>NZ_CP183880.1:0-10526 GCF_048572925.1 Peribacillus sp. B-H-3 | reverse complement strand
TATTAGCTCCGGTTTCCCGAAGTTATCCCAGTCTTACAGGCAGGTTGCCCACGTGTTACTCACCCGTCCGCCGCTAACTTCAGGGAGCAAGCTCCCATCCATTCGCTCGACTTGCATGTATTAGGCACGCCGCCAGCGTTCGTCCTGAGCCAGGATCAAACTCTCCGAAGAAATGTTTGACTTGCTCATTTGCTTTTAGAGTGTGTGCTCACTATTTTAAAACGTTGGCGCTTAGTTTTGTTCAGTTTTCAAAGAGCAATCACTTTAACAACTTAATCATCATACCACGGAGTTGAATAGTTGTCAACTTCTGCGAAGAAGATCAGTTATTTTTAAAATCGCATTTCTTAGCGACTACTTAATCTTACTACTATTTCAATAAGACGTCAATAGTTTTTTTCAAGAACATATTCCTCTTGTTTTTACTGCTCTATCAATAATTTCTAAGATCAAAAAATCTCGCTTGCTAAATAAGCAACTCCCTTATGATAAAAGAGTTTACACATGATGTCAATGATTTTTTCAGCCAGTTACTGTATGTATGATTCTGTAGACGACCGTACATTCATTTCCTTGATTTCATTGACTTCCTTCGTTTTTAATCCTTATAATGAAGATAAATACACAAAATCATACATTCAAGTATCCGTTTTATAAGGATTCGCAACCTTTTCGGAACATCTTGAAAAAGAAGGGGACACAATTATGAACCCTATTAAGAACGTGCAGCCCATTCGAAACCAGCAGCAGCTGGAAGATATGAAGTGGGCGCTTAAACGCCATTGTTCGGAACGTGATTATATTCTGTTTGTCTTAGGCTGTGAAACTGGGCTGAGAGTTGGAGATCTTTTACGACTCAAAACCAAACAGATTCTGAATTTGAAAGGAAAGTACACAAAGATACTGCGCATCAAAGAGGGAAAAACACAAAAAATCAGGGAGATGTATCTTGAAAACTGCTTCCAGGAAGTGTACGGCTATGCCGCCAATGTGGACAGTGATTGGCTTTTTCCATCCCGGAAGGGGGACGGCTCCATCACGCCGACCCAGGCATACCGGCAGTTAAATAAGGCCGCCGACTTTGCTGGCGTCGACCATGTCGGCAACCATACCCTGCGGAAAACGTTCGGATACTGGTTTTACAAAGCGACAAAGGACATTGCAATGCTGCAGGGAATCCTGCACCACTCGGACCCGTCGATTACCCTGAGGTATATCGGCATCACAGAAGAAGAAACCAACAATGTCTTGAAAACCTTCAGTGTGTTTAAATAATGTGGTTCCGAACGAAGGAGCAGTCTTTGACTGTTCTTTTTTTTATTTCCGAAAAAAATCCTTGTTGCCAGACGTTCATAAAGGCTGTTTTTAGAGGCTTGAATTCCCTGCCCATACTTTTCTATTCAAAAAAAAATCAAAAAGCTTAGAAAGGCAAATACACAGCTTAAACAGCGTATTTTTAAAAATCATCTTGGTGAATCATATACTTTTATGCCTGTTTTTCATTTTTCTTTTTCGGAACCCTTCGAATCCTAGATCTTCAGCTTTATCTACTTTCATTTTTCTCTCTTTCTTTTTCTAAAGCATTTATTTTCTCTTAACTCACTTCTTGCCTGACTGTTCATAGCAAACCATCTCCCTCTGGCCGGCGACATCTTTAGAGTGCCAGAAGACCTCAGCATTCCAAAAGGTACGTTGGCAGGGTGAGGTCTTCTGGCGTTTACGAAAAAGAAGGAGCCGGCCGGTATCCTGAATATGTATAAGATCTTGCTAGAAATAAGACAGAAATAAAACCAGACATTGAATTCTTTTGGATTTCTCTCTTTTTTTCGCTCTATCAGAGGTGTAAAGGCAGCTCAAAATACACTTTGCTCATAATTTTTTTTAGGTTCCGGTGAAATAGCGGATAAAATTAAGGTCTCCCCGTCTGATCTTAGAATTAGCTGCGTCACAATATTTGATTGAGAAACGCACTAGTGTTTAAAAGCAATCATTTTTCTTTTTGTGAAATCCCTTAGGTTAAATCCAGATAATGAGAACCTTTTTTTAAAAATAATAATCTTTAATCTTTGACACATAAATTTGTATTTTGACTTGCCACAACAAAAATTTTCAGAATTTTACAAACACAAAATCCCCTGTTGTGTTTGTTTTACTAATATTGTTTTAATTGTTTTACATTGTTTTAATTGTTTTCGGAGGCCTCAAACCCTTGGTATGACTGGTCTCAGGACCTCTAACTATAACATTTTTGGTGCCAACTATAACATTTTTGGTGCGAACTATAACATTTTTGGTGCCAACTATAACATTTTTGGTGCCTGAACTATAACATTTTTGGTGCCAACTATAACATTTTTGGTGCCAACTATAACATTTTTGGTGCGAATTATAACAAAAAAATCCTTTTGTTATTGATGAACTTTTGTCATAATAAAGAAGCTCGAAAGGGAGGGAATTGTGATGAAAATTTTAGAGAAAAACGAAACGCAGAATAACCATTTGGTGACTAAGTCGAATATGCTCATTGAAGCAAATTATAAATTAGGTGTTGTGGAGCAAAAAATTATTCTTTGTCTGGCGAGCCATATTACACCTGCAGATTCAGATTTCAAAACCTACACCCTGCCTATTCAGGAATTTTCAGATCTCCTAAGCTTAAAAGGAACACCCAAATATACAGAACTGAAGCAGATTACGAAGGATTTGATGAAGAAGGTATTTGAAGTGCGGATTAAAAAAAAGGTCATACAGGTTTCGTGGCTCAGCTATGTAGCGTATAACGAAACGGAAGGAACTGTAGACATAAGGTTTGACCCCTTCCTGCGGCCGTACCTGCTTCAGCTGAAAAGGGAATTCACAAGCTATAAACTTGAGAATGTGGTGAAGCTGAAAAGTTCCTATGCCATAAGGATCTATGAATTGCTGAAGCAATATGAAAGACTGAAGGAAAGATCCTTTTACCTGGAGGACCTGCGCAAAATGCTCGGGGCTAAGGATATCTATCCTGCCTACGGAAACTTTAAGCAGCGTGTTCTTGTACCGGCCCAGAAGGAATTGAAGGCTAAAACGGATATATCCTTTGAAATAGAAGAAATCAGGACTGGACGAAGAGTGGATAAAATCAAATTTTTCATCACTTCAGGAAGCAATGGGAAAGCTGATCAATTGGACCTGCTTCAAAATCATTTGCAGGAATTTGCCGATACGTTTATAGAGAAAGTGAAAAAACTCGGCTTAAATCTGGGGGTAAGGTTAACGGACGAAGTCATTCTTTCATGGGAAAAGCATGGACAGGACAATGTAATGAGCCTCCTGGAGAAAATACAGGACCGTAAGGACATCGAAAACCCCGTCGGATACATAACCAAGGTCTTAAAGGCAGCAAACAAGGATGATGAATCAGAAGACATCCTTATACGCTTAGTATCCGACTTCAGAAAATCAAAGGAAGTACTGCCTGCTTGGTATATACGGGAAAAGTCCATTGAAAAAATGGAGGAAGTACTGAAATTGGATCATGAATCAGCAGCCGTTACATTTGAAGAAATTAAAGAAGAATTATTTGAAGTTCTGCAAATTCAGGAGCCGGAGGCTGAAAGTGATTCAATAGAGGAGCTAGAAAAGCGCAAGCGTAAGTTCGAAAAGCAACTTAAGAAATTAAAAAAAGGCACTCATTAATGAGTGCCCTTTTTTAATTGGATGACAAAGGCATCGTATAAAATAAGAAGAAAACAACGTTAGAAGAAAGGAAGAAAAGAAGAAAAGAAGAAAACAACGTTAGAAGAAAAAAATAAAAGAAGAAAGGGTGATAAAGGGATGGCGATTACTATTACAATGGGAATTCAAAAAGGAGGCTGCGGCAAATCCACCACAACCGGCATTCTCACGCACTTGTTGAGCAGAAATGGATATAGAGTCCTTGCAGTGGATATGGACTCTCAGGGCAACCTTACAGAGCTTCTGTCTGAGCAGCCTTCAAATGAGTGTATGGGCAAATCCGTGCTGGAAGCGATGCAGGAAGATAATGTTGAGGGCTACATACTGAATATCACCGATCACCTTGATCTTCTGCCTGCCAATAACTTTTTGGCAACTTTTCCGCGCTGGCTGTATACGGGAAAAACATATAAAGGCGATACGATCCCTTTTAGCGGAAATCCAAGTTCTGTCTTAGATCATGCTTTGGAGTCCGTCAGGGACAGATACGATTTTATCGTTATTGATACTCCTCCCTCCTTAAGCGAGCAGACAACAAATGCACTGTGTGCCAGTGAATACGTGGTTGTTTTATTCGAATGTTCAAATTGGTGCTATTCAGCTATCCCGAATTTTATGGATTCTATCCATGGAGCCAATGAATTCGGAAAGAGAAATACTCAGGCGATCGGCGTGCTACGCACGATGAATGATGTAAGGCGAAGCGATGCCAAGGCCTTTAATGAACTAATTGCGGAAGATTACCCGGACCTGGTATTTGATACGGTGATTACCAGGAAGGCGCATGTTGGCAGATTATCTCTGTATGGATTTAACCAGAACGCTGAACTGCGGCAGGCATTGGGACAATACGAAGGATTCTATAAGGAGTTGATCAGCCGTGTCGAAGGTAAATGACATCAAGAGTAAAATGCGCAGTCAAAAGCACATTAGCCCCAGCTTTGCCTTGAACGAAGAAGTATTACCGGAAGAAACCAAGGAACGTTTAGACAGTGGAAGAAAAGAAGAAAAGAAGAGAGACCGAAAACGGGTATCCTTCGATCTAAGAACGGACCTTCATAAAGAACTGAAAATGCAGTCGCTGCTTCAGGAAAAGAACATTTATCTATTGATTGAGGAAGCATTGGAACAGTATCTTAAATGAAGACGATAAAAAAGAAATACCCGGTCATTCGGGTATTTCTTTTTTATCAATCAAATGTATTTTGAATAGCTGCATCAAGTCCCTGTCCGGATTCTTTGATATAGCGTTTAGTCATATTTAAATCCTTATGGCCGACCAGCTTTGAAACGGTTTGAATCTCAATTCCTTTATCGATAAGATTCTGGCAAAAAGTATGTCTCAACTTGTGCGGGCTCACATCGTACTTGCTCAGCATATATTGAACCGCCCTCGGTGTCATACGCTGATTAACACTGGATAAGAAGACTGCTTCATTCTCGGACTTCAGAGAGTCTTTATAACGCTTAATATGCTCACTGGCAGCTCTTGAAAGGGGGATAACCCGTTCAATCTCGCCTTTTGAATCCCGGATAAGAATAGATTCTCTTTCACCGTCTTTTTTTATATCGGTGTGATTTAATTCACAAAGTTCTGATACCCGAATTCCGGTATGAAGCAGAACATAAACAATAGCGACGTTCCGCACGTTTCCTTCGTCTTCCACTTCTTTTATTAGTGCTGACTGTTCAGCTGGCTCCAGTGACTCTGGTGGTTCATCCTTCTTTTCCTTTGCTTTGCGGTCAATGTTGGCCACAATCTCTGGTTTGTTAAGAAACCGTGAAAATACAGTGATGGCTGTATAATGCTTTTCGATTGTTCCGGCACTTTTATTGGAATCGTCCATATAATCAAGATAGGCCTGCACATGGGTCGATTCAATCTCTTCTATTTCTTCTTTCATCCATTGAAAAAATTGAGAGAGAACACCTACATATGTTTTAGCCGTACTGTCTGATTTATTTTGATCCATTAACCATTCAGCAAAAGAATGAAGGATTTGGTCAGTATTTCGGATTTCTTCTTTATTCATCAAAAATCCTCCCGCCTAGAGTTCATCCAAACGCTTCAGATGAAAAAATATACAAAAAAACCTTAGGAAAAATCCTAAGGTTTTTTAGAAAAGAGATAGGATTTTGAACCTGCATTCTTCGGGTTATGAATCCTAAAACTAGAAATTGCTTGGCGGCGTCCTACTCTCACAGGGGGAGAACCCCCAACTACCATCGGCGCTGAAGAGCTTAACTGCCGTGTTCGGAATGGGAACGGGTGTGACCTCTTCGCTATCGCCACCAAACTATGAGGAACGTTGTTCCTTCAAAACTAGATAATAGAAGAAGTTAAATATCTGCACGTCATTTTGGTTAAGTCCTCGATCGATTAGTATCTGTCAGCTGCACGTGTCACCACGCTTCCACCTCAGACCTATCAACCTGATCATCTTTCAGGGATCTTACTAGCTTGCGCTATGGGAAATCTCATCTTGAGGGGGGCTTCATGCTTAGATGCTTTCAGCACTTATCCCGTCCGCACGTAGCTACCCAGCTATGCCTTTGGCAAGACAACTGGTACACCAGCGGTGCGTCCATCCCGGTCCTCTCGTACTAAGGACAGCTCCTCTCAAATTTCCTGCGCCCACGACGGATAGGGACCGAACTGTCTCACGACGTTCTGAACCCAGCTCGCGTACCGCTTTAATGGGCGAACAGCCCAACCCTTGGGACCGACTACAGCCCCAGGATGCGATGAGCCGACATCGAGGTGCCAAACCTCCCCGTCGATGTGGACTCTTGGGGGAGATAAGCCTGTTATCCCCGGGGTAGCTTTTATCCGTTGAGCGATGGCCCTTCCATGCGGAACCACCGGATCACTAAGCCCGACTTTCGTCCCTGCTCGACTTGTAGGTCTCGCAGTCAAGCTCCCTTGTGCCTTTACACTCTGCGAATGATTTCCAACCATTCTGAGGGAACCTTTGGGCGCCTCCGTTACTCTTTAGGAGGCGACCGCCCCAGTCAAACTGCCCACCTGACACTGTCTCCCACCCCGATTAGGGGCGCGGGTTAGAATTTCAATACAGCCAGGGTAGTATCCCACCGACGCCTCCACCGAAGCTAGCGCTCCGGCTTCTCAGGCTCCTACCTATCCTGTACAAGCTGTACCAAAATTCAATATCAGGCTGCAGTAAAGCTCCACGGGGTCTTTCCGTCCTGTCGCGGGTAACCTGCATCTTCACAGGTACTATAATTTCACCGAGTCTCTCGTTGAGACAGTGCCCAGATCGTTACACCTTTCGTGCGGGTCGGAACTTACCCGACAAGGAATTTCGCTACCTTAGGACCGTTATAGTTACGGCCGCCGTTTACTGGGGCTTCGGTTCAAAGCTTCGCTTGCGCTAACCTCTCCCCTTAACCTTCCAGCACCGGGCAGGTGTCAGCCCCTATACTTCGCCTTGCGGCTTCGCAGAGACCTGTGTTTTTGCTAAACAGTCGCCTGGGCCTATTCACTGCGGCTTTTCCGGGCTATTCACCCTAAAAAGCACCCCTTCTCCCGAAGTTACGGGGTCATTTTGCCGAGTTCCTTAACGAGAGTTCTCTCGAACACCTTAGGATTCTCTCCTCGCCTACCTGTGTCGGTTTGCGGTACAGGCACCTTTCATCTCACTAGAGGCTTTTCTTGGCAGTGTGGAATCAGGAACTTCGGTACTATATTTCCCTCGCCATCACAGCTCCGCCTTAATGGAAACGGGATTTGCCTCGTTTCCGGCCTAACTGCTTGGACGCGCATATCCAACAGCGCGCTTACCCTATCCTCCTGCGTCCCCCCATCGTTCAAACGATGAATAGGTGGTACAGGAATATCAACCTGTTGTCCATCGCCTACGCCTTTCGGCCTCGGCTTAGGTCCTGACTAACCCTGAGCGGACGAGCCTTCCTCAGGAAACCTTAGGCATTCGGTGGAAGGGATTCTCACCCTTCTTTCGCTACTCATACCGGCATTCTCACTTCTAAGCGCTCCACCAGTCCTTACGGTCTAGCTTCAACGCCCTTAGAACGCTCTCCTACCACTGACACCAGAGGTGTCAATCCACAGCTTCGGTGATACGTTTAGCCCCGGTACATTTTCGGCGCGGAGTCACTCGACCAGTGAGCTATTACGCACTCTTTAAATGGTGGCTGCTTCTAAGCCAACATCCTGGTTGTCTAAGCAACTCCACATCCTTTTCCACTTAACGTATACTTTGGGACCTTAGCTGGTGGTCTGGGCTGTTTCCCTTTTGACTACGGATCTTATCACTCGCAGTCTGACTCCCATAAATAAGTCTTTGGCATTCGGAGTTTGACTGAATTCGGTAACCCGATGAGGGCCCCTAGTCCAATCAGTGCTCTACCTCCAAGACTCTCATTATGAGGCTAGCCCTAAAGCTATTTCGGAGAGAACCAGCTATCTCCAGGTTCGATTGGAATTTCTCCGCTACCCACACCTCATCCCCGCACTTTTCAACGTGCGTGGGTTCGGGCCTCCATTCAGTGTTACCTGAACTTCACCCTGGACATGGGTAGATCACCTGGTTTCGGGTCTACGACCTCATACTCATTCGCCCTATTCAGACTCGCTTTCGCTGCGGCTCCGTCTTCTCAACTTAACCTTGCATGAAATCGTAACTCGCCGGTTCATTCTACAAAAGGCACGCCATTACCCATTAACGGGCTCTGACTACTTGTAGGCACACGGTTTCAGGATCTATTTCACTCCCCTTCCGGGGTGCTTTTCACCTTTCCCTCACGGTACTGGTTCACTATCGGTCACTAGGGAGTATTTAGCCTTGGGAGATGGTCCTCCCTGCTTCCGACGGGATTTCTCGTGTCCCGCCGTACTCAGGATCCACTCAGGAGGGAACGAAGTTTCAACTACAGGGTTATTACCTTCTCTGACGGGCTTTTCCAAGCCTCTTCATTTACCCCGTTCCTTTGTAACTCCATGTTGAGTGTCCTACAACCCCAAGAGGCAAGCCTCTTGGTTTGGGCTAATTCCGTTTCGCTCGCCGCTACTCAGGAAATCGCATTTGCTTTCTCTTCCTCCGGGTACTTAGATGTTTCAGTTCCCCGGGTCTGCCTTCAGTACCCTATGTATTCAGGTACAGATACTGTTCCATTACGAACAGTGGGTTTCCCCATTCGGAAATCTCCGGATCAAAGCTTACTTACAGCTCCCCGAAGCATATCGGTGTTAGTCCCGTCCTTCATCGGCTCCTAGTGCCAAGGCATCCACCGTGCGCCCTTTCTAACTTAACCATAAACATGGTATGTTTTGAAAAGATTGACGCAAAAATTTGCCTTCTATCTATTATCTAGTTTTCAAAGAACAAAGTTCTGAAAGAATTGCTTCTTTCAAAACTGAACAAAACGTAAGCGAACGTTATTTTCCTTAGAAAGGAGGTGATCCAGCCGCACCTTCCGATACGGCTACCTTGTTACGACTTCACCCCAATCATCTGTCCCACCTTAGGCGGCTGGCTCCATAAAGGTTACCCCACCGACTTCGGGTGTTACAAACTCTCGTGGTGTGACGGGCGGTGTGTACAAGGCCCGGGAACGTATTCACCGCGGCATGCTGATCCGCGATTACTAGCGATTCCGGCTTCATGCAGGCGAGTTGCAGCCTGCAATCCGAACTGAGAATGGCTTTCTGGGATTTGCTCGGCCTCGCGGCTTTGCTGCCCTTTGTACCATCCATTGTAGCACGTGTGTAGCCCAGGTCATAAGGGGCATGATGATTTGACGTCATCCCCACCTTCCTCCGGTTTGTCACCGGCAGTCACCTTAGAGTGCCCAACTGAATGCTGGCAACTAAGATCAAGGGTTGCGCTCGTTGCGGGACTTAACCCAACATCTCACGACACGAGCTGACGACAACCATGCACCACCTGTCACTCTGTCCCCCGAAGGGGAACGCCCTATCTCTAGGGTTGTCAGAGGATGTCAAGACCTGGTAAGGTTCTTCGCGTTGCTTCGAATTAAACCACATGCTCCACCGCTTGTGCGGGCCCCCGTCAATTCCTTTGAGTTTCAGCCTTGCGGCCGTACTCCCCAGGCGGAGTGCTTAATGCGTTAGCTACAGCACTAAAGGGCGGAAACCCTCTAACACTTAGCACTCATCGTTTACGGCGTGGACTACCAGGGTATCTAATCCTGTTTGCTCCCCACGCTTTCGCGCCTCAGTGTCAGTTACAGACCAGAAAGTCGCCTTCGCCACTGGTGTTCCTCCAAATCTCTACGCATTTCACCGCTACACTTGGAATTCCACTTTCCTCTTCTGCACTCAAGTCCCCCAGTTTCCAATGACCCTCCACGGTTGAGCCGTGGGCTTTCACATCAGACTTAAGGAACCACCTGCGCGCGCTTTACGCCCAATAATTCCGGACAACGCTTGCCACCTACGTATTACCGCGGCTGCTGGCACGTAGTTAGCCGTGGCTTTCTGGTTAGGTACCGTCAAGGTGCCAGCAGTTACTCTGGCACATGTTCTTCCCTAACAACAGAGCTTTACGACCCGAAGGCCTTCTTCGCTCACGCGGCGTTGCTCCGTCAGACTTTCGTCCATTGCGGAAGATTCCCTACTGCTGCCTCCCGTAGGAGTCTGGGCCGTGTCTCAGTCCCAGTGTGGCCGATCACCCTCTCAGGTCGGCTACGCATCGTGGCCTTGGTGAGCCATTACCTCACCAACTAGCTAATGCGCCGCGGGCCCATCTGTAAGTGACAGCCGAAACCGTCTTTCCATCTTTCCTCATGCGAGGAAAGAACGTATCCGG
>NZ_CP183879.1:4395000-4664557 GCF_048572925.1 Peribacillus sp. B-H-3 | reverse complement strand
TAAAATGCGGGTTTATGAAATGACAGACAATCCAACCGCAAGGGAAATGATCGGCTATCTCCTTGTCAGGGGCGGGACACATGTGATTGCTTATGCGAAGGCACTTGAAGTGGCGACAGGCGTCGAGGTAGGGAAGATGCTTCCGGTACCTGATCTTGATAACAATAAGTTTGATCATGCGAAGAAATTCATGGATCAGGGGTTATATAATGTGCTGTATACGTGGGGTGAGCCGGAGTACCGGGATATCAGCATGATCTGGAAGGGAAAAAATCCGGAAACAGGGGAGCCTTTGAGTGTGATTGATGGCATGCCTCAAGGGGCGCCTATTCCTGATTTTGAGGATAAACCGGAGGAATTTGCCCCGGGAATCGACAGAGATGATTACGACCGGATCCTGAAAAGGCTTTTGAGCAATATGTAGCTAGGCAGTGCAGGCAGGGGCTCTTTATTGGGCTCTTTTTTGTGGGGAGGCGCATGGCTTTATCCCTGTATACTAAATTCAGAATATTTCATTCTCGATGAAATGAAACTGTAACATTTTTATTCTTATTTTGACAAATTTTGATGTTATAATGTTTCTGTGCTTCATAACAGGGTAATACCTGTTATTTTTTCGCATTTTTATTCCATAGCTTGTCGAAAAAATGCAGCATCCTTAAAAATGGAAATACAATAGGTTATGAAATACATAGCTAATTAGGTGGTTTTTAAATGATTGAAATGACAGACGTCTCGAAAACTTACCCTAATGGCGTGACTGCTATTAGCGGACTCAATGTAAAAATAAAGCAAGCTGAATTTGTGTATGTTGTAGGGCCCAGCGGTGCTGGAAAATCTACCTTTATAAAGATGATGTATCGTGAAGAAAAACCTACTAAAGGCAATATCATTGTAAATGGCCTCAGCCTTCCAAAGCTCCGTAATGCAAAGGTGCCTATTTTCCGAAGAAATATCGGAATGGTCTTCCAGGATTTCAAATTGCTGCAAACCCTAACCATATATGAAAATGTGGCATTCGCCATGGAAGTTATCGAAAAGCATCCTGACGAAATCAAGCGCCGTGTAATGGAAGTGCTCAATCTTGTTGGTTTGAAGCACAAAGTAAGAATGCTTCCTGCCGAGTTATCAGGTGGAGAGCAGCAGAGGGTTGCGATTGCCCGTTCGATTGTCAACTCGCCTAAAGTCGTGATTGCAGATGAGCCGACTGGTAACCTGGATCCGGAAACATCATGGGAAATCATGAATATTTTCGAAGAAATCAATAAGCGCGGAACCACAGTCGTCATGGCGACTCATAATAAAGATATTGTAAACAACATGACGCATCGTGTAATTGCCATTGAAAATGGGAAAATTGTGCGCGATGAACAGCGGGGTGAATACGGATATGAAATTTAGAACCTTGCGCCGCCACTTCAGGGAAAGCGGAAAAAACCTCGGCCGGAATGGCTGGATGACCTTCGCTTCCATCAGTGCCGTTACCGTTACACTGCTTTTGGTTGGTGTGTTCTTTGTCATCATGATGAACTTGAACCATATTGCCGGCAACGTAGAGAAGGATGTTGAAATCAGGGCTCACATTGATACTGCCGCTAATGAACAGGATAAGCAGCTGATTGGTAAAAAAATTGAAAGCATTCCTCAGGTAGCGACCGTTACCTATTCCCCTAAGGAAAAGGAATTGAACAACTTAATAAGCGACCTTGGCGAAAATGGGGATTCATTTAAGCTGTTTAAGCAAAACAATCCGCTCCGTGATGTGTATGTCGTTAAGACAAAGTCACCAAAGGATGTTATCAAGGTAGCGAAGGAAATTGAAAGCTTTAACTATGTCCAGATGGTGAAATATGGACAAGGCTATGTTGAGAAGCTATTTAAAGTAGTCAAGATTGCACGAAACATCGGAATCGTCTTAATCATCGGGCTGCTGTTTACAGCAATGTTCCTGATTTCCAATACAATAAAAATTACAATAGTTGCAAGAAGAAAAGAAATCGAGATTATGAGACTGGTAGGAGCAACGAATACCTTCATCAGATGGCCATTTTTCCTTGAAGGATTGTGGCTTGGCATCTTAGGCGCTGTGGTGCCGATTGTGCTGATTGGAGTTTCCTATCACTACTTATACGATTATATGAAGCCAAGGCTTACGATAAAATTTGTGGATTTGCTGCAGATGAATCCTTTCATATATCAAATCTCTGCCATCCTGATTGTTCTGGGAGCATTGATCGGCATATGGGGAAGCGTCATGTCTGTAAGGAAATTCCTGAAAGTA
Organism: Peribacillus sp. B-H-3; assembly: GCF_048572925.1. Taxonomy (NCBI): domain Bacteria; kingdom Bacillati; phylum Bacillota; class Bacilli; order Caryophanales; family Bacillaceae; genus Peribacillus; species Peribacillus sp. B-H-3. The sequence continues at coordinate 4,662,276 of NZ_CP183879.1, read as the reverse complement.
TAGATGGTCTGCAAAGCCTGAAGGGCTTTGCGCCTCTCTTTTAAGTTCCATTAGAGAGAAGCCTTGCTTATAAAAATAGCAGATGGTATCACATCTGAAGGGGAAAGAAAGGGGAACTTGGGAATTGAAAAAGAAATTTATCGCGCTTAATACGACGATCATGCTTGGACTTGGCAGTGTGTTTGCACTTCCGAACGTACATGCAGAATCGATCTCGGACATGAAGCAGAAGCAGCAGGACATACAAGATAAGCGTGCAGGGGTACAATCTGGCTTACATAATGCGGAGAAGAAAATCAACCAGCTTCAAGATAAACAGGAAACTGTGGACCAGCAGCTTTCCCGCCTGGAGGCAGCCATTGATGATTCCGTCAAAAAAATTGATGAGAAAAATAATCAAATTGCTTCTACTAAGGCAGATATTGAAAAGCTGAAAAAAGAGATTGCTGTTTTAAAAGAAAGAATCAAACAAAGAAATGAAGTATTAAAAGAACGTGCTGTATCCTTCCAGGAAAGCGGCGGCGATGTCAGCTATCTTGAAGTTGTTCTTGGCTCATCAAGCTTCAGCGACTTTGTGGACCGTGTCAATGCGGTTGCTACGATCGTGGACGCTGACCAGGAAATCCTTAAGCAAAATGAACAGGATAAAAAAGATCTCGAAGACAAACAGAAATCTGTTGAAAAGAAATTGGCTGATCTTGAAGGAATGCTGTCAGATCTTAAAAATATGCAATCCAACTTGATCGTGCAGAAAAAACAAAAAACTGTGCTGATGGCACAATTGAAGAAGAAAGAAAGAGATACTGACGAAGAAAGAATGGGCTTGAAGGAAGAATCAGAAACTCTTGCAGCCCAGGAGTCAGCTATTAAAAAAGCAATTGAGCTAGAAAAGACGCGCCAGGCAGAGCTTGCTGCAGCAAGAAAACGTGCAGCTGAAGAAGCGGCAAAACGTGCAGCAGAAGCAAAGAAAGCAGCGGCGGCCGCAGCAGCTTCCCATCATGCGAAAAGAAGCAGTTCAAGCCAAAGCTCCAGCCCGGCACCAGCTCCGGCACCTGCTCCAGCTCCAGCTCCAAGTGAGAGCGAGCACCATGATGCACCGGCTGTTTCATCAGGTATGTTCACCCGCCCTAGCGCAGGTGTCGTTACCTCACAGCTTGGATCACGCTGGAACAAGTTCCACGCGGGAATCGATATTGCAGCACCAGGCACAAATCCGGTAGTAGCAGCAGCTGACGGCGTAGTAATCCGTTCGTACCTATCAAGCACGTACGGAAACTGTGTCATGATCTCCCACTCTATCAATGGCCAGCTGTATACAACCGTTTATGCGCATCTGCGCTCAAGAAATGTCGGCAATGGACAAGTTGTTGCAAAAGGACAGCAGGTCGGCATCATGGGCAACACAGGACACTCAACAGGGCAGCATTTGCACTTTGAGCTTCACATCGGACCTTGGAATGTTGCAAAAACAAACGCAGTCAATCCATTAAACTACTTGAATATGTAAGATACAAACCCTGAAAAGCCTGTCAATTGGCCTTTCAGGGTTTTTTGTTTGGCTTTTTAGGGCCTATTTTTAATTTTGCTTCGATCCCAGTCATCATCTCAAAAGCTCCCCCCGACTTGTTGGAGCAGACTACGACTTTTGCGGAGGTTTCAGGATAATAGGCAGAATGGAAGCTTACTCCAGGGTCGTACCCCATTACATGGTATTTAAGTACATGATTATCCGTTTTCTTAATCCATATACCATAACCATAGAAGTCACATTCATCGACTTGAATATGAGCTTTTATTAATTTGCTTGTGTACTCTTCACTTAAAAGCTGAAAAGTAAAAAGCGCCTCCCACAGCTTCTCCATGTCTGCTGCAGTTACAAATGCTCCGCCATCGGAACCGCCTATTACGGGTAAGGAATATATATTTGTCTTCCAAGTACCATCAGGGTGGTCTATATATCCTAATGCTGTATTTGGAGGGAGAGAGTCGAATGTGAAATATCCCGAGTCCATCATGTTAGCTTTTTTAAAAATATAGTCTTGAACGTATTCAGAGAACTCAAGCTTTGTTGCCTGTTCAACAATAAGTCCCAATAAAATATAACCCGCATTATTGTAGTGAAAAGATTGTCCTGCTTGAAATTTCATCCGCTCGTTTTGAAATAATGGAAGGAAATCTTTTAACCTCCTTAATTGATACATAGGATATGTAATCCAAAGTTCCTCGAAGTCTGTCATGACTTCTTCATCAAAATAATCAGGTATTCCTGAAGTATGTGTCAGTAAATGATGGACAGTTATATCTTTGTCAAAGTGCTGAAAATCAATATCCAGACAATCGCTTAATTTCGAATCAAAAGAAACTTTACCTTTTTCTGCGAGCTGGCATATGGCGATAGCAGTAAAGAGTTTGCATCCCGATGCTATTCCAAAGCGAGTTGATGAATTGTTTTTTCGCTGTTCAGAACGGTTAGCATAACCAAAGGTTGCATCTAACACCATATCCTTATCTTTTACAAAAACTGTACCTGAGAAATCATTCTTACTCTGAATATCCGAAATGGAATCAGTTAAGCTCATATTCATAGTGATTCACCCCGATTCATACATTTTATTTGTATCTTTTGAAATAATATCTGCATTTATATTTTACATATAATTCCACTATATAGGGGTATTGTGACATTGACAATCCTATTGTGAATTCTAGCTTTAAAGTGTTCAATTTTAACAAACCAAGAGATGTTCTTAAGGAATTGTTATTCCATGAAATATCAAGGAATTTTAAAGATTAATTTCCAGTTATCTGGATAATCACGCCGAATTCGCTTTGATTAGATCCAAATTCTTCATGATTCGAGCGAAAGCCATGCTGATTAGATCCAAATATCATTTCATTAGAGCGAAAAGACAAACATGGCCTTCGACTTAGCAACTAAGCGTATTTTTGCCGCAAAAAAAAGCAGCTCCGTTAAAGGAACTGCTTTTTTGTCAGTTATAGAATTAACATGCCGGCGAGTCCGCTCAATATGCCTAGAACGACAACGGACGAAACGACAAACAGAAGGACTTTCTTTGGAAAAGATCTTCCGACGATCAATAATGATGGCAGGCTGATTGCAGGCAGTGTGACAAGCAATGCAGCAGCAGGACCGCCGCCAAGACCGAATGACATTAGTGTTTGGATGATCGGAATTTCAGCAGCTGTCGGAATGACGAACAGCATGCCTGTGATGGCAAAGCCGATGACTGCCAGAATTCCCACGGCGGCTGCACCGCTCAGGTTAGGGAATAGCCAGACACTGACAAATCCAAGCAGCAGCACAGACAGGATGTATGCAGGCACAATATAAAGAAGCATCATGCCTAAAGCCTTGGCCCAGCGTGCAAGGAATGAGCCTGTTGGCTGGTTTTCCTCAGAATGGGAGATTACTTGTTCCATATCAAGAGGCTTTGTATCCTTTGCAAAACGGTTCGCAAGGTAGCTGACACCGAATGTCAGGATCAGCCCGAAAAACAGGCGGATCAGCGTAAATTTCCATGATAGAACGAAGGTCATGAATATTAACGTAGCTGGATTGATTGTGGGATTGCCCAGCCAAAATGCAAGGCTTGCCCCCACAGATACATTTTTCTTCCGCAGGCCGACAGCCATCGGAGCGGCGCAGCATGTGCACATCATTCCCGGTATGGCAGCCATCCCTGCAATAGCTGTGCTTCCAAAGGATGTTTTGCCAAGTACTTTAAGAAGCCAGTGCGCCGGGAGCAGCACTTGAATAAGAGATCCCAGCAGGATTCCAAGTACAGCAGCCTTCCAGACAGAATTGAAATAGGCTATAGCATAGCTCCAGGCAGCGTGCCATGATGGAGTGGATGAAGCATGCTCTCCTAAAATGGAAGGGCCGATAGAATGAGTGGTAGCAGCCAGAATGGTCTTCTGGTAATAAGGCCACCATTTTACATATGATAGACCAACAGCGGCGATTATAAGAAAGATAACAAGGAATATAGCAGCTTTTTTGCCGCTCATAGATTCCTGCTGAACCGGATGGTTTGTTGTGTGAGCCATGAGTTGCCTCCTTTTAGTATAAATCCAATTTTTAATTATAGCACAAAGAGGAAATCTGTATAGATTTTTCTGCCTGAAGAAATAATGGATACCAGCCGGACTGCAGTAAATAATGTTTGCTGGAGGGGTGTTTTTTACCCCCAGACTAATACAATCCCTGCTGATGAAAGTTCTGCTTTATGAAATTTTTCGGAATGTGTTTTATAATAAGAAGTAAACAGTCTTCATAATAGAAAGGTAGATGTCTTATGACACAATCAATAAAACTTACTTCATTATCAACTAAAGGGGGATGCGGCTGTAAAATCGGGCCGGCAGACTTGGCACAGGTTATCCGCATGCTTCCGCCGGCTGCCCCGGATCCTAACCTTCTCGTAGGATTGGATACGAGCGATGATGCAGGGGTTTACCGCCTTAACGATGAAATGGCTCTTGTTCAAACGCTTGATTTCTTTACGCCAATCGTAGATGATCCTTATTCTTTCGGACAGGTAGCTGCAGCGAATGCTATCAGCGATATTTATGCCATGGGAGGCAAACCGCTGACTGCACTTAATATCGTGGCATTTCCAATTGCTGTACTTGAAAAGGAGATTCTTGCAGATATCTTGCGCGGTGCTGCTGATAAGCTGAAGGAAGCAGGAGCAACACTTGTGGGCGGACACTCGATTGAAGATAAAGAGCCGAAATTCGGACTTGCGGTTACGGGTCTCGTACATCCGGATAAAGTCCGTGCCAATACAGGAGCCAAGCCTGGTGACAAGCTGATCCTGACTAAGCCAATCGGAGTCGGCATCTTGACATCTTCCATTAAAAAAGGCCTGCTTACTGATGAAGAAATTGAAAGGGTAACTGCAGTTATGGCTACACTGAATAAAACAGCGGCTGAAACCATGGACTCGTATGATGTTCATGCCTGTACGGACGTGACTGGATTTGGCCTGCTTGGACATTCATCTGAAATGGCAAAAGGAAGCAGTGCCGGACTCCGTATTTTCAGCGATCAGGTACCAGTGCTTGAGCGTGCGAGAGAGCTTGCTGAAAAAGGCGTGATCCCGGGCGGAACAAGAAACAATTTTGCGCACCTGGTGGGTTCTGTGACATTCCCTGAGGCAATGGATGAAATTGATCAATTGATTTTGTGTGATGCTGTTACTTCAGGAGGCCTGCTGATTTCGGTTTCAGGTGAAGAAGCAGAAGCACTGTTTGGGGAATTGAAGTCTGCGGGTGTTGAAGCGGCGATAATCGGTGAAGTAACCGAAGAAAATCCGGGACATATAACAGTTATATAAGTAGAAGCAGTGAAAGGCGGAGAAGAATTTGTTCCAGGATATTACTGTAGATGAGTTGTTGAAGCTGCAGGAAAAAAAAGAATTGATGCTTGTGGATGTACGGTCTCCTTCTGAATATAGAGATTCTACTATACCGGGAAGTTTGAATATCCCGTTGTTTAATGATGCGGAAAGAGCAGAAATCGGCACCATTTATAAACAGGACAGCACAGAATCGGCAAAAAAGCGCGGACTTGAAATTGTGTCGGCTAAGCTGCCTGAATTTATCAGGGAGTTTCAGCAAATAGACGCGAATAAGGCAGTCTTTTGCTGGCGCGGGGGAATGCGCAGCAAAACCTCTGCTACTGTCCTCGACCTCATGGGCATCCGGACATACCGTCTGCAGGGCGGTGTCAGGGCCTACCGCAAATGGGTCGTGGAAAACCTTGAACATATTGACTTCAAGCCGGAGGCATACGTGCTGAACGGCTATACAGGATCAGGAAAAACCCTTATTCTCCAGCAGCTCCGGGAAAAAGGATTTCCGGTGCTGGACCTTGAAGGAATGGCCAGCCACAGAGGCTCCATCTTCGGGCAAATCGGTTTGCGCCCCAATAATCAAAAAACCTTTGAATCTCTTTTGCTTCAGGACTTGATGGCCTACAAGGATTCACCGTATGTATTATTTGAAGCGGAAAGCAAGAGAATCGGCAAAGTGGTGCTACCTCCATTTTTTATTGAAAAGAAAGACCAGGGAATGCAGATTTTCATTGATATGCCAATGGAGGAAAGAGTCCGTCATATCCTTGATGATTACAAGCCTTGGGAGCATAAAGAAGATTGCATAGAGGCTTACGAGAAAATCAGGAACCGGATCCACACTCCGGTTGCTGCTGAAATTGCGGCTAATCTTGAAGCAGAGGATTATGCATCGGCTGTAAGGCTGCTGCTGGAATTCTACTATGATCCGCGCTATGAGCATACAGCAAAGCAGTTTCCAGAAGAACGCAGAATCACAATCTCCGTAAAAAATGCAGAAGAAGCGGCTGAAACCATTCAGGAAATCCTGATTGGCCAAAAAGCCAAAATCAAGTAAGCATCACAGCCTGGCCAAGTGCCAGGCTGTTTTTTGTTTTTATTAAAGGCTGTTTTCGTAAACTTTGTTGCTATGAAACAAGGTGGTTGATTTCCGTTCCAGGATGCTCGCTTTCCGCAGGGCAGGCGGTGAGCCTCCTCGGCTGCGCCTCGGGGGTCTCACCTGTTCTGCTTATCCCGCAGGAGTCTCGCACCTTACGCTCCAATCAACCTGACTTGACAATGGGAACGCCTCACATAACAAATTAAAAAAACAACAATCTTTAAGAAAAGAGCCTTATTAAATGACATTGCCGCAGGGCGCGGCGTTCTTAGTCTTTGTTCATCTATACGAGGCGCTTGCGCACTTTTATTCATATTCTGGACAGGCTTTTCATATAGTGAATTACACTAGATGTGGGGTCTGACCCCATTGATTGAAAAGGGGATTATTATGGCTAAAAAATGGGCTCTTCCTCTGGCGATTGCCGTTTCGTTATCTGCCGGGGCCGGCGGGGGTTATCTGGCGAGTTCGAAGTTTGGGGATCACCAGGATTACAGCGGAACCAATGGGATCAATACGAATGAAGCCCATAAACGGGCGGGTTTTGAGAAAACCGAAGAGTGGACAAAGCTTGAGCAGGCATATGAGCTGATTCAAAGCCAATACGTAGAAAAGGTCGGCAATAAGCAGCTGATAGAAGGTGCTATAACTGGAATGCTGTCTTCTTTGAAGGATCCTTATTCTGTTTATATGGACAAGGAAACGGCCAAGCAGTTTAATGAAGCGCTGGATAGCACGTTCGAGGGAATAGGAACAGAAATCGGCATGGAGGACGGACATATTGTTATCGTATCTCCTTATAAAGACTCCCCTGCAGAGAAGGCTGGCCTTAAACCGAAGGATCAGCTTTTAAAGGTCGATGGAAAAAATGTGGAAGATTTGGATTTGTATAAAACACGCCTCCTTATACGCGGCAAAAAAGGAACAAGTGTAAGCCTCGAAATAAAGAGGGCTGGCATATCCCGTCCTCTTACAATGGATATTGTCCGTGATGAAATTCCGCTTGAAACTGTTTTTTCCTCTATTAAAAAAGTACACGGAGAGAATATCGGGTATATTGAGCTGGCTTCTTTCTCTGAGCATACGTCCGAGGATTTTAAAAAGCAGCTGGGGACTATGGAGAAGAAAAAAATAGAGGGTCTTGTCATTGATGTGCGCGGCAATCCAGGAGGGCTTTTGACAAGTGTTGAAAGTATCCTTGGGGAATTCATTCCGAAGGATAAGGCGTATCTTCAAATCGAGCAGCGTGATGGGGAAACCCAGTCTTATTACACAAAGCTTAAGGAAGAAAAAAATTATCCGATCGCTGTTTTAACGGATAAAGGAAGCGCCTCTGCGGCAGAAATCCTGGCAGGAGCGATGGAGGAAGCTGGCGGATATGCATTGATCGGAGAGAAAACATTCGGCAAAGGGACCGTCCAGCAGCCTGTACCCATGGGAGATGGCAGCAATATCAAGCTTACTTTATTCAAATGGCTGACTCCTGAGGGGCACTGGATCCATAAAAAAGGCATCGAGCCGACGATTGAAGTACATCAGCCCCAGTATTTCAATTCGCAGCCGCTTAATATCGAGCAGCCGCTTAAATTGGACAGCAATGATGAACAAGTTGGCCATGCCCAGAGAATCCTAAGCGGTTTGGGGTTCGAACCGGGTCGGGAGGATGGCTATTTTGACGAAAAAACAGAAATTGCCGTCAAGGCTTTCCAGCAGCATGAGGGTATAGAGGCGACAGGAGAGCTGGATAAGAAGACCGCTGCCCATATGGAAGCTGGCATTATTGAAAAAATCAAGAATGAAAATAATGATATCCAGCTGCAGACGGCGCTGAAGTATGTAGCTGAATAGAAACAAGGCCCGGGAACATGATCCCGGGCCTTGCGTTTGTTATGCTCTATTCCTGTGCTTTATGATAAAGGATGCAAATGTCAGGACAAACAGGATAATCAGGCATACAAAGGTTCCAATCGCATTCTGGCTGCTCAGAATGAATGAGCAGAAAATAAAGGAAAGAGAAAGAATCGCGAATATGGATGGCAGCGGATGCCACAAAACCTTAAATGACGGCATCTCCGGATACTCGCTGCGGAGCTTCAGCTGTGCGGCGCATATGGCTATCCACAATAATAGGACCGTAAAGCCAGGAATGGTCATCATATAGCTTATGATTTGTTCTGGTGCGAGGTATGCCAGAAACACGCCTGCTCCAATGAATAGACCTGTCAGTGAAATTCCAAAAACCGGTACAGAACTCTTTGTTGTCCGTGACAGGAACCGCGGTGCTTCCCCAGTTTGTGACAGGGAGAATAACGTTCTTGATGTCGCGTATACCCCTGAATTTGCAGCAGAAAGAACAGCTGTCAGCAATACGAAATTCATGATGCCTGCAGCTCCCGGAAGCCCGGATGTGCTGAATACCTGCACAAAAGGAGAACCGGCAGAGGATACCTTATCCCATGGCATAATTCCGCAAATGATCAAAATAGGCAGCACGTAAAAGAGGATGACTCTCCACACTGTTCCTTTGATAATCTTTGGCAAGACACGCTGTGCATCTTTTGTTTCCGTTACAGCCACACCAATCAGTTCTGCTCCCCCGTAAGAAAATACAACCACTAAGAAGGCGCTGAGAATTCCGTTTGCACCGTGGGGGAAGAAACCTCCATGTGCGGTATAGTTGGTAAAAGGATGATCAGGCGAGCCTGGAAATAATCCGAATAAGATGCATGCTCCTAATATGATAAAAGCAATTAGTGCGATAATTTTGATGCCGGCAAACCAAAATTCAAATTCACCGTAATTTTTGACTGAAGTCAAATTGATCCCGATAATCAAAGCGCCGCATAGCAGGGCGAGCAGCCACAGCGGCAGAGAAGGGAACCAGTACTGTAAAAAAGAGCCCGCTGCCAGTAGTTCAACAATAGTAACGATGATCCAGTTAATCCAGTACAGCCAGCCAGCGATAAAGGAAACTTGAGATCCGAACGCATGATGAATCAATTTCTGTACATTCATGTCCGGAAAAACCATCGCCATCTCCCCAAGAGCTGCCATGACGATAAACAGGAGAAGCCCCCCGATTAAATATGCGATAATTACGCTGGGTCCTGCAAGATTCAATGTATCTGAACTGCCTTTAAAAATCCCTGTGCCAATCATCCCTGCCAATGCTATTAACTGCACATGCCTTGATAATAGGCCTCTATTTAACACTTGCTCATGCTTCTTCATGATGTGACAACCTTTCTCTCAATATAGTAAACAATCTCAAATGATTGCATGGATTTACACTTAAACGCTTTTAAGCGCTAAAGTAACATAAATTAATATAGCACAAATCAGCGAAATCCTCAAATTGCTTTTATAAGAGCAATGTACTTTGACAGAGTCTTTGTAAAAGAAGGCAGTACATATATTCCGAATAGGCAGGATACCGGCAGTTTGTTAAAATAGAACATAGCCATGTGTACATGCATCGTGATTAAGATTGAGAAGGATGGTGAAGAGGAATTGAGGGAAGATTGGCTTATAGCATGCTTGCAGGGATTAGTGAAAGTCTTTCAGCATCCTGTTTTATATATTGCTGTTTTAGTGAGTCTATTAACAGGATATCTCCGTGTTAAAAGAGAAAGAAAGGATTTTCATGTCCGTATTTTTGATGTGTCACAGGAATTGCGCTATCTTTTTCCGCAGGGAATAGTATGGGGATTGATATTGTCCCTTGTGGCCCTGGGGTGCGGCATTGTCATCCCGGAAGCATCTGTAATATTGATTGCTTTCATTACCATCGTGCTCGCGGCAACGACAAAGTTCAGGCTGCTTTCGCCTGCATACAGCATTGGTCTGGCATTTTTAGTCCTGTTTTTTATCTACGACCAAAATGTTTCGGTTCCTTATTTTCATGAAGCATTTTCCGCGATGGGCCAGTCGAAGTATCCGTCTCTTGCTGTACTGCTGGGCCTCCTTTTAATAAGTGAAGGGTTTTTAATTGGAAGGAGTGCCATTAAACGGCCTTCTCCCAAACGGGCAGTCTCAAAGCGCGGACAGACGGTTGGTGCATATGTATCACGCAGAGTCTGGCTGATTCCGATGTTTGTCCTGATTCCAGGGGGCAACCTGCCGGCGATCTTTGACTGGTACCCCGTTTTTTCCATCGGCTCTGCACACATTATGCCGATTGTGCTTCCTTTTCTGCTCGGCTTTTCGCAAAAAGTCCGCGGAATGCTTCCAGCCATGGCCATCAAGGCTCACGGCAGACAGGTTGTGCTTTTGGGAGTAATTGTCACACTGATTGCAGCAGGAAGCAAGTGGTACCCGAATTTGTCCATCATTTCAGTTGTGCTGGCGATGCTTGGCCGGGAGCTGATTTCCTACTTCGTAAAAACTTCAGATGCGAAGAGGCCATTTTACTTTTCACCCAGCAAGCTTGGTGTCCGGGTCCTGGGTGTTATTCCAGGCACACCAGCTGATAAAATGGGACTTGAAATGGGAGAAATCATCAGCAAAGTGAACGGTGTGACAGCCGGAAACGAACTGGAATTTTATGCAGCACTTCAAAAAAACCGTGCCTACTGCAAACTTGAGGTCATCGGCAATAATGGAGAAATCCGCTTTGCTCAAAAAGCCCTCTATGAGGGAGAGCACCATGAGCTCGGCATTCTATTCACTGAGGCCGCAGACAGTGACAGCGGAAAAGCGGTATAATCATAAAGCGTTAGAATGTACCAGATTACTTAAGGCTATAATGCTAGCTAAATGTTTAATGTTTAGACTATATTTTTATCACTTAGAGAGTTTACTTTCTAAGTGATTTTTTTCGTTACCAGAATAATATGCGAGACTCAGAGACACTCAGGGCCTCTCAAAAAGAAATCTATATATGATCAATGAATTAGGACAAGTCTATATCTGAATTTAACTTTTTAACATCAGCCATAATACGTTGAATTAACGATTCTGCGGTTTGATATTTGGCTAATCTTGGACTTTGGCCTGACCAAAGCGATATATTTAATCTGGATTATTATGTGCAGCAGAAGACTTTCTAATGTCTTGTGTCAGTGTATTTTGAACAGGGTAATTCGGCAGGGACCGTTCATTATGCTGCGTCTCTAAGATAAATTTATTTTTAATTCCCCTTGCCCATTTTCCGGAAAATGACCGGGTTAAAACTGTCTGGTCTTCATGAGCATGAAGTATTGCGTCTTTATGTACCTGAGGTGCTCCGCTTTCAATGCAAGTCAAGAATGCTGTACCCATTTGTACGCCCATTGCTCCTAAGCAAATAGACGCCATTAACCCTCTGCCGTCCATTATTCCTCCAGCAGAAATAACAGGAATGCTTACATTGTCTGCAACCTGCGGGACAAGTGACATTAAACCAACTAAACTCTCCTGATCTCCATCGATAAAATCCCCCCGATGTCCGCCAGCTTCACTGCCTTGCACAACCACAATATCCATACCTGATTTTTCATTTTCAACTGCTTCTCTAACAGTTGTGGCTGTTCCAATCAAAATAATGTTAGCTGATTTTAATTCATCCATTACTTCTTTAGGAGGAATGCCAAATGTAAAGGAACAAACAGGCACCTTCTCTTCAATAACAACCTTAATTTGTTCCATGAATGTTTCTAAAACTTCATCAAATTCAGGGATTTCATAGCTATCTTTTGGGTGCACATTTAATTTCCGGCGAATAGTGTTTAAGATCTTATTAGCAGACTCAATTTCATTTTCTATTACATTAAAATAGTTAGGAACAAATAGATTGATCCCAAAAGACTTTGAGGTTAACTGTTTTATTTCCCTGACTTGTTCCCGTATTTGATCAGGGGACATATACCCGGCTCCAATCATCCCGAGACCCCCGGAATTTGAAACCGCAGCTGCTAAATTTGAAGTTGTAATTCCGCCAGCCATAGGAGCTTGTATAATCGGGTAATCAATTTTCAAAAGTTCTGTCATTTTATTTTTTAACATGTTTTCACTCCTCACTATTTAATCTACTGGTATACTCTAGCAGTTTTCTCTTGAACTGATTTTTGTTTGTATGCCTGACAATGATTTCCTAATAAAATGTTTATAGGTAAAATTCTATCTCTTTTCTGGTATATTGCAAAATACATGGATTGAAAACAGCGGATGTTCGCTTACCAGTCCTATGAAATAGTTAAAAAATAATCCGGGAAAACTTGTAGCAAAAAAGTATATGAAGAGTAATTATGGGGTTGTTATAGTAAAATACTGGGTACATATAGCTGCGGGGTGAAAATATGTCTATTTATGATGATATCGAGAAAATTAAGCAACAAATAGAAAAGGAAGATGAAGTGCCTTTAAAGATTGCTCTGTTTGGGCAGCCGGGTGCAGGGAAATCATCCATTATCAATAAACTGGTCGGGGAACAGGTCGCTAAAACTGGAGCGAGTACAGATGTGACGGTGGATGCGGATTTTATTCCTTATGAGGGATTGCTCCTTGTCGATCTCCCTGGATACGGAACATCCAAGTTTCCTCCCAATGAGTGGATGAGCAGGTTCGATCCCAAGGACTTTGATTTGTTTTTATGTGTGTTTTCAGGTAAGTTCCATGATGCCGACACGGCATTTTTCAAGGAATTAAAAGAAGAGGGCAGGGTTTGTTTATTTGTCCGCAACATGGCAGATCAATTGTGGGAAGACGGAAAAACGCTTGAAGAGTTAGAACAGAATATTAGGGATGATGTTGAAAAGCAGGTAGGATCCGAAGAAAAGGTTTATTTTACAAGCTGCAGGAATGCTACAGGCTTTGATGTTTTGCAGGAAGCCATTACGCAGTCTCTTGAGCCCGCTCAAAGGGAAAAGTATACACGATATGCCAAAGCTTATACGATGGACCATCTTGAGGCAAAGAAAGAAGAATGCAAAAAGCTTGTCGTGCGTTATGCTGCCATTTCTGCTGCGAATGGAATTAATCCAATCCCTGGTGTGGATGTGAGTGTTGATTTGTCCGTGATGTTAAAGCTATTTTCGGATATCCGAAAATCATATGGATTGAACGACGAAAAAATATCCAAGCTTGAAGGGGCGCTGCTTCCGCTGGCGAAAAAGGTATTGGATTATGCAACAAGAGAAGGTGTGGCCCTGCTTTTGAAACGGTTTGCGGCCAAGACAGCCATGAAAAGCACGGCAAAGTTTGTGCCTATCGTGGGACAAATTGCCGCGGCATCAGCCGGCTATGCCATGACATATACAGCAGGAAACCACTTTCTGAATGACTGCCATGAACTGGCTGCTGAGGTATTGAAGAAGGAATTGACCTGAGGCCTATGAAGATCAATCCGTTTAAGAGATTAATGAAATCGGCGGATTATTCCGCTTCCTCACATAAGCCTAAGCCAAATATAAGGAAATCAGTGCTGGAAGAGAACTTTTCCCGTTTAGAACGCGTTCTTGATGGATCGGAAAAAAAGGCAATCGCCATTATCGGACAGCCGGGCGCCGGGAAGTCCTCGCTGCTTTTGAAGCTGACAAATGGCCAATGCACTCCAAAGCCGGTTATCGGACAGGGAACAGATGCAACGGATTGGAGCCGTGATCCTCAGGCAAATCTGTTTTATGACTATAATGGAAGCCTATATATTGATACTCCGGGCTATGATACACTGGCGCATCCTTTAAAAGGCTACCGTGATTATCTGCCTTTTGACAGGTTTGACGTGATCTTATTTTCGGTCAGAGGCAAAATTCATGGCAGTGATGAAGAGATGTTTGAGAGCATTCTTGAAAAAAGCAGGAGGACTTCATCGATTGTACTGATAAGAAGCTATTCTGATGATTTAACAGACGAAGAAAAAGCAAGTATCGAACAAGACTTTCACCTGAAATTCCGTTACACGAGATATAATATTCCGCTGATATTCGTAAGCAACCGTTACGGGGAAGGAATAGATGAACTCAAGAAGGTTTTGGAACATAAAAATCCAGCTAAGGACGATCTCGGGTAGAGATCGTCCTTAGCTGGTATAGTTATATTACTTCTCCATAGCCTTCCAATCTCCCGCAAGCATTCCGTACACAATATGGTCTACAAAATGGTCATACAGCCATTCTGCCTCCCTGATTCGCCCTTCGTTCACAAATCCCAATCTCTCAGGGATGCTTCTGCTTTTGATATTTTCAGAGGCCGCCCTTATTTCAACACGGTTTAACTTTAAATCATTTATAGCATAGCCAGTCAGCGCCTTGGCTGTTCTCGTCATAATGCCATGCCCCTGATATCCTTCAGAGAGCCAGTAGCCGATTGCCGCGGATTTATTGGACCAGTTGATGCTGTTAAAACCGGCTGTCCCAACAATTTCCCCTTTGTAGAGTATCGCTGTATCCAAACTTGTGTTATTCCCAAAATTCTTCAAGCTTGAAGAAATAAACTCCCTTGTATCCTCTAATTTAGTATTAACATCCAGCCAGGGAAGCCATTCGCGCAAATAGCTCCTTGATTGATTCGTTAATTCAAATATTCTTTCAGTATCTTTAAGCTCCAATAGCTTTAAAGAGAGTTCATCGTCAATTTTATGCAAAAACATAGCTTTATCCCCCTTATAATAAAAATGGTTTATTTTGTATATTACCATAAGTTTAAGCAGAATTGGCAACAGGAAAGAAAGAGAGTTTAAAAAGATTATTTAATAGATGAAAAAGGTGATCCGCAGCCAGCCGCTGCCGGATCACCTTTTTTTGAGCCCTAAATCTTAGAATCCTTTGATGACTCGCCCATACGCCAGTAAACAATGAAGCTGACGAAAACACAGGCAGCCACGTAAAAGTAGAAGATCTGCTCTTTGCCGATGTTTTTCAGCCATAATGCGATGAATTCAGCGGTTCCGCCAAAGATAGCAACAGTAAGGGCATACGGGAAACCAACGCCAAGTGCGCGGATTTCTGTCGGAAAGAGCTCGGCTTTTACAATGGCATTAATCGATGTATAGCCGGTGACAATGATAAGTCCTGCCATCATAAGCAGGAAGGCGACTATCGGGTTTTTTGTATGTTCGAGCAACATAAAGAGCGGAACAGTACAAAGAGTCCCGAGCACCCCGAAGCTGATCAGAAGCGGGCGCCTGCCAATTTTATCAGACAGCATGCCGGCAAGCGGCTGGAGCACGACAAAGATCAGAAGGGCGATGAAGTTGATCCAGCTGACGGTTTCCTTGTTGATGCCGGAAGTATTGACCATGAATTTCTGCAAATAGGTGGTATATGTATAAAAAGCGACAGTACCGCCAAGAGTAAGGCCTGCTACTGTTAAAACAGCCTTGGGATGCTTCATTAGTGCCCGGACAGTCCCGGCGTTTTTCTTGCTTTCATTATTCATTTTCTCGAATTGCTCTGACTCATCCATTGTGCGGCGCAGCCACAATACGGCCAGTGCCCCTAATGCGCCGATGACAAATGGAATTCTCCAGCCCCAGGATTTCATATCAGCTTCATCGAGCATTTGCTGCAGAATGATTTGGACACCAAGTGCTACCATCTGGCCTGCGACAAGTGTGACATATTGAAAGCTTGAGTAAAAGCCCCGTCTGCCATTTGAGGCCATTTCAGAAAGGTAAGTGGCTGAAGTTCCATATTCCCCGCCGAGCGACAGCCCCTGAAGCAGCCGTGCAAGAATAAGGATGATCGGTGCAAGCATCCCTATTGTAGAATAGCCTGGTGTGCAGGCGATGACCAGCGAACCGCCTGCCATGACGGTAATGGAAAGGGTAAGGGCTGAGCGCCGGCCAAAGCGGTCAGCATAGCGGCCCATCAGCAGGCTTCCTAATGGACGCATCAAAAAGCCTACCGCAAAAATGGCAGCAGTATTCAGCAGCTGGCTTGTCGGGTCTCCGCTCGGAAAGAATTCTGCCGAAAAGTAGACGGCAAAAGCTGAATAAACGTACCAGTCATACCACTCTATCAGGTTGCCGACTGACCCTTTGAAAATGTTGCCAGTAATGCGCCGGGTTTCAGCGCGTTCAGATGAATTTTTCATTGTTCCTCCTCCTCTTGATGTTCTGGTTTCATAGTTTATGAATCTGTTAAAGCTCCCTATGGTAGGGGATATGGATAAATCAGGAGGCAATTCTACTAGAGCCTACTTATAAAATAATCGTAATTTTCTAAAATAACAATGAAAACGCTTATACCAAAGAGCTGCAAGTAAACAAAAAAACCGCCCATTGATGAATGGGCGGCACTTAAAAGGCTTCACGCGGTTCACTGATCGATTTTTTAATTTCCTTTATGAATACAGGAGTTTTATGGCCTGCAGCACATCTTTAGCAAGATAATTACCCCTCATACAGGAGTTTTTTTCAGGAATCAAGCGGTTTGTACCTGGAATCGTGCAGCTTTCTGACATAATCTGAAGTTAGTATAAAAAGTGGACACAGGTAGTGGCGTCATGTTTAACTCTATACAACTGCAAAAAGGGTGTGTATAAGCATGGCAAAAGATCAGAAAAAGTACCCGGCAGAATTTAGAGAATATGTGTGTAAATTAATCCATTTAGATGGACGGAAACTCGTGGATGTAAGCAGTGAACTCGACATTTCGTATAGCACACTTCAGAAGTGGATCGGCGCCTATCGTAAAAAGCAGAATCAGATAGAAAAAGAGAAACAAAGCCCTTATCTAACTGCTTCTGAATACAAAGAATTGTATGAAGCTGAAAAGGCGAAAAAATTAGAATTGGAAGAGGAAAACGATATTTTAAAAAAGGCTATGCACATCTTCACGCAAGAAAAGAAGTAAGATTTCGGTTTATATATCAAAATAAAAACGATCATACTGTCGTGAAGATGTGCGAAGTCTTGAATGTATCCACTTCTGGCTATTATGCCTGGGAACATCGATTGGACAAGGAGGAAACGGAAAGGCAGCGATGGAGACGCCATCTTGATGAGCAAATCCGCTATCATTTCCACGACAACCTTGGTACGTATGGAAGCCCGAGAATCTATCAAAAACTAATCGAGGTGGATGACATTCAAGTCTCACTTAAAACGGTAACGAACCGCATGAGAGAGATGGGCTTATATGCCACTCCGCCAACTCGATACATTCAGACCACTGATTCGGATCACCAGCAGCTTGTGTTCAAGAATGAGCTGAATCGTAAATTTAAGCCTAATGAACCAAACCGTGTTTGGGCAACAGACATCACCTATATTCATACAGGGGAAGGATTTCTCTATTTAAATCCTGTTTTAGATCTGTTTTCTCGCCGGGTGATCAGCTATAGAATGGGTGACCGCATGGATGCCGAATTGCCGTTAAAAGCATTAAAAGAAGCGCTTGAAATTCGCCAGCCCGCTGAGGGATGGATTCACCATTCAGACCAGGGAAGCGTGTACTGTTCAAAAAAATATACCGAAGCCCTGAAGGGGGCCAAAGCGACCATTAGTATGAGCCGGAAAGCAACTCCTTATGATAACGCTTGTGGAGAATCGTTTTTTGCCTCCCTGAAAAAAGAGTATTTGTACAAGTTTGTGTTTAAGACAAAAGCAGAAGCCATGGGCGCCATCCAGTTTTATATTCAGTTTTATAATCGTAAAAGGATCCACTCGACATTAGAATACACCACTCCGATTGAGTACGAAAAGGCGTACAAAGAGGCACAGCGTTTAAACGCCACTGAGGAAAAATCGCCCTCTGCCTGAAGGATTCATTGTTTTTCAAATGATTCCTTCAGGCAGAGGCCTCCAAGCGGAGTGAAAACGAAGCGCGGAAGAAAAAAGTACGCCTCTACCTGGCATATAAGTGTCTACTTTATTGACAGAAGTCCAAATCATGCGACTTTTCGTCCAAATCTGAAGTTAGTATAAAAAGTGGACACAGGTAGTGGCGTCATGTTTAACTCTATACAACTACAAAAAGGGTGTGTATAAGCATGGCAAAAGATCAGAAAAAGTACCCGGCAGAATTTAGAGAATATGTGTGTAAATTAATCCATTTAGATGGACGGAAACTCGTGGATGTAAGCAGTGAACTCGACATTTCGTATAGCACACTTCAGAAGTGGATCGGCGCCTATCGTAAAAAGCAGAATCAGATAGAAAAAGAGAAACAAAGCCCTTATCTAACTGCTTCTGAATACAAAGAATTGTATGAAGCTGAAAAGGCGAAAAAATTAGAATTGGAAGAGGAAAACGATATTTTAAAAAAGGCTATGCACATCTTCACGCAAGAAAAGAAGTAAGATTTCGGTTTATATATCAAAATAAAAACGATCATACTGTCGTGAAGATGTGCGAAGTCTTGAATGTATCCACTTCTGGCTATTATGCCTGGGAACTTCGATTGGACAAGGAGGAAACGGAAAGGCAGCGATGGAGACGCCATCTTGATGAGCAAATCCGCTATCATTTCCACGACAACCTTGGTACGTATGGAAGCCCGAGAATCTATCAAAAACTAATCGAGGTGGATGACATTCAAGTCTCACTTAAAACGGTAACGAACCGCATGAGAGAGATGGGCTTATATGCCACTCCGCCAACTCGATACATTCAGACCACTGATTCGGATCACCAGCAGCTTGTGTTCAAGAATGAGCTGAATCGTAAATTTAAGCCTAATGAACCAAACCGTGTTTGGGCAACAGACATCACCTATATTCATACAGGGGAAGGATTTCTCTATTTAAATCCTGTTTTAGATCTGTTTTCTCGCCGGGTGATCAGCTATAGAATGGGTGACCGCATGGATGCCGAATTGCCGTTAAAAGCATTAAAAGAAGCGCTTGAAATTCGCCAGCCCGCTGAGGGATGGATTCACCATTCAGACCAGGGAAGCGTGTACTGTTCAAAAAAATATACCGAAGCCCTGAAGGGGGCCAAAGCGACCATTAGTATGAGCCGGAAAGCAACTCCTTATGATAACGCTTGTGTAGAATCGTTTTTTGCCTCCCTGAAAAAAGAGTATTTGTACAAGTTTGTGTTTAAGACAAAAGCAGAAGCCATGGGCGCCATCCAGTTTTATATTCAGTTTTATAATCGTAAAAGGATCCACTCGACATTAGAATACACCACTCCGATTGAGTACGAAAAGGCGTACAAAGAGGCACAGCGTTTAAACGCCACTGAGGAAAAATCGCCCTCTGCCTGAAGGATTCATTGTTTTTCAAATGATTCCTTCAGGCAGAGGCCTCCAAGCGGAGTGAAAACGAAGCGCGGAAGAAAAAAGTACGCCTCTACCTGGCATATAAGTGTCTACTTTATTGACAGAAGTCCAAATCATGCAACTTTCTATGAAAATCGTGCAACTTACGGGAAGAATCGTGCAGCCTGCTCCGCATCTCTCTATAAAATAAAAATAGCAAATACTATGGCCAGGAGAATCCGGTAATAAGCGAAGATGCTCAGGCCGATTTTTCCGATTAATTTAAGAAAGACGACCGCGACCAGCATGGCTATAATGAATGCAGTAACAAAGCCAATTGAAAACATGGGAATGTCGCTTGCGTGCAAAAAGTCCAGGCTTTTGATTAAATCAAGCCCTGTTGCACCGACCATGATGGGAAGCGCGACTAGAAAAGAAAATTCCGCTGATGTTTTATGGTTTGCCCCTGCAAGCAGGCCTCCTGATATGGTGGAGCCGGCACGGGAGAATCCGGGACAAACGGCGAGGCATTGAAACAGGCCAATGGCCAATGCCTGTTTATAGGTAAGCTCGTCCACTGTTCCAGCTGTGAATCTGCCATGCTTTTTTTCGGCAAAAATCATTAAAATGGCTCCTGCAACCAGGCTGACGACGACTACACTGGGAGAGAACAGCTTGGTTTTGATAAAATCATGAAGCAAAAGACCGGCTAAAGCGGCGGGTATAACTCCTAATAGTATATGTATAAGATCCAGTTTTTTCTCGGGCTTTCCGATCGTTTTGAAATTCAGCAGGGAGAGGTACCTTCTCCAGTATAAAACTAATATGGCCAGCATTGATCCCAGCTGGATGATCACTTCAAAGGTATTCGCCTTTTGTCCTTTGAATCCAAGCAAGTGGCCAGCAAGAATCAAGTGGCCGGTCGATGATACAGGCAGAAATTCGGTTAAGCCTTCTACTATCCCTAATATAAATGCAATGATATGTTCGCTCATTCGGTGCCTCCTTTTTTAACAGAATATCATATGTGAAAGAAGGCAATTGTTAAGATTTCATGTAGTTTTTTTAAAAGATAGACTTTAGGAGTTTAAAGGGAAACCTTAGTTTTCGCGCTTTTTTTCATCCTATTAAAATATACAAAATCACAGACGGCGCTAGGAGAACGAAAAGAGATTCTGTTTGGGTAGCTAAGATAGCATAAGCATGATTCCCTGCCGGTTTTGCAATGTGGCAGATGAATCAGCTCACTGTCAAAGCTGGTGTCACGATAATAATATAGTCCGTTATTGGCAAGCCAAATGTGAAAGTTTCCATGAAACAGTACAATGTTTCCGAAGGTGCTTAATTTATTCACTTCTTTTAGCATTTCCTGATAAGATAGCATTGTTTTTCCACTCCTCTATTTATCTTCTTGTCGTGCATTATTTCCAAATCTATCAAAATGTATACCGTTTAGCGGCGTCTGTGAATCATTTAGAAAAATAGCTGTTTCTTTACTATTCCTATCCGCTATAATGGATTACAAAATCAATTTCATACGGAAAGAGGGAGAACAATGGGGAAAGGATTAGCCGGCAGGAAAGTTGCCATCGGAGGCTCGCGGAAGACAGAGGAAATGAGCTTGCTGATTGAAAAACAGGGAGGAATCCCAGTTGTCCGGTCTCTGCAGGGTACGATTTTTTTAGCAGAAGAACAAACAGCACCACATATTATGTCTTTTATTGATTTTCAGGCGGACTGGTCTATATTCACAACAGGAGCAGGCATTGAAACGTTAATAAAGATAGCCGGGAAGATGGATATGGAGGAACAGTTTTTGCAGGCTGTCCGAGAAACAAATGTGGCATCCCGGGGCTATAAAACTGCAAGTGTCTTAAAGAAGCTGGGTATTGATATTACTGCTGGGGACAGCGACGGAACGACCAGGGGGCTGGTCCAGGCGCTGAAAAGCTTTGATTTTAAAGGAAAAAAGGTCATGGTTCAGCTGCACGGCGAGAAGGCTCCCTCCCTTATCTCTTTTCTGGAAGATAACGGAGCCTCTGTGATGCAGATTCTTCCTTATCAGCATATTGCTCCAGAGCGGGAAACAGTGGGAAAATTGTGCAGTGAGCTGATAAGGGGCGAAATGGATGCGGTTTGTTTCACAACTGCCATACAGGTTTCTTCTCTTTTTGATTTTGCCAGAAAAGAAGGATGTTTAGAGGGGCTTGTACATGCCTTTGGCACACATGCAATGGCCGCCGCAGTCGGCAAGGTCACAGCGGCCGCATTGAAGGAAGAAGGAATAGAGCGGGTGCTGGCGCCAGAGAAGGAAAGAATGGGAGCCATGGTTGTAGAGCTTTCCCGCTATTATGAAAACCAATAACAAAGCTTGTTGAGATCCGGCAGCTTGTTATTGGTAATGCTCCAGCACGGTGAAAAATTCCTTGATGAAAAGATAGAAATCTTTTTCTGATGGAGCGAGTTCCCTGGTTTTAGGCGTGATGATCCCAACTGTTCTCCTTACCTGGGGAGCTTCGATTGGAATTTTTGCGGTAAAACGCGGGGTGGAGTCGTAAAAGGTTCCATCTGGAAGAATACTGACGCCCATTCCTGCTGACACAAGCCCTTTGATGGCATCCATGTCTGCCCCTTCTGAAGCTGTTTTTGGCGTGAAACCTGCTTGCCTGCATGCTTCCACTGCGATTCTCCGCAGCACGTAACCCGCAGGAAACAGCACAAAATCATCGTTGCGAAGCTCACTTAGAGCCAGGCTTTTCTTTTCAGCAAGGGGATGATTGATAGGCACTAATGCTGACAGGTTTTCTGTAAATAATATGCGGGTGTTAATTTCGTCATCCTCTGGGGGGACAGGGCCGAGCAGGGCTAAATCGATATCCCCGTTTTTCACGGATTCAATCAGCGAAGAATAAGAACCCTGATGCAGATGAAAGGAAACGCTTGGCTGCTTATTTTTATAAGCAGATATGATGGTGGGCAGCAGGTAGCTGGCAAGGCTTGTCGGATAGCCGATTTTAATCGTGCCATGCTCAGGGTTCAAGTATTCATCCACCTGCCCTTTGGCGTAGTCAATCGCTTTAATGGCTGTTTTGATGTGATGCAGAAAAATCTTGCCGATGTGGGTGAGTTTGATATTTCTTCCAGCCCGTTCGAATAACTGCACGCCAAGTTCAGTCTCCAATTTCGATATCTGAAGACTTATTGCGGATTGGGCAACATGAAGATGCACGGCGGCTTCTGATACATGCTCCCGTTCTGCTACCTCGATAAAATAGCGTAATTGCCTCAATTCCATTGATTCTGCCTCCCTACTCATCTTGAAACGAGATTATTTTAATCTAAATTATATATTGTTTATATCAATAATAACACCCTATAATGAACAAAAGAATTGCGCCTGAAAGCAAACGAACGGAGGAGATCATATTGACGTACAATCAAATGCCAAAAGAACAAGGACTCTACCGCCCTGAATTTGAGCATGATGCATGCGGAATCGGCTTATATGCCCATATAAAAGGCGATAAAACACATGACATTGTTGAAAAAGGACTGCAAATGCTTCGTCAATTAGACCATCGCGCCGGTCAGGGAAGTGACCCGCATACAGGGGATGGAGCCGGATTGATGGTGCAGATTCCAGACCGGTTTTTCCGCTTGGCTTGTCCGGAAATAAACCTTCCTCCACAGGGAAGCTATGGTGTAGGCATGCTGTTTTTCTCTAATGATGACAAAAAACAAGGTGAAATTGAAGAGAAAATCAATGCCTATATTAAACAAGAAGGACAATTGGTGCTTGGATGGAGAACTGTGCCTGTTGATTTCAGAAAAGTCGGGAAACTTGCGCGAATGAGCACCCCCTTTATTCGCCAGGTTTTTATCGGGAAAAGCCCGGATATCGAGGAAGGACTGCAGTTTGAACGTAAATTATACATCATTAGAAAGCAGGCAGAGCAGTGGGCCCTTAAGCAGGAAAGGACTTTTTACTGTGCCAGTTTTTCAAGCAGCACGATTGTGTACAAAGGCTTGCTGACTCCAGAACAGGTGGATGCATTTTACCTGGATCTGCAGGATCGGAATTTTGTTTCAGCATTTGCTTTAGTACATTCCCGCTTTAGTACAAATACTTTCCCGAGCTGGGAAAGAGCACATCCAAACCGCTACCTGATTCATAATGGCGAAATCAATACGCTGAGAGGCAATATAAATTGGATGAAGGCCCGTGAAAGGCAATTTGTTTCAGAAGCGTTTGGCGAAGACCTGAAAAAGGTTCTTCCTATCCTTGATACAAGCGGCAGCGATTCCTCGATTCTAGACAATGCCATGGAATTTTTCATTTTGTCCGGCCGCAAGCCTGCACATGCAGCCATGATGCTAATCCCGGAGCCATGGTCTGAGAACCCCCATATTTCTAAGGAAAAGAGGGCGTTTTACGAATATCACAGCATGCTGATGGAGCCATGGGACGGACCGACAGCGATTTCTTTTACAGATGGAAAGCAAATCGGCGCTATGCTTGACCGGAACGGATTGCGCCCGGCACGTTATTATGTAACAAAAGATGACTACATTATTTTCTCTTCTGAAGTTGGCGTCCTTGACTTGGAACAGGAAAATATTCTTTACAAAGAACGATTAAGCCCAGGGAAAATGCTCCTGATTGACTTGGAGAAAGGGAGGATTATTTCTGATGAAGAAATCAAATCAGAAATGGCAGCCGAGCATCCTTATCAGCAATGGCTTGACGAACAGATTGTAAAATTGCCTGAGGGATCACATGAAGCGGAGGAAATAGAAGTTTCAGACATACTTGAGCGCCAAAGGGCTTTCGGCTATACCTATGAAGATATCAATAAGTATCTGATCCCTCTTGCAGCAGAAGGAAAAGACCCGCTTGGTTCCATGGGGAATGACATGCCTCTTGCTGTTTTGTCAGACCAGCCACAGTCGCTGTTTAATTACTTCAAGCAATTGTTTGCACAGGTAACCAATCCGCCGATCGATTCCATCCGCGAGCAGATTGTTACATCTGCTGTGACCTACTTAGGCCAGGAAGGTGATCTGCTTCATCCTGATGAGAGGAACTGCCGCCGAATTCAGCTTGAAAGCCCCGTATTATCAGCCAGCCAGTTTGAAGCGATAAAGGAAAATGAATGGCCTGATTTTAAAAGCGTCACAATTTCTGCTGTTTTTTCAGAAAATTTGGAAATGGAGCTTGAACACATCCTTAGCACTGCGGAGGAAGCCATTGCTGCAGGTGCAAGTATCTTGATTCTCTCAGACCGGGGCATGAATAAGAGGAAGGCAGCTTTTCCTCCAATACTTGCTGTAAGTGCGCTTCACCAGCATCTTGTGCGCCTCGGCATCCGTACGAAAGCAAGCATTATTGCAGAATCGGGAGAAGTGAGGGAGGTGCATCATTTTGCGGCACTGATCGGATACGGTGCAGATGCTATTTATCCTTACCTTGCTTTTGCTTCATATAAGCAGGCTGCGAGCGGGGGAAGTCTTCCTATTCGTTATGAAGACAGCGTCCACCAGTATATCTGGGGAATCACGGAGGGCGTTATTAAAGTGATGTCCAAGATGGGGATTTCCACCGTGCAAAGCTACCGCGGCGCCCAGATTTTTGAGGCTGTTGGAATCAGCGCCGATGTGATTGGAAAGTATTTCAGCGGCACGGCTTCACAGCTTGGCGGAATCGGCCTGGAAACAATTGAGGAAGAGGCACTGAGACGCCATCATCAAGCGTATGTTCATCATTATGAAGAGACGCTGGAATCGGGCAGCGATTTCCAATGGAGAAAATCGGGGGAGCACCATGCATTTAATCCGAAGACCATTCATACCCTGCAGTGGGCATGCCGCAAAGGAGATTACCACTTATTTAAGCAATTTTCACATTTAGCGGATGAAGAGCGGATGAGTTTTCTGCGCAATTTATTTTCCTATAAAAAAGCACAGCAATCTTTGCCAATTGATGAAGTAGAATCTGTCAGCTCCATTGTGCGGCGTTTTAAAACAGGAGCTATGTCATTTGGTTCATTGAGCAAAGAGGCGCATGAGACGCTGGCGATTGCGATGAACCGCCTCGGAGGCAAAAGCAACAGCGGTGAAGGCGGAGAGGATTCAAGGCGGTTTTACCCTGATGAAAACGGAGATAACCGCAGAAGCGCTATCAAGCAAATTGCTTCAGGCCGTTTTGGAGTGAGCAGCCACTATCTTGTTAATGCGGATGAACTGCAGATTAAAATGGCTCAGGGAGCAAAGCCTGGCGAGGGCGGGCAGCTTCCTGGAAGCAAGGTTTATCCATGGGTCGCAGATGTGCGCAGATCAACGCCTGGAGTAGGGCTGATTTCGCCTCCGCCGCATCATGATATCTACTCGATCGAAGATTTGGCGCAGCTTATCCATGACTTGAAAAATGCAAATCGTGCAGCCAGGATCAGTGTGAAGCTTGTAGCCAAGGCTGGCGTCGGAACGATTGCGGCCGGAGTGGCCAAGGGTGCTGCAGATGTAATCGTGATCAGCGGCTATGACGGCGGAACTGGGGCTTCTCCAAAAACGAGCATCAAGCATACGGGTCTGCCGTGGGAGCTTGGGCTTGCTGAAGCTCACCAGACACTGATGCTGAATGGGCTGCGGGACAGGGTGGTTCTTGAAACGGACGGCAAGCTCATGACAGGGAAAGATGTGGTGATGGCAGCGCTGCTCGGTGCGGAAGAATTCGGATTTGCAACAGCTCCTCTTGTTGTAATGGGCTGTATCATGATGCGTGCCTGCCATTTGGATACATGTCCTGTGGGCGTTGCCACACAAAATCCTGAGCTCCGTGAAAAGTTTGCCGGAGATCCGGAGCATATTGTCCGTTACATGCGTTTTGTTGCTGAGGAAGTGCGCGAGATCATGGCGGAGCTTGGTTTTAGAACGATTGAAGATATGGTCGGCCGCACAGATGTCCTTACTGTCAGTGAACGTACTAAG
This sequence comes from Peribacillus sp. B-H-3, assembly GCF_048572925.1. Taxonomy (NCBI): domain Bacteria; kingdom Bacillati; phylum Bacillota; class Bacilli; order Caryophanales; family Bacillaceae; genus Peribacillus; species Peribacillus sp. B-H-3. The sequence continues at coordinate 4,635,694 of NZ_CP183879.1, read as the reverse complement.
TCGCACTGGAAAGCAAAGTACCTCGACTTATCGGCACTGCTGTATCAGCCTAAGGGAGCACGCACATTTAAAACCCCTCAAAACCATGGCATCGATGATTCTCTTGATATGAAGGAAATCCTTCCTGCGGTGGAGAGGGCACTTAGTGAAGGGGTTCCGTTTGAGGGCTCCTACTCCATTACCAATGTGAATCGTGTGGCTGGTACGATTACGGGCAGCGAGATATCAAAGCGCTACGGTGAAGAAGGGCTTCCGGACGATACTATAAAACTCCGGTTTAAAGGGTCAGCCGGACAAAGCTTTGGTGCCTTTGTGCCAAAAGGAATGACCATGATTGTCACAGGTGATGTGAATGATTATTTTGGAAAAGGCTTATCAGGAGGAAAACTGGCAGTCAGCGCTCCTTCTTCCTCCAAACAATTTGCTGGAGGCAATGTGATTGCCGGAAATGTGGCATTGTACGGAGCTGTTGGCGGGGAAGCGTATCTCAATGGCCGTGCAGGCGAGCGCTTTGCAGTCAGAAACAGCGGAGCGGATGTGGTTGTTGAAGGAATCGGTGATCATGGCTGCGAATATATGACCGGCGGCCGGGCCGTCATTATGGGTGACACCGGCAAAAATTTTGCTGCAGGAATGTCTGGCGGTATAGCGTATGTACTTCCTGATGATAAAGAAGGATTTTACTCATTATGCAATATGGAAATGATTGAGTTTGAAAAATTGACGGATAAAAAGGAACTGAATGAATTAAAGGAGCTGATCATAAAGCACTTCCTTTATACAGAGAGTTCAAAGGCTTTATATGTACTGGAAAATTGGGAAGAAGCTTCAGCCCATTTTGTTAAAGTCATTCCTAAAGATTATAAACGCATGATGGAAAGCATATCCGAACAAAAGTCAGCGGGTGCTTCAGATGAGCAGGCCCGGCTGAACGCTTTTCATCTTCATTCTAAAAAAATAAAAAAGGCATCGCCTGACACTCTTGGAGTGGTGATGCAGTAAGAAAAGGGGGAGAGAAGATGGGAAAAACAACAGGTTTTATGGAATATCCCCGTGAAAAGGGGCCGGAACGGGGTCCAATAGCCAGGCTGAATGACTGGAATGAATATGTCTCTCCCATTCCGGATGAAATGGCAGCAAGACAAGGAGCCCGCTGTATGGATTGTGCCACTCCTTTTTGCCATATGGGAATGGAAGCAGCAGGAGTTACAACGGGCTGCCCCATTCATAACCTGATACCTGAATGGAATGATTTAGTGTACCGGGGACACTGGAAGGAAGCGCTCAGCAGGCTCTTGAAAACAAACAACTTTCCTGAATTCACTGGCCGGGTATGTCCTGCACCTTGTGAAGGATCCTGCACTCTTTCTATTACTGATCCTGCCGTCACGATAAAAAACATTGAACGGGCCATTATAGATAAAGGCTTTGAAAATGGCTGGATCACACCGCGGATTCCAAAGATCTCCACGGGCAAAAAGGTGGCTATCATAGGTTCGGGACCTGCAGGACTGGCCAGCGCCGACCAATTGAACCAGGCTGGGCACGCTGTCACTGTTTACGAACGCTCGGACCGTGCCGGTGGGTTATTGATGTACGGCATCCCGAACATGAAGCTTGAGAAACATATCGTCGAGCGCCGCATCTCTTTATTGAAGCAGGAAGGCATCGATTTTATTACAAACACAGAAGTTGGCAAGGATATTTCTGCAGAAGAGTTAAAGGAGCAATATGATGCCGTTATTCTTTGTACCGGTGCTCAAAAGCAGCGTGATTTAGTGATAGAGGGCCGTGAAGCAGCAGGTGTTCATTTTGCCATGGATTATTTGACAGGCACTGCAAAAAGCATGCTGGATTCTGATTTTGCGGATGGCCAGTTCATTAACACAGAAGGCAAAGATGTGATTGTCATAGGCGGCGGAGATACGGGCGCAGACTGTGTTGCCACCGCTCTTCGTCAAAAATGCCGCAGTGTTGTCCAATTTGGGAAGCATCCTATTTTGCCTGCAGTGCGGGCGGCGGAAAATATGTGGCCTGCTTATCCCAATGTGTTCACTCTTGATTATGCCTATGAAGAAGCGGAAGCTGGCTTTGGCAGAGATCCGCGGCAATATGAAATCGGGACAAAGAAAATCATAGCAGATGAAAATGGGCATGTGAAGGAGCTTCATACGACCCAGATGGAAAGAATCATTGAAGAAAACGGGTCCTATTTCTACAGGGAAATCCCTGGTACTGAAAAGGTCTGGGATGCACAGTATGTTTTTATTGCCATTGGATTTGAAGGCACGAGCCAGCCCTTGCTTAACGCATTCGGAGTACATGCAAGCGGGCAAAAAGCAGAAGCGGCTCACGGAGATTACCGGACGAATGTGGAAGGCGTTTTTGCTGCAGGAGATGCGAGACGCGGGCAAAGCCTGATTGTCTGGGCCATCCAGGAAGGCCGTGAAGCTGCACGCGAGGTGGACCGATATTTAATGGGGAGCTCAAACCTGCCTTGAAAAAGGGATTTCCCATCTGAATGGCGAAAATTACATCATGTCAGGATTTTTAGGGGGAACTATGGAAAAGAACGTTTATTTCGTAAGGCATGCGGAAGCGGAAGGGCAAGCCTATGATGCCCGGCTTACAGACCGTGGGCAGGACCAGGCAAGCCACTTGTCGGCTGCGCTCTCTGGTGTGAGTATTGACAGGATTATCTCGAGCCCTTTTTTGCGGGCGGTTCAAACGGCTGGTCCGCTGGCTGAGAAAAGAAACCTGGAGATAGAAATAGATGAAAGACTATCAGAGAGAATTTTAGGCGGCGGAAATTTGCCTGATTGGCTAAATAAATTGGAATCATCTTTTACGGATTTAGAAGTTAAGCTGGAAGGCGGGGAATCCAGCCGTGAAGCAATGACGCGCGGGACTGCTGTCGTGGAAGATGCTTTGAAAAGTGATGCAGAACATATTTTGATTGTCACTCACGGAAATTTAATGTCACTGATGATTAAGCATTATCTGCCCGCATTTGGGTTTGAAGACTGGAAGAAGCTTGGAAATCCAGATGTGTTTTTGCTGAAAGTGAACGGTGACGCAACATCTTTATCGAGAATATGGGAGAATGCCAAGCTGATTGTTTAGCATTCTCTGTAATTGGGAGCTGTCTTTCTGATAGCTCTTTTTTGCTGCTCTTTGAGGAAGACGGGAGGGGTGCAAGCATTTCGCTCATATTTTATAGCAATTCGCTCGAATCAGGCTAGATTTGGCTCGAAAGAACGTGCATTTGGATTGAATCACAGCTGATTTGGCACTACCCATTTAATGGGTGAAAAGTTAAGTGTAAACAACATATAAAACGGTTCAAACCCGTTCATTCAGGGGAATTTCTTCAATAGAAGCGGCCGGAAGCCCAAAAATAATGCTTTTCCGGCTAAAAATCTTAACGCCTTCAGAAAAAAGGAGAAGTGCACAATCAGTTAAAGGAAGCGTGCATACACATAAGGTAGAGAGTGCGGAAGACAGAGAATATGGACGAGACCTCAAGATTTTAAAATCTGATGCTGACGGGGAGTGTAAGGTTTGGATAAGAAATTTATAAATATGCAAGGCAAGAAAGTAGCTTATATTGAAAAGGGAAGAGAAGATGCCCCTCCAGTCCTGCTTTTGCATGGAGTTCCTGAATCAGCACTGCTATGGAAGAGTATCATCCCTGTGATTGTGTCATGCGGGTATAAAGTATACGCCCCTGATCTGCCGGGCTTTGGAGACAGCGGAAAATTTGATCAACCCTCAACATGGGAGCGTTTTGATCAATTTGTTACCGAGTTCACAGCTTTGCTGAAAATAGATTCCCTGCATCTTGTCGTGCATGACTGGGGAGGCCTGATTGGGCTGAAGTGGGCATGTGACCATCCTGAACGCATCTTAAGCCTGATTGTCACAGATTCAACGATTTCAGATGAATACATGTGGCACGATCTTGCCAGGATATGGAGAACTCCGGGAAAAGGAGAGGCGTCCATTAAAGGCATGTCAAATCGTGCACAGTTCCTTGAAACCATGAAAAAGGAGATTCCTAATAGTGATGACGAAACGCTGAACGACTTCTTTAAAGTCTTTCAAACCCCAGAATCCGGGCAGGTTATCCTGGATTTATACCGGTCAGGAAATTTGGATACGGTGAAGAACTATAAAGAAAAATTGCAGAAAATCAAAAATCCGGCAACGATACTATGGGGAGAGAAGGACCGGTATATTTCCAGCAAATTTGCCGGCAAGCTTCAAAAAGAGGGACTGCCGCATGCGAATGTCCATATCATCCCGGATGCAGGCCACTTCATCCATATCGAAGCCCCTGAAAAAGTAAATGTATATGTTCAAAAGCATTTCAATCAGTTATCCTGATGCAGTTTGATTGCATGATTAAAGTAAGGGCTGTCTAGTATGACTAGGCAGCTTATTTTTGTGCGGGAAAAATGCAGCATGCTGATAATTTAATTTTTTTTATAAGCAATCGTACAAGCCAAATGCTTTCTTCTCCATACCATGAGTAAGAGGATTCAGCTAAAGGAGGAATGCACAGCGGTACCGGTTAAGGCTTGCCCCGGACCATCATGAGGTGAAGCCGTTTCCTTCTATCACATTGAGGCCGAGGAGAGGATTGCAGATGATTGCAGAAGAAAGAGTAAAAGCAGATTTACCGCTGCAAGCACCTGATGCTTAAAACGTTATCCCGAAGATGCGGATTTCAATAAAATCTAAATACTTGTCCATACGCTTTTGATTATTTTGCATATGGTATAGGATATCGAAATTATGAGTTTATCATTTTGCAAATGAAAAGATGGGGGAGGAATGGTTAGCATCATGAACAATTTATTCGATTTAACAGGAAAAACCGCCATTGTGACAGGCGGTGGAAGAGGTCTTGGAAAACAAATCGCACTTGCCCTTGCTGAAGCAGGAGCAAATATTGTCGTTTGCTCCCGGAATTTGGAGGCTTGCAAGGAAGTGAGCAGCCAAATAGTAGAGATGGGTGGAACTTCTATTTCCTCCAGCTGCGATGTATCAAATGAAGAAGATATTGAAAGAGTGATCAATGAAACCATCAGCACGTTTGGCACCCTTGATATTCTTGTGAACAACAGCGGAATATCCTGGCTTGCGCCTGTAGATGAGCTTCCTTTGGACAAGTGGAAAAAGGTAATGGATGTCAATGTGAACGGAACCTTTTTGTTTTCCAAGGCAGCAGCAAAAATCATGAAGAAACAAGGAAATGGGAAAATAATCAACATTGCATCAATAGCTGGATATGGCGGGACACCTCCAGAAGTAATGGAAGCTATCGCCTATAATACGAGCAAAGGCGCAGTGATCACCTTTACTAAGGATTTGAGTGTGAAATTAGCCAAATACGGAATACAAGTGAATGCAATCGCACCAGGATTTTTCCCGACAAAAATTGCCAAGGACATCTTGGAGAAAAATAAACACAGTATGTTATCAGGAGTACCCGCGCGCCGGTATGGAAATGAAAATGACTTAAAAGGAGCAGCAATCTATTTAGCATCAAGTGCTTCTGATTATATGATTGGACAAATCCTTAATGTGGATGGCGGGATCACGGCCTTGGTGTAATATACTCGCATAAATAGGTGTGTTACATCGAGATTTCTATGATGCATGGGGTCCCCATCCTGCAGGCGCATGAATGAAGTTTCATGAAGAAAGGAAGGGAGGGAGGGATGTATATGTATATGTTATATATACCAGATGAAAATATAATCGATCTTGAAAATCATAGTGCAGGAATGGCTTCACAGGTATACTCAGGATTTTTTGAATACTTGAGACAACTTGACCAGGAAGAAGAGTCAGATAACCAGCAATAAAAAAAGATACCAAAACTAGGCATACAAAAACCGGCTGGCTTCCATCTATAGCTTGCTGGTTTTTTTAAATTGCAGGCTCTGTTAAAGCTGTTTGATCAGAGCATTAAGTGCAAGATTCCTGCAGGAAAAGCGGGTTGAGGGAGACCAGGCAGAGGATCCTGACAGCGCCTGAAGCGGAAATCAACAGGCTTAGCAGAGCCAAGACTAAAAAAGCCTGAATCCATAGAGTTAGGCTTAAACATATTGGCTATTTAACAGAGTTTTTCGTTTCAGATGCTCCCTGATTTCCTTTGAAAACGAAGTAAAGGGCTGCAATCATTAATAATACTCCAAAAAATCGCTTTGAATCAAAGTGAATGGTTTCACTTCCAAACCAGCCGAAATTATCTATCAGCATACTTGCGGCCAGCTGGCCAATAATGACGGAAACAACGGCAGCTGTGACGCCGATTTTAGGAACGGCAAGCACCATTAAAGATAAATATATGACACCGAAAATTGCGCATATCAATTGCCACTTTGGCACCTCGGTTACTTGGAGGATATGCCGCTGCCAATGAAATTCACCACAATGGTCAAGATAATGGCGCCTGTAAAAAACGTGAAAAACGCACTTTCAATTGTACCGGCTTTCTTTCCCAAGGTACCATTTATAGCTGACTGAATACTTAAACCGATTCCTGCCAGTATGGGTATAATGACGATGAGGCTATTCATAGTGTGTTCCCTCCTAGATGATCAGAAATAATGATGCGATTAATAAGACAATAGCTGTGAGCCTGTTTGCATTAAATTTTATTTTGGAAGAGCCGAATAAACCAAAATGCTCAATGATGATGCTCATCATAATCTGCCCGATAATTACAGATGTTACGGAGACGCCTACACCAATTAATGTGACGCTTATTACAAGCAGGGCAAGGTAAACAACACCAAGCATGCCCCCCAATAAGTTCCACTTGGGCACTTTAAGAATCTGGAGTGCATCTCCTTTTCCGAAAAACAGTACAAGTAAAAATGTCGCCATTGCACCAATGATAAAGATATAATATGTGCTTTCTAATTCCCCTATGGTTTTCCCCAATGTGCCTCCAATAGCTGCTTCAAAGCTTAACGACATGCCTGCAATGATAGCTATGATATAGATAAAAAATGATTTCATTTATTGTCACCTCGTTGAAATTAAATATCTAGAATTATAGATATTTCGGTTTAAAAAAAAACTCTTTTTTATGGCTCTATTAATGCTCCATACTGATTTTGGCCTAATGGGAATGAATCAGAGGTGCGGGAAAAGCGGGTTAAGTGAGATCCCGCAAGCTCCCGGACCGTCCGCGGAAAATGCTGCTGAAGCGGAAGTCAGCAGGCTAGATTAACTGTGTCTTTTTTTAAAAAGAGTTTTTACATGTCTTTTTCCAAGAATTCTGCAACCTTCTTTATTGTTTCTTCATTGCGCCTATAGTATGTCCATTGCCCATACCGGACTGCTTCAAGCAAGCCTGCCTTTTGCATCAAGGATAAATAGTGGGAGACAGTTGACTGTGATAAATTCACCTTGTCCTGGATGTCCCCTACACACACACCGCCTTTAATACTGGCCTCCTTGGACAGGTGCGCTTGCTGCTTTGGGAAATTCTTTTCAGGCTCTTTCAGCCATTTTAAAATGTTAAGACGGGTTTCATTAGATAGTGCTTTGAAAATATCTATATGCTTCATGCCTATATTCTATATCGATTTTTAACGATATGTCAAAGGGTGATTCATCAAAAACAGCCGCTGGTTAATCGCATCAGAATCAGCCTCGATTAGAGCCATTTCCCCATTGATTGGAGCTACATCCGACCTCATTAAAGCCTATTCAACCTTCTTACGAGCGAAATGGCAGTTCCCCCTCTAAAATAACTGGTGTAGGGCCCCCACAACGGATTTTAATTTCCATTTTATTGGATAATTGCACCCGAATCAGCCTCGATTCGAGCCAATTCTGCATTGATTAGAGCAAAATCCAACCTCATTAGAGCTTTTTCATCCTTCATTCGAGCGAAATGAAAATTCCCCCGCCAATATAACTAGCGATGTGCCTCCACAACGGATGCTAATTTCATTACTGGATTTTTATATTTTGTTTAAAAAGGAATAAAATGGGTAAAATAACGTCGGCAGAATAATTCATAATTTACGTAAGGAGGCAATATCCTTGAAGAAATTGGCTTTCATTATGTTTTCCTTGCTGATGGCAGGCTGCTCACATTCCTCAGAAGGTGAGAAAGCGCCCAAAAGCAAAGAGGTGCAGGGTGAAGTAAAAGCGGAAAAAGCAATTAACAAGGAAGAGCCTGCAGATATTAAACCCAAAGAGGATATTTCGGGCAAACCTGTTCTGGCTTATCTGAAAGAAGAAAAAACAAACGGAGATATTAAGGGAATAGGGATGGATCCTGAAACAGGCAGGAAGGTGCTTGCAATTACGGAGAAAATGCAAGCAGCATTGCTGAAAATAAAGCATGGTTCACGGCCTATACCGAAAAAAATATGAAAGAAGGCAAAGAGCTTCCCTACAGCCCTAAATTGGGGATCAGCGAGGAGGAATACCAGCTTCTGCTTGACTCTCAAAATAATTCCGAGATGATAAAAAAAGGGGAAACTTCCATTGAAATTACAAGGCAGGGTGACAAGCTGACCGTATCTGCACCTGATTCATCTTTCAAAACCGCTGTATTTGACCTGAAAGCCAATACAGTTAAAACAAAATACGGTGTGCTTGCCTATGCTGGAGATATTAAAGCATCAAGTGAGCAGGCCATAACTGGCCCCTGGTCAGGAGAAGCATGGAAAGTGGAAGACGGCAATATAAAAACTATGCAGGACGCACAGAATATGGATGAAAACTCTTATATAAAAACGGTCAATTTTTATGTAGGAAAGCTCCAGAACACGGGAGAAACACTGATCTATTTCACTTACCGCGAACTGAAAGACATGAAGAAAAGCCAGGCTGAGGAATTTATTGTTTTAAAATAACATGCAAAGCATACAGCTGCTAAGGCTTCTTTACCGGCACAACCATGCCTGGCCGAATGCCTCATACAGGCGGCAGGGGTGCGAGTGAAACCACTGATTCTCAAATGCCGTGGATTGAAGTTTCCATTGCGGCCATGCTTGTGCTTGGATCAGCTTTAGTTATCAGAAGAAAATCAAGCGAGCAATAAAAACGATGAAGCAGGCAGATTGATACGGGAGGGGCTGTCAATGGCCCCAATCCTAAGAAACGCGGGAATTCCGCGTTTTTTGGTTCATCCGGTTTAACTGTCAGTAAACCCCCGAATCAAGAGTATTGAAGAAGTCTAAGTGGCGGATAACTGCCTGATTCAGCTAGCCTTCAGCGGGAAAGGGAACTCTAACTCCATTGATGAAAGCTTTACTTTATCCACTTTTACAGCAGATTTTTGCCTGTAAATATGGTACACTATAAGTAATCAAATATAAAACGAACTCGGAGGAGCCTGTCGCCAAGGGACTGTTATGTCCCTTGGAGGCAGGCTTTTTTTGTGTTTTTTTGTCAATGCTGCAAATCATATGATTAGGAGAGGCGGGATTTTATCGTGTTAATTCTTCAATTAGCCATTATTTTAATATCATCAAAGATTGCAGGAAGTGTAAGTGTCAGGCTTGGCCAGCCGTCTGTTCTTGGCAAGCTTTTGATTGGCATCGTTCTTGGGCCTTCTCTTTTGGGAGTGATAACTGAAACGAAAGCTCTTGAGGAGTTCAGCCAGATTGGCGTCATTTTATTGATGTTTCTTGCCGGACTTGAAACAGACGTTCAGGAGTTTAAGCGAAGCGGGAAGGCATCTCTTCTCGTCGGCTTCGGGGGCATCATTGTTCCGCTCGTTTTAGGGTACTTCGCTGGAGTCTTTATGCATTTGACAGTAATGGAATCCTGGTTTTTAGGCCTATTGCTTTCGGCAACCAGCGTCAGCATTTCTGTGCAAGCGCTAAAGGAAATGAACCAGCTGCAAACCAGGGAAGGAACCGTGATCTTGGGTGCAGCGGTAATTGATGATGTGGCCGTAATTATTGCGCTGGCATTTTTGATGAGCTTTGCAGGAGGAGATGTGAGCCTGTCTGCGGTGATTTTCAAAAAGGTATTATTTTTTGCTGGTGCCATCCTATTCGGCTGGAAGGCAGTTCCTTGGTTTATGAATAAATTCGCATCAATAAAAGTAACGGAAACTGTCATTTCATCAGCCCTGATTTTATGCTTTGTTTACGCCTTTGCCGCTGAATATACAGGTGTGGCTGCTATCATTGGAGCATACATTGCCGGTGTTTCGATCAGCGTGACAAAGTTTAAGCAAGAGGTTTTTGAAAAGGCTGAAACGATTGGCTACTCTCTTTTTGTGCCTGTGTTTTTTACATCGATAGGAGTGGCTGCGGATTTTTCCGGTTTAAAGGAAAACCTGGTCCTGATTGTACTCTTAAGCCTGCTAGCTATTTTCACAAAACTCCTTGGTGCATCACTGGGTGCCAAAATAGCCGGATTTGGGTGGAGCAGCTCACTGGGGATTGGAGCAGCAATGGTGTCGCGGGGAGAAGTGGCACTAATCATGGCTTCTATCGGTTTGGAAGCAGGGCTGCTTTCAAAGGAAATGTTTGCAGTGATTGTAGTTGTCGTGCTTGCAACAACCATTATTACACCTCCGCTGATGAAATGGTTTTTCCGGAAAAAAAAATAACGTGTGTGCCGGAAAAACCTCCAGAAGCCGCGGAGTTCGGAGGTTTTTTCTATATAAGGCTGAGCGCCCGTGTATGTACCAGAAAATTTCTATGCTAAAGTTTGCATTTGCATTAGCTGATCTTGTTATATTTTTGTATTTTAGGGTAAATAAAAATTAATCACTAATTTAATGAAAATATTATAAAAGAAGGCAGGGATCAGCATGAATTCTGAGTATAATTCTAAATCATTCAAACATGACCGTTATATTGCATCATTGACTGAAGAATTGTTGAATAAAGAAGATTTGAAAACAAAAGAAATACTTACCAAAGAACGCACAGAATATACTCGCGGCGCTGATGCTGTCATAAAAAGGGTACAGCGCAAATATCTTGAGGAAAGAAGATACATTGAAATTGATAAGGCTTTAGATGATAAAAATGAAGTGAGATTCCTTGCTTTAACATCCAAAGGCTGGGAGCATGTTTTATCATAAAAAATACATTTGCCATATAAATAGAAGAACCGCATCAGTCCGGAGTGATTCAGCCTAAATAGGCGGATTGCTCCGGATGTTTTTGTTGTTTTGCTGAATGATGCCAAAATCGGTTCTTTTTAATAGTATATTAAGTGTGTTTGGAATATGCGCAGCGAGGGGCGAATGAGATGGAGCAAGGAGGAATGAGGCTGGCCAGAGTGTTCATTGCCAGCCCGTTTTTCGATCAGGAGCAGGTTGAAAAGGTAAAGCGGCTGGAAAATGCCTTATCACGCAATCCGTATGTGGCAGATATTTTCTCTGCGCGTTTTCATCAAAATAAACACCTTGCGTTTGGGTCGCATGAGTGGAGAAAAGCAACGTTTCAGCAGGATTTAAAATTCTTAAGGAGAGCGGATGCTGTTGCCGCTATTCATGATTTTACCGGGAAATGCACAGACAGCGGCACAGCCTTTGAAATTGGGTATGCCTTTGCCATGCAGAAACCGATTATAATAATCAAAGAAAAAAGTGGTGTGCCTAACTTAATGCTTGTTGAGGGACTGCATGCGTATTTGCAGAGAGTCGAAGATGCGGCTTCTTATGATTTTCTCAATATGCCATCTATTCCATATGAGGGACCTGTTGTTTGATCAGCATGTGAAGGAAAACCGGCCAGTCTAAAAGGACTCGCCGGTTTTCCTTTTTGCAGCAGCAGGTAGGCTGCTTGCGAGGGCTTGGATGTTTTGTGCGACCTTTGTGCTGTAGGTGAAATCTCCATAGCAATAAGGATAGCGGAAATTATTCTTATCTCCTCCGCAGGTGTAAAGATCCGGCTTCTTTTTCACTTGGATCATGGAGAAATCCTTGGCTAATTTCTCGCTGTGCCTGCCGCCGTGACTCGCAACATAATCGATGTATCCTGTTCCCATGTTATAGGCTTGAATGATTGTTTTAAAATCTACCTTTTTTCTATTTCCGTAAACCACGGTTCTATGAAAATGTTTTATGCCATGCTCTATACTTTTCTTTGGATCATGGATGGAATTTGGGGCAAGGCCGATCGATTCAGAGGCCTGCATAGGGTCTCCGCCTCTGCCTTTGCTTTCCTGCTGCATCAGGGCAATCAGCACAGCTGTATATTTTTGAAGATGGTATTTTCCCAGCTCGTCCTGTATGAGCGGAGTATACTTTTTTACATTTGCATATGGATCTGGTTTCACTTGTGGAACAGTATTTTCTGAAGTGTTCGTAATTACTTGTTTTATCAGTAAAAATACGGCCAATAATGCAAGCATTATAAAGATGGTATGTGACTTCTTTTTCCGTTTTTTCTTTTTCATAGAGTCTCTCCCAAATATGAGCTGTCTATCATTATTATAAACTGCTAAGCTTCCGATATCATGCATTTTGTATAAAAGAGTCAAGCTCTGCACCATACCTGTCCTTTTTGCATAATATAAAGAGAATTTCCTTCATGAGGGTTTTGGGAGGATAAGATATCAGACGTACTGGCAGGTGAAAGGATGGATTACAGCGGGCTGACAGGAAAAGTCATTACGCCGGAAGATAAAGAATACGATGTGCTGCGGAGAGATTATAATCTTGATAAAAATAAGTTTCCGCTGGCATTGGTATATTGCTATAGCCAACGGGATGCAGCGAACGCTATAAAGTGGTGCAAAAAGAATAAAGTACAATTGCGGATCCTGACCGGGGGCCATCATTATGAAGGCTACTCTACGGCCAATGGCGTCCTCGTGATTGAACTTCAATGATTAACAGAATTTCAATAAATAAAACTGGCAATACGGTGAAAATAGGTGCGGGTGCAAGGCTGGGGGAAATTTATTCTGTTCTTAGTGAACAAGGGTATGGTTTTCCAGGAGGGACATGCCCTTCAGTCGGAATATCGGGATTGGTGCTTGGCGGAGGAATCGGACTTTCGATGAGGCTCTTTGGACTTGTCTCTGATAATCTTCTGGAATTAGAGATAGTGGACGCACAGGGCCAGGTCCTGACTGTCAGCGAAAAGCAGCACAGCAATTTATTTTGGGCATGCCGGGGAGCCGGGGGAGGAAATTTCGGGGTCGTTGTTTCATATACCTTTAAAATTTTTAAGGCAGGACACGTAACGCTTATCCAATTAAGGTGGCAGCCTGATTCCAGGGTGGATGTATTGAATGTCTGGAAAGATTGGCTTCCTGGGACAGATAAGCGAATCAGCTGTTTTGCAGGCTTACCGGAGATTATGCATATTTAAATAGCTTTTTTTATGGCAGCGAAAAAGAGGCCAGGCGTATTTTGAAGGATTTTTTAGCTATCCCTGAGCTATCTTCAGATTCTGTTATAAAGCGTGTTCCATTTATTGAAGCGGTATGGGCGATAGGAGCAGAGTACGGCCCTCCGATGAAATTCAAATCGACGGGGAGGTTTGTATTTCAAAGAATAACCGGGGAAACTGCCAGGGAGCTTGTGAAATGGGTGGACCGAAGCCCCGACAAAAGCAAATGCAGGATCTCTATGTACTCCATGGGCGGGGTGATCAGTGATACAGGTGCTGATGGATCTGCCTTCTATTACCGGAATGCTCAATATATTATGGGGATTTCAGCAGCATGGGAAAAAGACCGTGATGCAGCCTCTTTCAAAAGATGGGTAGGAAGGGGTTTTCAATTTATGAGATCCTTCTCGAAAGGCACGTATGCAAACTTTCCTTACTCTGAATTGAATGATTATGAACGGGAGTACTATGGAACTCATACCTTCAGGCTCCGGAAAATAAAAAGAAAATATGATCCGGAAAATTTCTTTCATTTCCAGCAATCTATCAGGTGAGGCAAAACGGGACAGCTTCCGTTTTATCAAATGCTTCCTGTAAAAAAAACCATAAGAGAGGGAGGAGAAACACTCACTTATGGTTTCGCTTTTTGTCCCGATGCTATTTTCCCCTTGGAATCTTGAAGGCATTATCAACTTTTTCAAACCCGATTCGCGGGTAATATTCCATCGCAATGGGGGAAGACAGCAGCAATAATGCCGCTTCCTTGCCGGCCTGCTCCTGTACAAGACGGGTCAGTTCCCTGCCAATTCCGCTTTTTTGATAGTGCTTGTCAACTGCCAGGTCTGATAAATAACAGCAATAGCTGAAATCTGTTATGGCCCTTGCTATTCCGGCGAGGTGATTGTCATCCCAAGCCGTGATGAGGATGTCGGCATGGTCAATCATCCGCTGCAGGCGGGGCAGATCTTCGGAAGGCCGATTAAGCCCTGCCGCTTTAAACAGCTTTGACATTTGGAGAGGGGTAATGACGGCATTAACTTTATACTCAATTTTCATTTAAGATTCCTCCTGTTAGATTATTAAGATTATTTTAATTATAAAAGCAAACGGATGCCATTGTAAGTTCCAGTTCATCCATTTTTTTTGGTGCCAGTTTTAAAGAAATATGAAAATCAGTGATGCTTGTCCACACCCTTTTGCTTGTCTTAGCATTTCATGTTATTTATAAGGATGTGAGCAGAATGAGTATGGGGAAATTTGTTACCGTGGGAGATCATACAATTGTACGGATTTGCGGAAAATTTTATCTTTTATTGGAAATAGAAGTGGACTTTCGGCAAGTGAAAAAGGAAGAATGCGTATTTATCAGGATTTCTGAGCAGGAAGCCCGTACCCTGATGGAGGCGGAGGAGTAGAATACTTCCTATCAGTCTATTGCAGGGGGACATTTTTTGATAAGAATCCCTTTTACTATGCTCATAAGGATGCAATATGGAATCCGGCTTAGAAATCTTCATGATTTTGGTCTCTGAGAAATGTTTTGTCCTTAGAAGGCAAGGAGCGCCTTTTAAGGACGAAACCAAATTGGCTGTGCAAGAGTATCGCACCCTACGCACCATTTAACCTGATTTAACAATCGCCTCAAATCATTCATTGAAAATCAATATAACAAAAGAGCTCTTCTTAAATATCTTGTGGCTGTATACCTATAAATCCTATAAAATATAGAAAGGAAAAATTTTCAGCAAGAATCATACATAAGAAGCAAGGTGAAGAAATTGAACGGTACAGCACATATGGTGCTTGGGGCAGCGGCAGGCTTTGCCTGTGCGGACTCGCTGCAAAGCACTCCGGCAGAGACCATGCTGCTCGTGGGAATCGGGGCAGCTGCGGGACTTATGCCAGATATTGATATAGATGGGAAGCTAAGCAACAAAATCACATTTTCCCATAAGCTCATTCGAACCATAGCACAGCTGCTCGCATTTGCCATGATTTTGTACAGCAGTTTTAATTATGCAGGGAATAGCAGGACAATAGGGATTGGAGCAGGAATAGGCATTTTATTGCTTTCAGCATTTATCACACAAAGGCTAATGCTGACACTTACAGGTATAGGTGTATTGCTGGGAGGGATTTCTCTAGAAGAAAACTGGGTGCTGCTTTTGGGGATTTTTATTATTCTTGGTTCCTTTGTCCCGCACCGAAGCTACACCCATTCTATAATAGGGCTGATTTTCTTTGGAGTCATTTCTTATCAATTTCAGGCATCCGTGAACATAGATGGAGTCTTCATTACCTGTTTAGCCGGGTATGCCAGCCACATGGCTGCCGATATGAAGATCCTGCCCTTCAATAAACGGGGCGTAAAGTTCTTTTTGCCTTTTTCAAAAAAAGAATTTTAATTGTTTAAAGGCGGTTCTCTCCTGAGAAGCGCCTTTTTATCTATTTCGATGATGTCTCTGATTGGCAGTAAAGATGCTGTGACAGCAGCACCCGGATATGTTCAGGAATGCGTTCGCCCGATTGTGTTTCCTGATTGAAGTTTACATACGCTGCAGTTGCCTTCACGCACAGTCTTCCTTCCTGATGGATTTCTTCATATAATACAAAGCTGCTGTTCCCGATTTTCTGCACCCATGTGGAGACAAAAGCTTCCTTGCCATAAAAAATCTGATCCACATAATCTGCATTTAAATTAACAATGACCATTTTCCAATCCTTAAAATCAAGCGACGGTGTGAAGAATTTAAAGATTTCCTCTCTCCCTGCCTCCAGCCAGACTGGGATGCTCGTATTGTTAATATGTCCGACTCCATCTGTTTCAGAAACCCTCGGCTGTATTTTTGTCAAAAACATACAAAATCCCCCTTTTAAGCAATTATTTCTACATTCTCCATCAATTGATATGAACCCTTTTTATCGAAGGAAAATCATTAATTTTAAAAACAGTTGTCTTAGCTATGCAGGATGTTTGCATGTATTTGAAAGTTTACATTTTATATCTAGGGGTAAGTGTTTACTAGCTCTGTTTTGCATAGCAGGCACTATAAGTGCAGTATGCAGTACATATCAGCGCAAAGATATAACCCGTTTTAAACCGGCAGTAAATTCCCTTTAAGGTCTTAGGTCATCTAAGAGTGTAAACGGGATTATCTGTCTGTAAAAGTCCGATTAGTTTGAATCATCAGCAGAGGATGAGACAGCCAGCACTGATGAAGGTTTCGCTTTATAAGCATTCACGATTATCCCAAGGAGGTCACTAAGAGTGAAAAATGAAAACAAGCATGAAAGAACAGTGAATGAAAACAGTAAAAATGAACAGTTGGAACCATATCGTTCTGATAATGACGGCAAAAAGCTTACAACTAATCAAGGCTTAAGAATAAGTGAGGATGAACACTCTTTGAAAGCTGGAGTTCGCGGCCCGACTTTAATGGAAGACTTCCATTTCAGGGAAAAGATGACTCACTTTGACCATGAACGCATTCCGGAGCGCATTGTACATGCCCGGGGTTATGGTGTACATGGGTATTTTGAAGTTTATGAGTCTATGACTGAATATACAAAAGCGAAATTCCTGTCAGATCCTGCTGTGAAGACTCCGGTATTCTTAAGGTTTTCAACTGTTGCCGGGTCGCGCGGATCAGGAGATACCGTCCGTGATGTGCGGGGATTTGCGACAAAGTTTTATACGGAAGAAGGAAACTATGATTTAGTCGGAAACAATATGCCTGTTTTCTTTATTCAGGATGCCATCAAATTTCCGGATCTTGTTCATTCCTTTAAGCCGGAACCTCATAATGAAATGCCTCAGGCTTCAACAGCTCATGATACCTTTTGGGATTTTGTCGCCAACAATAGAGAATCGGCCCATATGGTGATGTGGGCCATGTCAGACCGTGCAATTCCCAGAAGCTACCGGATGATGGAAGGCTTTGGCGTGCACACATACCGCTTTGTAAATGAAGAAGGCAAGGCACGTTTTGTGAAATTCCACTGGAAGCCTTTGCTTGGCGTACATTCTCTTGTATGGGAGGAAGCGCAGAAGATTGCCGGGAATGATCCTGATTTCCACCGCAGAGATCTTTGGGAAGCCATAGATAGCGGGAACTTCCCTGAGTTTGAGTTTGGCGTTCAAATGATCGATGAGGAAGATGAATTCAAATTTGATTTTGATGTTCTTGATCCTACCAAGCTTTGGCCGGAAGAAATCGTACCGGTCAAAATAATCGGGAAAATGACATTAAATAATAATGTAGATAATGTATTTGCGGAAACAGAGCAGGTTGCCTTCCATCCAGGAAATGTGGTTCCGGGGATAGATTTCACCAATGACCCATTACTGCAGGGACGCCTCTTTTCCTACACAGACACACAGCTGCTCCGGTTAGGAGGCCCGAATTTTCATGAAATCCCGATTAATCGCCCGGTATGCCCATTCCATAACAACCAGTATGATGGTTACCATAGAATGACGATTAATAAGGGGCCAGTTGCCTACCGAAACAATTCGCTTCAAGGCAATTATCCGGAGACATCAACAAAAGAAGAAGGCGGATATGAGCATTATCAGGAAAAAGTAGAGGGTAGGAAAGTGCGTCAGCGAAGTGTTAGCTTCAATGACCACTATTCACAGGCCAAGCTATTCTGGAACAGTATGACGGATACAGAGAAAAACCATATCATTAAAGCCTTCCGCTTTGAACTGGGTAAAGTTAAAAGCAAGGATGTGCAGCAGCAGGTAGTGGACATGTTCAGCAATGTGGATCATTACCTTGCTGAGCAGATTGCAAAGGGCATTGGAGCAAAGGTACAGGCAAACAGCAAGGCTTCAGGTGTAAGCGAATCATCACCTGCGCTCAGCCAGCTTCATACCGTTAAATCTCCTGCCACAAGAAAAGCGGCCATACTGGCTGCCGACGGGTTTAATTATGAGGAGCTACAAAGTTTGAAGGATTCATTGGAAAAAGCAGGAGTAACAGCAGTGGTGATCAGTGAGAATCTGGGCATGATCAAGAGCTCTGATGGACAGGAGCTTGAAGTGAATCAGACATTCCTGACGAGCGATTCTGTATTATTCGATGCCGTGTATGCTGCAGGTGGACAGGAAAGTGCAGACCGGTTAAAAACGGTCAAGGAGGCCGCCGCTTTTCTTAAGGACGCATACAGCCATTACAAAACGGTTGGAGCAGCAAATGAAGGAACGGACTTGCTGGCATTTGCCGGTATAGAGATTGTTTCACCTGAAAGTAAAGAGCCAGTATCTGTACCCGGGGTAATTGCTTCTCGGAATGCAGAAGATCTGGCTGGATTAAACAAACAGTTTATTGAAGGAATCGCCCAGCATCGCCACTGGGATAGAAAAATATAAAAGATAGAAAGTATGCCCTGTTTGAACAGCAGGGCATATTTTTTAATTGAATTTCAAGGATATACATTAAAAATATGGTCTTATACCAGTTATTGCACTGCAATTCTACTAAATGGAGGATGTTCCTATTATTTGTAATGTAATTGTAATATTCCTGTGATGCCATTGTTATGCTATCAAAGTATGATAGGTTTAGCTAATCACACCAGGGGGTATACAACTATGTTGAAGAAAATCATTGCAGCTTTGTCTTTGGCCGTCATATTTAGTTCTGTTGCACCGGCAATGGGTGAGGCATCTAACTATAATACAAAAGCTATTTCAGTAGCTGAAAGCAATTTAGGGACAAAATATGTATGGGGCGGAACAACACCAAGCGGATTTGATTGTTCAGGTCTTGTGAAATATTCATATAGCAAAGCAGGAAAAACACTTCCAAGAACAGCTTCTCAAATGTATAGAACCGGAAAGAAAGTCAGCTCGCTGGCGCCTGGAGACTTAATGTTTTTTGCTCCAAATAAAGCATCTAATCCTACTCATGTATCTATCTACATGGGAAGCGGAAAAATGATTCATGCAGCAACTTCTCACGGTGTGTCAATCACCTATACAAGCAATTCATACTGGAAACCAAAATTTCTTGGCGCTAAGCGCATTTAATAGACTCAAAGAAAAGAACCCTCTGTGGTTTCTTTTTTTTTGGAAAAAATAAAAACCAGCTGAAAGGAGTTGAATCTCCTCAGCTGGTTTTTTGTTTGACCTTCTTATTCTTGAACTGCTTTTCCTGCTTCAAGCTCAATGGATAACGTAATTACATCACCCAATAACATGCCGCCAGTTTCTAGTGCAGCGTTATAGGTTAAGCCGTAATCGCTTCGCTTAATTTTACCTGCAGCACTGAATCCAGCTTTTTCATTTCCCCATGGATCCTTGCCTTGGCCTTCAAAAGTAACAGTGAAAGTTTCCTTGCGGGTCACACCAAGGAGGGTCACATCTCCTGTTACATTATATTCATTGTCATCTTTTTTGGTAATTTCAGCAGATTTGAAAGTAATAGTTGGATATTCTTCCGCTTTAAAGAAATCAGCGGAACGAAGGTGGTTATCACGGTCTTCATTTCTTGTATCAATGCTTGCTGCATCTACTGTAAATTCAATAGAAGCTGTTGTTAAATCTGCTGGGTCTGCTTCTAGAACTGCAGTAAACTTGTTAAAGTTTCCTTTTACCTTTGCAATCATCATATGCTTTACGCTAAATTCAATAGAACTATGTGTATCATCGACGGTCCATTTTGTTACAGTCATTTTTTTTCCTCCTAAAATCGTATCTTGAAATTATATATCTTTAATTAAAGATAATTGAATATAGTCTAAATATACAGATTGCCAGTCGTTTTGTCAACACAAAATTACCAAACAATTAAAAATTTCTGACACTTGTAGAATAGGCTGGAATATAAAAAGGCGCTGAAAATATTAAACAAGATCTTCAGCACTTTGTTATTTTGATGCAAAGTATTTTTCGAGTCCATTATAAATTCCTGTTGCAGCCTTTAATTGATATGCGGCTGTAGCAATTGTTTTTTCTTCACCAGGATTAGAAATAAAGCCTAATTCTATTAAAACAGCAGGGTTCTTGTTTTCGCGGATAACCTGGAAATTTCCTGTGTGGACACCGCGATTTGAAAGTCCTGTTTGTTTAATGACTTCTTCCTGGATGCACTGTGCAAGCTCGCGTTCATTTACGTTTGTTGCCCAGTAATAGGTATCGATACCATTGGATGATTTGCTGAAATTAGAATTGTAGTGAATGCTGATAAAT
Organism: Peribacillus sp. B-H-3; assembly: GCF_048572925.1. Taxonomy (NCBI): domain Bacteria; kingdom Bacillati; phylum Bacillota; class Bacilli; order Caryophanales; family Bacillaceae; genus Peribacillus; species Peribacillus sp. B-H-3. The sequence goes on along the minus strand of NZ_CP183879.1, from coordinate 4,615,153 downwards.
ACATCTGCATGATACTTATGGCTGATGTTTACCCTGTCAGAAAGGGAAGGGTACGTATCGCCAGTACGAGTCATGATTACTTTTGCACCTGCATTTTCAAGAATAGACTGCAGTTTTTTTGCAGAATTCAGGGTGATTGTTTTTTCAACATTGGCTTTTCCAGGCGCTCCAGGATCGATTCCGCCGTGTCCTGCATCAATCACGATAACTTTTCCCTGTACGCCCTTTGCAGGGGGATTTTTGCTCAAGTAGGCCAGGGAAGCCCACCCGGTTATTCCAGAACTTGTTCTGACTTTTCCCCAAGTACCTTTTGTTTCAAATAAAGTGACGGTTAATCCTTTATTTACAGCCGTCAAATATTCCCGCTTGTGCCTGCACTGTCACGGATATTTAAAGAAGATGCTCCGGTCACATAATATTTAATTCCGGAGGCTGTGTCCGTTCCTGTGTCAGGAGGCGAGGCCTTGCTTGGCACTTCGGCCTTAGCTGGCACGGAGGCCGGCTTTTTGGCAGTCAAGTAGTGGAGTGAAACCCACCCGGTTTTATTTGATGCCGTTTTTATTCTTCCCCAGGTCCCTTTTTTCTCATAAAGGGTAACGGCTGAGCCTTTTGTGACGGCTGTGATTTTAGCGGAACTGGCTGTTGCTGATTTGCGGACATTAAGAGAATCTGCGGTTACATAATACTTAGTGCCTGATACCGTGGCTTTAGTTACAGAGGTTGCAGAGGGCTTTTTATCAGATATGTATGATTTTGAAACCCATCCCGTTTTCTTATTGGATGGCACATAAATATTCATCCAGCTTCCGCTTTGTGATTTGATATTTACAAGTGTGCCCTTGGAAAGCATGCCGAGTGAGCCGCTTTTTGTGGAAACTGTTTTCCTCAGGCTCAAGGAGCTTGCCGTGACATACCCATTTTTGACAGCAGTGACAGTGATTTTCGATACATATTTCGATGAAACCCACCCGTATGATTTCCCATAAGGGATTTTTGACCAGCTTCCCTGTGTCGCAGAAATAGTAACAACTTTTCCCTTCGCCAGCATGCCAAGCGATTTGGAGGAGGTGGTTGGCTTTTCGCGGACATTAAGGCTGCTTGCTGTTACCTTGGCTTGAGCTGCTGCGAAAACATGCTCACCAGTGGCTGTAAACGCGAAAATGGATAGAAATAGTACCGTGGCTGTCAGCAGTGCCCCTATTCTTTTTTTCATGATGTTCGCCGCCTTCTTTAAAGATTTGAATATATAAAAATCTTAAATTTTCCCTATCAACATTATAACCTATTTTTTTACAAATTGACCAATAAATTAAGGAAAATGAAAAAGATGTATTTTTTTGTCTTTTATGCAGTTGGGTTTTAAGAAATATGAAAATACTAAGGAAGAAAGACACATTTCAAAAGAAAGTGATGAATGAAGGCACATTACTTTGTATCGGTTTAATTTCCAAATGATTAAGTGAAAATACCTTAAGATGGTTCTATTTTACTAGCATTCTAAAATGGGGAATAAAAAAACGTTTACGGATATATGCATGATTATTCCAATAGAGGGAATTATGGTTAAGAATTCACTTTGAGGGAGGCTGTATAATTTGGATAAAGAAAGAATGAACAAAAATCTTTCAGACTCTGAAACGGAAGAGACGCTGACAACCGGCAGGGACATCCAGTAACTAATAATCAAAATATGAGGACTGTAGGGAACCGTGGTCCTACTACATTGGAGAATTACGATTTTCTTGAGAAGATCAGCCATTTTGACAGGAAACGGATACCAGAGAGGGTTGTTCATGCACGCGGGGCAGGTGCTCACGGCTACTTTGAGACTTACGGAAAAGCAGGGGATGAGCCTGTGGCTACAAACCAGCGGGGCGGTCAAATGCAGTACAAGGTCGATCTTGGAGAAAAACAAAATCCCCGTGTGAACTACGAACCTTCTACATTAGGAGGACTTAAGGAAGCAGAGCAGGAAGGGAAAGAATACACTCCGCACATTGAAGGGCGGCTAGTAAGGGAAAGCATTGACCGCCGGAATGATTTCAAACAGGCTGGTGAGACCTATAATAAGTTTGAAGAGTGGGAAAAGAATGAACTGATATCGAATCTTGTCAGTACACTTGCTCCATGCGACAAGCGGATACAAACCAAAATCATTGAATATTGTACAAATGCTGATCCGGAATATGGGCGCAGAGTAGAAGAAGGCATCAGAAATTATTCGTCTGAAAATACTTCGTCACAAGAACCGATTGGTGCTGAAGGGGCAGAGAATGCACCGGAAAATGCATTAAAAAAGGGACATGAAGCAGATCCTTATTAATCATGTAAGAAGGCGGATTCCTCCGATGGGGAGTTTGCCTTCTTTATTTAGATATCAAGCTGCCTGGTGAGAACCTTCCTTGCACGTTTAGTTTTTAGAAAATGATTTGGTAAATTCATTAACTTCTTTGCTTACCTTCTTATAACGAGTCCAATGAAGGTAATGATGTCCTTGTAATATAACAATTTTGCTGGCAGGGGAATCAGTTAACTGCGTCTTATAAAAAGACACATTACTTTTGCCATCCTTTGTTTCCTTTTCTTCTTTTCTAGCGAAAATTAAAATTGGCATATTAGAGGGGAAATTCATATCAGCCGTTTTGCTAATATTATCTTTTATTTCATTGGCTTCAGCAACAATGGTTTTATTGTAGCCTTTCCATGATGATATAGCCTTGGTCATTTTTAAGTTACCTTCGGAATATATGCCATCATCAGCAAGGGGCAAAAAATTCTCAGGATTAATATATAATGCTAATCTAGCAATTCCTGCTGGTGCCAGTAAACTTAAATATTTGGGCATGGCAGGAGATTTTTCGCCGAAATAATCCAATGCCTGGGGCAGCGTGGGATCGATTCCTATAATTGCTTTCACTTCCTCTGGATATGTATTAGCAAAATACATACTGTAAATACCGGAAATTGAATGTGGCATTAAAATATATGGTCCTTGTATGTTCGCTTTTTTTAGAGCCATTCTTAACTCCTCTACAATATTTTTCACTGTCCGTTCCTTACTGGTGATATCGCTCCATCCATATCCCAATGGCTCTGCCACCACTACTTTATTATTTTTTGACATTTCATTTATCAAAGGTTCAAAGTCCAATGCAGGCGCTGAGGTTCCCAGGCCGCTTAATAAAACGATTGTGTTATCACCCTCGCCCTTTGTATAAATGTGCATATTCTTGCCATCCACGCTTACTAGCTTGCCAATCGGCGGGTATTTTTTTTGTTCAAATACAGTCATGACATTGCTGAAAATAAACCACAAAACAAATACTGCTAGTATAGATAATAAAATATTCCTTGCAGCTGCCCAAAGTCTGGATCTCTTTTTAGTTTTCTTCATTATTTTTATGACCTTCTTTCTTTTTATTTATCTTACCGTGATAACGAATTGCTAAAAATGTTCCTGAGAAGTAATTTAAGATAAGGCTTGAGGCTTATGAAAAGTTAACGTATAGCCCCAAGCGGGGATGAAAACAGCTGCTGTACGAGGCAGCAATTGTGAAGGAATCAGTGCTCCGGCCCTGCCGGGAATAAATCTCTGAATGCTTAATTTAGGAATAGCAAAATTAATAAATATGTTTTACACTGATACTACTTGCCTGTATCTTTGGAGGCTAATAGAAGGATCGCTCTCTTAAAGGAGATGAATAGAATGATAAAAATTTTCTCTGCACTGTTTCTTCCTGGTCTCCTGGTTATGCTCTTTTCCCGGGTTACATACAATCGTGTGGTGGGATTAATTTTAACGGTTGCCTTAATTGCCGCTTCCGCTTATAAAGGTTACACTCATACCTGGTGGCTGATAACGATTGATGCCTTCTCGCTGACTGCGGGGTTCTGGCTTTCATCCAGCATGAAAAAGACAAACTCGAAAGAAGGCGCCTGATTGGCGTTTTTTTCAATCAGGAGAGTTTTTTCGAATAATATTGCCTGCGCCCAGTTGGATGCACGGCCATTAAGAGCGTAAGCCATCTAAGAATTGTATCCTTAGGCGGCTTATGCTTTTTTGGGGTTTAAAAGTGTTTGGAATTACTGGCTGATCACAATTCATAATCAGAGGCGGGGAATAAACGTTCGCTTTTTGTTGGTTTGTTTTCCGGCTTTTGTGGTAGAATGAATGTATGGGTTTAAATGGATTTAGCGATTTTTTTGAGTGTATTTTTTATTATATAAACAGACAGTACATGAACCGCTTTGAAATCATTCGTATTTCGGCGGTGTAATCATAAATGCAGACAAATTCCTTATAGGAGGCTTGTTTAGTGAAAGATGTGTTCGAGCTAGTATCAAAGTATTCTCCCCAGGGTGACCAGCCCGCGGCCATCACTTCTCTTGTTGAAGGGCTAAAGGACGGTAAAAGGTACCAGACGCTTTTAGGTGCGACAGGGACGGGGAAAACATTTACAGTTTCTAATGTTATAAAAGAAGTCAATAAACCTACTCTTGTCATTGCCCATAATAAAACGCTGGCCGGGCAGCTTTACAGCGAATTTAAGGAGTTTTTCCCTGATAATGCTGTAGAATATTTTGTCAGCTACTATGATTACTATCAGCCGGAGGCCTATGTGCCGTCGACGGATACGTTCATTGAAAAAGATGCCAGCATCAATGATGAAATTGACAAGCTGCGCCACTCTGCCACTTCATCGCTGTTTGAGCGGAAGGACGTTATTGTAATCGCCAGTGTTTCTTGTATTTATGGACTTGGTTCTCCGGAAGAATACCGGGAAATGGTCGTTTCCCTGAGGACTGGCATGGAAATTGACAGGAATGCACTGCTGCACAGGCTGGTCGATATCCAGTATGAGCGGAATGATATTGCCTTCCAGCGCGGTACCTTCAGGGTCAGGGGAGATGTTGTTGAAATCTTTCCTGCTTCAAAGGATGAACACTGCATCAGAGTGGAATTTTTCGGCGATGAAATAGACCGGATCCGTGAAGTGGATGCCTTGACTGGCGAGATAACCGGCGAGCGTGACCATATTGCCATTTTCCCTGCCTCCCACTTCGTTACCCGAGAAGAGAAAATGAGGGTGGCCATCAGCAATATTGAAAAGGAACTGGAAGAGCGCCTCATTGTGCTTCGCGAGGATGAAAAGCTTCTTGAGGCACAGCGTCTAGAACAAAGGACGCGCTATGATCTGGAAATGATGCGGGAAATGGGCTTTTGCTCGGGCATTGAAAACTATTCAAGGCACTTGACGCTCCGCCCGGCAGGCGCCACTCCATATACACTTCTTGATTATTTCCCTGAAGACTTTCTGCTGGTGGTTGATGAATCACATGTTACACTTCCACAGGTCCGTGGAATGTATAATGGCGACCAGGCGAGAAAACAGGTGCTTGTAGACCATGGCTTCCGTTTGCCTTCAGCCATGGACAACCGCCCATTAAGGTTTGAGGAATTTGAAAAGAAGGTAGGCCAGGCCATATTTGTTTCTGCCACTCCCGGACCTTTTGAATTGGAGCATACACCTGCCATGATTGAGCAGATTATACGTCCGACTGGCCTGCTTGATCCAAATATAGAAATAAAGCCGATTGAAGGGCAGATTGATGACCTGATAGGAGAAATCCATGATAGGATTAAAAAGGATGAACGTGTTCTTGTGACCACCCTGACCAAAAAAATGTCTGAAGACCTGACAGATTATCTGAAGGAAATAGGAATTAAGGTTCAGTACCTACATTCAGAGGTAAAGACACTGGACAGGATTGAAATCATCCGGGAACTGCGCATGGGCAAATATGATGTGCTGATTGGGATCAACCTTTTAAGGGAAGGCCTCGATATTCCCGAGGTTTCCCTTGTAGCTATTCTTGACGCAGACAAAGAGGGCTTCCTCCGTTCTGAGCGTTCCCTGATCCAAACGATAGGGCGTGCGGCAAGGAATTCAAATGGCCATGTTATCATGTACGCCGACAAGATGACTCATTCGATGGAAGTAGCCATCAGCGAAACTAAGCGCCGCCGGGAAACACAGGAGCGTTATAATGAAAAACACGGCATTACGCCGCTGACCATACAGAAGGAAATCCGGGGCAGCATCCGGGCAACATATGCTGCTGAGGAGACAGAAGATTATAATGCGGCCCCTTCTCTTGGGAAATTGACCAAGAAAGAAAGAGAGCAGCTGATTATTAAAACAGAGAAAGAAATGAAGGAATCTGCAAAAGCCCTGGACTTCGAAAGGGCAGCAGAGCTCCGCGATTTATTAATAGAGCTGAAAGTGGAAGGATGACGAAAAAATGGCCATGGATAAAATCATTGTTAAAGGCGCTAGAGCCAATAACTTAAAAAATATAGACGTCACCATTCCGAGAGATAAGCTTGTCGTTTTGACAGGCTTATCCGGTTCAGGCAAATCATCTCTGGCTTTTGATACCATTTACGCGGAAGGCCAGAGAAGATATGTAGAATCACTATCTGCTTATGCCCGTCAGTTCTTGGGACAGATGGATAAACCGGATGTTGATGCGATAGAAGGGCTTTCGCCGGCTATTTCCATTGACCAGAAAACGACTTCAAGGAATCCGAGGTCTACGGTAGGAACTGTTACGGAAATCTATGATTATCTGAGATTGCTTTATGCCCGTGTAGGGCGCCCTACCTGCCCGATCCATAACATTGAGATCAGCTCGCAGACAATCGAGCAAATGGTCGACCGGATTCTTGAATATCCGGAACGGACGAAACTTCAGGTGCTTGCCCCGCTTGTATCAGGGAGAAAAGGGACGCATGCAAAGGTTATGGAGGATATCAAAAAGCAAGGCTATGTGCGGGTGCGCATAGATGGGGACATGCACGATCTTGGCGATGATATTTCCCTTGAGAAAAATAAAAAACACTCAATCGAGGTCATCATCGATAGAATCGTGGTCAAAGAAGGAGTAGCCTCAAGGCTTGCCGATTCACTGGAAAGCGCACTGAAACTGGGGGAAGGCAAGGTGATCATCGATGTGGCAGGAGAGGAAGAACTTCTGTTCAGCGAACATCATGCCTGCCCTTACTGCGGTTTCTCCATAGAAGACCTTGAACCAAGAATGTTTTCGTTTAATAGCCCATTCGGTGCCTGCCCTGATTGTGATGGTCTGGGTTCAAAGCTGAATGTGGACAGTGATCTGGTCATCCCCAATAAAGACCTTTCATTGCGCCAGCATGCCATTGCGCCTTGGGAGCCGACGAGCTCGCAGTATTATCCGCAGCTTTTAGAGGCAGTTGCAAATCATTACGGTATAGATATGGATGTCCCGGTTAGGGAACTGCCCCAGGATCAGCTGGATAAAATTTTATACGGTTCAAAAACAGATAAGATTTATTTCAGATATACAAATGATTTTGGCAGGCTGCATGAAAGCTACATGAATTTTGAGGGAGTCCTTAAAAATATTGAACGCCGTTTTAAAGAAACGAGCTCTGATTATATCAGAGACCAAATGGAAAAATACATGTCCCAGAATCCCTGCCAAACCTGCAAAGGACACAGGCTGAAAAAAGAGAGTCTTGCCGTTTTGGTGCAGGGCCAGCATATCAGCCAGATAACGGCCCTTTCCATTGAGGAAGGCCTGAAATTCTTTGATCATCTGGAACTAACAGAAAAAGAACGGCAGATTGCCAAGCTTATTTTGCGTGAAATTGAAGAGCGCCTTGGCTTCTTATCCAATGTCGGGCTGGAATATCTGACACTTAGCCGTGCTGCAGGAACATTGTCAGGAGGGGAAGCGCAGCGTATCCGCCTTGCCACTCAGATTGGTTCACGCTTGACGGGTGTCCTTTATATCCTTGATGAGCCGTCGATTGGCCTGCATCAGCGTGACAATGACCGCTTGATTGATACTCTTAAAAACATGAGGGAAATCGGCAATACATTAATTGTTGTTGAACATGATGAAGATACAATGCTTGCTGCTGATTATCTGATCGATGTTGGTCCTGGAGCTGGAGCGCATGGAGGAAATATTGTATCAGCAGGCACGCCGGAGGAGGTAATGAATGATCCGGGTTCTCTGACAGGACAGTATCTGTCAGGAAAGAAATTCATTCCTCTTCCAATGGAACGCCGCAAGCCTGATGGAAGGTTTATAGAGATAAAGGGAGCCAAAGAGAATAACCTGAAAAACGTCAATGTGAAGTTCCCGCTTGGAACCTTTACCAGCGTAACAGGGGTATCTGGTTCGGGCAAAAGCACATTGATCAATGAAATTCTTCATAAAGCACTTGCTCAAAAGCTTCATCGCGCTAAAACAAGGCCTGGGGGACACAGGGAAATCAAGGGGATCGAGCACTTGGATAAAGTCATTGATATTGACCAGTCGCCTATAGGAAGGACCCCTCGCTCAAACCCTGCCACATATACAGGTGTTTTTGATGATATCCGGGATGTATTTGCGTCCACAAATGAAGCCAAAATCAGAGGATATAAAAAAGGGCGCTTCAGTTTTAATGTAAAAGGCGGACGCTGTGAAGCCTGCCGCGGCGATGGAATCATTAAAATTGAGATGCATTTCCTACCCGATGTGTATGTGCCTTGTGAAGTATGCCATGGAAAACGCTATAACCGGGAAACGCTGGAAGTGAAATATAAAGGCAAAAACATTTCCGATATTCTGGATATGACTGTGGAAGAATCTCTTTCTTTCTTCGAAAATATCCCGAAAATCAGAAGGAAGCTCCAGACTATTTTCGATGTCGGCCTCAGTTATATAAAACTCGGCCAGCCTGCAACCACTTTGTCTGGAGGGGAAGCACAGCGTGTGAAGCTGGCTTCTGAGCTTCACCGCCGTTCTACCGGCCGTTCATTTTATATCCTGGATGAACCGACGACCGGTCTTCATGTGGATGATATCTCAAGACTCCTTGAGGTATTGCAGAGGCTTGTTGAGAACGGGGATACTGTGCTTGTCATCGAACATAATCTCGATGTAATTAAAGCATCTGATTATATTATAGATTTGGGTCCTGAAGGCGGGGACAAGGGCGGAACCATTTTGGCTTTTGGCACGCCTGAAGATATTGTTAAGGTTGAGGAATCCTATACAGGTAAATACCTGAAGCCGGTACTTGCCAGAGATAAAATGCGGATGGAAGCATTAATCAGCGAAAAGGAACATGAACATGTATAAGCGGGCCGCGATTGGCCCGCTTTTCTTTACTAATGGGATATCAGTATTTGAAGGAAATTGGTGAATCCAGCCGCATATTTATTAATCAAACGTTTGATTAATAAATGGCTTGGCCCTGTATTTCCGGGGAAATCAAGTGAGCGGCTATTAGAAATTTGTCGCCTGATTCTGTCGGATTACGGCTTTGGAGTGACAAGATGACAGTGAAACTTTTTGAGGTTTGAAGCGTAATACAATAAACGATTGAATTGTGCTATAGCCGCATAATATGAATAGAATGCCCACACTTATGAAGGAAAGGGAGGGATTATGATGCAAGAGGAAAAAAAGAGAATCCTTCAAATGGTTCAGGATGGCAAGATAACGGCAGATGAAGCCCTGAGCATTTTAGAAGAACTGGAAAAAGCGGGAGAAGAAAGCAAGGTTAAGGAGCAAGTATTGAAAAATGAGCTCTCCACTGTGGTGGCTAATCCGGACAGCGGTGAAAAAAGCTATGACAGCTTCAATAAAAAGATGCAATCCTCAAAAGAGAAAATATTTGATTTTGTGGAAAGTGCATTTAAAAAAATCAAGGATAGCGATCTGGATTTCAACTTTGGGAAGTCAGCTGAAATTTCTCATATTTTTCAGCAGGGAAATGCCTATTTCAAAGAAGCTGAGATTGATATTGCTAATGGAAAAACGAGCATCATCCCATGGAATCAGCAGGATGTAAGAATTGAGTGCCAGGCAAAGGTCTATAAAACAGAAAACCAGGAAGAAGCCCGTGATGCTTTTCTGCAGGGTGTGCATTTTACAATTGAAAACGAAAAATTGACCTTTCTTGTGCAGCAAAAAGGGATAAAAGTGGATGCTGTTCTTTACATTCCTTCTGCAGAATATGAAAAGATTGTCATCAGAATGTTTAATGGTGCTATTTCAGGTGAAGGTTTGTCGGCGGAAACTTTTAAGGCTAAAACAGCTAATGGCCCGATTACCATTGGCCAGCTGAATGGGAGTCTCTGTCAGCTTGAAACAGGAAATGGGGCGATTGCCCTGACCGATTCCCGCGTAATGAATGCGGAAGCCGAAAGCTTGCATGGAGGCATCCATGCTGAAGGATATTTTAAAAAAATGGATATCCAATCCTTCAATGGCCAGGTATCCTGCTTGATGAAAGATACAGAATGCGAGTCTATTCATGCAAAAACGGTCACCGGTAAAATACAGGTATCATTGCCTGTGGGGCAGCCGGTAGATGGCGAATTGAAATCCAATTTGGGCGGTTTTAATGTAAGCCTTGAGGGTATTCAAGTCGTTGAGGAAAAAAGCGATGTCATCCAAAAAGTCCTGAAATTCAAAACAACCAAGACTGAGGGGCCGGCACTGTATATCTTTGCCGATACCAAAACAGGCACCATTTCTGTTTCTTAAGAAGATTTAGCTTTTTTAAAATAAGAAGGGCCCGACAATGTGCTGTCAGGCCCTTCTTTGTGCATTTTTTATATAGTTGAAAGAGAGTAATAATCTGCGATGCTCTTGGATATTTCCTTTGCGCAGAGTTTGCGGTACGAATCGTCACGGAGCAGGCCGGCTTCATGGCGGTTGGTCATGAAGCCGCATTCGATAAGGAGAGCCGTGCATTTTGTCTGGCGGAGCACTTGGAAGTTTGCTGTCTTGACGCCTCTATTCCGGAGGCCTGCCGCTTTGGCTAAACGCTCCTGAATGATGCTTGCCAGAGAAGCGGCAGCAGCCGGCCGTGAGGTATGGATATACGTTTCCACACCGTTTGGTTCACTCCAGCCGTTTCCGTACGCATTTGCGTGAAGGGACACGTATAAGTGAGCGCCAATTGAATTGGCATGAGCAGTTCTTTGCTGAAGGGGCACATCGTATTCATCTGAATGGGCAAAATGCACGCTTACATTTTTGTAGAGTCCGAGATATTTTTTTAACCATAAAGCCGTTGCTCTGTTAAATTCGTATTCCTTCATTCCATCTGGTGTTTGTTTGCCGGGAGTATTGAATCCGTGGCCTGCATCAATCATGATCTTCATAGCTGGCTTTTTCCTTTCTCTATTCAAGAATAGAAGGGGGCAGTATATCCATTCCGGGAGTTTAACTTCCTTCTTCGATAGTATGATATATATTCAGGGCGGGAAAATAGCAGGCAGGTAAAATTTATTATTAATCAGAGGTGCTGCTTTAAGCCATAATCCGCAGTTTTGCTTTATGTGTACATATCACCGCTGGCCTATCAATAAACCTTCATGCACATTGAACGGAATTCAAAATTTTATAACGCTTTGTTTGGTTCTTTTAAGAAAAATGCTAAAATAAAGAAAGTGTTTGAGAAAACAGAAAAATTGCTTCTTAAGGGAGGAAATGGATAGATGGCTAAAGTTCGCACAAAAGATGTAATAGAGATGTTTGGTCTGGAGTTAATAAGCGGAGAAGAAGGCATCAACAGGCCTATCGTAACAAGCGACCTTTCCCGTCCAGGCCTTGAGATCGCAGGCTTTTTTGATTACTACCCTGCTGAACGCCTCCAGCTTCTCGGCATGACTGAAATGTCTTTTTTCAATAAGCTGAGTGAAGCAGAGCAGAAGATCCGTATGGAGGAGCTATGCAGGGATCAGACACCGGGCATTATTATCACCCGCGGTGAGGAAGTGCCCCAGGAACTGATTGCAGCATCAGAGCGGGAGTCTGTGCCAGTCATGAGGTCAGAAATGAAAACGACCCGGCTGTTCAGCCATTTGACGAATTACCTGGAAAGCAGGCTTGCGCCAACAACCGCTGTCCATGGAGTATTAATTGATATTTATGGGGTAGGGGTTATGATTACCGGGAAAAGCGGAGTCGGTAAAAGTGAGACAGCGCTTGAACTTGTAAAAAGAGGACACCGGCTTGTAGCGGATGACTGTGTTGAAATCAGGCAGGAAGATCAGGATACACTTGTGGGGAATGCTCCTGAACTGATCGAGCATCTGCTTGAAATCAGGGGACTGGGAATTATTAATGTTATGACCTTATTTGGAGCTGGTGCTGTCAGGAGCAATAAGAAGATATCGCTAGTAATCAACCTGGAGCTATGGGAGAAAAATAAGCAATATGACCGGGTCGGCCTTGATGAAGAAACAATGAAAATCATTGATACAGAGGTTACGAAATTAACAGTACCGGTTCGTCCCGGACGAAATCTCGCTGTCATTATTGAAGTGGCTGCCATGAACTTCCGTTTGAAAAATATGGGGGTCAATGCTGCAGAGGAATTTTCAAGCCGGCTGAACAATGCCATTGCGGATGGCGGGAAACATGAAGACCTGTGAATCTGCATTTAAACAGTAAGGGAAAAGAGGGGAAAAGATGGAATATGCCATTAAACCGTTAAATCCGATTGCGCTCCATTTGGGGCCGCTTCAGATTCATTGGTACGGCCTGATTATCGGCTGCGGTGTCCTGCTTGGGCTTTTTATCGCCATAAGGGAATCAGAACGCAGGGGTCTTGCTAAGGACATTTTTATCGATATGATTTTGTTTGCTGTGCCGATTGCCATCCTATCAGCACGGATTTATTATGTGATTTTCGAATGGGATTATTATGCGCAGCATCCCGGAGAAATCATTAAGATATGGCATGGCGGGATTGCCATACATGGTGCCCTGATAGGTTCAGTTATTACTGCGATCGTGTACGCAAGGGTAAAAGAGGTTTCCTTCTGGAAGCTGGTGGATATTGCAGCACCAAGTTTGCTGCTGGGCCAGGCTATCGGACGATGGGGGAACTTCATGAATCAGGAAGCACATGGACGGGCGGTCAGCAGGGGATTTTTAGAAGATCTTCACTTGCCGGACTTCATTATTAATCAAATGTACATAAAAGGAACCTATTACCATCCGACATTCCTTTATGAATCATTATGGGATATTGCGGGCGTCATTCTTCTTTTATTCCTAAGAAGAAGCAGTCTGCGCCAAGGGGAGATCTTTTTATCATATGTGATGTGGTATTCAGTCGGCCGCTTTTTCGTCGAAGGCCTGAGGACAGACAGCCTGATGCTTAGCTCGCTTCGAATGGCACAGGTTATCTCGGTTGTCCTGTTAGTAGTCGCTGCTGCACTCTTCATTTATAGAAGGACAAAAGGATATTCAAAACAAAGATATTTAGATTCGTAATTTTTCTTGAACAAGGGGGAGAGAAACTTGATTGTGGAATCCATAAAAAAAGGGCTGCTTGCTGGTTTAAAAACGGTTTGGACTCTCGGAAAGGTCATTTTTCCTGTCACATTGCTGATTTCCATTCTTCAGTATACGCCCGTGTTAAAATGGGTGATTCATCTCGTTGCCCCGCTCACAAACCTGATTGGGCTGTCCGGGGATGCAGCCATCCCTCTTGTTTTAGGGAATTTCCTGAATCTTTATGCCGGAATCGGCGCTATCCTGACTTTGAGCCTTCCAGTGAAGGAAGTGTTTATCATTGCGGTCATGCTCTCTTTTTCGCATAACCTGCTTATTGAATCAGGTGTTGCCCTGAAGACTGGAGTCAAGCTGTGGGTAATCCTGCTTGTCCGTCTAGGGCTGGCGGTCTTGTCTGCCGTTGTCATTAACCTTGTTTGGCATGGCGGATCAGAAATCGCCCAATTCGGTCTTGCGAACCAGGCTTCATCACACATTTCCGGCACAGTTCCCATTCTATTGAATGCACTGGGAAAAGCAGCTTGGGGTGTCGGGAAGCTGGCGCTGATTGTCATCCCGCTGATGGCGGTTATCCAAATTATGAAGGATCTAAAGTGGCTGGAGTTATTTTCAAGAGGGCTGGCACCGTTCTTGAAAGTGCTTGGCATTAAGCAGAATGCCTCCATGACCCTTGTGGCAGGTTTGACTATCGGCCTTGCTTACGGGGCAGGAGTCATGATACAGGCTGTTCAGGAAGATAATGTTTCAAAAAAAGATATGACTTTGGCCTTTGTTTTTTTGGTGGCCTGTCATGCGGTGGTTGAGGATACCTTGATTTTTCTGCCGCTTGGGATACCCGTTTTGCCTTTATTTTTAATCAGGCTCATCACTGCCGTTCTGCTGACCATGGCCTTGGGGCAGATCTGGAAACGCATCGATTTACAGCATGGAAAGGAAGCTGTTTATGAACAATAAAATTACAACACTGCTATTTGATTTGGATGGAACATTAATCAATACGAATGAATTAATTATCGCTTCTTTTACAGACACGCTTAATTTTTACTATCCTGATCAGTATAAGCGCGAGGATATTCTTCCGTTTATCGGTCCGCCCTTATTCGATACATTCAATGAAATTGATAAAGAACGTGCTGAAGAAATGGTCGCTCATTACAGAAAGCATAATGTGGAGAACCATGATTTGATGGTGACCCAGTTTGATGGTGTGTATGAAACGGTCAAGAGCTTGAAGGAAAGCGGATATAAGCTGGCGATTGTCACAACGAAGAAACGCGATGTAGTGATGAAGGGGCTGCGTCTCAGCCGTCTGGATGAATTTTTTGAAGTCATTGTCACACTTGATGATGTAGTGCATGCAAAGCCAGATCCTGAACCGCTTTTGAAGGCACTTGATGGGGTAGGGTCATCTCCTGAGGAAGCCATTATGATCGGTGACAGCCACCATGATGTGCTGGCTGGGAAAAATACCGGCACTAAAACGGCTGGCGTTGCATGGACGATTAAAGGAAGAGCATACATAGAAGGGTATCATCCTGATTATGTGCTTGAACATATGGGCGATTTAATTGGAATTTTAGAGGACCTGAATAAGTGAGGCGCACCACCCGGTATCCTGTTGAGGGAGCAAATTCCTTATGGCATGTGTATAAGACTGTGCCTTTTTTTAAGGTAGTGAAAAATTTTGCTGTCATACAGATTGCCCGCTATACACCATTTCTGGGTGTGAAGAACTGGCTGTACCGCCATTTGCTTAGAATGCAGGTTGGAGATAAAACGTCCTTTGCCTTAATGGTTATGCTGGATGTTATGTTCCCGGAGAAAATCTCTGTGGGCAGGAATACAGTGATTGGCTATAATACCACTATTCTCGCGCATGAATATCTAATTAAAGAATACCGTCTTGGCGATGTCCAAATTGGCGATGAAGTCATGATCGGCGCAAACTCGACGATCCTGCCTGGTGTCAGCATCGGCAGCGGAGCGATTGTTTCTGCAGGTACGCTTGTTCACCAGGATGTGCCTGAAGGAGCCTTTGTCGGCGGAAACCCGATGCGTGTCATTTATACCAAAGAAGAAATGCATGCCCGTGAAAATGCTGAAATAACGAAAAAAAGAGACCTGCCAGATTAATGGCAGGTCTTAATTTGCTGGTTTAAATAATATCGATAATTCACCTTCAAGCTTCCTCATTATATCCTTCAGCGAAATATCCTGTTCGGCAGCAGCCGTCATCTCATACGCATTCTTCAAAAGCTCAAAAAATCCCTCTTGCCTCTTCTCATCCATACTCAAACAAACCCCCATATCATAATCTCAACTCTAATACCCCAAATCAATACCTTTTAAACCACCGGGAAATGGGGTCTGACCCCATTTTCCGGCTATCAAAAACCGCTGATGAAATGCCAGTGAATGTGTTCATAAGACCAGGCAGGGAAAGACTTTGTTGGACAAGAGAGCGCTGTATTTTTCATACATTTCCCCCTTTGATCCAGTTCGGGAAATAGGGTCTGACCCCATAATGCTTGACGGGGGTGCGGAGGAGGGGTAAACTGTTAGTAACTTCACCATGTTAGTATGTTAGCGAACTAAAGGATTTTGAATGTTTTGTATAGTTGATTTTATTTTATTTTTAATATAGAGGGATATTTTTCTGAAGGGTGTGTGTTCATGTGACCAAGCCGTTTATGTTTGAAAAGCCTTTGGGCATGAGAGATACGCTTCCGTTGTTATTTGAAACGAAAGCTGCTGTGAGGAATGCCATCAGTTCCACTATTAAGAGGTGGGGATATCAGTTTATTGAAACCCCGGCCCTTGAGTTTTATGAAACAATCGGGGAAGCGTCAGCGATATTGGATCAGCAGCTGTTTAAGCTTCTTGATCAGCAGGGCAATACCCTTGTGCTTCGTCCTGATATGACAGCGCCGATTGCCCGGGTGGCTGCTTCCAAGCTTCTGAAGCAGCAGATTCCCTTAAGACTTGCTTATTCAGCGAATGTTTATCGCGCGCAGCAGAGAGAGGGAGGGCGTCCCGCCGAGTTTGAGCAGTTGGGAATAGAATGCATCGGGGATCATTCAATCAGCTCGGATGCTGAAATCATTTCTTTATTAACAGAAGTTCTGCAGGGAGCGGGCTTAGAAGAATTTAAAATCTCGATTGGTCATATCGGATTTCTTCAGGAGTTATTCATCAGCATTTTAGGGACTGAAGAAAGGGCCTCTGTTTTACGGAAATTTTTATATGAAAAGAATTATGTCGGATATAGGGAACATGTTAAATCGCTTTCTCTTTCATCCATTGATAAACAAAGATTATTGGAGTTCATTAACCTGAGAGGGTCAGAGGATATTTTAACAAGAGCCATGGACCTGCTTGAAAATGGCCAGGGAAGACAGTCGCTTTCTTCTCTTAAGGAATTGTCGGATCAATTAAATGATTATGGCATAAGTGAATTTGTCAGCTTTGATTTGACACTAGTCAGTCATATGAGCTATTACACCGGAGCTTTATTTGAGGTGTATGCAGATAAGGCAAGCGCTCCGATCGGAAACGGGGGCAGATATGACAGCCTGCTCAATAAATTCGGATGGAAGGCCCCGGCGACAGGATTTGCCATCAGGATGGACAGGCTGACGGAAACAATTGGCGAGCTTGAAGAGGCTCCTTCTGCTCAGTGCATCATTTATAGTCCGGAAAGAAGAAAAGAAGCGATTGAGTCTGCAAGGAAGCTGCGTGCTGAAGGAGAAAATGTGTCTATTCAGGATATAAGCTCTGTGAAAAATGTAGATGCATTTGCCCGCACTTTTTCTGAGGTCCATTTTTATATAGGGAAGGAGAGCAGAAGATGAGGAGTTTTTTAACAATCGCCATGCCTAAAGGAAGAATTTTTGAAGAAGCGGCAGAGCTGTTAAGAAAAGCCGGATTTCAGCTTCCTGATGAATTTGATGATTCCCGCAAATTGATTCTTGAAGTGGCAGATGAAGATCTGCGCTTTATATTGGCGAAGCCTATGGATGTTGTTACATATGTTGAACATGGCGTGGCAGATATCGGGATTGCCGGGAAAGATGTGATGCTTGAGGAAGAACGGGATGTTTACGAGCTGCTGGATCTGAAAATCAGCGCATGCCGTCTTGCTGTAGCAGGGCTTCCTAACACGAAGATCAGTGATATTGCACCAAAGGTAGCGAGCAAATATCCGAATATAGCTTCTAGCTATTTCCGGGAGCAGGGTGAGCAGGTGGAAATTATCAAATTAAATGGCTCTATCGAATTGGCTCCATTAATCGGTTTGGCAGAGCGGATTGTGGATATTGTATCTACAGGGCAGACATTAAAGGAAAATGGCCTGATTGAATATGCAAAGATAGCTGAGGTTACTTCACGTTTGGTCGCTAATCCTGTGAGCTATCGGATCAAGGAAGGAAGAATTACAGAAATAGTGGATCGTCTGGCAGCAATTATTTCATGAGCGGAAGAAAAGAGGTGCGGGAAGTTGAGGATTGAGGAATTTTCAGAAGGAATATCTTTAAAGCGTTCTGTTGATTCAGGTACAGCAGAGCAGCGGAGAGTAGTTCAGGAAATTATCGATGGCGTGAGGACCGGCGGAGATGGTGCATTGCTGCGGTATACCGAGAAATTTGACGGTGTTTTTCCAGATAGTTTAAGGGTGACCGAAGAAGAGATGAATGAAGCTTATGGAGCTTTGAGCGAAGAGGAAATTTCCATCATCCGCGAAGCTGCTGACAATATTCGTTCTTTCCACCAAAAGCAAGTCCGCAATTCCTGGATCACGACAGATGAAACCGGATCATTGCTCGGGCAAAAAATCACCCCGCTTGATGCGGTGGGAGTGTATGTGCCAGGAGGGACTGCGACCTATCCATCATCCGTACTCATGAATGTAATACCGGCCATTGCTGCAGGGGTGGAGCGGATTGTGATGGTATCGCCGCCTGGAAAAGACGGGAAGCTGAATGCTGCGGTTCTTGCGGCTGCATTAATTGCTGGAGTTACAGAAATATACAAAGCTGGCGGGGCACAGGTTATTGCAGCTCTTGCCTACGGAACAGAGACAATCAAGAAGGTTGATAAAATTGTAGGACCGGGTAATATCTATGTGGCCCTTGCTAAAAGAGAAGTGTTCGGGGACGTAGCGATTGATATGATTGCCGGACCGAGCGAGATTGCGGTACTGGCTGATGAAACGGCCTCAGCAAACGAAATTGCGGCAGATTTGCTTTCACAGGCAGAACATGACACAAGAGCCTGCAGTGTGTTAATTACAACCTCCATGGAGCTGGCAAATCAGGCTGTACTCGAAGTGGAAAGCCAGCTTGAAAGCCTGCCAAGAAAAGATATAGCAGAAGCAGCCATTCGCGATTACGGAAGAGTGATCGTCTGCAGCGGATTAAACGAAGCTATTGCTGCCGTAAATGAACTGGCGCCGGAGCATTTGGAAATACTGACGGCTGAACCTATGGAAGTGATGGCAAAAATCCGCCACGCGGGGGCCATTTTTATTGGCCGCTTCAGCTCTGAACCTGTTGGGGATTACTTTGCTGGGCCAAACCATGTACTTCCGACAAATGGCACAGCCAGATTTTCAAGTCCGCTGAATGTAGACGACTTTCAAAAAAAATCAAGCATCATCAAATACAGTGAAGAAGCATTCCAGAAAAATCAAGCAAAAATCACTGCGTTTGCACGCCTGGAAGGACTCGAAGCACACGCACGTGCCATCGAAGCGCGCAAACCGGGAAATGGGGTCTGACCCCAGGGCGGTATGCGAAATAGCAGGTACACCAAGGGTTTTGGTGCTGGGAGTTATTTGGGAAATGGGGTCTGACCCCAAAAAGGGACCAAGAAGGAGGATGTGTGATGGAGCGTTCAGGGTTTGTGGAGAGGAAGACGAGTGAGACGTTTGTGAGGCTTGAGCTGGGGATTGATGGTGAAGGGAATGCTTCGATTGAGACGGGTGTTCCTTTTATGACACATATGCTGGATTTATTCACGAAGCATGGCCACTTTGATTTGAATGTTGATGCAAAGGGCGATATTGAAGTGGATGACCACCATACAACAGAGGATATCGGCATTTGCCTGGGACAGGCGTTCTTGGAGGCGCTTGGCGATAAAAAGGGGATAAAGCGCTATGGAAATGCATTCGTGCCTATGGATGAAGCATTGGCGCAGGTTGTTGTTGATTTGAGCAACAGGCCGCATCTGGAGTTTCGTGCGGAATTCCCTTCGCAGAAGGTCGGCACCTTTGATACAGAGCTAGTGCATGAATTTCTATGGAAGCTGGCGCTTGAGGCAAGAATGAATCTGCATGTTATCGTTCATTACGGCCAAAACACACACCATATGATTGAAGCGGTATTCAAAGCTTTAGGCAGGGCACTAAACGAGGCATCTTCCATAGATCCGCAGGTGAAAGGCATTCCTTCCACGAAAGGGATGTTGTAAAATGATCGGCATTGTCGACTATGGCATGGGGAATTTATTCAGCGTCAGTAAGGCGCTGGAAAGACTCGGGGCTGTTTCATTCATTTCTGATGATCCAAAGCAGCTTTCAAAATCATCAGGCATCATTCTTCCTGGTGTCGGGTCCTTCAAGGATGCCATGGGCCTTCTTAATGAACAAAAGCTAACTGGCTTTTTGCAGGAATATGCCAATCGTGGCGGATGGCTGCTTGGCATTTGCCTCGGCATGCAGCTGCTGTTTGAAAGCAGCGAAGAAAATGGAAATACAAAAGGCCTTTCTTTGCTGCCTGGAGATGTAATCCGATTTCATGGAACGGACAGTGAGGGTGCTTCATACAAAGTCCCTCATATGGGCTGGAATCAGCTTGCTTTCCGCGGAGAGTCCTCGATACTGGCAGGGCTTAAGGAAGATTATGTATACTTCGTCCATTCCTATTATGTTCGCACAAAGGATGCGGAAGTGGTCAAAGCATCCGCAAAATATGATGTGGATGTACCGGCGGTTGTCGGCAAAGGAAATGTTTTCGGCATGCAATTTCACCCGGAAAAAAGCGGGGATATGGGCATGTCGCTTTTGAAAAATTACCTAAAATTAGTGGAGGGGAGAGTTTGGGCATGACGGCTTTTACGATATATCCTGCAATTGATATGCGCGGCGGAAAATGCGTCCGCCTGATTCAGGGAGATTACAGTCAGGAAACGGTTTATGGAAACTCTCCTTTTGATATGGCCAAGTCCTTTGCCGGGCAAGGTGCGGAATGGATCCATATGGTCGACCTTGATGGCGCAAAAGCGGGCGAGAAGAAAAATGATGCGTTTGTGATTAAAGCAGCTAATGAACTTCAGGCCAAGATCCAGATAGGCGGGGGAATACGGAGTGAGCGGGACGTGGCCCATTACCTTGAGAATGGAATTCAGAGAGTGATTCTTGGCAGTGCTGCTGTTTCAGATCCTTCTTTTACAAAGGAAATGATCCGGCGTTATGGAAGCCGAATTGCAATTGGCATAGATGCTAAGGACGGCATGGCGGCAACCCACGGCTGGCTCCAGACTTCAGAAACAAAGGCAGTCGAGCTTGGAAAAGCGCTGGCTGATGCAGGAGCTGAAGTTTTCATAGTGACAGATATTGCAACAGATGGCATGCTTTCCGGTCCGAATATCGGGGGAATTGTAACGATGGCTGAAGAAACAGGAAAGCAGGTCATCGCATCAGGCGGCATCAGCTCACTTGAAGACATTGCGGCCCTAAGGGAGTATCAGGCGAATGGCGTGACAGGGGCCATTATTGGAAAAGCGCTGTATACGAACCGTTTTACAGTCCGTGATGCATTAAAAAGGGTGAGTGATTGAATGCTGACAAAAAGAATCATTCCATGCCTGGATGTGAAGGATGGAAGAGTTGTCAAAGGTGTGCAATTTGTATCGCTTAGAGACGCTGGAGATCCTGTGGAATTAGCTGGGTTTTACGATAAAGAAGGTGCGGACGAACTGGTTTTTCTTGATATTTCTGCTTCCCATGAAGGACGCCAGACGATGGCGGAAGTGGTCAAATCAGTCGCTGCAAGTCTTGCCATTCCATTCACTGTTGGCGGAGGCATCAATTCGCTTGAAGATATGAAAAGAATCCTGCGTGCCGGTGCGGATAAAGTTTCCTTAAATACAGCAGCAGTATTGAGGCCAAAGCTGATTAATGAAGGTGCAGATTACTTCGGTTCACAGTGCATCGTGATTGCCATTGATGCCCGCTTTGATGAAGAGCTTGGGTCATGGCGGGTATATACCCATGGAGGAAGGAAGCCTGCTGATTATGAAGCAATAGAGTGGGCCAAAGAAGCTGTAAGACGCGGAGCGGGCGAAATCCTGCTTACAAGCATGGATAATGACGGAGAAAAACAAGGCTTTAACATTCAATTGACGAAGGCGATCAGTGAAGCCGTTCATGTTCCAGTCATTGCCTCAGGAGGCGCTGGTAATGCCAGACATTTCAAGACAGCCTTTCAAGAAGGCAAAGCAGATGCAGCGCTTGCCGCTTCCATTTTTCATTATAAAGAGACATCTGTCAAACAAGTGAAGGATTATCTAAAACAACAAGGGGTGATTGTAAGATGAATGCCGAAATCATTAAATATGATGAAAAAGGACTCGTACCTGCCATTATTCAGAATGCTGAAACAGGGGAAGTTCTGACACTCGCCTATATGAATCAAGAATCTTTGAACTTATCGATTGAAAAAGGGGAGACCTGGTTCTTCAGCCGTTCCCGGAATGAACTTTGGCATAAAGGAGAGACAAGCGGCAATACGCAAAAAATTAAAGAAATCATATATGACTGTGATCAGGATTCCCTTGTCGTAAAGGTCATTCCACAGGGCCCGGCCTGCCACAAAGGAACTCAAAGCTGCTTTACGGAAAAATTGTATGAAAACAAGGAAACCGACTCAGCCGTCCGCCCGGATGCAGCGTTTCTTTTCGAACTTGAATCCTTGATTGAGACCCGCAAGAAGACGATGCCTGAAGGATCGTATACTACGTATCTTTTTAACGAAGGAGTAGATAAGATTCTTAAAAAAGTCGGAGAAGAAGCTTCTGAAGTGATTATTGCCGCCAAAAACCGTGATCACGGGGAGCTTTCGTGGGAGACGGCAGACTTGCTTTATCACCTGCTTGTGCTGCTGCAGGAACAGGAACTTCCGCTTCAGGAAGTACTGTCTGTTTTGAAAAAGAGACATGCCGAAAAAGAATGATGGTCTGAAATAACAAAAAGAAGAGAGGAGCTGATCCTCTCTTCTTTTTGTTTAAAAGGCCTGATAGTCCTGTTTGCTTTTCTCCCTTTCCACCTTGAAGGAGGGGAGTGTCACTTTAAAGAATATTGCATGCACGCCAGCGGCGATTAATAGCCCGCCCACTAAGTCTAGAAATACGTGCTGCTTTACAAATAGAGTCGAAAGAATAATTAAAGCTCCTATCGTATGAATCGTCCATTTCCGGAAGGCTCCTGTTTTCTTAAAGTGGAAGGATGTCATCATGATCAGGCTGGTTGTCAGCACGTGAATGCTCGGGAAACAATTAAAAGGTTCATCGTTGCTGTAAATCAGCGTAACAAGTGCCGATAGCATGCCCTTTCCTTCGACTGAAGGCCGGGGTACGGTAGTCTGGAAGAAGTAATAAATGGCAAAACAAATGATTTCGCCAAGGGCAATGGACCAGATAGTTTTCCAGTACAGGGCCGAATTCTTGTGCCAAAATATAAACAGATAGCCGAAAATAAAGGCATACCAGATGATATAAGGAACAATGAAAACAGACAGAAACGGAATTTTATCATCAATGGGCATCGATATATTAACAGCCTCACTAGGGTGAGTGTTCAGCCAGGTGTACAGCAGGCTTAAAATAGGAAAAATTAATAATCCGGATAAATCGAATAACTTAAAAAGTGCTTTCTTTGACATAACTTGCTCCTTAAGATAGGAATTTGTTGAACTTTATAGGGTCTGCTCCTCTGAACAGGCGCTTCCGCTTTATATATACATATCCATTATCCCATCTTATTAATCCTATCCACAAGTGTAATGGATAGAAAGGCTTATTTTTTAATTTTTTTGAGGAAGAACTGGATAAAGGAGGGTTTTTTGTTTTAGGGAGCGGGGTGAATAGTGTGTTTGGCTTTTTTTTTTACTGAAACGATTATCCTATGCGGCGGTTCCTTATATCCTCATATATATGGTATACTACTATATCTAAACAACTTGAATGTGGAGGATTTCATGAGCAAAGACTCTAAACTTAGAAAAACTGCTAAAATATTTTCCTTTCATCCGACTGGGGAATATTATTTTACCAAGGGATTAAAAGCCTATCACAGACGTGATTTATATAATGCGAAAAAATACCTGGAACGGGCAATGGAGCTGGAGCCATCAGAACCAATGATTGCCTGCCAGCTCGCCATTACATGTACAGAAATTGGCGAATATGCCTACTCCAATAATCTGCTGGAAAATATACTGGATGTTCTGGATCCTTTCATGACGGAATGCCACTATTTTCTGGCTAATAACTATGCACATCTGGGGATGTTCAAGGAAGCATACCGGCATGCCAGCTCATATCTTAATAAAGAGGAAGACGGAGAGTTCAGCGAGGATGCCGAGGATCTTCTTGATTTGATTACTTTTGAATCAGATGAAACCGAGGAAAGCCTGAACCTGCAGGACGGCCTGATTTTCAAGCAGGAGCAGGCTAAGGAATATCTTGAGGCAGGGAATTTCCCGAAAGCCATTGATGTGCTTAAGGAAACGATCGAGGAGTATCAGGATTATTGGTCTGCATATAACAACCTGGCACTTGCTTATTTTTATCTGGGCAAAATTGATAAAGCATTCGAAACACTTGAAGATGTGCTGGAAAAAAGTCCGGGGAACCTGCATGCATTATGCAACTTGGTTGTTTTCAATCATTATCAGCATAATGAGGATAAGGTCGAGGAATTGGTGGAGGCACTGGACAAAATCAGGCCAATGCTTCTCGAGCAGCGCTTTAAGCTCGGGGCTACCTTCGCTTTAATCGGGAAGTACTCCTTGGCATTTAAGTGGCTGAGGCAGCTGCAAAAGCAGGGGTTTGAAGGAGACGGCACTTTTTATTATTGGCTTGCGGCCTCTGCCTTTCATTTAGGTCATGAAAACACGGCTCACCAGGCCTGGAAGCGCGTGGTGGAAATCAATCCTGAAAAAGAAGGACTTGAACCATGGGGTGACATGAATGCAAGCGTAAATGGCTTTGAGCACCATCTGCCATCCATTATCAAGCGGCTGGAAAGCGACTTTACAGAAGAAAGGCTGTTTGCCATTTTTCTTGCTAAGCATTCTTCCCAAAAAAAGACCATAATGAGGCATCCTGCATTTGTGAAAAACACACTGCTTACAGAGACTGAAAAAGAATACAGGGATTACATTAAAGGGCCGTCTCCGGGCCGGCAGACGCTTCCCGTTGACTTTGCAGACCGGACAGCTGAGCTTTTGTATCAGCATTTCCAGCCGATCCAGCTAGCGGAGGCAGGCTTGTATTTAATGTGGTTTTCCGTATTTCTTGAAGCGGTCGATACAGGACAGAAGCTGACGAATCCGGCAGGCTGGGCTGCAGCGGTCGAATATGCGTGGAATAAGCTTAGAGGTGAAAAGAAAAGCCGGCAGGAAATAGCGGATAAACACTTCATTTCTTCAGCTACTCTTTCCAAGTATGTAAAATTGGTGAATGATCTTTTGCAATGAGCAAAAACTTGGACGTAAATTTATTTGTTATATAGGATAATAGATAGGAAATACTAAAGGCGATACAAAAGCGCAAGCAACTTTTTATACAGGATTATTGCTTGGTGCCGTAAGTTCATCAGGGGTTATTTTTACCGGTGAACAAAATGCCAGGAATTCTGAAGGAGTGAATAAAGTGTCTGAGGAAACCATTTATGACGTGATCATCATCGGTGCCGGCCCAGCCGGAATGACTGCTGCCGTTTATACATCCCGTGCAAACCTTACTACATTAATGCTGGAGCGCGGTGTGCCTGGCGGGCAAATGGCCAACACGGAAGAAGTGGAAAACTACCCTGGTTTTGAAACAATATTAGGGCCTGAGCTTTCTACGAAGATGTTTGACCATGCGAAAAAATTCGGAGCTGAATATGCTTACGGAGATGTTAAGGAAGTTATCGATGGCGAAGAATATAAAACCATCATTGCAGGCTCAAAGGAATATAAAGCCCGCACGATTATTGTAACTGCTGGAGCGGAATACAAAAAAATTGGGGTGCCGGGAGAAAAAGAGCTTGGCGGACGCGGCGTATCTTACTGTGCAGTTTGTGACGGAGCATTTTTTAAACAAAAAGAGCTATTTGTCATTGGCGGGGGAGATTCAGCTGTGGAAGAAGGCGTCTACCTTACCCGATTCGCTTCTAAAGTGACAATCGTGCATCGCCGCGGTGAACTGCGTGCGCAAAAAATTCTTCAGGATCGCGCTTTTGCCAATGAAAAAGTGGGTTTCATCTGGAACCATACACTAAAGTCCATTAATGAAAACAGCGGAAAAGTGGGAAGTGTCACTTTGATTTCAACCGAAAATGGAGAAGAAACTGAGCTTCCTGCAGATGGAGTTTTCATTTATATCGGAATGCTTCCATTGTCTAAGCCTTTCGAAAGCCTTGGCATTACTAATGCGACAGGTTATATCGAAACAAATGAACGCATGGAAACCCGTGTGCCGGGAATTTATGCTGCCGGCGACATCCGCGAAAAAACGCTTCGCCAAATCGTCACTGCTACCGGTGATGGAAGCATAGCTGCCCAAGCGGCCCAGCACTACATTGAAGAGCTGAAGGATAAGCTTAAACTTAAGGCTTAAGCTGGAATGACAGATTCAAAAAAACGTCATAGTGTTTTAACTGCACTGTAACATGGATGAAACATTCCGGGGGTATAGTTAGAGTAGAAATTGACCCCCTTTAATAACTATAAATCCTGGATGGCACAGATATAATCTGTGCCTATTTTTTTTGTATTGTCACTGATTTTCTCCTTTTCCAGAAATAGGCCAAGTTTTTGCCCCATTCATTAATTTCCATTTCTTCTAGCAATGGTTGTTCATTGTGGGAGCATTTTAAAAATAGTATAATAAAAGGAATTCAAGTTGCTCCAACGTTATGAAACAAATGGATTTAATATATACATCATAGGAAAGCGGAACCTGGAAAGAGTCATGGTCAGGCATTTGAGGTGAAAAACATGCAGCGTGTTACGAATTGTGTGCTTGTAAAAGACGATAAAATCCTTCTTTTAAAAAAACCGAGGCGCGGCTGGTGGGTAGCCCCAGGCGGAAAAATGGAACCTGGTGAATCTGTCAGGGATGCCTGTATCCGTGAATATCGGGAAGAAACAGCTGTATATCTAAAAAATCCTTCTTTAAAAGGCATCTTTACTTTCATTATGACAGAGAATGAAAAGGTTCTTTCAGAATGGATGATGTTTACATTCTTTGCTGAAGATTCAGACGGGGTAAACGTTGATGAATGTGAAGAAGGGGAGCTGTACTGGCATCCTTTGGATGATGTGAAAACATTGCCGATGGCTGAAGGCGACCGCCATATCCTTGAATATATGATTCATGGAAGCGGAATTATATACGGTACATTTACGTATACGCCTGAATTCAAGCTTCTTTCATACCGGCTTGATCCGGGCTGATTAAGCCCGAGATAAGAAGTTCGTAAACCGGGGGTTAAATAATGAGTACAGGGTCTAATGAAACACAATTAGTCATCATTACAGGCATGTCAGGGGCCGGAAAGACAGTAGCCATTCAGAGCTTTGAAGATTTAGGTTTTTTCTGTGTGGATAATCTGCCGCCGACCCTGCTTCCTAAATTTTTAGAACTGATGAAGGATTCCGGCAATAAAATGAATAAAGTAGCGCTTGTCATGGATCTTAGAGGCCGTGAATTTTTTGATCATTTATTTAAAGCACTGGACGATCTGGCAGAAGTTTCATGGGTGGTCGCCCAGATCTTATTCCTGGATGCAGATGATCCGGCCCTGGTCCGCAGATATAAAGAAACAAGACGGACTCACCCTCTGGCTCCATCAGGGCTTCCGCTTGAAGGAATTCAAATGGAGAGAAGCCTTCTCGAGGAGATGAAAGGGAGAGCGCAGCTTATATATAACACTTCTCAAATCAAGCCAAGGGAACTGAGGGAAAAGATATTAACGGAGTTTTCGACCAACAAGAAACCCATTTTTACCGTAAATGTCATGTCTTTTGGCTTTAAGCACGGCCTTCCGATCGATGCAGATCTGGTTTTTGATGTGAGGTTTCTGCCTAATCCGCATTATATTGAACATATGCGCCCAAAGACAGGCTTGGATAAAGAGGTGTCAAGCTATGTTTTAAAGTGGAATGAAACGCATAAATTTCTCGAAAAAGTGACAGATTTGCTTGCGTTTATGCTTCCCCAATATAAGAGAGAGGGCAAGTCGCAGCTTGTCATTGCAATAGGATGCACAGGAGGCCAGCACCGGTCAGTAGCGCTGGCGGAGTATATAGCAAATCATTTTGCAGAGGACTATACAACGCAGGTTTCCCATCGCGATATTGAGAAGGGAAAGGGAACAGATCATGCAAACAAGCAAAGTTAAACCAAAGCAGCCTAAGGTTGTCATAATTGGGGGAGGCACAGGTCTCCCTGTACTATTGCGCGGTTTAAAAACCTACCCTGTTGAAATTACATCCATTGTCACGGTTGCTGATGATGGGGGTAGCTCTGGAAGGCTCAGGGATGAAATGGACATACCGGCACCAGGCGACATCAGAAATGTGCTGGCTGCCCTTTCTGACGTCGAGCCCCTGGTCGAGCAAATGTTTCAGCATAGGTTTGCAAGCGCGAATGAATTGGCCGGGCACTCGCTCGGCAATCTGATTCTTGCAGCCATGACCTCCATTACAGGCGACTTTGTCCATGCCATACAGGAAATGTGCAAGGTTCTGAATGTCAGGGGAAAGGTTCTGCCTGCCGCCAATCAGAGTGTGGTCCTGAATGCCGAGATGGAGGATGGAAGCATCGTAACCGGGGAATCTAAAATACCTTTTTCCGGCAAGAAAATCAAAAGGGTATTTTTGACTCCAGTCGATATTCAGCCGCTTAGCGAAACGCTTCAGGAAATTAAACAAGCCGACTTAATTGTAATCGGTCCCGGCAGCCTGTATACCAGCATACTTCCGAACCTTCTTGTGCCTGAAATCGGCAGGGAGGTAATGAAGTCGCATGCCAAAAAGGTGTATGTCTGCAACTTGATGACACAGGCCGGCGAAACTCTTGATTATACCGCGAGCGACCACATTAAAGCGATATATGATCATATGGAAGGTCCGTTTATCGACCGAATCCTTGTGAATAATGAAGAAATACCAGAGGAAGTGCAGCAGAGGTACCAGGAGGAGTTTGCGAAGCCTGTTGTCTATGATGTGGAAAGCCTTAAAAATCTCGGCCTTGAAATTGTCCAGGACCAAATATTCAGCTATGAAGGAAATGCAATCAGGCATAATACTAAAAAAGTGGCTGAATTATTATATAATATGCTAATAGATGAAACTAAACATGGGATGAAACCGTAGAATAGATGGAAGTCCTGCAGTTTTTCCTTCAGGGGAAAAGCAGCTGAGGAATTTTAGGAAAGCCGAGATGCAAACTAATCGGATGGCCCGGTGAGATACGGTTGCCCATAGGGTAAGATACTATGAAATTCGGTTGGGGGCGGAAATCCATGTCGTTTGCTTCAGAAACGAAAAAAGAACTGACAACCATTGACAGCAAGGATTGCTGCGGAAAAGCTGAATTATGCTCGCTCATAAGAATGAACGGCTCTCTATCTTTTTCAAACCGCAAGCTTGTTGTCGATATACAGACGGAAAATGCTGCAATAGCAAGAAGGATCTATACCCTTTTGAAAAAGAGCTATGTTGTCCAGGTAGAACTGCTTGTCCGCAAGAAAATGAAGCTGAAAAAGAATAATGTATATATTGTCAGGATTTCTTCGGGCGGCCAGGCCATTTTGCAGGACTTGAAAATAATGGGTTCGAGCTACGAAATCCAGCATGATATTTCAAAGGAAGTCGTTGGGAAAAAATGCTGCAAGCGCGCCTATTTAAGAGGGGCATTCCTTGCAGGGGGCTCAGTCAATAATCCTGAAACCTCCTCCTACCACCTGGAGATCTTTTCATTATATAAAGAACATAATGATGCCCTTTGTGAGTTAATGAATGAATTTGGGCTGAAGGCGAAAACACTGGAGCGGAAAAAAGGCTTTATTACTTACTTAAAGGAAGCTGAAAAAATTGCTGAATTTCTGAGTATTGCAGGCGCCCATTCAGCATTGCTGAGATTTGAGGATGTAAGGATTGTCCGGGATATGCGCAATTCTGTAAATCGCCTGGTAAACTGTGAAACAGCAAATTTAAATAAAACAATCGGCGCTTCTTTAAGGCAGGTAGAAAATATCCGGCTTATCGATCAGACAGTAGGCTTAAGCATACTTCCCGATAAATTGCGCGAAATAGCGGAATTAAGAGTGGCCTATCAGGATGTTACATTAAAAGAGCTTGGTGAAATGGTATCAGGCGGCATCATCAGCAAGTCGGGCATCAATCACCGTCTGCGCAAAATTGATGAAATTGCTGATAAGTTAAGAGGGGGAGAAGGTCTTTCTGCCCAAAAGATCTAAGAGAAAAGGGAGAGAACGGAAATGATTGAAAAGGAAGTCATGGTCCGCATGAAAACGGGACTGCAAGCGCGTCCGGCAGCATTATTTGTGCAGGAAGCAACTAGCTTCAGCTCCGATGTTTATTTAGAAAAGGACGGCAAAAAAGTGAACGCCAAAAGCATCATGGGCTTAATGAGTCTGGCTGTAAGCTCCGGTTCTTCCATAAAGCTTATCGTGGAAGGCCGCGACGAAGAGGAAGCAGTTGAAGCACTTCAGAAGTTCGTTGAGCAGGAATAATGATAATAAAAAAAGTTTCTCCGGAGTAATCTCCGGAGAAACTTTTTTTTGTAATTTGCTGTGTAATTCAGCGCAATCTGCTGTTACTTTTCTTCTTTTTTGCTTTCAAGCACTTTGCGTGTAATAACCTGGTCGATCAGGCCGTATTCTTTTGCACGGTCAGCTGTCATGAAGTTATCGCGTTCTGTGTCTTTCGCGATTACGTCAAGAGGCTGTCCAGAGCGTTCTGAAAGGATTGTATTTAACTTTTCTCTTAGGAAAAGGATGCGGCGGGCAGCGATTTCAATTTCAGTTGCCTGTCCTTGAGCTCCTCCAAGCGGCTGGTGAATCATGACTTCACTGTTTGGAAGGGCATAACGCTTTCCTTTTTCGCCGGCTGCAAGCAGGAATGCTCCCATTGAAGCGGCCATGCCGATGCATACAGTAGAAACGTTTGGCTTGATGTATTGCATAGTATCATAAATGGCCATGCCTGCCGTAATGCTTCCACCTGGGCTGTTGATGTATAGAGTGATATCCTTATCCGGATTTTCAGCTTCCAGGAACAGCAGCTGGGCTACAATGGAATTGGAAACATTATCATCAATCGCACTGCCAAGCATAATGATGCGGTCCTTTAATAGACGTGAATAAATATCGTAGGCACGTTCCCCGCGGCTTGTTTGTTCAATAACTGTAGGAATTAAGTTCATGCTTTTTTCCTCCTTGGTCGTATGTGAATGAAATGGGCTCCAACAGGAACCTTGTATGTATGTATGATACACTTTTTGGTCAATAAAGGTCAAACGAAACGGACTCATTAGACAAAAATTTGTTCGACACTTTCCGGATAGCCCTCAAACCTTGGGAAAATAAGAGGATTCTTGCCGAATTGACCTGAAGAGGTGTCTATGCTGCGAGTAAATAAGGAAGTAATTTCCGCATTAACCATGATACCCATCACGGATATATTTAAACATGGAACCATCTCTTGCAATATAGTTAAAAGTAGAATATAATAAAAAACGTCGTAAAATAATAATTTGCCCTCGTGGTGCAACGGATAGCACGTAAGATTCCGGTTCTTGAGATGTGGGTTCGATTCCTGCCGAGGGCGTCATAATAAGTCAATGAGTTCCTGTGTTTGTATGAGTTTATACAAGCATAGGGACTTTTTTTGTTGGCTTCATTTTAAGTAGGGAAATATTACACGGCTAATAGAATAGGAATATTTAAAGGGGGGGGTGAATGGGTGCTTGAGAAAACTGTCTTACAAAAGCTAAATCTTGAAAAGGATGAGTTAAATTCTTTAGTTGTATTGATGTGCGGAGTAGCGGGATCTGGGAAAACGATATTCTCACAAAAGTTAGAAAAGGAAGGGTTTGTACGTCTTTCTATAGATGAAGAAGTCTGGTCTGCTAATGGCCGTTACGGAATTGATTACACCGTTGAAAAGTATCGGGAGTACTTGGATAAAGCTCACATGAAATTGCGTGATAAACTAGTAAAGTTTATTCTCAATAAGAAGCATGCAGTAGTTGATTCTAGCTTTTGGAGACATTCTGAAAGGGATGAATATAAACAGATCATTGAAACTGCTGGGGGAAGTGGCGTCTTATTTACTTGAAGGTTAATCCTGATGAATTGCGTGAGCGCCTAAGGATAAGAAGTAAACAGTTTGATGCTAATGCTGCTTTTCCAATAACGGAGGAAATATTAGCTTCCTTTCTAAATGGATTTGAAGTTCCGGAAGGTGAAGGAGAAATTGTAATTAAATATTAGAATCTGTTAAAGCTCTTTTCCGCATTACTCCGGCATTGCTCCTGCTAATGGGAAAAATGATATGTGAATGTCATTCCCCCTTTGACTGTTTGCATAGTATAATAGAGGAAGGATAATCAAAAATAGGAGCAGCCATACGGTTTTAAAATATGACTCTGTAAAAGCTTCATGCAGATTGGGCGGAGCGAAATTCGGCATTCCTGCGGGAAAGAGGTCTCTGGACCGCCTGCAGAAGCAAGTGCCTGAAGCGAAAATCCGAAAGCAGATATCTAAAAAAAGTAAGCGTTTCCACATAGAAGTATTTTCTGTGCAAGGCATTAAGGACGAACGGGGGAATGATTTTGAATATGAAGGCGGGGCTCTTTCAGCAGCAGACGCTAAAATTATCCATGACACAGGAATTAAGCCAGGCAATTGCCATTTTGCAATATTCTTCCCAGGAGCTGTCATCGTTTCTCGAAAATAAACTTTTAGAAAATCCTTTACTTACCCTTGAACATAATAGTGCTTTGCCTCATCATGCTGCTTCTGGCCGGAGAAAAAGCAAGCGGATGAGCGTGGATGGCAATACACAGAACTTTATCGAACAGCTTTCTGGAGATGCACCTTCACTGGAAGACTATCTGCTGTCACAAATCAATATAGGTGAATACACCCGAAAACAGCAAAGCATGATGCTGGAATTTATCAGGAATATTGACGAAAACGGCTATATGCGCATTGGGGCTGGAGATATTGCGGAAGCTTATTGTGTGCCCATTGAAGAAGCGGAGAGATGCCTTAAGGCCATTCAGCGCCTGGAGCCGCACGGCATCGGGGCAAGGAGTCTGCAAGAGTGCCTGCTCATACAAGCTGAGTACGAAGATCCTGATTCTCTTGCAAAGCATATTCTTGAGCATCATTTTCTGCTATTTGCAGAGAAGAAATGGAAGGAAATCGCAAAAAAAGAGAGAATTACTTTAAAACAAATTCAGGACGTGTTTGATTATGTACAGTCGCTGAATCCCCGTCCGGGTTCAAGGTTTTTTCAGGATAAGCCTTCCTATATTACTCCAGATGTCGTCGTAGAAGCACGGGATGGGGAGCTGTATGTCAGCCATTATGAAAATGGATTTCAGGAATTGCATGTAAATGAGTTATACCTGAAAAAAATGCAGGGACATCATGATAAAAGCGTGAATCATTTCCTTCGTGAAAAATGGCAGGAATACCAATGGATTTCACGCGGAATTCAGCAGCGCAGGGATACAATATTAAGAGTGATGTCAAAAATTGTAGAATGTCAGCCTGACTGCTTTCATTTCGGGCTTGGACATCTCCGGCCGATGACTATGAAGGAAATATCGGATGAGCTTCAGATCCATGAGTCGACAGTAAGCAGGGCAGTAAAGGATAAATATGTCCAGACGCCATTTGGAACATTTGAAATGAAAACATTTTTTGCGTCTTCACTGCAATCTGCAAACAGCGAGGATATGTCAGGACAGCAGGCCAAAATTGGATTAAAGAGAATCATCGCAAATGAAAGCAAGCTGAAGCCTTTATCAGATCTTGAACTGGCAGAGCTTTTGAAGGAAGAGTGCGGAATTCTTTTATCAAGGAGGACGGTTGCGAAATATCGTGAGCAGCTCGGCATTCCTTCATCTTCAAAAAGAAAAAGATATGAATGAAAGGCTGATTACATTGACACAGGAAAGATTAACACTGTACAGCAGGGAGCGGTGCCCGCTGTGCGATAAAGCAAAGAAGGTTATGGAAGAATTTGAAGCAGATTCAGGCGTTGGCTTTCAGATTATTGATATTCATTCAGATGATGATCTGGTGGAAAAGTACGGTTTAATGATTCCGGTGCTGGCATGGGGATCAGAAATCATCCAGTACGGCAATATAGACAGGGAAAGGCTATATCAGCTTTTTCAGAAAAAATAGGTGTTTATCAGTTGAAGAAAAAAAATATTCCTGTTAAGATATGAATCAAGCAGGTATATTTTTTTGGACCAAGTGGGACAATAAATGACTAAGCGGGACAAAAAACGTCCTAGACTTAAACTGCAAGGAGTTTTACATATATGCGCTCATTGCTGGATATACAAAGAAAATTATTGCCTGATTTTCTTACAGCTATGCAAAAAAGGTATGACATTCTTAGATATATCGGATTTATGCAGCCTGTAGGCCGGAGAAGTCTGGCTGTCTCCCTTAACTTAACTGAACGTGTCTTAAGGAGCGAGGTTGAATTCCTGAAGGACCAGCACTTGATTGAAGTGAATAGTTCAGGCATGCAGCTTTCAGATGAGGGGAAAGATATCCTTGAAAAATTAGAAAGTGTAATGCGGGAAGTAATGGGTATAGACATAATGGAACAGGAACTGAAAAAGGCATTAGAGGTAAAACAGGTCATAATTGTTGCTGGTAACAGCGATCAGTCTCCATGGGCTAAAAGTGAATTAAGCAAAGCCTGTGCAGCATACATGAAAAGTCTGTGGACTGGCAATAATATCATTGCAGTTACGGGCGGATCAACAATGACAGAGGTTGCCAATATGCTTTCGCCTGACCCGGCCAATGAAAAACTAGTGTTTGTGCCTGCCAGGGGCGGCCTTGGAGAAGATGTACAAAATCAGGCGAATACGATTGTTTCGAGAATGGCAGAAAAAGCCCGGGCATCACACAGGGTGCTTTATATTCCTGATCAGGTGAGCAACGAGGCTTATCAGTCATTCATGAAAGATCCAATCATTAAAGACGTTTTATCGCTTATCAAGTCTGCTGATATTGTCCTTCATGGTATTGGCGATGCCATGAGAATGGCGGAGCGGAGAAAAACATCTCCGGAGATCATGGAGGTCTTAAAAGATGGCGAGGCAGTAGGCGAAGCCTTTGGATATTACTTCAATGAAAACGGCGAAGTGGTGCACAAGGTAAAAACAGTGGGAATCCAGCTGGATGACCTTCACGGCCTGAAGAATGTCATAGCGGTGGCAGGCGGGCAGTCCAAAGCCAAAGCCATACGCTCTTATATGAAAAGAGCCCCTGCTTCGACCGTACTGATTACAGATGAAGCAGCAGCACAAGAGTTAATAAAGGGATAACTATCTCTTTAAAATAAATATAACTTATTATTTTCCGAACTTTAAAGGAGGAACTTTAACATGACAGTAAAAGTTGGTATTAACGGATTTGGACGTATTGGACGTAACGTATTCCGCGCAGCATTAAAGAACGAAAATGTAGAAATCGTAGCAATCAATGACCTTACTGATGCAAACATGCTTGCACATTTGCTTCAATATGACACAGTTCACGGTAAATTGCCTGAGCAAGTACAAGTAGACGGCGATTATCTTGTTGTAGCTGGACATAGAGTGAAAGTTCTGGCAGAACGCGATCCTGCTCAATTAGGCTGGGGAGATCTTGGCGTTGAGGTTGTAGTTGAATCAACTGGCCGTTTCACAAAACGCGCAGATGCAGCGAAGCACCTTGAAGCTGGCGCTAAAAAAGTTATCATTTCAGCTCCTGCTTCAGAAGAGGATATCACAATTGTAATGGGTGTTAACGAAGACAAATACGATGCACAAAACCATCATGTTCTTTCAAATGCATCATGCACAACAAACTGCCTGGCTCCTTTCGCTAAAGTTCTTTCTGATAAATTCGGCATCAAGCGCGGTATGATGACAACTGTTCACTCATACACAAATGATCAGCAGATTCTTGACCTTCCGCACAAAGACTACCGCCGTGCACGTGCAGCAGCAGAAAACATCATTCCTACAACAACTGGTGCAGCAAAAGCGGTTGCTCTTGTATTGCCTGAATTAAAAGGAAAATTAAACGGTATGGCTATGCGTGTTCCTACACCTAACGTATCTGTAGTTGACCTTGTTGCAGAGCTTGAAAAAGATGTAACAGCTGAAGAAGTGAACGAAGCATTCAAAGCCGCATCACAAAACGAGCTTAAAGGTATCCTTGACTACAGCGAACTTCCTTTAGTATCAACTGACTATAACGGCAGCCCTGCATCTTCTACAATCGATGCATTATCTACAATGGTTATGGAAGGTAACATGGTTAAAGTACTTTCTTGGTATGACAACGAAACTGGCTACTCTAGCCGTGTAGTTGACCTTGTAGATTATATCGCTTCTAAAGGACTGTAAGACAAGAGAAAGACCGGCGTCCTTATTGGAAAGCGCCCCAAAAACAGACTATAATGAAAAAGATAACAGGGGAGTTGGGATATATTGCCCTCTCCCTTTTTTAATCAATTAAATGTTTAAAATTATGAAGCAATTCAAGGAGGTACCAGCTATGAACAAAAAGTCATTAAAGGATATCGATGTAAAGGGCAAGCGCGTATTTTGCCGCGTTGATTTTAATGTTCCTATGGAGAACGGAAAGATTACAGATGATACTAGAATCAGAGCAGCGCTGCCAACAATAGAATATTTGGCAGAACAAGGAGCAAAGGTTATTCTTGCAAGCCACCTTGGACGTCCGAAGGGCCAGGTATCAGAAGATCTTCGCCTTACACCTGTTGCAAAAAGACTCAGCGAGCTGACTGGAAAAGATGTGCGTAAGACGGATGAAGCCTTTGGAGACTCTGTTAAGGCTGAAATCAGTTCCATGAAGGAAGGCGAAATTCTTCTTCTGGAAAATGTCCGTTTTTACCCTGGAGAAGAGAAAAATGATCCTGAGCTGGCAAAATCCTTTGCTGAACTTGCAGATGTTTATGTAAATGATGCATTTGGCGCGGCACACCGTGCACATGCTTCAACAGAAGGCATTGCACAATACCTGCCAGCAGCTGCAGGGCTGTTGATGCAAAAAGAATTAGAAGTGCTTGGAAAAGCATTGTCTAATCCAGAGCGCCCATTCACTGCCATTATTGGCGGCGCGAAGGTGAAGGATAAAATCGGCGTCATCGAAAATCTCCTTGAAAAAGTGGACAACCTGATCATTGGCGGCGGATTGGCATACACATTTATCAAATCCCAAGGCCATGAAATCGGCAAATCATTGCTTGAAGAAGATAAAATCGATCTTGCTGCTTCATTCATTAAAAAAGCGGAAGAAAAAGGCGTTAAGCTTTACATGCCGATTGATGTAATCGTAGCAGACGACTTTTCCAATGATGCAAACACAAAAGAAGTTAATGTAGATTCTATTCCTGCAGATTGGGAAGCACTTGATATTGGACCGAAAACCCGCGAGCTTTATGCAGATGTAATTAAAAGCTCAAAACTGGTGATCTGGAACGGGCCAATGGGAGTATTTGAAATTGATAAGTTCGCCAATGGAACGAAAAAAGTGGCAGAAGCGCTGGCTGAATCAAAGGATACGTTCAGTGTCATCGGAGGCGGAGATTCAGCTGCGGCTGTAGAGAAATTCCATCTTGCAGATAAAATGTCCCATATTTCTACCGGCGGGGGAGCATCCCTTGAGTTTATGGAAGGAAAAGAACTGCCAGGCGTAACCGCATTAAATGATATAATATAATCAAAAAACCGTCTAACCAGGAAAGGATGGTCGTTAATGCGTAAACCTATTATTGCTGGAAACTGGAAGATGAACAAAACTTTAGCTGAAGCTAAACATTTTCTGGAAGAAGTAAGCAGCTTAGTTCCATCACCCGAGAAAATGGAGGCCGTAGTATGCGCGCCTTGTCTATTCCTTGGCCAGCTTGTGCTGGCTGCAGAAAATAAGCATGTAAAAATCGGGGCTCAAAATATGCACTATGAAGAGAGCGGTGCATTTACAGGGGAAATCAGTCCCGCATCTTTGGAAGACATCGGCATTGACTATGTGATCTTGGGCCACTCAGAACGCCGCCAGCTGTTTCATGAATCAGATGAGATGGTGAACAAAAAAGTCCGCGCGGCATTTAAGTATCATCTGACACCAATTCTCTGCTGCGGCGAGACATTGGAACAGCGGGACAGCGGCCTGACGAATGAACATGTGGAAAACCAGATCAAAAAAGGCCTTGCCGGTTTAAGTGAAGAACAAGTGAAGACCATTGTCCTTGCCTATGAGCCTATCTGGGCTATAGGGACAGGCAAATCATCTAATGCATCGGATGCAAATGAGGTTTGTGCCCATATCAGGGACGTAGTCGCTTCACAGTTTTCCAAAGAAGCCGCGGATGCAGTCCGCATTCAGTACGGCGGAAGTGTAAAGCCTGAGAATATTCATGAGTATATGGCAGAGACTGATATAGATGGAGCTTTAGTGGGTGGCGCAAGTCTTGAACCACAATCTTTCCTGAAGTTATTGGAGGCTGGACAATATGAGTAAGACACCTGTGGCAATTATCATCCTAGATGGATTCGGATGTCGCGGCGAACATAAAGGAAATGCAGTATATCAAGCAAAAAAAACAAATTTCGACCGTTTTTGGGAGCAATATCCGCATGCACAGCTGACAGCAAGCGGTGAAGCTGTTGGCCTTCCAGAAGGGCAAATGGGGAATTCGGAAGTCGGCCACTTAAATATTGGTGCTGGCCGTGTTGTTTACCAAAGCTTAACACGTGTGAATCTTGCTATTAGAGAAGGGGAATTTGCCAAAAATCAAACCTTCATTGATGCCATGAATCATGCGAAAGAAAAAGGAACAAATCTTCACTTATTCGGATTGCTGTCTGATGGAGGAGTACATAGCCATATCGATCATTTGTACGCACTCTTGAGGCTTGCTGCAAAAGAAGGCGTGAAGAATGTTTATGTTCATGCATTTTTAGATGGCCGGGATGTTGGCCCGAAAACAGCAAAGGGATACATTGAGGATGCTGAGAAAGTAATGAAGGAAATTGGCGTTGGGCAATTTGCTACCATTTCTGGACGGTATTATTCTATGGATCGTGATAAGAGATGGGAACGCGTAGAGAAATCGTATCGTGCAATGGTGTACGGAGACGGCCCTGCTTATACTTCAGCAATGGAATGTGTGGAGGATTCGTACGAGCACGGAATTTTCGATGAGTTCGTCATTCCTTCAGTAATCACAGCAGACGATAAAAAACCAGTGGCGACAATTAAAAATGATGATTCTGTTATCTTTTATAATTTCCGCCCTGACCGTGCCATACAGATTTCCAATACATTCACAAATGAAGACTTCCGCGCTTTTGACCGCGGTCCCGGACATCCCAAGCATCTTCATTTTGTCTGCCTGACTCATTTTTCTGAGACGGTGGATGGTTATGTGGCATTCAAGCCGTCGAACCTGGATAATACACTTGGGGAAGTGCTTTCGCAAAATAATCTGACACAGCTGAGGATAGCAGAAACTGAAAAGTATCCGCATGTGACATTCTTTATGAGCGGGGGACGTGAAGAGAAGTTTCCTGGCGAAGAAAGGATCCTGATCAATTCTCCGAAGGTAGCCACCTATGACTTAAAGCCGGAAATGAGTGCTTATGAAGTTACAGATGCACTTATGGAGCAGATTGAAAATGATAAATTTGACGCAATCCTCCTGAACTTTGCTAATCCGGATATGGTTGGCCACTCAGGAATGCTTGAGCCGACAATCAAGGCCATTGAAACTGTCGATGAATGTCTCGGCAAAATTGTGGATCTTATGATTTCAAAAGGCGGCACTGCCATAATAACAGCTGATCATGGGAATGCTGATGAAGTGGTAACGCCAGAAGGCAATCCAATGACTGCCCATACAACAAACCCTGTTCCTGTCATTGTGACAAAAAATGATGTAACATTAAGGACAGACGGTATTTTAGGTGACCTTGCTCCAACGATGCTTGATTTGCTTGGAGTTCAAAAGCCTGTTGAAATGACAGGATCATCTTTAATTAATAAATAAAAAGCGAACACAAAAAAGGAGAGAATTATTATGCCATTTATTCAACATGTATACGCACGAGAAGTATTAGATTCACGAGGAAACCCAACTGTAGAAGTAGAAGTTATGACAGAATCAGGCTTCTTCGGCCGCGCTATTGTTCCTTCAGGAGCATCTACTGGAGAGCATGAAGCAGTGGAGCTTCGCGATGGCGACAAATCCCGCTACCTTGGAAAAGGTGTCCTAAAGGCAGTGGAAAATGTAAATGATGTAATTGCAGAAGCAATCATCGGATTTGATGTAACAGACCAAATCGGCATTGACCGCGCAATGATCGAGCTTGATGGAACAGAAAACAAAGGTAAATTGGGTGCTAACGCTATTCTAGGCGTATCTATGGCTTGTGCCCATGCTGCTGCTGAATCAGTAGGCCTTCCATTATACCGTTACCTTGGCGGATTCAACGCTAAGCAGCTTCCGACTCCAATGATGAACATCATCAATGGCGGATCACATGCTGACAATAATGTTGACTTCCAGGAATTCATGATTCTTCCTGTTGGAGCATCAACATTCAAGGAAGCTCTTCGTATGGGTGCGGAAGTTTTCCATGCATTGAAATCTGTTCTTTCTGCTAAAGGATTGAACACTGCAGTAGGCGATGAGGGAGGATTTGCTCCAAACTTAGGTTCTAACCGCGAAGCATTGGAAGTAATCATCGAAGCGATCCAAAAAGCCGGCTACAAGCCTGGTGAAGATGTATACCTTGGAATGGACGTTGCTTCTTCTGAGTTCTATAACAAAGAAACTGGAAAATACGACCTTTCCGGCGAAGGAAAAACAGGCGTAACTTCTGAAGAATTGGTAAGTTTCTATGAAGAGCTTGTTAATGAGTTCCCGATTCTTAGCATTGAAGATGGACTTGACGAAAATGACTGGGAAGGCCATAAGGTATTGACTGACCGCCTTGGTAGCAAAGTTCAATTAGTTGGCGATGACTTGTTTGTTACCAACACAAAGAAGCTTGCTGAAGGAATTGAAAAAGGCATTGCCAACTCTATCTTAATCAAAGTAAACCAAATCGGAACATTGACTGAAACATTTGATGCTATCGAAATGGCAAAACGCGCTGGTTATACAGCTGTTGTTTCCCACCGTTCAGGCGAAACAGAAGATGCTACAATTGCTGACATCGCTGTTGCAACAAACGCAGGACAAATCAAAACAGGTTCACTTTCACGTACAGACCGTATCGCGAAATACAACCAGCTTCTTCGCATTGAAGATGAGCTTGGCGAGCTTGCTGTTTACGAAGGTCTTAAGAGCTTCTACAACCTTAAACGCTAATAATATCCGCAAAAAATATGTTTTAATTTAGACGTACACGCCAGTTTCGAGACACTTGAACTGTGTAGTACACATGCTGAATTTAGACATACAAATGTTATCAAATAACCCTCTCGTTTATGTGTAGTAAATACACTGGCGGGGGGGTTTTTTGTGCTCATTAATCCTATTTTTCTGGTATGAGTGAATCTGAACTTCGGAACTTTCAGAAAGACTCTTTAGCAGGTTATTGTAAGGCTACGGCTCCATATGCTGATGCATCATCTGAAGTTCGTAAAGAATGTGAATCGAATATTACAATGATTTGACTATTAGGAGGTGTTACTATGGAAAACTTACATGAGTGACCATCGTTAATTAACAATCATAAGACCACAGGCTTACACGAGCTTGGTTTTTCTGCTAAACAATTATGTGATATTTGAATAAAGTGGTG
This sequence comes from Peribacillus sp. B-H-3, assembly GCF_048572925.1. Taxonomy (NCBI): domain Bacteria; kingdom Bacillati; phylum Bacillota; class Bacilli; order Caryophanales; family Bacillaceae; genus Peribacillus; species Peribacillus sp. B-H-3. Next base: position 4,573,420 of record NZ_CP183879.1, on the reverse strand, counting down.
TTGTATAATGGATATAAATGGAAGTATATGATAATAGGGAGGAGTTAAAATTGAAACAATATATGTCACTTTTCGCTTTACTAACACCAATTCTATTGTTCTATATGATGTTTGAAACACCGCTTTTTAGTTTCGCTTCCAATGATTTATACTATCCTATGATAGGTTTGGGGTATGTCATAGCAATTCTCATAGCCTGGTTTAGCCCAAGGGGGGTTTGGAGAGTTGTATCATTGTTCATCTTAGCAATCATTCCAGTTGGCTTTATTATATTAGCGATTGGAATTGGGATGTCTGGACTTTAAAAATACACCGATTATTAATAGTTATTTACATATTTCGACAATGCGTGGTATTTGCTGGAACTGAAAACCTCTTGTTTATGTGTAATTATTGCACTGGACAAGAGGTTTTTGTATTTGCTCCATCCAGCCGTGCTGCTTCCAATAATTCATCAGGGATTGTGGACATGAACTGCCTGAATAAAAAGATGCTGAATGCGCCGACGAAGCCTGGAAGTACGATGCCTGCCATTGTATTGGTCAGGTGCATTTTATTTAATATAAGATACACCGGAATCATTGTTGCCTGACCAGGAATCATCATGGTTGCAAGGATAAGGTAAAAGAACTTCTCTTTCCCTTTAAATTTTCGCAAATGCATAGCCTGCCATTGCGTTCAAAAATAACCCCGCAAAAGAGCAGATTACAATAATTACTGTATTTCTTAAATATAGACCGAAATTCATATTTTCGAACAGATTTTGGAAATTGTCTAATGTAAACTCCTTCGGGAACAAGGTTGGTATTAAAGAACTTACTTGGCTCTCTGTTTTAAAGGATGAGAAAATCATCCATATAAATGGAATAGCGACCACAATACCTGCAGAAGTCAAAATGATTCCGACAAACCATTGCTGATAACGATCGGTTGTTGTTTTCATTCGTTTCACCTCATCAATCCTCAATTGCCGCGGCTTGCGACCATTGATTACTCAGAACGAAAGTGGGGCGCTTTAGCGGCTGAACACCTTCTTAAATTACTAGCCGGCGACACAGTGGAGAATGAACGGATTTATGTATCCATGATTCCCGGAGACTCAGTGAATCAAGGTTATGCAAATACTTTCAAAAAAATCTGCTCCCGTTGAAGGGAGCAGATTTTTTGGTATATGGCTGCGGGCCTAAATCCTTAATGGCCAAGGTGCGTCTGGCTTATTTGGATACAGGCACAGAATTATAGTATTCTTCCAGTGTAATTCCGCGGGCGGCGATTTCTTTGCTTATCTTCACGCCAACGTATCTGATGTGCCAGGCTTCGTATTTGTAGCCTGTTATATTCTGTTTCCCCTGAGGGTACCTGATGATAAATCCGTAATCGCCGGCATGCTTGGCAAGCCATGAGGATTCGGGCGTCTGGCCGAAGCAGTCCTGGGCAGCGCACTTGCCGTCAAGAGTTCCTACATCAATGGCAAGCCCTGTTTCGTGTTCGCTTGTGCCAGGGATTGCACTGTAGGTTTTAGCCTTCTCAAGTCCGTCTTTTTTTACATAGCTGTTAAATACGGCAACCTGTCTGGTATGAGAACGATAAGCTGAAACGCCTGCAAGCTCCATGCCGTCGGCTTTTGCAGCCTGAAACATTTTTTCAAGGGCTTGGGCGGCTTCTTTGCGCATCATGCGTTTTTCGATTTTTTCTTTAAAAATGAATGGTACATTAGGATACACGAGATCGGCTGGCTCATAATTGTCAGGCAATAAATTGCTTTTATTCACTAAGACCTCAATGCTGTTGGGATGTGCAGAAGCAGTAACAGCTTTGTGCTGATCATCTGAGCTGCTGTTATTTTGTTTCGTACTGTCATTGGAAGCTGTTTTCCCTGAATTGTGGGATTGATGTTCCTTAGGTGTGTCCTTGGCATCCTGGTTTTCGTCATTTGCAGAGCATCCTGCAGAAAAAAGGATGACTGAGGATAATGCTGTTGCGGTTAATACGTTTCTAAACATGTAAATAAGCCCCCACTTGAAACTTTTTGAAGGACAAAATGCTTGTCCTCTATGAATTATACACCAGATAAAATAGGTTACATGCTTTTATATCATATTTCCTAGGGGAATTAAATGGAAAGTACTTAGGCCCGGAAATTTTTGAAAAATTCATGTCTTCTAATAATTTAATCGCCATTTAAGTTAGTTGTTCAGCCGGCATTGTGGAAAGTGACATATTGTGGTACATTAAAGGTAATGTTTAATGGTTATCAGGAGGTGTCATGCATGCATGCATTAATAGTAACACTTTTAGTTATTGTTAGTATCGCCCTTATCATTTGTGTACTTCTGCAATCCGGGAAAAGCGCGGGATTGTCAGGTGCAATAGCCGGAGGCGCGGAACAGTTATTCGGCAAGCAAAAAGCCCGCGGACTTGACTTGGTTCTTCACAGAGCAACAGTCGTTCTTGCTGTATTGTTCTTTGCTTTAGCATTGTTAGTGACCTATTTCCGAGTATAATGTAGTGAAGATGCCTGGCTGATGTTCAGCCAGGCTTTTTTTCTTATCGTCTTTGGCTGCCCCGCCGGATTCCCGCTTCTGGGGTCAGCTTTACGCCTCTGTGGTCTCCATTACCCTTTCCTTGCCCGCTCTAATCCTCATTAAATCAAATGCAGCCTCAGGTCTATGGTTGTTAATGGAGCGGCAAATAGCAGCCTGTTAATGAAGAGTGATGAGCTATTGTGGAGCAAGACATTCTCTTTAATGCCTTCAAATAGCATGCATGCAGTTTTTTTGATTTAATAGGAAATGAGATGTTAAATGGCTGAGACCATAAAAGTATACATCCAGTAAGACCCGGTTGCTTCATAAAAACGAGGGAAGCGCGTTGCCGCAGGGCTTCTGGGGATTTAATCAAACGTTTGATTAAATTTGGTTTTTCCTTGCTGCCAAAGGTTTTCATCCTGATTTCAATAAAGGGGTTTTATATAATGAAAATTAAATTGCCTCAGCCGTTTACCTTTGAAGGAGGAAAACGGGCTGTCCTTTTGCTTCATGGTTTTACCGGTAACTCTTCAGATGTCCGCATGCTAGGTCGCTTTTTGGAAAAAAGGGGATATACCTGCCATGCTCCTCAATATAAGGGGCACGCCGTACCTCCAGAGGAGCTGGTAGAAACCGGCCCTGCTGACTGGTGGAAAGACGTAATGAGGGGATACGATTTCCTGAAGGCAAAGGGACATAAGGAAATTGCTGTAGCAGGCTTATCGCTTGGAGGCGTATTTTCCCTCAAATTAGGTTACACTGTACCTATAAAGGGTATCGTACCCATGTGTGCGCCTATGTATATCAAAAGTGAAGAGACCATGTATAAAGGAGTTTTAGCTTACGCCAGAGAATTTAAAAGGCGTGAAGGAAAAACAGCTGAAGAAATCGAAACAGAAATGGCGCGGTTTGCCGGAACACCAATGAAAACATTAAAGGCGCTTCAGGAATTGATCTCAGATGTCCGCGGCCATGTGGATCATATATATGCTCCGGTTTTTGTGGCACAGGCCAGGCTTGACGAGATGATCAATACAGACAGCGCCAACATTATCTATAATGGTGCAGAGTCCGATTTAAAGCGCATTAAATGGTATGAAGAATCGGGGCATGTCATTACCCTCGACAGCGAGCGGGATATGCTGCATGAAGATATCTGCGGATTTCTTGAGGAACTGGATTGGTCTGAGTGAAGTATAAAACATGTACATGGGTAAAAATAATAGAATAGATTGTTTTTTCAGCAAAGGAGGTTTTAATCAATGGAAGAAAGCATCCGTAAACATATGGATAAGCTTCTCTCTTACATGAAAGAGGAAGCATATAAGCCTTTGACGGTCCAGGAGCTTGAAGAGGCTCTTGGGATTGAGGATTCTGCCGATTTCAAGGATTTTGTTAAAGCGTTAGTTAAAATGGAGGAAAAAGGCCTTGTGATCAGAACACGAAGCAACCGATACGGCCTTCCCCAAAAAATGAACCTGGTCCGCGGCAAGCTGTCCGGGCATGCAAAGGGATTTGCCTTTGTCACCCCTGAAGACCAGCCTGGAGCGGATGATATATTTATCCCGCCGACAGAAACAAAGAATGCCATGCATGGAGATATCGTGCTTGTGAGGGTTTCCTCGGAGAGTTCCGGATCAAGAAGAGAAGGCGCTGTTGAAAAAATTGTAGAGCGCGGCATTAAAGAAGTCGTGGGTACATATTCAGAAAGCAAGCATTTTGGGTTTGTCATTCCAGATGATAAGAAAATCGCTAATGACATCTTCATACCGAAAAATGCTTCAGCTGGAGCTGTTGAAGGACACAAGGTTGTGGTGAAACTGACTTCCTACCCCGAGGGCCGGACAAGTGCAGAGGGTGAAGTCATTCAAATCCTTGGCCATAAAAATGATCCAGGGGTCGACATACTTTCGGTCATCCATAAACATGGCTTGCCGCTGGAATTCCCTGCAGATGTCATGAAGCAGGCGAATGAAGTGCCGGATACCATTGAAGAAAGCGAAATCGGAAACAGAAGGGATCTCCGAAATGAATCCCTTGTTACGATTGACGGGGCCGATGCAAAGGACCTGGACGATGCCGTCACCGTTACCGTGCTTGATAACGGTAATTATAAGCTTGGTGTCCATATTGCCGATGTGAGCCATTATGTGACGGAAAACTCGCCGATTGATAAGGAAGCATTGGATAGAGGAACAAGTGTATACCTTGTTGACCGTGTTATTCCCATGATTCCTCATCGTTTATCAAATGGCATTTGCTCCCTAAATCCAAAGGTAGACCGTTTTACCTTATCCTGTGAAATGGAAATCACGGCTTCAGGGCAGGTTGTCGGCCATGATATCTTTGAAAGTGTCATTAAGACAAAGGAACGGATGACATATGGAGATGTAAATAAGATACTCGTTGATAAAGACCAGGACTTGATGGACCGCTACGAGCCCCTTGTTCCAATGTTCCAGGATATGGAGAAGCTTGCACAGATTCTCCGGAAAAAACGGATGGAACGGGGAGCGATTGACTTCGACTTTAAGGAAGCGAGAGTGCTTGTAGATGAAGATGGGCATCCAAAGGATATTGTTCTTCGCGAGCGTTCCGTTGCGGAGCATTTGATAGAAGAATTCATGCTTGCTGCAAATGAAACAGTTGCAGAACACTTCCAGAAGCTCAAAGTGCCGTTCCTGTATCGGATACATGAAGACCCGAAAGAAGAGAAGCTTCAGCGTTTCTTTGAGTTCATCACAAATTTCGGTTACATTGTCCGCGGTTCTGCAAGCTCCATTCATCCAAGGGCACTTCAGGATATTATAGAAGCTGTTTCAGGGAAGCCTGAGGAAATGGTGATATCTACTGTCATGCTCCGCTCGATGCAGCAGGCGAAATATGATCCTGAATGCCTGGGTCACTTTGGACTTTCCACGGAATATTATACTCATTTTACTTCACCTATCCGAAGGTATCCGGATTTGATCGTTCACCGGTTAATCAGAACCTATCTAATAGAAGGAAGAATGAATGAAGCGTCAAAAGCAAAATGGAATGATCTTTTGCCGGGCATTGCTGACCATACTTCCAAGCGCGAGCGCCGTGCTGTCGATGCTGAGCGTGAAACGGACGATCTGAAAAAGGCAGAATACATGCTGGATAAGATTGGCGAGGAATATGATGGAATCATCGGTTCTGTAACTAATTTTGGAATGTTCGTCGAGCTTCCTAATACGATAGAAGGCCTTGTGCATGTCAGCGCGATGAGTGATGATTATTACCGTTTTGATGAGCGCCAGCTTGCCATGATCGGGGAGAGGACTGCTAAGGTATACCGTATTGGCGATGAAATTTCCATCCGGGTGTCCAATGTGAATAAAGATGAGCGTGCCATAGATTTTGAAATCATCGGGATGAAAAATATCCGGCCGCGTTCAACTGGAGAAAAAAGGATTTTCAAGGCTGCTCCAAGCGACCGAAAACGCCGAAGCGGGCGTAATAATGATCGAAAAGGCGGAGGAAGCGGCAGGGGAACAAATGAAAAGAGCGGGGAAAGTTCTTCTTCAGAAAGAAAGTCCAAGAAAAAAAGAAAATTTTACGAAAATGCACCTGCAGCAAAACGTAAAAAGAAGAGACCAAGAAAGAGATAAAAAAGCGGGTATAGTGAAACAGCCATCAATAAGGTTCTTTCTTCATTGATGGCTTGTTGAACAAATTGGGTTTTTACGGCAGTCAGGCTTTTGCGTTAAAGCACGGGCCTTGCTTCCTGCTAAAGACAATTTATCTGCTGCTTTTTTGATGAGGGGGAGACAAGAGATGCCAAAAGGTACTGGCAAGCAATTAGCACAAAACAAAAAAGCGTATCATGATTATTTTATTGAAGAAACGTTTGAATCTGGGATTGTCCTGCAGGGCACTGAAATCAAGTCCATCCGTGCCGGGAAGGTCAACCTCAAGGATTCTTTTGCTAAAATTGAAAGAGGAGAAGTATATCTCCATAATATGCATATCAGCCCGTACGAACAGGGAAACCGGTATAACCATGATCCGTTAAGAACAAGAAAACTGCTGCTGCACAAAAAGCAAATCAGTAAGCTAATTGGGGATACCAAGGAAACCGGGTATACCATCGTTCCTTTGAAAATTTATTTAAAAAATGGATTTGCGAAGGTTTTAATTGGCCTGGGCAGAGGTAAAAAGCAATATGACAAGCGTGAGGACCTGAAGAAGAAGGAAGCTAAAAGAGATATTGAGCGTGCTTTCCGCGACAGGCAAAAGATGTAGGGATTAGCAAGACCTTACAATTGAATTTCTCAGCGAATCTGTTATAATAAGTTATGTACCGATGACAACTGAATATCAGCACACCAGCTGACTATTCACTTTCTCGTACGCTCCATTTCTATTATGGGGACGTTACGGATTCGACAGGGATAGTTCGAGCTTAGGTTGCGAGTCGAGGGGATCGGCCTCGTTAAAACGTCAACGCCTATAACTGGCAAACAAAACAACAACTTCGCTTTCGCTGCTTAATAACAGTCGATAGCGGTTCCTCCCTCCATTGCCCATGTGGTAGGGTAAGGGACTCACTCTAAGTGGGCTACGCCGGATTCCACCGTCTGAGGATGAAGGAAGAGAACAACCAGACTAGCTGCTCTGACGCCTGTTGGCAGGCATAAGATTCAGCGAAACACTAATATGCCGACTACACTCGTAGAAGCTTAAGTGCCGTTATGTCTGGACGTGGGTTCGACTCCCACCGTCTCCACCAAATACATATTTGGTGGTTTTTTGTTTATGTGTAAGTTAAAGCATAAATTGTCTAATAGGACAGTTTATGCTTTATTTTTAGTCTGGACCATTTTTGAGAATTCCAGATGGAAAAGATAAGGCAAATGAGAAAAGTGCAAGTGGAAGAGTATAAAAGATATTATGTACAGAACATTACATGAGAAAAGGGATTACCCTTCTGAGGTAAAATACTTAAATATCATTATATTATAGATTGGAAAGAAAACTAATATTAGGGGCAGGTTAGTGGAAGAAGGATTTTTAAACTAATAAGCACAGATAAGGGGCTAAAATACAATAATTATTCACTTATTGTATAATGTTCTTAGTTGAAAACTTTAGCTTATGGTAAGGAGTGATGAATTTTCGTGGGAAATAATACAGATGAAAAATTGTATCGTCAAATCGTTGAATCGTCCGCGGAGGCAATTATTATTCAACAAGATGGGAAATTTAAGTATATAAACCCTGCAGGAGTAGACTTTTTACGGGCCGTTTCCAGTGAGGAAGTTATAGGTAAATCTGTATTTGATATCGTACCCGAGGAGTATAGAGAGCTGACAGTAGGGCACGCAAAATCTATCCTAGATGAAAATAAACCAACTGGAATTATCGAAAAACAATTAAGACGGTTTGATGGTTCACTAGTTGATGTAGAAACAAATTGTACTCCTGTTTTGTATGAGGATAAAAAAGCGATTCAATCTGTCGTCAGAGATATAACAAGGCGTAAAGAAATCGAAAGAACTCTCGAAAAAGTGTCAAAAGAAATTAACACACTATCAGCTCCTGTCGTCCCTATATTGGAAGGGGTCGCTGTGTTACCCCTAGTAGGTTCTATCAATTCTGAAAGAGCGAATTATATTTTAAAACATGTGCCTTTAAAAGTACAGGAACAGAATGCCCATACTTTGATTAGCGATTTTTCAGGAATCTATGAACTTGATGCAATAGTAATCCAATGTCTGTTTGAAACTAGTGCCGTACTTGGTATGCTTGGTGTTCGTTCTATTGTAACGGGAGTAAGACCCCAAATTGCCCAAAGTGTTGTTCAGCTCGGAGCCGATTTATCCCTAATACAGATATTTGGAACTTTACAGCAGGCAATACGTGATTTGGTGTTAAAGGATAGATTCGCAAGTGTTTGAATAGGATACCAACTATATTCAGTGATATATTGTTATCCTTCTTCACTACAGATTCGTTCTCTGGAGTAAGAGCCGTCATGAGACGGCTTTTTCTTATTGTGCTAATGGGGCAGTTTAGTTCAACAAGAAAATCAACTATAATAAATTTATTACATAAAATTAGGAGGCGGATAAAAATGGAAAAGATAACACCATTTTTAATGTTTCAAGATGGCAACGCAGAAGAAGCGATGAATTTTTATACATCCATCTTTGAGGATTCTCAAATTACAAACATTGTTAGATATGGGGCTAATGAAGCTGGACCAGAAGGCACCGTAATGCAGGCTACTTTTACCTTGAAAGGGCAAGGATTTATGTGTATTGACAGTTATATAAAACATCAATTCTCCTTTACACCTTCTTTTTCAATCTTTGTTGCTTGTAATACTGAAGAAGAACTTGATAATTTTTATGAAAAACTTAATGAAGGTGGACAAGCACTTATGCCTTTAAACAATTATGGTTTCAGTAAAAAGTTTGGTTGGGTAAATGACCGCTTCGGGGTTTCATGGCAACTAAATCTTCCATTGTAAAGGTTTTAGGGGAAATTAATAAATAAAAAAACTACATTAGGTAAAGGGATATTACTTCAAAAAGGGTAATACCTATTTTTATCTTTTTAAAAATTGGTTTTCCAAATATGAGTTATATCAGTGTGAATTTTGGACAATTTATAATTAACTTTACATTATGTCTAATTTTTTAGGCGGACAACTTATGGTTTATTTTGTTGTCTGCTGACAGTAACAGGTTCCGTAAAATGAATCTTAATTCGCACCGTATCTGCGGTGCTTTTTTAAAAAAAATAAAATAGCCTAGTCCCCTTTGAACTAAGCTAATCCCAGTAATAATTTTGGAGCTTATTCCATGAACGCGCCCGTTTGTTTGAATACATTTTTTCACAAACTTATTCTTAATTTAAAAAGTTGCTATTGCTAGTGCCTAACCGCTCAGCAAGAGGAGCATTAGCGATACAATCTGCCAGTGCTTCTTCCAAGTGTTGTGATGTCCCACTTTTACTACGGAGCAACTTCGAGCGATATTTTTTGGGTTTGCTCCGTTAGCCGCTTAGCCGGGGCCAATCGTATCATTCAACTTCGAGCGATATTTGTCCTTCCAGGTTTTCGTATCCTTCACTAATTCGTCGCAAAAAGCGGCCACGTCTTCACCCGTAAGGTCAGTGACTTTCTTGCCTTCCGCTGCACCTTCCTCGAAGAGATCGAGAATGCCTCCAAAGATACGGCTGACGTCACTCCAGTCAGTGGGGCCGCCAGCGGTCCACATATATTTTTTGATAGCGTTGTATGCGTTGCGGTACTCACTTGGAAGTGCCTTCCCGCGTGCCTCTATCTCTTTCCATTCACGCTTGTCATCCAGACTTCCGATAATTTTTTTAATAATACTCATTTTAGTTCTCCTTTTAATTTTATTTTAGTTTTGAGTTCGTAAATTTTACTCGATACAAAATCCCATTTCTTCCAAAATAATTCAAGCTGGTCTCGACCTGCTGTATTGAGCGTGTAAAATTTTCTGGGCGGTCCCATGGTGGATGGTTTTTTCTCGATGTTCACCAGATTGTTTTTCTCAAGCCGCATGGTAATCGTATAAACGGTACCTTCAACCACATCATTGAAGCCAAGTTCCCGCAACTGCTGAGTGATTTCATAGCCGTAAGTTTCACCGCGGCTGATGATTTCAAGCACACAGCCCTCAAGCACCCCTTTCAGCATTTCTGTAATATTTTCCAAAATTCTTCCTCCAGTTGTATTTCACTTAGTATTTTTTTAGTACTCAGCAGCACAGGTATTTTGTGGCACTGATATTCAGTATTACTTACTACTGGTATATAGTATTACTAAATAGTGGTGATTGTCAATAAATTTTCGCCAAAAAGGCATAGGTATTTTTATCAAATTTGGCAGCTTAGACTTTAGTCAATTTCAAATAAATGATCTCAGGGCTTATTTTTGATAATATTTCGAAAAAAAGTTGGCTCTGTTGATGCAATATATTTTACGGCCATTCTATTTTTAGTGACAAACCAGCAAATCAAAAAGGAGCGGAAATAATCCGCTCCCTCTCATGCTGCCAGTTTAATCGCATGCTGAATATTTTTGGCTTGCACTGGATCTCATTCGTGCTTCGTTTTTACTAAGTTTGTATCCTGCTTCATACATTAGTTAAACAGGAAAATTTTTAAATAAATCTTTGCCGGATGCGAGCAGTTCTTCTGCCTGGGGAAAAGGAAGGGGCTTACTGAAAAAATAACCCTGCATTTGGGTACAGCCTATAGAATACAAAAATATTAGCTGATCGAGGTGTTCGACGCCTTCTGCCACGGTTTTGATTCCCAAGCTGGCAGCCATCGCGGTTATGGCCTTGACAATGGCTTCCTGGTTGGAATCAAGCAGGATATCCGCTATAAACGATTGGTCAATTTTCAGTGTATGGATATGAAAGCTCTTCAAATAACTTAGGGAGGAATATCCGGTGCCAAAATCATCAATGGAAATCTCGACACCGATTGACCGCAGTTCATTCATTTTATGAATGATATCCAGCACATTTGTCATGGCGGTGCTTTCAGTAATCTCTATTTTCAGCTGGCTCGGATTCAGACGGTTTTCCTGAAGCAAGTCCATTAATTGCTTTACGAAGGAGGCTTCTTCAAATTGCCGTGCCGATACATTAACAGAGACATATAGATTGCTGTATCCTTTTAGTTCCAATTCCTTGATTTGCCGGCATGCTGTCTGGAGAACCCACGCTCCAATGTGGAGAATCATACCCGTTTCTTCTGATAATTCGATGAATTCAGATGGCGGAATGAAACCAAGGGAAGGATGCTGCCACCGGATCAGCGCTTCAAAGCCTATAATCCTGCGTTCCTCAACATTAACGATTGGCTGATAGTGCAAAGAGAATTCGTGATTAGTTAAAGCTCTATGAAAGCTCTGGCCGATTAAAACTCTTCTTGTCAGGCCAGTTTCCATTTCCTCTTTGTATAGCTTAAAGTTATTCCTGCCAGTGCCTTTTGCCTGGTACATAGCCTGGTCAGCCCGTTTGATCAGATGTTCAGCCGTCTGGCCGTGATAAGGGAAAACACTGATTCCAATGCTGGCAGTTAATAAAAATTCCTGGTCACGAAGCAAAAGGGGTTTTGAAATGACATTCAGGCACGTATCCGCAATTTCAAAGGCTTCTTTTAAATCGATATCATCGAGAATTATAGCGAACTCGTCACCGCCCTGGCGTGATAGCGTATCTTGTTTCCGTAAACAGCCTTTTACCCGTCCGGCTATGACTTGGAGCAGCTCATCACCAAGGTCATGGCCAAGCGAATCATTAATAAATTTAAAATGATCCAGATCAAGGTACATAAAAACAACTTTTTCCTGCTTCAGCTTCGCCTTTGCAAGGCCTGATTCGATTCGCTCGCTGAGCAGCCGCCTGTTCGGAAGTCCGGTCAATGTATCGTGGTACGCCATATGATGCAGGTGTTCTTCAGCCATCTTACGCTGTGTTATATCAATGACCACACCTTCAAAACGGACAATTCGGCCAATGTGATCACGCATGGGAATAGTACGTTCACTTATCCATTTGACGGATCCATCCTGATGAATGATCCGATATTCGTATTCAATCGAAGTTCCCTCATAAAGCGCAGCTTGTTTCCGGCTAACCATATCCATATCCTCAGGATGAATGAATTCCCTCCACAGAATAGGATTCTTTATGAATTCCTCTTGAGAGAGCCCGAATATTTTTAAGCAGGCAGGAGAAATATTTAATAGCCTTTTCATGCCGAGGTCAAATGACCATAAGCAAATATCCACACTATTAAATATGCTTTCCATCTGACTGCGGGACTTGATTAATTCCAGCCTTGTCTTTTTTATTTCTGTAATATCCTTAGCTATTCCGATTACTCCAGTGATTTTGGAGTTGTTAAAAATCGGTAAAGCAATCACGCATAGTTCTTTATATTGCTTGTTTTTTGTTTGAATGGCCGTGTAAAATCTTTCCTGATTTCCCTTTAAGGCACTATTAAAATGCTGAAGGGTATGATCAATCTGATTTTTCGGTAAAATCGAAACAAAGGACATCGAAAGCATTTCTTTGCTTGAATAACCGACAAGTTTAACAGCTGAATCATTAACAAGTACAAAATTTCCTTCCATATCGAGCGCATAGCCCGCGTCAGGATTATAATCAAAAAGAGATTGATAAACATCAAACAAACGATCTGATGGCAGTGAAGCTTTAGCAGTCATATGGTCGCATCCTTTACAGTTACAATGAGTATAGCGGTCTATAAAGCTTCCTATTCTGGTGATTTTATAAAATAGGATTTAAAGTATCTGTACACTGTTGGTTGGGGCGGATTCGCTTGGCCCCTGAGAATCAACGTTACAGGCCCGGCGATTGCCCCCCGGCCGCTAAGCTTCTGGAGCGAAAATCAACAGGCAAATTTAACAGAGCAAAGAATATAGAATATATGAATTACATAATTTGAGTGTGGAAGGATTTATTATTTTTCTATTGGCGGTTTAACTTTATTTCTTATCTAGTAGTATCGGCAATTCTTTCCTATTATGAATAATTTTAATGAATCAAATATGGATTAGGGGGATTAACTAAAAAAAGCCGTTCGTGATAAAACACGAAGGCTATTCCGCAGTACATGCATATATGGACATTGGTTTTACTTGCCGGTGCTTAATGGACTCCTGCAGCAAATTCACTTCAGAGTGTATGAGTGATTTAAGCTTGTCCGGCATTTCATCGATTAAAGACATCTCACCGTGATATTCTTGTAAGAGGTAATCAATTTCCCACTCGGCATCCTGCAGCCCAGGTGAAAATAGTGAGGTTTCTTTCTGAATCGTAAAGCCGGCTTCCCTGGCAATACGCTTAGCATCATCAGGAGTAAATAGCGTCCGCACATTAGAGTCACTATCATTCTTAAAGCTTTCATACTGTGCTTGTATCAGGATAGCCAGAAGATGGGGGTACTGCTCTATTGAGGTAATTCTTGCATCCCACTCGGCAAAGCATAATTGCCTTCCCCACTTGCGGGACCGGTTAAGCACACTTGAAAACTCTCCGGATGACTTGAAATACCAGGAGCAGTGCGACAGGATGATAAAGTCAAAGTAGTTATCCGGAAAATCCACGCCGGGAGATAATACATCAGTTTCAAAGTCGAATGTAATCCGGTTTCCAAGATATGATTTTTTCAGGAAATCAGCAGAGGCTCCAAGTGTAGCCGGCGCTCCGTAATCAGGAGAAGCGATGTCAACTCCATGCACAAAGCCTGTTTCCCCGGCAAGATAGGCAAGTACTGCTGTGGTATCTCCCTGGCCGCAGCCAATTTCGAGCACCCGGCTGCCTTCTTTTATTCCCCAAAATTGAGCCAGCTTAATCCGGTGCTCCGTCTGGACTTTCTGTATACTTGAATTTGTAAGCATGCATTTTGTGATTTTATCCAGTGTGTTTTGCTCCATTTACATCACCTCTTCTGTATTTCGGACATTAAAATAGTTCTCGAACGAAGGGCTTAATTCCTTTTTTGATGGATTAGTATTTGGTGCCGCCTAGAATTCGAGGCGGGGCCAAATGAAAAGTAAACGGAGGCGATTAGATGAATGTGGATGGAAACGGAATGGTGAAATTAAAGGTGTATGAGCAGGGTGACTTTCCGGCGCTCCTTCAGTATGTCCTTCCGGCTGAACAGGCCATATACACATCCATGCCTGCTGATGCCGTAAAAGTATGCAGGGACGGTGAGGATAACCTGGCTGTTCTTATAACTGAGGATGAGATGCCAGCTGGATTTTTTATTTTAGATTATGGAACAGAGGCGAATGTCTATACGGGGAATGAAGAAGCGGTGATCTTTAATTCTTTTTCCATTGATCAGCGCTATCAGGGGAGGAAAATAGCGGTGCAGGCGATGACATTATTGCCTGGATTCGTAAAACAGATGATACCTCAAAAAAATGAAATTCTTCTGACCGTACATCATACTAATATTCCGGCCCGTAATTTATATGAAAAGTGCGGATTTAAGGATAATGGAATTAAATTTGCTGGAGAGTCGGGGGAGGAGCTTGTTTTTCATCGACCTTTAAAAGAACCCGAAAGTGAAAAATTGGTATAAATATGGAATTGTTATATGATAAAATTAGATAGCACAATGATGAAATGTTGAGAGGATGATACGATGTTTAAGAAAATTGCTGCTGATGCACTGGGATTATCTGATATCGGTACAATTATTGCCCCTTCTGATTACGATAAAACGGATGCTGATGATTATGTTATGCATGAAGATAACGAGAAAATATACTTCTTAATCAAAACTAAAGCAGATGAATATTGTTTTACCAATCTAGCAATCATTCATGTCGATGGCGCGAATGCTGTGTCTTCTAAAAGAGTACTGAAGCGGTATCCTTATTTACAGCATAAAATTTCCAGTGTGTTCTTAGAAACTGCCGGCAAGATTGATATGGATGTTGAAATCAAATTCATGGCGGGCAAGGAACAATTCGACATAGACGTCCGCAAAGACCAGATCGAACAATTAAAGGATCTCTATAAATCCCTTCTCCGCATTTCTGAATTATCCTATGAAAACAGTCTTTTTATTGATATGGCTTCCCAAAGCCTGGACAAAGCTGTGAACATCCTGCAAAACTCGAGAACGGAAGATCATAAATTGGCAGATACATATAGAGACCTGACTGATTTTGGCTTTACCTGGATGACAAGTGTCCACGAACAGTACCATATCAAGGATTATGGAGAAGTTTTTGAGAAATATATCAATAATTGATTCAAAGAAGCCCATTCCAGCAGAATGGGTTTTTCAGTCATGAAACAAGTGTTATTTAGCATTGAAAATCTGAAGCTGCTTTGCTTTTCTATTAATCCTCCTGGTGTTATTATAATATTTAAAATATATAATCAATTAGAGAGAGTGGAGGAAAGAGCAGATGAAGTATCGCCGACTGGGAAGGACTGGCTTAAAGGTGAGCGAAATCAGCTTAGGAAGCTGGCTTACATATGGCAATTCAACCGAAAAAAATAAAGCGGTTTCAACAATCGAAGCTGCCTACAGCTTAGGCATCAACTCCTTTGATACGGCCAACGTATATGCAAGGGGAGAAGCAGAAAAAATTGTAGGAGAGGCCTTGCGCAGGTATCCGAGGGAGTCCTATGTGCTGGCAACAAAGGTCTTCGGAGCGATGGGGGATGGGCCAAATGACAAAGGTCTATCAAGAAAGCATATTTTCGAACAGCTGCATGGCAGTTTGAAACGGCTTCAGCTGGATTATGTGGATATCTATTACTGCCACAGGTTTGATACGGAAACACCGATTGATGAAACGCTTCGTGCACTTGATGATATGGTACGCCAGAGTAAAGTGCTGTATGTAGGGGTAAGTGAATGGACAGCTCAGCAAATTCAGGCTGCACTTGGAACGGCAGATCGATACCTGCTGGACAGAATCGTTGTCAATCAGCCAAATTACAGCATGCTCCACCGTAATATTGAAAAAGAAATCATTCCAGTCAGCTCACAAAGCGGCATCAGCCAGATTGTATTTTCTCCGCTTGCACAAGGCGTGCTGACCGGGAAATATAAAAGAGGCGGTGACCTGCCGGATGAAAGCAGGGCAAGTGACCCGAAAGCCAATATGTTTATGGAACGGCTTCTTTCTGATGAGGTGCTCCTGAAGGTAGAGCAACTTGAAAAAACAGCGAAGGAGCTGGACATTAGCTTATCACAGCTTGCGATTGCCTGGATCCTGAGGCAGCCGAACGTTGCCAGTGCCTTGATCGGAGCAAGCAGGCCAGAGCAGGTCGAGGAAAACGCAAAAGCGGTTGAGGCACATTTACCAGATGAAATTCTAAAAAAAATTGATACAATACTGCAATGAACGAAGCAGCCGGGAGATGATCGATCGTCCCTGGCTGTATTTTATTTTTTGGAGGGCTTATCATGACGCTGAAAATCGGATTTATCGGGTTCGGCAAAAGTGTAACACGCTATCATCTGCCATATGTCTTAATTAGAAGAAATCTGGAAGTCAAAATGATATATAAGAGAAGCAAAAAGGAAGAGCAGGAAAACCAGTATAAAGGCCATGGAATAGAATTTACTGATGATCTGCATCAGTTGCTTTCTGATGAAGAAATCCAGCTGGTTTCTATCTGCACGCCGCCAGACACTCATTATGATTTTGCAAAGCTGTGCCTCGCCCATGGAAAGCACGTTCTGGTGGAGAAGCCTTTTACCGAAACAGCTGAAGAAGCAAGGGAGCTTCTGGATCTTGCAGCGGAAAAAAACCTGGTCATCATGCCTTATCAAAATAGAAGATTTGACAGTGATTTTCTGGCGATGAAAAAAGTGCTTGAGGACGGATATACAGGTGACATAGTTGAAATAGAATCTCATTTTGATTATTTCCGCCCCCATGCTCCTGATCAGAAAGGAAGCCGCTATGACGGGGTTTGGTATGGGCTTGGTGTTCACTTGATTGATCAGGCTGTCTCTCTGTTCGGGAGACCGCGTGCGGTGTACTATGATATCCGTTCAGTACGCACCCACCATAATCCTAATGATTATTATCATGCGGAGCTTTATTACGATCATTTCAAATACATTGTTAAAACGAATCATCTAGTCAAGAGTCCTTACCCTTCCTTTATTCTTCACGGCAAAAATGGAAGTTTTGTTAAATATGGAATGGACAGGCAGGAGGAGTTTCTGAAAGAAGGGAAGGCCCCGCAGGATAAAGGGTTTGGAGAGGATGAACCTGATATGTACGGAGAGGCCACGTATCTGGATGGGTCCGGGCAAGACAAAGTACAAAAAATTGCCTCGCCCAAAGGAGATTATGGCATGGTATATGATACCATGTACAGCACCATTGCCAGCGGTCAAAAGAAATTAGTCAGTGATGACGATATCATGACCGTTATGGAAATTCTCGAAAATGGGCTGAACCCTGAAAATCCTGTGATCAAGCCACTATCATGATAGCTCGAGTGAGGATGGAAAAGTGCAATGGCCCCGCCTTCGCCAAATGCTTTGATAGCCACTCATGCTATCTGCCCTGAATTTATGATAGCTTTTCAATTTGAATTTTATTTGTCAGCTGCATAAATGATTGTAAAGTTTTTAGGAGAGCTTAATAAATAGGAAGCAGGCAGATGAAGTTTTTTTTAACGAAAAAGACGAAAAAAAGGACTTTGTTCCCGGATGTTTGCATTTCATAAATGATGCCGTCTTGCGTTTTCTAGTATAAATTTCCTGTTTTCCTTATCATGCTTTGCATTTACAGGATATTCACTTCCACTTAACATGTTTCTATTACAATGGGGGTATCAATGGAAGGGAGAGAGGAAATTGAAAAAAACGATGAAAAAGGCAGGATTGCTTATTATGAGTGCAGGCTTTATTTTTCAGGCGGCAGGTATTCATGCTTCCGCTCACCAAATACATGAAAAACACGAAAAACACAACATTGCACCAGTGTATGAAAATAGAGTGATTACCATTTCTCACAGGGGGGCATCAGGTTATGCGCCGGAGCATACTCTTCCTTCCTATCAGTTAGGCAAGGAATTGAAGGGTGACTATATTGAGATTGACCTGCAAATGACCAAGGACGGCCAGCTGGTTGCCATGCATGATGAAACAGTGGACCGCACAACGAATGGAACAGGAGCGGTAAAGGATTTTACACTGCAGCAGCTTAAAAATCTGGATGCCGGCTCATGGTTCAATAAGAAATATCCTCAATATGCAAAGCCTGGATATGCAGGGTTAAAGGTACAGACACTGGAAGAAATACTTAAGGAATTTGGAAGTGATTCCAACTATTATATAGAAACGAAGTCTCCTGATGTATATCCGGGTATGGAAGAAAAGCTTCTTCAGCTCCTGGAAAAATACAAGCTTACAAGTAAAAACCCTAAAACAAGCCATGTTCTTATACAATCCTTCAGCAAGGAAAGCTTGCTGAAAGTACATGAAATGAACAGGAAAATCCCGCTGATCCAGCTTTTATCCTACAGCAAGCCAACTGTCATCACGGATGATGAGCTTGAAGGGATCAAAAAATACGCCATTGGGATAGGACCTAGTTTTAATGGCATCAGCAAGGAATATGTGGAGAAAACAAAGAAGCACCACTTATTTATTCATCCATATACCGTGAATGATGAAGCTGATATGAAAAAAGCGCTCGAATGGGGAGTGAACGGAGTATTTACCAATTTTACGGACCGCTTTAATGACGCTATAAAGGAATTTAATGCTGAGAAAGAAAACGATAATGAAAAAGAACATTCACAAAGAAAATAAATACCAAAAGCTGATCTCTGAAAAGATCAGCTTTTTTTATTGGTTTTTTAAAGTACATTGTACGGTGCTGATTGAAGCCGAAGGCCAAGACTTCTGCGGGTTGTGGATGCTCCGGAACTATCTTCGAAAAGTGAATATCTGCAGTGAAACAGCAGACGAGAATTCAGTATCAAAAAAAGGCTTGAATTTTTACTTATAGTTTTGTAAAATTTAATTGTACACAATTAAAATAAAAAAACGAAAAGAGGAACTATATTATGACTGAACCATTATTTACTGCATCTGTAACTGCTGTTGGCGGACGTGAGGGAAGAGTGGAATCATCGGAAGGTAATTTAACATTAGATATCGCTATGCCGGGCACTCCAAGGAAGAAAAAAATTCCTGATGCTACAAATCCTGAGCAGCTTTTTGCTGCTGGATATTCTGCATGTTTTGACAGTGCGCTGCAGCTGATTGCCAGAAAAGAAAGAGTCTCCTTTGAATCCGAAGTAACTGCTAACGTGAGTCTTGTAAAAGATGAAACGGATCAAGGATTTAAATTAGCGGTAAAATTGCAGGTGAAAGGCAGCGGGATCGAAAAGGGTCAATTAGAGGAGCTAGTGCATAAAGCACATGCATTCTGTCCATATTCCAAGGCGACAAAAGGTAATATTGAAACAGTGCTGGAAGTTATCTAATACAATGAAGAAGGGTGCCTTAACCAGGCACCCTTCTTCATTGAAAGTGAGAGAGGATATTTTTCGATACCTTATTTCGTGCTGCCAGAACGATACAACTTTGACCGACGGGCAATTTACTTATTCATTATTTTTATGCAGCATATTCAGCAGCTGAAAAAGAGAAGCTTTTAGGGATGTGTATTCTTCCTCGCTGTTCCCGCTCAATTCAAAGATGCGGCCGGGGATGGAGGCAGCTTTTTGCTTGAGTTGCATTCCTTTTTCTGTAATCCCGACGATTACTGAGCGTTCATCCTCGGGAGAACGTTTCCTTTGTAGCAGCCCATTCTGTTCCATTCTCTTTAGCATAGGAGTCAGAGTACCGGAGTCCAAATAAAGCAGTTCTCCCATTTTTTTCACCGTTAGCTTTTCCTGGTCCCATAGCAGCAGAAGAGCGAGATATTGGGGATAAGTTACGTCCAGTTCTTCGAGCAAGGGCTTATACTGCTTCGTCATTTCCCTGGAACTGGCATATAGAAGAAAGCAAAGCTGATTTTCCAGCTTTAGTTGTTCGAAATTATCAGACATTATGTCACCATCTTTTTATTTTCTTATTCATTGACCACTTAATTACTACTATAACCGCTATTGGCCATTTAATAAAATAATTCGCTATTCAATAAGGAGATTAACATGATAGCTGGCTCAAATTTTGGGTATATACTTATTACACAAAATAAAGGAAGGTGAAGGGCATGGAGGTTATCATCAAACCGGCTGCCGCAGCCCAATTAAAGATTATTGAATTTAAGGAAAATGAAGGAGTCAGGATTGAAGCCATATTTGTGGGCAGTTGTTCTTTATATGCAGAACATGATCTGCGCATTGACCAAAAAGGACCACAAGATGACTTATTCATTACGGAGGGAATTCCAGTTTTGATTTCGAAGGAAAGCCAAAAGCATCTTTATCATAAAATCTCCCTAGACTACAGTCCAGCCCTCGGCTATAAGCTTTCTTCGGATGAAGAAACCTATCGCTATAATCTGCAGCTAAATCATAAAAACAGCTAAAGCCTTTTATTCAGGCTTTTTTTGTTTATCTTCCCTTTTTTGTAAGCGGAACATTGTGCAGCTATACAATTTCAGCCATAGTTTCCGATAAAAGTATAGAATGACGATGGTATACAAAAATTTCAATGCTGAATAATGGGAGAATATTATCATGAAATTAGATTATAAAAGTAAAAGCTGGTGCTGGCCAGTTTTATTATGCATAGCAGCCATTCTGCTGGCGATGCTAAAGGAAATATGGGAAGCAAGGTTTCCTGAAAAATGGCTGTATTTTCAAATAGTTGAACTTATCATTATAATTGGCAGCATTATATTGCTGTATGTATTGTTTACTGGCCACAAAAGGACCACAGGGGAATTAATAACAAGCAATCAAAAGCTGAACAGTATTTTCGGCACGCTGGATGTTGCCATCTGGTCACATGATATGAAAACGGACAAGCTTTTGATTTCTGCTGGGATAGAAAAGCTTTACGGCCGTTCCCTGGATGAGTTTTATAGAGACCATAGCTTATGGAAAAAAGTAATCTATAAAGAGGATGAATATGTTTTAAAAACGAGGGAGGAATCATTCAACGCACGCCAGCCCGCAACGAGTGTTTATCGGATTGTCCTCCCTGATGGAGAAATCCGGTGGATCCAGGACCGGGGGATTCCAGCATTTAATGAAGACGGACAGATGATCAGTTTTACCAGTGTTTTGCTCGACATCACCCTCCGCAGGGAAAGCGAAGATCGCTACCGAAGCCTTGTTGAAATGTCTCCGGATATTATCGCAGTTGTCAGCCGCGGTAAATTAGATTATATCAACGATACAGGCAGCAGGCTGGTTGGTGCCGGCAATCCGCGTGAGCTTATAGGAAAGCCTGCGGTACAATTTGTCCCATCTCAAACGCTGGAGTCGGTGAAAGAAAAAATCCTGGGCGAATGGAACAAAGAAACGGAAAAGCTCAGATTTGAAATTGAGGCAGTCCGAATCAACGGGGAAGTTATGGACGTGGAGGTATCGGCCATGCCGATTATCTACGAAGGAAGGCGGGCGTGGCATATCGTCGGGAGGGATATTACAGAAAGAAAAAAAACGGAAAAAACGATTCAGCATATGGCCTACTATGATTCCCTGACTGGGCTGCCCAACCGCAATATGCTAAACCGCAAGCTGAATAGCATATTGAACAATCCGGGAGATAAGTCTTTAGCTGTCATTTTTCTTGATTTGGATCGGTTTAAGCTCATCAATGATACAAAAGGACATACAACTGGGGATCTTTTGCTGCGCAAAGCCGGAGAGCGGCTCACGTATTCTGTACAGAACGAAGGGGTGGTTTCGCGGCAGGGAGGAGATGAGTTTCTTATCCTGCTGGAAAATACGGATAAACAAAAAGCGGAGAAAGTTGCACGGCGGATTTTAGATTCTTTTGCTCCTCCCTTTTATCTGGATATGGAAGAATATTTTATCACACCAAGCATTGGAATCAGCTTGTGCCCTGCTGACGGTGAAGATCAGGATACACTGATCAAGCATGCTGACAATGCCATGTACCTGGCAAAGGATGCGGGGAAAAACACCTTTAGATTTTATTCCCGCGATTTGGATAATATGTCCATGCGGAAGATGGAGCTGGAGAAAGGGCTAAGAAAGGCATTGGAGCAGAAGGAATTTTTTCTTCAATATCAGCCTCAAGTTGAGCTGGGGACGGGAAAGGTTATTGGAGTTGAGGCCCTTATCCGCTGGAGGCACCCTGTGCTTGGCATTGTTCCGCCAAATGAGTTCATTCCTTTGGCGGAAGAAACAGGGCTGATCGTGCCGCTTGGAGAATGGGTTTTAAAAGAAGCATGCAGGCAAAACAGGTGCTGGCAGAAAGCGGGGTGTACGCCAGTCCCTGTAGCAGTCAATATTTCGGTGCGGCAGCTGCAGGAGGACTCATTTATCGAAATGCTGCAAAAAATCATTGCTGAATCTGGACTGAGTCCTCAATATCTTGAATTGGAAATTACAGAGAGCATCATGCAAAACATAGAAAGATCCTCTCTTATTCTTAATGAGCTCAAGAAACTGGGGCTGGCCTTGTCTATCGATGACTTCGGGACCGGGTATTCTTCATTAAGCTATTTAAAGCATCTTCCCATTGACCGGATCAAAATTGACAAATCCTTTATTGATGACATTATGGACCCGTTGAATCACGGCTCCATAGTAAAGGCAATCATAGATATGAGCCTTAACCTGCGATTTGAAGTTATCGCTGAAGGAATTGAAAATGCCGAACAAGTGCATTTTCTTCTGCAGAATTCCTGTGAAATCGGTCAAGGATACTATTACAGAAAGCCTTTGGATGCAAACGAGATAGAACATTTTCTGCTAGAAGATCATAGTTTTCTTCCTGCTACTCCAGAGATAACTAAAAAAGAGCGCTGAAGCACGTAATTGTGCCCAGCGCTTTTTCCATGAATTATGACCTGGATTACAAAGCGGTAATGATCTACATATGCGGAAATAACCCATGGACACCTTCTGCAATCATTTGGATAGCCATAACAGCAAGGATAAGACCCATTAGCCTGGAAATTACATTCAATCCGTTTTGTCCAAGCTTGGATATGATCGAAGTAGAATAATAAAAAAGAACAAAGGTAATGGCAAGGATTAATGTAAAACTGATCAATACGGTCAATAGGCTTGAAACTGAATGTGTGGAAGTGTGAGCCATGACCGTTGCAATCGTACCTGGTCCAGCCAGGATAGGCAATGCAAGAGGAGTAATAGATATATCATCCTGCTGCTTTGCATCTTCCTGCTCTCCTTCGTGGAGGGTTTGGGCCCTGGAATTTTTGGCATGCAGCAGATTATAGGCTATTCCAAAGATTAAAATGCCGCCTGCTACACGAAAAGCATGGATAGTAATTCCAAAGGCAGAAAAAATCAAATTCCCTAAAACCAGAAAGACAGTAAGAATGATAAAGGAAATAATCGCGGCCTTTCTTGCCGTCCTGCGCTTCTCACTGACAGAGTATCCATTTGTTAATGTAATGAATATGGGGATATTTCCAAGCGGGTTCATGACTGCAAAAAAAGAAACAGTCAGCTTTAAAATGAGAGCCAGCAACAGATACACTCCTTTCCTTGATGTACGAAATTTTTCCCGATGAACGGGCAGAAGCCTCCTAATTCTATACAGGGAGCAGCGAAGAAGTATAGATGGAAAAGAATTGACTTCGGTGTCCTTTTCATTCAACTAGCTATCAGCAGAGTTTCAGAAAGAAAATCAGTAATGGGAATTTCATTTTATCTTACCCAATCCGTCCTTAAACCTAACTGTAATATCCAAAATTTTTAAAAACGATTCCGCTTTCCTGCTGCGAAAGTCTATAAGTTTGTTCCCTTTTTGCTCCCTCTTCCAAGCAGCGATGGGAGCTTTTTGAGTCTTGCGGTACTCTTTTTTTGCAATGAAGAGCTTTCATGAGATTGCATTGCCAGCTGGCGGATTCCTTCGCCAAGAGCAAAGAAAGACAGCATGGGAAAAATGATAAAGCAGGACGCAAATATCGGTATCCATGGTGCCACTTTAATATCATTGATAATATTCGTCAGATAGATCGGCCAAACATTTGCTGTATTCACCACCCCATAAAAGGTGGGTCCTGGCCCGCCGGGAAGCTGGATGAATTTTTGGGATAGGAAGATATTAAAAATACCTAATTGCCCGATCAGAAAAAGCATGTTCCCGATATGTGTGGACAAGGAGGAGAGCCATTGCGGAAGGCAAATAGGCCAGTAGTACCACTTAAATAACCCTTTAATGCCTGTCCCGGATATCATGGCTGCTTCATAATAGGTTGTCTGGTGAATGGATTGGATGTTTTTTTCAATAACCTCCGCTATCTTGCCTGTTTCCAGAACGACCAGGATGATGAACATCCAAATGGGACGGTGCTGTGAAAAAATAAAAAAGGGAATGGTAACAATGAACATAAAAAAGAAAATCAGCGGAATGCGGGAAAATAAATAATTCCATCCCTGTAAAATTACTTTAATGTATGGAAAATGAGCTGAACTGATACCAAGCGGAATAGCCAGTGCAAATACAGCGGCACTTAATCCTGCACCTGTTAGCAAGGTGGTTTTCGTGCCCAAAACAAGGACACTGAGCACATCTCTGCCTTTCCTGTCTGAACCCAGGATAAAGTCGCGGGATGGATGGTAGGGAGGAAGATTGAAAAATGAATGAAAATAGCTTCTTGTTGTGAGATTTTCATCAATTCCAGGCAGATAAGGGCCAAAAATAATCAGAAAGAGCAAAAGTCCGCAGCCAGTTATCCCGAAAATGAAGGATTTATTAGTTTTCATTTCAGCTGGCCCTCCTCTTAACAGGATTCACGAAATGGGACACAATCTGGGTCAGCCATTGGGTGATAAGAAGGATGAGTGTAAAAAGCAAGATGAAGCCAATGACGGCGGAAGTGTCGATTGGCATGGGTGCTCCGGCCATGAAGCTGCTTTTAATATGCAGGGCAGACACCAGGCGCAGTCCTATGCCTCTGTATTGAGACATAAATTCGACAATGAACATCCCTGATAAAAGGGTCATCATGACCGGGAGGCTCTGCTGCAATAGATTAGGCCAGCAGTTGCGAAGCGTGTGCCGCCAAAGTACGGTCCTATCACCAATCCCCTTGGAGCGGGCAGTCAGGATATAATCCCTTCCATCCTCATTTTCGATGGCCTCTGAAGTATAACGGGCTATAATGGCAGCAGGATACATGCTGACAAATAATATAGGAAGAAAAATATTATACCATTGTTCATCTCCGTATATATCCACGTCAGGGAAACCATATTTTCCTGCTTCAAAAAGAACCGTCTGTATAAGCATGATGGAAATGAACTCGGGAACTGACTGTCCAAGCCACGTAGCATTTTTCCCGAACATCCTCCTAAATCCGCTTTGGTGTTTATAATCATAAATTCCCTTGAAGATGCCGGCGATAAGGCTGATGATGAGGGCTGGAAAGATGACTTTTGCACTTCTCCAGCCGTAATGAAGCATCTCAGTTTCAACAGGCATTTCATAAGCGGTGGTGCCAAGGCTTTTATGTACTTTTACATCCTTCAAGTAATCTTTTATGTTTTTTTCATAGGCTTCCCAGCTAAAATGGTATTCCATAATATCATCATAGCCAACACGATGTGATTCAACATCTCTTGGAAGAAGCGCTATCAAAATTAATAGGCAGGCGACAATCCCCCACATCAGCAAACTGCCAAATAACTTTAGCAGCAATCTCATGACTTTACCCCCTTATTATCTCTTTAAATGGTAATAGTAAAATAATACCAGATAATTTTTAATATTTCGATAGATTCTATTGCAAAGGCAGGAAAGAGGGGGCTTTGTAAAACCCGTGTAAAGTTGCTGTATAGATTGGACCGAGGCAATAAATAATCATTTTGGCGCTCCGATAAGAAAAAAGTACCAATTTCCGAAAGGGCAAAAAAGATGAAACGTATTAGGCTGACTATCGGCAGAAAGCTGCAGGCCGCTTTTTTATCCATGATTCTTTTATTGGGAATGATGGGAGGGTTCAGTATTTATTGCTTTTATAAAATGGAAAACTCTTCTGAAAAGATCGTTAAGGATATTTTATTGGTACGGACTGTTACGGCTGATATGCTGACACAACTGGTTAACGAGGAAACTGGAACAAGAGGGTATCTGGTTACCGGAGAAGAGAAATATTTACAGCCTTATACGGAAGGGAAAGCAAAGCTGCAGAAGGATATAGGGATCTTAAGAAGCAATCAGGCGTCCAATCCGCAGATGAAAAAATTGCTGACCGAAACCTTCCCTGATTTAAGCCATCTCCAGTGGCACTATGAAAAGCAGATATCTTTAATTAAACAAGGGCAATTAAATCAGGCGTCAAAGGATATCGAAGGCGGAAGAATTTATATGGATTCTTTCCGGAAAATACATAAAAAAGTGGAACAGGATAACATGATATTGACGGATCAAGCCCTGAAAAAGGCAAAAGATGCTGCAAAACAAGCAATGATTCTGATTGGTGTCATCGTTTCAGGCTCCCTGCTTCTTGCCATGCTGCTTGCGCTGTACCTGACACGTTCCATCGTCAGGCCGGTCAAAAGGATGACAAAGCAATTTAAAGAAATTGCTGAAGGGGGAGGGGATTTAACAAAACAGTTAAAGGTGCAGGGAAGCGATGAACTTTGCGAGCTCGCGGAATATTTTAATAAAACCTTCAGCGTTCTGAGAAAACTTATGATTTCTGTAGGAGAAGCTGCAAATCAGGTTGCGGCAGCATCTGAGGAGCTGACAGAATCCTCATCAGAAACATCTGTAGCTGCGGCGAAGATATCAGCTGCGATGGAAGAAGTGGCAGCAGGAAGCGGCCAGCAGCTCAGTTCGTCTTCCGAATCACTGCATAAGAGCTTGCATCTGGCAGGGAAAATAGAGAGTCTTTCGTTATCTGTAGAGGAAGCAGCTCTAAGGAACAAGCGGGCGCATGAACGGGCCGATGAAGGAGCTGATTCTGTGAGAAAAACCTTGCATGTTATGGAGGATGTACAGGATAAAATGGGCAACACAGCTTCTGCCATTTATGAGCTGGGCAAGCAAGTCAACCGTATAGAAACCATATTAAGTATGATTAAGAATATCTCCAGCCAGACGAATCTGCTGGCTCTTAATGCATCAATTGAAACTGCACGGGCAGGTGAAGCCGGAAAAGGATTTTCTGTTGTAGCAAATGAAGTAAGGAAGCTTGCAGAAGAAACGAATATAGCTGCAGAGGATATCGGAAAATTGGTCCAGGAGGTTCAGGGAAGTTCCCATACCGCTGTAAATGGGATGGAGGAAGGAACCGCCTCCATGGATAAAGGTGTTTCATTTGTCAAACAGACTGTTGCTTCTTTCAGGCATATTTCGCTATCAGCAGCTTCGGTATCTGAAAAAACAGCAGAAGTACAAAATATGGTAGAGGAGATGTCAAGTTCTGTCCGTTATTTAACGGAAGAATCTGAACAAGTCGCTGTCCTTTCCAAAGAAGCAGCCAATAATACGGCAATAGCAGCTGCATCAGCGGAAGAGCAGCACTCATCAATGGAAGGGATAGCGGTTTCGGCAGAAAAGCTTTCAATCCTGGCGGAATCCCTGCTAACATCTGTTGGACAGTTTAAAGTTTAGTAGCCGCTGCAGAACAGGAATTTTCTGTTCTGCAGGACTTCTTAGGCAGAAAGTAGTCAGGCAGATGGAATTGATAAAATTTTTTAGAACAGTTCTTTTTGTCCCAAAAAATAGATACATATTATATGACACTCCTAATCTCTGTAATTTACGGAATTTTCAATCATTTAATATAAATAATTGACAACGCTTACAACCTGTCATATACTTCTATTAAGTTAATGATTGTGACGGAGATTAGGAGATCACGCAAACATGCTCTAACCTTAGGGTTAATCTGTTTGCTGGTCTCTTTTTTTATCTCTAATAGAAAGAAATGAAAAAACAAAAAGGGGGAAAAGGAAATGACGCCATTTTGGGGAGAGCTCGTGGGCACGATGATTTTAATTGTTTTTGGGGCTGGAATCGGAGCGGGAAGCACACTGAAAAAATCTTACTCGAATAATGCAGGCTGGGTTGTTATCACTATTTCCTGGGGACTTGCAGTAACAATGGGAGTGTTTGCAGTAGGTTCCATCAGCGGGGCCCACCTAAATCCGGCAGTTACACTGGCCCTTGCCATTAATGGAGATTTTGCATGGGCGGATGTGCCAGAGTACATAATTGCCCAAATGATAGGAGCCATTCTTGGAGCAGCCATTGTTTACCTGCATTATCTGCCGCATTGGAAAGCGACGGATGATCCTGCTGGAAAGCTTGGTGTCTTTTCAACTTCACCCGCCATCCCGCACACTTTTTCAAACCTTCTAAGCGAAATCATCGGGACATTCATCCTGGTGCTTGGCCTTCTGTTCATTGGTGCCAATAAGTTCACAGAAGGCTTGAATCCTATTGCAGTCGGTTTGCTGATTGTAGCAATCGGCATGTCTTTGGGCGGAACAACAGGATATGCGATTAATCCCGCCCGTGACCTGGGCCCGAGGATTGCACACTTTTTGCTTCCGATTGCAGGAAAGGGCGGCTCTAACTGGGGATATTCCTGGATACCTGTGGCTGGGCCGCTGCTTGGAGGTTCACTGGGAGCTGTATTCTATAAAGCAGTTTTTAAGGGTGAAGTGCACGCAGCCTTTTGGATTGTAGCAATTGGAACGCTCGTAATTTTAGGCCTTGCTGCTCTTTTTGGAAAAAAAGGTTTAGCTTCAAATAAAGGCATTAACACCTCGGCCTAAGATTAGCTGCGGCTGACTACTGGGTAAAGTACCGCTATAGAATGATATTTAGGAGGAGAATTCGAAATGGAAACGTATATCTTATCACTGGATCAGGGGACTACAAGCTCAAGGGCGATTTTATTCAATAAAAAAGGGGAAATTGTCCATACTTCCCAGCGTGAATTTACCCAGATATTCCCCAAGCCGGGATGGGTTGAACATAATGCTAATGAAATCTGGGGCTCTATCCTTGCAGTCATTGCCTCCTGCCTGTCAGAATCCGGAGTGAAGCCGGAACAGGTTGCCGGAATTGGAATCACAAATCAAAGGGAGACCACTGTTGTATGGGATAAAAAAACAGGAACTCCAGTTTATAATGCAATTGTCTGGCAGTCCAGGCAAACAAGCGATATTTGCTCAGAATTAAAAAGCCAGGGACATAACGATACCTTCCGTGAAAAAACAGGGCTGCTTATTGATGCCTATTTTTCCGGAACAAAAGTAAAGTGGATTCTGGATAACGTAGATGGTGCACGAAGCAAGGCGGAAGCGGGTGAGCTTTTATTCGGGACCATGGATACATGGCTGATTTGGAAGCTTTCAGGAGGAAAGGCGCATGTAACGGATTACACGAATGCATCCCGCACACTTATGTATAACATATACGACTTGAAATGGGACGATGAATTGTTAAGCATTTTGGGTGTGCCAAAATCCATGCTTCCTGAGGTTCGCCCTTCTTCGGAAGTATATGCCACTACGGTTGACTATCATTTCTTCGGAAAAGAAATCCCGATTGCCGGAGCAGCAGGGGATCAGCAGGCAGCCCTTTTTGGCCAGGCATGCTTCGAGCAGGGAATGGCAAAAAATACGTATGGAACAGGCTGCTTCATGCTGATGAATACAGGCGAAAAGGCTGTCCAATCTCAGCATGGCCTGCTTACTACGATAGCGTGGGGGTTAAACGGGAAAGTAGAATATGCATTAGAAGGCAGTATATTTGTCGCCGGATCTGCCATTCAATGGCTTCGGGACGGACTCCGGATGCTAAAGACAGCCCAGGACAGTGAAGGCTATGCCAAAAAAGTAGCATCCACTGATGGAGTATATGTTGTGCCTGCATTTGTAGGCCTTGGCACACCATATTGGGATAGCGATGTTCGGGGTGCTGTTTTTGGAATTACGCGCGGTACTTCGAAGGAGCACTTCGTCAGAGCCACCCTTGAGTCGCTCGCATATCAGACGAAGGATGTGCTGGATGCCATGGAGGCCGATTCCGGCATTCACCTTAAAACGCTGCGGGTTGACGGCGGGGCAGTCAAAAATGATTTCTTGATGGAATTCCAGAGCGATTTGCTGAATGTACCGGTAGAACGTCCGGTGATTAATGAAACGACAGCACTGGGAGCTGCATATCTGGCAGGCCTTGCTGTGGGATATTGGGAAAGCCAGGAGGATATCGCCAAGCAATGGGCCATTGATAAAACCTTCGGCCCTACCATGGAGGATGCTGAACGAAATCAATTATATGAGGGCTGGAAAAAGGCCGTAAAAGCTTCTATGGCTTTTAAATAAGAGAAATCTGCATCATGCTTCCGGATTGCGGATCATTAGCGTCCGGAAGATAAGTGATGTGATTGCGGGGAAACCGCTGTACAAAGCCGCCGTCCAACCGGGAGAAGCTGCTTAAAAAGCCTTAAAGGATAGCCTATGTTATTTTGTCAGGCCGCTCTCCGGTTAAGATGCTTCGCGTCCCGGTGTCATGCATTTACTGCAACCAGGATCGTGCTGTTAAAATACTGACCAATCCTCACAAGGTCGCATTCCTTTTTTTTTAAGGGATGTGGCCTTTTTTATATGAAAAAGGCTTATAGCTTAAAGCATTTACAGGCATTCGGTTAATTTCATTTGTAATAATTCAAAATCAATATTATTTATATCAATATCTGGTTCCACCCAAGAGAACCCGTCCCCATTAAATCTTGGTATAATATGCATATGATAATGTTCCATATCTTTGAAAATACCATTATTTTGCATAATAGTTATACCGTCAGTATTAAATAAACTTTCAAGCGATTGAGCAATCTTTTGAGCAGTGAGAATAACTTCTGAAAGGCTGATTGAATCGACCTCGCTGAACTCTTGATAGTGTATTTTAGGAATAATTAAAACGTGACCTATATTTATTGGGAATTTGTCTAAAAAGCAACAGACATAATCATTTTCATAAACAATATACGCTTCCTCTCTTTTTGAAATAATCTCACAAAATATACACAATTGCATTTTCCCCCTCCTAATTTGTTCCACAGCATTAACGCCGACACGAACACTATATTTAACAAAGCGGTTACTTCATTGGGTTTACATTGAATGCTAGTGTATCCCCCTTTGTTTATGAGTTCAGTTTCTTCTAAGAATATAGACTCACTCGATGAAAATGAGCAAAATCCTCTTTTAACAAAAGTTGTTCTTTTGTACTCAACTTATTCATTTTATCTATTAATTCTCTTAACTTCATACCATTACCTCCACAGGTTCTACTTTTTAAACACTTGTTCTTGGGAATCAAATCACAACAAGCATAATTTAGAAAGCCTATAAAAAGCGAAAATTAACCCCCTGTTCCCATAGAAGCAAAATTTACGAAAATAGCCTTATGGAAAGAGTTCTATAAAAAAGGCCAGGCCCCTTATGTATAGGACAATCTTGGACCCGGGGAAGCTGAATATCAAGGAGGCGATCCCAAATGGATACATTTGAAATTTTATCTTTGATGATCAGCTTTGGAATGTTTCTTCTCTCCGTTTTAAATTTTCGGGACCATAACTAAGACAAGTGAGGCTGCTCCTTCTTATTGAAGCGTTGAAATTTTGAAATCTTGTTCCTCTTCATGTAGACTTTTGATAAGCAAGAACAAATTGATTAAAATGTGAGGGAACCACATGAAAGCATTAGTGTTTGAATCTTTCGGCGGACCGGAAGTATTGAAAGTGGAAGAGCTTGAAACACCGTCTTTTGGACGTGATGAAATATTGGTTAACATGAAAGCAATTGGATTGAATTTCGCGGATGTTTATAGAAGAAAAGGGAATTACCATCTTGCTGGAGAGCCACCGTATATTTTAGGATACGAAGGTGCTGGCATTGTTGAACAAGTCGGTTCTAATGTGACAGAAATTAAGCCGGGAGACAGGATCGGATTTGCCGATGTTCCTTATGCAAATGCAGAATTTGTCACTGTTCCATTGGATAAGGCGGTACTGCTGCCTGAAGGCATTTCGTTTGAAACAGCCGCATCAGTTTTGCTGCAGGGGCTGACCGCACATTACTTAACGAAGGACAGCTATACAATCAAAGAAGGTGACACTGTTTTAATACATGCAGCGGCCGGAGGGGTTGGAGGGCTGCTTATTCAAATGGCGAAGCTGATGGGCGCAAGGGTCATTGGCCTGACATCCTCTGAAGCTAAGATGGAAACAGCAAAAGGGGCAGGAGCAGATCAGGTTTTCCTATATGATCAGCCATGGTCAGAAGAGGTGCTGAACTGGACAAATGGCCGCGGCGCAGACGTGGTTTATGAGTCAGTAGGATCCACCCTGATGGATAGCTTTAAAGCAGTGCGTACCGGGGGAACAGTTGTATTTTATGGAATGGCTGGCGGAGATCCGGTTTCAGTTGATCCCCGGATGCTTATGGATACTTCAAAAACACTCACCGGAGGGGATCTTTGGAATGTCCTGACTTCCCGTTCGGAAAGATTATCACGTTCAAACGAGCTGTTTCAATGGATTCTGGACAACAAGGTGAAAATTGCTGAACCGGCTATATATCCATTGGAGGATGGAGCTCGTGCTCATCAATTTCTGGAAAGCAGAAAAAGTACAGGGAAAATTTTGCTGATACCATAATTTCGGGCGGCTCTGCTTTATCGCAGAGCTGCTTTTTTCATTGTTCTTAAAGATTGTTGTTTTTTAATGAGTTCTGTGAGGCGGTCTCATTATTAAATGAGTTTGATTGGAGCAGCATCCTGGAGTGAAATCAGCACCTTGTTTCATCGCAGCAAATTGTTTGAAATAGGCGTTCATTAATGCTTTAGAAGGAGTGAAGAGAATGGAAATCAAAGGGTTAAATCATATGCTGTTTTCTGTTTCAAATCTTGAAAAATCAATCATTTTCTATCAGCAAGCATTAAAAGCCAAGCTGCTGGTAAAGGGCAGGAGCACCGCATACTTTGATTTAGGAGGAATATGGCTTGCTCTTAATGAAGAAAAGGATATTCCGCGGTGTGACATTCATCAATCCTATACGCATATTGCCTTTTCAATAGAAGAAAGGGACTTTGATGCATTCAAAAGGCACCTGGAAGAACTGCAGGTATCCATCCTTCCAGGCCGTGAAAGAAGTGATGAAGATAAAAAATCCATTTATTTTACTGACCCAGATGGACATAAATTCGAATTTCATACAGGCAACTTGCAGGACCGGCTTCTTTATTATAGAAGTGAAAAAACACATATGGATTTTTTTATGTGAAGTTTATGATTAATAGCATTGCTATTTTGGCAGGAGGATAAACCGGGCGCGTTCCGGGAGCAAGAAACGAGGAACCGCTTTGATTCCTCTTTATCTGTTAAACACTGTATTTTCTTTGGTAGTGGCTTAATGCAAGCAAGGGGAAAATATAGCGGTAGCTGTGATAGTGGGCATACACATACCCAGCCAGCCCCTGCCCGGCCGGATAAGAAGCGGTCCAATCCTCCTTTTCGCCATTCTGAATCAGAAAAGAAATTCCTCTGTTAATTTCGGCTGTGGCGTGCGGGGACTGGGAAATGAGCGCGTCAACTGCCCATGCTGTGTGGATTAAGGTACTGGCGCCAAGTGGGACATATTCTTTTTTGATATCGCTATAGCAGGATTCTCCCCATCCCCCATCGCTGTTTTGAATGTTCATCAGCCATTTTGCCGCTTTTTTTATTCTGCGGTCATCGTGCGGGAAGCCTGCCGCCATTAATCCGGTAAGCGCTCCCCAGGTGCCATAGATGTAACAAATTCCCCATCTTCCATACCATGATCCATCATTTCTTTGATTGTGGAGAAGCCAGGAGATGGCTTTCTTCATGGACCTTTCAGTTTTTTTAAGATTGGCGTATGTTCCGAGGAATTCGAGTGTTCTTCCAGTAAGGTCAGAAGTCGACGGGTCTGTGAGGATGGTGTCTGCTCCTTCAATCGGCAGAAGCGTGAAAAGGTGCTTATCGGTATTTTTTTCAAAGGCCGGAAATCCTCCATCATCATTCTGCATGGAAAGGATGAAGGATAATCCCTGGACCCAGGAGCTTTTTTGCTGCGGGAAGGAATCATGCTTAGGAACCAAAGCCCTGAGAGAAGCTGAGGTATCATCTACATCAGGGTTGATTGTATTGCAATCAGAAAAACCCCATCCTCCTGGAATCGCCTTTGAGTTATGGATAGCCCAGTCTCCGTATCTCGTATGCTGCCGGGAAAGAAGATAGCCATTTGCTTTCTTAATGCAATCATGTGCTGATTGTACCTTTGATTCCTGCAGCGAGTAGCTGATTAATGCAGTATTCCATACATGTGCCGTGGTATAGGGAATATGGGTAAAACCGCCGATGGTGCAAGCTGTGGCTTTCAGTCCTTTGACAGCCCTTACGATGACTGGATCATTTTTGGAATACCCAAGAGAGAGCAATGCAATAATCATAAAAAAGGTAGAACTGAAAAAGTTATAAAGAGTCCCGTCCGGCTCTATGCGGTCGAGCATAAATCTTTCGGCTGCTTTTTCGGCAAAAGTGTGATGATTGGCTGTAATATCAATGAGCGTTTCTGCACCTTGCTTGATGGAAGAAAAGATTGAACGGTATTCTTTGGATTCCAATTCCTCCCAGTTGCTGTCATCCCGAATACTTTTTGTATGCATCAAATCGCCCAGATCAGGGGTATTAGTCACTTTCACCTGGAATTTGCGGTCTGCTAAAAGAAGGAGCGGAATGAAATTAGAACGCGCATATACGGACAAATCATAGATGTTTGCAAAAAAAGAGGGGGAAGGAGTACGGCTTCAAGTGGTATGGGGAATATGGAAGGGTAGTTGTATTGGCCGGTTATCGTCAGCATCATTTTAGTAAACATGCGGGCCTCCTTTAAACCGCCTTTGGAACGTATAAAGGAGCGGGCTTTTCTCATGTTTGGTTCGTCTTTATGCTTCAGTCCTGAATATAAAAGCGCGTAATAGGCTTCGATGGTCAATGATAAATTCCCTTCATTTTCATCTTGGAATAACTTCCAGGCCCCATTTTTCTCCTGCCTGCTGATAATTCGGTCTGTAAGCTGTTTTATCAAATGTTCATCATTTCTCTCTAATATCCTCAATAAAATAATCATATAGGCATCTGACACTAATCCTGTTTCAAAAGGATAGTCCCAGGAGCCATTTGATAATTGATCTTTAACTAATATCTCTGCAATTCTCCCGATTTCCGGCTGTGTGTTTTGCATCCGTCCAGCCTCCTTTAAAAAGCTATTCATTTCCCAATATATTCTCCGCTGCCTCCATCCATTCATATATCCCGTATTAAAGAATGGCTGTTTTCGTAAACTTTGTTGCTATGGAACAAGGGGTTGATTTCCGCTCCAGGATGCTCGCTTTCCGCGGGGCGGCGGTGAGCCTCCTCGGCTGCGCCTGCGGGGTCTCACCTGTTCCGCTAATCTAAGCAGGAGTCTCGCACCTTTCGCTTCAATCAACCTGCCTTAACAATGGAATCGCCTCACAAAACACATTAAATTAAAAAACAACAATCTTTAACAAAAGAGCCTAAAGAATAGAGGAGTTTTGCAACAGTCCAGCGAAAAGTAGGATGGTATATGGAAGGAGCAGGATCTATGAAGGGAATTGAAATACTTGAGCATAACAAAAAATGCTGGAATCATGTAGCGCCGGAATTTTATGGAATAGAAGCACTGCCGGAGTTTGGGCCATACACAGTGACAGAAGAAGAAATTGGATTATTTGACAAAATTGAAAACAGACGGGTGCTGGATATTGGGTGCGGAAGCGGGCATTCCTTGAAATATATGGCAGATCATCAAGCGCAGGAGCTGTGGGGAGTGGATTTATCATCCGCACAGATTGAAACGGCAAAAGCTGTTCTGAAAGATAAGGATGCCCGGCTTTTTTGTGCTGCGATGGAGGATTCTATTGGTCTCCCGAGTGATTATTTTGATATTATTTATTCGATTTATGCACTCGGCTGGACCACAGATTTACCCAAAACTCTTTCTGCCATTTATTCTTACCTTAAGGAGGGAGGCAGTTTTATCTTTAGCTGGGAACATCCTTTTTACACGAATCTGCTTGCAGAGGACGGAATAGTGAAGATGCAGGGATCTTATCAGGAGGAAGAGATCTATTCATACAGCTCATTTAAGGGCGGAAATCTGCCGGTATACTTATATAAAAGAAAACTTAGCACCTATATAAATGAATTAGTACAGGCTGGTTTTACGATTGAAAGATTGGTAGAGGGAGAAACAGCCGCCAAATACCATAATCAGCAGGAGGGTTTTTCAAAAAGGCACTATTCGTTATATAAAGCGAGAATGGTTCCAACGACATTTATAATAAAGGCAAGGAAGCCAAGGAAATAAAGGAGTGGATAATTACTTGCCATTTTGGCAGCAGCAGTGAGCATGATGTTATTGCCAAATGTTCAAGCATATAAATCCTGCCTTTATGAAAAAGGAGACTACTAAATTGAGAATATTATTATCCTGGAGCGGCGGTAAAGATGCATGTCTAAGTTTTGACAAGTTAAGAAAAGAAGGGCATGAGGTGGTATGTCTCTTAACGACTGCGTCCAAGGAAATCGGCAGGACCTTTGGACATGGTGAAAAAAGGGATATGATTAGGGCGCAATCAGAAGCCCTGAATACTCCGATCCACTTTATTGAGGTGGATATGGATACATACACGGATTGTTTTATTCGGGATGTTCTGCACCTTAAGGAACAATATAGTGCAGACGCGATTGCATTTGGAGATTTATATTTACAGGAGCATCGTGACTGGGGTGAGGATGTTGCCGCAAAGACTGGACTTGAGGCTTTGTATCCTCTTTGGATGGAGAAGAAGGATGCCTTTGAAAATCTTCAACGCTTCACAGAATCAGGGTATCGGGCAATGGTCATCCGTACGATTAAAGATGAAAAATTGGAAAAGTGGCTGGGAAGAACAATAGACTGGGAGTTTGCCAAGGAAATAGCAAACATGGATATTTGCCCAATGGGTGAAGCGGGAGAATATCACACATTTGTTTATGACGGCCCTTTGTTCAGCAAAAAAATTGAATTGAATCAAAGAGAAATAGCCGAATACGAAACAACAAAACGAGTGGAGTTCGAATCCTTTTCATTGGCTGAAAAACAAAAGGGGAAATGAAATGTGGGGAATGTATTAAGGAAAAAACCGATTGATGCGGCCAGGGAATTTGTTGCTTCATATTTTGCAGGCTGCCAGGGTGCCATTCTTGCAGGCAGTGTAGTCCGCGGAGAAGAGACTGGTACCTCTGATTTAGATATTGTGATCATTGATCAGACTGTCCCATCTTCTTACAGGGAATCTATATTTGAAAATGGATGGCCTGTTGAAGTGTTTGTGCACAATTTAACATCCTATCAGCAGTATGTTAAAAGCGATTGCGAAAGGGCAAAGCCATGCCTGCCAAAAATGGTTTCAGAAGGAATCGTCCTAAAAGATGAGGGGTTCGTTTCTTCAATGAAAAAAGAGGCTGAAGAGCTTTTAGCACAAGGACCGAAGCGTTGGAGCAAAGAAACCATTGATGTAAAAAGGTACTTTATAACCGATGCATTGGATGATTTCATTGGGGCAGCTGACCGGGGAGAAGCGATTTTTTCAGCGAATACTTTGGCAGGCCTTCTTCATGAGTTTGTGCTGAGAACAAACGGGAAATGGATCGGCTCTTCTAAGTGGATTGTCCGGTCATTAAAACAATTTGATGCTCAATTTGCGAAAACCTTTGTTGATGCTTTCGATGCGTTTTATCAATATAATGAAAAAAATAGGGTACTTATTCTAACTGAGAATGTCTTAAGACCACATGGAGGGCGGCTATTCGAGGGGTTTTCATCAGGAAAAACAAATCAGTGATGCAATGCTTCCTTTGTGAATAATTATTAGAAAATTTGGATATTGTCCACACGAAATGGAGAACGGGATAATATACTAATGATGAAATGATTATGGAAGGAGCAGTGACGATGGGAAGAATTAAAAGAACAGAGCAATTGCGTGATTATTTACGGAAAAATTTACGTGAGCAGATTAAACAACAATCAGCAGAAAAAAATGCTGCCCAGGGTGCAGAAAAAGAAAATGGAGAGCAAAAAGAAAATTAAAGATCCCGCACTCCGGGATACACACTATCGGCCAGTTAATCAAACTGGCCGTCATTTATGCGCTGATATCGATACCCTTGCTGTACAAGCCATCTTATAATCGTCAATGAATTCATTCAAAGTTATTTTTTTGCTGTAAAAGTCAGTAAGGTTCTTTATGGAAGTTGTGGGAAATTTATATAAATATTGAAATGAGAGTTAATATTTATTGTTTGTTTCCGATATAAGTATTTGTACATGAGGGAATAGGGTACGTTTAAAAAAATCTATAGATATTTAGCCAAGGGCAAACTCATTGAAAGATGGGGACGCAAAGCCGCGGATCTAAGGCAGTTAAACTGCTAAGACAGCCGGGCTGCCGTACATTTTAGTTTTTAATTTGTACCGCACCGTAAACAGGTGTGTTTTTTTATGGCTAAAGATGGCCAGGAACCTCAAATTAAAAAAAGGAGAAAACTTATGATAAAAAAGCTTTCACTCCGGAACAAGATTTTAATTATTGTTTTTATTACTGTGCTGATTTTAACGGGAATACTTTCTGGCACAAGCATTTACAGTTTAAAGCATAAGATGCAGGAAGATTTACAGCATGAACTGAGCAGTGTCGGCATGCTTACAGAAAAGAACTTGAATCCTGAACAGATACATCAGCTTCTCAGTGTTTCAAGTCCGGATAATTTTGTGTTCAAGAATGTCCAAAAAGAGCTTGATTCGATAAAAAAAGAACAGGGAATCATGAGCTGGAGCTATATTTGGAAACCGGATCAGGGCGGATTTGCTCCAATTGGATATACCAGTGACTTAAATGAAATTTATAAGCCGGGCCAATTATTCAAGGATATTGCCCCCATCCATTTAAAAACAGCGAAACTTGCAATTTCAACAGGCAAGCCTCAGGTTACGGATATCTTTAAGGACAGCTTCGGCACTTGGAGAACAGTATTTACACCTGTTACCTATAACGGTGAAACAATTGCTGTATTGGGAATTGACTATTCGGCAGAGTACATAAATAAATCTTTAAATTCCTCTATAGTAAATCAGATCCTCATCTCCATTGGCGGGCTGATTGTCATGATGTCACTGCTCTATTTTGTAATAAACAGGCTCCTTAGGCCTTTGAAAAAAATGGTTGGCATTGCAGATAGCATCGCAAAAGGAGATTTGACGGTGGATATCAATATGGCCGCAGCATCCAGCGATGAAGTGGGCAGGCTATCAGGATCCATCGGTGAGATGGTGAAAAACTTAAATGGGCTGATAACCAATATTCATGACACTTCGAGCTATCTTGCAGCCTCTGCAGAAGAACTTTCAGCAAACGCATCTGAAACGTATGATTATTCAATGAAGGTTTCAGATGATGTGGCGAAGGTCGCAAAGGGCAATGAAATTACATTAAGGACGACCGAAGAAAGTGCAGCTGCTATTGAAGAAACTGCCTACGGAATCCAGAAAATTGCCGGATCATCCTTTATAGTTTCAGAGTCTTCCACGCTTACTTCACGTGAGGCGAAGGATGGAAACCATATTATTCAGCGATTAATTCAGCAGATGAGCCTGATCAATACCTCTGTGAATCAAATTGGCAGCGCGATTATCAAGCTAAATGACAATACAACAAAAATAGATGATTTTGTCCGGATTATATCTGACATTGCCAATCAAACCAATTTATTAGCCCTGAATGCTGCCATTGAGGCTGCCCGGGCAGGAGAACATGGCAAGGGGTTTGCGGTAGTTGCAGATGAAGTAAGAAAACTGGCGGAGCAATCTGCAAGTTCAGCCACTCAAATTACGGAGCTGATCAGGGATATTCAGCAGGATTCTGCTTCCTCCATTTCTGTTATGGAAAAAGGAGAAGAAAATGTTGAAGCAGGTTTGAAGCTTACAAATGAAGCTGGTGAAGTATTCAAGCGTATCTTAGATTCTGCAGAAGAGGTGGCCATGCAGATTCATGAGGTATCTGCAGCCTCTGAACAGATTTCTGCATCATCAGAAGAAGTTGCAGCATCGGTAAATGAAATGAAAACTACCGCCCAAAGTACATCGGAATTCTCGGGACGTGTCTCTGACGCTACTTATGAACAGCTTTCTTCTATGGAAGAAATCAAAGCAACCTCAAATTCTCTAGGAAAGACAGCCGAAGAGCTTCAAGAGCTTGTCGGTAAATTTAAGATTTAAGGAGGGGGAAGATTATTATGAAATTTCAGGGAAAAAATGTATTGGTTACAGGCTCCAGCAAAGGTATTGGAAGAGCCATTGCCCTTGAGTTCGCTAGTGAGGGAGCCAATATCCTGATTAATTATACAGGCAATCATGAAGAGGCTGAAGAGGTGAAAGCAGCAGCAGAAAAACATGGCGTGAAGGCCCTGGCCTTTTTTGCGGATGTTTCGGATTCAGCACAGGTGGAAAGCATGTTCACATATATGGATGAACATCTTGGCAGCATTGATATTCTGGTGAACAATGCCGGGTTCGCACAATCCTCCCTTATTACTGACCTAAGTGATGAACAATGGGATCGG
Organism: Peribacillus sp. B-H-3; assembly: GCF_048572925.1. Classification (NCBI taxonomy): domain Bacteria; kingdom Bacillati; phylum Bacillota; class Bacilli; order Caryophanales; family Bacillaceae; genus Peribacillus; species Peribacillus sp. B-H-3. Next base: position 4,532,491 of record NZ_CP183879.1, on the reverse strand, counting down.
ATGATAAAGGTTCATTTATATGGCACTTTTTATAATGCAAGGGCTGCTGCAAAAAGGATGAAGGAAAAAGGACGGGGAAGGATCATCAATATTTCCTCTGACCTGGGCAGCCTTGGGTGTGAGGAGTTCACTCATTACTCAGCTGCAAAAGGCGGGATCAATGCCTTTACAAAAGCGCTTGCCAGAGAGCTTGCACCGGACATCTTAGTCAATGCAGTGGCACCAAGCGGAACTCTGACAGATATTCTTAAGGCATTTGGCGAGAATTATATTGAAGAAGAGTCTGCCAAATATCCTCTGAAAAGACTTGCAGCTCCTGAAGAAATCGCCAAAAGTGTGTTATTCCTTGCTTCAGATTCTGCCAGTTTTTATGCAGGGCAGATTTTAAGCCCCAATGGCGGAGTTGTCATGAACGGATAAAGTGAATGGGTGTTTTCGTAAACTTTGCTGCTATGAAACAAGGTGGCTGATTTAACAATGAGATTTTAGTATGGAGGATGTTAAGTGATCGCAATATTTACCTTTTGTTTATATCTTATCTTTATTTACTATATTGGCTTTAAAGGCTATCAAAGAATCAATACGGCAGAGGATTTGATTGTAGCCGGCTGGAGTATGCCTCTTTACGTGGTAACCGGAAGTCTTGTTGCTGCTTTACTTGCTGCACCTTTCTTTTTTGCAGCAGTCGGATCAGGCTATAATGACGGGGGTTTTGAAGGGACTGCCACAATGGCTGGTCTCGGCACCTGCATGATTTTAGGCGCGCTGATTTGGACCAAGCCGCTAAGAAGGCTGAAGGGATGGACGATTGCAGATTATTACGGCTTAAGATACGCAAGCAAAAAACTGGGAGCCTATACCGGAAGTGTAATGGCTGTGGCATTTGGATTATTCAATGCAGGGGCCCTGACTGTCGGCGGAACATATATCATCCAGAATATTTTTGGAATTGGTTTTATTCCTGCAGCCATTTTGTTTGTCAGTCTGACTGTTATTTACTCCGTGGTTGGGGGCTTATGGGCAGTGGCTTATACGGAGATTGTCCAGGGTTTGTTTGCCATCGTCGGGATACTCGGCATTGCCCTGGTCATTATCTTGAAGTATCATGATTTCACTTTCAATCCGAATTGGTGGAATGTCAGCCATCTTTTCAACAAAGGCGGTGCAGGATTTTGGTCGCTGTACCTGATACTGGCTCTTGGCGACATTCCCGCAGCTGACTTGGGACAGCGGGTTGCAGCAGCGAAAAATCCCAGGGTTGCATATCTGAGCATGATTATCGCAGGCAGCATCGTTATTTCTATCAGCTGGATACCGGGGATGCTTGGGGAAGCTTTTAAAACCATTTTCCCTCATAGCTCGAATCCTGAAACACTCATGCTTGCATTTGCACAAGGGTATTTTCCACCTGTCATTTCCGCCATCTTTTTAACCGCAATGGCAGCGATGGGTATGTCTACGCTTGCTGCCTGCTATGTGGCAGCATCAGGAATCGTAACAAAAAATATTTATCTGGATTTTATTAATCCAAATCCAGATCCGAAAAAATTGCTGCTGTTTTCAAGACTGGCTATTGTAGTAAGCGCAATGTTAGGTCTTGCCCTTTCACTTGGTTTCCAAAAAATCATTAACCTTGCTTATCTGGCATGGGATATCGTGTTCGTTACCCTGTTCTGGCCGCTGGTGCTTGGCCCTTTTTGGAAAAGAGTGAGCACACCAGCCGTATGGGCAAGCATTACAGCCGGATTAATTTATTATATTTTAACTTCTATATTTTCAGTTCCAGGACCTGTTTCAGGCTCATCCGGATTTTGGGGGCTTATAACTGAATTATGGCATAACCCTGGGCTGTCCGGAGCGGTTGTTTCAGGACTGGTCATTGTAATTACAAGCTTGATCATCCCTCCGACTGAAGAGGTACTGGAAATGCACCGTATTGAAAAAGATAAAACACTTGATGAGCTTCAAAGCTTTGAGAAAAAAGAATCATATATAGAGCCGGGTACTAAAATTATATAATAGAAGGAAGGGGAACCCGGAAAGGGTTTCCCTTCTTGTATATCAGCGAATATTCCAATGGTCCATAAGAGGGCCATCTTTTCCGAAGAGCGGGTCATTACCGGGAAGCGGAACGTCCTGGATCTCTTTAAGCACATCAGGACGTTCGCTGGATTCGCAGGCTTTGATATTATAATCCATGCCTCCTGGGTAGGCTCCTGCCACTTTAAAGGTGCTGCTTGCATGTATCTTTTTATGGCCTGTACCAGCAGGAAGCACCAGCACATCTCCTTCGCCGACTTCAATTTGCTTTCCATTTTCCCCGCCAAGCATAAGGGTGGCTGTTCCTTTCATTACCCCAAGTACTTCATGGGCATTGCTGTGGTAATGGTGATAATCAAACACTCCATTCTGCCAGCTGTTTCCCCAATTATTCCGGTTGAAAATGGATTCTGTTTGTCCGGCTCTGTCTCTTAAAACCCCAGGATAGATCAAAACAGGCAAGCTTGGATGATTGGGTATATTGCCATCATCAGAAAAGTACATCGTTATTACTTCAATAGTATCCATATAATAGTCTCCCTTCAATGCGGTGAAAATGCTGCTGACTTTATACAGGATTCAGTCCATAATCCTGAATGAGTGCATGCTAATTAAAAAAGATTCATATCGAACAGAAATGTTATTTTCCTTTTTTTCACCGCGTTTGATAAAGTATTTAATATATAGTAAGAGTTACCTCTGGTGTCACATCCTAAAACACAAAAGGGTACAAAAGAGTCATCAAAGAAATCTCAGCGGGGGATGAGAGTAAACATACGGATGGAAAGTTCACTTTATTCTTGAAGGAGTCTGTACATATGAAAAAGTATCTTAGTAGGTTTCTTCCTGTTGCTATGCTTGCAGCTTTAGTGTTCCTTGTCCTGGGAGCCTGCACAAAGGATGAAAGCAAGCAGGATCAGCCATTTTTTAAGCATCAGCAAAAAACATCGTTTCAGCATATTCATGGCATCGGTTTTGCGGGAGAAAATGAACTGCTTCTTGCCACACATAAAGGCATTTTAAGATATTCAGGAAACAAGTGGTATACAACCTCAAAAAATAAACATGATTATATGGGATTCCAAACGATTAAAAATGGTTTTTATGCAAGCGGCCATCCTGAAAAAGGCTCCCGTTGGAAAGATCCGCTTGGACTTGTGAAAAGCAGTGATTACGGAAGGACAGTAAGCAAGCTGTCGTTTTATGGAGAAACCGATTTTCACGCCCTTGCTGCAGGATATGAAAGCGGGATATTATACGCTTTGAATCAGCAGAAAAACGCTAAGATCGGAGCAGGGATTTATTATACAAAAGATGAAGGAGGCACCTGGGCCAAAAGCCGGCTGAAGGGGATGACATCAAAGCAGCTGGGAGGAATGGCAGCGCATCCGCTTGATGAAAGGTTATTTGCTTTATACGGAAAGGAGGGAATCTTTCTATCAAGCAATTATGGAAATGATTTTGTATTATTTCCAACACCCGATCCAGTCACTTCAATGTCGTATGGGAAAAATGACATTTTGTTTGCCACTGCCAATGAAAATGAAATACTTCTTTACAGGCTGGATTACAAAACAAAAAAACTATCGGCTATGTCCAGTATAGAAGGCACCTCTGAACATCCTGTGCTCTATTTAGCAGAAAACCCTGAAGATGGAAAACAATTGGCATTATCTACGTCAAGTAATAATGTATATATTTCAAATGATAAAGGCGGAAGCTGGAAGGAAATTGCGATTGAAGGAAAAACAGAGTAAATGAAAACCTGAAGGAAAAAGTAGGGGAAATGCTGAAAAGCCATCTTATTGAAAGGTGGCTTTGCAATGAGGACAAGTGATTTCTTTAATGTGCTTGAACTGAATTTTTTTAAAATCCTTTTTAGTGAAGGTTGGAAAAGTATGATATCTAACTCCGCATTCACAATGGTTCTGATCTTTCACAATATGTCTTTCATTCGCATGATTCAGTGTGACTGATGGATACAGCATCGATTTCCCTCTTTTAGCTAATTTATTAGGCAAATTAGAAAGGGACAGAATTTATCAATATGAAATTCTGGCAACCCGGCCGCCATGACAAGTAATGACTGCTTTAGGCCCGTGGCTTTGCGTCTTTTACTTTCGTAAAATTTGCCCAATAAAAATAATATCACACTTTTGAGGCATATCCCTAACTTAGTATTCTAATTTGAAAAGAAAACAGCAGCCGTTTCATTTGCGGCTGCTGTTTTCTTTCCTTTTCTCTTTTTTTCTGACGAGCTGGTAGCTGATGAAGGCAATATATAAAGGAATAGCTACATAAATAAAATAAGGAAAATCTTTAGGCTTTTTCTCAAAAACCATATAAGTTGCATAAGCTAGAAACAGTGTGATGATGGTCCCGTATTTAGGGAGAGGAATTTCCTTTAGGCTTGGAATCTTTATTTTGCTTACCATAAGAATACAAAGGACGATAAATGCCAGAGGTAAAATAAACACAGGCATTTTGCCATGAAGCAGGGTAAATAAAGTTAAAAGCCCTCCTCCTGCTGTAATAGGAACTCCTGTGAAATAGTGCAGAGAAGATTTTACTGCATTAATATTGAACCGCGCCAGCCTGTAGGCGCCAAATAAAGGAAATAAACCGGCAATGGCCATCCCGGCAACTCCGAAATCCGAGAAGAAGGTATAATATGCCATCATTGCAGGTGCAACTCCGAAGGTTACAATATCTGCAAGTGAATCGAGTTCTTTTCCCAATTCGCTTTCTGCATTCAGCATTCTTGCAATACGCCCATCCATGCTGTCCAGCATCATGCCTATTAAAATAAGGATTGCTGCATTTTTGTAGTGTCCTTGTGCTGAAAACATTATAGATAGAAAACCGAAAAATAAGTTAAATAATGTGAATAAATTCGGTATGCCTCTTTTTACTATCTTTCTCACTCCCTAATTAAAATTCTCCTGAACATGAAAAATTTTCATAGTGTTTTTTGCATGTTTATTATACAGCACGTGCCGGTATTTTAGCAGGAAATGTTCACTATTCTGCCGATGCCCTGCACATTGCGTATGGATAGGCTTGCTGTCATCTTAAAGTTTTGCTATTTCTTTTATTTTATACAGCAGATTTGACGCATCCTGTCCTGTTATTGTTTCCCCGTTTATCCTGCAATATGGCTGGGTCCTGCAAATAAGGCAGTTGCTTAGACATTCATACTCTTTGTAATGGACACCCGGCTTAGTCAAAGTTTCTCTGTATGCGGAAAAACTTTCACCTTCCTGAATAAATTGATCCAGATTATTTTGGCAGAACTCAAGGGTTATGGATTTTTGTTTCGGCAGTATCCTGGAGAAAAGTGATTTCATCGGGAACACTTCCTTTAATCTTTTTGAGTATTATGGTGAAGTGAAGCTTAAGCACCCATTATATCATGAAACATCTGGAAAATAAGGGTGAATCGGGGAATGGAAGGACTGCATCGAAAAATCTGAATTATCGCTGTATATGTAATATAGTGGAAATGTAGTAAGTAATCATTTATAATAGTGAAGTCTTTAAAATATCATGAACCTGCCGGGCGCTGCTTGATCAAAGTTGGCTTTTTTTAATTAAAGAAATATAAAATTAAAAGAGGTAAAAAAAGGAAAATCAGAGTACGAAAGTGGAAGTTATATTTATTGGTCATTTTCCTTTAAATTGTTTATAGTATTAAACATGTTATTGTTTCTTGTTAAAAATGTAATAATTTCATGTAATTTTTGTAAAGGCTCGTTCATAAGATAATTGAGTATTTAGAACCTTAACCTGTCCTTATGCGAATGTTATAATTTGTAAAACCAGTAAGAGGGGCACGATGGTAATTACGGGTAAACAGCGGACTGCTGTTGACTTATTATTCACCCGTAGGTATCATTAGTCGTGCATGTACGCCTCTCTTAGTCAACCGGTAAGAGAGTTTTTTACATTTTACTTAAAAAATTATTACCACTAGATTGATAGAGGTGAAATCATGAATAACTTGTTGAAAAAGAGCAGGGATTTACTGACTCAAAGATTGCTGGGCTTTTTCTTAATAGCAGTTGTTTTGTTTTGGATAAAAACCTATATCGGATATAGAGTGGAGCTAAACTTAGGCATAGATAATGCCATGCAGAAATTCCTGCTATTCATCAATCCGATAAGCTCAGCCATCTTCATTTTTGGATTAGCGCTTTTAGCAAAGGGCAAAAAAGCATATAAGTGGATCATCGCCCTGAATTTGGTCCTGTCGTTCCTATTATATGCCAACTTTACGTATTACCGTTTCTTCAGCGATTTTATCACACTGCCGACATTGACACAGGTGAAAAATGCTGGTGATCTAGGACAAAGTGTCACTGCACTGCTTAAACCCTATGATATCTTATATTTCCTGGATACCATTATTTTAATCGTGCTTTACAATGTGAAAATTATAAAACCGGAACAAATTAAGATGAAACGCCGTACAGTTGCATCCGTTTTCATCCTGGCTATCTTTGCTTTCTCGATTAACCTTGCACTGGCAGAGAAAGACCGTCCTCAGCTTCTGTCAAGAACCTTTGACAGGAATTACATTGTGAAATATTTGGGCATGTACAACTATACCGTTTATGATGCCATCCAAAATACAAAAACCTATGCACAGCGCGCCACAGCCAACAGTACAGATATAGCTGAGGTTGTAAACTATACAAAGGCAGCACAGTCCCCTCCTAATCCTGCTTATTTCGGGAAAGGAAAAGGGAAAAATGTAATTTACCTGCACTTGGAATCAACACAGAATTTCCTGATCAATTACAAGCTTAACGGACAGGAAGTCACACCGTTTTTGAATTCTCTTGCGAATAATAATAAAGACTTCATGTATTTCAATAATTTCTTCCATCAGACAGGACAAGGGAAAACCGCTGATGCAGAATTTATGCTTGAAAACTCATTATTCGGTCTGCCGCAGGGTGCAGCTTTTACTACACAGGCTCAAAACACCTATCAGGCAGCACCAGGCATACTTGGTGAAAAAGGCTACACTTCTGCTGTGTTCCACGGGAACTACAAAACCTTCTGGAACAGAGACAAGATTTATAAATCACTGGGTTATAATAAATTCTTTGATGCCAGCTACTATGATATGAATGATAATGATGTGATGAATTATGGATTAAAGGATAAGCCTTTCTTCCGGGAATCGATTCCAATGCTTAAGACATTGCCGCAGCCATTTTATGCGAAGTTCATTACGCTTTCCAATCACTTCCCGTATCCTTTGGATCCGGCCGATGCTACAATTCCTAAAGCAACAACAGGAGACTCTTCTGTTGATGGCTATTTCCAGACAGCGCGATATGAGGATGAAGCATACCGTCAATTCTTTGATTACCTGAAAAAGTCAGGTCTATATGATAATTCAATTATTATTATGTATGGTGACCACTATGGTATTTCCGAAAACCATAATAAAGCAATGTCCCAGCTACTGGGCAAAGATGTTAACAAGTTTGAAAATGCGCAGCTTCAGCGTGTGCCATTGTTCATTCATGTTCCAGGAGTGAAGGGCGGCCAAATGCACCAATACGGCGGCCAGGTTGATTTAATGCCAACTCTTATGCACTTGCTTGGAATTGATACAAAAGATTATGTGCAGTTTGGATCAGATCTGCTCTCAAAACAGCATCGCCAAGTTGTTCCTTTCCGAAATGGAGATTTTGTTTCTCCAAAAGTAACATCGCTTAACGGAAAGTACTATGATTCAAAGACAGGCGAACTGATTAAGAAGAATGATGAAATTACCAGCGATGAAAAGATGGTTGAAAACATGCTGAGACTTTCTGATGAAGTCGTCAATGGAGATTTATTAAGATTTTATACACCAAAAGGCTTCAAGCCTATAGATCCTAACAAGTATGATTATAATCATGATGAAGGAGCTCCAAAGGCTCAAACGTCAGGTGAATAAACAAAGCAAAAAGCCGGGACTTGTTCTTCCCGGCTTTTTTGCTGCGTAAAGTTTGGCTGAATGAATTTCTGCGGTTAAATATATAGTATAGCGGAATAACCATTCTGGGAGTTCTTCACAATCTCTTCCGAAGCGCGACGTGGATTCTTTCAGCTCATAAATCTGGCTGTTTGATGGCCGAACCGGCAAATTGAAAGTTTGACTGCGATGAAATATCCGGGAATTTTTCTGCAGTTCTTGTTTTTTGCCTGAAAGAGTGGGTAAATATATGTAATGAGTGAATGGACAGCAAAGGTTCATTCAGCCGGTGCAGAGCAGCTTTTTAAGGTTGTGTGACAAGGCTGATATATGCACTTATTTATTGGATTGAAAAATGCTTATATCCTGAGGGGATTAAGGCGAAGCCCGTCTGAACAAGAGGCTGGGCAAAGGCGTCTGTAGCAGAAATCAGCAGGAAAGCTTAACAGAGCCTTTTTTTAAAAAGTGAGTAAAGATTTTTGCAGAAGGAGGATGAAATATGATTATTGTTTATGCAAGTATCATTCTGGTTGCAGGATCTTTAATATATCTGGCTATATCAGCCGTAAAGACATATAAAGACACAAAACCAGCTTTAGCCAGCTTGTCGGAAACTGCAGGAAGGATGCAGGCTAAAACCCAGCTCATCAAAACAGAGACAGATAAACTAACCGGAACACAGCAGGAAATTGCAGAGGATATGGAATACAAAAAGGAAGCGGTCCAATACACTATGGATTCTGCTAAAGCTTCTCCAGAATCCTTTAAGCAAATCTGGAAGGCAGTAAAAGGAAAGAAAAAACGGCATCCTTCTGTACGTATGAGATAAACTATAATTTTGCGGGCACCTCTATAAAGAGGTGTTTTTTTTTGCCATTTTTTTGCTGAATATTTAATTGGAAAAGACGGATAGTAAACATATAAACATTATAAAGGAGTGAAGGGAAATGAAGTTTGCTGTAGCAGCAAGCGGTGCTTTGGCGCTTTTTATCGCTGGGTGTGCCGCTGATCATAATAATGATGGAAAAAGAAATCTGGGGTTGAATACAAGCAACCATAAAGACCGCAATAACACGATGGATGTCAGGAATACTGGAGACAATAACCGCCCTGATATCATGAATAATGATCCTGCAAATAATGGTACCATTAATCAGATGACAAATCGTCATGACAATGATTACAGCTTCTCTGATAAAGTAGCTAATCGTGTGGAAGCACTGAAAGACGTCAAGCATGCAAGAGTAGTCCTGGCAGACCATACTGCATATGTAGGTGCCGTGCTGGTGGATAAGAACGTTAAAGATGTAACAGGAACATTGGAAAATAAGATTGCCGATAAGGTTAAAGAAAGCGACAAATCTGTTGACAAAGTTTACGTGTCAATCAACCCGGACTTTGTTCAGCGTTTGGATAACTATTCAAATGATTTCCAGAACGGCAAACCTGTTAAAGGATTTGCACATGAATTCAGCCAGACAATCAAGCGCATCTTTCCTGATGCAAGATAAATCATAATATGGCAAGGCCAAGTTCCTTTGGTTTTGCCGTTTTTTTTTTGTTGGTTTTGTTTATTTCTCCTGCTGATATCCGCTGCAGCAGCCTCTTGGGGCGGTTAGGTAAGCCAGTACTTTGAAGCCGAATGAAGCACAAAAAAGAAGATCAATTTGATCTTCTTCAATGTATCTGCGTTATCTGTTTTTTTGCTTTCTTTTCCTGATCGATTTAATAATGATCGTCAATATAACGATGATAAGAACCCATATCGCTATTGACCAAATAGAGAAAAAAGCATGGCGGGCTGGCGATGGCTTTGATTGAGTGCTTTTTAAATCCTGCTTTTCCTCAGCATATGCAATATGCTGGAGGTTAAAGGATTGGATAACCTGACCCACTTGGTTTTTTATAGAAAGTTTTCCGTCTTTCATGGCTAAAACTTTTGGATGGTCGGCTTTTGCCTGTGTATAATAGACATCACTTTTTAGTGAGTAGGTTTTTTCAGCCAGTTTAAACTTTTCGTTTTTATTGAGCTTTGCTGTCACAAAATGATTGAAACCATAATCCAGCAGTTTCTCTGTATCTAGATAGGCATTTTTTGAAGAATTATTTTTCAATGTGACTGCAATCAAATCCAGCTGGTTTCTGTGAGCTGTAGTTATCAGGGTATGCCCGGCCTGGCGAACATAACCGGTTTTTCCGCCCGTGATACCTTCATATGGGAATTCTCCCTTTAAAAGCTTATGATGGGTAACCAGTGTCGTATCCCAGGTTTTAACATGCCAAGGCAGTTCTTTAGTTCCTATAAAGGTTCTGAAATCAGGGTTCTGAAGTGCGAACCGGGTGATTTTCGCAAGATCCTCTGCTGTTGTAACATGCTGAGAATTGAAGAGACCGTGCGGATTGGTGAAATGTGTGTGTTGAACATGCACCTCACTCTTCAAGAAATGATTGAGGTCAATGGCAAATTGCTTTTCGCTGCCAGACAGATGCTCAGCAATTGCATCTCCAGCATCATTGCCCGAGTTAATCAAAAACCCTTCGATAAGCTTTTTTAGCTGTATCTTTTCGCCCTTTTCAATATATACGGAAGAGCCAATTTCATTAGCAGCCTTCCCGCTGACCGTAACTAATTCTCTTGGATCTGCCTTTTCCAGTGCATAAATGGCTGTTGCTACCTTCGTCAAACTGGCAGGGTACATTTTTTGCTCAGCATTTTTGCCGAATAGGATTTTTCCGGTTTTAGCATCCATTACAACGCCAGCACCGCTTGTGATGTCAGGAGCTGTTAGTGATGAAGCCTCTGAATGGGTTACAGAAGCCGAAAAAATGAAAATAAATGTGAAAAATAAGATGCGCAATGCGTTCATATATCTGTTCATGTCTCTTCTCCTGATATTTTTTAAATTTAATCCTTCACCATCATAAGGCAAAACGGGAGGGTGAAATGGCTGTGTCTCTGTTTATATTGAAATTGTAATCCTTCCTTAATGCCTCCTTAATATTTAAGGAGGATTCCCTCATAATATGAAGTATTTGGGATTTTTACGGAGCAGCCTTTTTTAGTCTTTGCCATTTGTGACCGATCTATTTCCGCTTATGTAAATTAAAAGCGGCGGTGCTTTTTATAAAGGCTGTTTTCGTAAACTTTGCTGCTATGGAAAAAGGTGGCTGATTTAACAATATGACTGCCTCACAGAACTCATTAAAAAACAACAAAAACAACATGTTTTAGAAGAGATCCAAGAAATAGACCGATAATACTTCTGCTTGCTAATGCCAAATAAAAAAGGAAAAGCATTCGTGTACAGCGCATGGCTGATAACGAATGCTTTTCCCTGTGTGATTTTAAAAAACATGATTGGATATAAAACGTCTTATTTATTAAAGTTCATTTTCAAAATCGCACTCTTTTAAAGGAACCATCTTTGTTTTGTACATGTATTTATGTCCAAGCCAGAATATAAGAAAAAGCGGAAGGCCGATATAGGAAACTAATGCACCGCTCCAGTTAATGGAACTGCCAGTGAAGGCTGTATAGTTTTGCCCTAAAATAATCACGATGCAAATGACCAAGGCAAAAAGCGGTCCGAATGGGAACCATTTTGAACGGTAGGGCAGTTCATTTAAATCTCTTCCCTGAGCCACATACGCTTTTCTGAAGCGATAATGGCAGATTGCGATTCCGACCCATGCGATGAAGCCTGACATACCTGATGCATTTAACAGCCAGACATAAACGGCTCCGTCTCCAAAGAATGTCGTTAAAAAAGCAAGTGTGCCGACAAGCGCAGTCACTATCAATGCATTTACCGGAACGCCTCTTTTATCGAGTTTTCCTAAGAAACGCGGCGCCTTGCCTTCGCGGGCCATATCCCATAGCATCCTTGTAGAAGCGTACATTCCTGAATTGCCGGCTGATAAGACAGCTGTCAGGATGATGGCGTTCATGACGGAGGCCGAGAATGCCAATCCAGCTTTTTGGAAAACTAATGTAAATGGACTGACAGCAACATTGCTGCTTAAAAGGCTGCTGTTGGTATAAGGGATAATGAGGGCGATCACCAGGATGGCCAGTATATAAAACAGAATAATACGCCAAAACACCTGACGGATTGCCTTAGGGATGGTTTTTCGCGGATTTTCACTCTCGCCCGCGGCAATTCCTAAAAGCTCTGTTCCCTGAAAAGAGAAGCCTGCTGCCATAAAGATGCCGAGGATGGTCAGGAATCCTCCATGGAAAGGAGCATCTCCGACTGTGAAATTTCCGAAACCAATGGCTTTGCCGCCCATAATTCCAAAAATCATTAAAGATCCGACAATAATAAAGATAATGACAGTTATTACTTTAATCAAAGAAAACCAAAATTCGGCTTCTCCAAAGCCCTTAACGGACAGATAATTTAAAAGAAACATGATAATTAAACAAATGCCGCTCCAAAGGCTTGAGGGGGAGTCAGGAAACCAGAATTTCATAATAAGCACTGCGGCGGAAAGCTCAGCTGCTATAGTGATTGCCCAGTTATACCAGTAGTTCCAGCCAAGCGCAAATCCGAACGCTGGATCCACAAATTTATTGGCATACACCCTGAATGACCCGGCTACAGGCATGAAGGCTGCCATTTCAGCCAGGCCAGTCATAAGGAAATACACCATAATGCCAATAGCTGCATAAGCAGCCAGTGCTCCGCCGGGTCCTGCTGTATGGATTGCTCCGCCGCTGGCTAAAAAGAGCCCTGTGCCAATGGTGCCGCCTAGCGATATCATGCTGAGGTGCCTTGCCTTCAGTCCTCTTTTAAGCTGGTTATTTTGGTTCTCAGCTTGCTTTGTCATGTATTACACTCCTTTAGATTTGGAAGAAAACACAAAAAACAGCCGTCGAAAAAGATCGACGGCTGTTATACCCGTGTAATCCTTCCGAAGATAGCTCCCCACGTTCAAAAAAACGTGACAGTGATGTTCCTGTTCGAAAACATCGCCAGAGTGGAAAAACAGGAATGATTCCACTCTTCGGCAGCTTATCCTTTTTAACGGAGTCTTTAATATTCACTGTATCTCGTCCGTTATACTGATATAAGCCGCGGCCTCTACCTCATCGGTTAATGAGGAATATTCAATTAAATCCGGCAGTGATGCCGGTTTGATATGTTAGCAGTATAAATGAGTTTTTGTGATTCCGCAATAGTTTTATTTTACCTTTCCTGGCGTTTACTGCGAAAAGCGGAAAGTGCAGCTTAAACTGATTTCCTCTCGATAAGTGAGTAGTCCAGCTTAACTTGTCTGGCTTCTTGGCTGCTAAGAAGCTCAAAGGAAGTTATTCCAATTTGTTCTAGCGGCAGTGAAACGGTTGTAATGTCCAGCATTTTTGAAATATAGTTATTGTCAAAACCAACAATTGCTAATTGTTCTGGTATTTGAATCCCTGATTTCCTTGCCGCAATCATACAGCCGGCAGCAGCTTCATCATTAGTGATGATCAAGGCATCTGGCCTGTTTTTCAGCATGCTCCATTTATGAAAAAGTTCTTCTCCGTCCTTCATGGTATAGCAGCCTTCAAATATCCAGTTTTCCTGGTACTCTGCATTGTATTTCTGGATCATATCTCTATATGCCTTAGTACGCTGGGAGCTATTTCTGCTGTTTTTTCTCCCAAGGCTGTAGCCGATTTTTTTATGCCCTTTTTCTGCTACATGCATGAGTGCGCAGGAAAAGGCAGCATAGTGGTCAATGCTAACCGATGAAAAGGCTGTCTGTGACGTATCTTCACACAAAATGATGGGCCCATACGACAGGTAGTCCTTTAATAGGGAAATATCGCTGCTTCTTGAGCAGATGATTACTCCATCAAGCTGTTTCATCTTCAGCATTTCCAGGGCTTCCTGTTCTTTTTCCTTTATATAATCCGTCTGGAAAATCACCAAATGGCAGCCGGCCTCCTGGGCCCTCTTAGAGATGCCTTCAATGATTCCCCCGTAGTAAGGGTGGTTGGAATATGGGCTGACAACTCCAATCAGATTGGTTTTCCCGCGGGAAAGGTGGACTGCATTTATATTCCTGGAATATTGAGATTCCTCAATAGCGCGCAGGACTGCTTCTTTTTTATCATTCCTTACATAAGGGTGATTATTGAGCACCCTTGAAACTGTTGTCACTGAAACTCCAGCGAGCTGTGCAATCTGCCGGATATTTGCCATTTTATCACCATTCTTTTTTTGCTCTTTCTCATATTTTACCTGATGTTAAAAGGCTCTGCCAGATAAGGGTTAATCAATCGGGTTTTTCTCTATTTTAAGAAACAATCATGCTCCCTTTAATCCAAAGGCAGGGATAAAAATAAGAAAAAATATCCAGGTCTATATATTGTTGAGATTTTGTCTGATTAAAGTATAATGAGAAGGTGTATTTTAATTGGATTATTTGCGTTGTCCTCTTTAAGGGAGAGTTATCATGAAATCAGAAAAAAATGGTTCCACACGATTAGATTACGGGTTGGCATTTATATTATTTCTTATGTTTATAGCTAGTGCTATTTCCATATACAGTGCACAGAAGTCAGGACAGTATCATGGCGAAAACTTTTTGTTAAAACAGATTGTCTGGTATGGAGTAGGCGCAGGATTTATTGCCGCTACCATCACCCTTGATTCTGATCAGCTAAAGAAAATATCCTGGTATACATATGGATTTGGGATTTTTCTCCTTATCTTACTCATAGTGGCACCTGAAAGCATAGCTAAGCCCGTTAATGGTGCTAAAAGCTGGTTCAAAGTTCCGGCAATGGGCTCTTTGCAGCCGTCGGAGTTCATGAAAATATTCCTGATTATGGCACTGGCGAATGTCAGTTCAAGCCATCATCTTAAAAATCAGGTCAAGACTATTCAGACGGATTTTTGGCTGCTCATTAAGCTCGGAATCGTAACACTCATTCCTTTGGCATTAATCATGCAGCAGCCTGACCTTGGGACATCTCTCGTATTAATAGCGATTTTATCAGGTATGGTTATTATTTCCGGAGTCTCCTGGAAAATTATCGTACCGATTTTTTCGGGAGTAGCGGCCTTTGGATCAGTTATCATTTATCTGGTTTTATGGCAGCCCAAAATATTAGATAAATATCTTGGAGTGAAGCAATACCAATTAGGCAGGATTTATTCGTGGATCGATCCTTATAATTATCAAAGCAATGAAGGCTTTCAATTAACAAAATCGCTATTGGCAATAGGTTCGGGACAGACGACAGGAAAGGGTCTGGACGGGCGCGAGGTCTATCTTCCCGAGGGCCATACAGACTTCATTTTCACCGTTATAGGGGAAGAGTTCGGATTCATCGGCTCGAGCATCGTTATCAGTTTATTCTTTTTGCTTGTTTATCACATTACGAAAATAGGCATGGATACCAAGAACAATTTCTATACGTACCTCTGTGTGGGCATTATCAGTATGATTACCTTTCACGTATTCCAAAACATTGGAATGACAATCGGTGTTCTGCCGATCACAGGTATCCCGCTTCCATTCATTAGCTATGGAGGAAGCTCGCTGATGGGCAACATGCTTGGCATGGGGCTGATCTTCAGCATCCGTTACCATTATAAAAAATATATGTTCTCAACTGATTCCTAATCTGCAGAGTTTGTTAGGAGGGCAAGCACAGTTTATGTGCTTGTCTTTTTTTTGCCGTTTGACACAGGACAAGGGCTAAACAGGTGCTTACGCTTTTTTATATCCAGCTTCAGCGCCTAGCCCCTCGGTCATAAGCCACATAAGAGTTGAAGGCAAAGGGCGCCTTCAATTCTTATGCGTCTTATGCTTGTCGGGGCTGAACAGGCGCTTACGCTTTTTGTGTAATCCAGCTCCAGCGCCTACCCCCTCGAGGTCATAAGCCACATAAGAGTTGAAGGTAAAGGGCGCCTTCAATTCTTATGCGTCTTATGCTTGTCGGGGCTGAACAGGCGCTTACGCTTTTTGTGTTCAAGGTATTTTGGAGTGGGCTATTAGGCTTGTTTTTGGTTTTTTATTCTGGCCATCAGGGTACTATATACTATTCGAGATCAGCTGGAGGACAGTTACATGAATGGGCTTAGGAAAAATCCGCTTGGAATTTCTCTCCCTTTTGATATTATTATTTTAATTTTCATCGATATTGCTGCCGCTTTTTACGGAGAAGATAACAGCCTTGTCTGGCTGCTATTCGTACTTCTGCATATTGTCTGTGCTGCAGGTTATTTATATAGACGTTTCAGCCAAAAGCCAGATCATCTTGATCCGTGCATACCAGGCGGATACGGAGTTGCAGATGCAGAGGGAAATATCCTCAATCTTAATGCAGCTGGAAATCAAATTCTTGGCTTAAAAAGTGCAGATGAATTTGACGGCATCTGGGATATTACAGATGGAGACGGCAAGGCCATAAGTAAATGGCAAATGCTCCAGGGGCAGGAAAATCATGCAGCGGGACAAAAAGAAATTATAGGCTTAAAAAGCAAAAAAACTGGACGTATTGAAAAGTGGCTTATTGTTCAATGGCAGTCCTTTTTATCAGCTTCTGGAAAAAGCAGAACTGCTCTTTCTTTTACAGAAATCACTGAAGTCATGAGGGTGGATCACTTATTAAAAGAGAAGAATAAGCAATTACAGAATCTGTCACTTACAGATGGATTAACTGAGATTCCCAATCGCCGTTATTTTGACATTCTTATAAAAGAGCTTTGGAGTGAAATGAAAGATAAAAAAGGCCAGCTTTCATTGATCATGCTGGATATTGATTGCTTTAAAAGCTATAACGATACTTATGGACATATTGAGGGAGATGCCTGTTTAAGGTTCGTGGCTGGGGCTTTAAAGAAGGCTGCGGGCGAAAAAGGGACAGTTTTCAGGTACGGCGGGGAGGAATTTGCTGTCCTTTTGCCGTATACAGACTACCGTTCTGGAAAGAAGCTTGCTGAAGAATTGATGTCTGCAGTTGAAAATCTCCGGATCATCCACGAATCATCTTTTCATAAACCTTATGTGACAGTCAGTGCGGGAATTGCAACTATAAGGCCGAATATGCCGGAAACGCTCCAGGATTTCATACAGCTTGCAGATGACCGGCTATACGAGTCAAAGAGAAACAGATCTTATAGAACAGAATCTGTTCTAACAAAATGAGGGTTTACATAAAACATAATGCAGGGCGCCAAGTCTACCTTGGTGCCCTGTGAAAGTTATTTGAGAAGGATTGTGCTATTGAAGCTCCTGCTGGCTGTAGGGAAGCTGGTTTTTATAACCCGTAAACTGCTGATATGATTGGCTTATTTTCTGAGGTTCCGCTTTTTCAAGAGAATACCATCCCATCTCGAACATTAAATTATACAATGTGCGCTGCATATCCTTCGTCTCAGTGGAAATGTTCAGCAATTCGTTATAAAGCCCTGAATGGCTGGCTTCATTTAATGCAATAGAATATGAAGAATTAAAATACTTTTCTGTTGAAAGCATATCATTCAAAAAGTCGCGATCATTCATTTGAGTTGTCTTTGAAACGGATGTTTCCGGATTTTGAATCTTATTCTGATCTGGCATCTTAGGTCCTCCTTGTTCTATAAATGTTTATTGCAGCTGATTTCCGCTTGATTGCTGTCCTTTGCTTAAATGTGAAAGGATGGTTTCATAGTGGCGCTGATGCATTTGACCACATTGATTTAGTGCCTGCACCACTTTCTGGTCCTGGCACTGTTCGGCGAAGAAGCGGGCCTTTTTTACAGCCAGCATGTTCCAGGAGAGCATGTCTGTCAAATACATGGCATCTTTTGAAGATAAAATTTGGGGCGGCTGCTGCATGATTTGTGCACTGGAGCCTTGTTGGTTTTGATTTGCATTTTGCTGTTGCATGGTTTTACCTCCTTGGCAAATTCATTCCTCTATAAACTTCCCTGTTCCTCATGGTATATACCTCAATAATTTGTATCCAAATATAGTTTTAAATGATAAAATAATGGTGTCGAAATTTTGGTTATTTTCTGTTTTAATAAACTATAAACCGTTTTCAGGGGGATGCAGGATGGAACAAACAATGAGGAATTTTTTTCTCTTTTTATCTAAAAATAGAGGCTTGACCAAGATGGCCAAAAGATATGGTTTGAGGTTCGGAGCTTCCCGATTTGTAGCAGGAGAAACAGTTGAGCTTGCTTCAGAAGTTATAAAGGATTTGAATAATAAGGGGTTGTCTGTAACCATCGATTACCTTGGAGAATTTGTGGATAATGAAAAGGAAGCCAATGAAATGGCGGATAATTGCATTGTGGCAATCAAGGAAATCGGCAGGCGCGGACTGGATTCTCAGCTTTCTCTTAAAATGACATCTATGGGTCTGGATATAAATGAGAGCGTTGTCATGAATAACATGAGAAGAATCCTTGAAGCGGCAAAGGAAAATCAAGTGTTCGTAACGATTGATATGGAAGATTTCGCCCGATGCGGAATAACAATTGATATTTTCAAGAAGCTAAAATCAGAATACGATAACATTGGCACAGTCATCCAGGCGTATCTTTACAGGACTGAACAGGATATTAAAGATCTAAATGAATACAGCCCAAATCTCCGTCTTGTAAAAGGAGCTTATAAGGAATCACCTGAGGTAGCTTTTCCGGAAAAGAAGGATGTAGATGATAACTACAAAAAAATCATAAAAATGCATCTTCTGAACGGAAACTATACAGCAGTTGCCACCCATGATGATGCTATAATTGAGTACACCAAAAAACTGGTAAAGGAATATAATATTCCGAACAATCAGTTCGAGTTTCAAATGCTGTTCGGCATCCGCAATGAACGGCAGCTTGAACTTGCTAAAGAAGGCTATAAGATGCGTGTGTATGTCCCTTATGGAACAGACTGGTACGGGTATTTCATGCGGCGCCTGGCAGAGCGGCCCGCCAATGTTGCTTTTGTATTGAAGGGTATTTTTAAATAAACTTTTAAGGGAAAAGCCAGGCTGCCATAAGCATGGCTTTTCCCTGATAAAACGGGAAGCTGCCCCCGCTATACAGCTTAAAGGCAAGCGGGGATAACTGTCCGGAGTTGCCGGTTCTGCTATCCGTCAAAAGAAGCCTGATGAAGGATATTATGTCTTGGCTTCAGGCTACCTTTTATACTGATTGTTCTGGCTGTTCACCTTATTTTTCCCGCCTTGTTCCGGTGATGGACCGGCGTTTCCTTTTACACTGGCAGCACTAACTGCAGCCTTTGTGGGATCTTGTTTTCTTTTCATGCTATTCACCTCGCGTTCTATTATAGTTTCTGCAGGGAAGCCGGCAATCATGAGAGGAAGTTATTTTCAAAAAAGTAAAGGACAATAAATTCTAATTTTCTGGTATTTTTTGATTGCGGAATTTTCTAAAATATTCTATAGTTAATATAGGGAAAATGAATTTATATTTTTTTGCGAGAAAAATGAATGAGCATTCATTCAATACACTTCGTAAGGGGGATATGATTTTGGTTCGTCAAATACGAAAGGCTGCAGTTCTTGGATCGGGAGTTATGGGATCAGGAATTGCTGCACACCTTGCTAATATCGGCATTCCAACTTTATTATTAGATATTGTTCCTCGTGAGCTTTCTGAGGATGAAAAGAAAAAAGGCTTAACACTGGAAAATAAACAGGTACGCAACCGGATCAGCCAAACAGCTAAGCTTAAGCTTCTTAAACAGAAGCCGGCTCCATTGACTGCGAAAAAAAATCTCGCGCTTATTGAAGCAGGAAACCTGGAAGATGACTGGGAGCGACTCAAAGATATTGACTGGGTCATTGAAGTTGTCGTTGAAAATCTGGAAGTCAAAAAAAATGTTTTTTCAAAAGTAGATCAGTACCGCAAGCCTGGAAGCATTATAAGTTCAAATACTTCAGGTATATCGATTGAAGCGATGGCTGAGGGCCGTTCAGAGGACTTTCAGAAAAATTTCCTCGGCACTCATTTTTTCAATCCTCCACGGTATTTAAAATTATTGGAAGTGATTCCTACTCAATTCACAGATCCTGAAGTGCTGTCATTCATGAAGCAATTCGGAGAAGATATATTAGGCAAAGGCGTTGTCGAAGCAAAAGATACGCCAAACTTTATCGCGAACCGAATTGGCACATACGGGCTATTGGTGACTGTCCGTGAAATGCTTGAAGGCGGCTATAGCGTCGGTGAAGTGGATTCAGTAACTGGCCCGATGATCGGAAGGCCAAAAAGCGCTACATTCCGCACTTTGGATGTTGTAGGTTTGGATACCTTTTCACATGTTGCCAAAAATGTGTATGACCAGGTAGATGGAGCAGAAAAAGAAGTTTTCCAATTGCCTGATTTCATGAAAAAAATGCTTGATCAGGGATGGCTTGGAAGCAAGTCTGGACAGGGCTTCTTTTTGAAAAAAGGCAAGGAAATCCTGGAGCTGAATCCTGAAACACTTGAATATGAAGAAAGAAAGAAATTAAAAACAGCATCGACAGAATTAAGCAAGCAGGCTAAAGGGGTCCCGGCAAAAATGAAAGCGCTTGTATACAGTGAGGACCGTGCCGGCCAGCTTTTATGGAATGTATTAAAACCTGTACTTCTGTATTCTGCTGAACTCCTTGGTGATATCGCTGATGATATCCTTGCTATCGACCAGGCTATGAAATGGGGATTCGGCTGGTCAATGGGACCATTTGAAACATGGGATGCAATTGGCCTCGAAAAATCGGTTGCAAGGATGGAGAAAGAGGGCCACACTGTGCCGCAGTGGATAAAGGATATGGCAGATAAAGGATTTACATCTTTTTACAAGCAGGAAGCTGGAGAAACCTCCTACTACAGTAACGGAGAATACAAGGAGATCACAGAGAATCCAAAGGTGATCAATCTTAAAAAAATAAAACAGCAAAACGGCGTAATTAAGAAAAACAGCGGTGCAAGCCTGATTGATATCGGAGATGGTATTGCATTGCTTGAGTTCACGTCCCCTAATAATGCAATTGGACTTGATATTATCCAGATGATTAACTACGCAGTGGATGAAGTGGAAGCGAATTACAAGGGTCTTGTCATCGGGAATCAGGGGAAAAACTTCTGCGTAGGCGCCAATATTGCCATGATGCTCATGGAAGCGCAGGATGATAACATCTTTGAATTGGATATGGTGATCAGCCAATTCCAAAAAGCGATGCTGAAAATTAAATATAGCGCAAAACCAGTTGTAGCAGCTCCTTTCAATATGGCTCTTGGAGGAGGAGCGGAGGTTTGCCTTCCTGCAGCACATATTCAGGCCTCCACTGAGACGTATATGGGGCTTGTGGAAGTCGGAGTTGGGTTAATACCTGGAGGCGGAGGCACAAAAGAGCTTTATTACAAGCATCTGAAGAGCATGCCGCAAGGAGTCGAGTTTGATCTTCAAAAGGTAGCCAACAAGGTGTTTGAAGCTGTAGCCATGGCTAAAGTATCTACTTCAGGAGATGAAGCACGGGAAAATAATTTCCTGAGTTTTGCTGACGGCATTAGCGTTAACCCTGATCATTTGCTGTATGATGCCAAACAGGCTGCACTGTCGCTGTATGAAGCAGGATATACAGCCCCTGCAAGGGTGAAGATTCCTGTAGTCGGTGAAACAGGATATGCCGCCCTTCTATTGGGAGCAGAGTCGATGCGTCTGACAGGATTTATTTCTGATCATGATATGTGCATTGCCAAGAAATTGGCCTACGTACTTGCGGGAGGCAAAGTGCCATATGGTACAGAAGTCGACGAACAGTACCTGCTGGATCTGGAAAAAGAGGCATTTTTAAGTTTGATAGCGCTGCCTAAATCTCAGCAGAGGATGCAGCATATGCTCCTTAAAGGTAAGCCGCTGCGCAATTAAGATTAAATGAAGAATGTAAAAAATGATTAACTAACCCAAGCGCCGGTTTATGTGCAGGCAGATGTATCAGCGGGAAGAAAATCGGCTGGGCAGCCAAAGAAATCTTTGTCCTGCTGCAGCCGTCCATACTGATTTCAAGGAGTCTGAACCATTCAATAAGGCGCTGCGTTCTAATAAGGAGGATCCCTCATGAGAGAAGCGGTAATAGTGGCTGGAGCAAGGACTCCGGTTGGTAAATCGAAAAAAGGGTCGCTTGCTAACGTCCGTCCGGATGATTTAGGGGCTCTTGTAGTAAAAGAGACTTTAAAACGCGCTGGAAATTACGAAGGCAATATTGATGATTTGATTATTGGATGTGCCATGCCTGAAGCGGAGCAAGGGCTAAATATGGCAAGAAACATAGGTGCTCTTGCCGGGCTTTCGCACAATGTGCCTGCCATCACCATTAACCGGTACTGCTCAAGCGGACTTCAAAGCATAGCATATGCTGCTGAGAGAATCATGCTTGGCCAAAGCGATACCGTGATTGCCGGCGGTGCAGAGTCTATGAGCCTTGTGCCAATGATGGGCCATGTAACCCGCCCCAATGCAAAGCTTGCTGAAACGGCTCCTGAATATTATATGGGAATGGGCCATACAGCAGAGGAAGTCGCGAGGAAGTTCGGTATTTCACGCGAAGATCAGGATGCTTTTGCTGTAAGGAGCCACCAGAAAGCAGCCAAAGCGATAGCAGAAGGAAAGTTTGCTGATGAAATCGTGCCAGTGGATGTTACATTGAGGTCCGTTGGAGCCGATCATAAGATAAAAGAAAAGACATTTCAATTTACACAGGATGAAGGAGTACGCGAAGGAACGACTTCAGAAATCCTCGCTAAATTGAGGCCTGCATTTTCCGTTAAAGGCACTGTAACGGCGGGTAATGCTTCACAAACGAGCGACGGTGCTGCAGCGGTCATGGTGATGGACAGCGAAAGAGCTTCCTCATTAGGACTGAGTGCGATGGGCAGGTTCAGATCTTTTGCTGTTGCCGGGGTTCCGCCTGAAATTATGGGAATCGGCCCGGTTGCCGCTATCCCAAAAGCCCTCAAGCTTGCCGGACTTGAACTATCTGATATTGGATTATTTGAGCTGAATGAAGCATTTGCTTCCCAGTCCATTCAAATCATCCGCGAACTTGGCTTGAATGAGGAAATCGTCAATGTGAACGGGGGCGCAATTGCTCTGGGACACCCGCTTGGATGTACAGGTTCAAAGCTGACTTTAAGCCTGCTGCATGAAATGAAGCGCAGAAATACACAGTTTGGAGTAGTGACCATGTGTATTGGCGGAGGAATGGGTGCTGCAGGAGTATTTGAGCTTATCGGATAATGCGGAAGGAAAACGTCTAGATTAATAGATACTCATTTCATTTAATATATTAGGAGGTAACAAGATGTCAAAATCAACTGAAAGCATAGTAAAAGGCGGCGGGTTTCTAGTAGAGGATGTTACGTATGACCAGGTTTTTACACCTGAAGAATTCTCTGATGAACAAATTATGATTGCAAAAACGACAGATGACTTCTTGGTAAATGAAGTTCTTCCGCAGGTCGAATACCTGGAGAAGCATGAGTTTGACCGCTCCGTAAAGCTATTGAAGCAAGCGGGTGAACTTGGGCTTCTTGGAGCGGATGTTCCTGAAGAGTATGGCGGCCTGGGGCTTGATAAGGTCAGCTCAGCACTGATTTCTGAAAAACTTTCCCGTGCTGGCGGATTTTCCATCACTCATGGAGCGCATGTTGGAATCGGTTCACTGCCAATCGTCCTTTTTGGAAATGAGAATCAAAAACATAAATACCTTCCATTACTAGCAACAGGAGAAAAAATTGCAGCATATGCACTCACTGAACCAGGTTCAGGTTCTGACGCACTTGGCGCAAAAACAACGGCTAAATTGAATGCTGAAGGCACACATTATATCCTTAATGGAGAAAAGCAATGGATTACTAATGCAGGTTTTGCAGATGTATTCGTTGTGTATGCGAAGATTGATGGAGAAAAGTTCTCTGCCTTCATCGTAGAGCGTGAATATCCAGGCGTTTCTACGGGCGCAGAAGAAAAGAAAATGGGCATCAAAAGTTCATCAACACGCACATTGATCTTGGAAGATGCCAAGGTGCCTGTTGAAAACCTTCTGGGTGAAGAAGGAAGAGGCCATGTTATCGCCTTTAACATCCTTAATATCGGACGTTATAAATTAGGTGTAGGAGCTGTGGGAGCCTCCAAGCACGCACTTGCCCTTACAGCAGCATATACAAACCAGCGCCAGCAATTCAAGACGCCAATTTCTTCTTTTAACTTAACAAAAGAAAAAATTTCTACAATGGCATCTAAGATTTATGCTGCAGAAAGCTCTGTTTACCGTACTGTCGGTCTATTCGAAAGCAGGATGAGCCAGCTTACAGACGAACAGGTAAAAGACGGCAAGGAAGTGGCAAATTCTATTGCAGAGTATGCCATCGAGTGTTCACTGAATAAATTTTTCGCATCAGAAGTTCTTGACTATGTAGTGGATGAAGGCGTTCAGCTGCACGGAGGCTATGGTTTCATGCAGGAATATGAAATCGAAAGAGCTTACCGTGATTCCAGAATCAACCGGATCTTTGAAGGAACAAATGAAATTAACCGCCTGCTGGTTCCGGGCACATTCTTAAAGAAAGCTTTCAAGGGTGAGCTTCCTCTTCTTCAAAAAGCACAAAGCCTGCAGGAAGAGCTGATGATGCTAATGCCGGAAGAACCTGGTGATGAGCCGCTGGCACAAGAAAAGCTGCTAGTGAAAAATGCTAAGAAAATCGGGTTGCTGGCTGCAGGGCTTGCTGCACAAAAGTTTGGGAACAAGCTTGAGCAAGAACAAGAAATCCTGGTTAACATAGCTGACCTTGCTTCTCTTGCATATGCCATGGAATCTGTTGTGCTTCGTACAGAAAAAGCTATTGCACAATCCGGAGAAGAAAAGAACCAGCAGAAGCTTCTTTATACTCAAATTTTCTGCCAGGAGTCATTCAATCAAATCGAGCAGCATGCGAAGGAAACCCTGGTTGCGGTAGAAGCCGGCGATACATTGCGCATCATGCTTTCTTCACTGCGCAAATTAACAAGGCATAATCCTGTTAATGTGATTGCTAAAAAACGCGAAGCTTCAGTGAAATTGTTAGACGCAGAAAAATATGTGCTTTAATTAGTATGGCAATCGGAGCCGCAGGGATATCCAAAATGGATATTCCTGCTTTTGTATGTCCGGCAGCTGTTTTTTTGCTGGAAGCATAGCTTATTTTTTGAATTAATGCTTAAAAACGGGTATCCTATCGTTAGGTGGTGAAACCATGGGATTGATATTTTATTGGTATCCAAAATGCGGCACATGCAGAAATGCGAAAAAATGGCTGGATGATCATGAGGTTGCTTATGAAGCTGTCCATATAGCAGAAAATCCCCCTTCAAGGGAGCTGATTGAAGAGCTTTACCTGAAAAGCGGCTTGGAATTAAAGAAGTTTTTTAATACAAGCGGCCAAAAATACAGGGAGCTTGGTTTAAAAGACAAGCTTAAGGATGCTTCTGACTCAGAAAAGCTGGATATTCTGGCCTCGGACGGAATGCTGCTGAAAAGGCCGATTGCTTCAGACGGAAATCAAGTGACAGTCGGGTTCAATGAACAGGAATACCAAAAGATTTGGCAATAGAAGAAGTTTTTTGCACCAAATCAGAGAAATCTATTTTATACTATAATAGATCATAATTTTACATACCTTGGAGGGATATACCATGGCAACACCAAAGGATCTTCGTTATTCAGAGGAACACGAGTGGGTAAAAACAGAAGGCGACAAAGTCCGCGTTGGCATTACACATTTTGCACAATCAGAATTGGGCGATATCGTTTTTGTTGAGCTTCCTGAAGTGGGAGACGAGCTGAAAGCAGATGAGCCATTCGGCAGCGTAGAGTCTGTTAAAACGGTTTCTGAGCTTTATGCGCCAATCAGCGGTAAAGTGGTAGAAGTCAATGAAGAGCTAAATGACAACCCTGAGTATGTAAATGATTCACCTTATGAAAAGGCATGGATGGTTGTTATTGAGCCTTCTGACAGCAGTGAAGTGGAAAGCCTTATGACTTCTGAGCAGTATGATGAAATGACAAACGAAGGATAATGCATGACGGGAAGGCTTCTTGCCTTCTCTATTTTTTTACAGTGCTTTTTTCGTAAACGTTGCGGCAATGGAACAAGGTGGCTGATTTCCGCTCCAGGATGCTCGCTTTCCGGGGGGCTCACCTGTTCCGCTAATCCCGCAGGAGTCTCGCACTAAACGCACCAATCAAACTGACTTAACACGGGGATCGCCTCACAGAACTTATTGGAAAACAACAATCTTTAAGAAAAGAGCCTTTTACAAAGAAAGCACTTTGGACACTTTTTTTCTGTTTTGGGTTATTATATGAACAGGGTACGCATTTCTGTCCCGTATGGGGGCAGTGAATTTTAGAAACCCTGCCTGAAAGCCCGATTCGTTCAACTGATCATCAGCGGGGATGAGAGAGCCCTCTGCTGATGGAAGGTTCACTTTATCCTTTAGCGGCGGTGATTGCATGGAATTCGGACAACCTGATAAAGTAATTATTGTAGAGGGAACTTCAGATAAAAGAAAAGTGAAAAGTGTATTGAAGGAAGAAGTGGAAATCATCTGCACCAACGGCACCATTTCAATTACAAGGCTTGATGAACTTGTTGATGAACTGGCTGAGAAAGATGTTTATATTTTAGTGGATGCTGATGAATCAGGGGAAAAGCTGCGCAAACAGTTTAAAAAAGAAATGCCAGAGGCTTACCATCTTTATATAGACCGAATGTATAAAGAAGTTGCTGCTTCGCCGATGAATCATATTGCTACTGTTTTATTGGCAGCAGATATTGAGGTAAACCCCGTGTATTTAGAACAAAGGATGAATTAAGTAATATGCAAGAGTGGAATGAAGAACAGTTAAATACTTCCGTAAAATGGAATCGGACATTTTGTTTATACCTATACACTCCAATGTGCGGGACTTGCCAGGTTGCCTCGAAAATTCTTGCCGTTTCCCTGGAGCTTTTTCCGGATTTGGACTGCGGCAAAATGAATTTAAACTATATGGCGAATATTGCAGCTGAATATGAAGTAGAAAGTGTTCCCTGCTTATTGGTTTTTAAAGAAGGCAAGCTTGATAAAAAGATATACGCCTTTCATTCTGTCCCGTATATATACGATGTACTTAAAGAAATATAACAAACATCACCATTCTTGCCCAAACAGGCAAGAATTTTTTTTGTGCTGTTAAGCGAAAAGGTCAGAATGCTGCTTCTCGGCAATATTTTCATACAGTCAGGCCTTGTCTCCTTATCTCACTTTATATTTTGCTGACCGTTTTTTTTGTGTCCAATTCCATGATTGCTATTGCTCTCTCGGCAGGACAGGGAGCCGCGGCAGCAGCTATGCTTCTCGGATCAAGGTTTGTAAAACGCTTTGGAGAAGTTAAATCCGTTGTTATTCTGCAGCTGCTTTCCCTGCCTTTCTTATTGCTTAAAGCGTATACCCGTCAATTATGGATAGCGGCATCGCCTTTTTATTCCGGCAGGCTTTTAATGAATGCAGGAAACCCCATACAGATGTCTTTAATGATGTCACTTGCAGCAACCGTTCTAAAGGCTGGCAAATTCCATGAACCAGATGGGCCTTTAACCTGGGGTGGGCATTCATGGGTCCGGTATCTGCCTCTCTTGTCATATTATTGGGCAGCTATTGGGGATATGCAGCCGTATTTTCCATTACCGCAGGAATTTATTTGCTGGCAACAACCTTTTTCTTTATGTGTTTAAGTCTCTATCGAGCCAGTCCTCCTTCAATGGGGGCGTTAGTATGGAACCTGTATCTGCTGCATGACATGCTCCAGGGGCGATGCGGCTGATGTCAAAAGAATCCGGTACGCGATGATGGCTTCCCCCTTTTTCTTATTTCTTAGGAAATAAAGTCAAACTATCTGTTATTATCGGAGAATATGCAGCAAGGCTTTGAAATAATGTCGGCAAAGCAAGGAAAATGACAGTCTGTAGCGGAGTTAAATGGCAAGAGTAACAGGGGCAAATATGCCAAAATAAAATTTGACTATTTACATAAGGGTATGTTATATTTTTGATTAAGCAAAATTTTCTGATTAATTAACTGAATCTTATCAAGAGTGGCGGAGGGACTGGCCCATCGAAGCCCGGCAACCGGTATATATCATACACGGTGCTAATTCCAGCAGAGTATCGGCTCTGGCAGATAAGGAGAGATAAAGCAAAGCCTCTTCTTTTTGAAGAGGCTTTTTTGTTTCTCGTTAACCTTCCAGGAATGATTTCAGATGACTCAGAGCCATGAATTCATAAAAAGTTGGGGGAGAAGGAAAATGGCAGAAAACAAAAATTATCGTTTTGAAACCTTGAGCATTCACGGAGGGCTAAAGGAAGATGCTACAGGAGCCAGGGCATTGCCTATTTATCAAAGCAATGCATATTTGTTCAAAGATACAGATCATGCAGCCAATTTATTTGGACTGAAGGAACCGGGGTATATTTACACCAGAATCCATAATCCGACTGTTACTGCTTTTGAAGAAAGAGCGGCACTGCTCGAAGGCGGGATCGGGGCCCTTGCCGTATCAAGCGGAATGGCTGCAATCACACTGGCCATCTTGAATATTGCTTCAGCGGGAGATGAAATTGTATCAGCTTCAACTTTATATGGAGGCACATATAACTTGTTCGCCAATACACTTCCGAGGTATGGAATCAAGGTTACCTTCGTAAAACCGGATGATCCGGAGAACTTCCGTAAAGCCATTACACCAAAGACTAAGGCAATATTCGGTGAAACGATCGGCAATCCAAGCCTTCGTGTACTAGATATTGAAAAAATAGCAGAAATTGCCCATGAAGCAGGAATTCCGCTTATTGTGGATAATACCTTTGCCACGCCTTATTTGTGCAAGCCAATTGAATATGGTGCTGATATTATTGTGCATTCTGCTACAAAATGGCTGCTAGGCAATGGAACTGTACTAGGGGGCATCATCGTGGATGGCGGGAAATTCGATTGGAATTCCCCTGATTTCCCAGGGTTTACGGAACCTGATCCAAGCTATGGAAATATCGTATACAGTGATGCTGCAGGCCCTGCTGCTTTTATAACGAAAGCACGTGTTCAATTACTAAGGGATCTAGGGCCGTCACTCAGTCCCCAAAGCGCCTTTCAATTCACTCTCGGGCTGGAAACCCTGCATGTAAGGATGAAAGAGCACGTATCCAATACCGGAAAAATCATTGATTATTTAGAAAACCATCCGGCCGTAACATGGGTGTCACACCCGGGGCATAGAGATCACCCTGATAGGAAGCTGGCAGATAAATACCTTCCAAGAGGAGCAGGGGCCATTGTCATTTTTGGGATTGAAGGCGGAAGAGAAGCAGGAGCCAAGCTGATTAACTCCATCCAGCTATGGTCACATGTAGCAAATGTTGGAGACGCAAAAAGCTTAATCATCCATCCTGCCAGCACAACCCATCAGCAGTTAAATAAAGACGAACTGATTCAATCTGGTGTAAGCGAGGATTTAGTCAGGCTGTCAATCGGCATTGAAAATGCAGACGATCTGATTGAAGACCTTGAACAGGCGATTGAACAGGCAACTGGCCTAGCGTCCTTGGCTGTGAAATCTTTATAATTCCGAAAGAGAGTGCGGGCATGCATTCTCTTTCTTCGCTGATTCAGGAAAAATTGTTTATCAAAGGATTTAAAATTTTTACTAACTTTTAATCGTTATGCATTGACACATTTTCTTTCTGTATGTTACGATCACTTTCGTAATTAAAAATGAACATAATTGATGTGAACCGTCAATTACATATATCTGTTGCTCTTATCGAGAGAGGTGGAGGGATGTGCCCTATGAAACCCGGCAACCGGCAAGGATTTCCTTGAAAAGGTGCCAATTCACAAAAAGCTGATAAAGCTTTTAGAGATGAGAGAAAGGCCTTAGCTTATCTTGCCTTTCTGCTCATGCAGAAAGGCTTTTTCTGTTTAAGGCACTGATCAGCCTGGCTGCCATGCATGAAGAACAGATAATGCGCAATGATATATTGTAGATGGATACATGATGAGCAAAAGTTTACTATGTTCATAGGCTTATACGGATAAGAGGTGGATTCAATGATAACTGTATCGAAAGTAAGTAAGCTATTTAAATCCAGCCTTGCGAAAGGCGAACCTATAAAAGCTGTTGATTCTGTAGATATCTCAATTGACAAAGGAGAAATTTTTGGGATTATCGGCTATAGCGGTGCCGGGAAAAGTACGCTGATCCGGATGCTGAACGGCCTTGAAAGGCCGACTGAAGGCTCGGTTCTTGTAGCAGGCAGAGAGATTTCCCGAATAAAGGGCTCGGAGCTTCGAAACGCAAGGCAGGAAATAAGCATGATTTTCCAACACTTTAATCTATTATGGTCAAGGACTGTCGAAGAGAATATCTCCTTTCCCCTGGAAATTGCAGGCGTCCCGGCAAATAAGAGAAAAGAAAGGGTCAGCGAGCTTATTAATCTGGTCGGCCTTGAAGGGAGAGAGCGTGCATATCCCTCGCAGCTAAGCGGCGGACAAAAGCAGCGTGTCGGCATTGCAAGGGCGCTTGCCAACAATCCCAAGGTGCTCTTATGTGATGAAGCGACTTCAGCACTTGATCCCCAGACTACTGATTCCATCCTGGAATTGCTCGTCGATATCAATAAAAGGCTAGGTCTTACCATTGTTTTGATTACGCATGAAATGCATGTCATCCGCAAAATCTGCCATCGTGTTGCCGTAATGGAAGGCGGCAGGGTTGTGGAGCAGGGACCTGTTCTGGAGGTTTTCCGAAAGCCAACGGCGCAAATTACCAAACGTTTTGTCCAGCAGGTCACAGAACCGGAGGAAACAAAACCCGTATTGGATCATATTGGAGTCCGCTATCCAAAGGGCAAGGTCATACAGTTAACGTTTATAGGCGAAAGTACAGAAAGTCCGCTCATTACCGGGCTAATCCGAAACTTCAATATCGATGTTAATATCCTCCAGGGGAAAATATCGCATACGCAAAATGGCCCTTATGGCACTCTGTTCATACATGTTGATGGAAAAAGCGATGAAATCACCCGTGCGATAACTTATTTAAATGAGCAGCAGGTAGGCGTGGAGGTGATATCAAATGCTGACTGATTTACTTCCAAATGTGGTTTGGGCAGATATGTGGGCAGCAACGAAAGAAACCTTATACATGACTGGTTTTTCATTGGTTGCTACATTTATTTTAGGCATTTTGCTTGGAACACTTTTGTTTCTGACTTCAAAAGGTCAAATGTGGGAAAATAAAGCAATCAATGTCCTTATTTCCGCAGTGGTCAACATTTTCCGTTCCATTCCTTTTATCATCCTGATTATTTTGCTGATTCCATTTACCCTGTTTTTGGTGAAGACTATGCTGGGTCCTGAGGCGGCATTGCCAGCCTTAATTATTGGAGCAGCTCCCTTTTACGCCAGAATGGTGGAAATCGGGCTTCGCGAGGTTGATAAAGGTGTGGTGGAAGCAGCAAGATCAATGGGTGCAAAAACAAGTACAATCATCTTTAAGGTGCTGCTGCCTGAATCCATGCCGGCGCTTATTTCCGGCATTACTGTAACTGCAATAGCCCTAGTCGGCTATACTGCGATGGCCGGGGCAATTGGAGCAGGAGGGCTTGGGAACCTTGCATATTTGCAGGGATTTCAGCGGAGTAATAATGATGTTACTTTTGTTGCTACAATCACCATATTAATCATCGTATTTATCATTCAGTTTATTGGAGACATTATTTCATCCAAATTGGATAAAAGATAAAAATAAAATGAAATCTGGAGGAATACACAATGAAAAAGAAAAAGTGGTTTGCAGCTTTTGCGGCTTCGGCGGCACTGGCATTAGGGCTTACAGCCTGCGGAACAAGCGATAGCGGGAAGTCAGGCTCTGATGATAAGAAACTGATTGTGGGGGCTTCAAATATTCCCCATGCTAAAATATTGGAACAGGCAAAGCCTCTCTTGAAGAAAAAAGGTGTGGATCTTGAAATTAAAGTATTCCAGGATTACATTCTTCCTAATAAAGCACTTGACAATAAAGAAATTGACGCTAACTATTTCCAGCATATCCCCTACATGGAATCACAAATGAAGGACCAAGGCTATAAATTTGAAAACGCCGGCGGAATTCATATTGAGCCAATCGGCATCTACTCGAAGAAATATAAAAAACTTCAGGATCTTCCAAAAGGCGGAACAATCATCATGAGGGACGCAGTGGCAGATGAAGGCCGCATTCTTTCCATCTTCCAGCAAAATGGACTTATTAAGCTGAAGCCGGGTGTGAAGAAAACTGATGCAACTATAAAGGATATTGTGGAAAATCCTAAAAAATTAAAATTCCAGCCGAATATTGAAGCAGGTTTATTGCCTCAGGTGTACAAAAAGAATCAGGGCGATGCTGTAGTCATCAATGCAAACTATGCACTGGATGCAGGCTTAGACCCGGTACATGATCCAATTGCGGTTGAATCAGGCAAGGATAACCCTTATGTTAATATCATCACGGTCCGCAAAGGCGATAAAAACAGAAAAGACATCAAAACTTTAGTTGAAGTTCTGCATTCTAAAGAAATCCAGGATTATATCACGAAAACTTATAAAGGCGCTGTATTGCCTGTAGATAAATAAGTAAGCGGAGCGGCCTATAATGGGCCGCTTTTTATATGCTGCCCTCCAGCTGTTCCTGCATAGTTGGCCATTAACCGTCCATACTATGAAGGAAAATGAAACAAGGAGATGAAAGCATTTGAATAATGAACCCAGGAATGTAACTGAAAGTGTACTTCATGATTATAAAACCGGAATCGGAGTATTTCTGGAAAAAATGCCTGAGCTCGGCAGCAAATTCAATGCATTTACTGAAGCCTGTTTCCAGGCAGGCGCGCTTTCTCAAAAAGAGAAACAGCTGATTGCACTTGGGATAAGCCTATATACACAAGATGAGTATTGCATCATTTATCATGTTAAAGGATGTCTTGACCAGGGGGCCAGTGAGCAGGAGATTCATGAAGCAATTGGCGTAACGGCTGCATTTGGCGGGGGAGCGGTAATGAGCCAGGCAGTTACCCTTGTACAGGATACGATCCAGGAATTATCGGAATTTCATTAATAACGAATTCAAAAGAGTTAAGAGTATTTCTGTATGCATAAGCAATCAGAGGGTATTTGGAGCAATCCTCCATCTGGCAGCGATTTTCCTGGGCAAAGCCTATAGGATAAGTTTTAACCCATTTTCATAAGGGTATAAGGACTTTGAACAATGATTTTCACTTATGTTAAAATTAAGCTGTTCTATAAAAGATGAAAGGATTGATTCATTATCAACTCTCTAGATTTACAAGTAACAGGTGAAATGGAAAAGGCTATGCAGCAATCACATGGAATTGGCTACAGCGAATACAGCAGGAGATTGGATACCCGGATCCAGGTCGAGAAACGAAGAGAGAAAGATTATGAACAAGGCAATCTGTTAGTGAATCATCTTAATCGAAGAATTCATTCTTAATGGTTTTTTAAAGGAAAATTAAATATGACTGCCTCCCGCGGAGATAATGGTGAGCGAATCAAGAAGAATGTATGCTTGATTTCTTAAACTTTTATGCAACGCGGGTTTTTTATTGAATAGGCCCCTGTTTTGAGGAAGAAGAACAGGATGAGAAAGTGCTCGAATGAATAAAGCAATATGAAGAGATGCTATAATATGGAAGGAAGCGGAAAACTAATGAAATATGCTTTCTTCCTAACATAGAAGTGCTGTGCGGTGATATTAGGGGATACAGTGAAAATCCCTCTTTATTAGTTGCTTCCAGATTTCATTTGATATAAGATTGTAATGAGAATAAATTGAGAATCACTTTTGAAATAAATAGAAGGAAAAATGCGTAATTTTTCAGTCTATTATTAGGATATTAGTTTACGGAGGTATGAAAATGTCAGGTTCAACTTTAACGATTAAAGATCTGCATGTATCAATCGATGGAAAAGAAATTTTAAAAGGGGTTAACCTTGAAGTGAAGGGCGGAGAAATCCATGCAATCATGGGTCCGAATGGTACAGGTAAATCTACTCTTTCTTCAGCAATCATGGGACATCCTAAATATGAAGTAACAAGCGGAAGCATTACATTTGACGGGGAAGACGTTCTTGAAATGGAAGTTGACGAGCGAGCAAGAGTCGGCCTTTTCCTTGCCATGCAGTACCCAAGTGAAATCAGCGGTGTAACAAACGCGGACTTCCTGCGTTCTGCGATTAACAGCCGACGCGAAGAAGGCGATGAAATTTCATTAATGAAGTTCATCCGCAAAATGGACAAAGAAATGGAGTTTCTTGAAATGGATGAAGACATGGCTCAGCGTTACCTTAATGAAGGGTTTTCCGGCGGGGAAAAGAAACGCAATGAAATTCTTCAATTAATGATGATTGAGCCTAAAATTGCCATTCTTGACGAAATCGACTCCGGCTTGGATATCGATGCTCTTAAAGTTGTTTCCAAAGGGATCAATAAAATGCGCAGCGAGGATTTTGGCTGCCTGATCATCACTCACTACCAGCGCCTGCTGAATTACATCACTCCTGATTTTGTCCACATCATGATGCAGGGCCGCGTTGTTAAATCTGGAGGTCCTGAACTGGCACATCGCCTGGAAGCAGAGGGCTATGATTGGATTAAGCAAGAATTAGGCATTGAAGACGAAACTGTCGGCCAAGAAGCGTAAGTAGGGGGATTGGAATGACTACCGAAACAAAACTACCATTTGATCAGGAGTACATCAGCTCCTTCTCTAAACAAAATAATGAACCTTCCTGGCTTTTGGAGCTCAGGACCAAGTCACTTGCCGGTCTTGATGCGCTTCCAATGCCAAAACCTGATAAAACAAAGATTGATAAATGGAATTTCACTTCTTTCAGCAAACACATTGTAGAAAGTGAAGCTTTTGCTTCTTTGGAAGACCTTCCAGAAAGCGTGAAAAACCTGGTGCATCTTGAAGAAAGCAAAAACCTGTACATCCAGCGGAACAATACCGCTGCGTTTTCAAGGCTTTCTGATGAATTGAAGGAGCAGGGTGTCATCTTCACTGATATTTTCACAGCAGCCCGCGACCACAGCGATCTTGTCGAAAAATATTATATGAAGAATGGTGTTAAAGCAGATGAGCACCGCCTGGCAGCTTTGCATGCTGCTTTGGCTAACGGCGGTTCTTTCCTTTATGTTCCCAAGAACGTGGAAATTAAGGAACCGATGCAGGCAGTATTCCTGGTTGATCATGCTGAGGCTGCATTATTCAATCATGTATTGATTGTGGCCGAAAGCAACAGCTCAGTGACATATGTAGAAAACTACATTTCCACTGTCGAATCCAGGCAGGGAATCGCAAACATCGTAACCGAAGTTTTTGCAAATGATAATGCACGAGTGGCTTATGGTGCGGTTGATACCCTGTCAAAAGGCTATACAACGTATGTAAACCGCCGCGGAGTGGCAGGGCGCGACGCACGGATTGAATGGGCTCTCGGATTAATGAATGACGGCAATACCATTTCTGAGAACACCACTTACCTTATGGGAGATGGATCATTCGGAGATACAAAAATGGTTACTGTAGGCCGCGGTGAACAAAAACAGAACTTTACAACTTCCATTATTCATCACGGGCTTCGCTCTGAAGGGTATATATTAAAGCATGGCGTCGTGAAAGACAGTGCGTCTGCCATTTTTAACGGAATCGGTAAAATAGAGCATGGTGCAACAAAAGCAAATGCTGAACAAGAATCAAGAGTTCTTATGTTAAGCGAAAAGGCACGCGGAGATGCAAACCCTATTCTTCTTATTGATGAAGATGATGTTACTGCAGGACATGCAGCTTCGGTTGGCCGCGTTGACCCAGTCCAGCTTTACTATTTAATGAGCCGCGGAATTCCGAAGCAAGAGGCGGAAAGGCTCGTAATCCATGGTTTCCTTGCGCCGGTTGTTAATGAACTTCCTGTTGAAGGAGTTAAGAAGCAATTGGTTGAGGTAATCGAAAGGAAAGTTAAGTAATGAATCCATACGAAATTCGCAAGCATTTCCCTATCTTAGATCAGGAAGTGAATGGCAACCCATTGGTATACCTTGACAGTGCAGCCACTTCCCAAAAGCCATCAGCTGTAATTGAGTCAATTGATAAGTACTACCGCGAATATAATTCCAACGTCCATCGCGGAGTCCATACACTTGGAACAAAAGCAACAGATGCATATGAAGGGGCTCGTGAAAAGGTTCGGAAATTCATTAATGCAGCTTCTGCCGAAGAAGTCATTTTTACAAGAGGAACGACTACTGCCTTGAACACAGTGGCTAGAAGCTATGGAAAAGCAAACTTGTCCGAGGGTGATGAAATTGTAATCTCCTATATGGAGCACCACAGTAACATCATCCCTTGGCAGCAGGTTGCCAAAGAAACCGGTGCTTCACTGGTATACCTTCCGCTTCAGCAGGATGGCACCATCTCCCTGGAAGATGTCAGGAAAACAGTGACGAGCAGAACCAAAATCGTTTCCATTATGCAAGTGTCCAATGTTTTGGGTGTAATTAATCCTGTTAAGCAAATTGCTCAGATTGCCCATGACAATGGTGCTATAATGGTAGTAGATGGAGCTCAAAGCACACCGCATCTTAAAGTGGATGTCCGCAGCCTGGATTGTGATTTCTTCGCATTTTCAGGACATAAAATGGTTGGCCCCACTGGAATTGGCGTTTTATATGGAAAGAAAGAGCTTCTGGAAAATATGGAGCCCATTGAATTCGGCGGCGAGATGATCGACTTTGTAGGCCTATATGACTCTACCTGGAAAGAACTTCCATGGAAATTCGAAGGCGGTACGCCGATTATTGCCGGAGCCATCGGACTCGGCGCCGCCATCGATTTCCTGGAAGAAATCGGGCTTGAACATATAGAAGCGCATGAGCATAAACTGGCTGCATACGCCCTTGAGAAAATGTCCGCGGTTGAAGGCCTGCAGATTTATGGCCCAATGGATGCTAAACAGCGTGCTGGCGTTGTCACCTTCAATATTGGAGATGTCCATCCGCATGATGTGGCAACCGTCCTTGACGCTGAAGGAATTGCTGTAAGGGCAGGACATCACTGTGCACAGCCGCTTATGAAATGGCTTGATGTTTCAGCCACGGCCAGAGCCAGTTTTTACCTCTACAATACAGAGGAAGACATTGATAAGCTTGTAGAAGGGCTCGTCAAAACAAAGGAGTATTTCAGCAATGTCTTTTAATAACTTAGATACACTCTACCGGCAAGTCATCATGGATCATTACAAAAATCCTCGCAATAAAGGTACACTTGAGGATGGAAGCCTGACTATTGATATGAACAACCCTACTTGCGGCGACCGTATTCGTTTAACCATGAAAGTGGAAGACGGGAAGGTAAGTGACATTAAGTTTGACGGAGAAGGCTGTTCAATCTCTATGAGTTCCGCTTCTATGATGACTCAGACGATTAAAGGAAAAGATATAGATACAGCTTTAAAGCTCGCGGGTTCTTTTTCTAACATGGTTCAGGGTAAAGAATATGATGACTACGGCGTTGACTTGGGAGACATGGAAGCCCTTCAAGGAGTTACCAAGTTCCCTGCAAGAATCAAATGCGCCACCCTGGCTTGGAAAGCAATGGAAAAAGGCTTGCAGGAAGAAAATTGATAAATGAAGTTTGAAGCGTTTGGTTTCTTAAAAAGATAAGAAAGGCCGTCTCGGCTTTCTTAACCCAGCGCCCAGCCCCTCGAGGCCATAAGTGCCATCTGTTTAAGGGGCCTTATGCTTGCCGCGGCTGAGCTGGCGCCTGGCCTTTTTAAGCGAAACGCTTCATCCATTTATGAAATGGAGGAATATGAACTATGGCTAAGAAAATGCCTGAAATCGGTGATTATAAATATGGTTTTGCAGATCGCGATGTGTCGATTTTTCGTTCAAAACGGGGACTTACCAAAGAAATCGTTGAAGAAATCTCACGCATGAAAGAAGAACCGCAATGGATGCTTGATTTCCGTCTTAAATCTCTGGAGCATTTTTATAAAATGCCTATGCCTCAATGGGGCGGAGACTTAATGAGCTTAAACTTTGATGAAATCACCTATTATGTTAAGCCATCTGAGAAATCCGAAAAGTCATGGGATGAAGTTCCTGATGAAATTAAACAAACCTTCGATAAATTGGGAATTCCTGAAGCTGAGCAAAAATATCTAGCTGGTGTTTCTGCACAGTATGAATCGGAAGTTGTTTATCACAATATGAAGGAAGATCTTGAAGAAATGGGCATTGTCTTTAAAGACACTGATTCCGCTCTTAAAGAAAATGAAGAGCTTTTCCGCGAGCACTTTGGAAAAACCATTCCTCCTACAGATAATAAATTCGCAGCATTGAATTCTGCTGTCTGGTCCGGAGGCTCATTCATTTACGTGCCAAAGGGCATCAAAGTGGATACGCCGCTTCAAGCCTACTTCCGGATCAACTCAGAAAACATGGGACAATTCGAACGTACGCTGATCATTGTTGATGAAGGCGCACATGTTCATTATGTAGAAGGCTGTACAGCACCGGTTTACACAACGAACTCCCTTCACAGTGCAGTAGTTGAAATCATAATCAAGAAGGATGCATACTGCCGTTATACAACAATCCAGAACTGGGCGAACAATGTCTATAACCTGGTTACTAAGCGTGCTGTGTGTGATGCAAATGCAACAATGGAATGGATTGACGGAAACATTGGTTCTAAGTTAACCATGAAATATCCTGCAGTCATCCTAAAAGGCGAAGGCGCCCGCGGCATGACCCTTTCCATTGCAATTGCAGGAAAAGGGCAGCACCAGGATGCTGGAGCAAAAATGACCCACCTTGCACCAAACACATCTTCAACAATTGTGTCTAAATCCATCTCCAAGCATGGCGGAAAAGTGACATATCGAGGAATTGTACACTTCGGCCGCAAAGCAGATGGCGCACGTGCTAACATCGAGTGCGACACATTAATCATGGATAATCAGTCTACTTCTGATACGATCCCTTACAATGAAATTCTTAACGACAACATTTCCCTTGAGCATGAAGCAAAGGTTTCCAAGGTTTCAGAAGAGCAGTTATTCTATCTGATGAGCCGCGGAGTTTCTCAACAGGAAGCAACAGAAATGATCGTCATGGGCTTCATTGAACCATTCACAAAAGAACTTCCAATGGAATATGCGGTTGAAATGAACCGTTTGATCAAGTTCGAAATGGAAGGCTCTATCGGATAATTTTTTTATTAAAAAAGCTGTCATTAAGATCATCTTCATGGATCTTAATGGCAGCTTTTTTGCGTGGAATTCAGTATGATTAACCGGGCATAACTTTTTGGTTCCTAAAATCTGTATGTTTTGGGGGAGGGTTACTGATTTGATTTAAAATCAAATAATCCGTGATTTATTGCTGCTGTATGCGGATAGATCTTTTTATAAAGCTGGAAAAGTTCCTGATAGCGCAGGACATTATCTGGTATTGGCTCATAAACGGCATCTGATGAGGTAAAACACTCTGCACACTCCTTAAGGGATGAAAACCACTTTAAACCAGCTGCAGCAAGCATAGCGGCCCCCATTGCAGGTCCTTGTTCGCTTTTCAGCTTAATGATTTTAGCATTAAAAATATCTGCTTGAATCTGCAGCCATAGCTCATTTTTAGCCCCGCCGCCAGTAGAGACCACGATATCAATTTTTTTGCCGTAATTGCGGAAAATCTCAACTGTTTCATTAATGGAAAAGACAATGCCTTCCAGCACAGCACGGGTGAAATCACGTTTTTTATGTGTGGTGTCAATCCCAGTGAAAGTGCCCCTGATTTTTGCATCCGCATGTGGTGTCCTTTCACCGGTAAGGTATGGTGCAAATAATAGGCCGTTTGCTCCGATTGGTGATGAAGAAGCTTTTTCAATCAGTTCATCAAAGCTTTCATTTTCTGCAAATGTATTTTTGAACCAGGTTAGGCTGTGTCCTGCAGAGAGAGTGACACCCATGCTATAGCAGGCATCCTTTTCTCCATGATTGAACAAGTGCACCTTTCCGTCATAGCTTCTGGTGGTATTTCCTTCATAAGATAAAAATACGCCGGAAGTTCCGATGCTGCATAGCGCCTTGCCTTCTGACAGTATGCCTGCGCCAATTGCACCGCAAGCATTGTCAGCGCCGCCGGCGAACACCTTTACTGCTGGAGAAAGACCTGTAACGATTGCAATTTCAGGAAGTATATCTCCTGTATGATCCCCAGAATTTACTAGAGGAGGGCAAATATCAGCAGGAAGCTCAAAAGTGCGGATAATGTCCATGCTCCAGGCTTTATTTTCAATATCAAGCAAAAGTGTTCCCGATGCATCAGAATACTCGCTTTGAAGGCTGCCTGTCAGACGGAAACGGAGATAATCCTTCGGAAGCAAAAAAACGGCGGTATTTTCAAAATTCTCTGGTTCATGCTCCTTCACCCAGAGAAGCTTAGGCAGCGTAAACCCTTCAAGAGCAGGATTTTTGGCAATGTCCATAAGCCTGCTGCCCATTTTTTGTTCTATTTCCCTGCATTGCGGAGTAGTTCTGGTGTCATTCCAAAGAATCGCATTTCGGATGACCTTATGATTTTTATCTAATAAAACAAGGCCATGCATTTGGCCTGAAAAGCTCATTCCTTCAATATCCTGAGGCTTGGCCCCTCCTTCATCCATAAGCTGTTTCAATGCCTGGATGGTCTTCTCCACCCACTCCTCGGGATCTTGTTCACTATACCCGGGTTCAGGCTGTATAAGAGGATATTCCTTAGTGGCTGAATTCTGCACAATCCCATCCTGATCAACCAGAATAACCTTCACAGAACTTGTACCCAAGTCAACTCCAATCACATACTTCATCTTTAAGCCTCCTAAATAAAATAAATAGCGGGCACGCTATAAATATGAACCTGCATTCAAAATCAATCATACAAACCATTATACCAACAATGGGAAATGAACTGGGAAATGGGGTCTGACCCCATTTCCCGCAAAAAAGTTAAAATCGAGGAACCTGATCAAACCGGACTTTCTCCTGATTTAAAGCCTGAAAAATAGGGTAGAAGATACAAAGGGAAATACTCGGGAAATGGGGTCTGACCCCAAAAGGAGGGCAAGCATTATGATTTATGTGGGTGTGACAGGATGGGGGGATCATGATTCTTTGTATTCCGGGGAGGTGGCTGGGCGGGATAAGCTGAAGGTGTATGGTTCGCATTTTCCTGCTGTTGAGGTGGATGCTTCTTTTTATGCGGTTCAGCCTAAGCGGAATACAGATAAGTGGGTTCGCGACACACCGGAGTCTTTTCGGTTTATTGTGAAGGCTTATCAAGGGATGACAGGTCACCAGCGGGGTGAAAATCCATTTCCGAATAAAAGTGATATGTTTGCTGCGTTCAGGGAATCCTTAAAGTCTTATAGGGAGGCAGGAAAGCTGGGTATGGTTCTTTTTCAGTTTCCGCCATGGTTTGACTGCAGCAAGGAGAATGTGGATTACCTGCGCTGGTGCAAACAGGAGATGAACGGCATTCCATCGGCTCTGGAGTTCCGCAATAATACATGGTTCCTGCCGCCTATGTATGACAAAACCCTAGCTTTTATGAAGGAGAAAGGCTGGATCCACACTGTTTGTGATGAACCGCAGGCAGGTGAAGGTTCTGTGCCTATTGTTCTTCAGTCCACCAATCCGGATGCAGCACTGGTCCGTTTTCATGGCAGGAACGTTTATGGCTGGAACAAGCCGTCTTCAGGAAATTGGAGAGAGGTCCGCTATTTGTACCGCTATAATAAACAGGAGCTTCAGGAATGGGCAAGTAAAATTAAACTCCTGCAAAAGGAAAGTAAGGATGTTTACGTGCTGTTCAATAACAATTCTGGCGGAGATGCTGCCGGCAATGCCAAAGAAATGATTGACCTTCTTGGCCTTACCTATATGGGGCTTGCTCCAAAGCAGCTTGATTTGTTTTAACGCAAGCAACTAAAGGAAATAATGAATAGAACGGTTCTCTTTTCTGGAAACAGCCAGGGTGGTATGATTGTAGCGTAGGCGGAGTTCCGCACATCAGCCATAAAATACATGTAAACATTGGCATTTACTATCTGGCAGGAAATGGGGTAATTCATGTGTCAGAGAATATACATATTTATCATACAAATGATCTTCACAGCCATTTTGAAAACTGGCCCAGGATTGAATCATTTTTGAAGGAAAGAAAGAAGCTGCACCACGATGCAGGGGAAGAGTGCCTGATCATGGATATTGGAGACCATGTAGACCGGTGGCATCCTTTCACGGAAGGCACAATGGGAAAGGGGAACGTAGAACTTCTAAATGCTGCAGGCTATCAATATGCTGCCATAGGAAACAACGAAGGAATCACACTTCCTCACAATGACCTGGACTCTTTGTACGAGGCTGCTTCCTTTAAGGTGCTAGCGGCCAACATTTACAAAAAAAATGGCGATCGTCCAGCATGGGCCAAACCTTATAGCATCCATACAACAAGAATGGGAACGAAAATTGCTTTAATCGGGCTGACAGCCTATTTTCAAAAATTCTATTCTGCATTGGGCTGGGATATCACCGACCCTTATGAGGAGTTAAAAAAACAGCTCGATGAAATAAAAGATAAAGCACATGTCATCGTCTTGCTTTCACACTTAGGCATTCATGATGATGAAAGAATTGCAGAAGAACATCCTGAAATCGACGTCATTTTAGGTGCTCATACTCATCATATACTTCATGAAGGAAAAACTATCAATAATACCCTGCTGTGCGGCGGCGGCAAATTTGGCTATTATATTGGCCAGGCAGACTTGGCTGTTTCCGATGACCGCCGTGTGACCCGCAAGACAGCACAGCTTTACGATACCAATACTTTGCCCGCCGATCCTTTGGAATCATCATATATTGAGGAAATTAATAAAAAAGGGGAAGGCCTGCTTCAGGAAAAGTGTGTAACACTGCCATATCCTTTGGAAAATAAATGGTTCGAATCCTCTTCGCTTTCGCTGATAATGTGTGAATCACTGAAAGAGTGGACAAAGGCGGATTGTGCTTTTGTAAATGCCGGCCTGCTTTTGGACGGCCTGCCTGCAGGTGATGTTACAAAAGGCGACATTCACCGGATTTGTCCACACCCGATCAATCCCTGCATTGCAGAGCTGTCGGGCAGTGAATTGAAAGAAATTCTGATGCAGTCCATGAATGAAGAATGGCCGCATATACAGGTGAAAGGATTCGGCTTCCGGGGCAAAATGATGGGAATCATGCTTTATGAAGGAATTGAATTTATTTCTCCTAAAGAAATCATGATTAATGGAGTAAAACTGAATCCAACAGGCAGATACAGCCTGGCGCTTCCTGATATGTTTACGTTCGGTTACTTTTTTCCGCATTTAAAGCGAACAGAGCAAAAAGAATATCTTCTGCCTGAATTTATGAGAGATATCCTTGAATGGAAATTGAAAAAAATGTTTCCTTTAAAATAAATCATCAGCAATACTGCTTCCTTTCTTCATAAATATAGAAGAAAGGAGTGGATGGAAATGATAAGCATGTCACCAATACTTATTGACGGCAAGACGTTCCTCGCCATCACTGTTGAATTGCCAAAGACCACTCTGCTTGCGGTCACTGCAGAAAAGGGATACATTATGTGCGGTGCACTTGATGTGGAGCTGCTCAATAGAAAACTTAAGGGCCGGGGAATTATTGCTGCAAGGGCTGTAGGGGTCAAAACCATTGATGAACTCCTATCTGCCCCTTTGGAGTCAGTCACTGAAGAAGCGGGAAAAATCGGCGTGACAGCAGGAATGTCGGGTAGATCTGCTTTACTGAAAATGTTTGATATATAGCGAAATTCCAGCCTGGTCCATTCATGGAGACCAGGCTTTTTTTGGGGGGATAACTCCTTTGTGTCTCCAGTTTAAGCTTTAGCCTTAAAGGCCATATATGTGTGCGCTTGACAGTCTGTCAGCAATGGATAGGAGGGCTGGGCGTTCAGGCCGTTACTCCTTAATCAGGCGCTTGCAGTTCTTTTACAGCAGCTATTACTTCAATAATTCACAAATCTGCCGATATTAACATTAAAAGGAAAGCTGAGGAATTATGTTAAGAGATTAAAACCTTAAAATTTTCCTCATAGATGATGAATGAACAGGAGCTATAATATGAGGCTGGTAACAATAGACTCGGTTAAGCCTGGGGATAAGCTGGGGAGAAACATTTATAACGATAACGGTAATATCCTGCTGGCAGCGGGGAAAGAGCTGTCAGAAAAGCTGATAAACCGTTTGGT
Source organism: Peribacillus sp. B-H-3 (assembly GCF_048572925.1). Lineage (NCBI taxonomy): Bacteria > Bacillati > Bacillota > Bacilli > Caryophanales > Bacillaceae > Peribacillus > Peribacillus sp. B-H-3. The sequence continues at coordinate 4,488,062 of NZ_CP183879.1, read as the reverse complement.
GCAGCTTGATATCCCTTTCGCTTACATAGAAGATGAACAAACAAAGCATATCAAGCCAGGAACTTCAATCCCTGAACAGCTAAGAAGAGAAGCTGCTGATACGATTAAGAAAATACTTAATGACATAAAGCACGAAAATTCCGTATCTGCCTCATTTATTGTTGAGAAGGCTGTCAGGAAATTCAGCGGTCTAATACGGTCTATTATAGGCGAAATTAAGGGAAATAAAGAATTGCTCTCGCTTTTAGCTGACGTTTATACATATGATAACTATATTTTCACTCATTCACTAAATGTGACTCTATATACCTTGGCAATCGGAATAGAATTAAAGCTGGACCAAAAACAAGCCGAGATCCTGGGTCTCGGCGCTATTTTGCATGATGTCGGAAAAATGCTTGTACCAACCGAGGTGTTAATGAAAGAAGGGCGGCTGACTGAAGAAGAATTCCATATGATAAAAAAGCATTCAGAATTTGGTTTTCATCTGTTGAGAGGGATTCATACCCTACCGCTGCTTGTTGCACATTGTGCCTATCAGCATCATGAACGCCTTGATGGATCAGGCTATCCGCGGGGCCTTGTCAGTGATGAAATTCATCAATTTGGGAAGATCATTGCGGTAGCGGATGTTTTTGATGCAGTTACATCAAACCGGGTATACAGGAAGGCAATGCTTCCGCATGAAGGTCTGGAGATTTTATATGCAGGCTCCGGCTCACAATTTGACCCGAATGTCATTGAGGCATTCAGAAAGGCCGTCGCCATTTACCCTACAGGTCTGACAGTTGAATTAAGTGATGGAAGAAAAGGGGTAGTTTCCGCACAGAATAGCGGGATGAGCGAAAGGCCTAAGATTTTTATCCTGGAACAAAAAGGCAGGAAGCTTGATCACGCATATGAAATAAATTTGCAGACAGAAACGTCACTGATGATTGTACAGTGCATGCCGGAATAAAAAAAGCTTAAACCGCGGGAGCACCCCGGGTTTAAGCTTTTTATTTTTTTTCTTCTGTCCCTGGCTGGATGATTGCAGGAGCAGGCATATTTCCGTAGTAGTTTGGTACTTTTCCGGGAAAGAGGTAGTCCCCGATTTTCACTTCATGTTTTACTTGCGTCTCTGCAGTAAGAGAGGGAATCACGACTTTTACGTTTACAGTAAAATTAATAAAAAGTTCTATGTAGCTGCTGTTTATTCCTGTATCTGTAACCTTGAGCCTTTCTGTTGAATCGACATCACCCACCAGCGACATCTTGACAGGCACTTTGGGCCCAAGATTTGCCAAAATGGCATTTCCGGTCACCACTCCCAAAGGTATATAATAAACAATGGATTTAAATTGGTCTTTTGTATTTTGGGACTTCGTAAAAGGATTTTCTTCATTCAGCCCCAGCTTTTTTTGAATATCTTTTATCGTATCGGCACGGATGCTGCTGTAATACTTCGGATTAAACCGGATTGTCCCGCTTCCATTTTTATCATAAAGAACAACTTCTTCTTTATCGAGCTGCTTTAAAATGTTTTTATCCACAGAATCATTGATTACTTCAGAAGCCACTCTTTTAATTTCATTTTTTGCTATGTCCATGATGACGGGTTCAATGGACTTATTTACGATCCAGAGGGAAACCAGGCTGGTACTGGAAAAAAAGATAAAGGTGATTAAAATAACGTATCTGGTCGGCAGCGGCCCTTTTGAAAAACCAGGCTTTGGCCGGAATCTTTTTCGGAACATGATACAGCCCCCTTTGTACTATACCTATGCTCACCGCCCTGCGAATCTTCCTGGTATCTGATAAAAGAATAAAAAAGGGGCACGAGGGCCCCTTGATTCATTTTTTTATTTATTTCGGCTTTGCCAAATCCCGTCTTTCCCACATTCTTAAATATGGATAAGGATCGAAGCTCCATTCCAGGTAACCGTTATCCTTGTACATCCCGTAATGAAGGTGAGGCGGAAACTTGCCTGATGTGCCTGGAGGGCCATACCCTGTGCTGCCTACTCCCCCGAGAAGCATGCCCGGTGAAACGACCTGGCCAGCCTTTAAATCTTTGGCAAAGCCATTTAAATGCGCAAAATAGTGGTAGGAATTGTTGATATCCCTGATGCCGATCCGCCATCCTCCGTATTTATTCCAGCCCTTCATTTCAATGATTCCATAGCAGGTGGAGCGGACAGGAAGACCATAATCGGCAAAAATATCTGTTCCTTCATGGATACGCCGGCCACCCCATCCCCTGGCAGAACCCCAGGTGCTATGGTAGGTGTAATGGGTGCGGACAGGAACCGGAAAAACTTTTTCCTGAAGGTCAATCCTTCCGAAGGTCTTGAAAATTTTGGCGTTTCCCATTATGATCCCGACTGCTTTATCCCGCTTATAATAATTCCAAAGGGCAATGCGTATGTTATCATCATCTGTTCCGTATGAAAGCAGCACTCTTGAAAAAGCAAATAGTATATCCTCATCGCTATGGATATCAGCCTTTCCGTCTCCATTTCCATCGGCTCCTAATCCATGAAAGAAATTGATGGTGAGCGGATTGTCATCCACAGCCTTAGGATTCAGCGGACCGTTCCAGCGTACAGGATTAATATCTATGCTGATTGAGCCTTTGGCAGGTTCAGCATCTCTTCTTGAATTTCTCCGATTTTGTTCATATTGATCTGCTGCAGCCAAATAGTACCAAGGTATCTGAAGGGCTGCCTCCATATTTTTATACAATTCCATTCTTCGTTTTGTTGTGTCAGAAACAGCAGGCGATGCCTGTGCATGCTCCATTTTGGACAAGGGCATGCCCGTTAAAGTCAGGAATAAAATGATGCATCCAATAAAAATCCTTTTAAAAAGCATCCCCGTTCTCCCTTCTTGATTTCATACTTATAGTTTGCTGAAGTTTTTCTGAAATATTGAAATTAAATATTGGAAATATCCCCTGAAACTTGTCGGAATGATTAATTTTTGATAAAGTTGCATGGTAACAAGTTAAAGATTTCCCAAAAATTTTCTAAGAAATAGATTGGAGCGGATCTTCATGACTACCAAAGAAGAGCACATCCGGAAACCGGAATGGCTTAAAATTAAATTAAATACAAATGAGAACTATACCGGTCTAAAAAAAATGATGCGCGAAAAGAATTTACATACAGTATGCGAAGAAGCAAAATGTCCCAATATCCATGAGTGCTGGGCTGTAAGAAGAACGGCCACTTTCATGATACTTGGTGATGTTTGTACAAGGGCTTGCCGTTTTTGTGCTGTCAAAACTGGCCTTCCAACTGAGCTTGATCTTGCTGAGCCGGAACGCGTAGCGGATTCTGTATTCGCCATGAACCTGAAGCATGCCGTTATTACAGCCGTTGCCCGTGATGATTTAAAGGATGGCGGTTCTGCCGTATTTGCTGAGACTGTCAGAGCAATACGACGGAAAAATCCATTTACTTCTATTGAAGTTCTTCCTTCTGATATGGGTGGTGTTTACGAAAATATTAAAACCCTCATGGATGCCAAGCCCGATATTTTGAACCACAATATTGAAACCGTTCGCAGTTTGTCTGACCGCGTCCGTGCCAGAGCAAAATATGACCGTTCCCTCGAGCTTCTTCAAAGAGCCAAGGATCTGTATCCGGAAATCCCGACTAAGTCAAGCCTTATGGTCGGACTTGGAGAAACTAAAGAGGAAATTATTGAAACGATGGACGATCTGCGGGCACATAACGTCGATATCATGACGATTGGTCAATATTTGCAGCCATCAAGAAAACATTTAAAGGTTCTGAAATATTATACGCCTGAAGAATTTGCGGAATTGAAGGAAATTGCTCTTAAAAAAGGATTCAGCCATTGTGAGGCTGGCCCGATGGTCCGTTCATCTTATCATGCGGATGAGCAGGTGAATGCAGCTGCAAAGCAAATGCATTTAAAAGGTGAAGAAGTGCTTGAAGCGAAATAAACACGGAGAAAAAGTGCCGGCTTTCGGCACTTTTTTTTATGCGGTTTGACTGCTCGCTGCTCCAGCCTTTACCGGACTTCTTAGATCCTGTTCCCAATCATTTCATGGACTGATTGGAGGGGCTGCTGGATTTTTCGCTGTTTTTGTTTAGCAGTGAATTACTTTCGTTCAACATGCGGCCATTTGCATCTTCTCCATCACTTAGCTTTCTCCCCTGAGGGGATTTCAGCATTTGCTGGATGGTTTTATCAATGGCATAATCGATATTTTTGCTTGTGGTATGGAGATTGGCGTAGCTTTCGATATCATTTGCCAAAGCATGGTTGTCGCTTACATAAATATGAAAATAACGGGGGACAACAGAACTTGCCGTTTTCTTTACCTGATCAGCTGTTTCGAATCGATTTTTAGAATGTGTTCTGTATACAACCAAAGCTTCTTCATCAGTCACAAGTGTGGCAACATTGCTTACATCCGGCATTTGGGCACATAATCGTGATATCATATGCGCGAGCTGTTCCCTATCAATGGATGGGGTTTGATGTGCGGTATTCTTGCCGTTTATTTCAGCAGTGTTCATCCTTACAAAACCAAAATCGTGGGAGCTGCTTTTCTTCTGGCGCTGATCTTCATCATAATATTTTACTGGTGAGCTTACTTGATCAGGATGGACAGTGTTCCTGTTGTCATTAGGGCTATTGCTCATCCGGCGCCCTTCACCCTGATCATGATTATTGCTGCATGCAGCCAGGGCCAGCATAGAACCCAAGCCTAAAGATATAATAGTCTTTTTCAACGGTAAAACACCCCCTATCAGATAGGATGAACACTTTTCTCTAAATTTCGCTTAGTAATTCATGGGGAATAAGTTATAATTTAAGGAAGTAGCATGCAAGGGAGAGGTGATCACATGATTAGCATCAATAACCTGACATATGAAATAGTGGAAGAGCGCAGTGAAGGCTACAATGAAGAAGCTTTCAAAGCCCGCTACAGTGAAATATTGACCAAGTATGATTATATTGTCGGTGACTGGGGCTATGGCCAGCTAAGACTGCGGGGCTTCTTTGATGACCAAAATCAAAAAGCCACCTTCGATACAAAAATAAGCACTCTAACCGAGTATCTTTATGAATACTGTAATTTTGGCTGCCCATACTTTGTGGCAAAGAAAATAAAAAAATAAAAACGATGGGCTGGAATCAAGATTCCGGCCCGTCGTTTTTTGGTTTTCTCAAATATATGGGTGCGGGTGATCACAAAGACATTGGTGCAGGATATGGTGAACTTAGGGCAGAACGTCCGCTTCCGCATCCTTAGTAGTCCAGCTGCAGCGGCCAGCCCCTCGAGGTCATAAGCCAAAGCTATTAGGAAGGGAAAACCGCCTTCCAAATAGCTTCGTCTTATGCTTGACGGGTCTGAACGTCCGCTTCCGCATCCTTAATAGTCCAGCTGCAGCGGCCAGCCCCTCGAGGTCATAAGCCAAAGCTATTAGGAAGGGAAAACCGCCTTCCAAATAGCTTCGTCTTATGCTTGACGGGTCTAAACGTCCGCTTCCGCATCCTTAATAGTCCAGCTGCAGCGCCTTGCTTGCTGTGGAAAAGATGCTTTGCTCCAGAAGCCAAAAAGCGGCTTCAGGATCAAAGCCCTATTTCCTTCGCAAGCAGGACAGGTGCTTCCGCATCCTTAATAGTCCAGCTGCAGCGGCCAGCCCCTCGAGGTCATAAGCCAAAGCTATTAGGAAGGGAAAACCGCCTTCCAAATAGCTTCGTCTTATGCTTGACGGGTCTAAACGTCCGCTTCCGCATCCTTAGTATGGTTTTTGCTGGTTTGTTTTTGGGTCGTCGTGTGTTGGGTGGGCGCCATCCATTTGGCGCGGTATGCCTTCGTGAAGGGACTTGTTTTCATAGTTAAATGCGCTTTGGTAGCGCTGGCCTTCTTCCCATGGTGTGCTTTTGTTTTCAACAGGGGTGTCTTTACCCCGGGGTGCACCGTAGGGTCCTTCTGGCAAGTCTTCAGGAATGATGAAGTTTCTTTGTTTTTCAACGTTTGAGAAATCAAAGTATTTTTCTTTCTTATCCATATTATCACCTCGTAATGATCGGTAAGCACTCTTCATAGGGTATCCAAAGGGTGCACAATCATGAGGGGAGACCGCTAAATGACCTCGTATAAAAAATTCCGCAGCTCTTCTGCTTCTTCGTCCGATAAGCGGAAAATGTGTTCCAAATATCCTTCTTCTTCTAAGTCATCGTGGCCTATGATGGCAAAGCGGCTGCTTTGCATGTCCAGTACGAGTTTTTTTCCATAAAACCGGTCGGTCACAACAATGGCCAAATCCATCCTGGACTGGTCTCCCATAAAACTCACAAACCTGGTTTTCGTATCCAGGTAATCGTTGTATAAAAAAAATCGCTCAGTCATTGGATATCTCTCCCTCTCCTGCATGATTATATCCATCATAACAAAAGAAAACAGGGAATGGATGTCGGATTTTGACTGCAAAATCTTGCGGAATATATCTAAAGTCACAGGACAAATGTGCGGGCATTTCATAAAAGTTAACAAAAATCCGCTTTTTTTTAATTATTATGATAATATATAGGTAATATTGTCCACCCAGAAGGGATGTATACTATGAGACAGCCATACGGAACAGGGAAGAAACGACTAGCTGAATGGATGAAAATTTTCTCCTCCCATTCAAAAATCCGCTTTTATCCCCCGCAGTTTATTTTGAGAAATCCCGTTGTCAGCGGTGTCCGGAATGCTTTGGAATCGGGATTTGAAGTTGCGGTCATCGTGTTTAACATTAAGAATCTGCAGCAATTAACCGAAAGCATCGGTTATGAGCGCTATCATACATATAGAGGCTGCCTGAATAAAACCTTTCAAGAAGTTATTATGGACCTTGTTCCGGAAGAAGAGATTTTGGTGCTCCATGATTATAATACAGATGGAATCACACTTATGCTACGGACTGGAGGGGAAAAGCAAAGTCTCCTCGAGATAGATGCCATTACATATACAGTTTTAAGAGAAGCTGAACAGCGGATAAAAGACACTTTGCCAGATGTGGATGCGGAATTTAATACAGGATATATGTTTGTTGAAAAGCAGCATTATTCCGCAGAAGAGGCAATTAGAAAAGCGGAGCAGCAGGCGATTAGCATGGCGGACCGCAAAGTTGAGACGGAGTTTAATCAATTAGTCCAGCAAATGAACAGAATTATTATACATAAAAACATCCGGCTCATGGCTCAGCCGATTTTTGATGTGGCCACAAGTGAAATAAGAGCGTATGAAGTATTGACAAGGGGTCCTGTCGGGACAGAGCTGGAAAGCCCGTTATCCCTATTTTCTGTTGCAAGGCAAACCAATCATTTGTATGATCTTGAGATGATTGTACTTGAAAAAACACTTCACCAGATTACTGAAAATCAATCCGGGCAGCAGGTATTCATTAACTTTACTCCCGTGACCATTGGAAATGAAAACTTTGTCTCCGATATGAAAAAAATGCTGGGTAAATATCAGGATGTTCATTCTGAAAGGATTGTCATTGAAATTACCGAACGGGATTCAATTGATGATTTAGCCCACTTTGCTAAGAATATTAAGCTGCTCCGCTCACTTGGCTTCAGGGTTGCCGTAGATGACACTGGTGCTGGATATGCGAGTCTTCATACGATAAGCGAGGTTATACCTGACATCATTAAAATTGATCGTTCGGTCATCCAGGATATAGACAGCAGCACAATTAAAGAGTCTATTTTGAAAGGACTCCTGCTCATTGCGAAGGAAGCCGGATCCCTTGTTGTCGCTGAAGGAATTGAGAGTGCCGCCGAAGCTATGGTATTATCAAGGAATAAGGTTGACCTGGCACAGGGATATTTCTATGCAAAACCTGCCATAATGGAAAAAATCCCTATGTCATCTTAGGCAGAAAGGATCTGGGAAGATGTACTTTGTAGACAGACAGAAAATTGAACAAATCTTAGTGTTTCTTGAACAGCAGATTAAAAGCTTTGAAAGTGATCCGGTTTGGGAGGGGACTCGTGCCGAATTGGCATTGCAGAGGATTGTACAGGTATCGATTGACTCGGTACTGGATACAGGAAATGCCCTGATTGATGGCTTTATCATGAGAGATCCCGGCAGCTATGAGGACATTCTCGATATTCTGCAGGATGAAAAAGTAATTACGGAAGGCACAGCTATTCAATTTAAAGAAATGCTGCCGCTTCGCAAAATGCTGATCCAGGATTACCTGAGCACTTCCCATAATGAAATAGCTGACGGATTCACGCGCAACTTGGAAGCGTTTAAACAATACCCGAACGCTGTAAGAGAATATCTGGGAAATGAACTTGGGCCGGTTTCGGCTTTTAAGAATTAAATTTTTATGAGGGACAGGCATATAATTACTGGCTGCTGAGGCTGTAATTTAACATTATGCCTGCCCTTTTCTTGTTTTATCAGAGTGTTTCGTGTAAAAATAGAATGCTTGGATTTGTCAGCAGAAGAAGAGGCACTATATAAAAAGGCTTGTTTGCTGCAGCAAACCAGAAGGAGGACATCATTGAAACAGTATAAAGGCTATTTAATTGATTTAGACGGAACGATGTACAGAGGCAGTGAAAAAATAGAAGAAGCCGGAGACTTTATCAATGAGCTGATAAAAAGAGGCATTCCATATTTGTTTGTAACCAACAATTCCTCTAGAACCCCTGAACAGGTGGCAGGAAAGCTACGGGTCTTCAGCATTCCGACGGAAGATGATCAGGTTTTCACAACAAGCATGGCCACAGCGAATTACATAGAGGAGAAAAAGAAAAATGCATCCGTCTATGTGATTGGTGAGGAAGGCATAAAGGAGGCGCTCAAAGAAAAAGGCATGACCTTTGAAGATGAAAATCCGGATTTTGTAGTAGTCGGCATCGACAGGGACATCAACTATGAAAAGCTTGCTAAAGCTTGCTTGGCTGTCCGAAAGGGAGCAACCTTTATTTCAACAAATGGCGACATAGCCCTCCCTACGGAAAGAGGATTATTACCTGGAAATGGATCGATTACAGCTGTCATAACTGTTTCTACAGGCGTTCAGCCAATTTTCATCGGCAAGCCTGAATCCATCATCGTGGAGCAGGCCCTTAAAGTCCTTGGCATCCCTAAGGAGGATACAATTATGGTCGGGGACAATTATGATACAGACATTCTTGCAGGCATCAATGCGGGAATGGATACATTGCTTGTGCATACTGGCGTAACCACCAGAGAATTGCTGGGGGGCTACAATGAAATGCCTACACATGCCATCGATTCCCTTGATTTATGGAAATTTGAAGATTGAAAAACAAAAACAGGTCTGACCATTCCTTTTGGGCTAGTCAGGCCTGTTTTATTGTTTACCTGTTTATAAGACTCTGCAGCAAAGAACAGCTTCATTCATAACTGTCTTATGCTATTTGAGGCTGACAGGCGCTTGCACATTTGGTTTCATCCAGCTTCAGCGCCTAGCCTCTCGAGGTCATAAGCCACATAAGAATTGAAGGCAAAAAGCGCCTTCTATTCTTATGCGTCTTATGCTGTTCGAGGCTGACCAAGGCGCTTGCGCATTTGGTTAGATTTCATTTCTTACACGGTGTGCGAGTCTGCTTGAGGCTGCTGCTGCTATGGCTCCCACGATATCGTCTAGATAGGTATGGACCATTCCTGTGCTTTTATCATTTAGGTATTTTAGAATGCCGGGTTTCAGTTTGTCGATGTAGCCGTAATTGGTGAATCCTATTGAGCCATATACATTTACAATGGAGAAAGCCAGAATTTCATCGACTCCGTACAGGCTTTCATCTGTTCGGATTATTGATTGCAGCGGGTCTTCGAGCAGGTTTTTCTCGGCGAGGACATCCAGCTGGATTCCTGTAAGTATTGCATTTTGCACTTCGCGCTTGGAAAGGACTCTTTCAACATTTTCAATACATTCTTCTATTTGCAGATTTTCATGATAATTCGACTGCAGGAACATCACCAGCTCTGCAATATCCTTAATCTTTACGCCCCTCTCATCAAGCCATCTTCTTGCTGTCTGCTCAGAGAGATTATTTATTTTATCATCCATGCCTCTGCCTCCGGTTTCCTTGTAATTATTAGCCACCGATCCTTTTAAGAATCAATGAAGGGTTTTCGAACATTCTGCAAGAAGTATGCAGAAAACAGCAAAATGCTCATATATATAAATTAGAATGTCCATTATTGACCTGTTTACACTTTTACATAAAGGCGGCGATGATTGCGTGATTGAAGATGTAATCTACAGTAATTACAATATTACGGTTGAAAAAGAAGAAGCGGGCAGCAGATTTCCCTCTTTTTATTCCGGTAATGTGATATATAGTATTATTCCTCTTGAAGAATTGGAACCAGAGGAGCTGGAGGAAAGGCAAAAAATGTCTGAGCACCTGCTTCAGCAAGGAGACAGATATGTTTCGGGCTTTGTCGCTTCAAATCATGGCAGCTATATATCAGATGCGGACGGTGCCATGTTTGTTCTCCTGGCTAATCCTGTACTGGATGAGCCGAGAAGCTATAAGCTTGGAAGAAAGCTTGCCAAGTTCCATCACAGGGCCAGGACCATCAGCTATCCTATAAAAAAATGCTCGAGAATAGGAAATTGGAGGCAGCTTTGGGAGCAGCGCATTGATCAGCTGGAGAGAATGTGGAATGAAAAATTGATGGCACATCCTAATAATAAATTTGAACAGCTGTTTATCGAGACCTTTCCTTACTACATGTCACTGGGAGAAACGGCCATTCAATATCTTGTGGATACGGAAATTGACGGAAATCCGGAAGAATCTGATGGAGGCACAGTGTGCTATGAACGATTTTCGGAAGGGACCTGGAGCGGGAAGTATTGTATAAAAAATCCGTTTGACTGGATATTCGACCATGCAAGCCGTGATGCAGGGGAATGGATCCGAGAGCATTATAATGGCAATGTTCATACACATCAGCCCGGCATTTCCCAGTTCATGCAGGATTATCAGAGTGTGCAGCGGCTATCCGGCTTTTCATCAAGGCTATTGTATGCCAGGCTTATCTTTCCGCTGCATTATTACGAAACAATCGAGGAATATTATTCGAAGCCATCTGAATCGCGGTCGATTGTTCTGGAAGAAAAGCTTCAATTCTATGCAGAATCATCCGGCTATTATGAAGAGTTCCTGGCAGGTTTTTATGAGCTGGCACACATACCGGCCAGGCATTATAAACTTCCTGAATTAGGCTGGCTTTAAAAGGGAAAATGGTCTCAGGGTAATATTGGATATTCCTATGTTATGATTAGGTCATACATGCCATCATGACATGGGAAGGAGTATAAAATGGACAAGCCCTATGTATTCATTACAAGGCAAATAGCTCCAGCAGCCATTGAACGCCTTAAGGTAAACTTTACTGTGAAGGTATGGGAAAGTGAAGATATTCCAGTTCCTAGAAACATATTGCAGGAAGAAGCAAAGAAAGCTGATGCGCTTCTCACCATGCTCTCTGACCGTGTGGACGGGGAGATGATCAATCAGGCAGAACATCTTTCAGTTATTGCAAACCTTGCTGTTGGCTATGACAACATCGATATTGCGGCTGCGGATGAAAAGGGAATTGCAGTTTGCCATACACCTGATGTTTTAACAGACACAACAGCGGACCTAACTTTTGGATTGCTGCTGGCTTCTGCCCGGAGAATCACAGAAGCTTTTAAAATGGTAAAAGAAGGAAATTGGAAAAGCTGGAGTCCCTTTTTACTGGCCGGAACGGATATTCATCATAAAACAATCGGCCTAGTGGGAATGGGGAAAATCGGAGAAGCGGTGGCAAGAAGGGCATCAGGTTTTGATATGAAAATTCTCTATCATAACCGTAAACGCAAGCCTGCGTCGGAATATGAGCTCGGTGCTGTTTATTGCAGCTTTGATGAACTTATTTCTTCATCGGACTTTGTTGTATGCCTCGCTCCTTTAACAAACGAAACACAAGGAATGTTCAATGCTGAAGCTTTTAAGAAAATGAAAAATACAGCCATCTTCATTAATGTTTCAAGAGGGGCGACAACAAATGAAGAGGATTTATATAACGCCCTGGTACAAGGAGAAATTGCAGGTGCCGGACTCGATGTCTTTCAAAAAGAGCCTATACAGAAATCACATCCGCTTCTTTCCCTTCCTAATGTAGTGGCACTGCCGCATATCGGGAGCGCAAGCAGGGAAACTAGAACAAAGATGATGAACCTTTGCTGCGGAAATATTGAAAGGGTCCTGCGTGGTGAAAGACCTATAACCCTTGTAAATAAGGAATGGAAGAGCCAATGAAGACCATATGGCACATACAGCTTAGAGGAGGCGCCAAAAAAATGAAATCATTGACTGTTTTACTAATCACTTCTCTACTATTCTCTCTTTTTGCTGCACCGGATAGCAGTGCCCAAGAACAGCCAAGCTGCGCAAAAACGAGTTTTCAAATTGTTGTTCCAGCTAAGCATACTATTAAGGCTGCACGGGAAAATCGCTCGAAGACATTGAAGATGCTTTCAGGAAAACAAAAGATTTCTGCTGTCAGCCGGAACAATAACTGGTATACAGTGTGCATCAGCGGAAAAACGGGTTATACAGAAGCAGCGGGTACATCAGAAGTATTCAATTCAAAACAGCTTAAACTGTTCTCAAAAATCGGGAGGAAAAAGGAAGTCCATCAAATTCTTGCCGTCACAGGATCAAAGGCTGCCTCTGTAAAAGTAAACATGGAAGCATATGAAAAGGTTTATGGATCCTGGCGAAGAAGCTTGAAGGTAATGAAAGGTGTCATCGGCTATAATGGATTTGCCGGCAGCAAAAAAGAAGGAGACGGAAAAACCCCTATGGGCACTTTTTCCTTTGGCACAGCATTTGGCAGTTCAGCAAAGCCTGCAGGGGTCACATGGCCCTATAAAAAAACGGGGGCAAATGATTATTGGATAGATGATACATCTTCCAAGGACTATAATAAGTGGATCCATTACAAGGGAAATCCCCAGAAGAGATGGCATTCATTTGAAAGGATGAATCATCCGCTCTATAAATATGGGATAAGCATTAACTATAATACAAATCCAATAATCAAGGGCAAGGGAAGTGCGGTATTTCTGCATGTATGGAAAGGGGAGAACAGCAGGACGGCCGGATGTACAGCAACAGCTGAAAACAATGTCCGCAGCATCTTAAACTGGCTGGAACCAAAACAAAATCCCAGGATATTCTTAGGCACTACTGATTATCTCGAAAAATTATAAAAGCCAGCCTTCACAGCTGGTTTCTTTTATTTTTTTGCTCTTTTCTTAAAGATTATTTTTTTAATATTTGTTTTGTGAGGCGATCCCATTGTTAAGTCAGGTTGATTGAAGCGTAAGGTGCGAGACTCCTGCGGGGTTAGCAGATCAGGTGAGACCCCGCAGGCGCAGCCGAGGAGGCTCACCGCCTGCCCGCGGAAAGCGAGCATCCTGGAGCGGAAATCAACCACCTTGTTTCATAGCAACAAAGTTTACGAAAACAGCCTATTTTTTTAGTTAAAGCAAGCTAACCAGCAAAAGTGAGGGATTCCAGCGTTGATCCTTGCCTGTTTCGCATGATGGGTACTGCCTGATTCACAAAACAAGAGGCAAAATCAAATAAAGATATTTTTTTGAAAATAAATGAGTCTTACTCTCCCTGTGTGTAAAGCGATTACATCAATCTGCAAATAGATTTCAGACTATTGTAAATAGTTAGAGAAACTTTTATAATGTCTACAAGCAAAGAACGTTTGTGTTTATATAGAGTACATTGAAGAGGGGGAGCCATCGTGAAGGCCATTTCGATTGGGTTATTGGGACTTGGAACAGTAGGTTCTGGAGTCGTGAAAATTATTGAAAATCACCAAGACAAGCTTATGCACCAGATTGGCTGTCCAATTTTAATCAAAAAGGTACTTGTAAAGGATATAGAAAAAGAGAGGCGTGTTTCCATTGATGAAAATCTGCTTACGCTGAATCCCTCAGAGATACTTGAGGATCCGGAAATAGATGCAGTCATTGAAGTGATGGGCGGAATAGAGTTAACAAGAGAATATTTATTGAAAGCATTAGCCAATAACAAACATATTGTTACAGCCAATAAAGATTTAATGGCCTTACATGGCCCAGAGCTATTGGCTGCTGCATCCCGCAATAATTGTGACTTATTTTATGAGGCGAGTGTTGCCGGCGGAATTCCAATTCTAAGGGGATTAGTCGACGGTTTATCGTCAGACCGCATTACCAAGCTTATGGGGATCGTCAATGGAACGACAAATTTCATCCTCACAAAGATGAGTAAAAACGGCAGCGCATATGAAGAAGTATTAAGGGAAGCGCAGGAGCTTGGATTCGCTGAAGCAGATCCTTCCTCAGATGTCAGCGGATTGGATGCAGCAAGAAAAATGGCGATATTAGCCACACTGGGATTTTCAATGAATATTGATTTGGCTGATGTTAAGGTTCGTGGAATCACTGAAATATCTGAAGAGGATCTGAAATACAGCAAAAAACTTGGCTATACCATGAAGCTGATCGGGCTTGCTTCGAGGGATGGAGATAAAGTAGAGGTAAGCGTCCAGCCAGCCCTGCTTCCGGAGGGCCACCCTCTAGCAGGAGTGAATAATGAATATAACGCGGTTTATGTTTATGGAGAAGCGGTGGGCGAAACGATGTTTTACGGACCAGGTGCAGGAAGCCTGCCGACGGCGACTGCCATTGTGTCCGACCTTGTGGCTGTGCTTAAGAATTTAAGATTGGGAGTCAATGGAAAGAGTGCTGTGTCCCCGCAGTTTTCCAAATTACTGAAAAAACCAGCTGAAATTTTCGCAAAGTACTTTATCCGGATTCATGTAAAAGATGAAGTAGGGGTGCTTGCCAACATTACGCTATTATTTGCCGAACATGGTGTCGGGTTTGATAAAATCCTTCAATTGCCTTTAAAAGACAAAGATTACTCAGAAATCGTACTTGTCACGCATACCGCTTCCTTGAGAGATTACGAGTGCATTCTCCAAAAGCTGGAGAGCTATGAAATGGTAAAAGGAATTGAAAGTACATATCGTGTTGAGGGGGAGAACATCTTATGAGCTGGAGGGGCCTTTTAAAAGAATATGGGGATTATTTGCCTCTTACTGAAAATACGCCGGAGCTATCTCTTCATGAGGGCAATACCCCCTTGATAAAATGCAGCAGGATTTCAGAGGAATGGGATATTGAGCTGTATGTGAAGTATGAAGGTGCAAATCCTACGGGTTCATTTAAAGACAGGGGCATGGTCATGGCCGTTGCAAAAGCAGCAGAGGCAGGAAGTGATGCAATCATATGTGCTTCAACAGGCAATACTTCTGCAGCGGCAGCAGCTTATGCGGCAAGAGCGAATTTGAGGTGCATTGTGGTCATCCCTGAAGGGAAAATTGCGATGGGAAAGCTGGCCCAGGCTGTTATGTATGGCGCTGAAATCATTTCAATAAAGGGGAACTTCGATCAGGCGCTGAAAATTGTACGGAATATTAGTGAGACAGCTCCAGTTACTTTAGTCAATTCTGTTAATCCTTACCGGATTGAAGGACAAAAAACCGCTGCTTTTGAAATCTGCGACGCTTTGGGAAGCGCGCCGGAAATCCTCGCTCTTCCAGTCGGGAATGCGGGCAATATTACGGCTTACTGGAAGGGATTTAAAGAATACCATGAACGGAATGCGACAGGGCTTCCAGTAATCAGGGGCTTTGAAGCAGAAGGTGCAGCTGCTATCGTTCATAACCGGGTCTTTGAAAGTCCGGAAACCATTGCGACGGCAATCCGCATTGGCAACCCTGCAAGCTGGAACAGCGCGGTTGAGGCTGCAGATGAATCTAATGGCAAGATTGATGAGGTGTCTGATGAAGAAATTTTGGAGGCTTATCATTTTCTGGCCAGAAAAGAGGGCATATTCGCAGAGCCTGCATCATGCGCATCCATTGCCGGCATTTTCAAGGGACTGAAAAGCGGCGAGATTCAAAAAGGTAGCAAAATTGTGGCTGTACTCACGGGGAATGGATTGAAGGATCCCAATGTAGCTGTGGAAACAAGTGATATTAAGCCTGCTGTGCTCCCGATGGATGAAGAAGTCATTCTAAGACATCTGCAAGGATCTCCTGTTCTATGAAAGAAGGAGAGATGTTTTTGATCCGTGTCCCGGCAAGCACAGCCAATCTTGGGCCGGGCTTTGATTCAATCGGACTTGCATTGGGATTATATCTGGAAATAAAGGGCTGCCTGTCGGATAAGTGGGAAGTCATTCCGATGAATGAGGAATTATCTGTTTTTCCTGCGGATGAAAGTAATTATATAGTTTCTGTTGCCATAAAAACAGCCCGGCATTACGGAAGAGAGCTTCCTCCCTGCAAGCTGTTTATTCAAAGCGAAATTCCTCTTGCAAGGGGGCTTGGCAGCAGTGCGTCAGCTATTGTAGCAGGAATAGAATTGGCTAATATTGTTTGCGGCCTGGAGTTGCCCCTGCACGAAAAAAACAGGCATGCCTCTATACTGGAAGGCCATCCTGATAACGCGGGAGCCTCTGTATATGGCGGGCTTGTGGCAGGGTGGCATACGGAGGAGCGGACCGATATCATTTCGTTTCCGGTGGTAGGAATCAAGGTGGTTGCTGTTATTCCTGATTATGAATTATTAACAGAAGACTCCAGAAATGTTTTGCCGAATACCTTGTCATTCAAGGATGCCGTCAGTGCAAGTGCAGCGGCAAATGTGCTATTGGGGGCCATCTTGGCGAAGAAGTGGGAAGTCGCCGGGGCCATGATGAAGAGAGACAGATTTCATCAGCCCTGCCGCTCACATCTTGTACCGCATATGGAACTGATAGAAAAGGAGGCTGCCAAAGCGGGAGCCATAGGTACGGCTTTAAGCGGCGCAGGACCAACTGTACTTTGCCTGGTACAGGATGAGCAGGCTAAAAGCATCCAAGAGATTCTGATTAAGGAATTCCCCGATTTTTTCATCAAGATAATTGAAATCGTAAATGAAGGCAGCCAAACGTCCATTTTAACGGAAGGAAAAGGCCAGATGTATCACGCATAAAATTATTGGGGAATACAGGTAACCCGCTGACGGGAGTTTTACTGTATGTGCGGAGGAAATAGCTGCAAAGAAAAAAGCTGACTCAAGAAGTCAGCTTTGTTTTATAGGATAGTTATTAAAATACTTGTTCAACTTCTAAAACTCCTGGAACTTCCTCCAGCAAAGCACGTTCGATACCAGCTTTAAGGGTAATTGTAGAACTTGGACAGCTGCCGCATGCACCAAGAAGACGCAATTTAACGATGCCATCCTCTACGTCTACAAGTTCACAGTCGCCGCCATCTCTAAGAAGAAACGGGCGAAGTTTATCCAATACCTCTTGAACCTGAGTTTCCATTGCTTGTTCAGACATTGCAATCGACTCCTTTCCTAATACTTATTATAATATCATCATATGAAAAAATCCAACTGAAACTTCGCCTAAAATCGCCTATCTTCTTCAGGGCGGTATCAGTTACAATAGAGATAAAAAAGACAGGGAGACGTTTATGGAGAAAAAACATGTTGAAATTCAAATATATGGCGCCGAACAGATATGTGCAAGCTGTGTGAACCTGCCATCTTCAAAAGACACCTATGAGTGGCTTGAGGCTGCGCTTGCGAGGAAGTTTCCGGAACAGCCATTCACTGTGACATATATTGATATCTTCAATCCTGCAGAAGAAACCAAAAAAAAAGCATTTGCACAAAGGGTTATTGATGAAGATTTGTTTTATCCGGTCGTTTTAATTGAAGAAGAAATTATTGCGGAAGGAAATCCCCGCCTGAAATCCATTATCAAAACGATGGAAACCTATGGATACGTCCCGGCTGAATAATTAAAGAGACTTTCAGCAGGAACGGCTATCAGTTCTTTATATGCCGCAAATTAGACAGTTTGAAAAAAGATCATATAAAAGAATAGCAAGAGTATGGAGGACTGCGAGAAATCAGTCCTTTTTTATTTGCAGACATAAATAATCTGTACGGAGTTTTTAAAGAAAAGAGCCCTATAGAGGACAGAGCCGCCCTCAGGGGAAATATATGGATAATGAAATATCTGTGAAAACACATCGATAGGTTTGAATGGATTGAAACATGGCTATTGAATACGTGTAAACAATAAAAGGAGGAATGTAAAATGGCAGAAACAAATGTTAATAAAGTAGAAGGAAAATTACAAAACATGGATGGAAATCAAAAGGACCAAATTCTATCAAGCTTCCAGGAATTCAAAGACTATTTAGGCGATAAGGTTTCTAAAGGTGAAAAGCTTGGGCTAAACGAAGAGCAGCTGGCTAAAACAGCTGAAAAAGTGGCGAGCTATCTTGCGAAACATGAAGAGCCGCGCAACCGTGAAGAAAAGCTTCTTCAAGAGCTTTGGAAGGTCGGCGACAAGGACGAACAGCATAAACTGGCACATCTTCTTGTTAAGTTAGTAGGATAATAAATGGGGGGTTCCCCCGAATGCAAGGAGCAAAATGAAAGACATGAACAATCCATTTTTGAATAGAGATCTCTCTGTATGAACATATCATGCAGGGAGATTTTTTTATGGCGATTGCAGTTTAAAAGAATGATATAAAAACCCCTGTTCAAAGGGGTTTCAGGAGCCGTGACATTATCCGTTATGGTACTGTGATTATTTACAAACCTTATTACTAGTCTTTATTGCCACTAATAGGTGTATCAATCACAATTCATCCAACTAAAACCCAACATTTTTTTTAAAGGCTCTTTTCTTAAAGATTGTTGTTTTTTTATGAGTTCTGTGAGGCGATTCCGTTGTACCGGGTTGATTGGAGCGTAAGGTGCGAGACTCCTGCTTAGATTAGCGAAAGGTGAGGCCCCCGCAGGCATTGCTGTGGAGGCTCACCGCCCGCCACGCGGAAAGCGAGCATCCTGAAGCGGAAATCAACCTCTTGTTCCATAGCAACAAAGTTTACGAAATCAGCCTTTTTAAAAAACATCATTTTTAAAGAAGATGACTTATAACTTCAGAGATACTTTCATCAATTTTATTCTGCATCCTTTTAGTGACGCGAGTGTAAATTTGCGTGGTGGTCTTCCCGCTTGAGTAACCCGATCTTTTCATAATTGCCGGTAAATTAACATTCCCCTCGGCAGCATCAAAGTATGTGTATGGCGGTATGTGAGAGTGGAGTTTCTTTTGAATGCACAAAAGGGTGAAGAGTGAATCTAATTGATCCACACTAAAAAAATCATATGTTTTTTAGGGGGCGTTCAAGAGTTAGTATTTCATCTTCAAGTGAAGAAAACTGTTGTTCAGCAACGTGTCTAGCATCTTGGACAGCCGCATTATAGAAATGAGGAGCAAGTGACTCCTTAACAAAATCTAATACTCTTTCTGCCGCAAATTCAGTTATCTCTTCATCTCTTTCTAGGGAAAAGAATGTTTGAATATCGGAAATCATTAATTGCTGCTGCTCTTTTGAAAGATTTAAAAACAAAAAAACCACTCCTTAAAATATGATATGCCTGTAACTATACATGGGTAAGCAATGAAAACAAAGGCTTTAATATTTCAAAAAAATATGTACACGAGGAGAAAAAAATATTCGCAGTTCATTCCTACTGAACAAAAACTGTGTTGTCCAGGGTGGTTTAAAAATGAAGAATTTTCCCGTTTGTAAGAATAATAAAATTAAAGAAGCAGGCGGAGAAGAAATAGCCTATGAATGCACTGTATCTATGGAAAGATGTTAAAGGGGAGGAGCGGGTGCCTGATACGGTTCATCTATTTGTAAACGCGGTTGGGAAAGTGAAGCATGTACCGAATAGTTCGTCACTTATGAAATGCAAAAATTAAAAATGAGAGCACATAAAGTGCCCCCATTTTTACTAACGACGATGTTCTAAAAGGTCAATTGTACCTAATACAATATGCGCTAAACCGAATCCGAAAACTGTGTTTGCAATCATTTTGTTGGAACCGGGTTTTTGTTTCAAGGCATAGCCAGTAGCAGTAACTACAGAACCTAAAACGGTTGGGATCATACCTTCACGTATATTCATTAAAGTATCCCTCCACATCGAAGTTAGTTAGGGTTGTTACCCACTTTTAAGATAACCATTTGAAATAAAACATATGTACTTACTCAAAA
Organism: Peribacillus sp. B-H-3; assembly: GCF_048572925.1. Lineage (NCBI taxonomy): Bacteria > Bacillati > Bacillota > Bacilli > Caryophanales > Bacillaceae > Peribacillus > Peribacillus sp. B-H-3. The sequence goes on along the minus strand of NZ_CP183879.1, from coordinate 4,467,847 downwards.
AACAGCAATTAAGTTTTATACAAAACGTTCCCCAATTGTACAATCGGATAGAAACCCCTCATAAATGTAAAAAAGCCCCTTTTTTATCAGGGGTTATTGAAAGAATATAAGAAATAGATACTTATCCGTTATGATACTTATACATCCATAGTATGCCTGATTTTAGGAGACGTGCTACCCTGCCTGTAATGGCACGGTCTGCTACAAGGCCAAATCCGTGTTTTTTGCCAAGTGAGCCCATGACTCCTTTTAGCTTAATGACCGGGAAGCTTTCAGGAAGCGGCTCATTTGCCCATTTTTTCAGCAAAACCTGAACGATTTGTTCAGCTTGTCCTTCAGCTAATTGTGCGCTTGGAGCATGCGGAAGGCTTGCGCAGTCTCCTACTACAAAGACACTGTCGCTGCCTGGGATGAAATGCTGCGGAGTCAATACAGCCCTTCCTTGACGGTCTTTTTCAATATCCATTTCTCTAATGACCCTGCTTGGCTGAATGCCGGCAGTCCATACAATGACATCGCACGGAATGGCTTCATCATGGTTATAAAGCAGGTTAGGTTCAACACGCGTAATATTGGAATTATTGACAATTTCAACATCATGCTTGGTAAACCAGCTCTCCACATATTTGCTTAAGCGCTCAGGATATGCTGAAAGGATATGTGCACCGCGGTCGAATAGTTTGATGTTCAAATCCGAACGGCTTTCTATCAATTCACTTGCCAATTCCACACCGCTAAGGCCTGCACCAACAATGGCTACAGTTGCTCCTTCGCCAAGATTGTTAAGTGCCTGATATGTTTTTCTTGATTTATGCATGGTTTGAATGCTGTAGGTATAGGTATCTGCCCCAGGCACATTGTGGTATTTATCCTCACAGCCCAGGCCGATGACTAAATCATCATAGTTTAAAGGCTCTTTATCCTTTAAGATAACCTGCTTTTCCTCTGTGTTCACGGAAACGATTTCACCGTAAACGATTTTAAGGCGAGGATGCTCAGGAAAGGCCATACGGATATGATGATCTGAGATCGTTCCGGCTGCCAGTGCGTAATATTCTGTTTTTAGGCAATGATATGGATTGCGGTCAACAAGTGTTATCGTTACATCTTCAGGAAGCTGTCCAGGCAGTAATCTTTGAAGGATTCTCATTCCGCCGTAACCGCCGCCAAGTATGACTAAATTCTTCATCTTGAATTTCCCCTTTGTGTATGATCTTATTGGTTAGATCGTTAAGTGCTCAGCCGTCAGCTGCCATTATGCAGCATTCAAAAAAATCCCCTGATTCCTTTGTTCTATGCTGTTCGTTTTGTTTTTGCAGTAAAGTAAAACTTCCGTCAGCGGAGGCATTCAGCCTCCCGCTGGCAGCAAGGCGTACCATTCGGGATTGTACAGAAATTCTTTCCTGCTTCATAATAATTCCATTTTTTAAGCAGGTTATGACTGCCCGTTACTGCAGGATTAATTGTAAAATATTTTTAAATACCATACAAAAGTATATCGAAATTGTGAAAAAATCACAACTTAATTATAAAAAAAGGATGCTGTTTGATTCTATATTAGTTGACTGGAGTAAAGAAAAAGGGTAGGATGTTCTGTTAGTGATAGTGAGGTGGTAGAATGAATCCAATTATCGAGTTTTGTATCAGCAACCTGGCAAGCGGCTCTCAAGAAGCATTAGAGCAATTAGAAAGAGATCCAAACTTTGATATTGTTGAGTATGGATGCTTAAGCTATTGCGGCAAGTGTGCCAGAAGTTTATTTGCATTGGTGAATGGAGAGCCTGTAACAGGAAACACCACAGAGGAGCTTGTCCGGAATATTTACCAATATCTCGAAGACAATCCAATGTTTTAATAGAGAGTAACAAGTATATATATCAGGAAATTTATGGGGAAATCACCATCTGAGTAAGCCATTTGCGGTGCTGCAGGGTAACGGCAGGCACTTGAACTTTTTGGGTTAAACCCTATAAATACAACTTAGGGACAGGCTGAAATGAGCCTGTCCCTTTTTGGTATCTGCCTCAGATTCCGATTAGTTCAGCAGACTGGGATTTCTTATCTTCGCGGATTTCCTGCCAGCGCTCTTTTGCCATTTCCACGATTTTGGGCTCTATAGTCTGCTTCTGGCGTTCTATAACCATAGAGAAGTACCTGACTGCAGAGGGAAGATCTGAAATTCTTCTTGATAGTTCTCCTGCAAGGTATAAAAGTTTAACTTCTGATACCTGTGTTCCTTTAAAGTCATCTGTAGAATAGGAATTCATGTATTCCTGGCGTGCTAATTTCATGAAGCGGATTTCCTGGACAGAATCCTCTGACAGCCGGAACAGCCAAGCCAGCCTTAAATAAATTCCGGCAATGGTGATATGTTTTTCCTTTTTCAGTACAGCACAATAACTGGCTAGTTTATAGGTTTTAATAGCTTCATAAATAGTTCTTTTGCCCCCGAAATCATGGGGGACCCAGTTTGCGCATATTTTATCCTCGATGGATTCCCTGGTGGAAGGCGGAAAATATGGAGAAAAATCTGCAGAATAGGAAAAGCCGCAATTAGGGCAGACGTGAATATTGTATAAGAGGGCATTTTCGCTTTCAGCGCTGTATTGCGGGCAGAAATCAGTATCATAGCTTGAAACTTTAATAAAACGCGAACGGATATTTTTGACGCTGGATTTGTGCTGGCAATATATGCATTCCATCTTACGGTCAAACAACGGCTGTATTCCTTCCATAATTTTCACTCCTTATGTATTTGTATGGTTCATTTGGCATATTCGGCATATAGTATATTATGACTATATTTTTATTATAGCGGATATTTCTTTCGTTGGAAGCAATTCTTTTTACAGCCTAAATGCGGGATAGTTGAGAAGCCTTTATCTCCTGGTATATACTGATAAATAGAATATGCCTTACGCAGATTGATAAGGAGGATTACAAATGAGTGAAGTTGTAACAATTACGGAAGCGGCAGCTTTTCAAATAAAAGAAATGATGAAACACAACGGAGAAGAAGGATCCTTTTTAAGGGTAGCGGTAAAGGGCGGCGGATGCAGCGGATTATCCTATGGAATGGGCTTTGAACAGAAAGCCGGAGAAAATGATCAAAAAGATGAGCAATTCGGCATAGCTGTCCTTGTAGACGGACAGGACGCCCCCATCTTGAATGGCACGGTCATTGATTATAAACAATCCTTAATGGGCGGCGGGTTTACCATCGAAAACCCGAACGCCATCGCATCTTGCGGCTGCGGGTCATCCTTTAAGACAGCAACGAATGCAGGAACTCCGGAGAATTGCTAAATGCTGAACTCTCACTATCCAGGGCCGCTGATTGAAGTGCAGCCTTAAGAAAATCGGCTAGCTGATTGGCGTGTTGGGTTGCCTCGTTTTGTGCTTCAATCAGCCTATTTGCTAAAAAAAGTAGTCAAGTCTCTTATTAAAGGGATTTGGCTTTTTTGTTTTTTAATGAAAATGGCCGGTCCCTAATAGGGCTATGATGAAACTGTTTACAATAAAACAAGATAAAACGTTTTGGTTCTCTTTTTTGGTGAGCATTTCGATTTGGCTTGAATCAAGACGCAATTAGAATCGATTATCCAATTAAAGGAAAAAATAACTCCGATTCGAACATAAAAAATAAATGAACGGTCTTATTTAATTAAGAGCTTTAAAGCAGGTGAATAAGAGTGCTTTTACTGGGGTTAAAATTTCAATTTGGCTTAAATTCTTTGGATTTCGCTTGAATCCAGGCATAATTAAATTTATCACGAATACTGAGGTCTGAGGGAAGGAAAGAAAGAGACAAAGGATAATGCAACACAAAAAATCCAGTTTATTCCTAAAGTGGTGAACAAGCCAGCCATTTTGTATGAAGGCCGCCAAGGAATGTAAAAAATGCAGATTTTTAATTGGCCATAGATATGCACATGAAGAGGGTGTTTTTAAATTTAGCGGTTTTTAGAGAGGTGGTTTCTGTTGAAGGAGTATTTGTTTTCCCGCCCAATAAATAGCCAATAATCATTTTCTGTGTCATTTCCCTATGCCCTGCATACTATGTATTAACCCATTGAAGTACTTCCTTAATAAGAATAAGGAGATGTTTTACATGTCTGACGGATTTGGATTTGGCGGAGGTTTCGCATTATTAATTGTTTTGTTCATCCTTTTAATTATCATCGGCTGCAGCTGTGGCGGCGGTTATGCCGGCGGCTACGGATACGGCGGATATTGCTGAAAAAAACCGGCCTGCTGCAGGCCGGTTTTTTATTTATCCATCTATTGGCGGTTACAGATTTTCAATGGCTTCTTCTATAGGCACATTGCCGTTTAATATTTCAAAGGATTTATTCAATGTTCTTGCAGCGGTAAGAGAATGGACAAGCACCTGGGCGACATCTCCCCTGGTGATAGATCCTTTATGGCTTTCCAATTTTTCCTGGGCGACGATTTTACCTGTTGGATCATCGAATGAAAGTGCTCCTGGACGCACAATGGAGTAAGACAAGCCGCTGCTTTTTAAATGCTCATCTGCATCATGCTTGGCCTGATAATAATTCTGCATTTCCTTTGCTCCCTGTTCCGGATAATCTGATCCCATGGAGCTCAGCATGACAAAGCGTTTAATGCCAGCTTTCTTTGCAGCATCGACAACCTTTATCGCGCCATCTCTATCAACGGAAATGGTTTTTTCAGGGCCGGTCTTTGATCCGGATCCCGCTGCGAAAATCACAGCATCCATATCTTTGAGTGCATGATCAACCTCTTGCTCCAAATCGGCTATAACCGGGATTGCACCAAGACCCTCCATGTCATTCTGCTGTTCCTGGCTGCGAATCATGGCATATGCCTGATGCTCGCTGTCACGGCTAAGAATTTCTGCCGCTATTCTTCCTGTATGTCCGTTTGCACCGACGATTAATACTTTCATTTATTTTTCACCCTCTCATTTTTGCTTCTCGTATTATCTTCCCCGACAGTTAATGAAGTAAACTACATTGTATTTCCCTAAGCCTGCTTGCCCAAAAAAAAAGGAAACCAAAACGGGCAAAACAAACGCCCTGGTTTCCTTTCATTTTTATATGGATTTCGGTATTAAAACATAGAAGAACTATGCATAGGCTGGATTCTTGCCTTCGGATCGATGTATTGTTTTGCATTATTAATGGCAGTTGGAGCCTCGCCAAATCCGCTTGCAATCAATTTTACCTTTCCATCATATGTGCAGATGTCGCCAGCTGCATAAATGCCGGGAATGTTGGTCTCCATTTTCGAATTAACAACAATGGTGTTTTTCTGAATATCCAATCCCCATTCTTTGATTGGCCCAAGGGAAGAAACAAAGCCATAATTGACTATTACAGAGTCCACGTCAATTACTTCCTTGTCTTCTCCGTTTGCACCTTCAACAACAACCTGTGTAATCTTGTCTTCGTTTCCGATAAATTCAGCAGGCACAAAAGGTGTTTTGATGTCTACTTTAGAATTTTTAAGGTTATCTACACTATGTTCGTGGGCGCGGAATTTGTCGCGGCGGTGAACGATGGTTACCTTTTCAGCAATTGGCTCAAGCATAAGCGCCCAGTCTACTGCAGAATCTCCGCCTCCAAAAACGACAACCTTTTTGCCGGCAAACTGATTTAAATCATCAATAAAGTAGTGAAGGTTTTTGCCCTCATATTTAACAGCATCTTCCAATTCAATTCTGCGGGGCTGGAACGCTCCATTTCCTGCAGTGATGATAATTGTTTTTGAATAGTGGATTCCTTTTTCTGTTGTTAGCTTGAATATGCCGTCTGCCTGCTTTTCAAGCCTTTGCACAGATTGTTCCAATACCACTTCTTGTTCGAATTTGGACATTTGCTCTTTTAAATTATTAACGAGCTCTTGTGCCCTTACCTTGGGGAACCCTGCAACATCATATATATATTTTTCCGGATATAATGCTGATAGCTGGCCGCCAAGCTGCGGCAGACTTTCAATGATTTTTACGGTGGCCTGTCTCATTCCTCCGTAAAAAGCAGTGAATAAGCCTACCGGACCTCCGCCGATGATTGTTATATCAAAAACCTGTTCATTTTCTTCCAAGTGATAACCTCCTAAGTAATAACTCTAATCTGCCTTATATTTTATCATAAATAATATCTTAATCCTTTTAAATAATACTGATTTGGCAGCTGAATTAAAAGGCAATTTTTTCTTTTATTCAAAAGAATCCGTCAAATCTCCCCGCGAAAGCCACTGGAAAAGTGCGGTTAAGGAAGGTGCTGAATGTAACAGAACACTTTAAAAAAGGATTGTGTTATGAAAAGAATGGGTATGTAAAATTATGCTTTCTATTGTTCAGTTAGTATTAAACAAATCGTTATTGAAAAAAGAAAATGATAAAGGTTATTATTTTTTCAGAAAAATTATGTGAATTTTCCGAATAACACCGCCTGGCTTCTTCATGCCTTAGTGAATACATTCACAAAAAAAAATTGTATTTTTATCACTATTGTTCGTGCAACCTGTAAATGATAAGTACAAGGTAAACAAGAAATAATAGTAAAGGTGAAGTGATACCCTTGAACAAACCAAGAATCGTTATATTAGGGGCGGGCTACGGCGGTTTAATGACGGTTGTCCGCCTGCAGAAGGCATTAGGTGTCAATGAAGCGGATATTATCCTGATTAATAAACATGATTATCATTATGAAACAACCTGGCTGCATGAAGCCTCGGCAGGTACCCTGCATCCAGACCGGGTGCGGTACGATGTCAAAAGTGTCATTGATAAAAATAAAGTTGATTTTATTAAAGGCACTGTGACAGAAATGAAAATTGCAGATAAAAAAGTCATCCTTGAGGACAGGGAAGTTTCTTACGATTATTTAGTTGTATCTCTAGGGGCTGAAGCCGAAACATTCGGCATTCAAGGCCTAAAGGAACATGCTTTCGCGATTACGAATGTTAATGCTGCGAGGCAGATTAAAGAACATATTGACCTGCAGTTTGCGACATTCCATGCAGAGGAAGAAAATAAGCTCGAGCGCCTGACCATAGTGGTTGGAGGGGCCGGCTTTACGGGAATCGAGTTTCTTGGCGAATTGGCCAACCGCATTCCCGAGCTATGCAAAGATTATGATGTAGACTTCCGCCATGTACGGGTAATTTGTGTTGAGGCTGCACCAAGCGTTTTGCCGGGCTTTGATCCTGAGCTGGTAGAATATGCGGTACATTACCTTGAGAAAAAAGGCATTGAATTTATGATTGGAACTCCTATAAAAGGGTGTACTCCGGATGGAATCATCGTTGGCAAGGGAGAGGAAGAAGTAGAGGAAATTAAGGCAGGGACAGTTGTCTGGGCTGCTGGGGTACGCGGAAGCTCAATTATTGAAACCTCCGGGATTGAAGCTGCCCGCGGCCGTGTGAAAGTAAACCATGACCTGAGGGTCCCTGGGCATGAAGACATTTTTATCATTGGTGACTGCAGCTTGGTCATTAATGAAGAAATTAACCGGCCATATCCGCCGACTGCACAGATAGCGATGCAGCAGGGAGTAGCGGTGGCAAAGAATCTGACTAAACTAATCCGTAATGAAGATGATTTGATTTCATTTAAACCAGACATTAAAGGTACGGTATGTTCACTTGGTGAACATGATGCAATAGGTGTGGCATTTGGCAAGAAAATGTCAGGAAAGAAAGCTTCCTTTATGAAAAAAGTCATTGATAATCGTTCATTGTATATGATCGGCGGGGCCTCCATGGTCCTAAAAAAGGGAAAATTCAATATTTTTTAAAACAATGTTATCCGCAGTTAGGCTTCATGGGCGTGCTAAGTATTAAACGGGTATTGCTGAGTTAATGAAAGGCTGTTAAGGTTTTCCTTAATGGTCTTTTAACTTTAGATGTAAGCTGATTTGCAGCCAATTGCTGAAATTCTCTGTGAAATAGCGGATTACGTAATAATCACGCAGGCGCGATGCAGCGGGAAGTTTTGAAGGCTACGATTGTGGGCCTGTGGCAGCAAACAGGATAAACAGAAAAATTAATTCAAATGGGAGGGGCATGGAGCAGATGAAAGAACGCGGTAAGAATGTATGGCTGGCCGTTTCAGGCCTTGTCGCTGCAGAGGATGGAAAATGGCTTGTCGTCAATAAAAGATATGGGGGGCTAAAGGGTGTATGGTCTCTGCCTGCCGGTTTTGTAAAAGAAAACGAAACAGTTGATGAAGCCGTCATCCGGGAGGTTTTGGAGGAAACAGGAATACAAGCAGAGGTAGAGGGATTGCTGGGGATAAGAAGCGGGGTAATCGGCAATGAAATAAGCGATAATATGCTGATTTTTCTGCTGAAGCCACGATCCTTTGATGTGATTGCTCAGACAGAGGAACTATATGAAGCTAAATTTATAGATCCTGAGATTTTGATAAAAGAAGGCAATCATTCTGTATTGCTTGAGCAGCTGCTGTCTTATAAAAAAGAGCATATGCAAACCATTCTGGATGGTATTGATACAGGGAGCCACTTTGGATACACCTCTTATAAGTTATTTTTGTAATTTTCAGTAATTTTAACAAAAGATGAGTAAATGGGAGAAATGATACAATGTATCCGTTTACATAAAAGTATAATGTCCATTTTAGGGGTTTTCATTTTTTTTAATTCTTGATATATTATCAGAAAATTTAAAAAATAAAGGGGATCTGAAAATGAACAATAAAAATAATGAGTGTCTTTACTGTGCTGGAAAAGGTTATTTTCAATTGCTGCTTGGAGGGTCAGAGACCTGTTCTTGCTGTCAGGGAAGCGGAAAAGTGAAGGAACAAAAATAAATGGGCCCCTTCTTTGGAGCCCTTTTTTTTGAAAATAATATGAATCTTTTTTAGCTGTTTCATATATTACGCAGTAAATCCGGTGAAACCCCTTTCTCTCTGAGATGATTTTCTTGAATATACTGGCATTTCAGTTATTGACGGACATACGTGCATTAAGTAAACTAAAATAGATGCTTCTTGTAGGGGGTCTTAAATAAAATGCGAATGCCGCTGCCGGTTTTAATCATATCCGTTGTTTTATTTTTTGTATTATTCTTTGGAATCGGCTTTTTGCTTAATATGTTGTTTCGTTCCTCGTGGATCATGGTCATTATTTTCCCAATAATAGCAATTTTCATTGTCAATGGTGCAAAGCTGATACAGTATTTCAGAGATCCTGGTACAGTATTTGGACAGATGGGCGGAAAATTTTCTGCGCTGCAGTCTGCAGACATCATCATTTTGGCAAGCGGCCTTGCGGGAGCCATTTTAGCAGGGTTCATTATCAAATTATTAAGAAATAAAGGGTATCAAATGTTCTAATATCGAACAGGCTGTGTCAGTTGGCAGCCTGTTTTTTTCTTGTCTGAAAAATAAATGTCCTAAAGATTTTATAAAACAATCGCGGATAAGCTTCTCCACTTCATGCCGTCCTCCAGCTTTCAAGACGCTTACGCTTTTTTATGTAGTCCAGCTTCAGCGCCTTAGCCCCTCGAGGTTATAAGTCACGTAAGAATTGAAGGCAAAAAGCGCCTTCTATTCTTACGTGACTTATGCTGGTCAGATGCCTCCAGGACGGGGGTCACAATGACGTTGCGGCAGGACGCGGCGTTCTTAGTCATTGACCCTCTGAACAGGCGTTTACGCTTTTTATGTAATCCAGCTTCAGCGCCTAGCCCCTCGAGGTCATAAGTCACATGAGAATTGAAGGCAAAAAGCGCCTTCTATTCTCACGCGCCTTATGCTGGTCGGAGGCCACCAGGACGGTGGTCACAAAGACGTTGCCACAGGACGTGGCGTTCTTAGTCTTTGATCCTCTGAGAGGCGCTTACGCTTTTTATGAAAAAAATGTTTCTCTCTTTTATGCATACTTTTCCTTTTTTCGGGAAAGAAATATGAAATGAGAGGAGTGAAATATTTTTATATGACAAAAATTAAAAATACAGCTAAGAGAGCGGGAATCATCCTGCTTTTTGCAGCAGCGCTTCATGCTACCCTCTATCATATTACAGGTGTGGATGCCAAAATAGCAGATTTACTGCCGGAAACGAGCTCTGCCTATCACAGCACATCATGGAGCAAAGCTATGGACTTGGGTACAGGCCCGCAAAGTAACTCTTTGCATCCTGCATATGGTGCGGCACCACTGGTTTTATCCAGCATGGAACATGTGCAGCCGCAGTCTATTGAAAGCAAAATGAATTTTTCACAATATCCCAAAGCGAAGGTTAAGGCTACTGGGTATACGGCAGGATACGAATCCACCGGAAAAAAACCTGGAAATCCTTCATATGGCATTACATATTCCGGAGTTAAAGTTAAAAGAGACCTGTACTCCACGGTTGCTGCTGATTTAAATGTTTTTCCCGTCGGAACCATCCTTTTCATTCCAGACTATGGATATGGGGTAGTGGCAGATAAAGGAGGGGCTATAAAAGGCAACGAACTGGATTTATTTTATGATACGGTGGAAGAGGTTTACAACAACTGGGGAAAGAAAACACTCGATGTTTATATCATAAAAAAGGGTGACGGAAAGCTGTCAGAGAAGCAGCTTACGAACCTGAACGAAAATAAAGAGCTGCAGGTTTTCCGCCAGCAATTTACAGGGAAATCAATGCACTAAAAAGCATGATATACATAACGGAACGAAAAAGAAGCAAGCACTGAGGACATTGGGCCTTAGTGCTTGCTTCTTTTGCATTATAATCTCTTATTCCTGCAGCGCGCTTTTAGAAGACGTTAATAGTGGAAATTCCTTTGGATGCAAAAGTCCTGCAAGCTTGTGCAGACCCTCGAGCAGCCGAGGAGACGGCCGGCAGTACAGAGGCTCTTCCAATATGAATATGTTATTGTTCTTCACTGCCTGGAGTTCCCCCCAGCCTTGGCGTTTTTTAACAAGATCTGGCTTTACCTTCTTTTCAGGCACGCCTACCCATGCAAGACAGATGTAATCAGGGTCGTGCTGAATGACATCGTCAGGGGTCACTTGTACACTTGCAAGCTCAATGTTCTCAAAAATATTATAGGCACCTGCCAGCCTTGAAATTTCCGTCAGCCAGTTAATGCCGCCGGGCGTGAATAATGGGTTTGGCCACCATTCCCAGTATAGGGAGGGCTTATGCTTAATTCTGCTTGACGCCATGCGGAATTCCTCCAGTGATGCAAGGAATTGCCCGGCTCTTTTTTCTGCTTCCTCCTTCATTCCCAGAGCTTCACCGAGTACAATTAAGTCGTTGGCTATATCATCCAGAGACTGAGGATTAAAGATGATATGGGGAATATTCCTTTTCTCCAATTCCATGATGTTTTTTTCCATTCCAGGCACACTAAGCGAGGCAAGGACAAGATCGGGATTTAAAGCTTCCAGGCGATCCATGCGGATGGATAAGTCCGGCCCGAGCTTAGGAAGGCTTTGCAGGTGTTCTGGCCAATCAGAATAATCATCAAGTGCTATCAGCAGGTCATCTGCGCCAAGATAAACGCATAGCTCTGTATTGCTTGGACATATTGAAATGATTTTCATGCTCTCACCTTCCAATAAATGATAGGCTCCCTGATGCATTTGAAATGAGCCCTGCATATTAAATAATAGCAGAATATGCCATGTGAAAGCCTATCCCTGGAATAAAAGCATATTAAGAATAAGTGCAACAAATATGCCGGACAATCCGCCAAAGAATACTTCGATAGGCTTGTGGCCAAGCAGCTCCTTCAATTTCCGCTGCTTTTGTTTTTCCTCTTTCTTCTGCCAATTCTTTGCTTCTTCTACAAAAGTGTTGAAATCTGCCACAAGGCGATTCAAAACCACTGCCTGTTCGCCAGCCTGCCGCCTTACCCCTGTTGCATCGAACATCGTAATAATGGCAAAAACAGCAGCCACAGCGAATGAAGGAGAGTCAGGGCCGGACTCTATGCCTATGGCAGTTGCCAGCGCTGTAACGGCAGCAGAGTGGGAGCTTGGCATGCCGCCTGTAGAGGTAAGCAAGGACCAATCCATTTTTTTAAAAGCAACGAAATGGATGGGAACCTTGATGAACTGTGCGAAAAATATGGCAACCAAAGATGATATTAAAGGGAAATTAAAAAAAAATTCCAAGCTTATTCGCCTCATTTCTTTAAATTTATTAATAATGTTAATGGTGAATTCACATTGGCCGTGAGAATGCTTTTTCAGACGGCAGAATTTATTGATTCAATAAATGAAGCCAAAATCCTTCTTAAACCGCCAAAATTGTCATTGTCATATGTTCTTTGTTCTCCAGTTTGCTATTCTTTAAACATTTCCCAGCAGAAAAAGCATGTATTCACAGCGGCGGTCAGTGACAGCTGCTTTTCTTTCATCCTTAACATTCGAAAAATATCGATAACTTGGATATAATGGAGAGAGACAATATGAGAGGGGAATGACAGAATGTTTAATGTCCTGAATGAGCTCGATTTAAATCAAGGCCAGGAATGTCTGCTGATTGGAGTTTTTGATAAACCTGCCAGACTATCAGGTGCCGCTGAGATTGCTGATCAGAAATTGGAAGGGCAGCTTTCGGAATTATTAAAATCCGGAGATATCGCCGGAAAGAAAAAAAGCATTGGCAGAATACATACATTAGGGAAAATTGGTGTGAAGAGGCTAGTATTCATCGGTTTGGGCAAAGAAAGTGAGCTGACTTTCGAAACCCTTCGCGAGGCATACGGAAGAGCTTTTAAAAGCCTGAACGGGAAATTCACTTCCCTTGCTGCAGACCTTGATACATTTACCTCTGAGAAAATTGGCGCACTTGACGCTGCACATGCATTAAGTGAAGCTCTGGCGCTGTCAACGTATGAATTTGAGGGGTATAAGCAGAAATCGAATGCTGCTGTAAAAACGCTGAATTCCTTTAACGTTTATACAAAAGAAGACTCTGAGGAAATTCTTGCTTCCCTGACAGTTGGCCATGTTTTCGGTAAAGCTACAAACTCGGCAAGAACACTTGTCAATCTGCCAGGAAACCTTCTGACATCAACCGATCTTGCGGATCATGCGGCAGATCTTGGCGGACGCTACGGATTTGAAATTGAGATTTTGGAAAAGGATGAAATGCTTGAGCTTGGAATGGGCGCACTTTTAGCGGTCAACCAGGGATCTGTTGAACCTCCAAAAATGATTGTTTTAAAATATCAGGGAAAAGAAGAGTGGAAGGATGTTATTGGGCTGGTCGGAAAAGGTATTACCTTTGATACTGGCGGATACTCTTTGAAAACGAAAACAGGCATTGTCGGGATGAAAACAGACATGGGAGGCGCTGCAGCTGTTCTTGGCGCCATGGAGATTATCGGCGAGCTAAGACCAGAGCAAAACGTTGTAGCTGTTATTCCATCAACAGACAATATGATCAGCGGAAATGCCTTTAAGCCTGACGATGTTATTACTTCGATGAGCGGCAAGACCATTGAAGTCCTGAACACGGATGCAGAGGGACGGCTGGTGCTGGCTGATGCGGTCACGTATGCAAAGCAGCACGGAGCGGAATATCTGGTCGATGTTGCCACACTGACAGGCGGTGTTATCACAGCGCTGGGAAATGATATGACAGGTGCCATGACTAATAATGAGGAATTTTTCGAACAAGTGCTTGAGGCCTCATTCGAAGCAGGTGAGCCAATGTGGAGACTTCCTATTACGGAAAAAGATAAAGAACGTGTAAGAGGAAGCCGGATTGCAGATCTCAATAATTCTCCAGGCGCAGCAGGGCACGCAATAATGGGCGGGGCATTTGTCGGTGAATTCGCCGAGGACACTCCGTGGGTGCACCTTGATATTGCCGGCACTTCAACAGCAAACTCTTCATCTGACCTTGGTACAGCAGGGGGAACAGGTGTCATGACAAGAACACTTGCCTTGCTGGTGGAAAGATTTGAGTCGGGAAAATAAGGGGACAATGCCTGTCATTTGCATGAAGCTCCTAGCCTCTCGAGGTCATAAGCCACATCCGAATTGAAGGCAAAAGAGCGCCTTCTATTCGGAGACGCCTTATGTTGGTCGAAGGCCCCCAGGATGGGGGTCACAAAGACGTTGCCGCAGGACGCGGCGTTCTTAGTCTTTGGTCCTCTGAACAGGCGCTTCCGCTTTTTGTGTAATCCAGCTTCAGCGCCTAGCCTCTCGAGGTCATAAGTCATCACCGAATTGAAGGCAAAGAGCGCCTTCTATTCGGAGACGCCTTATGCTGGTCGAAGGCCCTCAGGATGGGGGTCACAAAAGACGTTGCCGCAGGACGCGGCGTTTTTAGTCTTTGGTCCTCTGAACAGGCGCTTCCGCTTTTTTGTGTAATCCAGCTTCAGTGCCTAGCTCGCTGAGGCCTGCAGGATGCAGGTAATGAAGGCGTTTCTGCAGGATGCAGAGCACTTAGCCTTCGATCTTTGAAAGATGTTTTGTCCTCAGAAGGCAAAGAGCGCCTTCTAAGGCCAAAACCCTATTTGCTTCGCGAGCTGACCGAGGCGCTTCCGCTTTTTTTGTTAGAAATTCATCCATTTTATTCTTAATATAATGTGGCAGCAGCCTTCTTGGGCATTTGCTGTTTTCGGATGAAAGTCCAGGCGGATGCCGTCGGGTGAGAAGAGGATGTCTGGAGAAGTTTGTATACCCGTCCTTAAAATCAGTTTGCGTACTTCGTTCATGTCAGAAGACTGGGCTGCAGACATGATTTTCTGTGAAAGAGCCCTGGAGCGCGTTAAAGATGAAAGCAGTTTTTCAGCATCTCTCAGCAAGTCCAGGGAGACATTTGCAGACTTTATAAACATATCCGGGTTTGTCATGTTAAATTGCCTGTCTGCTGCAACAGGGTATGAATAAGGAGATAGATGCAGACAGGATGGATGCTGATAATAACCGGGATAATAAAAATAGGGTATATTCCCCATATCCTTTCCTCCTTGGCGTATGACTGATTAAAAATGCAGCAATTCGAAGTGTTCTGCCTATAAGGTATGAAAGCTAAAAGGTTTATATGTTCCTAATGTATGCGAAGACTTATGCAGCAGAGATATAATTTTGTGCAGCATCAGGAAATTCCCATAAAAAAGGAGATATGATAATGGATATGAATCTGAAGGATACGCTAATGACGTCGCTTGGTATTGAAATTACGGAATTATCACAAGGCAAGGTCATTGCGACAATGCCTGTAGATAAAAGAACCTGGCAGCCATATGGCCTGCTTCATGGAGGAGCTTCCGTTGCGCTGGCAGAAACAGTAGCAAGCGTCGGGGGATTTGAATTAGTCGATCAGTCCAGTGAAGCGGTTGTCGGGCTTGAAATTAATGCGAATCATATAAAAGGAAAAAAATCAGGTATTGTAACCGCAGAAGGAAACCTGCTTCACAGGGGCAGGACCACCATGGTATGGGATATTAAAATTCGTGATGAAGAAGAAAATCTAATTTGTGTTTCCAGATGTACATTGGCTGTTATTACAAGAAAGCAAGAGTAGAGCAGTCCGGACTTTTGAATGTCTGCCATACAAGCAAGAAGGGGAAAGGCAAGACGGTCTCAGCCCGGCTGTAAATGCAGCATATTCATCGCGGATTGCCCAAGCAGAAACAGAGACGGAGAGACAGAATGAAAAACACCTATTTAATCGGGCATTTTCCGCTTATATCCATCATTCTTTTCAGTCTTTCATTTGGCCTGTACGGGGAAATGGAAGCATTGATATTGATTCAAAAGATTGGCATTTATAAAGGAATGCTTGAGTTTCTATCAAAGGCAGAAATAAAGCTTGCTCTTTTGCTTGTTATATTTTTGCTGTTTTTTATGCTATTTTCTGCCCTGAAACTGATATCAGATACTGCTATTGAAGTTTCGCTGCTGTTTTTTTCGAAAGATTCCGATGGAAATGGACTAACGAGAATCCGCATGGCTGCCGTTATTTTTGCGGCAGGGGGTGCTGTTTCACTTGTGAGTGTCCAATCTATTACAGGATTAGCGGCCATTTTTCTGGGAACCGCTTTTATAGCTTTTATTTATTTTGTTTTTGCGGTCAGCCCAAGTTTAAGCATGCCGGGCATGATCGGACTGATCTTCTTTCACATACTCATTTGGACAGCATTCATTTTGCTCGTCGCTTATTCATCTTTAAAGCTCTATAACAGCATCATGAACAGCCTGCCGATATAAAAAAGTAGATAAGCAGGCAAAAAGGGCATCGATTATTCGAAGCCCTTTTTGCTTTTTATAAGCTTGTTGATATCCTTCCAAATCATTAAATGAGGGGCGGAGGGCTGGATGGCAGCCAAACCTGCAGGGCGGTCTTTCCCCACCCAGACGCCTGTTGTGTAATCTTCTGTTAGCCCAACGAACCACATATCCTTGACTCCGTTTGTTGTTCCTGTTTTCCCTCCAATGTAGCTGGAAGGAATATAGGCTTTTTTTGCTGTCCCATCAACGATTACCTCATGAAGCAATTCCCGCATCTTTCTGACGGTGTCCCCGTTCCAGACAACTGCTGAATGGTCGTTCCACCTGTAAAGTGTCTTGCCGGATTTATCAGTTACGCTTGTTATGGCTCTGGCCGGCTGATACGTCCCATCCGTAAAGCTTGTATAAGCATCTGTCAGCTCAAGGGGGCTCATGCCATAGGCAAATCCTCCAACAGCAGCTGTCAATCGGTGGTCAGCAGCTGTCACTTCTTTAAAATGAAAAGGCTCAAGATGGCGGAAGCTCCTCTCTATCCCATTTTTCTCAAATAACCGGATGGCAGGGGTATTATAGGATTCGGCAAATGCTTTTTTGATGGTTACCATTCCATAGCTTTTCCGAGTATAATTTTTAGGGCAATATCCATTTTTGCAATAGTTCGCACCGCTTACCCTGTCAGCGGTGGTAGCATGAGAATCCTCGAAATATGGAGCGTATACCAGCAGCGGCTTAATGGCTGAACCCGGCTGGCGAAAACTTTGGTAGGCTCTGTTGAAAGAATTAATTTTATAATTCTTTCCCCCAATCAAAGAGACAAGCCGATGCGTATTATGCTGTATAACCGCTGCAGCTCCTTCTGCTTCAGAACCGGCCAAGCGCATTTGAACAGATTGCCGGGCTCGTTTTTGGATGGAAGGATCAAGAGCTGTATGGATGGTTATGCCGGATTGCAGAAGCAGCTTGACTTTTTTGGACAGTTTTTCATTTGCTTCTTTTCTTGTTTTAGAATTATGGCTTTTAAGTTTTTCTGACAGCCCTTCTGACTGTGCGACCAATTGGCTGAACTCCTGGAGGGCGTAGACGGTATAGTCAGGATATAATGATTTAGGTTTGCTGATATCCAGTTTAATTTTTTCATGGATGGCTGTTTGGTATTCAGCCTTTGACAGCTTGTTTGCCTGCAGCATTTGCTGGAGAATTCTTTCCTGCCGCTTTTTTGTAAGCTGGTAGTGTGTCAGCGGATTGTAAAGGGTCGGATTATTAGGAATAGCTGCCAGGTAGGCAATCTCTGCCTTCGAAAGCTGCTTCAGAGGCTTGCTATAATAAAATTGTGATGCAGCTTCTATTCCATAGGAGCCATTTTGATAATAAATGGCATTGATATATAGCTCGAGAATTTCACTCTTTGTCAATTTTTTTTCAAGCTGCCAGGAATATAAAAGCTCTGTCAGTTTCCTGTTATACGTTTTTTCCTGGGTAAGATAAAGATTTCTTGCGAGCTGCTGTGTAATGGTTGAGCCGCCCTGGCTGAACGAGTCATGCTTGGAGTTAACGAGTATCGCCCTGCCTATGGCAAGTGCATCCACACCAGAATGCTGGTAAAAGCTGCGGTCCTCAATGGTAATGAAAAGCTGCTTTAGGAATTCAGGAATGTCTTTTTGGGAAAGATAGATTCTTCTTTCTGCATTGCTGATTTCCGAAATGATTTTCCCTGCATCATCAGTCATGTAGCTTGTTTGAGGGATAGTGATGCTTTTATAATTCACCTTTTTATCAAGTAACTGCTCCACGCTCTGTGCATGTGTCCACTCATTGACAGAAAAGACCAGAAGGATGTATAAAAAAGGTACTAGCATTAAAATAAAAATATAGCCTAGGATCGTGCGCATACTTATACTTCCAATCTAATATATTTTGGGTATGGCGTAGGGCATGCCCACAGACTTTCAAAGCTGTGCAGTTATATCAAACCCATTTGTTTTATCGGCTTCAATGAGTGCTTTTTCACAAAATAAGGGATATTGCGCCAGAAAAAACAAATAAAAAACGCAGATTGCTGTGTAAGCCCTTTTATTAATAAAGGCTTTGATTTCTGCACTTTGCTGATTGAAATGGAAATCAGCAGGAGCGTTTAATAGAGCCTTAAAAAAAGTAAAAAAATTTCAAAATTTTCTGCTATAATTTGAATAAGCATTTTGGAAACAAGCTTGTTTGTCAGTATAATTAAACAAAGCATAAAAAAGGAGGCTTGAAGATGAAAGACCAGGTTCAGTATTTATTTATCGATTTTGAGTTTACAATGCCGGAGGGAAGGGCGAATCCACAAGGCTTTTTTGCGGAGATCATAGAGGTCGGGTTAGTGACCGTTATTGGTGAAGAAATGAATGATCAATTTTCTTCGTTTGTTGCCCCGGTAAAATTCCCGCAGCTTACAGAACGCTGTAAAAACTTTCTTCACATTTCACAGGAGCAGGTGGAGCAGGGCATGTCTTTCAGTGAGCTTGTTTCATTGTTAAGCAGCTATGAGCAAAAGTGTCCGACAACTGTCGTGACATGGGGCAATATGGATATGAAGGTGCTAAGGCAAAGCTGCCAGAGGAATGGAATAGAATTTCCGTTTAAGGGGAAATTGATCGATTTGTCTATGGAATACAAACGTTTTTTTGGAGATCAAAATCAGACAGGTTTGTGGAAAGCTGTACAGGCATATGGAAAAGAAGGCACTGGAAAGCATCACCGTGCATTGGATGATGCCATAACCACATATAACATTTTTAAATTGGTTGAAAAAGATAAAAGCTATATGAAAAATCATCAGCCGACAACGATTGGGGAGCGTATTGATTTATCCCAAGTCTTAAATAATCTTGCATTATAAAAGCCAAATCACTATCACTGATTTGGCTTTTATTGTTTCTTTTATTTGAAGTAATCCCCTTCTATATCCTCGAGCATTTCTAGGCTTTTTTGATTCCACTCCGTTTTATCTTCCAATAATTTATTCTTCATTGCTGTCACGGCTTCTTTTAGTGATTCAGTATAATCCGGTATTTCTCCTTCGTAATGCCTGACCATGTTCATTGGAACATTGGTCTGTTCCCTATAGGCGAGGGAACGTCTTTGATGGAACATTGCTACTTCTGTTTGCTTCGGATTGTGAAGGTCACCTTGCATGGGATGTTTGGAAACAGCCATGACTTTTACAAGATATGCCTGCGGACGGATGCCGGTTATTTCACCGATATATTTTCCTGTTTTATAAATGGCGGTTACACGGTCACCAATTTGAAAATCCTGATCTGTCATTTTCTTTCCTCCTTGGAAAAATGCGCTTGATATACACTATCATACATAAAATAGGGCTGCTTTTACAGCGTGGTCTTTTGCTGCGCTTTACATAGGCGCTTGCACTTTTTTTTAATCCAGCTCCAGCGCTTAGCCTCTCGAGGTCATAAGTCACGTAAGAAGAGAAGGCAAAGAACACCTTCTCGTCTTTCGCACTTAGGGCCCCCAGGGATGGGGGTCATGAAGACGTTGCCGCAGGACGCGGCGTTCTTAGTCTTTGTTCCGCTAGCTAAACAAGGCGCTTGCGCTTTTTATTAATCCAGCTCCAGCGCCTAGCCTCTCGAGGTCATAAGGCACCCAAGAATTGAAGGCAAAGAGCACCTTCTATTCTCAGGTGCCTTATGCTGGTCGAGGCTAAACAAGGCGCTTGCGCTTTTTATTGATTCGTGTAAAGTGTACATTGTAAGGAAATGACTAGTAGAAGGTTAACTTTCATCGTATGGAAGATATATAGGAAAGAAGGAATGTACAATGGTTCATTATCCGCAATTATCGAATGAGTTATCTGAAAACGAAAAAGCAGTTGTGATGGAAACTTCTCAGGGAAGCATTAAAATTAAGCTTTTCCCGGAGCAGGCGCCAAAAACTGTGGAAAACTTTATTACTCATGCTCAAAATGGATACTATGATGGTGTTATTTTTCACCGTGTCATTAAGGACTTTATGATACAGGGCGGAGACCCTGATGGAACTGGCATGGGCGGCGAGAGCATTTGGGGAGATACCTTTGAAGATGAATTTTCCATGGAGCTTTTCAATCTCCGCGGGGCGCTTTCTATGGCTAATGCCGGACCGGGTACGAATGGAAGCCAGTTTTTTATCGTTCAGGCCCAAAATGTGGACAGCCGCATGGGTGAGCAAATGAAACAGGCCGGTTATCCGGAGGAAATTATTGAAGCTTATATGAAACAAGGAGGAACACCGTGGCTTGATCACAAGCATACTGTATTCGGCCAGGTGATTGAAGGCCTGGAAATCGTAGACAGCATAGCGAACTTCCCCACTTTAAACGGTGACAGACCTGTTGAAGACATTATCATTAAGTCCATCAAAGTACTGGGATAGTAAAAAGAACGTAAGCATATTGCTTGCGTTCTTTTTTATAAGCAGCGCATGGCTCTAAAGCAAACCGACCGCGAATATCGCCTAAGAACTTGTGTGGCTGGTGCGGAAATATGCTGATATAATGGTATAAGGAAATTTCGGACTATTCGGAAAGGGATGCAATGACATGAACATTACAGAATCAGTGCTTGCTTTATTTCTTTATTTTCCAAAAGATAAATCTGAGTATATCCCTGCAGCCATTACATCTGTAATCTTTGTAATTGGTGCTGTGCTCACTATGAAACTTATTATCTCAGTCTCAAAGAAAGAAGCTTTAAAAACGAAGCACTTGGAAGAAGAGCTTCTTAAGAAAAATCAAATCGGTGATGAGCTGAAATAGCTCCAATTACTTTACATGCTAGTTTTTATCTCTGTTAAAACTTCTTCTTTTTGCTTTACGTGTTTAAGAATGGTAACTATCAGAAAGCTTACAATTACCAGCAGGAGCCAGGAGCTGATTTTGCTGAACGAAACAAGATGCCATGCATCCTGCTGGTCTGGATATTCCCAGGCGCCAAAAAAGGTAGCGATGTTTTCAGCAATCCAGATGAAAAATCCGATTAAGACGAAAGAAAGGGCAAGGGGCATTTTGTATAAATCGCCATCGGTCCTGAACGACACATATGTGTTTAAAAAAAGCAGGACTACAAGAGCTGTAAGCACCCAGCGGAAGTCAGGCAGAAAGTGATGGGTGAAGAAATTCAGATAAATCGCCCCGGCCAGTATAAGCACCCAATCAGTGCGGGGCCACTGGAGCAGCTTCAAATCCAGCCTGCGCCATGCCTGGCACATGTAGCTTGCGACACTGGCATACATAAATCCGCTATAAAGCGGGACACCATGGAATTTTGTCCAGGCACTTTCAGGATATGCCCATGAACCCATGTGCACCTTGAACAATTCCAGAGCAAGCCCAATGATATGAAACAGGATGATGACCTTAAGTTTATCCAAGGTTTCAATGCCTGTGAGGACAAGCAGGACTTGGGCAGACAGACAGACAAGCAAAATAAAGTCATATCGGTGAAGGTATGGGAAGGGGAGAACTTTGGATATTGCCAAAGTCAGGAATATGATTGCAGGAAACAAGCAGGACAAAGCCTGATGATAGGCAAAACTCCATAATTTTTTAATTACAGTCATAGAACGGCTCCTTCCAGCAAAATGGAATAATTAAAGAATATACTTGCAAAGGACTTTTGAATAGAAAAAAATACCGTAAATATTTCAAGCAGACAATCCTGCTTCTTGCATTAGTGGAAATGGCAGTTAAGATGTGGAGGGATATGGGCTGAAGGCGCTAAGAGTATCATTGCAGATGAAAATACTGGGGCTTGTCCTTTCTCTGGGGCTTTTGCTAATCATTATTTTTACAGGATTTTTCAGTTACATGGAGAGCAGTCAAATAGAAGAGAGCAAAGGAAGATTGGCACTGGAAATTTCGAAAACGGTTTCAATTATGCCTGATATCATCCGTGCTTTCCACAGCAGTGATCCTTCCAAAACCATTCAGCCTCTTGCTGAAAAAATCAGAAAAAAAACTGGAGCGGAATTTATTGTAATCGGAAACAAGGATGGAATCCGGTATTCCCATCCCCTTGCAGCAGAAATCGGGAAAAAAATGAGGGGCGGAGATAATGAGAGGGCCATCACTAAAGGGGATTTTTATGTATCGAAGGCAAAAGGCTCACTCGGGCCATCTCTTAGAGGAAAGTCTCCCATCTTTAATCAAAAGGGACAAGTAATCGGCATCGTTTCCGTTGGCTTTCTGCTGGAGGATATTAATAAACAAATCACAGAAAACATTACAAAGGTCTTGTTTGTCTCTCTTTTTGCCCTCTTAGTCTCCATCATTGGAAGCATATTGCTATCAGGGAATATCCGCAGAGATACATTGGGCTTGGAGCCTTATGAAATTGCTTCTCTTTACAAAGAGAAAAACGCAGTTCTTCATGCCGTGAAGGAAGGGATACTTGCCATCAATAAAGAGGGATTCATTACGATGATGAACCAGCCTGCCAAAAGGCTGCTTCATATTAAGGGATCTGTCCGCCATATGAAAGCTGACCGATTATTCCCATCTGATCATCTTTATGAGGTTCTAAGCTCCGGAATTCCAGCGATAGATCGGGAAATTACATGGAGAGATAAGACAATTATTGTGAATAGCACCCCTATTTTTGAGAATGGGGGCATGAGGGGAGTTGTCGCTTCCTTCCGGGATAAATCAGAAGTTGAACAGATGGTCAACACGCTATCTGAAGTAAAAAGATATTCAGAGGATCTTAGAGCCCAAACGCATGAATTCACCAATAAATTATATGTGCTGTCCGGCCTTTTGCAGCTTGGGGAACATGAAGAAGCCCTCACAATGATCCAAAATGAAACGACTATACTGCAATACCAGAATTCGGTAGTATTCAATCAGATTAAGGATATAAAAGTCCAGGCGATTTTGCTGGGTAAATTAGGAAAATCTTCGGAAAAAAAGCTGAATTTCCATGTAGTTCCGGACAGCCATTTAGAACCGCTGCCAGATCATTTCAAGCTTTCCAATTTAATTATCATCCTCGGGAATTTGCTGGATAACGCCTTTGAGGCAGTGTTTGGAAAAGAAGATGGGGAGGTCTCATTTTTTGCCACTGATATTGGCAAGGATATTATTTTTGAGATATCTGATAACGGCAAGGGAATGGGGCCTGAAGAAAAGAGTCATCTTTTCGAGAGGGGATATACCTCGAAGAAGGGAAGCGAACCAAGGGGCTATGGACTTTCAAATGCTGAAGAAGCCGTCAGGGAACTAGGCGGGATGATTGAGGTGCAAAGCACGGAAGAAAGCGGTACTGATTTTATCGTTTATCTTCCAAAGAAATGAGCAAGGAGGCAGAAATATGCAGAAAATCAAAGCTGTTATCGCAGAGGATGATTTTCGGATTGCAAATATTCATGAGAAGTTTCTTGAGGATTTTGAAGAAATCGAGGTAGTTGGAAAATCTCTGAACGGAAAAGAGACCCTTCAGTTATTGAACTCAGAAAATCCCGGTTTGCTGCTGCTTGATGTGTACATGCCGGATGTGCTGGGGACGGAACTGCTTGCTGACATACGCAAGAGATTTCCAAGGATTGGAATTATCATGGTGACAGCGGCCGCAGATAAAGTATTTCTGGAAAAAGCCTTAAGCTACGGAATTGAAAATTATCTGATTAAGCCTGTAAGCAGAGAACGTTTTAATAACATCATACAAGAATTTCTTCATAAGTATGCTCTGTTGGAATCCGGACAGGAAGTAGATCAGCGGTATATTGATCTATTATTTGCCAAAGGGAAACGGGAAGTACCAGGCACTTCCGAAGGCCTGCCGAAAGGAATTGATGAGATCACTCTTGGGAAGGTAAAGTATGTTCTGCAGACACAAAGAAATGGCTTATCTGCTGAAGAAGCGGGCAAGAAAATAGGGGCTTCAAGAACAACAGCCCGCCGCTATCTCGAATACTTAATTTCAGTTCAAGAAGGGAAGGCCGAAGTGGTGTACGGGATTGTAGGAAGGCCGGAAAGAAAATATTATCCTGTTTAAAAGGCGAGGTTCAATAGAACCGGCCTTTTTTATTATATAGGATGGCTGTTGAATCACATAAGTTAGATATTTTGTCCTCAGAAAGCAAAAAACGCCTTCATTGGCCAAAATCCCATTTGCTTCGCGAGCTTACCAAGGCGCTTACGCTTTAAATGTGAACTTTATGACCAAAATGGTTTTAATTTCTTTTAATTATTTTAAATTGCAAACGCTTACAAATTTGAGTGTTTTTATTACACTGAATGTATAAGTCAGGGGAGGGATATGGATGCTTGCTTTACTGGGATTTTTGATGATTCTTCTATTTATGGTTTTAATCATGACGAAACGGTTATCTGCGATGGTTGCGCTGATTGCAGTGCCGATCATATTTGCCCTGATAGGGGGATTTGGAAAAGAAATAGGGCCAATGGCGCTCGAAGGAATCAAAAGTGTGGCGCCTACGGGAATCATGATTCTTTTCGCTATTCTCTTTTTTGGGATTTTAATTGACGCAGGTGTATTTGATCCCGTCATATCAGCTATCCTTAAGATAGTAAAAGGAGATCCAGTGAAGATTGCAATCGGAACTGCAGTGCTTGCACTTATGATTTCTCTTGATGGAGATGGAACCACAACTTATATGATCACCATTTCAGCCATGCTGCCATTGTATAAACGGATAGGGATGAAGCCACTTGTCCTTGCAGGGATTGCGGTTTCTGCATCTGGCGTGATGAATCTCCTGCCTTGGGGAGGGCCGACTGCCAGGGCCATGACCGCCCTGCATTTAGAAATGCATGATATCTTCACTCCAGTCATTCCATCGATGATAGCGGGGATTCTGTTTGTCTTATTCATGTCCTATTGTCTTGGCAGGAAAGAACGGAAAAGGATAGGTGTTCTTCAAATCGACTTCCGCACAACTGCTATGCAGGCTGCCGCTGCTGAAGGGCCTTCCTTGAAAAGGCCGAGACTGATTGCTGTAAATTATTTGCTGACAATTGCGCTTCTGGCTGGATTGATTAAAGAGCTGCTTCCGGCGCCAGTATTATTCATGGCCGGATTTGCTATTGCTATTATAATTAATTATCCAAAACTAAGTGATCAAAAAGAAAGGGTTTCACATTACGCGGATAATGCATTGTCTGTCGTTTCCATGGTTTTTGCTGCAGGGATTTTTACCGGGATTCTTTCAGGAACCAAGATGGTAGATGCAATGGCCAATACAATGATTACACATATCCCAGATGCTTTTGGATCGCACTTTGCATTAATTACAGCCATCATTTCGGCACCTTTTACCTTTTTCATGTCCAATGACGCATTTTATTATGGTATCCTTCCATTAATTTCGAAGGCAGCAGCAGGCTATGGGATTGATCCCGCATTTATAGGGCGGGCATCGCTTCTCGGGCTTCCGGTGCATCTGTTAAGCCCGCTTGTGCCGTCCACCTATTTATTGGTAGGTATGGTAGGCGAGGAATTCGGAGATCTGCAGCGTTCATTCCTCAAATGGGCATGCGGTTCAGCTGGTATCATGATTCTTGCTGCCATTGTACTTTCTATCATCCCTTTATAATCAAAAGAAGCTGTTTCACAAGGCCAGTTATGGATGGCCTATGAAGCAGCCTTTTTTGTTTATGCTACATGGTGATTTTGCACTAAGCGCGCCTTATCAGAAGCCTTTAATTCCCCTGTTTTAAGGTAAAGCGAAGTCCAGGAGGTTCCTGACATTTGGATATAAGCATGCTTGAAAAATATTCCTTCATGAAAGAATGAGAGGCGGAAAATACTATCTAATAGTAATGCTGCCAAGTTCACTTCTCGAATGTCACTTGCTGATTAAAAGATCAGGGGTAATGAAAGGATGTTGCAAAAGTGCTTTCCAAAAAACAAACTGAAATATTTAAAACGAATCTGCAAAACCTGAAAAAGGATCTGGAGGACAGATTAAGGGAAAATGGGGATCTGAATTTGAATGAAGATCATCCGCATGCTTCGACGGGAGAGCTATCGAGTTATGATAATCATCCCGGTGATGAAGGATCTGAACTATATGAACGGGAAAAGGACATAGCTTTGTACGAGCATTACCAAAACGAAATCAAAGACATTGAAGGTGCACTGCAAGCGATTGATGAAGGGGCTTATGGTACATGTAAGGTCTGTTCTGGCGAGATTCCGGTTGATAGGCTGGAGGCTTTGCCTACGACTCAATTTTGTATAGCGCACAGTCCTTCACAGGATACCTCCCATAACCGCCCGGTAGAGGAGGGTGTTTTAATGCCGCCTTTCGGAAAATTTGAAAAAGATGAAGAAGATGAAAATGCAGCATATGATGCGGAAGATTCGTGGCAGGATGTTGCAAGCTACGGCACTTCAGAGTCCCCTTCGGATTTTGCCAGACCTCCTGGCCATTATGATGACATGTATGTGGAATCAGAAGAAAATACCGGCTATGTTGAGGATTATGAAAACTTTGCCGGAACTGATATAGAGGGGAAAAATGTTACGGTATATCCCAATTCCCAGCATGAGCAATACGAAGATCTTCTTGATGAACAAGGTACCATGACAAGCTTTGGCGATCTGCCGGCATATGAACATGATCCTTATACAGAGGATTAAAAAGGAAAAGTGTGAAGAAGAGATCTTCACACTTTTTTGGTTATACCAATGCGGTTTTTAACCGGCTTAGGCCGTCAAGCAGCATGCTTCGCGGACAGCCGATGTTCATCCGGACAAATCCTTCTCCTCCCGGTCCGTATTTATCGCCGGGCTCCAGTGCAAGCCGGCCTTTTGAAACGAGTCTTTCTTGGATGCTTTTGTCGCTCAAACCCAGCTCCCTGCAATCTATCCATAATAGGTAAGAGGCTTCTGGATGGATGCATCTTAATTGCGGCAGCTCATTTTTAATGAATTCCTCTGCAATCCGGATATTTTCCTGCAGGTAAGACAGCAGGGATTTCAGCCAAGCTTCTCCGTGAAGGTAGGCGGCTTCTGTGGCAGTAAGTGCAAATAAATTCAAACCGTGAAAGCCATTTTTGTGCTGATATTCATTAAGGCGATTTTGAATACCGGTATTGCTGCATATGATTAACGAAGATTGCAGGCCGGCAATATTGAATGTTTTGCTTGGTGCCATAAGTGTGATGACATTTTCCGTGAAGCGGGTATCAATGGAGGCAAGCGGCAGATGGGTGAGATCAGAATGGCTTAAATCGCCATGTATTTCATCAGAAACAACTAAAGCCTTATATTTTAGGCATAGTACGCCAATTTTCTGAAGCTCCGCCCGGCGCCAAATTCTTCCTCCAGGGTTATGCGGACTGCAAAGCAGAACCATTTTGACACCACTTTGAAGCTTTTGCTCAAAATCTTCAAAGTTAATCTCATAATGATTTTCAATTAAAGAAAGCTGGTTATTTACGACGATACGATTATTATTTTTTATCATGTCAAAGAAAGGTGTGTAGACGGGAGATTGAATCATAACTTTATCTCCTGGATCTGTCAGGGCATTGATTGCGGTGCCAATCGCGGCGACGATGCCCGGGCTAAAGGTAATCCATTCTTTTTGGATGGTCCAGCTGTGCCGCTTTTCCATCCAATTTATAATAGAGGCATACATGGATTCTGATGGCGCTGTATAACCGAACACTGGGTGCTTGATTCTTGAGATGAGCGCCTCCTGGACTTCAGGGGGAGAAGGAAAATCCATATCTGCTACCCACATTGGAAGCAAGTCCTTGGCACCAAACAAGATTTCTGTTCTATCCCATTTTACTGATCCTGTATTTCTTCTTTCAATCATGCTTTCAAAAGTATTATATTCCAATACCCTTCACCGCCTATGAAATTGATTTAAATATAATTGCTTTTTTGCTTGATCATTCTTCGGCCTCTGACTTGAAATGAAATTATGTGTTACTATATATCATAACAAGAACTCAGGAAATTTTTAAGCGGGTGATATCGAATGGAAAATCAGCAAATGAATATAGAATTGGTTGCCGCTCTGCAAAACTGGGATCCCTTTCAGCTTGGAGAGGACTTTTATGAAACGGAAATCGCCGATGTCCTCATGAGCATGAGGGAATGTAAAACCAGTCTGCAGCTTGCAGAAAAAATTCAGGACATTTACGAATTTTCTTTTGAAGAAGTTTTGGATATTGAGAAATGCCAGTCGATGGCCAGCCATCTTTTTTTTATTAAAAATAATGCAAGCTGCACTATATAAGGCAACACGGCTAGGGAACAGGTTCCTTGCCGTGTTTTTATTTAGCGTCCAATAAAAAATCCTTCATATAACGGTGAACCATTTCCGGCTGTTCCTCCGGAAGCAAATGCCCGGTATCTTTTATTACGATCAAGGATGAATTAGGCAGATCGCGATGAAGCCTTTGTCCAATCGTTAAAGGAACTACTTTATCGTGTTCACCCCAAATCAGGAGGCATCTTGTCTGGATATTATGCAAATCCTGTTCTGCAAGATCTCCTTCACGGTCTCTCAGCATTTTTGCCAGTGCTTTGAATATCTGATTATCCAAAAATGGTGTGAGATAGCCTGTACGCATATCATCATCGATTAAATTCTGGTTATACACGACATTCTGCAGATTCTTTTCGACCCCCGTTTTTTCAAGCCGGCGCCGTACCAAGTACGGAAAAAAAGGCAAATGACTCATATATTTAAGATGCCGCTGAGCTCCCGGCAAGTAACTGGAAGAACATAAGAGAACGGTATCTGAAATGAGATCAGGCCGGTTTTTCATTACATACATGGAAATCTGCCCGCCCATGGAGTGTCCGGCCAGGAAGCAGGATTTCACACCTGCCTCCTCCAGGTATTGAATGACCGTCATAGCCAGATTATTGCAGGAATATGTAAATGAAGTGGATTTCCCGCTCTGTCCAAATGGAGGGAGGTCAATGGATATCACTGTAAAGTCTCCTGCCAGGTATGGGATGAGGCGCCTGAAACTGAAGGAGGAAGAAAGAAACCCGTGCAGCAGGACCAGTACAGGTGCACTGCTGCTCTGCTCAAAACGCTCGACATACAGTTCTGTGCCATTAATATTGTGTATTGACTTGTCAATGTTAAGCGCCATTTTAATATCTCCTTATCACTGTTTTCCTTATTTTACCCATTATGATATAACGTATGGCCGTAAGTTTATTTTTTTTTGGTTTCTGGCATGAATGAAGCAGAACAGATGGGGAGAAGCTAGAGGCGCAGAAGGAATTATAATAGGCCGGTCATGCCTCTCCCTGTGAGCAGCTTATGCAAACAGAAAAAAAGGCCGCCCATTACAGGCAGCCTTCAAAAAGGGGGAATACTTGAAAAGCATTCATACAGCAAGCGAGGCCGTATTAAATGTTTCCGGCTCAAATAAGCCTTAAAAGTCTTACAATCATTATGGCCGCCCTTATTAAGGAATATACCTGCTTAGACCGAAATAAAAGCCAAGCATGAATGCAGTGTTTAAAAATGGCTGAATGGTGGAAATTACTTTTTATAGCCTTTTCCTCTTTTTTTTGTTATGGTGAAGGAGATTATTAGCCAAGAAAAATAATTGGCTAATCTGAAAATGTCATCAATATCCATTTTGATAAATTTGAAAATGTATGATATAATTTTATATTGCGTGAAAAAGAGGAAAAAATATATTTATTTAGGAGTGTTTCCATGTCTGAAAAATACGAAGTTGGTAATGTTGTTGCAGGTAAAGTGACAGGCATCCAGCCATACGGTGCTTTTGTTGCGTTAGACGATTCTACACAAGGTCTTGTTCATATTTCTGAAATTACTCACGGATATGTAAAAGATATTAACGAACATTTAAAAGTTGGCGATGAAGTACAAGTTAAAGTACTTTCAATCGACGAAGCTGCAGGAAAAATCGGATTATCTATCCGTGCAACTGAAGAAGCTCCTGAGCGTCCAGCTGCTCCAGCTAAAAAAGCGCCTAAAAAACGCCAGGCTGCTGTTAAAGCTACAACAAACGACTCTGGTGAAGGCTTTAACACATTAAAAGATAAGCTTCAAGAGTGGATTGACCAATCTCAGCGCGAAGATTTAATTAAAAAATAAGAACCGCTGCAAGGCCGACAGGTATTTATCTGTTGGTTTTTTTTTGTTTTATTAAGGTACATTGCTGCAGAAGGCCGTGCATTTTTATGCGTGAAGGGAATGAATTCAGTCCCCTTTTAATAAAGAAAAACCCAAAAACGAAAAAAGGGGACCGCTCTACATGAATCATTCCATAGCCGCTAACATCATTGTATGCAGAAATGGACATGAACAAGAAAACGATCCTCAATTTTGCAGAATGGGCATTTATACTGGTCTGTTTTTATAAAAACCGCAGCATTCAACTGGCAGTAAGGCCACGAAGTTAAGCGTGGTGACTGCCAGTAAAAGTCCGATTGGTTCAGCTAACCTTCAGCGGGAAAGAACGCCGCTGAAGGAAGTTTCACCTTATCCGACATTAACTGGCAGTAAGGCCACGATGTTAGGCGTGGAGGTGACTGCCAGTAAAAGTCCGATTGGTTCAGCTAACCATCAGCGGAAAATGCGCCGCTGAAGGAAGTTTCACCTTATCCGACATTAACTGGCAGTAAGGCCACGAAGTTAAGCGTGGTGACTGCCAGTAAAAGTCCGATTGGTTCAGCTAACCTTCAGCGGGAAAGAACGCCGCTGAAGGAAGTTTCACCTTATCTTTCGGTTCTTGCTTCTGGTTCTCTTGCAACTTCTGCACTTGGTTTGAAAAGAAGTCCAAGGTTGACAAGGCCGGCAATTCCCACCAAACCGTAAATGATTCTTGAAAGAGCAGAAGCCTGTCCGCCGAAAATGGCTGCAACGAGGTCGAATTGGAAGAAACCGATAAGTCCCCAGTTAATAGCACCGATGATAGTCAGTACAAGGGCTGTTCTTTGAATACCACTCATTGTATTACCTCCTTGAAGAATAGTGTTCAAACTTATCTTTCTTTTTCCCCAGTGAATCTATACATAAAAACTTTACAAACGGATGTTTTGTATTTTGAGTTCTTTTTAGGCATAATGAAAAAAAAGGAGGATGCATGATGCAAAATTTCACTTATAAAAATCCTACAAAATTAATTTTTGGCAAGGGACAAATTGAGCAATTGAAAAATGAGATTCCTGCTTATGGGAAGAAGGTTCTTCTTGTTTATGGAGGAGGAAGCATTAAAAAAAGCGGTTTGTATGATAAGGTCATTGCTGAACTAAATGGACTGGACATCGAATTGCATGAGCTTCCAGGAGTTGAACCTAATCCCCGGATTTCAACAGTAAGAAAAGGTGTAGAAATCTGTAAAGAGCAGGGAATCGAATTTGTTTTGGCAGTAGGAGGCGGAAGTGTTATTGACTGCACCAAAGCTATCGTTGCCGGAGCAAAATATGATGGCGACGCTTGGGATCTTGTCATCAAGAAAGCTCCTGTGGAAGCTGCACTTCCATTTGGAACAGTATTAACACTTGCGGCCACTGGATCAGAAATGAATGCAGGATCTGTTATTACAAACTGGGAAACAAAAGAAAAATACGGCTGGGGAAGTCCTCTGACATTCCCGCAATTTTCAATCCTGGACCCTGAGAATACATATACTGTGCCGAAAAATCAGACTGTATATGGAATTGTCGACATGATGTCACATGTATTTGAACAATATTTCCATGAGGCAACAAGTGCTCCTCTGCAGGATCGTTTCTGTGAGTCGCTTCTTCAGACTGTTATTGAAACAGCTCCGAAGCTGCTTAACGACCTGGAAAATTATGAGTACAGAGAAACAATCTTATATTCAGGAACAATTGCATTAAATGGCTACCTGCAAGTAGGCTACAGCGGTGACTGGGCTACTCACAATATTGAACATGCCGTGTCAGCTGTGTATGATATCCCTCATGCAGGAGGATTGGCAATTCTATTCCCTAACTGGATGAAGCATACAATGAAGGAAGACCCTACACGCCTAAAGCAAATTGCTGTACGTGTCTTTAATGTAGACCCTGAAGGCAAGACGGACGAGGAAACAGCTTTGGAAGGAATCGCTAAACTGCGTGAATTCTGGAGCAGCCTTGGTGCGCCGACAAGATTGGCTGATTATGACATTGACGATTCACAAATTGATGCAATGGCTGATAAAGCGATGGCAAATGGAGAATTCGGCAAATTCAAGGTTCTGAACCGTGAAGATGTTATGTCCATTTTACGCGCATCTCTATAAAAAAAAGACAGCTCCTAAGGGAGTTGTCTTTTTTTATGTTTTTTTAGGGGTCAGACCCCATTTCCCGGATTATTTCCCGGCAGGGGGATATGCTATACAAAAAGCGGTTTAGGGGGTTTTTTGATGATTGAGCTTTCTTCGGGTATTGAGGGCAGGGTTTTTTCTTTACTGGATTTAGAGACATTGATGAAGCCGGCAGGTTATGTGATTGGGGGGAATTGGGATTATGGGCATGGCTGTTTTGATTATAAGATAGATGACGCAGAAGGATATCAGTTCCTCCGCATTCCATTCAAAGCAATAGATGGGCAATTGGATTCTCCGGGTGTAACGGTCGAACTGCAAAAACCATACCTCCTGTCACATGTGTATGAAAGCGGCCTGGATCAGGAGGGAAACACAGGAAATGTATCTGCCTCTTTCAATCAATTTGCAGAACCTGTTGACCCTGACGGAGATTTCCCTCATATTTATATTTCGCTTGGAAAATCCATTTTACATGAGCTGGAAAAAATCCTGCTTGATTAATTATTTGGCATTCACAATCAGCAGGAGGTCATGACTCTCCATAGAAATTGAAAGCGGGGGATTAATCATCGTATTTCCATTTCGAACGATGCCTGCTGGCAATATATTCGAATCGACCAGAATATGGCTTAATTCCTGGAAGGTGAGGCCATTCCATTCTGGTTTTAAAGGAACCTCTGAAAAAACGGAGCTTTCCGATTTATCGCCTTTTTGGCCAGTTTCAGCCAAGTCCCTAAACATATAACCGCTTGCATACTCATTCGTTTCGATCAGCGAATCGGCACCCGCACGCAAGGCATTGGACCTTTGTTCCTTTGTCAGTATTTCTACGGAACAATAAATATCCGGGTTAAGTCCTTTAATACTGATTAAGGTTAATATGGAAAACATGTCAGTCTGAAATTCATCCTGTTTTAAATCAGCAGTGATCAGAACTCTTGAAGCACCCGCAACATTAGCTTTTTCCAGCACTCCGTCATAAGCGGCATTACCCCGAATGAAGTGAACATTGGATCTATACTGTATCAATGGATGCCTGGAAAGAGAAGCATCAATCAATACGATTTGCCTTCTGTCTTTCTCCAGGATGGACTGAATAAGCAGCTTTGATCTTTCATTCCAGCCGATTATAATTAAATGGCCGCTTTTGCTGCATATTTTCTTCCCTTCCGCGTAATCTTGTTCAGATGAAGCGGCAATAGCTGAAACGGACGCAAAATAAGAGGTAAGTACTCCTGCGCCTGATAATATAAGCAAAATGCCAATTGCCTTTCCTTTCATGGTTTCTGGAACAAAATCACCATATCCGATTGTAGAGGCGGTAACGATCGCCCACCAAATGCCGTCAAAGTAGGAGCGAAAGGTTTCAGGCTCTGCGAGGTGTATGGCGCTTCCGAATGCTGCAAGGAAAATGAAGATAATAACAAGCAGCCTTAAGAGGCGAAGCATATTCCCGTTTTCATGCCGTGTTCTGATTCTAAGCATTAAATTCCCCTTCTTCTTCTTTTCCTAACAGTATGGACAACATTCCCCTAGCTAATAAGGATTATTCCTGCTCAGGCCTCAAAAAATTTCTTGAGTTAAGGAAAGTACATGAACAGATATATCAATAATAATATTAATTACCCCCTGAACCTTTTATTGTGAATCCATAGGTATTAGTTTATGCTTTGGATAAGAGGAATGAAAGGGTGATGCTATGAAGAATTTTGAAAAAAGAACGATCATACTGGCAATAGTATCATTTTGTGTATTCTTGCCTGTGCTTGCAAATCACAGTCTGATTCCTGATTGGACGCTCTATTTACAAAATCACTATACGTTTATTCATATCATTCTGGAATTGGCCAGTACACTGATTGTGTTTACGATTGTTTTGCTAGGAATCTTTTTTTACAAATATTCATCTACGCTTCCCGCTATTATCCTGGCAGGATCTTTTATTGCAACAGGTGTTTTTGATCTGTTCCACACATTGACATATAAAGGGCTTGCGAATGATATTGATGATAATAGCTTTACTTTTTCAAATCTTTTTTGGGTTTCTGCCCGTTTTACAGAATCCATTGCACTTCTGCTTGTGATATTTTTGCCAAAAAAAAGAACAAGTGACGGAATCACCAAAAATACCTTCATAGCCTTCAGTCTTTATGCCATTTTTATTTCCCTGCTGATTTTTCTTAAATCTGAAAGCTTTCCTGTTCTTTTCCAAAACGGTTCACCTACTTTATTAAAAAATAGTCTGGAATATCTATTTGCACTTCTGCATGTAACGGTCTTGATCCGCGGGCTGTTCCTTTATAAAAGCAGTGGAAAAAGAGAGTATTTATTCCTTGTTGCTGGAGCATGTTTGCTGATGCTTTCTTCCATCCTTTTTGCTTCGTATGAAAATTACTATGACCAGAAAAACTTTTTAGGCCACATCTTTAAGATAATTGGTTACTTTTATCTGTTCAGGGCTGTTATCATATTATTGGGAGAACGCCCATACGAGACAGTCAAAGTACTGTCTGAAAAATACAGCCGGCTGCTTGATACAGTAGTAGAGGGGATTTATGGAACAGATTTGGATGGCAGGCTAATTTTCATCAACGCTTCAGGTACAAAAATGCTGGGCTATAGGGAGGATGAGCTGATCAAAAGGAAATTGCATCCCCTGATTCATCATACAAAAGCAGATGGGACCAGACATTTTGAAGAAGATTGCGTGATTTCTAATACTTCGCGCACTGGCCTTTCGCATCATGTTCATGAAGACTGTTTTTGGAGAAAAGACGGTACGCCCGTCCCTGTGGAATTTTTCACAAGACCTATTCTTGAAGGGAAAAACAGAGTTGGAACGGTCGTCACTTTTTTTGACATTTCTCAAAGAAAGCAGCTGGAAGTCCTCCAGAATAAGCAGAACCTGCTGGATCTTGAAATTGATCTTGCTGTTTCTGTTCAGCAGTCGCTGTTATCTGCAGGGAATGATTCATCAGATTTGAAGAATATTGGTGTGGTCAGCAAACCTTATAAAAAATTAAACGGTGACTTTTATGCCTTTGTCCAGCAGCCAGAAGGCATGACTATTGCAATTGCAGATGTTTGCGGAAAAGGAATTCCCGCGGCCATCCAAATGACCATGATGAAATTTGCTATGGAAGCCAATCGGAAGCCACCGCTTATTTTAGAGGATGTTAACCGCTTTTTTGCAAAATATATGGATCATTATTCTTTCATTACTATGCTCGTAGGATTTTATAATCAAGGTACAAGGACTTTCTCCTACTCAAGCGCGGGTCATGAACCGGCGTTATTGTATAAATCAGGAAAAGACGAATTTATTGAACTTACAACAGGAGATCCAATTATCGGGATTCATAATGAGTTTGTTTATCAATCGAAGGATATCCAGCTCGAAGAAGGCGATTACCTGCTGCTGTATACGGACGGCATTATTGAGAAAAAGAACAATAAAATTGATAACAACGATGTATTAAGAGAAGCGGTCCGGAAGGCTGATTTAAAAATGCCTGTACAGCACATAGCTGATAGTATGTTCGAAGCGATCAGGGATTATCATGGACAAGGTGTTCACGATGATCAGACATTGATTGTTGTAAGGGCATGATGCTATGGTGGGAGTCCGGGATATTTTGGGGCTGAACCGGCGCTTGCGCTTTTTATGTAATACAGCTCCAGCGCCTAGCCTGTCGAGGTCGCAAGCCATGTAAGAAACGAAGGCAAAAGGCGCCTTATGATTTTTGCATCTTACGCTTCTCGAGGGCCACCAGGGATGGGGTCACGAAGACGTTGCCGCAGGATGCGGCGTACTTAGTCTTTGTTCCGCAATACAAGGCGCTTGCGCTTTTTATACTCATTAAGGAGGATTATTTGATGAATTTTCATCTTGTTATGAAAGAGGTCCTCTTAAACTTTTTTCTGATCTTGACGCCGATTTATTTTTTTCAATTTATTAGTACGCAAAGAGCCAGAAACGGGCAAATTCTCCTGGGAATCATTGCAGGGATGGCAGCCGTTTTATGCATGACGTTTCCGATTGCTTATGGAAGCGGCTTTCTTTGGGATTTGCGCTGGGTGGCGTTTGTTATTGCCATCATATATGGCGGCTGGACAGCAGGCGGCATTGCAGGCGTAATTCTTCTCAGCTACCGCATTAGTCTTGGAGGCTTGGCCAGCATCTTGAATGTAACGGTCGTAGCGGTCATGTTATTTATACTTTTTATTGTTATGCGAAAATGGTTTCACGGATTAGCCTTGAAAAAGAAGATGCAGGCAGGCCTTGCAATGGCTATTTTAACCTTTTCACTAGTTCTTATGGCGATTATGTTCCACTTCTGGTTCACGGACAATCTCGGTTTCTTTTACGCAGAAGGAGCCAATGTTTTTCTTCTTATGGGCGCAAGCTACATATTATCTATGCTGCTTTTCATTTATTTTACGGAAAATACTATCCGGTTTAGCAGCCTAAGAGAAACCTTTCACCAAACTGAAAAGGCACATATGGTCAACGAGCTGTTTGTTCTCTTTTCATATGAACTGAAAAAGCCATTGGAAAAAGCGAAAGAAAGTCTGGAAAAAATTCAATTAAATACGGCAGATGCATCAAGTGCGGGCCATCAAAAACTTGCCCTGAGCCAGCTTGAGGAAGCACAGCGCGTTCTTTCCGGATATCATTCCTATTCGAAAAATGAAGATGGAATAAAATCCGGTTTTTTCCTGCTTCCGGCTATAGAAGAAATTGTAGAAATTACATCACCCTACTCCCATACAAAAGGTGTTCAAGTTACTTATTCATTGAACCAGGATATAGAACTGACTGGAGATAAAATACCATTCAAACAAGCGATTTTAAATATCCTGAAAAATGCCATTGATGCCACTTCTAAGGGAGGAAGGGTATTAATTGAAGCTGAAAAATCGAGAAATCATGTGAAATTACGGGTAATAGACTCAGGAATCGGAATGACCAGGGAAGTTCTGCGTGACATAGCCAGAAGCAATGGATTGAGCGGAAGCAAGTTTGCTGGAAATGGCCTGCATGTGGCCTTTGAACAAGTTCATAAAATTGGCGGTTATTTGTCCTTTGATTCTGTAGTGGATAAAGGCACTGTGGTTACAATGAAGCTGCCGCTAGCCTGAAATTGAAAAGCTGTCCGGTGTGATTCCTGTCCGAGACAGCTTTTTTTGCTTGGTATTATCAATAACTAGCTCCGCTTTCTTACATTGAAATTATCACTGATTAAAAGCCAATTTTGCGGAAAAGGCAATCCGAGCTTCCAATAGCTCATTCCGCGGAGATTCAATGTTTTCATTAAATCGAACTTAGCCTGGATGGACCGGGCATCTTCAAACCATACTTCATGCTGCTTTCCCTGGCTGTCCGTATAGCTGAAATGCGGGGCCTGGGCAGTTTTGCTATATTCAATGGGCACATTGTATCTTCCGGCAAGCAAAATGGCTGCCTGGGGGCTCAGTGCTTTTGCTTGTGATCCCTGGACGAAGGGAAGTGTCCAGTCGTAGCCATATAAATTTTGGCCCATTATTATTTTTGATGGGGGAATTTCGGTAATGGCATATTCGAGAACCTTCCTGACCGGTCCTATTGGTGAAACGGCCTGGGCAGGCCCGCCGCTGTATCCCCATTCATACGTCATGATGATGACAAAATCGACAATTTGGCCGTGTGCTTTATAATCGTGTGCTTCATACCATTTTCCTTTTTGGGCTGCACTCGTCTTGGGAGCTAACGCGGTGGACAGCAGCCAGCCTTCCTGGCTGAATCTCGCCTTCGCAGTCCGCAAGAATTGGTTGTAGGCTTCCTTGTCAGCCGGCCTTAAATATTCAAAATCAAAATGAATATCCCTAAAACCATATTGCTTGGCAGTTCTCACGATATTGTTTAGAAATGCAGTCTGTATAGCGGGGTTTGTTAACAGAATTTTACCCAATTCATCGCTGAATTGGCCATTTTCCTGGTTATTGATTACCATCATCAGTACATTTCGATTATTTCTCGCAATGCTTTCAAAATTATTGAGAGGAGGGGCTTTCAAACTGCCGTCCCGCTTTGCCTGAAAACTGAAGGGAGCCAGGTAGGTTAAGTAAGGTGCTGCCTCTATTGCGCTGTTTTCCAGTGCTTTTGTAACGCTTGTTCCAAGAGGCTCTACATAACCATTGAATTCCCGTTCCGTTTTTGGCATTGGCGGTATATATAGGCGATAGCCGGAGGAAAGCGGCTGATTGACCGGAATTCCATTAATTCTGGCAAGCTCTTCATATGAAATTCCAAATTTCCTCGATATGCTCCAAAGCGTGTCACCGGTTTTGACGAAATAAAAGCGGCCGGTAATCGGAATAACAAGTGTTTGCCCGATAACCAGACGGTCAGGATTTGGCACTTTATTTGCTTCTGCGATTCTTTCAGCAGTGGTTCCATACGCCTGGGCAATGCTTGACAGAGTTTCATTAGAAGCAACCACATGTATTTGCATCAGCTTCCCTCCTAATTAATCACGTTCGCCATATGCTTTAAGGTCATTTTGTTAGGGCGTGTACGCTATAATCATTTTATGCGGGGAAATTCATATAATGATATCAAAGGAAAAAACCGCTTGAATGAATCTAATTATATATTGGAAATATAACTGTGAAATCTATGAAATGGCAGCTGTGCACAGTAAAAGACTTAGTTCTTGCCCTCCTGGAATTTAGATGCAAGCCTGATGGCCCTTGCAGGAAAATCGGTAAACAATCCCTCAACACCAAGCTCCAGAAGATAGATAATATCACTTTCTAAATTCGCTGTATAAGGGCGGACCTTGCAGCCTAAAGTCTGGGCCTTTGCTGTGATTTCCTTTGTGAGGGCGGCCAGTGCTGGATGAAAGCCTGCTCCTTGCTTAGTTTTAAGCACTTCTTCAAAATTAACCGGAAGTCCTTCAAATAAAAGGGCACTTTCGATTTCAGGAGCTATTTTTTGGGCTATACTGATAGATTCATGGTTAAAAGAAGAAAGGATGACCCTCTTTTCATAGGAATATCCGCGGATAAGCTCTATAACCTTTTCCTCTAATCCTGCATAAGGGAATTTATCATTTTTCAGTTCAACATTAATGATAAGTGAGGTGCCTGAGGCCCATTGAAATACTTCCTTCAGCAAAGGTATTTTTTCATTTTTAAAAGAAGGAGAAAATTTCACTCCCGCATCAGCCATTTTCAGCTCTTCGGCTGTATAGTCCTTTACATAGCCTGACAGGGTAGTGGTCCGGTCGATAGTTTCGTCGTGGATTACTGCCAATTCCCCGTCTTTGGTTAGGTGGACATCAAGCTCAATCCCGTCTGCACCGCTTCTCAAAGCTTCTTCGAATGCAGAGAGGGTATTTTCAGGATGTGTTCCTTTGGAACCTCTGTGGGCAAATATACATACATTCTTCATGTGTCACCCTCCTTGTTTTACATTAGTTATTATTCTATTCCCTTGTCTTTGAAATTACACTTAAAAAGAAACTGAAAAACAAGAGTAACCGAAAAGATGATTTTCCGAAAATAAAAGAGCAGACAGCAAAGGATGGCACACGGGCAGGGACAGCAGGGATTCCGCTCTAGAAAGGCAGAAGACACTTCTGAAATAAACGAGTAAATCGCGGGCATCCCCGTCTCTTTTCCAGAGACGGGGATTTTTTAAATCTTTCGCAAGGGAGTCCTTACAAGGATCTAATGTCCGCTTCAGAATTGCTTGCGCCTGCGATTGTTTGAAAAGATGATTTAAAAGGTAAGATATTAGGAGCGCAATGAAGGGGCTTTCCGTGTATATTCCAGAGTGTCATCCCTGCTTCAAAAATAAACGGATTTGAAAGCCTGTTTTTAAAATTTAGTGGAAGCAGGGAAGGATGGGGGTCACAAAGACGGTGCAGCAGGACGCGGCGTTCTGAGTCTTTGTTCCTCAAACAGGCGCTTGCGCTTTTTTGTAATCCAGCTCCAGCGCCTAGCCCGCTGAGGCCTGCACGATGCAGGTCATGAAGGCGTTTCTGCAGGACGCAGAGTAATTAGCCTTCGTTCCTTGGTAGATGTTTTGCCCTGAGAGGCAAAAAGCGCCTCTAAGGTCAAAACTCTATTTGCTACACGGGCTGATCAAGGCGCTTGCGCTTTTTTGTAAGTCATTGGTTTATTTTTGATAAAAAAGACCTTATTATATTATTTTACGATAAAAGTCTTGACTTCGACAAAGAACGACAATATCCTTTAAATATTGAATCGTTAAAAAATTAAAATATTTAGACAATTCAATCTCTTAACTAAATTAGCATTCAAGGAGAATTATATGAACTCAATCTTTCGTAAAGTGTCAATTCCTGACTTGGTGGCAAAAAGCCAAGTGAAAAAATTGAATCGTTCGTTAGGTCTGCTGGACTTAATCTTTTTGGGAGTAGGCTGCGTAATCGGGACGGGCATCTTCGTGATTACAGGAGTGGTCGCTGCAAAAAGTGCAGGTCCTGCGCTGCTTATCTCATTTATTATCGCTGGTGTTGCCTGCGCCCTGGCTGCTTTGTGCTATGCCGAGTTTTCGTCGGCTGTTCCGGTGTCAGGGAGTGTGTATACCTATACATACGCTACCCTTGGTGAAATTTTTGCCTTCCTGATCGGGTGGGACCTCATGCTCGAATACGTTTTGGCTGTTTCAGCCGTGGCTACTGGCTGGTCCTCTTATTTTCAGTCGCTGATTGCCGGTTTTGGCATATACATACCAGATATATTAACCCAGGCACCCGGGACAGGGAAGGGCGCAATTATTAATCTTCCGGCCGTTATTATTATCTTGCTGATTACAGCACTAGTAAGCAGAGGTGTCAAAGAGAGTACAAGATTTAATAATGTAATGGTAGTTATAAAACTTTCCGTCATCCTGGCGTTCATTGCAGCGGGGGCTGGTTATGTCAAACCTGAGAACTGGACTCCGTTTGCTCCATTTGGCTTTAAAGGGATTGTTACAAGTGCCGCAACAG
The DNA here is from genome assembly GCF_048572925.1 of Peribacillus sp. B-H-3. NCBI lineage: Bacteria > Bacillati > Bacillota > Bacilli > Caryophanales > Bacillaceae > Peribacillus > Peribacillus sp. B-H-3. The sequence goes on along the minus strand of NZ_CP183879.1, from coordinate 4,426,358 downwards.
TTTTCTTTTCTTATATTGGGTTTGATGTCATTGCTACGGCATCTGAAGAAGTGAAAAATCCAAAAAGAAATATGCCAATTGGAATCATTGCTTCCCTTGGTATCTGTACAATTTTATATATGGTTGTTTCCCTTATCCTGACAGGAATGGTGCCCTATACAAAATTAAATGTCGGAGATCCTGTCTCTTTTGCATTAAAAGCTGTCGGCCAGGATCAGATGGCAGGAATTATTTCAGTAGGAGCTGTTGCAGGAATTACGACTGTATTGCTTGCCCTGATTTATGCCCAGGTAAGATTGTCTTATTCAATGAGCCGTGACGGACTTCTTCCCAAGCGTTTGTCTGTGGTCCATAAAAAGTACAAAACTCCTTTCTCAAATACATGGCTGACTGGCATTGTTGCTGCTGCCATTGCAGGATTTGTCGACCTGACGACCCTTGCACATTTGGTGAACATGGGCACTCTTGCTGCCTTCACGCTGGTATCAATAGCGATTATCGTTCTTAGGGTAAAGCATCCCGAAATCAAAGCATCTTTCCGGGTTCCTTTCGTGCCGGTATTACCTGCAATTAGCGCCTTGTTTTGTGTGTATTTAACATTAAGCCTGCCTGCGATTACCTGGATTTCCTTTATCATATGGCTGATCGTAGGACTTGCTGTTTATCTCTTTTATGGTAAAAAACACAGCCATCTTAATCAGCGTTAATAAAAAAGCTTCATCATAATTTTTATGATGAAGCTTTTTAGTTTTCCAGATGCGGGCCGTTTAATTTCGAAGTCTGTCAGACAATAATGGCAGTGCGAAAGAGCAGGAAGGGTTCTTTCAAAAAGCCCTCATTTAAAAATGCTGAAGTCTGTACATTGGACACACACACAGAAAAGGATTAAGATAAAGAACAATTTTCTACTTGAAAGGTCTGAATGGATATGGAGTATATATCACCGCCAGGAAAACTGTACAGAAAAACCATCCTGGCTTTGTTTTTTGGAAGCTTTGTAACGTTTGCAGATTTATACAGTACACAGCCGGTGATTCCGGTCATTGCAGAGCAATTTCATATACTGCCAGCAAAAGCCAGTCTTGCACTTTCTTTTTCCACTGGCATGCTTGCCATATGTTTGTTCATTATATCGATTTTTTCTGGGATTGGTGACCGAAAACGGATCATGGGGACTGCATTGACTTTATCAGCTCTATGTTCAATCAGCGTCAGCTTTGTTCACAGCCTTCCCCTGCTCCTTGCCATCCGTGCTGTACAAGGAGCGGCATTAGCCGGATTCCCCTCCATTGCCATGGCTTATATTACTGAGGAATTCCATCCGAAGAGCCTTGGCTATGTAATAGGGATTTATGTCAGCGGATCAAGCATCGGCGGACTTGCGGGCAGGCTGATTGTGGGTTCATTATCGGATTTCCTGAACTGGAATATTGCAATAGGCTGTCTGGGGGCATTAAGCCTGCTGATCAGCATGGCCTTTTGGATGATGCTGCCGTCCTCAAAACATATCATGGCAAACCCGATATCGCTCAGAAGCATAAAAAGTTCTCTGATTCACAACTTGAGAAATAGAGGGCTGCTGATCCTCTATACCATTGGTTTTTTATTAATGGGTTCATTTGTGGCCGTATATAATTATGCAGGAATTCCGCTTATGGAGCCTCCCTATAACTTGTCGCAGACCCTCGTTGGATTTATTTTTATCATTTATCTTGCAGGCACCTTCAGTTCTGCCTGGATGGGCAAGCTTGCTGACCGGATGGACCGAACTAGAGTCATATCTGCAGGAATAATGTTGATGATAACGGGAGGCGCATTGACGTTAAGCGGAAGCATTGTGATGAAAATTGCTGGGCTCACTGCTTTTACATTCGGTTTTTTTGGTTCCCATTCTATCGCGAGCAGCTGGGTTGGAATATTGGCAAATAAAAATGAAAAAGCACAGGCTTCTTCTTTTTATCTGCTATTTTACTATGCGGGGTCGAGCTTAATAGGTGCCGCAGGAGGGGTGTTCCTTCACAGCTATGGATGGGGAGGTGTAATCGGCGCGGCTGGCATTTTGCTTGCTTCAGCCTTTGTTCTGGCACTATTCATCGGCAAAACAGAAAGTGCTTTTTTGCGGGAAGACAGCTGAGTCATTGCAGGCTTCGAGGCATCTTCTCTTATTAATCTAAAACTCGCCCGTCATATTTTTTGCAGTTTATGAATATATTTTCTTAAATGGGATAAATACATAGAGAGCTCATTTTGAAAAGAAGAGAGGTTAATAGATAAATTGAAATATAAATCATCTGTACTCGCAGGATTAGCTGGTATGCTGGCCATTTTGCTTTTTGTTTTTTTTCAGGATTCTTCCGGTATGGAAAAGGTGCGGATTAATGAAAAGTATTATCCCGAATATGCAAACGGAAAAGCTGTGGGGTTTAAAACCAAAAAAGTAATCAGCGTTTCCAAAACAGCAGAAGGCAATTCATGCGCGATGGAGTTCAGCAACGGTAAAACGCTGGAAATCGATTGCAGCCGGTATCTTGACTATCGTGTAGGGGATACAGTTTATATTGAGTATAAGGGGAATCATGTGACCGATATACAGAGAAAAAAGTAGAGGTATTTGTACTATATACATAATAGCAGGAGGTTCGTCCGAAAAAATACAGCATCGTATGCACGCAAAAGATGTTATGATACTATCAGACTGGTTTCATGGGGTGTTAGAGCATTGCAAAAAGGTATTGCGGGTTTTTATTTGAGTGTGGCTGCCCTTTTAACCGGAACTGTGCTGTATGCGCTGGTCCGGCTGAAATTCTCCCTGCCGATGCTGGTATACGGGGCGATTGGGCTGATATTTTTGCTGCTTGCCTATCTTTCCTGTTTTTTATGCGTAACGGGAATCTTCAGGGAAAAAGATAGAAAAGCAAGATGGTTTTCTATGATTGGCGCCGGCATTTCAGGTGTTTTGGTTATAGTGGTCATATACCTGATCATATTGGCTGGCCAGAAATAGCAATTAGCCCCCATAAAAGGGGGCCAGGCTGCTTTATTTTTCAGCCTCTCTTTTTAGAGGCTTCTTTTTTTTGTTTATGCTCGGTAAGAATTTTTTTGATTCTTCCAGCGTTGTTCTTTGAATTAATCAGCCTGACCAAATCAGTCATATTCTCGGCTTCGTAGTCTCTTCTGTTTTCGCTCATCTAATCCCTCCCGGAAGTATGCATCATGTAGTATTTCCATACCCGGAGAGGCTCCTGATAAACATGAATTAAATGCCGGCAATGATTTCTTCCATTTCGATTTTCAGCTTTTCTGTTTCGTTTTCAATAATGGTAATCATGGTTCCGAATAGTTCTACAGAATCTCCAGGTCTTGCATTCGCTGGAAAAAGATTTGTTGGTATGCCTTCGGTTTCACCGTCTATTTCCACAATTCCGTAATCACCTTCAAAGCGTTTAATGAAGCCTTTTTTCAGTTCATCCATTTTTAATCACCTTCCTTTTTATATTAATGGTGGTATTCCCGATTCACTGGTTTATAAACAAAAATTTTTCCGTCATCGGGAGAGAATGTGCTGAATACTGTCTGTAAAACTAATATAGTGGCATTTTACAGAAACAAAGTGTAATGTTTTTACATATAAAGCGATGGTTTTGGGTATATAGATATAACAATCTGGAGGATTCTATGAAAAATATAGAAAATATAGGAACAAGATTAAGCGCCGCAAAAGTTAAAATGGCTGAAAAGATGGGCGCGGGATATGAAGGCTCAGAAATTTCCCGGAATGATATGGTAAAAATCAGGAGCGAGCTTATCGGAATCCATGCTGAAGCATTGTCAGGGGACCTGGGTACAGCCATCGATAAAATGAAAAAAAAGGCGAAGGAAATTGGGGAGATACTCATTTTTTCTGGGCATACTCTTGAATCTGCACTAGAAAACACGAAGACGGCCCGTCAAGCATTCTGGAATTTTTTCGAGGAAGAAGTAAATCAGCAGCGATTATCTGCAAATGCGCTGCTTCAGGCAGCTTCCATTGTAGATCAAGTGCTTGATGCATCCATAATCAGCATCAGTGAATGCTATATTGCAAGCTTTAAGGAAAATGCAGCAGCAGCGGATGATGCGGCACTGCAAATTAAAGAGAATAAAATGTTAATAGAAGAACTTTCTGCTCCTGTTGTCCAGACTGTTTTAGAAGGCACCCTGCTGGTCCCTTTCATTGGCAGGATCGATGCTTCGCGGATGGAAGCTATTCAGATGAATGTGCTCGGAAGCTGTTCTGAAAATAATGCTGAGTATATTATTCTGGATTTTTCCGGACTGACGGAGGATGTGGATGCCTTTATGTTTCATCTTCTGGATCAGCTGGTGAAATCATTGAAATTGATAGGAACTGAACCGCGATTTGCAGGGTTTTCTCCAGGTGCGGCTAGAAAGATCGTAGAACTGGGGCTTGTTAATGATGTAAAAACGTTTGGAACCTTCAGGCAGGCAATGTATGATTTATTTAATGAAAAAGGCATGGCCCTGGCCGCACAGGCCAAATAGGCGCAAAGTACTTCAGGCGTTCCTGATGCGCCGGAAATAGTAAAATAATGTTTTGCTTTTCCTTTTTTGAAGATAATAAAAAGGGAGTATGGTATAAACTGCTTGATTAAGCTGGACATAAAGTAAGGAAAGCCGGGCAGCTTTTTCTCTCCTTGCTTTTGCTTTTATATTGGGGATGGTAGGATGCAAAATAATAAGGAATTATATAACTTTTTATTGGATCGTTCAACGGATATTGCAGACCGGTGGATTGAAACATTTAATCATCATTTTGATTCATTGTTTACCTCGTCTGATTCAGTCAGGCTTGATGAACTGCGGGTGCAAAGCCAGCTGTTCATCATCCATTTGCATAAGGTCTTTTTAGTAGATAGAGGGCTGTTTTTTTCATCTTTGCAGGATTGGATTGAACAGGTGGCCAAGCATGGAAATCAGGATTCTTCGATTTCTGAGCTGGCCCATCAGGTGAAAAAGCTCCGGGGGATATATTGGGAGGCCATTGGTGAATTCGTGGAGATGAATTCCGGCAGAATTTCCAATCAGGAAATTATGCTATGGAGCGATCTTGTTTATATAGCCTTTGACGAAATTACAGAAGCGCTTTTAGGCTTTTTTCAGAAAGAGAGCTCCAATAAAATCGATGCGCAGAATACAATTATTTATTCTCTTACCGTACCAATCATACCGATATCTTCAGCTGCTTATTTAATGCCGCTGTTTGGAGAAATGAATACGAAAAGGGCCAAGGTGATAAAAGAACATATTATCGCCCACTGCGCATCCAAAAATGTCAGTCTGCTCTTCATTGATTTTTCAGGGTTAACCGGTGCGGATGATTCTATGCAGCAAATTTGCCAGCTGTCTCTTATGCTGAAAAAGATAAAAGTGGAAACAGCTTTTATAGGCATTGGCCAGCAAATAAAAGAAAAAATTGAAGAACTGGAAATAAACATGGACAATATCGCTGTCTATTCCAGTTTGACTGCCGCTTTAAAGAACTATCAGCTGGATGGTGAATAGGCAGAAAAAGCAGGGACTTGATGTCTCTGCTTTTTTTGATTTCAGAGAAAAACAGGATAGTAAAATTAGGAAATAAGCATGGTAACAGAGAATATAATAGAAATGCGTCTACAGTGTATTCCCGCAGCCCCATTTTGGCTGGCGGCCAGTTGAATGGATCGCTTAGGGCAATCTTCATTTAGGTTTGATTGCAGAACTTTCCATAGCAGAGAGAGGATGGATTGCGGGTGATAAAGCGGGAAAATGAAAATTGGAAAGAAGGGACTGAAAATGGCTGATGCTGCTGTACCTCAGATAAAAACGAAGAAAAAGAGAGGAAAACGGCTTTTATGGGTACTGGGCATAGCGGCAGTGCTGCTGCTCGCCGCGTTTGCCGGCGCGAATTTTTATCTCGCCCGTTCACTGCCTGTAACAAAAGGGGAAATCGGGCTGCAGGGCCTTTTGGGGTCAGTAACTGTCATTAGAGATTCAAGCGGTGTCCCTCATCTTAAAGCAAAAAATGAACATGATTTGTTTATGGCACAGGGCTACATACAGGCACAGGACAGATTGTTTCAAATGGATTTGAGCAGGAGGCAGGCTTCGGGCAGGCTGAGCGAGGTGATTGGCGACAAAACTGCAGAAAATGACAAGTTTTTCCGCACACTGGGATTAAGAAGGGCTGCCGAATCATCTTATAAGCAATATTCTCCAAAAGGAAAGGAAGCTCTTCAATCCTTTTCAGAAGGAGTAAATGCTTATATTAAAGAACTAAAGGAAAATGGGAAATGGCCGGTTGAATTTAAACTGCTTGGATATAAGCCAGAACCCTGGACGCCTGCAGATTGCCTCACCATCGGAAAATATATGGCGTTTGATTTAGGCGGAAACTGGGAGGATCAGGCCTTTAGGCAATATTTGCTCCAGACTTTCCCAAAGAATAAAGCATATGATCTTTTTCCAAGCTATCCAAGAAGCGCACCATATATTATCGGGAAATCAGAACTGAATATTGAAAAAAGCTTTGCACACGCAGTTACTCCATTCGAATACAACGGAAGCAATAACTGGGTAGTCAGCGGCCAAAAAACGGCATCCAAAAAACCTCTTCTTTCGGATGACCCTCATCTGGGTCTTGCAACTCCTTCAATATGGTATCAAATGCATCTGGAAGCCCCGAGTGTAAATGTAAGCGGGGTCATTTTCGCGGGCGTTCCAGGAATTATTCTTGGACATAACGAGAATATTGCCTGGGGAGTCACCAACACAGGCCCTGATGTCCAGGATCTGTATATAGAGAGAAGAAATCCGGTGCGGAAGAATGAATTTTACTATAAGGGCAAGTGGGAAAAGGCATCTATCGTCAGCGAGCCAATAAAAATAAAAGATAAAAAAACAATCGACTATAAGGTAACGGTAACACGGCATGGGCCAGTCATATCCGAATTTGCGGGCGAAAGCGGAAAGAATACGGTTCTGGCACTTAGGTGGACCGCCTTAGATCCTTCCTCTGAATTGGAGGCAGTGCTGAAAATGAATAAAGCGAAGGACTGGAACAGCTTTGAAAAAGCACTGCTGAAATTTGAGACACCGGCCCAAAACTTTGTATTTGCTTCAAAAGACGGGACAATAGCTTATAAGGCAAATGGAAAAATTCCAATCCGGAAAAAAGGCGACAGCATGCTTCCGGTTCCTGGCTGGACGGATGAGTATGAATGGAAGGGCTATATTCCATTCAATGAGCTGCCAAAAACGGTCAATCCAAGTGAAGGCTTCATTTCAACCGCTAACAATAAAGTGATTTCCGATGACTATCCGTATCATATCTCGAATAACTGGGCCCAGCCGTACAGACAAATGCGCATACAGGAAGTGCTGAAAGCGAACGATCACCTGACTGTGAAGGATATGGAAAATCTGCAGATGGATCAAATGAATCTGCAGGCAAGGGAGTTTGTTCCGCAATTTGGTAAAGAACTTAAACATATTAAAAGCAGCAGGGATAAGCAGGCGCTGGCGATCTTAAAAGATTGGAATTTTATTGACTCGAAGGATTCCCCTGCCCCGCTGATCTTTAACCTGTGGATGCAGAATATATCAGATGTGCTGCTGTCAAAGCAAATACCTGAAGATACGTTAAAGCTTTTTAAAGGCAAAAAACAGGCAGTAGATGAATTGCTGAGAAGAGGGCTTGAAGGAAAGCCGGGCCCCTGGGTGAAGGAAGCGGGAGGATTGGGAAAAGTTCTGGAACTGTCCCTTGAAAAGACAATAAAACAGGCTGGAAAACTGCAAGGGGAAAAAATGGAGGATTGGAAATGGGGAGATTATCATCAAATTCAATTTACCCATCCACTCTCAAGTGTCGCGCCGCTGAATTTATTATTTAACAGGGAGGCACCCTTTCCTGTTGGGGGAAGCAGTGTCACTGTCCAGGCTGCTGCATTTACAGAGGAAGGAATAGTGAATCATGGGGGCTCCTGGCGATTTGTAATAGATCTTAGCCATATGGACGAAGCCTATCATCTTGTCGGGCCTGGACAATCAGGAAATGTAAAATCCAGATGGTATCATGACCAAATGGATGACTGGGCAAATGGAACGTATCATAAGACAATCCTTAAAAACCCTAAGGGGGATATCTTGACATTGAAACCATAGCATAAGAAAAGGGAAGGCACCATTTGATGTCTTCCCTTTTCTATGATGAAGTGCAGGCCATTTCGGCTATAGATATTTGCTGCCCTCGCGTATGCTTAACCTGGCCAATGTATGGGTGCCGATAAATTGTCTTACTGAGTCAGGTGCTGTTTTGGAATACTCGCGCAGCGCCCATCCTATAGCTTTTTGAATGAAGAATTCCCTGCTGTTTGCATTTTGCAGAATATACCGGTAAAGCAGTTCTTCGTTTGTTTGATGTTTATATTTAAGCTGAAAAAGAATGGAAGTCCGCTTGCGCCAAAGATGATTGGAAGTGCTCCACTCATCTAGGTTCTCAGCAATCAGTTCCGGATAATGGAAAGCCAATTTTCCAACAGGCTTTGCTGCTAGCGCATCTACCGTATCCCACCAGGATTTTTCTGTAATAAGCTGTTTTAGCAGGGGGAAATGTTCTTTTGACAGCACGTTCAGTTTTTTGCTGATATAGTCCAGTGCCGCATATTGATATTCACGCTCAGATTTTTCCCAAAGCTCAAGAACAAGCTCCGGAAGAAAGGGTTTCTTTAATATTTCTGTTTCAGAGTAAAATTGTCTGGTTAGTTCGTTTCTCAGTGGAGTTTTTATTCCTAAAAAAGGGAACAGGTTTTTCATATATTTGCTCATCGGCACAGCCTGTGCTGTGTCACGGTTTTGCTCGAACTTTTCCTGAAGCAGCAGGGTAAGCATTGCGTCTGTCTCCACTTCTATAGTTTTAATATTTTCTGTACACATAAGGATCTTCCGGCTTGCTGATCGTTTGGACGGACTTTACCTTAAGAATAGGGATTGTTTTTTTGAATGGCTGATAATATACGGTATCTAATTCGCCTGTGACAGAAAGCCAATCATCATTTTTGGTTTTTACGTTTTCCGGGAGATCAATCAGCATGCCGAACACGCCTGAGTCGGCCACACAATGTATAATTCCGAAGCGGAACAGGAAGATCTGGTTTTTTGCCACATCCTCAGCATGGTAGGCAAAGCCATTCAGTTTAATGGTCTTGCCTGTAAAATCCCCAGGATAATTATAGATGGTTTCGAGATCATTCAGATAGTTGCTGTCGTTCAATTCAAGCTTTCCCTTTTTATCAAGTTTTTTCAATGAACGGTCCATAAGAGTCTGATAATCGTCAGTTCCATAGTACAGACTGGTATTGGGCTGGAGAAATTGATGCTGGCTGTACTGGTCTGTGTCATTATAGACAGGGAAATGAAATCCCTTTTTTGCGACGATATTTGAATCCATGGTTGCCACAGGAAGGAAAAGCCCTGTGAAGACCGGAATCAGAAATAAAATATACGTCAGATATTTCTTCCAGCCCTTGTTTTCATGGGAATGATCGCTGCCGCAATGACAATCATCACTGCAGCTTTTTTTGTCATCTTCTTTTACATATAAATATAATCCAATCAAGGTGAAAACAGCCAAAATATAGATGGCGGTTTCCGAGATATAGGCATATTTCATGTTAATATACTTCGAAATATTTCCAGAGGCATGCAAATGCATGAATAAAAAAGTAAAGCCAATCAAGATAAGTAACCGAATCATAAAAAAACACCTCTTTAAAATTTAAACAATAAAGTAAGGCCAAGAACCGAAAGGATGATGTACAGCGTCAGATAAAGGACAAATTTCACTTTGAAGGTGCCCAGCAGCATGATGGTATTTTTAATGTCGAGCATGGGACCAAACACAAGGAAGGCTACCAGAGAGCCTGTGGAAAAGGTGCTCCTGAACGAGCTGGCAACAAAGGCATCCGCTTCAGAGCAAAGAGACAGCACATAGGCCATTGCCATCATGACCATGTTGCCAGATACCTGGCCCTGCCCAATATCAAGCAGTACAGATGTTTTAAGAAACGTCTGGACGGCTGCGGCAATCAGCGCCCCTATGATGAGGTATTTTCCTACCGAGAAGAACTCTTCAATAGAGTGCTTGAGCATCGCCATAAGCTTTGACTTAAAGGTATCCATATGAACATGGGATACATGTTCATGCTTCAATTGGGATTCTTTGAATTGATAAGAAATAATAAGTCCGACAATCAATGCAACCAAAAAGGAAATGCCTCCACGGTACAGCACCATTTTCCAGCTGTTCCCAAAGGCGATGAAGGTGGAAAAAAGGACGATTGGATTAATGACAGGCCCGGTCAGCATAAAGCCGATCGCTGCATGAAGCGGCACTCCTTTGGATATTAAGCGCCTTGCAATCGGGACAATGCCGCATTCGCATGCTGGAAACAGAGCTCCAAGCAGGGTGGATACAATAACAGATAAGATACGGTTTTTTGGTATGATCTTTGCAATCATCTCTTCAGTGACGAAAATCTGTATCACACCGGAAACTAAAACTCCCAATAAGATGAATGGCAGTGCTTCTATTAAAATACTGATAAAGATCGTGTTCATTTGCAGTAGTGATTGACTCATACGGGCCGTTCCTCCAAAACTTTTATTCATATGCTCTGTTAAGCTCAGTTGAATGCAGCTTAATGATGATTAGCACGATAGTTGCAGGACTGCGTGAAAGCGGGTTAAGGACACGGCAGATGCAAGAGAAGAACTTGCCTGCTGAGGATCGCCTTAAGCGGAAATCATCAGGCAGGTTTAACAGAGCCATTCATTAAGATAGTAGAGAAGGATATGACCTAAGTCAATTTTTCATTACCGTGAGATATAGACTGGCATCTTATCAGTATAGGGCTTTAGGATAGAGCCTTGCCTCTTTTCAGGCATTAAGTGAAGGATCAGGGCAATACTCATGGTATATCTGCATATATCTTTTCCCGCTTCACGGCAGTTAAGATAGCGTCAAGACAGGGTTATTCGAAGGATTTAAAGCAGGAGATGAGAGGTTGAGAGGTTTCCCTCCATTGATGGAGGTTCACTTAATAAATCAGAGAGAGGGATGATGGAATTTGAACGGCAAGTGTGAATTATGCGGAAGGAATCATACAGAACTGACCATTCATCATTTAACACCAAGGGAAGAAGGGGGAAGCCATCTGCCTACGGCTTTATTGTGCAAGCCCTGCCACAAACAGATACATGCTCTGTATTCAAATAAAGAATTGGCTGTACGGATGTATACCATTGGTTTACTTCAGGATGATGAAGAAATTAAAAAGTATATAAAATGGATCAGAAAGCAGCCTCCTCAAAAATTGGTCAAAACAAGAAAATCGAAGCAAAAATAAAATAGGAAATAGCAAAGAGGAAAATAAAGGATATTCATTCATTTAGCAGAATATCATCATATGCAAACAATGCTCATAGTTTGGGGAGGATGAAAATGAATATAACAGATAAAATAATTTCCTATTATAGTAATTATGACGAGTGGGGGCGCCTTGACAGGGAGCCGCTGGAGTTCCAGGTTAATTGGCACTATATGAAAAAGCACCTTCCAAAAAAGGGCCGGGTGCTGGATAATGGGGCTGGGCCCGGAAAATATGCACTTAAGCTGGCGGATGAGGGCTACAGGGTTACTTTAACCGACCTGACTCCCAAGATGGTAGAGACTGCACAGGCAAAAGCGAAGGAACAGAATGTATCACACCAGTTTGAAGGATTTTATGCAAGAGATGCCAGGCAGTTAACAGGCTTGCCTGAAAATACTTATCATGCATCACTTATGCTTGGCCCGCTTTATCATTTGCAGGAGGAAAGGGACAGAATCCAGGCTGTCCGTGAGCTTCACAGAGTTACGAAAAAAAACGGAATTGTTTTTGTGGCATGTATGTCAAGGGTAAGGCATTTGATTACCTCCCTGCAAAATCCGCTCTCATGGAAGCCTAATGACAAAATGGATTCTATTAACGAGTTTAATTCAACCGGATTGTTCAATCATGCTGACCCAGGACGATTTACAGGAGTTTATTATTTTGAACTGGAAGAAATTAAGCCGTTCATGGAGTCCCAGGGTTTTCGCACTCTGGAACTGATTGGATCCAACGTTGGTGCAGCACTCAGCCAGGAAAGCTGGAATTATTGGGAGCAGGCTGGACAGGAAGAATTAAGCAAGGTTAGAAGATTGATTGTAGAAAAAGCATCAGATCCGTATATATTAGGCATCTCATCACATTTGCTTTATATAGGAAAAAAAGGCTGAAGCTGAAGGTGTTCATGAAAGGGGAAAGCACAGCACCATAAAAGTGCTGTGCTTTCAAAAACTGAATAGGGTGCTAAGCAGCTTTTTCTTTTTTTGTTTCTTTTGCGGGCTGCCGCCGTCAAAAATGGCCATATCCCCAGCGGGTGATGAAGAAGTGCCTTTTGCAGTATTTTCAGCTTTTTCCAGGCGTTTAGTTAGTGCCTTGATTTGGCTTTGCAGATCTTCTATTTCCCGCCGATGCTGGAGTATTTGATAAGTGACTACCGAATCTGCCTTTGATTCGAGCCTAGATTCCATTTCATTGAACCGGGCCATGAGATTTTCAGCAATGCGGCTATCTTCAGATGCATCAATTTTTCCTTTTCTTCTCGGCTTTTCGTTATCTTTATGATCAGCAGGGGATATAGGATTTGCTGATTGCGCGTGTATTTCTCTTAATTGATTGATGTTCTCCTCGGTAAACGAATAATGCCCCAGTTCGTTTTTCTCCATTTTGAGATTAAACTGCTTCACCCAGCGCTGGATGGTCCTTGGTGAAACTCCTAATAATTCTGCTGCTGCAACTGTATTCATAAGATCCCTCCTTAGAACATTCAGTTCTCTAAGAACTTTCAGGTTCCTTCCAAGGCGACAAAACAAGTTTCCATTCAGCAAAGAAAGAGTATTTTTTATGTTTTTCTTCATGATTGCCGTTAAAACTACGGCAGATGAACTTGCATCGTCATTCATGGCTGAAAAAAATATTATTCGACATAACCTATTATAGGATTGTTCTAGATTGAAAAAACCTGTAGAATTTTTCCATAGGAACCTCTTTAGGCGGTGATCAGAATGGAAATGACAAAGCATTTTTTCTTTACGCTTGTGATATTATTTATTTTTTTGTTCATTTACTTGATTTGGTCAGATAGGAGAAGGGAAATGCCCTTTTCGAAATCATCTGCTATTTTTTGGTTCATTGCATCCCTGTGGATGTGCCTGTATTTTTCGTATGAAGCAGCACCAAACATCCGGTTTGATTTAAGAGAGGTCCCTATAGTGATAGGCGGCCTTTATTTAGGGATTGGGCCGCTTGCTTCGTTGGCTGTCATCTTAATCCGCTATTTTTACGGAGTCAATCAGGGCTTTTATTTTACTCTTGGCTTCTACGTGCCGCTGGCAATAACTTTATGGAAGCTTTACCCCTGGTTTTGGAAACAGGGACCAAGGAGGCGCATCGGTTTTTCTGTGTCACTTACCTTTCTTATCAGTGTTTTGACTGTAGTTCCGCTGGGATACCTGCAGCCCCGCTCTAATTGGGTGGATGTGTATTTCGCATACATGGCTGTTCCTCCGCTTGGCGTATTTATGATTTCTTATTCCATTGAATTTGTCATTAAAAATCTGCATATGTATCAGCAGCTTATTAAAGCTGAAAAGCTGCAGGCGGTTGAACAAATGGGTGCTGCCATATCACATGAAATCAGGAACCCGCTAACCGCAGCAATTGGGTTTGTACAGCTTCTTCAGGAATCATCAATTAGCGCAGCGAAAAGAAATCAGTATCTCTCCCTGGTAAAAGATGAATTGAAATCGGCTGAAAGAGTCATCCAGGATTACCTGACCTTTTCCAAACCTGCACTTGAATATGTGGAAGAGGTGAATGTGAAAAAAGAGCTAAGGCATGTCATAAACGTTTTACAGCCGCTTGCGAATCAATTTTCAGTTGAAATAATTGCAGAATTTGCAGTAGTGGGGACCATTCAGGGAAATCGTCAAAAATTTCATCAATGCTTTTTAAATTTGATAAAAAATGCAATTGAGTCAATGCCTGATGGCGGAATATTGACCATCGAAACAGACTACTCAGAAAAGCAGATTGATATCAGGATCAAGGATACCGGGTGCGGAATGAACAAAGAACAGCTTAAAAGATTAGGAGAGCCATATTATTCTACAAAGGGCTCGAAAGGAACCGGCCTTGGCATGATGGTTTCTTATGGAATCATCCGCGCCTTGAACGGAAGCATCAGGGTTCAAAGCGGGATAGGCGAGGGAACGGAATTTATGATAACTTTCCCAACCTCTTTGCCGTCGTTTAAAAATGAACGATTTTAAAGAATGAATACAATATGCCGCAGAGAGCCTGAAGTTACAGTACAGGCTCCTTGAAGCATGTTTTCTAATAATAATAAAGAAATTGGAGAACTCACTTGTGTCTATGAAACTAAGAACTATTTTTGCTATTAGCTTTGCTTTTCTTATTCTTATTTTTTGTGCAATTTTAAGCAGTGCCATTTCAAGCAGGACGACTTCTGTGCTTAAGGGGGAGGCTGGAAACTTGCTTTATGGGGCCGCCTTTCAGATGGCAGATAAATTAGATTACTTCATGTGGTCGAGATACAGTGAAGTGGATGTTCTTAGTGAACTGTTAACACAAAAACAGCATGCTGGAGATTATAGTGATGAGCATTTACTTGATCAGCTTAAAAAACGCATCCCTTCATTTTCCTGGGTTGGCATTACAGATGATAAGGGAGTAGTGACAGCAGCTACCGGCCGTATTTTGGCGAATAAAGATATTTCGGAACGGCCTGTATTTAAAAATGCCGTCAAAAAGCCGTATATAGGTGATGTCCATGACGCTGTACTTTTATCTAAGCTATTGCCAAACCCGAATGGAGAGCCGCTGCAATTTGTTGATATCAGCACACCGATAAGGGACAGCCAAAACAGGTTTAAGGGTGTACTCGCTGCCCACCTGAGCTGGACATGGTCCAGAGAAGTAAGAGATGACATTATAAGGCCGATGCAGGGAAAGAGAAAAGGTATAGAAATTTTCGTTATCAGCTCTAAGGATCACATCATCCTGCTCGGACCTAAAAATATGGTAGGCAAACCGCTGAACCTGGCGCGGGGCAATGGACATAATTGGGCAGCGGTAACCTGGCCGGACGGAAAAAAATATGTTACGGGCTTTGCCAAAAGCAAAGGTTACAAAAATTATTCCGGGCTCGGCTGGTCTGTAATTGTGCGCCAGCCTGAGGCTGCTGCATATGCCCAGGCTAAAGAACTTCAAAGATTTATTATATTCTTGGGTGCAGCTTCCAGTGTTATCTTTGCCCTATTGAGCTGGGCAGTGGCAGGGAGAATATCAAAGCCTCTGCAGTCCCTTACCACTGCAGCCAACATGGTAAGTGCCGGGAATAGCACAGATATTCCTGTCATGAAAGGAATAAAAGATATAGAAATCCTTTCCGCTTCATTGCGGGAAATGGTGTTATCTCTTAGCCAGAAAGAAACCCAGCTTGGAGAAATGGAGATGCTCGCCTATCATGATGGACTTACAGGACTGCCAAACAGGATATCTCTGCTTCTTTATATGGATAAACTAAAGAAAGAGCAGGATCTGAAAGGGCATGTGCTGACATTTCTTTTCTTTGATCTTGATGGTTTCAAGGCGGTTAATGACAGCTATGGACATCATACTGGAGATTTGTTAATAAAGCAGGCCGCGGTGAGGATAAGAAAAACCTTACGGTACGGTGACTTTCTTTGCAGGCTTGGCGGAGATGAATTTGTTGCTGTCATAGAGCATGAACAGAAACAACCTCGTGAAAAAGCAGGACAGATGGCCGAAGAGGTCATCTCGGTTTTAAATAGGCCGTTTTTGATTGAAGGTCAGGTGATACATATAGGATGCAGTATTGGCGGGGCTATTTGGCCATTAGATGGAAAGGATCCTGAAGAGGTCTTGAAGTTGGCTGATCAGGCACTGTATGCTGCTAAAGCCAATGGAAGAAACCGGTTTTACTTTTCTGGAAGGGAATTGGCGGAATAATGTAGTTGATTAACTTTAATTCAGGCGGCCCAGTAAGGGGGCCAGCTGAATTAAAGTCTTTTTTTATTCTGCTATATCTATGGCCCATATGGCAGAAAAAAAACGAAGGTTCATCAAGGGGAAATTTGCTTTTCTTATTATTCATAACTGTTTTATGTTACAAATAATGATAATAAGTTATATTTAGTTATGATTAGTATGGAAGGGACGATGGGGTTTGAAAAAATTATATCTGTTTTTATCTTTAGTCATGCTTATATGCCTCATAGGGGCTGGGTGCGGAAAAAATGAAACGGACAAAGGTCGAGATAAACAAAAGAGCAACTCTGGAAAAGTAGTATTAACGGTGTCGGCAGCTGCCAGCCTGCAGGATAGCTTAAATAAGATTAAAACTTCATTCGAAAAAGAGCACCACAATGTGAAAATCAACTATAATTTTGGTGCTTCAGGAGCACTTCAGCAGCAAATTTCCCAAGGCGCCCCTGTTGATCTTTTCTTCTCTGCCGCCGAGGATAAGTTTAAGAAGCTGGTGGATGAAGGGTTAATAGACAAAGATCAAGGGGGAAATCTGGTCGGCAATGAAATTGTACTGATTGTTCCTAAGGGTGCAAAACAAGGAATTAATGATTTCAAAGATCTTGCGAAAGCGGGGAAAATTTCACTTGGCACCCCTGAATCTGTACCGGCAGGGCAATATGGCAAGGAAACTTTACAAAATTTAAAGGTTTGGAATTCTGTAGAAAACAAAGTGGTATATGCCAAGGATGTACGTCAGGTGCTTACATATGTTGAAACAGGCAATGTGGATGCAGGTATTGTTTATAAAACAGATGCGCTGATCTCCAGCAAGGCAGAAATTAAAGCCGAAGCAAATCATAATACTCATGGGCCTATTATTTATCCTGCAGGTGTGATTAAGAAAAGCGCTCATGCAAAAGAAGCTGAACTTTTCTTTAAGTATCTCCAAAATGAACAATCGATGAAAACATTTGAAAAGTTCGGATTTACGAGAGCGAATAAGTAAACGGCTGCTGTATTGATGCAAAACCTGTGAATGACTTAAAAGCCTATCCTTTTTACGAAGGCATTCCCAAAAAGGGAATGTCTTTTATCTGTTTAAAACGGCTATTCTTGCGTATATCATTTTAAGGAAAATGCGAGTTTTGGAGGAAAATGCCTGCCGGGTGCAGAATATCTGTCAAAGTTACTGTTTTTTTTGCAGAAAAGCATATACGGCGGGGAGTGGGTAAATGATTCATTTAATAGTGAATGCAGATGATTTTGGATACTCAAGAGGGGTGAATTATGGGATACTCGACAGTCACCTTCTTGGTATCGTGAATTCTGCGACAATGATGATGAATATGGAAGGAACCGAACATGCCATTCAGCTTGCGAAAGAGTATCCTTCGTTAAAGACAGGCATCCATCTTGTCTTAACCTGCGGAAGTCCGCTGCTGAAGGATGTGAGGAGTTTGACGGATCAAAACGGTAATTTTAAGAAACAGTCACAGCTATTGAAAGATGGCGGCTTTTCACTGGATGAAATAGAACGTGAATGGTCCGCTCAAATTGAGGCTTTCCTTTCATCCGGTTTAGAGCCCACCCATCTTGACAGCCATCACCATATGCACGGTACAAAGGAAATCATGCCTGTTGCTGACTCGCTTTCAAAGAAATACCGTTTGCCGCTTCGGAAAACGGGAAACGGGCAGGAGGGTGTATTCTATTTTTCTGACGTGTTTTTAGATGACTTTTATGGAGAAGGAGCAATAGAGGACTACTTTAATAAGCTTCATGAAAAAGTATCCGACAATGCCCTTGTTGAAGTGATGTGCCACCCGGCATATTTGGACACCTCTATCATGGAGGGATCTTCCTACAATCTGGCCCGTCTGCGCGAAACATCAATATTAACAAACACCGTCCTGCCAAAAAATGTGGCACTAGCCAAACTATAAAGCGGAAGCGCCTGAATAGCGGAACAAAGACTAAAAGCGCCGCGTCCTGCGGCAACGTCTTTGTGACCCCCATCCTGGGGGCCTCTGACCAGCATAAGGCAGGTAAGAAGAGAAGGCGCTATTTGCCTTCACTGCTTACATGACTTATGACCTCGAGGGGCTAGGCGCTGGAGCTGGATTTAGAAGTAATAAGAAAGCCCCCGCTCATTAAAGCGGGGGCTTCTTATTACTTTTCTGCTGATGCGGCAGCCTGATAGCTCCGATTCTTAAGTCCGGCCGCATAATAGATGACTACCAAAAGCCCGATCCAGAGCGGCCCGATGATTAAAGCAATCCTCGTATCTTTTGAGAATCCCAATAAAATGGTCACTAACAGCAAAAACGCAAGCGAGATATATGAAGAGTAAGGGTAAAACGGCATCTTGTACTGAAGCATTTTCTTTTCTTCAGCGCTCATCCTATGCCTTGATACCATCTGGGTGACCAAAATAGTTCCCCAGGTCCAGATGGCCCCAAATGTTGCTATGGAGGTGACATAGCTGAACACATGCTTGGAAAGGCTGTAATTCAAGTATACCCCGATCAATAGCACGGCTGACGAAACAATGACAGCAAGGCCCGGAACGCCGCCTTTATTAGTCCGTTTGAAGCCTTTTGGCGATTCTCCCTGCTGTGCAAGATTAAACAGCATTCTTCCTGTACTGAAAATCCCGCTGTTGCAGGAGGAAAGTGCTGCCGTAAGTACAACAAACTGAATAATGCCTGCTGCTCCCGGAATGCCAATCTTCTCAAAGGTCAAGACAAACGGGCTATTGCGGGCAGTGATTTCGTCCCAGGGATAAATGGACATAATGACAGTCAGTGAGAACACATAAAAAATGAGAATTCTCCAGAATACTGTATCGATGGCCTTTCTTATCGCTTTTTTGGGGTTTTTTACTTCGCCTGCCGTGACTCCAAGCATTTCTACACCGAGATAAGCAAACATGACCATCTGGAAGGATAAAAGCACACCTTTCAGTCCATGAGGAAAGAAACCGCCATTTTTATAAAGGTTGCTGAATCCCAATGCATGTCCGCCATTTCCGATTCCGAAAATGATCATGCCAAGGCCGATGACTATCATTAAGATGATTGTGACAATTTTAATAAGTGAAAACCAGAATTCCAATTCCCCGTATGCCTTGACTGCAAGGAAATTGATAAGTGTCATTAAAATAAGTGCTCCAAGCGCCCAAGCCCACTCAGGCGTTCCCGGATACCAGAATTGCATGTAAATGCCTACTGCCGTAATTTCAGCCATACAGGTAGCAATCCATAAAAACCAGTAATTCCATCCGGTTATAAAACCTGCAAGCGGGCTGATGGTTTCTCTGGCATAACGGCTGAAGGATCCTGCAACAGGATTTTTGACCGCCATCTCGCCAAGGGCCCTCATTATAAAATAAATGATGATTCCTCCGACAGTATAAGCCAAGAGAATTCCCGGGCCTGCCAATTTAATAGCAGATGATGAACCGAGAAACAATCCGACGCCTATTGCCGCTCCTAAAGACATCAGGGTGATATGCCTTTGTTCCAAGCCTCTCTGCAAAAGAGAGTCATCGCTGTTCTTTTTCATAGCCTTCACCTTTTCTTTTAATTATGTAATATAGTATATTAGTGTTACATTAATACGATGAGAAATACATGTCCAGTTTTAATGCCAATTCATAGCTCAAGTAATTCCTGATTTTGTAAGCCTTTTCAGAGTAATTTCCCTAAATCTTCTTTTCCTCCAGGATTCCGCTGGTTCAACATCAAGTTTAAGCTTTAACTTTAACAGAGGCAAGTCTAATAAAATCGCTCTGGAACATGGGAAAAAATTATTATAATATTCTATTAATATTATTTGATAATAGTATATCTTTCTGGTTAATTTGTAAAGAAATCCTCCGTAAAATAGATATATTGAATGATAAAAATGGCACACCTTATGCAGGGAATGCCACAAAGAAGGATATATGCCAGTTAGGCTTTTTAGTTCCAAAATCCTCCCAGAAGTTTTTCGATAGCCCTTCCAGCAAGCTTAAATGGCCAAAAAATGACATATTCAATCAGTGATCCGACAAGCTCTCCAAATAATTCAGAAAGAAAGGATTCTTCTTCTTCTTTTTTCTTCTTCTTCTTTCTCTGTGAATCCGACATCCCGCGCCTCCTTTTCATTGGAATGCTTTCAATTAATCATAATGCCTATAGAAGCGAATAAAAAGTATGGATATGTAATTTTATTCCTTTTCTTTCGCTCTGCACAGGCACAATAAGTTTACTTTCGGACATTTTCTTTAAGAAGTAGCTTATTGGCAGCAAATGTCCAGTTTGGGGCAGCATGCTTTTTGCTGCTCTTTAAAACGGGATAAAAAAACTGCTTATCCTCTGTCATTCATTCAGTAAAAACCCATATAAATGTTTAGATAGGAGGCGTTGCATCATGGCAGTCGTAAAATCGACAACTGCAGACATTGACCTTTTAGCACGTTTGCTCAGGGCTGAAGGGGAAGGAGAGGGAGTTAAAGGAATGCTTCTGGTCGGTAATGTGGGCATCAACAGAATCAGGGCCAATTGCTCGGATTTTAAAGGATTGCGCACAATCCCCCAAATGGTTTATCAGCCGCATGCCTTTGAAGCCACGATCCATGGATATTTCTATCAGCGTGCCAGGGACAAGGAAAGGCGTCTCGCGCGAAGGAGCATTAATGGAGAACAGCAGTGGCCGGGCAAGTACAGCTTATGGTATTTTAGGCCGCCGGCTAATTGTCCTTCTCAGTGGTACAATCAGCCCTTTGTTGGACGCTATAAACTTCATTGTTTTTATGAACCGACAGCTGAAACCTGCCAAAATGTTTATAACACTTTTTAATTGGAATGCCAGGAAAAGCGCTCTTTAAGCAGCGCTTTTTTATTTGCCATGCCAGATGTGATCAGTATGAATCTTTTGGACAATCTATTTCATATAGAAGCAGGAAGGTCTTTTTGCCTATTTTGGTAAAGACAAGAATCAAATAGACTATTTTATTCTGAAATTTCAAAAATTAATATTCTATTTCGGCAATAATAATGAAGAAATTGACATTATTACTAAGTATAATCAAGTTGAATACAAAAAAATTTCAGGAGGAATTCACGAATGGAGAGATGGTTTAACGGTAAGTGGCTTACTATTGCGGTTTTAACACTCATGGTGGTTGCGAATGCTCTTGGCTTTGCGCCTTCAAATGCCCATGCTGCAGCTGCTGACAATGTGCTGCCTGATGGCACTGGAAAAAAGGTGCTATTTGACAATACTCATGGCCAGACATCCGGAGCAGCGGATTGGGTGATTGATGGGGGATTCTCGGATTTTGCTAATGGCCTAAAGGAAAAAGGGTTCGCAGTATCGGAATTATCCCGCAATATTCCTTTTAACTACGGTGAACAGGCCGTTACCTTTGATAAACTTAAGGACTATGATGTATTCGTAATTGGTGAAGCAAATATTCCTTATAAAAAATCAGAGCAGGATGCCATGATCCAATATGTGCAAAATGGAGGAAGCATCTTTTTCATTGCTGACCATTATAATGCTGACCGCAATAAAAATCGCTGGGATGCATCTGAAGTAATGAATGGCTACCGGCGCGGGGCTTTTGATAATCCTTCAAAAGGGATGACTCAGGAAGAAGCTAATTCCCCGGCGATGCAAGGGGTGCAAAGCTCGGATTGGATGGGAAGCAACTTTGGAATCCGTTTCCGCTATAACGCAGTAGGTGATGTAAATGCGTCGGATATTTCAGCTCCTGCACAGTCTTTTGGCATTACAGAAGGTGTGAATTCAGTAGCAGTCCATGCCGGTTCTACTTTGGCTGTTTTAGATCCATCAAAAGCCAAGGGCCTGGTTTATCTTCCGCAAAATCCACCTTCCTGGGGCTCAGCTGTTGATAAGGGAGTTTACAGCGGCGGTGGAAAAGCAGAGGGACCGTTTGCGGCAATTTCCAAGCTTGGCGGAGGAAAAGCTGCATTTATTGGAGATTCTTCTCCTGTAGAGGATGCCTCACCGAAATACCTTAGAGAGGAAACGGGACAAAAGAAAACTACCTATGATGGATTTAAAGAAGCAAACGACAGCACATTCCTTGTGCAGACAGTTGAATGGCTTGCTGAAAAGGAAAGCTATACAAACTTCAGCCAGGCTGGAATCGAACTGGATCAGAAGACTCCATTGATTCTTGATGCCACTAAAGCGGAAAACGAAAATCCTGCTACGACAACAGAACCTCAGGCTGAGCCATGGTCACAGCCTCAAGCAGGGTACAAATGGTATGATCCTTCCACCTTCAAGCCAGGATCATATGGTTCATCCCAGGCACCTGCAGCAAATCCTGCATACAGCCTAATTCACCAAAGCACATTGCCTTCATCCCAGGATTTTCAAATCAGGGTTTCATTGAGCGGCTTGAACCCGGGACAAACAGTTTCAGGCTTAAAGCTGGGCATATATTTATCAGGTGGAACACAGATTGCTAAGGTGAAAAATGAAGATGGCTCCTGGCCTAAAACAGAGGGCTACAGCTCTGATTTTTCCGTTACGGCCAATGACCAGGGAAAAGCTTATAAAGACCTGACCGTTCATATTAATGGAACAAAAGGTGCTGCGAGCTTAAGGCTGAAGCAAGGCAGCAATAACGCAGTTACAGAAGCGGTAACAATTGCGGATGTGCCGGCAGAACCGCTTCCTGAGGACAAGCCTGCCATTCCGGATGCAATAACTGTTAATGATGCAAGAAAAAGCGCGGATGGCACACTTGTTACCGTTGAAGGAACGATTACTTCTGAGCCAGGAGTGTTCGGAGGAATGGGCTTTTATCTTCAAGATGCCTCAGGCGGGACTTATGTGTACCAAAATGAAGCAGGATATCATAAAGGAGACAAAGTCCAGATAACTGCGGTTAAGAAAACCTATAATTCAGAAGTGGAGCTGACAGACCCTGTCGCTCTGAAAAAGACGGGAACAGCAAGCGTTGAGCCTCGTGTACAAGATGCTGTGAATGACGAAAATCAAGGGCAGCTTATCACGCTGGAAAATCTTAAAATAGTAAAATATGATCCTGCGAATGGTTCAGGCACTTTTCAATTTACGGCCGCGAGTCCCGAAGGAAAGGAATCCATTGTGCGCATTGACGGCAGGACAGGCATTTCTTATGACCGTTTAACACAATTGTATCCTGCAGGTTCCCAGGTCAACATTACAGGTATTTCTTCTATTTTTAATGGTGCTTATCAATTAAAACCAGTGTCTATAGAACAGATACAGTCTGCAGATGCTGCCCCGCCAGTTACTGCAGTTACAAGCAGCGGCAAGCTTGGAGCGGGTGTTTATAATAAGGAAACTGTTCAAATTGCCTTTTCCGCTAACGATGGCAGCGGTACAGGTGTTGCCAAGACCGAATACAGAGTTAATGGAGGAGAGTGGACTGTTTCAAGTGGATATGCCGCCATTTCAGATGAAGGGAAGAATATAGTAGAATTCCGTTCTTATGACTTAGCAGGCAATGTGGAAAGCGTGAAATCTGTTCAGGTCTGGATCGACAAGCATGCCCCGGAAATAACGCTGGATGGACAGGCATCATTTTACCAGACAGACTCAGCAATACCTGCAAAAATTACAGCAGCAGATCAGCTAAGCGGAGTGAAATCGGTTAAATATATACTGGATAATACAGTGATTTCAGATTTGCAGGCTGTTTCGCCATTGAATTTAACAGCAGGAAAGCATAAACTTCAAGTCACTGCTGAGGACGAAGCGGGAAATACAATAGCAGAAACCTATACGCTCGAATCAAAGATCGATATAGATCACCTTGATGAGCTTATTGACATAGGAGTCAAGCAGGGCAAATTCGAGAATAAAGGAATTGCAAAAAGCCTGCAAGCGCAGATTGCATCTATCCAGCAAGCTAAGAATCAGAAAGTGATAGACCAAAAGCTTAAGGTCCTTGAAACTGAAGTAAGAACGCTGAAAAAGATATTCATCGATAAAGAATTTGCTGACATCATCATTCAAGACATTGATTATATTCAAGGACAGTAAATAGCATAGTAGAGAAGGCTGCATATATTGCCTGCAGTCTTCTTTTTTTATGCATAAAAAATGGCACTCCTGCCAGAAGTGTTCGGATTGTAAACTCCATGTAAAGTAATGGCTAATATTCACAGGTTCTTTTTCTGGTGAAATAAAGGCCGTCCCTCCCGATAACTTTGGGTTTCTTAATTAGTAAGGCGTCTTTTAGCCATGAGTCCCCCTTAAAACAATAGTAAAAATATTTACATAGAATTCAAAGAGAGTTCATATTGGCATAACAATTGACCATTAATATGAGATTGTACCCCAAAGAGAGTACAAAGTACTAGAAAGATAAAAAGCTATTAACGGAGGGAAATTTAATGAAGATTACAGGTTTGAAATTATCTATGGCTGCTCTAGTAATGGCAGGAGCACTTGCAGGATGCGGAAAAGCTGACGATTCAAAAGGCAGCGATAATGCAAAAAAAACTGATGATAATAAAACAGCTTACTCAGGAACTGTTACTGCAGCCGGATCAACAGCACTTCAGCCTCTAGCTGAAGAAGCAGCCAATGAAATTCAAGGAACTTACCCTAATCTCTCTGTAACTGTTCAAGGCGGCGGAAGCGGAACAGGTGTTAATCAAGTAGCAGCCGGCGCTGTGAATATCGGGAATTCTGATGTTCCTTCAGCCGATAAATTAGAAGATAAATCAAAAGCCGACAAGCTTGTAGATACAAAAGTAGCTGGAATAGGATTTGCGTTAGTTGTAAATAAAGATGTTTCAGTAGAAACCTTAAAAGAAGATCAAATCCAGGGGATCTTTTCAGGCAAAATCAAGAACTGGAAAGAAGTTGGCGGAAACGATGAAAAAATCAATGTGATAAATCGCCCGGCATCATCCGGTACACGTGCAACTTTTGAAAAAACAATGATGGGCGGAGTTAAGATTGATGACAGCATCGGTACTGCGCAGGATTCAAATGGTGCGGTTGAGCAATCTGTAAACTCTACAAAAGGTTCTATCAGTTACCTTGCCCTATCCTATTTAGTAGGAGATAAAAAGGACAGCCTTAAGACTTTAAAAATTAACGATGTTGAACCAACTTCAGATAATATCGTTAATAAAAAATATCCATTCTGGTCTTATGAGTACATGATTACAGATGGCCAGCCTAAAGACGGCATTAAAGGCTTCATTGATTATGTAACAGGAGATAAATTTGCAGATAAGGTAACAGAAATGGGTTATATTCCAATGTCAGACTTAAAATAAAAATTGCTAGAATGGCTGGCTGTGACAGTCAGCCTTCTTTCATTGCAGTCAATGGTAAGGGGGTTCGGGGATGAAGGAAAAAAAATCAATAAATTATGTTACGAGTGAATACCTTGGACGAACACTTGTAACGATTTGCGGACTGCTGATTGTGCTGACCACATTATCCATTATTGTGTTCATATGCGGCAAGGGCATTCAGTCATTCCTGCAAAGCCATCTTTCAATTACAGAAATGCTCACGTCTAAAAATTGGAGTCCTAATGATCCTAAAGACAAATCTTATGGTGCGCTAATATTCATAATGGGGTCTGCTTTTGTTTCAATAGGTGCGGTTGTGCTCAGTACGCCTGTGGCTATTGGATTAGCCGTTTTTAATAATTACATTGCACCGAAATTCGGTTCGAAAGTTTTGAAACCGGTACTTGAGCTTCTTGTTGGGGTGCCGTCGGTAGTATACGGATTTTTGGGTGTTACCATACTGGTTCCGCTGCTGCGTGACCAATTTGGCGGTGTAGGATTCAGTCTGATTGCAGGAATTATTGTACTGAGCATCATGATTCTGCCCACTATTGCAAGCATTGCGGATGATGCTGTAAAGGGTGTTCCATTTGAATATCTGGAAGCTTCCTATGGGCTTGGCTCAACGCGCTGGCAGGCTATTAGCAGAATTATCGTGCCAGCAGCCAAAAAGGGAATATTAACAGCGATTGTGTTAGGTCTGGCAAGAGCATTCGGTGAAGCCCTGGCTGTTCAAATGGTTATCGGAAATACAGTCAAAATGGCCGACAGCCTCTATAGTCCAACTGCGACTTTAACTGGAATCCTCACTATGGATATGAGCAACACGCTTAATGGCACAGCCTGGAATAATGCATTATGGACATTGGCCATGATTTTGCTGCTTATTTCTTTCTTGTTTATTTTCATCATCAGAATGATTGGAAAAAGAGGTGCGGAACAAACATGAAAAATAAAGCGCGGGTTATAAATAATATCTGGACTGGAATATTTTATATCATTGCTGTTGCGGTCATCACTCTGCTTGTTTTTTTAGTCGGAAAAATCATGGCACTGGGCTGGGGTTTCTGGGATCCGGATTTCCTTTTTGGCACACCGAGCAATACGATGGCAGGAGGCGGCATTGGCCCGCAGCTGTTTAACTCCTTTTACCTGCTTGTGCTTTCATTGATTATTTCAGTTCCTTTAGGGCTGGGAGCTGGGATCTACCTTGCTGAATATGCGAAAAAAGGGCGGTTTTTGAACTTTGTAAGACTTTGTATAGAAACTATGGCTTCACTTCCTTCTATTGTAGTCGGGCTTTTCGGATTGCTGATCTTTGTAACACTGGCAAAATGGGGCTACACACTGATAGGCGGAGCGCTGGTTATTACCATACTCAATCTGCCCAGCTTATCCAGGATTTGTGAAATGGCCATAAGCTCTGTTCCCTCAAGCATAAAGGAAGCGAGTCTCGGGATGGGAGCGACGAGATGGCAGACATTAATGAAGGTATCGCTGCCGTTTGCTTCACGTGAAATCATTACAGGCATCATATTGACAGCAGGAAGAGTATTCGGGGAAGCGGCTGCTCTTATTTATACAGCCGGGCTTACGACGCCGATGCTAAACTCTGCTGCTGATTTGTCCAGTCCTGTTAATCCTTTTAACATCTTCAGACCGGCTGAAACACTCGCTGTTCATATCTGGAAGCTGAATTCTGAAGGGATCGTTCCGGATGCCCGTTTAATTGCAACAAGGTCTGCTGCCGTACTTATTATTATGGTGCTGGTTTTCAACATTTCGGCCCGCCTGGCAGCAAATTTACTTGATAAGCATTTCAAAGGATCAAAAAAGAAGAAGAAACTAAATAAAGTCTTAAAAAATGCTGCATAAGAACAACATGCTCATCCAAACTCAGGATGAGCCTTTATTTTGAGAAAGGCTACCTGCTAAAAACAGGTAGCCAATGCCATTTTATTCAGTTAGATTAACGAGTACCGAAAGTTCCTGATTGTCCAGCTAATTGAGACTGAGCTGTAGCCACAAGACGCTTAGTGATTTCGCCTCCTACTGATCCGTTCGCGCGAGAAACAGTATCTGCTCCAAGCTGTACACCGAATTCAGAAGCGATTTCGTACTTCATTTGCTCAAGAGCTTGTTCTGCACCTTGAACTAATAATTGATTTCTTCCACCACTGCGGTTTGCCATGTGTTTTCACCTCCTTTGTTGGTATACTTTTAATCTTCCTTCAATCCGGGAAAGAATACTTTGTAAATGCTGGTTAAATATCCAGCAGGAAATCTGTCTGCAGATTTACTCTTAAAAAAGTATTGACTTTTTACAAAAAAAAGATAAAATATAAATTGTACCTGATACATACGGGGCATTAGCTCAGCTGGGAGAGCGCTACGCTGGCAGCGTAGAGGTCAGCGGTTCGATCCCGCTATGCTCCATTTTTCTTAGAACCCTTGGAATTTGCAAGGGTTCTTTATTTTTTGATCTGTTAATCTTGCGCGCGGATATCCTGCTGCTTGCTGAAAGTCAGCGAAGCCTGTTTTTTGGAATCCTCTTTAGA
Source organism: Peribacillus sp. B-H-3 (assembly GCF_048572925.1). Taxonomy (NCBI): domain Bacteria; kingdom Bacillati; phylum Bacillota; class Bacilli; order Caryophanales; family Bacillaceae; genus Peribacillus; species Peribacillus sp. B-H-3. The sequence continues at coordinate 4,398,287 of NZ_CP183879.1, read as the reverse complement.
TAATAATGCAGCTTTGGCAGAAGAGTGTAAATTTAGCCAGTATCTGCTGCAAAAGAAGGATATTTTCCTTGTTTGCCGAAAAGATAGTAAAGGGGATGTCCAATGGATAAAATTTCGTTATTCAAAAATATGCAAAATGCCAGCGGAGGGAATTTTTTTTCAGTAGAAATTCCTAAAAGCACTTTAGAAGACGGAAGTAAAATTAAAGCCATGGCCAAAGAGCTGGAATCAGAAGGAAAAATTAAATTAAGGGAGTATATCGAGAAGGAAGATAGTGTCTATTTACATGGCATAATGAAATATGCATCCGATTAATCGGATGTTTTTTTCTTTATCCTGCATTTACTGCCAGTACAGTGAGGAAGCCTTTTTTTGGATGCAATTTCGATTTATCCTGACATTTGTTTATTTATATAAAAGATTATTTGGTGCAATAATGGTAAAATAGAGATTGAGTATACTTTTAGGGCAAATTTAATGAAAGTGGATTGGAGGAATGGTGTCACCTTTTGTCTAAATGAGGGTTTAAAGGAGACGTCTGTTAATACCTTTAATGCCGGCTATCACTTTTTAATAGTAAAAGTAACGCTCTATCCTGGAAAAGCAGCAGGAATTTCCTGCCAGGATTTTGAGCTATATGTTTAAGCTGCTTTACCGACTGGATGAATTGGCAAAATGCACGCAGACTATGGAATGTTTCTACTTATAAAGAAGAGGTGTAATTGTGGCAGTTAAAAACAAGTACCAAACCGGAGAAAAAGTGAAATTAAAAACGTCTGGAGAAACAGTTACCATCAATAAATGGCAATATGTTGCAAACATGAAGAAATATTCGTATACCATCAAGGAAAACCCTACTACTTTTTATTTTGAAGATGAATTTCTAACCCTATAAGCGCCAGAATGAATTCATATTCCCAAAAAGCTCACTTCTTTTAGAAAATGAGCTTTTTCACACGGCTTTTTTTGGAAAATTGCATATTTGCTTTCCGGCAGGCCCGGCTGTACATAATATTTTATCAGCCTGCAGAATTGTATCAGGTCATCTATAAATGAATTCAATTGCTGAGTGTTCAGAAAGGAATTATTATGCAGAAGCCTAAAATAAATCCCTATATTGCTTTAATGATTGGAGTGCTATCTGTTTCTGCTTCTGCAATACTGGTAAAGGCATCGACGGCCGGATCAGGGGTCATTGCGTTTTACCGGCTGTTATTCACAGTGCTGCTGATGCTGCCGGTTTTTATAACGAAGTACCGATTTGAAATTCTCCTGGTCAAAAAACGGGATGCCATTTATTCTGCAGCAGCTGGAGTATTTTTAGCATTTCATTTCATTCTGTGGTTTGAATCGCTCAACTTTACATCTGTAGCAAGTTCGACTGTTCTTGTCACTGTCCAGCCTATTTTTGCTTTTGCTGGTGCATACTTCTTTTTTAAAGAACGCTTCTCGTTTAAAACGATAGCGAGCGGAGCGGTAGCTATTTGCGGATGTGCGCTTATAAGCTGGGGTGACTTTCGGTTAAACGGCATGGCGCTGTGGGGTGATATCCTTGCTTTGCTGGCCTGCGGGCTGGTAACCGCCTATTTACTATTTGGGCAGCATGTAAGAAAAAGAATATCCTCTGGAACCTACACTTTTCTTGTTTATACAGCCAGCACAGTCACATTGTTTGTGTATGTGCTGTTATCAGGAGAGGAGCTGGGTCCTTATCCAAGGCTCGATTGGGTGTATTTTATATTACTGGCTGTTTTTCCGAACCTTCTTGGACACTCGCTTTTCAATTGGTCCTTAAAATGGATCAGTACGACTGTTATATCTATGGCAATTCTTCTTGAGCCGGTCGGCGCGTCTATTTTAGCGTATTTTCTTCTGGGTGAAAGTGTAAAATGGCCTCAAATTACAGGGGGAGCTATTATTCTGGCTGCTTTGATATTGTTTCTGGCTGAAACAAATAAAAGCAAGATCAAAGAAAAAGATGCAGAAGGTCTGGAAGCAAAGTCCGGGTAATATAAAAAGAAACGCAGCAAGCTTTAGGGGCTTGCTGCGTTTCTTTATTATATTATACAAAAGATTGATTGTGGAATACCATACTGAACTCTGTGAATACAATGGCCATAGTGGCGCTCATGATTAACAGTGCGCCATTTACTTTTCCTTCTTGATTGCTGATTTTAATTGCTTCGAAATAAGCGACGTTAAATAAGTACAAAGCCATTAAGTAAGAGATTACTAGTCCGATAGAAGGAATCATTGCTACACCTCAAATTGTGATTTATAAAATGTATGCGTAAGCCATGCGGAATATGCTAGCTAACATACAGCCTAAGACATATCCGCTGAAAGAGATGCCTTTAAGGAAAGTTATAGTCAAATAGCGGTTAAAAGGATAAAATAAGAAAGTTGATCAGCCTTTCTGTGAGTGTTGCAGTAATAGCAGTTATTGCAAGGCTAATTGAGGGCTTGAATATTTTTCGAAAAAAGTATTAAAAATATATTGCAATCATTTTTTAACCGTGATATATTAATACATGTCGCTGAGACAACAAGTTATTTGCTGAAACAAACCGAAAGAATTTTTAAAAAAGGTTGTTGACAAAATAACTTAAGATGTGATAAATTATAGAAGTCGCCTCTTACGAGAAACGACAAAATAATACATCGTAATTGCTCTTTGAAAACTGAACAAAACTAAGCGCCAACGTTTTAAAATAGTGAGCACACACTCTAAAAGCAAATGAGCAAGTCAAACATTTCTTCGGAGAGTTTGATCCTGGCTCAGGACGAACGCTGGCGGCGTGCCTAATACATGCAAGTCGAGCGAATGGATGGGAGCTTGCTCCCTGAAGTTAGCGGCGGACGGGTGAGTAACACGTGGGCAACCTGCCTGTAAGACTGGGATAACTTCGGGAAACCGGAGCTAATACCGGATACGTTCTTTCCTCGCATGAGGAAAGATGGAAAGACGGTTTCGGCTGTCACTTACAGATGGGCCCGCGGCGCATTAGCTAGTTGGTGAGGTAATGGCTCACCAAGGCCACGATGCGTAGCCGACCTGAGAGGGTGATCGGCCACACTGGGACTGAGACACGGCCCAGACTCCTACGGGAGGCAGCAGTAGGGAATCTTCCGCAATGGACGAAAGTCTGACGGAGCAACGCCGCGTGAGCGAAGAAGGCCTTCGGGTCGTAAAACTCTGTTGTTAGGGAAGAACAAGTGCCAGAGTAACTGCTGGCACCTTGACGGTACCTAACCAGAAAGCCACGGCTAACTACGTGCCAGCAGCC
>NZ_CP183879.1:2257500-4392500 GCF_048572925.1 Peribacillus sp. B-H-3 | reverse complement strand
TGCCTAAGGTTTCCTGAGGAAGGCTCGTCCGCTCAGGGTTAGTCAGGACCTAAGCTGAGGCCGAAAGGCGTAGGCGATGGACAACAGGTTGATATTCCTGTACCACCTATTCATCGTTTGAACGATGGGGGGACGCAGGAGGATAGGGTAAGCGCGCTGTTGGATATGCGCGTCCAAGCAGTTAGGCCGGAAACGAGGCAAATCCCGTTTCCATGAAGGCGGAGCTGTGATGGCGAGGGAAATATAGTACCGAAGTTCCTGATTCCACACTGCCAAGAAAAGCCTCTAGTGAGATGAAAGGTGCCTGTACCGCAAACCGACACAGGTAGGCGAGGAGAGAATCCTAAGGTGTTCGAGAGAACTCTCGTTAAGGAACTCGGCAAAATGACCCCGTAACTTCGGGAGAAGGGGTGCTTTTTAGGGTGAATAGCCCGGAAAAGCCGCAGTGAATAGGCCCAGGCGACTGTTTAGCAAAAACACAGGTCTCTGCGAAGCCGCAAGGCGAAGTATAGGGGCTGACACCTGCCCGGTGCTGGAAGGTTAAGGGGAGAGGTTAGCGCAAGCGAAGCTTTGAACCGAAGCCCCAGTAAACGGCGGCCGTAACTATAACGGTCCTAAGGTAGCGAAATTCCTTGTCGGGTAAGTTCCGACCCGCACGAAAGGTGTAACGATCTGGGCACTGTCTCAACGAGAGACTCGGTGAAATTATAGTACCTGTGAAGATGCAGGTTACCCGCGACAGGACGGAAAGACCCCGTGGAGCTTTACTGCAGCCTGATATTGAATTTTGGTACAGCTTGTACAGGATAGGTAGGAGCCTGAGAAGCCGGAGCGCCAGCTTCGGTGGAGGCGTCGGTGGGATACTACCCTGGCTGTATTGAAATTCTAACCCGCGCCCCTGATCGGGGCGGGAGACAGTGTCAGGTGGGCAGTTTGACTGGGGCGGTCGCCTCCTAAAGAGTAACGGAGGCGCCCAAAGGTTCCCTCAGAATGGTTGGAAATCATTCGCAGAGTGTAAAGGCACAAGGGAGCTTGACTGCGAGACCTACAAGTCGAGCAGGGACGAAAGTCGGGCTTAGTGATCCGGTGGTTCCGCATGGAAGGGCCATCGCTCAACGGATAAAAGCTACCCCGGGGATAACAGGCTTATCTCCCCCAAGAGTCCACATCGACGGGGAGGTTTGGCACCTCGATGTCGGCTCATCGCATCCTGGGGCTGTAGTCGGTCCCAAGGGTTGGGCTGTTCGCCCATTAAAGCGGTACGCGAGCTGGGTTCAGAACGTCGTGAGACAGTTCGGTCCCTATCCGTCGTGGGCGCAGGAAATTTGAGAGGAGCTGTCCTTAGTACGAGAGGACCGGGATGGACGCACCGCTGGTGTACCAGTTGTCTTGCCAAAGGCATAGCTGGGTAGCTACGTGCGGACGGGATAAGTGCTGAAAGCATCTAAGCATGAAGCCCCCCTCAAGATGAGATTTCCCATAGCGCAAGCTAGTAAGATCCCTGAAAGATGATCAGGTTGATAGGTCTGAGGTGGAAGCGTGGTGACACGTGCAGCTGACAGATACTAATCGATCGAGGACTTAACCAAAATGACGCGTTCAACCTTCTCTATTATCTAGTTTTGAAAGAACAAAAAAAGTTCTTGCAAAATCTCAAAAAAAGATATATAATAATATATGTCTTTCGAGAAAATGTTTGGTGGCGATAGCGAAGAGGTCACACCCGTTCCCATTCCGAACACGGCAGTTAAGCTCTTCAGCGCCGATGGTAGTTGGGGGTTCTCCCCCTGTGAGAGTAGGACGCCGCCAAGCTTATAATTATGGAGGATTAGCTCAGCTGGGAGAGCATCTGCCTTACAAGCAGAGGGTCGGCGGTTCGATCCCGTCATCCTCCACCATATTATTTCACCTGCCGGTGTAGCTCAATTGGTAGAGCAACTGACTTGTAATCAGTAGGTTGGGGGTTCAAGTCCTCTTGCCGGCACCATCTTCATAAAATTTTGTACGAGCTATCGTTCGAACATTATTTCCATCTTATTTGTTTGAGCCATTAGCTCAGTTGGTAGAGCATCTGACTTTTAATCAGAGGGTCGAAGGTTCGAATCCTTCATGGCTCACCATTCATATGCGGGTGTGGCGGAATTGGCAGACGCACCAGACTTAGGATCTGGCGCCGCAAGGCGTGGGGGTTCAAGTCCCTTCACCCGCATCACAATGCGGAAGTAGTTCAGTGGTAGAATACAACCTTGCCAAGGTTGGGGTCGCGGGTTCGAATCCCGTCTTCCGCTCCACTTTTCGTAATGCCGGGGTGGCGGAACTGGCAGACGCACAGGACTTAAAATCCTGCGGTAGGTGACTACCGTACCGGTTCGATTCCGGTCCTCGGCACCATTTATATGCGCCCGTAGCTCAATTGGATAGAGCGTCTGACTACGGATCAGAAGGTTATGGGTTCGACTCCTTTCGGGCGCGCCATATTACGGGAAGTAGCTCAGCTTGGTAGAGCACTTGGTTTGGGACCAAGGGGTCGCAGGTTCGAATCCTGTCTTCCCGACCATGTGATTTTTTTAAAATGGGGCCTTAGCTCAGCTGGGAGAGCGCCTGCCTTGCACGCAGGAGGTCAGCGGTTCGATCCCGCTAGGCTCCACCATATCATTATCCTATATTTTATTTGGCGGCGTAGCTCAGCTGGCTAGAGCGTACGGTTCATACCCGTGAGGTCGGGGGTTCGATCCCCTCTGCCGCTACCAAAATATAAGGACCTTTAGCTCAGCTGGTTAGAGCAGACGGCTCATAACCGTCCGGTCGTAGGTTCGAGTCCTACAAGGTCCACCATCTTCAACACGGAGGAATACCCAAGTCTGGCTGAAGGGATCGGTCTTGAAAACCGACAGGGGTGTCAAAGCCCGCGGGGGTTCGAATCCCTCTTCCTCCTCCATTATTTATTGACAGAATATGAAGCATTCTTATTGTCGCGGGGTGGAGCAGTCTGGTAGCTCGTCGGGCTCATAACCCGAAGGTCGCAGGTTCAAATCCTGTCCCCGCAATCATTAGGTCCCGTGGTGTAGCGGTTAACATGCCTGCCTGTCACGCAGGAGATCGCGGGTTCGATTCCCGTCGGGACCGCCATTTTTACTAGATTCAAATGATATGTTATACATATTACCCATTGGCTCGGTAGCTCAGTCGGTAGAGCAAAGGACTGAAAATCCTTGTGTCGGCGGTTCGATTCCGTCCCGAGCCACCATTATATATTAAATAACTGTGGCGGTTGTGGCGAAGTGGTTAACGCATCGGATTGTGGTTCCGACATTCGTGGGTTCGATTCCCATCATCCGCCCCATATATCGCGGGTGTAGTTTAGTGGTAAAACCTCAGCCTTCCAAGCTGATGTCGAGGGTTCGATTCCCTCTACCCGCTCCAAATATGGGCCTATAGCTCAGCTGGTTAGAGCGCACGCCTGATAAGCGTGAGGTCGATGGTTCGAGTCCATTTAGGCCCACCATTCCGCAGTAGCTCAGTGGTAGAGCATTCGGCTGTTAACCGAACGGTCGTAGGTTCGAGTCCTACCTGCGGAGCCATGGGGAAGTACTCAAGAGGCTGAAGAGGCGCCCCTGCTAAGGGTGTAGGTCGCGTAAGCGGCGCGAGGGTTCAAATCCCTCCTTCTCCGCCACTGGCCCATTGGTCAAGCGGTTAAGACACCGCCCTTTCACGGCGGTAACACGGGTTCGAATCCCGTATGGGTCATATTAAAAGATGTATACATTCACTGTATACATCTTTTTTTCATTTACTGAATGCTTACGTCCATGGATATAGTGAGGCCAGATTCCATTTAAGATAAATGGAATCTGGCCTATTTTTTGCTTCTATAATAAATGCTGGGTCCCGCACAATTTGCTTCCAAGAAGTTTTGTATTAAAGCCATCAGACAATAAGAAACTTCAGGATACAAAAAATTGAGAAGCCGCCAAGGCACTGCAGCAATCGGGATCAAGGTATTCAAAATCGTTCTCTATGGGTTTTCCAGCGGCTTTTTAGAGATTTAAAGCTGTACGAGAAACAAGATAAAATGCGGGCATGAATCAAAAAATGGATCGGTTTCCCATCAATATACGCGAATTGAATTTCATAATACAGGGGGTGACAACGTAAGTTATCACCCCCTGTATATATGTCTATTTTTTATCTACATAGCTGTCCTTCCGTTTATATGGAATGTCTCCCAGCTGAGATTCCATATTTTCATCGTCCAGTCTTTGTTCATATTTTTCTTCTCTTTTTGTGGGATACACTTTTTTATTTTTGCCTTCTATATCATTTCCTAGAAACCCTTCGTATTCCTCGGTAAAGCCATTTGTTTCGTCTTCCTCTTTATATAAAGAATCAAAGTTTTCGTTATCGCCTGTAAAATCCGAAGGTGTTTCAGATGTTCCGAAGCGTGCTACTTCGCCAAAGCTGTCTTCCTTTTCATTTGTATCGCCTCTGTGCCTGTTTTCAAAGCTGTCTCCTTTAGATGGAATCAGCAGATTTTCCTCTACAGGCCGATCTGAAGCGGTATGCTGTTCAGGTGTATGCTCTACACAATATAATGTGGAAGGCACTGCCTCTAAGCGCTCATAAGGTATTTCTGTGCCGCAGGTTTTACAGGTGCCGTATGTTCCTTTACTGATTGCGGAGAGTGCAGCATTAACCTTTTCAATCTCAGTCTCAGCATGGCTGTCCAGTGCTTTTTCCCGCTCAATTTCAAATAGCTCTGTGCCCAGATCACCAGGGTGGTTGTCATATGAAGACAGTTCACCTACAGATTCTTTTTCGCTTTTATCCAAAACTGTTTCATGATCATTTTCAACTCTTTGTTCAAGCTGCTCTTTTAGTGTAAGCAGTTCATTTTTTAATGAATTAATTTGCTCATTTGTAGCCATAGATTATCCGCTCCTTAATAGTTGGTCGAACATATTTTTTTGAGTGTAAGGATTAAATACCCGAATATTGAGTATTGAAAACAAGGAAAGTTTTATGCAATTAATATCAATCATTATCATCAAAATGCAAACTCTTGGGTGCTTCCTATTTTTTAGATGAATGGGCATTCCCAGGCAGCCTGTCTATGGCCCTCGAATTTTAAAAGGAAAAAATCCCCATGCATGTGCATGGGGACGGGGATTTATTTTATAGAAAATAGCTTATAAATAAACCGGCAGATAATAATAAGCCGAATATCGTGTTTGTTTGAGCAGTTGCTATCATGGCAGGCACCATTTCTTTGGCAATGGTTTTGCCCATGAACCCTTTAATGGCTTTGACGGCTTTAGGCACACTTAGGATGACAAGCAAAAGCCACGGTGAAACGATTCCGGCTGCACATAGTCCGATGACCCAAAGATAAGCGAATGTGAACATAATGCCCATAAATGTGATGGATTTTTTTTGCCCCATTAATATAGCAAGTGTTTTTCGTCCGTTTGCTTTATCACCATCATGATCGCGTATGTTATTGGCGAAATTAATCAGTCCCACCAATATGCCGCTTGGGATAGCGACCAGTACAGTCATTTTTGAAACGGTTCCAGTTTGGATGTAAAAGGATATTAATATGATCAAGAAACCCATGAATAATCCTGACATCAGCTCCCCGAAAGGAGTGGAGGATATTGGAAGCGGCCCGCCGGTGTATAAATAGCCGACTGCCATGCAGACAAGCCCGACTGCAGCAATCCACCAGGATGACACAGCACAAATATAGATGCCAAGAAGCAGGGCAAGTCCGTATAAGGCAAGGGCGAGGTTCAGGATGAATTGAGGGCTCATGCCGTGGCGGACTATTCCTCCGCCGATGCCGACTGATTTCTCATTATCCAGTCCTCTTTTAAAATCATAGTACTCATTAAACAAATTAGTCGCACTTTGGATAAGTAATGAGGCAATCAGCATTGCAGCGAACAGCACTACATTAACACGTTCTGTCTGCAAGGCAAGTGCTGTGCCTATTAAGACGGGCACAAATCCAGCCGTCAATGTATGTGGACGAATTAATTCCCACCAGATCTTCCAGCTGCGCTTTTCAGGCCGGATAGCCCCGGGATTTTGATGATCTTTATTTTGCATAATTTCTCTCCTAGTTTTGATTTATGAATAACCCCCGATATAAGGCGCTATAAAAAATGGCATACAGCTTAAGTGTAGGAAAACATCATGCAGGTGTCAATGCAAACGAACAAATTTCCTGCTGATAAAGAATTTTAGTTCTGTATTTGAGGAAGAATATAATAATAAGGAATAAAGCAGTCAGAAGAGGCTATGAACAAGGTGGAATAATTGACAGGGAGATAAATTGAGGTGTATCTTTAAATAGGTTTGAAAAGCTTTTAAAATGTACATTCGGGGTGATTTTTTTGGCTATCTCACAGCAGTCTGAACTTCTTTTTGGATTAAATGAGGCCTTAAAAAAGGCACAGGAAACTAATCAAAATGTGCTGTTCAGCGAAGTAAAAAAAATAGATGTTATCAACCCCCTTTCATTTTATCAAGCTGGAAGAGAACGATATGCAGGTGAACGCTTCTTTTGGCAGGATCCTACCAAAGAAACTACCATTATTGGTTTAGGTAAAGTTGAAAAACTTCAGGGTGCGGCTAATGCTGCACGCTTTAAGGAAATTGAGTCCGGATGGTCAGACCTGCTGGGCAATGCTGTTAAGATCGGAACAGCAGATGCTGCTGCGACTGGCCCTTTGCTGTTTGGAGGTTTTTCGTTTGATTACCAAAAAAGCAGCTCTATGCTTTGGGATCAATTCGGGGATCATTTACTGTATATTCCTGCCTTTATGCTAAGCATTTGTGAAGGGGAAGCCTACTTAACCGCCAATCTTATTTGTTCGCCAGAAGATAGTGCAGATCATTTTATTGATTTGATAAATGAACGGGAAAAATATATTTATGAAAGCCTGGGCCGCCGCAGCTTTTCTGGCAATGAGCTTCTTTCACAAACAGAGATCCAGCCGGAAGAATGGAAGAAAACAGTGGCCGAAGCCGTAGAGGAACTTAAAAAAACAGATCTTGATAAAATTGTGCTGGCCAGAGAGATGCGCCTGGTTTTTCAGGATGCGATTTTTTCTGAAGCCATACTTGAAAAGCTGATGGCTGAGCAGACTGCAAGCTTTATATTCAGCTTGGAGTCGGGCAGTGACTGCTTCATAGGTGCTACTCCTGAGAGGCTGATCAAGAAAAGAAAGGGCCAGCTTTATTCTGCATGCCTTGCAGGGACAATTGCTAGAGGTAAAACAGAAGAAGAGGACGAGCGCCTGGGGGCTGAGCTTCTTTGTGACCAAAAAAATTTAATTGAGCATCAATATGTTGTATCCATGATTTCTAAAGCAATAAATTCGGTATGCGACAGGGTATATATACCTGAAAAACCTGAGCTTATGAAAATAAGGCATATCCAGCATTTGTATACACCAGTAACAGGTGAATGTGACCCGGGCGTATCGGTTTTTTCTGTGATTGATAAGCTTCATCCGACACCAGCCTTAGGCGGACTGCCAAAAGAAAAAGCAGTCACCAGAATCAGGGAAATCGAGCTGCTCGAGCGCGGATTGTATGCTGGGCCGATTGGATGGGCAGATTCTTATGGGAATGGCGAATTTGCTGTGGGAATACGATCCGGGTTAATACAGGGAAATGAAGCATCTCTTTTTGCAGGATGCGGAGTAGTAGAGGATTCTTCACCGGAAAGCGAGTACCAGGAAACATCCATTAAATTTAACCCGATGTTAAGCGCATTAGGAGGAAACCTTCATGAATGACCGTGAAGCACTGACAGCATATGCTGCTGCTTTTGTTGATGAATTAGCACAAAATCATGTGAAACACGCTGTAGTGAGCCCTGGATCCAGATCAACACCGCTTGCAATGCTGCTTGTAGAACATCCGGATATTACCGTGCATATTAATGTCGATGAAAGATCAGCAGGCTTTTTTGCTCTGGGCCTCGCAAAAGCCCTTAATGAGCCAGTTGCAATGCTGTGCACATCAGGTACGGCGACAGCCAATTATTATCCGGCGATTATAGAAGCCTATTATTCAAGAGTTCCGCTGATTGTTTTAACAGCGGACCGTCCCCATGAGCTGCGAAGCGTGGGAGCCCCTCAGGCCATCGACCAAATCAATTTATATGGCAAGCATGTGAAATGGTTCGTAGAAATGGCTTTGCCAGAGAATACAGATCAAATGGTTAAGTACGCTAGGAATGTTTCTGCCCGTGCCATAGCCGCGGCAGCAAACGAACCGTCTGGACCCGTTCATTTAAACTTTCCGCTGCGTGAACCGCTTGTTCCTGATCTTTCGATGGCAAAGGAGCAATGGGAGAGCGAGGAAGAACGCGAGGCAGCCGTTATGATAGACAGCGGGGCGCTTGCACTCTCGCCAGGACAGGTGGATAGGATTGCACAGGTATTTAACGAATCAGAATCAGGCATCATCATTTGCGGTGAATTAAAGTATGAAACAACTAAGGATGCTATCCTTTCACTTGCAGGCAAGCTTGGTTTTCCCGTATTTGCAGATCCGTTGTCACAGCTTAGAAGCGGGGACCATAGCAAAGAGCTGATTGTGGATACATATGATACCTTCTTGCGTTTTGGTGAAATTTCAGAAACCTGCAAGCCTGATCTGATTTTGCGGTTTGGAGCCATGCCTGTTTCAAAACCGCTTTTGCAATTTATAAAAAAACAAACAAGCGCAAGGCATATGGTTGTGGACGGCGGAGCAGGCTGGAGAGAGCCTGCAGGCATGGCTACAGATATGATTTACTGCGATGAAGTTTCCTTTTGCCATGATATGCTGCGGAGGATTGATGAAAAAGAAGACCGGAATTTTCTTGAATCCATGGTATCACTGAATGAAAAGGTCAGAAATGCCCTTTTGGCAATAGGAGATGACCATGAGCTTAATGAAGGAAAGCTGTTTTTGCTTTTAAGTGATCTCCTTCCAGAGCATTCCACTTTGTTTGTCGGTAACAGCATGCCTATCCGGGACTTGGACACATTCTTTTTTAACAATTCAAAAGGAATAAGGACGCTTGCAAATCGGGGTGCCAACGGAATTGACGGTGTCGTATCAACTGCTATCGGCGTTAGTACAGTATCGCAAAACACAGTTCTGGCTATTGGTGATTTAAGCTTTTTCCATGATATGAACGGGTTCCTTGCAGCTAAGCTTCAAAAACAAAATTTAACAGTGCTGCTTATTAATAATGATGGAGGAGGAATCTTTTCGTTTCTTCCCCAGTCCAGTGAAAAAGAAAATTTTGAAGTTTTATTCGGCACTCCGCATGGATTGGATTTCTCGCATGCTGCCCAATTATATGGAGCCAATTATGCAAAGGTTGAGAGTTGGGAGCATTTCTCAAAAACTCTTACAGAATCTTTTGATATACCGGGTTTGAAAATTATCGAAGTTCCTACATTAAGGGAAACCAATGTCTTAAAGCATCGGGATTTGTGGAATTTTGTTTCCCAGGAAATAAAAAATGCCAATTCAGGGGAGAATTCTTGAGGATTTCCTGTCAGGATGTCGAATACCATGTTGAGGTAGCGGGAGAGGGAGAGCCACTTTTGCTTCTGCATGGATTTACAGGCAATCTTGACAGCTGGAAATTTCTTATTCCCGTTCTCAGTTCAAAATGCAAGCTGATACTTGTCGACATTATTGGCCATGGAGAAACAGATTCGCCTGAAGATTCCGCTCGCTATGAAGCAAAAAAGGCGGCCGATGACCTAAAGGAGATTCTTGACCAGCTGAATGCAGAAAAAGTAAGTGTACTGGGCTATTCTATGGGTGGGCGGCTTGCATTAAGTTTTGCTGCACTGTATCCGGAACGAATTGATAAGCTGATACTTGAAAGTGCGTCTCCAGGCCTCAAAGAGGAAATGGAAAGAACAAAAAGAATCATGGCGGACAAGAAATTGTCTCAAATGATTTTGAATGAAGGATTGGAGCATTTTGTGGATTATTGGGAAAACATCCCCTTGTTTACTACTCAAAAAAGCCTGCCGAAAGCTGTACAGCAGGAAATCAGGAATCAAAGGCTTTCTAATAGAGCCATTGGACTTGCAAACAGCTTGACTGGGATGGGAACAGGTGCACAGCCCTCTTGGTGGGAAAAGCTTGGCACGTTTGATTTTCCGGTATTGCTGCTGGCTGGCGAGCTTGACGAAAAATTCTGCAGAATAGCATATTCCATGAAAAAACACATGAAACATTGCGAAGTGAAAATAATAAACGGTGCAGGGCATGCAATTCATGTGGAACAAGAGAAAAAGTTTGGTAAAATAATAAGTGAGTACTTATAAAGGAGGAGAAAAGTTTGGCAATCAATTGGGTTTCACAGCGTGAGTATGAAGATATTTTTTATGAAGTGTATAATGGCATTGCTAAGATTTCAATTAATCGTCCAGAGGTACATAATGCCTTCCGCCCCAAAACGGTAATGGAATTGATTGATGCTTTTTCAAGAGCACGCGACAATTCAGAAGTTGGCGTTATTATCCTGACAGGAACGGGAGGAAAGGCATTCTGTTCTGGAGGAGACCAAAAAGTCCGCGGCCATGGCGGATATGTGGGAGAGGACGAAATTCCGCGGTTGAATGTCCTTGATCTTCAGCGCCTGATCCGCGTTATTCCAAAGCCTGTTGTCGCAATGGTAGCAGGTTATGCAATCGGCGGAGGACATGTTCTTCATATTGTATGTGATTTAACGATTGCAGCTGATAATGCTGTATTTGGACAAACCGGTCCTAAAGTCGGAAGCTTTGATGCTGGATATGGCTCCGGTTATCTGGCACGCATCGTAGGCCACAAGAAAGCACGCGAAATTTGGTATTTATGCCGTCAATACAGCGCGCAGGAAGCCTTGGACATGGGCTTGGTGAATACAGTTGTTCCTTTAGAGCAATTAGAGGAAGAAACGGTTCAATGGTGTAAGGAAATGCTTGAAAAGAGCCCTACTGCACTTCGTTTCCTGAAAGCTGGCTTCAATGCCGACACAGACGGCCTCGCTGGAATCCAGCAATTTGCCGGTGATGCAACATTGCTTTATTACACTACAGATGAAGCAAAAGAAGGACGCGATGCATTCAAGGAAAAACGCAGCCCTGACTTTGGCCAGTTCCCTCGTTTTCCTTAATGACGAAAACCTTAATAAATTGAAATGCAAAACAGCTCCGCGAGTTCTTCGCCGGGCTGTTTTTCTCTAAAGGAGAGAAATACATATGTTTCCACAGGAAAAGCTGCCAAATTGGCTGAAAAAAAGAGCTGAACTGACTCCAGACAGAATAGCAATTGAATTTCAAGGAGCTTCATATACCTTTAAAGATCTTGATACACTAGCAGCAAAAACAGCAGGAAAGCTTTCTGCTATAGGACTTAAACCTGCAGATACATGTGCACTGATGCTTAAAAACCACATTGACAGTGCCGTCATGATTCATGCCTTGTTTTACCTGGGGGTAAAAATCGTGATAGTCAATAATCGCCTGTCAGGCAGTGAAATAAGCTTTCAGATTAAAGACAGCCAGGCAGGATGGTTTATATCGGAAGAAGCATTTTCAGAAAAAAACAGCGAAGTTTTAAGTAAGGTACAAGATATTGTTTTTTCTGTAAAAGAAAACATACAATTGCAAAAAGCTGAAGATGTGAAGATCATTGAAGAATTCAATCTGCATGACATGGCTACCCTCATGTATACGTCTGGCACTACAGGGAATCCGAAGGGAGTCATCCAGACATTCGGCAATCATTGGTGGAGCGCTGTCGGGTCAGTATTGAATTTAGGTTTAAAGGAAGATGATTGCTGGTTCTGTGCAGTTCCTCTTTTTCATATAAGCGGACTTTCCATTTTGATGAAAAATGTTATTTATGGAATGAAAATCGTGATAACAGATAAATTTGACCCTGATGAAGCTAATCGAATGATAGAGGATAAGGGAGTATCCATAATTTCTGTTGTAACGGCCATGCTGAACAGAATGCTGCAGAAGGTTGGGGACGGTGGATATCCTTCTTCCTTTAGGTGTATGCTGCTTGGCGGAGGTCCTGCACCCCTTTCAATACTTGAGGAATGCAGGGATAAGGGAATACCTGTTTATCAAACATATGGAATGACTGAAACATCTTCCCAAATTGTCACCCTGTCTCCTGAATACAGCCTGAAAAAAATCGGTTCTGCCGGTAAATCGCTTTTTCCGTCTCAGCTCCGGATAGAAGCTGAAGGAAGGGTGGCAGCGCCGAATGAAGCTGGTGAAATTGTAGTTTCGGGTCCTAATGTAACAAAGGGATATTACAATCGTGAAAAGGAAACAGAGAAAAGCATCCAAAATGGCTGGCTTTATACAGGTGACATTGGGTATCTTGATGTGGAAGGTTTTCTGTATGTCCTGGACCGCCGTTCTGATTTAATTATTTCAGGCGGGGAAAATATCTATCCTGCCGAAATCGAGTCGGTACTGATGAAGCATCATGATGTCTTCGAAGCTGGAGTAACCTCCATGAATCATCCTCAATGGGGCAGCGTGCCTGCCGCATTTGTTGTAAGGCATTCAGGGAAAAAGACATCTGCCGAAGAATTGCTTGCATACTGCCGGCAATATCTTGCTTCTTATAAGGTCCCCAAAAGGATTATCTTTTGTGAAGAGCTTCCGCGCAGCGGTGCTAATAAGCTTTTAAGAAGAGAGCTGAAAAAACGTCTGGAGGAAAGCGATTGAATATCCATTCTATCTCTATATACCATATTTCGGCTCCGTTAAAGGCACCCTTTCAAACGCATCTGGAAACGGTGACCGAACGTGAGGCACTCGTAATTGAAGTCCGTGACCATGAGGGAAGAACAGGGTACGGGGAAGCCGTTCCTTTTTCAAGTCCCTGGTATACAGAAGAGACGATTGTCACCTGCGGGCACATTCTGAAGGATTTTTTAGTCCCAATGGTGCTGTCATCAGCACTTAAACATCCTTCACAGCTGTCTGAATTATGGAAAGGAATCAGGAGAAACAGGATGGCAAAGTCTGGACTAGGCCAGGCGATTTGGGATTTATATGCCAAACAGCAGGGTGTGTATATCGGCAGCCTGTTTGGAGGGACAAGAACAGAGGTGGCTGCCGGTGCAGTGATTGCTGCCAAAGAATTGGAAAGAGCACTGTCACAGATTGAAGATTTTCTGGAGACCGGCTATAAGCGATATAAAATTAAGATAAGTCCTGAAAATGATCTGCACTATTTATCTGAAATCAGAAAGAGGTATCCGGATCTAACAATAATGGCAGATGCAAATTCGGCTTATAGTCTCAGCGATTTAGATCGTCTTAAGCAGCTGGATCAATTTGGTTTGCAGATGATTGAGCAGCCTTTAGGTGCAGAAGATATTGTCGAGCACAGCATTATCCAAAAAGAACTGAATACCCCTATTTGCCTGGATGAAAGCATAAGCTCTTTTGAGGATGCCAAAAGTGCTGTTGCTCTTGGAAGCTGTAAAATCATTTCTGTTAAAATGTCACGTGTCGGAGGATGGACAGAAGCTGCACGCATTCATGACTTGTGCATCAGGGAGGATATTCCCCTATGGTGCGGAGGGATGATTGAATTTGGCATTTCCAGAGCCCATAATATAGCGCTTGCTTCTTTGAAAGGCTTCACCATTCCTGGTGATATCTCTTCTTCTTCAAAGTATTGGGAGGAAGATATTATAGATCCTGAGGTTGTGGTGAAAAATGGATGTATTGAAGTGCCAAAATCTGCCGGAATCGGTTTTTCGGTCAATGTGAAAAAGCTCGCTGACAAAACGCTTCACAAAGAGATATACTCAAACTAGGGACCATATGCAGGGTCCTTTTTCTTTTGTATAAATAGGCTGCAAAATAGGCATTTGCCGATAGTCTTTTCCTGCTTATCTTTTTATAATAAACACTACGGCCTCATCAGGTGGACGTTTTTACAGAAAGCGGGCACCTGCAGCGGAAATTAACAGACAAGATTAAAGAGCCCATCACGTAAAAAGGCAGGGAGATCATATGAGTTCTGAGAATAAACCATATCTTATTGCTGAAATACTGCTATTAAGAGGTTTGCCGATTAGTGTGATAAAGGAAATTACCGCCCTTGATGCACATGAAATAAAGAGGATCAGGCAGAAATACCGGCTTAAAAAGCGTTCAGGACGTTTCCTGTTTATACAAAGGATTTTATAAGGTTTCTTGTTTTAGCTGAGCTTATTTGTATATATGAAAATAAAAAACAGGAAGGCTGCCCTTCCTGTTTTTTAACATTATGCAGGCTGAAAGGTTCTGCAGCCGGCATCATTGCTTGTATGTGCACGTTCTTCTGAGTAGTTTACTACCATGATGCTTTCAGCTGAACAACGGTTTCCATGCTTCCAGAACCGGCAATTGCTTACTGTACATTTGACATCCTTTGCCATGATATCCACTCCTATAGTAAAAGTAACGAACATATATAGGATTTGCCAATTAAAGTTCAAGATTCTTATTTTTAAATGGAATTTTAGTTAAGTACATTGTTGATTTCTGCACTTTGCGGGAGTGGATGACGCCAGGCAGCGAGGAGAAATCAACAGGCAAATGGGAAAATATTTGGCCTTCAACTGTTTCAATAAGGCTGTTTTCGTAAACTTTGCAAACATGGAACAAGGTGGCTGATTTCCGCGGGGCGGGCTGTGAGTCTCCCCACCTGCGCCTGCGGCGTCTCTCCTGTCCCGCTCATCCAACAGGAGTCTCGCACATTACGCTCCAATCAACCCGCTTTAATAATGAGTTTGCCTCACAGAACTCATCAAAAAACAACAACCTTTAAGAAAACAGCCATCAAAAAAGAATGAAAAGCCTGAATGATTTTCATCCAGGCACATAATTTATTAAGAAAGACATGGAAATTGCTTCTTATTTTTTTCTCTTTTTCTCAGGAACAGGATCAAGGCCTCCCGGATGAAACGGCTGGCATTTTAAAATCCTGATGAAAGTAAGCCAGCTTCCTTTTAAAGGCCCAAAACGCTTAATCGCTTCAATTCCATAATGAGAGCATGTAGGGTAAAAACGGCAGGAAGGGGGCTTAAGAGGGGAAATGGCAATCTGATAAAAACGGATTAATCCTATAAGGAGTTTGTTGATCATGAGTGTCATCCTTTTCATAGAATGTGTTAATGCTTCTTGTGCAACTATATCATATATCTCAATTGAGAATCAGCAGGGATGCCTATTCCAGAAATTAATTATAAATCAAACAAAATAGATGAAAAATGTCGGAATTAGCTGTAGAATAGGATACAGATAACAATAAGGAGTGATAAAATGCCTTCAGTAGAAAGCTTTGAATTAGATCATAACGCTGTTAAAGCCCCTTTTGTCAGACATTGCGGTGTTCACAAAGTAGGAACAGACGGTGTTGTTAATAAATTTGATATACGTTTTTGCCAGCCGAATAAACAGTCGATGCAGCCGGATTCCATCCATACACTTGAACATTTGCTTGCTTATAATATCCGCAAGCATTCCGAGCAGTATGATCATTTTGATATCATTGATATTTCCCCAATGGGCTGCCAGACAGGTTTTTACCTGGTCGTAAGCGGAGAACCTACGGTTTCAGAGATTATCGATGTTCTGGAAGAAACCATGAAGGATGGCGTGCAAGTCACTGAAATTCCTGCTGCTAATGAAACACAATGCGGCCAGGCTAAACTTCATGACCTTGAAGGAGCAAAAAAATTAATGAATTTCTGGCTTAAACAAAGCAAAGAAGATCTTCATCAAGTATTCGCATAAATTATTGCAAAGCAGCCCGGGGTTCGGCCCTGAGGCTGCTTTTTTAGTTCACAGCGAAATAATGTGGAGCTGGCATAGTGAGCGGGATATCTTCAAACATCCCCGGCTGTAATGAATTTCCATGATGAATATGTCATATTACTTCGGCTGATCTTCGCTTTGCCCTTCCAAAGTTTCCGCTTTGTCTGCAAAGGAATCAGTTCCTTGGCTTTCATCCTTGTTTTCCTTGTTATCAATTGGATCAATGGTGTGCTTATAGCCATAGCCCTTATTGACTGTAGTAACCGAAAGCAGCAAGACAGCAAGGACAATTAAAATTCCTGCAATAATCATGATTGTAACCAAGCGAACCCCTCCCTTTTTACTTTTAATCCTATTTTATCTTCTAGGAAAATTACTGTAAATGATCTATTAGAAATCTGTTTAAGAGCCCATAGCAGCTTGCTAAATAAATGTTTTAACTTTTAGGAAAAGGGAAATATATAAAATATATACAGGAGGTTGATAGTAATGTCGAAAAAGACTGTAGAAGTGGTAAATAAGGAAATCGCCAATTTCAGCGTGCTTTATACAAAGCTGCACAATTATCATTGGTTCGTTAATGGACCGCATTTTTTTGAGCTCCATGTAAAGCTTGAAGAACTATATAATGAAGTGACAGCTAACATGGATGAACTTGCAGAAAGGCTTTTGGCACTTGGGGAAAAGCCGGTTGCAACTATTAAGGAATATATGGAATTGACTTCCATCGAGGAAGCTACAGGCAAAGAAAATACAGAAGATATGGTTCAAAGTGTTATTACCGACTTTGAAAAATTGTCTAAGGAACTAGAAGAAGGTATTGAATCTGCCGAGAAGGATGATGATCAGGTTACGGGTGATATGCTGATTGGCATGAAGAAGAGCCTTAATAAACATGCATGGATGCTAAGAGCGTATCTTGGACGTTAATAAATATAAGGAAAGATCCGCTGTTAAAGCGGGTCTTTTTTTGTTGGCTGTGCATAAAAATGAGCCGGCTATAGAATGCCGGCTCAGCTCTTTGGAATTCAATCACTGCAGGTCATTTTGTATGTTCCGCAGTGAGGGCAGATATGTATGAAAAGTGATATCAGCAGACAGTAACCTTAATGGATATTGCGCTGGTGAAAGGGAAGCGGCTTCACGTCATCAAGGCTTTCTTGAGCGAATTTCCCTTTTAATGACTCGATGATATATAACCCCATTAAATTGTTCAATTCCTGGTCATCCATATCCTGAAGCAACCCGAGGATTTCCCCGCGGTCAAGCTGCTCTAATACAGCAAATGCCAGCATATCGATATCTTCTTCGTCACCGGTAAGCTTGTTCCGATAAAGATTATACAAGTCTTCAATCAGTTTCATTCCTATCACCTCACAATCTTGATGTCTGTGCAGCTATTTTTAACCGAAAAAACAACTTTTGAATATACTATATGTTTTACCCTTAGAATGATTCTTTAATCTATTTTTTTACATTTTGATAGAAAACTTCCACAGTGCAATGTGCAAATCCCCTTCAGGTTTTGGGTATGAAAAGGTGCTTCGTGAAGGAAAATATAACTAACAAATAAATAAGGGGGCAGATGCTTTGGCTGAAAGCAAAAAGACCTATTATATTGAACTGGGCAGCGGACAAATATTCCAGGATCGGGAATGCTCTACATGGAATTATAAGATTGAAGCAACCGATAATGAAATTATCAGGCTTAGATCTTACTTTGACCAGAGTTATTCCGCAGATCTTGAAAATTTCTATCGTGCCCATGTGCCATATGTGCAATACCACTACGACCGCGGCAATGATACGAATGATACGGTACTTCAAAAAATTTACGAAATGATACACGAGCTTGGCGATCAGGACGCCAAAAAACATATAGAGGCAATAGGAATTCTTCAGACAAAAACGCAGGATGGCTTCTCATAAGAGATTT
Organism: Peribacillus sp. B-H-3; assembly: GCF_048572925.1. NCBI lineage: Bacteria > Bacillati > Bacillota > Bacilli > Caryophanales > Bacillaceae > Peribacillus > Peribacillus sp. B-H-3. The sequence goes on along the minus strand of NZ_CP183879.1, from coordinate 4,374,713 downwards.
CATCCTGCATTTTTTGTATATTTGATTAGCGGAGTCTGGATTGGCGCTTTCGCTTTTTATTGAATCCAGCTGCAGCGCCAAGCACCTCGAGGTCATAAGTCACCAAAGAATTGAAGGCAAAGAGCGCCTTCTATTCTTCTGCGCCTTATGCAAGTCGGGGCTGAACTGACGCTTTCGCTTTTTATTCGGGCATGTCTTCGGCTGTTTGTATGATTTTTTGCGGTATTGTAATCGCTTTGACTTTGTTGAAGTTCGAGAAGGTGCTGTCTGAGGTTTGTTTGCTATGGATTTCTTCGCCAGCTGTCTTTACGTTCATCTCCATTGCGATAATCAGTCTTTTTGGATAAAAGGTTTTTTTGTCGATATAGTATTTATATTGCATATTCTTGATGTCCAGGGCGTCATCAATCGGAAGATTCTGTGACTCCGGGCCTAAGTTTTTTTTAGCTTCTTCTTTTATAAAATCATTGAATTTGTCGCCCGATGCATCAAGGGTTAAAATATATTGAGAGTTGTCGGTTTGAAAGGTAAAGTCGTCAACAAATTGCTGCAGCTTTCTTAGCTGATCGGCAGGATTGCCTTGGGTTTTAGGCAGATTCTTAAGTACGGCAGTCACAGAATCAGGCAGCTTCATCCACTGTTTTGATGTTGGATCATAAGTGAAAAAGCCATCCTTCGTGAAATAGCTTTCTGTTTCCTCCGGCTGTTCACCTTGTGGTGTAATACGTGCCTTTTGGTAAAAAGAAATCGGCTCTTGGATGACATCCGTTTTCATTACGGATTTAACAGAAACGGATTTACCTGTACCATCATCCGTAACCTGATTCATGTTCATATCGATCGAGAGGCTTTTGATGCTGCCCGCAACCTCAGTTGTCTTTTTGTACACTTGCTCGAGGGTAAGGGATTTTTGGCTTTCCTTAGTGCTGTCAGCACCTTTTTCAGACGATACAGGCTCTGCCTTTTCGCTGCATGCACCAAGCATTAATATCGAAATGCAAAGAGGGGCAGCCAGCCATTTTAGTTTCATAATAGAGCTCCTTTCGTAAATGGAATATATATACAGGATATAACAAATGACGAGCCGGATGTTTGAAAAAGGAAGAAATGGGTCTTTTTTACTGTTTGTAAACCGGGGGATAAAAAATATGAAGAAATTTACTGATTATCATGGAAACGTAGTGGAATTGTCTGAGAAGGCAGTTTTCGGAAGTGCCGATCATGTCCTCGTTCTTTGCAGCTTTAGGGGTGATTGGGTCTTGACGCGCCATAAAATAAGGGGAATGGAATTTCCGGGCGGAAAAAAGGAGCGGGGAGAAACTGCTGAAGAAGCTGCTGTAAGGGAAGTATTTGAGGAGACGGGCGGAAGAGCTGAAAATCTGCTTTTTTTGGGGCAATACAAAGTGCATGATGATCAAAAGTCTTTTGTAAAATCCATTTATTTTACTGAGCTTGCCGATATGGCTGTCAAGAACTCCTATTTAGAAACAGAGGGGCCAGTGCTGTTATCGAGGCTGCCTGATAACATAAAAGAGGAGCCGGGTTTCAGTTTTATCATGAAGGACGATATCTTGCCCTTTAGTCTTGAAAGGCTAAGGAAGCTGCAGGGAAAAACTAGATAGGGTTTCAGCCTGGAAATTTTGCGCAAATAAAAAAATGGAGTGCAGGATCCTCCATTTTTTTACCCGTTTTTAATCAGCTTTTTCTCCAGCAATTCTACGAGCTGATACATAATTGTCGCGAAAACTGCAATAATCAGGAGTGAAAGCAGCACAAGAGAAAAATTAAAGACCTGAAAGCCATAGATGATTAAATAGCCGAGTCCTTTGGCTGAAACAAGAAATTCACCCACGATGACCCCCACCCAGGACAGCCCCACATTTACTTTTAAGGTGGATATGATTGTAGGAAAGCATGCCGGCAATACAGCCTCCCTGAATGTTTGCAGTCTTGTGGCCCCGAAAGTCTGAAGGACCTTTAAATAGTTGGGATCTACTTCTCTGAATGAGGTATACACCACAATGGTCGTAATAATGACTGAAATAATGGCACCCATGGAAATTATGGATGTAAAACCCGGCCCGAGGACAACAATCAGAATCGGCCCGAGTGCAACCTTTGGCATGGCATTTAATATAACCAGATAAGGGTCAAGCACTTTAGATAGAAAAGGGGACCACCATAGTGCAGCAGCAAGCATAGTTCCAAGCAGTGTCCCCAGAATGAAGCCAAGAATGGTTTCAAAAACAGTAACGCTGATATGGGTGATTAAAGATCCGTTAGAAAGCTTTGTGAGGAATAGTTCCCATATCTTTGCGGGTGAACTGAAAATGAGCGGATCGACCCACTCCATTCTCGAAAATAGTTCCCAGCCAGAAAAAAACACGAGGAATATAACTAACTGATAGATGCGCACCTTACGTTTTTCCCTTGTTAACGAAGATTTATAGCGGTCATGCAGATCCTTAACGTTTAGAGATGTTTTCAAGACCCTCAAGCTCCTTCCAAATCGTCTGGAATAGTTCCTGGTATATCGGATGGCTTCTTGTCTGAAAAGGGGTCAGGCCCCTGATCTCTTCTGGGACTGCAAATGTGGCATGCAGCCTGCCTGGATTTGCCGAAAACATAAAAATCCGATCGCTCATAGCGATAGATTCTCCGATATCGTGTGTTACGAGAATGGCTGTCTTTTGGAAGGATTTCAGTGTTTCGAATACTAAATCCTCCAGCTTTAATTTTGTCTGATAATCCAGTGCGGAAAAGGGTTCATCCAGCAATAAAATTTTAGGATCAACAGCAAGGGTCCTTGCAAGTGCTGCCCGCTGCCTCATCCCCCCTGAAAGCTGTTTTGGGAATTGCCCCTGTACATCTTCAAGCCCAACATCCTGCAAAAGCTTAAGTCCCTTATTCCTTGCGGCTTCTCCATTTTCATTGCGAAGCTTTAAGCCGAGCACTACATTTTCCTCAATGGTTTTCCACGGGAACAGATAATCTGATTGAAGCATATACCCGATTGAATTTTCCGTTCCTTCATGCAGCTGGCCTTCCCCGAGCATTACCTTTCCTGCTGTAGGAGAAAATAGGCCGGCGATAATAGACAGCAATGTTGTCTTGCCGCAGCCGCTGGGGCCGAGGAAGGAAATGAATTCCCCTTCCTCAATTTCTAAGCTGATTCCATCGAGAGCTGTAAATGCGGCAGTTTTAGAAAAATACGTATGGTGAATGTTCTGGATCGATAAAAAACCCATGAAGGATTCTCCTTTCTGCGGCAGATAAGCTATTTCTTTGAAGCCTTTTCTGCAATCTCTGTGTTCACCAATTTAGAATGCTCCACCCTGGACGGCAGCTCGCCAGCTTCATTCATGATATCCTGCAGATTATTCCACTCTTTTTTATCAAGGATGGGATCTGTTGCATATGAGCCCTGTGATTTATACCGGTTTATGACCGTTTCAATGGTTTGCAGATCTGTATCTTCGAAATATGGCTGGATGACTTTTGCCACTTCACCCGCATTATGCTTTTGCACCCAATCCTGGGCTTCTTTTATGGCTCTGGTGAATTTTTCAACTGTGCTTTTATTCTTTTTTATAAAGCTTTTTTTGGACATATAAGTGGTGTATGGCAAATGTCCGGACTCTGTACCGAAGGAAGCGACGATATGCCCTTTTCCTTCCTTCTCAAAAATGCTTGCTGTCGGCTCAAACAGTTGAACAAAATCTCCCGTTCCGGATGCAAATGCAGTCGAGATATTGGCATAGTCAATATTTTGGATGAGTTTGAGATCCTTTTGGGGGTTGATGCCATGCTTTTTCAGCACAAACTCACCAGCCATCTGCGGCATGCCGCCTTTTCTCTGGCCGAGGAAGGTTGATCCTTTCAGCATATTCCAATTAAAATTGTCGATTTTTTTTCTCGAAAAAAGAAAGGTTCCGTCTGTCTGGGTCAATTGGGCGAAATTGATGACAGGGTCCTTAGATCCCTGGGCAGCAACATATATAGATGTTTCAGACCCCACCAATGCCACGTCTGCTCCGTTGGATAGCAGGGCAGTCATCGTTTTATCTCCTCCGGCTGTCGTTTTCAGATCAATATCCAAACCTTCTTTCTTAAAAAATCCTTTTTCAATGGCCACATATTGAGGCGCGTAAAAAAGGGAGCGTGTCACCTCTGCAATCCGGACTTTTGTTAAATCCTCTTTTCCGCATGCAGCAAGAGGAACAATTAATATACATGCAATCAATATAATCCATCCAGCTTTGATCCATTTCTTCACAATGTTGCCTCCTTCATTAAATGAAACATATGCCTTTGGGCTGTTTTGAATTATCGTATGATGGAGAGGGAAATGTGTGATTGCCTTTTTCCTGAGTTTTATGCTAAATAGATTCCATGGAAATGGGGTATAGTTAAGTGGATTGCAAAGATGAAAAATAAAGGCTGTTTTCGTAAACGTTGCTGCTATTGAACAAGGTGGCTGATTTCCGCTCCAGGATGTTCGCTTTCCGCGGCGGGCGGTGAGCCTCCTGGGCTGCGCCTGCGGGGTCTCACCTGTTCCACTAATCCCGCAGGAGTCTCGCACTTTACGCTCCAATCAACCTGACTTAACAATGGGATCGCCTTGCAGAACTTATTAAAAAACAACAATCTTTAAGAAAAGAGCCTTAAGAAAAGAGCTAAAATAAAATAGCAGAGGGGGATTTTCATGATGGATGGAACCATCATATCCAAAGTGCGCTTTCCTTCTCCGCATCCGCATATTAAGCTATATACCGTTACATATCTGTCTCAGGGCCTTCATGTGAAAGGCCTTCTGGCTGAGCCGGATGGCGGGGAAATGTATGAGGGTTTCTTATATTTGCGGGGCGGAATTAAGAATGTCGGAAAAGTAAGGCCAAGCAGGATTATACAATTTGCATCAAAGGGGTTTATTGTTTTTGCACCCTATTACAGAGGAAATCAAGGCGGCGAAGGTGATGAAGATTTCGCTGGTGAAGACAGAAATGATGCATTCGCCGGATTTAAGCTGCTTGAAAATCATCATCGTGTCCAGAAGGACCGCATCCATGTATTTGGCTTTTCCCGAGGGGGAGTGATGGCTTTATGGACAGGCATCTCCTGTAAAAATACAGCATCAGTTGTGACATGGGGTGGCGTTTCGGATATGGCTCTAACCTATGTAGAGAGAGTGGAGCTCCGCAGGATGATGAAGCGTGTGATAGGCGGCACTCCGTTAAAGTATCCAGAGCGCTATGAATACAGAACACCATTGTACCAAGCTGAAGAGCTAAATGTTCCAGTCCTGATTATTCATGGTGAAAGGGACCGGAATGTATCGGTGGAACATGCGCACCGATTGGAGAAAATCTTAAAAGAAAAAGAAAAGCTGGTGGAAAGCTGGATATTCAGTGAATACACACATTATTTCCCTCCTGCAGTCAACCGGAAAATAGTTGGAGATTTAACACAATGGATGAAAGTGCAGTAGCATTAAGTTAAAATGTAAATAGAAAAAGGTTTTAGTAGGAGGATTAATATATGGGGATGCCAATGGAATTGAACACCATGATTGTAACGAAGGGACGCGAAATCCGCAAGGAAGAAAATATGTTCAGCCTTGTGAAGGAGGGGTACAGACTTTATCCAATTGATATTCCAATTGAGGTAAAGAAGACAATTCAAAGTGACTCCAGCGGCATAGGGATTATTAAAAAAGTAACATGGGAAAATGAACAGACCGCCATTACCTATCGTCTTGTTTCCTTGAATTCAACCAACTGAATGCCACCCAAAAAAAGCCATAATCCGGCAAGGATTATGGCTTTGGCGATTTAAATAAGTGGTCCGCCTAATTCTTTGATATCACTTGGCACATTGTTGAACTTTTGGAAATTTGTCAGGAATTTTGCAGCCAGTTCTTTGGCGGTTTTTTCATATGCTGCTTGATCTGGCCATGTTTTGCCAGGCTGGAGCACTTGATCTGGGACCCCAGGCACATGCAGCGGGATATCGAATCCGAATATTTCATCCTTAACTGTTTCCACATTGGATAGTTCACCTTCAAGGGCAGCCTGAACCATAGCTCTTGTATAGGCAAGCTTCATCCTGCTTCCAGATCCGTATCCTCCCCCGGTCCATCCTGTATTTACAAGGAATACCTTTGCTCCATGCTGATCGATTCGTTCACCGAGCATTTCAGCATAACGGCTTGCAGGAAGCGGCAGGAATGGAGAACCAAAACAGGTAGAGAATGTGGCTTCAGGTGAAGTGACACCGCGCTCGGTACCTGCTAATTTACTGGTATAGCCGCTTAGAAAATGGAACATGGCTTGCTCTTTGGTCAATTTGCTGATTGGCGGGAGAACGCCTGATGCGTCTGCCGTTAAAAATATGATGGCTGATGGATGTCCTGCAATGCTTGGGTCAATAATATTATCAATGGACTGAATCTGATAAGCCGCTCTTGTGTTTTCCGTAAGAGAGCTGTCATCATAATCAGCTTCCCGTGTAAGAGGGTTGAGGACGACATTTTCCAGCACGGCTCCAAAACGGATGGCATCAAAGATCTGCGGTTCCTTTTCTCTTGATAAATTGATGCATTTGGCATAGCAGCCGCCTTCGATGTTAAAGACCCCGCCTGAAGACCATCCATGTTCATCATCCCCGATTAAACGGCGGTTAGGATCTGCTGAAAGTGTCGTTTTGCCAGTGCCTGATAGCCCAAAAAACAATGCAACATCTCCTTCGCGGCCAACATTTGCGGAGCAATGCATAGGCAGGATCTCATTTTCAGGCAGCAGATAATTCATCACGGAAAAGATGGATTTCTTCATTTCGCCTGCATATTCGGTGCCGCCGATTAAAACCGTTTTCATTTCAAAGGAAATAATAATAAAGGTTTCCGTAAGTGTACCGTCAAGTTCCGGATCTGCTTTGAAATCCGGGGCTGAGATAACAGTGAATTCAGAATTATGTCCGCGCAGCTCTTCTTCATTTGGCCGGATGAATAATTGATGGGCAAACAAATTGTGCCAGGCATATTCGTTTATGATTTGAATAGGCAGGCGGGTCTTTTCATCAGCACCTGCAAAGCCTTTGAAAACAAAAACTTCTTCTTTTTCTTTTAAATGGCTGATTACTTTATCATAAAGCTTAAGGAAGACTTCTTTGGCAATCGGCTGATTGACAGTGCCCCAGTCCACTTTATCAGTGACTGAATCTTCCTTTACTATATATTTATCTCTTGGTGAGCGTCCCGTATATTTTCCTGTTTGCGCTTTCACGGCACCGGTTGAAGTAAGGACTCCTTCTTTGCGGTTTAATACTTTTTCCACAAGCTGCGGAACAGAAAGCTGTACATGTACGTTGCTTCCGGATAATAGTTGATGCAGTTCATTTGAAATGTCTACGGAATTCATGTAAGAGGTACCTTCCTTTATCATATTTAATGTTCAATATAAAATAGTATAACACATTAAGACTATTAATCTATACTAATCACTAACTTTTTATGGCCTTTTTTTAATGACTAAATTTGATGGTTTTGGAAAGTTTAAAGACAGGGGATTTTGCCTGTTTGACCCGGGAATTCTGCGTTGTTTGAAGGGTGAATTGAGTAAATTATGACTGTGAAACTTGCCTGATTTTTCCACTGCCGGCGGCGTCTTATACCACCAGACTTTGCTAAAAAAGTGAGGAGAAAATAAACATAGGCCTAAACAAAGATTGAATTATAGAATAAGCGGCCGGGCAGAATGAAACAGGACTTGCTGGAAATAAAAAAAGAGGGGATCGATCACACCGTACGATGATCGAACAATCAGGGCGGAAATGACAAGAAAAAAGAGTTGACATGATTCGACTTCTTACGTTATTATTTTACCTTGTACGGATTCTCTTATCCCGAGTTGGCGGAGGGACAGGCCCGATGAAACCCAGCAACCTGCTATTATTAAACTTGACTCATCTGAATGATTTGGATGATTATAACAAGTGGAATTTTAGCGATGGTGCTAACCTGATGCAAGGCTAAGAAACCCTTGAACGATAAGAGTGAAAGGATAGATGTCAGACAACAAACCTTTCCTCACCAACCTGGAAAGGTTTTTATGCATTTTTCATGCCTTTGTTCTAATGAAAGAGTGCATGTGAGTGTCATATTGTTATTTTTCTGCATTTATTATTGGAACTAATAAGGGAATGAGCTCCGTCAAAACAAGTGATGAAAAGGCAGTGAAATCCTGCCGGCTCAAAACTAAAACATACCATACTCTAAGGAGGAAATAAGATGTCAAAGAAACGTCGTCTATTTACTTCTGAATCTGTTACAGAAGGCCATCCGGATAAGATTTGTGACCAAATTTCAGATTCTATACTAGATGCAATTCTTGAAAAAGATGCAAATGCCCGTGTTGCTTGTGAAACCTCAGTTACAACAGGTTTAGTACTGGTTGCAGGCGAAATTACTACGTCTACATATGTAGACATCCCTAAAATTGTGCGTGACACCATTGCAGGAATTGGCTATACACGCGCCAAATTCGGCTTTGATGCCCAAACTTGTGCAGTTTTAAGTTCAATCGATGAACAGTCTGCAGATATTGCACAAGGTGTTGACCAGGCATTGGAAGCACGTGAAGGACAAATGTCTGATGAAGAAATCGAAGCAATCGGAGCAGGAGACCAAGGCTTAATGTTCGGTTTTGCCTGCAATGAAACCAAAGAGCTTATGCCTCTTCCGATTTCACTGGCACACAAGCTTTCACACAGATTGACTCAAGTCCGAAAAGACGAAGTTCTTGATTACCTTCGCCCGGACGGCAAAACACAGGTAACTGTTGAGTATGATGAGAACAATAAACCAGTCCGCATCGACACAATCGTTATCTCTACCCAGCATGCTCCTGAAGTCAGCTTAGAGCAAATCCAAAGCGACTTAAAAGAACATGTCATTAATCCCGTGGTTCCTAGTGAATTGATTGATGAGGATACAAAATATTTCATTAACCCGACTGGCCGTTTTGTAATTGGCGGGCCTCAAGGGGATGCAGGTCTAACAGGACGCAAAATCATCGTAGATACTTACGGCGGTTATGCACGCCACGGCGGCGGTGCTTTCTCTGGAAAAGACGCTACAAAAGTTGACCGTTCAGCAGCATATGCAGCCCGTTATGTTGCAAAGAACCTGGTTGCTGCAGGTCTTGCAGATAAGGTTGAAGTGCAGCTTGCATACGCTATCGGTGTAGCTCAGCCAGTTTCCATTTCAGTAGATACATTTGGAACAGGAACCATCAGCGAAGATGTTTTGGTTGATCTTGTGCGCAGCAACTTTGATTTGCGCCCAGCAGGAATCATCAAAATGCTGGATCTTCGCCGCCCGATTTACAAGCAGACTGCAGCATACGGACACTTTGGCCGTACTGACGTAGATCTTCCTTGGGAACGTACTGATAAAGCTGATTCTTTAAAAGAACAAGCTTCTCAAGCGTAAAATAGGAAAAAGCTGTCCTTAAAGACCGGAATCTGGCCTTTGAGGGCAGCTTTTTGTTTTGGCTGTTTCCGTAAACTTGGGATTGCCTCACAGAACTCATGGGAGATTAACTTTTAAAAGTCAGATTATTTTATGCCAGTATTAAGAATAATAATAAAATGTTTATTCGATGGCTTCAGCATGCTTATAATACTGTCCTTTTTCTGCATATTCCCGGACAATCCGCTCCATATCTTTTTTATCTTCTTCTGTTAATTCCCGGATCACTTTAGCGGGCCTGCCAAAAGCGAGCATGTTAGGAGGAATGGTTTTTCCTTGAGGCACCAGGCTGCCTGCCCCAATGAATGCACCTTCGCCGACTTCCGCTCCGTCCAGCACGATGGAGCCCATCCCGATGAGCGAGCCTCTGCGGAGTATACAGCTGTGCAAAGTAACCTGATGTCCGACTGTCACTTCATCTTCAATGATAAGTGGATTTCCTGGACTTTGATGCAGAACGCTGTTGTCCTGGATACTGACCTTTTTGCCTATGACTGTCGGAGCCACATCCCCGCGGATGACCGTGTTGAACCAGATGGACGTTTCCTCTCCGATTTTCACATCTCCGGTTATGATTGAGTAATCCGCAAGATAAACGCTTTCATGAATCTCGGGTATCTTTCCTTTGTATGGGTAAATAGTCATGAAGAATCAAATCCTTTCCGAAGCGAGTGTTTTTTATGTATGATTATATAATATCAAATGTTATCATTACATTCTGCAATTGAAGCAATAATACAACTAGAATAGATATTTTAAGGAGGATTTTCTGTATGTGGAAATGGGAGGCTGAAGGCAGCGCCAAAGGTGTAATTGTCATGATCCATGGTGCAATGGAGCATCATGGGCGCTATAAATGGCTGTCTCAGATGTGGAGGTCATCAGGATACCATGTAATCATGGGAGATCTTCCGGGCCAGGGCATGACGACCAGAGCCTTTCGGGGGCATATTGAATCCTTTGACCAATATTTATATGAAGTAAGAGGCTGGATTGAGGAAGCATATAGTTATTCCCTGCCGGTATTTTTGCTTGGACATAGTATGGGCGGCCTTGTTGCAATCCGCCTGCTGCAGGAGGAAGAGCTGGATCTTGCCGGTGTAATCCTGTCATCTCCATGTCTCGGTCTGGCATTGCATCCTTCAAAGCTTATGAATGCTCTCTCCCGAGGGCTTAATATTACATTTCCTAAATTAAGAATAGATGCAGGGCTTACACCCGAGTTAGCAACTAGAAATGATGATATCAAAGAATCTGATCTTAATGATTCTCTTTTTGTAACGAAGGTTTCTGTCCGCTGGTATAGGGAACTGCTTAACGCAATGAAAGAAGCGTTTGAAGAAATTCCTGAATTTGAGGATCTTCCCCTTCTTGTCATGCAGGGCGGAGATGATAAAATTGTGGACAAGCGCCTTGTGCGTGAGTGGTTCAATTACAATCTTTGCAGCGAAAAGCAGTTTAAAGAATGGCCGGGCCTGTATCATGAAATATTTAATGAGCCTGAAAGAGAAGATGTGTTCCGATATGCCCTTGGGTTTGTGGAGAACAGACTAAGGGCACTAGGTTATATTATGCAGTAATGTACATCCAATTAAAAAGGTTTGCCTGCCCTGATCCGGGCTGGCAAACCTTTTTATCTTTTTTCGATGGCTATAACAAATGGCGGGCTGTTCACCTGGTTGATAAAACTGTATTGCAGGACATGGGCTTTTTGCTGATCCAGGCCGGCTGCAAACTCCAGGATTTCCTCTTTCTCCCGTGCTCCCCCGGGATGGCCGTGATAAATGACCAAAACAATGATTCCTTCAGGGGCCATGATATCAAGCAGCTGTTTAATGGCCGGAATGGTTGTCGATGCCATGGTTACAATCGTTTTATCGCCGCCTGGCAGATAGCCTAAATTAAAAATTGCTCCAGTGATTTTGCCGAAGTGCTTTTTGGGAATATTGGCGGTGATATGCTGATGCCCTGTCTGGAAAAGTGTGCATTGATGATCCAGATTGGCATCGGCAAGTTTCTTTGAGGTATGTTCAATTGCTTCTTTTTGAATATCAAATCCGTAAACATGTCCATCTTTTCCTGTGAGCCCTGCAAGGTAGACGGTGTCATGGCCATTGCCGGCAGTACCGTCGATTGCGATGTCACCAGGCGCAATGGCCGTTTGGAGCAATGATTGTGCAAACGGCAGGTTTTTTTTCAGTTTCATGGCTGCGCCTCAAGAACCTGTTTGTGAAATTTACCCTGCCAGCTGTCCCGTCTTTTAAGCTCTGCGTCTATTGCGTTTAACACCTTCCACTTGTTAAGGCTCCACATTGGGCCAACCATCAGTTCGATGGGACCGTCGCCTGTAATTCTGTGGATGATCATTTCGGGCGGGATGATTTCAAGCTGATCTGCAACAAGGCTTATATAATCATCAAAAGATAAAAATTCGAGCAGTCCTTTTTCATATTGCTTTATCATTGGCGTACCCTTTAGAAGATGCAGAAGATGAATTTTAATGCCCTGAACATCTAGTTTTGCTGCTTCACGTGCTGTTTCCATCATCATTTCTGCCGACTCTTGCGGAAGGCCGTTGATGATATGGGTGCACACCCGGATTCCATGCTTTCTCAGCTTGCTTACCCCTGTTTTATAGCATTCAAAATCATGGGCGCGGTTAATCAGCTCTGCTGTTTTTTCATGCACGGTCTGAAGCCCGAGCTCCACCCATAGATATGTGCGCTGATTCAGTTCGGCAAGATACTCAACAACATCATCAGGAAGGCAGTCCGGCCTTGTGGCAATGGATAGGCCAACCACACCTTCCTGTTTAAGAACAAGCTCATATTTTTCCTTTAATTCTTCAAGAGGAGCATGAGTGTTCGTAAATGCCTGGAAGTAGGCCATATACTTGCCATCCTTCCACTTATCGTGCATCTTCTCGCTGATTTTTTTGAATTGGACTTCAAGATCTTCTGCCCTGTTTCCGGCAAAATCACCAGATCCAGCCGCACTGCAGAAGGTGCAGCCGCCATGTGCCACTGTACCATCACGGTTTGGACAGTCAAACCCGCCATCAAGCGCCACCTTGAAAACCTTGTGGCCGAACTCCTGTCTGAGGTGGTAATTCCACGTATGATACCTCTTATCATCTGAAGCATATATAAACGGGTTACTCCCGGACATATCAAAAACCTCCCAAACCTTGGCTTTGCCTTGGTTATATTGTTTCTTTTTACTGCACGCCTTCTATTCTGATGCCGTCTTATGCAGGTCGGAGGCCCCCTGGACGGGGGTCACAAAGACGTTGCCGCAGGACGCGGCGTTCTTAGTCTTTGATCTGCTATTCAGGCGCTTGCGCTTTTTGTTAATCCAGCTCCAGCGCCTAGCCCCTCGAGGTCATAAGCCACATCAGAATTGAAGGCAAAGAGCGCCTTCTATTCTGATGCGTCTTATGCAGGTCGGGGCTGAACAGGCGCTTGCGCACTATATGTATCATCTCAAATTTTCGTTTTTTTTTCCACTGGCTTGTGCGGACGGGGGATGCAGTTTGAAATTGGTTTTTCTTGTATGAGATATTACGGGCGGTGTTAGCAGAAACTAGGAGGGATGATGATTTCATCATACAAGCTACCTGGGGAGAGGATATGGATGGCGACAAGACAATCGATCGAGGATTGCCTGCAGCAATGTGAAGCTGCTCTCAGAAGCGGCCTTGAACAGTACAGGGAAGGCGCTAAACAGGAGCATTACGGAGATTTAGTATATACAGATTCACAAGGCCTGCTACAGGAAGCATTAAATGATGTGGACCGGATGTGGGAAAGCTGCAATCATCAGCAGAGAGAGCAGCTGCACAGAATGAGGCTTCAGCTTCAGCAGATGCAAAATAACATGATTCTGCTTAGCCATTAAAAAAGCATTGCAAAAAGGCACTGAGGAATTTTTCATTTCCAGTGTCTTTTTTGTGCGTTAAATTTTATATTTTCAAAAAAAGGCAGAAACTCTAACTTCACGGAAAAGACATAAAAAAGTATTGCAGCCGTTCTAAAAAAGCAATAGAATAATGTGGGCTCAAAAAGAAACTTACACATAGAAGGAGGTTAATGATGCCTCGATCATTATGGCTTTTAATTATCGGAATGGCCTTGAATGTAACTGCTTCATCATTTCTGTGGCCTTTAAATACAATTTATCTTCATAAATATCTAGGGGAATCATTATCTGCAGCAGGGCTTGTATTAATGGCAAATTCCCTTGCCAGCGTTTTCGGCAACCTTTGCGGCGGTTATCTTTTTGATAAGGCAGGCGGCTATAAAAGTGTGCTGGCTGGAGTGTTCATTACCTTTGCCTCCTCAATCGGCATGGTAGCCAATCACGAATTAGTATCATATACAATCTTTCTAACACTGTCAGGATTCGGGACAGGAATTATTTTTCCGGCCATTTTCGCGATGGCTGGCTCTGTCTGGAAAGAGGGCGGAAGGAAATCTTTCAATGCCATATATGTTGCCCAAAATCTTGGTGTGGCACTTGGATCAGCATTGGGCGGAATTATTGCATCGTACTCGTTTCAGTACATATTTGCTGCGAATGCGATTATGTATCTGGCATTTCTCCTGCTGGCTGTGTTCGGGTTTCGGGGGATTGAAGGTGATGCTGCCGTACAGACTTCTGTTTTGAATGAAAGCGTACCTGTTAAGCATAGCAAAAAAATTCTTGCTTTATCCGTTCTTTGCGTCGGGTACTTCTTGTGCTGGATCGGATATGTGCAGTGGCAATCCACCATTGCTGACTATACTCAGCAAATTGGCTTATCACTAAAGCAATACAGTTTATTCTGGGCAATAAACGGATCGATTATCGTTCTTGCGCAGCCGGTCATCAAAGTCCTGATTAAATGGTTTGCCAAAACGCTTAAAATACAGCTTGTTGCTGGAATGCTCATTTTTATCATTTCGTTTACAGTCGCGGCAAATGCGCATGATTTTTCCGGTTTTTTAACTGCGATGGTGATTTTGACGATTGGTGAAATGTTTGTCTGGCCTGCAGTTCCTGCTGTGGCCAATGACTTGGCCGTAAAGGGAAGGGAAGGATTTTATCAGGGCATCGTCAATTCAACGGCAACTGCCGGTAGAATGGTCGGCCCGCTTCTTGGCGGTTTTCTGGTCGATACACATGGCATGAATATGATGTTCAGCATTTTTACAATTTCATTCGTCATTGCCATCATTACTATATTTATGTATGAACGTGTCTTAAAGAAGGCAGAAGAAAATAATCAGGTAGTTTCAGATCTTTGACAGTTATTTTTGAAGAAAAAGGGCAAACATTTCCTTAATTTCTGAATATATAAAGAAAAACTGTTTATAATCTTAAATACCTGCTCTTGCTTTTCTTGCAGAAATTTACTAGAATACCTATATAATTAAATAAAAATGAAGAACTATGATAAGGAGCAGTAGCGGTTAGAACCTGTTATAGAGAGTTGGCGGATGGTGCAAGCCAATCAGGAGAGATCGTGAACTCGCCTTGGAGTTCCAGGCATGAAGCATTTATTAGTGTTTGGCGTTTATCCGCGTTAAGGAATTTAAGCTGGGCGAGTTTTATTTCGCCAATGTGGGTGGTACCGCGGGAAGATCATACATAATCCTCTCGTCCCTTTTTGAGGGATGAGGGGATTTTTTATGTTTTATGAACTGTATGCTTATTTTAGGAGGAAAAATCTATGAGTTTTAACCATCGCAAAATCGAAAAAAAATGGCAAAATTATTGGCAGGACCATAAGACCTTTTTGACAAATGAAGAAAAGGGAAAACGGAAATTCTATTCTCTTGATATGTTTCCCTACCCGTCCGGAGCAGGTCTCCATGTAGGGCATCCTGTCAGCTATACGGCAAGCGATATTCTTGCCCGCCTAAAAAGAATGCAGGGATATAAAGTGCTGCATCCTATGGGCTGGGATGCATTCGGCCTTCCTGCAGAGCAATATGCACTTGATACAGGAAACCATCCAGCAGGGTTTACGGAGCATAATGTCAATACATTCCGCCGCCAGATCCAGTCACTTGGATTTTCGTATGATTGGGACAGGGAAATTAACACAACTTCACCTGATTACTATAAATGGACCCAATGGATTTTTACAAAGCTTTATGAAAAGGGCCTTGCCTATATTGACGAAGTAGCTGTTAACTGGTGTCCTGCACTAGGGACAGTACTGGCGAATGAAGAAGTTATCGACGGAAAAAGCGAACGCGGCGGGCATCCGGTAGAACGCCGCCCAATGAAGCAATGGGTGCTTCGCATTACAGCATATGCCGATCGCTTAATTGATGATCTTGATGAAGTGGCTTGGCCTGAAAATATAAAGGATATGCAAAGAAACTGGATCGGCCGTTCAGAGGGAGCAGAAGTGACATTTGCGATTGAAGGTCATGCAGAAACATTTACAGTCTTCACTACTCGACCAGATACATTGTTTGGAGCGACATATGCAGTGCTTTCACCAGAGCATCCTTTTGTTGAAAAAATAACGGCAGATGGCCAAAAGGCAGCAGTTGAGGCTTACATTCAGGAAGTGAAAAATAAAAGCGATCTTGAACGGACTGAGCTATCCAAAGAAAAAACCGGCGCATTTACAGGCGCTTATGCCATCAACCCGGTCAATGGAGAAAAAATGCCAATCTGGATTGCGGATTATGTGTTAATGAGCTATGGAACCGGAGCCATCATGGCTGTACCAGCCCATGATGAGCGTGATTACGAATTCGCGAAGAAGTTTGATTTGCCGGTCAAAGAGGTTGTGTTTGGAGGAAATGTTGAAGAGGAAGCTTATACCGGAGACGGAAAGCATGTTAACTCCGGATTTTTGGATGGCATGGATAAAGAAAGTGCAATCCAAAAAATGATCAGCTGGCTTCAAGAAAAAGGAATCGGTGAAAAGAAGGTAACCTACCGCCTGCGCGATTGGCTTTTCAGCCGCCAGCGTTATTGGGGAGAGCCTATCCCGATTATTCATTGGGAAGACGGAGCCGTTGAGGCGGTTGCTGAAAAGGATCTTCCTGTCATCCTTCCAGAAACAGCGGAAATCAAACCATCCGGCACGGGGGAATCTCCGCTTGCTAATATTACGGGCTGGGTAAATGTTACGGATGAAAACGGAAGAAAAGGACGCCGTGAAACGAACACAATGCCTCAATGGGCAGGAAGCAGCTGGTACTTCCTTCGTTATATCGATCCTCATAATACGGAAGCGATCGCTGATCCTGAAAAATTAAAAGAATGGCTTCCCGTGGATATGTATATCGGCGGTGCCGAGCATGCCGTTCTTCATTTGCTGTATGCACGTTTTTGGCATAAATTCTTATACGACATCGGTGTTGTGCCTACAAAAGAACCATTCCAGAAGCTATTCAACCAGGGAATGATTTTAGGCTCCAACAACGAAAAAATGAGTAAGTCAAAAGGGAATGTCGTGAATCCGGATGACATCGTAAACAGCCATGGTGCAGATACGCTTCGGATGTACGAAATGTTCATGGGTCCTCTTGATGCTTCGATTGCATGGTCGACAAATGGGTTAGATGGTTCACGCCGCTTCCTTGACCGTGTTTGGCGTTTATTGGTAGAGGAAAACGGAACATTATCAACAAAAATTTCAGGAAAAGATGATGGAAAGCTTGAAAAAGTGTATCATCAGACTGTTAAAAAAGTAACCGAGAATTATGAGGAATTGAAATTCAATACAGCTATTTCACAATTAATGGTATTCATTAATGACGCTTATAAAGCAGATGTTCTGCCAAAAGCATATGTTGAAGGATTTGTGAAGATGCTATCACCTGTCGCTCCTCATATTGCTGAAGAGCTATGGGAAATGCTTGGACATACAGGCACCATCACATATGAAGCATGGCCTGCTTATGATGAAGCAAAGCTTGCCGACGATGAAATTGAGATCGTTCTTCAGGTAAACGGAAAAGTGAAAACGAAATTAATGGTACCTGTTGATACATCGAAAGAAAAATTGGAAGAAATCGCAATGGGCGACGATGCAATCAAAGAACAAATCGATGGGAAAACGGTCCGCAAAGTAATTGCCGTTCCTGGCAAGCTTGTAAACATAGTAGCGAACTAATAGTATAACATCAGACACCTCCATAATTTGGGGGTGTTTGCTTGTTGCAAAATCACGGCTTGTAACTACAACAGCCGTAAGGTACGGTACGCAGCACTTAGAAAGATTCTAAAAAAACTGTTATAATGAAGGAAATCGCATCAGTTTGGAAAATAATCCTCCACTGGTGGCAGCAGCAGAGTCAGCCGGGCTTTTTCGTGCAGTAATCCCCGGCTTGAGATGGGTTTTACTGCCTGACAGCCGGATGCAAATAAAATAATTGTTAAAGAGGTGCACAAATGGAAGAAATCAAAGAAATTACCACAGAAGAACTGCAAAAGAAGATAGAAGCCGGGGAAAATCTTGAACTTGTAGATGTTCGGGAAGATGATGAAGTTCAATTCGGCATGATTGAAGGTGCCAAGCATATCAGAATGAATACTATTCCTGATAATCTGGATTATTTTGATAAAAATAAAGAATATATTTTTATTTGCCGCTCTGGACGCCGCAGCATAAATGTCTGCCACTATATGCATGACCAAGGATTTAAAGTCCGGAACATGACTGGCGGAATGATGAATTGGGACGGAGAAGTCATTGTTAAATAATTGCCTTTTTCAGGTATATTTTTACTGAATGATGGGAACCCTGTTTAAAAAAAGGCAGGGGAGAGGCATTGATCCAAGTAAAGCTATTTGATTATGAGCATGAAAAAGATCTGGAATCAGAAATGAATGTGTTTCTAAAGAATATCCGTGATGATCAAATTGTGGATATCAAATACAATGTCGCTGCCACTGGCGAGGAAGAAGAGGAACAGATCTACTGCTTCAGCGCCATGGTTATTTACAAAAAATAAAGTAAGTAAGAAAAGAGGCTATCCATTATTGTAACGGGTTCTCTTCTGGGGGACAAAAGTTATAAAAACATACAAAATAACAATAATTTAACACCTAAAAAAGCATCGGTTTTAGCACCGATGCTTTACTGTTTTTATTTGTTTTTCATCAAATTAAATAGCACAATTTTAACTATTCCTTTTTTAAGTTAAAACGAGTTATTTCTTTACCATCTAAAGTTACTATTAGAGAAGCATCTAAAGCATTATCCTTAAGTTTATTTAGCTTTTCTTTTGATGGAACTCTTAAAGGAACTTGTGGGTTTTCTTCGCTTACACCCAAATCGAAAGTTAAAATATATTTCCCGTTTTTATTAGGAAGGATTTCCCCATCAAAAGAAGCTCCGTATCCTACACCCGTTTCATTATATGAAGAGGGTTCAAAAAAATTAAAACCAACTGTTTCTTTGGAGATAGCTACTAATTTATCATTTGGTTCAATTTTTACTTGTAACCCCTTATCACCAATTCCTCCTATTTTTTTATTACCATTATTTTTGATTTCAAACTCATAATATAACGCCGTTGGTACAAGTTCCTGCCCTTTCTTATCACCTTCTGTTATACCTATTGCACCAACTTTGCTTTTATCATTAGCAATATCAACTTTTGATTTTACAAGTTCTAAAGATGATTTAGACGAGCAAGCTGTTAAAAGAGTAAAAAGCAATATTAAGCCTGAGAGCATTATAAATCGTTTCATTTTGCATCCCCCTTTTTTATCCAACCTACACATAAATTTTATCATAACACTTCCATATTTTCGGAAAATGTTTCTTTCCTCAACTTCCTTTGGCTGTATTTATTGCAAAATAAACTTTCTCTAACTAAGTAAAAACAGCATACCTTTTGGACTATAAAATCGTAAACAAAATCACACGAAATACCACTGTACAATAGCTATTGTACAAGTATTTTTTTGTGCTGAAATTTGTGTTATTTTTGCTGCTAAAATTGTGTAAATGGCTTCATATCAATAAAAAATGACCTATCCGATTTTGCGAATAGGTCTGCGATTTTAAGTGCTATTTGATTGTTTTGTCCCCATCAAGAGAACCCGTTACCATTATTGGATGCCTCTTTTTCTATGCTGTGCAGCAATCAGTGTGAATTCTTTTTTTGGGCCTTGCTGTATAATGCGGCATTCTGTCCGGCAAGCCTTCCGGTCACAAGTGCTGAGGTAATATTATAGCCGCCGGTGTATCCGTGAATATCGAGAATTTCACCGCAAAAATACAGCCCGTCCATGAATTTTGATGCCATTTCCTTTGGGTGGATTTCTTTTACTGAAACACCGCCGCCTGTTACAAATGCCTTTTCAAGCGGCTGTGTCCCGTTGACGGTAAAACGGAAATCCTTGCATAGAGAAGCAAAGGCCCTTAGTTTTTCGTGTGAAATCGTTCCTCCCTGTTCCTGAAGGCCGATCTCGCTTTTTTCAAGTAGGAAATGCAGATAACGCTCAGGCAGCAAACCCTTGAGTGCGTTTTTAATGGCTTTTTTGGGCTCGGCCTTTACTTCTTTCATGATGTCCTGAAATAATTCCTCTTTGTTTTTGTCAGGCAAAGCATCAAGCATCATGGTGACACGGGAAAGGTTCCACTTCTTCATGGCTTTTACAACAAATTGGCTGCAGCGCAGTACGGCGGGCCCTGAGATGCCAAAATGGGTGAATATCATATCCATTTTATGTGTAATAAGGCTTTTTCCCTTAGGGTTTAGGACACTTAAGTCTGCATCCCTTAAAGAGAGCCCCTGGAGAGTTTTATTCTTGATGAATTCCTCATCACTTGTTATGGGGACTTCTGTTGGAAATAAATCAGTTATACTGTGGCCCGCCTTTTTCGCCCAGGCATACCCGTCGCCTGTCGAGCCGGTATGCGGCACAGATTTGCCGCCGACTGCTATCACGATTGCATCTGCAGTAAAATACTGGCCATCCTTGAATCTTACTCCTGCAGTCCTGCCGTTTTCATACTCTACATCTGCAACAGGGGAATTAGTGAAAATATTGACATGCAATTCTTTCAGCTTTGAAATCAGGGCATCTACAACGCTTTGTGCCTTATTGTTTACAGGAAACATCCGGCCATGATCTTCTTCCTTCAGCTGAATTCCTAGCTTTTCAAAAAAAACAATAATATCTTCATTATTAAATACAGAAAACGCACTATATAAAAAGCGTCCATTTCCTGGTATGTGCTTTATAATTTCATCAATGGAAAGGCGATTTGTAACATTGCATCGCCCGCCGCCGGATATGGCAAGCTTTCTGCCCAATTTTTCTCCTTTGTCTGCCAAAAGGACTTTTAATCCCTTTTCACCGGCAGCAATGGCAGCCATTAATCCTGACGGCCCGCCGCCAATAACTATTACATCATATTTCATCTCTATCACCGCTTCTTGTCTTTTTCGTGTAATGGTTTACTTTCTGAATCCAGCTTCGCAAGCTGACCAAGCGCTTGCGCTTTTTATGAATCCAGCTCCAGCGCTTAGCCTCTCGAGACCATAAGTCACATCAGAATTGAAGGCAAAGAGCGCCTTCCAAGGCCATATCCCTATTTGCTTGGGCCCCCTGGACGGGGGTCACAAAGACGTTGCCGCAGGACGCGGCGTTTTTAGTCTTTGATCCTCTGACCAAGCGCTTGCGCTTTTTTTATTATAAAGCATTCTTTATATGGAAGTAAAAGTTTCTCGGTGTGTCTGGAATGTTATGGCAGATGGTTATTTCTTGTTGCGGTGTATTTCTTTTGCTAAACTTCTTGATGGTGCCTTGCATCTAGGAAAAGGAAATGGTTTCCTCATTGTAAATGGGAAGCGGAAAGAGTAAACTGTTTTTAGTTTTAATGGCCGCTGCATAGTGGTATTCAAAAAGCGTCAAAAGTATGTGTGGTAGTATTAAGAGCGTGTGAAAACGTTAACTGAACATAGGCAGGAAGGGATTAAATGTCATCAAAGCTTTTAAGAGGAACTTTTATTTTGACTTTTGGGATGGTGCTCTCCAAATTAATTGGATTGTTTTATGTAATTCCTTTTGAAGCGCTTGTAGGCGCAAAAGGTTCTGAACTTTATCAATATGCATACATTCCGTACACTTTATTCATCAGCCTGGCAACTGGAGGGCTGCCTCTGGCTGTTTCAAAATTTGTTTCCAAATATAATGCACTTGAGGAATATGCAGTTGGCCAAAGGCTATTTAAATCGGGTCTGAAAATCATGATGGTCACTGGATTTGCTGCATTTGTTCTTATGTACATATCTTCTCCATCAATCGCCAGTTTTGTGACTGTCAGTAAAAGCCAGAACTTTACTGTAGAAGATATAACGACGGTCATGAGGGCGGTGAGCTTTGCCTTGATTCTCGTACCGTTCATGAGCCTGATCAGGGGATATTTTCAGGGCCATCAGTCCATGGGCCCCACAGCCGTCTCACAAGTAGTGGAGCAGGCAGTCAGGATCATTGTGCTTCTCGGTGGAGTATTTATTGTGATTAAGGTGATGCATGGAAGTCTTGTCACCGCCATCAGCATTGCCACCTTTGCAGCAACTGCAGGAGCTGTAGGAAGCCTGGCTGTTCTTCTCTGGTACTGGAAAAAAAGAAAAGGCGACATTGCTGATCTTCTGGTGAAGGATAAGGGTGCTGTGCAAATATCCTTGCCGCAGATTTATAAAGAAATACTTATATCGTCTATTCCTTTTGTTTTTGTCGGTATTGCAATGCCGCTGTTTCAATGGGTGGATACATTAACCTTTAATAGGGCTATGGCCAATATCGGCCAGGCGAAAATGTCAGGAAATGCACTAGGAATCCTGAATTTTTCAGCACAGAAACTGGTCATTATTCCTATGACCCTTGCAACGGCCTTTGCGATGAGCATTGTTCCGACCGTTACAAAAGCGTTTATTGAAAATAGGATGGACACCTTCAGCAACCAGTTGAATCAGGCCTTTCAGATTTTAATGTTTTTGACATTGCCTGCAGTCATCGGGATGTCCATTTTGGCCAAACCTGTTTATACGGCTTTTTACGGTTATGATGCGCTAGGAGTCAGTGTGCTCGAGACTTATGCGCCAGCAGCGATACTATTCGCCCTTTTCTCAGTTACTGCAGCTGTTTTGCAGGGAATCAATCAGCAAAAGTTTACTGTGCTCAGCCTGCTGACAGGAATACTGATTAAATTAGCCCTAAACATTCCAATGATAGAAATGTTTCATACAGAAGGCTCCATTTATGCGACAACAATCGGATATCTGGCAGCTTGTCTGATTAATATGTATATCATTACTTATTTTACAGGCTACAAATATAGAATGGTCATTCAAAGGACTTTGCTTATGGCAGCATTCACTGCAGGAATGGCTTTAGTTGTCGGGGGGGCGGAATGGCTCCTGGCGCCTGTCCTTAATCCTGAAGATAGAATGCAGTCTGTTCTCTTTACGGTCATTTGTGCAGGATTAGGTGCCATTGTGTACTTTATTCTTTCAGTAAAGAGCGGCCTTGCCATTCAGCTTTTTGGCAGGAGAATCGAAAGGCTCCAGCAGAAGCTCCGGCTTAAATTTTAATGCATCTTGTGTTTACTATAGGAAAATATCGGGAAAAGATATTTTTGTTTGACAAGGCCTTGCCGTTTTTAAGTGGCAGGGCCTTTTAAAAGAGGAACCGCATTTATTAAGGGGGATACTATGAGAATCGATAAGCTACTGTCCAATGCAGGATTAGGCAGCAGGAAAGATGTGAAAAAGCTGCTGAAATCCGGTGCAGTCAAAGTGAATGAAACAGTCATCAAAAGTTCAAAGGAGCAGGTGGAACCCGATGCGGATGTAGTAACTGTTCATGGAGAAGAAGTGCAATACAGGGAATTTATCTACCTGATGATGAATAAACCTCAGGGGGTTTTATCGGCTACAGAAGATAAATACCAGGAGACAGTAATTGATATTCTCCAGCCTGAAGATCAGATATTTGAACCATTTCCAGTTGGAAGGCTGGATAAGGATACGGAAGGGCTTTTGCTTCTTACAAATGATGGATCGCTTGCACATCAGCTGCTTTCTCCAAAGAAGCATGTGCCGAAAACCTATTTTGCAGTCATTGAAGGAAAGGTTACTGAACAAGATACAAAAGCTTTTCGCGATGGTGTTGAATTTGATGAGGGATACGTGACAAAGCCCGGTGAATTGAACATTTTGAAATCAGGACTGACTTCTGATATCGAATTAACAATTACCGAAGGGAAATTTCATCAGGTAAAAAGAATGTTTGAGGCAGTCGGCAAAAAGGTCGTTTATCTAAAGAGAATTTCCATGGGCAGCCTGCAGCTTGATGAGGAGCTGGAACTCGGGGAATACAGGGAATTGACCAACGAAGAAATCGAAGAACTTAAATCCGGCTACAATCCTGAAGATTAAAAAAAAAATTTCTGATCATCGCAAAAAAACGAGGCGGACTCCTTAGCCGGCCTCGTTCTATTTATATGTTTTGTCTTTTTTTATATCTGTGAACCTGCATGCTGCAGGCTGTGTAACGCTAAGATGACACCTTTACCCTCTTGTTAGTGATGGTCCATAAGCCTCGGCTTGGGCTTTTGACTAAGTCGTTATAGGCTAACACATTTAAATCGCGCTGTACCGTTCGAGGAGTGATGCCAAATTCTTCTACAAGTTCTTGAGTAGAAACCGTACCGTTATTACTGATAAACATATAAACGGATTTAATACGGGTTAACATGCGATTTGTTGAAGGTTTCAAAAAATCACTCCCTATTCTTTTTCATTGTTCGTGGGACGAATGAAAACACAACCGATATTCAGGGCAGCATTTCAGCAGCCGCTATGTACTTGCTATACCACTTTGGACCTCCTATGAAACATTTTATAAAAAGACAAGATGTCATTTGCCTATATTTTACCTCTTTATAAATGGAAATTCTACAAGTTTGCATTAAATTAACGAAATATTAAATTTTTTAATTGGGACTATAACTATATGTAGGTATATATGGTTTTTAATACCTCAAAAAGGAAAAATATACATATAGGTTTAAAATGTGAAATTGTGTATAATTTACTTGTTCTGTTAAATTTATGGAATTATTTTTCAAAAGAAATCAGGAGGACTTATAGATTGATAGGAAGAGAAGCGCTCAGGAACCGTCTTGTGCACAATAAAGAAAACCTCTATTTTGCAATTACTGCATTCATCGGCATTATTAGTTACATTTTGTTATTCTTCTCTGTGATTGGCATTGCCATCAGCTTGATAATAATGATTTTTTCTTTTCTTGCCCACTCGCTGTCCATGGCATCCATCCGCCGGAATGGTGTAAGGGTCAGCAAAAATCAATTTCCGCATATCTATGAAAAGGCGGAAATACTGGCTGCTGAAATGGAGCTGGCCGTGATTCCATCTATTTATGTGATGGAATCATCAGGTATTTTAAATGCCTTCGCATCGCGTTTCTTCGGGAAGAATATGGTGGTCATTTACTCGGAGATATTTGATTTGTCAGATGAGAGGGAGGATCAGCTGCTTTTTGTTCTCGCACATGAATTTGCCCATTTAAAGCGGCGCCATGTTTTAGTGCATACGATATTACTTCCATCTATGTTTGTGCCGCTGCTAGGTGAAGCTTATTTAAGGGCTTGTGAATATACCTGTGACCGCTATGCAGCTTTTTATGTGAATAATTCCGAAGCGTCTAAGGAAGCTTTGGCCATGCTTGCAATAGGGAAGAAACTGGCTCCGCAAGTTAATAAAGAAGCATATATTGAACAAATTCGGGAAGAGTCCGGATTTTTCGCCTGGATGAGTGAAAAGCTTTCCACTCATCCAGATTTGCCAAAACGGATAAATTCTCTTGATAACTGGCTCGATCCGGAACAAAAGCCGTTAGTGAAAGAAAAGAAAAAATCATTAGCTCTGGGCCTGGCTGCTGCATCAATTATAGGCATTTTGATTATAGCGGCCGCTGTTGGCATTGGAACATGGACTGTTAAATCGGGTGTGCTGGATACCTTTTTAGATGAGGCAGGCCAAGTTCAAGGAAGCACCCCCCTTATGGAGGCTGCCTCTTCTAATGATATAGAAAAATTGGGAGTGCTTCTTGCAGGCGGTGCAAATTTGGAGGCAAAAGACAATGAAGGCTCTACTGCTCTTCAGTGGGCTGTAAGTAATGATAGTGCGGAGGCAGCTAAGTTTCTTTTAAAACATGGCGCAAATGTGAATACAAGAGACTCATGGAAAGACACCCCGCTTATTAATGCTGTTTTCAATGATTCATCTGTAATGGCAGCCTTGCTGATTCAGGCAGGTGCGGATCCTTCCTATGAAGACACAGAAGGACTCACCGCATATGACTACGCTGTTGATAATGAAAATGAACAGCTGCAGAGCTTGTTATCAAGGAAAAATAGCCATATAAAAAAACAAAGCGATATTTAGGAGCAGGCTATCTTTTTTTGCAGCCAGACATGTTTCTCTTGAATACGCCGGTATATTATATTCTGGCCCAAGGCATAATCTGTGATATAATAAATTTTGAAAAAAAACAGGAAAAAGAGGGGCTTGAATGAAGAGTAAAGAGATTTTTTCATGGGTTAAAGCACTTGCTATTGCAGTAATTTTGGCTTTTGTCATCAGAACCTATATTTTTGCTCCTATTGTAGTGGATGGAGAATCCATGATGCCTACATTGCAGGACCATGAGCGTATCGTACTTAATAAGTTCGGAACTAAGATCAATGATATCAGCCGGTTTGATATAGTCGTTTTTCATGCAACCAAGGAAAAGGACTTTATCAAGAGGGTAATCGGACTGCCTGGTGATCATATCGAATACCGAAATGACACCCTTTATGTGAACGGGAAGAAATACAAAGAGCCATATCTTGATAAATATAAGAAACAGATGTCAGGCGAGCCGTTAACGGCAGATTTTAGCCTTGAAGATGTTACAGGCAGCACCACAGTTCCGAAAGGCCAGCTTTTTGTGATGGGGGATAACCGCCAAAACAGCATGGACAGCCGTGAAATCGGCACGATATCCGTGGATAAAATAGTCGGCAAGGCGGGCCTTGTGTATTGGCCAATTAAAGAAATTAAAACTGTAAACTAAACTAAGAAGACGCCGGGGAGAACCCGGCGTCTTTCTGTTTGGCTCTTATCTTAAAAGTGAGTTTGTGAGGCGATCTCATTATTAAATGAGGTTGATTGGAGCGAGCTTCCTGGAGCGGAAATCAGCCCCTTGTTCCATAGCTGCATAGTTTACGAAAACAGCCTTTTGTTTTGATTTTTGTATTTATTTAGTGCCCGGTGCTGGCTGGTCCACTCCCTTGACATGATGACGGTGATGATTTGCCTCAGTTGTATAAAAATCGTAATAATGAACGTGCATTCCATTTCCAACAGGAATGGCAGGCCCGGAGTATGCTTTATAATAATGATTGTGGCCGTCTTCAAATAAGACATATCCTTCAGTGAAATGATAGTGGCCGCCTTCCTCTGATTGTATAGGAGGGGACGTAATATCAAGGCACTGGTGAACATGTCCGTCACTCATTGAAGTATAATCCACCGAACCGTGATTATGGTGCGGGACAAAACCTGATACAAAGTCATCTTTACTTATATTTTTCATTGTAAAGTGCCTCTCTTTCAATCTTTTTTATAAAATATATGAATTTTCGCCTGATTTATCCCCTTTTATTGGCAGTGAAATCTCCCGGCTGTTCAGAAGGACTGATGCGGCAAAATATTTTAACACCCATTTGCCTTGACATGGAAAGCGTTTCACAATTTATAATCATGGAAATTCCCGGCTGGCGTTAGCTTGTCATATTAAGTGCGTGACGGCCGGGTTTCTATCCCCGTTTTTTCCAGATCTCCTCTTTTTTCCTCAAAACTTCAAGTTAAAATTCCCATCTCTTTCGCTATTGCTGGCTTTCTTTGATAAAATCAGGGTAAAGACAATTATCCTGTATGAACGGGCAGAAGGATTGGGTACTGCCTGTATGCATGATTGGTCCTAGCGGATGCGATCAGCTCTGCAACGGATATTTGCGAAGATATAGAGCACATGTTATAAATAATGAAAAATGGATAAAAAACGCCTTTTTTGATAGAAGGGCGTATAACTGGAAATGGAGAAGATCATGTCATTACAATCCAAGTATTTAGCAGGAATTTCGCTCGCAGTAATGGGTGCGGGCTTTATTGGGACAATCCCCGCAGAAGGCTCGCTGATCGGGCGAATTGCCCAAAGCGGTTTTGAAGCTGGCCTCGTCGGGGGACTTGCCGACTGGTTTGCAGTAACAGCTTTATTCAGGAGGCCATTTGGACTGCCAATCCCTCATACAGCATTACTGCCAAAAAACAGAAAAACGATTATCAGTAAGCTGATCAGTCTGATTGAAAATGATTGGCTTACAAAGGAAAGCATCATCAATAAGCTTTCAGGCATCAGCTTGACTGAAAAAGCAATCGGCATTACAGAAAAGCAGCTTTATACAAGCACAGTGAAAAAGGCTCTTCAATCATTCCTGATTACTGTGGTTAAAAAAATAAGCCCTGAGAAAATAGCACCGCTGATAGAAAAGGAATTGAAGAGTTATGCAGCTGATTTCGATTTAAAGCCTGCCGTTGAATTTTTGGCGAACACAATCATTGGCAATAAGGCAGATGAAAAAGTGCTTGATTATACCCTGCATTCTGTCGCGAAATGGACTGAAAAGGAATCCTCCAAGTATCAGATGGGTCATGTGATTATGACTGCCCTTCAAAATAAAGAGTGGGAAGGATTTATGAAAATAGCTGTCAAGTCCGTTCTTAGCATGCTCGATGAAGAGAAAATTGGACGGGTGGTCCAGGAGTTTGCTCTTAATGAGATCTACAATATTCTTCAAAAAGAACATCCAAACAGGGTGAAAATCCTTGCCGCCATCCGAGCAAACTTAATTAAAATCAGTTCCAATGAAGACGTGCTCGACAAGCTGGAAATTTGGAAGAAATCGGCAGTCAGCGGCATTTCTGCTGAAGGGCCCATTACAGATTTGCTTGCAGGCATCCAGGATAAACTCCTTGCATTCGCCGAAAAAACAGAAACAATTGAAACGTATGTGCTTCCTGTTATTCAAAACGGAATCAACTCATTGAAGAATAATCCTGAAACAATGAATAAAATTGAGCTTTGGGTTCAAAAACAAATTGTCGCGGCGATAGAAGCCAATCATAATAAGATAGGGAAGCTCGTTAAGGAAAACCTTGATAAGCTTGATGATAAAACCTTGATTGATATGATAGAAAACAATGTCGGGAAAGATTTGCAATGGATTCGTGTAAATGGAGCCATCTGCGGATTTATCATAGGCCTTCTTTTAGCCGGATTTAAATTGATTTTTTAAATGCCCTCCTCTGCTGAAGGATGTATTTGGCCAATTGCTGCCTGGTGCGTTATGTCCGGTCATCTGCAGCAATGAACAGAAAAGATTAAAAGATTCTATTTAATAATGAAAGAATAAAAAATAGGGAGTGTTAATATATGGCTGAAATTAACTGGAGAAGTGAAATTGAAAGAAGAAAAATCGAATTATTGGCAGATGCGCAAAACCTGCTGAAAATCAAAAGTGTACTGGATGAGGAAAATCCCTTGCCAGAGGCTCCATTCGGGCAGGGCGTTAGAGAAGCCCTCGATTATATGCTTCAATTGGGAGAGAAAGACGGTTTTGCGGTAAAAAACACGGATAACGTGGCAGGCCACATCGAAATGGGACAGGGAGAAGAGCTTGTAGGCATTCTTTGCCATGTTGATGTTGTACCAGAGGGTGACGGATGGAGCTCCGATCCCTTTGGAGGAGAAGTAAGGGACGGCAAACTATTTGCCCGGGGGGCCATCGATGACAAAGGGCCGACAATGGCCGCTTATTATGCCATGAAAGTGGTTAAAGAACTGGGCCTTCCTTTAAATAAGCGTGTCAGGATGATTATCGGGACGGATGAGGAATCACAATGGAGATGTGTGGACCGGTATTTCCAGACAGAAGAAATGCCGACTCTCGGTTTTGCGCCTGATGCGGATTTTCCGATTATAAATGCCGAAAAAGGAATCTGGGATTTTTATATTAAGCAAAAGCCAGCACTTGCTGAGGAAAAACACGCTGGGGCAGAATTGATTGAATTTTCGTCAGGACGCAGAATGAATATGGTGCCTGACCATGCATTCGCAAGACTAAGGGGAGAACATGCCGTTGAAATCACTAAAAAGTTTAATCAATACTTAAGCAAAAACTCTCTAAAAGGAAAAGCAGCCTTTGAAGAGGATATTGCGGTATTGGAGCTTGAAGGAGTTTCCGCACATGGCATGGAGCCCAATAATGGCGTAAATGCAGGACTGCATCTGGCGTCCTTTTTAGCAGATTTGGAAATCCCGCAGCATGCGAAGGAATATTTTACTTTCGTGAAGGAATACCTTTTCGGAGACTCACGCGGAAACAAACTTGGCATTGCATTTTCTGATGATATTACCGGGGACCTGACAATGAATGCCGGAAAATTGTCCTACAATATACTTGAAGGCGGCCAAATCGGCTTTACTATGCGCTATCCTGTTACCTATAAATGGGAAGAAGGAAAGCAAAAGCTGGATGAATTGCTAAAAGGGCTTAATCTGTATACTGAAACACTTTCAAACTCCGTTCCGCATCATGTGGAGAGTGACAGCTTCCTGGTTCAAACGCTGCAAAAGGTGTATGAACAGGAAACGGGAGAAAAAGCAGACTTATTTTCCATTGGCGGAGGCACCTATGCACGCTCTTTAAAAGAAGGAGTGGCATTTGGCCCTTTATTTCCGGGAAGCGAGGATATTGCCCACCAAAAGGACGAATACATTGATATTGAAGACATGTTAAAAGCAGCGGCAATTTATGCTCATGCCATTTATGAACTAGCAAAGTAATGTAAAAGGGGGAAGCATTGCGATGGGGAAAATGATTTTAAACGGGGAAATCAAGGAACGGAAAGAAATCAGGCTTGATGTGGATGACCGCGGATATCAGTTTGGGGATGGAATCTACGAAGTAATCAGGATTTATAATGGAACTATGTTTGCTGCAGAAGAGCATCTAACACGCCTTCTTGATAGCGCCAAAAAAATCAGAATTTCTGTTCCTTATACAGTTTCTGAGATGGAGGAACAGCTAAACCGGCTTATCAAAGAAGATGGTATAGAGTTTGGTACATTGTATATGCAATTCACCAGAGGAGTTTCGCCAAGAAACCATGCCTTTCCTGGTCCTGAAACAAACCCGGTTTATATCGCTAATACAAAAAACGTTGAATATAAAGGCAAGGCAGCTGCTGGCGTAAAGGCCTTAACAGAAGATGATATCCGCTGGCTGCGATGTGATATTAAAAGCTTAAATCTGCTCGGCAACATCCTTGCTAAACAAAAGGCATCCGAATCCGGCTGTTTTGAAGCGATCCTGCATCGCAGCGGAAGAGTGACAGAAGGAAGCTCCTCGAATGTCTCCATTGTAAGCAATGGTACGGTCTTGACGCACCCTTCCGATAATTTCATATTAAATGGAATTTCACGCCAGGTTATGCTGAAGCTATGCAAGGAAAATGGAATTCCTTTTGAAGAGAAGCCATTTACACTAGACGAACTGCTGAATGCTGATGAAGTATTCCTTACTGGAACAACAATTGAGGTTGCCCCTGTCGCGGAAATTGACGGCAAAGCAATCGGCAGCGGAAAAATAGGCAAGATAACCGCAAAACTGCAGCAGCTTTTTGAAGAAGAAATTGAAAGGCAGTGCGGCTCGCTTGCACGCTGATTACACAGGCTTGAATTCTGGGTGCAGTAATTAGCCATCTTATTCCATAGCAGCAACGTTTACGAAAACAGCCCAAAAAAGACCCTCCTTTTAGCATGTTAAGGCCCGATTCAGGAAGACGGGCTTCGGCTTTAAGGGGGGTTTTTGCAGCATGGAAAAAGAACGGTATTTTTTTGTCCTGTCACCTCGATACCTGGGAGAAGGGGGACTTTTTTCTTTGCTGAGGAAAAAGGCTGTATTGTCCGGGAGGATAAAGAGTTCATGATTGGTTTATGATAAAATAAAAAAGGAAAAGGAAGGGAAAAGACCATGGCTTATCAAAATCATTTCTTCTTTGCGTTATCTTTGCCGGACGAAACCAAAGCATTTATCAGCCAGCAGGCAAGCCGTATCAAAGAGGAGTTTGCATTTAAAAAGTGGCTGCATAGAGATGATTATCATATTACCCTGGCCTTTCTTGGCGATGCTCCGCAAGAAAGGAGAAATCTTGCCCTGCAGCTGGCTGGGGAGGAACTCGAAAATGAAGAGGGATTTGAGCTGGAAATCAGTGAAATCGGCCTATTTGGGCAAAGCCATGCACCCAGGATTCTTTGGGCTGGTGTCGAACGGAAGGAACGCCTTCTTATTATTCAACAGAAAGTGTTCCAGGCATGCCTGAAAGCAGGATTTCAGCTTGATAAAAAGCCCTTTAAGCCGCACATTACCATTGCACGGAAATATGCTGGCGATTCACCCTTTTCTTTGGAGAAGATTGATAAAACGGCAAATTTAGAAAGACAGCACCGCTTTCGGGCAACGGGTATTACACTTTACCAATCGCATATAGGACAAATGCCTTCCTATGAGCCGATTGTAAGAATAGAATTGATTTAGCGAATAACAAGAACGGGTGGTGACCTTATGGGCCAGCTCATTAAATTACAGGATTATATTTCGAGATATGAACAAGATATTTACCGATACCCAATACAATTCGTACGCCTGAAACAGCAGCAATGGGAGAAGGTGAAGGCTGCCTATCTTGCAGGCGAGCTTGAGAAGCATTATGGAGGAACCGGCTACTCTGATGAAGATGACGAGCTGTACCTTTCTGAGAAGTCAGGAATACTCTCAAAAATGAAAAACATGTTCGCCAGAAACGATAGGAAGGATGAACAAGTGGTGGAACAGGCAAGGACTGCCCCAGAAAACGTCAATGTGTTTTCCCTTCACCTTCCTGCACGGCCAGAAAGCCTGGATGAGCTTAAGCAGACATTTCTCAATCAGCTTCTCCGTTTTCAGATGAAGTGGGGGAGTTCTACCCTTTATGAAAAGTCTTTCATCGACCAAGGCTTCATCCTTGATGAAAAGCTTCGTTTTTTTCTGCAGCGTTTTCCGGATACATGCCTTGTTTTATATAAGCCTATCTTTCTATTGAAAAATGCGCCAGTAGAGGCTGAATGCATTTTGATTACCCCTACTGAAGTTTGGTGCCTCTCTTTCCTTGAGGGTGAAGAGGATGCCGCTTTTGAAGGGTCCAATGAACGCTTCTGGATGAAGAGGCATCATATTCATCCGGATAAAAAGGTGCTGAATCCCATGCTTTCTTTAAAGCGGATGGAACAGATTGTATCTGGGATACTATCACTTTATGAGGTTACTCTTCCTGTTAAAAAAGCTATTCTTTCAAGAAATGGGTACATTGATTATCCTCTGTCTCCCTTTGATGTACAGCTGCTGGATAAACGGCACTTTCCTGATTGGTTCAAGCGCATGAGAAGCTCGCAGACACCATTAAAGCATCAGCAGCTGAAGGCGGCCCAGGCCCTGCTTGAATACTGCCAGACAACTTCCAGCAGAAGACAAGAATGGAATCAGGAACCGCAGGAGACCGGACATGATGAATCAACCTCTTAAGCTTAGGACAGATCTATTAAAGCCGGTTTTCTTTATTATTAACCCGGAGGCCCGGAATAAGGGAAGCCGGAAGGTGTGGGAGGAAGTTGAGGGCATCCTGCAGGCAAAAGGAGTTCCTTATCATTATTACTTTACAGAGAGAAAAGGCCATGCGCTTGAGCTTGCCCGTAAGATATGGATGGAAAACAAAGAAAAGACATGGGTAATTGCAGTAGGCGGAGACGGGACTCTGCATGAAGTTATCCATGCAGCAGCAGGCCTTGATCATGCAATGGTTGGCTGTGTGCCTGCAGGATCCGGGAATGACTTTTCTAGAGGGATACAG
Source organism: Peribacillus sp. B-H-3 (assembly GCF_048572925.1). NCBI lineage: Bacteria > Bacillati > Bacillota > Bacilli > Caryophanales > Bacillaceae > Peribacillus > Peribacillus sp. B-H-3. The sequence goes on along the minus strand of NZ_CP183879.1, from coordinate 4,341,136 downwards.
CGGACAGCAGGTGCAAAAGAAGTGATGAAGCTTCTTTTGGAGAGTGCAGCGCTTCCGGCCTGCAGAATAGATGCAGGAGTATTTGAATCTGGCAGCAAGCATGGTTTTTTTGTTAATAGCATTGGTATTGGGTTTGATGCTGAAATCACTTATGTAGCCGAGCATTCTCTCTGGAAGAAGCGGTTCAATGCTCTGAATGCCGGGAAATTAATTTATCTTATCACTTTTATAAAAAAGTTATTTACATATAAAAGAGCGGATATGGAAGTAATTATAGATGGAAAACATCATTCCTTCAGGCGGGTGTGGTTTGTAGTGGCAGCCAATCAGCCTTACTTTGGGGGAGGGATTAAAATTTCGCCCCATGCCTCTCCCTATGACGGGAAGCTGAACATTCTTGCTGTTCATAATCTTTCCCATATAAAGCTGCTTTTTATTTTTATAACCGTATTTTGGGGCGGCCATGTAAAGCTGAAAAACGTGGAATCATTTACCGGGGAAACGATTACTATCCGCTCCGGGCAGGACTCGCTTATTCAGGCAGACGGAGAAATCATTGGCACAAAAGAGCTTTCAGTGTCGCTTGCTTCTGACCAAATTTCTGTATTGGTAAAAAAAGTGCAGAAAAAGAATTAAGAAGCAATAAAGAAATTTAATTTTTATAAACGTGAAATACCAGCTATTATCTCGTTTAGGTATATTTTACTATTGATTTTAAACGTTATTTTCAAATTATACTACTTGACGTATAATCATCTTTTCAACTAAACTTTATATGATAGCTATTGTCCTATTGCCAAATAGCTGTCTTTTTTCATTTTTATCATTATTTTAAAAAACTTTATATTCCATTTTAGCCATACATAGTTTCCAAAGTTGTTTTTGCTCACTGCTGTTTTGGCAGAGCATAATTCGGATTGATCGTGTGGTTTCGATTTTAGAAGCTGATTTGTTATAATAAATATTTGTATTTGGCAAGGCGTCCAGCCTTTTGGTTAACCGGGGCGCTTCCGCCGTTTCTTTAAGACCAGGGGTTATAAAGTGAGGAAATTGAAGGTGAACCATTTGGAACATTTATTAGGTCAGGAGTGGGATATATTTCCTGCTGGAGGAGCTACAGGAGAAGCCTTCATTGCTATTAATAATGAACAAAAGCTTTTTCTTAAACGCAATTCCTCACCGTTTTTAGCCGTTCTGTCCGCTGAAGGAATTGTGCCTAAGCTGATATGGACCCGGCGGCTGGAAAATGGGGACGTCATAACAGCACAGCACTGGTTAGACGGAAGAGAGCTTTCCCATCAGGAAATGAATGAAGAGCAGGTTGCAAAGCTGCTTCGGAAAATCCATAAGTCCAAGCCTTTATTGAGCATGCTGAAAAGGCTGGGCAAATCTCCTTTAAGACCTGAAAGCATTTTTTCGCAAATTGAATGCAGCTTGGATAATGAAATAAAAAAAATCCCTGAAGTTGTTCAGGGAATGGATTTTTTGCGCAGTCATCTGCTGCTGATAGAATGCGATGAAAATGTCGTCTGCCATTGCGACGTTAACCATAACAACTGGCTGTATACGGAAACAGATGAACTGTACCTGATTGACTGGGATGGGGCTATGATAGCTGATCCAGCAATTGACTTAGGCACACTGCTTTATTCTTATGTTCCTAGAAATGACTGGGAATCCTGGCTGGAACGCTATGGCATGACTCTTGATGCAGGGCTTGAAATCCGGATGAAATGGCATGTGATTTCACAGGCAATAGCTTCCATACAATGGCATAAGTCGAAAGATCGCCTGGAAGAAATGGAGCGTGTTATCAGCAAGCTGAAAACTATTCTGTAAAGCCTGCTGTCACGAATATTCCCCTATATCATCGACCCATTGAGTCAATTGTCCTTTATGGGAAGTGATATGCTCATCTAAATCGCCGGAGTTGATACCGCCCTGGCTGTACCGGTATATTTCTTCCAATACATTTTTAACATTTTGGTGGACATCCATATTGACCATCAATGATTTAACAAGACGTTCGACCTGTTCGCACTCCGAAACTGAACCGCAGCAATCGCTTTGGTGATTGTTCAATATATCCTTTAAAAGAGAAACTTGATGTTCATGGGAAAGCGGCATGCATGATACCCCCTTTTATGAGTTTATCTGTAGGGTGCTTATCTCTCTAAAAGATTATACTGGAAATTATTTTGTGTGCCGTCCATTCCCGGGCGGTCTTTTTTAATGATGCAGGTTTTATTATCAAGCAGCTGTTCTTTTCTTGCCGATTATAAAAACATGCTTGCGAAAAGTCCTGCTGGCATGGTATGGTTTGAACGAAATAAATATATAGGGGTGTCATCATGCGTGTAAGAAATAAGCCCTGGGCTGAAAGCAGAATGAACGATTTTCCTCAATACATGATTCAGCAGGCAGAAAGCCATAAAGGAAAGTGGCACGAAGTATTTGGAAATAATAATCCGCTTTATATAGAGGTAGGAACGGGTAAAGGACGCTTTATTACGGGAATGGCAAAGGCGCATCCTGATGTGAATTTTATCGGGATAGAGTTAAACCGGAATGTGCTGGTGACAGCTCTGGATCTTCTGATTGAAGAGGAACTGCCTAACCTGAAGCTGATGGTAGAAAATGCAGCCGAATTGCAGAAATGTTTTGAGAAGGGCGAAGTTTCGCGGGTATATCTCAACTTTTCGGATCCTTGGCCAAAAACGCGGCATGCTAAAAGGCGCCTGACCCACTCATCCTTTCTTTCCGTATACGAAGATATTCTTCTGGAAAAAGGAGAGATACACTTTAAAACAGATAATCAGGGATTATTCGAATCCTCGCTGTTAAGTATTTCACAGTATGGAATGCTTCTGTCATTCATCAGTCTGGATCTCCATAACAGCTATTATGATGGAAATATCATGACTGAATATGAAGAAAAGTTCTCAAGTAAAGGCAGCCGGATCTACAGGCTTGAAGCAGCATTTAACAATTGATCGTGAAGAAAAGCTCCCGTATGGGAGCTTTTTTATTGGCTATGTTATTTAAAGGCTTTTTTCGTAAATTTTGCTGCTATGGAACAAGGTGGCTGATTTCCGCTCCAGGATGCTCGCTTTCCGCTCATCTAAACAGGAGTCTCCCAACTTACGCTCCAATCAACCTGGCTTAACAAGGAATGGGATCGCCTCACAAGATTCATTGAAAAACAACAATTTTTAAGAAAAGCGCATGTTTAAGATTATTCATTTTTCCCAGCTCATGGTATTTTATTCCGTTTTTTACTAATGCACCCGTTCGTAATATAAGGTTAGCCAGATTTTTCTGGTTGACCTTTTTTCATATGGTCTTAATATAACGGTAGTCGGGGTAGAACGTCGCACCCGTGGGATTTAATCCCGTCAGCTAAACTGTTCACCCCCTACTTGTATAAGCATGTTTCAGGCTGGTTGGGACAACGATCCCGTTTAACAAGCGAACCTATGACATTACAAGAAGCCTTAGGGGATACCGACTAATATTGTATTTCTAGGAGGAGATAAAGTATGAATCCAGTCATTGGTCTGGACGTATCAAAAGGAGAAAGTCAGGTACAGGCATTTTTAGATAAGGGTAAACCATATCGTAAGAGCTTTAGTATTAAACACGATCTTGAAGGTTTAGGGAGTTTATTAGAATTCCTTCATGAGGTGGAGAGAGCAGCTGGCGGTTATCAACCTTCGGTTGTTTTAGAATCAACTGGGCACTACCATACTCCCGTTATTCAGTTTTTAGAGGAACAAAAATATGTTTTTATTATTGTTAATCCTCTTATCTCACACAGAGCTAAGAGCTCAAGCCTACGAAAGGTGAAAACAGATGCAATTGATGCTTATCACCTTTGTGAACTGTATTACAAAGAGGAGTTAGAGCCTTACAAGAAGCGTGGAATTCAACTCTTAAACCTTCGTAATCTAACAAGACAACAAGAGAGTATTGCAGAAATATCAGCGAAAACAAAGTTACAGCTGCATTCTCTGATCGATCAGGTATTTCCTGAGTATCGAGGGGTGTTTGGAAGCCTCTATTCAAAGGTATCGTTGCTTACTTTACTAGCATTCCCTACTTCAAAGGCAGTATTAAGTGTGAGTGATAAAGAGTTAACGGATAAAATAGCTTCATTATGTACAAGTCGTTCGGAGTCTTGGGCAAAGGAAAAGGCACAGAAGTTGCGAGAAGCAGCCCTTCGTAATCCTTTTCAAGACAATCTCTACCAAAGTCATATCTTTAACCTTGAGATCTTAGTTAAGATTGTTCTTCAATACCAAGAGCATCTATCCAAGATTGCGGATGAAATAGATGCTCTCGCTAAGGGAATTGAAGAATATGAGATCCTACAATCTATCCCTGGTATTGGAGAAAAAATCGCTGGAACGATTATTTCTGAAATCGGAGAGATAGATCGGTTTAATGATGCCAAGAAGTTAGTTGCATTCGCTGGAATAGATCCTAGTGTGTACTCTTCTGGAAAGTTTACTGCATCCGTAAATCGAATTACCAAACGTGGCTCATGTAGACTTCGCCATGCCCTGTATATGGCTGTTCAAAGTGGTATTCGGGATGCCCGTAAAAAGAAAACGACTGATGAAATCATTCCACGGAATAGAAGACTACGAGAGTTTTACGACAAGAAACGAGAAGAAGGAAAACCCTTCAGAGTAGCAATCATTGCCTGTGCAAATAAGCTCTTACATTGGATTTACGCATTATTAAAAAGTAGATCCACTTTCCAAGATATGTTTTAAAACCTATCTCTAACTAAATACGTCAAAACCTTCCAATAAGAGCATAAAGGAAGGTTATTTGGCATGAACATTTTTAGTATATCATGAGGTTATTAAACTTTTTATTGAAAAATGTTGACAAACTATTAGCTGGTTTAGTGAAAAAGCGTCTAACTATTTTAATAACGCAACCTTTGTGCTTAAAAAGGGTTAATTTTTTTTCTTCTGTTTCCTCCTGTAAAGAAAGCGCCATGTATAAAAGGTAATCAATGCAATTACTAACAATACGCATCGAACATAATTGTAGGTAAGACCCCCAATAAACAGAAATAAGATTCCTATAATAAAAGCTGGCACTGTAATATAAAACCACATTCTAACTTCATTGTTTTTAAAATTTAGTTCGAATCGTTCACTCATATACCCACCCCAATGAATTAACAAACATTTAACTAAATTATTCATATTTTAACATAAATACCCATATCGGTGAGGCTTTTTCGAAAAACCAGCCTTTACCTTTAACATAGTCTTTTTATTGGGTTTCCTTATGCAAGTCGAGGGCCCCAGGGATGGGGGCCTCGAAGACGTTGCCGCAGGACGCGGCGTTCTTAGTCTTTGTTCCGCTATACAGGCACTTACGCTTTTTTAATATTTTTAATTATTAATTATTAATGGTAGACTGGGGTAAAAGGGGGATGGTTATGGAAACGCTTCAGATTGGTGATATTACTTTAACATGGCTGGATGGCGGGGTAACGAATCTTGACGGAGGGGCAATGTTTGGCGTAGTCCCAAAACCGCTCTGGTCCAAAAAGTATCCTCATAATGAAAATAATCAGATTGAATTAAGGACTGATCCTATTTTGGTGCAGGCGAATGGCCTTAACTTGCTGATCGATTCGGGAATCGGCAGCGGAAAGATTTCTGAAAAACAGCGCAGGAATTATGGGGTCACGGAGGAATCCCGTTTGGCGGAAAGTCTGGGAAGTCTGGGTTTAAGCGAAGATGATATTGATTATGTGCTGATGACTCATCTGCATTTTGATCATGCATGCGGTCTTACCAAGCGAGAGGGAGATGAATGGGTTCCTGTTTTTAAGAAGGCGAAAATTATCACTTCGCAGGTCGAATGGGATGAAATGAGAAATCCTAATATCCGTTCACGGAATACATATTGGCAGGAAAACTGGATGGCAATCAGCGATTCCGTCATGCCTTTTCAGGATGAAAAAGTCATTACAGAAGGAATAAAAATGGTTCATACAGGCGGGCATAGTGACGGACACAGTGTCATTTTGATGGAAAGCGGGGGAGAGCAGCTGATTCATATGGCAGATTTAATGCCGACCCACGCCCATGCTAACGTCTTATGGGTGCTTGCCTTTGATGACTATCCAATGGATTCGGTCTTCCAAAAGCAAAAGTGGATGGGGCATGGACTTGAGAATGAGGTTTGGTACAGTTTTTACCATGATGCTATTTACCGTGCTGTTAAGTGGGACAAAAGCGGGAAGGAAATTCAGGACGCTGTAAAGAGGGACCGCAAGGAATAATAAGGCTTGGCAAAAGAGGCTCTTAATGCCTGGCTATTACCGCCGGGGCATAAGAGCCATAACTTTCAGCTTTTTGGGATAAGGTCAAGCACGGTTCCGGTTTCGGCATCAGCAACAAATTCAAACTGTTCCTGGCTGCCGTCTTTATGCCTTGTAATGCCGCCTTTATAAACCGTATAGTCAAGATTGAATTTTTCATAAGCTTCCGGCTTCATCAAAATCCAGGCTCCATAAATCTTTCCATCTTTTTTGACAAAATTCTTCACATTCGACAAAACCTTTTCAGGAGAAGGATGTCCTGATTCATTCAATATCTGTTTAACAGCGAATCCTGCTGCAAACCCTGCGGCTGCACCTGCAAATAAAGATTTCCAATTCATATTGTTCCCCTCCGATTTTAGATGAATCTCTCTTAAGTATACAGAAATATGTTATGAATTCCTACTTATTGAAACATCATAGAAGGGAAAGCAGAAGATTTTAAATGGAAAGTAGCATTAATTTTCTGTAAAATAGATACGTACATAATAAAGTTGATAGTAAGGGGTAGAGGAAATGGATCATGAAACCTTATCAATGTTTAAAACCTTGACTGAGCTTCCGGGAATTGCCGGCAATGAGCATCAAGTCAGGAAGTTTATGCGTTCTGAACTGGAAAAATACAGTGATGAAATCATACAGGATAAATTGGGCAGTATTTTTGGCGTGAAAAAAGGAGATGCCAGCGGCCCTAAAGTAATGGTAGCAGGCCATATGGATGAAGTGGGCTTTATGGTTACTTCGTTCACGGAAAACGGCATGATCCGTTTTCAGCCAATCGGCGGATGGTGGAGCCAGGTCTTGCTTGCTCAGAGAGTGGAAATCATCACAGACAACGGTCCCGTAATCGGGGTGATTGGATCGATTCCTCCGCATCTGCTTGAAGAACATCAGCGCTCAAAGCCTATGGAAATCAAGAATATGATGATTGATATTGGTGCAGATGACCAGGAGGATGTCAAACGGCTTGGCATTAAGCCCGGGCAGGCAATTGTACCGATTTGTCCGTTTACACCTATGGCAAATGAAAAGAAGATCATGGCAAAAGCCTGGGATAACCGGTATGGCTGCGGCTTAGCGATTGAATTGCTAAAGGATCTGAAAGATGAAACTCTCCCTAATCTTTTATTCTCCGGTGCGACCGTACAGGAAGAAGTCGGTCTGAGAGGGGCCCAGACTGCTTCTTATATGATAAGCCCTGATATTTTCTTTGCGCTTGATGCAAGTCCTGCAAATGATATGTCAGGAAGCAAAACTGAGTTTGGCCAGCTTGGCAAAGGCCCGCTCCTTCGAATACTAGACAGATCTATGGTTACACATAAAGGAATGAGGGAATTTATTCTCGACACTGCAGAATCAAATGGAATCCCTTACCAGTACTTTGTTTCTCCGGGCGGAACGGATGCAGGAAAAGTCCACCTTTCTAAGGAGGGCGTTCCAAGCAGCGTGATTGGCATTTGTTCAAGGTACATCCATACACATGCCTCAATGATCCATATTGATGATTATGCAGCAGCAAGAGAGCTGCTTGGCAAGCTTGTAAGAGCATGTGACTGGTCTACAGTGGAATCCATCAGGCAAAATGGATAAAAAGCACGTCTTTAAAATGAGCGGGCAGTGATTTAGGGCGTTAAATGGAAGCAGTTCAGGATTCCATCTGAGAGGATGGTCCCCTTTATTACTGTCCTTTAGCGCTTTTTCTTTGATTTTTAAGTTTCTGGAGTGATGAATAATGTTGAAGGTTGCAGTCGGCAGCAAAAATCCTGCAAAGGTGAAGGCAGTCGAGAAAGCTTATGAGAATATCGATATAGAAATTGTATCCCTTGATGCAGCATCAGGAGTGGCAGCCCAGCCATTTTCAGATGAAGAAACGATAGAGGGAGCAATAAACAGGGCTAAGGCGAGCAGGGATCATTCTGGGGCAAGAATTGGAATTGGCCTTGAAGGAGGCGTCGTTCAGACGAAATATGGGTTGTTTGTCTGCAATTGGGGTGCCATGGCTGTGGGGCAGGAGGTATTTTTAGCAGGTGGCGCACGGATTTTGCTTCCTGGAAAAATTGCGGAAAGACTGAAGGAAGGAGCTGAGCTTGGCCCTTTGATGGATGAATATACAAAACGGCCTGATATTAGAAAGAAAGAGGGGGCTATTGGAGTTTTCACTAATGAACGGCTGTCACGAAGCGAAATGTTCGAGCAAATTGCCCGCATGCTCATCGGCCAATATGAATGTAAGTATACATAAACAGAAAGAGCCCGGTACTTAATGTCCCGGGCTCTTTCTGTTTAAGATATTTTTTTGCCTGCTGGAGCTTTTCCCTTTTCTTTTCTTTTGAAAAATGCAGGTTTGTTAAAAAGCGGCTTCTTATTTTTAAATTTCTTTGGTTTTTTGGATTTTTTGTTATCAAGTGCTTCTCCTGTACCATCCAAATCGAATTGAGATACAACGGATTGAAGGTCAGAAGCAATGAAGCTCAGCTCAGTAGCGGCTTCATTGACTTGATGGATCGCCAATAGCTGGCTTTCGCTTGAAGCGCTGACCTCTTGTGAGGCTCCAGCGGATTGTTCGGAAATAAGATAAATTTCAGCCATCTTCTCAGCAAGCGTATGGTTGGAAGATTGAACTAAATTGATGGATTGCTGCACATTGGAGATCTTTGAACTTATTCTGGTTACATGTTCTACGATTTTTTCGAATGCCTGTTTTGTATAAGCGACAGAATTGCTTTGGACTGTTTTATATTCATTGAATTTTTGAGCCTCTGACATCAGCTTGTCCATTTGCTTATTCATCGTCTGAATAAGATCCTGAATGGATTGCGCTTCTTTCTTTGAACGTTCAGCAAGCTTTCTTACTTCCTTGGCCACTACACCAAAACCTCGGCCTGCATCACCTGCTCGGGCTGATTCGATGGCTGCGTTCAGGGCAAGCAGGTCCGTATTTTCTGCAATTTCCTGGATCGTCCCGACAATGCCTGATATGCTGCGTGATTTTTCTGAAGCGCTCTGGATTTGAACGGTTAAATGATTGGCGAGCCCTAAAAATTGCTCGGATGTTTCCTGTAGGCTTTCAACTGTGCTGAGTCCTTCCTGGCCTTCTTTTTCCGTTTCTTCAGCTTCTGCAGCAATTTCGCGGCTGACCTGCTCGGTTTGCTGAATGGAGCTGGAAACGCTTTTCATGATTGCATTGCTTTCTTCAAGCTCGGCAGATTGATGTGTTGCACCTGCAGCCACTTGTTTAATCGACACGTTTACTTGATTGGATTGTGCAGATGTTTCTTCTGATATAGCGGCAAGGTGCTGTGAGGAGGCATTCAGCTTATCAGCAGAGCTCCTGACACCTGTCAGGGAATTCCTTACCATTTCAGCCATCCTATTAAATGTAGCTGCCAGTGCGACCATTTCATCTTTTCTTTTCATAATGACCCTGTGGTTAAGATTGCCGCTGCCGATTTTTTCAGCACCTGTCTTGAGTGCAGCAATAGATGATTGAATCGTTCTTAATAGTACAATTCCTACTGTAATGAGAGTGACAATAACCAGGATACTGATAACAAGTGAAGCAAAGGCGAAACTTTTTGTTTTGTCCTGCATCTTCTGGTCAAGTGTTGCCTGCTCCTGGCTGACAATCGTTTCTAATTCAGCAGCTGCATTTTCGATTTCCTGTCCTGTCGAATCAAAGGAAACAGATGATTCTTTGGATTTTAAATATCCCGCAACGAGAGAGCTCATAGCATTTGTATAGTTCTGCAGACTTTGTGTAAGGGATTTCTTTACTGCTGCAGAAAGACTTGAGCTTTTCAGGCTGTTTTGCAAGTCTGAAATTCTGGTGTTGTATTCACTAAAGGCCTCTTGGTCATTTGTTTTACGATATTGTTTTTCATACATGCGTATAAAAAGGAATTGATCTTCCAGATTTTTATTTTTTGTTTTTGAAAGGGCCTTTTCCATTCCATCTCCAAATTGGGTGATCTGTCCGGAAATGCCTTCACTGTCGTTGTACCCGATCATTTCATATGTAGAGATCAGTTTTGCATAGCTTTTTGAGTAGGCTTTGGCGCTATCCTCAATGACTTTGAATTGCTTAGAGATATGAGGATTTGCTTTGTAGTCCTCCTTAAGTGAAGCAGCTTCATATTGCACTTTGTTAATGCTTTGTGACACTATTTTACTGCTTGCAATTTGGGGATTCTTTAAATATTGCCTTTCGAATTTTCGGGTGGTAGCCATTTCATATTTTACGTCCTTGCTTTGTCCAACTGCTTTGTTGAGGATTTTTTCCTGGCTGCGTACATCGTTTTGTGTGTTGGAGGCAATCATATTGAATGCGGATAATAATACTGCGCCAGCAACTGACATACAGATTATAAGTATTATCTTGGCTCTAATCGTTTTCATCGGGTCCTCCCTGTTTTCGTTTTTTGATAAGCCTGATGCACGGATAATGGATCGGCGGGACTATATACCCTTTTTATCGGACAGAATTCCAGAAAACTAATAGAATTTATGAAATATTAACTATATTTTAATTTTTAACATATTTCAGGCCCTTTAACTTGCCTCCTGGCATGGAGATAATGTAACCCTTCACCAGCCTGGCGGTTCAATAAAGCGAAAATAAGGCAGAGGCAGCTTCTGTTCATATGCGTATGATTGGTTGAATTCATGTTTATTTGATATGATTATTTTATACAAATTGCTGTAAACTATATTAAATGCTGCATACTACTTAATAGCTGGAGGAAAGACAAATGAAAAATCTTGAAACAATTGAACAGTACGATGTTTTAAAAAATGATGGAAAGCATATTTTCCTTTTTTCTGCAGAATGGTGCGGTGATTGCCGTTTTATTGACCCGATTCTTCCGGAAATAGAGGCTAAATATCCCGAGTATACCTTTGTCCATGTTGATCGTGATAAATTTATTGATGTTTGCGCAGCCAATGATGTGTTTGGCATCCCGAGTTTCATAGCTTATGATAACGGCAAGGAACTGGGCCGCTTTGTAAGCAAAGACCGAAAAACACAGGAGCAAATCGAAGACTTTATTGAATCGCTTTAAAGCAGAGCTTTCAGCAGCGAAAATTGCTGTGAGCTGACATACTGGCAGGCAGGGAGTGATCCCTCTGGAAGGCTGTGGGGCTTACTTGCCTGTTCGGGATCATTGGCGGCTGGCACATTTAAGGACCAGCCTGTTTTTATGGTTCATGAAGTTTTCTTTGGCATGGGGGTTAAAGTATGAAAATGAACAGCAAATTAATGACAGAACTTTTGCAGGAACGCCTTGATAGTCCGGAACGCACTTTTGATTACAACAGCGAAAAGGATACTCTTCGGATTGAAAATGCTTTGACAGAAAAAGGTATCACTATTGATCTTCCAAGGGTGATTGCGAATTGGGAGAATGAGGGTGAGAAGGCTGCGGATGAAGTAGTTTATTACGTCAATGAAGCCTTGAACGTTATGGGAGAAATGCATTCTCTGAAAGGAAAAGAAAAAAGCATTTTTCCGGTCATACGCTCCACTTCGTTTCCGGATGAAGCATCAGAGGGAAATCCTTTTTTATTTGATGAGCATACAGCTGAAACAAGAGTGTATTACGCCTTGGACCTTGGGAATACATACAGGCTGATTGATGAACAAATGATCAGCCGGGAAAAGTGGGAAAAAGAACAAATTCGCCAGATTGCAAGGTTTAATGTCCGTTCCCTCCCGATTCGCCTAAAATCAGATACTGTGGCAGGCAATACCTTTTACTTTTTGAACACCAATGATGGGTATGATGCAAGCAGGGTATTAAATGAAACGTGGCTGAAGGAAATGAAGGGCAAAGTGAAGGGGACAATGACAGTTGCCATTCCCCATCAAGATGTAATCATTATCGGTGATATTGAAAATGATACAGGTTATGATGTTCTTGCCCAAATGGCCATGAGCTTCTTTGCAAGCGGACATGTTCCAATTACTGCCCTCTCCTTTTTATATGAAGATGAGGGGCTTGAACCGGTATTCATACTAGGGAGAAACAAAAAGCGCGAGGAATAATCTTAAGTGAGCCTCCTTTTTGTTATTTTGAGGTATATGGGATATTTCCTCTCTTGGTGATAAAAAATTGAAGCGTAACGCGGGAGTACAGGAAAACTCTAGTATATTGAAGTTTTATTAGCTGCTGTCATGCATCGGAGAATCTGATGCATGACAGCAGCCTTTTTAATTTGCCATGTTGGTTACATCAACAGTCAGTAAATAATCCTAAAGGTTTAGTTTTAGTTGTAGAAAACCAGATACCAATCGGTCAACTTGAACTAACTGTAAAGGAATATGAAGGGAAGGAAATGGATTATGTCAATCTTTATTACCTTATTCCCGAAAAGCCGAGGGAAGGATTTCGGTTCCCTGTTACACGATTATACAGTTAAATTCTTTGAAAACAATAACGTTTGCGAATACCATCTTCGTGTTTCTCAACTAATAAACGAGCTATTTCGTTTTATACGAAAAAAAGGATTGAAGCAGGTTAAAATTGAGATGAATGGGAAAGTTGTTAGAATGGCTGGAACCATTTAAAACTAAGTAGGTTACCCAATGGCAACCTTTTTCAGTGAGAGCAATCGGCATTGTAATAATAATTAAATCTGTATGAAAATTACTTAATATTTGGTAATATTTAAGTTAGAGATGTAAAGAAATGGGAATCAATACTACATATGTGGAATACCTTGATATGATTATTTACTTAGATAGAGGTGCTGCAGTCCTTTATTCTAAAGATATTTTATTTGTTGTTCCTAAAATCATTCAAGGGATACATGATGTGGATAATTAAATTTTCCATCCATTTCCAAAGAGAAACCTTTTTATATATTACCTGTGGGGAGAAATACATCATTATTGAGACAATCATAGAATCCCTAAAATTGGGGGAATTTTAATGAAAAGTCAGAATGAAAACGAAGAAAAGCTAACAGGAGGGAATGTCTCAAGCGTATATCGTTTAGGAGATACTGTTCGACGAGAATTAAAGCCTGATAGTGTTAAAATTCATAAGTTACTTCAGCATTTGGAAAGTAAAGGTTTTGATTATGCACCGAAGTTTTTCGGCATTGATGAAAAAGATAGAGAGATATTATCATTTATTGAAGGAGAAGCCGGTAATTATCCTTTAAAAAAATATATGTGGTCTAATGATGTATTAAAAGAAATAGCGAAAATGCTTCGCCTATATCATGATGCCGTGAGTGATTTTCCGTTATTAAATGAGTGGAAACCAATGGATAATACTCCTAATAAAATAGAAGCTGTCTGTCACAATGATTTTGCTATATATAACATTATTTTTAATCACGAAAAGCCAGTAGGTATTATTGATTTTGATGTAGCTGCTCCTGGCCCAAGACTTTGGGATATAGCCTATACTCTTTACACTTGCGTTCCTTTAAGTAGACTTTATCATACTGAAACAGGTGAGGCAGTTTATTATGATCTATTAAAGGATGCGGACCGTATTAAGCAGAGGGTTAAATTGTTTTTTGAATCCTATGGTGTTGAGGGAATGGAAAAAGGGTTTTTAGAAATGGTATTGCTCCGAGTAGAAGGTTTATGTAAATACATGATAAAAAAAGCAAGTGCAGGTGATGCTGCTTTTCAAAAGATGGTGGATGAAGGGCATCTTGAACATTATCAAAAGGAACTTCAATTCATTCGTGAACATGGAGAAGACTGGATTTATTAAAGAAAGGGAACCTCAGTTGAGAATTCGTCAGCAAAACACAAATGTACAATGTAAAGGGAATATGGAAATAAGAATAGAAATATCAAGTGAGGAGAACGAAAGATCCCAATCTTTCAAGCGCAGGGCACGTTTCAGGAATCAGTCCTTTAAAAGGGGATTTAGTAACCTTTGATAGGAATGTTTTTAGAACGTTATATCTGGTTTGCTATAGCTGTATTGATTGTTGCATTATCCTATTTTCTTTCATCAGTTTGATGTAACACGCCCAGTTTTAATCATTGGTGAAGTCACATATATGAAGAACAAATACTATACCTTTTTCAGGAATATTTTTGATGATTTCTGTTTGAAACTTTTTTCCTTCGCCCTTTGTATAATAAGTGAATCCAGTAGTAAACGATATAGATTAACAAGAGCAAACTAAAGATAGACCATAGTTTTCCAGACTCAATACTTTCCATAAAATATTGGGCCTCTGTTACATCAGCCCGGTTAAGACTCGTAACAAATACCAGAACTAAAAATAAAGGTACTACTAGGACATTTAGTAAGCTTAATAGCCTTTGTACTTCTCCTCTAAATAAGAAATAGATACTTGTTCCCCAGCTAATGATCAAAAAAGCATAAAATATAATCCAAAACCAAGCTGGCATACTAGGACCCATAATCTAACTTTCCTTTTTGATTGACAATTTCAAAAAAATGTTAGTAATTACATTATATAATAAAAAAATTTCAATATTCCAATTTTTTCACACTTGCAACTTTTAAGGAGCATACAGAACAGGTAGAGGAATGAAAAGGAGGAATATAAGATTATCCAATCAATTCCCGGTATAGGAGAAAAAATCGCAGCCACGATTATCTCTGAAATTGGTGAAATCGATCGGTTTAATCATCCGAAAAAACTGGTTGCCTTCGCTGAAGTAGATCCAAGTGTTCACTATCGGGAAAGTTTAGGATAACCTTTAATCGTATTAGGTTCAAGCAGACTACGTCATTCCCTGTATCTTGCCGTGTTATGCGGCATAAGGAGTTCAAGAAACAAAAAGCTTAAAGCTTTCAGAAAAAATCAGAAGGAAAGCCAGCTAAAGTGGCGATCGTTGCCTGTATGAATCAGAGAAAATTCCTTCCAAAAGGGTCTTGGAGGGTTATTTGGCATGTGTAAAAATAGTATATCAGAAGGGAAATGAAAATTTCAGAGAAAGATATTGACATCCTATTAGTTGGCTTAGTATATGTTGAAGGATTATTAAAGGCTGTCATTTAGACAGCCTTTAACATTTTTTCCTGCTTTAGAAATCCTGTGTGGTTGTTTCGATCAATGTGTATTTTATAAAGTTCCTATAAATATCGTCACAGTTTAAAGTGTCTTTATACATGAAGCTAGTTTTTGCTTAGTGGTTTAATAAAAAAAGGCTACATCCTCACTTTCTTCATAAGGCAGAATAATAGACAGTGTAATCCTTTGATTTTCATACTCGATATGAACAGTACCATGATGTAATTCAATTATAGATTTGGTTATAGCTAATCCCAATCCCGCACCTGCTTTTTGAGACGATCGTGAAGTATCCACTCGATAAAACCGATCAAATAATCTATTGATCTTATCCATTGAAAGAGATTCACATGGGTTTGATACACAAATATGAACAGATCGAACTGTTTTGAACATTTTAACTTGTACGTTACCAGGAGGAGTACTATATTTAATTGCATTGGTTAATATGTTTTCCATTGCTCGAACCAACTGATTCGGATCGACTTCAATTATAATTGGTTCTTTTGGAAGATCACAGCTAAACACTACATTGGTATCATGAGCAATCGGATCGAGTTCGTCAATCAATTGTCTAATCATTTGATTTAGACTTACTTTTTCTTTTTTAAGCTGTATACCTTCATTGGTCAGACGTGTAAAATCAAATAAATCCTCAATTAACTTTTTTAATTGTTCTGATTTTCCGTAAGCGATATCCACATATTCATCTAATTGTGACTGGTTCTTGTATTGACGGTCCTTTACAAGTCTCAAATACCCCATAATTGAGGTTAGCGGCGTTCGTAAATCATGCGATACATTGGTTATTAGCTCATCCTTTAATTTTTCATTTTTTCTTTGACGTTCTATCATATTATTTAATTCTGATGCCATGTAATTGATATTAGTTGCAAGAGAACCCACCTCATCATAACTTTTCTCTCGAATCCTATAGTTTAAATTTCCTTTTGCTATTTCCCCTAAACCAAAAGCAATATCCTCAATTTCGGTCATTTTGCGTTTGGTTATAAGATAAAAACACAGTATAAACGTAACAAGTCCCAGAATATAAGGGGTAACTCCTGTTTCCTTCATGTAAACAGGAGTAGACTTAGGAACACCACGTATAACTAAATAGCTCTGTCTATTAGCAAGGGTTATGGGATACAAACGTGTAATGGTAAGGTTTTCGTGGTTTTTTTGGATTATGGACTTTTCAGCATCAGTCTTAATATGTTTGATATTTACTTGAGACTCGCTCATTGCTGGAGTCTTGTAAAGAATCTTTCCACCCAAATCTGTAATATAGACAAGAAGATTATTTTGATTACTTGATTGGTTAATTAAGTACTGAATTAACTCTTTTTTTGTTAGTTTGTATACGAAATGGTTCTTGTATGAAACTGCTAACCACTCCTCTTTGTTTTTAGAGGAGGGGATAGAACGATTAAGATACTTTTTCTTGAAATCCGGATCTTTATTACCTAATTCCTTTACAAACCCGTTTACATCTAGGTCTACGCGATTTAGCTGTGTAACCAAATCACGGGCACGTTCATCAATATTTACAATGCCCTCCGTAAAATCAAGTCCACGATCCTGACTCACAAAGAAGGGGCTGGAAAAGAAAAAAACGAGTAAGGAACATAGAATACAGAGTCCAAAGGCACATATTACCTGAATCCGAATATTTGTTTTTATTAGGTACACAAGTTTAGCCAAATAGCTGCTCCTATTTGCGGATTTAGATTTTTGGTTAGGGTTCAATTTTATATCCAACCCCCCAAACCGTTTTAATATAACGAGGCTGGCGAGGGTTATTCTCCAGTTTCTCACGCAAGTTTCGGATATGAACCATAACGGTATTTTCTGATTCATAAAACGGTTCATTCCATACCCGTTCGTAAATTTTTTCAGTACTGAAAACGTGACCGGGGTTACGGGCCAACAGCTCTAAAATTGCAAATTCCCTTGGTGTCAGCTTTATTTCTCTTCCTTCTACAATGACCTCGTGTGTAGAAACGTTGATTAAAAGATCATCTATAGAAACGATATCCATCTGTTGTGCTGTATTTATCTGCGGGTTTCCATCCAGTTGATTTAACCGGAGATAACGACGAAGCTGTGACTTAACTCTGGCCACCAATTCCAAAGGTTGGAATGGTTTGGTTACATAGTCATCCGCTCCGGTTGTTAAGCCCATGATCTTATCCATATCCTGTGATTTTGCCGAAAGCATAATTATAGGAAGATTTCTGCTTTCTCTGATTTTCATACAAGCTCGGATTCCATCTAATCGAGGCATCATGATATCTAAAACCACCAAATGGACCGTATGTTCCTCAAGATATTCTAACCCATCTATTCCATCTGCTGCTTTCAGCACGTTATAACCCTCATTCGTAAGATAGATTCCAATTAAATCACGTATTTCTTTTTCATCATCAATTATTAGAATGGTTTCCTGTGACATAGGGAACCTCTCCTTTCTAATGTCTAAAGTTTACTCTATTCCCCTTAAGAAATGACACTATAAATTCTGAAGTTTCTCTTAAGATTTACCTATTAAATTCAGAAAATCTTCAGAAGGAATGGTATTTTTCCTTAAGAATTTTTTTGTACCATAAATACAGAAGGATGTGGAGGGATTTATAGATGCGTATTAATTAGAAAATTACGAGTGTGCTAATTTTTTTGCTGAGCATGCCATTGATGATGTTAGTTTATCCCTATTTAAATACACCCTCTCGTGGGGGGGTATACGAGTAATCTAGATAAAGCAATTCCTGTTGTGAAATAGCTGGTTGTACAATACGTTGCATGGATTGTTTATTTAACCATAACCTTAATTGAATTTTGTTTCAAAGATACTACATTCGCGTTCAAAACGGTCCTTGTTTTGACTTGGGATTACTGGTTTGCTTTGTTATTTATTATTTTTATCAAACAGTTGGTCCAATCCGCCCTGAGATAACGGGTGATGATTTGCTTTTTAGAATATAGCAGTATGTATAAAAGATTGATCAACCCTCTAACTGTTTTCTAAGTAACATATTATGAGCAGCTGTTTATTGGTAAGAGCAATTAGAAATGGTTCGCAGGGGAAAGTGTGGATTAAATGAATCATCCGAAGTTGCTCAACTTCTATTATTCTTGCCACGTTGTTTATAAAACAACATGTGATTATGGATGTTTTAGCTGCCATCCTAATGTGAGGATTTGAACCAATAGATAAATAAGGAAGTGGAGATAGAAATGAATGTAGTGAATAAGGAAAAAGTTCTAATTCTAACCGGGAATTATGGAGATGGGCATATTCAAGTAGCCCAAGCCCTGCATGATGCGATTCAAATTAGATATCCATCACTTGAACCTGTTATTTTTGATTTTATGAAATGTATTCATCCCTATTCCAATCAGTTTAGCCGTTTCATTTACCTCCAGGGAGTGAAAAAATTCCCGCAGCTGTATGGATATATATATCAAAAAACACGCAGAGCGAGCAAATTATCCAATGCAATGAAAGCTATTTTGTCCACAGGAGTCGGCCGGACGCTTAAATTAATTGAACAAGTACAGCCGACGGTTGTAGTGAGTACGTTCCCGCTGGCGGCTGCCGTAATGTCAAAATTAAAGACATATGGCTTAATCGATATTCCTACTGTAACAACCATAACCGATCATACCGACCATAGCTGCTGGATATATCCTTTTACAGATCAATATCTGGTAGGTTCGAGTAACGTTCGGGATTCATTAAATAGTTTAGGCGTTGATGAAACTCGAATTGCCGAAACTGGTATTCCGATTCGGCAGCAATTTTCTCACTCTCTTAATAGGGAAGGGATTTTTAGAAAATATGGATTAGATCCACATATACCCACCTTATTAATGATGGGAGGCGGTTGTGGCATGATAGGGGAGGGGAATGCCACAATTCAGGGAATTGATTCATTAAAGGATCCAATACAATTGATTATAGTCTGCGGAAATAATGAAAAGCTTCGTATGGAATTGAAGGATAGCCTTAAGGATTCAAAACATCGCATCCATCTTACTGGTTATATTACTTATGTTCATGAATTAATGGCCATTTCCGACCTCATGATTACAAAGGCAGGAGGAGTGACAACCTTTGAAGCGATTGCCATGGAATTGCCGATGCTTCTTTATAAGCCGATTCCTGGACAAGAACAAGATAATGCGAAATTTTTAGTGCGTTCAGGAGTGGCAGTTCAAGCCGAAACCCGTCGAGATTTAATGGAATTATTACCGAATTTAATGAGAGATGGAAAGCTGCTTCACCAGATGAGAGAGAATTCAAAACAGTTTCATCCTAAAGAATCGGCGTTTGCATCAGTTGAAGTAATTATGAATACAAAAGAGGCAAAAAACAACTGGGTTGATTTAAAGTATACGTTCGGTTAATAAATCGAAGAGAAGGTGAAATATGGAAAATACACTTACTCCATACAAAAAAAGCCACTAGCTATAAGGTCTTTATCTACTGGAGGTTTGGTTTTCTTCTTAGTTTTTACAGGATTATATTTATACTCTCTTCATACTGGTACAGCAAAAGTTTGGCTTCAATCAATCCATCATTTAGGTGTTTTTGGAATTATTCTAGGTATTATTATACAAACAATCGTAAATGTGATACCTGTTCCGGGCGAATTTGTCTCCCTTTTTCTTATTGAAATATATGGTCCCTTGGCAGGTGGGTTCTTCTCGTGGCTTGGCGGAATATTAGGAGCCATTCTTGCGTACCACCTATCCTCCTGGATTGCTCGTCCATTGCTTGAGCCCATGGCAAATTCATATTTGGCAAAAACTGATCAGTGGTTACAAAAACGGGGTGATTTTGGACTGTTGATTATCCGTTTTATCCCATTGGTTCCTTATCATTTTATCAATTATAGTGCAGGTATATTGAGAGCAGATAAAAAGGCATTTATTTGGACAACAGCATTAGGGATTTTGCCTTATACCATATCGGTTAGCACCCTATTTGCAGGGGTGCGTCATGGAAAATGGATTCCTTTTCTAATTGGTATTGGCCTATTTATATTCCTTTCCATTTTAACTATGGTATTAAAAAGAAAAATGGATGAAGTCCCACATGAACAAACCACAATTATTAAAAGGGGGGGAGTCAGGAGATGATTAAGATACTTCTGTTGGTCTTCCTAGCATGTTATTGGGTAATTCCTTTCATGCTTACTGCTGGTGCTGGTATTGGTGTATTAAAGAGAAAAAGAGATTCTGAAAAAGTGGCGTTTACTTTTGATGATGGTCCAAATGCGATTTATACTCCACAGCTATTAGATTTGTTAAAAAAACATGATGTTAAAGCAACATTTTTCGTAGTTGGTTCTAAAGCGGAGAAATACCCGGAAATTATCGCAAGAATGCATGCCGAGGGTCACTTAATAGGAATACACAATTACAAGCATAAATCCAACTGGATAATGAGCCCTTGGACGATTCGTAGCCAATTAAGAAAAAGTGCCTCTATTATCGAAAAAACCATTGGTGAATGTCCTGTCTATTACCGCCCTCCATGGGGATTATTAAATTTATTGGACTTTACGTTAAGGAAACAGTACAAGATCATCCATTGGTCGGTGATGGCGAAGGATTGGAAGACTAATGGCGGAAGTCAAAAAGTAGAAAAAAGATTGTTAAGGGATATTAAAAAGGGGGATGTTGTCCTTCTGCATGATTGTGGTAAAACCTTGGGTGCTGATGAAGACGCACCACTGAATACGATTATTGCATTAAAAAACGTTTTAAAAGAGCTATCCAACCGAAGCGTGTCATGTGTAAGAATAGATGAATTGTAGGTAGAACTCCGAATTAAAATAATTTATATCCGGCCTTTTTGCTGGTATAGGATATGTGCTGATTTAATAGAGAAAAGGCAGGTTTAACAATTATGTCCCATTTCATTCAATTGATTTTTGATATTCTATCTAACCTAGGATATTTAGGAATTGCGTTAGGTTTAATGGTTGAAATCATACCAAGTGAGGCAGTATTAGCCTATGGCGGATATTTGATTTCAACAGGGAAGATATCATTTTTCGGTGCAATTGTAGCAGGTACCATTGGTGGTATTATTGCTCAATGGTTTCTATATTGGATTGGAAGATATGGTGGACGAACAATACTTAACAAATACGGAAAATACCTTCTCATTCAACCTTCTCATATAGAAGTGGCACAGAAGTGGTTTAGTAAGTATGGTCCAGGAGTTATTTTCACCGCAAGATTTATTCCTGTAGTCAGGCATGCAATCTCCATTCCAGCAGGTATAGCTAAAATGTCTTTCCTGAAATTCAGCATTTATACACTACTTGCAATTGTTCCTTGGTCGATTTTATTTCTTTATCTTGGAATGAACTTAGGTTCGAATTGGGAGAGGATTAATAGTACTGCAAAACCCTTTGTTACACCAATGATTATTATCGCCATTTTATTAACTCTAATTTATTTAATCTATATTTGGAGAAATAAAAAAGTAAAAAGATGAAATCGTTAATTTATATCCAAAAATGGGGAATTTTCATGGTCTTATTTGCAGTTTTAACAGGTATATCACGTGTATATGTAGGGGGTCCTTTACCTATTGAATATACTTTATTGCGGCAGCAGTGGTTAGCATATACATGCACCGCATTATTCCTATATTAAATCCCATTTCAAGAAAAATCGTCCATTTTTTTATTATGGACTGCCTTGATGTCTAGGGATAAACAAAACAAACGAACAACAAAAATAGAAAATTAGTTAGTACTGAATTAGTCCAAAAAAGATAGTGTGATTTCAGTTACCCTGAAAATATGTAATCGGGTTTATTAGGGGGTTACTATAAATCATTTCAACATTACATTGGATACCAGCAGTGCCAAAATTAAGTTGTGGGAAACCACTTTAAAGAAAGGAATTTAATTATGCAAGAAAATCAAAATAAAATGGAAATCTTACTTAACAAAGTGCCACAAGTGACGATTTTCTTTTGGATCATCAAAATATTGTGTACAACTGTTGGTGAAACATTTGCTGATTTCATCAATTTCAACATTGGACTTGGTTTAACTCTTACTACAATTATTATGGGAGCTGCATTTTTCATTGCATTGTTTTTTCAATTTAAGGTAAGCAAATATGTTCCAGCGATTTACTGGATAACAGTTGTTTTAATAAGCGTGTTTGGAACATTGGTAACGGATAACTTGACAGATAATATGGGCGTACCACTTGAGGTTAGCACAGCCGTTTTCTCTGTGCTGCTAGGACTGACTTTTCTATTATGGTATCTTAGTGAAAAAACATTATCGATCCACTCGATTTTCACTAGAAAAAGAGAGGTTTTCTACTGGCTTACGATCCTTTTCACCTTTGCACTTGGAACAGCGGTCGGAGATTTATATTCCGAACAACTTGGTTTTGGTTATCTTTACACAGGAATAGGCGTTGTTATTATTATTGCTCTTGTGTTCTTAGCTTATAAACTTTTGAAACTTGACGGAGTATTAGCTTTCTGGATTGCGTATATTTTAACTCGTCCGCTTGGAGCGTCAATTGGAGATTACCTTTCTCAATCAAAAGTAAATGGCGGATTAGGGCTCGGGACAACCGTTACGAGTGTGATTTTTCTTATCGCTATTTTAGCGATCATCGTTTTCCTTGCGGTTTCAAAAATTGATACAAATGCTAAAAGTGATATCGCGGAAACAGACCAAAAAAATGGTAATAAGAAACATGTGCAAACACAAACGATTGTTGTACTCGTGATTTTCTTAGTTGTTGGTATAGGTGGTTATAACTGGCGCAGTAATAATATTGCATCACAGGGTGCAAAAGAGCAAACTACATTAGCAGGTCAATTAAACGATTTTGTTAAAATTGAAAATGATATGCTAAATGCTGTAAATAAAAACGATTTTTCTTCAGCAAAAAAAGGCGCTGATCATTTGGAAAATCAGTGGGATACACAAGAACCTAAGCTTCGAAAAATTGATAGCACTGCATGGACAAAAATTGACGGCACAATTGACTCTGTGCTAGCAGCGGTTCGTTCTTCAAAACCTGATGTTAATCAAAGCAAAACAGCACTTACTCATTCACTTAGTGCCTTGAAGGCTGCAAATAAAGCCACATCAAAATCCGGTGCTTCACAAACTACTTTATCTGGACAGTTAAACAATTTTGCGAAAATCGAAAATGATCTACTAAACGCTGTAAACAAAAACGACTTTTCTTCAGCAAAAAAAGGCGCTGATCATTTGGAAAATCAGTGGGATACACAAGAACCTAAGCTTCGAAAAATCGATGGCGCTGCATGGACCAAAATTGATGGCACAATTGATGTTGTATTAGCAGCAGTCCGTTCATCAAATCATGATGTAACCAAGTGTAAAAAAGCACTTAACAACTCAATTAGTACCATAAACGCAGCAAATAAATAATAATCTTAGGAATCGCCAATCGCGGTTCCTTTTTAAATAGAACTCTTATTAAACTGCCCCGTTAAACCATCCATACGCTTGGAAAAGGGATTTTTCAAACTAATTTATAGAGTTTGCCAATAACCATGAGAATAGCAAAAAGCTCTCTTTAAACAACTAGCTCACCCATTATATAAAAAAACAGAGTCTGTGTATCCAGACCCTGCTTTCCTTTGACTAAATCTCCATTTAACCACTAAACATATTTTTGAGTGATTTTTTCAAATTACCTTTTAGTTTGATAGACCCTAAGAACTTTATAAAATGAAATGATCCCTTTTTAGTATTAATTTATTGTATGCACTGTTCCTGTCTTAGGTTCAGTCACCTTGCCTTTAAAAGCCGCTCTATAAATCTCCCTAATATCCTTTTCCTCTAATGGGAGCGGACTTCTAGCAAGCAATCTTTTTTGTTTAACTCCATCCTGTGTCAGGTTTTCGAGAGCTGATTCAGGTATATTAAACTCTGATAGTGCTGCTGGAATGCCTACGTCTTTTACCAGACGTTCCAGCTCTTCCACACACTTATAGGAGGCTTCTTCATCTGATAGGAAGCTTGAGTTGCCTCCTAATGCATTTAGGATGTCAGCCATCCTTGTTTGGCAGCTGTTCCGGATGTAGCCCATTACGTAAGGCAAAAGGACCGCGTTTGATTCGCCGTGCGCTATATGGAATTGGCCGCCAAGAGGGTATGCAAGTGCATGCACACCGGCAACGCCTGCATTAAAAAAGGCAAGACCGGCAATATAGCTTCCGTTGCTCATGTCAATGCGTGCCTGTTTGTCGCTTCCATCTTCGAATGCTTTGCGAAGAGACCGTGCAATCAATCGAATTGCCTGAAGAGCCAGCCCATCAGAAATAGGGCTAGCATTCACTGATACGTATGCTTCCACGGCATGTGTCAGGGCGTCTATGCCAGTAGCGGCTGTTACCCGTGGAGGGACAGACAAGGTCAATTCGGGATCGACAATCGCGACATCGGCTAGCAAATAGTCATGAGTGACAACATCTTTGGTAGTTTCCAGTGAAAGAACAGAGATATTGGTCACTTCCGAACCTGTTCCCGCTGTTGTAGGAATGAGAATCTTAGGTAAGCCTTTTTTCTGCACTTTCTTGCTCCCGCTCAGATTTAAATAGTCGGCAGCTAATCCTTCATGCTCGGCCAACACTGCAGCCAGTTTAGCTAGGTCAAGTGCGCTTCCGCCGCCAACGCCCACGACAATATCAAAACCGCCTTCTCTTGTAAAAGATACCAGTTTTTCTCCTACTTCAAGTGGAGGTTCTGGAACTACTTCCGTATAGAGTGTCACTTCATAGCCGCTTTCCTTTAAAGGAATTGTTACTCTATCCACCAGTCCGATTTTCGCAAGCATCGGATCAGTCACAACAAGAATCTTCTTGGCTTGGTATTTTTCTACTTCAGGAACAAGGTTCTCCAGTGAGCCCCAGCCTGTATAACTTAATGGTGGGAAAACTAATTTAGAAATACTCATTTGCCATCCTCCTTACTCATAGTAGCCTTCGTTGGATTTGCGGAATGTTTTAAATTGGTTAGCATCATGCCCGAACCAGACCTGTGAATTTGTTTCATTTGCAATTCTACGGATTTTTTCCACGGCATTGTTATAACCAAGTGAATCATAGATGATTCCAGGCGGCTTGACGGGTGGGCCAAAGCTTTCGGCTGTATAGATGGCATCTGAAGCCAAAATGATTCCACCTGTTTCAGGCATATCCACATGAAGTCCGAGCATTCCCCAGGCATGGCCGCTGCCGAAGTTCAGGATTTTGATTCCAGATGCAAGTTCCAGATTGTCCTCCTGGCGCTTGACCGTGCGCCACTGAAGGTTGTTTTTAATCCATGCATCAATGTCAGCCCAGATATATGCTCCTTCCTTTTGGTTTCGGGCGTAACTCTGAAGGGTTCCGTTCAACTCGTCCTCATGTACGATAATCGTTGCATTTGTGAACATTTCCAGGCATCCAGCATGATCAAGATGAAGATGTGACGCGACTACATATTTTATTTCTTCAGGCCGAACATGTAATTGTTCGAGACGGTGGTGAAGGTAGCATTCTTCGCTCATGGCAATCGGGAACATTTTCTGGGTAGCATCCCCCCAGCGGCCATCTGGCCCCATAGAGTTTGGATTGCATGCTGTATCGAAGAGGATTTTCCCTTCGGGATGATCGATTAATACAGTGTATACTGGGAATTCAACAAATTCGGCCGGTACATTCGGGACATCACTTGTCGCTGGATTATGCATGGCAATCATCCAATTCTTGTCCATTCTCATTCTGCCATTATCCATTACAAACAGCTTGGGATTAGGTTTAATAATATTTGTCATGTGTATCCTCCTATAGCACGGTTTTAACCATTACGAATTTTAGTTCGGTCATCTCTTCAACTGCGTATTTTATCCCTTCACGTCCATATCCGCTCTCTTTAACACCGCCATATGGCATGTGATCAAGCCGGAATGTCGGGGTATCATTAATTATCACTCCGCCTGAATGCAGGTTTCTTGCAGCATGAAAGGCATGGGAAATGTTTTGTGTGTAAATGCCGACATTCAGGCCGTAAACTGAATCATTCACCATATCAATTGCTTCGTCGAGGTTATTGTACGGGACAATCGATACCACGGGGGCAAATGTTTCCTGGCAGGATACTGCCATATCATTTGTCACTTTTGTAAGGACAGTTGGAGGAAAAATAGCTCCTTCTCTTGTTCCTCCCAGTCCCACCTCGGCGCCTTGTTCAACTGCTTCTTTAACCCAGGCTTCAATCCTGTCGACTTCACCTCTGCTGATCATGGCACTGATATCAGTCGTATCTTCAAGTGGATCTCCAATCTTCAGATTCTTTGATTCTTCAATAAAACGCTTACAAAATTCATCGTAAATATCTTTATGTACGTAAACACGTTGCAAGGATATGCAAACCTGGCCAGCGAAGGAAAAGGCTCCCTCTACACATCTCTTTATGATTTTTTCAAGTGGAATGTCCGGTTCAATAATCAACCCAGAGTTTGATCCGAGTTCAAGTGTCACTTTACGCAATCCGGCTTTTTCCTTAATCAGCTTTCCTACCTTGGCGCTGCCCGTAAAGGTCACTTTTTGGACTCTGCTATCTTTGATCAGGGGGTCGCTAAGTTCACGGCCGCTTCCTGTTACGACTTGAAGTGCTCCAGCAGGAAGACCAGCCTGTTGAAAAACTTCTGCAATTAAAAGGGAGCTCAACGGAGTCTGCTCGGCTGGCTTGAGTACTACAGTGTTTCCCGCGGCAAATGCAGGTCCAAGCTTATGGGCAACAAGGTTAAACGGAAAGTTAAATGGACTGATTGCCACGACGACACCTAAAGGCTCTCTCCATGTAAAACCTATCCGATTTTCACCGCCTGGGGCTGCATCCATTGGTATTGTTTCGCCATAAATCCTTTTTGCTTCTTCTGCAGCAAATTGATACGTAACAATGGTTCTGGCTATTTCCCCTCGTGCGGTCCGAATGGGCTTTCCGGCCTCCATTGCGATGACTTTAGCCATCTCCTCTTTGCGTTCCTCAAGAATCTTTGCAACATTAAAAAGGATTTCGGAGCGTTTATGTGCTGGCATATCCTTCATTACCTTATAGGCAGCTTCGGCGCCATCTATCGCCCGTCTTACATCTTCTTCATCAGCCATGCTGATTTGTGCAAGAGTTTCTCCGCTGTAAGGTGACAGCAGTTCGTAGGTACGATCTTTGGTTTCAGACTTTCCATTAATGAGAAGACCTGTCTTTTTCATACTAAACCTCCTTTATGACTATTTATTGCAAGATTCGTGCCAAGTCGGTAAATGCCTTTATATTCGCAAGATTCAGGTAACCGTAGTATGCTAATGGTGATAGATTTCACCAATAAAAGACCAAGATGTTTAGAAATGATGGTGATGATATTCACCGGGTGGTGATGTATTTCACTTAAGTGGAAGGTGGTAAACGGATGAGCCAGCAAATGACGATTGATCCAGATATTATTTTTTCATCTATGAGGAATGGAATCATTGTTGTCGACAGGAATACGAAGGTTTTACTGATGAATTCAGCTGCCCAAAAGTTGCTTAAAATCGAGGAAGAAGAATATGCCGGGAAAGAAATTCACCAATTTGTACCCAATACAGAGGTACAAAGCGTACTTGAAAGTGGAGAGAGCACGATTGGCGTCAAAATGAATATCAACGGTTTGCTTTGCATGGTAAATCGAACACCTATGTACCAGGATGGTCAATTAATTGGTGTTGTGAGTGTGATACAGGATATTTCCCAGATGGAACATTATCATTCAATTCTAAAAAATATGGAGAGAATAATAGAGTTCTCCATGGATGGAATCTATGTTGTGAATAAAGAGGGAGAAACATTATTAGTGAATTCAGCTTATGAACACATTACAGGGTTTAAGAGAGAGGAACTGATTGGGAATCATATGGCCAATTTGATGGAACAGGGCTATTTTGACCAATCAGTCTCACTGCTCGTTTTAGAGAAAAAAAAGCAGGTTTCAATCCTTCAGAATATTGGAGGCAGAAAAGAAGTCATTGTAACCGGGAGCCCGGTGTTTGATGAAGTCGGAGATATTCAAATGGTAGTAACAAGTGTTCGTGATATTACCCAGCTGAATGAAATGAACAAAGAATTAATGAAAGCAAAAACCTTTTCGGAAATTAGCAATAATCGCTATTCGTATTCAATGGATGGAACGGATGAAAAAGTGATTTTTAAAAGTGGGCAAATGAAAGAAATAATTAACAAGGTCAGACAGGTGGCATCATTTCCCACCAGTATTCTCCTGACTGGTCCTTCCGGTACCGGGAAAGAGGTAATTGCAAATTTAATCCATCATGAAAGCAACCGGAGGGACAAGCCATTCATAAAGGTAAACTGCGGTGCCATTCCTGAACAGCTTTTAGAATCAGAGTTATTTGGGTATGAAAAAGGTGCCTTTACTGGGGCAAGACATGAAGGGAAAATCGGATTGCTGGAGTTGGCCGACCAAGGTACCGTCCTGCTGGATGAGGTTGGTGAATTGCCGTTATCCCTCCAGGTAAAGATGCTAAGAATTCTCCAGGAAAAACAAATCCAGCGGGTCGGAAGCAGCAAAGTAAAACAATTAAATATCAGGATTATTTCTGCAACCAACCGGAATTTAAAAGAAATGGTGGAGCAGGGGCGATTCCGTGAAGATTTGTTTTATCGTCTCCAAGTAGTTGAGTTAAACATACCGCCCTTGAAAGAACGCCCAGAGGATATCGAAATCCTGATAGACCACTTCTTTTCTTATTTTTGCCGGCTCTATAATATTCATAAATTATTATCCAATGAGACGAAATCCATTCTGCAAAGCTATCATTGGCCAGGGAATGTAAGAGAATTAAGGAATTTGGCAGAAAGTATGGTGGTGTCGGTTCCTTCTTTTAAAATAGAACCTGAAGACCTGCCACCGCATTTTCATAAAATTGCATTACCTGAAACATCTCCAAACCTAAAGCTGCGAGTGGAACAATACGAAAAAAGAATCATCCTTGATGCCTTGCAAAAACACGGATCCATACGAAAAGCAGCGGAATACCTCGGAGTTGATCACTCTACCATCGTCAAAAAGCTGAAAAAATGGGAATGAGATATATGGTACATAGAATGAGAGGGACTGTCCGGACCAACTGAAATAATCTTTTTTTTGACTTTTTTCGTAAAGGTCAAACTCTGTTTTCTCCCATTTGCTCTGTTTTGAACCCTATAGTTCTTGTTCATTAGAGATACTATGGCCTATAATTGGGCCCATTAATGCTAATTCCAAGGGGGAGATTTATGCAACTGGATAGAGTGAGAGTTAGAGTTAAAGAACCTGATTTTCGGGATTATGTTAGAGAATTGTTCCAAGGGAAGCGTCTTGATGGGGATGCAGTATTAGGAATAGCTATAAAAATCGTTGCTTCTAGTGTTGAAAGTCTATCACTTGAACAATTTGAAATCTTTATGAGACATGGTCTATACCCTTCTAATTACGTGGAAAAATGTGAACGATGTGCTGAAGATATTCCTTGGTGTGAAATGTATTCAGCTTTAGAGGATCCATATTGTTCATACTGTCGTCATGTAATAGAAAAAGATAATTAATAGGAGCAGCCATTATTACTTTTTTATTCACTTCCTATTTTCTACAAAAAAACATGGGCTCCTTTGACTTTTAAAAGGAGATACAAATAAATATCTTCAGAAAATAGAATTCGAATTTGGAATGAATGGGCAGACGAAAATGGAGAACTATGGCTTGTTTATGACCGTCAATGACGTCCAGGGGAAATAATGTCACTGCCTCCTTGAGATAGAAGGGTGATGACAACCGGTTTATGAGAAAAGAGACTTTTTAGGTCAAAGTGTCTGATTTCGAAAGAGTCCGGATAAGGAATTGTGGGTTTCGAATGCCACAACGGATTAAGAGGGAACTACGGGCTTCGTTATGAATCAAGTGATTTATAACGATTTTCTCCATTGCAGCATAAATTTTAGACAGCACAATTTCGTGAAGACAACACATCTGAACAATCAGAACTTGATACTATTTTCTTGATGTGAGTAAAGAATCGTGTTTAAAATAATGAGTACCGCTATTTATCTATATAGATCATTTTGATGTCCTCCGTTTTGGAGGCTTTTTTTATGTTACTACAAGAGTCTAGAAACTAAATTGGCAATAGAAAAGTAATGGAATTACTTACCTAAGTAGTTCAGTTTCGGAGTAGAAATTTATAAATGGACACCAAATTCACATACTAAGTAACAGTTAACTTGATGTCAAAATAGCAACAACTTAAGCACACTAGCTTTTTTTCACTTATTTTTTACATTTACTAATTCGAAACGCTCACAGACCAACATCATGTCTTCCGAATATCCAAGCCCTAAATCACTTAATTCTTTAGAGAAGAATTTTTCGTGGGCTTCTTTCCAATATTGATAAGTTCTATCTCCTTCACCTTCTGCAATAGCAAATTCCTCTGGAACCTCATTCATTGGTATTATGTTCACATCTACTGTTTTAATAATCGCTAAAGGTTCATCTTTACTATTTAAGATAATGCTGTAATCTTCAACGGAAGGTAGTGGCTCGTTTTCAATTTCATAAAAAATTAGTCCTGAACAAGTGGCTGATTTTACACCATCTATTACTAATTGAGCCAAATGGTCTGGATTAGCTCCGAATTGCCAAGCACTTACTCTTTTTGGTTTTTCTTGACCTTGAGACTTCCAAAATTCATCCCAATATATTTGCGATGCTTCATTCATATTTTTTCTCTCCCTAAAAAAATTGATAGGCAAACCACCTAAAATAAATTATACATTCAAATCAAAAACCTTCTCGGTAATGTTCAGCCTTTGATCAGGCGTTAGTTTCTTACCACCGGCAGTTTTAAAAGGTAAGCAAAAGTTAAAGTGAGTTCTCAAAATGGTCAAAGCATATTGAGCATACTTTGGGTTAAAGTTAGCGTAAATGTAACTTTTTCCTTCACCCCTTGCGATCATCTTTGTCGGCTAAACTAAACTACCTATTACTTTGTCACTTAGCAACTAAGAATATTGTGAGAGTTGGTTATATCTCTGATGCTGAGCTTTGGGTTGTTTGTATTCGCTATTCTGGACTTCAAAAATAATGACAAGAATTCCTGAACACGCTAAGAGCGTGTTTTTTTATTTATAACCACGACACTTTTTTTAGACGTTTAAGTATCTCCTAGCACAAAGACTATCTTTTAGGGGATTGTTCTATATTTTGGGAGTACTGCTATAAAAAATCTGGAGTCCTAATAAAAGATTGTTGCTCGGCTAACGAGGTAACAAGAAAGCTGGTTGTTTGAATAACGCGTGCATTAGTTAATGTTGAAAATTTTTTGTGTATAGTTTTTTGAAAGTTATTACATTTTTAAAAATGAGAAAATTTTTCCTTGCAAATTGAAAAGGCTTTCAATTATACTCATACTAAACCGTTTTAGAAAACCGGTTTAGTCATTAATTTAACATATTCATATAGTACTAGTTTTGTAAAATCTGAAAAAGGAGGAACAAATGTGGCGTCAAATGTAGGAGTATTGACTCTTGGGGATGCAATGATAACGCTTAATCCCTCAGAAACAGGGCCCTTGCGCTTTGTCACGAACTTTGATAGAAAAGTCGGGGGTGCTGAACTGAACTTTGCGATTGGCTGTGCCCGTCTCGGTTTACGCTCTAAGTGGATCAGCCGCTTAGGAAATGATGAATTCGGGCGTGTTATCTACAATTTCGCCCGGGGTGAAGGAGTGGATATGGAAGATGTAACCTTTGTGGACGGATATCCAACTTCAGTGAATTTTAAAGAAATTCGTGAAGACGGTTCCGGCAAAACCTTCTATTACCGCCACCAGTCTCCAATACTAGCCTTGCAGCCGGAGGACATCACCGATAGACTATTCGATGGCATTCAGATTCTGCATATCACTGGGGTTTTCTTAGCTATCAATCCCAAGAATCTCGGCATTGCAAAACGACTCATTGACATTGCCAAAGAAAAGGAAATTCCTGTCTCCTTTGATCCGAATATCCGTTTGAAGCTTTGGACCATTGAAGAAGCGAGGGAAGCGTATTTCGACATTTTGCCTTCGGTTGATATCTTGTTGACAGGGCTTGAGGAGATTGAATTAATTCTTGGCAGTGATACTGAATCATCCTTAACAGTATTTGCCGATAAATACCATATTGACCAGCTTGTAATTAAAGATGGAGCAAATGGTTCTAAGCTGTTTACTGGCGGAACGTGGTACCAGGAGAAGGCTTTCCCGGTCGATCCTGTTGATACAGTAGGGGCAGGGGATGGCTTTGATGCGGGATATATCTATAGTTTCCTGAAGGGGGAAGCTTATCGGGAAAGAC
Source organism: Peribacillus sp. B-H-3 (assembly GCF_048572925.1). Classification (NCBI taxonomy): domain Bacteria; kingdom Bacillati; phylum Bacillota; class Bacilli; order Caryophanales; family Bacillaceae; genus Peribacillus; species Peribacillus sp. B-H-3. The sequence goes on along the minus strand of NZ_CP183879.1, from coordinate 4,308,331 downwards.
TTCGGTTTGCCAATGCAGTGGGTGCCATTGTGACGACCGTATTGGGTGATAATGAGGGACTGCCGTATCTGGATGAAGTCCTGAATATTACCAACAATGAAAAGGTCATTGAAAGATAAGGGAGGATGGAGAACTGTAAACCAAGTCGTTTCAGAGAGAGCAGGCATCATCCCCTTTTGCTGGATGCAGCCATAATTGATAGTTTGGATGGGTAATACAATGAAGAAATGCGAAGTAACCATACATATTTAGAACAGGAGGAAAACAAAATGTCAACGAAAGTGATACAAGCAGACGAAGCAAAACATTTAGCAAGCAAGAAACTACAGGAGGCGGGCCTCATTTCCGAGCACGCGGAGAAAGTAGCTGAGGTACTTGTCCATGCAGACCTAAGAAATGTAAATTCTCACGGTGTGCTCCGTACAGAACATTATGTAAGCCGCCTCAATGCGGGTGGAATCAATCCCAATGCCCACATAACCTTTAAAGCAACAGGGCCGGTAACCGGGATCGTCGACGGAGATGACGGATTTGGACATGTAATCGGGGACGTTGCCATCAGCCACGCAATAGAAATGGCAAGAGAAAACGGCGTTGGAATGGTAACAGCCGTTAACAGCAGCCATTGCGGAGCATTAAGTTATTTTGTACAAAAAGCGGCAGAAGCCAACCTGATCGGCATGGCCATGACCCATACCGATAAAATCGTCGTACCTTTTGGGGGGAAAACCTCTTTTCTAGGGACAAATCCCATTGCTTACGGCGTCCCAGCAAAAACGAAAAGACCCTTTATCCTGGATATGGCCACTTCAAACGTAGCACTAGGGAAAATCCTGCAGGCGCGTGAAGAAGGGAAAGAAATCCCAGCAGGCTGGGGTGTCGATGAAAACGGGGCAACTGTAACGGACCCAAATAAGGTAGTCTCCCTATCCACATTCGGCGGGCCGAAAGGTTACGGTCTTTCCGTAATAGTCGATATCTTTTCCGGTCTATTAGCTGGAGCGGCTTTTGGTCCCCACATCTCCAAAATGTATGGAGATCTTGATAAAAAGCGTAAGCTGGGACACTACTTCTGTGTGATCAATCCTTCGTTTTTCACTGACATTGACGAATTTCTGGAACAAATGGATAGGATGTTGGATGAGCTGCACGAGGTTCCACCAGCTCCAGGTTTCGACAGGGTTTATGTACCAGGAGAGATCGAACAGCTGCATGAGGAAAGAAACAAAGAACGCGGCATAGAGATTGCAGAAAGTGTCTATGAATTTCTAACAAAGTAGGTGGAATGATGAAAGCCATTCAGGTACAAAAACCGCATCAAATCAAAATCATTGAAGTAGACAAGCCTGAACTGAAAAATCCATCGGACGTGCTCGTGAAAGTAAAGCGAGTGGGGATTTGTGGCTCTGATATGCATATTTACCATGGGACGAATCCCCTTGCTACACTGCCTCGTGTCGTGGGTCATGAAGTAGCCGGAGAAGTAGTGGCCGTTGGAACGGATGTGAGCCGCTTAAGAGTCGGGGATCACGTGGTGGTGGAGCCCATCCGTTATTGCGGCACTTGTTATGCCTGCCGAAAAGGCAGACCGAATGTATGCGCTTCACTTTCCGTGTTCGGTGTACATGAAGAAGGCGGAATGAGGGAATGGTTTGTACTTCCTGAAAAGCAGCTGCATCCTGTGAATCCTGAGATTCAGTGGGATGAAATTGTGATGGCGGAGCCTTACACGATCGGTGCCCAGGCGGTATCGAGAGGCGAAGTAGAAGCAGGAGACACCGTCCTCATTCAAGGAGCTGGACCTATTGGCATATGCATCTTAAAATTGGCGAAACTCCAGGGTGCTTTTGTCATGATCACAGATCTGAATGAAGAACGACTAGAATTTGCCAGGTTAAATGGGGCGGATGTGACCGTTCATGCGGCAGAGGAAGATGTGCAGAAAAGGGTTCGGGATTGGACAGAGGGCGAAGGGGCCAATGTGGTCATAGATGCAGTTTGTCACCCGCAGACCTTTGAATTATCGATAGAAGTCGTTTCTGTGGCAGGCAGAGTGGTGGTTCTTGGGTTCGATGAACGAGCATCGTCCATCCCGCAGCTTCCCATAACGAAAAAAGAAGTGACCATAATGGGGTCAAGATTGCAAACGTTTCAATTTCCCAAAGTAATCGATTTGTTGAATGAAGGAAAGCTGCGCCATGATGGCCTCGTTACACACTCGTTCTCTTTTGAACAAATAAAAGAAGCATTTACATACGTTGAAGAACGTCCAGACCTGGTTAGAAAAGCGATTATCGTATTTGACTAAAGGGAGGTACAAGCATGATTCCAAAGCATTCCATTATTTCACAACTAACAGAAAGGAAAGTGGTGGCTGTTATACGCGGCGAAGATCCGGAGGAAGCGGTTCAGCTCTCGAAGGCAGCTGTTGAAGGCGGGATCTCCGCAATCGAGCTTACCTATACAACTCCGAATATCGGAGAAGTGTTTCAGAAATTAAGAACGACGGATGCCCTATTGGGTGCAGGCTCTGTCTTAGATGCGGAAACTGCTCGACATGCCATGTTAGCAGGAGCGAAATTCATTGTGAGCCCGTATTTCAATCCGGATGTTGCCGTATTATGCAACCGGTATGGAATACCTTATCTCCCAGGCTGCATGACGGTCCGGGAAATGGTAACGGCCCTTGAACACGGATGTGAGGTATTAAAACTATTTCCAGCCAGTGAATTCCCTCCGTCATTTATCCGCTCGGTCAACGGGCCGGTGCCGAATGCACGGATCATGCCAACCGGTGGCATTAATTTAGAAAATATAAATGAGTGGCTGAAAGCAGGAGCAGTAGCAGTAGGGATTGGGAGCGACTTAAACAAAGCCTATCGTAATGGCGGTTATCAGGCAGTAATCGAACTTTGCAGACAATATACCGACATAGTTATGCAAGTCAGCGGAGGTATACGATGAATGTTACATTTAGGTGGTATGGCCGCGATAATGACACGGTCACTTTGGAAAACATCAAACAAATTCCCGGAGTCAAAGGAATTGTATGGGGCCTTCATCATAAGCCAGTCGGGGAAGTGTGGGAAAAAGAAGAGATAAAGGCAGAAATTGATTATATAACATCTCATGGCTTTCATGCTGATGTGGTGGAAAGCGTCAATGTTCACGAGTCTATCAAACTAGGCGATGAGGACCGCATGACATATATCGAGAATTATAATCAGACCATTCGAAATTTATCAGAGTTTGGAGTGAAGGTTATTTGTTATAATTTCATGCCAATTTTCGACTGGACACGGACCGATATGTTTCACCCATTAGAAGATGGATCTACCGCTTTGTTCTATGAAAAAGGAAAAGTAGCCGACCTAGAACCAGAAGAATTGATTCGTACGGTAACGGAAGCTTCGGATTTAACGCTTCCTGGGTGGGAACCAGAAAAAATGGCTAACATTTCAACCCTTTTTGAGGCTTATAAACAAGTAGACGAAAAACGGCTGTGGGAAAACCTGGAGATTTTCCTTCGTGAGATCTTGCCAGTAGCCGAAGCTGCTGGAATAAAAATGGCCATTCATCCGGATGATCCACCTTGGTCCATCTTTGGATTGCCAAGGATCATCACGGGACCGGACAGCTATGAAAAGCTTATTTCTATATCTGATTCACCTTCAAACGGGTTTACTCTGTGTACCGGATCCATGGGGGCAAATCCTGAAAACAATATGGTAGAAATCGCAAAAAAGTACGCCACTCGTTCTCCTTTCTCGCATATACGAAATGTTAAAATCTATGAGAATGGAGATTTCATAGAAACCTCCCATTATACTCAGGAAGGATCGATTAACATCCAGGGTGTGGTAGAGGAATTGAATAAACAAAACTATGAAGGCTACGTCCGGCCGGATCACGGGCGTCATATTTGGGGAGAAAAGTGCAGGCCAGGATACGGACTCTATGACCGCGCGCTTGGCATTATGTATCTGCTTGGATTATGGGATGCCTATGAAGCCGAAAAAGGTGTTGGTGCCAAATGATACCGATTCATGAGAACCTAAACGGAAGAGTTGTAGTCATCACAGGTGGAAGCGGAGTTTTATGCTCGCAAATGGCCCGTGAGCTTGCTCGCCACGGGGCAAAGGTAGCGGTTTTAAACAGGACGGCTGAAAAGGGACAGGAGGTAGTGGATACCATATCGAAATTCGGCGGTACGGCCCTTTCTATCGCTGCGGACGTCCTGGATAGGAGCACGCTGGAAAACGCCAAAAAGGTAATCCTGGACAATTTTGGCCGAGTGGATATCCTGATAAATGGAGCTGGCGGCAACCATCCGGATGCGATTACCGATTCGGAAACATACGAAGAGAATACTACGGGCACCTCTTTTTTTAAGCTAGATGAAATTGGATTCTCCCAAGTTTTTACCACGAATTTCACAGGGTCTTTCCTGGCGAGCCAGGTGTTTGGACCATCGTTACTGCAAGCTCCGGCTCCGGTTATTTTAAACATTTCTTCCATGAGCTCCTTTGCTCCCATGACGAAGGTTCCCGCATATAGTGCGGCAAAGGCATCCATAAATAACTTTACTATGTGGATGGCCGTACATTTTGCGGAAGCCGGACTGAGAGTGAATGCCATTGCACCGGGTTTCTTTTTGACCACTCAGAACAGGGCCCTGCTGCTGAAGGAAGACGGAAGTTACACCGCCAGATCAGCTAAAATCATGAACGGAACGCCGATGAAGCGTTTTGGGAAACCTGAAGATCTGCTGGGAACCATGCTTTGGCTGGCAGACGAAAGTTATTCAGGATTTGTAACGGGGGTAACGGTCCCAGTTGATGGTGGATTTATGGCTTACTCCGGTGTATAAGTCCATCTGGGTTTTATATAGTGATACGACAAAAAAAGTCGGGGTAAAAACATGAAAAAAATGACGATAACAGATGTTGCAAAACGCGCGAATGTCTCAAAGAGCACAGTTTCGCAATATTTAAACAAACGCTTTGATTACATGAGTGAAAAGACCCGGAAAATAATTGAAGAAACGATTGAGGAATTAAATTACCACCCGAACATTGTCGCCCGCAGTTTAAAACAGAAAGCGACCTTTACCGTAGGAGTAATTGTTGCCAATATCCTTCATTCCTTTTCCACACATATCATTCGTGCTATTGAAAACTGCTTTAACGAACAGGGATTTCACATCATTGTTTGTAATGCGGACGATGAACCTAAGAAAGAAAAACAGTATATCCAAATGCTGAGGGCAAAGCAGGTGGACGGAATCATCATCTTTCCGACCGGAGACAATCTCGACTTATATCAACTTATGATTCAGGATGAGTTTCCGATTGTCTTCATGGACCGAACCATTGAGGATCTTGATATCGCAACGGTGCTGCTCGATAACCATCTGGCTGCCAAATTGGCGGTTGATCATTTCATGGAGAAAGGGTATGACAGGATCGCTATCCTGACATCGTCCATCATCCGAAATATCACTCCTCGTCTGGAAAGGATTGAAGGATATAAAGCTGCACTGGAGTCACATGGAGTTAAGTTCAGAAATGAGTATATCAAGACTGCAGATCAAGCCATGATTTCCACTGCCCTTGAGGAATTGTTCAGTCTTGATTTACCTCCAGCGGCTCTTCTCGCCGGAAATGATATCGTACTAGATGAAACTCTTAAATATATCAGCGATCGAGGATTGAGAATTCCAGAAGACGTGGCTGTTATCGGGATAGATGAGGTTTCGTATTCCAGTTTCTTTACACCACCAATCACATCGGTCTCTCAGCCCGTGAACGAGATGGCTAAACAGGCAGTAGACTTATTGCTGGATCAGATGAAACATAAAGGTCAGGGAAGCAAGGCAACTAGCGTTATCAGGATGAGTCCTAGTCTCATCGAGAGGAATTCTTGTTAATCTATGGAGACAGCCATTACATCATGGTTTAAGTATGGTGAGTCTACCTAGAACTTAAAAAGTAAGAAAATTAAAAATGTAAACGTTTATGGAATAACCATAACTATATTGAGGGAGGTAATCAAATGTTCTCAAAAGGTAAACTTGCCGTAATTATTCTCTTATTCGCTGCTGGTATCATCAACTACCTGGATCGATCTGCTCTTTCCATAGCAGCACCCTTCATTACCGATGATTTAAAACTTTCAGCGACTCAGCTCGGGATCATCTTCAGTAGTTTTTCAGTAGGGTATGCGATTTTTAATTTTATCGGAGGAGTGGCTTCGGATAAATATGGGGCAAAACTCACGCTCTTTGTCGCGATGATCGTTTGGTCCTTATTCAGTGGTGCGGTAGCACTTGCTGTTGGGTTCACTAGTTTAATCATCATCCGTGTTTTATTCGGAATGGGAGAAGGCCCTTTGTCAACTACCATAAATAAAATGGTCAATAACTGGTTTCCTTCGGACCAGCGCGCCTCAGCAATCGGCTTAACAAATAGCGGATCACCACTTGGCGGTGCCATTTCAGGACCGATTGTTGGGTTTATTGCCATTTCTTACAGCTGGAAGATCTCTTTCATTCTAATTATGATCATTGGTCTGATCTGGACTATAGCTTGGTGGAAATTTGTCAAAGATAAACCGTCAAATGCTCAATTCTCAACAAGGGTCAAGAAACAAGTGGCTGACCATGAAAAACGGCCGTTAACATTCTATTTAAAGCAAAAAACCGTTCTATTTACAGCTTTTGCCTTCTTTGCCTATAACTATATCTTATTCTTTTTTCTCACTTGGTTTCCGAGTTATTTAGTCGATGCACGTGGAATGAGTGTTAAAAACATGAGTATTATAACCGTCATTCCATGGATCTTTGGGTTTATCGGCCTTGCTGCAGGAGGATTTGTCTCGGATTATGTGTTTAAGAAATTTGCAAGAAAAGGCGTACTATTCTCTCGTAAGGTTGTATTGGTTTCCTGTTTGTTTACATCTGCCGTATGTATAGGTCTAGCTGGTCTTGTAACAACAACAACCAGTGCAGTAGTTTTGGTCGCATTGTCTGTGTTCTTCCTATATTTAACAGGTGCGATTTATTGGGCTATTATCCAAGATGTCGTTGATCAGAATAACGTGGGATCTGTTGGCGGATTCATGCACTTCCTGGCAAACACAGCAGGCATTATCGGACCAACTGTAACAGGTTTCATCGTAGATAAATCAGGGACATATACTGCTGCATTCCTATTGGCAGGCGGATTAGCGGTTGTTGCTTCCCTTGCGGTCATCCGCTTTGTGCAACCGATCATCGTTCAGGCACATTCAAAAACAAGAGAAGTAGTGGTTGGTAAATAAGAAGTAAGAACATCTATCTTCTTGAGGTACCTCAAAAACCTAGACTAGTTAAGCTGATCCCAGTTCTCTTAAGGTCTTTACCTTAAGAGAACTTTTTCTCAAACATCACTTTTAACTCTACAGGTTCTTTTCGATTACAGGACCGAGTTACTAACGAAAAGTGATTATCACGGACAGGCACTTATAAAGTAAAGGGGATAAAACATGAAAACGATTGTTTGCGAGAGGATTCCTGAGACTCGTAATAAGATCCTGGCAGAAATTGAGAGAATGTTTGTGCGAACTGCTAAATAGGCTTGAGTTCATGGATTATGATATAGTAGAATCCCACTTGATCGGGATCTTAACTAGGATGTATGAACTTCCTGGGCTTCCTTTTCTGCGAATGAAGGAGCACATCATCTAGCGCATGTCATGTCAGAAATATGGAGAGCTCATACTTTCAGGGAAGGAAATACAATAACGACGATTACCTTTATAAGTGAATTTGTAAAATATCGGGATTTGCTCTTGAGTAAAGCCTATTTGCTCAAGTATGCCGTATACATGAGGAAAGGACTGGTTGCTTCAGTCTTTGAAGATGAAGTACTTGGCAAACAAATTATGAGCATTTGAAAAATATTCTAAGCAATGCTATCGTTGGGGGAAGAACTGAATAAGCAGTTGACAGTTTAGAATGCAGATTATATCAAGCAGGGTATAACTATAAAACTACCTTGATAAAAAAGGTTAAAGTCTACTTTCTAACCTTTTTTATCGAGGCCAGCAAGCGGAACGCGGTAAGAAATTCTTAAGACGAAAGAGAATGTTCTGTCGCAGGATTATAATAAGACTGCCCGGCCGCATCTAGATGAAACAACAATAGATGATATGGAAAGGCTATTAACTGGAAGCATGGATAGTTAAAAATTCTGGATAAATGGAGGGTCATCATGGCTTCAATTACGATTAATGCGATTTTAAAAGCAAAACCAGGAAAAGAACAGGTTCTTCGGGAAGAATTAGAAAAAGTGATCCAACCTTCGCGTGCCGAAAAAGGGTGTATTGAATATACGTTACATGAATCGCTGGAAGATAAGGGAGTATTCGTATTTTATGAAACATGGAAAGACGAAGAATCACTTAAGGTCCATATGGAATCGAATCATTATCAGGAATATCGACAAAACATAGCTCCTTTACTTGATACACGTGAAGTCTATCGCTTACAAAAGATCTTTCAATAAAGTAATTTGAGCACCGTTCAACAAATGAGCGGTGAAGACCAAGTTCAATGGATGAAATCAAAGGAATGCAGCCTAAGGGCTGCTTTTATTTTGGATTTTTTCCCTTTTGCCTTCCGAATCGTAAAACAGCAAAAGCCGGCTAACCTTCCAGCATGAAGGACACCCGAACCTCCCATGCCGGAAGCCAAGGCGGCGGGATCATCGGTCAAGGGGCAAAAAACTTTTCGGATGAAGATCGCTGCGCACCCGCGTTCGGATTATGGGGGTAACCAGTTTTTATTGGTTGCTCTTTTACTGCGGATTCAAGCAACGTGGTAAGTGATTTGACCTTTAAGAGAGTCAATCGAAAATGACACGACATCGTAATCTTTATCATCCTTTTTAATTGAGAGACCATGGGCTTCAGTATGGGCCCAATAAGGATGCTGGATGCTGTCTTGTTTTATCGAGCCTTATCGACAATCTAAGTGGACCTTCCACTAGTTCAAATTGTTAAAGATGGACCCATACTTTTCAGGATATCCCGCGTAATGTGCACCATACGATTCATTTTCAAATTAAAAAAATGCTTTATTGGATCATTACTATTAAAATTATAACTTTTAGCAGGGGCATTTATATGTAAAACAAATGAAAATGCAGCCTATTTCTTTTTAAAAAATTATATTGGAATATAAAATAGAGGTTTATAAACTATAGAAGAGGGGTTTAATAGGGGAGGGCTCAAAGAGCTTAGTTATAAAAGTCCCCTCCTTTGTACAGGGGGCATTCCACATATTTTCCTATTATTTTATTTTTACTCGATATTTTTAAAAATACTGTTAGAATTAATAATTGAACGACAAGCTAGTGGAAAGAGTGATAGATTTGAAATGGCTAAATAAAATTAAAAATTGGTTTCAGGATGAAGAAGAAATTATAGAAATAGAAGAAATAATCATAGACGAGCCTATTGATGAAGAAAAGCTTAAGACAATGGATTTTTCAGCTTATCAGGAGGAACAGAACCTCGAAAAAGAAAAGCAAAAGCAAAAGGAAAAGAAACTTTTTGATCAAGCTTCAAGAAATCAGAGGGAGCCAAATACAAAAATCCTGTTTCAATATCCCAAAGGGGAGTTTAAATTCCCTATAATTCCAGACCAGAGTAATCCTGTCAAAAAACAGGTGCGAAGAAAAAGCGAACCGGCCAGGAGACGTAAGCCTGAACGGGGCCTAGAGAATAATAAACAGGAAGTAAAACTTAATAAAGAACAAAGAAAGACTCCATTTAACATTGAAAGAAGCCCAAAGGAAGAAAGCAAAAATCCTGGCTTTGCAAAAGCAGCAGCAGAAAACAAATTATCAAACAAAATTATTCCATCTAATGTTCCCTTCAGGCCAACCGAAATTCCTTCTCCTATTTACGGGTACAAACAGCGGCCTGAAAAACCACCTGTCAAAAAAGAGGAAACCATTGAGCATGAGCTGAAAAGCAAATTTGCTTCCAATACAGACATGGAAGTACCCGCTTATCTTCGCAGCCTGGAAGATAAGAAGAAAAAGGATGCATCAGAAGCAATGGAGGAGAATCCTGAAAAATCGGCCGGGGAGGAATTAATTATTCAGCCTGTTAATGAAACTTCTGTTCAGGAAAACACCGCAGCTGAAGTTTCCCAAATTCCGCCGACTTCCTTTTCTATGAATCATGCAGAACAAAATCGAGCCCCAGAAGCGCCGGTGAACGATCAAGAAATGATGATGCCTTCAGAGGAATTGCCATCCGCAGTTGAAGATACAATGGCATATGAATCGGATTTTGTGCAGGAAAGCATATCGGCTGCAATCATCCCTGCAGAAACGGAAAGTTTACCGGAAAAAACAGAAGAACCGGCAGCGGTGCAGTCTATAGAAGAGGATGATCAAGCAAGGCGTTTGGAAGCAGATGTGATTCAGGGTCCAAAAAAACATCTTCCTTTTAATGTAGTCATGCTGAAGCAGGATAAAAAAAAGCTGGATTTCTTTAGCAGCTTTACTGAAAAAAAAAGCCCTAGCCCAATCGCAGCAAAACAAGCTGCAGAACGGGAGTCAGAACAGAAAATCGCAGCAAATGCGCAAGCGCTGGAAAGCATAGAGGAAGCCGCAGCAGCTGTCGCAGAAAGGGAAGAACTTGCGGAGGTTTTTGAAGCCGTTCCTTCTGCTCTCCCATCAGCAGCGGAAGCCATTAATCAGGATGTGAAGCCTGAAAATATTGTCTTTGAATCTGAAGATACCCATACTGAGCAAATATCTGAAGAACATGAAGTAGAATCTGCAGGCGTATTGCAGGAGAAAAGCATAATGGGAGATTCAGATCAGGAGCTTGAGAGTCATTTAGAAGAAAATCCTTATTATGTTTTCCCTGATATTGATTTGCTTACTCCTGCAGCAGAAGCAGAAAGTGATGAGTATTGGCTCGATGAGCAGGCATTGCTGCTGAATGAGACCCTTAAGAATTTCAATGTCCGGGCAGCTGTTGTAAATGTTACCCAGGGGCCTGCTGTAACCCGTTTTGAGGTTCAGCCTGAGCCAGGTGTTAAAGTCAATAAAGTCACTAATCTGATGGATGATATCAAGCTCAGCCTTGCTGCTCAGGATATCCGGATGGAAGCACCAATACCTGGAAAACATACCATTGGAATTGAAATTCCGAACAGAAAGAGCAAGCCGGTATTTTTAAGGGAAGTACTTGAAAGCCAAGCCTTTCAGCAAGATGATTCTCCTTTAAGCGTTGCGCTTGGCCTTGATATATCGGGGCAGCCAATCATTACGGATTTGAGGAAAATGCCTCACGGACTGATTGCCGGAGCAACAGGCTCAGGAAAGAGCGTATGCATTAATACGATGCTTGTCAGCTTATTATATAAAGCCACCCCGCAGGAGCTTAAACTGCTTTTAATTGATCCAAAGATGGTTGAACTGGCTCCGTATAATTCCATTCCACATCTTGTCAGCCCGGTAATCACGGATGTAAAAGCTGCCACGGCCGCATTAAAATGGGCGGTTGAGGAAATGGAGCGGCGATATGAATTGTTTGTGCATGCAGGGGTGCGGGATATAGGCCGTTTTAACGATAATGCAGATAAAGCTGGGCAATATTCCATCAAACTGCCATATATAGTAGTAATCATTGATGAGCTTGCCGATTTGATGATGATGTCGCCGGCCGATGTTGAAGAAGCAATTTCAAGGATTGCACAAAAGGCCAGGGCATGCGGCATTCATCTGATTGTTGCAACACAGCGTCCTTCCGTTGATGTCATTACAGGGCTAATCAAAGCAAATATTCCGACACGGATCGCTTTCTCCGTTTCTTCACAGGTTGATTCACGGACCATTCTTGACAGCGGCGGAGCTGAAAAGCTGCTGGGGAGGGGAGACATGCTCTTTGCTGAGAATGGATCTTCCAAGTCAGTAAGACTGCAGGGGACATTTGTCAGTGATGAAGAAATTGACCAAGTGGTTAACCATGTCAAACGGGAACAAAAGCCGAATTATTTATTTGAACAAGATGAGCTGCTGAATAAAGCACAGATTTCCGAGGAAACGGATGAATTATTTTTTGAAGCCTGCGAATTTGTAGTTCATCAGAATAATGCTTCTACATCGAGTCTGCAGAGGAGATTCCGGGTAGGTTATAACCGTGCGGCAAGGCTGATGGAAATGATGGAAAAGCAAGGTGTTATTTCCGAATCGAGAGGAAGCAGGCCAAGGGATGTCTTGATTTCAGAGGACGAGCTCGAGTTTCTTCTGGAAACTAATTCCTGAAAAAACAGTTGTACAATGAAGGAGCGAGATTCCTGCCGCAAGTGCAGATAACGGGAGGCCCCGCGGACCGAAAGCAGTATGGGCTTCAAAACCCATGCGGGTGCTGGTGCCTGCAGGGGAAATGAATAGCCGAGATTAACAGAGCCATAAGCAAAAAGCCGTCTCTGAACAACTTTAGTTTTAGTGTATATAATAATAAGCAGGGAATGTGTACAGGGTGCTGACTTTTTGGTTGTAACTGGAATCATCCTGACATGGCTGATTTAATCAAAAGGTGGTATAATTAATCCTTGTTGATTGCAGCCAAACTCATTAGCCATTTAATTAAGTAAAGATTTTCAAAAAAAAGCGGTGTTTCTGAAGGATTGGACAGTATTCAGAGAAAAACGCAAATAAAAAGATGACGTCATATACTGTCATACAGATAGACGATTGGTGGAGGTTCTATATATGACTGTTTACCATTTTGTTGGTATTAAAGGTTCAGGAATGAGTGCGCTGGCACAGGTGCTTCATGATATGAACTTACAGGTTCAAGGTTCCGACTATGAAAAAAAGTTTTTTACACAAGTTGCTTTAGAAAAAGCAGGAATAAAAATTCTTCCTTTTAATGAGGAAAATATACAGCCGGATATGACGATTGTGGCAGGCAACGCTTTTCCTGACACACATCCGGAAATTGTCCGGGCGATGGAGCTTGGACTGCCAGTAATCCGATATCATCGTTTCCTTGGCGATTTTCTGAAGAATTTTGTCAGTGTTGCGGTAACAGGGGCTCATGGCAAAACATCGACTACTGGACTGCTGGCCCACGTCATGGGCGGCGCAAAGCCGACCTCATATCTAATTGGGGATGGAACAGGAAAAGGCATAAAAGACGCTGAGTATTTTGTTTTTGAAGCGTGTGAGTACCGCCGTCATTTTCTTTCATACTATCCGGATTATGCGATTATGACCAATATTGATTTTGACCATCCTGATTACTTTGCAAATGTTGAAGACGTATGCCAGGCATTCCAGGAAATGGCCCTTCAGGTTAATAAAGGAATCATTGCATGCGGAGATGATGAGCATCTGCAAAGCATACAGGCAAAAGTTCCGGTCATTTTTTACGGTTTTGCAGAAGAAAATGATTTTCAGGCACGTAATGTCACGGTTTCTGAAAAAGGAACAACTTTTGAAGTGCATGTCAGAAATACACTTTATGACACATTCACGATTCCTACATTCGGAAAACATAATGTTTTAAATGCCCTGGCAGTGATCGCCCTTTGCCAGTATGAAAATCTGGATACGGAAACTGTCAAAGCAGAATTATTGACCTTTGGCGGAGTGAAACGCCGTTTTTCAGAAAAAGAAGCAGGCGGACAGATCATTATTGATGATTATGCACATCACCCAACTGAAATAGAGGCTACGGTTGATTCGGCACGGCAAAAATATCCGGACCGTGAAATCATTGCCGTATTCCAGCCGCATACTTACTCTAGAACACAAGCATTTCTTGCTGAATTCGCCGAGAGCTTGAACTTGGCAGACAAAGTGTATCTTTGTGAAATATTTGGCTCTGCAAGAGAACACCAGGGAAAATTGTCTATTGAAGACCTGCAGGGAAAAATTCCTGGTGCTGAATTACTTTCCGAAGAAAATACAGACCTCTTGAAGAAACACGAACACAGCGTCATTTTATTCATGGGCGCTGGAGACATCCAAAAATTCCAAAGCGCATACGAAAAACTGCTTGAAGTATAAAAAGCGCAAGCGCCTGTTAAGCTCGTGAAGCAAAATAGGGTTTTGGCCATGGAAGGCGCTCTTTGCCTTCTGTGGTCAAAACATCTTTTGCACAGCGAGCTAGGCGCTGGAGCTGGACTAATAAAAAGCGAAAGCGCCTTGGTGCGGATCAAAGACTAAAAACGCCGCGTCCTGCGGCAACGTCTTTGTGACCCCCGTCCTGGGGGCCCAAGCAAAATAGGGTTTTGGCCAAAGAAGGCGCTCTTTGCCTTCTTTGGCCGAAACATCAATAAAAAAAGGAGATCCCGCGGGATTTCCTTTTTTTTGCTGATAAAATTATTTTAAGTTTTCCGGGTTTAGTTTCTCAAGCTCCGGGATGACAAATCTGCCGTCTTTACGGATCAGGACATCGTCAAAATAGATTTCCCCGCCGCCGTATTCAGGTCTTTGGATATTCACAAGATCCCAATGTATGTTTGAGTGATTGCCATTATAAGCATCATCATAGCATTGGCCTGGAGTGAAGTGGAAGCTTCCGTCAATTTTTTCATCAAACAGGATATCCTGCATCGGCGTTTGGATAAATGGATTAACACCGATGGCAAACTCACCCACGTAACGGGCACCCTCGTCTGTATTGAAAATTTCATTAATCCTTTGTGTGTCATTAGCTTTTGCATCCACAATTTTTCCGTCTTTAAACGTAAGCTTTACATTTTCAAAAGTAAAGCCCTGATAAGGAGAAGGAGTATTGTAGGTGATAACGCCGTTGACTGAATCCTTGACCGGAGCCGTATACACTTCTCCATCCGGAATATTTAATTCGCCTGCGCATTTTATGGCTTTAATGTCTTTAATGGAAAATGAAAGGTCTGTTCCTGGCCCGACAATACGCACTTTGTCGGTCTTGTCCATCAAGCCGGCAAGAGCATCCATTGCTTCGCTCATCTTTCCATAATCAAGGTTGCAGACTTCAAAATAAAAGTCCTCAAAAGCGTCTGTGCTCATTTTGGCCAATTGAGCCATTGAATTGGTTGGATAGCGCAGGACCACCCATTTTGTTTTTGGAACACGGATTTCTCTATGTACTTTTTTGCCGATGGTGTTTCCGTGAATGGCCATTTTTTCTGCAGGCACATCAGCATGCTCGCTAATGTTATCCCCTGCGCGAAGGCCGATGTAAGCATCCATTTTGCTCATTACATCCGCTTCGAACTGGGCCATTAAATTGAACTGCTCTTCCTTTGCTCCCATTAATAATGACCGGTCTACTTTATGGTCCTTCAGCAGCACGAATGGATATCCGCCCGCAGCATAGGCTTCCTTTACAAGAGCATTGACAAGCTCGCGCTGCAGACCGAAGTTCTCTATAAGAACCTTTTCTCCTTTTTGCAGCTTAACAGAATAGTTGATAAGGTTTTTCGCTAGTTTTTCAATTCTGGGATCTTTCATTACACAGCCTCCAATATTAACGATTCCTTTCTATTGTAACCGATTCTTTGGATTCTGCTACAATAAATATTTCGGAAATAGAAATAAAATAGGCAGGCTGTCTTGATTATTGGATAATGAAGAAAATTTCATGGCCAAACTGGCTTGCTGATTTTCGCTTAGAATGCAGATCCCTGGGAGAGCTGGTCGGGTTTCCACGCAGTCTTTAAGCCTGCAGGGTTTCGAATGTAAGGAGGATAACCCTACCAGGCCAATCCGCTGTAACCAGCGTGCATAATTCAGCAAACTGTTGTTTTAACAAACCTAAGAAAAATAAATACAAAAAGAAGGATTTTTTCTAGGGTATATTGAAAAAATAAATACGTTTATAATAAAAGGGAAAGGGTATTAAACATACAAGTTACTAGTACATAATGTACTGAATTTTGAAATTGGAGGTGCCCCATGGAGATTATACTATATTTGAGTGCAGCAGTGGCAGCAGTCGCATTTTTAGTCCTTGTGATTTTCCTGTCCAGAACATTGAAATCCCTGCAGGTAACGCTTGACAGTGTTGCACAGACCCTGACAGGGCTGGAAGGGCAAATGCAGGGAGTATCGCTGGAAACTACTCAGCTCCTTCATAAAACAAATGCCCTTGCTGAAGATTTGCAGCATAAATCAGAAAATCTGAATACAGTGGTAAATGCGGTTAAAGGTGTTGGAAACTCCATTTCCAGCTTTAACACTTCCATGCAGAAGGTTTCTGAAAAGGTTCAATTTGAAATTGACAACAACCAGGAAAAAATATCGCAAATCGTACAATGGAGCAATGTAGCCTTGGAAATCAAGGACAAATGGAAAGCAAGAAAATCCAAGCCATCATCTTCAGTGCCTGTTGAAGGCCTTTCAGATGAATTGCCAAAGAAAAGATTCTTAAGATCCAGATATTAAAAAAATACGAAAACTGGAAGGAGAATGAAAATGACTCAGAAAGAATATCAGCCAAAGGAATATACGAGGGATTACCAAAAAACATATGAGGCAGACCGCGAATCAAGCAGCTCGAAGGATTTCATCATTGGAGCGCTTGTCGGAGGGATGGTTGGTGCTGCTACAGCACTATTCATGGCTCCAAAGGCCGGGAAAGAGCTGCGAAGCGATTTCAATGTCCAGGCAAAAAATATTTCAGACAAAACGATAAAGCTCAGCCAGGCAGCTATGGAAAAAGGCACAACCATTGCAGGCACAGCAAAAGACAAAACGAGCACTGTCTCAGAACTTGTAACAAACAAGTCTGCTGACCTTATGAACAAAGTGAAAAGCTTAAAAACCGGTGATAAAGAAACAGGTTCAGGCGAATCGAATGCTACGAGGAAAACATCAACGGGCACACAAGGTGAATCAAGCTCTCCCATTACTTCTGTAGAGACTTCCTACAATTCAACTGACAATGCGTCATCAGACAGCAGTGCTGATCTTTCAAGCGGCAATAAAAATGCAGCTCAGCTAAAACTTGATGAAACGAAGAAGGCATTTGAAGAAACAGAGAATAAATTTAACAAGTAAGCAGTGAGTTTGAATATAGTGGCGGTGAAGTGATAATATGGCTTCACCGCCATTTGTTTTTTCGCATGCGGTAAATCTTGCATGACTGAAGGGAGAAGTTCAAAAATGAATGCACGTAAAATTGATTCTCAGGAGCAATTTGAAGAATTGCTGAAACAGGACAGTTTTTTGCTTGTTAAGCATAGCCTGACATGCCCGATAAGCGGCGCGGCTTTTAGTGAGTATGAACGGTTTGTTAAAGAAAATGAAGCCATTAATACTGCTTATTTGGCTGTACAGGAAGCGAGACCTCTTTCCGCCTACATTGCAGACAAGTTCAATATCAGGCATGAATCTCCCCAGGCTATCCTATTTAAAAATGGAGAACCGGTATGGAATGCCTCTCACAGCAGAATAACAAATGAATCCTTAACAAAAGCAGTTCAATAACTTCAGAGGTAAAAGGATGCATCCGTGCTTTTCGGCAGGATGCATCCTTTTATTATGGGCTCTTAGAAATTTTTCATGGCGGTCGGCCACAGGATTTTAAGTTCATCACCAGGTGAGACGGTTTCATGAAAGCTGGTTTCTTTATTATTTTTTATTAGAATAAAACGTCCATTTGAATCCTGGGGCATTTCAATTTCAACATGGCGGAATAAATCCTGGAAGATAAATGGCTCCATCTTATGCTGGATCAGCGTTAATATATCTCCGTTCTTTATTACGTCATGATCGCCTAAAGGTTCTCCGTCACGATGGAGTTCAGAGAGTTGTTTTGATAGGGACATTTTTTTGCCGTTAAAAGAAATGGGTATTGAATAAACGGACTGGCAGTTTATTTCATTAAGTAAATCCTGTGCTTCTGGAGGCTGTGGTGCAATAAATATCAGCTCATCTCCGTCTTCAAAGGAATCATTCATATCAGCCTCCATTCCATTTTTCTTCAGCTTATGGGAGTATGCCGGCAGTCTGATTGTTTTATCATCAAGCTGTACAGTAAAAGGGTGAATATTGGTCAATAAATCTTTTAGCTTTAATCGGGAAAGCAATGATGAGATGGATTCAGGCATTTTACATTCAATCACATCATGATCACCTAGCGGCTCTGCACCTGTAACTGGCTGGCCATTTCTGATTAATTCTGCTGAAGCTATATATCTTTCACCGTTAATGGAGACAGATTTATGAGGTATATGGTCGGCAAGCTCTGCGATAGAATAGTTAGCCTGCATCCCGTCCTGTCCCTTTATAACAGTTATCACATCTCCCTCTGATACCTCATCTGCAAGTGAAGCCCCCATGGAATTAAGTGATAATTCCGGTTTAGAGCCATGAGTTCCAGGTATGGTCACTGACTTGCCGTTATATTGGACAATCATGGCCATTCCAGGTTTTCCGTATAATTTATTCAATTTGATTCCCGCAGTGAGCAGGCAATCTCCCACCGTCATCTTTTTCATGTCGAATAATCGGATGGTTTGATTATTAACAGTCACACTCAAATATTTAACAGGATTTTTATCAGCAGCTATAGCGATGCCGACTGGTGTAACAAATTCTGGACCACTAAGCATTGTATCCGGGAAAACCAAATTTTGTATGGCCTCTATGTCCCTGATTGCCACCCTGTTGGCAGGAAGGCTTAATTTATTGGCAAGCAGACCTGGGAGATCGGGAGTTAAGCTGCCGCCCCCCACAAGCATGACTGCCTTTGGGGGATTTCCATTGTTTAAAGAAAGAATTTCATCAGAAATGGAGCCTGCAAGCCGCTCAAGTGCTCCCGATATTTCTGTAATCACATCACTTTTTTGCATGTCATGACTAAATCCGAGGATATCTGTTACGGAAATGAAGTCTTCTTTGCTGTTCAGCTGTCTTTTAACCGTTTCAGCCATTGGAAAATCCAGCAGCAGGGCATCGCTGATAGCTTCTGTAATCTCGTCTCCTGCGACAGGAACCATTCCATAAGCAATCACAGTCCCTGCGTCTGTAAGGGCTATATCAGAGGTTCCGGCACCAATGTCCACAAGCGCTATGTTCAGCCTGCGCATGGAAGCAGGAATGAGCACGTTAATGGCTGCAATGGGCTCAAGTGTTAATGCCTGCATGGTCAGGTCTGCCCTCTTCAAGGCAGCAAGCAGGGACTCCACGACTACTTTAGGAAGAAAGGTAGCAATGATTTCCACAGAAGCTTTTTCACCGCTCTGATCAATAAGGTTCCCGATTTCCTGATCATCGAGATGATAGTATAAAACGGAATATCCTACACAATAGTAATGATAGCCTGATTGAGTGTCATCTTGTCCGGCTGCTGCCCCCTGTGCCTTCTGGACGGCAGTAAGCTCCAGGTGGAGGATATCTTCCCGCTGCATGATCGGCTTGCCTTTTATATCAATTTCGACTTTTGCGCGTTCTGTCTTCAATGCCCTTCCTGCGGCAGCGACACTCACCTGGTTTAATGGGCCATGTTTTTTTTTCAGTTCTGCTTTAATGCCTTCAATCACCCTGGATACGGCTACAACATCATGGATTTGGCCGTCCAGCATAGCACGCTCAGAATGTTCCTTAGATAAAATATCCAGGACGCTGTAACCGTTTGAGTTTCTTTCAAGGATAATTCCAACTACTGTTCTTGTACCTATATCAAGAGCAAAAAGTTTTTCTTGCACTGCGAAAACACCTTCTTTAATTTGGTTTTTATACTTTAACGCTTAAAAGCGTTTGTTTAATAAAGAAAAAATAAGTGACATTCTATTACTTTTCATTTATAATAATTAAAAATTATATAAGAAATGTAACATACTTTTTTATTTCATAAAAGTTACCGGAAATGGAATGATAAGTGGCATGATTTTATATGAATTTTCCGGCTGGCAAGCAGGTTTGAAGCCTGGCGGCTGAATCAGCACTCATTTTATTATGGAAGGATGGATTATAATGAGCAATAAAGATCTTGATGCTTTACGCGAAAAGCTTGATGGAGTAAACCTTGACTTACTGCAGCTAATTAACAAAAGAGCAGAGCTTGTGCAGGAAATTGGCCGGGTAAAAGAAAAACAGGGTGTGAATCGTTATGATCCCGTCCGTGAAAGAAAGATGCTCGATTTAATTGAAGCGAATAATGAAGGCCCTCTTGAGGCTGCCTCTCTTAAACACATTTTCAAAGAAATATTCAAGCTTGGGCTTGGTCTTCAAGAAGAAGATCAGAAAAAGACTTTATTGGTTTCAAGGAAGAAAAAACCTGAAGATACAATTGTGAATTTAAAAGGCGAATTAATCGGCAATGGCGTTCCAAGCTTTGTTTTTGGCCCATGCTCTGTTGAATCTTACGAACAGGTAGCAACGGTTGCAGCAGCAGTAAAAGCAAAAGGGCTTAAGCTTTTGCGCGGAGGGGCTTTCAAGCCGCGGACTTCACCTTACGATTTCCAGGGACTTGGAGTAGAAGGCCTTGAAATCCTTAAAAAAGTCGGAGATGAATATGGACTTGCGGTCATCAGTGAAATCGTAAATCCAAATGATATAGAACTTGCATGTGAATACCTGGATGTTATCCAAATTGGCGCACGCAACATGCAAAACTTTGAATTGCTGAAAGCAGCAGGTTCTGTAAACAAACCTGTGTTGCTCAAGAGGGGGCTTGCTGCTACGATAGATGAATTTATTCATGCAGCAGAATACATCATGTCTCAAGGCAATGGAAACATCATTTTATGTGAGCGCGGAATCCGTACCTACGAACGTGCAACCAGAAACACATTGGACATATCCGCTGTTCCGATCCTGAAACAAGAAACTCATTTGCCTGTCATGGTAGATGTGACACATTCTACAGGCCGGCGCGACCTGCTTCTGCCGACAGCCAAGGCTGCCCTTGCCATTGGTGCAGACGGTGTCATGGCGGAGGTCCATCCGGATCCGGCAGTTGCCTTATCTGATTCAGCACAGCAAATGGACTTAGATCAGTTTGATGATTTCTTTGCTGAAATACAAAAGCTGAACTGGGTCACTGTATAATAAGTACCTGCAAGCAAGAATCCAATAATTGATCCCGCAAACGCCCTTTCACAAGATGAATGGGCGTTTTGCTTTAAAAAATTGATTAAATAAGGGCTCATACATTGCAGTAAGGGTTCTACTATCGTATGATAATAAAATAAAGTACAAGTCCGTTGATTATTGATATGCCTAAGAGTGCTCCAAATATCCACCAGGATTGCTCTTTTTATTGCTCACAAATGAACAAAGATAGAAATGAGTCGCTCGCGCTGAAATAAGGATGATGTATAAAGTGACACTTCCATCAATGGAGGTCTTCTTATTTTTCATTGATGGTTCGTTGAACTGGCATTTACGGGCAGTTATCCCATGCTTTGGTTTCCAATCTTGTGAAGCAGAGGAGATTACTGCCTGTTAATGCGGGAAAAATATGAAAAAGTTATGGAATATCGGAAATAATCCGCTATTTTAAGGAGAAAGTAAAAGAAATGGAGGAGTGGGAAGATGAATAATATAACGATTTATGATGTGGCCCGCGAAGCAAATGTTTCCATGGCCACCGTTTCCCGTGTGGTTAACGGCAATCCAAATGTAAAGCCTGCAACAAGAAAGAAAGTATCTGAAGTCATCGATAGATTGGGCTATCGCCCTAATGCAGTAGCAAGAGGTCTAGCGAGCAAGAAAACGACAACAGTGGGAGTGATCATTCCGGATATCTCCAGTATTTTCTTTGCAGAGCTTGCCAGAGGAATTGAAGATATTGCAACCATGTACAAATACAATATTATCCTGAGCAATTCGGATGAAAACCGGGACAAAGAATTTCACCTGCTGAATACCATGCTCGGCAAACAGGTGGACGGCATTGTATTTATGGGCTCCAATATTACTGAAGAACATATAGAGGAATTCAAGAAATCTCCGGTGCCGATTGTACTGGCAGGTTCGGTGGAGGACAGCGGGCAGGTTCCGTCAGTCAACATCGATTATGAAGCAGCTTCTTATGATGCCGTCTCGGAATTTATCCGCAATGGCCATAAAAGGATTGCACTGGTTTCAGGTAACCTTTCACAGCCTGTTAACCAAAAAAAGCTTGCTGGCTATAAGCGTGCATTACAGGAAGCTAATATAGAAGCAAGTGAAAATTTTATTGTGGAAGGAGATTACACCTACGATTCAGGAATTGAAGCATTTGAAAAGCTTGCTGAAGCAGGGGAGAAGCCTACGGCAATTATTGCAGGCGCTGACGAAATGGCCCTTGGCATCGTCCATGCAGCACAGGATAAAGGCTTTAATGTTCCGGATGATTTTGAGGTAATCAGCTTTGACAATACCCGCCTGACATTAATGGTCCGCCCGCAGATTTCAACGGTCGTGCAGCCTTTATATGATATTGGCGCAGTAGCTATGAGGCTTCTGACAAAATTGATGAATAAAGAAGAAGTAGAAGGCGATGCTTCCGTTACTCTTCCTCATCGTATTGAAAAACGCCAATCTACAAAATAAAAAACGTCCCGCGGGACGTTTTTTATTTTATTGCTTTGAATTGGAGCGGCAGACACTGTTTTTGGATTAGATATTCATGAAGCTAGGGACTTTTGTTGTCAGGAGCCGGTTTGTAGGACCTGATTGGATATAGGCATTTTTCCATAGTTTGAGCATTTTTCTCGGTGATTTCCGGCTTTCTTGGAATCGGCGTGTAAATGCCATCTGGGTCATCCCAGTGCTCAGGCAGCCGTACTGGAGACTCCGGCTGCCACTTTGATATCCAGTCAGCTGGCAAGGCTCCGGATGTCTGCCTGTATCCGGCCATTTCCATCCATATCATGGACCAGGCTCTCGGAACAACCCTCCAAATATCATAGCCGCCGCCTCCAACAGCAATCCAGCGGCCCCCGCAGTATTCATGTGCCAGCTCATGTGCCAGCCGCGGAATTTCCTTGAATATGTTCATAGTGGCGGAAAGATGTGTCAAAGGATCATAATAATGAGCATCTGCTCCATTTTGGGTAAGGATCACGTCTGGTTTAAAGAATTCAATGATTTCCCTGAAAGCAGTTTTGTAGGAAGCAAGCCACGACTCATCTTCAGTAAATGCGTCTACAGGCAAATTAAAGGTATAGCCATAGCCCTGTCCTTGGCCCCGCTCATTGATATTGCCTGTCCCAGGGAACAGATAGCGCCCGGTTTCATGAATGGAAAAGGTACAGACGGAAGGATCATCATAGAACGACCATTGCACACCATCTCCGTGATGGGCATCGGTATCTACGTAAAGCACCCTTGCATTGTATTTCTTTTGGATGTATTTAATGGCAACAGAGCTATCATTGTACACGCAAAATCCTGAGGCCTTGCCGCGGAAGCCATGGTGCAGTCCTCCGCCAAGATTTAAGGCGTGAAGGGACTTGCCTGACATCACATAATCTGCAGCGGTCAGTGTGCCGCCAACCAGCAGAGCCGATGCTTCGTGCATGCCTGAAAAGATGGGTGTATCCTCGGTTCCAAGACCATAGCTATCTGCACGGTCCCCGGAAAGCTTGCCCTGGCCGGCCATTCTGACAGCGTTTACAAATGATGGATCATGTATGAGCATTAATTCTTCATCTGTCGCCATTCTGGGCTTCACGATATCTTCTTCATTGATCGCATGCTGTTTTTTTAATAAATCCAGGGTAATCCCCAGTCTTTTCTGGTCGAAAGGATGGCCTTCTTTGAATTTATATGCAAGAAGTTCATCAGAGTAAACGAATACGGCTTCTTTTTTCATAATGGAAGCTCCTGCCGCATGGGCCAAAGAACTAAATAGCCTTCTTTTTGCAATTCTTCTGCAATAGCAAAAGGGTTCATGGTTTGTACACGGATAACAAGGATTTTATGTGTTTCATCATCAGCGGGATAAACGAGCAAACTGTGTATATTGACTTTTCTTTTCTTGAAAATGCCTGAAATAGAATGAAGCACCACTGGCTTGTCGGGAATCTGAACTTCGATTTGCGAGCCAGGCTTATTGGCGCCCGTAAGCTCGACATAAGAGTGAAGCAAATCGGTGCCAGTGACGATGCCCACTAGCTTTTTCCCTTTTACAATAGGGAGGCAGCCTATGCTGTTTTCACAAAAAATGGCTCCAATTTCTTCGACGAAATCAAGCGGATGCCCTGTAATCAATTCTTTCTTCATAATCAGGCTCAGCGGCTTTTGAAGGTCTTCTTTAAACTCCTCTGTCCGGAATATGGAAGGGGCAGCATCACGTATATCCCGGTCGCTTACAAGACCGATTAAATGAAAATCATCATCTACAATCAGTATGTGGCGGATTTGTTTTTCCTTGATTAAGGTTATGGCACGGTGAATCGTATCATTTTCGGTAAGCACGGTGAGATTTGTTTTCATGATTTTTTCAACAATCATATTTTATTCCTCCTCCTCTGATTCCCGTCAATACATAAAACGATTCATAAATCTCAAACGGTCAAACTTCTGAATGGACTCTCTGTCCACTCTTTTTCCAATCCGGGCCATCAGACAATTTGCAGGGTGCGAACTGATTTCAGGATCATCTGTCGCGTAATAGACCAGGCCGCCTGCACTCATCATTTTTTCCATGATTTTTCGGTAGTCCCAGACATTCAGTCCTGTCCCTTTTAAATCCCAATGCCAGTAATACTCCGTGGTAATGATGATAAAGTCTTCCATAGCATCATCCATCATAGAAACCTTCAGCATATTTTTTCCGGCGGAAACACCCCGGAATTCCGGTATGACTTCGACTGCGCCAAGCTCAATCAAATCTTCCATTTCTATTTCCGACCATCTTTCCAGCGGGTCAGGATATAAATATGTGACATATCCCACAATCGTGTTTTGATGGCGGGCAATAATAATCCTGCCCTCTGGCAAATCTGCAATCTCAATTAATGCTTTGTGCTGCTGCGAGGGAGGCCGAAACGCAACCAAATGTTCATGAAATTCATACTTGGCAAGCTTCTCGGATGAAATAGGGCCTTCAATAATCAATGTCCCCTGGCTGGTCCCGAGCTCCACGGCATTATATCTTTTAATATGCTCCATTTCTTCACCGCCTCTTGAAAATAGTCTCTTCCATTATACTAAAAAATCAGACAGGCAAGTGAAACTTCCGTCAGGGGATTTTTTCTCTCATCCACGCTGATGATAAACTGGATTCTGGCCTTACGGGCTTTTATACCCTTTTTAGGGCTCCTCAATTCTTGAAGCTTAGTGCCTGCCGGCCGCTGTTTGGGTTTCGTGCATACATTCTTCTGCTATAACGAATCCGCATTTCAGAGGACAGCCTTTTCATCCTATGATTATATCAAACCTTGTCGATAGATTGGCTAATACATTTCCTGAAAAAGGAAAAGATGAATATTTAAAAAATTGAGAATAAAAGTTTTCTATACTATAATAAAGAAGTAAAGTCGAATAGAGGGGGAGTATGTTGTATGAAAGTGGAAGCGCTGCCAGTAATGGAAGGCCATTTTAATCTGCAAAATTATGATGAAACGTATAAGCAGTTTGATTGGGCTGAAACAGAAAAGGAATTTACATGGTCTGAAACAGGAAAAGTGAACTTGGCTTATGAAGCCGTCGACCGCCACGCAGAATCATCTAAGAAAAATAACATTGCCCTTTACTACAAAGACGAAAAAAGAGACGAGAAGTATACATTTAAAGAACTGAAAGATTACACAAATAAAGCGGCAAATATTTTGACAGAATATGCTGGTGTAAGTAAGGGCGACCGCGTCTTCATTTTTATGCCGCGTTCTCCTGAGCTGTATTTTGCGCTGTTAGGGACCATTAAAGCGGGAGCGATTGTCGGCCCGCTGTTTGAGGCTTTCATGGAAGGAGCAGTCAAGGACCGGCTGCAGGACAGCGAAGCAAAGGTCCTGATTACGACGCCTGAGCTGCTTCCTCGTGTACCGGTGGGTGAGTTGCCGGATCTAAAGCATATTTTCCTTGTGGGGGAAAATATTGCAGAAGAAGAAAATGTGTATGACTTTAATAAAAAGATGAAGGAAGCTGACAAACGTTTTGAAATAAAGTGGGTGGATCGTACAGACGGACTGATTCTGCATTACACCTCCGGCTCCACTGGAAAGCCAAAAGGAGTTTTGCATGTTCATAACGCAATGATCCAGCATTTCCAGACTGCCAAATGGGTGCTTGATCTGCAGGATGGGGATGTATACTGGTGCACAGCAGATCCAGGGTGGGTAACAGGAACATCATATGGAATATTTGGCCCTTGGCTTGCTGGAGCATCCAACGTGATTGTCGGAGGCCGGTTTAAACCTGAATCATGGTATAAAACAATCGAGGATTTCGGTGTTACAGTCTGGTATAGTGCACCGACTGCCTTCCGCATGCTGATGGGCGCAGGCGATGAAATCGTCAAGCGGTTCGATCTCAGCTCACTGCGGCATATCCTGAGCGTAGGCGAGCCGCTCAATCCGGAAGTGGTCCGCTGGGGGATGAAGGTATTTAATCTAAGGATTCATGATACATGGTGGATGACTGAAACAGGCGCACAGGTCATCTGCAATTACCCAAGCATTAAAATCAAGCCGGGTTCCATGGGGAAACCGATTCCGGGAGTCAAGGCTGCCATCGTTGATGACCAGGGCAATGAACTGCCGCCGCACCGCATGGGCAATTTGGCCATCAAGAAGGGCTGGCCATCGATGATGCATGCCATCTGGAACAATCCGGCTAAGTATGAATCATATTTTATGCCTGGTGACTGGTATGTGTCGGGGGATTCAGCGTATATGGATGAAGAAGGCTATTTCTGGTTCCAGGGCCGTGTGGATGATGTGATTATGACTTCGGGTGAACGTGTCGGTCCATTTGAAGTGGAAAGCAAGCTGGTGGAGCATCCTGCCATTGCAGAGGCTGGCGTAATTGGAAAGCCTGATCCTGTACGCGGAGAGATCATTAAAGCCTTCATTGCACTGAGAGACGGATATGTGGCAAGTGATGAGCTAATAGAGGAAATCCGCCAGTTCGTTAAAAATGGACTCGCCGCACATGCTGCACCCCGCGAAATAGAATTCCGGGATAAGCTTCCTAAAACAAGGAGCGGCAAAATCATGAGACGTGTTCTTAAAGCCTGGGAGCTTGATCTCCCTGCAGGAGACCTGTCCACAATGGAAGATTGAACACAGAAAAGCATCCCGGCTGATTTGCCGGGATGCTTTTTCTATTCTTTATTATCGCTGCTTTTTGGTTTCTTTGGTTCCACAGGTTTTGTTTCACCCGGTTTAGGATCTTTTTTTGTTTCTTTTACTTTATTTTCTTCTTTCTTCGAATCATCTTTAGGGGATGTATCTTTTACTTTGTCTTCTTGTTTCTTTGGTTCATCTTTAGGTTTTGTATCTTTTTGCGGGCTCGCATCCCCAATACTGACGGTGTTGGACGGTGCGGATTCATTTCCGGCAATATCCACCGCGGTTATATAGTACGAACCGCTTCCGCCGCTGTAGGAAAGCGAGCTTCCAGCTTTGATGCTGCTGGCTTTTTGGCCGTATTTATAAATTCTGTAGCCAATCACATCGGATTCCGGATGGCTGCTCCAAACAATGGAGCTGCCGCTTGTGCCGATAGAAGGGGCAGATGGAGTTGATCCGTTGTCCTGCAATGAATCCGCCGCAGTACCTCCATCTCCTTTTGGCATGAGCGAGCCAGGATCTTTTACATATTTGCCTCCCAATTTTTCATAATAATCGGGATTAATGATTGTACCTGTACTGACAAATTCATCTGGCGTAGAAGAAAGGGCTGCATACCGTTTATTTCCAATTTGGACATATCGGGTTTCAATAAGGTTGCTGTCCGATTTGTCTGGCAGGAAATTGGCATTAAATAAATCGGTTGCACCTTCCTTCGAGCTTTCACAGACACTTGCAGGAAGCGTGCCGCCTTTTCCGCAGACAGGCCGTCTTACAATACCGCCTGGCATTTCAAACCTTTTTTCAGGGTCGATCAGGCTTGGCTTGACTTTATAAGCGGCATTCATTAACTCAGCCCATAAATAGAGATTTCGCTTATTATATTCGAGTCCCTTATAATACCCTTTCAGTGACTTTGGAGTATCATAGCCAATCCATGTGCCGAATGTAACATTGGGATTCGTAGCTACGAACCAGGCATCATGATAATCCTGTCCGGTTCCTGTCTTTCCTGCCCAGTCTGATGAAAAGGCAAGACGGTTATTCACAGAGGCAGCCGTGCCTTTATTGACGACATCACGCATCATATCAAGTGTGAGATAAGCAGTCTGCGGTGTGAACACCTTAACAGGTTTTACTTTATGCTGATAAATGACTTTTCCGTCCTTGGTCTCAATCTTGTCGATCATATAGGCATCAACAAAATTACCTGAATTGGCAAAAGTGGAATAAGCATTCACGTTTTCCTCAACAGTCACACCTCTTTGCATGGCGCCTAATGCCATGGATGAATATGTGTAATCATCTTTTGTTAAAGAGGTGAAGCCCATTTTCTCCAGATAGGTGACTGGGCGGGTGTTGATGATGTCCATATAAAACTTCGCTGCCGGCACATTATAGGACTGTGCCAGTGCATGCCGTGCGGTTGTCAGACCGCTGAAGCTTCCCCCATAGTTGCCAGGGGACCAGCCGCCAAAGGACATCGGCACATTGGCAACAGGTGATGCAGGAGAAATTTTTCCCAGTTCAATGCTAGGTCCATATACAAGCAGCGGCTTCATCGTCGATCCATTAGGGCGGAGGGCAGCAGTGGCATGATTGGTTTGTTCTCTTTTATAATTTCTTCCGCCGACAAAGCTGAGAATTTTACCTGTTTTATTTTCGATCAGCATAGCTCCTGTTTCTACAGGCTCTGTAACTGTTTTGAGTTTTTTTGTTTCAGGATCTTTGACTTCCTCTTGCTTGTCATATCCGTAATATGGATAATTGTTTTTCACCTTTTGCATCGTGTCGTACATTTTTTTGTTTATCGTCGAGTAAATTTTATACCCGTTTTGCCGGAGATTCCGGCTTGCCAAAGTGGTATATTGCTGATTAAGGTCTTTATCTTTCTTTAGATCACTTTCTGTGTAGCCATCTTTTTTTGCCAGTATCACTGAAAGGATATCAATGGATCTCTTTTCAATTTCATAGGTTACCCATGGATACTTTTTGGACGGGGACGGCACCGGTCCGATGAAATCTTTTACGAGATTATATGTAAGGGCATCTTCATATTGCTTCTGGGTGATATAATTTCCGTCGCGCATCCTTTTCAGAACCGTTTTCATCCTAAGAATCCCCGGATCCAGATTCTCCTTCAGCTTGCCTTGCTGTGTATATGGCGTATAGCCGAATGGATTTTTAGGTAGACCAGCAATAAACGCAGCCTGAGGGATGTTCAAATCGCTGGCATTCTTGCCGAATAGTCCTTTTGCAGCTGATTGAACACCGGCAATATTATGTCCTGAGGAATTCCTTCCAAAGGTAGAAACATTAAGATACGTTTGAAGGATTTCTTTTTTGCTGAAGAATTTTTCCAGGCGCAGTGCAAGCAGGATTTCCTTTGCTTTACGGTCAAAAGAAACCTCATTCGTTAAAATCTGATTCTTGACAAGCTGCTGTGTCAGAGTGCTTCCGCCTGACTGTACAGAGGAGTTGGTCATTTCCTGGAAAATGGCCCTCATCAGCGCTTTTGGAACGACTCCATGATGTTCATAAAAATACTCATCCTCTGTGGCTACCACAGCATCTGATAAGTATTTGGAAACATGGTCGAGGGTCACTTGTTCGCGTTCGAGGTCTGAATTCAGCTTTCCTAAATATGTATTGTTCGCGAAGTATAATTCAGAGGTCTCTTCATAGTTGTAAATGTCCTTTTTAAGCTCTGCTTTTGGGCGGACAGGCTCATCCTTAACGAGGGCAGCGAAATATCCTGCACCGGCTCCCCCGGCAAAACAAAACCCAAGAACACCGATTATAATCAGTAAAAGCATTAAATTCCAAATGACTTGATAGGTAATTCTTGAATATCTCTTTGTATTTTTGCTTTGAAGGAAACCTGTCAGCTTGCTCCAAAACGCAGGTGATGCATCTTGATTATTTTTCATTATCATACCCCCTGAAATCACATACATTATAGCATAGAACAGGTATGGAAAAGGCTTTCTTTAGATATTTTTCAGAAAACTACCCGCTCGTAATTGACAAGCTGCCTGTGAATGTGATAAAAATTCATTATCTAAATATTTATTTTTGAAACGCTATGATAGGAATGAGTAGTGAAACAATCCCTGTATTCAGAGAGCCGGTGGGTGGTGGAAACCGGTACATATTGTTTGATGAATTACCTCCTTGAGCATCTGCTGTGAACCATACAGGCTAGCGGCAGGCGGATTGCGGCCGTTATCCGTATTAAGCGGAGGACAGGAGTGTCCTCAAGTTGGGTGGTACCGCGAACTTATTCGTCCCTTCATTTATTTGAAGGGGCGTTTTTATTTGGACTTTTTTGAAATCAAAGGAGGATATAACATGGAATTGCTTAAAGATTTGGAATGGAGAGGCATTATTTACCAGCAGACGGATGAAGAAGGCCTGAAAACTTTATTAGATAATGAGAAAATAGGCTTATATTGCGGGGTGGATCCAACCGCAGACAGCATGCATATTGGCCACTTGCTTCCTTTCTTGACACTGCGCAGGTTTCAGCAGCACGGACATCGCCCGATTGTCCTTGTAGGCGGAGCGACAGGCCTGATTGGCGACCCGAGCGGGAAAAGCGAGGAACGTAAGCTGCAGACGCTTGAAACGGTCCTTTATAATGCCGATAGCATTAAAGGGCAATTAGAAAAGATTTTTGAATTCGAAGGTGAAAATGGAGCCGTTATGGTGAATAACTATGACTGGATCGGCAAAATAGATATGGTGACATTTTTGCGGGATTTTGGGAAGTATATCGGCATTAACTACATGCTTGCAAAAGACACGATATCTTCACGCCTTGAAACCGGGATCTCTTTTACAGAATTCACTTATACCATTATTCAGGGAATGGATTTCAACCATTTATATGACCATAATGGCTGCAGGCTGCAAATTGGCGGAAGCGATCAGTGGGGCAATATCACAACAGGCCTTGAGCTGATAAGGAAAATGCATGATGAAGGCGCAAAAGCTTTCGGAATGACGATTCCTTTAGTAACAAAAGCGGATGGAACGAAATTCGGGAAAAGTGAGGGCGGATCTATCTGGCTGGATCCTGAAAAAACGACTCCATATGAATTCTATCAATTTTGGATTAATACAGCAGATGCAGATGTTGTTAAATACCTGAAATTCTTTACCTTCCTTTCTCACGAAGAGATTGAAGCCCTTGAACAGGCTGTTGAAACTGAACCGCATTTAAGAAAGGCCCAAAAGACACTTGCAGAGGAAATGACCCGCATGATACACGGAGAAGAAGCACTCCAGCAGGCTATTAAAATCTCTGCTGCCCTATTCAGCGGTGAGGTTAAGAATTTAACTGCAGACGAAATCAAACTGGGCTTCAAGGATGTCCCAAGCTATGAAAGAAACAGTAAAGACGAAATCAGCCTAGTGGACTTGCTGGTTGACGCGAAAATCTCTCCATCTAAGCGCCAGTCACGCGAAGATATCCAAAACGGGGCCATTTCCATAAATGGCGAAAAAGTAACAGACCTTCAATATATGGTATCGGAAAGTGATGCAATAGAAGGGCAATTTACATTGATCCGCCGCGGGAAAAAGAAATATACACTTATTAAATAAGGACTGTAGATGCTCAATACTGATATTTGATTTGACCAATTGTTAAAGAGTACAGATGGTGAGTACTCCCGCGGCGGCTGGCACTTGCTGCAGAAACCAGCTATCCTTGTCTGTACGCTTAGGAATGCAAACACTTTAAATAATTCATAGAAAAAGCCGGCCTTGTTGTAAAGGGCCGGCTTTTCTTAAAGCTCCCTGTAATAGACAAAGCTGCTGACGAATTTGGTTGTCTAAATTATTTCGGCCAAAGGAAAGAGCAAGGATTATGAAATGGGGGTCGGGCTAAATTTTCTTTCTATAAAATGTTGTGGTGTCTTTCTATTAGGCTCTTTCTTAAAGATTGTTGTTTTTTCTGAGTTCTGTGAGGGGATCTCATTATTAAATGTGGTTGATTGGAGCGAAAGCGCTCCTGCGGGATTAGCGGGAAGGTGAGACCCCGCAGGCGAAGCAGAGGAGGCTCACCGCCCGCCCCGCGGAAAGCGAGCATCCTGAAGCGGAAATCAACCCCTTGTTCCATAGCAATAAAACGTACGAAAACAGCCTTCTATTAACTCTTATTTCTCCAAAAATGAACCGTACTGCAGGCTGGGGGAAGAATGAGGAGTCAGTAAGCGTGATTAAAGAAAAGGAATGATTGAATGAAGAAAACTAAAAAAGACATACTATTGTAATCTGGCGCCATGCTATTATCCATTTATTTGCTCGCTTGCTATACAAACAGTTACAAGCAATGTAACGAGAACAGCTCCTTTAGATAACTATCTCTCTGCATAAGGTTCAGGATTGAAGTCCATAGTAAGTTCACACGAATCCAAAGTAGCAGAAACTAGCGATCAATTTAAATCAGCATTGAAAGTGAAAAAACTGACCGCAGAAATTCAAACAAAAAAGGGGAGAATACTAGATGAAATTAGGAAATGTGATGGATTTGTTTCAGACCTCAATGAAGCAAAAAGGTTTTATGCTAATCTGCTAGAGATGCCTATAATACTTGAGAAGGAAAATAAATTAATTTTCCAGTTAGAAGGTACGCAGCTTGTTGCGTTTAAGTGCGAAAAGAATGGAGGCGCGGGGGATTATTCAAACGAAGCTAGAACAGTTTTAGTATTCGAGGTGGATTCTGTTGAGCAGACATTTTATGAAATGAAATCGAAGGGTGTAAAATTTTTACACGAAATACCTACAGAAGCTCGTTAAGCTGCTTTTGAAGATCCCTTCGGAAATGTTTTTGAAATTGCTGAACATACATCTATTTAAATGAAAGGGGCAGGATACACATGTAACGGGATATAGCAATTTAGACAGGCTTGTGGCCATTACCTGTTGAGAATGCTATAAACTGCTGAAATTTTAGTTTGTGAAGAATTGTTTTTAAACTAAAGCTTGCAATAGTTGAAGATCCAGCTGCTGTTCTTGGCGGCTTTTTCTTATTGATTTAATGGGCGGAGGATGATTGGAGAATCTTTTATAATTAAACTGAAGAATTAAGTGAAAATTTTGTGGAGATTATACAAATTGGACGAAAAAGAGAGGTAAGCATTTTACAAGTGCTTACCTATTAAAATCTCATCCAGAGAAATAATTCTATGCATTAACTCTTTATTCGAATCTACAACACCTATAACAATTTGATTATCTTCTGATATTGTCGCATATCTGAAATGTTCATCCCCATTAATGAGTAAAGCTGTTACCTGTTTTGCCTCCATCTTCGCAAAGACACTTTCTGTGTACTCGAGTGGTAGAAAGTCATCTAATCCTTCTGTTGGTCTTCCAACCCATTTAAACAGGAAATCTTTGATTGCAAATTGCTCAATCATCGAAAATTTTTTCTTGAATATTATCTTATCAGCGGTTACTGTTTTCAGCCTAATCACTCCCTATATAGTAAGTAAAGTTTATACTTTCAAATTCCTAACATCAACTGTATTACGGTGACAGAATGTTTACATTTTGATTTCGGGTTAATGTTACATTATTTAAATGTATTTTAGGCACTATTTAAAAATTAAAAAACCATCTTCAATAACTGGTGCGTTATTTGAAGACCGATTGGCTGCTAGGCACCTTTTTTTATTCCACTAAAGGGGCAGGATAGTTCAACAAGGAAAATGGAGTAAGTATAACGAAATAGATAATTATGTAATTGTTAGGGAGTGGGGGAAAAGTGATTAATGCAGTGATTTTTGATTTAGATGGAACTTTATTAAATAGAGATGCTTCACTACAAAAATTTATTGACGGACAATATGAAAGATTAAATAAATGGATAGGACATATACCGAAAGAGAAATACACATCAAGGTTCATAGAGTTAGATTGTCGAGGTTATGTTTGGAAAGATAAAGTATATCAACAATTGGCTGGTGAATTTGATATTACAGGGATAACTTGGGAAGATTTACTTCAAGATTATATAAGCCAATTTAAGAATAGTTGCGTCCCATTTCCAAATCTTATTAGCATGTTAGAAAAATTACGAAGTAACAATCTTGTTCTAGGAATGATTACAAATGGAAAAGGACAATTTCAGATAGATAATATAAGGGCTTTAGGTATTAAAAAATATTTTGAAAAGATATTAGTATCTGAATGGGAAGGAATTAAAAAACCTGATCCTCAAATATTTAAGAGAGCCTTAGAGCAACTGAATGTTTCACCTAATGAAAGTATATTTGTTGGCGATCATCCAAAAAATGATGTGAACGCTGCTCAAAATGTAGGGATGAAGGGAATTTGGAAAAAAGATTTTCAATGGAACAATGTCAAAGCAGATTTTATAGTAGATGATTTGGCGGAATTACCTTTAATCATTGAAAATTTAACACAATCTAATATTAAATCTTCTTGAACTAATAGGTGCGATATTTCAATAACGAAGTGTCGCTTTTTTCTTATAGAGCTAAAGGGACAGGTTAGATTGAAGAGGGAAAAGAGAGTATCTGGTATTATTTTTATAATGAACAGTAAAAGAGAGGTGTGGAAAATGGAAAGTGAATCTTCATTAAAAGAAAATTTACGTCAACTGGAAGAGATGTTGTTAAAACCAGAAATTCGTACATCTCAAAAAGAGCTTAATAATTTACTTGCAGACAATTTTTTTGAATTTGGAAGTTCTGGTAAAGTCTTGTACAAAGATGAGGGTATTAGTGAAAAAGGAATAGGTGAGGTAAAGATGAAGTTGAGTGATTTTGAAATACATCCATTGTCTGAAGAAATAGTGTTAACTACCTACCGAATTTTTAACGAAGTAAAAAATCAACATTCATTGCGAAGTTCAATTTGGAAATTTAGAGATGGAAGATGGAAAATGTTCTTTCACCAAGGTACAAGAACAACTCCTACGCTTTAGTTACTTAATGAACTACCATGAAAATAAACTTCTGTAATTTAGTAAACGAGGCAATACTTAATAAGACGCAGCTCATTTATCAAAGTAGTCTTCGCCTAGGTCTACATACATTTCTTTTCGTGTTAAGAGATAATAAGCTATTCTCATCATGGCATGAGCGACGACAATTCCTGCTCGCTTCTTACCTTTTCGTGATGCTGTACGCCGATACAGTGCTCCAAGGTAATTTTTTGATCCTCTTACAGAATGAGCTGCTTCTGTTAATGCTGATTCCAAATATTTGTTTCCTTTTTTGGTTTTAGCTGATTTTCTTTTTCCAGCACTTTCGTTATGTCCAGGAACCAAGCCTGCCCAAGAACACATATGAGCTGCACTTGGAAACTGTTTTTTTATATCAGTCCCAATTTCGGATAAAATTTGCTCAGCCATTCTTGTAGCTATATATCAAGCCAAGAAAACAAGCCTTAGGAAGGTAAAGACCGATGCCGTGGATGCATATAATCTTTGTGTTCTTTATTACAAGGAAGAATTTGAGCCTTATAAGAAAAGAGGTCTAAGACTTCTAAATCTGAGAACCTTATCAAGGCAATACGAAACCGTTACGAACCTTTACATTCAGGTAAAACTTCAATTCCACACAATTCTTGACCAGGTATTTCAGGAATATAGGGGAGTCTTTGGAGATCTATTTTCAAAAGTCTCTCTTCAGGTTTTAAAGGAATTTCCTACATCTGAAGATGTTCTGAGGACTGGTGAAGCAAAGATACTGGAGAGAATTGTTGGAATGCGTATAAAACGGTCGGAGGGTTGGGCCAGGGAGAGGGCAGCTAAATTAATAGCTTCGGCTGAGAGAAATCCTTTCCAACAAGGTGTGTAACAAAGTCAGTTGTTCAGTTTGGATATGTATATCTATATGCTTCTTCAGTACCAAGAACACCTATCCAGTATAGAGGCAGAGATAGATGTCTTGGCAGTAGAAATTAAAGAATGTAAGATAATCCAATCCATTCCCGGTATAGGAGGAAAGATCGCTGCAACGATCATTTCCGAAATCGGAGAAATTGACCGGTTTAATCACCCTAAGAAACTTGTGGCTTACGCAGGAATAGATCCAAGTGTCCATTCATCAGGTAAGTTCACAGCTACTATAAATCATATTACTAAACGAGGTTCAAGCCGATTACGGCACGCTTTGTATATGGCCATTTTATGCGGTATAAGAAGCTCCAGGAACAAGAAGCTAAAAGAGTATTATGATCGGAAACGAAATGAAGGAAAGCCTTCAAAAGTAGCAATGATAGCCTGTGTAAACAAGCTGTTACAACTGGATTTATGCAATCCTAAAAAGAAATGTGCATTCCCTAGATAGGGCTTAATCAACAGGAAAAAACAGCTAATGAAAAACTTTCCAAACGGTATTTGGAGGGTTATTTGGCGTGCCTTCAAAAGTATAACACGGAAGAACAAATATTTTATTAAGAAGTTCTTGACTCCTATTAGCTGGTTTAGTTAAAGAAGGAGGGCTGATACATCAGCTTTTTGTTCTTCAGCTAACGCGGCAGGTTAGTGGAAAAAGAGAGATGATAATCTATCTCTCTTTTATGTGCATTTGACTCCTTATGCGAAAATTTTCTCTTTTTGTAGGATAAATTTCAAAAGAGTCTGGAATTATTTGTGTCGACTGGTAGAGCAATTCAGATACAGTTACACATTTATACCCTCTATCGTATAAAAACCCCAAAATGTTATCTAATACAATAACGGTTTGAGAAGTCTGAGTATATTCACTACCATGCCAATCATGAAATAGAATGATATTACCTGGTTTTACTCCTTTTGTTATATTGTTATAAATTTGACTTGCGGGTGGATTTGCCCAATCACGAGAGTCCTGACCCCATGACCATAAAACGACATCTTTTCCGTTTTTTAAAGCAGTATTAATAATTAAATCATTATAAAAACCACCTACTGGGCGGTAAAGAGTCGGTTTTAAACCAACTGACTTCTGTATAATTTTATCTGTTTCTTCTAATTCTGATGATAGTTTTGCTGATGTAATATTTCCGTAAATATGATGATAAGTATGATTGGCAATTTCGTGTCCTTCTTTTACTTCCCGTTTTAATAGTTCAGGAAATCTTATTACTTTATTACCAGCTACAAAAAAGGTGGCTTTAGCATCATATTTAGCTAATATATCAAGTATTTGTGGGGTAAAAAACGGATGAGGTCCATCATCAAAAGTAATGGCAACTAATTTTTCCTTTGTGTTAACTTCCCAAATAACATGTCCAGTTTTTTCATATTCCTCACGACTTTTTGTGGATGCGGACACATTTATTTGAAAGGAGAAGAAAGGAATCAATAAAAGAAAGATAAAAAACAATATTTTTTTCATTGGACACACTCCTCATTTAACGACTTGATTTATGATGCCCTTATTAAAATATTTAATGAGAAACATGAAATGAAATGATTGGCAGGATTTAGTTGCACATTTAGAAGATTTTGCGCAATAAAAGATAAGGTGAAAGGTGCTTGTTCAACTAAAGGGCAGCATTCCTGTAATAAGTGAAAATACGATTTGAAAGAAAAAAGACCTCTTGATAAGATAAATGTGTCCTGAGCTGGCCAGCTAAAAGGGACAAAATATCTACTCGGAGGTCTCACTATGAATTATAACCAAAATCATAAAATAGCTCAAATCACACCTAAAACCTTAGTAATAGGTATTGATATTGCCAAACATCATCATGTAGCTAGAGCGCAGGATTATCGTGGAATAGAGCTAGGTACTACTTGCTTTTTTGATAATACCCAAGAAGGATTTAAGACATTTATTGATTGGATTAATCAAATAAAAGAGTCATGCGAAATGGAGTCTGTCATTACTGGGATGGAGCCTACAGGCCATTATTGGCTTAATTTAGCTCATATTCTAAAGGAGGAACAGATTAAGTTCGTAACGGTCAATCCTTTACACGTCAAGCACAGTAAGGAGCTAGACGATAACTCTCCAACTAAAAACGATGTAAAAGACTCAAAAGTCATTGCACAACTAGTCAAAGATGGTAGATACGCTGAACCAACCATACCACAAGGGGTTTTCGCGGAACTGCGT
Organism: Peribacillus sp. B-H-3; assembly: GCF_048572925.1. NCBI lineage: Bacteria > Bacillati > Bacillota > Bacilli > Caryophanales > Bacillaceae > Peribacillus > Peribacillus sp. B-H-3. The sequence goes on along the minus strand of NZ_CP183879.1, from coordinate 4,270,018 downwards.
GTGGCTAAGAAATTACGCGATCTATTAAATGTGGACTTACAAATTGTGCAGGGACAGGTACACAACTGGCTTGATCGATATTTTCCAGAGTTCTTTACCGTTTTTAAAAGTTGGGAAGGGAAGGCAGCTCTTCATTTATTAAAACTCGATGCTTTACCTTACGAAATAGGTGAATATACAGATGAAGAATTACTGGATTATCTAAGGCAAGCAGTGAAACGTAGTATAGGGATTAAGAAGATTCAAGCTTTAAAAGAAGCCGCCAATCGCTCGATTGGCATTCGTCAGGGCGCCATGATGGCTAAAATGGAATTAAGAACGTTAATTCAAAAGTATGAACTCATTCAAGCCAAGTTCGAAGAGCTTGACCAAACTCTGGATACACTGCTTCAAGATATTCCAGGCGTTGATCAAATGTTAGAGATAACAGGAATTGGACGCGATACAGTGGCGGGTTTCTTCGCTGAAGTAGGCGATTTGAGTGAATACAATCATCCTCGTCAGATAACCAAACTGGCAGGACTCAGCTTAAAAGAAAATACATCTGGAAAGCATAAAGGGAGAACCAGGATTACGAAACGTGGTCGAAAGAAATTAAGGGCACTACTGTTTCGGGCATCTATGATTCTAGTAGCTAAGAATAAAGCCTTTAAAGCCCTGCATCATTATTACACAACAAGACCTGATAATCCGTTGAAAAAGATGCAGTCTTTAATTGCTTTGTGTAATAAGCTCATCCGTATACTCTTCTCTATTGGGAAGAAGCAGTTTGTGTTTAAAGAGGAGAAGATGTTGAAGGACATCCCCCATATGCATGCATTTATCCAAGAACCAATAGCAGCTTAATCACTATAAAACTAACTATTAACAAATAAGTTTGAAAAGATGAACGGACAAAATCAGCATGGGATTAGTCGGCAACGAAACTAACGTAAGGACTTAGATCCTGTGGGGCAGCATGACCGACATCCACCTTATGGAAAGGTTGAACGAAGGAATGTAGGAGCTTAGACTCTGTGAGACTTGGGAGGGTAGACCCCCGTAAGAGATGTGGATATCCATTGGTGCGTACATAACTATTTATCCAACTTTTTGAAATTAACTGAAGGTTGGCTAGTTTCTTGCGCTCATTTTCTTCCTAAACTGCTTGATTGTGTTCTTTTCTCTCTAATCAAATCTGTAAAGTAAAACAAGTTAGATAGCAATATGGTGAAAAACTGCGTAATTAAGAGATAAGTGTTTGTTTATTGAGGGAGGTTAGTGGAAGAAGGTTTTCGTTGTAACTCCTTAAATAGAGGATAATTAACAAAAAAACAGAATTAATATAGCTGTATGAATAAGCGACTGGAGGTACTGTAAATTTGTTTCTTACATATAACCGAAATCATAATTTTTCTCCTATATTAGAGCACGTTAATGCCACCTTTAACCAAGTAATTTGTTCAGGAGCTTCTGTTTTTGTTATTCATAATGACTCCATTGTTTTAGAAGAATATATCGGAAAACAATCTAACAAAAGCGAAGCAAGAATAGTGAAGGAGGATACTCAATTTCACGTAGCTTCCGTAAGAAAGAGTTATATTGGTTTTGCTGTCGCCTATGCTGTATTTTACGGTTACATTGACAGTATAGATGACCCAGTGTTGAAATACCTTCCGGAATTAGAAGTTAGCATATGGCAGGACACAACAATCAGGCATTTATTAACTCATACGCACGGTTTACATCAAAAGGAGCAAACTGTCTTTCGCGAATATCCCGCAGGGCAGAACTGGACATACCGGCAGGTTGGCATAGATGCTTTGACTCAAATTATAAAGAGGGCAACGAAAAAAACAGTATCAGATATTATTCACGAGCTGGTATTTACGCCTTTAGGTTTTTCTGAATCCGATTGGTATGCACACAGGAACGAAAAACTTGTGGATGTAATCCTTCGATATGGAGATACACAGTGGAAAACAAGTGAAAGCACAGCAGGCGACAAGAAGAATATGTATGTGTCTGCACGTGAATTAGCCTTTTGGGGCTATTTACATCTCAACCAAGGATACATAGGCGGAAAACAAATTGTTCCAAAAGAGATTATACAATTGGCTACATCGGTACACAGCCCAACAGCTATAGATCAAGACTTACCGCAAAATGGTTTCTTATGGTTTGTAAAAGATTTACCTGCTAAGAAATCAGAGATAGGTTCAGGAGTTCCAAAAGGTTCATACCAGATACTAGGTAATACAGGTGTTACTTTGTTGGTAATCCCACAAGAAAACTTGGTGGCAGTCCGTATGTTTAATAGCTTTGGTTCACCTGAAGGATATGATTATCTATCTGATGTTAGGTCTTTCGGAGATACTCTAATGAGTTGTTTGAAAATACAATCCTTTAATGTTTGACAATTTCACATCGATTTAGGTGCATAGTTGACGATTAAAGCTGTTATTAGGCAGCTTTTCTTGTGTAACTAAAGGGCAGGTTTGTGCGATAAGAATAGAGGTCTTAATAACCTAAAAGATGAACGAGATTGTATAGCCAAATACCAACATAAGGAGAGATACTTTGAAAAGAATTAGGGAAGCGACAAAAGAAGATATGATAAAGATTTATATGATGGGTTTTGATTTTTGGGGTGATAATATGTCATCCGAAGAATATATAACAATGTGTAAGGATTCCAGTAAATACAAAAAGGGGAAGTGGTACGTTCTTGAAGCAACAGATACAGAGGAATTATTAAGCTCTCTCATCGTATATGAACTTAATCCTTCAAAAGAGTTAATTGTAAAGGGGATTGGTTCAATCGCTACTCCAATACATTTAAGAAAAAATGGATATGCCTCTGTATTAGTCAAAGAAACAATAAATAAATTAGAAAAGGAAGAAAACTGTAATAACTTTTTCCTGTATAGTGATATTGGGACAGATTTTTACAAAAAATTAGGCTTTATTGTCCTACCAAATGAAAGTCAAAAATATGAAAATAGTGTTTGTATGTACTACTCAAAAGAAAATGGTCTCGACTCCATAACATTTGATATCCCCAGTTACTTTTAAAATACACTACTATTCTTCAACTAACGGGTGCGTTAGTTTAATATGAACGGCTGCTTTAGCAGCCTTTTTGTATTACTTATCAGTATTTGTTCTAAAAGGAATTCGAAAAGCCAATATAGAATCATATTGTAATACTCAATCACTTGTAGGATCTGTTTTGAATAAAAGGAAAATACAACTAATTAGTCTTGCTGTAACTCTCATTTCAGCATTTATCCCTGCGATCGGTGTTAACAATGGTAGGTACCCCCGTATATTTGGTTTTCCTGCTGAAGTTTACCATCATTTCGAACCCTTTGTTTTAACTTTCAAGTACTAGGATTTGTTTTTAATTTCTTTTTCTTCTATGTTCTCTCTCGCTTACTGAATAAACTCTTTAAGGTTTTGGTTGAAAAATTTTAACCGGCTATTTGTAAACTCACTGTAACGTGTATGTTGTCTAAATAGTTAACTTAGATACTGCGTTGTATTTGCACCTTATTAAACCAAAGGGGTGCGTTAATTATTCAAGGAGTGCAGTTGCGGTAGCCATTTTTTGTTATTGCACTAATGGGGCAGTTTATTTGAATAAAGAATCGGATAACTATAGTAAAGAAAACTCGCCAATATGCGGCGAGTTTTGCTTTTTTATATGCCATAGGTTTATAACTTCTGAAAAGTACCTCAAAACGGACAGAGGAATTAAAATTTCTTGACTTAGAGTAAACTCTAAGTATTACTCTTACTTTGTGTCACATTAAAAAAGAAAGAAGAAATAGACATATCAGATTTAAATGGAGGCGGTTATATTGACATATTCTATTGGAGAATTTTCTAAAATCGTTGGGTTAAGCGAACATACATTGAGGTTTTATGAAAAGGAAGGGTTAATAAAAGTAAACAGAGACGATAACAATGTCAGAATCTACTCGGATGAAAATAAATTATGGATTGAATCACTGCTCCATCTAAAAAATACGGGGATGCCTCTAAAAGACATGAAGCAATTTGCCATGTGGGGGCATATCGGGGATGGAACAATGGAAGAAAGGTTAGCTCTACTAAAAAATCATCGAAAAAAAGTAGTGGAAGATTTGGAGAAGCTTCGTCAAAGTTTAGAGCATCTGGATAATAAAATTAATTTTTATGAAAATGAAATAGGCGACTGTTTTTCTTGAAATTAAGCAGAAAGTTGTTTTTCCATTTACAACTTTTTTGATAAACCTCGTACAGACAGCTTTCGAATTCGGTTTTATCGAAAAAAATAAAAATTTAAAAAAAGCACTTGCTTTAGAGTGCACTCTAGGGATTAACCTATTCTTGCACCATTCAAATAAACATTTAGAAAGAGGTTGAAAAATTGAACACAAAATATAGCAACTTATTTGAATCACTTACATTTAAAAATGGTATCACCATTAAAAATAGAGTCGTTATGGCTCCGATGACAACTTGGTCCAGTAATGATGATTACACCATTTCAGATGAAGAAGTGAAATATTATAAAAGAAGAGTCAACGGAGTAGGACTGGTTATAACTGGCTGTACGCATGTGCAACCAAACGGTATAGGTTTTACGAATGAATTCGCAGCTTATGACGATAAATTTATTCCAAGTCTACGTAAATTAGCTGATGCTGCGAAAAGCGGTAGAGCTCCTGCATTACTTCAGATTTTCCATGCAGGTAACAAAGCACTACCATCTTTAACTCCAGATAGTGAGGTGGTTAGTTCCAGTGCTGTAGAGACGGAAGCTACTGCATTTGCTCCTTCAGTATTACCTAGTGAACTTTCACATGATCAAATAATGGAAGTGATTCATGCGTTTGGAGAAACAACAAGACGAGCCATTGAAGCTGGGTTTGATGGTGTTGAAGTTCATGGTGCACACGGATTTTTACTTCAAAACTTCTTCTCTCCATTCTTCAATAGACGTGGGGATGAATGGGGTGGCTCTCTAGAAAATCGCTTGCGTTTCCCTTTGGCAGTCGTACAGGAATTGAAAAATGTGATTAAGAAGCATGCAACAAAACCGTTTATTTTCGGCTACAGAATTTCTCCTGACGAACATGAAGAAGGCGGTTTGAGAATAAAGGATACCTACGAATTAATTAATCGTCTTATCGAAGCAGATGTTGATTATGTACATGCTTCATTGGCTAATGCTCTTTCTTCAAAGCCAGTCGATAGTCAAGATGAAAAAACATATCTTGAATTAATTGTTGAACATGTAAACGGTAGAGTTCCTGTAATGGCTGCTGGTTCAATGGTAACTGCTGATAATGTTGCAACAGCATTAGATAAGGGTCTATCCCTAGCAGCGATTGGTCATACCTTAATCATGAATCCAGACTGGGTAGAAAAGGTCCAGAATGGAAAAGAAGCTGAAATTGAGACCGCAATTAAGACTTCAAAAGTAAGCGAGCTTAAGCTTCCAGAAAAACTTTGGAATGTAATTCGTGCTTCAGGTCCTTGGTTTAATATCGAAGAATAACATCCCAATAGAGAAGTTTACTTTTTTTATCGTATTTTTGAAGAAAGGATGGAATTTATATGTCAAATATTCATGATAAGGTTGTCATTATTACGGGTGCCTCTAGTGGAATTGGAGAAGCTACTGCAAAAAAACTTGCATCCAAAGGTGCAAAGGTGGTACTTGCGGCTCGTCGAAAAGAACAATTAAAGAAATTACAAGAAGAAATTCAAAACAAGGGCGGACAAGCTATTTATAAAGTGACGGATGTGGTCTCACATGAACAAGTGGAAGAGTTAGCTAATTATACTCTTAAAGAGTTTGGGAAAATTGATGTAATGGTCAATAATGCTGGAGTAATGCCACTATCACCTGTTCATCAGAAAAAAATCAATGAATGGGATAAGATGATTGATGTAAACATCAAGGGTGTACTTTATGGTATTGCTGCTGTTCTTCCGTCCATGAGAGAAAGAAAAGAAGGGCATATCATTAATGTTTCCTCAATCGCTGGTCATTTAGTATTTCCTGCTGGTGCAGTTTATAGTGGCACAAAGTTTGCTGTACGTGCCATTACAGAAGGTCTCCGTATAGAAGAGGCTAGCAACAATATTCGTACAACCATTATCTCGCCAGGAACTATTACTACAGAATTACTAGAATCCATTTCAGATTTAGAATTAAAATCTGCAATCGTTGAAGATAGCAAAATTGGAATCGAGCCTGCTAGCATTGCTCGTGCCATTGCATTTGCAATTGAACAACCATCTGATGTAGCGATTAATGAGATGATTGTTCGTCCAACCATTCAAGAACTCTAAATAGAAATTAAATTTTAAGTTTGTGAAACATTGCACTTAAACAAACGGGTGCTTTTGTTTAAGAAGGTATCCTATTAATTGCTGTAGAATACATACAATATGTCAAGATGGAGGACAAAAACATTGCAAGATAATCCAACTGAAGAAGAAATATTGGAATGTGTAAAAAGTGTTGTAATAGGTTTAAATGAACTAAATGAGAAATATGATGACTTTATTGAAACAATGGAGAGAGAAGATCTATTTGAGCTTATTACTGAAGCAGCACGCATATCGGGTTTGGAATCAGAAGATGATATAACTGAAGAGTGGAGAGAATGGTGATGAAATTAATAAACCATGTATGCATTGAAATAATCCATCCGCTAAAGTCATAAAAAAAGGGCATCAATTTTATACATTGAAAGCCCTCTTTTTTATGCAAGTGTAACAGAAACATTTACGATTGCTGTTCTATTTTTTCGAATAAGATTAGCGTCTGTCCATGATTATTTAATGTTCCTCCAAAAAATCGGAGAAGAATACATATATCTACAAAGCTGAAAACAAACAAAAACCCTAGAACCATTGATAAATCAAGGTTTCTAGGGTTTTTCCCTACGCTATTTACAAAGCGTATTAATTAACGAGAATAGAATTCAACGATAAGAGCTTCGTTGATTTCAGCAGGCAATTCAGAACGTTCTGGTAAACGAGTGAAAGTACCTTCTAATTTCTCAGCGTCAAAAGATAAGAAGTCTGGTACGAAGTTTGTAGACTCAACAGCTTCTTTAACGATATCAAGGTTACGTGATTTTTCACGAACACCGATTGTATGTCCAGCTAATACTTTGAAAGATGGAATATCAACGCGGCTTCCGTTAACAGTTACGTGACCGTGGTTTACAAGCTGGCGAGCCTGACGGCGAGTGCGAGCAAGACCAAGGCGGTAAACAACGTTATCAAGACGTGATTCAAGAAGAACCATGAAGTTTTCACCGTGTTTACCTTGTAATTTTCCAGCTTTATCAAATAATGAACGGAATTGACGTTCGTTAACACCGTACATGTGACGAAGCTTTTGCTTTTCTTGTAGTTGCATTCCGTATTCGGAAATTTTCTTACGTTGGTTAGGACCGTGTTGTCCTGGAGCGTAAGGGCGTTTTTCTAATTCTTTACCAGTACCTGTTAGGGAAATTCCTAAACGACGGGATAATTTCCAGCTTGGGCCAGTATAACGAGCCATGAATGACTCCTCCTCTTATGTTTTTATTTTGGTAAAATAAAAACCGTTGTGACATCACAAGTAAGACCATTTTGTTTTCATGCACCTTCGCCCTAGCAGCAGAGGGTTACGAGATGCACCTCTTAAGAGGAACAAAATGAGAGCATAAATGCTTTCACATAGGCTGCAATATTTTACACAAAGAGTATTATATAATTTATTATTGAGAGAGTCAAGGGGAATTCTGAATGGGAAAAGCTATAAAGCGGATTGAAGAAAAGAAGCAGAGAATAAAGTAGGCCATTTTACCTTGATTATAAGAAAAAATTTACAAAAATAAGAGTTGTATTCAAATTTATAGAAGTAATTTCAGCAAGCAGGGTTTATAATGGATGTAAGAATATTTCGCATAGTAATTTCCTGCGGATCAATCATTTATGGTGTTGTAAATAGGTCTTATGAATTAGGTCTTTTGGATTTCTTTAAAAGTGCAGGCGCTAAGCTGCAGAAGTACAGGAAGCGCCAATATAGGGATGATAGTGATGAAATATGACACAAACCAACTGCTTTATAATTTAAAATCTTTATTTTTTGACTATATGGAGTATACAGAAGGCCATATTCTTTTTTATGGTGAATTCTTTGAAAAACTGCTTTCCTGTATCCATGATGCATTGGATGCAGCAGAGGTTTCCTACTTTAAATATGATGAATGGAAACAGCTTTTATTCATAGAAGCGTCTACAAGCGCCATTGCGGATGCAAGCGCCGGGTTTCCCTGCGATGAACAGGCGTTATCTGAAATGGGGACGGCCCTTGTTTATTCTTATAATAATGAATCTGTGAAAGAGCTTGCTGAATTTGAAGCGATCCTGCCGATCTCAGATGGGGGCGGGATCATTGGGGTCCTGGCGATAAAGGAAAAACAAAAGGGATCTTTAAAGGAAATTGGCTGTGAAGAGGCTAAAGAAATTGCACGTGAATTCAATAAACTGATCAAAACATCTTTAAGCTTTTTCAAATTGGCTAAAAAGGAAAGACGCAATAAACAATTATTGAGTGTCACTCAAAGAATTCACTCCTCTATGAGCATGGATGCTGTTCTTAGTGAAGTGATCAATACATTGCAAGAAGTCTATCCTTCCTTAACGTATTATTTGCTGATATCCCATGATATTGTAAACCGCAAAAATCTTCCTATTAAGGATTTGGAGTATGACAGTGAGAATGCCGCTGCTCTTCAATGCTATGTGACAGGGACCATTCAAATGGAGGATTATCTAGCAGAAAAGAAGTCTATTCTTTATGCTCCTCTAAATGGAAAGCAGGGTGTTTACGGAGTCCTGCAGATAATAGCGCCTCATGCCCTGGTTTTCCCGAAAGCTGAAATCGAGTTTATTACAATGCTTGCAGATGCAGCAGGGGGAGCTATGGAAAACGCCCAGCTTTATGAACAGTCAAAGCGTGTGATAGCGGATTTGCAGCTTATAAACGAAACCTCTCACCGGTTAAACTCCAGTTTGAGGCTGAGTGAAACGATGAGCTATATGAAGCAGCAGATCATGAAGTCCTTTAAGGCAGATGAAACAGGATTTATCCTCCTGCAGGCAAATGGCGAGGTTACTTATCTCGATGCCAGTACCGATTTCTTCCATACAAAAGAATCTGATTTATACATATCGTACCTGAAGGAAAAAATAAATGCGGATAAAGAAGCCCTGTTCATTGGTGATCTCAGCCTTCAGCTGACAGATGGGGATATCATGTATCCATCATTGATGGCAGTTCCGATGATGGCAAGTGATAGTTTGAAAGGATTTGCGGTTGTTCTTCATAAAAAGCCCTATAATTTTTCCTTCGAAATGTTTAAATTGCTTCAGTCCCTCATCCATCATTCAAGTCTTGCTGTGGTGAATTCCATGCTTCGCGAAGAACTGGAAAAAATGGTCATTACTGACCATCTGACAAAGCTGTACTCCAGAAGTTATTTGGATGAAAAAATTTATCACTCCATGGAAAATGATGAAGAGGGAACGTTTATCCTTATCGATATTGATGATTTTAAGGTAGTGAACGATACGTATGGGCATCAGGTGGGCGATGATATTTTAATTCAGGTCGCAAAACTGATTAACTGCAATATCCGCGAAACTGATATCGGAGCGAGGTGGGGCGGGGAAGAGCTTGCAATCTATTTGCCAAAGGTTTCCCTGGAGGCCGGTGTAAGGATTGCCGAGCGGCTCCTGAAAAGAGTCGGCGAATTGTCCAGTCCCCGCATCACGATCTCTTGCGGGGTATCTTATTGGACCAACTCCGCGTCTGATAATGCCAATGCTTTGTTTAAGCGGGCTGACGAGGCCTTATATATGGCAAAGAGCTCCGGCAAAAACAAGGTGCTGGTCCAGGAGGACGGGCATTTTTAAGCCGGGAACTTTGAAGGGGTTAATCTTGAAATGAACAGCAAAACCAGGATGTCGCCTGGCCAAAATGGAAAGAAGCCGTACCATTTGGTGGTTACCCCCAAAAGTTAGAGTTTTATTATGCAGCTGATTGGCTAGATTGAGTTCGGTATTCGACTGGACTCAATCCAGCTAATTTTGTTTTTGATCGTTCATTGTTATACCAGTGGATATATTCTTCTATTCCACTTTTTAATTCTTCATAACTTACTAGTTTTTCCCCATAATACATTTCTTGCTTTAAAATGCCAAAGAAATTCTCCATCGAAGCGTTGTCTGCGCAGGTTGCTTTACGTGACATACTTTGAAATATTTTATTCTCTTTTAACGTCCTCACCCATTTGTTGTGTTGATAGTGCCAGCCTTGATCGGAATGGATCGTGGTGCGATAGGTCGCATGATTCTTTAGTACCTCTAATGTTTCTTTCAAAGGTTTCATGACAAGATCTAACGTTGGACGTTTCCCTATTTCAAACGCAACAATTTCTCCGTTATAAAGGTCAAGAATCGGATTTACATATAATTTCTCTCCGCCTAGACATTTGAATTCTGTAATATCGGTTACTAATTTTTGAAGAGGGACAGGTGTGCTAAAACGGCGAGATAATCGATTTTTCGCTACCTTTCCAATCGTCCCCTTATAGGAATTATAAGTACGAGATTTTCGCATGAATTTCACACATTTTAATCCTAGCTCCCGCATAATACGATAGACTTTTTTATGATTGACAAGGTGTCCTAGTTTCTTTAATTCCGTAGAAATACGTTTATAACCGTAGCGTTCATAAAACTTTTTAAATAGGTGTGCAATGAGTTCTTTTAATTTTATATCCGGGTCTTCTTTACCAAAACTTTTCACATGATAGTGATAAGTTGCTTCTGGAATTCCTACAACAAAGAGAATATCTTTTAATCGAAATCCTTCTTCTTTAAGTTCGAATGCCATCTTAGTTTGTGCTTTTCGTGAAAGGCGTTCGGATTCTCGCGAAAAGCTTTTAGCTTTTTTAGATACGCATTCTCCAGTCTTAGTAGTTCATTCTCACGTTCTAACTCTTCTTCTCGTGTTCCCTTTTTTTCTTCTTTTTTCTTCTGATTATTGGGTTTCTTAGACATAGAAGGCCGCCCCTTTGATTTTAGTTTCAGGCCTTCTACTCCCTGTTCTTGAAATGTTTTCATCCAGCGTCTAGTCAAGGAAGGGTGGTTCAAATTGAATTAAACAGCAGTTTCTAAATAAGAAGTACCTGTACGTAACATAAATTGTATCGTATCTAATTTAAATTGAACAGAATACTCCTTCTTCGTCTTTCTTCGTTTTAATCCTTCCATCCCCTGAGATTTATAGACTTTTACCCATTCCACGATTGGTGTCTGGCTGCCCATATTATATTTTTTTGCCAATGATTTATAGCCAAGATTTCCATCTAAATACTCGGTGACAAGCTTTATTTTAAATTCTTCACTATATTTAGCCATAAAAACACCCCCGAAAGTTCGATTTTTTCACTCTAACTTTCGGGGGTCGGTACCTTTCTATAAATATAGAATTGGTACGGCTTCTTTCATGTTTATTTAATTTACTTTGTACGCTGGCTGTCTCAGGACCGAGGAGCCTCCGCACGCCCTGCGGAAAACAAAGCTATGCAGGGGAAATCAGCCGGCCCGGCCCAATGAATAAGTGCTGACCTTAGACATTTTTTCATGGTCTTCAAGTTCAGAGCCAGGATTTTGCTCCTGAATATTCCATTATCCTACAGATATTTAGCGAGGGTGCTGGCGAATTCCTGAAGCATCTTTTCGTCAATTTCATCAAACCTTTTGATGATTGGGCTGTCGATATCAAGAACTCCAAGCAGTTCTCCATCCTTAAGGAGTGGAACCACGATTTCAGAACGTGATGCAGCATCACAGGCAATATGTCCGGGGAACTGGTGCACGTCTTCAATTCGCATGGTTTTGCGTTCAGCTGCAGAGGTTCCGCAAACACCCTTTCCAAACGGGATGCGGACACATGCCGGCAGCCCTTGGAATGGTCCAAGAACAAGCTCTGTTCCTTCCGTAAGGTAAAAGCCTACCCAGTTTACTTCATCGAGGAACTGGTTTAAAAGGCTTGATGCATTGCTAAGATTAGCCGACATGTTCTTTTCGTCTTCAATAAGAGAAACCAGCTGTTTTATAACCATCTTATAATTTTCTTCTTTATTTCCTTTATAGGATTCAACATTAAACACAAACATTCACCTTGCTTCCGGTAATTTTTAATATTCTATTGATCATTAACTATTTCTTTATAACTGGCAGTTAAAAACTTTCCGCTTATCTGTTTCCCTAATTTTAAGCAATAATCCTGTGATTTCGCATATTTATCCGCAGCATTTTTCCGCCTGGAAGAAAAGAACATGATTAAAAAGGCATCTGCACAATTCGACAGTTTCCTGTTAACCCCTGCATGCCATAAAAGTTGTCGAGAAGAAGTCAAAGGAGAAATTGCTTCCAGCAAGAATACTTGTTAAAGAGATGTGCTGCAACAGAAAAGGGAGGGACTCAAAAATGAACCGCCAAACCCGGACAAAACAATTGATTCTCGATGCCGCTCTATATTTATTCCACTTAAAAGGATACCATGCCACTTCCATTCGGGATATTGCCGGGAAGGCGAAAGTCAATCCGGCAAATATAGCCTATTACTTTAAAAATAAACAGGGCTTGCTTGAATATTGCTTCACTTCATATTTAGAAGAGTATGTAAAAATTCTTGATATCAATATTCTTGAACTGGAGAGAAAAGGTCCAAAACTTTGCCTTAGCGGGCTGGTCCTGGATATTCTTGAGTTTCAAAAAAAGAATTTCCTCGCATCCAGCTTCATCTATGGAGAATCCTCCTGGGATTCCAGCTTGAACCGTGAAATCCTTTCAACCTATTTTACAAAAGAAAGATTTTACTTTCAATTGATATTGGAAAAAGGAATGAAAGAGCATGCTTTTCAAAACGTCTCCATTCCAGTATTCATTCTCCAGCTTAAAGGCCTGCTTTCTGCCCCTGTAATGCATTCCCATTATGCGATGGAGGTTTTGTATGTCTTTCCGCAGGAGAACTACTATAACTCCAAATATGGAAATGAAATAATTAAATTCCTGCAATCGGTGCTTTTTACTCCAGACTCAGAGATAATTGTTTATCGCGAGCCTCAATTATCCACTATGTAAGTCAGGAAGATTGGAGAATAGGGAGCAGTGTTTTATACCCTTGCCCCACATCTTTAGCCTGATGCGCATCAGATCCATAAATAAGGGGAATGCCGAGCTTCTTTGCATAAATGGCTATATCATCAGGCGGATAGGGCTCCATGCATAACGGTTTGAATAGTCCAGCTGCATTATAATCCAGCTGATAGCCTTTTCGGTAGACTTGATGAAGGATAGTATGCAAAGTATCGCCGAAGTTACGGCCAGATGGGTAATTCAGCTGGAATTTATGAGCAAGGGTGATATGGCCGATGCGAGTGGGCTTATATATCCCCAGATCAGCCTCAATGGATTTTTTAACGGCAATATAATACATAAAATAAACATTGTCCACAGAACCGGCAATGCGGGAAAGCTCCCCGAATACATCGGCACTGAAATCCATGCAGTACCATTTTTCCTTTGCATGGAGGAAATGGACAGATAAAATGCTGTCATCGAGAAACTTTCCGATCCTGTCAAGAAGCTCCCTGGTCTCTTTTTCAAAACCCTCTATATAATCTACTTCTAATCCGGCCTTAATCGTTATTTTGTCCTTGTAGACCTTTTTTAAGGATTCGATTTCCCGAAAATAATCCATAAGGAGCACAGGATCCATTCCGCTGTCTTTTTCGGGAGCTGGATCAGCAAATCCTTCAGGCAATGGAGCATGCTCTGTAAAGGTGATAGCTTCCATTCCAAGTTCGATGGCCCTCCCGATATATTCCTCGAATCCGTCATTTGAACCGTGCGGACAGTAGGGACTGTGCACATGTTGATCACTTTTCAACAAAACCCCTCCAATAAACATTCCATTCAAGCATATTTCTACAAAAAAATTCAATTTTCTAGTCAAAAATTATTGCTAACATGGTATCATAAAAGCATTGAAATGAACATTTATTGCATTTATATATAATGTAGAAGTACGGTGAGGCAAGAACAGGGGGCTTATGATGGAATACATACTTGGAGCGATTGCAGTAATACTGGCTTTTATTATTTGGGGGTATTTTTTTAAAAAGAAATATTTTAAAGAAATTGACCGTCTGGAATCATGGAAAATCGATATCATGAACCGCCCTGTGCTCGATGAGCTATCTAAGGTTAAACAGTTGAATATGACGGGGGAAACAGAAGAGATGTTTGAAAGATGGCGAAAGGAATGGGACGCTATCATTACCATCCATATGCCTGATGTCGAGGAGCTTCTGTTTGACGCAGAAGAATATATTGATAAGTACCGTTTTAAACGTTCAAGGGAAGTACAGCATAAACTGAAGTTGAAGCTGAAGGAAATTGAAGAGACCATTCAGAATATCCTTGAAGAACTAAATGATCTTGTCGGTAGCGAAGAAAAAAACCGGGAAGAAATTGAGGACGTCAAAGAAAATTACCGCACACTGAAAAAGAAACTGCTCGCCCATCATCACACATATGGAGCAGCTGCAGACAAGCTTGAGTTTATGCTTGATGAAGTTCTGGAAATCCTTCAGCAGTATGAAAGTGCCACAGAAAACGGCAACTACTTAAATGCGAGGGAGCTTGTCCTGACAATCAAGGGAAAGCTGGCAAATGCCGCCTCCAAAATGGATTTGCTTCCGCAGCTTGTAGCTGAAAGCAAAACTGCATTGCCGAATACCATTGCTGAACTGAAGGATGGATATGCAGAAATGATGCAGCAGGGCTACTCCCTGGATCACATCCAGTTTGAAAAGGAAGTCTCCCGCATTGAACGGGAACTTGGGTTATATGCGGAATACCTGGACAATGCAGAAACAGAAGAAGTGGAACAGGGAATTGCCGAAATGCATGATAATGTGAATGTATTATATGATCTGCTTGAAAAAGAAGTGTATGCAAGACAATTTATCCAGGCTAATGAAGAACTCCTTCAGGAAGAGATTTATAAACTGGAGTATGAAAATGATAAGTTGAAGGCTGAGGCAGCCATTGTCCAGCACAGCTACCATTTAACTGAAAGTGAATTGGAAGCCTACAGGATCTTAGAAAAACAGATTGCGCAGATTGCCAAAAAATATCCGGCCATAAGGATGAAGATTGAAGAAAATACTGTTGCAAGTTCTGAACTTAGCGAAGAGATCATCGAGATCGAAAAGCAGATAAAAGAGATTCAAGAAGAGCAAAATGTATTTTCGGGCAAGCTGCAGGCGCTCCGTAAGGACGAAATGGAAGCCAGGGAGGCACTTAAAACTCTCAGGGGGAAAATGTCCGACACAAGCCGCCTGATTACAAAAAGCAACATGCCTGGCCTTCCGGAATCATACAAGGCTGCTATGTATGCCGCAAAGGAAAGCTTTGAGGATGTTCATAACAAGCTGGAAGAAAAACCGCTGGATATGGCTTCGGTACATATTTATCTCGAAAAGGCAGTCGCTGTTGTCGATAGCCTCTACGAAAACACTGAAGAGCTGATCGAGCAAATGTTTTTATCGGAAAAGGTCATCCAATACGGCAACCGCTACCGCAGCCGCTATTCCTCTGTTGCTGATGCCCTGAAGGAAGCTGAAGAAAAATTCAGGACCTATGAATATGAAGCAGCATTAGAGATAGCTGCGAGTTCCATTGAAAAAGTGGAGCCGGGCAGCCTGAAAAAAATAGAAGCGAACCTTGATGAAATATTGACGAGGTAAAGAAGAAGCCTGCGCTAGCCGGCTTCTTCTTTTTGCTGGTCGAGTGCCCCCAGGATGGGGGTCACAAAGACGTTGCCGCAGGACGCGGTGTTCTTAGTCTTTGATTCTTTGCAAGGCGCTTGCGCTTTCTTTTTTCAAATGCGGGCAGATATGCTATTATAAATAGTTGAGTCTTGTCCATCCTTTTTCAGGCTTTGCAGTTATGTATTGTGCTTTGATGGTGGACTTGCCAGCAGCGATTTTATAAAATAGTGCGGCTTATTTTGCTGTATTCTATAGATATAGACGGACCATGGAGGCGGAAATCATGATTTATTTTGATAACAGTGCGACGACCAAGCCCTATCCAGAAGTCATTGAAGCCTTCGCAAAGGTTTCCTCTGAATACTTTGGGAATCCTTCATCGCTTCATGGAATGGGTGCCAGATCAGAGAAGCTCCTGTCTCAGGCCCGTAAGCAGGTTGCTGATTTGCTTGGTGCTGCTCCTTCAGAAGTATATTTCACCTCAGGAGGAACGGAAGGAAATAATCTTGCGGTCAAGGGAGCAGCTGAGGCGAATGCCAAGAGAGGGAAGCATATTATAACAACGGAAATTGAGCATGCTTCTGTGAAAGATGCCTGCCGTTATTTGGAAGGCAAGGGGTTTGAAGTGACATATCTTCCTGTTAACGAAGATGGGCTGATATCACTCTTGGATCTTAAAGAGGCTTTAAGAAGTGACACTATTCTTGTGTCTATTATGCATGTGAATAATGAAGTTGGATCCATACAGCCTATTGAAGAAATCGGCAGGATCGTATCCGGTTATCCACAGACCCTTTTTCATGTCGACCATGTCCAGGGAATTGGAAAAACCATGCTGAATCTTACATCCAGCCATATTGATTTATGCACCATTTCTGGCCATAAGTTTCATGCTTTAAAGGGGACAGGCGTATTATATAAAAGAAATGGTGTCAATATCTCTCCGCTATTTTCAGGCGGGAGCCAGGAATCGAAGGTAAGGAGCGGCACAGAAAATGTAGCGGGAATCGTTGCGCTGGCAAAGGCACTGCGCCTTACGCTTCAGCATCGGGAAAAAGATGGAGATAAACTTCTTGAAATCAGGGACTGTCTGTACTCAGGTCTTAAAGAAATGGACGCTGTCCTAATGAACAGCACGTTGAATGGGGCACCGCATATCATCAATTTCTCTATACCCGGAATCAAGTCAGAGGTATTCATTCATGCACTCGAAGCAAAAGATATCTTTGTTTCTACAACAAGCGCCTGTTCTTCCAAAAATAAGTCTGCCAGTGAAACGGTTATGAACATGTTCCGCAATAAGGCGAGGGCAGAAAGTGTGGTAAGAATCAGCCTTTCTTACCAAAACGATATAAAGGAAGCAAAAGAGGTCCTGGACGCTATCAGGGCAACGATAGAAAAATTACAAATGGTAATGGGGTAATAAAATTGAAATTTGACCATATCATCATACGATACGGAGAAATATCCACAAAAAAAAGAAATAGGAAAGCGTTTGTGGATAAACTCCGCGCCCATATTAAATGGACACTCAGGGATTTTGCGGAGATTAAGATTTCCTCCAGCAGGGATAGGATGTTTATTATCTTAAACGGTGCCGATCATGTGAGGATCATTGCTCTGCTCAAGGAAGTATTTGGCATCCAGTCGCTGAGTCCTGCATTAAAAACCGGCCTGGATATTGAAGAAGTGAAAAATGCTGCTTTATTTTATCTCAGCCAGCTGTCAGGAAGCATTGAGACATTCAAAATTTCAACAAGAAGAGCGGATAAAACCTATCCGTACAATACAGATGAAATGAATCATGCCCTTGGAGGACACCTTTTAAGAAATAGGGACGGGCTAAAGGTGGATGTAAGAAACCCTGATCTTAACTTAAGGGTTGAAATCAGGCAAGATGCCATTTATTTGACGGGTGAAATTATCCCGGGTGCTGGCGGCCTGCCATTTGGATCAAGCGGGAAAGCGATGCTTATGCTTTCTGGGGGAATAGACAGCCCGGTAGCCGGTTTTTTATCAATGAAACGCGGCCTGGACATAGAATGCATTCATTTTTACAGCCCGCCATTTACAAGCGAGCGATCTAAACAAAAAGTAATCGATCTTTCCAAAAAACTCGCCCAAGTTTATGGAAGTATGAAGCTTCATATTGTTCCGTTTACAGATGTCCAGATGCTGATACAAAAGCAGATACCAGAAAATTATACAATGACAGCCACCCGCAGGGCGATGCTGAAGATTGCCGACAAAATCCGCGAAAAGCAGGAAGGCCTGGCGATTATTACTGGAGAGAGCCTAGGACAGGTTGCCAGCCAGACGCTTAACAGCATGTTTGCGATAAATGAGGTTTCTAATACACCTATTCTCCGTCCGCTGATCATGATGGATAAAACGGAAATCATTGAACTGGCCAAGGAACATGATACACTTGAAATTTCCAATCTTCCTTATGAGGACTGCTGTACGGTCTTTACTCCAGCAAGCCCCAAAACAAAGCCAAAGCGCGAAAAGGTTAATTTTTACGAAAGCTTTGTAGATTTTGAATCGTTAATTGAAGAAGCTGTTGCCAAGACAGAAATAATGAGTTTGACTCCGGAACAGGAAATCGGTCTCCTGAAAGATTCTGAGGACTTATTCTAAAAATATTTCATAATATTCCCAGATATAATATATGAATGATGCCATGTGTTTCTGCACAATCTATTACCACAAGGAGGTGAAGAACACATGGCAAATAACAGAAATCAATTGTTAGTTCCTGGTGTATCACAAGCTCTTGAACAAATGAAATACGAAATTGCAAATGAATTCGGCGTCCAGCTAGGCGCTGACACAACTTCTCGCGCTAACGGATCCGTTGGCGGAGAAATAACTAAGCGTTTAGTACAAATGGCGGAACAGCAATTAGGCGGTTACCAAAGGTAATTTATATACTGGCTGCAAAGAAGCGGGTCTCTGGCCCGTTTCTTTTTTTGGGTTTTATACATTTGACCAGTAAGTCATATACATTATTTCGTGATAAAGGAGAATTTAATGAAAATTTTAAAGTATCTGAATTATTTAGTATAATGAAGGTAGAAGCTAAAATGTACTCAGAGAGGGGAAACACAATGAATCGAAGTGAACTGCTGGCACCCGCGAAATATAACCTGGTCAGCGAAATAGAGAAGTATGCCGGCAATCCTGAAAAGCTTGCCCTGCAATGGGAAGATGAAGCTGGTTCAAAAAAAGAAATTACATATGAACGTTTGCTTAAGAACGCAAATAAGATTGGGAACGCTTTCCTGAGCGCTGGCCTTAAAAAGGGGGACACCCTATTAATTATTATTCCGAGGCTTATTGAAGCCTACGAGGTTTATATTGCAGCCTTAAAGCTTGGGATGGTTGTTATCCCGAGTTCGGAAATGCTGAGGGCAAAAGATATCCAGTATAGAATTCACCACGGTGAGGTAAAGGGAATCGTAAGCTATTATCCGTTTATCGATCAAATTAATGAAGTGGAAGAAGCTGCATCGCTTGTTAAGTTTTCTGTAGGAAAAGAAGCGGATTCCTGGAAGCTTCTTAGTGAAACGGCCAATAATGAGCCAGATCAGCTGGATATGGCAGAAACCAATGCATCGGATATGGCATTCTTATCTTATACATCAGGCACGACAGGAAATCCTAAAGGAGTGGTCCATACCCATGGGTGGGCATTTGCTCATTTAAAGACAGCAGCCCCTAAATGGCTTGCAGTAACGGAAAATGATGTTGTCTGGGCAACAGCAGGACCTGGCTGGCAGAAGTGGATTTGGAGCCCGTTTTTATCCGTGCTTGGCTCCGGGGCAACCGGGCTTGTTTATCACGGAAAATTCGAACCGGAAAAGTATTTGCAGCTCATGCAGGATTATAAAGTGAATGTTCTTTGCTGCACACCGACAGAGTACCGCCTGATTGCAAAAGTGGATGGCTTGCAGAATTATAAGCTTGAAGGGCTGCACAGTGCCGTGTCAGCGGGCGAGCCGCTGAACAGGGAGGTTATCGAAACTTTCCGGAAGCATTTTAATATTGATGTGAGGGATGGGTATGGCCAAACGGAAAACACCCTTTTGGTCGGTGTCATAAAAGGAATGGAAATGAAACCGGGATCCATGGGAAAACCCACACCCGGAAATAGGGTTGAAATCATTGATGAAGATGGCCAGCCATGCAAGACGGGAGAAGTAGGGGATATTGCTGTCCATACCGAAACGCCTGCTTTATTTAAAAAATACTTTAAAGATGCGGAAAGAACAGCCATGCAATTCCGGGGTGATTATTATGTGACCGGTGACAGGGCTTCAAGAGATGAAGATGGATACTTCTGGTTCGAGGGACGGTCAGATGACATCATTATCAGTTCAGGGTATACGATTGGACCGTTTGAAGTGGAAGACGCCCTGGTCAAACACCCTTTCGTAAAGGAATGTGCAGTAGTGGCCAGTCCCGATGAAATCCGGGGCCATATTGTAAAGGCCTATGTTGTACTGCGTGACGAAGCGGAAGCAGGTAATCCGGAATTAATTTCCGTCCTCCAGGAGCATGTGAAAAGCCTGACTGCCCCTTATAAGTATCCAAGAAAGATTGATTTTATTAAGGAGCTCCCTAAAACGGCTTCAGGAAAAATACGCAGAATTGAATTGAGGCAAAGAGAAGAGACGATTTTAAAATAAAAGAATGAAAATGGAAGCACCGCAGTAACAAAACGGTACTCTTCTGGGAATAATTATATTAAAGCATATAATATTAGCACAAGGAGCCCAAATTGGAGCTCCTTTTCCTTTTAGTACGCACAATATTCCGAGCTGTTCATCATTCTTTCAAAAAAATCATTTTTTTCTAATCTATATTCATCCATTGATTTCCCTTCGAAGTTTCTTTTCAATTCATCGTACTCTTCTCTAAGTTCATCATTCGTTAGCAAGACATCTCGAATTTTCCAAAAAATATCTAAGTCCGAATTAATCACCGTTAATTGAACACCTAACGGTAATAGTAAAGAGTCATCTTTGAATGCTCTAAAAAAATCTGTTTTTGTGCTTCCTTCATTTGTATCATATAGAGTTGAAAGTAATTCAGCAGCCTTTGTAAAATCTTCTTTGGGTATGCGCACTTGAATATCTAAATCACCTTTTGTTATTGAATCTGGAATAGCGGTACTCCCGATATGTTGAATATCCACATGTGGAAGCAGTGTCAGGATTCTTGACTTTTGGTTTGAAAATAATTTATTTGCCAACTCTTTTATTTTACTTTGTTCAAGAAAATTCACTGATTCCATATTGTTTATATACACCCCGTTTTTTCATTGAAAATTATCTAGTCCTTGATTATACAAAGAAGAACTTTATAAATAGAATTAGTTTTTGCAGAAGTATTTAGCCCGCTATTTTTTTACTTATCTATCATTATCTAAGTCACTATCAAAGAAAATATTTTTTAGCTTCTGTATTTTCATACTTCTTCTCAAGATGTTTGCCGACGATAGAATGATTAATGCCTTCTTTGACTGCTGTTTTAATAACTAAATATAGGATGAATAAACCAATAATATACAAAATAATAGATATAAGAGTTTGCATTAAAAATCCCCCTGTCATTCTTTATCACCGTTAAGCCCCGAAAAGTGTGTCTTTTGCATCAGTAATCGGCAAATACTTCGGAAGCTTTCAACGACACAGCACATTTTCAGTTCATCAAACCTTTTGATGCAAAAACAGCCAGCAGCATTTCCGTACATATATTTTTAAATTTTATTTGGCTTTCAGTAATCATTTTGACTGCTGTAATTGCTTCACTGTTTCTAAAGCAATGGTAATTGCCAGGGCTCTGCAAGCAAAATTTGATAACTGCTATTATACTATGAATTTCCATTGATTAAGAGAAGCTTGCAGAAATATTGTTAGAATATTTACATAATGTTACACTTTAAGAAAATATAAAACACAGCTAAAAGGAAGTGCAGCTTTGTGGGGATTTTATGGGGCAATGGAAATATATACACAATGATTGAAGAAGGCAGCAAGGTTGAAGCTTTATTTACTGAACAAGGAACAATTATTGAAGCAGGAGAGGCTTCAGAGCTCGAGAAAAAATATCATTCAAGGATTACAGAAAGAATCAATCTGAATCATGCCACAATGATCCCGGGGCTTGTTGACAGCCATATGCATATAGTCGGGCATGGAGAGAGGCTGATGAGGCTGGATCTTTCAGAGATGAAAAGCCGTGAAGAAGTTTTGCATGCCGTCAGTGAAAAATGCAGGGTCACACCAGAGGGCCGCTGGGTTGTAGCAGAAGGCTGGAACGAAAATGAATGGATGGATTCCACTCTTATATTATCTGATGATTTGGATGCGATATCTGGGACTCATCCTGTGATCTTAAAGAGGATTTGCCGTCATGCCTTAGTCGCAAATTCAAGAGCCATGAAGGAAGCAGCTGTGGCGCAGGATGTGAAAGAGCCGGCGGGAGGGGTGATCGGCAGATATCCTGACGGCCGGCTGAATGGGATGTTTAAGGAAGACCCGGCCCAGGAGCTTGTGCAAAACAGCATCCCGGGCATTACAAGGGAATACATAGAAACAGCTCTCCGTATGGCAATCTCTGATTGTTACCGGCTTGGGCTGACTGGCTGCCATACGGAAGATCTGCATTATTACAATGGTTTTTTGCCGACCTATGAAGCTTTTGTTACAGTAATTGAAGAAGAAGGAATGAGCTTTAGGGCAAATTTGCTTGTCCATCATGAAGCGGCCGCTGATATGCATGACCTCGGCTACTCGTACAGAGACGGAACAAAGTACATTGAATTTGATAGCATGAAGATTTTCGCGGATGGATCATTAGGCGGAAATACGGCTCTTTTAAGCAAGCCGTATTCAGATCAGCCGGAAACACAGGGCGTTGCCATTTTTACGCCGGGGGAACTGAAGGAATTAGTAAAAAAAGCAAGGTCCTTGAACATGCCTGTTGCCATTCATGCAATTGGGGATTTGGCCTTTGAGTACGCCCTCGATGCCATTGAAGCCTTTCCGCCCAAACAAGGTTTAAGAGACCGGCTGATTCACGCCCAGATCATGAGAAAGGACCTGATTCACCGCGCCAAATCATTGCCGCTTATCTTTGATATTCAGCCTGGATTTGTACCTTCCGATTTTCCATGGGTTATAGAGAAGGTCAGCAGTGATTTAATAGAGCAAAGTTATGCATGGAAAACCTATCTGGATGAAGGGATACATTGTGCAGGCGGCTCAGATGCGCCGATTGAAAAACTTAACCCGTTTTTGGGCATCCACGCAGCCGTAACCAGAACAAAGCCGGACAGCCAGAATGGGGAAGTATTTGGAGAAGATCAGTGCCTTTCTGTATATGAGGCAGTGTCTTTATATACAAAAGGAAGTGCCTACGCAATTGGCCAGGAGCAGAAGCGGGGCAAAATTGCGCCAGGGTATGCGGCTGATTTTACCGTGCTGGACACTAATATTTTTTCTGCGGAAAAGTCAGATCTGCTGACAGTTCGTGCGGTCATGACGGTTGTGGATGGCAGGATCGTATATAAATCCAGGGATTGCGATTTATGATATATTATTTGTTTTAAGAAACGAAGGAAAGAAGGAAGAAGATGAAACA
Organism: Peribacillus sp. B-H-3; assembly: GCF_048572925.1. Classification (NCBI taxonomy): domain Bacteria; kingdom Bacillati; phylum Bacillota; class Bacilli; order Caryophanales; family Bacillaceae; genus Peribacillus; species Peribacillus sp. B-H-3. Next base: position 4,246,478 of record NZ_CP183879.1, on the reverse strand, counting down.
CGAAAACGAAAAAGAAGGCATATTTTATGCCGCCCTTTCATATGTGATTTGGGGAATCATCCCTATCTACTGGAAATTTGTACAGCAGGTTCAGCCGTACGAAATCCTGGCTCACAGAATCATCTGGTCATTTGTCTTTATGGCTGCCCTTTTAGTATTCACAAAGAAATGGAAGCTGTTCACCGCTTATCTTAAACAAATATCAAAGGAGCCAAGGAAATTATTTGCTCTTTTCGCTGCGTCCCTGCTGGTAAGCGCAAACTGGGGAGTTTTTATTTGGGCCGTAAATTCAAATCATATACTTGAGACGAGCCTTGGCTATTATATTAATCCTCTTGTCAGTGTCTTATTGGGCGTCATTGTTTTGAAGGAACGCTTATCCAAAGCACAGGTCCTGTCTTTTTGCTTAGCCGCAGCAGGGGTGCTTATTCTTGGAATTCACTTTGGCTCCATACCATGGGTATCACTCATTCTGGCCATTACCTTTGGCTTATATGGCCTTGCCAAAAAGATGATCAGTGCAGATTCAGCTATAGGCCTGACATTGGAGACGATGATGGTGACTCCGCTTGCACTGGGCTATTGCGTGTATCTTGCTTTATCATCAAATTCTTCATTTTTCGGATCAGGATCTGTCAGTCTTTTTCTGATAGGAGGAGGGATTGCAACAGCCCTTCCGCTTTTGTACTTTGCTAAGGGAGCTCAATTGGTTCCTTTATCGATGCTCGGCTTTCTTCAATATATTGCCCCGACCTTGACATTGATTCTGGGAGTGTTTGTTTATCATGAAACATTCACTAAAACACATCTAGTGGCCTTCATTTTCATTTGGAGCGCGTTGGCCATATACTCCCTCTCCAAGACCAAGTGGGGGACAGCCGGTGCAGGAAGAATGAAAGGAAAAAGAAAAATCGGCGCATGAAAAAAATAGAGATGGCAAATATGCCATCTCTATAAAAATGTCCTTCTGACTTTTTCCCAAAATGAGTTATCTTTTAATTTGACCGTTTTAATTTGCCTGCTGCTTAAATTTACTTTTATTTGATTCACATGCCGGATGCTCATGGCTTCGTTATCCATGCCGATTGTCGGGTATTCATTGCCATTTTGAGAAACGTGGACTGTCAAAGATCTATTTTCCCCAAGGATGAATGAAGAGCCGAGCGTGCGATATGTATTATTATTCAAAGAAGCCAGTTCGCTGACCTGAAAACAGGGCAGGGAAGGATCGACAACAGCGCCGTTCACCGATTTATTATATGCTGTACTTCCTGTAGGAGTGGCAATCACTATGCCATCACCCCGAAAGGTTTCAAAATGGATGTTATCAATGAACAAATCCATGACCACGGTTTTAATAACAGATGAACGGATGCTCAATTCGTTAAGGGCGTAAAAGGAAGGCTGATCATCAAGAGTGATTTCAATGGTCGGATACCTCCGCACCTCTATTTGTTCCTGTGTCATGGAATCAATCATCTTGCTCGTATCATCCAATAAGAAGTCACAGTACATATTTAAGTTTCCTCCGGTTGAAATTCCCGCATATAGACAATCCTCCCTGAATCCGGTTTTCCGGACAGCCTGAAGGAAGGTCCCGTCACCGCCGACACTTAAGATTATGTTGGCCTGTCTGGCATCCTTAACAATATTAAAGGAATACCGCTCTGCTAAATCATGCAGCGGGCGGATTTTTTCAAGCATATCAGATGAATTTGTATGGAAAAAATAAATATTTCGGCGATTGGACATCATTTTTCCTCCCGTTCATTTTTTCAAGCTTTTGATGCTCCTCAAAAGAATTCATCCTGGAGCAAATCAGAGTCTTCACTGTGAAATCAGTTTATCATGAAGAATGGCATTTTACATGTAAGAGATTTCAAAATGCAGGATCCATATTAAAACTAGAAAGTGATGGAATTGAACTCCCTCTATTAAGCTGCCTTGCTTCAAATAATAACACCCATTACAAACCTGTATAGCCCTGCTTTCAGGTTTATTTTTTTGCCTTCATGCGAATACTGGAAAGCTGAAGGGATGTGAGCTTATCATCTGGATTTTGTATCTTTTTCTTTTTCTTATAGGTGTACTTTTCCTGCTTTTTTTTACAAAGGTGAAGGTAATTATTTTCTATAACTGCCAGCAAGGACAAAATCAATTGACTATTAAGCTCCGTTCCTGGTTTGGCCTGCTTCGCTATACCATTCATGTTCCAGAAAGGGACGAAGATGATTCTGAAAAAATGCATAAAAGGAAAATGGCTGCTGAAGACGCAATAAATTCGGCAGGCGATTTTTTCAGCAGTGCTGAGGATATAAAGGGAATTTTGGGACATATAGGCGCGGTCCATCGTATAATGAAGAATTTCTTAAGAAAAGTACGGCTCTCAAAGTTTGAATGCCATACATCTATTGGGGCAGGAGATGCTGCATTAACGGCTGTCCTGTCAGGGGGGATTCTGGCGCTTCAATCATGGATAATTGCCCTTCTCTGTATGTATGTAACATGTAAAATAGTTCCTTCTTATTCTGTGACTCCTGTTTTCCAAAAACCTGCTGCAGGGATTGTTCTTTCTTGTATATTTCAATTTAGGTTAGGAAAAGCTATTTTGGCAGGTATTAAACTGTTTCGTTATTGGAAAAGCATACATGCTGAATCTGAAAAAGATAGTATGCAAAATTTTGCGGCTGATTCAAACGGACAAACATTTTAGAAGGAGGAACATGAAATGTCAGACCATCCAATTCAAGGCTTAATGACAGCGGCAATGGAAAATCTTAAAGAAATGGTTGATGTGAATACTATTATTGGAGATCCGGTGGAAACGCCTGATGGCAGTGTCATTTTGACGGTTTCCAAGGTTGGCTTCGGATTTGCTGCCGGGGGAAGCGAATTCTCAGGGAACAATCAAAGCCATGACAGCTCTGCTTCACAGCCATTTGGCGGCGGCAGCGGCGGGGGCGTTTCCATTACTCCGATTGCCTTTTTAATCGTAGGGTCACAGGGTATTAAGATGCTTCACCTGAATGATGGGACGCATTTAATGGAAAAGCTTCTTGATGCAGCACCAGCTGTCATCGATAAAATTCAGTCCTTGCTTTCTAAAAGCGGCATGAATAAAGATCAGATAAATGGCAGCCAAAGCGTATCAGGCGAGCCTGACAGAAGAGACCATGACAGGCGGGAAAAAGGAAGCAGGGACCATGATGAAAAACCGGACCGGCGCCCGCAGAGACAGGATTTTGATTTTTAATAAAGGCTCTTTTCTTAAAGATTGTAGGTTTTTAATATGTTCTGTGAAGCGATCCCGTTGTTAAACCAGGTTGATTGGAGTGTAAGGTGCGAGACTCCTGTGGGATTAGCGGGAAGGTGAGACCCCGCAAGCGAGCTGAGGAGGCTCACCGCCCGCCCCACGGAAAGCGAGCATCCTGGAGCGGAGATCAACCCCTTGTTCCATAGCAGCAAAGTTTACGAAAACAGCCTTAATAAAAAAGCGGAATTTGAATGTGCATCAGGGCAAGAAATCTTCAGCAAGAATGTGCCGAAGCTATTTCTGCCTTTTTCCTGTTTATAAAATATAAGGCGGGAAAAATCCATGTAAAGCTGATCCAAATGATTGCAAAAATTCACTGGACATCCTATCATGAAGAATAAGAATACATATTAAGCAATTAAGGGAGGATTTCTGAATGGCATCTGTTACGTTTATAAATAACCCGGTCACACTTATCGGCAATGAAGTGAAAGCTGGTGACAAAGCACCCGATTTTACTGTTCTTGCCAATGATTTATCAGAAGTGAAGCTAAGCGATTCAAAAGGTTCAGTACGGATTATCAGTGTAGTTCCTTCTGTTGATACTGGTGTGTGCGATGCACAGACAAGACGTTTTAATGAAGAAGCTTCAAAAGTAGATGGAGTTAAGGTGTTAACTATCAGCGCCGATCTTCCTTTTGCCCAAAAACGCTGGTGTGCTGCAAGCGGCCTTGAAAATGTACAGGTTTTATCCGACCACCGCGATTTATCGTTTGGTGAAGCATATGGCGTAGTCATGAAAGAGCTCCGTTTATTGGCTCGTGCCGTATTTGTTGTAGACAGCAATGATACAGTTACTTATGCGGAGTATGTCAGCGAAGGCACCAATCACCCTGACTATGAAAGTGCCGTGGCAGCTGCAAAAGCAGCTGAGTAAAGGATTGCCTTTCAGCCGTTTCCATAACAAAGCGTTCTGCGGATGACTGCCAGTTTGCTTGTCGGCATGTTCTTATTCGCGTCCAGCGCAAGCAGCCTGGCCCCTGAAGTCCTGAAGGCAAAAACGCCTTCTTATGATTTTTCCTGGGGCTGTACATGGCGCTTGCGCTTTTGTTTTGCTATTGGTATGACCCTGCAGGCTTATTGAGCGCGAATGGCAGCATAGGCGTGGTATAATAATCGTTTGGATAAACCGTTTCTACTTTTAAAATGGCTCTTTTTTTTAGATTGTTTTTTAATAATGAGTTCTGTTAGGATTCGATTAGAAAACGGGCTGATTGGAGCGTAAGGTGCGAGACTCCTGCGGGGGATTAGCGGGACAGGTGAGAACCCAGGCACGCAGCTGAGGATGCTCACCGCCCGCCCCGCGGAAAGCGGGCATCCTGGAGCGGAAATCAGCCGCCTTGTTCCATAACAGCAGAGTTTACGAAAAAAGCCTTTAAAATCGGGCTATGCCCTGCCATATAAAAAGGAAATGATAAACATTAACAGGAGGAATGAACGTTGAACTTCACCCCAATTGAAGAACTGTTCCATCAGCTTGATGAAACAGCTAAAATTTTACAAGAAGAGCTTTCCTGTACATACCTTGATGCATTAGGTGAAACTGGAGAAAATCTGTTTCAGGGCAAGGTTCTGCAGGAAGATATCAGCGAGATATCAGAGAAAAGGCTGAACAAACAATATGCAGAGTTCTCTTTGGATAAATACGGAAAAGAAGAAATCAGGAAAGCCTTTCAGCTGGCTATATTGAAGGGCATGAAAGAAAACGTCCAGCCTAACCACCAAATGACTCCAGACGCTGTTGGAATGTTTGTAAGCTACCTTATAGGCAAATTTATGAATAACAGCAAACAGTTTACCCTTCTGGATCCTGCTGCAGGTACAGGGAATCTTCTTTTTACGATTTTAAACCAGCTGACACAGCATGAAATATCCTCTTTTGGATCAGATGTGGATGAAACACTTATCAGGCTTGCATACTGCGGGGCAAATTTGCAGGAGCATCCAGTTGAATTATTCAACCAGGACAGTCTTGAACCGTTATTCATTGATCCAGCTGATGCTGTAGTGAGCGATCTGCCTGTGGGATATTATCCGAATGATGTACGTGCAGCAGAATATGAGCTTGCCAGGGAAACTGGGCATTCCTACGCACATCACTTGTTCATAGAACAAGGAGTCAATCATGTTAAGGACGGGGGATATTTATTTTATATTGTGCCAAACAACCTGTTTCTTTCAGACGAGGCCCCGAGGCTTAACCAGTACCTAAAAGAGCATACATATATCCAAGGCCTTGTACAGCTTCCATTATCCATGTTCAAAAACGAGGCAGCAGCAAAAAGCATCCTTATTCTCCAAAAGAAAAAAGAGGGAATCAAGGCTCCGAAAAATACCATGCTTGTACAGCTTCCAAAGCTTTCTGATATGGAAGCAACCCAAGCGATGATGAATAAAATGAACGAATGGTTCAAGGAAGAAAAATAACAGACAAAAAGCTGATGCATAAAAAAGTAACGGGTTCGGTTCTGAAGTACAAAATTCGGATTAGCTGCTAAATTCTCAGTAAAATTAGCATATAAATCAACAAACGAATTAACATAATAAATCGGCATAAAAAATGCTCAGAGTATAAAAACTCTGAGCATTTTTAAAATAAGGGCTTATTGAACTAAAGGTTAGTTAAGGAAGATGGTAATTCCAATAATTAATATCATTGTATATTATCCTATTCAACAGATTTAAAGGGAATATTATCTATTTGCTGACACTAAAAAAGACAATATTTGAGGGACTCTTTCTCTGAAGAAAAAATAATTATGTTCCGCATCGTTAATAATTTCAAACTTTACATTTGATATTTTCTCTCTTAAATGTTCATAAATGGAATTATTTGAAGCTACAAATTCCTTGCTAATTAAATCTTCACCTGATGCTTCTTTAGTTCCGCAGTCCAAGTAAAAATCTTCAATCGATGATAAACTGGAACTTCTTAATAACTTCTCTAGTTCCTCCTGGTTACGATAAAAGGCAGAAGAAATAGCAGCTACTTTGGTGAAAATGTGAGGATAACGGCACGCAGCAAAAGTGGAAATTAGTCCTCCTAGTGAAATTCCCGCCATCGCAGTATGGTCTTTTAATGTAAGGTATTTATTATCTATGAATGGCTTTAGTTCATTTACGATAAAGTCTATGTACTCGGTCCCTTTTCCACCTTCTGAACTAGTATAACCTAATATTTTCTTGCTGTATTCTCCGCTCACCCAAGGACAATATTCATTTTTTCGGTCTTTACTATGGTCTATACCGACAACAATAACTTCCAATCCAATCTCATCTAAGTAGTTTTCGAGTTCTAAAGATTTGCCACCAATTGCATCATTATCACGAAAAACATTTTGCCCATCGTGCATATACAATACGGGGTACCTCTTATTTTCCTTGTTGTAATTTTTAGGTAGATATACTCTAATCAGTCTTTCTTGTTCAAACGGAGTTATATATACAGGAAATATTTCTAACACGAGTATTCCGCCTTTCATTATCATTTCTATATTTTTATTTTATTTTTGATTTAATCTCTCTTGCAGCTTTGTTGAACTGACATTTGCTTAGCCGAATAACACCCCTCTTAATTTTAACAAAAACATCTACTAAACCATCATTATAAATATAAAAACCAGTAAAACAATGGACAACCGCTTTAACATATGAATTCGCAGAGTGACACAAACTTCTGTCACCTTACTAAAAGGGGTACGAATTACGGTGCTCCTTTACTCTCAATTTGACTAGAAACCTCGTAATATCAACAAAGAAAGGCAGTCTAATTCGTATGCGAATCGGAATGCTGATTAGTGTGTTATTTAATGTTTTGTATTCGAAAACAGAACCCGTTATTAAAAAAGGCATCAGCTTTTTTGTCTGTCTTCATGCCTGGGGAATTGCATCAAGCAGGATATATCGGGGTAAAGCAGAATAAAACGGATTGATCCAGAAATAAATGGCTGCAGTGCAGGGAAAATTCTGAATTGATTTACTTCTGAATGAAAGCGCAGCCAAAATGCATTTTGAATTGATAGGCAGTCTATTCAATGTTTAAATGAAACAAAAGAAGCCATTTTTGTAAAGGTATTCATGGATTTATATATGCACATGGATATAGAAAAGGAGCGGGAATCATGTCTAAAATCATTGCAATAAATGCAGGCAGTTCCTCTTTGAAATTTCAGTTGTTTGATATGCCCAAAGAAGGTGTAATTACTAAGGGAATTGTAGAGAGAATTGGGTTGATGGAACCGATCTTCACGATAACGGCACAAGGCGAGAAATTGACGGAAACCATGGAAATTCCTAACCATGAAACAGCCGTAGCTATATTGCTAGAAAAATTGATAAAACACAACATCATAAAATCTTATGACGAAATAGATGGAATTGGCCACAGGGTGGTGCACGGCGGAGAAGTATTCACAGATTCCGCCATCATAACAGATAAGGTTATTTCCCAGATAGAAGCGTTATCCGATTTGGCTCCGCTTCATAATCCGGCAAACCTTACCGGAATCAGAGCATTTAAACAGGTTTTGCCTGATGTGCCTGCTGTAGCGGTTTTTGATACAGCCTTTCATCAGACTATGCCGGAAAATTCATTTTTATATAGCTTGCCGTATGAATATTACAAAGACTATGGCATCAGGAAATACGGTTTTCATGGAACCTCCCATAAATATGTTTCTGAACGTGCATCAGCTATGCTCGGGAGGCCGCTTGAGCAGCTGCGCCTGATATCCTGCCATCTGGGAAACGGGGCAAGCATTGCAGCCATTGAAGGAGGAAAATCCATTGATACGTCGATGGGATTTACTCCTCTGGCGGGTGTCACCATGGGAACACGCTCAGGCAATATTGATCCGGCACTGATTCCATATATCATGGAGAAGACAGGAAAAACAGCTGATGAAGTATTGGAAGTTTTGAATAAGAAAAGCGGAATGCTCGCTGTTTCAGGATTTTCAAGTGATTTGAGGGATATTGAATTAGAAGCGGATAAGGGAAATGAGCGTGCCGAGTTAGCACTTGAGGTTTTTGCGAGCCGCATTCATAAATATCTGGGATCATATGCTGCAAGAATGAGCGGAGTGGATGCCATTATTTTTACGGCAGGTATTGGCGAAAACAGTGAAACCATCAGGGCAAGGGTTTTGAAAGGACTTGAATTTATGGGTGTATACTGGGACCCTTCTTTGAATAGGACCCGCGGAAAAGAGACGTTTGTCAATTACCCGCATTCCCCTGTCAAGGTAATGGTCATTCCTACGGATGAAGAAGTCATGATCGCAAGAGACACAGTAAGGCTGACCGGATTGTAAAATACTCGGATTCTTTTAATTGAGCGCAAAATTTCCTGGTCTGTTTTTTTAGGGTTGATATCAGCTTATGTTATACTACAGATATATATATAACACTTGTCTGTACGGGAGGCTAATCTATGCCATTAACGAATCGTGAAATTGAGATATGGAATGAAATCAGCGAATGGGAAGAGAAACTGAATTTATATGAATCTACTGATTTTTCGTCTTTATATGATAAATGGGTGGAACAGGGATTTTCACTTTTGCCCCAGGATAAGCAGACTCAATTTTTTTCAAAGCTTGATACATGGCTGTTCCATCTGCATGCCATGATTCAGAGCTCGCAGATTCAAATGGATGCAAGGGACAGGATTTTAGGGTCAGCCCGTGTATTCAGCGAGGACATATCATCCATCCCTGATTTGCAGAAACTGACGATTGACCAGCTGAATTATATAGCTGATCAGCAGATAGCCAAATACAGGCTGTATTCCTTTGCACAAGGAGGAGCAAGCGGTTCCGGCGGCATTTTGCTGCTTGGCGGAGATTTTCCTGCCATGCTTGCCATTAATTTGCGCATTGTGCAGCTGGTAGCGATGACATACGGATATGAAGTGAATACACCATTTGAAATGATGACCGCATTAAAGGTATTCCGTATCGGAACTTTGCCAAAGCGGCTTCAGGGTGCTGCATGGGCGGAGCTTTTGCAGGAAACGCCTGAAGAAGATGGAGAGTATTTTTATCAGGGCAGTGAAGATTTAACCGATCCTGCATGGATGAAGCTGCCGCTGAATCAGCTGCTAAAAGGAACGGCGATCACTTTGTTCCGCAAAAAGCTATTTCAGGGCATTCCTCTGATTTCAATGTCCATTGGAGCAGGCTCAAATTATCAGCTTACAAGAAGAGTAAGCGAATTTGCCCAAAAATATTATCAATACCGCTATCTCCAGAGAAAGAGAGTGGAGTAGATGGGTCTCGCAGAGCATAAACAGGATGCCAGGAAAACTGTCCGCTGCAGGGTGATAACAGTCAGTGATACAAGAGATGAAACCACCGATAAAAGCGGAAAGCTGATGATGGATTTGCTGGCAGCAGATGGACATAGCATTTCAGGCTATGAAATTGTGAAGGATGTGCAGGAAGAAATCAAAGCATCCATCTTAAAGGGGTGCGATGATCCTGGTACAGATGTCATCCTGACCAACGGCGGAACCGGGATTGCGAAACGCGATGTTACCATTGAAACCGTTCAGGAAATTATGGATAAAGAAATTCCGGGGTTTGGAGAACTTTTCCGGATGCTCAGCTATCAGGAGGACATTGGCCCGGCCGCTATCCTCTCCAGAGCCATATCAGCCGTTGCAAGGGATAAAGCAATCTTCTCCGTTCCAGGATCCAGCGGTGCAGTAAGCCTGGCAATGAAGAAGCTTATCCTTCCTGAATTAGGACATGTTGTGAAGGAAATGAACAAAGACTTATAGATTAATTAGTGAGCAAAAGGAGAGGTTCTGCGGAACTGTCTCCTTTTTTTTGTGCAGAATTATTTGAGATGATTGTGTTCCTGCACGAAGGCGGTGGGGAAAATCCAATGGGATGCCATATGCTTACCGGGGTTCCTGTTTCTTATTTCTATAATTATACCGTCAATTGTCCTATATATGCAGAAACTGAAATTTTAGTTCTCCTTGTTAAATTTAGCGTATTAATCTGGCAAGCCTTTAAACACATGAAAAAAACTCTTGCATTCTCATAATAAAGCTGATAAAGTACTATACATAAAATGAATAAAAATAAAACAACTTGAATTTTTATTCAAATGAGAGGGCGGATTTTACATGGAAAACCAAAAAGCAGTTCTTGCATATTCCGGAGGATTAGACACCTCTGTAGCAATAAAGTGGCTTCAGGAAAAAGGATATGATGTGATTGCCTGCTGCCTTGATGTAGGGGAAGGCAAGGATCTCAATTTTATAAAAGAAAAAGCACTTGCGGTTGGTGCTGTAAAATCGTATGTGATTGATGCTAAAGAGGAGTTTGCCAAAGAATATGCACTTGCAGCTCTTCAGGCTCATACTTTATATGAAGGCAAATATCCTTTGGTCTCGGCTTTATCAAGACCGCTGATTGCAAAGAAGCTTGTTGAAGTGGCGGAAATGGAAAATGCTCAAGCGGTAGCACATGGCTGTACAGGAAAAGGGAATGACCAGGTGCGTTTTGAGGTGTCCATTGCTGCTCTGAATCCCGATTTACAGGTGATAGCGCCTGTACGCGAATGGAAATGGTCAAGAGAAGAAGAAATTAAGTACGCCCAGGAGAATGAAATTCCTATTCCTATTAACCTTGGAAGCCCGTATTCTATTGATCAGAACTTATGGGGACGAAGCTGTGAGTGCGGTGTATTGGAAGATCCGTGGGCAGCTCCTCCTGAAGAAGCCTATGATCTGACTTCAAGCCTTGAAGACGCACCAAATGTGCCGGATATCATTGAAATTGGATTTGTAAAGGGCGTTCCTGTTACGTTGAATAATAAAGAGTATAAAATTGATGAACTGATTCTAGAGTTAAACGGGGTCGCCGGCAAGCATGGAATCGGAAGGATCGACCATGTGGAAAATAGATTAGTAGGAATAAAATCACGCGAGATTTATGAATGCCCGGGCGCTATGACATTAATGACGGCACACAAGGAACTGGAAGATTTGACGCTTGTTAAAGAAGTAGCACATTTTAAGCCAGTGATTGAAAAGAAATTAACAGAGCTGATTTATGAAGGACTATGGTTTTCTCCGCTTCAAAATGCACTCAGTGCTTTTCTTGCACAAACCCAGGAAACTGTGACAGGCACAGTCCGCATGAAGCTGTTTAAGGGCCATGCCATTGCAGAAGGCAGGAAATCGGATAACTCCCTGTATAATGAAAAGCTTGCCACATATACATCAGATGATGCTTTTGACCACGAAGCAGCTGTCGGTTTCACTTCATTATGGGGACTTCCGACGAAGGTGAACAGCATGGTGAATAATAAGAAGGTGACAGTGTGAACAAGCTTTGGGGAGGAAGATTCACAAAGTCAGCTGAAGAATGGGTAGATGAATTCGGGGCTTCCATCTCCTTTGACCAGGAGCTCGTGCTCGAAGATATTGAGGGCAGCCTGGCACATGTTTCTATGCTGAAAAAATGCGCCATTTTATCAGAAAACGAGGCAGATGAAATTATTTCTGGCCTGAAGACTTTAAAAAGCAAAGCGGAAAATGGGCAGCTTTCTTATAAGGTCGAAATGGAGGATATCCATCTTAACCTGGAAAGCATGCTCATTAAAGAAATCGGCCCTGCGGGAGGCAAGCTTCATACAGCAAGAAGCCGGAACGACCAGGTAGCGACTGATTTGCATTTATATTTAAGAAAGCAGACAGCTGACATACTTCATTTAATTAATCTGCTTCAAAAGGCGATTATCAATCAAGCCGAACAGCATGTTGAAACACTGATCCCTGGATATACTCACCTGCAGCGCGCCCAGCCTATTTCCTTCGCCCATCATTTAATGGCCTATTTTTGGATGCTGGAGCGTGATAAAGAAAGGTTTTCTGAAAGCATGAAGCGCATCAATACGTCACCGCTTGGAGCAGGGGCACTGGCAGGCACCACCTTTCCAATTGACAGGGAATATAGTGCGGGACTTCTGGGATTTGAACGTATATACGAAAATAGTCTCGATGCTGTCAGTGACCGGGACTTTGTACTGGAAATTTTAAGCGGCAGCTCAACATTGATGATGCATTTATCAAGGTTCAGTGAAGAAATCATACTATGGTCCAGCCAGGAATTTCAGTTCATTGAACTGGATGATGTTTTTTCAACAGGCAGCAGCATTATGCCGCAAAAGAAAAACCCTGATATGGCTGAACTTATCCGAGGAAAGACCGGACGTGTATACGGGAATCTGATGGGTCTTCTCACTGTATTAAAGGGCCTTCCTCTTGCTTATAACAAAGATATGCAAGAAGACAAGGAGGGCATTTTTGATACTGTTAAAACGGTTAAGGGTTCTTTGCAGATTTTTGAAGGCATGATATCTTCAATGAAGGTTAACAGCGAAACGATGGAAAAAGAAGTAAAGCGCGACTTTTCAAATGCAACAGAGCTTGCAGACTATCTTGCTTCAAAAGGCCTTCCATTCAGGGAAGCCCACGAAATTGTAGGCAAGCTTGTGCTGTACTGTGTATCAAATGGCTGCTTCCTTGCAGATTTGCCTCTTGTGCAGTACAAAGAAGCTTCTGTCCTTTTTGAACAAGATATCTACGATGTTTTAAATCCATACGCAGCAGTGAAACGCCGAAACAGCGCAGGCGGAACAGGATTTGAACAGGTTAAGCTGGCTATTGAAAAAGGAAAAAAACTTGTGCATGAATTCAGCGGGCCCAATCATCTTTGATTGGTTTTTTTTTTTGCAGGATTTTTATTGCTTGCGGTACAAAAATCAGGAGATATATATATTACAATTTAGGAAAAAAGAAGGATTTTTGCTGTATTTGTCAAACTTAACATGATACAAGCATCCTGAGTTCTGGAAGAGCGATATAGGAAGGACCTTAGGAATGAAGTTTTGACAAGGCGAGGGATTAATGTGTGCGATCAAATAGAGTATCTTGGCAGGAAGATTCAAGAGGAAAGCAATGTCCTGGCCGCCAAAACACTTAATATGCCTAAGGGCGAAAATGCTTATAGCCTTTATTACAGTAAATCTGATTATCAATATAACCTGCGGACCAATTTATTCAGCCTTCTTGGCAGCTATCTATGCACAAGAGATGAAGTGGGTAAGAATAATCTGGTGACTTGTGCTAATTTACTTGGCCAGAGGTCTGTCCGGTCGATGGCATCGCTTGACCAATCCATCAGTATTGTCCATCTGTCCCGAACTGCCATCATGGATTTCCTTGAAGGCGAATTGAATCAAGGCAATATTTCCATTCATACATTATTTAAGATCATTAAAATCATCGATCCCATATGTGAACTGATTTCGAATACTATTATTAATCATTATAATGAGAATCTTTCTTCAACAAGGTTTGCCCTGGATGAATCGAATAAAGATTTAAAAATAACGCTCAGAGAGCTTGCAGACCTGAAAAATGCCTTGAATGAAGCCACGATATTTGCCATAACGGACCGGAATGACCTGATTACTTATGTAAATGACAAATTTTGCGAGGCCTCAGGCTATACAAAGGAAGAACTGATCGGCCAAAACCACTATCTGCTGAACTCCCAATTTCATCCGTGCGGTTTTTTTACAGAAATATGGGATACCATTCAGCGCGGGGAGGTCTGGAAGGGTGAAATCCTGAACAAAGCCAAGGATGGGACTACTTATTGGCTTGATACTACGATTGTTCCCTTTGTGGACCATAATGGAGAAACCTATCAGCATATATCCCTTCAATATGATATTACTGAGAAAAAGAAAACCGAAGAAACTCTTCAGAAAACAGAAAAATTATCGATGGTCGGAGAATTGGCAGCAGGAATTGCACATGAAATCCGCAACCCCCTCACTACTATAAAAGGGTTTGTCCAGCTGCTTACTGAATCTGCCAAAGACCCTGTATTTGAAGATACCATACTGGATGAAATTGACCGGATCAATTTTATTGTCAGTGAATTTATGGTGTTTGCCAAGCCTCACACAATATATTTTCAGGAGTGCAATGTCACAGAAATCCTGAGAAGTGTCATCAAATTTCTCCAGGCAGAGGCCCACCTTAAAAATGTTGTGCTGTGCCATGATTTCCCTGAACATGACATGATGATATCAGGAGAGAAGAACCAGCTGAAGCAGGTATTTTTAAATATTATTAAAAATGCGATAGAATCTATGCCCGGCGGAGGAAAAGTGAGAATCGCCATTACGGAAAATGAATTTGAAAAGCATATTATCATTAAAGATCATGGTGTTGGAATCAGTGAACAAGAGGTGAAAAAGCTGGGTGAACCGTTTTTTACGACTAAAACGGGAGGAAACGGCCTTGGCCTAATGGTGAGCTATAAAATCATTCAGAATCATAAAGGAATGATATCGGTTCACAGTGAATTAAATAAAGGGACTTCATTTAAAATCTCATTTCAGGGCAATTCCCGCAAAAAGCATGAAATGCCAAGAGAAGAATCAGATTTATCAAGCATGAATGGACAGCAGTAACAGCTTGAGTAAGATTCACTTTATAAAACCATGTGAAAAAGGTACATCCCAGCAGGCTGGAATGTACCTTTTTATTGTACGATTTATTTAATGACCTGCAGTGCTTTGGGATATCTTGTAAGAAGTTCATAGCCATTCTCTGTTACAAGAACATCATCCTCAATCCTTACGCCTGCTACATCAGGTACGTAAATTCCTGGTTCAATGGTATAAACCATACCGGGCTGAAGGATGAGCGGGTTCGTTTCAGTCAGCGAAGGGTATTCATGGACGCTGATGCCGAGACCGTGTCCAAGCCGGTGAGGGAAATATTCTCCGTACCCGCTTTCGCTTATGATATTCCTTGCTGTAAGGTCGACTTCAGAGCAGGATACGCCTGGTTTGCTTGCTGCAACCGCTGCTTCCTGTGCCTTCAGGACCGTTTCATAAATATCTCTCTGCTTGTCGCTGATATCTCCATAAGCAACCGTTCTTGTGATATCAGAACAATATCCTTTATAAACCACACCTAAATCAAATAAGACGAGGTCTCCCCGCTTGATCTTATTCAAGCCTGGTGTTCCGTGCGGTGCTGCTGCATTTGCACCGGTCAGTACAAGCGTTGAGAAGGACATTTTGTTGATGCCGGATTTTTTTAGCTCATATTCAATCGCGGCAAGGATTTCCATTTCTGTTTTTCCTTCGCTGATTTCATTTACGCCTGTTTCAACAGCCAAATCAGCTAACCTGCATGCTTCTCTTATTATATCCAATTCGTCAGCTGTTTTGACCATGCGCAGATGGCGAAGCTTTTCCTCAGCCGATACGAGTTCAGGGGCAGAAAAAACGTTTTGTATTTTTTCATAGCGTTCCACATTCATATGCTCTTTTTCAATTGCAGCCCTTTTAACGGTAATAGAGCGGCGTTTCAGTGAACGCTGAATTTCATCCCATGGATCTTCAATATCTGTATAGCCGATAATTTCACCCTGCCATCCAGCTTTTTTTGCTTCTTCAACCTCCATTTTCGGGCAAACCAGGAAAGGTTCTGCATTAGGGAAAACGGCAAGTGCAAGCAATCTTTCATGGGGATCGCTTAAAAAACCGCTGCAGTAAAAAACATTTTCAGGTGAGGTAATAAGTGCAGCATCGGTTCCTGTGCTGTTTAGCCAGTTTTGAATTTCACTAATTCTATTATTCATGTTTATACCTCCGTAATTCTTTTACATTGACCATACCAATAAGAAAAATGATTGTAAACTGTCAGATATCTAAAATGTTGAAGCCTACTGTTTGAATAGTTGCCGGAAAACTTGTTTAATGATTACTATAGACTATTTTAACTCATGAAAGGGAGGATTTTAAATGAAGGTATCATTTCATGGACACTCTATTGTCCAAATTGAAACAAACGGTAAAACCATTTTATTTGATCCATTTATCACGGGCAATGAATTGACTTACCTTAAACTCGAAGACGTCAAACCCGATGTTATTATTTTAACCCATGGACATGGAGATCATATTGGGGATACGGTTGAATTGGCCAAAAAGAATAACTCACTGGTCATCGCTGTCGCGGAACTGGCGGCGTATATCGGATGGCAGGGAGTTGAAAAAACTCATGGCATGAGCATCGGCGGCGCTTATCAATTTGATTTCGGCAAGGTTAAATTGACTCCTGCTTTCCATGGCACAGGCTTAATGACAGAGGATCAGCAAATCATTTATCTGGGCATGCCGGCGGGAGTATTGTTTACTGCAGAAGGGAAAACTGTTTATCATGCCGGTGACACCGCTTTATACTCTGATATGAAACTGATTGGAGAGCGGCACCCAATCGACCTTGCATTCCTGCCCATCGGGGACAATTACACCATGGGTCCTGAAGATGCAGCCGCCGCAGCAGAGTTCCTGCAGGCTAAGCAGGTTGTTCCGATGCATTACAATACGTTTCCTCCAATTAAGCAGGATCCCCATAAATATGCTGACATGCTTAAGCCGGGCATCGCAAAGGTGCTTGAGCCGGGAGAAAGCATCGAATTATAAAAACGAAGTGCCAGGCCTTGAAACAGGGCCTGGTTTATTTTGTTCCTGGGAGAAGGAGCGCTTGCAAATCCATGCCTTTATATAGAACTCTATATCTCCTTCGCGTTTCAGATGGTGTCTTTTTCAGGATGGAGCCGCATAGAATATTAGGGAGCATTTTTAAACAAGAGGGGGATGAAGGATGAAACAGCGGCTTTTGCTATGCCTGCTGCTTTGCGGGGTTCTCTTATATTATGCTGCACCAAGGCTCTCGTTTGAACAGGGAGGGGCACAAAGTGCATTTGCAGGAACATGGCTGGCTTTTGCCTTTTGTGCGGCTGCAGGGAATCTTACAGGCATGCTCTATACACCTAAAAAACGAAAACGGATAAGCAAGGAAAAGCGCCCAGGAAAGAAAAGAGTCCATTATTATCAGTAGGTCCGTTGTATAGGCAGTTATTTCACCTTATAATATAGTAAAAGGATTACTAAAAAAGGGTGAAAAGCTTGGCCACAAAGCATGAACAAATCTTGAAACATATCGACGGGCTCCCTGTCGGCGAAAAAATATCAGTCCGCCAGATTGCTAAAGCACTGAGCGTAAGTGAAGGGACGGCTTACAGAGCAATTAAAGAAGCGGAAAACCAGGGATATGTAAGTTCTATCGAACGGGTCGGGACCATCCGGATCGAACGGAAAAAGAAAGAAAATATTGAAAAGCTCACCTTTGCCGAGGTTGTCAACATTGTGGATGGACAAGTATTGGGCGGAAGGGCTGGCCTCCATAAAACGCTCAATAAATTTGTCATTGGCGCCATGAAGCTCGAGGCCATGATGAGATATACAGATGCGGGAAACCTCCTTATTGTCGGAAACCGCACACAGGCACATGAACATGCCCTAAAAGCAGGGGCAGCTGTTCTGATTACAGGCGGCTTCGATACAGATGAAAGTGTAAAAAAGCTTGCGGACGAGCTTGAAATGCCAGTCATATCAAGCAGCTATGATACTTTTACAGTAGCAACAATGATTAATCGAGCCATATATGATCAGCTGATCAAAAAGGAAATTCTGCTGGTCGAGGATATCCTTACGCCAATTTCCGAAACGGTGTTTTTAAAAACAAACGATACGATCGATACATGGATGAGCTTGAATAAAAGCACGACACACAGCCGTTTTCCTGTTGTGGATAATTCTATGAAAGTGCAGGGAATGGTGACTTCAAAGGATGTACTTGGCCAGGATACACATCTTCAAATGGACAGGGTCATGACAAAAAGCCCGATGACGGTAGGGCCGAAAACAAGCGTGGCATCATCTGCGCACATGATGGTGTGGGAAGGCATTGAATTGCTGCCGGTTGTGAATGACAGCCATCTCCTTCAAGGGATTATCAGCAGGCAGGATGTACTGAAAGCCCTGCAGATGAGCCAGAGGCAGCCCCAGGCTGGAGAAACGATCGATGATACAATAACAAGCCAGCTGATTATGGCAGGAAGCCGGGCAAAAGGAGACGAGTCGTATCGCTGCGAAGTTACTCCGCAGATGACAAATTATCTGGGGACGATATCAAACGGGGTGTTTGCCACCCTTGTGACAGAATCAGCGAATCGTGTCCTCCGGGGCTATAAGCGGGGTGACCTTGTTGTAGAAAATATGACAATTTACTTTATTAAGCCAGTCCAGATTGAAAGTATGCTTGAAATTCATCCAAGAGTTCTTGAAGTGGGGCGCAAGTTCGGTAAGGTGGACGTAGAAGTGTTTAACGAGGGCAGGCTAGTGGGGAAAGCGATGCTTACCTGCCAGCTGCTGGATCGGTCATAGCAGAAGGGATGGTCAAAGGGAAAACCCTGCGGCCATCCTTTTCTTCTAGGCTTTCTGGGAGCTTTCGGCTTCTCTAATTGCATGCGGCAGATAAAACGCGTACATTTTATATCCGCCCCATATGCTGATTCCGCCAATGATTACAAAAATGGCGGCTATGACATAAGCAAGGGGTGCCTGATATACGACACTCAGATACACTCCAAAAAGGGCAACAAATAATCCAAGGGCAATAGAAGATTTTCCGGAAATCCATTTTTTCTCCATAGGCTTCCTGGTCCTCGCGGATTTAAATTTGTAAAAGAAATAGAAAGTAAGTGAAATGACTATAGAGACTACGAGAATCGGCATATTTTAAATCCCCCAAACCATAATATACGTTTCCATTGTAACGGCTAGCAAAAGGGAAAGCTACAATAAAGTGAAAACTCAGACAGCGGGGGCTTCACTGATAGCTGATGAGGAATAAATGACAATCATTCTTTTCATGGTATTCTTTTTTTGCTTAAATAGAATGTAAGACATACCGCTTCAGCAGCAAGGGCTGCCATACCTGATTATTATGAAGAACATTTGAAAGGGGAATTGAAATGAAGGACAAAATACTGAGTGAAATAAAACGCTATCAAACCATCATTCTACACCGCCATGTCCGGCCGGATCCTGATGCATACGGTTCACAGGGAGGACTTGCCGAGATTCTTAAGGCTTCATTTCCTGAGAAGAATATTTATACTGCGGGAAAAGAAGAGGAATCGCTGAATTATTTGATGAGGCTGGATGATATCCCGGATGAAGTCTATAAGGATGCGCTTGTTATCATTTGCGATACAGCCAACTTTGACCGGATTTGTGACAAACGCTGCACGCTTGGAGACAAAATAATAAAAATAGATCATCATCCAAATGAAGATCCTTACGGAGATTTGGTATGGGTTGATACAAATGCAAGCTCAGCAAGTGAAATGATCTATGAATTCTATTTGTCCGGCAAGGATCAGGGCCTGAAGCTCAATGATTCGGCAGCACGCCTGCTTTTTGCGGGAATCGTGGGTGACACCGGAAGATTTTTGTATCCAAGCACAACGGAAAAAACCTTTACATACGCAGGCGAATTGATTCATTATCAGTTTTCGCGCCCTCAATTATTTAATGAGATGTATGATGTCAGTGAAAATATTGTTCGCTTGAATGGGTATGTGCTGCAGAATTTTGAAATCCTTAAAAACGGTACAGGCAAAATGGTGATTACAAAAGAAATTATGGATCAATTCAATGTTGTTCCTTCAGAAGCATCCTTGCTTGTCAGCTCGCTTGGTGCAGTAAAAGGAGTCAAAACATGGGTCTTCTTTATCGAAGAGGAAAAAGAGATCCGCGTCCGCCTGCGCTCTAAAGGGCCAGTCATCAATACCATAGCCAAAAAATACAGAGGCGGAGGACATCCCCTTGCGGCTGGAGCTTCCATTTACTCCTGGGAAGAGGCAGAAGAGGTTTTAAAGGATATGGAGCTTGCGAGCCTTCAGGGCTGAATTTTCCATAAAAAAGCGTTGGCCTCCGGGGAGGGGAGCCAACGGTGGTGCCGCAGGAGACCAAGGCGCTTCCGTTTTTTCTATAATCCGGCTTCAGCGCCTAGCCCCTCGAGGTCATAATCCACATCAGAATTGAAGGCAAAGAGCACCTTCTATTCTGATGCGTCTTATGCTTGTCGGAGGCCCCTAGGACGGGGGTCACAAAGACGTTGCCGCAGGACGCGGCGTTCTTAGTCTTTGATCCTATGACCAAGGTGCTTCCACTTTTTGTTAAAGCCTTTTAAGTTTGATTTCTATATACATGTTGCTGTAGAAAAGTATTTCGCTTACTTCCAGAGCGTATCTTTTTTTGTTGATTTCCAGTATTTTGTTTTCTATTGATTTTTTCAGCAGCATTTTTCCTTTGAAGACGGTGTCCACGTTTTTTGCTATTAATGATTTTAGATCTTCAATGAGTGCATCTTCTGCTTCCGCTACGCTAAGTTTATCAAGTCTGTATGTTTCGCCGTTTGTTATTGTGACTTTCACATCCTGGATGGAGAGCCCCTGTTCGGTTTCATCATTTAATTTGTTTAAGTCATGCTCCCAGACGGCATTTTTTATTTTCAATTCGTGTATCGTTTTCTGCTGTGCCTTGAGGGTAGTGATTTGCTTTTCCTGCTGTACACCAAACATATACAAAAAAATCAGCCAGCTGGTTACCCCTCCAATGACAGCTCCTGCAAAAAAACGCTGCCATGCCGGACGCCTGTATAAGGGAGGGATTCTCATGATGAAATATGTTCCTGAGTAAGCCAGTTGATGATCAATGCGCCTGTCTGTGCACCTCCAAGCGCAGATAAAATAAGCAGGAATTGCTTTAGAATGTCTTTTGTGGCGCCGTTAAAAATGCCCCTTTCAAAAGCATAAACCGTATCAAAGGTTCCGCCGATTGCAGCAATGATCGCCCAGATTCTTAAAGAGTCCGACAGGCGGTGTATGGATGACAAAGGAGCTTGTCCTGTGAAAAATGCCGCAAGTCCCCCGATTAAAGAGCCTCCAAGAAGAACACCGAAGGATATAAAGTAACTGTTCAGAAAAGCAGGAAAAAATGCTTCTTTCATTTTCATCATCCCTCATTAAGAATTTCTATATAAATTATGTATATGGATAGAGGACAAACAATATGATTGCCCTTGCAGGCATAATCCCAAATGAGAACGTATTTTCTTTTTTTATGTAATGCCTCTATAATAAAACTAAAAGGAAGCCGCAGAAGGTAGGTGTAAACATGTTCGTACCTCTTCATATACAAAGTGCATACAGCTTGCTGACAAGCACTGTAAGAATCAAGGAACTTGCAGCGCTTGCGAAGGAACAGGGATACAAAGCGCTAGCATTAACAGACCGGAATGTGATGTACGGGTCTCTGTACTTTTATAAAGAATGCAAAAAGCTCGGGATCAAGCCGATTATTGGCCTGCTGGCTGATATATTGGATGAAGCCGAGGAATCGTTCCCGATGATTTTACTTGCAGAAAATAATGATGGTTATCAAAACCTATTAAAAATAAGCAGTGCCATTAAAACCAAGTCCCCAAAAGGCCTCCCGCATAAATGGCTAAAAGCATACTCCAGGGGCCTGATTGCTATTTCACCGGGTGCTGAAGGGAAAATAGAAAACCTGTTAGCAGAAAATCAGAAGGAAAAAGCCTATGAAGCTGCTGATTTGTTTGCTGATATATTTGGCCCCCGGCGCTTCTTTCTGTCCATTCAGCGCCAATCACCTGCCGAAAAGAGTGAAATGGAGGCGAAGATCGGCCAGCTGGCCGCAGATCAGGGACTGGATGTTATTGCAACAAACCCAACCTTTTACCTTATGAAAGAAGATGCCATGTCCCAGGAGGTTCTGCTTGCCATCAAAAACGGCGCAAAACTATCAGAGGATGACCGTGAAAGACTTCCTTCCCATGAATTTTATCTGAAGGATTCCAGGAAAATGGCCGAGCTGTTTCAGGATTGTCCTGAAGTGCTTGAAAATACTCTGAAGATTGCTGCAAGATGCCAGGTTGATATTGCTTTTAATCGCCCCCTTCTTCCTCAATATCCTGCAGAGCCTGGTGTATCTTCTGATGAATTGCTGAAGACAATTTGTGAAAAGGGGCTGGAAAAAAGAAGGCCTCAAGCACCGCATTCATATATTGAAAGACTTCATTATGAGCTGGATATTATTAAAAAAATGAATTTCAGCGACTATTTTCTGATTGTATGGGATTTTATGAAATTTGCCCGACAAAAGGGCATCCTGACTGGTCCTGGACGGGGGTCGGCTGCAGGATCGATGGTTGCCTACGTATTATCGATCACAGAAGTTGATCCGATTGAGCACCATTTATTATTTGAGCGGTTTCTGAATCCTGAACGTGTTTCCATGCCGGATATCGACATCGATTTTCCTGATAACCGCAGGGAAGAAGTAATCTCCTATGTCGCCTCAAGGTACGGTGAGTTCCATGTTGCCCAAATTATAACCTTCGGGACACTTGCTGCAAAAGCAGCTTTGCGTGATACAGGAAGGGCATTTGGGCTTAACCCTAAAGAACAGGAAGCCATCTCGAAAATGATTCCTGGCAGGACCGGCATTTCCCTCAAAGATGCCTTAGGGGAATCAAAGGCTCTCCGGGAATTTGTGAATCAGAGCGAGCTGAACAAAAAGCTTTTTGATACAGCTTCAAAGCTTGAAGGGCTTCCGAGGCATACCTCGACACATGCAGCAGGGGTTGTAATCAGCGGACAGCCTCTTACTGACTTGATTGCTATACAGGAAGGACATGCAGGCATACATCTTACTCAATTCCCAATGGACCTTCTTGAAGAACTGGGGCTTTTGAAAATGGATTTCCTGGGCTTGCGCAATTTAACCCTGATAGATCTGATTATATCCGCCGTTCAAAAGAATACCGGCCAGAAAATTGATATTGCCAGTCTCCCGCTTAAGGATGAAAAAACATTCAGGCTTTTAAGCAAAGGAGAGACAACAGGGGTTTTTCAGTTTGAATCGGATGGAATACGAAATGTGCTGAAAAGGCTGAACCCTACGGACTTTGAAGATATCGTGGCCGTTAATGCACTGTACCGGCCGGGACCGATGGAAAACATCCCTCTCTTTATCCAGCGCAAGCACGGGATGGCTGAAGAGGCTTATCCTATTCCTGAATTGAAGGAAATATTGAAAGACACATACGGAGTCATTGTCTATCAGGAACAGATTATGCAAATTGCTTCTGCAATGGCAGGTTTTACACTTGGCCAGGCAGACTTGCTGAGAAGGGCCGTTTCCAAGAAAAAGAAAGACATTCTTGACCAGGAAAGGCAGCATTTTATAAAAGGGGCACTTATGCAGGGATATGAGGAACATGCAGCATCCGAAATTTATGACCTGATTGTCAAGTTCTCTAATTATGGATTTAACCGGAGCCATGCTGTTGCATACAGTATGATTGCTTACCAGCTGGCATACCTGAAGGCACATTATCCATCCTATTTCATGGCGGCGCTTATGACATCTGTGATCGGCAATGAAGATAAAATAAGCCAGTACGTCCGGGAATCAAAAAAGATGGGAATCCAGGTGCTTCCTCCTTCTATAAATAGCAGCGGCTTCCCTTTCCAGGCTGATAAGGAATCTATTCTCTTCAGCCTTGGTCCAATCAAAGGAATAGGCGGAGCGGTGCTTAAAGAAATATTTTCTGCCAGAAGGCAAAAGAAATTTGAAGACCTTTTCGATTTTTGTCTCCGGGTATCAGGAAAGGCTGTGAACAGAAAGATTCTTGAAGCACTTGTCCATTCGGGAGCGTTTGATGAATTCGGAAAAGACAGGGCCACACTGCTGGCCAGCCTGGATGTTGCCCTAAGCCATTCGGAGCTGGTTAATCCTGACGACAGCCAATTTGATTTCTTTGAAAGCAGTGAATTTTCACTGAAGCCAAAGTATATTGAAGTGGATCCTATCAGACTTGAAGATAAACTTTATTATGAAAAAAACGCACTTGGTTTTTATTTGTCGAACCATCCTGTTTCAGGGTACAGAAATGTATTCAGCCACTTTGGAGCCGTATCCATAGATGAGGCCATCATTTCAAAAGAACCGAAAATTTTCCTTGGGGTTTATATCACCTCAGTAAAGACCATTCGTACAAAAAAAGGTGAAGTGATGGCATTTCTGTCTGTCAGTGATGAAAATGGCGATTTAGAGGCTGTTGCATTCCCTAATGTTTATTCAAAGCATTCCTCTGTCTTAAGCAATGGCGAAATCCTGATGATCCAGGGAACCATGGAGGAACGGGACGGCAAAAAGCAGCTGATCATCCATGATGCTTATATGCTTGAAAAACTTTACCGCATGATGGAAGAAGATAAAACAAGGCTGTTTATAAAAATTGAGCAGGACAAACAGACAAACCCGATTCTGCAGAAAATAAAGCAGGCGCTGCTTCAGCATTCCGGAACAACACAAGTGATGCTTTATTATGAAAGCGAAGAAAGATATGTGCAGCTTTCCCTGAGGGATTGGGTCACGCCGTCGAGGGAATTGCTGGCAAGGCTTGAGACAATTGCCGGAGAGGGAAACGTCATACTTCAGCAAGAATAGCTGTTACAAGCAAGATAGTTATGTTAATATGTATTATGTATTTATGTGGTCAGACCACTTTTAAATGGAACTCATTCATCATATTTATGATTATATCTATCTAGTTCAAGGAGTGAAGACATTGACACTAAGAGAAGAAGCACTGCATATGCATCGCGTCCATAAAGGGAAGCTTGAGACGGTTTCTAAAGTGCCCGTAAGGAACGCAGAAGACTTGAGTCTGGCGTATTCTCCGGGAGTTGCGGAGCCGTGCAAGGAGATTTACGATAAACCAGAAACGGTATATGACTACACAATGAAAGGCAATACAGTGGCAGTTATTTCTGACGGAACAGCAGTGCTTGGGCTGGGCAATATCGGGCCAGAGGCTGCCTTGCCGGTTATGGAAGGCAAAGCCGTGCTGTTTAAAAGCTTTGCAGGTGTTGATGCTTTTCCTTTGTGTCTGAAAACAACAGATGTGGATAAAATAATAGAAACTGTCAAACTCCTTGAACCAACATTTGGCGGCGTCAACCTAGAGGATATAGCAGCTCCTAACTGTTTTGAAATTGAAGAAAGACTGAAGAAGGAAACAAATATCCCGATTTTTCATGATGATCAGCATGGCACAGCCATCGTTACAGTTGCTGGACTTGTGAATGCCTTGCGCATCACAGGGAAAACCATGTCTGAAATCAAGGTTGTCGCAAGCGGTGCAGGTGCCGCAGGAATCGCCATAATAAAGCTTCTGTATCATTACGGGGTACGTGATATCATTATGTGCGATTCAAAGGGCGCCATTTTTGAAGGGCGCACATTCGGCATGAATGATATTAAGGATCAGATAGCGAAAGTTACCAACCGCAGCAAACTCCAGGGAAGCCTTGAAGAAGTGATCAAGGGAGCCGACGTGTTCATCGGGGTTTCAGTAGCAGGGGCATTATCCAAAGAAATGGTTGCTTCCATGAATGAAGATCCGATTATATTTGCGATGGCTAACCCTGATCCTGAAATCATGCCGGAAGAGGCAAAGGCTGCAGGCGCGAAGGTAGTGGGAACCGGCCGTTCGGATTTCCCGAATCAAGTTAATAATGTTCTTGCATTCCCAGGAATTTTCCGCGGGGCGCTGGACGTGCGCGCGACCCATATAAATGAAAAAATGAAAGTGGCTGCGGTCGAAGCGATTGCCGGGCTCATCCGGAAAGAAGAACTTCACTCCGACTATGTCATTCCAGCTCCTTTTGACGAAAGAGTGGCGCCTGCTGTGGCTGCAGCAGTAGCACAAGCAGCCATGGAAACCGGCGTTGCAAGAATCAAAGTGGACCCGGAAGAAGTGAAAGAAAGAACCAGGAAGCTGGCAAGTATCGGAAAAAGCGGGGAATGAATGATTTGGGCACTTCAAATCAATCAACAAAGATTTACTTGGATGTAGTTGAAAAGATCCGGTGCATGATGGAAGAAGATCATTTAATTCCCGGTGACAAACTGCCTTCCGAGAGGGAGCTGTCGGAGCGCCTGAACGTGGGGCGTTCTTCAGTCCGGGAAGCCCTGCGGTCACTGGAGCTCCTGGGGCTCATCGAAACCCGCAGAGGGGAAGGCACATTTATCAAGGATTTTCAGGAGCACAAGCTGGTAGAGCTTCTCGGGACCTTCTTCCTGCAGAATTCAAAGGTGAAAGAAGATCTGGAAGAAACCAAAGAGCTGATTGAAATTGATTGTTTGAGGATCATCATAAGCACTTCATCCGATGAAACACTTAGAAATTTGGCGGCTTGGACCGAACAAAATGAATTTGATGATGAAATGTTTTTTAAACATATTGCAGAAATTAACCATAACCGATTGATCGAGAGAATCTGGAGCATAGTAAATACCTATTCTAAGGCAGCCCGGACAATATCTGCAAGAGCAAAAGGGGATGAATATTGTTCCCTGGCGAAAGCCCTTCTAGAAAGAAATGAAGAAGAAGCGATTCATATTTATCTTCACAAAATCAGGAATATGTCGAAGAGTGTTTGACAGTGTTTTACAAGTTTCTTGCTTTGTTTCTGTTAAAGTAAGGGACAGGCCTTGCACTGAAGATAATTAGCGGCAAAGGGAGGATTCAGCTTGCTTAAAGAGTTATTTACAAAAAGCAAAAAAAAGAAGTATGCAACCATTCCTTCAGAACGTGATAAGCATGATGTTCCGGAAGGCATAATGACAAAATGCCCGAAGTGCAAAAAAATCATGTATACAAAGGAATTAATGAAGAATGAAAAGGTGTGCCTGCACTGCGGTCACCATCATACCATGACAGCATACGAAAGAATCGGAAGCCTGTTCGAGCAGGACAGCTTTACAGAATTTAATGCAGACATGGTTTCAGTAAATCCGCTCGATTTTCCCGATTATATGGAGAAAGTTGAGAAAGACCGAAAGAAGACAAACATCAATGAAGCCGTTGTAACAGGAATCGGGAAGATAAACGGATACCAGACGGCAGTGGCAATCATGGATGCAAGCTTCCGTATGGGCAGCATGGGTTCTGTTGTGGGCGAAAAAATCACAAGAGCCATAGAAAAAGCGGGTGAACTGAAGATTCCATTCATCATCTTTACCGCTTCCGGCGGTGCAAGGATGCAAGAAGGCGTTTTAAGCCTGATGCAAATGGCCAAAACAAGTGCCGCACTTAAGATGTTCAGTGATGAGGGCGGGCTTTTCATTTCAATTATGACTCACCCGACTACGGGCGGTGTATCTGCAAGCTTTGCTTCACTTGGTGATATTAACCTGGCAGAGCCAGGCGCACTTATTGGATTTGCAGGCAGGCGGATTATTGAACAGACCATTCGGGAAGAGCTTCCTGAGGATTTCCAGACCTCCGAGTTTCTGATGAAGCATGGCCAGCTGGACGCGGTTATATCACGTCTGGAAATGAAGGACAAATTAACAACCATACTTAAGTTACATGTACCAGGTGGTGAAGAACGATGATTGGCGAACTAGAGTTTGAACGTCCGGTAACTGAGCTCCGCAAAAAAATCGACGAGCTCAAAGATATTACGAACGATGCCGAGGTGGATCTTTCATCTGAGATAGAAAAGCTTGAAAAGCGTCTGGAAAGCCTTGAAACAGAGATTTATGAAAATATGAAGCCGTGGGACCGCGTCCAGGTGGCGAGGCATCCTGCACGTCCGACCTCTCTTGATTATATTGAAAGATTGTGCACCAATTTCCTGGAGTTCCATGGAGACCGGTATTATGGGGATGATGAAGCAATTGTTGCTGGCATTGCCGAATTTGAAGGCAAGCCGATTACAATCATCGGCCATCAAAGAGGAAAAGATACAAAGGAAAACATCCGCAGGAACTTTGGTATGCCCCATCCGGAAGGCTACCGTAAAGCCCTGCGCCTTATGAAGCAGGCAGAAAAGTTCAATCGCCCGATTATCTGCTTCATTGATACAAAAGGTGCATTCCCCGGAAAGGCAGCAGAGGAGCGGGGCCAAAGTGAAGCCATTGCCAAGAATTTATTCGAGATGGCGGGACTTGAGGTTCCTATCATTTGCATCGTAATCGGGGAAGGCGGCAGCGGAGGAGCCCTTGCGCTGGGTGTTGGAGACCGCATTCATATGCTTGAAAACTCCACGTACTCCGTCATTTCACCGGAGGGTGCAGCTGCATTGCTGTGGAAAGATGCTGCACAGGCAAAAAGAGCCGCTGAAACCATGAAGATTACTGCCCCTGATTTGCACGAGCTTGGTGTCATAGATGAAATCATCCCTGAGGTCAAGGGAGGAGCGCACCGCAACATGGATGAGCAGGCAGAATCAATTCGGGAAGTACTGGCTTCATCGCTTGCTGAATTATCATCCTTAAGCGGTTCGGAGCTTGTGAATCAGCGGTATGCCAAGTATAAGAAAATCGGAAAGTATTCCTTTGAGGAATCACTGACAAAAGCAGAAAAATAAAGGGATCATCCGACTTTACATGATGCTTTAAAACGTGTTGCCTGAGGCGGCACGTTTTTTCCTCTTATAAACATGGGTAAAGAAACAGTTATTGAGGAAAAGTAAAAAATAAAGGCAGTCTGCATATCATCACCCCGTGCTGGACAGGGAATGCAGAAAAAATATATCTGCTTTTACTTCTCATTATTCCTGAAATAATGTAGTCTTAAAGAGTCTATTGCAGAAATGATTGTAACAATACTTTGTAGTATGAACTCCGGGAATAACTGTTACGGCAGTCTAAATCATAATGATCTTAATATTTGCACACATGTTAAGAAGAGGTGATTTTGCTTGAGAAAAATAGGTGTACTGACAAGCGGGGGAGATTCTCCGGGTATGAATGCAGCAATCCGTGCTGTAGTCCGGAAGGCGATATTCCATAATGTTGAAGTATATGGAATTTATTATGGCTATCAAGGTTTGATTTCAGGAGATATCAGGAAGCTTGAAATCGGCTCTGTAGGGGATATTATACACAGGGGCGGAACCATGCTGCATTCAGCGCGCTGCCTTGATTTCAAAACCGAGGAAGGCCAGCTGAAGGGCATTGAGCAGCTGAAAAAGCACGGCATAGAAGGATTGGTTGTGATTGGCGGAGATGGCTCCTACCGGGGAGCTGGCGCGCTGACCAAAAGAGGATACCCATGCATTGGAGTACCCGGAACTATTGATAACGATATTCCCGGAACAGATTTCACCATAGGGTTTGATACAGCTTTGAATACGGTGATTGATGCTATTGATAGAATCAGGGACACAGCAACTTCCCACGAAAGGACATATGTCGTGGAAGTTATGGGACGGGACGCAGGCGACCTGGCTTTGTGGGCAGGGCTTGCTGGCGGAGCAGAGACCATTCTATGTCCCGAGTGCGACTACAACATGGAGGAGCTCATCGCGAAGCTCATAAGGGGAAAAGAACGCGGCAAAAAACACAGCATCATTATAGTGGCAGAGGGCGTAGGCAGTGCCGTGGATATTGCAAGGGAAATTGAAGCAGAGACGCACTTTGATACACGTGTGACCGTTCTGGGGCACGTGCAGCGCGGAGGGTCGCCATCAGCAAATGACCGTGTGCTTGCAAGCAGGCTTGGGGCACATGCCGTAGAGCTTCTCATAGAAGGCAAAGGCGGCCGGGCGGTGGGCCTTGAAAAAAACCAGCTTGTTGACTATGATATCATTGAAGTT
Organism: Peribacillus sp. B-H-3; assembly: GCF_048572925.1. NCBI lineage: Bacteria > Bacillati > Bacillota > Bacilli > Caryophanales > Bacillaceae > Peribacillus > Peribacillus sp. B-H-3. The sequence goes on along the minus strand of NZ_CP183879.1, from coordinate 4,216,505 downwards.
TTGTCCCATAAACATGCCATCGACAGGAAAATGTACGATCTTTCTTCCGAACTGTCCATCTAATGCAATTACATATTTTTTTAAGAAAACAGGAGGTAGTTTTAAATGCGCAAAACTAAAATAGTTTGTACGATTGGCCCGGCAAGTGAAAGTGTAGAAAAGTTAAGTCAGCTTATTGAAGCAGGCATGAATGTATCCCGCCTTAATTTTTCCCATGGTGATCATGAGGAGCATGGACAAAGAATCATAAACATCCGTGAAGCTGTCAAGCAGACCGGCAAGCAGGTTGCGATTCTTTTGGATACAAAAGGACCAGAAATCCGCACCAACAACATGGAAAACGGAGCAATTGAATTAACGGCAGGATCAAACATCATTGTGTCTATGACAGAAGTTTTGGGAACTGCTGATAAGTTTTCTATTACTTATGAAGGATTGATCGATGACGTTCACGTTGGTTCAAAGATTCTTCTGGATGACGGATTGATCGGCCTTGAGGTTACGGAAATTAATTATGGCCAAAAAGAAATTCATACTAAGATTTTAAACAGCGGTGTGCTTAAGAATAAAAAAGGCGTTAACGTTCCAGGTGTTTCTGTCAAACTTCCGGGGATCACGGAAAAAGATGCACAGGATATCATTTTTGGAGTTGAACAGGGAGTTGACTTCATTGCTGCTTCCTTCGTCCGCAGAGCTTCTGACGTGCTTGAGATTCGTGAACTGCTTCAGCAGCACAACGCTCCGCATATCCAAATCATCCCTAAGATCGAAAACCAGGAGGGTGTGGACCGGATTGATGAAATTCTTGAAGTTTCAGATGGCTTGATGGTTGCACGCGGTGACCTTGGTGTAGAAATCCCTGCAGAGGAAGTTCCTCTTGTACAAAAGCAATTGATCAAAAAATGCAACAGCTTAGGAAAACCTGTCATCACTGCGACACAAATGCTGGATTCAATGCAAAGAAATCCCCGTCCTACACGTGCTGAAGCAAGTGATGTAGCCAATGCCATATTTGACGGAACGGATGCCATCATGCTTTCTGGCGAAACGGCTGCCGGCACATACCCTGTTGAAGCTGTTCAAACTATGCACAATATCGCTTCTCGTGCCGAAAGTGCTTTGAATTATAAAGAAATCTTATCAGCAAGAAGCAGGGATAACGGACATAATGTGACAGATGCGATCGGGCAATCGGTTGCGCATACAGCTCTTAACCTGAATGCAGGAGCTATCATTACACCAACTGAAAGCGGCCATACAGCACGCATGATTTCTAAATATCGTCCAAAATCTCCAATCATTGCTGTAACGGCAAATGATTATGTTGTCAGAAGTTTATCTCTTGTATGGGGAGTATACCCTCAGAACGGATCACAGGCTGCAAGTACGGATGAAATGCTTCAATCAGCCATTGATGAAAGCTTGAATTCAGAACTTGTTTCACATGGTGATCTTGTAGTCATTACTGCCGGTGTACCAGTAGGCGAAGCCGGAACAACCAACTTGATGAAAATTCATGTCCTTGGCGACGTTTTGATTAAAGCACAGGGAATTGGCAGAAAATCTGCAAAAGGCAATGTAGTGCTGGCCCGCTCTGCGAAAGAAGCTAATGAAAAAGTAAAAGAGGGTTCTGTACTGGTTACAATAGCAACTGATAAAGAAATGATGCCTGCCATTGAAAAATGTTCAGCGCTAATTACTGAAGAAGGCGGCCTGACAAGCCATGCGGCAGTTGTCGGCGTAAACCTTGGCATACCTGTAATCGTCGGTGCTGAAAACGCCTTGACCCAGCTTCAAAATGGACAAAGAATCACTGTAGATGCAAGCAGAGGCATTGTGTATAACGGACATGCAAATGTATTGTAATAAATAACTTAAAAAAAACGAAACGAAGGCTAAAGCTTTCGCTTCGTTTTTTTTATGGCGCTGTTAATCTGATGATTTTCGCTGCACGCGTGGCCTGAGTTTCCGTCCAGTGTCCCGCTATTACCGAAATCAGCGATGAACTTTGGGTTAGTTCCGTATTATTCCAAATACTGAATTTAGCACTATGAAGGTTCATATTGTATACTGAAAACAGTACAAGGTTATTAAAAGGAAATATTCGGGGGTATAACAGATGAAACTTTTTATCTTGTTTTTAATTGCTATGCCAGCTTTAGAAATCACCCTTCTTTTATTGTCAGGAAAAACAATTGGAGTCGGATTTACACTCCTGCTGATCATTGCCACAGGATTGATCGGGGCTTATCTTGCAAAGCAGCAGGGTCTGGAAACAATCAGGAAGGCCCGGGAACAAATGAGCCGCGGACAAATGCCGGGAAATCAAGTTATTGATGGAATTTGCATACTTATTGGCGGCACATTCCTGCTGACTCCCGGTTTTGTTTCAGATATTCTTGGCCTGCTATTGCTGCTTCCGCCCACACGTGCCATCATCAAACCGCTGATAGTCAAGTGGATCTTGAATAGGATGAATAAAGGGAAGCTCACCATAATCAGATAAACCATTTGCTTTTGCAGTTCTTGTGCCTTTAGGTGCAGAGGGCGGCAGAAGCCTTTTTTTATCCGTTAAAGTTCTGTGAGCTTGAAGTATTTTGAGGGACAGCTCTCTCAGAAAAAATATGTACGCCCGGGGAGTAAGTGAGGCAGACATGAAACGTCGCCTCCCTTTTTCAGAGGCAGGCGGCGTTTGTCATTTTTCTTAAAGATTGTTGTTTTTTAATAAGTTCTGTGAGGCGGTCACATAGTAAAATCGGGTTGATTGGAGCGAGCGTCCTGGAGCGGTAATCAACCATCTTGTTCCATAGCAAAAATGTTTCCGAAAACAGCCTTCATTATATAATAGGGTTTCATCTTTCTTTAGGGTCTCTGCCCATGATGAATTCCCATATATCAGAAAAAACATGTGCTTTTATCAATGTATTAATGATAACCAAAACAACAGGTCCGGCAGCCAGGCCAAGGAAGCCAATTAACTTGAAGCCGGCAAAAAGGGAAACTAATGTAGCCAGGGGGTCCAGTCCGATGCTTGATGAAAGCACCTTCGGCTCCATGAGCTGACGCTGTACTAGCACAATGACATATAATACTGAAAGGCCAATTGCCAGACTTGTATTTCCGGATATCACTTCATAAATGATCCAAGGCACAAAAACGGTGCCTGTTCCAAGGTACGGGAGAAGATCCACAATGCCGCATATCAATGCAATCGTGATGGCATATTTTACACGGAGGATGAGCAAGCCTATTAATACAATGATGGTTGTTAAGGAAATCAGTGTGAATTGAGCCCGAATAAAACCAAATAGGGCCTTTTTTAAGTCTTCGACAATACGTTTTCCGCTGGAAAATATTTTTGGAGGCAAGATCCTGCCGCTGAAATTTGACATGCGGTACCAGTCTTTGCTGATAAAAAAAGTTGCAAGGAGCGAAAAGATCAATACGGAGGCTGCGTTAGGAAACCAGCCGATGATGGCAGGGATGTTTTGGAAGAAGCCTTGGATGAAGTTCCCGGCAGTGCTGCCTATTTTTTGGCCAACGTTTTGAATGTTATCAAGTATGGTCGTTTGCTGCTTGACATCCAGATTGTTGAACAGTACAGCAATTCTGTTATAAAAGGGGATGAGCTGGCCTGCTGCAAAGTCCTCCAAATAATTGATGAGGGTATCAAGATGGGCAGGGACTACACCGCCTAAATAGTCTGCTCCTGATACAATTTCTGCAATTAGTATGGTAATCAGACCTGCAAACACAGACAAAATGAATACAATGGAGATAATGACGGCCAATCCTCTTGGCATTCGCCCTTTCATTTCCAGGAAGTCTACCAAAGGATTCATAAAAAAAGCGATGATCATGGCAATAATAAATGGGTATGTATATCTGGAAATGTAAAACAAGACAATTCCGCCTAATGCGATGATTCCCGCCACAATCAAGAAGCGGAGAAACCGGTTCAAAAAAACTGGATTCAAGGCACTTCCCCCCAAGTTTTGCTATAGTTATCATTGTAACGCAGTGCAGGGGACAAAAGAAAGATTAGATTTTAGCCAAGAATGGCCGCTCATTTACATATAGGTACCTTGGTGATCTAAAAATGTTTCAATTAATTATTTCAAAATAATATTAAAGGAGGATGAAATATGAATGGACCCATCCTGTTCTTGCTTTTGCTTGGGATTATAGGGCTGATTGCCAAGAACACGTCGCTGATGTTTGCTGCTGGTTTTCTCCTGCTGCTCAAGTTCACGGGACTTTCAGTGAAAGTCTTTCCATACCTGGCGTCGAAGGGAATCAATTTAGGTGTTACTATTATCACGATAGCTGTGCTAGTCCCGATAGCGAGCGGCGCAATCGGATTTAAGGAATTGTCAGAAGCAGTCAAGTCGCCATATGCCTGGATTGCTCTTGCGTCCGGGATAGCGGTGGCATTAATCGCTAAAAATGGCCTTACGCTTTTATCGACTGATCCGCAGATTACAGTAGCACTTGCTTTTGGGACGATTCTCGCGGTTGCCCTGTTCAGGGGAGTGGCTGTCGGGCCGCTAATCGGTGCCGGCATTGCTTATATTTTCATGCAAATCTTCAGCGTTATTAAATAACATGCAAGGAAAATAAATAAAACGGAGAAAAAAGGAAAGCGGCAAATCCTTTTTTCTCTGTTTCAAGCGTGTTTTATCTGTATTATTACGATTTTTTATCCTTATTCAAAAATCAGCAGAAATTCTTTGTTTGTATTTTTCTAATAAAATAATAATTTTTTCACATTTTATATTCTTTTCATTTCCAAAGTTCTTAATATTGTTTATAATGTTCATGTAACAGTCCCATAACGATTACATGGAAGCAGGTATCCGAACTGCGCTGAAAACCTGGTTTTTCAGGAATGTATAGTTATTGAGCAAGCGCTCGATGGAAAGTTTTAATGCTATGTATCTAGGGTAATAAATAAATGAGAGTTTAAGTGTTTTGCATTCTGGCTTTTTACAAAAAAATGAATGCGCCTTCACTTTGTGCGCTTTCATGCCAGAAGGTCTTAATTCCCCAGAACAGTACATAGCGATAGTTTTTAAACCTTCTTGGAAGCGCTGTATTTATATGTAAACGTTATGAGCATAGGGGAATACTCATGAAAAGGAGAGGTTTTGTATGACAGCAACAAAGGGTCTAGAAGGGATTGTGGCTACAACTTCCGCAATCAGTTCCATCATTGATGATACGTTAACATACTCGGGGTATGATATTGACGATCTGGCAGATAATGCGACTTTTGAGGAAGTCATTTATTTACTTTGGCATGGCAGCCTGCCTACTAAGAGCCAATTGGAAGAACTGACAAAGCAGCTTGCAGAAAATGCCAGCCTTCCTGAAGAAGTTCTAAACCAATTCAAAACATTTCCAATCGATAAAGTTCACCCAATGGCAGCACTTCGCACGGCAATCTCAAGTTTAGCACTCTATGACGATGAAGCGGACACCATGAGTGATGAAGCAAACTACCGCAAAGCCATTCGCATACAGGCTAAACTTCCTTCACTGGTTACAGCTTTCGCACGTATCCGCAAGGGCCAGGAGCCTGTCGCGCCGCGTACCGACCTTAGCTTTGCTGCCAACTTCCTATATATGCTAAGCGGAAAAGAGCCTTCCGATATTGAGGAAACAGCCTTCAATAAGGCATTGGTCCTTCATGCCGATCATGAATTAAATGCCTCTACATTCACTGCACGCGTTTGTGTAGCGACTTTATCTGATATTTATTCCGGAGTCACTGCTGCTATCGGCGCCCTTAAAGGCCCATTGCACGGCGGAGCGAATGAAGCAGTTATGAAGATGCTTACAGAAATCGGTTCTGTCGGCCGTGTAGAATCCGTTATAAACGAAAAACTGGCTAACAAAGAAAAAATCATGGGCTTTGGACACAGGGTATACCGCAAAGGAGATCCGCGTGCCAAGCACCTTAAAGAAATGTCCCAAAAGCTGACTGAAATCACAGGACAGCCGGAGTATTATGAAATGAGCGTCAAGATTGAGGATATGGTGACATCTCAGAAAAATCTCCCGCCGAATGTCGATTTCTATTCAGCATCTGTTTACCATAGCCTGGGAATCGATCATGACCTGTTCACGCCGATTTTTGCTGTAAGCCGCACATCCGGCTGGATTGCACATATCCTTGAGCAATATTCAAACAACCGCCTGATCCGCCCGCGTGCTGAGTATACAGGGCCTGGCATGCAAAAATACGTGACTGTAGAAAAAAGATAAATCACAAACTTTTTCTTTTTTAATTAACCACTTATGTAGTAAATTTAAAGGTGTAAGAAAAAGGGCCAAAGGCTTTCCTGTACGGACAGCCTGCAGCCCTTGATATCTGAAACGGAGGAATTGACATGACACAAGGTGAAAAAATCACAGTTGAAAATGGTACGTTAAATGTCCCTAATAATCCGGTAATTCCCTTTATTGAGGGCGACGGAATCGGTCCTGATATCTGGGCGGCGGCTTCCCGGGTTTTAGAAGCGGCAGTTAATAAAGCATATAACGGTGAAAAAAGCATTGTCTGGAAAGAAGTGCTTGCTGGACAAAAAGCCTTCGACAAGACAGGGGAATGGCTTCCTGAAGAAACTCTTGAAGTGATCCGCGAGTATTTCATCGCAATCAAAGGGCCTCTTACTACACCAATCGGCGGCGGTATCCGCTCATTGAACGTAGCTTTGCGCCAAGAGCTTGACCTATTTGTCTGCTTGCGACCAGTCCGCTACTTCCAGGGTGTCCCTTCACCTGTTAAGCGTCCTGAAGATACTGATATGGTCATCTTCCGCGAAAACACTGAAGATATCTATGCTGGAATTGAATATGCGAAAGGCTCTGATGAAGTGAAGAAACTGATCTCTTTCCTTCAAAACGAACTTGGCGTAAATAAAATCCGCTTCCCTGAAACATCAGGCATCGGAATTAAGCCGGTTTCTGAAGAAGGCACTTCCCGCCTGGTGCGCGCTGCCATCAATTATGCAATTAAAGAAAACCGCAAATCTGTAACGCTTGTACATAAAGGCAATATCATGAAATTTACAGAGGGTGCCTTTAAAAACTGGGGTTATGAATTAGCGGAAAAGGAATTTGGCGATAAAGTATTTACTTGGAACCAGTATGACAAGATCAAAGAAGCTGAAGGCACAGATGCAGCCAACAAAGCTCAGTCTGCTGCTGAAGCGGAAGGCAAATCATCATCAAGGATTCCATTGCAGATATCTTCCTTCAGCAAATCCTTACACGCCCTAAAGAATTCGATGTTGTTGCAACAATGAACTTAAACGGCGACTACATTTCAGATGCACTTGCAGCACAGGTTGGCGGCATCGGTATTGCACCGGGAGCGAACATCAACTATGAAACAGGGCATGCCATTTTCGAAGCTACTCATGGCACAGCTCCTAAATATGCCGGACAAGACAAGGTAAATCCTTCATCTGTCCTTCTTTCAGGCGTATTGCTTCTTGAGCACCTTGGATGGAATGAGGCTGCTAATCTAATTACAGCTTCTGTAGAAAAAACGATTGAATCAAAAGTTGTAACCTATGACTTTGCACGTCTTATGGACGGTGCGACTGAAGTTAAATGCTCTGAGTTTGCAGACGAGCTTATCAAAAATCTTTAATAATATAATCAATTAGCTTCTAGGGGACAGGATGCGTCACAATGGTTCTGTCCCCTAGAAGCTTATATTTTCGTTAGCCCCTGAAAATGCATGTATCGGATTTTTACATATTTTAAGGAGGAAATGCCATGACTAATGCCCGAAAAAAAATATCTGTTATCGGCGGCGGATTCACTGGTGCGACAACTGCATTTTTACTCGCTCAAAAAGAACTCGGAAATGTAGTTCTTGTAGACGTTCCGCAGATGGAAAACCCGACAAAAGGGAAAGCGCTCGACATGCTTGAAGCCAGTCCAGTCCAAGGCTTTGATGCAAATATTACAGGTACTTCAAGCTATGAAGATACAGCTGATTCAGATATCGTCATCATTACAGCGGGCATTGCCCGCAAACCAGGCATGAGCCGTGATGATTTGGTCCAGACGAACCAAAAAATCATGAAATCGGTTACCCGGGATATTGTTAAGCATTCTCCAAACACAACAATCATCGTCTTAACTAACCCGGTAGATGCCATGTCATACACCGTTTACAAAGAATCCGGCTTCCCGAAAAACCGTGTTATCGGCCAATCAGGAGTTTTGGATACTGCCCGTTTCCGCACATTCATTTCACAGGAATTAAATCTTTCAGTCAAGGATGTTACGGGATTCGTGCTTGGAGGCCATGGCGATGATATGGTTCCATTAGTGCGCTATTCATATGCCGGGGGAATTCCGCTTGAAACATTAATTTCTAAAGAGCGTCTTGATGCCATTGTTGCGAGAACGCGAACAGGCGGGGGAGAGATTGTTAACCTTCTAGGAAACGGCAGCGCTTATTATGCTCCTGCTGCGGCTCTTGTGGAAATGGCTGAAGCCATTTTGAAAGATCAGCGCCGCATTCTTCCGACCATTGCGTTCCTTGAAGGTGAATATGGCTTTGATGGAATCTATCTTGGTGTACCGACAATCATCGGTGCCGGCGGAATTGAAAAAATCATTGAACTTGAATTAACAGAAGAAGAAAGAACAGCTCTTTCTAAATCAGCGGATTCCGTTAAAAGTGTTATGAAAGTATTAAATGAATAGCATCTAATGGATAAAGAGACATTGTTAGTGTAAAGCTGCTTCTGAAAAAGCATCTATCTCGAGGCCGGCTCCCTTATTTTTAAGGAAGCCGGTTTTTTTGTTTAGCTCTTTTCTTAAAGATTGTTGTTTTTTCATTTAATGTGTACTGTAAGGCGATCACATTGTTAAGTCAGGTTGATTGGAGTGCAAGGTGCGAGACTCCTGCTTAGATGAGCGGAACAGGTGAGACCCCGCAGGCACAGCCGGGGATGCTCACCGCCCGCCCCGCGGAAAGCAGCATCCTGGAGCGGAAATCAGCCACCTTGTTCCATAGCAGCGAAATTTACGAAAACAGCCTTTTGTTTTCATCCTTTCGAAGCGGGCGGTTACAAAACAGCAATCTATTACAAATATGCTCGGAAGCTCCAGTTCTCCCTATCTTCTCTTTGGTTGAACTCGTGTTTTACTTTTCATGTTTAATTGTCGGGAAGGCACTGTTTTTCATTAATAGGGAAAAGAAATTATGGATATGCTAAATTAGCGTTTTCCTTCTCGATGTTTTTCTTTATAATGAAGGTGGATGATAGGCTCAAAACTTGGGCAGGGGTAATACATACTCAGGAGGATGACATGATAAAGAAAATTCTCGTAGTAGATGATGAAAAATCAATATTGACTCTGCTGCAATACAATCTGGAGCAGGCAGGATATTCAGTGGTCACAGCGATTGACGGAGAAGAAGGCCTGAAGCTTGCCATTGAGGAGAAGCCGGAGCTGATTGTACTTGATTTGATGCTGCCGAAGCTTGATGGAATAGAAGTTTGCAAGCAGCTGCGGCAGCAAAAAGTCATGACTCCAATTTTGATGCTTACAGCAAAAGATGATGAATTTGATAAAGTGCTTGGCCTTGAGCTTGGCGCTGATGATTATATGACAAAGCCTTTCAGCCCGCGGGAAGTCGTAGCAAGGATAAAAGCCATTTTGAGGCGGTCGCAGTTTCAGCCTGAAAAAGCCGAAGAAGATAACAGTGATGATGAGCTCATTAAACTCGGCGGTTTGAAAATATATCCTGAACGCTATGAAGCATTTTTTGAGGAAAACCTGCTGGAGCTGACTCCTAAGGAGTTTGAATTGCTGATGTACCTGGCTAAGCATAAAGGAAGAGTGCTCACCCGGGATCAGCTGCTTAGCGCGGTCTGGAATTATGATTTTGCAGGGGACACTCGGATTGTTGATGTGCATATCAGCCATCTGCGGGAGAAAATTGAAAGTAATTCCAAGAAACCTTTATATATTAAAACCATTCGCGGACTGGGCTATAAACTGGAGGAGCCTAAAGACGAATGAATAAATTCAGGACAAGGCTTTTGTTTGCATTAATTACTTTAATCATGATTGTCCTGATTGCAGCGGGCCTGCTCTTGGGCCAGCTGTTTAAAAGCTATTATGTGAATACCTTTAATGAACGCATTCAGAAGGAAACAGTTTTCATTTCCAATTATATTGAACAAAACGGCGGAATTACATCGTTTCTGGCCTTTCATAAAACAAATGACCTTAAATCATTGCTTGATTCTAATTTCACGATCATTTCTGAAACTGGAAGCATCCTTTTTGACAGCAATGCAAACCGGAAAACAAATCCAGGAAGGCATGAGGCCCTCCTGAAAAGCATTGCCCAAAAGGAAGGCAGTGATAGGGGTGAAGGGTTTGAAACGGTGGAAGGCGAAAAGGATCTGCATTACTATTGGAAAGCCATTAAAAGAGACAATAAGATAGAAGGCTATGCAGTTTTAAGCAATGAAATCGAAGCTATTAAGAAGGTCAACCGATCGATGTGGCAGATTCTCTCAGCAAGCCTCGGTGCTTCCCTTATCATTATTATTATGCTTGGAGCCAAAATCGCTTCCCGGTATACTAAACCAATAGAAGCGGCCACAAGTACGGCGATTGAACTGGCGAAGGGCAATTACCGGGCGCGTACATATGAGGAGCATTCAGATGAAACAGGAATGCTGAGCACATCGTTGAATATCCTTGCGCGAAATCTCCAGGAAATGGAGATAGCGAGGGAAATGCACCAGGACCGGCTGGAAACATTGATTGAAAACATCGGCAGCGGCGTCCTTCTGATTGACAATAAAGGGTACATCACCCTGATAAACAGGGAATATAAAGAATTGTTCCAGGTTGAATCATCGTCTTTTCTTTTCCGTGTTTACTATGAAGTGGTCCAGCATAAAGAAATCATTGCGCTCATTGAAGAAATTTTCATTACGGAGAAGAGCATCAAGCGGCAGCTCCATATTCCATTGATGCTTGAAAGAAAGCACTTTGAAGTGTACGGGGCACCCATCATTGGCAATAACGATGAATGGAAAGGAATTTTGGTTGTTTTTCATGACATTACAGAGCTTAAGAAGCTTGAACAGATGCGCAAGGACTTTGTTGCCAATGTTTCTCATGAACTGAAAACACCGATCACCTCGATAAAGGGGTTTTCAGAAACATTGCTGGACGGGGCCCTGGAGGATAAAGAAGCGCTGCAGAATTTCCTGATGATTATCCTTAAGGAAAGCGACCGGCTGCAGGCTCTTATCCAGGAGCTGCTGGATTTATCGAAAATGGAGCAGCAGGAATTTGTCCTGGATATTCGATCCTTTGATCTGTCTGTTATGTTAAAAGAGACATGTGATATTCTTCACTTCAAGGCTGCGGAGAAAAATATCTCCCTTGAACTGAACATGCCAGATAAACCGGCGGCCATTGAAGGGGATTCCCATAGAGTGAAGCAAATTTTCATCAATCTGATTACAAATGGCTTAAACTATACAGCGGCCGGAGGAAAGGTAAGCGTCGATCTCGGTGAATCAGCTGATTCGGTTCATGTGACAGTCAGGGATAATGGAATCGGAATCGAAAAGGATGAGCTTCCAAGAATTTTCGAACGGTTTTACCGGGTCGACCGGGCAAGGAGCCGAAATTCCGGAGGCACCGGTCTGGGGCTTGCGATTGTAAAGCATATCGTGGAAGTCCATAAAGGAAAAATCAGTGTGCAAAGCGAACCGGGTAAAGGCACAGCTTTCACTGTGACATTAAAAAAACAATTGATATGAAAGGCCTTTGGCGGATGAAGGGGAATTTACAAGTACTTTACAATACAGCTAATCTTTCTTAATAAAAAAGTACTACAATTACTATTGAAAACCCCTTCATCCAAGGAGCCGGAAAAAGCAGGGACAAGACCCCGTCCTTGCTTTTTTCCAATCAATTATCAATCCTATTAACGAACCGTTTACGTATAAAACATTCAATCTTTAACACAGTGAGTCATGGTATCTAGCCGGACATCTTTGAAAATAAAATAAGGGGAAGCCTAGTGCTTCTGCTGTGCCGTTATTTTTCTTTCCTATTATTCTCGTGTTAGAATATAGGAAAGAATATAACGGCTTTTACTGTTTGGGACTTTTTTTAAAAACGCGTTATGGCTGTTAACTAGGAGGATGCGGATTTGGATAAAAAACTGGTGTTAATCGATGGAAACAGCATAGCATACCGTGCTTTTTTTGCATTGCCGCTTTTAAATAATGATAAAGGCATACATACAAATTCAATATACGGTTTTACGATGATGCTCAACCGGATACTGCAAGAAGAAAAGCCGACACATTTGCTTGTTGCGTTTGATGCAGGAAAAACCACGTTCAGGCATGCATCATATAAGGAGTATAAGGGAGGCAGGCAGAAAACGCCTCCGGAGCTGTCCGAACAGTTCCCTCTGATCCGCGAGCTGCTTGATTCTTATAAGATAGCCCGCTATGAGCTGGAGAACTACGAGGCGGATGATATCATCGGGACACTTTCTCTTCAGGCCGAACAAGAAGGTTATGAGGTGAAGGTAATATCCGGGGACAAGGATTTAACACAGCTTTCTTCAGAGACGACTACAGTAAATATCACGAAAAAAGGAATCACTGAAATTGAAGAATATACTCCCTCGCATATTAAAGAAAAATATGGGCTGACTCCAAGCCAGATTGTTGATATGAAAGGGCTTATGGGAGACTCTTCAGATAATATCCCGGGCATTCCGGGTGTAGGCGAAAAAACAGCGCTTAAACTGCTTCATCAGTTTGAAACGGTGGAAAACCTGATACAGTCCATTGATGAAGTGAGCGGGGCCAAGCTGAAGGAAAAAATCGAGGAGCATAAAGATCTTGCCGTCTTGAGCAAGGAACTTGCTACAATTACAAGGGAAGCTCCGATAGAAATTACACTAGAGGATACCGCTTATGAAGGAATGGATACGGGCAAAGTCGTAGCCCTTTATAAAGACCTTGGGTTTCAGACCCTTCTTGATAAGATGGACGCTGCAGTCCCGGGTGAAGAAGTGGAACAGGAAGAAATCAATGCAGATACTGTAACGGAAATAACAGAAGATATGCTGACTGAAGAGAGTGCCCTTTATATCGAAATACTTGAAGATAACTATTTCCACGGAGAAATTATCGGTATGGCCCTGTCAAATGAAGCCGGCCATTTCAGTTTTTCTGCAGATACTGCAGCTGCTTCTGATGTGTTTAAAAAATGGGCTGAAGATGATACGAAGAAAAAATCCGTGTATGATGCCAAACGTTCTGTTGTTTCCCTCAAACTGAAGGGCATTGAGTTAAAAGGTATTGATTTTGATTTATTTCTTGCTTCCTATATCCTGAACCCATCTGAATCTGCAAATGGTGTCTCAGACATAGTGAAGGTGCAAAATGGAAGCCCTCTGCAATCCGATGAAGTATTTTACGGAAAAGGTGCAAAAAGGGCCATTCCTGGAGAAAAAGAACTGCATGTCCATATTGCCCGGAAAGCAAAGGCAATAAGTGAGCTAAAAGATAAAATGATCCATGCGCTGCAGCAAAACAGCCAATATGAATTGCTGACGGAGCTCGAATTGCCATTGTCCCTTATTTTAGCTGATATGGAGTTTCAGGGAATCAAGGTGGATGTGGGCAGGCTGAGAGAGACGGGCAAAGAATTGACAGGCCGCTTAAAAGCCATTGAAGAAAAAATCTTCCTGGCCGCAGGTGTGGCGTTTAATATTAATTCCCCGAAACAGCTTGGTGTCATTTTATTCGAAAAACTGGGCCTGCCTGCGATCAAAAAAACGAAAACAGGGTATTCCACTTCTGCTGATGTGCTGGAAAAGCTGGAATCAAAGCATGAAGTAGTCCGGGAAATTCTTCATTACCGCCAGCTCGGCAAACTTCAGTCTACGTATATTGAGGGGCTCCTTAAAGTGGCGGATGAGAAAACGGATAAAGTGCACACACGCTTTAATCAGGCACTGACACAAACAGGGCGGCTCAGTTCGACAGATCCGAATCTGCAGAACATTCCAATCCGCCTTGAAGAAGGCAGGAAAATCAGACAGGCCTTTATTCCTTCAGAAAAGGACTGGATCATTTTCGCTGCGGATTATTCGCAGATTGAGCTGAGGGTCCTGGCACATATCGCGAAGGATCCCGGTCTTATTGAGGCCTTCCGGAGTGATATGGATATCCATACAAAAACTGCGATGGATGTGTTCCATGTCGGGAAGGATGAAGTGACTTCCAATATGAGAAGGCAGGCAAAGGCAGTCAACTTTGGCATCGTATATGGAATCAGCGATTATGGGTTATCGCAAAGCCTGAACATCACGAGAAAAGAAGCCGCTCAGTTCATCGAGCAATATCTGAGAAGCTTTCCGGGCGTGGAAGAATATATGAAGGAAAGCGTGGCAGATGCCAAGCAGGCTGGATACGTCACCACCCTGCTTCAGCGCCGGCGCTATATCCCAGAAATAACAAGCCGGAACTTTAACTTAAGAAGCTTTGCTGAGCGGACGGCCATGAATACACCGATACAGGGCAGTGCAGCCGATATTATTAAGCTTGCCATGATCAACATGAGCGGCCGCCTTAAACAGGAGAAGCTACAAACAAGAATGCTGCTCCAGGTGCACGATGAATTGATATTCGAAGCTCCCCGGGAAGAATTGGACATACTGCTTAAAATTGTTCCTGAAGAGATGGAGCGGGCAATCGAGCTGGATGTGCCGCTGAAAGTAGATTACGCGTACGGGCGGACGTGGTTTGATGCTAAATAAAGCAAAACCTCCATTGGGGTTTACTGAAAAGGAGGCGGAAAGATGCCAGAACTGCCGGAAGTAGAAACAGTGAGGCGGACCTTGGAAAGCCTGGTCATTGGCAAAGAAATTAAAGACGTGTCAATTTTTTGGCCGAACATCATTAAGTCTCCTGCCCAGCCTGAACAATTCCGTGATGCACTAATTGGGCAAACCATTCATGGAATTGGGCGGCGCGGCAAATTTTTGATTTTTTATCTGGATGATTATGCAATGGTTTCACATCTCCGGATGGAGGGAAAGTATGCTCTGCAGGAAAAGGATACTCCTTATGACAAGCATACACATGTCATTTTCTCATTTCGCGACGGAACCGAGCTTCGCTATCGCGATGTCCGCAAATTTGGGACCATGCACTTATTCAGCAAAGGCGAGGAAGAATCACAGCAGCCGCTTATGCACCTTGGACCTGAGCCTTTTTCAAAAGAATTTACAGCAGAGTATCTGAGCAGCCGCCTGCTTAAAACCAGCAGGAAAATCAAGCCGGTGCTTCTGGATCAATCAGTTGTAGTCGGCATTGGCAATATTTATGTGGATGAAGCATTATTCCGGGCAGGAATCCATCCTGAGCGGATCGCATCTTCATTGAATGAAGCTGAAATAAAAGTGCTCCGCCAGGAAATTGTCGATACGCTATCACAGGCTGTAGAAAAAGGCGGGAGTACCATTCGAACCTATTTGAACTCTCAGGGGGAAATGGGGATGTTTCAGCTGGAGCTGTATGTTTACGGCAAAAAAGGGGAAGCATGCAAACGCTGCGGAACAGAGGTTGTAAAGCTTACGGTAGGCGGCAGGGGAACACATATCTGCCCTTCCTGCCAAAAACTTCATGACTGAACCCCTGAATATTTAAAAACACATCGGATTTGCCATTTCCATATACTATCGTAGCAATCTGATAGGAAGGGGCACTTTTTCCGATG
Organism: Peribacillus sp. B-H-3; assembly: GCF_048572925.1. NCBI lineage: Bacteria > Bacillati > Bacillota > Bacilli > Caryophanales > Bacillaceae > Peribacillus > Peribacillus sp. B-H-3. The sequence continues at coordinate 4,200,692 of NZ_CP183879.1, read as the reverse complement.
TGGCTACAAATACTATTTCTTGCTTTTGCGGTAAGTATCGACGGATTTGGGGTCGGTATGACATTTGGAATCAGAAAAATGAAGATTCCTTTTAGATCCATAGCGGTCATTGCATGCTGCTCAGCTTTGAGCCTTGGAATCGCTATGATGATCGGAGACTTTATCAGCACGCTGGTTTCTCCCGAGGCCGCTGCCAAAACAGGCGGCGTTATCTTAATTATCCTTGGCTTGTGGATTCTTTTTCAGTTTTTTAGGCCAGTAAAACAAAATCACGAAGAAATGCTGACAGAAAAAATTATATTTAATTTTGAAATCAAATCACTTGGTGTTGCTATTAATATTCTGCAAAAACCTCAAACGGCAGATTTTGATAAATCAGGAACCATTAACGGGGTGGAAGCACTGGTATTGGGATTTGCCCTTTCACTCGATGCATTTGGTGCAGGAATCGGGGCTGCGATGATTGGGATTCCCCCTTTCATACTCGCTATTGCCATTGCTGCCATGAGTTCTTTATTTATTTGGATGGGCCTCCAGAGCGGAAAGGTTTTGTCCGCTAACAGGCTTGTTCAGAAATTGACATTTTTGCCGGGTGTGCTGCTGATTATTATTGGCATATTAAAATTTTATTGAGGCAAAAAGGAGTCTTTTTTTATGGGGCAGGTAATTGGAATCACCGGAGGCATTGCAAGCGGAAAAAGCAGTGTAAGCCAGTATATAAAAGAAGAATTAGGATTCCCTGTCATTGATGCAGATATTGCTTCCCGGGAGGTTGTTGAGCCTGGAAGGGAAGCCTATGAAAAAATTGTTCAGGCATTTGGTGAGGACCTCTTGCTTGAGGATTTGACCATTGACCGGGCTAAGCTAGGGGCCATAATTTTTCATAATGAGGAAAAAAGGCTCCTGCTGAACAGCATCGTCCACCCTGCTGTCAGAAAGAGGATGACTGAACAAAAAGAAGAGGCATTCCATGAAGGGAAAAAGGCTGTTTTCATGGATATCCCTTTGCTGTTTGAAAGCAAGCTCACCTACATGACAGATAAAACACTGCTTGTTTATGTAGACGAAGACGTTCAAAAAGAACGCCTGATAAAGCGGAATGCTTTATCCGAACAAGACGCCATAGCGAGGATTTCTTCACAAATGCCGCTCGCCGAGAAAAAAAATCTGGCAGACGCAGTTGTGGATAATAACGGAGATCTCCAAGAAACACTCGAAAACGTGAAACAGATACTTAAAGAATGGAATGTACTTTAGAAAAGCCGCGGGCTTTTCTTTTTTTGAGTTCTAAAGATTATTGTTTTTGCGGCTATTGAACAAGTGGCTGATTTCCGCTCCAGGATGCTCGCTTTCCGCGGGGCGGGTGGTGAGCCTCCTCAGCTTCGCCTGCGGGGTCTCATCTTCCCGCTAATCCCGCAGGAGTCTCGCACCCTACACTCCAATCAACCAGATTTAACAATATGATCTCCTCACAGAACTCATTAAAAAACAACAATCTTTAAGAAAAAGAGCCTTTTATTAAATGAATGTTGTGAGGCTATCATTGTTAAAGATGGCGCCAGTAGAAACCTTATTCTATCTCTGGTTTTTTGTATTTCTTCTGTTCTTCCCTAACAAAGACAATAGCCTTTTCAACAGTTAATATTTTTTTTTCGTGCCAATGTTCCCCCATTTCTCTAACTAGCGGGTGAACCAGTCCAATTCTACTAACAAGTGCAGCGTAATCCAGTAAAACATTTATCACGTCATCTTTTAGTCCTAACATCTGCAAATCCTCAACAAGCTTAACATCATCCTCCGTAACAGTATCATTGCGTTTTTTAAGAAATTCAATAGGTGGTGATGATTTTACCTGATTAACATACCATTCATCGAAAGTCATTCCTGTCTTGGCTATAAATTTTTCTTCTAGTTTTGCATTCCATTCCTCAATAGACATTCCGTGTATTTCTTTAAATCGTTCTTCAGGTGTTAAACCGTGTATTACTTTACCGGCAGTCTTTTTAATTCGTTTTTTATCCTTCATAATACCTTCCTTCTTAATCCTAACTCTGTCCAATTTTATTAATCTTTGCTATCCCACACTGACTTTAACATAAATATCCATTTGAATTCCATTGTATGGTCGGTTGCTAAATCGCCCTTTTTCTTTAACCTGCCAAGATTAAAAATGGCTTGTTTAAATATGATGCTTTATTGATTTTGTTTTTATCTCTTCATATTTAAAGGTGTCTGCTGTGTGAAAAGGCTCGGCGAACGGTACCTGGAAAGGAAGCGTCTGGGGCGGAAATAATCAGGGAAGTGAATCAGAGGCATCATTATTAATTAATATGATGATTTTTTGAGAAATGTTTACCGCTTTCATTACGAATTATGCTATACTAATTGTGGAAATAACATAATGAGTATAACACTAATTCGGGAGGTTCCGAAACATGAAAGCAAGAGTAGCGATTAATGGATTTGGAAGAATCGGAAGAATGGTTTTCCGTAAAGCAATTCTAAATGATAACCTGGACATTGCGGCAATCAATGCCAGCTATCCTGCTGAAACCTTAGTGCATTTAATTAAATATGATACAAACCATGGCAGGTTCGACGGGGATGTAAGGGCGGAAGAAAACTCTATTATTGTGAATGGGCACCGTGTGCTGCTCATTAATAACCGCGACCCGAGACTGCTTCCGTGGGGCGAAATGAATATAGATATTGTTATTGAAGCAACAGGAAAGTTCAATAGCAGGGATAAAGCTGCACAGCATCTTGAAGCTGGGGCTAAGAAAGTTGTATTAACAGCTCCTGGTAAAGAAGAAGATGTTACAATCGTGATGGGTGTCAATGAAGAAGCGCTTCAGGCTGATGTGCACTACATCATCAGCAATGCCTCCTGTACCACGAATTGCCTGGCACCTGTCGCAAAGGTGCTTGAGGATAGCTTCGGAATTGAAAATGGCTTAATGACGACGATTCATTCTTATACAAATGATCAGAGGAACATAGATAATCCCCATAAAGACTTAAGGCGTGCCAGGGCTTGCGGGCAAAGCATCATTCCAACTACTACGGGTGCAGCAAAGGCACTTTCGCTAGTGCTTCCGCAGTTAAAGGGCAAGCTTCATGGAATGGCCTTAAGAGTCCCGACCCCAAATGTCTCGCTTGTGGATCTTGTGGTCGATGTAAAAAGGGATGTTACTCTTGATGAGATTAATGAAGCCTTTATTGCTGCATCAAAAGGGCCGTTAAAAGGAATCCTTGATTTCACGGATGAGCCGCTTGTATCAATAGATTTTAACACGAATCCTCATTCAGCCATCATTGATGGACTGTCCACAATGGTAATGGGAACAAGGAAGGTGAAGGTTTTAGCCTGGTATGATAATGAATGGGGCTACTCCTGCCGTGTTGTGGACCTTGTGAACCTGGTGGCGGACGAAATGCTTAGTATGAAAGAAATGAAGGTAGGATAAACGGAAGGAGCTCCCCTGAAGAGGGAAGCTTCTTTTTTTGGCTCATTTCTTAAAGGTTGTTGTTTATTAATGAGTTCTGCGAGGCGAAACCATCGTTAAACCAGGTTGGCTAGAGCGACCATCCTGAAGCGGAAATCAACCACCTTGTTTCATAGCAGCAACGTTTACGAAAACAGCCTTTGTAAAAGACGGGCAGCAATAAAGAATCCAAAAAAACATTTTTAATATGGTTTTTTATTTTGGAAATGATATGCATAGTGCGGGCTACTCCCCGTTTCGTTTAAAATCTCAGGATTTTCCGATAGCGGGATATGAAAAAGATATGTTGCAAAGTAATAATAAACAAAGTATACTATGATTCGTGAACTTCTTGGGTTAGACCTTCATAATGGCTACTTAAAGGGTTAGGACCTCTTTGGACTAACTTTCCCCCGTGGTAGTTATTTGCGTGAAACTTACAAAAATATTTTTATCATGTTAAGGGGGAAACATAAACATGGAAACAATGGGCAGACATGTAATATCAGAACTTTGGGGCTGTGACTTCGAAAAATTAAACGATATGAATTATATTGAGCAGGTTTTTGTTGATGCAGCATTAAAATCTGGAGCAGAGGTCCGTGAAGTGGCCTTCCATAAATTTGCACCACAGGGAGTTAGCGGAGTAGTAATTATTTCTGAGTCGCATCTGACTATCCACAGCTTTCCTGAACACGGATATGCAAGCATAGATGTGTATACATGCGGAGATTTGAATCCGCACATTGCTGCAGACTACATTGCAGAGGCATTGAATGCACAAACACGCGAAAATATCGAACTTCCGCGTGGAATGGGCCCTGTACAAGTGAAAAATACAAAAGTTAATGCACTATAATTTAATGACGATTCAGGAGATGCCCGCGCGGCGTCTCTTTTTATTTGCGGGGAAATAGGAAATTCCAGGCACACTTGCCTCGCCATTACGGCTCTTTGTTCCTCGGAATATGATGCTTATGCTTTTTTTTACACAGTTCGACATGTATAATGGTTACATCAAAACAATTTCAAGGATGATGTGTAATGGCTTTGTTTCAGTCTATTTTTAAACGGTACCATCAGCAATGTGAAACGAGCGATCATCATAGAGATGAATTGCTAAGGACGCATTATTATAAAGCGAATGCAGAAACAGCGCTTCGTGCAGCAGAAGAGATTTTTGCAAATAAACAGCAATTTGAAATTAAATCTGTTTCAAAGGAGCACGGTGAAGTTTTTGCCGTGACCCGGAAGGCCCCGCGCATATCCATCATTGCAACCGTTGTAACCATAAAACCGTTTGAAACTGCAGTCGATTTTACAGTCTCCACGGAAAAGCGTTCCCTGACCGGGGTGTATCCGCTTCTGTGCAGGGTGGCTGCTGGTTCCTACGAACAGCTTGACAAGAAGCTTCCGGCTGCAGCCGGAAAAAAAGCATAATTGCTGGCATCCAAAAGCTCTGGAAGCTTCTAAACAGTTCTTTATTTCTTCTTGTACTGACAGGTTCTTTTTTATAGTATAATGGTATGAAAATGGTTCGTTCTCCATGGATAGGGAGAACTGCATAAACGGAGCTGATAAATGATGAAATGCCCGTCCTGCCAATATAACGGCACACGAGTATTGGACTCCCGGCCTGTAGACGAAAGCCGCTCCATCCGCCGCCGAAGGGAATGCGAGGTGTGCGGGTACCGCTTCACAACATTCGAAAAGGTTGAGGAAATACCTTTAATCGTTGTGAAAAAAGGGGGAACCCGAGAGGAATTCAGCAGGGATAAGATTCTCCGCGGCCTGATAAGGGCATGCGAAAAGCGTCCTGTGCCTTTGAAGGAATTAGAGGAAATTACAAATTTCGTTGAAAAGGAACTGAGAAGCCAGGGGATATCGGAAGTCAAGAGCGACAGCATTGGCGAAATGGTCATGGACAAGCTGGCAGGGGTAGATGAAATTGCTTATGTCAGATTTGCATCCGTGTACAGGCAGTTTAAAGATATTAATGTATTTATAGATGAATTGAAGGATTTAATTAATAAAGAGAAAAAGAGCTGAGGCAACCACTTTGGCTCTTTTTTTCACTGAAAAGCCGTGAAATCATAAAAGATTGCGCAAACTACTGTTGACTGTGAATGCAGGCGGCCGGGCAGCTGCGGCTCCCTGCACCCGCTATGATTCACTTTGGAAAGGTTTGAATATGGATGTCCAACCACTGGCAGGAATTGCTTCCCGTAGACCGATATTCGGTATCATCAGCAGGGCTGCTTCATGATTATGACCGCAAAGTATTGACACTTTTGTATCAGCCGCTGATCGGGCCGGTATGCATCAGCCTTTATATGACTTTATGGAGTGAGCTTGAAGAAAATCGCCTTTGGTCAGAGTCTTCCCTGCATTATAATTTGATGAACACAATGAGCATGAATTTGAGAGAGATATATGATGCGAGAACCAAGCTTGAAGGAATCGGCCTTTTGGCGGTTTATAAAAAGAAGGCTGATGAAAACAAGCAGTTTATTTATGAAGTGAATCCGCCGCTAAGTCCGGAACAGTTTTTCACGGACGGCATGCTGAACATTTATTTGTATAAAAAAGTAGGAAAAGCCCAATTTATGCGCCTGAAGAAATTCTTCTGTGATGATCGTGTGCCTGTTGGGGAATATGAACAGGTAACCAAATCTTTTGCGGAAATCTTCGCTTCGGATCACCTTGATTCTTTGTATGTTACAGATGAGTCTTTGAAGGATTTAAGCGTAGACCAGTCCAAGAGATTAATGAATCGGGAAGAAGGCGAAGAGCTGCAGGGATTCGAGCATACATTTGATTTTGATTTGCTGTTTGCTGGCATCAAAACCTCCCTCGTGCCGCGCAGGGCCTTTAATTTGAAGGTCAGGGACACGATTGCAAAGCTCTCCTTTTTATATGGAATTGATCCCATACAGATGCAAAAGCTTGTTCTCGGCTCTCTTGATATAGAAAATGAAATTGATCTGGAAGAACTGAGGAAATCAGCCCGCGACTGGTACCAGATGGAATATCATGCTGACATGCCAAGCCTGATTGAAAGGGTTCAGCCCCTAAAATATATTTCACAGTCCGAAGAGCCTAAAACGAAGGAACAGCTCTATATCCGCCATTTGGAAACCGTATCGCCGCGCAGCCGTCTGATCCAGCTTTCAGGCGGTGCTGAGCCGTCCAAATCTGATTTGCAGATTCTCGAGGATATTATGCTCAAGCAAAACCTGACACCAGGAGTAACGAATGTGCTTGTTGAATATGTGATGATTAAAACAGATATGAAGCTGACGAAAGCTTATGTGGAAAAAATCGCGAGCCATTGGGCAAGAAAGCGTGTCGTTACGGTTGCAGAGGCTATGGAGCTTGCCAAAAACGAGCACAGGCAATATCAGGAATGGGCAGATAATAAGAAAACAGGAAACACCCGGTCGAAAAAAGCCATAAGAACGGAATCCGTTCCAGAGTGGCTGAATGAAGTGGAAGACGATGAAAGCTCTCCAGCAGCGGTTGCGCAGGTCACCGAAAATGAGAGTCTTGAAGAACGGAAGAGGCAGTTTGAGGAAAAATTAAGAAAGTTAAAAACTGGAGGTGAAGCAGCCCATGGAACGGATTGATAAATCGCTGAATAAGCTTGCGAATACCGGGGATTTTCAGAAAAGGTATGAACGGACTAAAAATGAAATCCTGAATGATGAAAATGTCCGTTATTTTTTAAATGAAAACAGTTCTGCCATTTCGAAGGAAACAGTGGATAAAAACCTGATGAAGCTTTATGAATATAGTACACAAAGTAAAAACGGCTGCGAAAAATGCCCAAGCCTTGAAGGCTGCATAAATGTAATGGAAGGCTATCAGCCGCATCTGGTCCTTCAAGGCAATGGAATTGATCTTCATTATGAGCCATGTCCCCGGAAAATAGTTCATGATGAAAAAGCCAAACGGGAAAAGCTGATTCAGAGCCTGTATGTTCCGAGGGATATACTGTCTGCCGGCATAGAAGATTTTTATTTGAGTGATTCGTCTGCAGGCAGAATGGATGCCGGAGAAAAGGCAATGGCCTTTGTGATGGATTATGAGCCTGGGAAAAAACAGAAGGGCTTATTCTTGTATGGGAAATTTGGTGTCGGGAAGACATATCTGCTTGGGGCGATTGCGAATGAGCTGGCAAAAAAACAAATTTCTTCCCTGATTGTATATGTACCTGACTTTCTCAGAGAACTAAAAGGGTCCATTGGGGACAATACGATTAATGAAAAAATAGAAATGACCAAGCATGCTCCTATTCTTATGCTTGATGATTTTGGTGCGGAAACGATGACAAGCTGGGGAAGAGATGAAGTCATCGGGCCCATTCTGCAGTTTAGAATGCTTGAAAATCTACCTACCTTTTTCACGTCCAATTTCGACATGGAGGGCTTGAAAAATCATTTAACCTTTTCACAGCGAGGGGAAAAAGAAGAAGTAAAAGCAGCGCGGGTCATGGAGAGGATCCGCTATTTGGCAGAGCCCATCCATTTAAACGGGAAAAATAGAAGACTTTAAACATATACATAAAACAGGCGGCTGCGGATAGCTGCCTGTTTTTATTTCTTTAAGGCTGTTTTCCTGAACTTTGTTGCTATGAAACAAGGTGGTTGATTTCCGCTCCAGGATGCTGGCTTTCCTCGGCTGCGCCTGCGGGGTCTCACCTGTTCCGCTAATCTAAGCAGGAGTCTCGCACCTTACGCTACAATCAACCTGACTTAACAATGGGATTGCCTCTCATAACAAATTAAAAAAACAACCATCTTTATGAAAAGAGCTTTCTTTAAAGAACTTTTGCACAAAATCTCATTTTTCCATATTCTGTTCCCCTCCTGCTTCTAAATAGAAGGCTTATCCCATATACATAAGCAGAAAGGCAGGCTTAGGGGGGAATAGATTTGGTGCATATCCATTTTCAAAGCGAATCAGAAGCAATCATTTTAAAGAAATTGGTTTCTGGCCATCCGTACGGGGCAGAACTCCATTCACATATTCATTTCAGCTCTGACCTCAAATTGATCGTCAGGATAAAAGAAAATAATGCCGAAAAGATGCTGTCGATGTTAAGTGATGTCTTTTATTCCTATTTGCTGAAGGAAAAACTGTCAAATGTTCTTGAGGATATCGTGACCAAGAAGTTTTTTTTTCAGGAAAGAGAAGAAGTGGAGGCGATTACTGATATTGCGCATTCCATCATAGAAGGAGAAAAAAATAAAAATAAAAAGAGCCTGTTTGGTGGGGAAAGGGCCATCCTTGAAGAAGGATTGAGGAACATCCTGCTGGAAAAGGACACATTCTCTTTTGATTCATTTGCCACCTTCCGGCTCAAATCTTTTTACGGCACCCTGCTGCACTACGCGGGTCTCGCCATTGATGAATATAAGCTGGAACAGGATTATCAGAACTTCATTGCTTCGCTTCGTGATATGCTGAACGAACGGCAGCCGAAAGCAGGCATCATACATTTGCTCCATGACAATGGCTTTCACTTTTATAATGATAAGTGTATGAAGATGGATAAACAGGAAGTATACCGGCTGATTGACCGGAAGCTTATGAGCGAAAAAAATCCTTTTTACATTGATTCTTCTGTTTTGGCTCCCTTGATTTCTATTGCACCTTCTTCTTTGCATTTGTATACGAATGAAAGCGAGGACGGATTGATCCGGACCATCAGCAGGATTTTTGAGGAAAGAACGGTCATCAAGCCCCTCCATACGTTCAGTGAGCAAAATGGCTTTGCATAGCAGGCTGAAAGCGGAATAACTTTTAAAAAAGTCTGTGAAAATGGTCTTGCTTTTCTTTACATAACACTTTATAATTTCCTACATACTATGAAAAAAACATTCGAAAAAGTTATGATGAGGACAAGGGCATTCTAAGTACGGGCTGTCAGAGAGGGAGGACACGGCTGAAAGCTTCCCAGCACGATTAGTACGCTTACCGCCTCTAAACTTCAGCCAGGAACGCTTATGCAAGTATTGGCTGACGGGAAGCTGCCGTTAAAAGTCACGAGTGTCATTTCCTTAGATTGGGAATGAAACAAGGGTGGAACCGCGGGTTAATCTTAGATGATAAAGCTCGTCCCTGTATTTTATACAGGGGCGGGCTTTTTTTGTGTTTTTTTAAACCCCTGTCTGGCTTTCGGGCCAGTGCCCGGGAATAAAAAATAGAAGTAAAAAGGAGAGATTTGAATGTCAGAATCAATCAAGATTTCATTTCCAGACGGTGCTGTAAAAGAGTTTCCGGCCGGAACTACAACTGAAGACATTGCGTTTTCAATCAGCCCGGGACTAAAGAAAAAATCAATAGCCGGAAAATTCAACAGCGCGCTGTATGATTTAAAGCGTCCGATTACTGAAGATGGTTCAATAGAAATCGTTACACAAGATAGCGCGGAAGCTCTTGAGGTTCTTCGCCACAGTACAGCGCATTTAATGGCGCAGGCTGTTAAACGTTTGTTTAAAAATGCTAAATTTGGCGTTGGCCCGGTTATTGAAGGCGGATTCTACTATGATATGGATCTTGAAGAGTCGTTAACTCCAGAAGATTTGCCGAAGATTGAAAAAGAAATGAAAAAAATCGTGAATGAAAATCTTGAAATCGTCCGCAAAGAGGTAAGCCGCGATGAAGCAATCAGCAAATTCAAGGAAATTGGGGACGAATATAAGCTGGAGCTTATCGAAGCCATTCCTGAAGAGCAGCAGGTAACGCTTTATGAGCAGGGAGAATTTTTTGACCTATGCCGCGGAATCCATGTTCCTTCAACAGGCAAAATCAAGGAATTCAAGCTTTTGAGCATTGCTGGTGCTTATTGGAGAGGAAACAGCGACAATAAAATGCTTCAGCGTATATATGGAACAGCTTTCTTCAAGAAAGAAGATCTTGATAAGCATATACAGATGCTAGAAGAAGCAAAAGAGCGCGACCACCGCAAGCTTGGAAAAGAACTGAGCCTGTTTACAAGCTCCCAGAAGGTTGGCCAGGGGCTTCCGATGTGGCTGCCAAAGGGCGCGACTATCCGCCGTGTCATCGAGCGGTATATTGTGGATAAAGAAGAGCGTTTAGGCTATGACCATGTATATACTCCTGTTATGGGAAGCGTAGATTTATATAAAACTTCAGGACACTGGGATCATTATCAGGACGGCATGTTTCCTGTCATGGAAATGGAGAATGAGCAGCTTGTTCTTCGTCCGATGAACTGCCCGCATCATATGATGATTTATAAAAATGACATCCATAGCTACCGCGAGCTTCCAATCCGTATCGCCGAGCTTGGGCTTATGCACCGTTATGAAATGTCAGGTGCGCTTTCAGGATTGCAGCGTGTCCGCGGAATGACATTGAATGATGCTCATCTATTCGTACGCCCGGACCAGATTAAAGAAGAATTCAAACGTGTAGTCAATCTGGTATTAGAGGTATACAAGGACTTCGATATTAATGATTACTCTTTCCGGTTATCTTACCGTGACCCAGAGGATACTGAAAAATATTTCAATGATGATGCTATGTGGGAAAAAGCGCAAAGCATGCTGAAGGAAGCCATGGATGAGCTTGGGCTTGAGTATTTCGAAGCAGAAGGCGAAGCGGCATTCTATGGCCCTAAGCTTGATGTCCAGGTCCGTACGGCGCTTGGCAAGGACGAAACATTGTCAACTGTCCAGCTTGATTTCTTATTGCCGGAACGCTTCGATCTAAGCTATGTGGGTGAAGACGGCAAGCCGCATCGTCCGGTCGTTATCCACCGTGGAGTCGTATCGACAATGGAGCGTTTTGTCGCATTCCTGATTGAAGAATATAAAGGTGCATTCCCGACATGGCTGGCACCTGTCCAGGTTCAGGTTATTCCTGTATCACCTGAAATTCACCTCAGCTATGCCAAGGAAGTACAGGAAAAGCTGCAGGCCCAAGGACTTCGTGTATCCCTGGATCAGCGGGATGAAAAAATCGGCTATAAAATCCGTGAAGCCCAAATGCAGAAAATCCCTTATATGCTTGTAGTAGGGGATAATGAAAGCAATGAAGGCAGCGTCAATGTCCGTAAATACGGAGAACAAAAGTCTGAAACAGTAGCTTTTGATGAGTTTGTAAAAGCCATAAAGCAAGAAGCGAAACTATAAGCCTAAGAAGTATTGGGCATGCCGCCGTACGCGGCAGAATGAATCGATATTCCATCAAAGGGCCATGACTCCATAAGCTGTGCAGTTAATATTTGCACTGAAAGGGGCATGGCCTTTTTTTAATCCGTGCAACAAGGCGCTTTCACTTTTATGTAATCCAGCTCCAGCGCCTAGCCTCTCGGGGTCATAAGTCACGTAAGAATTGAAGGCAAAGAGCGCCTTCTATTCTTACGCGCCTTATGCATGTCGAGGCTGAACAGGCGCTTGCGCTTTATATGCAATCCAGCTTCAGCGCCTAGCCTCTCGGGGTCATAAGTCACGTAAGAATTGAAGGCAAAGAGCGCCTTCTATTCTTACGCGCCTTATGCATGTCGAGGCTGAACAGGCGCTTGCGCTTTATATGCAATCCAGCTTCAGCGCCTAGCCCCTCGAGGTCATAAGCCACATCAGAATTGAAGGTAAAGAGCACCTTCTATTCTGATGCGTCTTATGCTTGTCAGGGCTGAACAGGCGCTTGCGCTTTATATGTAAATCCAGCTCCAGCACCTAGCCCCTCGAGGTCATAAGCCACATCCGAATTGAAGGCAAAGAGCGCCTTCTATTCGGATGCGTCTTATGCTTGTCAGGGCTGAACAGGCGCTTGCGCTTTATATGCAATCCAGCTTCAGCGCCTAGCCCCTCGAGGTCATAAGCCACATCCGAATTGAAGGCAAAGAGCGCCTTCTATTCGGATGCGTCTTATGCTTGTCAGGGCTGAACAGGCGCTTGCGCTTTATAGGGGAGGAGAAAATTATGAAAATCCGTACAGCAGTGCAAAAAGATGCGAAAGCTTTGGCAGAATTGATGGAGCATGCAGATGAATCAGGCTTTATGCTTTTTAATCCAGGTGAAAGAAAGGTAAGGCCCGAAATGCTCGAGGAAAGATTTTTGAGGGCAGGGAACGAAGGTGTTACAAATATTTTTATTGCGGAAGGAAATAATGGAGAACTAATCGGCTATTTAATGCTCCTTGGAAACAGGAATGAAAGGGCACGCCATAAAGCATATATTGTAATCGGCGTGGCAGAGCAGGCAAGAGGAAAAGGCGCCGGCACCCGTTTATTCGCTGAGTGTGAAGAACACGCAAGAAGGCTGAACCTGCATAGACTTGAGCTTACTGTGATCACTCATAATGAAGCTGCCATCGCATTATATAAAAAAATGGGGTTTGAGATCGAAGGCACTAAACGGGACTCGCTGTATTTCGGAGGAAAGTTTGCAGATGAATTCTGCATGTCGAAGCTCCTTGGTTAAGGATATTTTATATATTTTCACAAAACTTATTGCCAAAACACCAGATATTTGATAAGATAATTTTTGTTGTGAAAAACAAAGTAATGTATTTGACAAAACATCTGTGTTTATGATATATTTTCTAAGGTAAATTGAATACGAGTTTGAGGAAAAGAAGAAGCACCCGCTTCTCACCTGGTTGACGCAAATCGTGTTGTTAACAGGTTTCATGATTTGATTATTTGGAATGATTCTATCTAGTCTATCTGTGTGGGTGTTTCTATGCATCCACACTTTTTTATTGATTAAAAGTAGATGCAAACTAAACAGATCATGGCAATGGCAAGCGAAAGCGTTGGCAGTGAGTTGGTTTCTTCAGCCCGAACGCTTGTATTCGCTAAATATCCTTGGAGGTGGCTAACTATTAGTAAAGACATGATGGTAAACGAGGGCATCCGGGCCCGTGAACTTCGTCTTATTGACCAAAACGGAGAACAGCTTGGAATCAAAACGAAATTCGAGGCATTGGACATTGCCGCTCGTGCAAATCTTGATCTAGTATTAGTTGCTGCGAATGCAAAGCCTCCGGTAGCCCGTATAATGGACTACGGAAAATTCCGCTTCGAGCAGCAAAAGAAAGACAAAGAAGCACGCAAGAATCAAAAAGTAATTAGCTTAAAAGAGGTTCGCTTGAGCCCAACTATTGATGAGCATGACTTCAATACAAAACTTCGGAATGCAATCAAGTTCCTTGAAAAAGGCGATAAAGTGAAAGCTTCTATCCGTTTCAAAGGGCGTGCAATCACGCATAAGGAAATCGGCCAGCGTGTACTAGACCGTTTCTCAGCTGCATGTAAAGAAGTGGCGACCATTGAATCACACCCAAAAATGGATGGCCGCAGCATGTTCCTGGTTTTAGCACCGAAAAACGAAAAGTAATGTAATGAGGAGGAATACCTTATGCCTAAAATGAAAACACACCGCGGATCTGCAAAACGTTTCAAAAAAACTGGATCCGGCAAACTTAAGCGTTCAAACGCTTATACAAGCCATTTATTTGCTAACAAATCTACTAAGCAAAAGCGTAAGCTGCGCAAAGCTAGCCTTGTAAGCAAAGGTGACTTCAAACGTATTCGTCATATGCTAGACAATATTAAGTAAGATCGAGTTATCGATTGAAATAGGAGGGAAATAACATGCCACGTGTAAAAGGCGGTACTGTTACTCGCAAACGTCGTAAAAAAGTTCTTAAATTAGCCAAAGGTTACTACGGTTCCAAACATACATTATATAAAGTTGCTAATCAGCAAGTAATGAAATCATTATTGTATGCTTTCCGCGACCGTCGCCAGAAAAAGCGCGACTTCCGCAAACTTTGGATCACTCGTATCAATGCAGCAGCACGCATGAACGGTCTTTCTTATAGCCGTTTAATGCATGGCTTGAAGCTTGCAGGTATCGAAGTTAACCGTAAAATGCTAGCTGAGCTTGCTATCTCTGATGAACAAGCATTTGCTCAATTAGCAACAGCTGCAAAACAGCAATACGAAAAATAAGATCAAATTTGATCTGTTAAAGAAGCCATTCTCTTTCGGGAGAGTGGCTTTTTTCATATGTGGAAGAATTGGAGTGAAGGACATGTCAGGCATGGAAGTGCTATGGATTTATTTTGTTATCATTAATATCATTTCTTTTACCATAATGGGCATCGATAAAAGAAAGGCAAGAAAACATGAGTACCGGATCAGCGAAGCAACCCTATGGCTCCTTGCCTGGGTGGGGGGAGGAACCGGCGGATTTGCGGGAATGAGGAATTTTCGCCATAAAACAAAGCATGCTTCCTTTGCATTCGGCTTTCCCCTCCTGATGATCTTGCAGCTTCTGGCTATGGTTTATTTAACGATCCAGTAACTAAAGCTGAATGGACGAGTGCCTTTTTTACGAAAGCAGCGGCTTCTTAGGAGAAGCCGTTTATTTATTTGCATCAAAACCTCCCGGGATACGGGGTTTTTTAAAACATAGCTATGTTAAATAACTCTGTTGATATTTGAAAAAATCGAACGATTGTTCTATAATGTATCAAAAAAGTACGAGGGCGAGCTGTTAAGAATGACATTGAAGGACATTATCCAAGAAATCAGAAAGCTAAGTACAGCAGACCAATACCGTCTAAAAGAGTTTTTCGTGAACTCTTTAGCTTCTTATTCTGCAAGCGAACCGGTATTTAAAGAGGCAGATGCTTGGCGGGCATTTATGACTTATGCCAAAGAAAAAGGGCTTGAGCATTACAGATTAAAATCAGATGGTAAGGAACGTGTTCGAGGCGTATATCATATTCAAAATGTGAATAGTTATCATAGTCGTTTGAAGGGCTGGATAAATCGATTTTATGGTGTGGCAACAAAATACCTCGGCCATTATTTGAGTTGGTTTCAATTCTTCGACCAAATCAGGCATCGAAATGATGACATAACAGTTAACAAGATGATTGTTGAAAGTTCCCTGTTCTCAACGTGTGTTACCTATGATAAACTTAGGTTGTCATAATTTTCCAAATAGAAACTTATAAGGAGGAGAAATGATTGAGAGAAAAATTATTAAGAGTTGGTACAACTTATATTCCAGTCTCAAATGTAGAACTTTCTTCAGAATGGTATGTGAACAAATTGGGGGCTGAATTAAGTTATAAAGATGAAGATAAAGCGATACTTAACTTTGCTAATCAAAGCATATTTCTTGTAAAGTCTAATGAAAATCAAAGCTCAAATTTTTATGATATACACGGCGAAGAACGTTTTTCATTAACTTTTGAAGTTAACGGGTTAAGTGCTTTAGAAACTATACATAAAGATTTTAGTGAAAAACAAATTAGAGTTGGAGAAATTGAAAACAGAGGACACTCTGGAAGAAACTTTGTTTTCTATGATTTAAATGGAAATAAATTTGATGTTTGGAGCGAATTGAGTCCAATATTTAAAGAAAAATACTTAATTTCCCAATAGGCTATTTAAATGCGGTATATTTAAAAGAGAACTCAATTACTACTGAGTTCTCTTTTTATTATAAAATTCACATTATCCTTTAACATAGCTTAAAACATAAATCAGTGGGAGGTCATTTAATTGGGCAGATTAGATAACAAAGTGGCGGTCATTACAGGATCAGCTACGGCATCATGGCCTATACTTGGCCAGGCAAAATGCTGATGGAAGATAAATGGAAAGAGACTGCTGAATAACATGCACAAAGCCTCGGATCATGATTATTCGGGGCTTTGTGCATGCTGGAGATAAGAGGGTGTGCATCTTGTGTACGTTTTTCTGAGTAATATGCTACTATAGAAACTATCTTGTATAAAAGAGGTGCCAGTATGAAAATTGAAGTATGGTCTGATTTTGTTTGTCCGTTTTGTTATATAGGAAAACGCCGTTTAGAAGCAGCGCTTTCTCAATTTCCTCATAAAGATGAAGTAGAAGTGGAGTTTAAGAGCTTCGAGCTGGATCCTAATTCAGCACTGAATACGGGTGAAAATATTCATGAAATGCTGGCTAAGAAGTATGGCATGAGCATTGAACAAGCTAAGCAGGCTAACGCGGGAGTTGGTCAGCAGGCGCTAAGTGAAGGCTTGGAGTTTAATTTCGAGAACATGAAACCCACGAATACATTTGATGCACATCGCCTGGCTAAGTTTGCCAAGCTTCATGGAAAAGAAGCAGTGCTGACTGAAAAGCTTCTTTACGCGTATTTTACAGAGTCTAAGATTGTCAGTGATCCTGAGGTTCTGGCAGATATAGCTGAGGCTTCCGGCTTGGACAGGGTGAAAGCGGAAGAGGTATTAAGCGACAAAAATGCGTATGCCGCTGATGTTCGCCAGGATGAAAGCAAAGCACAGCAATACGGGATTACAGGAGTTCCTTATTTTGTAATCAATCAAAAATACGCGATTTCAGGAGCACAGCCAGCCGAAACTTTTACCGGAGCACTTCAGCAGGTATGGCAAGAGGAAAATCCCTTACCGCAGCTTAAGGATCTTTCAGGTAATAATCCAGCAGATGCTTTTTGTGCAGATGGCAGCTGTGCTGTCCCTGATGAAAAATAACTTGCTTTTAAAAGCGGAGAATAGGAAGCTATTCTCCCTTTTCTGTTTGTATGATTTCTTTTACGGGCTTACAATGGAAGAATCGGGCATTTGATGATATTACAAATGAGTCAAATCAGAAGCGGAGGATTCATATGAGCTGGGTACTGAAGAAATTTAGCGAGTTGACGAATCATGAAATTTATAGGATTTTAGAAGAAAGAACACGGGTATTTGTTGTGGAGCAAAATTGCCCTTATCTTGAGGCTGACGGAAAAGATACAGCCTGCTATCACCTCTTTCTGGAGGAGGAGGGAGTCATGCAGGCCTATTTAAGGGTTGTACCTCCAGGGGTTTCATATAAACAAGCCTCCTTGGGCCGGGTTTTGGTGAAAAAGGAATTTAGAGGAAATGGGCTGGCTCATGAATTAATAAAGAGAGGCATTGAATTTGTTCAGCATGAGCTCAGGGAAACGGTGATAAAAATCCAAGCGCAGGCATACTTGGAAGATTTTTATGGATCCTTTGGTTTTAAGGCGATTTCTGAGCCTTACATCGATGATTACATACCGCATATCGATATGCTGCTGTCAGAAAAACGAGCTAATAACATACAATAAGCCGGAGGCGCTGCAGACCGGCCATGGAGAAAGAAATCTGCAAGGCTTTTGCCTCCCCTCACTTCAAGTATTTTTATGATGATATAGAGAATTTTTCCAATCGATGATGGCATCAGGGTAACGTGTTTTAATGATACCTTCAATTTTTAAAATGTCCTCTGCTGTCGGCTCCGGGAGTGATTCTTTTTTTATTTCCCAGATAGAGATGGAACGCACCTGGTGGGATTTTCCCTCATGATGGAGATATTTTTCCCCTTCATAAAGGAAGCCGTTAAAGGTAACGAAAAAATTCCTCCTGATATCACACTGGTCATCAAGGAAATAGAACTTTTTCTGTTTATGGGCGTGATGCAATTTACGGCGCGGACTTGCTATATAATGAAAGAAAGAGTAAATGATAAAAATGATGAATGCAAGCAGCATCATCCGAATGGCCATGATCATAGTTGCCTCCTGTATAATTGAAGAATTCAATGCTTTTACTATATGTACGATATGATTTTTAATAAGTTTCAACATTTTGCTATAAATCCGTTAACTGTGGCTGTGAATACAATGAAATATCAAAAGGCAGGGATAAGAACGATGAATTTACATAAGCTGTTTAGCATGCAGGCTGCATTGGATGCCCATATAGAAGAGCAGCATGGAATCAAAAAAGAAGATGTGATGGAGAAAAAAGTGCTGGCACTGCTGGTGGAAACAGGAGAGCTTGCTAATGAAACAAGAACCTTTAAATTTTGGAGCGTAAAAGGGCCTTCAGACCGTGAAACAATTCTGGAGGAATATGTAGACGGCATCCACTTTCTGCTGTCGCTTGGGATATCCCTGAATCTGGAGGATACGGTTCTTGATTTGGAACCAAAACAGAGTGAGAGCAGCCTGACGTCACAGTTTTTGGAGGTATATGCTAAAATTCAGGACTTCAGGAAGCAGCTTTCGAATGAAGCGTATCGGGAAATGTTTCAGTCATTCATTTCTTTAGGTGTGATGCTTGGTTTTTCCGGACAAGATATCGAAGAAGCGTATTTAAGCAAAAATGAAGTCAATTACGATCGGCAAAAACAGGGGTATTGAAGATTTTTAATAAAAGTGACGCATACATCCGCGGGAGTTGTGGCCAATTATTGCAGGATAAACTGCAAGAATTGACGAATAGGCGCCAATTATGAAAAAATTTTGTGAATTCCTGATTATTTTTGTATAATATAGCTTGAACATAAGAAAAAGGGGGGGACTTTTTGATGGTGAAATTAGATGAAACTCTAACCATGCTGAAAGATCTTACTGACGCTAAAGGCATTCCAGGAAATGAAAGTGAAGTAAGGAAAGTCATGAAAGAATACATAGCTCCGTTTGCAGATGAAGTTACCTCTGACGGATTAGGCAGTTTAATTGCCAGAAAAACAGGTAAAGAAGATGGACCGAAAATCGTGGTGACCGGCCATCTTGATGAAGTAGGCTTTATGATTACCCAGATTGATGATAAGGGCTTTCTTCGCTTTCAGCCTGTTGGTGGCTGGTGGTCACAGGTGATGCTTGCACAGCGGGTCACAATCGTTACCCGCAATGGAGAGGTAACAGGAATTATCGGTTCTAAGCCTCCTCACATTTTAAGTGCTGAAGCAAGAAAAAAGCCGGTTGAAATTAAAGATATGTTCATTGATATCGGAGCATCCAGCAAAGAAGAAGCACAGTCTTGGGGAGTAAGACCTGGAGATATGGTTGTTCCATACTTCGAGTTCACAGTCATGAATAATGAAAAGCTCCTTCTTGCTAAAGCTTGGGATAATCGCATTGGCTGTGCGATTGCCATTGATGTGCTTAAGCAGCTCGACGGAAGCGATCATCCTAACGTAGTATACGGCGTGGGAGCCGTCCAGGAGGAAATAGGTCTTCGGGGCGCGAAAACCTCCACATTTAAAATTCAGCCTGATATCGGTTTTGCAGTTGATGTAGGCATTGCGGGCGATACGCCGGGGATTTCTGAGCGCGAAGCATTAAGCAAAATGGGAAAAGGCCCGCAAATTGTAATTTATGATGCATCCATGGTCTCTCATAAAGGCTTGCGTGAGCTTGTGACAGATACAGCGGATGAGCTGAACATCCCATATCAGTATGAATCCATTCCAGGCGGGGGAACAGATGCCGGCTCCATTCACTTGACTGCCAACGGTGTGCCGGCTCTGGCTATTACCATCGCAACACGTTACATCCATTCCCATGCAGCGATGCTTCACCGCGATGATTACGAAAATGCCGTCAAGCTGATTGTTGAAGTAATCAAGCGCCTTGACCGTGAAACAGTAGACAAAATCATTTACGAATAAAGTGAAACATCCGTGTTACAGCAGGTTCCTTTTTTAAAAGGGGCCTGTTTTTTTATAGCTGCGCTGCCCATCTTCGGAATTCACCGCCTAGCCTCTCAAGGTCGTAAGCCACATAAGAACTGAAAGCAAAGAGGACCTTCTTTTCATATGCGCCTTTTGCAGGTCGGGGGCCCCCAGGTCGGGGGTCACGAAGACGCTGCCGCAGGACGCGGCGTCCTTAGTCTTTGTTCCGCTACCAAGGCGCTTTCGCTTTTTTTGTTTACAGAATTATAGTGCGGGTATAGATAGTTAATACTATACGGAAAAATGGAAGCAGAGGAGGAGTTACTATGGTGAAAAGTGTTTTCGGGATTTTTGACAGCAGTTCAGAGGTGCAGGGAGCAATTAATATTTTAAAGGCAAAGGGCTATGACAGCGGGGATATTACAATTGTAGCCGATAAGGAAGATAGGCTGGATTTTTTCGGCTCAACCGAAAAGACAGATGTAAAAACCATTACAACTGATGAAGATACCTATGATGATACATTTATGGATAAAGTCATGAGATTCCTGACAAATGAAGGCACATTTGACCTCAAAGACCAATTGGGAAACAGTGATCTGTCGGATCGTGAAATTTCAGCGTATGTGAGTGATGTTGATGAAGGCAAACTGCTCGTGCTGGTGGATAAGGAGGATAATCAAGATGACCTTCTCGTAAACTCCGTCCATTCTTCAAGAGAGAATGGACGGAGTCCTGAAGGTTCCATTGAAACAGGAGTTACGGAAAATCCGGATCCAAATATTTTCCCTAACCCGGCAGCTACGGCAGAACTGGACAATGCACATTCTGGTTCCCGCAAAGAGCCTGGTTCCCCTGAAGTGCATAGCACAACTGGAACGGAGCAGAATCTTGTGGCTGGAAGCGGCCGCCTCAATACAAATGCTTTCACTGCGATTGGCAAGGATGGCGATGATGACAGCGGCAGCCGTTCAAAAACAAAAAGCATACGTGATAAAGAATTGGAAATAGAAAAGAAAAAGTCTGAGGAAGCGCATTATAAGGAGAAACTGGATCCAGAAGAAGATGTTCAGATGGATTCTGATGATAATCCAATCGTTCATGATGACCTTTTTAAAAATAGGATCAATACCGATCATTTATGAGGTTTAAATGAACTGGCAGGAAGCCCTAAGAAGGCGGACTAATCTGCCGCCAATTGCGCGGGACAAAAGGAAAAAAAGCAATAGCCGGATACCCGGCTATTGCTTTTTTAATCCGCTTTCCAGCGTTTGAAGCATTTCGCTTTTTTCCTCATTTGAGGCATTTTGCCAAATGACTTCGAACAGTACGCCAAGACCAGGAAGCATCTTTTCTTCACCATTTTGGATGGCATCGACGATTGTATCCTGCAGCTGATCCTGCGAGTTGCCGCTTACGTTGTGGATAATCGCATTTCGAAGGTTTAAATTCATTGTCAATCCTCCCTTAAATCATGATTACTCACGGACATAGTTTTTCACAATGGTGCATGCATTATGTATGCTAATTGCGTTATAATAGGACAATCATTGAAAAAAGAGGAGGCAATTTGCCTTGAATTTTATAGAATCAGCAAAAAATCCGAAGGTAAAGCAATGGAAAAAGCTTTTAGGCAAAAAAGAGCGGGATAAGACGGGAAAGTATATAATTGAAGGTTTTCACTTAGTGGAAGAGGCATTAAAAGAAACTGACGTTGTAACGGAAGTCATTCTTTCAAAGGAAAAAGAGCTTCCTGTTTCCTTTAAATTGGAAGGCACTGATGTTACATATGTAAGCGAAGACGTAATGAAGGCTATTTCTGATATGGAAACTCCGCAGGGAATCATTGCCGTTTGCGAGCAGAAGCCATGGAATCTCGAGGAAATGAATCCTGAAAAAATCCTCCTCATTGATGCCGTGCAGGATCCGGGCAACATTGGAACTATGATCCGGACAGCAGATGCTGCAGGAATGGATATGGTCATACTCGGCGAAGGCTGTGCAGATCTTTATCATCCTAAAGTGATACGGTCGACACAGGGAAGTTTATTTCATATGCCAATCATGAAGGGAGATCTTTCTGAAGCAATAGCCGGGCTTCAGGAGCGCGGCATCCCGGTTTACGGCACCGCATTAGAAGGGGCAGTTTCTTATGAAACGGCAGATAAATCGGATTCTTTTGCCATTCTGGTCGGCAACGAGGGGCAGGGTGTCAATAAGGATCTGCTGAAAAAAACCACGCAAAATTTATATATTCCTATTTACGGAAAAAGCGAATCCCTGAATGTGGGCGTAGCATCAGCGATTTTAATGTATGCCCTTCGTAAGCAATAATATAATTCGATTTGAATACAAAGCGGAATTATAATATAATATATAACAAATTGAAAAATTGAAAGACTATGACGGAGACAAGTAGCACCGGAAAGCCATTACAGGGATAAATGCCTTGACTGAAAGCATTTTATGGGACTGCCAGTGTGAAATTTCAGCTCTCGAGTCGGCATCGGGATAATCCAAGGGTTGAATGATGCATCGGTGAAAAGCCGTTATCTTTGTCAAGTGAGCGCCGTTAGTATTGGCGCTAATAAGGGTGGTACCGCGAATACATAAACCTCGTCCCTTTCTGGGATGGGGTTTTTTTGCATTCCAAAAGTTTGTCATCCTTCATAAAAATTGCAAGCAAGTGCTACATACCCATATTTAAGAAATAAAAGGAGGAAAAACCATGCAAGAACGTCTCCAGGAACTTCAGGAGGAAGCACTTCAAAAGGTTGTGAATGCTTCTGAATTAAAGGAATTAAATGATATCCGAGTTGCTTATTTAGGTAAAAAAGGACCCATTACAGAGGTATTGCGCGGAATGGGCAAGCTCTCTGCGGAAGAACGCCCGAAAGTTGGCGCACTTGCCAATGTAGTACGTGAAGCTATTGCACAGAAGATCGAGGAAAAGCAGCAGGCACTTGAAACAGCAGCTGTGAACGAAAAGCTGGCAGCTGAAAAAATTGATGTCACATTGCCAGGACGCCCTGTCAAAAAAGGAAGCCATCACCCGCTCACAAAAGTCATTGAAGAAATAGAAGATCTTTTCATCGGAATGGGCTATACCGTTGCGGAAGGACCTGAAGTAGAAACAGATTACTACAACTTTGAGGCGCTTAATTTGCCTAAAGGCCATCCCGCTCGCGATATGCAGGATTCCTTCTATATTACAGAAGAAATTTTAATGCGTACCCATACATCCCCTGTACAGGCAAGAACGATGGAGAAGCACAAAGGAAAAGGCCCGGTTAAAATCATCTGTCCAGGAAAGGTATACCGCAGGGACAATGACGATGCCACACACTCTCACCAGTTCATGCAGATTGAAGGCCTTGTGATTGATGAAAATATCCGCATGAGCGACCTTAAGGGAACACTTGAAGTTTTTGCCAAGAAAATGTTCGGCCAGGACCGGGAAATCCGCCTGCGCCCAAGCTTCTTCCCGTTCACTGAGCCATCAGTGGAAATGGACATTTCCTGCAAAATCTGCGGCGGAAAAGGCTGCAGTGTCTGCAAGGGAACAGGCTGGATTGAAATCCTTGGAGCAGGTATCGTGCATCCGAATGTGCTGGAGATGGCCGGCTTTGATCCTGAAAAATATTCTGGTTTTGCATTCGGTATGGGACCAGAGCGAATCGCCATGCTGAAATATGGTATTGATGATATCCGCCACTTCTATACAAATGATATCCGTTTCCTAAAGCAATTTGAACAATTCGAATCCTAAGCGCTGCTATGGATACTAATATTTGAGCTAAAACATTTCTGAGGAGGAAAATCATGTTTGTATCATATAAATGGCTGCAGGATTATGTGGATTTATCCGGAATCACTCCTGATGAGCTTGCTGAAAAAATCACAAAAAGCGGCATTGAAGTTGAAGGTGTAGAAAAAAAGAGTGAAGGTATTTCAGGTGTTGTCATCGGCCATGTCCTTGAAAAAGAACAGCATCCCAATGCAGATAAATTAAATAAATGCCAGGTGGATGTCGGCGGAGAAAATCCGATTCAGATTATCTGCGGCGCCCCCAATGTTGATAAAGGGCAAAAGGTGGCAGTTGCTACTGTCGGAGCGGTTTTGCCTGGGAATTTCAAAATAAAAAAAGCCAAGCTGCGCGGAGAAGAATCAAATGGCATGATTTGCTCGCTTCAGGAGCTGGGCATTGAATCCAAGTTAATCAGCAAGGATTATGCTACAGGCATCTATGTATTTCCGAATGATGTAAAAGTCGGCGAAAATGCATTGGAATACCTTGGACTGGATGATGCGGTACTAGAACTTGGACTTACACCGAACAGGTCTGATTGCCTAAGTATGATTGGAGTCGCCTATGAAGTGGCTGCCATTCTTGGCCGTGAAGTAAAATGGCCGGAGATTTCTGCTGAAGAAACCGATGAAAAAGCAAGCGGCTTGCTTACTGTTCAGGTAGAAGCACCTGAAGATAACCCTCTATATGTGGCAAAAATTATTAAAAATGTAAAAGTAGGGCCGTCGCCTTTATGGCTTCAAGGCCGTTTGATGGCCAGCGGAATCCGTCCCCACAACAATGTGGTAGATATCACGAATTACATTTTGCTTGAATACGGCCAGCCTTTGCACGCATTTGATTATGACCGTCTTGGATCAAAGGAAATTATCGTAAGGCGCGCACATGATGGAGAAAAAATCGTGACATTGGATGATGCTGAAAGAACGCTGACACCTGATCACCTTGTTATTACCAACGGAAAAGAACCAGTTGCCATTGCAGGTGTGATGGGCGGAGCTAATTCAGAGGTTAAAAATGATACGGTTACTGTCATTCTTGAATCTGCTTATTTTTCAGGTGCAGTGGTAAGGAAAACGTCCAAGGACCATTCATTGCGCAGTGAAGCAAGTGCACGTTTTGAAAAAGGGGTCGATCCCGAAAGAGTGCGGCAGGCTGCTGAAAGAGCGGCCGGATTAATAGCCCAATATGCAAATGGAACAGTTCTGGCAGGCTCAGTAGAGCATGATACATTAACAGCTGAACCGGCTGTTGTTAGCATTACCCTGCAAAAAATCAACAGCCTGCTTGGAACTGAGCTTCAGGCATCAGAGGTAGTATCCATTTTTGAAAGACTACAATTCCAAGTGTCTGAAGACAATGGCACCTTTACCGTGACTGTCCCGACCCGCCGCGGTGATATCACAATTGAAGCAGATTTAATAGAGGAAGTTGCCCGTCTTTATGGCTATGATTATCTTCCGACTACCTTGCCGGTTTCAGCTTCTGCTCCTGGAGGCCTGACAGATTATCAGCTTAAACGCCGCATGATGCGCCGTGTCCTTGAAGGTGCAGGACTATACCAGGCTGTAACGTATTCCTTGACCAGCGAAGAGAAATCAGCGCAGTTTGCCCTTTCCAAAAGAGAGTCCATCAGGCTCGCCATGCCGATGAGCGAGGAGCGCAGCCAGCTTCGCTTAAGCATCGTTCCGCAGCTACTTGAAGTATTGAAATATAATAGTGCCAGACAAAACGACTCATTGGCTTTATATGAAATTGGCTCTGTCTTCCTGAAGAAAGAGGGAGAAGATCTTCCTGAGGAAAGAGAACATTTAGCCGGTGCCATTACAGGGCTTTGGGAATCAAATCCATGGCAGGGCGAAAAGAAGCCAGCTGATTTCTATGTTGCAAAAGGTATTCTGGAAACAGCGTTTGCTGCACTTGGATTGGAAGGGCAAATTTCCTTCAAGCAAGCTGAAATTGCCGACATGCATCCGGGCAGGACTGCTCAGGTACTGTTAAATGAAGAAGTCATCGGCTTTGTGGGCCAGGTCCATCCGACTCTTCAAAAAGAGCTCGATTTGAAAGAAACCTATGTATTTGAACTTTCCTTCAAAGCTCTGGCAGAAGCTTCGGGAACTCCTGTTTCATACAGCATGATTCCGCGTTTCCCTTCCATTACACGCGACATCGCTCTTGTCTGTGACAGCGAAACAGCAGCCGGGGATATTCAGCAAGCCATTGCCAAGGCAGGCGGAAAATTGCTCAAAGAAGTAAATGTGTTTGACTTATACGAAGGAGAGCGTATGGAGCCAGGGAAAAAATCGCTCGCATATTCTCTGAAATATTTTGATCCTGAACGCACACTGACTGACGAAGATGTAACAAAAGCGCATGAAAAAGTGCTTTCAGCAGTTAAAGAGCAATTCGGAGCAGAATTAAGAGGATAACAAAAACTTCAGAAAAAGCAGTCTGGCCAAATGCCAGACTGCTTTCTTCTGCTTAGGCCCCCAGGATAGGGGTCATAAAGGCGCTTGCGCTTTTTATGTAATCCAGCTCCAGCGCCTAGCCCCCTGAGGCCTGCAGGATGCAGGTCATGAAGGCGTTTCTGCAGGATGCAGAGCACTTAGCCTTCGATCATTGAAAGATGTTTCGGCCACAGAAGGCAAAGAGCGCCTTCCATATCCGAAACCCTATTTGCTTCGGGGGCTGATCAAGGCGCTTGCGCTTTTTATGTAATCCAGCTTCAGCGCCTAGCCTCTCGAGTCATAAGCCACGCAAGAATTGAAGGCAAAGAGAGCCTTCTATTCTTGCGCGTCTTATGCAAATCGAAGGCCCCCAGATGGGGGTCACAAAGACGTTGCCGCAGGACGCGGCGTTATTAGTCTTTGTTCCACTTTGCGCATTTTTATTTATATTTTTTCTGATATAGGCGTTTGGCTTTTTCTGTGTTGGCGAAGTGGGTTTTGGTGAATTCATTGAGTGCGTCTATGCCTTTTTCGCGGATTAGCCTTGCTGCAGCTTCGTCCACTGCAGGGCCTGCACCTTTAGGGATTGTGAAGCCTGCTTTTTCGCTGAGCTTTTCAATATGCCTGATAAAGGCGAATCGCGCCAGAATAGAGGCTGCTGCCACACTGAGATGGATGCCTTCTGCTTTTGTGCTTAAATAAATGGAATCCGATTCAAAAAGCTGCTGTCCTTTTAAGTAATTGAAAAATACACCAGGCTGGGCAAACTGGTCGATTAGAATTCCTTCGGGCTTTTCCGGAATTTTATTTAACACATGCTTGATTGCAGCGTTATGCAGAAGGGCTTTTATTTTACCCTGTGACATGCCTTGTGCCTGCATTGCATTGTATTTAGGATTCTCGCATGTGACAAGCGAGAATGGAACAACGTGCCTGATTTGTGATGCGATTTCCATGATCTGCTTATCTTTCAGGTTTTTAGAGTCCTGCACACCCATTTCTTTCAAAAGCCCAAGCTGCTCTTTTTTTGCATAAACAGCTACAACAGTGATGGGGCCAAAATAATCGCCAGTCCCGACTTCATCAGATCCTACTATCGACATTTGCCCGATGCCGGGCGGCGGGGAATATTTGTGCTTGGCAGGATTGGAACTGGACGGAGCTGGTTTGCCCGCAGCTGATGGGATGTTAGCACTCCATTTTCCTGATTCAAACTCGGCATTCGAACCTTGGAATAATACTTTTCCAGACTTGTAGGCAGTAATGGTGCACTGCGACGGCTTGGCAGAAAAGATGCTGCCTGGAGGTTTCTTTTCAATGATCGACGCGGAATAATGTTTTTCCATTTCGTTCATCACAGAAGGATTTACTAATAAAACGACATTTGCCATGTTAAATTGACTCCTTTTTTTAAATTCTTTTCCGTAAATTTACAAAAAAAACGTTTTAACGGCTGAATTGGCTGTCCTCTCTCTTTCACGACGAAAAACTTCATGTTATAGTATGAGGTAGGATTCTTTAGAATGGGGGCATTATTGTGCCGGACGATAGAAAAAACAGAACAACGGTTGATATATACGGACAGCAATATACCATCATGGGTGCGGAGAGCACCGGCCATATCCGCCTGGTCGCATCCATGGTTGATGATAGCATGAGAGAAATAAGCATGAAGAATCCATCACTGGATACAAGCAAGCTTGCCGTGCTTACAGCGGTGAACGCGATACATGATTATCTGAAATTAAAAGATCAAATAGACCAGCTTAAACTGGAATTACAGAAAGAAAAGGACTGAGTGCATGGTAGACTTGGCCATTATAGCCATTCTTGTAATCGGATTTTTTATCGGATTAAGGAGAGGCCTTATTTTACAGCTGATCCATCTTACAGGCTTTGTTGTTGCCTTCATAGCTGCGTATGCCTATTATGACGAGCTGGCACCGAAGCTGAAGCTATGGATTCCATATCCGTCTCTAGGAAATACATCTAGTCTGAAAATGTTTTTTGATGGCGCCGGACTTGATGGAGCCTATTATAATGCCATCGCCTTTGCAATCATCTTCTTCGCTGTCAAGATTTTATGGCAGCTTTTGGGGTCGATGCTTGACTTCATTTCCCACTTGCCGATCTTAAGGCAGCTGAATAGCTGGGGCGGGGGAATCTTTGGTTTAGCTGAAGTATATTTTATCATGTTTATCCTATTATATATAGCCGCGCTTCTGCCAGTGGATACCATTCAGGGACCGCTGAATGACTCCTTTATGGCAAAGGCTATAGTAAAAGACACACCAATCCTCTCAAAGACAGTGAAGGATTTGTGGTTTCAATATGTAAAAGTATAAGCGTAAGGTCCTGTGGCCCCGCAGCCTCCAAAGCAATCCTTTATAAGGCGAGCTGGAAGCCCGGGAAAACAGGCCTTTTCTGTCTGTAAATCCCGTAAGAGGCTAATTCTGCGCTGCAGTTTTGCTGTCTGGCCATTTCAGAATAGTTGTGCTTTAGGGTGAAGCCATGTATCTTTAAGAATGGGAACCATCATAACTATTAAAGGCAAAAAGGGCCTTAGGCTGAACGGAGATTATTACGTCCGGCCTAAGGATATGAATATATATTAATACTAAATCTGGCAGGTGAATTCAGATGACAATCAATAAAAAAGACTGCATAAAATTACTCGAACGAATTGCAACATATATGGAGCTAAAAGGAGAAAATCCGTTCAAGGTTTCTGCCTTCAGAAAAGCGGCCGGAGCCCTGGAGACGGATGACAGAAGCTTGTCAGATATAGAAGACTTCACTAAGCTGAACGGAATTGGAAAAGGCACGGCAGCTGTTATCGAAGAATTTATTAAAGAAGGAAAATCTTCTGTGCTGATGGAGCTTCAGGAGGAAGTGCCAAAAGGATTAATTCCCCTTCTGCAGCTGCAGGGGCTCGGAGGAAAGAAAATCGCGAAGCTTCATAAAGAACTCCAGGTTAATGATGTACATGATCTGAAGCGGGTCTGTGAAGAAGGAAGAGTGCGTGATCTGGCCGGTTTTGGAAAAAAGACCGAGGAGAAAATCCTTGCTGCTATTGAAGATGCCGGAAAAAGGCCAGACCGGCTTCCGCTGGCATTTATGATGCCAATTGCAGGGGATATTGAAGCTGCTCTTGAAAATATGGATCATATCATCCGCTTTTCGAAAGCAGGGAGCTTGAGGAGAATGCGGGAAACCATCAAGGATCTTGATTTTATCATCAGCTCGGATAAACCTGATGAAATAAAAGAGCAGCTCCTCTCCCTTTCTGGGATTAAGCAGGTGATCGCTGCTGGGAATACCAAGGTTTCTGTTGTATTGGATTATGAATATGATGTATCGGTGGATTTCAGAATAGTAAAAGACAATGAATTCATTACCACTCTGCACCATTTTACAGGTTCAAAGGACCATAACGTCCGGATGAGGCAGCTGGCAAAGGAACGCGGCGAAAAAATCAGCGAGTATGGCGTGGAAATCGATGAGACAGGGGAAGTGCTGTCTTTTCAATCTGAAGAAGAATTCTATCAGCATTTTGGCTTGCCGTTCATTCCTCCTGAACTTCGTGAAGACGGGACAGAAGTGGATCACAATAATGCGGATGAGCCATTAATTGGCTCCTCAGACATCTTGGGAGATCTTCATATGCACACCACATGGAGTGATGGAGCATATACAATCGAGGAAATGATTGAGGCGTGCAGGGCCAAAGGCTATAAATATATGGCAATCACGGATCATTCTCAATATCTGAAGGTCGCAAACGGCCTTACTTCAGAGCGACTCAGAGAACAAAAGAAAATCATTCATGAGCTGAATGAAAAATATGATGACATAACGATCTTGTCTGGAATTGAAATGGATATCCTTCCAGACGGTTCACTGGATTATGATGATGAACTGCTTGCTGAGATGGACCTGGTGATTGCGTCGATACATTCAAGCTTTTCACAAAGCCAGGATAAAATAATGGATCGCCTGAAAAATGCTCTTGAAAATCCGCATGTCGATATTATTGCTCATCCTACGGGCAGACTGATAGGTAAACGCGATGGCTATGACGTGGATATGGACATGCTGATCGAGATTGCAGCTAAAACAAATACGGCACTTGAGCTTAATGCCAACCCAAATCGTCTTGACCTTGCTGCCCCAAACTTAAAAAAGGCGCAGGAAGCAGGGGTAACGATTGTCATCAATACGGATGCCCACAGTATTGATATGCTGGAGGATATGCCGATTGGCGTTTCTTCTGCAATAAAAGGCTGGATTAAAAAGACATCCGTCTTGAATGCTATGGATCCAGATGGTTTGCTCTCATTTTTAAAAAGGAACGATTAAAGCGAAGATCTACTAACATGTTCCAAGAGGAGGATACTTGCTTCATGCATGCTAAAGCTTTAAAAACGCTGGAATTCGATAAAATAAAAAGCCAACTCCTGACATTTGCTTCATCCTCAATCGGCAAGGAAAAGGCTGAACAGCTCATGCCTTCTGCTGATTTTACAGAGGTTTTGAAGTGGCAGGAGGAAACGGATGAAGCGGCCAATGTAATCCGTCTGAAAGGAAATGTGCCTCTCGGCGGAATCTTTGATATCCGGCCACACGCAAAGCGCGCACAAATTGGAGGCATGCTGAGCCCGATGGAGCTGATGGAAATATCATCCACGATCCGTGCCGGCCGCATTTTGACACGCTTTTTCGAAGAGCTGGAAGAAGATGAACACGAACTTCCGCATCTGGGAGAATATATAAAAAATATAATGCCACTAGGCAATCTGCAGCAGGAAATCAATTATGCCATCGGTGAGCACGGAGAAGTCATCGACTCAGCAAGCGACAAGCTTCGCACCCTCCGCAATCAGCTTCGCACAAACGAAAGCAGGGTACGCGATAAACTTGAAAGCATGATACGTTCATCCAATGCTTCAAAAATGCTTTCAGATGCCATTGTCACAATCAGAAACGACAGGTTTGTTATTCCTGTCAAGCAAGAGTACCGAAGCGTATATGGAGGAATCATCCATGACCAGTCTTCATCAGGACAGACGCTTTTCATCGAACCGCAAGTTATTGTTCAGCTAAACAATGTGATCCAGGAAACCAGGGTCAAGGAGCAGCAGGAAATTGAGCGAATTCTTGTTGAATTATCCCTTGCTGTAGGTGAACATACACATGACCTGCTTGTGAATGTGAGGATTCTGGCTGAGCTTGATTTCATAATTGCAAAAGCAAGATTCGGCAAGGCCATAAAGGGTTCCAAGCCGAAGCTGAATGATGAAGGACGTGTTAAGCTGATCAGAGCCAAGCATCCGCTGATTGATGAGGATGTGGTAGTGGCCAATGATATTTATCTGGGCGAGGATTTTACCACCATTGTAATCACCGGACCCAATACAGGCGGTAAAACAGTCACGCTTAAAACGCTAGGGCTTTGTACGCTTATGGCACAGTCCGGCCTTCATATTCCGGCTGCTGACGGCTCTGAAACGGCTGTTTTCCGCTCAGTTTATGCAGACATCGGGGACGAGCAATCGATTGAACAGAGCTTGAGCACATTTTCATCCCATATGGTGAATATCGTGGAGATTCTTAAGCATGTTGATCACGAAAGCCTGGTGCTGTTTGATGAACTTGGAGCCGGTACAGATCCCCAGGAGGGCGCCGCACTAGCAATTTCCATTCTGGATGAAGTGTACAAGCGGGGTGCAAGAGTGATTGCGACTACGCATTATCCAGAACTGAAAGCTTATGGATTTGACCGTGACGGTGTAATCAATGCAAGCGTCGAATTCGATGTAGAATCACTTCGTCCGACATATAAATTGCTGATAGGCGTACCTGGACGAAGCAATGCCTTTGAAATTTCTAAGCGCCTCGGTCTTGATGAATCTGTTATCAGCCATGCCAGAAGCCATGTCGGGGAAGACACTAATCAGGTGGAAAATATGATTGCTTCCCTCGAGGACAGCAGAAGGCAGGCTGAGGCTGAAGAAGCTGAAGCAGCGGATTATCTTAAGCAGGCTGAAAAATTGCATAAAGATCTTCAAAAAGAAATCATGGAGTACTATGAACAAAAAGATGAGATGATGCAAAAAGCAGCAGCCGAAGCAGCAGAGCTTGTGGAAAAAGCAAAAAGAGATTCAGAAGCGATCATTTCCGATCTTAGAAAAATGCGTCTTGAAAAGCAGGCGGATGTTAAAGAACATGAATTGATTGAAGCCAGAAAGCGTCTTGATGAGGCAGCACCTGCCGTGAAGAAAACAGCAAAAGCAAAAACAGCCGCCGCAAGCGATAAGAGGGAGCTTCATCCAGGTGATGAAGTAAAAGTAATCAGCTTTAACCAAAAAGGCCATCTTATTGATAAAACATCCGGCAATGAATGGCAGGTCCAGATTGGAATCATGAAAATGAAGGTAAAGGAATCTGATCTTCAATTCATTAAGGCCACAAAAGAAAAAGAGAAAAAACCGCTGGCGACAGTCAGAGGAAAAGATTACCATGTCAGCCTTGAACTTGATTTGCGCGGCGAAAGATACGAGAGCGCCCTTTCAAGGGTTGAAAAGTATATTGATGATGCACTGCTTGCCGGCTATCCGCGCGTTTCCATTATTCATGGAAAAGGAACGGGCGCTTTAAGGCAGGGAGTTCAGGAATACTTGAAAAATCACCGCTCTGTCAAAAGATCAAGGTTTGGAGAAGCAGGCGAAGGCGGGACAGGCGTCACGGTCGTAGAGTTTAAATAGTTCAGCGAAAAGCTGTGCGGGTCTGCCTGAAGCAAAAAACTATAAGCAAAATAGAAATAAAAGCAGAGATGGACAAAGGGGAGAAGCTGGGTGGAAAAACTCGCAAAGGTGCTGATCGGATGCTGTGCAGTGTTCCTGGCACTCGGCATCATTTATATGGTTTACTTTGCTAAATAGCTTCACGAAATTGCATACTGACAAAGAAGAGACAGCTGTTGATGAAGACGCTGAAAACATGCCTATTTTTTGTTAGGCGCAAGTAAAAAAAGCCGAACTTATTCCTTGAATGGAGACGGCTTTTTTTCATGTTTTCAAACAATCCAGCTTCAAAAGAGAACACGATTAAGGATTTCCAGAATCATCATTTCGAAAAAAGACTGTTAATTTTTTTTTTCTGAACGGATCGGGCATCTGATTTTCCAGTTAAATGGATAATTGGACCTATTTACGCATTAATTAGAGCCAAATCCTCTTTCATTAGAGCCAAATCAACCCCGATTCGAGCCAGATTCCCATTGATTCAAGCCAAATCAAAATTCTGACCTAAAAGAAGAACCATAAAAATCTTTTTCTCTGTTTTAGGCAAACAGTTGCACCATACCCGAACGTGCGTCTTATGCTAGTCAAGGCTGAACAGGAGCTTGCGTTTTTTATTTAATCCAGCTTCAGCGCCTAGCTCGCTGAGGCCTGCAGGATGCAGGTCATGAAGGCGTTTCTGCAGGATGCAGAGGTTTTAGCCTTCGTTCCTTGTAAGATGTTATGACCTCAGAAGGAAAAACCCGCCTTCCAAGGCCATAACCCTATTTGCTTCGCGAGCTGAACAAGGCGCTTTCTCTTTTTATTTCATTGTCACTCTTTGCGGAGTATATTATAATATAATGGAAAAGTTAGAATTTTTAATATTTAGTTTGCCGGCTGTTTTATAATGCGGCAAGGGATAGGCAGATAGCTAGCATGATTCAGGAACACGTATAGAAAGAGGTTGCCGCCGAGCTGGCCATTAGAAAAATAAGCCCGGTCATTAAGGGGAGGGTTTAAATGAGCAATAAGCCATGGACAAAGGTCTACCCGAAACATATACCTGATACATTGGAGTACGAAGAAAAACCGCTGTATTCTTTATTAAATGAGTCTGCGGAGGAATTTCCTGATAAGATCTCCATTTCATTTATGGGAAAAAAACTGACGTTTAAAGAAGTGCATCAGTCAGCGCAAAAGTTTGCATCTTATTTGAAAAAGATTGGACTGCAAAAAGGGGATAGAGTAGCGATTATGCTGCCAAATACCCCGCAGGCTGTAATCAGCTATTTTGGCATCCTGCTCGCGGGAGGCACGGTTGTCCAGACAAATCCTCAGTATATGGAAAGAGAACTGGAATATCAGATGAAGGATTCTGGAGCAAAAATCATCGTTACACTGGATCTTTTATTTCCTAGAGTCGCATCCATAGCTGGCAGGACAGATTTGAAACATATTATTGTAACCGCTATCAAGGACTATTTGCCTTTCCCGAAAAATATCGCTTATCCTTTTATCCAGAAAAAAGAGCATGGAATTGTAGTTAAGGTTGAACATGCAGGCAGCCACCATCTGTTTAAAGAAATCATGAAGATGGAAGTGCCAAGTGAAAGGCCTGCTCCGATTGATATTGATGAAGATCTTGCACTTATCCAGTATACAGGCGGGACGACCGGTTTTCCAAAGGGTGTTATGCTGACCCACCGGAATCTGCTGGCCAATGCCAAAATGTGTTCAGCGTGGCTGTATAAATGCCGGCGCGGAGAAGAAAGCGTGCTTGGGATTTTGCCGTTTTTCCATGTGTATGGAATGACGACAGTAATGATTTTATCCATAATGGAAGGATATAGAATGATTCTCCTTCCGAAATTCAATACTGAAATGGCGCTGAAAACGATTCAAAAGGAACGCCCGACAATGTTTCCCGGGGCACCGACCATTTATATCGGCCTTCTGAACCATCCATCCATTCAAAAGTATGATCTTTCATCCATAGATTCTTGCATTAGCGGATCAGCTCCCCTGCCAGTTGAAGTCCAGGAGAAATTCGAGAAGGTAACCGGGGGGAAATTGGTGGAAGGCTACGGATTGTCGGAAACATCTCCTGTTACACACGCTAACTTTTTGTGGGATCAGCCAAGAGTCAAAGGCAGCATAGGGGTTCCATGGCCTGATACTGAAGCCGTGATTTTATCGCTTGAAACAGGCGAGCCTGCTGAAAACATGGAAATAGGGGAAATAGCCGTAAAAGGGCCGCAGGTAATGAAAGGGTATTGGAACCGTCCGGAAGATACAGCCGCAGTTTTTAAGAATGGCTGGCTTTTGACTGGCGATCTTGGTTATATGGACGACCAGGGATTCTTTTATGTGGCAGACCGGAAAAAGGACATGATCATCGCCGGAGGATTTAATATTTATCCGCGGGAAGTTGAAGAAGTGCTGTATGAGCATGAAAGCATCCAGGAAGCTGCAGTGGCAGGTGTGCCCCATCCCTATAGAGGAGAAACAGTGAAAGCTTACATTGTTTTAAAAGAAGGAGCATCGGTAACGGAAGAAGAACTGGATGCCTTCACAAGGAAGCATCTGGCGGCCTACAAGATTCCGAGAATTTATGAATTCCGGAAAGAGCTGCCAAAAACGGCTGTAGGGAAGATCCTTCGCAGGGAGCTTGTAGACGAAGAAAAAAGAAAAATCGCTAAAGAAAAAAAAGATGCCTGAGTATGCTTGCCGTGATACGGGAGTTTCCCGTTTTCTTGCATTAAAACTGGACAAACCTCTATGCCGGCCATAAAATGAAACTATTAAGATGTTTTTTCTTGACAGTTTGGAGGCATCATTCTATGATGGAAATATGAATGATGATTCATTCATTTTCTCTCTGAAAGGGGACGCCAAGTGAAACGCAACAAACCAAAATATAAACAAATTATTGATGCTGCCGTAGTGATCATTGCAGAAAACGGCTATCATCAGGCACAGGTTTCAAAAATTGCCAAGCAGGCAGGTGTGGCGGACGGCACCATTTATCTTTACTTTAAGAACAAGGAAGATATTCTCGTTTCTTTATTTCAGGAAAAAATGGGATACTTTGTTGAACAGATAGAAGAAGAGATAAGAGGAAAGAAAAGCTCTGCCGAAAAACTGCTTGTCTTAATAAAAAAACACTTTCAAATCCTTTCAGATGATGTTCATTTAGCAACTGTAACCCAGCTGGAGCTAAGACAGTCCAATAAAGAATTGCGTTTGCGGATCAATGATGTTTTAAGAGGATATTTGACAGTGATTGATAGGATTATCCGGGAAGGTAAAGAAAATGGAGAGTTCCTTCCGGAGCTGAGTGTGAAGCTTGCCAGGCAGATGATTTTCGGCACTATTGATGAAACAGCGACAACCTGGGTCATGAATGAGCAGCATTATTCCCTGACTGAGCTTGCCGATTCTGTGCACTCTCTATTGATCGGGGGCTGCGGCTGCAAAGTGCAGCCATAGCCTCAAAGTGTCATTACATAGCAATTGTTTGAACCTTATATGCATATGCAGACAGTGTACGCTGTCTGCATATAAGGGAAGCTTTAGAAAGCGCTTACCAATTCTTTTAGGGAGGAATAGAAAATGGAATTCATCAAACACCAGATAGAAAATTTTGTTGCATATGTCACCATACAGAAAAAGCCGGCCAATGCTCTTTCTTCTTCTGTATTGACTGAGCTGTCCGGATTATTCGATGAACTGGAACAAACTAGAGAAGTCAGGGCCATTTTGATTCACGGAGAAGGGAAATTCTTTTCTGCAGGTGCAGATATTAAAGAATTCACTTCCATTCCAAGCGGCGAGGAATTTTCCGCGCTATCCTCAAAAGGGCAAGAGCTTTTTGAAAGAATTGAGCAGTTTTCAAAGCCTGTCATTGCAGCCATTCACGGCGCGGCTTTGGGCGGCGGGCTTGAACTAGCGATGTCCTGCCATATCCGGCTGGTGACGGAAAATGCGAAGCTTGGACTTCCTGAGCTGCAGCTTGGACTCATTCCGGGATTTGCCGGAACGCAAAGGCTTCCCCGATATGTAGGAAGTGCAAGGGCGGCAGAGATGCTGTTTACAAGTGAACCGATTACGGGCAGGGAAGCCGTGCAGATTGGCCTGGCCAACCATGCGTACCAGGAGGAAGAGCTGCTTCCGAAAGCAAAAGAGCTTGCTCAAAAAATTGCGAAAAAAAGCCCGCTTGCACTTAAGAAAACAATTGAACTTCTAAATTATTCAAAGTCTGAAAGCTTCCATAAGGGAGTTGAAAAGGAAGCCGCAGCCTTCGGGGAGGTTTTCGTTTCAGAGGATGCCAAAGAAGGAATCAGCGCATTTATTGAAAAAAGAGAAGCCGTTTTTAAAGGCAGATAAACATTGGAATTATGGCCAGCTGCAGAACTAAGCAGGCGCTTCCTGAAGTAAGCTTGTGAGAACCAGCAGGGAAAGCGGAGCCATTCTTATAAAAAAATATCTCAATTTTCCAAACTGACAGAAAAATTTAGGAGGGACCAACTTGAATATTTATGTATTACTAAAAAGAACTTTTGATACAGAAGAAAAAATTACTCTTTCAGGCGGCAAAATCAATGAAGATGGAGCAGAATTCATTATCAATCCTTATGATGAGTATGCGGTAGAAGAAGCGATTCAGGTCCGTGACGCACAGGGCGGCGAAGTGACTGTTGTAACAGTGGGCGGAGAAGAGGCAGAAAAGCAGCTTCGCACAGCTTTGGCGATGGGTGCCGATAAAGCTGTACTGATTAACATAGAAGATGACGTAGAAAATGGCGATCAATTTACAACATCTAAAATTCTTGCCGAATTCCTGAAAGACAAGGAAGCGGACTTGATTCTTGCAGGAAATGTTGCAATCGATGGGGCAACAGGCCAGGTAGGTCCGCGTGTGGCTGAGATTCTGGATATTCCTTATATCACAACGATCACTAAGCTTGAAATCAGCGGAGAAACGGCCACTGTAACAAGAGACGTGGAAGGCGACTCTGAAGTGATTGAAACAAAGCTTCCTCTTTTGGTTACGGCACAGCAGGGATTAAATGAGCCGCGCTATCCTTCTCTTCCGGGCATCATGAAGGCCAAGAAAAAGCCTTTGGACGAATTGGAACTGGATGATCTGGATCTTGAAGAAGATGATGTTGAAGCAAAAACGAAAACAATTGAAATTTTCCTTCCTCCTAAAAAAGAAGCAGGCAGAGTGCTTGAAGGAGAAGCTGCTGAACAGGCTGCAGAGCTTGTAAAGCTGCTCCGCAGTGAAGCTAAAGTTATCTGACCTAAATAGAATAATGGCGCCACCCTATATAAAAACGATAATCATGCACAGGAGGTTTTATTAATGGCTAGAAAGGTTCTCGTGTTGGGAGAAGTACGTGATGGTTCTTTAAGAAATGTATCATTTGAAGCAGTCGGTGCAGCAAAGCTTGCTGCAGGCGGCGGTGAAGTGGTAGGAGTTTTGATTGGTGAAGGAATACAGTCATTTGGAACTGAATTGATTCAATATGGAGCTGACCGTGTTGTCGCAGTAGAAGATGCAAAGCTGAAGCAATATACATCTGACGGCTACTCTCAGGCCCTGCTTGCAGTCATAGATGCTGAAAACCCGGAAGGTATTTTCTTCGGGCACACGGCACTGGGGAAAGACCTGGCTCCAAGGATTGCTTCAAAGCTGAACTCAGGCCTGATTTCTGATGTTACATCCATGGAAGAAACAGGTGGAAACCTGGTATTCACACGCCCGATTTATTCAGGCAAAGCATTCGAAAAGAAAATCGTTACAGATGGTCTAGTTTTCGCAACGATCCGTCCGAACAATATCAGCCCTCTTGAAAAAGATGAGTCCCGTTCAGGAGAGGTTACAGCCCTTCAGGCAG
Organism: Peribacillus sp. B-H-3; assembly: GCF_048572925.1. Classification (NCBI taxonomy): domain Bacteria; kingdom Bacillati; phylum Bacillota; class Bacilli; order Caryophanales; family Bacillaceae; genus Peribacillus; species Peribacillus sp. B-H-3. Next base: position 4,161,805 of record NZ_CP183879.1, on the reverse strand, counting down.
AAATCAAGGATCTGCGCACCATCATTAAAGATGTTGTCAGAAAGGCCAGTGAAGGTGTAGATCTTTCTGAAGCAAAAGTAATTATTGCAGGAGGCCGCGGCGTAAAAAGTGAAGACGGATTCGAGCCGCTTAAAGAGCTTGCAGATGTGCTTGGCGGTGCTGTTGGGGCTTCCCGCGGAGCATGTGATGCAGATTATTGCGATTACTCTCTTCAAATCGGCCAGACTGGAAAGGTTGTTACTCCAGATCTTTATATCGCATGCGGAATATCCGGTGCCATCCAGCATTTAGCTGGTATGTCCAACTCTAAAGTAATCGTGGCGATCAATAAAGATCCTGAAGCAAACATCTTTAAAGTGGCGGATTACGGCATAGTAGGCGATCTTTTCGAAGTTGTTCCATTGCTGACTGAAGAATTCAAGAAGCTTAAAGTGAATGCATAATATATAAGAAAAACAGACTGCTTTAAGGCATTTGCAAACCGCAAATGCCTGCAGTTTTTTAAGGCGGGGTTCCGTATAATTTTCAGCTGATTTTGGTAAAATGAGCAGTGAAGCAAATTAATAGCATCTCATATATTTATGGTGTTATACTGTTTGTAAGTTTTAACCGAGCCGCTTCCATAAAGATGAACAAGATGCATTCGTGCGATTAAGCTGGTTAATGGATAAATGCGTCCCCAAAGAAATGGGAAACAGACGCTTTCCAGCATGCTTTTTGATGTATTTTTTTATGTAATCCTTATGGTGCGGGCGTAATTAACGTAAAATTAGGAGGCTAAATAATATGGCTATTTCACATGTTACAGATCAATCATTCTCTACAGAAACAAACGAAGGTCTAGTTCTTGCTGATTTTTGGGCACCATGGTGCGGACCTTGTAAAATGATAGCTCCAGTTCTTGAAGAACTTGATTCAGAAATGGGAGAAAAAGTTAAAATTGTTAAGCTTGATGTTGACGAAAACCAGGAAACAGCTGGCAAGTTCGGCGTTATGAGCATCCCGACTTTAATTTTGCTTAAAGACGGAGAAGTTGTAGATAAAGTTGTCGGCTTCCAGCCAAAAGAAGCTTTATCTGAATTAATCTCCAAACATTCTTAAGATAAAAGTGCTTCATGTAAGTACCCTATAGAGCAGACACTTTGAAAAAAGACTGCTTTATAGGGTGCTTTTTGTATGGGGGAAAAGCGGAATTTTAAAAGGCTCTTTCATTATAGATTGTTCTGTAAGGCTCACCGCCCGCCCAGAGGAAAGCGAGAATCCTGGAGCGGAAATCAGCCGAATTTTTCCTAAGCAGCAAGGTTTACGAAAACAGCCTTTTAAAAAATGGCTCCTGATAACAGAAGCCATCTTTTTAATATAATCCTGCCCCAGTTTAAGCATTAGAAAATACTTTTGTTAATTTGAATTTCTTCCTCCGCCATTCAGTCCATCTTTTATCAGCACATTGACTTTACTGTTAAAAATCAATCCCACGTGATCTACACCGCTAATCTGAACGTTTTTCGCTCCCTGAAGTGTTGAAAGCCATGTAGGCACAACAATATCGCTGGTACTATAAATCGAAGTATAGCGGATTTTATGTTTAGGATCTGTACCTGCCGGAGCTTTCGAAGTTATAAACTTGTTTGGGGAACCAAGCGTTACCACATCGTTTACCTTGCTTCCGCCTCCATTTAGGATATAGGTAAGGGTATTGATGCCTCCCGCGCTGTGGCCGATAATATCGACCTTGCTCTTTCCTGTCTTCTTTAACACTTCATCTACAAATGGCACCAGCTGTCTTGCATTATTTAAGCTGTTCCCAGTTTTATCAGCCATTTCAATGGTATATAGTTCATCATCAGACCAGCCTTGTGTTTTCAGGTAATTCTTAATGCTGTTAAAGTTTGAGCTATTGCCGCCGGCCCCGTGAATGAAGATAACTGGATCATGGCTGCTTGCACTTGCCTTTGAACCAGAAGGATGAATAGTCGCCGCAGAAAAAATAATGGCCAAGCATGCTGCTAATGAAAGTAACAATCTATTATTTTTCATAATTCCCTCCTGTGTATGTCGGATGCTGTCTTGCTGTTTCAATTGTTATACATTTTAAAGCGAGAAACAACCGGCAACATTTTCTAATCCTTCCGCCAGATGCTGTGCAGGCCATAGAAGCCATGGCCAGGTTCCTTATTAAAATATCTTTATCAGAGGTTGTTTCTGAAGTGATGATTGACTGGTGGAAATGGAAAGCATCACAGCCTGCCTTTTTTGCTGATTTGTAGTATATTTAAGAAAGTAAGTATGAAAAAATAGAATGAATGTTCCCTGGGTAAGCAGTTCCCTTTTTAATAGGAGCTGCTGGCAGGTAAAGTCCCGATTATAACCAATCATCAGCATGGAAAGAGAAGATCCGCTGACGTGTGTTTCACTATATAGATCAAAGTTTGAAACAGAAAAGAAGGTGAAGAAGTGAATCAGAGGATCAAAGACAAGCTTGCACTGCTTCCTGACCAGCCTGGCTGCTACCTGATGAAGGACCGGCAAGGGACCATCATCTATGTGGGAAAGGCAAAGGTATTAAAAAACAGGGTCAGGTCTTATTTTACAGGCTCCCATGACGGTAAAACCCTTAGGCTTGTTAATGAAATTGAGGATTTTGAATACATTGTAACCTCTTCAGATATTGAAGCGCTGATCCTTGAGCTGAATTTAATCAAAAAGCATGATCCGAAGTATAATGTCATGCTGAAGGATGATAAAACCTATCCTTTCATCAAGCTGACAGCAGAAAAGCATCCCCGGCTGATTATTACAAGGAAGGTAAAGAAGGACAAGGGAAAGTATTTTGGGCCATACCCCAATGTGATTGCAGCAAATGAAACAAAAAAACTGCTGGACCGGATATATCCGCTCAGGAAATGTAATACCCTCCCGGACAGGGTCTGTTTATACTATCATCTGGGCCAATGCCTGGCACCATGTGTGTATGAGGTGGAGGATACGGAATATAAAAAAATGACCGATGATATCGCCCGTTTTTTAAATGGGGGCTATCAGGAAATCAAAAAAGAGCTTTCAGAGAAAATGCATGCTGCTGCTGAAGACCTAGACTTTGAAAGAGCAAAGGAATACCGCGATAAAATTGCCCATATTGAAGTAACGATGGAAAAACAGAAAATGATGACTCATGATTTCACGGATCGCGATGTGTTTGGCTACTCCTATGATAAAGGATGGATGTGTGTACAGGTGTTCTTTGTCAGGCAGGGCAAGTTGATTGAGCGTGATGTTTCCCTATTTCCGATTTATGATGAACCGGAACAGGAGCTGCTGACATATCTTGGGCAATTCTACGCAATGCCAAGCCATTTCAAGCCGAAGGAAATTCTGCTGCCGGAATCTGTCGATGCTGAGCTTGCCGGCCGCTTGCTGGATGTGAGGATTCTTCATCCGAAAAGGGGCCAAAAGAAGGATCTCTTAAAGCTTGCCAGCAAAAATGCGAGCATTGCCCTCCAGGAGAAATTTTCTTTGATCGAACGGGATGAAGACCGGACCATCAAGGCTGTGGAGAACCTTGGGTCGCATCTTGGCATTTATACGCCGCACAGGATTGAGGCATTTGATAATTCGAACATCCAGGGAACCAATCCTGTTTCAGCTCTTGTTGTCTTTATTGACGGAAAACCGGAAAAACGCGAATACCGGAAATATAAAATTAAAACCGTCCAGGGACCGGATGATTACGAATCCATGAGGGAGGTTGTCCGTCGGAGATATACCCGGGTACTGAAGGAAGGGCTTCCTCTGCCTGATTTGATTATCATTGATGGAGGAAAAGGCCATGTTGACGGTGTGCGGGATATATTAGAAAACGAACTGGGCTTGGATGTTCCTCTAGCCGGGCTTGTTAAAGATGATAAGCACAAAACCTCACAGCTGATGATTGGAAATCCCCTTGAGCTTGTTCCTTTAGACAGAAGAAGCCAGGAATTTTACCTTCTTCAGCGGATACAGGATGAGGTCCACCGTTTTGCCATCACCTTTCACCGCCAGATCCGCGGAAAAAATGCCTTTCAGTCCTTGCTTGATGAGATTGACGGGATTGGGGAGAAGAGAAAGAAGCAGCTCCTGAAGCATTTCGGATCTGTTAAGAAAATGAGGGAAGCAACGGCAGAGGAAATCAGGGAAGCGGGAATTCCGGCCCAAATCGCTCAGGAAATCGTTAGAAAATTGCAAGAATAAAGTTGATGCAGTGAATTTCCTGTGCTATAATCATAGTGAATTTTACATGATTAAAACGTTACTGTTTTAAAGTGTTGATAGAGGTGCGGGTTTCAAGAGTAACAGCCGGGAGAAGGATGAGCTTCTGCGAAAGGCTGCGAAAGGGGAAATCGCCGAAGCACAACAAGGCTCAATACTTGTTTTGCTGGTCTGACATTGAATAAATGGCAGATTGTCAGGATGAAAATTCTGGAGAGCTATCTCACTGTGCTAGGCGTATTGTTTCTACGTTTTTCACAGCAATGAGATATTTCTCATTGCTTTTTTTGCGTCTGAAAATCAGGAAGCTATACAGGTACTTAAGGATGATAAACAAATTCGGAGAGGGTGCAGCATAATGGCATTAATCGTTCAGAAATTTGGCGGCACATCAGTAGGAAGCATTGAAAAAATACAAAATGCTGCAAACAGGGTCATTGAAGAAGCAGAAAGAGGAAATCAGGTTGTGGTGGTTGTGTCCGCTATGGGGAAAACCACGGATGAATTGGTTTCCATGGCAAAAGAAATTTCAGCTGCTCCATCCAAACGGGAAATGGATATGCTTTTATCCACAGGAGAGCAGGTTACCATCTCCTACTTAACAATGGCATTATTGGCTAAAGGCTATGATGCTGTTTCATATACAGGATGGCAGGCGGGAATCAGTACAGAAGCCGTCCATTCGAATGCAAGGATCTCGGATATAGAAACAGCAAGGGTGAAGGCGGCTCTTGAAGCAGGAAAAATCGTTGTTGTTGCAGGCTTTCAGGGTGTGGATGCCGATGGGGAAATTACGACGCTTGGCAGGGGCGGGTCTGATACAACGGCTGTTGCCCTTGCTTCCGCCCTCCATGCTGACCGCTGCGATATTTATACAGATGTAACAGGCGTGTATACAACGGATCCCCGTTACATAAAAGGAGCCAGAAAGCTGCTGTCCGTTTCATATGATGAAATGCTCGAGCTAGCCAATCTCGGTGCAGGTGTGCTGCATCCGAGAGCAGTGGAATTTGCAAAAAATTATCAAATTCAGCTTGAAGTACGTTCAAGCATGGAACAGGAAAAAGGAACGATCATTGAGGAGGAAGCATCGATGGAACAAAATCTGATTGTAAGAGGAATTGCTTTTGAAGATCGTATTACACGCGTAACCATTTTTGGTTTATCAGGCAATATAGGAACACTATCCACCATTTTCACAACACTGGCCAAAAACCGCATTAATGTGGATATTATTATTCAAAGCATGACAGATACGGATTCTATTAACCTTACTTTCTCCATTAAAAGCAATGATGTGGAAGAGGCGCTGAATGTACTGGAGAAAAATAAAAACAATCTGCCATTTGACAGGGTCGAAACGGAAAGCGGCCTTTCAAAGGTCTCTATTGTGGGCTCTGGCATGGTATCCAACCCGGGCGTTGCGGCAGAAATGTTTGAGTGCATGGCGCAGAATGGCATTGTGATAAAAATGGTGAGCACATCGGAGATCAAGGTTTCCACGGTTGTGGACCAAAAGGATATGGTGAAAGCGGTCGAGGCGCTTCATGAAGCATTCCGGCTTGATGAACCTGCACAGGTAAAAGCATAAAGCAAAACTTCCATGAATGTGTCAGGATAAAAAAATAAGAGGATCGCCCATCTGGAATAATTTCCGGCCATGCCCGGCAGGCATCGCTTAGATGGGTGAACCTCCTTTTCATGAATGACCTTATCGTTAAATGGGATCTTTGATATCCCATTTAACGATAAAGGCCGCTTTTTTATTTCTCCGTTTTGTTTCTTCGTACGCTTCTGAGTGAAATTTCTTGATCATGCTGATTTGTTCTGCAAGAAATCCGGTTTCAAGTCCAAAATGGCATTCATGGCTGATATCAAGGCGCCTGTCGATAATTTCGCCGCTGAGGGACATTTCCAATTCGTCTTTAGTTTGTTTTACTATTTCAAGCTGGCCCCATCCTGCGCTAACGAAGAATTCAATAACTTCGTCCACTCCGTTAAGCGGAAATTTTCTGGCTAATTGCTTGCCGGCCCAGTACATGATTTGTTTGGAATCTTTGCCGAGGATATCAGGCAGCAAAATTTCCCTGATAAGCTCATAGCCAAATGCGGGGATCTGGAATTCATCGTTTTGCAGGGTTTCCAATAAAGCAGGACTATTCTTTTTCATGGTATATATCCCCTCTTTTCTCTATCTCCATTATAAACAATTTTAATTATGATTCAGTATATTTTATCAAAAAGATAGATTCATGGAAAAAATAAATTATATTATTTTGAAATATTGTTATACATGGAGAAAGCAAGAGAGGGCAGTTGTTATATAATAGGTTTCATGGGTGAATATTCAAAAAAAAAACTCTATTTCACAAAAGAAATATTGTATCCGTTTTCTTGACGCTTCCAAATCGTAGGAGTAAAATGTACATGTCAGAACATTGTGGATAGTGTAGAATTTTGTTCACTGTATTTTTGGATAAAAGTAGAAGAAAATATCTGCATGATCTTTATTATTAAGGGGGGGGCACTTAGTGGCACAAAATCGGGAGTTTGGGAATCGCAGGCTGCATTCACTGCTTGGAGTTATCCCAATTGGTTTGTTTTTATTGGAGCACTTGATAACGAATTACATGGCAACAAAGGGGCCGGATTCATTCAATTCAGCAGCGGCTTTTTTGGAAAACCTGCCGTTCAGGGTTGTTCTTGAAACAGTATTAATCTTCCTGCCGCTGATTTATCACGCAGTGTACGGAATTTATATTGCATTCACAGCTAAAAACAATCTTGGCAGATTCAGCTTTTTCCGCAACTGGATGTATATGCTTCAGCGTTTAACAGGAATCATCACTCTGATTTTCATTGTTTGGCATATCTGGTCCACCAGGATTCAGGCAGCAATGGGTGCAGAAGTAGATTTCAACATGATGAGTGATATTTTATCCAATCCATTTATGGTAGTTTTCTATATTGTCGGCATCATTTCTACTACTTTTCATTTCTCTAATGGGTTATGGTCTTTCGCAGTCAGCTGGGGCATTACGGTGTCTCCGAAATCGCAGAGAATCTCTACTTATGTTACTTTAGTAATCTTCGTTTTAATTTCATATATTGGTGTAAGAGCCATTCTAGCATTCGTATAAAGAAAATGACAGATATATAGCTTGACAGTTCGAAATGAAGGAGTGAGCAAGTTTGGGTAAAGGTAAAATCATAGTCGTTGGCGGCGGATTGGCCGGCTTAATGGCAACAATCAAAGCGGCAGAGCACGGACAGCAGGTTGACATATTTTCATTGGTTCCTGTTAAGCGTTCCCACTCTGTATGCGCCCAGGGCGGAATCAATGGTGCAGTAAATACAAAGGGTGAAGGAGATTCTCCTTTAGTCCATTTCGACGATACAATATACGGCGGGGACTTCCTGGCAAACCAGCCTCCGGTAAAGGCAATGTGTGAAGCGGCGCCTTCCATCATTCATATGTTTGACCGCATGGGTGTTATGTTTAACCGTACTCCTGAAGGCTTGCTAGATTTCAGAAGATTCGGAGGAACACAGCATCACCGTACTGCTTTTGCGGGTGCCACAACAGGACAGCAGCTTTTGTATGCGCTTGATGAGCAGGTGCGCCGCTATGAAGTGGAAGGCCTTGTTACAAAGTACGAAGGCTGGGAATTCCTTGGAGCGGTAATTGATGATGAAAGAATCGCCCGTGGCATAGTTGCTCAAAACTTAACAAGCATGGAAATTAAATCGTTCCCTGGCGATGCAGTCATCATGGCAAGCGGCGGCCCTGGAATCATATTTGGTAAATCGACGAACTCCATGATCAATACAGGATCAGCAGCATCCATCGTGTATCAGCAGGGTGCCACTTACTCTAACGGAGAATTCATCCAGATTCACCCGACAGCACTACCAGGCGATGACAAGCTTCGCCTGATGAGTGAATCAGCACGCGGAGAAGGCGGACGTGTCTGGACATATAAAGACGGCAAACCATGGTATTTCCTTGAAGAGAAATATCCTGCATACGGCAACCTTGTGCCGCGTGATATTGCCACTCGCGAAATCTTTGATGTGTGCGTAAACATGAAGCTCGGCATCAATGGAGAAAACATGGTGTACCTTGATCTTTCCCATAAGGACCCTAAGGAATTGGATATTAAACTTGGGGGAATCATTGAAATTTATGAAAAATTCATGGGCGAGGATCCTCGTAAAGTGCCTATGAAAATATTCCCTGCCGTTCACTATTCAATGGGCGGGCTTTGGGTAGATTATGATCAAATGACGAACATCCAGGGTCTTTTCGCTGCAGGCGAGTGCGATTACTCACAGCACGGAGGAAACCGTTTAGGAGCCAACTCCCTTCTATCTGCCATTTACGGCGGAAGCGTGGCCGGCCCTAATGCGATTAAATATATCGAAGGCCTTGAAAAAGGTGCAGATTCCATTCCATCCTCTGTTTTTGACAGGGCTGTTAAGGAACAGGAAGAAAAATGGAACGGCATCATGTCGCTTAACGGGACAGAAAATGCGTACATTCTTCATAAGGAACTTGGAGAATGGATGACTAATAATGTTACGGTTGTGCGCTATAATGATAAATTGCAGGCTACGGACGACAAGATCCTTGAGCTTATGGAACGCTTTGAAAAAATCAACATTAACGATACAGCCAAATGGAGCAATCAGGGTGCATCATTCACAAGACAGCTTCAGAATATGATGCAATTGGCCCGGGTTATCACAATCGGCGCATTGAACCGAAATGAAAGCCGCGGCGCCCACTATAAGCCTGATTTCCCTGAGCGTAATGATGAAGAATTCCTGAAGACCACTATGGCTAACTTCACGGGTCCTAAATCGGCGCCGGCTTTCCATTATGACGAAGTGGATATTTCACTAATCAAACCGCGTAAACGCGATTATTCTACAAAACATTAACAGGGGGAATAAAAGATGGCTGAGACAAAAACAGTACGTTTTGTAATCACTCGACAAGATAGACCTGACACAGCCCCTTATACAGAGGAATTTGATCTGGATTATCGCCCGAATATGAACGTTATTTCTGCATTAATGGAAATCCGGCGTAATCCTGTCACTGTGAAAGGCGAAAAAACGACGCCTATCGCATGGGACATGAATTGCCTGGAAGAGGTATGCGGAGCTTGTTCTATGGTGATCAATGGCAAACCGCGCCAATCATGCACAGCTTTGGTTGATCAATTGGAGCAGCCAATCCGGCTTGAGCCAATGCGCACATTCCCTGTTGTACGGGATCTGCAGGTAGACCGCAGCCGCATGTTCGATTCATTGAAGAAAGTAAAAGCATGGATCCCAATCGATGGAACATACAATTTAGGGCCTGGCCCGCGTATGCCGGAGAAAAAGCGCCAATGGGCATATGAATTATCCAAATGCATGACATGCGGAGTGTGCCTTGAAGCCTGTCCGAATGTAAACAGCAATTCAAGCTTCATTGGACCGCAGCCGCTTTCACAGGTACGCCTGTTCAATGCCCATCCGACTGGCGCCATGAATAAAGGTGAACGCCTGAATACCATCATGGGAGATGGGGGCCTTGCCAACTGCGGAAACTCTCAAAACTGTGTACAATCATGCCCTAAAGGCATTCCATTGACCACATCGATCGCAGCGCTTAACCGCGACACAACCCTTCAATCGTTCCGTAATTTCTTCGGAAGCGATCAGGTATAAGAATGAAAGAATCTGTATCCTTTGCGATACGGATTCTTTTTTTGCGTTTGGCTGATTTAACAATCAAATCGCCTCACAGAACTCATTAAAAAACAGCAATCTTTAAGAAAAGAGCTAAATAAAAAAGAAGGAATATGTGGGAAATCACTTTCCAATTCAAGATAATTTATATAAAATGAATGAATAACCATTCATTTTTTTAAAAAAAGGAGCGACATAATGAGTAGAATAGGATATATCGATGATTTGAAAGAGTGGGCAGCATCTTTTCATTTTAAACATAGTATCAAGGTACGTTTTTCTGAGACAGACATGTTCGGCCATTTAAATAACACGGTGCCTTTTACTTATTTTGAAGAAGCGAGGATTGAGTACTTTAAAAGCTTAGGCTTTATGCAGGAGTGGGTGAAGGACGGAAGTGGGGCCATTCCGGTTGTGGCAGATCTGCAGTGTGACTTTTTGGCTCAAATCTATTTCAATGATGAGCTGATGGTGCATGTGAAAGCTGAAAGAATCGGAAACTCCTCTGCGGATATCCACTATATGGGCACGAAAGCGGACGGAACCATTTGTTTAACGGGAAGAGGAACGATTGTCCAAATCTCAAAAGCGACAGGAAAAGCCATTCCTTGGCCGCAGGAGAGCATCGATCTTATGAATAGAGAAGAACGCAAAGTTCAACAAGGCTAAAATAAAAATTCGGTTCCTTTGCTGTTTGCTGTCACTCACCTTCCTTCAGCTACATACTATATCGAGACTAAAAAGTTACCCGCTCCGGGTTTTATGCTGGTGAAGGCAAGGAGGGTTACAATATTTGAAGGAGAACGAATTCACTCATAAGCCACTACTCACCAAGAGAGAAAAGGAAGTATTTGAGTTATTAGTTCAAGACAAAACAACGAAAGAAATCGCAGGTGAATTATTTATCAGCGAAAAAACAGTTCGAAACCATATATCGAATGCCATGCAGAAGCTTGGAGTCAAAGGACGTTCACAAGCTGTAATAGAACTCCTTCGCATGGGAGAATTGAAGCTTTAAGGTTTTTTACAGAATCAGAATCTTGCTTTGGCGCCCGGTGCAGGCCATGCGGAAACGCGGACCGCTTGTTTTTCTAATACCTAGAAGACCAGGAACCCTCATGCAAAAGTGCTTGATCTTGAGCAGCAATTCAGGAAACGATTAACGATGATTTATTTTATCATGGTTATTAGCTCCTGATTGCTGCTTTTATTATGGAGAAACATAGGCCCTATGATCCTGATCCATTCAGCTTAATAATGAATGTATCTTGAAATTTCCTTCACTTTCAAGCACAATGAGAGTATTATAAGTTTTTATGAAAGTATAGGGAGCTGTTTTTATGGGCGATGCAAGGCAAAACGTGCATGTTGCTGAAATAGAGAAGGAATTGCGATATGTTTCATCCCTCATCAAGCAAAAGGGAAGAGAAATATTAAATAATTATAAAATCACCCCGCCTCAATTTGTGGCGCTTCAATGGCTTTCCGAAGACGGAGATATGACAATCGGCGAGCTGTCGAATAAAATGTTCCTTGCGTTCAGTACGACAACGGACCTTGTCGACCGTATGGAGAAGAATGAGCTTGTCCAAAGGGTGAAGGATGAAAAAGACCGCCGCGTTGTAAGGATTCACCTTTTAGATGAAGGTAAGAGAATCATTGATGAAGTTATTGAAAAACGCCAGGATTATTTAAGAGACCTTCTTATCGATTTTTCAGACTCGGAAGTGGCCTCCCTAAAGCAGAACTTAACTAAATTACATATTAAGATGAAACAAGAATGAGGCGAGATTGTTGAAGGAACCAATTGGAATCATTGATTCAGGAGTTGGCGGTTTGACGGTTGCTAAAGAGGTCATCCGCCAGCTGCCAAATGAAAACATTTTATATGTTGGTGATACTGCCAGGTGTCCATATGGACCAAGGTCTATGGAAGATGTGAAGAAGTTCACCTGGCAGATGACCAATTATCTAATGCAGCATCATATTAAAATGCTTATAATTGCCTGCAATACAGCCACAGCGGCCGTGCTGGAGGAAACCAGGGCAGAATTGCCGATCCCTGTAATCGGGGTTATCCACCCTGGTGCAAGGGCGGCTTTAAAGGTTTCTGAAAACCTGAATATCGGCGTGATCGGAACCATTGGCACTGTTGAAAGCCATGCATATGACCAGGCGCTCCACTCCATCAACCAAGAGGTAAAGGTAGATAGCCTGGCCTGCCCGAAATTCGTGCCGATTGTTGAAAGCGGCGAATTTGGGGGTGCTCTCGTTGAAAAGGTAATAGAAGAAACGCTGAAGCCTTTAAAAAACACCTCTATTGATACACTGATTCTCGGCTGCACCCATTACCCATTGCTTGGGCCTGCCATCAGCAGGTACATGGGAAGCGGTGTAAAAGTCATTTCTTCCGGTGAAGAAACAGCCCGTGAAGCAAGCGTCATCCTTCATCATGACAATAGGATGAATACCGCTAAAACGCCTCCTGTGCACCAGTTTTTCACAACCGGGTCGAAGGACATCTTCCAGGCTATTGCTTCATCATGGCTGGAGAAGCCAATCGAAAATGTTAAAACCATAAAGATTGATTGATCTATTTTTTGCTGGCGCATATCTTTGCGCCAGTTTTTTTGAATTCAGCAGCCGCGCGGCCATAACCTGGCCAGATTTTTATAAAAGGATTTTTTCATAAACTTTGTTTTTTTTACATAAATAATAGTTAAAATTAATCATCTTGGTAAAATTAACCTATAACTCGGAGATGTTAAACAATATGGAGGTGTATGGCTAAGTGAGTAATGAAGTCTTTGTTGCTATTTTTACAAGTTTTATTGGTGCCTTTGTTTGTATAATGGCAGCTATTAAAATAAGAAAAGATAAAAAAAACAAGTCTAAATAGACCTCAATCCAGCTTAGGACCATTCTCCACATTCTAAATAAGGATTTTAAGACGTTTAGCCTACTGCCATTAAATCAATATCAGGGCATCGTGAGCCTGATAATGGTGATTTGCCAGCCTTGATGCAGCAGGTTCAAGAAAGAAATGATCTATGCGAAACAACTTAGTGAAAATTTTTGTTCTATATATCCCAAGGGCTCGTATAAATAGTAGTACAAACAGTCCTGGGAGGGATGAGGATGTCTAAAGCAACAAAAATAACGGTGGTTTCCACCATATTGGCTTCTTCTGTGCTGCTGTCCGGGTGCGGATTATTTGGTGGAGACGAGAAAACCAGCATCGATCCGCCGAAGAATGTTTCATTGGAGGATGACGCAACCAAGATTGAAAAGGAAAATAGCAAAAAGAAGGAAATCGCAAAAGAAACAGCAGGGAAAAACTCTGTGCAGACAGAGCTTTACTTAATAGATAAAAGTGGGTATGTTGTCCCTCAGACCCTTACATTGCCGAAAAAGTCAGAAGGATTTGCCAAACAGGCGCTTGAATATCTAGTGGACAATGGTCCTGTTTCCAATATCATTCCAAATGGCTTTCGGGCTGTGCTTCCCGCTGATACGGAAGTAAGCGTGGATATCAAGGACGGTGTGGCAACCGCGGATTTTTCAAAGGAATTTAAGAACTATAAAAAAGAAGATGAACTGAAAATCCTGCAGTCGATTACCTGGACGCTAACACAGTTTGATACTGTCAAAAAGGTCAAAATATCGATGAATGGACATGAACTGAAAACGATGCCTGTAAACGGTACGCCGATTGGAGACGGTGTTTCAAGAATGTCAGGGATTAATCTGGATACGAATAATGTGACGGATATTTCCAACACGAAAGCGCTCACAGTTTATTATATAGGCGGTGAGACTGGAAATAATTATTATGTGCCGGTTACAAAACGGGTCAGCGAAACGAAAAACGATGATGTGGCGGCAGTTGTGGATGAATTGGTCAAAGGGCCATCAAACTCGTCCCTGCTTACAGTCTTCGCACCTGATGTAAAATTAACAGAAACACCTGAAATGAATGACGGAAAAGTGACGCTGAATTTCAATAAAAACATCCTTGGCAGCTTTAAGGAAAATAAAGTCTCCAAGGATATGCTGGATGCTCTAGTATTATCGCTTACTGAGCAGCAGGGAATTAAAAGTGTAGAAGTGAAGGTCAATGGAAGTGCCAAGCTTCTGAATGAAGACGGCAAAAAACTTTCAGAGCCCGTTACAAGGCCTGAAAAAGTGAACACAGGCAGTTATTAATCAAGATTTTTTGATATACTATATATGAGCTAAACCCGGGGCATGCTATCAGCTGCTCCTTATTCTTATTGACTGAATATCCCGTCGGCCCCGATAGATTCAGGGGGGGCTTAAGCTGTGCGGATTCTCTGAGAAGGGAAATTATGCTAGACTTGCATTACGCACTGAGCACTTCAGCAGATACATAAAGGAGTGAAGGATCATGAAAACAGTAATTATCGCGACGAAAAATAAAGGCAAAGCGAAGGAATTTGAAAGTTTATTCCATTCAAAGGGCTATGCTGTCAAAACCCTGCTTGATTTTGAGGGCTCTCCTGATGTGGAGGAAACAGGAACTACCTTTGAAGAAAATGCCATTTTGAAAGCGGAAGCAATTTCCAGGGAGTTTGGCAAGTTTGTAATTGCGGATGACTCCGGCTTGATTGTAGATGCATTAGACGGCAGCCCTGGTGTGTATTCTGCCCGTTATGCCGGTGAAGACAAAAATGATGCAGCGAATACAGAAAAAGTCCTGCTTGAGCTTAAGGGTATACCTGAAGAAGAAAGAACAGCACGATTTTACTGTGCTCTTGCACTTTCTTCGCCTAATCAGAAAACGATCACGGTTTCCGGCACTGCAGAAGGAATGATTGCGAAAGAGCCAAAAGGTGAAAATGGATTTGGATACGATCCTGTCTTTTATGTGAAAGAAAAAGGAAAAACAATGGCCGAGCTCCAGCAGCATGAGAAAAACAGCATCAGCCACCGTGCAAAGGCATTACAGGCACTGGAGGAGCAGCTGGACAAATTCCTTCAGCGGGAAGAAGGCAAGGCATGAAAATCCTGATTCTAAGCGATAGCCATGGTTCAACAGAAGGCCTTAAAGTAATTAAGGAGCAGCATCAGAAGGAATGTGATGCAATGATTCACTGCGGAGATTCAGAGCTCCAAAAGAGTGATCCATTAATGCAGGGATTCCTTGCTGTCAGGGGAAACTGCGACAGTGATGCAAACTATCAGGACCTGCTGGTTGAAGAGATAGGGAAATTCAGGTTTCTCATCACACACGGCCATCACTACAATGTCAAAATGACGCTGCTCAGCCTTTCCTATAAAAGCTCTGAAGAAGCAGCAGATATCGTCTGCTTCGGGCATTCCCATATCGCAGGATCCGAAATGATCGGCAAAACCCTATTCATCAACCCGGGAAGCATCACTCTTCCAAAAGCCCGATTAGAGAAAACATACGCTATCCTTGAAACGGAAGAACAAGAAGTGAAGGTAACCTTCTTTAACTCAAAAGGAAGCGTCATAAAAGATTTATCTAAAACTTATCATTTAGGCTAAATTCATGTATAATAAACAGGAGGAAATATTTCTCCTGTCTTTTTTAAAAAAGCTGTTGACTTTAAATCATTATCATACTATAATTAAAAGTGTCGTTAAGGAAATACTACATAAGTGTTTCGGTAACTATATCATAATGTCCCAGTAGCTCAGCTGGATAGAGCAACGCCCTTCTAAGGCGTCGGTCGGGAGTTCGAATCTCTCCTGGGACGCTAACGAAAAAAACGCTGATTTCATGCAGTTTCTATTGCATAAAATCAGCGTTTTTTTTTGGATTTGAAGATTTTATAATATGCAGAACTGGAACATTTCCGTACTTTGCTATTCGAGGCTGGAGCGTCTATTTATGGAGAGAAAGAGGAAAACAGCAGGCTCGAAAAAACGGCTAATCAAAAGCCAACGGACCTCCAATCCCTCAAAAAGGCATATGAGGTATATAGAAAAGATTATGATCTATTGCTGCACGAGCGTTGTGATCTTAAGGAAAGAGTTAAGCAGAACTTTCAGCCTTTAATTTTCTTAATTTTCGCAGCCATCCATTCAGTGAGAAAAAAGATGACCAGTCCCATTGCAAGTATAGTTAATGAACTAAGCGCAAGTCCTTTGTAGTACCATTCAAAGACAGAGTTTAAAAGAAGTGTAAAACCCCAGAATGCAAATGTAACGGCGTAAGCGATATTAACGGCTTTAAGATCTATTTTGCTGCTATGTTTAAAAAACATAATGCCACCCCTTCATCTTGAATTTCCTTCCTTCTTAAAGTAACGCTGCTTTCTTTTTCTTCTAATTTCTCATCGTGAAATATTTCCAGATTTCAGAATTAATATCAAAAGCTCTTAGACATTCTGATTTAGCAGCTGCCGCTTAATATCTAAGCTTTAAATCGCATGGCTCAATCCTGTTCCCCTTAATCAGGAACAACTTCTTCAATAAGTTACTTTAAACACTTTATTTCTTCTAGTTCCTCTTGAACTATTTTCAGATAATCGGTTCTATTCAGTACTTGAAAGAGCACACAAGCATATTCGAGAAAGTTAATACCGTTTTCTTTATCATTTAATTTGATAAGTATGCTGCCCTTTTGATACAAAAGTTCTCCAAATAAAGGTGGAATGATGTTGTTTGCAATGTTCTATGCCTTTATTACAGTAGCTTAATGCCTCAGAGTATTCGTTTAAACTAAGGAGAAATTTGCTTGAATTATAGCAAATTCTCACATATATGGATGTATCCGTTACAAGCAGAGAGTTTTTATATACTTTTAGGGACAAATCAAAATTTTCCTTAACAAAAAAAGCTAGAAAGCTTTTTAGTCAGGTTTAACGATGTGCAGCCCTTCTAAATTTAATTAAAAAGAAAAGTTGTAAACCAAACCATAGAAAGTACAAATACATCACTTTCTCGACTTCACCAAAGGTAATCCATAGTATGTTTGGCAGCATTATGAATGCACTTGTCAGCATTATTCTCCAAGATTTTTTCTTTATGGCTATGAAGAAAAATATAATAGAACTTAATAATAGTAACCAAGTTATGACTCCTACATACCAGAAAATTAATACTTCTATATTCTCGTTGAACGTATAATATTTAGACACAAGAACCCCCCTTTTTGTCTAGCTGCCGCTGATCATACCGCAGTAAAAGGAGACACGGTATCAAAGTAAAGGATGCGCAGTTTGGACAATGCGAACTGATTTAAGAAATTTTTTTATTCAGTGATGTACAGCACTTAAGTTATGGTTTTTGAAATAAAGCAGTTAATAACCCTTTAACTCCAAATAAATTATTTGTCTGCTCTAACTCAAGCATGTTTCTTATATCAATTTCTTTAAAATCCCTAAAGATTGCCCTTAACTTTTCCTCCGTATATCCCAGACCGCCTTTTAAACTCATCGATCTGTACACGTCCCAATCCGAGATTTCTGCTCCGCCATGTTCCCCGCCCGTAATAAAGCAAGTAAGTGCAAAGAACCCCCCTGGCTTCAATGCTTTAGTTACTAGATTTATGTAACTCATCCTTCGATGAGGAGCAATATGATGAAAGCACCCGGAGTCATAAACAATATCATATTCACCTTCTGCTATCTCTAATTCAAATATGTTTTCATTGATAAAATTGACACTGACATTTTTTTCGGTTGCTCTTTCTTTGGCCCATTGAAGTGATTCTTTAGAAAGATCTACTGCATCAACATGGCAGTGCATTTCAGCCAAATATATGGCATTCCTGCCGGGCCCGCAGCCTAATTCAAGCACTTTTCCTGATTTTAAACGTTTAGACTCAAAATAACTGACTAAATTTTCATCAGGACTGTTAACAAAAAAGGGGACACCTCTGTCTCTTTCGGAATAAAAGGTATCCCAGTTGAACTTTGACTGCTCTTTTAGCAATTGATCTAACATGACTAATATATCCTCGTAACTGCTAATTACTTCTTTCAAATCTATCGCCTCTTTCAGTTTGTTAGTTTGCTATCTAACTATATCGAATTTTGTGAACTTTAATGTTAAAGGAAGATTAAAATACGATTATTTAACTCCTTTATCAGTTCTTGAAGTCTGTCATTAGATGATACCTAAGAGAGTAGAAAGCTGTCAAAATGCCTTCTTTTATATGGTCTAAGGGTAACCTTCATTTGTTATGTAAAGTCGAAAATAACCTGCTTTAGATGTGTTTAATAAGGTATGTGAAAACGGGTGCTCTATGTAATGTTACAAATATTACAGTAGTGTGACAAAAAAAGTGTGTGTGAAGTATTAACAGCCCTTCTAGGGTCACTCTCACTATATATCGCAGCTGTAAGTCCGGGTTATAAAAGCCTTTCTTCAGCATTTACATGTGAATTTTCTTTCAGTAACTTTACTAATCTTATGTGAAACAATCTGGTAAAATATGAAAGTGGAGTTGGAGATTTTTAAGGGGGAAAAAACATGATCATTACTCAGCAATGGATTCAAGAAGATAGTGATTATATTCGTAAAAAAGTAATAGAACATAATCTATCTAAACTTCCAGATGATGTAAAACACCCAGTCAAGAATATTAGTTTTATTCTCAGGGGGGAGGAAGAGGAAATTTTAGGGGGAATTACAGGAACAATTTTTTGGTATAACTTACACATTGAGTCTTTATGGGTTGATGAATCACTTAGGGGCAAAGGATATGGGAAAGAATTATTAACTTGTATAGAAAAAATCGCTAGAGAAAATAATTGCAAACTAATCCAACTGGATACTTTCAGCTTCCAAGCCCCGAATTTCTATCAAAAAAATGGTTATGAAATTGTTGGTGTAATTGATGAATTTCCTAATAAAGAAAATCAGCAGTATTACCTATCAAAGAGGTTGATATATTAAGTATCTGCGTCAACTAACATTTGAGTTGATTTCAACAAAAGGGATGAAGAATGACCATTAGCCTCCGAGAAAGCAGTAAATATATTATCTGGGAGATGGCAGGGAACCTTTAAGGCTCTAAGGTAAAATAGTTTTTTAAGGATTTTTTATGATGTATGACTGCAAACTTATCACTGTACTTACCATATTTAGTGAAAAAATCAGGTTTGCCCACTTGTTCAAAATATCTATTCCATTTAAACATTTTAAAGAATATTTTAATTGTGGGGGTATAATTTGATTTCTCTATTCTTAGTATTTGAAACATAAATCTTTTGATAATCCTGTAGATTCTTGTTGAATTTTTTGTATCCAGGAAAATAATCAATTGGGCATGATGAAAACTAGGAGACACCCAATCTTCATTATGCACCCCCTCAATAATCCATGAATCAGAATTGATAATAGAGGTTAAATATTTATCTCTTTCTTCCTCTGTCCTCCTAATATCGCCAGTTTTATGCCTTTTCCAGACAACATTATCTAATTCATAATATGGAATGTTTAACAGCAAGGATAACTCTTTTGCTAACGTTGTTTTACCGCTTCCGACAGAGCCTATAATATGTATTTTTTTCGGAGCATTTTTTCTCTGCATAAGATTAGCTGCCTCTCGTAGTTTCTCTTGCTTGTGATTTATTCTATCACTCTTTTGTTCAGCGGGAATTAACAGAAATGCTTAACATAGCCTTCCCTTTAAAAAGAATTCTTGCCGTCGAAAACAACAGCTTTTTTCTTAACATCTTCCCATCCGTAATAGTAAGTATTTTGTGGATCTTTTTTAAATCTTACGACAGCTTCGTAAGGTGTATCTCCACCCGTAAAATAGTCATATACAATATTAACTTTAACAATATCATCCTTGGTGTAACCCTTTTTGGATAGTTCAAAAACAGTAGCTGTCAATAGTTCTTCTCTTTTTTCTAAGCTGCCTGTAACCACTATCTTTTGATAAGTTAAGATTCCGACTAAAACTAAAGAAAAGACCAGTAAAATTGAAAAAAAGAACGCTATTTTACTATTTATATTTTTCATCAAAGATTCCTCCTTGGACTAGTTCTAATATTTCGATATTATTTGACTATTTTACCATGGAGAGTATTTAGTTTATACAAAAAATGGCAAACGTGTTGTTGTTTAAACGAAATTTCACAAGCTCATTAGTCCCGGTCAATATTTAGCTGATACAGCCATTCACACAGAAAATTAGAAAGCATCAATCCTTGGCCGGGAATCTAACTTTCGTATACGATGAAGGTGGTTCTGCTGGTGTGAATATCATTTCAGAAATCACAGAAAGGATTTATTTTATTCCGCTTTAAAATGAGCGTATTTGTCAATATTAGGACTAAGCAAACAGCCTGGGAAAACAGGGGAAAGGAGGAGGGCTGAGATTCATTTTTTATGGGAAATCTTGATGATTAGTGTGCGGGAAATGCTGTATTTGTTAGGGGGATTATTGGCTGTCGGATTTTTGCTTGCTTTCCTCGAGAGACTGTCCAATACGTTTTTATATCGGGCTTTCGGCACCAGGGGCATTCTTTTTACAGCATGGCTCGGAACACCGATTCACGAGCTTGGTCATGCTTTGATGTGTGTTCTTTTTATGCATAAAATCAGGGAGATTAAGTTTTTTCAATGGAACAGTCCTGATGGAGTTTTAGGGTATGTGAGCCATGAATATAATCGTGGCAGCGTGTATCAAAGTGCAGGCAATTTTTTTATTGGGATAGCTCCAGTACTTATGGGAATCACATCCCTGATCCTCGGCATGCATGTGCTGCTACCGCATTCATATCATGCATTTATATCAGGTGCCGAGACAGGGGCGAGGGACTATTCTGATGCTGGAGACATGGTTAAACATGCTTTTGGGTCAATGATGATGCTGCTCAAGCTGATTTTTACCGGGAACAATTTGCTGAGGCCGTCATTCTGGCTGTTTTTGTATCTATCGATGTGCATATCCTCACATATCGCATTGAGCGCTGAAGATATGAAGGGAGCATGGAAGGGGCTTGTGGTATTGTCCGGGCTTCTTGTTATGTTTAATGCTGCAGCCGCAATTTTTCACTATAATACCCTTCCGGCTGTAATGAGTATTGCAAAATATAATGCCTATCTGCTTTCCTTCTCAAGCGCGGCTATTCTATTTTCTTTTCTTACAGTGTTAATCAGCTATGCTGTTTATAAAATTAAGACTGGTTAAGAGCGGAAGACACATGAATCGGGAAGTTTTTGCTCTTCGTGCATATTATGCCAGCTTAATTGCAGAATCTGTCTGCTCGGCAGGGGAGTTTTGAAGTCACTTTTCATTAAAAAAATTTTATAAAATTTTTTTAATGGCAAGAAATCTTAATGGACTGCCATTGTAAGCGGATACAAATTATCGGATGAATTTGAATAGTCAAAAAATTCGTGAAAATGTATTGACTGGCGAAAAAAATGGGCGTATTATAATCCACAAATAACAAGGACAAAAACACAGCAGATAAAAGCAAAAAGATGCAAATGCCTGGCATTTCTCTTAATGGCGGCATGGTATTTTTTAATTGCTTTAATGGTTTAAAGCTTTTTGCCGTTAAGCAAAATCTGTTTTTAAAGTTTTTGTCTACAAATTTCATAACCTATAGCGATGAAAAGGAAAAGTAGTCATTGGCAAAGCATTTTACAGAGAGCCGGGTAGCTGGAAGCCGGCAATGCTCCAATGCATGAACTCACCTTTGAGCTTCAGCTTGAACGGCGACCAGTAGAGCTGGACGGGTGCATACCAGTACCCGTTACCAAAACAGAGCAGTGAAACCTGCTCAAAGTGCGCATGATTGTAGTGCGAAAAAGGGTGGTACCGTGGAATGGACATATAGCCTTTTCACCCCTTTATTCTTGCAGAGCAAGTCTATTGTGGTGATGAGGCTTTTCTGTGCGCGGAAATATTTACTGAATTTTCTGTAATATAATTTTAGAGATTAAAGAAGTGGAGGGAATCATAGAAGATGATGGAAAAAGCAGTAGTGGCTGAAAAGAAAGATGTACCGGTGAAAAAAAGCGGGGCCGAACTATTGATTGACGCATTGAAGAAGGAGAATGTGGAAGTTATTTTCGGCTATCCGGGCGGAGCTGTTCTGCCAATCTATGACAAACTCTATGATTCAGGGCTTTTCCACATTTTAACCCGTCATGAGCAGGGCTCCATTCATGCAGCTGAGGGTTATGCACGGATCACAGGGAAACCCGGGGTGGTCATTGCAACCTCTGGGCCTGGAGCCACTAATATTGTTACAGGGCTTGCTGATGCCATGATTGACTCGCTGCCGATTGTTGCATTTACGGGCCAGGTTGCAACGACGGTTATTGGCTCTGATGCTTTTCAGGAGGCGGATGTGCTTGGCATTACTACACCGATCACCAAGCATAACTACCAGGTGCGAAATCCTGCGGACCTTCCAAGAATCATCAAAGAGGCTTTTTACATTGCTCAAACAGGACGGCCTGGACCGGTTCTGATTGATATCCCTAAGGATGTCGCGGCCTTTTCCGTGGAAGCACCCGAAAATCAGGAAATGGATTTGCCCGGCTATCAGCCCTCAGTGAAACCGAATTTCCTTCAGATTAGAAAGCTTGTTGAAGCAGTAAGCAGCGCGAAAAAGCCATTGATCCTAGCAGGGGCGGGCATTCTTCACAGTAAGGCAACATGCGAGCTGAAGGAGTATGCGGAGCAGCAGGGAATTCCGGTGGTCCACACACTGCTTGGCCTGGGAGGATTTCCGGCCAATCATGAGCTCTTTATCGGGATGGGCGGTATGCACGGAATATATGCCGCGAATATGGCGTTATCCTCATGCGATCTGCTTATTAATATAGGAGCAAGATTCGATGACCGGCTGACCGGTAACCTGGCAGCTTTTGCCCCGCATGCCGAGGTGGCCCATATTGATATCGATCCAGCGGAAATCGGAAAAAATGTCCCTACTAAGATCCCTGTAGTGGCAGATGCAAAAAACGCTCTGACAGAACTGATCCAGCAAAATGGCAGGAAACCGGAAGCAGCCCAATGGCTGCAGCAGCTGCATAGCTGGAAAAAGGAATTTCCATTCACATATAAAAATGATACGGGCAATTTAAAGCCTCAAAAAGCGATCCAGCTCATTCATGAAAAAACCGAAGGCGAAGCCATTGTAGTGACGGATGTAGGTCAGCATCAGATGTGGGCCGCTCAGTATTATCCTTTCAACAAGCCTCATGCCTGGGTCACTTCCGGAGGGCTTGGGACGATGGGATTTGGACTCCCGGCAGCGATTGGGGCCCAAATTGCTGAACCGGAAAGCATTGTCGTTTCCATTTCAGGTGATGGCGGTTTTCAAATGACATCTCAAGAACTATCACTGATTGCGGAGCTGAATTTGCCGGTCAAAATCATTGTGCTGAATAACCGTTCCCTAGGCATGGTTCGCCAATGGCAGGAAATCTTTTATGAAGGAAGGTATTCGCACAGCAAATTCCCGACACAGCCTGATTTCGTGAAGCTGGCAGATGCATACGGCATTCAGGGATATAGGGCATGTACGGAGGAAGAAGCAGCCGATTGCCTCAGCAAGGCGCTTGCCGCAAATGGACCGGTGCTGATCGACATGCAGGTGGAGCAGGATGAAAATGTATATCCAATGGTTGCGCCAGGCAAAGGGCTTGATCAAATGGAGGGTGTAGAGGGATGAAGGGAATTCTAATACTGACTGTCAATAATAGGCCTGGAGTACTGAATAGGATCACGAATTTATTTTCCAAACGAAATTATAACATCGAAAGCATTACAGTCGGTGCATCCGAGCAGGAAGGAGTTTCAAGGATTACCGTAGTCGTGCATGTAGAGGATGAAACGGTGATTGAGCAAATGACCAAACAGCTGAATAAGCAAATCGATATCTTGAAGGTGATAGACATCAGCTCACAGGCCATTGTCGCAAGGGAGCTGGCATTGATTAAAGTAGGCGTGAATCCTGCAACGCGTTCTGAAATTTTTTCAGTCATTGATCCTTTCAGGGGTTCAGTGATTGATGTGAGCAGGGACAGCCTCACGATCCAGATTACAGGTGAATCCTCCAAAGTTGAGGCATTTATCGAGCTGCTCAAGCCTTTTGGAATAAAAGAGCTAGCCCGAACAGGCACCACAGCCTTTCCAAGGGGCATGCAAAAAAGCAGTGAAGGAAAGAGCCTGAATATTGTTTAACATGCTGTTTTAAAAAATGGTCTTAACAATGCTCATTGTTAATTTTGACGTCATGAAGACAAAAAACAGCGTGCAAAGTTAACAGGGCAAATAATTATATAAAAAGGGAGATGCTTAGAAATGGCAAAGGTTTATTACAATGGAGATGGAAATGAGTCATATTTAGCAAATAAAAGGGTTGCAGTAATCGGATATGGATCTCAGGGCCATGCACATGCACAGAACCTCAGAGACAGCGGGGCAGAGGTTGTAATCGGCCTAAGAAGAGGGAAGTCCTGGGATAAGGCAGAAAGTGACGGTTTTCCGGTTTATTCAGTTGGTGAAGCCAGCAGCAGGGCAGATGTAATCATGATTTTGCTGCCTGATGAGCAGCAGCCTAAAGTGTACAGTGAAGAAATCCAGCCTGTATTAAGAGCTGGCCAGGCGCTGATGTTCGCACATGGCTTTAACATTCATTTCAATCAAATCGTGCCTCCTGCAGATGCGGATGTCTTATTGGTTGCGCCAAAGGGACCGGGGCATCTCGTCCGCCGCACATTTGAACAAGAAGCAGGCGTACCTGCATTATTTGCCATCCACCAGGATGTGAGCGGCGAAGCGAAGGAGCTGGCTCTTGCGTACGCCAAAGGAATCGGTGCTCTAAGGGCAGGAGTGCTTGAAACAACCTTTCAAGAGGAAACAGAAACCGATTTATTCGGTGAGCAGGCAGTATTGTGCGGAGGATTGACGTCTCTTGTAAAAGCAGGCTTTGAAACCCTGACAGAAGCTGGATATCAGCCGGAAGTCGCCTATTTCGAATGTTTGCATGAGCTGAAATTAATTGTGGATTTAATGTATGAAGGCGGCCTTGAAAACATGCGCTATTCCATTTCCGACACTGCACAGTGGGGTGATTTTGTTTCCGGTCCCAGAATTGTGGATGAAAGGGTCAAAGGGGAAATGAAAAAGGTTCTAAAGGATATTCAGGAAGGGGAATTTGCCAAAGGCTGGATTCTTGAGAACCAGGCAAACAGGCCGGTCTTCAATGCCGTTAACAGAAGGGAAAATGAGCATCAAATTGAAACAGTCGGGCGGGAATTAAGAAAAATGATGCCTTTTGTCAAACAGCAACAAAAGAAAGAAGTGGCTGCCTTTGCGAAAAATTAATATATTCGACACGACCCTTAGAGACGGTGAGCAATCGGCAGGCGTGAACTTGAATTTTTCTGAAAAGATTGAAATCGCACGCCAGCTTGAAAAGCTTGGTGCAGATATTATCGAAGCAGGATTCCCGGCGGCCTCACAAGGAGATTTCCGGTCTGTAAAAGAAATTGCCTCTCTCATTAAAGACAGCTCTGTGACAGGACTTGCGCGCTCAGTCCAGGGTGACATCGATGCGGCATGGGAAGCGCTGAAGGCTGGAGCTGAGCCAAGGCTGCATGTCTTTATCGCCACATCGCCGATCCACAGGCAATATAAATTAAAAATGACAAAAGAAGAAATTATTGAAAATGCCGTAAAAACGGTGAAGTACGGGGCAGAACGGTTCCCTGTTGTACAGTGGTCTGCAGAGGATGCGAGCCGGACCGAGCTTGATTATCTGGCTGAGATTGTTGAAAAGGTCATCCGGGCAGGGGCGAAGGTAATTAATATTCCAGACACGGTGGGCTACACCACTCCATTAGAGTATGCTGAAATTTTCCGCTATCTGAAAGAGCATGTTCCTTCTATTGATAAAGTCCATTTGTCAGCTCATTGCCATGATGACCTTGGCATGGCCATTGCCAATTCGCTTGCGGCTATTGAAGCAGGAGCATCTCAGATTGAGGGGACGATTAATGGAATCGGGGAAAGAGCCGGAAATGCGGCGCTTGAAGAGCTTAGCGTGGCGCTGCATACGAGGGCTGATCATTATGAGGCATATACAGGCCTTGCACTTGGAGAGATTAAGAGAACAAGTGATTTGGTAAGCAAATTAACCGGGATGCCAATCCCTCCCAATAAAGCAGTGGTTGGCCGCAATGCGTTTGCCCATGAATCAGGCATCCATCAGGACGGCGTTTTAAAAGAAAAAACAACCTATGAAATTATATCTCCGGAGCTTGTCGGCATTTCTGACAATTCCCTCGTACTTGGAAAGCACTCAGGAAGGCATGCCTTCAAAAGCAGACTGGATGAACTGGGGCTGTCCGTGGAAGGTGAAGAGCTGAATCGTTTATTCGTCCAATTTAAAGAGCTGGCTGATAAGAAAAAAGAGATTGCAGATGAAGATTTGGCAGCTCTTGTGCTTGATGAAAAACTATCAAAGGAGAATTCATTTTATCAGCTGAATTCCCTTCAAATCACGTATGGAACCAATCAGGTTCCGACGGCCACTGTAGCTTTGAAAAATGGAAATCATGAAGTGATCCAGGAAGCCGCTACAGGTGCAGGAAGCGTTGAAGCGCTATATAACACACTGGAAAGATGCATGGATACCGAAATAAGTTTACTGGACTACCGGATTCAATCTGTTGGCGCAGGAAGGGATGCCCTTGCACAGGTGTATGTGAAAATTCGCTATCAAGACCATGAAACGAGCGGGCGCGGCCTGCATCAGGATGTTCTGGAAGCATCGGCAAAAGCATATCTGAATGCTGTCAACCGGGTAATTTACCTCGGTGAGAAAGAAAAAATCGCGCAATGATGCAGGACTGAAAGGGGAGATTTCGATGATAAGGAAGATTGCAGTTTTGCCTGGAGATGGAATTGGAGCGGAAGTAGCACAAGGTGCAGTGGAAATCCTGCAGGCTGCGGCACATAGGTTTGGACATCATTTTCACTTTCAATACGGCGAGATTGGCGGAACTGCCATCGACAATACTGGAAATCCTCTCCCGGAGGAAACAGTAGAGCTTTGCAAGAACAGTGATGCTGTTCTTTTGGGAGCGGTCGGGGGGCCGAAGTGGGATAAGCAGCCTCCGCATCTCCGCCCGGAACGGGGCCTTTTGAAAATCCGCAATGATTTGCAGCTTTATGCAAACTTAAGGCCAGTCAGTCTCCATTCCAGTTTATCGGAATCTTCACCATTAAAAAAAGAGGTCATAGAAGGAACAGATTTATTGATTGTCAGGGAGCTGACCGGCGGGCTTTATTTTGGCAAACCGAGTGAGCGGACGACATATGAAGGTAAAGAAGCGGTCGTAGATACATTATTTTACCAAAAAGAAGAGATTGAGAGAATCATTGAGCTTTCCTTCGAGATTGCCGGAAAAAGAAATAAAAAGGTCACCTCAGTGGATAAAGCCAATGTGCTTGAGTCGAGCAGAGTATGGAGGGAGACGGCAGAGGAGGTTGCAAAAAAATATCCTGATATTGAGCTTACACATATGCTTGTCGATAATGCAGCCATGCAGCTGATCAAGAATCCGAGGCAATTCGATGTGGTGGTCACGGAAAATATGTTTGGGGATATTTTAAGCGATGAAGCCTCTGTTTTGACTGGTTCGCTCGGCATGCTTCCATCTGCATCCATTTCCGCCAGCGGTCCGCATCTATATGAACCTATCCATGGATCTGCACCGGATATAGCAGGGAAAAACACTGCAAATCCGCTTGGCATGATCCTGTCTGCAGCCTCCATGCTCCGCTTGTCATTTGGGCTTGAGGAAGAAGCACAGGCGATTGAAAAGGCCGTCAGCGATGTGCTCGAAAATGGAAGCAGGACAGCGGATCTCGCGCATAGCGGAAAGGAAACCCTTGGAACACGGGAAATGATTGCTGAAATTAAAACATCCCTGCTTGACCAGGAGGCCATTGCGAATATTATGGGCGCGTACGCCTAACTGCAGGGCTAAGCAATTGCAAGTTCCCGGCAGCACCAAAAACGGAACACGGCCAAATATGTGAAGGCCGTGTTTTTCTACATAGCCGCATGTTACAGGCTGCATAAAAGAATGGAGGAATGAAGATGGGAAAGTCGGTCATTGAAAAAGTCTGGGAGCGCCATGTGGTTCATGAAGAAGAGGGCAAACCCGATCTATTGTATATAGATTTGCATTATATACATGAAGTTACCTCGCCCCAGGCTTTTGAAGGGTTAAGGATGAAGGGCAGAAGCGTGAGGAGGCCGGATAAAACCTTTGCGACGATGGACCATAATGTGCCGACAGTCGCCAGGCACTCCATAACAGATGAAATAGCCGGAAAGCAGCTGGCAGCGCTCGACAGCAATTGCAGGGAGTTTTCCATTAGGCTTGAGGATTTAGATTCCCCGGATCAGGGCATTGTCCATGTCATTGGGCCTGAGCTTGGCTTGACACAGCCAGGAATGACCATCGTTTGCGGCGACAGCCACACCTCTACACATGGAGCTTTTGGTGCCATTGCCTTTGGAATCGGTACAAGTGAGGTGGAGCATGTCCTTGCCACGCAGACCCTATGGCAGACAAAGCCTAAAACAATGAAAATCGAGGTAAATGGAAAACTAGGAAAAGGTGTAACGGCGAAGGATGTTATTTTGCACATTATCTCATCAAATGGAGTCCATTTTGGAACAGGCTATATTATCGAATATTGCGGAGAAGTGATCCGGAGTATGTCTATGGAAGAAAGAATGACGGTATGCAATATGACAATTGAAGGAGGAGCAAGGGCAGGGCTTGTCAGTCCGGATGAGACCACCTTTTCTTATTTGCGGGGAAGGAAATATGTGCCTTCTGGCGCTGATTTTCAAAAATGTGAAGAAGAATGGAGAAAGCTTGGCAGTGATGAGGATGCAAAGTATGATAGCGAGCTGATCATTGATGGTTCACAGATTGCGCCGATGGTGAGCTGGGGAACGAACCCGGGAATGGCGAGCCCTGTGGACGGAAGGATTCCCGCAGGCGAAGCTCGGGGCATCAGTGCCAAAGCCCTACAGGGCGCCTTGGCATATATGGATCTTAAAGAAGGTATGAAAATTACCGACATTCCTGTGCAGCATGTTTTTATCGGATCATGCACAAACTCGAGAATCGAGGACCTAAGAAGCGCAGCTGAAGCAGCAGTCGGTAAAAAGGTGCATGAAGGAGTGCGGGCAATGGTGGTTCCCGGTTCTCAAGCTGTGAAAAAACAAGCGGAAGAAGAAGGCCTGGATCTCATCTTTAAGGAGGCGGGCTTTGAATGGAGAGAATCCGGGTGCAGCATGTGCTTGAGCATGAATCCTGATGTGGTCCCGCCTGGAGAGCATTGTGCTTCAACCTCCAACCGCAACTTTGAAGGCAGGCAGGGAGCAGGCGCAAGAACCCATCTTGTCAGCCCTGTAATGGCGGCCAATGCCGCTCTTCATGGAAGGTTTGTGGATATACGGAATCAGGACCGTTCATTAGCGGAAAGTGAAAATATTTTTTAAAAACAAGGCTGGAGGTGCAGAGGATGAACCCGATTACAACTTATAAAGGAAAAGCTGCCGTGCTGGACAGGGAAAACGTGGATACAGATCAAATCATTCCAAAGCAATTTTTAAAAAGAATTGAACGGACAGGTTTCGGGGAGTACCTTTTTTATAACTGGCGCTTTGATGAAAAAGGCAGAGTGAAGGATGACTTTGAGTTAAATCATCCTGCCTTCAAAGGAGCCAGCATCCTGCTTGCAGGAGATAATTTTGGCTGCGGCTCCTCCAGGGAACATGCTCCATGGTCCCTTAAGGATTATGGATTCGATATCGTGATTGCCCCGTCCTTTGCTGACATCTTTTACGGAAACTGCCTGAAAAATGGCTTGCTCCCCATTCAGCTTGGTAAACAGGATGTGGAGGAATTAATGAGGAAAGGAAATCAGGGAGGGTTTGACATTACTGTCGATCTTCCTAAACAAGAGGTAAGTGCCGGCTCGGGATTTCATGCTTCATTTGATATTCATCCATACTGGAAGGAAATGCTGGTAAACGGTTGGGATGAAATATCCATCACTCTTCAATATGAAGGTAAAATCAGTGATTTTGAAAACAAAAAAAGTGCGGTTTCTTCTATATAATATAGTGTCTGCACATGCAGAACCAAAATCCTCCCTGTTTCGGTGAGGCTGCTGTCAATCGATTATTTAAAACTCTGGTACACTCAACTGAAAAAAACCGTGCATATTCCGTGTTTTTGGAATAAGCACGGCTTTTTTCGTATTCACATTCTTTTTTATTAATGGCACACGGCTATTTGGCTGATTTAACAAAGACAATACACAGACTTTTTCAGTGGCCTGCTATTCGGGCCAGTGCTTTTGTTTTGCGTCTGTCTTTGTATTTCCAGACATTTCATGCTACACTGATTTTCATTAAGCTAAATGACAGGGCGGAGTTACAAATGAGCGGAGATAAAAAAACAGCATCAGAAAAAAAGGTCATCCCATTTCCTAATCTGGAGGAACGTCTTGTCCAAAAGGGGCTTGATTTGCTTTCGTCCAGGGATTTTAAGGAAGCGGCAAATCTATTTAGTCAGGCGAGGGAAATGAATGCCGAAAATCCTGAATCAGCCGTAGGCCTTGTTGTATCATTTGTGGAGCTTGGATATTACAGTGAAGCAAGGGACCTGTGCAATGAATTGCTTCACAAAGGCATCGGGGATTACTTTCAAGTGGTTAACATTTATCTAATGGTTCTGCTGCAGCTGAACGAGCATCGTGAAATGATCACAACAATTGAAGCATTGCTCGATGACGATCAGGTGCCGTTTGATAAAATCGATCATTTCGAGAAAATGCTTGGATTTTCAAAAAGAGTGCTTGAAGAAAAGCTAGAACAGGCTGATTTAAAGCAGGAGCGTTTTGAAGAGGAAATGAAGGAGACAGAGCTATTCAAGGATAAAACGGAAAGCGAAATCCTTCTTGGCATCTCAAAGCTTGCTGATATGAATGCGAGGCCATTTATCACGCAAATCAAGGATTATCTGGCCTCGGATGAAGGCCACCCTTTCTTGAAAACACTGCTGCTAAACATTCTTCAGGACCAGGAGTACGACAGGGAAATTGAGATTGAGAAGTTTTCCAAAAAAAGAAAACTTGTGCCGGCAGAGCTGCCCCCATTGAAAACGGGAGAGTTTTTCACAGCGGTTTCCGGCATGATTGAAGATGTGCTGGGGCAGGAAAATCCGACACAGGCTGAAATGATTCTGAGCCTTTTTGAAAGGCATCATTTCCTGATTTACCCTTTTGAGCCTGAAAAAAAAGACTATCCGGCATGGGCAGCGGCCTATCATGTGCTCGGGGATGAGTACCAGAGCGGTGAGTGTACGGCAGAAGAGGCGGCCGGGAAATACGGAGCTGACGCTGATTCTGTCATGAAAACAGTTCAGGATTTAAAGGAGTTTGAAGAAATTTCTTATCCTATTATTTAAGCTATTGCTGTTGAAACAAAAGGAACCTGTGTTATAATGTAGTGGTTGTAATATGCATTCACCAAACACGGCAAATTCCCGATATCTTGGGGAATGGCCGCAGGATGACTTGTGGGAATACAAAGCAGATTCATCCATTGCTTATTCATGAATTATATAGATTTTTTGGAGGGAAACACATGTCTGTAAAATGGGAAAAGCAAGAAGGCAACCAAGGAGTTTTAACGGTTGAAGTAGAAGCAGCAAAAGTTACTGAAGGTTTGGACGCTGCTTTCAAAAAAGTTGTAAAGCAAATTAACGTTCCTGGTTTCCGTAAAGGTAAAATGCCTCGCCAGATGTTCGAAAGAAGATTCGGTGTGGAATCATTATTTGATGATGCACTTGATTTCATTCTTCCTGATGCTTATGCAAGTGCAGTTGAAGAAGCAGGAATCTACCCTGTAGACCGTCCTCAAATTGACGTTGAACAAATGGCAAAAGGACAAGACCTTATTTTCAAAGCTACAGTTACTGTAAGACCAGAAGTGAAGCTTGGAGAATACAAAGGCATCGAAGTAGATGCATTCAATTCTGAAGTAACAGACGCTGACGTAGAGGAAGCAATCAAGTCACTTCAAGAGCGCCAAGCTGAGCTTGTTGTTAAAGAAGCAGGACAGCCTGCTGAAAACGGCGATACTGTCGTTCTTGATTTCGAAGGTTTCGTTGATGGAGAAGCATTCGAAGGCGGAGCATCTGATAACCATTCACTAGAGCTTGGATTTAACTCTTTCATCCCTGGCTTCGAAGAACAGATTGTCGGACTTGAAACAGGCGCTGAAAAAGATATCGAAGTATCTTTCCCTGAAGAATACCATGCAACTGAGCTTGCTGGAAAGCCTGCAGTATTCAAAGTGAAAATTCACGAAATCAAAACAAAACAGCTTCCTGAATTAGATGACGAGTTTGCTAAAGATGTTGACGAAGAAGTTGAAACTTTAACTGAACTTCAAGAAAAAACAAAGAAAAACCTTGAGCATGACAAAATGCATGAAAAAGAAAACTTTGTCCGTGACACAGTTGTCGAAAAAGCTGCAGCTGCTGCAGAAATCGACATTCCTGAAGTAATGGTAGAAAACGAAGTTCAGCGTATGCTTGGAGACTTCGAACAGCGCCTTCAATCTCAAGGAATGAACATGGAGCTTTACTTCCAGTTCTCTGGACAGGACGAAGAAGCTCTTAAAGCTCAAATGAAAGACGAAGCATCAAATCAAGTGCGTGTAAGCCTTACTCTTGAAGCGATTGCTGAAGCTGAAAACCTTGAAGCTACAGACGAAGATGTGGATGCAGAAATCAGCAAAATGGCTGAAATGTATAACATGAACGCTGAAGACATCAAAAAAGCTCTTGGTAGCTTAGACGGTGTTAAGTCTGATCTTAAAATCAAAAAAGCAGTCGACTTACTTGTTGAAAACAGCAAAACAGTTGAAGCTTAATTCAATAACATAATTTCAGAGGCATTCCGGAAGCAATTTTTGCTTGTAGAGTGCTGATGATTCGACAGGGCGCGAGCAATCGTGCCTTGTTTTATACATATTGGACATTTTCCCTTGTTAAACGCGAATAATGGGGAATAATAATTAGGGTGATATCTGCTGTAACTGATTGATTTTTTTTTGATTTCAGTGTAGATTAATTCTAATACCGCATATACATATATATACAGACCCCGACTTTTTGCATTCAAAAGGTTTGGGAATGCTGGTATCGGGCAAAATACATATTATGAGTTTTAAATGTTGTTTATTGGACAACTTGCATGGCTAAGCATTTTAATTACAAAACTTCACGGAACATGGTAAAATGCAATTCATATAAGAAATGGAAAGCATTCTGCAGGCAAGCCGCAAAGTCCCGAGGCGTGCGCATAGTTTTTATGAAGTTTCTGAAGCCGCAGGAATTACATATGCTTTTGTTATTATTTCTTGTATGCCAGATCGAAATGCTTATTGCTGATGGAGAACGGTTCAATATCGGATTCTTCACTGAGTATAGATTGGAAGAGTATATAAAGGGGTTGAGTTCATGTTCAAATTTAATGATGAAAAAGGACAGCTTAAGTGTTCTTTTTGCGGTAAAACCCAAGAACAGGTCCGTAAACTGGTAGCAGGTCCAGGTGTATATATTTGTGACGAGTGCATCGAGCTTTGCACGGAGATCGTGGAAGAAGAGCTTGGCACAGAAGAAGAAGTGGAATTTAAGGATGTCCCTAAACCGCAGGAAATCCGCGAAATTCTGGACGAGTATGTCATCGGCCAGGAGCAGGCGAAAAAGTCACTGGCTGTTGCCGTTTATAATCATTATAAGCGCATCAATTCCAACAGCAAGGTAGATGACGTTGAGCTTGCAAAGAGTAACATTGCTCTTATCGGGCCGACAGGAAGCGGTAAAACATTGCTTGCGCAAACATTGGCACGTCTGCTTAACGTTCCATTTGCAATTGCGGATGCCACTTCACTGACAGAAGCCGGATATGTGGGCGAAGATGTAGAAAACATCCTGCTTAAGTTAATCCAGGCTGCTGATTATGATGTGGAAAAAGCAGAAAAGGGAATCATTTATATCGATGAAATCGATAAAGTGGCCCGTAAGTCTGAGAACCCTTCCATTACACGTGACGTATCAGGTGAAGGTGTACAGCAGGCATTGCTGAAAATTCTTGAAGGCACGGTTGCAAGTGTTCCGCCACAAGGCGGGCGAAAGCATCCTCATCAGGAATTCATCCAGATCGACACAACGAATATCCTGTTCATCTGCGGCGGCGCATTCGATGGTATCGAACCAATCATTAAACGCCGTTTAGGCCAAAAGGTTATCGGCTTCGGCTCTGATGTCAAGAAAGACGATGTACTTGAGAAGGAATTGCTGTCAAAAGTGCTTCCTGAAGACTTGCTTCGCTTTGGACTGATTCCTGAATTCATCGGCCGTATTCCAGTAATCGCTACACTTGAGCAGTTAGATGAAGCAGCATTAATGGAGATTCTTACTAAGCCTAAAAATGCACTTGTTAAACAATACCAAAAAATGCTGGAACTTGATAATGTGGAACTTGAGTTCGAAAAAGAAGCTCTTGTTGAAATCTCCAAAAAAGCCATTGAGCGGAAAACCGGCGCGCGCGGACTTCGTTCAATTATTGAAGGAATCATGCTTGATATGATGTTTGACCTCCCTTCACGCGATGATATCGATAAATGCATCATCACGGCTGACACCATCACAGATAATGAGCCTCCGAAGCTTGTTCTCAAAGATGGCACAACGATTAAAGGCCAAGAAAAGAAAACTTCTGCTTAATGAATAGTAAGAAAGAGCTGCTGGCATGCCGGCAGCTCTTTTTTTGGCTTTCTTTTGTAATTGCAAACATGTGAGGACGATAAAGTGGCTGTTTCTTTCATTAAAGCTGTTTTCTAAACTTTGCTGGTATTCAACAAGTGGTTGATTTCCGCTCCAGGATGCTCGCTTTCCGCGGGGCGGGCTGAGCCTCCTCAGCTGCGCTTGCGGGGTCTCGCCTTCCCGCTAATCCCGCAGGAGTCTCGCACCTTACGCTCCAATCAACCTGATTTACCAATATGATTGCCTCACAGAACTCATTAAAAAAACAACAATTTTTAAGAGAAAAGTCTTCATTAAAAGGTTGTCTTTTAGTTTTTTTTGAATTTCCAGTTAAATGGATAATTGGACCGAATTAGAGAGGATTCGAGCCAAATCAGTGTTGGTTAGAGCCAATTCATCAACTATTCGAGCGAAATCGAGCTTCATTCGGTCCAATTGAAATCTGTTGCACCTTTCATCATATACCTTCTCAAAAACTTGGATTATTTCAGTTCAACAAAGGAGATACTATCAATAAGATTAAAGGTGTTGCAGGAGGGAATGCGATGAGCTGGACAGGTATTGCTTTGTTTATCCAATTGTTTTTTGGGATTATCATTGGCGTTTATTTTTTGAATTTGCTGAAAGGACAAAGAACGCAAAAAGTTTCCATAGACCGTGACTCGAAAAAGGAAATGGATCAGCTGAGAAAGATGCGTTCCATTTCGCTGACAGAACCGTTATCCGAGAAAGTAAGGCCAACGTCATTTGAAGATATTGTGGGACAGGAAGACGGAATTAAGTCTCTGAAGGCAGCGTTATGCGGCCCCAACCCTCAGCATGTCATCATTTACGGGCCTCCCGGAGTAGGGAAAACGGCGGCAGCCAGGCTGGTTCTTGAGGAAGCCAAAAAAAATAATAAGTCCCCATTCAGGCAGGGAGCCGTATTTGTAGAGCTGGATGCAACCACAGCCCGCTTTGACGAAAGGGGAATTGCCGATCCTTTAATTGGTTCTGTCCATGACCCGATTTACCAGGGAGCAGGAGCGATGGGACAGGCAGGCATTCCGCAGCCGAAGCAAGGAGCTGTAACGAATGCGCATGGAGGCGTGTTGTTCATTGATGAAATAGGCGAGCTGCATCCGATACAGATGAATAAGCTATTGAAGGTACTGGAAGACCGGAAAGTGTTCCTGGAAAGTGCTTATTATCAGGAAGAAAATGTGAATATCCCTACACATATCCACGATATTTTTAAAAATGGCCTTCCGGCTGATTTCAGGCTGATTGGAGCAACGACAAGGACCCCGAGTGAAATTCCGCCGGCTATCCGGTCCCGGTGCCTTGAGGTGTTTTTTAGAGATCTAGAGCGCGGGGAAGTTATCAAAGTCAGCAAACGGGCAGCTGAAAAGGTCAGGATTGCCATCAGCGAGAAAGGGCTCGAAACCATCTCCGGGTATGCCAGGAACGGCAGGGAAGCTGTAAATATGGTCCAGACATTAGCAGGGATTTCTATCACTGAGGACCGTAACTTTATTAAAGACGAAGATATCGAATGGATTGCCCACAGCAGCCAGCTTACTCCCCGGATGGACCAGAAAATCAAGGAAAAGCCAAAAGTTGGCCTTGTGAACGGACTTGCTGTTTACGGGCCGAATTCAGGAGCCCTTCTTGAGATAGAAGTAACCGTCATTCCTGCGCTTGATAAAGGAAGCATCAATATTACCGGAATCGTTGAAGAAGAAAGCATAGGCGGAAACGGGAAGTCCATCCGCAGAAAAAGTATGGCAAAAGGATCGATTGAAAATGTCATAACCGTACTCCGCTCCATGGGTGTGCCGGCTGATCAGTTCGACATTCATGTTAACTTCCCAGGCGGCAGTCCTGTTGATGGCCCTTCGGCTGGTATCGCGATGGCGACAGGGATATATTCCGCCATTTATAAAATTCCGGTGAATCATAAGGTGGCTATGACAGGTGAAATCAGCATCCATGGACAGGTGAAGCCGATTGGCGGAGTCATTCCGAAGATCAAAGCAGCCAAGCTTGCAGGAGCTGATACTGTAATCATCCCAGAGGAAAATATGCAAAGCATCCTGCAGGAAATAGAAGGCATAACAATCATACCAGTAACAAAACTGAAGGATGTGTTTGACAAGGCCTTATTAAAGGATGTCATCCCGGAGAATATTATCCCGTCCATCAGCATTTCAAAAAAAGAAAGTGTATAACAAAAGTGGCCCCGGTTTACCCATACCGGGGCGTCTCTATTTGGCTGAAGATCATTTTTTTAGGCTATTTTCTTAAAGATCGTTGTTTTTAACGAATTCTATGAGGCGATCCCGTTGTAAAATCAGCCATTTTGTTCCATAGCAGCAAAGTTTTCGAAGACAGCCTATTATTAAAGCAGGTTCAACCGCATTACCTTCATCATAGCTCGTTGGCTGACCAAACAAATAGACACTTTCATACAAATAAGATAGAATTGTTAAAAGGTTGTCAAACAGGGTAATTTATATGTGAATGCACATGATGCAAATAGATAGATCATTTATGGAGGTGTCAGGCTATGGCTGATAAAGAAATCATCGTCCCCCTCCTGCCGCTACGAGGACTGCTTGTGTATCCTACAATGGTTCTGCATTTGGATGTAGGACGAGATAAGTCTGTACAAGCCCTTGAAAAAGCAATGGTAGAAGACCATCTCATCTTTTTAACTACGCAAAAAGATGTATCTCTGGATGATCCCGGAGAAGAAGATATATATACCATGGGGACACTTACAAAAGTTAAACAAATGCTAAAGCTTCCCAATGGGACAATCCGTGTTTTAGTAGAAGGTTTAAACCGGGCAGAAATCGTCTCTTTTTACGATAATGAGACGCATTTTTCCGCCAAGCTTGAAGTATTCGAAGACAGTGAAGACAAAGAAACCGAACATCAGGCATTAATGAGGACCCTGCTTGAATACTTCGAGCAATACATAAAAATGTCAAAGAAAATTACCGCAGAGACATTTTCATCAACCGCTGATATCGAAGAGCCCGGAAGGCTTGCAGATATTGTTTCTTCCCATCTGCCGCTGAAGCCAAAGGAAAAGCAGGAAATCCTGGAAACCTTAGATGTCAGGCAGCGGCTCGTGCGTGTAATTGAGATCATCAATAATGAAAAAGAAGTGCTGAATCTCGAGAAAAAAATCGGGCAGCGCGTCAAACGCTCAATGGAACGCACACAAAAAGAGTACTATCTGCGCGAACAGATGAAGGCCATCCAGAAGGAGCTTGGAGACAAAGAAGGAAAGACCGGCGAGATTGCCGATCTTACCGGGAAAATACAAGCTGCCGGCATGCCTGAGCATGTAGAGAAAACCGCCTACAAAGAACTGGACCGCTATGAAAAGGTTCCATCCAGTTCTGCTGAAAGTGCGGTAATCCGGAACTACATTGACTGGCTAGTTTCTCTTCCCTGGTCGAAAACCACAAAGGATGACTTGAATATCATCAAGGCAGAAAAAATATTGAACCGCGATCATCATGGCCTTGAAAAAGTCAAAGAACGTGTGCTCGAATTTTTGGCTGTACAGCAGCTGACAAACTCCCTGAAAGGCCCGATTCTTTGTCTTGCAGGACCTCCTGGGGTCGGTAAAACAAGTCTTGCCAAATCAATTGCTGCAAGCATGAACCGGAACTTTGTGCGTGTTTCTTTAGGCGGGGTAAGGGATGAATCTGAAATCCGCGGACACAGGCGCACATATGTAGGGGCCATGCCCGGCCGGATTATACAGGGAATGAAAAAGGCGGAGACCATCAATCCAGTTTTCCTTCTCGACGAAATTGATAAGATGTCCAGCGACTTCCGCGGTGACCCATCTTCAGCCATGCTTGAAGTATTGGATCCGGAGCAAAATCATAACTTTAGCGACCATTATATAGAAGAAACATATGATCTTTCACAGGTAATGTTCATCGCAACAGCCAATGATCTTTCAACGATACCGGGACCGCTTCGCGACAGGATGGAAATCATTAATATTTCCGGTTATACGGAAATTGAAAAGCTTCATATTGCGAGAGAGCATCTTTTGGTAAGACAGCTGAAAAGTCACGGGCTGCAAAAGTCCCAGCTGCAAATCCGCGATGACGGCCTGCTTCAGATCATCCGTTATTATACACGCGAAGCTGGAGTACGGGGCCTTGAGCGCCAGCTTTCTAGCATCTGCCGCAAAACAGCGAAAATCATCGTGTCTGGCGAGAAAAAGCGTGTGGTGGTGAGTGAGGCTAATGTGGCTGATTTCCTCGGGAAAACCATGTTCCATTACGGCCAGGCCGAAGCGGAAGACCAGGTAGGCGTTGCCACTGGGCTTGCTTATACTTCAGTTGGCGGAGATACGCTTCAAATCGAAGTGTCCCTTTCACCAGGGAAAGGAAAACTGGTCCTGACAGGTAAGCTTGGTGATGTAATGAAGGAATCGGCACAGGCTGCATTCAGCTTCGTCCGCTCCAAAGCTGAAAAGCTTCATATTGACCCGGACTTTTATGAAAAGTATGATATTCATATCCATGTGCCTGAAGGGGCAGTTCCAAAGGATGGCCCGTCAGCTGGAATTACAATGGCAACCGCATTGATCTCCGCATTAACGGGTGTGCCTGTCCGGAAGGAAGTCGGGATGACCGGAGAAATTACGCTTAGAGGGCGCGTACTGCCGATTGGCGGCTTGAAGGAGAAATCCCTCGGGGCCCATCGTGCAGGATTAACGAAGCTCATTGTTCCAAAGGATAATGAAAAGGACATTGATGATATTCCTGAAAGTGTCCGGAAAGATTTAGAATATGTTCTCGTTTCACATATAGATGAAGTACTTGAACACGCATTGGCAGGTGAAATTGAATGAAAGTAACAAGCTCTGATATTGTGATCAGCGCTGTAAAGCCCGAACAGTACCCAAGCGAGCAGATTCCTGAATTTGCTTTAGCCGGAAGGTCGAATGTAGGCAAATCCAGCTTTATCAACAAAATGATCAACCGCAGGAATCTTGCGCGCACCTCGTCAAAGCCGGGAAAAACACAAACGCTGAATTTTTATATTATTAATGACAGCCTTCACTTTGTGGATGTACCGGGATATGGCTATGCTAAGGTATCTAAGTCCGAACGTGCAGCCTGGGGTAAAATGATCGAAACGTATTTCACTAATCGTGAACAGCTTCGTGCAGCCCTGCTGATTGTAGATCTTCGCCATCCTCCAACAAAGGATGATATCGCAATGTACGAATTTTTGAAGCACTATGACCTGCCGCGCATCGTCGTGGCTACAAAGGCGGATAAAATTCCAAAAGGCAAATGGCAAAAGCACTTAAAAGTCACCCGTGAAACATTGGGCCTTGATAAAGAAGACGAACTGATTCTGTTTTCAGGTGAAACAGGAGAAGGAAAAGAAAAAGCATGGGGCATCCTAAGCAAGTATATGTAAAAAAGTGCAATCGCCTTGTTCAGCTTGCGAAGCAAATAGGGTTTTGGCCATGGAAGGCGTACTTTGCCTTCTGTGGACAAAACATCTTTTGCACAGCGAGCTAGGCGATGAAGCTGGATTATGTAAAAAGCGTAAGCGCCTATTAGCGGAACAAAGACTAAGAACGCCGCGTCCTGCGGCAACGTCTTTGTGACCCCCATCCTGGGTGCCTTATGACCTCGAGAGGCTAGGCGCTTTCGCTTGATTGCAATAACTATAGTCCCGTCCAAAAAAAGAGCCTTGCACATCCTGTAATGATGTGCAAGGCTCTTTTTGCTGCGTTTAAAGGGATAAAAGGCCTGCTGCCCATATCCTATTTCTTTTTCACAAGCAGAATGATTCCAATCAGCATCACGATGAATGGCCAAAATTTAGCAGGGTCTGCTGTGCCTATTGTAATTAATCCAATCCAGCCGGTAATTTTGTCATAAAATAAGGAAAGAAGGGAAATGACTAATAATACCACACCGTGAAACATTCCAGAATTGGCAGCCCTTGCCCGCAGAATGAAGCCCAGGGCTATGATTAATATGAACACTCCGATATTATCCGGCCATATCTCAAGACGGTGGACAACATGGAAATGCAGACCGAACCCGAAAAGGATGACACCCGGCAATATGGCTTCATTATCTTTTCCGCTGTATGCCTGTATCAAAAAGGCGATGCCGACAATGCACAGAATCGTAGGCCAATTGAAAAAGCCCTGAAACAATTCAATGTTTGCCTGTTTCAGAAAAAAGTAAAGACCGAATCCTATTAAGATCAAACTGGGAAAAATACGCTGTGATTTCATGATTACCTCCTGGAAATGCCAATTACTTGAAGTGCTTATTTATTTTTGATATGGTACTTTTGTACGTATGCCAAAGGTGGCATCTATGTAAATAAAATGTTTCTTCCTTTCAATAATAAACGCTTCGAAAAGGACAGTCTAAAGTTTTTTCCTTTCGTATTCAAAGAAAAAAACTTGTATCCTGCACGGCTGAGATTGTTTAGTCTTTTTCATGTTAGCACATGATTCATAAACTGTTCATAATTTTTTTCGTTTCACGAAATTGTACATGTTATAATAATTAAGGTTCTTAATTGATTAAATCTTGGGGGTGCAAACAAGGGATGCATATACTAGCGGTTGGATTAAATTATAAGACTGCCCCTGTCGAAATACGCGAAAAGCTGTCATTTGATGAAGCTGAACTGGCTGAGGCAATGAAAGCTCTTAAAAATAAAAAAAGCATATTAGAAAACGTCATAGTATCCACCTGTAACCGCACAGAAATTTATGTGGTAGGCGACCAGGTTCATACTAGCCGATATTATATAAAAGAATTTCTTTCAGAATGGTTCCAGATTGAGCAGGAGGAGTTTTCTCCTTATCTATTTGTGTACGAAGGAGACGGAGCGGCAGAGCACCTGTTTCAGGTTGCCTGCGGATTGAATTCTATGGTTCTTGGCGAAACACAGATACTCGGACAGGTCCGCCAAAGCTACATGCTGGCCCAGCAGGAAAAGACGATTGGTTCTGTGTTCAATCATCTATTCAAAGAGGCGCTGACATTAGCCAAAAAAGCACACTCTGAAACAGAGATTAACACCAATGCCGTATCAGTCAGCTATGCAGCTGTTGAACTGGCCAAGAAAATTTTCGGAAGCCTTGACGGCAAGAATGTATTGATTCTTGGCGCCGGCAAAATGGGCGAGCTTGCGGTACAGAACCTGCACGGAAACGGTGCCGGCAATTTGACCGTTATCAACCGTACACATGAAAAAGCCGCTGCTCTTGCTGAACGTTTTTCCGGACAGGCAAAAGAACTTTCCGAATTGCAGCCTGCCTTGGCAGAAGCGGATATCCTGATCAGTTCAACAGGTGCAAAGGATTTTGTCATTACGAAAGATATGATGGACAATGTGGACAAAGTGAGAAAGGGCCGCCCGATTTTCATGGTCGACATTGCTGTTCCGCGTGATCTGGATCCAGCGATTTCCCAATCTGAAAATGTCTTTCTTTATGACATTGATGATCTTGAAGGAATTGTGCAGTCCAATCTTGCTGAACGGAAGAAAGCTGCAGAAAATATCCATTTGATGATTGAACAGGAAATTGTCGAATTCAATCAGTGGATCAATATGCTGGGTGTCGTGCCTGTGATTTCGGCACTGCGCGAGAAAGCCCTCGGCATTCAGTCAGAAACAATGGAAAGCATCGAGAGAAAGCTGCCGCACCTTAGCGAACGGGATATCAAGCTTTTAAATAAACATACTAAAAGCATCATTAACCAGATGCTGAAGGATCCGATCCTGTATGCGAAGGAAATGGCGAATGAGCCAAATGCCAGGGAAGCATTGGACCGTTTTGTGAAAATCTTTCATTTAGAAGAATCAAGTAGCAAATCTCCAGCAGACAAAGAAACTGTTATAAAGGGTGCAGGAGTCCAGATGATTCCTGCTCAAGCGTAATAAGCATCTATGCTGGAGCTCACGATGACAAGATTGCACGAAGCTACTGTTCTGCTGTATGCCTTAAGCGTGCTCTTATATTTTATGGATTTTCTTAATAATAACCAGAAGGCAAACAAAGTGGCCTTCTGGTTGCTTGCTATTGTTTGGCTGCTGCAAACAATTTTTTTATTTCTTTATATGGCAAGGACAGGCAGGTTCCCGGTTTTAACGATATTTGAAGGTTTATATTTTTATGCGTGGGTGCTGATTACTCTTTCACTGGTGATCAATCGTTTTCTCAGGGCCGATTTTATTGTTTTCTTTACAAATGTGCTCGGTTTCATGGTGATGGCTATCCATACCTTTGCCCCTGTACAGGTCGAATCGGACGTGCTTGCCCAGCGCCTCGTGTCTGAATTGCTGTTGATTCATATTACGATGGCGATTTTATCCTACGGAGCTTTTTCGCTGTCATTTGTCTTTTCCCTGCTATATATGATTCAATATGACTTATTGAAAAGAAAAAAATGGGGAAAGCGCCTGCAGCGCCTTGGAGATCTTTCACAGCTTGAAAGAATGTCTTTCATTCTTAATGGGATTGGGGTGCCCATCCTGATCTTTTCTCTGATACTGGGTCTGCAATGGGCGTATATTAAGGTTCCGGGAGTCCATTGGTTTGATTTGAAAATTGTCGGCTCATTCATTGTTCTTGCTGTTTACAGCGTGTATTTATATATGAAGGTCCGGAAACAGCTCTATGGAAAGAAGTTAGCGTTATTGAATATCTTTTCGTTCATTATCCTGCTCATTAACTTTTTTCTTTTCGGAAGCCTTTCTACATTCCACTTTTGGGTTACATAGGAGGATAACATGAGAAAAATTATTGTCGGTTCCAGAAGAAGCAAACTGGCCATCACACAAACAACCTGGGTGATTCGCCAGCTAAAAGAACTTGGTGTACCTTACGAATTTGAAGTCAAAGAAATTGTGA
This sequence comes from Peribacillus sp. B-H-3, assembly GCF_048572925.1. Classification (NCBI taxonomy): domain Bacteria; kingdom Bacillati; phylum Bacillota; class Bacilli; order Caryophanales; family Bacillaceae; genus Peribacillus; species Peribacillus sp. B-H-3. The sequence goes on along the minus strand of NZ_CP183879.1, from coordinate 4,118,049 downwards.
CTAAAGGTGACCAGATCCAGGATGTAACATTATCCAAAGTAGGCGGCAAGGGTTTGTTTGTGAAAGAAATTGAACAAGCTATGCTTAACAAAGAAATCGATATGGCTGTTCATAGCATGAAGGATATGCCTGCTGTGCTTCCAAATGGTCTGACAATCGGCTGTATACCTCCAAGAGAAGACCACAGGGATGCTTTGATTTCAAAAGGCAATATACCGCTCGATGAACTGAAGAGCGGGGCAATCATCGGAACGAGCAGCCTTCGCCGAAGCTCACAGCTTCTTGCCAGCCGGCCGGATCTTGAAATCAAATGGATCCGCGGAAATATTGATACGCGTCTTGAAAAGCTGAAAAATGAAGACTATGATGCCATCATTCTTGCTGCCGCAGGACTTGCCAGAATGGGCTGGAAGGCTGAAACGGTGACAGAATATCTGGAGCCTGAGCTTTGCCTGCCTGCAGTAGGCCAGGGCGCACTGTCCATTGAATGCCGCAGTGATGACCAGGATCTGCTGGCAGAGCTGCAAAAGCTTACTTCTGAAGAAACAAAGATTACAGTGGAAGCGGAGCGGGCCTACTTGGATAAAATGGAAGGCGGCTGCCAGGTGCCGATTGCCGGGTATGCCGTTGCCAAGGAAAATGGAAATATCTCACTGACAGCACTTGTCGCTTCTCCGGACGGAAAAGTGATTTACAAAGAAGTAGTTGAAGGGCGCGATCCGGCTGCGGTTGGAGAAGAGGCCGCCCGTATCTTGAGTGAAAAGGGTGCCAAGGAACTGATTGACCGCGTCAAAGCGGAGCTCGAGCAATAATGCCTGAAAATAAGCTTCCAAAAGGATACAGGATCCTGGTTACAAGGGAAAAAAAGCAAGCTTCTGGTTTAGTACGGAAAATCGAAGCAAATGGAGGGGTTCCGCTTGCGGTCCCTCTTCTTGAATTTGTTCCGCCTGACTCCCTTGAGGTCATCCAAGAAACGCTTATGAGGCTAGATGAATTTAATTGGCTTATATTCACGAGCCAAAACGGAGTCGATTTTTTCTTCAGCCAGTATGAAGCAGGAGCTAGAGAGAGCAAACTGCCGAAGATTGCCGTGATCGGGAACCAGACAAAAAAGGCTCTCCTTAGCCGGGGACTGCAGCCTGACTTTATGCCGGATAAATTCGTTGCAGAAGAATTCGCCCGGCAATTTGTCCCGCACCTTAAAGCTTCCGATCAGGTTTTGATTGCAAAAGGAAATCTGGCGCGCCCTGTAATTGCAGAGGCAATCAGGGCTTCTGGAACAGCTTGCGAGGAATTGACGGTGTACCAAACGAAGCTGCCTGACAAAAGCGGGGAATTGCTGGCCGGACTTCTGAAGCAGCAACAAATCGATGCGGTTACATTCACAAGCTCTTCGACCGTACACCATTTTATGAAAATAGTTAAGGTGAATTCCCTGCAAAATGATGTAAGAAACATTATGATAGTATGTATAGGCCCGATAGCAAAACATACAGCCGAGCAGTATGGACTGACCGTCCATGTCTGCCCGGATATTTATACAGCAGATGCGATGATAGACCAATTATCAGCCCATCTGCAATCAGTACGGAACTCATAGGAGGAATTCAAATGAAAGACCTACAATTCAACCGCCACCGCCGCTTGCGTTCAAGTGCAGGCATGAGAGCATTGGTGCGTGAAACGTTTTTGAGGAAAGAAGATTTGATTTATCCGATCTTTATCATTGATGGTGAAAATATTAAAAATGAAATTTCGTCCATGCCTGGCGTTTATCAGCTGTCGATGGACAACCTTCATGCTGAAATGGAGGAAGTGGCTGCACTTGGCATTCAATCCGTCATCTTGTTCGGTGTTCCTCATGAGCATGATAAAGATGAAACAGGTACAGGCGCATTTTCTCATAATGGTTTAGTGCAGGTGGCCACAAGGCTTATTAAAAAGGAATTTCCTGAAATCATCGTAATTGCCGATACTTGTTTATGCGAATACACAAGCCATGGCCATTGCGGCGTTGTGGAAGGCGGCAAGATCCTGAACGATGAATCACTCGATCTCCTTGCAAGAACAGCAATTTCCCAGGCGGAGGCAGGCGCTGATATTATTGCGCCTTCCAATATGATGGACGGATTTGTAACAGCAATCCGCGCAGGGCTGGATGAAGCAGGATACGAAGATATTCCAATCATGTCTTATGCAGTCAAATATTCATCCGCGTTTTACGGTCCTTTCCGTGATGCTGCAAATGGTGCACCACAATTCGGCGACCGAAAAACCTATCAAATGGACCCGGCTAACCGCCTGGAAGCCTTCCGCGAGGCAGAATCTGATGTGGAAGAGGGAGCTGACTTCCTGATCGTAAAACCTGCTCTTTCTTATTTGGATATGGTCCGGGACATGAAAAACAGCTTTACCCTGCCAATTGTAGCCTATAATGTCAGCGGTGAATATTCCATGATCAAAGGAGCGGCATTGAACGGATGGATTGATGAAAAAGCCATTGTCATGGAAATGCTGACTGGCATGAAGCGTGCAGGCGCAGACTTAATCATCACATATTTTTCAAAAGATGCTGCACGCTGGCTGGATGAAGAAAAATAAGCAAAAGGGCAAGTTACCTTTATAAGAAAAGGGGATATGGGAATGCGGTCATATGAAAAGTCAAAAATAGCATTTGAAAAAGCGAAAAATGTTATGCCAGGCGGGGTAAACAGCCCGGTCCGCGCCTTTAAATCGGTCGATATGGATCCGATTTTCATGGAACGCGGCAAAGGCTCCAAAATTTATGATATTGATGGAAATGAGTACATTGATTATGTGCTATCCTGGGGCCCTCTGATTCTTGGGCACTCGAATAACCGGGTGGTCGAGGCAATCAAGAAGGTTGCCGAAACAGGCACAAGCTTCGGGGCATCCACATTAATTGAAAATAAACTCGCCGAGCTAGTTATCGAAAGGGTGCCGTCCATTGAGATGGTCCGTATGGTATCATCCGGTACAGAAGCGACGATGAGTGCCCTTCGTCTGGCAAGAGGATATACAGGCCGCAATAAAATCCTTAAATTTGAAGGCTGCTACCATGGGCATGGAGATTCATTATTGATCAAAGCAGGTTCAGGCGTTGCGACACTTGGACTTCCTGACAGCCCGGGTGTGCCAGAGGGAACAGCGAAAAATACGATTACTGTCCCTTATAACGACTTAGCCGCTGTTTCATATGCATTTGAACAGTTTGGCGAAGATATTGCCTGCATCATTGTAGAGCCTGTTGCCGGCAATATGGGCCTTGTACCGCCGCAGCCAGGCTTTTTGCAGGGCTTAAGAGATGTAACCTCCCAGTACGGCGCCCTGCTGATTTTTGATGAAGTTATGACAGGATTCCGTGTGGGCTATAACTGTGCACAGGGCTATTACGATGTGATGCCTGACATTACCTGTCTCGGCAAGGTAATTGGCGGAGGCCTTCCAGTCGGCGCCTTTGGCGGAAAAAGAGAAATTATTGAAAAAGTGGCTCCTAGCGGAACGATTTACCAGGCCGGCACTCTTTCAGGAAATCCGCTGGCGATGACGGCAGGCTATGAAACATTGAGCCAGCTGACTCCTGATGTGTATGAGGAGTTTAAACGCAAAGGCGATATGCTGGAAAAGGGCATAAGCGAGGCTGCAGAAAAGTACGGCATTCCGCATACCTTTAACCGTGCAGGCTCCATGATCGGCTTATTTTTCACAAATGAAAATGTCATCAACTATGAAGCAGCAAGATCTTCTGATTTGAACTTCTTCGGTACCTATTACCGTGAAATGGCTGAGCAGGGCATTTATCTGCCGCCGTCCCAGTTTGAAGGATTATTCCTTTCAACCGCGCATACGGACGAAGATATCATGAAAACCATTGCTGCTGCTGAAAAAGCATTTGCGAAGTTGAAGAAATAAAGTCAACTGCTAAATCAGCTTAGTGCTATCTAAATAATAGTAACCTAACATCAGGAGGCCAGATCCCTTATCTTCTAAGAGATCTGGCTTTTTTTATTTGTGTCTCTGTTAACCTGCCTGCTGATTTCCATTCCATTCCATTACAAGACTCCCGGGGCATTTGCCGAGCTTCTTCAGCTGGCTCCTGCGGGTTCCCGCCTCTAATCAGAATACAATCCAATCAGCAAAGTGAAGAAATCCTCCATGCACTCCTGAAGCCGCGCATGCACATTTTGTTTTGGTCCTCCAGTAATATTCCATTTTCCTGCTTCATAGATTGTTAATGGCATCGTTAATTGTTTTTTTTCTGAAATATGGAAGGAGGAGTTGTGTTGACCAGAGAAAATCAATCGTCTTTACGATTTTCATTAGAGGAATCCATTTGGTTTCAGAAGGGACAGGAAGTAGCTGAGCTATATTCCATTTCCCTTGACCCGAATGTATCCATCCAGGAAAACGATCAATATGTGGTCATTAAAGGGACCCTTGACTTAAGCGGTGAATATAGAAATGAAGTTCGCAGCGGAGAATCTGAAATCAGGGATTATACACAAAAAAATTATCCCAAAACGATCCACAATGTGGAGAAAAGAGAAAATGGGAACAGTGAATTTTCCCACAGGTTTCCGGTGGATATCACCATACCGGCAAACCGGATTGCATCGCTTTCTGAAATTGATGTGAGTATCCTGTCATTCGACTATTCCCTGCCTGATAAAAACTGTCTTAAGCTTCAGGCGGATTTGCTGATTTCAGGCATTTATAATGAAGCACAGGTCAGTACCGCAGACAGGTTTGAGGAAGACAGCACAGCTGAAGAGGATGAAGACTACTACAGCTACGCCGGAGCAGAGGAAACAGAAGAAATGGAAGAAACAGAAATGTACAGTGACGCTCCCCGGGCGGAGGAAAATGCAGCACATAATGTAAACACCGATTACTATCCGTACTATACTGAAACGGAACATCATAGCAACGATGAGGAAATAGAAGATGATCCACACTTTGCCCTCCCTGTTGATACGGAAGAAAGCGGACAGTACAGCTGGTACACTCAGGAAGAAACTATGCCGGCACCAGTTGATGGAGAAGAAGCCGATGCTTTTGCCGGTTACAGAAATGATCCAGCTTATGATCCTTATACCGAAGCTGAAGAAGAGACCGAGATTTATTTTCAATATGAAGAAGAGCCATCAAGCGATCCTGAAATCAATGACCCGGAAACGGATTATGAACAGCCTCCGAATGAGACCTATGGAAATGATGTGTTCCAAAACTCGCTATACCGTGCCGATGAAGAACCCGGGCACTATCCTGATAGCGGGGCGGATGCAGAACCCGGGCAAAGCCTTTCTTACAGTGAGTACGAGGAAGAACCCGTGCAAAACCTTTCTTACAGTGAGTACGAGGAAGAACCCGGGCAAAACCTTTCTTACAGTGAGTACGAGGAAGAACCCAGGCAAAACCTTTCTCACAGTGAATACGAGGAAGAAGCTGTGCAAAATCTATCTTACAGTGAGTACGAGGAAGAACCCAGGCAAAACCTTTCTCACAGTGAATACGAGGAAGAAGCTGTGCAAAATCTATCTTACAGTGAGTACGAGGAAGAAGCTGTGCAAAATCTATCTTACAGTGAGTACGAGGAAGAACCCGGGCAAAACCTTTCTCACAGTGAATACGAGGAAGAAGAAGAGCTTTACAGGCCATTCAGTGTGGAGGTTACCAAGCCTGCTGAAGCTGAAGAAGAGTCACAGCCTATCTTTATAAAGGAAGAGCAGCAGGCACCGGTTTTTGAGATACCTGTTCTTCCATATGAAAGTGATGCACCTGACAGCATTCCTGAAGAAATCTTGCGCATAAATGAAAACAAGCAGGATGAAAAACCGGCACGAGCCGAAAAACTGCCTACACCATTATTGGAATTGGCCAGAAGAAGAGAAGCGCCTCCTAAGAAAAATGCCGGCAAAGCGGAAAAGCAGGAACAGGCGGAAACGGAAAAGCGCGTTTCTTTAACAGATTTTCTCGGAAGGAAGCAGGAAGAGGAACTGACCAAGGTTAAGGTCTGCATTGTTCAATACGGAGAAACATTGGATACACTGGCAGACCGCTATGATGTCTCGGTGCAGTCCCTTTTAAACAGCAATGAACTCGAACCTAACCAGGATATTTTTGAGGGGCAGGTTTTATATATCCCCAAAACGCCAAGCTTTAAAAGGTGAATATGAGAAATTATAGGTAAAGCAGAGCGGAAACCCTGCTCTGCTTTTTTTAGCGAGAGGGGCCTTTTTAAGTTCCAAATGCTTGTCACGGCAGAACAGGCGCATGCGCCTTTTTAAAATGGTCGTTTAGAAGAAAGCGGGGAAATCTCGTGAATGAAAACGAGAATCTGAAACAGGATACAGAAAGGATTGTCCAGAATTATGCGCTTTCTGTTCTTTTTGTTGAGCAGCATGGAAAAATCAGAAAGGTATACACCGACAAAGGCGTTTTTGCCCTGAAGCTGATTCCTCCTAAACATGGCATTGATTTTATCCGGAATGTCCAATTTCTGTATCAGCGGGGATATAACAGGATTGTCCCTATATATCCGACCAATGACGGAAGATATGCGGTTCTCCATAATGGCAGCCTGTATTATCTGATGCCATGGCTCTCAAATGATGAAAATGGGGAAAGAAATGAGCGGCATAAACAGATGTTCAGAGAGCTGGCCAGGATGCATACCCTATCTTCGAGGGAAATGTCAGTGGATGAAGAACACAGGGAAGAGCATTATCAGACAACACTCGAGGAGTGGAAAAAGCAGGCGGAATTCCTGGAAGAGTATGTGGGAAGCTGTGAAAGAAAATGGTATATGTCCCCGTTTGAGATGATCTTTGCCTCAGCATATGCTGATATATCCCAGGCCCTTAGCTATAGCACAAAGAAGTTTGAAGAATGGTATGAAAAGACAAAGGACAAGGAAAAGGTGCGGACTGTGATGACACACGGAAAGATATCACTGAAGCATTTTATCTATGATGACCGGGGATATGGCTACTTTATCAACCTTGAGAACTCAAGGAAAGCGCCTGCCCACTTTGATCTCCTTCCGTTTGTGGTCAAATCGTCCAAAACATATCCTGTTAAAAATGATGATTGCGTGGATTGGGTTTATAATTACTTTAAGTATTTCCCTCTAAAAGAAGATGAATTGCTCCTGTTTCAAAGTTACCTTGCCTATCCTGGCTCCTGTATGGACATTGTCAAAAATTATTTTGAGAAAAAAGGCAGCCTTAAAGAAATGGATTACCTGAAGCAGCTGCAGCGGCAATACTGGCAGCTGAAAAATACCGAATATGTTGTCATGAAAATGGAAGAAATCGAGGCACAGAAAAAGGCCACTGCCGCACAACAGGCCCAGGAACAAAGCTAAGACCGGCCGCCCCTTATGGCAAATTCCACAAATCAGTTCAGGGAATCAGCCGGCAGGGAATTAACCGGTCTTTTTAGATTAAAAACATATTTACCTGCGTCCAGCGCGTATCAGCAGGTGCTTTCGCATTGTCCCCAAGGATGGGGGTCACAAAGACGTTGCCGCAGGACGCGGCGTTCTTAGTCTTTGTTCCTTTAATTAGGCGCTTCCGCATTTGTGTTCGTCGAGCTGCAGCGCCTAGCCTCTCAAGGTCATAAGCCACGTAAGAATGAAGGCAAAGAGCACCTTCTATTCTTGCGCGTCTTATGCTAGTCGAGGGCCCCCAGGATGGGGGTCACGAAGACGTTGCCGCAGGACGCGGCGTTCTTAGTCTTTGTTCCTTTTAATGAGGCGCTTCCGCAATAGGTTCGTCTAGCTACAGCGCCTAGCCCCTCGAGGTCATAAGCCACATAAGAGTTGAAGGCAAAGTGCGCCTACAATTCTTATGCGTCTTATGCTTGTCGGGGCTTTCGAGGCGCTTCCGCTTTTGTTAAAACCATTCAAGATGGAATGCGACGGCTATTAGTATTAGCAGGGCCAGCAGCAGGACGTCGAATGTGGTTGGAAAGAAAAAGGTCCGGATTCCCTGGAAAATGCAAATGGGAATGATGCACTGCTGGCAGGCGTTTCGGCAGGTTCTCAGCCATGGCGGCATGGAGTAAGGGGAAAATCTTCGCTTCATTCTTCAGCACTTCCTTCATAGAGTCATATTATATTATGGGTATCTGCGCAAAAAGGTGAATAAGCAATCACGTTATTCCTTGTGAATGTATAATATATAAAAAATCGGAAAGAATGATTGACTGAATAGCTATTTTTTTTGTAGTATATTAGGTATATTACTTTTGATAAAAAAATACATTGAAAGCTTTGATCGGGAATAGTACGATGACAGGCTGCTTTAAAGAGAGGGAACCATTTGGTGAAAGGTCCCAAGCCAGCAGCATCGGAAGTCGCCCAGGAGCTGTTTCCGTGAACGTAAGCAGATAGTAGCGGAAACCGGCAAGAGCCGTTATCTTATTTGAGAGCCGTAGAACGGGTACATATTTGCTGTATCGTTTTTCGGAAAAAAGGTGGCACCGCGAACAACTTCCTTCGTCCTTTTGTGATGAGGAAGTTTTTTTGTGTTTAAAAAAATGATCAGCACGCAAGGAGGAAACGGACAATGGAAGAAAACCAGATATCCATGCCAACGAAATATGATCCGCAGTCGATTGAAAAAGGCCGCTATGAATGGTGGCTGAAGGGGAAGTTTTTTGAAGCGGAAAAAGAATCAAAAAAACAGCCTTACACCATCGTTATCCCGCCGCCAAATGTAACAGGAAAGCTTCACTTAGGGCATGCCTGGGATACTGCACTTCAGGATATCCTTACACGCATGAAGAGAATGCAGGGCTATGATGTATTATGGCTGCCTGGCATGGACCATGCAGGTATTGCTACACAGGCAAAGGTTGAACAAAAGCTCCGCGCTGACGGTGTAAGCCGCTATGATCTTGGACGCGAAAAGTTTGTTGAAGAAACATGGAAGTGGAAGGACGAGTATGCAGGCCATATCCGCGAGCAGTGGTCAAAGCTTGGTCTTGGTCTCGATTACTCCCGTGAACGCTTTACGCTTGATGAAGGTCTTTCCAAGGCCGTACGCGAGGTATTTGTTTCCCTCTATAATAAGGGGCTGATCTACCGCGGGGAATATATCATTAACTGGGATCCTTCAACAAAGACTGCTCTTTCTGACATTGAAGTTATCTACAAGGATATTCAGGGTGCATTTTATCATATGAAATATCCATTGTCAGATGGAACAGGATTTATTGAAATTGCAACAACCCGTCCGGAAACCATGCTTGGAGATACAGCAGTTGCGGTTCATCCTGAAGATGACCGATACAAGCATTTAATCGGCAAAAATGTGACGCTTCCGATAACAGGAAGGGAAATTCCGATTGTTGCAGATGATTATGTTGATATGGAATTCGGCTCTGGTGCAGTTAAGATTACGCCTGCACATGACCCGAACGACTTCGAAATCGGCAACCGCCATAACCTTCAGCGTATTCTTGTTATGAACGAAGACGGAACAATGAATGACAAAGCAGGTAAATATGAAGGCATGGACCGCTTTGAATGCCGCAAGCAAATCACAAAAGACCTTCAGGAGCAGGGCGTTCTTTTCAAAATTGAAGACCATCCTCACTCAGTTGGACATTCAGAACGCAGCGGCGCAGTGGTTGAGCCTTATTTGTCCACTCAATGGTTCGTTAAGATGCAGCCATTGGCTGAAGCAGCAATAGCCCTGCAGCAGTCAGAAGATGATAAGGTGAACTTCGTGCCTGGACGCTTCGAGAATACCTACCTGCGCTGGATGGAAAATATCCGCGACTGGTGCATCTCGCGCCAGCTTTGGTGGGGACACCGCATTCCTGCCTGGTACCATAAGGAAACAGGCGAAATCTATGTTGGCCAGGAAGAGCCTGCTGACATTGAAAACTGGAACCAGGACAACGATGTGCTTGATACATGGTTCAGTTCAGCGCTTTGGCCTTTTTCAACAATGGGCTGGCCTGATACGGAAGGTGAAGAATATAAACGCTTCTATCCGACAGCAGCGCTTGTTACAGGCTATGATATCATCTTCTTCTGGGTATCAAGGATGATTTTCCAGGGAATTGAATTCACAGGACAGCGGCCATTCAAGGATGTGCTGATTCACGGGCTTGTACGCGATGAACAGGGCCGGAAAATGAGCAAGTCTCTTGGCAATGGTGTTGACCCTATGGATGTTATCGAGAAATACGGGGCAGATTCTCTTCGCTATTTCTTATCAACAGGAAGCTCTCCTGGACAGGATCTTCGCTACAGCAATGAAAAGGTGGAAGCTGTATGGAACTTTGCCAACAAAATCTGGAACGCCTCCCGTTTTGCACTGATGAATATGGAAGGCCTGCAGTATGAAGACATTGATTTGACCGGCGACAAATCTGTTGCTGATAAGTGGATCCTGACCCGTTTGAACGAAACGATTGAAACGGTGACAAGACTTGCCGACAAGTATGAATTCGGTGAAGTGGGCCGCGTGCTTTATAACTTCATCTGGGATGATTTCTGTGACTGGTATATCGAAATGGCGAAGCTCCCGCTTTACGGGGAAGACGAAGCTGCTAAGAAAACGACAAGATCCATCTTGGCCTATGTTTTAGACAATACGATGAGATTGCTTCATCCTTTCATGCCATTCATCACAGAAGAAATCTGGCAGAACCTGCCTCATAACGGGGAATCAATCACAACAGCAGCATGGCCGGAAGTGAACGGGGAGCTGCATGATGAAGAAGCTGCCGAGGAAATGAAGCTGCTTGTTGAAATCATCCGTTCTGTCCGCAACATCCGTGCTGAGGTTAACACTCCTCTCAGCAAAAAAATCAAGCTGATACTGAAAGCCAAAGACGAAAAGGCGCTAAGTACACTTAAGAAAAACAGCGCCTATATCGAGCGCTTCTGCAATCCTGAGGAATTGACAATAGGTATTGACGTTGAGGAACCAGGCCAGGCCATGACAGCCGTGGTAACTGGTGCCGAACTGATTCTTCCTCTTCAGGGACTGATTAATGTTGAAGAAGAAATCAAACGCCTAGAAAAAGAGCTGGATAAGCTGAATAAAGAGGTAGAGCGGGTTCAAAAGAAATTAGGCAACGAAGGCTTTGTTAAAAAAGCGCCTGAAAGCGTAATTGAAGAAGAACGCGCAAAAGAAAAAGACTACAGCGAAAAACGCGACGCCGTAATCCGCCGCATCGAAGAAATGAAGCAACTATAAAAAGCGCAAGCGCCCTGTTCACAGGAACAAAGACTAGGTACGCCGCGTCCTGCGGCAACGTATTCGTGACCCCCATCCTGGGGGCTTATGACCTCGAGGGGCTATGCGCTGGAGCTAGATTAAATAAAAAGCGCAAGCACCTTAATTAAAAAAGCCGCCCGGAAGATCACTTCCGGGCGGCTTTTGGTTTCTATAATAAGCTTGTTCACAGTGCGATCCGTTATTCAGATCGCGCATTCAAATCATCTAAAATAAAAGTTAAATACTCGCGGACAAGATTAATGTCTGAAAGCATGCTCAAGGTCCGGCTTCCGACTACATCTTCAATTTCATTCAGAAGCAGGCTGCCATCTTCATTGAAAATAAAGTCAATGCCGGCAAGTCCAAAATCAAATAAAGAGGCAATTTTTTCTGCAAGAAGGCGTTCATCCTCTGACAGCTCATATAGGGAGGCGCTGCCGCCAAGCGTGAAATTGGCCTTAAAGTCACGGTCAGATTGCCGCAAAACAGCTGCGATTACTTTTTTGCCGATAACAAAAACACGGACATCCTTTCCAAGCTGTGCGGGTTTTTGGACAATCCATTTTCCGTGAGGGTCCAGCCTGATATTTTTCTTATCATTTTCATTTCCCGCTAAAAAGACAGCATTTCCGCCGCGTCCATGTACCTCTTTGACAATGTAAGGAAAAGAAAATACTCGATCCAATGAAGTTTCGTAAAAAAGGGTATCTGCCATTGGAATTCCATAAGTGCTCAGATATTGATGTGTTTTTGCTTTATCATTGCAGATTTCCGAAACAAAAGAGGAGTTATAACACTTAACTCCCATGAGCTCCAGCTGTTTTGTGAAAAAAGGATCAATTGTCCGGACAATAGCGAAGCCGGGAAGATCAATACTATTGCCGTGAAGAGATAAGAACAGCTCCTGGTTTTGATATCCGATTTGGAAATCTTCCCTGAAATGAAGGTCAAGGGAAATTCCGAACAAACCCGCCTCCTCAAGCATCCAGTTGATATAGGCATGATTTTTTTCTGCATCACTTTTGCTGTAGATAAGCCAACCGTTATTCATTGTCAGCCCCGATTCCAAACTGTTTTTTTAAAATATAAGAAATCATGCTGTCTGCAACATTAACCCCTGTACAATCATAAATGTTCAATAAGTGGGCGTTGGAATTTACTTCACAAAGCAGCGGGCCGTTTTTTCCAAAAAGCAGATCCACTCCCGCGAAATCCGTTTTCAGGATCTTCGCGCATTTTATGGCCAGCTCACATTCTTCCTTTGTCGGCGTATAGGGATATGTTTTGCCGCCGGCTGTGACATTAGCCCGGAAATCGGTTTCGGACTCCCGGTACATGGAAGCGGCCACAGTATCTCCTACTACATTCAGCCGGATATCCCGGCCTTTGCTGTGTGAAATGAATTCCTGAAGAATGAACGGCTTATGCTTAAGCACAGCGATTTTTTCCAAAAGCTCTGCTTCATTATGTATTAAATAAACCTGCTGGCCGAATGACCCATACGATTCTTTGATCACAAGAGGATAGCCCAGCATTTCCCCCATTTTTGCAAAAGCTTCATAATCATTCCGCAGGATTCCTTCATAGGTGAAAGGAGGGAAGATTGTTTTAGGCATAGAAATTCCGCTGTTTATGAGCGCTTGATGGGTTTTTGCTTTGCTGTCACAAATATCGATTGCTTCACTGCTGTTATATACATGCAGTCCCATTGTTTCCAGGTGCCGGGCAAGATGGATATCCTTGTCCATAAATAGAACAAAATCGGGCAGATCTCCATTAAAGCCGGCAAGAATCGGCTTGCCATCCTCAATCATTGAGATGAGTTCAGTATTGCGCACAATCTCTGCAGCGATAGAGTAACGTTCTGCTGAATGTTTTATAAAAAGAGCTAAATCAGAAAATTTTTTCTGCTGCAAATATCCATTTACAATGATCCAGCAGCGTATTGCTTTCGTATTCATAGTGGTGCACTTCCTTTTTGATATTAGATTATCTCATCTGCCCTGAATTATGATAGGATGAGAATGATATTGCATGGTTCTTTGTGTATAGGGGGCTTATCTAATGAAATACTCGAAAATGGATGAAATAAACAGTGCTATAGAAAAAAGACAGCTCAAGCTTGGCATGGATTTTGGTCTATCGCGAATGGAAATGCTGCTCGCAAGGATTGGTAATCCGCACCGTCAGCTGAAATATGTGCATTTTGCCGGATCCAATGGAAAAGGTTCCACTCTAAATTATATGAAAGAAATCCTGATAACTGAAGGAATATCTGTGGGAGCGTTCACGTCTCCATATCTGGTGAAGGTGAATGAGCAGATCAGCCTGAACCGGGAATCAATCAGCGACGAGGATTTCATCTCGATTTATCAGGAAATATATCCTGTGATACAAGAAATGGATGAAGAAAATTGCGGTCCGACCGCTTTTGAAATACTCACAGTCATGGCACTCTTATTTTTCAGCAAAAAAAAGCCGGATATTGTTTTGCTTGAAACCGGGCTTGGCGGCCGGCTGGACTCGACAAATGTTGTGGTTCCACTGTTATCTGTCATCACATCGATCTCTCTTGAGCATACCAATATTCTTGGCAATACGCTTGAAGAAATTGCCGGAGAAAAAGCGGGAATCATCAAGCCTGGGGTTCCTGTAGTTACCGGTGCCATTGAAACAGGGCCTGCCAGGGTTATTGCTGAGACAGCTGAAAAAAATCATTCTGAACGATATACGCTTTGTGAGGACTTTATTCTATCAGATTATTCTTCACATGCCGGACAGCAGTACTTTTCATTTAGCTTGAATTCTTTCAGGCTGACCGATGTAAAGTCCCGCATGCTTGGCAGGCATCAGGGTGACAATGCAGCACTTGCGCTTGCTGCTGTGCTCCTTTTGAAGGAAAAATACGGTTTTTCCATAAAAGAAAGCAGCATGAAAGAGGGGATATGGAGGTCCAAGTGGAATGGGCGTTTTGAACTTTTAGCGAAAAATCCCCTGGTTATCTTGGACGGAGCCCACAATCCGGCGGGAATGAATGTTTTGCTGCAGACATTGCGTGAAAATTATCCGAACTTTAAATATCGTTTTGTTTTTTCTGCATTAAAAGACAAAAACTACAAAAAAATGCTTGCTGCCATTGAGAACGCCGCTTTTGAAGTTATTGTGACAGAATTTCCTCATGAGCGTGCTGCAAGTGCTGAAGTCTTGCTTGGGGCCAGCCGTTCAGACAATACCATTGAAATAAGAGATTGGCGAAGGGCATCCCAGCAGGCTTTGCAGGAAATCGGTGAAGATGAGCTGGTTATATTTACGGGTTCTCTTTATTTTTTAACACTAGTCAGAGCCTGGCTTTCTGAGAGACTGAAATAATAATAAATGAACAAAAATAAATTAGTGTGACAATATTGTATATATTTGTTAAAATATTCTTAAAATCGAGACTATTTTACCAGACAAACTATTACATGGAAATTAACATGTCCGATATAAAGAGAAAGGAGCGGTGGAACATGGATGTGTCAAAAGGCAAACAGCTCACAGTGTGGATTTTATGGCTCCTGATTATTCCGGCGGGGCTAATGATGACATTACATTTCTACCCTCTAAATCTGGACAGAGGCCTATTGGATATGGCTTTCTTTTTAATTTTGATGGGAATCCTTTCATATATTCCAATCATCATTAATAACATTCCAATTTCAGCATATCAGGGAGTTTCTCTGGCTGTTTTTCTCGTGTTTGGACTATCTGCAGAAATTATTGTTACCCAGCTTGCGTTCGTATTTTTGCTATTGACGCTGCGCCTTGGGAAAAACGAAATATATCGCTTTCCGCTGAATTCGCTGATTTTTTTCTTTGTCTGCCTTTTGAGCGGCATGAGTTATTATGCCATTGGCGGCAGCGCTGAATTCAATGGAATGCTTGATGCTTCACATTTATGGTATGTCATAGCTTATCAGCTTGCTTATTTTATATTAAACAGCTTCTTGATCGCTTTCGTGCAGGTGGCTTTGCATAAAAAGAAGTTCACACTGTTTACAAATGATACGCTTTGGGATGGTGTGGCGACCCTGATGATCCTTCCTATCGGGATTATTTTATTTTTGGTTTACCAGCAAATGGGCATGGTATCCATCCTGTTGATCGGAATCCCGATTATCAGCATGTCTTTGATTTTGAGGCTCTATTATAATTCAAAAGAAATGAATGCCCATTTGAAAGAGGCAAGCGAATTCGGGCAGCAGCTCACACAAAGCCTTCAGAAGGAAGAGGTGCTCAGTTTATTCATAGACCGCATCTCGGCCATCATTTCTGCAGAGGGAGCTTATATTTTTGATGTTTTCAATAAAGAAATAGAAATACAGCTTTTGAGATATGCGGAGAATGGAAAAGAAATGGATAAACGAATGAAGGCTATGAGGCTGGATTCAGGAGTCTGCGGAACTGTGTGGAAAACAAGAAAAGCACAATTCTATCATTCAAGAAAAGAATGGAGCCATCTCGACACCGGAGTGTTTCCGGAGCATGTTGAAAGCATACTTGCTGTCCCGATTGTCCGCAACAGCCTTGTTGTGGGTGTTGTAGTCATGACTTCAGCAAAAAAACGGGCATACGAACAATACCAAATGATGATCATGGATATTTTATGCTCTTATCTTGGGGTAGCCATCGAAAATGCCCGCCATCATGAAAAGGCCAGACAGCAGAGCGAGCGATGTGCGCTGACAAACTTATACAACTTCCGTTACTTCGATGCAAAGCTGCAGGAAGAATTCAATAAATTGGACATGAATATCTTAAAAAGCCTATCGGTCATTCTGCTGGATATTGACCGCTTTAAATCGGTGAATGACACATATGGCCATCAAAGCGGCAATGAAATTCTCACACAGCTGGCTGAAAGGCTGGACCACATCATCGGCAAACGTGGTGTGCTTGCCAGATACGGCGGGGAAGAATTCGTCATGCTGCTGCCTAATATGGAAAAGGCGGAGGCATATGATTTTGCTGAATTCATCCGCCTCTCGATTGCCAACAAGCCATTCGTCGTCCATTCTGACCTGGACGAGCACCGCAGCAAGCTGCTTGTGCCCATCACGGCAAGCATCGGTGTAGCAGCTGCCCCAACAGATGCAGAAGATGCCCAGGCCCTTATCCGCCACGCAGACCGCGCCATGTACACAGGCGCCAAGCAGGCTGGCCGGAATAAGGTTGCACAGTATGTTGGGTAAGAGCTTGTTAAAAGGAAAGAAAAAGGACCTCAGGAATATATTCCTAGGTCCTTTCGTTTATTTCGTATAATGTTTTTCGATTTCCTTCATGGAGATTTTCTCTACAGTAGGAATTCCGTTTGGAGGGTTATAAATCAATTCATTTTTAAAAATAATAGATAATCTGGATTTAGAAGGTTCTAAGCCAAGCTGGTTATTTTCAAACCATAAACCACCAGTATTAAATGAATTTTTAAATGGAATGGTACTTGTTACCCCTTTCATTGCATTTAATTCAACAGGGTTTCCATAGACACCGCCATTTATTTTTAAATTGGAACCTACCCCATAAATTTCAAGTGTACTATTAGAATAGAAATAGGCATTCATTTCCTTAGGATTATCCTTATACTGGTTATTATTAGACACTTTTATCATACCATCACAAATTAATACTAAAGTTCCTCCACTATTATTAGATAGATTGGTTACTTCAATTCGAGTTTTAGCATAAAGAGTTCCATTTGTATTGAAGTCTTCTTGTATATCTGCATTTTGACCTACATACATTTGTCCGTTTAGCGTGAAACTCTCTATGGTTGCTTTTTTATTTATATAAATATATTTATTTTGAGCAGCAAGATTTATAGTGCCGCTTAAAGTCGCGTAATCTGCTACGTAAATATTTCCATTAACTGTAAGCTTGCCGTTTCCTATTATTTGTAGATAACCATTAACTATCAGGTCGCCGTTAATGGTTAAGTTTCCTTTATCACCTATCACTAATGAATTATAACGGGCATTTCCTGTTATCGTTGCGGCTGTGTTATAGGTCACCGGCAGAAGGAAATTCCAGAAGTCATCATTTCCGTAATATGGAAAGCTATTTCCTTTAGCTGGATAGGCAGATTTTTGAGCGATTATGCTGCTGACAGCGATTGGAGTAAAGCTTGTATTTCTATCTTTAATGACCGGTGCCAATGAAAATATGTTTTGTAAATTTGGGGTGTTCTTGGGCACTTGAGTCCAGGAAAAAGATGAACCATTCATATTGCCGCCGTATATAGATCCTTTAACAGTAAGTTTTCCATCAATGGCTGGAAATGAGGTTGGCGCATAATAATATTTGTTATCAGTCATGAATTTTCCGTAATTCAGGGAATACAAATTGCCATTTGTAAATACATCACCTTGTAAATAGGCAGAACCATTTAATGTGAAATCCCCATTACTTACGGCACTATATTGAAAAATATCTTTCACAGTGGATAATGCAACGGTTTTCACCAGTTTTTTTCCACTTTTATTAACGTCTACGGTAAATGTCGCGTTTACGTTATAAACGCCTTCTCTTTGCCCATCTTCTGTAACAGTCTGGATAATGTTATATTTACCGCCGCTAGAAGCATTTACATTATTTATTAATGCAGTTATTTTATCAATGATCGGAGAAGTATTTGTAAGACTCGGATTGATAGCATCCAGACCAGTTTGGACTTTCATGATGGCTTCGTCCATAATTCTCTCAGCCCTCAATTTATCCTGAACGGAGGCTGTGGATGTATTGATGAATTTCTGCGAATTGACGGAATAGCTGTACATGGTGACTGTACCGATAGCAACAACTGCTATAAAAAGCAATACGATAACCAGTGCATATCCTTTTTGGTTTTGAAAATAGTTCTTCATTACTTATCACCTGCCAGTCGGTAAATGGTTTCAATATCGATGCTTTTTTCGCCTTGTGACAGGACTTTGTTAGAAAGAATGAAATGAAGTCTCAGATTATTAGTTAGTTCAAATGAAGTGTCCTTTAAGGTGGTGTCATCGCTATTAATTTTCATTCCATTAATAAATAAATCATCACTCTTTTTTTCAAGAAGGACTTTAGGATCATTAATGCCTAGATCTTTATCATTCAATTGAAGTGTAAAGTCCCCGGTTGTGTTTTGGCTGACTAATGTGACTGAATCAATATTCTCCATAGCCAAATCAACCTTCTGTGTTACAACCGAGAGCTCATTTCTCAATGTATGTGAGGCTGCAACTTTTTTAGATTGAGAGATGGTGGTTAAAAAAACGGTGTACAGCATGGATGAGATGATCAGGAAAATGACGGTTGATACCAAAACTTCTATTAAAGTAAGGCCTTCCTCATTGTGTTGTTTCATCTTTAATATACCCCTCGAAGGTTTGTGTTTTTTGCGTTTTTTCCAGAGAAACGACAGTGACTTTAATAAGAATGAGCTTATTTGGCAGGCCATTATCAGTACTGTCTGCCGGATTGTCTATGTATTTTGAGAATTCTGCATATATATTATAGTTTCTTAAATCAGCCTTCTCTGATTCCGTTAAAGAAGGAATGATGTTTGTAAAATTAACCGTTTCCTTTGTGCCAACCTTGTTTTTAATATCCGGGAAGTTTTGGTCCTGGTAATACTGAAGGGTATTTTTACCTATATAAATAGAATCGAATTTTTTGTCGGATGAGCTGGAGAAATTGAAGCTGTTGGATAAAACAGAGCCCATGGTAAATAAAAAAATGCTGATTATTACTAGGGAAACAAGGAGTTCAATGAGTGTGAATCCATCATTCGCTAAAGTTCGCTTCGTTTTCATATCGACACCTATTTCAAAAGTATTAGATAAATTGACATTTTTTCGACATGAGAAATCTTTCAAATTACCTATAATTATTATACAATACTTTATAGTTGTTTTTAGAAAAAATAGATATAATTACTTAAAAATGAAAAATATAGAGAAATCTATCGAAAAGGGGTGAAGAATTGGAGAATATAGTGTTTGCTCTTTTGTCTCTTATTCTGCTGATTCCAGTAATCATTTTCCTGCCTATCGGAATTAACTGGAAGGGAAAAGCAGCCGTAACAGTTTCAGCACTTTTTATTTCGCTTGTCGGGCTTGCTGCAACGTCGGTCTTCCCGCTATGGGAGAGCTTGCTGATTTCCTTGCTTTTGTTCATGTGTGTGATTTATATGATCGGTAAGAGGTCTGACCGTTTTTTGACTGCAGCAGACGATGCAGATGACGATTATTACTATGCCGCACATACTGAAGTCGAGCCCAAAAGTGCTATCACCAAAGTGAATGATGTTTTTGTGATTGAAAGTGAAAAACCTGCATTTAGGGATAAAGGCCCGGAAATTGATATGGACACTCAGGAAAAAGGCCAGGAGCAGGATCGTGCAGAATTACCAGAAGAGCTTCTTACGGAACTTCAATATGCAGCTGCCAAAGATATAGATTTGGCTGAAGGCATAGAAGAAAAAGAAGGAACAGAGATCAAAGAGGATTCTTCGTTTCTTGAGCAAAGAGAGCTTTTATGGGATGACTTAGAGGTATCAGAAGAAGTGCAGGAACATGAAACAGACGTGAATTTGAGCGAAATAGAAATGATGCTCGAACACGGAGACTCAGAGGGAACTATTTCTCTGGAAAAAGCAGAACCAGAAGAAGTGCTGGAACCCGAAACAGCCTTGAATTTGAACGAAATAGAAATGATGCTTCAAGACGGAGATTCAATGGAAACTCTTACTCTGGAAAAAGCAGAAAATGCAAAAGGATTATCTCAAGAGGAATATGAATTCTTGCTCGAAAATCCGGGAGAAAGTATAGAAGAGTTAGAGATGGACGGATGGAGTGATACTTCAAAGGATGACCGTGATAAAGAAGAAGAAGCCGAGACAGCAGCAAATGATTGGCTTGAGCTTTTGGAAAGTGAAGAATATGTCATTGTTCCTATGGATGAAGAGATACAAGATGCCGATATTAACAGCGGCAGTGAATTGAACTCTGAAACGTTAGAGATCGAAGTGCCGCTTGAAGAGACGAATGATGAAACGTCTATTGAGGAAATGGAAGAGGTTCATCTCCCTGAGGCTTCACTTGAAGAAAATCCTCTTCTAGAATCAGAGGAACTTAAAGAGCAAGAAAACGAATTGGAATCTTCTCAGCTCATAATCGAAAGCGCTTATGTTAAGAATGTGGATAAAGATTCAGCTGATTCTATTGAAACAATGGATATAACTGGAGCAATATCTGAGTCTGTAGAAGTTATGGAATCTTCACATTGGGGAGATTTAATAGAAACAGACAGAGATGAACAAGATACTGAAGAAATCGCTGACATTCAGGAAAAGGCGGAAGTGGCCGAAGAGCCGGATAATGATAATGAGTTATTTTACATGCATGTTGATGAGGAAATAGAAGATACAAAAAAAGATATGATAGAGAGCAATGTAACGCAGCTTCAGCAGCAAATGTTCCAGACGCTTATTGATCAGATTGAACTGGCGAGAAGCACATACAGCAGCAGCCAGTTTGAAGAGTTAGTGAAAAGCCACCTGAACCCGGATCTCCTGATCTTGAATATTACACGTTCGCAAGCATTTTGGTTAATCACTATATCCAAAAAGGCGATTGGGTTAGGCTGAGACATGAAATTATAGAATTACAGAGTAAGTTTGAAAAGCATTCCATCATCAAAGAAGAACTGCAATTTTTAATGGACAGATACTGCAAGGCATAATATCAAACTAGAAGATTAGGTAAGGTGAAGGCTATGAGAACCAGTGCACAAATATTAGGACTTCCTATCATCAGCATTAAAGAAGGACAGGAAATTGGAACAGTTAAATCTCTGGTTATTAATCCGGAGAAGGGTTCCGTGGATTTCCTGACAATTGAACATGAGGAATGGCAGGTAAGCGTTAAAGCAATTCCGTTCAAGAAGGTTATAGGCATTGGGGAATATGCAGTAACAGTGGAAAGCGAGCGCTCTGTTATTGATTTGAATGAAATACCGATTGCGAATCAGCTTGTGAATAAAAAGATTAAAATCACTGATGCAAAGGTGATGACACGAAAGGGCGAGCTATTGGGAGCGGTTCATGAATTCTTTACAGACGAAGAAAATGGAATGGTCATCGGAATGCTGATGAAACAGAAAGAAAATGAATTTGTTTTGCCATCAGAAACAGTCCTGACGTTCGGAAAGGACATTTTGGTAGTGACAGAAGATGCAGCTTCACATTTTCTGACAAATCCATTGCACTTGATTCATCCGGAAGAGGAAAGTGACGACAACGGAGCCATTAGCCAGGAGCTTAGAGAAAAGCAAATCGAACTTTTGCAGGGAAAGGTATTGCAGAAGGATATCCTTGATAAAGCAGGAAATGTGTTATTCACAGAGGGTTCAGTCCTGACAGAAGAAGATATTAAAAGAGCACAGCAGGAAGGGCCGGGTGTCCTTGTGGGACTCTCGATGAATGTTGGAGCGTGAGGTAAAGGAGGGGCTTGAGGTGAAAAACCAGCCCATGATGAAAATATTTCTTACGCTGATTTTATCAACAGCCTACATTTTCAGTTTCTCCCATTTAGCCGCATTTGCGTATGACCGTCTTGTGCATCAGGGAGATGTATGGGGGCAGGGGACAAAGATCGGCAGTATAAATGTTTCTGGAAAAACATCACAGCAAGTCGCACTTCAGCTTGAGCAGGCAGTAAAGAAATGGACAAGTGAAAACCGCGTTACTTTTACCTATAAAGAAAAAAATATGAAGATCGATAATTCGATGTTTCAGTTTCAAAATGAGGAAACGATCGGCCGTTTAAAGTCCGGCCAGAAAAATCTTGCAGCTGTGAAACTGGATCAAAACAAGCTTGAGGATGCCGTATATGACACATCAATCAGTTTGTCTTCCCAGAAGCTGGACTTTGACAAGCTTTCACAGGATCTTTTAGTCAGTGCTGCAATGGTTGAGGGCGGGCAATATACCTTTCATCTTGAAAACTATGTTTCAGGGTCTTCAAAGGAGCATGATGTTATCACAAAAGCGGAGATTAAGGCTGGAAAAGATGAAAAAGAGCTGAAAGAAATCGTCAAAAGGCTTGGCAAAACAGAAATACATGGCCAGACGCAATTTTCCCTTTTGAACACATTGAAGAATGCTAAAGCTGAGAAGTTCAGCAGCGATGCACTTAGCAGAGTGGCTTCTGGAATTTACCGTGCTATTCTTCCGACGAATTTCGCGGTTGTTGAACGCAATATCAGCAGAGAGCTGCCTTCATATGCAAGACTCGGATATGAAGCAAGAGCAGATACCGGAAATGACATGGATTTAGTAGTGGCCAACATGAATGACACAGCTTACTCACTCTATTTTTCGGTTCGAAATCATACATTAATAGTTACATTAAAAGGGCAGGCATTTTTGAACAAGTACTCCATCCTGGAAATGGATAAAAAGAAATACCCTCCAAGCACAGTACAGCAATTCAGCGCCCTTCTCTCCACAGGTGAGAGAACAGTGAAAGAACAGGGTAAGGACGGCCAGGAAGTGAAAATTGTCAGGAAAATATTCAATGAGTCCGGAAAGCTTGTAAAAACCGAACAAATCTCGGATGATTTTTATCCTCCTGTACAAAGGGTGGAGGTATCAAGCCTTGCAGAGCCGGCAGTGATTCCTGGGGATGATGGGACTACAGTACCTGCAGCGGGGGATGGAACAATCCCTGCGGCAGATCCAAATACCGTTCCATCAGCAGATCAGAATACGGTTCCATCTGATCCAAATACAGTGCCTCAAACGGGGACGGATGGTGTTCCGCCAGCAGATTCTTCTAATCAGAATCCCTGGAATCCCGGGATTCCCCCTGCGGGCATAAGCAAAAACAACTGGAACAGCGGTTTGCCGGAAGGATCTGGAGCGGGCTCTAAAACGCCTGCAGACAACAGTTTGGATTCTGAGAGAAAAAAAGAAGATACATTGAATAGTGATTCTGAAAAAAGCGGGGATGAAAAATGACACAAACCCGAAAGCGCCTTGGAGACCTATTGGCTGAAGCAGGACTCATCACAGATGAACAGCTTCAAACGGCTTTAAAAGATAAAGCAAAAGGCCAGCGTCTTGGAGATGTTCTTCTTCAAAAAGGGTTTATAACAGAGCAGCAGCTGATTGAGGTCCTTGAATTCCAACTTGGCATTCCGCATGTCAGTTTATACCGCTATCCATTTGATACCAAGCTGTTCACGCTGATTACAAAGGAGACCGCAAAAAGGAATTTGCTGATTCCCTTAAAGCGTGAAGCGGATAAGCTGTTTGTGGCAATGGCAGATCCCATGGATTTTTATGCGATTGATGACATCAGGCTGTCCACAGGCTTTCAAATCGAAACGGCCATTGCGACAAAAGACGAAATACAGCGCACGATAGCCAAATATTATGACCGCGATGAAGGCCTTGAAGAATTTATGGGTGACTTGACTGCTTCAGACAGCGGCGAGGAAGAGCAGACAACTGATCAGGATTCGCCTGTTGTCCGGCTTGTTAACCAGATTTTATCCAATGCTGTCACCCAAAAGGCAAGTGATATCCATATCGATCCGCAGGAAACGAAAATGATTGTCCGTTACCGTGTGGACGGAGTGCTGCGAACAGAAAGAGTACTGCCGAAGAATATGCAAAATGTGCTGATTGCCAGGATTAAAATCATGGCCAATCTGGATATTACGGAACACCGTGTTCCCCAGGACGGGCGGATTAAGATCAATTTAGAGTTTCATCCTATTGATTTGCGCGTTTCATCCCTTCCGACCGTTTATGGCGAAAAAATGGTTCTTCGAATCCTGGATCTTGGAAGCTCATTAAACGATATCGGAAAGCTCGGGTTCAATAGACTGAACATGCAGCGTTTTGAGGGGATGATAAGTCAGCCTAATGGGATCGTGTTAATTACCGGCCCTACAGGTTCGGGTAAGTCCTCCACCTTGTATGCAGCTCTGAACAAGCTGAACACCGAAGAAGTGAACATCATTACCATCGAGGATCCTGTAGAGTACCAGCTTGAAGGAATTAACCAGATACAGGTAAATTCAAATGTGGGCATGACATTTTCTGCAGGTCTCCGGTCCATTCTCCGTCAGGATCCCAACATCATCATGGTAGGGGAAATACGTGATAAAGACACGGTGGAAGTCGCGATACGGGCTTCATTGACAGGCCACCTTGTACTGAGCACGATCCATACCAATGATTCACTCAGCACGATTACGAGACTTGCGGATATGGGAGTGGAGCCTTTTCTGGTCGCTTCCTCGCTAAGCGGCATCGTTTCTCAGCGTTTGGTGCGAAGGGTGTGCAGAGATTGCGGGAAAAGTGTTCCTGCTTCTAAACGCGAAGTGGAAATCTTCGCTAAGCGGGGCCTGAAAATCGAGCATATCACAAGAGGTTCTGGCTGTTCTTCCTGCAACATGACTGGATATAAAGGCAGGATTGCGCTTCATGAGGTTCTGGTCATCAATGACGAAATGAGAAGGGTAATCATGAACGGTGAATCCTTCACAAAGCTCAGGGAGCTTGCCGTAAAAAATAAAATGATTTTCCTGATTGATGATGGATTGCTGAAGGTTAAACAGGGCCTTACGACAACAGAAGAAGTTTTGCGTGTTGCCACATTGGAATAGAGGTGCCCGATGAATACAAAAATTGATCACTTGCTTAGAGCCGGCTTTGAATTGAAGGCTTCTGATATCCATATAACCGTCGGTGTGCCGCCCATCATGCGCTTGAATGGCGAGCTGAAGAAGTACGGCAAAGAAGAGCTGCGCCCAGAGGATACGGAAGGAATGGCCAAGTCCATCATTCCCGAGAATATGTGGAAACAGTTAAAGGAAAAAGGGGAGCTAGATTTTTCCTATGGAATTCCCGGTGTCTCCAGGTTCAGGATTAACACCTATTTTCAGCGCTCCTGCATTGCCATGGCTATCAGGATTGTCCCGACAAGGATTCCGACCATTGAAGAGCTGAAGCTTCCGGATACGTTAAAAAAGATTACCGAGAAGCCACAAGGGCTTGTGCTTGTGACTGGGCCTACTGGAAGCGGGAAGTCAACAACGCTTGCCTCCATGATTCAATATATGAATCATACAATGAGGAAGCATATTATTACCCTTGAAGATCCTATTGAATATTTGCACAAGCATCAAAACTGCATCATTGACCAGCGTGAGGTCGGCTTTGATACGAATAACTTCGCCAATGGGCTGCGGGCGGCACTGAGACAGGATCCGGATGTTATTTTAGTCGGGGAAATGAGGGATCTTGAAACGATCCATACTGCCATTACGGCAGCAGAAACGGGTCACCTTGTTTTCGGCACACTCCATACCTCAAGCGCTCCATCAACGATTGACAGAATCATCGATGTCTTCGAGCCTGCACAGCAGGCGCAGGTCAGGATTCAGCTTGCCTCAGTGCTCGTGTCGATTGTATCGCAGAGGCTGTTCCCGACAGTGGATAAAAAGGGACGGAGAGCGGCAACGGAAATACTTGTCAACAACTCAGCGGTAGCCAACCTGATCCGAAACGAAAAAATCCATCAGATTGTGAATATCATGCAAACATCACGGGCCCAGGGCATGCATACATTGGATAGTGATATCAAAGAGCTTTTGACAGCAGGAGTTATTTCAAAGGAAAGTGCATTTTCATTTTTGCAGGATAAGGTGGAGTAAATGGCACGCTTTAAATATACAGGCCGCGACAAAAGCGGCAAGAAATCAGGGATCATCACAGCCCAGTCAAAGCGCGAAGCCATCCAGAAACTGAAGGATGACGGAGTCAGGGTGGTTGAGATGACACTTGTTCCAGAAACCTTCCTCACAAGGGAAATTACGATTGGAAATCCTGTGAAGCTGCAGCATTTCGTCATATATCTGCGCCAGTTCTCCACTTTGCTGCGTGCGGGGGTTTCGGTAGTGGAATCTACTAATATCTTATCTTCCCAAACGGAAAGCAAGCATTTAAGAAAGGCCCTGCAAAGCATAGAACAAGAGCTTAGGGATGGAAATCCGCTGTCACAGGCGGCTTCCAAGCACAAAAACATCTTCACGGCCATGTTCATCAATATGGTGAGGGCAGGGGAAGCAGGCGGAAACATGGATGAAACACTGGAGCGCCTGGCCGATCATTATGAAAAGCAGCATAGCACGCGCCAGAAAATCCAGTCAGCCATGGCTTATCCGACCGTTGTCGCATTTATCGCGATTTTTGTTGTCATCTTTCTATTGAAATCGGTTGTACCGACATTTGCGGATATGTTCAAGGACTTTGGCGGGCAGCTGCCTGCGATTACCCAGTTTGTGCTGAATAGCAGTGCGTTCATGCAGAAGGCCTGGTACCTGATTATTTTATTCTTCGTGCTGATGGCAATTTTAATCATTTATATTAAGAAGAATAAAACAACCAAGTATTATTATGACTATTTCTTTTTAAGGGTCCCAATCTTCGGCAAGATGATGCAAAAAGCCGTGCTGGCCAGGATGACAAGGACACTAAGCTCGCTGTTCACAAGCTCTGTGCCGATTCTTCAGGCCATGACAATCGTGGATCAGGTGGTGGAAAACGAAGTGATTGGCGGAGTAATCCGAAAATCACGTGATTCACTTGAAAGGGGACAATCCCTTACAGATCCGATGAGGAATCACTGGGCCTTTCCGCCTCTCGTGACGCAGATGATTGCCATCGGGGAACAAACCGGTGCGCTTGATGCCATGCTATCAAAGGTAGCCGACTTTTATGAAAAAGAAGTAGAAAACAGCACGGACCAATTAAAGTCATTGATTGAACCAATCATGATTGTCGTGCTCGCCGGAATAGTCGGAACCATCGTCATTTCCATCATGGTTCCAATGTTTGAAATCTATAATCAGGTCGGTAAATAAAAGCACATTATCCGACAAAAAATGAATATCTCTTTCTAGAAAAATATAGTATATTGTAAAATAAGTAGTAAATAAGTAGGATAATAGGAAATTAGGAGGAATTATGTATGAATTTTATTAAAAAGCATCTTAAAAACGAAAAGGGATTAACGCTGATTGAGCTTTTGGCCGTTGTTGTAATCCTGGGAATCATCGCAGCTATCGCCATTCCGAGCATCGGCGGGCTGATTGATAACTCTAAGAAGGATGCACATGTTGCTAATGCGCAGCAGATGGTTAATTCTGCTAAATTATGGGTTTCAGGAAACGGAAATGATCCAGCTTTAGCTACAGGTAAAACACTTACTTTAGCACAAATGTATTCAGAAGGTTTATTGGACAAAATCGACGATCCAGACAAAACGGACTATGATGAAAATGCTTCCAAAGTAGTTATTGCGAAAAGCGGCAATTCGTACACCTATACTGTTACTTTGAAAAATGGTACTAGAGGAATCACGAGTAAATCCGGCACTATTAAAAGAAGTGACGTACAGTAACATTACAAATATTAAGAGAGCAAAGGATAACCTATGACTCTATTACTGCTAGCATGTTTCATACTCGGCGCAATCCTCGGTTCCTTCTACAACGTAGTTGGCTTGAGCGTGCCGGTCAAGAGACCGTTTGCTAATCGGCGTTCTGCCTGCCCGATCTGCGGCAGGACGCTTACACCTATAGAATTGGTGCCAGTGCTTTCATATGTGATTCAGGGGGGAAGATGCCGCGGCTGCAAGTCGCGCATTTCTCCGCTTTATCCGATTGTCGAGTTCCTGACAGGGCTGCTGTTTGCGGCTTCTCCGTTATTGCTTGGCTGGACATATGAAGTATTTGTAGCCTGGACATTGATTTCTTTATTGATGATTATTTTTGTAAGTGACATCCGCTATATGCTGATACCTGATAAAATACTGCTGTTTTTTGCAGTTGTTTTTTTGTTTATACGCATATTCATTCCGCTGCATCCGTGGTGGGACCCGCTGCTTGGTGCAGTGTGTGGATTTGGCTTGCTTTTATTTATCGCGGTTATCAGCAGGGGAGGAATGGGAGGCGGCGATATCAAGCTGTTTGCCCTGTTGGGCTTCATTCTTGGGCTGAAGCTTGTACTTCTCGCCTTTATTTTTTCCACCTTTTACGGAGCGGTGATTGGCATCGCTGGTTTGATGACCGGCGTGGTTAAACGAAAGAATCCGATCCCATTTGGCCCGTTCATTGTATTTGGAACACTTACAGCTTATTTTTATGGAGATGCCATTTTAGACTGGTATCTGCAATTTTTAACTTCATCATGAATTTGATAGTAAGGAGTATTCTGCATGCCTTTATCCTTTTTTACCGGTAAAAATCGGATCGTAAACCTTGTTATGAAGGACCATGCAATCCGTTTTGTTGAATTTAAACAAAATAATCCTCCGGTCGTTTCAGCGTGCGGAGAACATTATTTGCCTTCAGGAATCATCAAAGATGGAAAAATCATGGATTATGGGACATTGCAGAATATCCTGGAGCAATGTCTGGATGAATGGAAGCTATCAAAGCGGGAGGTCCGGTTTTTAGTTCCGGACCCCTTTGTTGTAATCCGCAAGCTATCAATTCCAAAGGATATCAAAGATGATGAAATTGAAGGGTATTTATACCTTGAACTGGGAACAAGCATCCACCTGCCGTTTGAGGACCCTGTATTTGATGCGGTTGTGCTGGGAGAATCGGAAGAAAAACGCGAGATTCTTCTTTTTGCAGCTCCCGAAGAAATTGTTTCCGAATACAGCGGGCTGCTTGAGGAAAGTAAATTAAGACCGATTGCGGCAGACATCTCTGCACTTGCACTGTACCGGCTTTACTTTCTGGATGAGCGTGCCCGCACGAAAAAAGGGGCAGTCATGCTGCTTCAGTTCGATTTGCTGACGGTGAATGCCAGCATTTTTGCTGATAACAAGCCGATTTTCATGCGGCATATTCCGGTCTCTGGTGATATAGATGACTGGGAACAAGGCATGTCGCGTCTCGGAAATGCCGAGCTTGTATATGGCGGGCAAAAAGAACAGTACTTTCAAGCCTTTGAGGATTCCTTCACAGAGATTGAAAGAGTGCTGGATTTTTATAAATATTCCTTAAATGAAGCACAGGAAGATATTTCAGAAATCGTAATCTGCGGTGACCATCCGTATCTTGATGAAATTATTTCAAGGCTTGAAAATCGTGTGACAGCATCCGTCATCAAGCTTTCAAGAGAGTTAAATGATCCGGAACAAAACGGGCTTTTGGCTCCTTCCTACTATGCGGCGGCAGGGCTCGCCCTTAAAGGGGTGAGATGATGCTCGCAGAAATTAACCTGCTTCCTAAAAGAGAAACAAAAAGTCTCGCCTTTTTACTGATCATCATTGTCTTTGTTGTTCTTCTCGCAATCGGCAGCACTGTTTTTTACTTTCAGCACCAGGCGAAGGAGCTGAATTTGAATAGCATCCAAAGCCAAACGCAGCAAACAAAACAAACGATTGCGGCAGAGCAGCAAAGGGCCATCACGATCCAGGATGCAAATTCAACTTCACAATTGAAAAGCATGGTGGACTGGGCAGAAACATACCCTGTTAAAACAGTGCCAGTGATTAAGAAGCTGATTTCCCAGCTTCCAGAACGGGGATTTTTCCAAGAGTTTGCTTATACAGAAGACGGAACCATTTTGGTTACGGTTCAATTCGATACATCGAGTGATGCGGCGTATTATCTGAACGACCTGACAAAGTTAAAGATGCTGTCAGAAGCAAAAATGAACTCATTAAAAGTTGAAAATCCAGAGGATGAAAAAACCACTGTCAGCAATGAAACGAATTCTGATGGAACGGCGAAGGATCAAACAATGGAGAATGTCCCTTTCCTTCCGCGTTATTTGGTTGTTTATGAAGTTAAACTGGATACAGAATATGCAAAAAAAGAAGTATCCCAGGAAACTGAAAGCGTGTCTGATGAAGGAGGGGCTGCAAAGTGAATCTTCGTTTAAACAAAAAACAGGGATTTATGCTGTTTGCAGCCATTTTAGCCGGCACTCTCCTGCTTGTAGGTTTATACTTCTGGAGGATTTATCCTTTGGATTCAAAAACAAAGCTTGCACAAAATGATTTAAACACGCAGCAAAAAATACTCGAAATGATGGGCACGAATTCTGTGCAAACCAAAAAAGAAACATTTGCAGCCACCACTGAGCTGCAAAAAAGGCTTCCAGTAAAAGCCTCTGTTCAGCAGCTGATGCTGGATTTTGAAAAAGCAGAGGTTGTTTCCAAAAGCTTCATTACGGATATGGAATTTAAGGATGAAGCCGATCCATCGGGCACAGCTGCAGTACAGGCACCACCGTCACAATCCCAGCAGCAGGAAAAGGCTGTCAGCGATGCAGCCAGTTCATCAGAAAATAAAAATGCAGCCGCCAGCAATTCTGCTGGCACGGCCACTGTCCAGCAGGGAAGTGCAGCAGCAGCGGGCAGTACGGGATCAGATACCGAGATTCTTCCGTCTGGCGTTCAGAAAGTAACGGTCGTAATCAAGGCCCAGTCTCCCGATTATTTTGGTATGGAACGATTTTTGGCTTCATTAGAATCCATGGAGAGAATTGTAAGGATAGAAAATCTTAAGTTTACAGGTTCAGAGGAAATTTCTTCTGTTACCCAGGCAGCTGCGCCGATCGTCTATGAACTGACTGTTTCAGCCTATTATTCTCCGGGCCTGAAGGATCTTCAAGATCAGTCTCCGAAGATGGAATCTCCTGAGCCGAGCGAAAAGGTCAATCCTTTCAATGATTTCCCTGACTCTGCAGGTGAGGGTACTGAAGCATCTAGCAGTTCTGCCGGTAATCAGCCATGATACATCCGGCAAAAGGCAGCATGCTGGATGAAAAGGGGCTTACACTGATTGAACTGCTGGCTGTCGTCGTAATTCTTGGAATCATAGCGGCAATTGCTGTTCCTTCCATTACGGGGATCATACAACATTCAAAAAAGAATGCCTTTGTTTCAAACGCACATTCCGCAAAAGAAGCTGCATCCTTCTATTTGAAGGACAAAGTTATGCAAGAAGAAACAATTCCTGAGAAAATCACCTATAAAGAGCTGGTAGAGCATGATTATCTGGATGAAATCCGTGATCCTGATACCGGCGGCCTTTGGGATGCTGACACCAATCTCTCTTTTATTGCTGTAGAAGATTCAAAAGCTAAAGCAGTTTGCCTCCTTGGCGAAAAGCGGCAGCTTTGCGGCAAAAAAGGCAGCACAACAAAAGAGGCGCTGCCCTTTCTTGGACTTTCGGCAGATGATGTGACAGAAAATCCATGAAAAATATGACGAACGCTAATGATAACAAGACGACAAAAGTCTTGTTATTTTTTTTTGCCTCTATGATAGGATGGAAAAAACGAACGAGAAGGGAGGATGATAGAGATGGACAAGACTGATGAAAGGCGAAAAGGCATTACGATAAAAATAAACGGAAAAGAAAAATCATTCATCCATAGAGAGTCCGATCTTCCCGGTCCTGAAATTGCGGCGGCAGCGGAAAAAACGGAGGACAGCTTTGAATGGATCCTGCCTGAGGATTATGAAAATCATGATGAAATCACTACGGGAAAAACGAAGGAAAGAAAAGCGCTGATCCTTTCCCATCATAATAAATCCGGGGTGAAGACTAAAAGAAGCTTTATGATTAAAGCCCCGCTGATTTCTATTATTTGTGCAGTACTCTGCGGCTCGCTGCTTGGATTTATCGTATTGAAAATGATTACTGCAAATCAGGGTGCCAAAAGCATACAGCCGGCCATTCAAGGTACTGTAGTTCCTGTGAGCGGGAAGGCAAGCGGTGCTCTGCCTGAATTGAAGGCGTATTTGGTGCAGGGCGGGATTTTTTCAAGTGAGGCAGCTGCAAAGGGCATTCAGCAAAGGGTAGCCCAAAAACAGATTCCATCAGAAATATTCAAAAGGAAGGACGGCTATTATCTTTTTCTTGGAACGGCAGAAAGCCTTGATGAAAGCAAGAAGCTGGCATTATTCTTAAAAAGCTACGGAGCTGATGTATTCTGGAAGGAAGTAGACATCAAGCAGGGGTCTAAAAAAATGGACAGCACATCAGCAGCCAGTCTGAAAGAGATGGTTTCTCTCTATCATCTTCTGTCTGGCTCTTCTTCCAAAAATCTGATTGGAGATAAGTCGGCAGCAAACAGTGAAACATGGGCAAAGAAAACCACAGCCGTCAAAAATCTGGCAAAGAATCCGGCAACAGACGAAATGAAGAGTGATGTATTATCAGCTGCAGAGCTGCTGAAGCAATATGAAACCTCAGGGCAAACCTCCCAGCTTCTGCAGGCACAGGGAAAATTGCTGTCATTTTTAACCGGGTATCAAAAAATATCTGGAAGCTAATTGTCGGGATATGCTTATTTTCCGGGAAATATAACAATGTGTGTTCAAAACTTCTGCTATTATAGACATAAAGTAGTAAATTCGGGTGAATTCTAAACGTTGGAAACTTGTTTGGCAGCAGGCTGTGCCGGAAAGGATTTCTTATCGTTTAGAATTCTTTTTTTGTCAGAGATTGTTAGATGATGAAGAATTTGATACGATAGGGAATGTATCTCCCTAAATATGCTTTTGTAAGGTAAGGTGAACACCATGAATGATTTAATTTTAGCTTCTTCATCACCGCGTCGAAAAGAACTTCTTAATTTTCTTCAGATTCCATTTCAAAGTGTACCTTCTAACATTGATGAAACCATCGAGCCAGGCACTTCAGCTGCTGAAGCTGTGAAAGATCTGGCGTATCGCAAGGCTGCCGAGATATCAGGGGGTTATCATGATCATTGCATCATCGGTTCTGATACGGTTGTTTCCCTTAATGGCGAGATCCTCGGGAAACCAACTGGGCGTGAAGACGCAAAGCGTATGCTTCAAAGCTTGTCCGGCTGCACACATACAGTGCATACCGGTGTCGCCATCATGCATGGAACACGCAGCACAGTATTTTCAGAAAGCACAGAAGTCGTTTTTTGGGAACTGTCAGATGATGAAATTGAAAATTATCTGGACAGCGGAGAACCTTTTGATAAGGCAGGCAGCTATGGGATTCAAGGATTTGGCTCTCTGCTGGTCAAAGAAATACACGGTGATTATTTCACAGTCGTAGGATTGCCTGTTTCAAGGCTGGCGAGGGAATTAAAAGCCTTTCAAAAAAAATCGACAACATAGAACATTTTTTTCGATTTCCTGACAATCTTCCCTCATAATAGAAAGGAAGGACAGGATTGCTATGACTAAAATGCTGATCAAAGATTTTCCGAAAGATGAAAGACCACGTGAACGCTTTTTGCAGGAAGGGCCAAGAAGCCTGTCCAATCAGGAGCTGCTGGCTCTTTTGCTGAGAACAGGGACGAGGGATCAATCTGTCCTGCAGCTTTCCAATAAGCTGATCAGCACCTTTGAAGGGCTGAGGCTTTTAAAGGATGCATCCATCGAAGAAATCACGGCTATTAAGGGAATCGGGGCGGCAAAGGCCATTCAGATTCTTGCATCGGTAGAGCTTGGCAGAAGGATTAGCTCGCTGAACTACCATGACCGCTATGTCATCCGAACACCCGAAGACTGTGCGAATTACTGCATGGATGAAATGCGTTTCCTTTCTCAGGAACACTTCGTTTGCCTGTATCTGAACACGAAAAATCAGGTCCTCCATAAGCAAACCGTTTTCATTGGCAGCCTCAATGCCTCTATCGTACATCCGCGCGAGGTATTCAAGGAAGCCTTCCGCCGTTCGGCGGCCTCTATCATTTGTCTCCATAACCATCCTTCAGGTGACCCCGCTCCCAGCAGGGAAGATATTGAGGTAACAAAAAGATTGTCTGAATGCGGGAAAATCATCGGGATCGACATCCTGGACCATATTATTATCGGAGAACAGAAATTTGTGAGTTTAAAGGAAAAAGGTTATTTATGACACTATCAAAATTCTCCAGGATAGGCTATAATATGGTTTGTGATTTTTGCAGGAAATTCTTGTTTTAGAGAGACTATTTCCATTAATAATGTTAACTATAATCTTACTATAAAAAAGTATATTGTTTTACGAAAGGGAGATACTTCAATGTTTGGAATTGGTGCAAGAGATCTTGGAATCGACTTAGGAACAGCTAATACGCTGGTTTATGTAAAAGGTAAAGGCATTGTTGTAAGAGAACCTTCCGTCGTGGCTTTGCAGACAGATACAAAGCAAATCGTCGCTGTCGGAAATGATGCGAAAAATATGATCGGACGTACTCCCGGAAATGTAGTTGCCCTTCGCCCGATGAAGGACGGCGTTATTGCTGATTATGAAACAACGGCAATTATGATGAAGTACTATATTAATGAAGCACAGAAAAAAGGCGTATTCGGCAGCAAGCCATATGTCATGGTCTGCGTTCCTTCAGGTATTACAGCAGTTGAGCAGCGTGCAGTCATTGATGCAACAAGACAGGCAGGCGCACGTGACGCCTATCCGATTGAAGAGCCGTTTGCAGCTGCAATCGGTGCAAACCTTCCCGTCTGGGAGCCTACAGGCAGCATGGTAGTCGATATCGGCGGCGGAACGACAGAGGTTGCCATTATTTCACTTGGCGGCATCGTGACAAGCCAGTCCATCCGCATTGCAGGGAACGAAATGGATGATGCGATTATCAGTTATATCCGCAAAAATTATAATCTGATGATCGGAGACCGCACAGCAGAAAACATTAAGATGGAAATCGGTTCTGCAGGTGAAATAGACGGAATTGATAACATGGAAATCCGCGGACGCGATCTTTTGACAGGACTTCCGAAAACGATTGAAATTACGGCTAAGGAAATTTCTTCTGCACTTCGCGATACAGTGTACGCTATCGTGGATTCTGTGAAAAACACACTGGAGAAAACACCGCCTGAGCTTGCAGCTGATATTATGGACCGCGGCATCGTCCTGACTGGCGGAGGAGCTCTTCTTCGCAATTTGGATAAAGTCATTAGTGAAGAAACGAAAATGCCGGTACTTATCGCAGAAAATCCGCTTGACTGTGTGGCAATTGGAACAGGAAAAGCCCTTGATCATATTCATTTATTTAAAACAAAATCAAAAGATTCAAGCAGATACTGAGCCTGAATCTTGATAAATAAGGAATCAGTGATGTCAGACTTGTGCTGGCATTGCTTATTTTCCTGTGAAAAAACGAACGCTGCCCTGCTGTCTGTTTTTTTTATTTCTATCTGAAAATGCAGGCTGGCTCACGGGCAAAGTCGGAAAAATGATAGAGGTGCAAATTTTCCATGCCACAATTTTTCTTTAATAAAAGGCTCATTTTATTACTTGTAAGCATCATCATTCTCGTGGCATTGATTGGCTTTTCGTTAAGAGAAAGAAGCAAATTAACCTGGCCGGAACAGTTTTTAAAGGATACATCAGGATTCTTTGAAAATATTTTCGATAAACCTGTATCAGCGGTTTCCGGATTATTCTCAAATGTCAGCGATCTTCAGCATACATATGACGAAAACAAAAGGCTTAAATCACGTCTGGACGAATATGTGCAAATCAAAACAGAGGTCCAGGCGCTTGAAAAGGAAAATAAGGACCTTCGTAAGATTATCGGCAAAGAAGATGATCTTCGGAAATTTTCGCCTATCCAGGCGACTGTCATTGGCCGCAATCCGTCGCGCTGGCATGAAATGATCACGATCAACCAAGGAAAGCTGCAGGGTGTCGAGAAGGATATGGCGGTCGTTACAGCTGAAGGGCTCATCGGTAAAGTGAAAAGTGCCAATAACTTTACTTCATCGGTCCAGCTTTTAACATCCATTGATCCCGAAAACAGGATATCTGCCATTGTTCAGGGTGACAAAGATGCGTATGGCGTAATAGAAGGCTATGATAATAAACGCGATCTGCTTCTCATGAAGCGGATACCATATGACAAGAAAATCAAAAAGAATTCGAATGTTATCACATCCGGATTTGGCGGTGTGTTCCCGAGCGGCCAGCTGATCGGGAAAGTCGTCGATGTAAAGATCGACCAATATGGATTGAACCAGACTGCATATATCGAGCCTTCAACGGACTTTTATGATATTAATAATGTCATGGTTTTAAAAAGAGATGTGCGGGGGGCTGAATAAGTGAAACGTTTTATCCTTCCCCTTGCAGCCCTGGTTTTTTTTATATTTGAGAGTTTGCTGGCCAATTTGTTTGCCGGGCATGTTTTTGGGAGCGAAAAAATTTTCGTTCCCCGTTTTATCTTGATTTTCATCGCTTTCCTGACAATTTACGGTTCAAGAAGAACTGGCATGATTTACGCATTTTTCATGGGACTTGCCTATGATGTGGTGTATACTGAGATATTGGGAGTCTACATGTATGCGCTCCCTGCTCTCGCCTACCTGATCAGCAAGGCGATGAAGGTGCTTCAGGCGAATTTGTTCATTACTATTTTTGTGACAATTTTTTCAGTGGCTGTACTGGAATTTGTCGATTATGAAATTAACTTTTTGATTCATTTTACAAAAATGGGCTTCAGCGAATTTGTTTCTGTCAGATTATGGCCGACTTTGCTGCTCAATCTGATTTTCCTGATCCTCTTCTCACTGCCGCTTAAAGCGATGGTTGAAAAGCTGAAGCTGGACGAGGAAATAGAGTAGGCCCCATTTCCTCCCTGCTGCTTAAGCGGGGCTTGGGCCTTGTAATTTTCAATATACTTAGAAAAAGGAAATTAATCCGGGCATGTCGAATTATACTTCATTGAGGTGAAACAGGCGTCATGAATAAAAGAATACCGCAAAATGTTATGATAAAAGGCACAAAGGACGGGCTCACGCTGCATCTCGATGATTCATGCTCCTTTTCTGAGTTATTGAAAGAGCTTGAAACAAAGATTTCCGCTAATTACCAGTTCCAGGAAAATGACCCGTTAATTGCTGTGAAGGTACACACAGGCAATCGCTATTTAACTGAAATCCAGCAAGAAGAAATAAAAGAATTGATCCGCAAGAAAAAGAAGCTTGTAGTGGACGAAATTGTCTCCAATGTCATGACCAAGGCCGAGGCATCACAGTGGAAAGAAGAAAACCAGATCGAGACAATCGTCAGGATGGTCCGGTCTGGACAGGTTCTTAAAGTCACTGGAGATTTATTGCTGGTCGGTGATGTAAATCCGGGCGGAACGGTTGCGGCCGGGGGAAACATCTATGTATTGGGCACATTAAAAGGCATTGCACATGCCGGGTGCAATGGCAACAATGAGGCAGTGGTGACTGCCTCTGTCATGAAGCCGGCACAGCTGAGAATCGGCAGCTCCGTGAACCGCGGCCCTGATCAGTATACAGAGGACGGGCATGCCATGGAATGTGCATACATAGATGATGACGGACACATTATTGTAGATAAACTGCAAGTTTTAAAGAAACATAGACCTAATTTAGATAGTTTTGAAGGGGGACTCTAATTGTGGGAGAGGCTATAGTTATTACATCCGGCAAGGGCGGAGTAGGAAAAACGACAACATCCGCCAATTTAGGAACCTCGCTGGCTCTGCTTGGCAA
Source organism: Peribacillus sp. B-H-3 (assembly GCF_048572925.1). Lineage (NCBI taxonomy): Bacteria > Bacillati > Bacillota > Bacilli > Caryophanales > Bacillaceae > Peribacillus > Peribacillus sp. B-H-3. The sequence continues at coordinate 4,080,218 of NZ_CP183879.1, read as the reverse complement.
AAAGGTGTGCCTGATTGACACTGATATCGGCCTGCGCAATTTGGATGTCGTGATGGGCCTTGAAAACCGGATCATTTATGATTTGGTTGATGTAGTAGAAGGCCGCTGCAAAATTCATCAGGCGCTTGTAAAGGATAAACGCTTTGACGATTTGCTGTATCTTTTGCCGGCTGCCCAAACGAGCGATAAGTCCGCCGTCAACCCTGAGCAAATGAAAACGCTCGTAACAGAGCTAAAGCAGGATTATGATTACATTATCATCGACTGCCCTGCTGGAATTGAACAGGGCTTTAAGAATGCCATTGCCGGTGCTGACCGGGCCATTGTGGTTACAACGCCGGAAACCTCTGCAGTGCGCGATGCAGACAGAATCATCGGCCTTTTGGAAAAGGAAGAAACCATCGAGGCGCCAAAGCTTGTGATTAACCGGATCCGCAGCCATATGCTGAAAAACGGTGAAATGCTTGATATAGATGAAATCACGACACACCTATCCATCGACTTAATCGGAATCGTGGTGGATGATGACCAGGTGATCAAAGCATCAAATGAGGGAGAGCCGATTGCACTTGACCCGAATAACCGTGCATCAATCGCCTACCGCAATATTGCAAGAAGAATCCTGGGTGAATCTGTACCATTGAACCCGCTTGAATCCGAACCAAAAGGATTCATGGCAAAAATCAAGAAAATATTTGTCGGAAGATAGTAAAGAGTGCGGGAATTACATTCCGCGCTCTTTTTTTGCTGAATTTGTGTACATGCAAAGGTGTAGTGAAATGTATTTTTCCACATAAATGGAAAATCGGTTTTAATTAGCCGCTGATTATAGCCTAATCACCCTCCATTCGAGCCAAATCCACCCCGATTAGAGCGAAATGCAGGGCCATTAGAGCGAAATGCACTATAACCATTGGGTTCTTTTCTTTAAAATAATTGTCTTTAAATGAGTTCGGTGTGGTGATCCCATTGTTAAAGCGAGCATCCTGGAGCGGAGACCACCACCTTGTTCGAAAGCAGCAAAGTTTACGAAAACCTCCGTCATAGTTTGGACAAGGAACTCATAACATGGAGATAAAGAGCTTGAACTAAGCAGGGGGGAGCTGCGGGATGAAGGACCGAAGAAGGGAAATTCAGGAACGGATTGCGAAACGAAGGAAAATGAGTGAAGCAAAAGCGGATGGGGTTTGGCAGTCTTTTGATCACCAAGAGGAAATGCATGGATTTGAACGAGTGGCTGCCTATGATGGCGCAGGTCCGGAAAAAGATCATCCATTATTTAAGAAAGAGATTTTCTTTTTTAAAATACTTGGGGCTGCCGTGCTGTTTCTGCTGATTGCTGTAATGTACAAGCATCCATCTTCCAAGCTTGATACGGCCCGCAGCTATGTGAAGGAAACAATGAACCACGATTTGCAGTTTGCGGCGATTTCCTCCTGGTATGAAGATAAATTCGGAAAACCGATCGCCTTTTTGCCTAAGGAGGATGCTGCCGGTGATAAAAAGACGATTGTAAGCAGGGAAGAGGCGCTTCCAGTTACGGGGAGAATCACAGAAAGCTTCCAGACGAATGGTGAAGGCATCATGCTTGAAACCGGAAAGGATTCAGCAGTTGATGCAATAAAAGAAGGGACTGTCACATTTGCCGGGGAGAAAGCGAATTTGGGCAAAACCGTGATCATCCAGCATAGCGATAAAAGTGAATCCTGGTATGGCGGGCTTGAGAGTATACAGGTGAAAGTCTATGATGCGGTTAAAAAAGGAAAAGAAATTGGACAGGTTTCCCCTACAGAAGATGGTTCAAAGGGAACCTATTATTTAGCTATACGAAAAAACGATGCCTTCATCGATCCTAAAAAGGTGATAACCTTTGAATGAATACTTGAAGCTGCTTTTTAAAATCAACGTCCATCCTACCCTATGGATTGTCATGGGCATTAGTGTCCTGACTGCTCATTTTACGTCAGTCATCATGCTGTTTATGATTGTTTTCATTCATGAACTGGGACATGGGATCGCTGCTGCTCATTTTAATTGGCGGATCAAGTCCATCAAGCTCCTTCCTTTTGGCGGGGCACTGGAAACGGAGGAGCACGGAAACAAGACACTGAAGGAGGACCTGATTGTGACGCTTTCAGGGCCTGTTCAGCATCTGTGGCTTGCGGGCGCTTCGTTTTTGCTGTATCAGGCATCTTTTTTATCATACGAAACGTATCAGCAGTTTTTTTATATGAATCTATCGCTTATGGTGTTTAATCTGCTGCCAGTCTGGCCGCTCGATGGCGGGAAGTTGCTGTTCATGGGTGTATCTCTCTACAGATCCTTTCTTGAGGCCCATCGCTTTACCTTGATTTTTTCAGCGGCTTTTTCAGCTATTTCCGTGCTGCTGGTTACCCTGATTCAGCCATTCAGCTTAAATGTATGGATCATTGCTGCGTTTCTCGTTTTTTCGCTTGTGATGGAGTGGAAGCAGCGCTATTATGCATTCATCAGGTTTCTCCTTGAGCGGTATTACGGAAGAGGAGGCAAGCCTGATATGCTGAAGCCGATTATTGTGGACGAAAATGAGGCCATTTATAAGGTGCTGGAAAAATTCCGAAGAGGCTGCAAGCACCCGATCATCATCACTAAAAATGGCAGGGAAAGCGGTTCTCTTGATGAAAATGAAATCCTGCATGCGTATTTTACCGATAAAATGACAAATGTAAAAATTGGTGAACTGTTATATTCCTATTAATTATGATATTCTTTCTTCAAATGAGCTGGATGCAGCGGTTTTGGAGAAGGGATTTTTTTTATGAAAAAAGTAATTGTGAATATGTTATCAAGGGAAAAAAGATATGGTGTTGTGGAGGATGGAAAGCTGGTTAAGCTTGAAATATTCCCGCCGCACCAGGCAAGCCTCGTCGGCAATGTGTATGCAGGAAAAGCTGTGAAAATCCTTCCCGGAATGGAAGCGGCTTTCATTGATTTTGGCGGAGAGAGAAATGGTTTTCTCCATCGTGATGACCTTCCCTCCTACCAGGCTGCTAAAAGAGCGGGAGAAGCGGATGGGTCAATCAGCCGCTACATCACACAGGGAGAAAGGCTTATGGTGCAGGTGACCCGTGATGAAACCGGGTTAAAGGGCGCGAAATTAACAGCATTGATTGAGCTTTCAGCAGACTCTCTTGTTTATATGCATGGCATTGATTATGTGGGAGTTTCAAAAAAATTCACCGATCATCAAAAGCAGCTTCATTGGCGGGAAACGGCATCAGCATGGAAGGAAGAACATGAAGGCCTGATCATCAGGACCTCGATGGAAAATCAAAGCGAGGAAGCGTTCAGGAATTTGCTGGGCTCTCTCCGCGGAAAATTCCAGGAGCTCACAAAGCGTGCAGACTCGGCGAAATCCCCTGGGCTGATACACCGTCATGATACATTTCTTGAAAATGTTGCCGGTGAGCTTTCCTCCGTTGTACCCGGTGAAATGGCTATCGATGATTTTGAAGGATATAAAGCGATTGAAAGCTGGGTGAAGACGCAGGGAAGCCAGTGGAAACTATTCTATGAAACAGGGACAAAGAATATCTTTTCACAGCATGGCATTGAAGCGCAGGCAGAAAAGGCACTGAAAAAAATGGTATGGCTCGATAACGGAGGCTCACTTATCTTTGAAGAAACAGAGGCGTTTACTGTCATTGATGTGAATAGCGGGAAAAACACCGGAAAAGGCGAAAAGGAACAGACGATTTTCGAAACAAATATGAGTGCGGCTAAGGAAATTGCCCGCCAGCTGAGGCTCCGGAATATAGGCGGGATTATTCTCATTGACTTCATTAATATGAAGGAGCATAAAAATCGGGCGCTGGTTGCTGGTGCTGTAAAAGAAGCAGCATCAAGAGATGAAAGGCGTGTTCAGGTCATCGGCTTTACTGAGCTTGGCATTCTTCAGCTTACCCGAAAGAGGACATCTCCTTCATTGATAGAGAAAACGCAGTCACCATGCCCCGTGTGCGCCGGCACTGGCAGGATCGACAGTGCTGAAACGGCAGCTTTCCGCCTTGAGCGGGAGCTGTTTGAGCATCGTAAGCGGGATGAAGAAGCAGTCTGGATTGAAGCGAACAGCGCAGTTTCAGAGGCGTTGCTTGGGGAACGGGAAGCGCACAGGGACGTTTTGGAAGGGGCCATCGGCAAAAAGCTGCTGTTTTCCATTGCTGAAGGCGGACAAAATCATTATCATATAAAGCGATTCGGGAGCATGAAAGAATTACAAGAAGCAATGCACAAAAGCTATTGACATAAACCTTGAATATATGATAGAATTTTAATGTTATGTTTGTAGCACCCGTGCTACAACCGCGCAGATCAGGTTGATAAGTTTTTGCAGCAATGCAGAACGCCTGTGATTGGCGAGTCTGAGTTATATAAGGAGGTGCAGGTATGTACGCAATTATCGAAACTGGCGGTAAACAAATTAAAGTAGCAGCTGGCGAAACAGTTTACATTGAAAAATTAGACGTTGAAGCAGGCGAAACTGTTACATTTGACAAGGTTTTATTCGTAGGCGGTGAAGACGTGAAGGTAGGTTCTCCATTAGTGGCAGGAGCTACTGTAACTGGCAAAGTTGAAAAACACGGTCGCCAAAAGAAAATCATCGTTTTCAAATACAAAGCGAAGAAAAACAACCGTAAAAAACAAGGTCATCGTCAGCCATACACAAAGGTTGTTATTGATGCAATCAATGCATAAGGCTAGACTGATATGATTAAAGTTACAATCGATGCTCCGCAAGAACGGATTGTTTCGTTCACTTTAAGCGGACATGCTGATTACGCGAAAAAAGGTTCTGATATTGTTTGTGCAGGCGCATCTGCGGTTTCCTTTGGAGCCGTGAATGCCATTATGTCCCTTACGGATGTAAAGCCTGAGATTGAGCAGGGCGGAAAAGGGGGCTACCTTCGATGCGGGATTCCTGAGAATATCTCAGAAGACTCGCAGGAAAAAGTTCAGCTTCTCCTGAACGCCATGCTGATATCGCTCCAGACGATCGAACGTGATTATGGCAAATACATTAAAATCATCCTTAACAAGTAGGAGGTGGAACATATGTTAAGATTAGATCTTCAGTTCTTCGCTTCCAAAAAGGGAGTAGGTTCTACAAAGAACGGCCGTGATTCAATCTCTAAGCGTCTTGGCGCTAAGCGTGCAGACGGTCAGTTCGTAACTGGCGGTTCTATCCTTTATCGTCAGCGCGGTACTAAAATCTACGCAGGCGAGAACGTTGGACGCGGTGGAGATGACACTCTTTTTGCAAAAGTTGACGGTGTTGTACGTTTCGAACGTTACGGCCGTGACCGCAAAAAAGTAAGTGTATACCCGGCAGCACAAGAAGCATAATTCGGCATCTTTTAATAGAGGCTGGCTCATAAGGGTCTGACTCCTTCTATTGGACATGGTACGGCACCATTCGTAATGGCTGCAGTATTATGGGGAAGGAGTCAGGCCCTTTATATATTTCTGTTATGATAAAACAGCACAATGCTCTGCCATCGTCCAAAGAATGAATCCTCGGGATCTGTTTTTTGGACGGTGGAGCTTATGGACAATAGAGCAGGGATTTTCTCCTATTCCTGCAGCTGGCTTTTTTGGTATACTTAAGGAAATCGAAGTGATCCAGGATCCCGTTACTATTCACCACAAGTCAGAGCAGTGAGGATTTGTTTTTTATTATAATTACAGGAGCTATAGAATGGAAAAAAATTGGACGACAGTGGAGATTTTGGGCCATTCAAGGCATGATTGGCTAAATAAGATCCAGCTGATAAAAGGAAATCTCGAATTAAATAAAACCGAACGCGTGAAAGCAATTATAGACGAAATCATTATAGATGCACAGCATGAGGCGAGGCTTTCCAATTTGAAAATGTCCAGGTTTGGCGAACTTCTAATGACTGCCAACTGGGGCAGCAGGCCGTTTCGCCTGGAATTCGAAGTCATTGAGCTGGTAAAAGGCTGCGCGCCGCTCGATGGCACGATATACCACTGGACAAGCCAATTATTTTCTGTCCTGGATGCTGCAATGGATATGTTTGGAGAAAATGTTTTGTCTGTTTCCATTTTTGAAAATATGGCAGGACATATCCGATTTTCCTTTGAACTGCAGGGTATGCTAAAAAATGAATCGCAGCTACAGGAATTTTTAAACAAGCCAATAGATGACCATACTAGTGTGGAGATTGGAGAAATCACAGACAGCGAATGGGTTTTTTCTGTTGAACTTAAATGTGAAAAATAGATGAACGTACAGCATTGATGTACATAAAGAAAACAAGGAAGTGATTACATGTTTGTCGATCAGGTCAAGATATTTGTAAAAGGTGGAGACGGCGGAAACGGAATCGTTTCTTACCGCCGCGAAAAATATGTTCCGCTGGGCGGTCCTGCAGGCGGAGACGGTGGTAACGGCGCCGATGTTATTTTTGAAGTGGAGGAAGGCTTGAGAACGCTCATGGATTTCCGCTATCAGCGCCACTTTAAGGCACCAAGAGGCGAGCACGGGATGTCCAAGAACCAGCACGGAAAAAATGCCTCTGACATGATAGTAAAAGTTCCTCCGGGCACAGTTGTCATCGATGAAGAAACGAAGGAAGTCATCGCAGACTTAGTTGAGCACGGACAGCAGGCTGTCATAGCTAAAGGAGGCCGCGGAGGACGAGGCAACTCGCGCTTTGCCACTGCGAACAATCCTGCACCTGAAATTGCGGAAAACGGTGAGCCGGGACAGGAAAAAAATATTGTCCTGGAATTGAAGCTTCTGGCAGATGCCGGGCTTGTCGGATTTCCTAGCGTAGGAAAATCCACATTGCTTTCTGTTGTTTCTGCTGCAAGGCCGAAAATTGCCGAGTACCACTTTACAACGATCGTTCCTAACCTTGGAATGGTGGAAACAGAAGACGGACGCAGTTATGTAATGGCTGATCTTCCCGGACTTATCGAAGGGGCATCAGAGGGAGTGGGCCTTGGCCATCAGTTCCTCCGCCATATTGAAAGAACGCGTGTCATCATTCATGTCATTGATATGAGCGGACTTGAAGGACGAGATCCTTATGAAGATTATTTAACCATTAATAAAGAGCTCAGTGAATATAACCTTCGCTTGACAGAGCGTCCGCAGATAATCGCTGCAAGCAAGATGGATATGCCTGATTCCAAAGAAAACCTGAAAATCTTCAAGGAAAAGCTGCAGGAGGATTTCCCTATATTCGAAATTTCTTCAGTGACCCGGTCCGGCATCCGTGAATTAGTATTTGCCGTGGCAGATAAAATCGAAGAAACGCCAGAGTTTCCTTTGGATCATGAAGAAGAAGAAACAGGCATTCACCGTGTTATTTATAAACATGTAAATTCACAGGATGAATTCGATATCACCCGTGATCCTGATGGCAGCTTTGTTGTCTCAGGCTTCAAAATCGAGCGTTTATTCAAGATGACAGATTTCACAAGAGATGAGTCGATTAGGCGTTTTGCCCGCCAAATCCGTTCATTTGGCGTAGATGAGGCATTGCGCAAAAAAGGTGCAAAAGACGGCGATATCGTCAGAATCCTTGAATACGAATTTGAATTCGTGGATTAATGATTTTTGTGTCCGGGGTCTTGCCCGGATATGAGGATAAGCGGGGTGCGCGGATTGAAAGGTACGGATAAGAAATTTTTCCTGGTTCGTGAGGATGTACTTCCGGAAGCAATGAAAAAAACACTGGATGCCAAAGAAATGATTGAACGCGGCAAGGCAGAATCCGTCTGGGAAGCCGTACAGCGGGTGGATTTGAGCAGAAGCGCGTATTACAAATACCGCGATACTGTATTTCCCTTCCACACAGTTGTAAAGGAAAAGCTGATTACGCTTTTCTTTTACCTCGAAGACCGTTCTGGCACGCTTTCCCAGCTGCTCGGCGCAGTCGCACAGTCAGGCTGCAACATTATGACCATTCACCAGACCATTCCTCTGCAGGGGCGGGCTAATGTTACGCTTTCCCTTAATACAAACGGCATTAAGATTGAAATTGAGGAGCTCCTGTCAAAGCTCCGCAAGCTGGACTTTGTTGAAAAAGTGGATATATTGGGAACTGGTGCATGAATACTGGCCCCGCAGATCTTTATGGTCTGCGGGGCTTTTTATCTTGTTATTGACTGAATTTCACGGAGCTTTCTTTAAAACTCTTGAATTCAGCATGAAAATAGCATAGTATAAACAGTAAATTTTTCCGTGAAGTGAGGAGTCAGCCATGTTGTACAAGATTGCTTTTCTGGGACCTAAAGCTACGTTCACGGATATTGCCGTATCAAGCTTATTTCCTGAAGATACAAAAATGCCGATGAGCACGATCCCGGATTGCCTGGATGCTGTGCAGGACGGAACAGCCGATTTAGCGGTAGTTCCGATTGAAAATGCCCTCGAGGGCTCGGTTAACATTACCATTGATTACTTAGTGCATGAGGTGAACTTGCCGGTGAAGGGCGAGATGATTATCCCGATTGAACAGCACTATATGGTGCATCCCGTTCATGATTACGAGGGGTTTGTTCCAGATGCCGTTTACTCTCATCCGCATGCCCTCGCCCAGTGCCATAAGTTTCTTCATCAAGAATTAAAGGGCGTCCAGCAGGGTGCCACAACTTCAACCGCACAGGCAGCACAGATGGTCAAAGAAAATCCCGAAATGAAAATAGCGGCGATTGCCAATGAAATGGCTGCACAAGAATATGGACTGGCGATTGCAGAGAAAAACATTCATGATTATAAACATAACCATACAAAGTTTGTCGTGGTTTCAAAAAAGGATATTGATTATAAAGGCCGTTTGGCAGCCTTTACTGGCGATAAAACGACCTTAATCATTACACTGCCTGAGGACCACTCCGGAGCGCTGCATCAGGTTTTGTCTGCTTTTGCCTGGAGGAAGCTGAACCTGTCCAAAATCGAATCGCGCCCGATGAAAACAGGATTGGGCAATTACTTTTTTATCATCGATATTGAAGAGAAGATGGATGATGTCCTTATTCCCGGAGCGATGTCAGAATTGTCAGCCCTAGGGTGCCATGTCGAACTGCTAGGCAGCTATCCAAGCTTTAAAGCGGAAGCGCAGGCTGAGCTTGAGAATGTGAAAACTAAATAAACATAGAGAAAAAGATCCGGAAAATTTCTTAAACTAAGACGAACTTCTTTTTAAAAGGAGTTCGTTTTTTTTTGAAGGCTTTTTTATGATGAGTATTTTTAGTGAGAAATTTTATGATGAGTATGTCTTGAAAAGTAGATGTTGCTTTAATGTATTCAAGAAAGAATTATTAGCAATTGATAGCTAATCCGTAGGAGGTTTGAGCCCAAAGATTAGCCAGGACTTGATTAATCAAAACATATTGGTCAGCCGTATGTCTTAATAGGACATGTGCGGTGGTTCCACTAATCCCTCTTTCTAGCAAGCTGCTTTTTATATGCATCAGAAGAAGTGGAAGATTATTCAGTAATAATATAGCCTGCTAAAAAAGTCTGATATAATAAAAAATAAATTTTTTAAAATTAGGTGGCGGTGCTAATGTTTGCTGAAGTAAATATTCAAGAAATAAGTTCGACTGTCACCAAGTTGTTTCAATCCTTTCCGGTTAGGGTTGAAGTAGTGTTGCAGGATGATGACCAAAAGTCACTGCCGCTAAAGTGTCCGATCATTAGTAAAATCAAAAAAACCGGTATAGATGTATTCATTCGTAATAAAGCAGAGCACAGTACGTGTGAATTATGTTCTCTGAAAAATGACTGCGTGGCTGAAACCACCATTATTAAGCCCATAACCAAGAACAAAAAAGTAATAGGGGTTTTGCTGGTTACTCCCCTCGATGGACAGGCAGGCAGGCTGAATAAGAACTTCGATAATATTGAAATCCAGCTTGACTTTTGCTGTGAATGGATCAGCAATAAAATTGAAAATGATGATTTGAAAAAGGAAAACGCCTTGGTTTTGGAAGAAATGATTGGACTGTTTTCTTTTATTCAAGAACCCATTTTAATCGTTGGCCTTGATGGAACGATTCATAGCTTGAGCAATAATGTCAGCAAGGAGTTTAACAAAAGCAAGACGGTCTTACTGGGCGAAAACATCAACGAAATAATGTCTGCTTCCGATTGGCTGAAAATAAAGAATGTCAAAAACCAACAGGATTTTAAAATATCTATTCCTTCTTTAAAAAGCAAACAAGCAGAATATATAGCGAAAGTTAAACCTCTTCTAGCAAATGGAGAAATCATTTCATTTCTTATCAAGTTTGCCTCTATCCAGGATTCAAAAAAGAAAATGACTGAACAAAGAGTCCTCTACACGTTTAAAGATGTGAAAGGAACGAGCGACTCCATTCAAACGGTTGTTGACATGGCTAGACGTGTGGCACCCAGCGATACCTCCATTTTACTAAGAGGCGAGAGCGGGACTGGGAAGGAAGTTTTCGCACAAGCGATCCATCAGGCAAGCAATCGAAGAGATGGTTCGTTCATTGCATTGAATTGTGCTGCCATTCCTGAATCTTTGTTGGAAAGCGAGCTTTTTGGACATGTTAAAGGAGCTTTTACTGGTTCAAGTGGAGACAAACCAGGCAGATTCGAAATGGCCAATGGCGGGACGATCTTTCTTGATGAAATTGGAGACCTGTCCCTCCATTTACAGGCAAAACTGCTGAGGGTTGTCCAGGAGAGGAAGATTGAGCGGGTTGGAGATACGAAAAGCACCCCCGTTGATGTCCGAATTATAACTGCCACTCATCGCAATCTTGAAGAGCTTGTAGCAAAGGGCGAATTCAGAGAGGATTTATACTACCGGCTAAATGTCATTCCCATTACGATTCCACCATTAAGAGAAAGGAGAGAGGATATTCCGCTCCTCGTTGAACACTTTTTGAAAAAATTCTCCAGGGAGCTATTTCGCTCACTGAAGAGACTTTCTAACGATGTATATGAAATCCTCCTTAGTTATCAATGGCCAGGGAATATCAGAGAACTGCAGAATGTAGTCCATCATTTTGTCCAATTAGAGATTGGTGACCTGGTAACCATGGAAAGCCTGCCCAAATATTTAAGGGATTTATATGTTAATGGCACAAAAATTAACCAGGTTGATAGCCTAGCTGTTTCAGGGAAAAGGAATACCCATGTGGAAGAAAAAGATTTGATCATTGAATTATTGAATCAGTATGGCAGGGATACTCCCAGTAAAAAGAAGGTTGCGAAACACATGAATATCAGCTTGCCTACCTTATATAGAAGAATTAGCAAATACAATATTAAATAATAAACAGTAGTTGATAAAAACTGAGAAAATATGAGGAAAATTGAGAAAATATGAGAAAAGGTATGTTTTCCAGTGCTTACCGGTCATTTTTGGCTTTATCATTAATTAAAAATTCTCAAAATTCATGTAAATTAAATTTTGACAATCCATCTACCACAGACTTGAGGGAATTTTTTTTTTGGCACACTTCTTGCATTATAAAAAGAAAGGAGCAACAACCTATGTCTTGGCAAATTAAAAAGCAGGATATACCACTATTGGCAATGGGAGCAAAAATCTTATCTTGTGGCGGAGGCGGTGATACTAAGACGATACAGAGTTTATTAATGTCAATCATGACGAATGAGGACTCAATAACCGTAAAGTCCATTACTGATATTGAGGACGATTGGATTGTTGGAGTCGGCATTATGGGTTCTACCATTTTATATGATGAAAACATCCCCAGCGGCCAAGAGGGAGTCAGAGTCCTTGATGTTTATGAATCGGCCAGTCAAACAAAAGTCGATGCACTTATCCCTGTAGAAATTGGCGGCGTGAATGCCCTGACTCCTTTAGTAACTGCGGTCATGAAAAAGTTGCCTGTTGTAGACGGAGATGGAATGGGAAGGGCTTTTCCGGAGATATCTATGACAACCTTTCATCTCTCGGATATTCCTTTATCACCATTCGTCCTGCAAACACATGATGAAAACACTATAATTGATGGTTTGGAGGATATTGATAACATAGCAGAATTGGCAAAAGATTTTATTGTGAGAAATGGAGGGTATGCCCATTTCCTTTGTTACGCTGCTAATGGAAGAAAAATGAAAACATCTATGGTTCCAGGATCATTAAATTTAATTCATCGGTTAGGAACTGCCGTCAAAAAAGATACACAAATAAGCCGAAAAATTGAAGAGATGCACAGGGTGTTCGAAAACTCAATTTATGGTAAACCTCTAGAAATCATCAGTGGTGTGGTTTCTGAGGTTAATCGGTGGTTTGAAAAAGGATCATTAATTGGAAAGCTCGTAATAGATGGGCGGTCCGTTTTTTCAAATAAAAGAATTGAAATAGAATTCAAGAATGAGTTTATTTCTATAAAAGAGGATCAGTATATTTGTACAACGCCTGATCTCATCCTTGTTTTGAATGAGGAAAATTTATTCCCATACAATGTTTCCGAGATCCAGGCGGGTCATTCCGTCATTATTTTCGCGCTACCAGCTCCAACCATTCTACGAACAAAAGAAATGCTTGCGCTCGTGGGTCCAGAAAACTTTGATTTAACCATATCCTATAAACCTCTGCCAGGAGAATTAGATCATGAAACTGGGAATTGATGTGGGAGGAACAAATACAGATGCAGTGATTGTCAGGAATGATGGCAAGCTTCTTTCCTGGTCGAAGCACTTAACAACGAATGATATTATTTCGGGAATTGAGTTGGCTGCGAAAGAAGTGTTAAAAGAAGCAAACATCCCGCCAGACCAAATAAAAGGTATTTTCTTAGGTACAACTCATGTGCTTAACGCACTATATCACCCTGTAAATCTTTCTAAAACGGCGCTTATCCGTATCACGAAAAAGCCTTCGTTAATTGAACCAGCTTTACAATGGCCCGAAAATTTAAAGAAATATATTTCAAAGGTTTATCACTTTAAAAGTTCTTATGATTACACAGGCAAAATAAAAGGACAATTAACACCAAATCCAAATGAAATCGAGCAGTTATACCATGATATAAAAAAATACGGTATTGAGTCAATCTGTCTTGTGGGAGCTTATTCCCCGTTATATGAAAGTGAAGAACGGGAAATTCGCGACCGCATTAAAGATACTTTTCCTGAGATACCTATCACAATGTCTCATGAAATCGGAAGTACCGGATTCATAGAAAGAGAAAATGCCACACTTTTAAATGCAATAATATCCAAGGTGATCCGCCAAGCAATGATTGATTTATCGACATTATTTAAGAAACTATCATTAGAATGTCCATGTTGGTTAACTCAAAATGATGGCTCACTTATGGAAATCCAGGAAGCGATTGATTACCCCATTTTAACAATTGGGTCCGGGGTCACCAACAGTATCAGAGGAGCCAGTATCTTGAGCGGATTGGACCGCTGTATCGTCGTCGATGTCGGTGGAAGTACGATTGATATTGGAAAGATTCAGAACGGCCGGCCGGAAGTTTCTATAGGTTCGACATCAATTTTGGATATAGATGTAAATATGCGGGTACCGAAAATATATTCCCTTCCTTATGGAGGAGGCAGTCTCATTTCTATCGAAGAAGAATCAGTCCAAATAAAAGAAACGATTGCCAGCGATATTGAACAGCAGGGGATATCATGGGGCGGTGACACTTGGACATTAACCGATTCTTTCCTTAAAGTTTATCCAGATTCCTTTTCAGATGAAAAAATAACACTAAAGGGATTAGATAAAGTGTCAGAGGATGACTGTCAAAAAGTGATTAAAACAGTAACGGGTGAAATCAAGAAAAAGATATCCAGACTCCAGCTGAGTAATGAAGCCCTTCCGGTTGTTTTAGTTGGCGGAGGAAGTTCATTACTTGTGAATAGGTTATTTGGAAAATACCAAAAAGTTTTCCATCCCGCTGGCTTTCATATTTGCAATGCAGTTGGCGCCTGTTTCGCACCTCTTAGTGCCCAGGTGGATAAAGTGTTCTGGCTGGGAGACAAGACGAAACAGGAAATAATCGATGAGGAAAGGGAACAACTGGTTCAACAACTTTTTCTGAAAGGAGCAAAAAGAGAGAGCATTGAGATGGTATCTATAGAAGAGTTCCCCTTTGATTATATGAAAGGAGAGGTTTTGAGAATCCGTTTGAAGGCTTTAGGAGAATTGGAGTTTATTTCTGATGGAGGTGATGGGGTCGTTTAATTTTTTCACGAGATAAACATTCGGAAAATTACACAAATTAAAAGGAGTGAAAGTAAATGAAAATCAAAGTAATCATGCCAATCACATCAGATATTTTTAATGAGGAAATTCTGGAAGAAGTTAAATATTATGCATCTAAAACAACTGAAGTTGGAGTGACCAGCCTTGATTATGGGCCTGCATCTGTTGAAAGCGAATATGATGAAGCACTGTGTGTACCTAATTTTCTGGAAAAAGCTAAGGAGGCTGAGGAAGACGGATACGACGGTATCATCAGTGACTGCTTCGGTGACCCTGGAGTAAAGCCGGCAAGAGAAATTCTGGACATTCCGGTTGTTGGTGCTTGTGAATCCTCGATGCTGTTCGCAAGCTCATTGGCTAAGTCATTTTCTGTCGTGACAGTGCTGCCGAATGTAGTCCCTATGATAGAAAACATTAGCAAAACATTAGGGGTCAACGGTAATTTAGCTTCCGTCCGATATGTAAATATTCCTGTATTGGAAGTTCACGATAAGGATCGGTTAAAAAGAGAATTGTACGAGGAAATGATCAAAGCAATCGAGCAAGATGGCGCCCACGCCTTAGTATTAGGCTGTACAGGATTCATGGGTGTTGCAGCAGAACTTCAGAAACGCCTAAAACAAAACGGGTTTGATGTTCCGGTCATTGACCCAGTATTCGCGGCAACTCGACTGTTGGAAAGCTTGATCACAATGGGAGTAAAACAAAGCCGTCTGACATACATGACGCCACCCTCAAAACAGAGAATAAAAGCATAATTGGGATTGAAAATACACAACAAGTACACTCCTGTAAAAATAATTAACAGAACGTTCCGAATACTGATCGGGGATTATGGCTTTCCATGAATAGGGCAAAATCCTTTTTTATTAAAACCACAGTCAGGGGAGTAAATAATAAATTAAAGGGGTTGGATTTATGGAAGATACAAAGAAAATAGGAGACGATTACTCGCTGTCCAGGGTTCCGAAATCAGCGCGATTGCCAATGTGGGACATCATGCTTGTCCGGGTAGGAGCTCTTGCCACCTTGTCTCAATTTATGCTGGGTGCTGCATTAGGATACGGTATGACTTTCTGGCAGGCGTTTTGGGCCATGTTCTTTGGAAGTGTTATTTTACAGGGTATCAGTTTTCTTATCGGTTATGCGGGAGCACGTGAAGGTCTTTCTACGAGTTTATTATCGCGGTGGACTGGATTCGGCCGATATGGCTCCACTATTATCGGCATAGTTATTGCCATTTGTACGATAGGCTGGTTTGGGGTGCAAAATTCAGTCTTTGCCAATGGATTAGTCCAGGCAACCGATGGTAAATTGATTCTTCCCGTTGCCGCTGCGATAACTGGCATGGGCGTAACGGTATTGGTTATCTTTGGATTCAAGCTGTTAAGCATGACAGCGAAAATTGCCGTTCCTGCCTTTCTATTGGTAGTAGGATTCGGAATCTATCAAGTTCTAAGTGATTATTCGGTTATGAATTTAATAGGAACTCCACCTCCAGGAGAGGCGCTTTCACTTGGAGTAGGTGCAACAATGGTGGCCGGAGGGTTTATGATTGGTGCAGTCATCACTCCTGATTTCAGTCGATTTGCAAGAAACGGGAAAGATGTTTTTTGGATGACCACGATTGGTACCATAGTCGGTGAGATGGGTGTCGGCATGGTTGCTGTGTTGATGGCCCATGCTGCAAAAACGAGTGATGTTGTCAATATCATGCTGAAAACATCCGGTTGGCTTGGAGCCGCTGTAGTTGTTTTTTCAACAATTAAAATCAATAACTTGAATTTATACTCTTCTTCTTTAGGTTTTACGAATATCATAGATTCGTTATTCAAGGTCAAAGTGAATCGTGCAATTGTGACACTTGTGATCGGGGTAATCGGAACAGTTCTATCCATCATGGGGATTCTTGATCGGTTTGTCGGCTTCCTTGTTTTACTGGGAATTATGATTCCACCAATTGCAGGGATCATGGTGGTTGATTACTTCGTGTTAAAAACGTATCGGAAAGCACTTGATGAAAGCAGGGAGAAAGGAACCTTGCCAGCAGAGCCTGAAAAAATAAATCCAATTACATTAGTGGCTTGGGCGGCAGGTTTTGGAGGCGGTTATTTTATTTCAGTTGGCATCCCGTCCATCAATTCACTTTTAATAAGCGGTATCGTCTATTACGTTGGTGTGTTAGCGGTGAAAGCATTTCAGGGTAAAAAAGAGCTAAAGGGAAAAGTTGCATAATAAACTTACGTATTATTGGAGGTCTTTAAATAATGAGAAAATTAGGCAAACAGGAAATCGAAGATATCGCGGTTGGCGCGGCCTTACTTGGTACTGGCGGCGGTGGAGACCCATACATTGGCAAGTTAATGGCATTGCAGGCGATTGAAGAATACGGGGAAATCACCTTGCTGGATGTGGATGAAGTGCCAGATGACGCTTTAGTTGTGCCTTCTGCTATGATGGGAGCACCGACTGTCATGCTTGAAAAAGCCCCAAGCGGTGAGGAAGCAGCTGCTGCTTTCAAAAACCTTGAAGCCTATTTAGGAAAAAAGATCTTCGCAACGATGCCAATTGAGGCAGGTGGACTCAATTCAATGCTTCCGTTGGCCCTTGCCGCAAAATTAGGTTTACCTGTTGTCGATGTAGATGGAATGGGCCGAGCGTTCCCTGAATTGCAAATGGTCACTTTCTATTTGGATGGTGTCGCGGCTTCACCTATGGTCCTTGCTGATGAAAAAGGGAACACTTCGTTGCTGTCAACAATCAATAATGTTTGGACAGAGAGGATTGCCCGCGCAGCTACAATTGAAATGGGCGGTTCAGCCATGATTGCCATCTATCCAATGACAGGCAAGATTGTAAAGGAAAGCGGAATTAGCAATATCTTAAAGCTGGAAGAAGAAATCGGCAAAGCCATCAGGCTTGCAAAGCAAAACAATGCAGACCCGGTCAAAGAAGTTCTCAAAAAGGGAGAAGGGTTTGAATTGTTCCGGGGCAAAGTCAGTGATATTAACCGGAAAACTGAAACCGGTTTTGCAAGAGGAGTCGCGACATTCGAGGGAATCAATGAATATAAGGGTGAAACACTCGAGGTCCGTTTCCAGAATGAGCATTTGCTTGCTCAGACCGAGCAGCGGCTCCTTTGCGTCACACCGGATTTAATTGCTGTGCTTGACGCGGAAACTGGCCTTCCAATCACGACAGAAGGCATCAGATATGGCGCTAGATGCGTCGTAATTGGAATGCCTTGCCATCCAAAGTGGAGAACGGAAAAGGGCATTGAAGTAGTTGGTCCTAAATATTTTGGCTACGATGTTGATTATATTCCTGTAGAAGAACTTGCGAAAAAAGGAGTGACAAAATAATGGGCGTATATCGTATTGGAATTGACGTAGGTGGAACCCATACAG
The DNA here is from genome assembly GCF_048572925.1 of Peribacillus sp. B-H-3. Taxonomy (NCBI): domain Bacteria; kingdom Bacillati; phylum Bacillota; class Bacilli; order Caryophanales; family Bacillaceae; genus Peribacillus; species Peribacillus sp. B-H-3. The sequence goes on along the minus strand of NZ_CP183879.1, from coordinate 4,062,574 downwards.
ACGCGGTCCTATTGGATCAGAACAATAAGGTGATATCGGAAACAAAATCACCGACCACTGAGGATGTAGCAACAGGCATTTATACAGCCATGAAAAAAATAATCAACGATGCGAATGTTCCTCGTGAACAAATCAAATATGCAATGCTAGGGACCACACATTGCACAAACGCCATCGTTGAGAGGAAAAGATTGAATAAAATTGCAGCGATTCGCATTGGTGCCCCGGCTACATTGGCCGTCAAACCACTGATTGGTGTACCGGATGACCTCCGCGTGGCACTTGGAAAGTATGTATATCTTATTCGGGGAGGGCATGAATTCGATGGGCGGGAAATTGTCTCTTTAGATGAAGAGCATTTATATCAAATCGCCGAAGAAATCAAAGGGGAAGTGGATTCTATCGCCATCACTTCAGTCTTTTCTCCTGTATCACAAAAACATGAACAGAGAGCAAGTGAAATACTGAAAGAAGTACTTGGGGACGACGTATCTGTTTCTTTATCATCAGAGATCGGCTCGGTAGGATTGCTGGAAAGAGAAAATGCGACCATCCTCAATGCTGCTGTTGTCAAGGTCGCTAAAACTGCAGCGGACGGATTCATAAATGCACTGAAGAACGAAGGGATTGAGGCGAGAGTCTTCTTCGGACAAAACGATGGAACATTAATGTCGGTAGAATATGCGGTTAAATACCCCATTTTTACGATTGCCTGCGGACCAACGAATTCTTTGCGAGGAGCATCTTATTTAACTGATTTCTCCGATGCGATTGTGGTGGACGTTGGTGGAACAACTTCTGATATTGGCGTACTCGTTCAATCGTTCCCAAGGGAATCCTCATTGGCAGTAGAGATAGGCGGAGCGCGGACCAACTTCCGGATGCCCGACCTTATTTCCATCGGCCTTGGGGGAGGAACAATCATTCGCATCCAGGACAATGGCGAATTCACGGTTGGACCAGACAGTGTCGGGTACCGCCTGCCGGAAAAAAGCCTGATTTTTGGAGGAGACACTTTAACTACAACGGATGTTGCAGTAGCCCTTGGAAAAGTCGATCTTGGTGATCCTTTAAAAGTGGCCCATCTTGATAAGGAATTATTAAATCGAGTCTATGATAAAATGGTAGAACTCGTCGAAGAAGCGATTGATAAAATGAAAACCAGCTCAACACCTGTACCGGTCATTCTCGTTGGCGGCGGCAGCATTTTGCTGCCAGAAGAATTAAAAGGAGCTTCAGAGGTCATTCGCCCTCAACATTCAGGAGTGGCAAATGCCATCGGGGCGGCGATTGCCCAGGTTAGCGGACAAATTGAAAAGGTGTATGCCCTAGCAGAAATCAGCCGGGAAAAGGCGCTGGAGCATGCCAAGGAAAAAGCGATGTCAGAAGCGATTAATGCTGGTGCAGATCCCGATAGCCTGGTTATTGTCGATATAGAGGATGTTCCGCTTGCCTACATGCCAGGAAACGCGACCCGTATCCGTGTTAAAGCAGCAGGTGATTTAGCACAAGTTGAAATGAATGAACTGGTGTAGTACAAACTGGATAAGAAAAGCGCAAGCGCCCTGTTAAGCCCCGACAAATCATCTCTACCCGGAAAGTCGCTCTTTGACTTTTTAGGGAGGAGGTTATTTGATCTCGAGGGGCTGGGCGCTGGAGCTAGACAGTTATCGATAATATAAATAAGCTCTAGTCCAATCTAGAGCTTTTTCTAATACTGATTATTATCAAATATTGGAGGAAAAGAATATGAGTATAGAAACATACATAGAGGAAATCAAAAATAAAACATTGATCATTGATGCCCACTTTGATCTTTTAATGGATGTGGCTATCCAAAGGGAAAAAGGCAGAAGGAAGGTGATTGAAACAGATTACTGGCCGCGTTTTAATGAAGGCGGGGTCAATATCATTATCACGGCCATTTTTATCGACAGCGGATTTTTACCCGAGATGGGTCTGCGAAAAGCGCTCAATCAGGTTAGTGCATTGTACGAAGAAGTACAGGAGTCCCCGGATAAATTGATGATTTGCAAAAATAGAGACGATATGATTCTGGCACAGCAATCAGGGAAAATTGGTTTCTTATTATCCCTTGAAGGAGCGGAACCAATTGGAACTGATTTAAGCTTATTAAGAGTGTTCTATGAATTGGGTGTCCGAAACCTTGGCTTGGTTTGGAGCAGAAGAAACGCGGTGGGAGATGGCAGCCATTTCAGTCCGATAGACGAAGGGACAAAGGGTGGAATAACCCACTTTGGAGTGAAGGTAATTGAAGAGGCCGAAAAGCTTGGAATGATGATTGATGTTTCCCATTTGAATGATGAAGGATTTTGGGATGTGATCGAAATGTCAAAAAAGCCGATCATTGCATCACACTCGAACTCACGGGTTCTTTCGAATACGATGCGTAATTTAACCGATGAGCAGATGAAAGCTATTGCATCAAAAGGCGGGGTGATTGGAGTCAATGCGGTAAGCATCATTGTTGCTGTGGAAGACGAAAATAGTACGTTGGAACAATTTATTAAGCACATTGACCATATAGTGCAGTTAATTGGGATTGATCATGTTGGGATCGGGCTCGATTTGTGCGATGATTTCTTCAAATATATGGACGCAGACGATTTAGCCAGAATGCCGCGAAAACCCTTTGATGTAATAGACGGCCATCAAAGCTTGCCGAAATTAATAGAGGGCTTGATAAATAGGGGCTATAAGGAAGAAGAGCTGCAAAAAATAATAGGAGGCAATTTTTTAAGAATCTTTTAAAAACTAGTGCCTGACCCCCTTTAGATTGCTAAGGGAGTCAGGCAATCCAGCTCCAGCGCCTAGCTCGCTGTGCAAAAGATGTTTTGGTCTCAGAAGGCAAAGAGCACCTTCTAAGTCCAAAACCCTATTTGCTTCGCGAGCTGAACAAGGCGCTTGCGCTTTATAGTCAATCCAGCTTCAGCGCCTAGCCCCTCGAGGTCATAAGTCACATAAGAATTGAAGGCAAAGGGCGCCTTCTATTCTTATGCGCCTTATGCTTGTCGGGGCTTTCAAGGCGCTTGCGCTTTTTAGGTTATCAATATGCCTTCTTTTCTTAGTGTTTCCTCGGCTTCGTCCAGCAGTTCTTCTGAGGATGCGGCGAGGGTGTGAAGGTGGATTCCTTCTGTGAGCTGTGATAAAAAGGCGGCGCCGGTATCTGTGATCTGCTGCATGAATTGCCGGACTTCCTTACGGGTGCTGACCATGATGGAAGCTGTGAGGTCGCCGTATACCGGGTGCTCAATTTTGACGTCTTTTACGATAATGCCAAGGTCCACAAGCATGTTGAGTTCTTCCTCTGTACGCTCGGGGCCATGCTGGCATGCGATAGTTCTTTCACATTGCTGTGTTTCGCCTGCCTGAAAATACAGATAGCCCTGGCTTGTTGCAATGATAGGTTCGTTTTTAGCTTTAAGCAATGTAATGTCTCCAACGATGACTTGCCTGCTCACATTGCTGATTCGGGAAAGCTCTGTTCCGGTGATGGGCTTTTTGCTTGATCTCAAGATTTCGAGAAGATGGCTGCGCCTCTCTTCACCCAGTAATTTCTTTTTTTCCAATATGTAACCTCTCCTTATATATGGTGTTATTTTACCATACATGGATTAAGAAGCCTTCCTATAAGCTTATCGGTTATTGATAATAGCGCAGAGGTGCCGGCAGATTCCTGAAATATGGTTTTCTGTTGTATTTTTTCCCATTGAGATACGAATTAAACTTTTTGCTTCTTCATTGCTTTTTCCGATTGCCATCATTGTCTTTGAAGGCTCCTGCTTGCCGATCTGGCAGGCGCTGCCGGTTGAAACGGCATAGCCCCTGCTGTTGAGCTCAAGCATGACATATTGTCCCTGATGCCCGGGGAATGTCACTCCAATGATGTGCGGAAGCTGGTGATTCGGCGATTCAATGACATCATGGGGAACTCCCATTTGCAAAAGTTCCTGCTTGAATTGTTTCCTGAGCGCAGAGATCCGGACGAATTCATCCTCCCGCGTTGTTTCGATCAATGCAGCGGCAGTTGCGAATGAAGCGATAGCCGGCACATTGACCGTTCCTGTTCTGAAGCCCATTTCATGGCTTACATCCGGGATAGGCGGCTTAAGTTTATGAACGGCAGGAAAGAGAAGGGCTCCGGTTCCCTTTGGGCCATATATTTTATGTGCGGAAATGGACAGGCTGTCACAGGCGAGGACGGCTTCCTCCAAATTCAGCTTGCCGAAGGACTGGACACAATCACCGTGCAGGAAGATGTCCCGGGTGCCGATGGCTTCTTTAATGGCCGCTAAGTCCTGTACACATCCTATTTCAGAATTCACGTGACCGCAAATGACGAGGAAGGTCGTATCCTTTATGCTTTCCTGAAGATGTGCAAGAGAGATCCTTCCGTCAGGGCTGTGCTTTAAATAGGTTATTTCATAGCCTTCTCCCTTAAGCTTTTTTAAGTAGTTCGATAGGGAGGAATGCTCGGTGCTGCTTGCGATAATATGATTCTTTTTTGTCAGGGATGTATAGATTTGCAATGCGAGCATATTGCTTTCAGTGCCACCGCTTGTAAAAATGACGCCTTCTTTTGTAATCCCTGCTGTTTCTGCAAGCTGTTTCCGTGACAGCTCAAGCAGCTCTTTAGCAGAAGAGCCTTCATCATGAAGACTGCTTGAATTTGCGTAAAACCTTCGTGAAGCTTCTATAAAAACCTCCAGCGCTTCTTCAGCGATTGGCGCAGCTGCGGCATAATCGAAATAAATCAAAGCCCTTCACATCCTAATTGTTGGTTTGGGAGAGCTTCAGCTAAAAAACTCTTGATAATAGTTTAATAATGTGTAAATATAGTTGTCAAGACACCTGTTAAAACAGGAGGCGCAAATATGGAATTCAGTGATGTAATTGTAATCGGGAGCGGCATTGCAGCGCTCGCTGTTGCATTAGAAGCAAGCAGGTCAAAGAATGTGAGAATTATCACAAAGTCAAAGCTTCGCGACAGCAACAGCTATCTGGCACAGGGCGGGATTGCTGCTGTCATGTCTGAGGACGATTCAACTTCAAAACATATAGAAGATACAATAATGGCCGGGAGAAATACAAATTCCCTTAAAGCGGTAAAAAAACTGGCGGAACATGCGCCTGAAGCCATGCAGGCGTTAATTACTGCCGGAATGGAATTTGATAGGAACTCTGGAGGTCAATTGATTCTTGGCATGGAAGGTGCCCACAGCGAACGAAGAATTCTCCATAGCCATGGAGATGAAACAGGCAAACATTTGATTGAGCATTATCTGAAAAAAGTAAAAGAAACCTCCATTAAAATATTGGAGGATACATGTGCTATTCAATTGATTCTTGGGGAAGACGGAGCATGCATGGGCGTCAAAACGAGGGATCATGAGGGGAACATGATAAAGCATTATGGTTCGCATATTGTCATCGCATCAGGCGGCTGCGGTTCACTGTTCCGGTTTACCTCCAATTCACCTGGAGTGGCGGGTGACGGGCTGGCGCTTGCTTTTTTGGCAGGAGCCCGGATACGGGATATGGAGTTCATCCAATTTCATCCGACGCTCCTCTCTATTGATGGAGTCACAAAAGGGCTTGTATCAGAAGCGGTGAGGGGCGAAGGTGCCGTTCTTGTGGATGAGACGGGAAAAAGGATCATGGAGGATATCCACCCTCTAAAGGATCTCGCACCGCGCCATATTGTTGCGCAGACGATTTATTCCTATCTTACCCACGGAAAAAAGGTGTATCTGGATATATCCATGATCAGCCAGTTCCGCGATCGGTTTCCAACGGTGGCTGCACTTTGCATGAAGTATGGAATTTCCATTGAAAAAGGCAAAATTCCAGTTGCTCCGGGAAATCATTTTTTAATGGGCGGCATTGAAACAGACCATCTTGGCAGGACATCTGTTAAAAATTTATATGCGGCAGGAGAAGCGGCCTGTAATGGCGTTCACGGTGCAAACAGGCTTGCCAGCAATTCCCTGCTTGAAGGGATTATTTTTGGCACGGAGCTTGGAAGGCATCTTGGTGATATCACAGCAGAAAGATATGACAGCAGGGAAAAATCTGAGAAGTTCTATAAAGCAGGAAACCTGCCGAAGCTTTCTCTTCTGAAGAAAAAACTGATGCAGCATGCCGGGATTGTCCGCAATGAACACGGGCTTTTGGAACTGAAAAATTGGATTGAATCCTATGATGTAGCCGGGGTGCTTGATTGCAGCAGGGAAATGCTGAATCAAGAGGAGCTTGCCAGTGTGAATGGGCTGATTGTGTCATGGCTCATTTGTGAGTCGGCACTTTTGAGAACAGAAAGCAGGGGAGGACATTTCAGGAGTGACTATCCTCTTGAAAATGACGGCGTCTGGCTTACGAACTTTATTTCATTTACGAAAAATGAACTGCTAGATTCTTTGAAAGGGACGTGTTCGTATGAACAAATTAAAGCTTAAAAAAATTCTGGAACAGTTTTTCATTGAAGACATTGGCGACCGGGATGTGACGAGTGATTCGTTATTTAAAAGCGAGATTGGCACATTGACCTTCATTGCCAAAGAAGCGGGCGTTTTTGCAGGCGAAGAAGTGATCAGGACTGGATTTTCCCTGCTTGATGATTCAGCAGAGGCTGAGCTGTTTATAAAAGACGGGGATCGTTTTGAAAAGGGCACAGAGCTTGTGCATATTAAAGGAAATGCTGCGGCCCTGCTGAAGGCGGAGCGCGTGGTGCTGAACCTTGTCCAAAGGATGTGCAGCATTGCTTCAGAATCAAGAAAAGCGGTGGATATTGTGGCAGGAACCGCCACCAAAGTCTGTGATACAAGAAAAACCACCCCGGGACTCAGGATGCTTGAAAAATATGCAGTGCGCTGCGGAGGCGCTTCAAATCATAGATATGGCCTATACGATACGGTCATGATCAAGGATAATCACATCTCGTTTGCTGGATCGATTGCAAGAGCAGTGGAGCTGGCAAGGGCAGAAATCGGCCACACGGTTAAAATTGAGGTTGAAACTGAATCAGCGGAGCAGGTGCAAGAAGCAGTACAGGCGGGAGCAGACATCATCATGTTCGACAACCGCTCACCTGAAGAAATCCGGGAACTGGTCCAGCTTGTGCCAGACCATATCATCACGGAAGCTTCAGGCGGCATCACGCTTGACACACTAGTACATTACAGAGATACGGGAGTCGGCTATATTTCCCTCGGATGCCTGACACATAGTGTACGGGCGCTTGATATTAGTGCCAAAGTGAAGATTTCCTCATTGCAGGTACAATAGGAGGCTACTATGAACATATTAGAACTTGCCCAAAAACAAAGCACAATGATGCCTGATAAGTATAAGACAATGAACACAGAAGCCATGGAAGCTCGGGTCAGGGAGATTAAAGAGCTGCTCGGGACCTCACTTTATATCCCCGGCCACCATTACCAGAGGGAAGAAGTGATCATGTTCTCGGATGATACGGGTGATTCCCTTCAGCTGGCCCAGCTTTCGGCACTGAACAGAGAAGCGGATTATATCGTGTTCTGCGGCGTCCATTTCATGGCTGAGACGGCAGATATCCTGACAAATGAAAATCAGGTGGTGCTGCTACCTGATATGAGGGCAGGCTGTTCTATGGCGGATATGGCAGATATCAGCCAGACAGAACGTGCCTGGGCAAAACTTCAGGCTATATACGGAGATACCATCATTCCGCTGACATATGTCAACTCAACAGCGAGCATTAAGGCGTTTGTCGGCAGACATGGAGGAGCGACCGTCACTTCCTCCAATGCAAAAGAAATGGTGTCCTGGGCGTTAACTAAGAAAGAGCGGATATTATTTTTGCCTGATCAGCATCTTGGCAGGAATACAGCGTTTGATCTGGGTATTCCGCTTGATGCCATGGCCGTTTGGGATCCGATAAAAGATGTGCTTGAGGATGAAGGAAAGTCCGATATCAAGGTGCTGCTCTGGAAAGGACATTGCTCTGTCCATGAAAATTTCACCGTCCAAAATATTGAATCGCTGCGTGCTTCACAGCCTGGTATGAATATCATCGTGCATCCTGAATGCAGGAGGGAAGTGGTCGAAGCCGCTGATTATAATGGATCTACCTCCTATATCATCAAGATGATTGAAAATGCGCCGTCCGGCAGTAAATGGGCAATCGGCACAGAAATGAATCTGGTCAAAAGGCTGATGAATCATCATCCTGATAAAGAGATTATTTCGCTGAACCCTAATATGTGCCCATGCCTTACCATGAACAGAATTGATCTGCCACACTTGCTGTGGTCACTCGAGTCGATTTTGGATAAAAATCCGGTCAATGTGATAAGCGTGGATAGGCAGATTGCAGATGATGCAGTACTTGCACTAAATAGAATGCTTGAAAGAGCATAAAATCTCCCGGGTATAGAAATTTTCATATAAAATATCAATGTTCGAGGATCCATGGACCTTGCTTACCTTTTTCATTCTGTTATGTTACTCTCAACATAACAGCAATTAGGAGGCAGCATAATTTGGATACAGCACTATTACAAGAAGCAGAGACCTTCATTAAAACCAGTTATGAAGAGCTGAATAAATCAGAAGAAGAAATACAAGGCCGCATTACAGAAGTTAGAGCGGCCATTGAAAAAGACGGTTTTTATGGACATACCTATGAGGAGCTTGAATACGGAGCGCGGCTTGCGTGGAGAAACAGCAACCGCTGTATTGGAAGGCTGTTTTGGGAAAGCCTGAACGTATTTGATCAAAGGGAGCTTTCTGCAGCCAGTGACATAAACGGAGCCCTGCAAAAGCATATAGAATTTGCGACGAACGGCGGTGCAATCCGGCCTTCAATTTCTATCTTTAAGCCTGCAAAAGACGGGGAAAACGGGATCCGGATACACAATCACCAGCTGATCCGGTATGCCGGGTATGAAACAGAGCAGGGCATTCTTGGAGATCCTGCTTCCATACCGTTTACAAAACAGTGCCTTGAGCTTGGATGGAAGGGTGCAAATACGCACTTTGATGTGCTTCCAATCGTCATTAGTGCTGGGGGCAGTTCTCCTGAGTTATTTGAAATACCCCGAAGCCTTGTAAAAGAGGTGGATGTAACTCATCCGGAATATCCCTGGTTTGAAGATCTGGGGCTAAAATGGTATGGAGTTCCGATTATTTCCGATATGCGCCTGGAAATAGGAGGCATTTCGTACTCTGCCGCGCCTTTTAATGGCTGGTACATGGGTACGGAAATAGGGGCAAGGAATCTGGCTGATGAGGACCGGTATAATATGCTGCCTCGAGTGGCGGCTTTAATGGGGCTTGATACAAACCGGAATAGCTCCCTTTGGAAGGACCGTGCACTGATTGAACTGAATGAAGCAGTTTTGCATTCCTATAAAAAGGCAGGAGTCTCAATTGTCAACCACCATACAGCGGCCAATCAGTTCAAGCTTTTTGAAGAAAAAGAAAAGGCAAAAGAAAGGGAAGTGACGGGAGACTGGACTTGGCTCATTCCGCCCATTTCTCCAGCAGCCACCCACATTTTTCATCAGTCATATAAAAATGAAATCAAAACACCGAATTATTTTTATCAAAGCAAATCGGATTTTTAACATAAGGGCCTGGAGCACTCTGAAATGGATGCTGCGGGCTTTTTTTTATGGATTGTGCTGTGATGCCTATAAAAGCGGAGTCAGGCAGAAATATTTTTTGCCGGCGAAACTCCCTGACAGCATCATAAAAAGGGTTCCTTTCGCATAAGTTTTGAGGAAAATGATAGCAATTTACCTAATGCTTCATAGTATATATGGACATATGCACAGGAGGGATTGTCAGCGTGAAAATTCATATAGTCCAAAAGGGAGATACACTTTGGAAGCTCTCAAAGAAGTACGGAGTCAGTTTTGAAGAGCTCAAGCAAGTAAATTCCCAGCTCAGCAACCCGGATATGATGATGCCAGGCATGAAAATTAAAATACCGGGATCTGCCGGAGTGAAAAAAGAAGCACCGGCACATTCAGGGCACGGTACGGTGAAGGAGGTTCCAAAGCCCCATCAGCAGCCGGTTCAGCAGTATAAACCGCCGGTAAAGGAAGCGCCGATAGCAAAGCCTAAGGAAATGCCGGTTCCCCCGAAGCCGATGGCGCCAGCACCAAAAGAAATGCCGATCGTGAAAGAAAAACCTATCATTAAGGAAAAACCGATTATAAAAGAGGTTCCTGTTCCGCAGCCGGTCATGCCGGAAATCGACATCAATAATTATTATATGGTCAATATGGCCAACATGAGTGTGCAAAAGCCGCCTGCACCCAAAAAAATCAAGCCGGTTAAAATAGAAAGTCCGGAAATAGTGCCGCCAAAGCCTGTGGAAATGCCAGTGATGGAGCAGCCGGAATGTGTACCTGTGACGCCGATCATGCCTGGAAGCGGCTTTTGCCCGCCAATGGGTTTTCAGCCATGGTCATATGGTCTGCCGATACAGCCCATGCCTCAGGTACAGGGAGCGACAATGAATCCATATTATGAAGAAAGCTCGTCCTCACATATGCACGAACATCATCATGCAATGAATATGCCGCCATATCCTCAAGGAGGTCTGTACCAGCCATATCAGCACTATCAGCAGGAGCATGGGCATCACCATCATCATCATGGATACGAGTCCTCCTCTGACATCATGCCTAACTACCAGCAGCCTTTTTACGGAGGAACACAGCCTGGCTACGGCAGTCCGATGGTCCAGGGAGTGAACGCCCAATTTGCTCCACATGGCATGCATCATCATTTTGAGTCTTCATCCGAGTCTTCAAGTGATATGATGCACCACCATCACGGCAGCAATCAGCACTTCGTACCGCCGATCCCGCAATATTATCAAGAGCCGAAATATAAGCCTCAGAGCGGCTGCGGCTGCGGACCGGGAGAATCTTCTGATGGATACGGCATGTCTATGGGGCATTATCCGCAATATGCTAATCCGGGACATGACGGAAACCCGGGTCCTGGGGGATATCCGCAAATGGGAGAATATATGCAGCATGGAGGCGGACAGGAACATTCCGGCATGCCAGGACACGGGATGGAACCATATGGGCAGCAAGGCATGCATGGAGGTCCGCAAATGGGAGGTCAGCCGGGAATGCATGGAGGTCCGCAAATGGGAGGTCAGCCGGGAATGCATGGAGGCCCGCAAATGGGAGGTCAGCCGGGAATGCAAGGAGGCCCGCAAATGGGAGGTCAGCCGGGAATGCAAGGAGGCCCGCAAATAGGAGGTCAGCCGGGAATGCATGGAGGCCCGCAAATGGGAGGTCAGCCGGGAATGCAAGGAGGCCCGCAAATGGGAGGTCAGCCGGGCATGTATGGAGGCCCGCAAATGGGTGGCCAGCCTGGCATGTATGGAGGCCCGCAAATGGGAGGTCAGCCGGGAATGTACGGAGGCCCGCAAATGGGAGGTCAGCCGGGCATGTATGGAGGCCCGCAAATGGGAGGTCAGCCGGGAATGCAAGGAGGCCCGCAAATGGGAGGTCAGCCAGGCATGTATAGAGGCCCGCAAATGGGAGGTCAGCCGGGAATGTACGGAGGTTCCCAAATGGGTGACGGAAGGCCGTTTGGCAATCCTGCATTTGACGGGATGCAGGCTCCATTCAGCCAGCCGCAATTTGGAGGAGAAGGAATCCCTTTTCAGCCTTTAGGTCAGGATCATCCATACGCTGGGCCTTTCTTTGATGGAAACAGCCCAATGCCAGCATATGGCATGCCGGTTTATGCAGATGAAAGCGATGAGTTTTAATTTTGGGGGAGACAGTGTATTTTACACTCGTCTCCTGTCTTATTTAAAAGAAAATGGCATTCTCCTTAAATCACTGAAGCATATAAGAAGCCACGTGTTCATCCTGAAATGCGATAATACAGAGCCGATAATTTTAAAACGTTTTGATTCTGCGGGGAATTGGGAAAACCAAAAGCTGCTCACCTCATTACTGAAAGAAAGAGGTTTTTACAAAACATATGATATATACGACATTCCCCCGTTTTACTATGAATACGGGGTATTTGGGTGTATTCAGTACTTAGAGCCCGCAAGCAGGCCGTTTCACTTTTCTGACAGCAGAGACCGAAGTGAGGGACTCAGGCTGCTGGACGAATTCCATGCTATTTCCTCGCAGCTTCCAAGGGAATTTTCAGCGCGCATCCACCGTTTTCGGCAAATCGATAAATGGCAGGAACGTTTGCAGGCTTTCAGGCAAAACTTCCAGAACGTTTCGCGGTATGTATCTGACAGTATCTTGAAGAGCTGGCTAAGCTGGGGTGAATGGGCCCTTCAGGGGATGAGAGATCATCAATATGATCTTGAGGCTGATGAAAATGTCATCATCCACGGAGACTGTGCACACCATAATTTTTTGCGCAGTAAGGAAGGAGAGCTGTTTTTAATTGATTTTGACTTAATTTCATCAGCTCCAGCCATGATGGATGATCTGCAGTATTGCAATCGCATTTTAAGCTATCTGGAAAATCCGGCAGAAGAATTATGGACGTATCCTGAAATAAACAGGTACAGAAACAATACGGCCTTTTTATATGCACTTACCTTTCCTGCAGATGTTTTCAGAGAATGGAACAGGCTGATTCGTGAAAATCAGCTCGGAAACGGGGCACAGCTGCATCATATTTGGAAGCTGACCGTAGAGGAATATCCAAAAAGGATGAAAATGAATGCCGGTATATCGCAAAAAATCCTGGAAAGCAGCAGAGCTTAAATCTGGTGTGAAGTGTCAGTATAAAGCATGCCCCTGTCATGAATCCTATTAGGGAGATACGTGTTTTATCTCACTTTGCGAAGGGGGGTTTTGCCGTTGAGGAAACGATGGACGATGCCGCTTTGTATGATGCTTGCCGCGGGTTTAGCCGGCTGTTCAGCGGGAAATGTAGCTGAGAACGGCCAAAAAAATACGGATGCCGTCAGATCCCAAAAGAACATGACAGCAAAAGATAACCTGGCGAGGAACATCAGTGACCGTGCACCCTTGTTTGGGTCTTCAGGCAATAAGGGAAACGGATTGGGGAATCTGGGAAACCCTGCTGTGCCGCTTGGCTATAACAGCGGGAACTTAGACCAGGAAAATGATTTCAGCACAAGAGACAGAAACTATCATAGTCATGAAGGAATTCCGCAAAGAACAAGGAGCTCGTATTATACAGCCTATGAAGGTGCGCTTGTTGACAGCATCGTAAAAAAAGCCAACTCCGTTCATGGTGTAAAAGATTCACGGGCAATTATTACACGTGACCGGATACTGGTCACCCTGCTCGTTAAAAATAATCAGTCTCCTTCTGATGTAAAAAAAGAAGTGAGAAACAGGGTAAATAAGCTTTCAGGAAAAAGGAAGCTGACAGTTGTAAGTGATCAGGGCCTTTACTACAGAGTGATTTCACTTGATAATGACCTTCGCGACGGCGGCCCGAGAGATATGGTCCTTTTGGATGCGCAGGATTTGTTCGACAACCTGGATCTTCATAAAAATCATGCTCAATAAGACCGAGCCCGGCATCCTGATGAGATGCCGGGCTTTTGCTTTGTTGGTTATAAAATACTTTTTTAAGCCGGATAAAATTTCTTGTTTTGGCCAAACTAGGGCTAAAAGGTATTCCATTTTCTAAAGAAGAGGTGATTGGAGATGAAGAGCCGTTTACTGTTACTGTTAGTGATGATTATTGGACTTTCGGCCTCCGGTGCGCTGGCAGCTGGCGCGGAAAAGCCATCTCATTCTGAAAAGGAAGCAACTCCTGTTATAAAGGAGCCGCTTGAAAGGAAGGTTATTCTCAAGAGGCATTATTTAGACGGAGAAGTGAGCGAAGAAACCGTAAATGAAACCATTTTGTCCATGGAGGATTTTTGGGCCAAGTACGAAGACTGGCAGCTCGTGGATCAAAATTCAGTTGAAATGGTATTCAAAAAGCAGGAAAATGACATTTCACCCTTGATGAAGGTTAATGGATTTTTTGGCATATCAGAGGATGGAACACTTTCCATATTCAATGGCAGGCCCGATAATCACCCGATGATCATCCATTCTTTCTTCCAGATTGATTTAGGCCGTCTTGATTCTTATAAACAAAAAGAACTGCTAAAGGGCATTCCTATTTTGAATAAAGATCATTATGAAGAAGTGATTGAGGCTTATAAGCCTTATTCCGTCCTGAAATCTAAAAACTAGGGCAGTGAAGGTGCGGATAATTTCCATTTTACTGGATAGTAAATCCAAATTCAGAGGTGATTCGAGCCAAATCACCTAGTATTCGAGCGGAATCCCCGCTGATTCGGGCGAATTGCCGCAAAGTCGTATAAATCCTTCATAAGAAGAAGAGAAAGCAAAGCGGACATTAAGGTGTTCCGCTTTTTCGTGTTTGCTTCCCAATCTTTTCTCAACTTTCAAGGTGTGGTATGGTACAATGAGAGGTACAGCAAAATCAGGGAGCGAAGCGATTTGTATGATTATATTAAAGGAACAATAGATTATATCGGGCCTGAATACATTGTGGTGGAAAACGGGGGAATCGGATATCAGGTGATGACGCCGAATCCTTTTATTTTTTCGTCGAAGCTGCATGATCAGGTCCAGATTTTCATATACCACCATGTGCGCGAGGATATTTTTGCGCTGTATGGGTTTGAAGCAAGAGAAGAAAAGGCTTTGTTCACAAAGCTTCTGAATGTAACGGGAATCGGGCCTAAGGGAGCACTTGCGATCCTCGCATCAGGGCAGGTTGATCAGGTGGTCCAGGCGATTGAAAATGAAGATGAAACCTTCCTTGTGAAGTTCCCTGGCGTAGGCAAGAAAACAGCACGCCAGATGATTCTTGATTTAAAAGGAAAGCTTGAAAACATCGTGCCGGATTACTTCCCTAGTCTTTTCAATGATAAGCTTGCAGAAGGGGCACGGGCTGCCGGATATCTTGAAGACCTGGAGGAGGCGGTACTCGCCCTGAAGGCGCTCGGCTATTCTGAAAAAGAAGTCCAGAAGGTGGCAAAGGTACTCGGTAAGGAAGAATTAACGACTGAACAATATATTAAAAAAGCGCTGCAATTGATGTTAAAATAAGGGGTGGAGATATGGAGGAGAGAGTTTTCAGCCAGGAAGCCGACCTAAGCGAACAATCCTTTGAACAAAGCCTTAGACCGCAAACACTCAGACAATATATTGGCCAGGAAAAAGTGAAGGCTAACCTCAGCGTCTTTATCGAGGCCGCGAAAATGAGGGAAGAAACGCTTGACCATGTGCTTTTATATGGACCGCCGGGACTTGGAAAAACGACTCTTGCCGTCATCATTGCCAATGAAATGGGCGTGAATGTCCGCACCACCTCAGGGCCTGCTATTGAAAGGCCAGGAGATCTCGCCGCCATCCTAAGCGCACTTGAACCGGGGGATGTGCTGTTTATCGATGAAATCCACAGGCTTCCAAGGGCTGTAGAAGAGGTGCTGTATCCAGCGATGGAGGATTTCTGCCTGGATATCGTCATTGGCAAAGGACCGGCTGCGCGTTCTGTCCGCATTGACCTGCCGCCCTTTACGCTTGTTGGGGCGACAACAAGGGCTGGTTCTCTTTCCGCACCGCTAAGGGACCGTTTCGGCGTCATGAGCCGGCTTGAGTATTATACAGAGCCGCAGCTGAAGGAAATCGTTGTCCGTACAGCAGAAATCATGGGTACGGATATTGACGTCCGCGCTGCCGGTGAAATTGCCAGGCGGTCAAGGGGCACGCCGAGGATTGCAAACCGTCTCCTCCGGCGGGTTAGGGATTTTGCCCAGGTCAGGGGAAATGGTACGATTACAGAGGAGCTTGCGGATTATGCTCTGGAATTGATGCAGGTTGACCGTTTAGGACTTGATCATATTGACCATAAATTACTTAAAGGGATTATCGAAAAATTCCGCGGCGGCCCAGTCGGTCTTGAAACCATTGCGGCAACGATCGGCGAGGAGTCGCATACCATTGAGGATGTGTATGAGCCGTATCTGCTGCAGATCGGATTCATCCAGCGCACTCCAAGGGGAAGGCTGATTACAGACCTTGCCTGCCGCCATTTTAATATGGAGCTTCCTTCTCCGTAAAAGGGAAACAGGCATTTTAGCAAATGCCTCAGAATTTCAAAAACTGCAAACAGGAAGAAGAGGAACAGCATGAAAGTAGATATGTTTGATTTTCATTTGCCTGAGAACTTAATTGCACAGGTACCCCTGGAAAATCGGGAAGAAAGCCGATTGATGGTTCTCGATAAACAAACAGGCAGCATCAATCATGAAGTATTTAAAAATATTACAAGCTATCTTAAACCGGGTGACTGCCTTGTTTTGAACGATACAAAAGTGCTTCCGGCCAGGCTTTTTGGCACAAAGGATGATACAGGGGCCAAAATCGAGGTGCTCTTGCTGAAGCAGGAAAACGGCGATTCCTGGGAAACTCTTGTTAAACCGGCAAAAAGAATTAAAGAAGGCTCAAAGATCATTTTCGGAGACGGAAAGCTGACGGCTGTCTGCACAGGCGTACTCGATCATGGCGGACGGATTCTTGATTTTCAATATGACGGGATTTTTTATGAAATACTTGAGGACCTTGGCCAAATGCCGCTTCCTCCTTATATCAAGGAACAGCTGGATGACCAGGACCGCTATCAGACTGTGTATGCAAGAGAGCGCGGCTCAGCGGCGGCACCGACTGCGGGGCTGCATTTCACAGAGCATTTGCTTGAAGAGATTAAGGAAATGGGTGTACATATCGCGTTTATAACGCTTCACGTCGGCCTTGGCACGTTCAGGCCTGTAAGTGTGGATGATATTGATGCACACGAAATGCATTCGGAATTTTACCAAATGACCGAAGGCACATCAAGGCTTTTGAATGAAGTGAAGGCACAGGGCGGCCGGATCATTACCGTCGGAACAACATCAACAAGAACGCTTGAAACCATTGCTTCGAAAAATGATGGTGTTTTTAAAGAAGACAGCGGCTGGACAAGTATCTTTATTTTCCCTGGATATGAATTCAAGGGCATTGACGGAATGATCACGAATTTCCATTTGCCAAAATCAACGCTGATCATGCTTGTCAGCGCACTGGCAGGACGTGAGCATGTATTGAATGCTTATGAGACGGCCGTGCGCGAAGAATACCGCTTTTTCAGCTTTGGCGATGCTATGCTGATTAAGTAATTGCCTGTCTTTAAATCCGAGTATGCCTTCCTTTACGGTTTGGCTGTTTTTCACGAAAGGAGTTATTGCGTTGACTGCAATACGTTATGAATTTATAAAAAAAGATAAACAAACAGGTGCCAGGCTTGGGAGGGTCCATACTCCCCATGGCTCTTTTGATACACCGGCTTTTATGCCTGTAGGAACACTGGCCACTGTTAAAACGATGGCACCTGAGGATTTAAAGCAGATGGGCGCAGGCATCATCCTCAGCAATACGTATCACCTGTGGCTAAGACCCGGCCATGAAATCATTAAGGAAGCGGGCGGACTGCACAAGTTCATGAACTGGGACCGTGCCATCCTTACTGATTCCGGAGGATTCCAGGTCTTTTCCCTGAGTGAATTCCGCAAAATTGAAGAAGAAGGCGTACATTTCAGAAACCATCTGAATGGAGACAAGCTCTTTTTGTCACCTGAGAAGGCAATGGAGATCCAGAATGCGCTTGGCTCGGATATTATGATGGCGTTTGATGAGTGCCCTCCGTTCCCGGCAACTGAGGAATATATGAAAAAATCAGTTGAGCGTACATCACGCTGGGCAGAGCGCTGCCTTGAGGCACATGCGCGTCCTTCTGACCAGGGGCTGTTTGGAATCGTGCAGGGTGGAGAATTCGAAAACCTGAGAAGGCAAAGTGCGAAGGATCTGACTTCTCTTGATTTCCCTGGATATGCTGTCGGCGGTTTATCTGTCGGTGAACCGAAAGATGTGATGAACCGTGTGCTTGAATTCACGACACCGCTTCTTCCTGAGAACAAGCCGCGCTACCTGATGGGAGTAGGCTCTCCGGATTCGCTGATTGATGGTGCGATCAGAGGGATTGATATGTTCGACTGTGTGCTTCCTACAAGGATTGCACGAAACGGGACACTGATGACCTCGAATGGGCGCCTTGTCATCAAGAATGCTAAATATGCACGCGATTTTGGCCCGATTGATGAAAACTGCAGCTGCCATGTTTGCCAAAACTACAGCCGCGCCTATATCCGCCACTTAATTCGCTGTGAAGAAACGTTCGGAATTCGACTTACGACTTATCATAATCTGCATTTTCTGTTAAACTTAATGGAACAGGTCAGACAAGCCATCCGTGAGGACCGTCTTGGTGACTTCAGAGAAGAATTTTTTGAACGTTACGGATTCAACAAACCGAACGCTAAAAACTTTTAACTCATAATGATAATTGAAAGGAGAGATACATGATGGGTGGAGGCATAGGCACAATTCTTCCTTTGATTTTAATGTTTGTTGTGTTTTACTTCTTATTGATCCGTCCGCAGCAAAAGCGCCAGAAGAACGTTTCTAACATGCAAAGCAGCCTGAAAAAGGGCGACAGAATCGTAACAATCGGCGGATTGCACGGAAGCATCGACTCTATTGACGAAACTAAAATCGTCGTTCTTTGCGGAGATGGAAGCAGACTTACATACGATCGCTCAGCTATCCGTGAAGTAACGGAGAGCGCTCCGGAAAAAAAGGAACTGGTATAACATAAAAAAGACGGTATCTTTTGAAAAGATGCCGTCTTTTTTATACTTTTTTAAGGGTTGTCTGTAGATTTCCGCTCCAGACGCTTGCTTTCCGGGGGGCGTTCGCCGAGCCTCCTCGTTCGCCGAGCCTCCTCGTCGCTTGGCTCCTGCGGGGTCTCGCCTGTAACGCTAATCCCCCATGAGTCAAGCGTCTTTCGCTCCAATCAATAAAGTAAAGAGCTTTTTCAGTCTTATTGATAATCGATCCAAATCAGCCCTGATTAGAGCGAAAATAGCGATGATTAGAGCCAAATCTGCTTTGATTAGAGCGAAATTCCCCGGCATTCGAGCCAATTGATGTTTCACCCGAAAAAATTACTTCGAATTGGAGCTCAAGTTGACCCCGAGCACGCCGCCCATCATGGCCGTTAAAATAAAGCAGCCCTGATAAATCCATTCTTTCAGTGAAAAGAGGGAGTCGTGTCCAAGATATTTAAAGAGCATGATGATAAAAAGGTAAAGCAGCCCAGTTCCTCCCCCGAGCATCCAGCCTTGCTTTTTGCCCTTTCCGCCAGATATAAATCCTCCGATAAACAGGGAAATAAACGAAGCAGCCATAATGATATACGTGAGTGAGGTCTCGGTCACGCTTGTAAATCGGAGCAGAATCGAGAAGATAAAGCTCGAAATAATTGCGAGGACGAAGATGACACCCGCACCGTATAAAATTGCTGAACCCATCTTTTTTGTTTCGATGATTTTCCTCTCCTTTCAAGCCTCTATTCTGAGCATCACGCTATATGTGTCTTTGTACAAGCATATTCAGGGGGGCATTTTTTTAGAACAAATGGAATGGTAAGTTTAAACAAGCATTATTCCTGAAAAACCAGCCATTCTAATGATATCGATGCCAAAAAGAGGAGGGGTTTTTTAAAATGGAAGAATATGCTGGTGTGGTAATAAGGACCCTTGTTTTATATCTCGTGATGATGGTTATTTTCAGGCTGATGGGAAAACGGGAAATCGGTGAATTAGGTATCCTGGATTTAGTGGTCTTTATCATGATTGGAGAAATGGCTGTCCTTTCCATTGAGAACCCTGATATGCCGATAGTAAAGTCCATTTTGCCTATGGTTCTTTTAATGGTTATTCAAATTATCCTGGCTTTGATTTCTCTGAAAAGCCAGAAGTTCAGGGAGGTGCTCGACGGGAAACCTTCGATCATTATCAGCCAGGGGAAAATAGACGAACGTGTGATGAGGAAGCAGCGCTATAACTTCGATGATTTGCTTTCACAGCTGCGTGAAAAAAATATCCTTAATATCGGTGAAGTGGAGTATGCGATATTGGAGCCGTCCGGACAGCTTTCTGTGATTGAAAAGAAGCAGAGGGAAATGCAGGAAAAAGTTTCGCCGTTTCCATTGATCGTGGACGGGGTGATACAGGAAAAAAGCCTGGCCAGACTGCAAAAGGATGAAAAATGGCTTTTGCAGCAGCTGAACAGGCAAGGCTATCATTCTATCAGCCAGGTTTCATTTTGTACCTGTATTGATGGAAAACTGTATATTGACGAACAGGACAGTCAGTGAAAGGCTAATTTAGAGAGCATGTTTCCGACAACAGGTATCCGCTTCAGTTCCTTCTTTTTGATTCCGCCTGTCAAAAGCAATAAAAAGGTATAGGTGATCGTAATGACAGCGAGCGATAGGAGCAGGCGCGGCACTAATGGTTCTCCATAAAGCAGCGTGCGGTATGTATAATCACCGCACCAGCCAGCGGCAAAGGCTATTGCGAGCGGTGTGGCATAGTCACGGAATTTCAGTGTGAAGGGAATGATTTTAATAATGGTCGTAAAGTGCAGGAATGTGACCAGAATCGTTCCGACAGCAATTCCTATTGCGGCTCCCATGATCCCGAAGTTCTCTTTTGAAGCGAGAAGCCAGATGATGGCAATCTTGACAATTGCACCTGCAAGACTGTTGAACATGGCTGACTTAGCCAGATTCATTGCCTGAAGCATGGACTGCAGAGGCATTTGATAATAAAACAAAATGAAAAAAGGAGCCAGGAATTTTATGAAAACAGCGGCTCTGGATGATCCGTACATAACCTGCAGAATCGGCTCTGCCAGAACAAACATCGAGACAACAGCAAGGCACCCGGTGACAAAGGTAATTCTTAATGTCTGCTGAAGCCTGCGCTCGACAAGCAGAACATCTCCTCTGGATTTTGCCTCGCTTACGGCAGGTACGAGTGAGGTTGCAAGTGATGTGGTCACGAATGATGGAAGCATCAAAAGCGGAAGTGCGTATCCGGTCAGCTCACCATACTGCCTTGTTGCCATGGAAGCTGAAACACCAGCAAGTGCCAGGCTTTGAGCCACTACAATCGGTTCGAAAAACCATGCCAGCGATCCGATGAATCTGCTGCCTGTTGAGGGAAGGGCGATGCTCATCAATTCCTGGAATGTTCCTTTTCCTGATTTCACCATGCCAAAAAAGTTCTTTCTGACTTTAAAATGCTTCTTTAATTTAAACGCAGTCATTAAATACACCAGCGACACCAATTCCCCGATAATAGAGGCAAACATGGCCCCTGCAGCTGCAAATTCAATTCCATAAGGAAGAAACGCCTTTGTTAAAACAGCAATAAAGGTAATCCGGGCGATCTGTTCAATCACCTGTGAAAAGGCGAATGGCTTCATGTTCTGCTTTCCCTGGAAATATCCCCTGATGACAGATGATACCGCAATAATAGGCACAATCGGTGCTATGGCCATTAATGGCCAGACCGTGCGCGAATCAGTGAAAAGCGTATCGGACAGCTTTGGTGCTAAGATAAGCATGGCTGGAGTGAAAATCATCGAAAGAGAAAATGTGCACGTAATGGAGACTATCAGTATTTTCTTGATTTTCTTTTCATCGCCCTTGGCATCCGCCTCTGCCACAAACTTCGATATGGCGACAGGCAGGCCAAGCTGGGTGATATTCACGACAAGAAACAGAGTCGGAAGTGCCATCATATATAAGCCAACGCCTTCTTCACCAATAAACCGGGCGATGACAATTCTATTGATAAAGCCCAATACCCGAGTAATTAAACTGGCTAAAAGCAGAATCAGCGTCCCTTTTAAAAATTTTGACATCTTATCCAATCCCTGCCTTCTCAAAAAAGCTGATATCATATACAATTATCTATATGCAGGAAGCTGGACAAAGCATGACAAGCTGACTTAAAAAACTTGCTTTTCACCCTAAAATGAAAGAGGGTATGGTCATGGAAGGAAAGCATCCGTATCAGGCTTATTACGGGCAGATGCTGCCAGCGCTGAAGAATAAAAAAGAGGAATTGCAATTGCTGGGATTCGATGCAGTGAAGGAAGAAGATATCTGGCAATGTCTGATCAAGAAAAAATGGAAAAAGCCGATTGAAGACATCCACATTTATGAAATTATGGATGATATCCTGTCCCTGGCCCCAGGCACCTTCATGACCTTCACAACCATAGAAGCATACAAAGGTCCAAGCCTTCTCGACGGCAACTCCCTGGAAGAGCTTGCGGAGCTGTTCAGGGACTAAGGACTGGAGGCCAAAAAGGGGTGAGGCTGCAGCAGTTATCAGTCCTTTTTTCTGAAGATTTATACATTTATTTCCGCCTGCTCCTCGAGGTCATAAGTCACGCAAGAATTGAAGGCAAAGAGCACCTTCTATTCCTGCGCTCCTTATGCTGAGGCCCCCAGGATGGGGGTCACAAAGACGTTGCCGCAGGACGCGGCGTTCTTAGTCTTTGATCCTATGAACAGGCGCTTGCGCTTTTTATGTAATCTTAAATTGACAGGCTTTTGAAATTGAATCATAATGAGTATGTTGCGGGCGTTTTTTGGCAAATAAAGAGAATTTGTGGTACAAGCCTTGTTTTTCCGGGCTATTAGGATAGATATTTTGTTTTTTTATGATACGCTTTTATCGTTTGGTCAGGCAGGTCCTAATCAGAACATCATGGTGTTTAGTGGTGATTTACCCATCATTAAATACCGGAAGAATAAGGCGTATAAAGAAAGGGGCCTACTACATAATGGTAAAAAGAAGCAGACTCGTTGCGTTTTTCCTGATTGCGATCTTGATTTTCACAGGGATGGGCACAACAACAAAGGGATTGCTCGACAAAGTCAAGCTTGGGCTTGATCTTCAGGGCGGTTTTGAAGTGCTTTATCAGGTTAAGACGCTTGACGGAAAGAAACCGGATGAAAAGCAGCTGGTCAGTGCAGCTACAGCGCTCAGAAAGCGTGTGGACGTTCTTGGAGTCAGCGAGCCAAGCATCCAGATTGAAGGAAATGACAGAATCCGCGTTCAATTGGCGGGCGTGAAGGACCAGAATAATGCACGTAAAATTCTGTCAACAACGGCAAAGCTGTCATTCCGTGATTACAACGATAAAGAAATGATGGCAGGCGCTGATATTAAAAGCGCGAAGCAATCGTTTCAGGATAACGATCCTGTCGTAGAAGTAACGCTTAAGGATCCTAACAAATTTAAGCAGGTTACACAAAAAATTTCATCTATGCCAGTTCCGACAAATATCCTGGCAATATGGATGGATTTTAAAGAAGGAAAAGATTCAATCAAGAAAAAAGAAACCCAGGATAACATGATTTCCGATCCTCGGGTAAGCCAGGTTTTCAACCAGAATACGGTTTTGATTACTGGCCAGTTTTCACTGAAAGAAGCAAAAGATCTTGCTGACTTATTGAATGCAGGTGCATTGCCTGTAGACCTTAAGGAAACTTATTCCACATCTGTTGGAGCACAGTTCGGACAGCAGGCCCTGCATGAAACGGTCTTTGCCGGAATTATCGGCATAGCTGCCATTTTCCTGTTCATGCTTGTGTACTACCGTCTGCCAGGATTCATTGCTGTTGTTACGCTTGCAATTTACATCTTCCTTACCCTTTTGGTGTTCGACTGGATGAATGCTGTGCTGACGCTCCCGGGCATCGCCGCATTGATACTCGGGGTCGGTATTGCAGTTGATACCAATATCATCACCTACGAGCGGATCAAGGACGAACTAAGGATCGGCCGGACAATCAAATCCGCCTTTGCTGAAGGAAACAAGCACTCGCTGGCGACTATTATTGATGCGAACTTAACGACCATCCTTGCAGCAGCTGTATTATTTTTCTACGGTACAAGCTCTGTAAAAGGGTTTGCGACTACTTTGATCATTTCGATCCTTATGAGCTTCATCACAGCTGTATATGGAACAAGATGGTTCCTTGGCATGTGGGTGAACAGCGGAGTGGTGAACAAACGCCCGGGCTGGTTTGGCGTGCGTAAGAAGGAAATTCACAGCCTAAATGAAAAAATTGATACGATGGCTATGCCGACACACTTTGATAAGCTGGATTTTGTGAAGTTCCGCAAAGTGTTTTATGGGATTTCCATTGGTGTGACGATTATCGGGATTATCTTCCTGTTCGTGTTCAAGCTGAACCTTGGAATAGATTTCAGCAGCGGCTCCCGCGTGGAGTTCACTGCCAAAAATGCTGTAACATCTGAAAATATTCAAAGCGAATTTGATAAAATGAATATCAAAACCGAGGATATCGTCTCTGCAGGCAAAAACAACAAAACCTGGATCGTCCGTATCAAAGGGGTTCTGGATAAATCAGAAATCTCCAGTCTGAAGGACAATATGAAAAAAGTTTACGGCGATGAGCCGAACGTAAGCACAGTATCGCCTACGATCGGCAAGGAACTGGCGAAAAATGCTATTAAAGCCGTTATCATCGCTTCGATTGGAATCATCATTTATGTAACCATCCGATTTGAGTGGCGAATGGCTGTGCCAGCTGTTGTGGCCTTGATACATGATGCATTCTTCATCATCACGCTGTTCAGTGTATTCAGGATTGAAGTGGACATCACGTTCATTGCTGCCGTGCTGACGATTATCGGATATTCCATCAATGATACCATCGTTACATTTGACCGGATCCGCGAGAACTTAAGAATGAAAAAAAGGATCAAAACGCCAGAAGAGCTGAAGGATATTGTGAACATCAGTATCCGCCAAACGCTGACACGTTCAATCAATACAGTGCTGATGGTGGTTATCACAGTTATTGGACTTCTCATCTTCGGCAGTGAATCGATCCGCAACTTCTCGCTTGCGTTATTGATTGGCCTGATTTGCGGCGTGTATTCTTCCCTATTCATTGCTTCCCAATTCTGGGTCGATCTTAAGATCAAGGAATTGAAGAAAAAAGGCACACTGAAAACAGTACCTGAAAAAAGACAAAGCACAGAAGGCACCGTTTAATAAGCGGAATCAGAGGAAAGGCCAGCACACATTGAATGTGCCGGCCTTTCTTTTTTTTGTTTATGGGTGAGTACTGAATGGGTAGCTATATTACATATCATCTGTTAGAGAGGGTGAATGTGATGAAGGTCCAATGGATGTTTTTGCTGTCACTTGTTTTTGCTATTATCATTGCAATATTTGCTGTTATCAATGTAGATTCTGTAACCGTGAATTATCTGTTCGGCAAGGCAAAATCGCCCCTCATTTTAGTGATATTAGGATCTGTCCTGATGGGCGGGTTCATTGTCGGGATGATCAGCATGGTGAAGATTTTCACGCTTCGCAGAAGAATCAGGGCGCTTGAAAAAGAGGCAAACATGGATCCAGTGAAAGACGGAATGATAGAAGGTAAAGCACCCCTAAATGAATAATGTATTTGAAACCCCTCGCTGCCTTTTGTATAATTAGTAGGCTGAGGGGTGAATTTATGTTAAAGCCAAGAACACGCTGGAACGTACAAAGCGCTGATTCCCATATAGTTGAAACATTAGCAGGACAGCTTCATTTAACATCTTTGGCTGCGACGCTGTTAGCCAATCGCGGACTTAAGACAGTTGAAGAAGCACAGTCCTTTTTATTTACAAATAAAGATTCCTTTCATGATCCGTTTTTAATGAAAGATATGAATATTGCAGCAGACAGAATTAAAAAAGCCATTTCGAATAATGAGAAGATCAGGATATTTGGAGATTACGATGCGGATGGGGTAAGCTCTACGACTGTCATGATGACTGCCCTTAACCGTCTGGGTGCCAATGCTGATTTTTATATCCCGAACCGTTTCACAGAAGGCTATGGTCCGAACGAAATGGCCTTCCGCCGTGCCGCGAATGAAGGCGTAAAATTAATGATCACGGTAGATACAGGGATTTCTGCAGTAGCGGAAGCAAGGATTGCAAAAGAGCTTGGCATGGATTATATCATCACTGACCACCATGAGCCGGGACCAGAGCTTCCTGAGGCCCTGGCGATTATTCATCCGAAGATTGAGGGAAATCCTTATCCGTTCAAGGATCTGGCTGGTGTAGGTGTGGCGTTTAAGCTTGCACATGCGCTTCTTGGAGAGCTCCCTGAAGATTTATTGGAGATAGCAGCCATCGGCACGATTGCCGACTTGGTGCCTTTATTCGGGGAAAACAGGCTGATTGCAGCGCGCGGAATTGCGGGCTTGAGGGAAACAAAACGGCCTGGCCTTGTTTCTTTGATCAAGAAGTCCGGTACAAAGCAGCAGGAGCTGAATGAAGAATCCATTGGTTTTGGAATGGCGCCGCGCATCAATGCAGCCGGCCGGCTTGGAGATGCGGACCCTGCAGTCGATTTGCTTATGGCAGAAGATGCCGAGACAGCTGACAGCATTGCCGATGAAATAGATGCGATGAATAAAGAAAGGCAAGCGATTGTGCAGACGACGTCGGAAGAAGCAATACGGCAGGTGGAAGAGCTGTATCCGCCCGAGGATAATGGTGTCCTGATTGTCGGCCAGGAAGGATGGAATTCCGGGATTGTGGGAATTGTAGCTTCAAAGCTTGTTGAACGCTTTTACCGCCCTGCCATTGTGCTGAGCTTTGACAGGGAAAAGGGTCTTGCTAAGGGATCAGCGCGTAGCATTATGGGATTTGATTTATTTAAAAATCTCTCTGAATGCCGCGATCTGCTGCCCCATTTTGGCGGCCACCCGATGGCAGCAGGCATGACGCTGAAAATCGAGGATGTAGCAGAGCTTAGGAGCCGCTTAAATGCGCTTGCCAAAGAACAGCTGACAGAAGAGGATTTTATGCCAGTCACCATGCTTGACGGTGTTGCTGCGATAGAAGACATCAGCATCCAGACAATTGAGGAAATGAACCTGCTTGCTCCATTTGGAATGGGCAATCCTAAACCGAAAATCCTGATTGAGAAATCAGAGATTGCAGGCATTCGCAAAATCGGGGCTAATCAAAACCATCTGAAGCTGCAGCTTAAGAAAAACGAGTCGGCACTCGATGGAGTCGGCTTTAATCTTGGACACAAGTTCGACCATTTGTCACCGCTGGCTAAGGTCTCTGTCATCGGGGAGCTTTCTGTGAATGAATGGAACAATGTCCGCAAGCCGCAGATTTTTCTGGCAGATCTTGCTGTGGAACAGTGGCAGCTTTTTGATTACAGGGGCTTGAATGGAGCAGAAAAATGGCTTGGTGCAATTCCAGCCGAATCAAGAAAGACCGTTGTTTTTTCTGAGGATACGATAACACATTATCCGTTTTTGCAGGAAATCGATGATTTGGTGCATATTAAAGAAGATCATGAAGCAGAAGAACTGATGCTTGATGGAAGCTATCTGGTGTTAATGGACATGCCCACGGGGCGGAGCCTGATTGAAAAGCTGATATCCGGCAAATCGCCTGAACGGATTTATGCCCATTTTTACCATCAGCAGGAAAACTTCTTAAGCACCATGCCTACCCGTGATCATTTTAAATGGTTTTATGCATATATATCAAAAAGAGGCCCGCTTGATATTAAAAGGTACGGAGATGACATCGCCAAATACCGCGGATGGTCGCGGGATACAATTGATTTTATCTCAAAGGTGTTTTTTGAGCTGGATTTTGTTACAATAGAGAATGGGTTAATTATGCTTGCGCAAAATGCGAGCAAACGCGATTTGAGTGAATCAGAATCTTTTAAAGGAAAGAAAGAGCAATTTGAGCTTGAAAAAGAGCTTGTTTATTCTTCTTATCAGCAATTATTCGATTGGTTCAGTCAATTAGCTCATGAGGCATCAGACCTTGAGGAGGAAACAAAGCAATGGATTTAAAGCAATTTGTAACAATCGTGCCTGACTGGCCGAAACCGGGAATCAAGTTTAAAGACATCACTCCATTAATGAATGATGGAGATGCATATAGATATGCAACAGACCAGATTGTTGATTATGCCCGGGATAAAAGCATTGACGTCATCGTTGGACCAGAAGCCCGAGGATTCATTATCGGATGTCCGGTCGCTTACTCGCTTGGAATAGGTTTCGCACCTGTAAGAAAAGAAGGCAAGCTTCCGCGTGAAACAAAGAAGGTGGATTATGGCTTAGAATACGGCAAGGACGTATTGACCATCCATAAAGATGCCATCAAGCCAGGACAGCGCGTATTGATTACAGATGATTTGCTCGCTACAGGCGGAACAATCGAGGCAACAATCAAGCTTGTTGAAGAGCTTGGCGGAGTAGTTGCAGGAATTGCTTTCCTTATCGAGCTTTCGTACCTGGATGGAAAAGAAAAACTAAACGGCTACGATGTTTTTACATTGATGACCTACTAAGCAGAACGAAAAGGCACTTCCATAGGGGAGTGCTTTTCCTTTTTTAATAGAAATCTGCCACTCCGCTCGTTGCAGGGAGTACTTTATTTAGAGAGAAAATGGTCATTTCGCTCGAATGAAGGGTAATTTGGCTCAAATGAGGCTGGATTTCGCTCTAATCAGCGTGAAACTGGCTCTAATCGGGGCTGAATCGAATCGATTATCCATTAAAATGGAAACTCACATACATAGTGGAGTGCACTTCGCCAGCGATTTTGAGAGTCAGAACTTTTATTTCGCTTTAATCATTCTGGATTTGGCAGAAACCGGTCTTGAAAATTGCTTTAGAGGGACCTTCCTAAAAATACATCGAAATTGTTATTTCTTCTTGATTTACTGGGCTGAAAGTATGGTTTGCAGCTGGCTGCTGTAAAAAAAACTGATTTGCCAGTAAAAAATCGGCATATAATACAGAAAACCGCACCTTAACACTTTACATCTCTTGTTATTTTCTCGATAATAGTAATAATAATGTTTTTTCACTCTCAGGTTTTGGATAAAATGCGAAACTTCTATCCCATAGCCGGATTCGTTCATGCAGATAGCCAGTGCAAAAATTGTCAGGTTATGCAAAAAAGTCCGACAAACGATAGGCAGTTGAACTAAACAGACTGAAGCCGGCAGTTTATATAAATAGAGAACTTTCGGTGCCGGTTAAGGGGTAAAGGTGATTTCATGGCTAATGATCAAATAATGACAGCCGAGCAGGTTGTTGAACGGGCAAAACGATACCTTTCAGAAGATGATGCTGCCTTTATTCACAGGGCATACAAATTTGCTGAGCATGCTCACCGTGAGCAGTTCCGCAAATCTGGCGAACCGTATATCATCCATCCGATCCAGGTTGCGGGAATATTGGCTGACCTTGAAATGGATGCTTCGACAATTGCCGGAGGATTTCTTCATGATGTAGTGGAGGATACGGACGTCACGCTCAAGGATCTTGCAGACAGCTTCAGCGAGGAAGTGGCAATGCTCGTTGATGGAGTAACCAAGCTCGGAAAAATAAAATATAAATCCAAAGAAGAACAGCAGGCAGAAAACCACAGGAAAATGTTTGTTGCCATGGCCCAGGATATCCGGGTCATTTTAATTAAACTTGCCGACAGACTGCATAATATGAGAACGCTCAAGCACCTTCCTCATGAAAAGCAGCGCCGGATTTCAAACGAAACTCTCGAAATTTTCGCTCCTCTAGCCCATCGTCTCGGAATCAGCACAATCAAATGGGAGCTGGAAGATACAGCCCTTCGATACTTAAATCCGCAGCAGTACTACCGGATTGTGAACTTAATGAAGAAAAAACGCGCCGAACGCGAGCAGTATCTTGAAGAAGTCATTGATGAAGTTCGTGACCGTGTAGACGAAGTCAATATCAAGGTTGATATTTCAGGCCGCCCTAAACACATCTACAGTATATACCGCAAAATGGCCCTTCAAAATAAACAATTCAGCGAAATTTATGATTTGCTTGCCGTGCGTATTGTAGTGAACAGCATCAAGGACTGCTATGCGGTGCTTGGGATTATCCATACATGCTGGAAGCCGATGCCAGGCAGGTTTAAGGATTATATTGCCATGCCGAAACCGAACATGTACCAGTCTCTTCATACGACGGTAATCGGTCCAAAAGGCGACCCGCTTGAGGTTCAGATCCGGACTACCGAAATGCACCGGATCGCCGAATACGGGATTGCGGCGCACTGGGCTTATAAAGAAGGAAAAGAAATCGATGAGCAATCTTCGCTTGAAGATAAGCTGACATGGTTCAGGGAAATTCTTGAGTTCCAGGATGATGCCACAAATGCGGAAGAATTCATGGAATCTCTTAAAATTGATCTGTTTTCGGATATGGTGTTCATTTTCACGCCAAAAGGCGATGTCATAGAACTGCCGTCAGGATCCAATCCGATTGATTTTGCCTATCGCATTCACTCGGAGATTGGAAATAAAACGATCGGCGCCAAGGTGAACGGCAAAATGGTCCCGCTTGACCATAAGCTGCAAACCGGCGATATCATTGAAATTCTGACAAGCAAGCATTCATACGGCCCAAGTCCGGATTGGCTCAAGCTCACCCAGACCTCACAGGCCAAAAATAAGATTCGCCAGTTCTTTAAAAAGCAGCGCCGCGAAGAAAACATTGAAAAAGGCAAAGAGCTTGTTGAAAAAGAAATTAAAAATATGGATTTTGATTTGAAGGAAGTCATGACCGCTGAAAATATCAAACGCGTTTCTGAGAAATTCAATTTTTCAAATGAAGAAGATATGTACGCGGCTGTCGGGTATAACGGCATTACGGCTCTTCAAATTGCAAACCGCCTGACTGAAAAGCTGCGGAAGAAAAAAGAGCAGGAACAGGAACCGACCATTACAGAAGCTGTTTCTGAACTTAAATCCTTCCACAAAAGCAAGAAAAGGGAGTCTGGAGTGCGTGTGCAAGGCATTGATAACCTGCTGATCCGGTTATCCAAATGCTGCAATCCGGTTCCTGGCGATGATATTGTCGGCTTCATCACCAAAGGAAGAGGCGTATCCGTTCACCGCACCGACTGCTCAAACCTTGAAACAGACGAGGCGGAAAACCGCTTAATTCCTGTTGAATGGGAAAGCTCATTAAATGACCGCAAGGAATATAACGTAGATATCGAAATCTCAGGCTATGACAGAAGAGGACTGCTGAACGAGGTGCTGCAGGCGGTCAATGAAACGAAAACAAATATTTCTGCGGTGTCAGGTAAATCTGACCGCAATAAAGTCGCGACCATCAACATGTCGATCATGATCCATAACATCAGCCATCTTCAAAAGGTCGTCGATCGGATCAAGCAAATTTCTGATATTTATTCCGTAAGAAGGATCATGAACTAAGGAGTCTGGTAGTATGCGTGTCGTCGTACAGCGTTCAAAAGCAGCAAGAGTGATTGTGAATGATGAAACAATAGGAGAAATCGAATCTGGCCTTGTCCTCCTTGTAGGAGTTACACACGGCGATACCGCAGAGGATGCCGCATACCTGGCTGACAAGATTGCCAACCTGCGCATCTTTGAAGATGAAAATGAAAAAATGAATTTTTCTCTCATCGATGTTGGAGGAGCCGTCCTTTCGATTTCCCAATTTACCCTGTACGGGGACTGTAGAAAAGGCAGGCGCCCAAACTTCATGGAAGCGGCCAGGCCTGAAGAAGCAAACACCATTTATGAAATCTTCAACGAAGAATTCCGCAAAAAAGGAATCACCACTGAAACAGGACAATTCGGTGCCATGATGGATGTTCAGCTTACAAACGATGGACCGGTAACCCTGATTATAGACAGTAAAGAGAAGAAATAAGTGAAGCCTGCAGCGGAAAAGCTGCAGGCTTTAAATCATTTTAGGGGGCTGCTGAAATTGGTGAAGGTTTAAAAAGGCCTGCCTAGAAATAGGCAGGCCCTCAATTCATTTAAAGTACCGCGCCAGCCCCGTATAGATGCTTTGTGCCAGGGTTTCCTGGTAGGAGTCTGATGTAATCATGACTTCTTCGGCAGGATTGCTCAGGTAGCCGAGTTCGATCAAAGCGGCGGCACGTTTGTTTTCGCGGATTACATGGTAGTCTCCAACGCGCCAGCCTCGGTTTTTGACCTGCAGCGAGGATTGCAGGGCGCTGTTTAAAGACATGGCAAGCTGCTGCTGATAGTCATGATAATAATAGGTCGTCAGCCCGCTGACAAGCTCATCATGTGTACTGTCATAATGCATCGAGACAAAAGCATCGGCATTATGGATATGTGCTGTTGCAACACGGGAAGAAAGAGGGATATATGTATCATTGCTTCTCGTTAAAATGACATTGGCACCAGCTGCCCTAAGCTTTGCGCTGAGCAGGAGGGCTGTCCGGAGTGTGAGGTTTTTCTCGAGAGTGCCCCTCATCCCGGTTGTGCCGTTATCTCTGCCGCCATGTCCCGGATCAAGCACTATGGTTTTGCCGGAAAGATATTTTTCAACGCCTTCTTTTTCAATTTGCTGCATGCTTCCCTTTACCGAGATGATCCAGCCTGCGACATAGGCGGTTTTTCCGGAAGACAGCTGAATTTTGCACCAGTTCTTCTTCACATCGAGTATTTTATAGGTCTCACCGGCATGGGCCCGTTTTACAATGGCAGCATCCGTGTTCGGGCTTTTGCGGATGCTTGTACCGTCGTGGATAATTTCAGCTGTACTGTTCTTAAAGTCATCCTTTTTCGGTGTTTGGGCTTTCGCGTTTTCCCTGACTGTAAACCAGTTCATCACCCAGCCTGATTTAGAATCAGATATTTTGATTTTCGTCATGTTTCCTAACTCATCCAGGATCGGAAAGGTTTTTCCGGAATGGACGACTCCGTTCACCTTGCCTGACAGAGAGGGAGTTTCGTGGACAATCAGCTCGTTTGCCGTGATTTTGGCCACTGCATCATGTGATTGTTTCTTTTTTGCACCGTTTATTTGTATGTATTGATGTGAAACCCAGCCGGCAGTATTTTCAGCCTGGATCTGCACCCAGCCCTCTTCTTCACTGATCACAGACACAATTTCGTTTTTGCCAAGTTTCCCGAGCACACCTCCGTTAAGCGAAGGTGCTGAGCGAAGATTGATGTGATCTCCTATTATGGTGCCTGTTTTTCCGGAAGAAGACTGTTCCTTTTCTTTCTTCTTCTCCTCTTTTTCCTTCACCTCAGCAGTGATATAATCGGCCGAAATCCAGCCATTATAGGCCTGAGAGGCGATGGACACCCAATTTCCGCTGCGTTCAATAATGCTGACCGTCGTTCCTTTTTTTATTTTGCCAACGATTTGAAAGTCAGTGCCTGGTCCTTTTCTGACCCGGACTGAGCTAGCCGTAATGGTGCCCTTGCCCGAGCTTAGGGTGGTTTCCGTTTGTTCTTCATGAGATGAGGCGGTTACCAGCCAGTTTGCGACCCAGCCGTCACCCGAATTTGTATGGATCTTATACCAGTCTCCATCTTCTCCGTTCACCATATAGTTTTCACCGGAGGAGATTTTAGTGATTACCGGAAACGTTAAACCCGGTCCCTGACGCACATTCACGGTCCCTGATGGAACTGAAATGGTTTTGCTGCTTTCTCCATTAACATTCAGCGATGGCAGAAGCATAGTTAAAAGCAGGAGGGCTGTAAGTATAGCTAACACTCTGTTCTTTTTCATCTGTTCATATAGGCCTCCTTTTTCCACTTCTGTAATTTCTATAAAAAAATGAATTTCCCTGCAAAAAAACCGCGAGAAAGGGAAGAATAGTCATTGTGGCTTATATATCGGCAGGAAATGGAAAGTCGTGAAGGAGGATGGACGCATGAAATTCAGCGAAAAAGGACAAGTGAGCCTGCATGGTGCCAATCAGGTTGCAGGTGTGGATTTCCGCGATTTTACCCAAAAAGAACAAAGCGGAATGGAGTTTAGCTCTGAATTTGGGATGAATGTCAGGGCCGTTAAAAAACTGAAAAATAAAAAAGGAAATTAAGTTTTCACGGAAACCGGTCTTGACAATTAGACCGGGTGTCTTTATGATTAGAACATTATATTACATATCAAGCAATAACCAATGATGGAGAACAGTAGTTAAGAACCACATGAAAAGAGAGGAAATGCCTCAGGCTGAAAACATTTCCGCATGCTGCCTTAATGAATGAACACTCCGTAGGCTTCACTCTGAAAAAGTTATCTTTAGTAGGAGATGGACGTAGACAGGCGTTAACTGTTTTCAAGAGGAAGCATGAATCTGTGCTTCAACTAGGGTGGCACCACGGGAATTCAAACTCTCGTCCCTTGTAACGATGATGTTACACGGGACGGGAGTTTTTTGTTTTTACCATGAAAAAATGCAAGGAGGAAAAATCATGTCGATTCAGATACCAAGAGGCACCCAGGATATATTGCCTGGCACTTCGGAGGTTTGGCAATATATCGAAAACAAAGCAAGAGAGCTGTGCAGACGCTATCAGTATAAGGAAATACGGACACCGATTTTCGAGCACACTGAGCTCTTTCTTCGCGGAGTCGGAGATACGACGGATATTGTGCAAAAGGAAATGTACTCCTTCAAGGACCGCGGCGACCGTGATTTAACGCTTCGCCCGGAAGGTACCGCTTCTGCTGTAAGATCGTATGTGGAACATAAAATGTTCGGCTGGGCGAACCAGCCTGTAAAGCTTTATTATGTAGGCCCGATGTTCCGCTACGAACGCCCGCAGGCAGGACGCTTCCGCCAGTTCGTCCAATTTGGAATCGAGGCATTGGGAAGTGCAGATCCGGCCATTGATGCTGAAGTCCTTTCCCTTGCAATGAACCTGTACAAAGAGCTTGGCTTAAAAAAGCTGAAGCTTGTATTGAACAGTCTTGGCGATAAAGAAAGCAGAACGGCGCACCGCAATGCGCTTGTTGCACACTTTGAACCGCGGATCGATGAATTCTGCAGTGACTGCAACAACCGGCTTCACAAAAATCCGCTGCGCATTCTGGATTGCAAAAAAGATCATGACCACGAATTGATGAAAACAGCTCCTTCCATTTTGGATTATCTGAATGAAGAATCTGTGGCTTATTTTGAAAAGGTGAAACAGCACCTGGACGATTTGGGCATTGAATATATCCTGGATCCCACACTTGTCCGCGGGCTTGATTATTATAATCACACTGCGTTTGAAATCATGAGCGATGCGGAAGGGTTCGGCGCCATTACAACATTATGCGGCGGTGGCCGGTACAATGGCCTTGCTGAAGAAATCGGTGGCTCGGACGCACCAGGGACGCCAGGGATCGGCTTTGCATTGAGCATCGAGCGGCTGATTGCGGCATTAGAGGCTGAAAAAGTAGAGCTTCCGATCGAACAGGGCATCGACTGCTACCTCGTTTCTTTAGGGGATGCTGCCAGAGATTATACCGTTAAGCTTGCCTATCAGCTGAGAAATGCAGGATTTGCTGTTGAAAAGGATTATCTCGACCGCAAAGCAAAGGCGCAATTCAAATCAGCGGACCGTCTTGGAGCCCGATATGTGGCTGTTCTTGGCGATGATGAGCTTGAAAATGACAATATTAATTTAAAAAATATGGCAACAGGCGAACAAGTGGAAATGGCGCTTGAGTCATTTGTAGAAGAATTTAAAAAGCAGCAATCCTGAGGAGGAAACGAAATGTTTGGGAGATCGTATTTCTGTGGTGAAGTCACTGAACAAGCAATAGGTGAAAAGGTTACATTAAAAGGCTGGGTACAAAAAAGAAGAGACCTTGGCGGATTGATTTTCATCGATCTTAGAGACCGTTCAGGAATCGTCCAGGTTGTTTTCAATCCGGATGCTTCAAAGGAAGCGCTGGAAACGGCTGAAAAGATCCGTACTGAATATGTGCTTGATATTACAGGCACCGTGCTTGCAAGGAGCGAAAGCAACATCAACAGCAATATCGCCACTGGTAAAATCGAGGTTTCTGCTGATTCTGTGAGCATTATTAATGAAGCAAAAACTCCTCCATTTACAATTGGGGACAAAACAGAAGTATCTGAGGATCTTCGCCTGAAATACCGTTACCTGGATCTGCGCCGTCCGGCCATGTTCGAGACATTGAAAATGCGCCACCAGACAACGAAAGCAGTCCGCGAATATCTGGACAGCGAAGGCTTCCTTGATATTGAAACGCCAATCTTGACGAAAAGCACTCCAGAAGGCGCGCGTGACTATTTGGTGCCAAGCCGTGTGCACGAAGGCGAATTTTACGCCTTGCCGCAGTCTCCTCAGCTATTCAAGCAAATGCTGATGGTCGCAGGCGTAGAAAGATACTACCAAATTGCCCGCTGTTTCCGTGATGAAGATTTGCGTGCAGACAGACAGCCTGAATTTACGCAGATCGATATTGAAACAAGCTTCCTGAGCCAGGAAGACATCATTAAGATGACGGAAAACATGATGGCGAAAGTCATGACCGAAGTAAAAGGACTTGATGTAACCCTTCCTTTCCCAAGAATGACGTATGATGAAGCAATGAGCCGCTATGGATCGGATAAACCAGACACACGCTTTGCCATGGAATTGATTGAGCTTTCCGAGCTTGTAAAAGACAGCGGATTTAAGGTATTCTCTGGTGCAGTGGCAAATGGCGGACAGGTTAAAGCCATTAATGTGAAAGGCGGAGGTTCCGCTTATTCCCGCAAAGATATCGATGCTCTTGGCGAATTCGCTGCTGTTTACGGAGCAAAGGGCCTTGCATGGCTTAAAGCTGAAGAGGGCGCTGTAAAAGGGCCAATCGCTAAATTCTTTGACGAAGAAGCACAAAAAGCACTTCTTGCCTCCACTGAAGCCGAAGACGGCGACCTTCTGCTGTTTGTAGCAGACAAGAAAAGCATTGTGGCAGATGCCCTTGGAGCGCTGCGCATTAAAATAGGAAAAGAAAGAGGATTAATTGACTCAAGCCTGTTCAATTTCCTGTGGGTGACAGACTGGCCGCTTCTTGAATATGACGATGAAATGGGCCGTTATTTTGCAGCTCACCATCCATTCACAATGCCATTCCGTGAAGACCTGGATAAGCTTGAAAGCGATCCTGCAAGCGTCCGCGCACAAGCCTATGACCTAGTTTTAAATGGCTACGAGCTTGGCGGAGGGTCACTTCGTATATTCGAACGCGGCATTCAGGAAAAAATGTTCGAGGTACTAGGTTTCTCTGCTGAAGAAGCAAATGAACAATTCGGATTCCTGATGGAGGCCTTTGAATACGGCACACCGCCGCACGGAGGAATTGCGCTTGGTCTGGATCGCCTTGTCATGCTGCTTGCAGGCCGCAGTAACCTGCGCGACACCATTGCATTCCCGAAAACTGCAAGTGCAAGCGACCTGTTAACAGCGGCTCCAAGCAGTGTAAGCGACAGCCAGCTGAAGGAACTTTCCCTTAGCATAGCACCAAAAAAACATGAATAAGGTCCTATAACATATCTCTTGAAAAATAGTCTGACAATATGATAAGATACATTCAATAGCAAGAGTCCTGATGTGTACGTTCTTTAACCTATAAGTTTTGACCGAACACTTATAGTTACGGGAGCCCCTAGTTTCCAGGCTGCGTAAAAGCCTTCCCTCGAGGAGGACTTACAGAAGCCCAGAACCGAGCACCCACCTGCGGAGAGCGGGTTCAAAACGAAGGCGTAAACGGCATAATCGGGACTCTTGCCTTTATATTGTCTAAACCAAACCTTTGCTGGAATGTGCGGGGGTTTTTTGTGTTTAAGCAGAGAAATTAGCGGTTATTCGAAAAGGAATTTATTGAACCAAGTCTTTATTTTATATCTTATGTTACGATATAATCATATTATAAGATATAAAAGGAGAGGTATTAATGAACAGTAAAGTTTCACTCTTAAACCAATATTGGACAGACATATATTTTCATTTACATTATCCCCATAAAGAAAAAATCTCCCATCAAGTGATCCGGATTCTTCAGCTTGTAGATAAACAGAAAGAGATAGGGGTAAATGAAGTAGCTTCATACATACAAGTTTCTCATAATACTGCCTCGGAACATGTTAAAAGAGTGATTGAGAAGAACTATTTAATAAAGGAAAGAGATCCTCTTGATGAAAGAAAAGTAATTCTTTTTTTAACGGATGCTGGTAAAGAAGTATTACATAGAAATACAAGTTTAGATGAAGAAAAATTGGAGGATGTTTTGAAACAACTAGATCAAAATGAAGTGAATATAGTAGAACAAGCCTTGAAAATTTTAAGTGAGCGGGCAAAACAATGTATGTAATAACAAAAATAATTGCTTCAGCAATCGTTATCAGTGTTGTTACGGAGATTTCAAGAAGGTTTCCTTCGTATGGAGGAATAATAGCTGCTCTTCCACTTGTCAGCTTACTTAGCATTATATGGCTGTATGTTCAAGGAGAAGAAACATCAACATTAAGCAAGTTTGCACTAGGAGTGCTTTGGGGATTTCCCGCAACTGCTGTTTTGTTAGTAACTGTTTATCTAGCTTTACAAAATTCCATTCATTTATTTACATCAATTGGTTTAGGAGTGGCAAGCTGGATGGCATTTTTATGGGTTCAAGATCTTGTCGTAAAATACGTAAAAGTTCTATTCTTCAACTAATACTGAGATAAAGAGGTGTTTTTGTTGATAAAAGGGTTATATGAAGCACATTTGCCAGTAAGTAATTTAGAAGTATCGATTTCATTTTACAAAAAGTTAGGATTGGAAATTGCCTATAAGCAAGAAAAGTTAGTATTTTTCTGGATTGCAAAAGGGGAGAGCTGGCTGGGATTGTGGGAAACTGAACGGGTACAGGTGCCTTATCATCCTTCATTACGCCACATAGCATTTAATGTAGATAAAGCGGATATTTTACATGCAAAACAATGGCTAAATGAAAAAGGGATAGCAATTCGTACAGCTTTTGGTTTTGATGAACATCGCCAGCCGCTTGTATTGCCTAATAATCCTCAAGCACATGCTGCCATCTACTTTGATGATCCAGATGGAAACTCAATTGAACTGATAACTCCAATACGATTAGATACAGAAGAAGATTTTGAAATGATGACATTTGAAGAGTGGCTGAAACGCAGTACCTCTTAATTTTTCTCAATATCATAGAGTTGGTATCCTAGCTCACCGGATTTTTTCGAAAAGAAGTCGCATGGAAGTTGAATTCTGTAAGAAACTAGGCTGGTTTTAAACTCTGGACAAACATTTAATACGCTTTTTTAGAAAAACACACGTTATAAGGAGATCTACCATTGATGGATGGAAGTAAATTTGAGGTTTTCACTTGGTTAATTTCCAATTAAAGTAAATGACGGTTCCAAATTTCACTCTATTTGAGAGAAATATCCCTTGATTAGAGCGAAATCAAATGGGATTGGATTGGAGCCACATGACTTTTTTCAAAAAGCTCTCTTTTTAAAGATTGTTGTTTTTTAATGAGTTCTGTAAGGCGATCCCATTGTTAAATCGGGTTGATTGGAGTGTAAGGTGCGAGACTCCAGCGGGATCAGCGTGACAGGTGAGACCCCGCAGACGTGAGCGTCGAGGAGGCTCACCGCACGCCCCGCGGAAAGCGAGCATCCTGAAGCGGAAATCAACCACCTTGTTCCATAGCAGCAAAGTTTACGAAAAAAGCTTTTCAAAAAAAGAGTAACCAAACCCAAAGAAACCCCCATCCTGCCCGCCCATTTAATTCCGAGGGATTTGCTTGTTTTTAGCGAGGTTTATGATATATTCATCTATGGGAATTATAAAGTTTAAGACAATTATATGGAGTTGAACTGACTATGCTGCATCAATTTTCGCGTAATGAGTTAGCTATAGGAAAAGATGGTCTTGAGACTGTAAAAAATACAACGGTTGCCGTTCTTGGCATCGGCGGAGTAGGTTCATTTGCTGCGGAGGCGCTGGCACGTTCCGGCGTTGGACGCTTGATTTTGGTGGACAAAGATGATGTAGATATCACAAACGTCAATCGCCAGGTCATTGCCCTGCTTTCAACTGTCGGACAGCCAAAGGCAGATTTAATGAAGGAACGAATCAAAGATATCAATCCGGATTGTGAAGTCATTTCACTGAAAATGTTTTATACAGAAGAAACATACGAAGAATTTTTCAGCTATGGCCTTGATTATGTAGTGGATGCTTCTGATACGATCATGTATAAGCTCCATTTAATGAAGGAATGCCTTAAGCGCAACATCCCGATGATCTCAAGCATGGGAGCTGCCAACAAGATGGATCCGACAAGATTCCAGATTGCAGATATCTCCAAAACACACACCGACCCGATTGCCAAGGTAATCCGCACAAGGCTGCGCAAGGAAGGCATCAAAAAGGGGATTCCAGTCATTTTCTCTGACGAAAGCCCTATCGTCATCAAAGAAGAAGTACGGAAAGAAGTCGGCAACGATGCGGCAAAAATCCGCAAAGCACAAATGCCGCCTTCCTCAAATGCGTTCGTTCCGTCTGTTGCCGGACTGATTGCCGCTAGCTGGGTCATGCGCGAAATCTTAAAAGATATCCCGATTTCCCGTGTGAATGATTAAAAATTACTAGAAATTTTGAAACTGTTTCCTAAAGGGATCAGTTTCTTTTTTATTCTTTTAAAATAACATCTCCACGCTACTATTTCTTCACCTGGAAGTATTAAGCTTATCCGCTCCCTCTTGGCAAAATCCATGAAACACGACAATCCTTTGTATAACAAGCAAAAGGGTAACCATTTGGACAGAATAGTTTTTCTTCTAAGCTCATGCGGACTGTGCAAACGTTCGCTTTTTTTAACATGAAAAATAGTATCTAGACGAATTCGTATTTATGAGATAAAATATTTTCAGAATATTATTTTTATTCACGCTATTATGTTTTAACTTTTTTCAGGTAGTACATAGGAACTATTACTAAGGGGGTTTTTAGATGAAAAAGAAAAAGCTTGCAGGAATGGTATTATCATTTTCACTGGCGGCAGGCGTGCTGTCCGGATGCGGAGCTGCCACTACAGGCGGTTCAGGCGGGGGAGATACCATTAAGATTGGCGGAAACCTTGAGCTCTCAGGCGGGGTTGCTTCATACGGCCAATCCGTAAACAAAGGGGTAAAGCTTGCGTTCGAAGAAATTAACAAAAAGAAAATAAACGGCAAAAAGCTGAAGCTGGTCGCAGTGGATAACAAATCAGAAGCTGCAGAAGCAACTAACGGCTCGATCAAACTCGTCAGCCAGGATAAGGTTGCTGCAGTCATTGGCGCTGCTACAAGCACGAACACGCTGGCACAGGTCCAGATTGCAGATACCAATAAAGTACCGCTAATCACACCAACAGGAACAAACCCGGATATTACTTCTAAAGGCGGAAAGGTAAATGATTATGTATTCAGGACATGCTTTATCGATCCATTCCAGGGAACTGTTGCTGCAAACTATGCCATCGATACTCTGAAAGTCAAGACGGCAGCCATTTACATTGACAGTGCAAGTGACTATTCTAAAGGACTTGCTGCTGCATTCAAAAAAGCATTCACGGAAAAAGGCGGCACTATCGTAGGTGAAGAAGCTTACCAGGCGAAGGATACAGATTTCCGTGCCACACTTACACGCCTTAAAGCCAAGAAGCCTGAATTCATCTTCCTTCCAGGCTACTATGAAGAAGTCGGCCTGATTCTGAAGCAGGCCCGCCAGGCTGGAATTGAAGTGCCATTCATGGGCGGAGACGGCTGGGATTCTCCTAAACTTACGGAAATTGCCGGTGCTGATCCTTTGAAAAACACGTTCATCACTAATCACTATTCTGCAGGCGACAAGGACGAAAAGGTTCAAAAATTCGTTTCTGCGTACCACAAAAAATATAACGAGGACCCAGATGCATTCGCAGCGCTTGGCTATGACACAGCATACTTCCTTGCAGATGCCATCAAACGCTCCAAAGATGCCAGCCCTGAAAAAATCAAAAAAGCGCTTGAAGAAACTAAGGATCTTTCCCTTGTATCCGGAAAGCTTACCCTGGACAAAGAACACAACCCAATCAAATCAGCCGTTATCCTGAAATACGTCGACGGCAAACAAACATATGAAACAAAGGTAAACCCATAATATAAAGCGGAAGCGCCTGTTCAGCCTCGACAAGCATAAGGCGCGTAAGAATAGAAGGCGCTCTTTGCCTTCAATTCTTGCGTGACTTATGACCTCGAGAGGCTAGGCGCTGGAGCTGGATTAGGTAAAAAGCGGAAGTGCCTGTTCAGAGGACCAAAGACTAAGAACGCCGCGTCCTGCGGCAACGTCTTTGTGACCCCCATCCTGGGGGCCCCCGTCAAGCATAAGGCGCGCAAGAATAGAAGGCGCTCTTTGCCTTCAATTCTTGCGTGACTTATGACCTCGAGAGGCTAGGCGCTGGAGCTGGATTAAATATAAAGCGGAAGCGCCTGTTCAAAGGAACAAAGACTAGAACGCCGCCGCCTGCGGCAACGTCTTTGCGACCCCCATCCTGGGGGCCCAGTTGCTAATGCTAAATTAAAAGAGGATAGGGGGCATAGTCCCCCTATTCGAAATTTAAACAGAATGGTTGAGGAGAGGCGAACTATGGAACTGATACAGCAGATTATTAACGGTATTTCTCTTGGCAGCATATATGCTCTGATCGCTCTCGGCTACACAATGGTTTATGGAATCGTGAAACTGATTAATTTCGCACATGGAGATGTTTTCATGGTCGGATCGTTTGTCGGTTTTTATTCGATTAAATTTCTGCACTTATCCTTTTTTCCTGCTTTGTTATTAACGATGATTGTATGTGCGGCCTTTGGGGTGATCATTGAAAGAATCGCCTATAAACCGCTGAGGAATGCCACAAGAATTGCTGCTTTAATCACGGCTATCGGCGTTTCCCTATTAATTGAATATGGTGTCATTTATATTCGGGGCGCACAGCCTGAAGCATATCCAAGCAACTTTTTGCCTCAGGATAAAATCAATCTGTTCGGTGTATCTGTAAACAGCCAGTCGATTATGATTTTTGTGGTTTCCGTGGTACTTATGATCATTCTGCAGTTCGTTGTACATAAAACGAAAATCGGTAAAGCAATGCGTGCAGTTTCCTTTGATGCAGAAGCTGCAAAGCTGATGGGGATCAATGTGAACAATACGATTTCTGCCACATTTGCAATCGGCTCAGCACTAGCAGGAGCTGCTGGTGTAATCTTTGGTACATACTACAGCAAGATCGAGCCATTGATGGGCATTCTTCCAGGCTTGAAAGCATTCGTTGCCGCCGTTCTTGGCGGAATCGGGATTATTCCCGGAGCAATGGTCGGCGGGCTTTTGCTTGGGGTAATCGAGTCGCTGGTAAGCGCTGCAGGATATTCTCTATGGAGGGACGGAGTGGCCTTTGTGGTCCTGATTCTGATTTTGATATTCCTTCCTCAGGGCTTATTCGGAAAAAATAAAAGAGAAAAAGTGTAAGGGAGACAAAGCGATGACTAAACTGAAGCAGACAAAAGGTTTTTGGCTCTCAATATTGCTATCGGCTGTATTTTTCGGGGTCGTCCAGATCATGATTAACGGAGGCTCACTTAATCCCTTTTACGTCAATATGCTGGTATTTATGGGAATCAATATTATTTTAGCAGTCAGCCTTCATTTGATCATAGGCATTACCGGACAATTTTCAATTGGACATGCAGGTTTTCTTGCAGTTGGTGCTTACGGATCTGCGGTTATAAGCATGAAGCTTGAAATGCCGTTTTTTGCAGCACTGATTATTGGCGGGCTTGTAGCAGCGCTTGCCGGAATGATCATTGGAATTCCGAG
This sequence comes from Peribacillus sp. B-H-3, assembly GCF_048572925.1. Classification (NCBI taxonomy): domain Bacteria; kingdom Bacillati; phylum Bacillota; class Bacilli; order Caryophanales; family Bacillaceae; genus Peribacillus; species Peribacillus sp. B-H-3. The sequence goes on along the minus strand of NZ_CP183879.1, from coordinate 4,018,823 downwards.
CTTGCGGCTTAAAGGAGATTACCTGGCAATCGCGACACTCGGGTTTGGGGAAATCGTCCGGATTATCTTTTTGAACATTGATTACATTGGCGGAGCAAGCGGCATGCAGGTTGCCCATTACACCACATGGCCATGGGTATTCGGATGTGTGCTTGTGACCATCATCGTGATCCGAAACTTCACGAACTCCACTCATGGCCGGGCCTGTATATCTGTCCGTGAAGATGAAACAGCAGCCGATGCGATGGGGATCAACACAACCTATTATAAGGTTATTGCCTTTGTCATCGGCTCTTTTTTTGCCGGAATTGCCGGCGCATTATGGGCACATAATTTCTATATTATCCAGCCTTCAAACTTTGGATTCCTGAAATCCTTTGATATCCTGATTTTCGTTGTTCTTGGAGGACTTGGCAGCTTGTCAGGTGCAGTGATTGCGGCCATTCTATTGACCATCATTTCCACCTTCCTGCAGGATTACCCGGAAACAAGGATGATCATTTACAGCCTTGTATTGATCATTATGATGCTGTACCGTCCGCAGGGCTTAATGGGTACTAGGGAATTGACTTCATATTTCAAAAAGCGAAAAGACATCGGAGGAGGTCCTAAAGATGGCAAGCAGCAAACCATTGCTTAAGGTAGATCAAGCCGGCATCCGTTTTGGCGGGTTAAAAGCCGTTTCTGATGTGAATGTAGAGCTGTATCCGGGAGAACTGGTTGGCCTGATTGGGCCAAACGGAGCAGGCAAGACCACATTTTTCAATCTGCTGACAGGGGTTTATGTTCCGACAGAAGGAAGCATATCCCTGAATGGTGAAAAGCTGAACAAGCTGCCTCCTTATAAAATTACCAGAAAAGGCATCAGCCGGACCTTCCAGAATATCCGCCTGTTCAGCGAGCTGTCGGTGATCGACAATGTAAAGGTAGCGTATCATTCGCTTGCCAAGCATACCATTGTAAGTTCGATCCTTCGCCTGCCAGGACATTTTGGCGGTGAAAAGGATATGGATGAAAAAGCGCTGGAGTTCCTTAAGATTTTTGATCTTGATCAATATAAGGATGAAAAAGCCAAAAACCTCCCATATGGAAAGCAAAGACGCCTCGAAATTGCGAGGGCCCTTGCAGCCAATCCTAAGCTGCTTTTATTGGACGAGCCGGCAGCCGGTATGAATCCTAAAGAAACAAAAGAGCTGATGGAACTGATTGCGCTAATCCGTGAAAAGTTCAATCTGACGGTTCTGCTGATTGAGCATGATATGCCGCTCGTTATGGGTGTCTGCGAAAGGATTTATGTGCTGGATCACGGACAGCTGATCGCTAACGGCACACCTGAAGAAATCCGGAACAATCCAAAAGTCATCGAAGCGTATCTCGGCGAGGAGGTTTCATAATGCTGAAAGCAGAAAATATTAACGTCTATTACGGAAACATCCAGGCAATCAAGGGAGTTTCCCTGGAAATACATGAAGGTGAAATCGTGACCCTGATTGGTGCGAATGGAGCCGGCAAGAGTACGCTATTGAAGACCATCTCAGGCCTTCTGAAGCCGAAGCAGGGCAAGATCGTATATGAAGGCAATTCGATTGGCGGAAAAGCGGCACAAACCATCGTGAAGCAGGGCATTTCACATGTTCCTGAAGGCCGCCGCGTTTTTGCCAATATGACAGTGGAAGAAAATCTGCAGCTGGGTGCTTACCTGAGGAAGGATAAAAGCGGCATCCGTGAAGACATGGATAAAATATACGAATTATTTCCTCGGCTGCTTGAACGCCTCAAGCAGCAGGCCGGCACATTATCCGGCGGGGAACAGCAGATGCTCGCCATGGGAAGGGCCTTGATGGCCAAACCAAAATTGCTGCTGCTGGATGAACCGTCAATGGGTCTTGCACCACTGCTTGTAAAAACTATTTTCCGGATCATTGAGGAAATCAACGCTGCCGGAACTACAATTCTGCTGGTAGAACAAAATGCCAACCTTGCGTTATCCATTGCAGACCGTGCGTATGTTATGGAAACAGGCCGCATTGTCCTTTCCGGAAATGCCGAAGAATTGACTTCGAGTGAGCAGATTAAAATGGCCTATCTTGGCGGACATTAATTGAAACAGCCAGTGCACATCGAATTCCAATCGATGCGCACTGGCTGTTTTTTATTTATGCCACCGTCAAAAGGAGTTTCCTTATTATTCAGGGGCTGGTTCGTTTCTGATAAAGTCGACACTTTCTCCCAGGATGATTCTGGTTGTTTTCCATCCGGAGTTAAGCCAGGAATACGCATGAGAATGAGTTCCGCTAGATTCATTCGACCACCATGCCCCGTATTTATAGGCGGATTTCGGAAGTTGGAACTGAAGGATATTTTCCAGCTCCTGAAATGATAGTGTTAAAACAGAATAGCATCTTCTTTTTTGTAAAAGGTAGTCATAAAGCTTAATATATTTACCGTGATAAGCTGCATACTCTTTCACAAAGTCTCCGTTTTCTTCAATGGCAATAGCGTTTCCTTCGAATTGCCAGCCCTGCTGTCGGATGAACTTTTTGAACATTTCAAGGAACTCACTCGGAAAAACATCTCCATTACCCGCAAAGATGCTCCCCTGAATGTCAACTCCTTTTTGATTTTTCATGATGCGTTCTCCTTTTTTCATATATTGCTTTTCCTCTATTAACTTTATTTTTTATTCATATTTCTTCTATCGGCACTTCAGTATATATGTAAAGCGAAAAGGAAGAGTTAAGCCTGCAAAAAGGGAATTCTTGAGCACTATGGACTAAACATTTTTCTTCCGTTAGGTAACCATTTGAGGAAGGAGAATGATAAGATTGAAACAAGCATAAGATACAAAAGGATTTGCCAATTGTTTTCTCCTATAATTCCTACTAGTCTAAAGAGACCAAGATATGTTTCACTATCGGTTTTTCCCTTATCAGACGGAATTTAAGCCTTTTTTGCACATGAATACAAGGAAACTATTAATTCCTTGAAGGCTAACTAATTTAAAAATTGCTAAATAGTCAGGAGTGCGGCACATGGTAAATAAGATTACGGGTTTGAGAGATAAATTGCTTTATATTTGGAGGATTCCCGGATTGCCGGTTTTATTTTTGCTAAATATCATTTATGGATTGGGGATGTCTTTTTTTGCCCCTTTTTCTTCCCTATTTGGCATTGATGAAGCAGGGATGAGCAATATTGGATTTGGGATATTTATGACCATAATGGCGGTCGGTGGTGTGGTGATCAGCAGTTATATAGCAAAGAAGTCTGATACAACGCTCAGCCGCCGGAGAATATTGATTTATTCGTCATTAGCCGGAGCGGCCGGCTATATCCTTTTTGCCTATCTGCGTAATTATTTTGCGCTGTGTTTAACAGGATTTTTCGTGCTTGGCAGTGCGGCTGCGACCGTTCCGCAGCTATGGGCATATGCGAGGGATGCCCTGACTGCTGCTAAAGTTCCCAGTGAAGAAACGCCGCTCATCATGAATATTTTCCGGATGTTTTTTGCTTTATCATGGATAGGCGGTCCGGCGCTTGGAGCCTGGCTTGTGATGATGCTGGATTTCAAGGGTTTGTTCTTTTTTGTGGCAGCGTGTTATTTATTGGGTTCACTAACAGCTATTTTTCTATTAAAAGAAATTGCCCGTCAGGAAGTTCCGAATCAAGAAAGCATAAAGGTAAAAAAATATGTCAGCAGACCCCATATACTTGCAAATCTTGCTGCAGCCTTCCTGCTATACTCGGCATCTTCCATACACATGCTGAATGTGCCTCAATTTGTAACAAAGACCTTGCACGGAACGGAAATGCAAGTTGGAATTATATTTAGTGTAGCGCCAATTTTTGAAGTGCCTTTGATGATCATTGTAGGGATGATGGCAACCAAAATGGATAATTCCGTATTAATAAAAGTCGGCTACTTCCTGGCCTTTTTTTATTTTTTGATCTTCGGATTCGTCTCAGAACCCCAGCAGATTTATCCGCTCCAGATTTTAAGCGCAGCCCAAGTATCAATTACAGCAGGAATCGCCATCTCTTATTTTCAGGATTTCATCCCTGAAGCACCGGGTACAGCAACAACGCTTTATATGAATGTCACACAAATTGGCTCTACAGCCGGTTATCTGCTTTTCGGCTTCATTTCATCCCTGATCAGTTATGGACAGCTGATTACCATTTATACCGTTTTTGCCGGAATCGGCTGCTTATTCATCACGGTCTACGGAAAAGAAAGACGAGCAGGTTCAAATAGAAATAAAAAGGCTGCCGAAAGTCCTCCATCATCATACAAATGAAGGATGTTTTGAGGTATAATTGCAGCAAATATGTACGGACAAAGGATGATTGAATGATGAATGATATCAGTGTCAAAAGAACATCGCAAACTCAATTCATATGTGCGACAGACAGTGTTGAATTAAATGCTGAGAGGCTTTTTTCTGTCCAGGAGGTTTGCACCGGGAAAATTGTTGAAGCTATAAACCGGCAATATGAAGGAACGAATATGGGGCTTCCCTTTGAAATAGAAATAGAGAACATTATTGAATTAAGCAAAAGTACACTATTTCTCTATCGAGTGAAGTTTCAGGAAATTATTTAAAGAAAAAAACAGCACTGGTACCACTAAGTGCTGTTTCTTGCAGTGAATGAAAGAGGGGCGCGAAACCCTTTCGTACATTCAGCGTTCTAATATCTTTATGTCGGTAAAGGACTGATTAAATAATTCACTGTTAATGAGGAGTGCGCCAAGAACGTCTCTTTCATCCTCAGCTTTCACAATCTCAGAAAGTATTATGCTGCTGCCATTTTTGACCGTAACTTTATATTCGTTCATATAATCACCTCCTCGGTAAGTATGTAACGCTGATTGAAAAGAATGATAGCATAATACATATATTTTTGGGAAAGTTTTTTGAGAAAATCTTACCCGATTTCTGCTTCAGGCGCACAAACTCATTGTAGTTTCATCACCCCTTTTACATTCATTTCATCACTCTGCAGCACTTATTTTTTTAAGTGAGCATCAATCCTTTTAAAAATAGCTAAAATATAAGATAGAGAAAAAGGGGGAAAAACATGCATACATTAAAGGACGTGCTGCTGCCTTATTTATATAACGATACTGTCATCAAGCTTGGCATTGCGGCAATTGTCGGCATCATTATCGGTTTGGAAAGGGAATTAAAGCAAAAGCCGGCAGGCATCAAAACGACCATGGTTCTGACTGTGGGAAGCTGCCTGCTCACCATTGTGAGCATCCATTCAGCTGCTCTGTACAGCGAACCCTATTCCAAGCCGATGGATCCGCTCAGGCTTGCTGCCCAGATTGTTTCAGGGATCGGGTTCTTGGGAGGAGGCGTCATTCTCCACCGGAACAATGATGTGATATCAGGCATCACGACCGCAGCCATTATCTGGGTGGCTGGGGGCATTGGGATATCGATTGGGGCCGGATTTTATGAAGAAGCAATTGTCGCTCTAATTTTCATTTTGATTGCCGTAGAAATCATCCCGCCTGTACTGAACAAAATTGGGCCTACGCGTTTAAAGGAAAAGAGGGTGAGGGTCAAGCTTGAGGTTCAAAAAGAACAAAATTTGACGGATTTACTGAAAGAACTTAAAAGCAAGAACCTGAAAGTAAGGAAAGTGAAGGTCAAGGAAGAGAGGGAACATGTGGCATTAAGCTGCGTGGTCGTTTCGACTAATGATGTGTACACGACCGACATTTATTATGACATGAAAAGCCTGAAGGGTGTCGATCAGGCAGAAATAGAGAGTTTTTAAATCTTAATTAGACCTTAAAACAGAACAAATGCGGAGATATGTGCTACCATTAATTATACAAATGCTGATTTGTTGGGGATTCCATCATAAACAGGATTTATTTAAATTATATGGGGGAGATAAATTGAGAAAAAGACAATTTTTCATTCATAATGAGGAATTCATTGATATAGATGTAGAAAAGCTCCCGAACGGTAAATATATGAGTAAAGCAATTTCGTGGGATAACGAACGATCATACATGTACGTGAGCAAAGATATCCGGAAATCAATCAATGAAAGTGTGAATGCGCTTTTAAAGGCAAGTGCAGAGGGAAAAGAATAAGCTGGGTAAACGCCGTTCTATTTTGTGAACGGCTTTTTTTTATGTGAAAACAATCGCTCCGCCATATTTAACTCCATCCCCAATTTTAAATTTCAGTACGGCCTACAAAAGGCAGATGTTTATCTAATTAAAAATTACCAAAATAAACCGATTGTGCTTAATTATGCTAGTGTCATATAATCAAAGGCGTATGATAAATCAGAAACGGGGTTACTTAATGAAGAAATTTTCACTGCTATTGCTGGCCATTTTGATCGCGCTGTCTTTCTCGCCAAATCTATCATTTGCCGCACAAGATCAGAATTTTGAGTCAGACCTGAATGCCTATTTAAAAGAATTGTCTGCTGTCCGGGGATTTGATGTGACAAAAGAAGATATCGAAATGTCTCTGTCACAATATGATGAAGAGCTTGCAGATTTTAAAAATATTGCAGAATTGAAGGATTATCAGGGTGAGGCGATTGCCGCTGATTACAGCAATCTCACTGGATTACTGAGCGATTATGACTTAACGATGGATGAGCTGAAATCCCTTTTGAAGGAAAACGGAGAAAGTCTCGATGATTATGTATTTATCAGCGACTTGGATGATGCAGTTTCCTTTTATGGAGATTCTGAAGATGGCCCCGAAATGGACGAGGCATTTTTCAAAGAAATTCTTGCGTCCATGAAGGATGAAATCGGCTTAACAGACGGAGAGCTTCAAAATATTAGCGAGCATTTTGCGGCACTCGATGAGAAGCTGTCTACTCCTGAAGCAACTGCGAAGTTTGAAGATTTTGGAACAAGGATGGAAGAGTTCGCCCAGTTCGAATCATTGGACCAGCTTTCTCCGCAGCAGGTTAAAGAATTCCTTTCCATTTATGATGAAATGTTTTCAATGCTTGAGCTGAAGGCAGATTTCCACCTTGTGAAGGGCGGAAAAGAAACTCCTTTAACTCTTTGGGATTGTTAAATATGGACGAATTGACGAATGCCAATTTAAAAGTGAATATTTATGACCTTTCCGGAAAGCTTTTGGCTGACCTGGTTATCACCGGTGATATGGTAGATTCAAAAAAAGTAAAGGATATCGGGAAAGATGTCTCAACAGCAGCCGTTAAAGTAAAAGAAGCTGTGAAGGCAGAGCCTAAGAAGGCAGAGTCTAAGAAAACAGCTTCTAAGAAAGCGAAGAAGCTAAAATCGGCTGTCATGCATACCGAAAAAGGCGGAAAACTGCCTAAAACAGCTGGAAACTATGTTTCTAACATAATCCTTGGATTAGCCATGATTCTATCTGGCTTCATGCTTTACAGAACATACAGAAGGTCTGCTTGATGAAAAAGAAAGGACTCCTGATTGCTGCGCTGCTGCTGATTGTGTTAGGGATTGCTTTTACCTCAACCAATGCTTATACGTTTGCAAAAGGATATTTTCTATACAAGCTGGACAGCAAGGATGAGCCTGTGAGTAAGCCGTCAGCGGCACCTGCAGCTTCCGTGAAACAGGATGCACCCCCAGAGCTTTACCCCGTGCGGCCGAAGCAAGGGGAAGAGATGGGCACACTGTACATTCCTAAGCTGAAGGCAAGCCTGCCAATTTACCACGGAACTGACGAGGATGAACTGAAGAAGGGAGTCGGGCATTACGCGAAAAGTGTCCTTCCCGGCGAAAACGACAATTCAGTGCTCTCCGGCCACCGCGATACCGTTTTCCGCAGACTTGGCGAAGTGGGTGTCGGCGATTTATTAACTGTAAAAACCTCTGCCGGCAAGTTCACCTATAAGGTGCGGAAGGTGAGAATTGTAGATAAAAATGACCGGACCGTAATTGTGCCAAAGCCCAGGGCCACACTGACAGTCAGCACCTGCTACCCATTTTCTTATATAGGATCAGCGCCGCAGCGTTATATTTTGATTGCTTATCTGTTGCATAATTGATGCACCTCAAATTTTGAGGTGTTTTTTTGCGGTTAGGAGCGGGGGAGAAGGTTGGCTCTAATCATGGGGGATTTGGCTCTAATTACGTGTAATTTCGCTCTAATCGAGAGGGATTTTGATTTATTATCCAGATAAATGGAAATTCACTATTGGGAAAGGAATCGTTTTTAAGAGAGTTGACCCTCTTAGAGAGTGTTTTACAAGAAAAGAGTATCTAATGTTTAGCCCGATAATAAAAAAGTTCCAGATTCTTAAGGAGTTTAAGAGGAAGTGAGTCATTTATGGTGAAACACAGTGATAGAGGAGGATTTTCTTAAGATAGAATGCTCGTTCAAGAGTGTTTTACCAGAAGAGAGTATCAAATCTTGTCCCTGTTAATAAAGAGGCTGAAGCTCCTTAAGGAATTTAAGATCAAAGCGAGTCATTTTTGGTGAAACACAGTGATAGAGGAGGAATTTTTGAAGATAGAATACCCGTTCAATAGTGTTTTACCAAAAGAGGGTATCAAATCTTTAGCATGTTGAAAAATGCTCAATTTTGTGTGTTTCGGCATTTGGCTCGAATCATGCCGGATTTGGCTCTAATGGATTAGGATTTCGCTCTAATCAGGGGACATTTCGCTTGAATGAGAGGCGCTTTGGACATCCATAATTCTGGAAACAAAAGAGCTGATTTTCAGGAGGAGTTTCATAATCCCCATCTTCCGTTGCTGCCTGCTTGTCCGGTAAGTCATCCTTTGCCGCCTGTTTCAGTTTTTCTCTCAACATATTTTTCTCTTTAATTTTAGTAATAGGCGGATGGCTTATTTATTGTATACTCAAGATATGGTAAATTAAGCAATTATTTTGAATTTATCTGTTAATAGATTTAGTCAATCAATTATTAAGAGGGGTGTAAAAAACGATGCCATATTCTATTTGTACAACATGCGGTGTTCAATACCTTCAAAATCTGGGAGAAATTAAAAGCTGTCTGATTTGTAATGAAGAGAGACAATACATAAATCCTGCGGGACAGTCTTGGACAACATTAGAAGCTATGCGTGAGGTATATTCAAACAACATTTTGCATGAAGAGGAACATTTATATAGTATAACAACAAAACCCGAATTTGCGATTGGTCAAACAGCCTACCTTATTCAAAATCAACGTTTTAATGTGCTATGGGATTGTATTACATATTTAGATGAAAAGACCATCGAAAAAATTAATGGTTTGGGTGGAATTCAAGCAATTGCCCTATCTCATCCGCATTATTATTCTGCACAAGTTGAATGGGCTGAGACATTCAATGCACCTATATACATCCATGAAGACGATAAGGAATGGGTAACACGCCCAAGTAACAAAATAATTTTTTGGTCAGGTGAGTCTTTGGAATTAACAAATGGTATTACTATAAATCGTCTTGGAGGCCATTTTAAAGGAGGAACTGTTTTACACTGGGAAGGAGGAAACCATAAAAAGGGTATTCTGCTAACAGGTGATGTTATTCAAGTGGCCGCCGACCGCCAGTGGGTGAGTTTCATGTACAGTTATCCTAATCTGATTCCACTCCCTGCCAGTAAAGTAAGAGAGATGGCGGATAAAGTAAAGGGGCTGCCATTCAACCGTATTTATAATGCTTTTCACCGAGTCGTGTCAGAGCATGCGGACCTTGCTGTTCAGAAGTCAGCAGATCGTTACATAAAAGCACTGCAGGGAACGCTTTTTAATACATAATGTTCAATGCCTGTACACATCATTAAAAAAATAAATAGATAAGTTTGGGGCATGATATATAAACATGCTCTTTCTTTAGGAGTGAATCATTTTTTGACTTTGGCCATGTTATAACTGCCCCTCGAATCCGGGAATTTCTCCGCCTGTCTTCAAAATCTGCCACCACTAAACTTATTAAACATTGAATGTGCCCTCAACCTGAACAACAAAAGATCGTATATACCATCTAACTCGACTCATCATCAATAGAAACCTCTGAATAAAACTCTTCCTCAACTTTCATCTCTGCATTTTCCGGTGTCACCTGCTTGTCCGGCAAGTCATCCTTTGCTGCCTGAAGCTCAGCCATATCGTCCTTCATTTGCTGTGTGAGCGCTTCAGGAACCACTCCAGTGCCATAGGTTGCCCCGATATTTAGTGCTCCGCTTAATTCCTTGATGCCAAGCTGGGCAAAGTTATTGTTTTGCTCGTATTTATCGAGGTAAAACTTTTCAATGTTAATCTCTTTGACGATTACCTGCTGTTTATCTTTTTCGGGAGCCTGCTTTTTATAATCTGCCAGTTCCCCGCACATCTCATCAAGGCGGGAAAGGATTTCTAGCTGGGTGCCGTGCATCTGTATCATTTTCTCTTCCATGGCAAAAATTCGCTCATCCATTTCATTCAGATATTCATCATAATTCCTTGAGGCTTGTTCCATTTTTACCCGCTGCTCGATCGCATTCAGTTTACTGGCCCATTCCCGGGGTGATTGTTCAAGGCGCTGAAGTCTCTTGTTCATTTCCTGAAATGCCCGGTCCCCACTGCCAATTATGCCGCCTGTTTCAGTCTTCTTCTCAGCAGGCTTTTTTGCTCCCATCAGCAGGGGAGATACCCTGTTTTCCAGCTTTAATAACCGGTCTACATGGACTTCGAGGGTATTGATTCTCCGTATTTGTGTTTCGAAATCTGGTGTGTCTTCTCCGTTCTTTTTTTGGCTGAATAAGGGCATGTTTCATCCTCGCTTTCTGTTCCGGAGCTTACTCAATATTGACCCGCTCTTCCTCCATATATTGTCTGTTATATGTTAAACGAAGAAGTCCGTGTTCGAATTTAGCAGTGATTTGGTTCGATTCAGCAGGCTCGGGCAAGTCGATGATCCTCCGGAATTCATCCTGCGTTCTTTCCTTTAAAAAGGCCTGGCCGGCAATCATTGAATTCATGCTTCCTCTCAGCAAAAGCCTTGCCCCGGAAACAGATACCTGAATATTCTCCTTCGTGTACCCCGCAAGATCGGCAAGGATAATAACTTCCGTGTCTGTCACATAAATATCAACGGCTGGAAAATCACTGCGCGGCATGGGTGCTGCACCCCCATCAGGCGCGGGACCCTGCGGGGAACTCATGTCCATATTTTCCTTCATAAATTGGTTAAAGGAGGTCTGTTCAAAAACACCATTCCAAAAATCCGTCGTCTGGTATTTCTGGGCGAGCTCCATCCATTGCATCAGCTTATTAAAGTCCATGCTGCCGCCTCCTTGCCTAGCCACTCTAGGGGCTTATAGGCTTTAAGCCCTTTTATTGCGTGATAAAAATCAAATCCCTGAATATAAATTGAAAAAAGGGGGGACTACCGTGACAGGTGCTTCTATTAATATTAATATTTTTTTATTGAAAATTAATTCCTTTGAAAATGCTTCAGCGGTCAACATCGGACAAAATTTATTGGCAGACTGGAACAATGCCGATAAAAAAACACAGGGATTCGGCCAAAACTTCGGAGACGACAGCGGATTTATCGGCACAAGAAGCGCAGTCGATGACAGAGACCTCATTGACAGTCCATCATCTTTTCAAAAAATTCCGCTTCCTTGAATTAATTACATAAAATTCGGCATTAACCTGGCTGCAAAGAGATTAGTTCAAACAAAAACACTCCCTAAAACAGGGAGTGTTAAACCTGATAATATCCTAAAGCATCATAAAATAAATTCAATAAAATCGGTTGGTGTATCCTTCATTTAATTCCTTTTCTACTTGATCAGCAGTAACATTTGGGATTTTTGAGTGAGCTACCAGCATTTTAGGAACTGACGGGAGTTCTTCTTTCGCTAACCATGAATCAGATTTCCACAGCTGAGATCGTATAATTGCATTAGCACAGTGGGCAGAGCATTCTTTTACTTCCACCAAAACTCCAAATAAAGGATATTTTCCATTCACTGTGCATCTTTCAAGAAGCTCAGGGTCACGGCAAATATAAGCTTTACCATTTATCCGTAATGTTTCTCCTAATCCGGGAATTAAAAAAAGAAATGGAATTTAATTCCAAACAAGGAAACGTATGATACACTTAGATTATCTAAGTTTACTGTGTAAAAGTTATTTCTTTAATCAACTAACGAGGCAGTATAGTTCAACAAGAATTACTTAATTGAAGGGGACAAAAATGGAGAAGTATGTGGTAAAGCATATAAATAATTTGTTGAATTTTAATTTGGATAGTTTAGTCAAGCAAAGCAAAGAAGATGGGTTTCGTTTTGTAGAAAGATTAATAAATGATTATAAAATTGGGAGTAATACTTTTAACCATTTTGGCGAAGGTTTATTTGGTGTGTTTAATGAAGAAGGTGTAATTGTTGCTATTGGTGGATTAAATAAAGACCCATTTTCCAATGAACAATATATTGGTAGGTTAAGAAGGTTTTATGTCGATAAAGAGTATAGAAGAAACGGTGTAGGAAGCCTTTTGGTCAAAAAGATAATTGAAGAAGCAAAAAGATATTATAAAATTTTGGTGCTTCATACAGATACCGAACAAGCTGATAAATTTTATTCCTCTATCGGATTTACAAAAGGGAATCTTTATCCACATTCAAGTCACTTTATGGAGTTTAAAAGTTAAAGTGTTAATCAACAAAAAGGGGCGTTAGTTTAATAAGACAATAAAGCCAATAGAACTTCCAAGTTTATGGGGGTTCTATTTTTCTTAAATATTAACAAATAGATAAGTTTATTGGATTTATTAAGACATTAAATGAGAAGTAAAATCAGGAAATATCAATTATCTAATTCACTAAAGGTGACTTTAGTGAAATTAGATATTAGTTATTCAATTAAAGAACGTATTTCCAGAGTATGGATCTGTGCTTTTTTGCATTAAAGGGCCAGATTGTTGAACATCACTTTTAAAGAAAAATTGGTAAGAAGGAAGAAACTGTGAAGATTTTCACTTAAACTAACAGGGCAGTTTAGTTTAATAAGCCGAATTTATGATTAATGCTGTTAAACAAGCAAAACCCCCTTCAAATACAATTTGAAGGGGTTCTAAATACTATTTTTTCTCGTTGATAACGAATAAAACACCTGTGAGAATTAGGATAGAGCCGATCCAAAACGTTAAACCTATGTTCTCTCCTAGTATAAGCCATCCAAGTAATGTTCCAACCACGGGTTGAAAAAAGAAAAATATTCCTCCACTTGAGGCGTTAAGCATTTGTAATCCACGATTCCAAAGTAGAAATCCACCTGCTGTTGAAACAATACCCAAATACAAGAGTCCACTCCAAATGGTCGGGTGAGTCAGTTGAGAGATATTAATTTCGTGTAACCTTGGCAAAACAAAAGGAGTCAGCACAATTAATGCTACCAAGATAGAATAAGTGGTTACTACAATTTGTGAGTAATCACTAGGCAAAAGCTTTACAAGTACAGACATGAGTGCCCAGGTTAAAGCTGCAATAAGAAGTGCAATACCTCCAAGTGTACCGGACATATTCACATCGCCAATTCCAACAATGAGAAATACTCCAATTGTCGCTAAACAAACGGAGATTCCCTTTCTTAACGTCATCCGTTCTTTAAGGATTAAGCGAGCAAAAATAACCATAAATGCTGGTGTTGAAGAAGTTATAATGGCTCCCATTTGTGCTGTGGATAGCATAGTACCAGTTTCCTGAGCAACGATTGAAATGGCATTACCAATGATTCCAATGGCTATGATAATTAAGAAATAACGTTTTTCGATTCGCCATTTTTGTTTTGTTATAAAGCCGATAATGAGAAGTGCAACAATAGCTACTACATATCGCATCCACACAAGTTCCAGTGGAGGTATGACCGATACTACAACTTTAACAACAACGTACATTCCGCCCCAAATACTTGAAGCTAGTATTAAATATAAAGAACCTATTAAGGTATTTTTCATTTTTTGTACCCTCCGTTTTTTTGATTAGGTCGACAATGCCCCTAACGGAGAGATGTAGTCACCTTCACTCCACTAAGAGCAGAAGTGTGCTACTGGTACATCGTTTTCAAATAATGGAGTCCAATACATTTTGATTCACCTCTTAGATTACAATTATCTATGTTTTATTATAGCAAACAATATTAAGCCAGTGTTTTAGAGATTCTTAAGAATTTATGATACTCAGAGAGATTGTGAAAAAGTGTACTTAAAGTAACGGGTGAGTTAGTTGAACAAAGATTTGGCTGCTATGGCAGCCTTTTTTATTACTCCAACAGTCTTTATTTTGAATAAGAGAAGGACTGTATGAACCATAAATAGAATATAAGTAGCAAAATTGCTCTGTGATATTAGGAGGAATGGTTTCTTGAGAAGCATTCTTTTGTACACTTGTTTAGTTGTTTTAATAGCAAGTCTAATGTCTTGTCAAAAAAAAGAAGGCGAAATGCTTTTTGGGGAAATCTATCCCGCTAACTATATAACAAAAATTGAAATTAAAGAAAAAAACGGTAAACGTAAAGAAATAACCAGGCTTGAAGATATCAACAAATGGATAGAAAGGGCTGAAAAAATAAAGTTTATCCGTGACCAGAATCAAGAAGAAAGAGAGCTGCTTTTAACATACGAAGGTTGCTTAGTCAAAGCTTACCGAAACGAAAAAGAAGTTGGTGACTTTATACTGTTAAAATTAAATGGTGTGTACTACAAGAGAAATGTAAAATTTGATAAACAAGTAGAATCCTTATGTGAATAACCTTTCACTATGCAGCAAACAGGTCAGTTAGTTTTAAGAAGGAATGGCTCCTTAGAAAGCTTTCGCCAACTTGGCAGTATAGCTGAATAATATGGTAAAATTAACCATTAAGTATATCCTATGGGGGGGTAATATGGAACATGTCAGTTTTTTTGAATATAGGCATGTTTATGAAAAGGCTGAGAAAGCTTTCTTAGTACACAGGCACGTGTTTCTCCAGAACAATTCCTAAAGGCAGTTCAGACACTTACAGCAGTTTATGAGCTTAATGAAGGCAGTGGAAAAACAGACTGGTTCAGAGCATTTAAAGACGATTCAACAGTCCCCCCTATTGGAGTTCAATTAACTATCATAGATTCGGAATATGATTTCTTTTGGAAATTTCGAGATGTTTTATTATTAAATGATGCTTACAGGGGAGAATATGATGAGTTAAAAAGAAAGTTTGACGGAAGAAAAATGGATGATTATAGGCAGGCTAAAAACGAATTTTTTCAAAAAATAATGAACTCTTCTGAATTTAATAACTTTTAAACGTAAGATTGTGAATAACTGTACTTAAGCTAAACCAGCTAATAGTTTGTCAACATTTTTCAATAAAAAGTTTAATAACCTCATGATATACTAAAAATGTTCATGCCAAATAACCTTCCTTTATGCTCTTATTGGAAGGTTTTGACGTATTTAGTTAGAGATAGGTTTTAAAACATATCTTGGAAAGTGGATCTACTTTTTAATAATGCGTAAATCCAATGTAAGAGCTTATTTGCACAGGCAATGATTGCTACTCTGAAGGGTTTTCCTTCTTCTCGTTTCTTGTCGTAAAACTCTCGTAGTCTTCTATTCCGTGGAATGATTTCATCAGTCGTTTTCTTTTTACGGGCATCCCGAATACCACTTTGAACAGCCATATACAGGGCATGGCGAAGTCTACATGAGCCACGTTTGGTAATTCGATTTACGGATGCAGTAAACTTTCCAGAAGAGTACACACTAGGATCTATTCCAGCGAATGCAACTAACTTCTTGGCATCATTAAACCGATCTATCTCTCCGATTTCAGAAATAATCGTTCCAGCGATTTTTTCTCCAATACCAGGGATAGATTGTAGGATCTCATATTCTTCAATTCCCTTAGCGAGAGCATCTATTTCATCCGCAATCTTGGATAGATGCTCTTGGTATTGAAGAACAATCTTAACTAAGATCTCAAGGTTAAAGATATGACTTTGGTAGAGATTGTCTTGAAAAGGATTACGAAGGGCTGCTTCTCGCAACTTCTGTGCCTTTTCCTTTGCCCAAGACTCCGAACGACTTGTACATAATGAAGCTATTTTATCCGTTAACTCTTTATCACTCACACTTAATACTGCCTTTGAAGTAGGGAATGCTAGTAAAGTAAGCAACGATACCTTTGAATAGAGGCTTCCAAACACCCCTCGATACTCAGGAAATACCTGATCGATCAGAGAATGCAGCTGTAACTTTGTTTTCGCTGATATTTCTGCAATACTCTCTTGTTGTCTTGTTAGATTACGAAGGTTTAAGAGTTGAATTCCACGCTTCTTGTAAGGCTCTAACTCCTCTTTGTAATACAGTTCACAAAGGTGATAAGCATCAATTGCATCTGTTTTCACCTTTCGTAGGCTTGAGCTCTTAGCTCTGTGTGAGATAAGAGGATTAACAATAATAAAAACATATTTTTGTTCCTCTAAAAACTGAATAACGGGAGTATGGTAGTGCCCAGTTGATTCTAAAACAACCGAAGGTTGATAACCGCCAGCTGCTCTCTCCACCTCATGAAGGAATTCTAATAAACTCCCTAAACCTTCAAGATCGTGTTTAATACTAAAGCTCTTACGATATGGTTTACCCTTATCTAAAAATGCCTGTACCTGACTTTCTCCTTTTGATACGTCCAGACCAATGACTGGATTCATACTTTATCTCCTCCTAGAAATACAATATTAGTCGGTATCCCCTAAGGCTTCTTGTAATGTCATAGGTTCGCTTGTTAAACGGGATCGTTGTCCCAACCAGCCTGAAACATGCTTATACAAGTAGGGGGTGAACAGTTTAGCTGACGGGATTAAATCCCACGGGTGCGACGTTCTACCCCGACTACCGTTATATTAAGACCATATGAAAAAAGGTCAACCAGAAAAATCTGGCTAACCTTATATTACGAACGGGTGCGATAGAAGAAGAACAATTAATCGATCCTAAGCATGAGGCCATATCAGGTTATTCCGTTAAAGGGCGCATTTGCTGGGTAAAGACTTTGCGTCAAACGGGCCAGATTTCCGGATAAAATAGTGTTTCTAAATCGGTGCCTTCGATATTATCTGATTAAGAATGGGGGATTGAAAATGAAATTTAAAGTTTACGATAATGCTCATGATTTTGAGAAAGATAGAGCCGATTTTATTGGAAAAGGAAGATATATTCAGTCTGTTTTTTGGTGTGCTACAAGCGATTAAAGCTGGTAATTATGAGAATCCATTTATGGCGACAATTGAAGAGGACGGAAAAATATTAGCCCTTTTTCAAATGACTCCCCCGCATCCGTTAAATCTAATTTTTGTCGATGAAATCCGTTTAGAAGAAATAATAGAGTTCTTCATAAAAAATATGCTCGAACATGACATTAACTTTCGTTCGATTATCAGTTTGAAACCGTGGGCATACAAAGTCGCGAAGAAGTGGGAAATTAAAACCGATATGACTCATCGACTACTTATGGATCAGGGATTGTATCGATTAAATAAGGTAAATGAAACGCTTGAACATAGTCCTGGTAATTGGCGCTATGCAGAAGAAAATGATTCTTCACGTATCGAAAAGTGGTTCAACTTATTCGAAATTGATACCGGAATGCCGATTTCACCAATCGAACACGTGAAAAAACGTGTCGCAATGTTTTTAAAGGAACGTGAGGTTTTTCTTTGGGAGGATAAAGGAAAGATTGTATCTATGATGAAGAAGTCACGTCCGACAAAGAACGGTGTAACCGTTACTTTGGTATTTACGCCAAAGGAAAAGCGCAAAAATGGATATGCTAGGGCGCTTGTTGCGGCGGTTTCAAGAGAACTACTCAAAGATTTCGATTTTTGCGTACTATACACAGATTTGATGAATCCTACATCAAATAAGATTTATAGGGAAATTGGCTATGAAAGGATTGCAGATTCTGTTCATTTAGATTTTGATAAAGGCGAATAATTTTGTTTCAATAACTATTCAAATTTATAGCGGATTTTCAAATATCAGGCGCAATTCCAGAATGAGAATTGCGCTCTTTCTTAATGTATAGGGCCATTTAATGGAGGAAAAATATCAAGAAAAAATGAATACTTATGACAGTGATAGTATGGTATTTGTGAAAGATTGTACCTAATCTCTCTGAGATAGATTCTAAATTTTATTAATACTCACTATGGGAGCAGATTTCTTTCATTAACAATAAAATTAACTACGCTATAAGTTCGTTGAGGATTTTATAGCTTTTTATTTTTAAAATGAAACTGATTAACTTACAGCTTTGTCTAAGATTATAGAGAGGAGGTTATCTTTTGACTGTTGATGAGAAGGAGCGTCACTTAAATGAAGCAATGGAACAACATGGTGATTATTTAAAACGCTTAATTTTTACATATGTAAAAGATATTCAGAAAACAGAGGATATCGTACAAGATGTTTTTATTAAATATTACAAAAATCTTGAACATTTTGAGGGTCGTTCTACTATTAAAACTTATTTATATCGTATTGCAGTAAATGAGTGTCAAAATTATTTGAAAAGCTGGCATTATAGAAAGTTAGTAGTTACAGATAGGATTAAAATATGGAAAAATCCCGGTTCAGTTGAAGGGGAATGCATACAAAAGGAACAAACTCAAAATATTGCAGTATTAGTTAGTAGCCTACCTGTTAAATATCGAGAAGTCATATGGTTGTATTACTATGTGGAATTATCTGTAATGGAAATCGCCGATGTTTTAAACTGTTCAGTTAATACGGTAAAAACACGATTAGCGAGGGGAAGAAAATTAGCGAAAATAACGATTGAGGAGGGTGAGGGAGAGTATGAATTTTAAAAATGAACTAGAAAAATCTATTCCGGCAAATATGAAATTAACTGAAAAAGAAAAGGAAATGATTCGATATCGTGTACGTCAATCTCCTACATCCAGATTTCATATGCACTCGTTATTTGTTTCTGTTCTCGCAATTATAATAGCAGTATTTTTAGTGTTACCGAGTATTCAAACGAAAAAACAAGAAGAAAATCCCACAAGTCAAATGAACATTTATGATAAAAATCAAATACCTAATCCATTTACAGAAGAACAGAAACAACAATACTATAAACAGTATTTAAAGATCGTAGATCAAGCGATGAAACTGAAAACGGGGATAGAAATTGGTGTGCAACCAATTAAGGAGTTTAAAGAATCAGAGTGGGTTGCACCAAAAGAATATGAAAAAATGGTTCAAAATATGATCCACCAACACTTGGCAACGGAACGTGAAGAAATAGCTGAGATGTCTTCTTCTCTTAAACCAGCAGTGACTAATATAAATGGAGAAACGACTAAATCAACATATTTATACTTTCCCGATATTTTAAGAAAAATTGAAGTTACAGCTAAATTTGATACACAATATAGTTCAGAACTTGACCGTCAAGTATTTGTATCAGTAGACAATGTTTTAACACAATTAGCCAGTTCGACTGGTAATACTGGTAAGTGGAAGCAGACCTCCGTTCGAACAACTTTGGTAGACGGTGGAAAAAAATTTAGTATTCAGATTGAAGGGATTTTCACACTCAACAATTTATCATTCGAAAAAGTATTTACTATTGAATTTAATTGCAACAAATATGGCAATATATATTAATGCTTTTCAATAATTAAGTATTCATTTAAATAATCGACTCTATTTTGAAAGTGCAGAAGCATCGTAATGTATTTTTTAACACATTTTAGCTTAATTTTTATTTAGTTTATAAAGCAGTGCAGTTTAGGAAGGGCCTAGCAGGTAGCGTAAACATAATTAGAAATAGTGGTTCAATATTGAATTTATTACTATCTACAGAATACCTCTTAGATGTATTAATAAAAAAGCCAAATTTCTTTTGGCTTTTTATATTAGCATTTCCTTTACGTTGTAAATATACTGCGAATTTTATATGTAAAGACAATTTTTGGATTAAGAAATATTTATTTTTGAATTTTATATATAGTTAGGGGCATCCCACAGAGGATGCAACTGACATAAGTATTTAAGTTATTCAAGTAAAGGGCGCTTTTCCGAAATAAGAAAAGCGTCTTTTTTACGTCTCCCAAGGGTTATGAGAGTTTCTAGAAAATAGTAACTCCTAGATTGTTGAATAACTTTAGTATGAATTTTTCTCCATTTGACATAATAGAATCTAAATTAAATGGTTCATAACCTAGGAGAGTGAAGTTAAATGTTATTATCTGAAGCATGGGAGAAGTATCATTAGATAAGAAGATAGAGGGATATTCAGCTCTAACATTGAAAACCTATTGCTTTCAATATAATCTGTTATTAAGATTTTTTGGCGATATTGAAATGAATGAATTTACAATTAAAGGAACCAAAGTTGGGCAAAAGAATCCCAAAATTCCTTTCAGAACTTGAAATAGAACATCTTAGGGAAGCGTGCCAAATCCCCATGGAAAATGCATTATTTGAATTTATTTATTCTACCGGTTGTCGTATTGGAGAAGTTGTAAAACTCAATCGAGATGATATTAACTTCTCGACAAATTCTGTTATTGTACATGGAAAAGGCGATAAGGAAAGAGAAGTGTACTTCAATACTCGCTGCTCTTTATGGCTAAATAGATACTTAGACGAACGAGACGATGAGGATCCATGCCAGTTTATCACCGAAAGAAGACCCAAAAGACGTATGAGTATCGACCTTATGAGATATATCATCAAGCGTATTTCAAGTCATGCGGAAATAAAAAAGCGTATTCATCCGCATCAATTACGACATAGCTATCCGACTCACATGATCAACAACGGAGCACCTCTTGAAGTAATCCAAAGCTTACGTGGTCATGAGAAGAGTGAAACTACAAAAATATATGCGCAGCTCAGCGGAAAGTTGAGACATGATTTATATAGTAAATATTTTTGAAAGCTACTAAAAATAATATTTAATCGAAATAGACGCAAGCATAGATAAATGCGTGTCTTTTTGTATAGGGCCAGATAGTTGAAGAAGGATTACTGAATTTATATATAGAATAGAATTATAGATCTAAATATAAATCAATTTAAATTTGATAGTACAAGGAGAGTTTAATGGGAATTAATTTTAATAAATTTTTCAGAGATGAGTTAACGATTAATGACATACAAAAAGCGATGGAAAATGGAGAAGTATCTTCAAAAGAGTTGGTAATGTATTACCTGTCTAGAATAGCAAAGTATGACCAAGACGGCCCGAAAATAAATTCTATTCTTGAAATAAACCCTGACGCAATATTCATTGCTGAAGCATTAGATTATGAAAGAGTAACAAAAGGTGTTAGAGGACCTTTACATGGTATTCCTGTCTTTATTAAAGACAATATTGAAACAAATGATTCAATGCATACAAGTGCAGGAACAATTGCACTTGAGAATAATATTAGTGGTAAAGATGCATTTCTTGTTAAAAAACTCCGTAAAGCAGGCGCAGTTATCTTAGGTAAGACGAATATGACAGAATTAGCTAATGGGATGTCTTTTGAAATGTGGGCTGGCTACAGTTCGAGAGGCGGACAAGTATTAAATCCATATGGGGATGTTGATCTTTTTGTTGGTGGTTCAAGCTCAGGATCAGCAGTGGCGGTTGCTGCAAATTTTACCGTATTATCAGTAGGTACTGAGACAGATGCTTCTATTCTTAGTCCAGCTGTTACAAACTCTGTGGTTGGTATTAAACCTACTGTTGGTTTAGTTAGTCGCAGTGGGATTATTCCCTTTACATATTCTCAAGATACAGCAGGACCATTCGCAAGAACTGTTACAGACGCAGCAATTTTATTAGGAACTTTAACTGGAGTTGATAAGCTTGATCCTGCTACACATAAAAATGAAGGAAGGTTACAACAGGATTATACAGTTTATTTAGATTCTATGGGTCTTAAGGATGCTAAAATTGGAGTATTCAACAAAGCTTCTAATGATTATTATGAATCTGAAGAGTACGATGAGGAATTGTTTAATAATGTCATTCAAACACTAAAAAATGAAGGCGCACAGGTCTTTGAAAATATAGAGATTCCCTCTTTTCATAGAGAATGGAGCTGGGGAGTGTCATTATATGAATTGAAACATAGCTTAGAAAATTATCTTTCAAAATTACCATCGAATACACCTGTACATTCTATTGCTGAATTAATTCAGTTTAACAAAAATATCGAAGCAAAAGCATTAAAGTACGGTCAAAATAAGTTGGAGCTAAGAGAAAGTTTTCCTAATACATTAAGAAATCCTGAATATTTGAATGCAAAATTAGAAGATTTGTATTTTTCCCAGGAACAAGGCATTGATTTTGCCTTAAAGACGTATGGTCTTGATGTGTCCCTTCGTATATAGGTTCAACAATATGTGCGAAAGCTGGTTATCCTTCCATAGCTATACCTGCTGGATATATGAAAAGTGGAAGACCTTTTGGTTTCACTTTGGCAAGTACTGCTTTTAATGAAGGTGTTTTAATAAAAGTCGCTTATGCCTTTGAGCAGGCTACAAAGCATCGTAGAAGCCCAAACATAACATATTGATATACTTATACTCTCTTTTTTTAAATCACTTTTAATCAAAACTAAAGGGTGCTTATCTACAAGAAAAATGATTCATTCTAAGGCATGTGATCTTCAACAAATGGGCGCTTTAATTGAATAAAAGAAGAGCATATATTATACATAACTAATATGTGCTCTTCTTTATTTTTAAGGATTTTTATAATTTAGGTCTTGATAACATATATATTAAAGTCGTTTAAAAAATAATAAAGTCATTTAAAACTAAACGTCAGTTATGCTATTCAACAATCGGGCCAGATTGTGGAACAACACCAAGATATTTAGGTTATACTTTAGAATGTATTGTAAAATTTTGAGGTGTTTAATGTACAAGCAGGTTTAAGAAGGAATTTTCAATGCAGAACTGCTATAGTCGAAAGGTTTTGAGGCGAAATGGAACATTTTGAAAATGTGATTCAAACAAATGCTAAGTACCATGAGTTAGATGCAAATGCGAATATTATCTATAAATTTGTTATGAATTACAATGATTATATAAAAACAGCTCGTGATTATGGTACAGGGGAAATCATTAATATGGTTGAAGTACATACTCTTACTCTTATTGAAGAGAATCCAGGAATCACTGTTACTGAGGTAGCATTGGAGTGGAATCGTACAAAAGGTGCTGTATCACAGATTATTACCAAACTAGAAAAGCGAGATTTGATAATACGAAAAAAAGAAGCTGGAAATGCCAAGAACGTACATTTGTATGTTACTGATAAGGGAAAACTTCTAAGTATAGCACATAAGGATTATGATATTAAAGAACTCACTCGGGCTGATAAAACATTGCGTAATAGTTTTACTACTGAAGAAATTAATGTTTTTTATAAAGTTATGCAAAAGTATACTGAGTTGTTGGATATGCGTGATGTAGAAAAAAATGAGAAGTAATCATACATAAATTAAGCTTTATTGACAAATTATTGTTTAGAACCTAAACTATTAATGTTTAAGTTCTAAACATTTTTTGTTTTAGCCCATAAAATCATTACTAATAATGTTTTTAGGTCAATCCAGTTAGGAAAGGTGTTAATAAGATGATTTCTTTAAGAAATGTTCAAACTACAGATTTAGAACAGCTGTTATTAATTGAGAATGAAGGCTTTTCAATAGAAGAAGCTGCCACAAAAGAAGCGTTTGTGGAGAGGATTCAGTTGATAGCTGATACCTTTATTGTGGCAGAAAAGGAGGGGGAGATACTTGGTTATATTAATGGCCCTATTATTAATCAACCTTATATAACGGATAATCTTTTTAAGGAAATCAAAGAGAATCCGAAAAGAGGGGGATATCAGAGTATTTTAGGGTTAGCAGTGTCCAAACAGGCTAGAAATCAAGGAATTGCAAAGATTTTAATTGAGAAAATGGAAGAGCTTGTAGAAGAAAATGAAAGAGAAGGAATCACTTTAACATGTAAACAAGAATTAGTTTCTTTTTATGAAAGGTTTGGATTTGTTAACCATGGTATGTCTGAATCAAAACATGGTGGAGTAAACTGGTATAACATGGTCAAATTAAGAAAAGGGATGAAATGATTCTTTATTCCGTAATCGGGCGCTATTCTCGAATAAGATGCGCTTTTTTGAAAGAGAGCAAATTAATTAAGTAACATTCTAATGAAAGAGGAAAAATATGGACATTCAAGAGGTAATTAAAGAATTAAATAATAAAGAAATAATCCATTCGAGTGCCGTTGAGTATGAACAATTAAATGGAGGCACTGTAAGTGACTTGTATCTCCTGAGTACCAATGATGGTGCAAGATATGTCGTTAAGTTGAATGAACCGCAAGTTCTTCAATCTGAGGCGAATTTTCTTACCTTTTACAAGGATTTATATCTATTACCTCGTCTTCTCTTTGTTGAACCATCAGATAATTACATAGTTTATGCATTCATTACTGGTTCTACAAATTATGTAAGAAAAAATAAACAGGAAGTGCTAAAAGCACTTGTGCAAGGGCTTATTAACCAGTATAAGGCCGTGCCAAATGATATTGGTTGGGGATGGGCGGATGAATTAACAGATTCTTGGCAAAGTTTTCTTTTGAATGAAATTATTGAAGCAAATAAGATTTTAGATTCATACCTAGAAAAAGATGAGTTTACCTTTGTGCTTAACCTTGTCAAAAGTTCAAAAATAAATAACCTAGACAGAGAACCATTTTTATTGCACGGGGATTGTGGAGTGCACAATTTCATCTATAATGATGGACGTTTAATTGGTGTGATTGACCCGACTCCTGTTATCGGAGACCCCCTTTATGATTTAATCTATGCATTTTGTTCTTCACCAGATGATTTATCTAAAGAAACGATCATTTCAGCAGCGAGTCACTTACTAATTAAAGAAAACATAAGTGAACAATTATTATATGAGAAAGTACTTATTGGATTATATCTCAGGTTAGCAACCTGTATTAGACATCATCCAAATGATTTAAATGACTATCTAAAAGCTTGGATTTACTGGAAGGATATAATCAAAGAAACATAATAGTTATTCAGCTAAAGAGCACGATTGTTGTATAACCTCTAGATTTAAACGACTTTTTTGTTTTATTTTTGGTATAGAAAAAGTGTTTTACATGAAAATTAAACAACTTTATTTAACACCGCCCATATTTACGGACGGTGTTATGAGAGTTTATAGCATTGAAATTAAACAACTGTATTGTCACCGATCATGGCCAAATCTTTAAGATACAAAAAAGCAGCGCCCGCCTGGGATCGCTGCCTCTCTGTTAGACTCATAGTTTTAGAGAAAGAATACCCTTTTTTACGACTAACTTACTTCTTTGTTTGGCAATAGAAGGTGACTGCCTTTTTTAATATCATATTGTTTCTCCCATTTTGCCATTACTACTGTAATCTTAGGCGATCGTTATAACGGAAATAAGGGAATCCCAACCGAAGTACTCGAGGCTGCCAAACCATATGTTGATGTGTTATATGTTCAATACTTTCCAAGTAATAACGAAGAAGGTTATCAACAAATGAAGGAATATTTAACCAAATGGCAAGCTTTGATGGATAAGCCAGTCATTAATGCTGATATTGGTAACTGGTGCCAAACAAAAATGAAATCAAATAGAGTGAGTGATTTAAAGACTCAAGCTGATCGGGCTCGTGACTATATTGAATCAATCAGTTCGCTTATCAACGAACCATGGTTCATAGGATGGCATTGGTGTGCGCATGTTGAAAACAAAGCAAGAGGCTGGGGAATTAAGGATCCATATGATCAACCTTACCATGATTTCATTAACCCTGTGAAAGGGTTTAATAAGGGAATTTACGAAAAAATTTAATTTAAAATTCCTCCTAGTACTTTATATCTACTTTGGGGTAGGCAATGTATCGATCGGCTTTGCTAGTTTTGGTGTTGACCAGCATTTTGGCTCTTTTTAGTTGATGCTTGACGCTACTTCAGCACTTGATTACACAACAGAAAAAGAAATAGTAACAGGTTTTTGTTCCATTACAATGGGCACTGGAATGTGATTATTTTCCCTGCATTTCCAGGAGATAATTATCTATCCATATTTTTTTTATTAAAAAAGAAATGGTAAGTTATAAAAAGCTGCAGGATCAAATCCCGCAGCTTACACTGTTCTTTTCCTAGTAATCATCAAATAAACAACCATCGCGAGCACAACCGAGATGGCAGCTGTGATATAGATGCTGCTGTACCCGAAAATGTGGCTGATTTGGCCAAAGGCCATCGCGCCGACGCCGACTCCGAGGTCGAAGAAGGAGAAGAAGGTGGCGTTGGCCATTCCTTTTCGGTTGCGTTCGGCGTTTTCGATGCTCCAGGCTTGAAGCGCCGGCTGAACCGAACCGAATCCGAAGCCGTACAAAAAGGCTGCGATTAAAAGAATGGTTGTGTTGGGCAGCCAGGCAAGGAGGATCATGGCGATGACAATCAGCGCAGTGGCCGGAATGAACACGGCGCGGTGGCCTCTCGCGTCATATAATCTTCCTGCAAAGGTCCGGGTCAAAAGCAGGGCAATGGCATATACAAGGAAGTACCATTGAATCCCGGAGATGCCTTTTTCCGCTGTGTACAGAGGCAGAAAGGCTGCAATGCCGCCGAAGGTAACGGTGATGAAAAAGAGAAGCAGGGACGGCTTAAGCGCGCTTTTTTCGTAAAAGTCCCACTTAACGGTTACGGTATCAACCGAAGCCTTTTCCACCTGTTTAAAGCGTATTTGAGAAGAAAGCAGCATGGCCATGAGCCCAAGTCCTGCACAGATAAAGAACAATTCCTTAAAAGGAAGTGTTCCGGATAGGGCGAGGCCAAGCGACGGGCCGAAAGCTAAAGCCAGGTTTCCGGATAAACCGAAATATCCCATCCCTTCTCCGCGGCGTGTTACCGGGATCAGGTCAGTTGCAATCGTACCGGAGGCGGTGGTTGAGTATCCCCAGCCCACTCCCTGGACAATCCGCATTGCAAACAGCATGAATATGCTGACCAGAAATCCAAAGGATCCGACGGAAACAACAAAAATCGCCAAGCCAAGTATGTATACAAATCGTCTGCCTTTTGACTCCAGCGCATGTCCGGCAAAGGGACGGGTCAAAAGGGCTGAGAATGTGAAGATTCCGACCACAAAACCGATCAGCTGATCATTGCCTCCCAGATGCTCGACAAACAAGGGGATGGTCGGTAATGTCATCTGAAAGCCGAGAAAAATAAAAAAATTGGCCAGGCAAATCAGGATAAAATCGTGTGTCCAAATTCTTTCCTTGCGCTGTAAAGCTTCTTTAACTAATGGTTCACTCATGCTGGTTTCACCCTCTATATACTAATGATGACTATATTTTACAGGAAAAATACATAGCAGGCTATTGTTTAACATCATAAAACTTACGGAAACTGAAATATTTTCGGGGCATGCAAAAGGAATGAACTTTTTAAAACAGCCGCTGTTAAGTCCATTCCTTCATTTTCTATTCAAAATCATATGTCACCTATCATTCTTCGTTCTTCATAATCCGCGAATCATTGCTAAGTGATTGCAGTATATATATTTTGTCCTGTGACGCAAGAATCCTCCAAATACCGGCTTTAATACTCATTCTGTTTCACTCCTTATATTTTTTAGGAAATTGTAAAACCAGAAGCTGCCTTTAATGTCTTATACCGCCATTTTATGTAAATGAAACACCCGAATTTGCTACAAATTTTGTACCATTGGCCAAGAAAAAAGAACCATGATCTCATTTTCCTTACATATTGATATCAGGAGTGGAGATGGCTCTATATATAGATAAAAGCATTCAAAATATGCCGAGTGATTTTTTCTTTTTAATGCGCTGTGGTGCATCTTTCAGGATGGAAGTGCCTTCAATGACATACTGCGGATTTTCGCGAAAAAGGAATTCCGTGTCTTTTCCTAATTTTTTTTCGATTATATCGTATGCCTTGGATAATTGAAGAGCCTCCCTGCTGCCGTTATGGTTAGTTGAGATGAAATGGGCAAGGTTGCTGTCAATCATTTGCAGGGAAAATCTTTGGATATTACGTTTGTGGTCGCCCATGATGCTCGACGTGCCTATCATGGTCAGTGCGCCCCTCCTGACAAGCTCATACAGCAAATCCGGCTGCTCCATAATCTGCGGGTTGTGCTCCAGTCCAGCAAGTATCGGAATCAGCCCTTTTATCTGCAAATCGTACAAAAGCTGCTCGGTATACTTAGGCACATGATCATAAGGAAGCTCCAAAAGCAAATACTTTCCGTCATTCAGCGGCAAGATTTCACCGTTATCTATATCGGCAATAAGATCTCCGTATATTTTCGTTTTCTGCCCCGGATAGACTGTCAGTGGAATGTCCTCCTGCTGCAGTTCCGCATTCAAACGCTCTGTATTCAAGAGGATATCTTGCTTGAAATTATCGTATTTCCCATTTTTATGATGCGGGGTAGCAAACACTGCAGAAATGCCTGCGGCAGAAAATTTTCTGGCCATCTCCACGCTAGGGGACATACTTTCAGGACCATCGCCGCATCCTGGCAATATATGTGTACTGATATCGATCATACGTATAATCCTCCTGTTAAAGTAATAAACTGGTAGTTTAATCCTACCATAGAGCTATTAGACGCAGAACCAATACTTTTCTTATAATTTCGACGGCATTATACAGAAAATATAACTGAAAGAATTTTACAAATAATTTGGAGGTGGGTATACTTTAACAAGGGAGAGTATTTTTGTTGATCGGTAGTTTTATTGCTGTATTTGGTGGATGATTGCAGGAATTGCAGCCCAAATTCTCGGTTTTTCGACATTCCCGTTTCTTGGCAATTTGGCGGGAAAATGACCGGGTATTGCAGTTTTAAAATTAGACATGATCCCGCTGTGTAGGGCATTGGCCTTGGGACTGATAGTATTCCAAAAACTAACCCTGGCTGCCAATCAAGCAATCCAAAAACCGTGTTTCTTCTTATTATATTACTTCTGCTTGAAGCTTTAAAACTTCTGTATTATATCTAGCTTTTGCTCGTTTAGTTTTTTTGGAATATTATAAATTTAAGTTAACTATTAAACATTTGTTAAAGCCTCCGATACCCTCAATAAGAGGTTAAGGGCAAAATCACTGAAAAGTGATGACGCAAAGCTATAGGGATCTCTGTCAGGAATCGACAAGATCAGCCAGCTGCCATCAAACATTAAAGGAGAACAGTTGATGTCAAAATATTGGATGACCCCGGAAGTTATGATTAAGAGAAAAGAAAGAAGAAAAAAGCTTATCCTTGCCGCAGCTATTATTGGTGCCATGGTTTTAAGCGCACTCATCACCATCATGGCCAATCAAATATAAACGAAAGAAACGCCCTGGAAAACATCCAGGGCGTTTCTTTCGTTTATGAACCTGTAAGATAATCGGCAACATAATCTCCCCAGAGCTTATATCCTTTATCGTTGGGGGATTGTTCAGTTGTTAAATCTTCTTTTATTGCAGCAGTCGACGGTTCTGGCCATGCCGCCCAGTGGTTGATGTAGGAAATTTTATTTTCCTTCGCATACTTTTTGAGCTCATTCACCTGTCCGGGATAATATTTGGCTCCGTAGATCGGGTTTGGCGGCTGCAGAACGAATTGTGTATCTTTTTTATTTTTCTTCACATCATCGATGATTTTCGTCAGTGTATAAAAAGAATCTTTGAGAGCAACATGGCTGTTGTCAGCAAGTGTAAAGGATTCAAGGATAATCATATCTCCTTGTTCATCCATCAGCTTTTTGGGCTGATCACTCCTCACATATTCCAAGCTGCTGCCTTCAGTCTGCACAACACTAGTAATAATCGTATCTCCGTATGCTTCTTTCACTTTCGATATGGCTTCTTTCGACCATCCTTTTGCATCTGGACCGGCGAATACAATCTTAAACTTCTGGTTTGCTTCTGCTTTCTTTTTATAAAGAGCTGCGCTTTCTTCCGGCCAGTTTCCCGGTACTTTTACTAAATCTTGATTTTTTTCCTCCTCCACAGGTTCCTGTACAGCGATATCTCGTATTTTTCCTGAACCAGCGGCTTTGCTAATTTCATCTTTCCAGTGCATGTTGCCAAGAAAGATAATGGCGATACAAGCAAGAATGGTGAAGATCGTGGTGAAAATTTTCATAAGACACTCCTTACCCTTTTTCAAATATTTTAATCATGTAATTAATTCCAAAAATGAAAAATATGTAGCGTGTTACTTGGTTTTGTTATTTAATGAATTACAGGATTCACCAAATCTATTAAAATTATTACAAACAATTGATATTTTGACAATAGACTATGATATAATACTTCAAGGTTTTTACATTTATTGAAGCGGGAGGAAACAATGGAAGAGACAATTAGTTTAAAAGAGTTATTCAGCACAATCCGGAAACGTTTAAGCTTGATCCTGATCATCACAGTGCTGGCAGCCATGGCCAGTGCGGTAGTCAGTTATTTTTTTCTAACCCCCATATATGAGGCATCAACGCAAATTCTCGTCAACCAAACCAAGGATAAAAACGCGGTATACAACCCCAATGAAGTGCAGACCAACTTACAATTAATCAATACATATAACGTGATTATCAAAAGTCCTGTTATTCTGGATAAGGTTGTCAGCAACTTAAATCTCGATGGGACCGGAAGAGGGCTCAGTAATAAGATTACCGTAGCCAGTGAACAAAATTCACAGGTTGTAAACATTACAGTGGATGATCCCAACCCGGTAACGGCAGCGGAAATTGCCAACAACACGGCAGAAGTTTTCCAAAAGCAAGTTGTTAGCATCATGAAAGTGGATAACGTAAAAATCCTGTCAAAAGCAGATGTTGCAGACTATCCATCTCCTGTTAAGCCAAAGCCGCTGCTGAACATTGCAATAGCACTGATCGTGGGTCTGTTGGCAGCAATTGGGCTGACATTCTTGCTGGAATACTTGGATAACACAATTAAGACCGAGCAGGATATTGAAAAACTATTGGAACTTCCTGTACTGGGAGTCATTACAACGATTAATGAGCAAGAAGATATGAATTCAAGAACTGGCAGAACGGCAAAAGGACGAGGTGAAAGCATTGGCTCCTAAAAAGAAAATGTTTGAACATAAAAGAAAGCTTGTCACAAGACTAAATCCAAAGTC
Organism: Peribacillus sp. B-H-3; assembly: GCF_048572925.1. Lineage (NCBI taxonomy): Bacteria > Bacillati > Bacillota > Bacilli > Caryophanales > Bacillaceae > Peribacillus > Peribacillus sp. B-H-3. The sequence goes on along the minus strand of NZ_CP183879.1, from coordinate 3,987,615 downwards.
CCCGATTTCCGAGCAATACCGGACCATCAGGACAAATATCCAGTTTTCCTCGGTTGATAAGGAAATCCGGACACTCGTCGTGACTTCATCAGGACCGACAGAAGGAAAATCAACAACGGTGGCCAATCTGGCAGTCGTGTTTGCGCAGCAGGGCAAGTCTGTACTGCTGATTGATGCGGATCTCAGAAAGCCGACGGCACATTATACATTCAATTTAACCAATACCTTTGGATTAACAACTGTTTTAACGAAGCAAATGGAATTAAGGGACGCAGCAGTAAAGACAGAGGAAAAGAACCTGTTCATTTTAACAAGCGGTCCGATTCCGCCTAATCCGGCTGAACTTCTCGGCTCAAAAGCAATGGAAGAGTTCATGGAAACAGTGAAGGAAGAGTTCGACATCATTTTGTTTGATACACCGCCATTACTAACCGTTACCGATGCCCAGGTGCTTGCAAACCGCAGTGATGGCACGATATTAGTAGTTTCAAGCGGAAGAACGGAAACAGATGCAGCAGTTAAGGCAAAAGAAGCCCTTACTTCCGTGAATGCAACCATCTTGGGCGTTGTATTGAATAATAAAAAGGTAAAAGAAGGTCAGTATTACTATTATTATGGCGGAAAGTAAAATATATTATGCAAATAACTTCCGAAAATATAGGTAATATGATAGATTAATTAGAAATAATATGGAAAAGATGGGAGATGGCGCAATGATTGACATACATTGTCATATACTGCCTGGAATTGATGATGGGGCAAAGACAATCCAAGACAGCTTAGAAATGGCCAAGCTTGCCGTACAAGAAGGCATCACGTCAATTATTGCCACTCCGCATCACAAAAACGGAAGCTACGATAATACAAAAACAGATATTTTAAGCAAAGTAAAAGAGCTAAACGAAGTATTGAAAAATGCATTTATCCCTCTCACCATCCTGCCTGGCCAGGAAACAAGAATTTACGGTGAAATTCTTGAAGATTATGAAGCTGGTGAAATTCTTCCTTTGAATATCAGCAGCACCTACCTATTCATTGAGCTGCCTTCAGGCCATGTACCGCGCTATACCGAACGCTTGCTGTACGATGTACAGAATAAGGGATTAACTCCAATCATTGTCCATCCAGAAAGAAATCAGGAGCTGATTCAAAACCCGGATATCCTGTACCAGCTAGTGAAGAACGGTGCATTAACTCAAGTCACAGCCTCCAGCCTTGTCGGTTACTTCGGAAAAATCATTAAAAAATTCTCCCATCAGCTTATTAAAGCAAATTTAACTCATTTCGTTTCATCAGATGCCCACAATATCACGAACCGCAGCTTTAAAATTATCGAGGCATTGGATGAAATTGAAAAGCAGTACGGTGTTGACATGATTTATTTCTTCCAGGAAAATGCTGAGCTTTTAATTCAGGGACATGCTGTTTATAAAGAAGTTCCAGAAAGAATCACAAAAAAGAAATTTTTAGGATTATTTTAAAAACATAATAACTGTCAGGAAAACCCTGACCGGCGATGCTTTCTGTCCGTTATCCAGGAAAGCACTCGGTTGTGCTGTGGGAAAGCTTTTTTCCTTAGACGCGTGTGTCGTCAGTAGCATGATGTGAGGACGGGTTTGATGCCCATTTTTAATTAATTATTTCACTCTTATAAATATCTGATGATAGGACATGTCAAGACACGTGCATTATCATTAGATATTTATTTTTGTGACAACTGCTTTTATACGTTAAGGAGGAAAAGATTTTGCGGAAGGTCAAAAAAGCCATCATACCGGCAGCCGGGTTAGGGACCAGATTCTTGCCGGCAACAAAAGCAATGCCAAAGGAAATGCTTCCGATTGTAGATAAACCAACCATCCAATACATCGTGGAAGAAGCAGTTGCTTCTGGAATAGAAGAAATTATTATCGTGACGGGCAAGGGAAAACGGGCGATAGAGGATCATTTCGATCACGCATGGGAGCTTGAACAAAATCTGCTAGAAAAAGATAAGCTGGATATTTTAGAGAAAGTCCGCTATTCAAGCAATCTTGCAGATATTCACTATATAAGACAGAAAGAGCCTAAAGGACTTGGCCATGCGGTATGGTGTGCGCGAAACTTTATTGGCGATGAACCTTTTGCTGTGTTACTTGGAGACGATATTGTCCAAAGTGAAACACCATGTTTGCGGCAATTATTGGACCAATATGATGAAACACTATCGTCTGTCATTGGTGTACAGACAGTGCCTAATGAAGAAACACATCGCTATGGGATCATTGATCCTGCAGCACAGGAAGGACGCCGCTATCAAGTGAATAATTTTGTGGAAAAACCGAGTATGGGTACAGCGCCGTCTAACCTAGCCATCATGGGACGATATATTCTCACACCCGAAATATTCAGGTTCCTTGATCGCCAGGAAAAAGGAGCAGGCGGTGAAATACAGCTGACAGATGCCATTCAGCAATTAAACCAAATTCAAAGAGTATTTGCCTATGATTTTGAAGGCAAGAGATATGACGTAGGGGAGAAAGCTGGTTTCGTAAAGACAACAATTGAATTCGCCCTTCAAAATGAAGAGATTAAAGATGAAATTCTTTCATTTCTAGAGCAGAGCTTAACAATATATAGAGTGAAAAATTCCTAGTTAAAGAGGAGGTTGCGCGTGGCTTATAGACGTAGGTTACCACTGTTAGTGTTACTAGATTCAATTATTGTTTTATTTTCTATTTTTGTAGGTTATTTTGTCCTGAATCCTTATATGGATGTTTATACTATCCCAATGCTATGGGTGAGTTCGATTACCCTATTATTCAGCCATCATTTATTCGCTTCAGCTTATCGTTTATACCAAAAGGCATGGGAATATGCAAGTATAGGTGAACTGTTAGCCATTGCAAAGGCAGTTACCTTTTCAGCTTTAACAACCTCATTTGTCCAATTGATAATCAACCACGACATATATTTTAGGGTACTAGGCTTAACATGGATGATGCATATTATATTAATTGGAGGGTCGCGGTTTTCCTGGAGAGTTTTTCGCGATCGTCATGTTATCTCATCCCCTAATAAAAAACGAACTTTAATTATTGGAGCTGGATCAGCGGGAACTATGGTCGTGAGACAGTTATTACGTAACCACGATTCAGAACTGGAACCAGTGGCTTATATTGATGATGATCCAAAGAAAAACAAACTGCAATATTTTGGGATTCCGGTGGTAGGAAATTCTAAAACAATCGTTCAAATAGTGGATAAAATGGAAATAGAAAATATTGTGATTGCAATACCCTCCCTAGGTAAAAAGGAACTAAAGCGTATTTTTGAGGAATGCTCAAAGACGAATGCAAAAACACAAATTATGCCCATGATTGAAGACATCATGCTTGGAAAAGTATCCGTCAATCAATTAAGGGATGTGCAAGTCGAGGATCTGCTGGGAAGGGAACCGGTTGAATTAGATATTGATAGTATTTCTGAATATATTACGAATAAAACTGTACTAGTAACGGGAGCAGGAGGATCAATTGGTTCTGAAATTTGCCGGCAAATATGCAGATTCTCACCAAGTAAAATTATATTAGTTGGTCATGGAGAGAACAGCATCTATCAAATTGACATGGAATTAAAAAATCAGTACAAAGATGCCATTCAAATTATTCCTGTGATTGGTGATGTGCAGGATCGATTAAGAATGTTTGAAGTTTTTCAAGAGCATCTGCCCCATGTTGTCTATCATGCTGCTGCACACAAACATGTCCCGTTAATGGAATATAATCCATTAGAGGCTGTGAAAAACAATATTTTTGGCACCAAAAATGTTTCTGAAGCGGCTGATACTTTTGGCGTGAAAAAATTTGTGCTCATTTCTTCTGATAAAGCTGTTAACCCAACGAATGTGATGGGGGCGACCAAACGTGTGGCTGAAATGGTCATTCAATTGATTGATAAAAAAAGCCAAACGAACTTTGTTGCTGTGCGCTTCGGGAACGTTCTCGGCAGCAGGGGATCCGTTATTCCCTTGTTTAAAAAACAAATCCAGGCAGGCGGTCCGGTCACAGTTACCCATCCGGATATGACCCGCTACTTCATGACTATTCCGGAAGCATCAAGGCTGGTCATTCAAGCTGGGTCATTGGCAAAAGGCGGGGAAATCTTTGTACTTGATATGGGAGAGCCAGTCAAAATCGTTGATCTTGCCCAAAACCTGATCACACTGTCAGGATATTCTATAGAAGAAATCGGCATTGAATTCTCAGGAATCAGGCCAGGGGAGAAGATGTATGAAGAACTACTCAACGAAAATGAAGTCCATCCGGAGCAGGTGTTTCCAAAGATACACATTGGAAAAGCAGCTGTTGTCGAAGATCCAATCTTTTATGAGTTTATTGCCAGCTTGATTGATAAAGATAACGTGACTTTGAAGAAGCTGTTGGTAGAGATTGCGAATACGAAGGATGGGTTAAGAGAGGTAATGAGGGAAGCAGTTAGCTTTTCATAAGGAACCCTTAAGCTTGATTAATCTTACAAATATTATAAGTCAGTTTGTTGGATACGAGACGTTTGTTATGTTAGGTAACAATTTTGTTCACTTCCCATAACAAACGTGTTTTGAATAAAATTCATAATATAGGCATTTGGTATAATCGAGACTTGTTAATATTACTCTTTTTGCTTAGCCTCCTTATAGGAAACCTGCTTATACAGAAAAAGATAAAATCATGTATGAGAATATTCAATTCAATTTTCAAAGAAGTTTACTCGCAGTTACTAATAGAAAGCAACGTCGATATGCTTAGGGTGTGGTTGTTCATTACTTACAGGAGTATAAAAAGTAATGTATCCCAACTTATGTACTTATTGTCTATATTGGTGGGAATGTTCAATGTAGGTTTTATTTTAGGAAGAATGACATTATTGGAGGCAACGATGAGGAGGAAGAAGATTGTGAATGGCAAATTTCTTTCTACTAATTAGTTTTCGCTTAGAAAAAGTACTGAGGTATAAAGGATTGAATGTTGAATAGGAACTGAGTGTCGTACATAGATTGAACGCTAGAAGCCCTGCCAGATAAGGGGGTTGAGGCATTTTTAGTGAGAGTTATAGATTATTGAATGGTATATATAATAGTAAGAAACTCGGTTAAAGGTGATTTAGGTTGAAAACCTATTTCGTATTTGCTTGCAGATTGAATAGATATTACGAGGTGGCTATGAGAAGTAGATTGATTTAGTGGTTTAGTAGTTGGTTGGAATGAAAGGCGTTCTTATTAAGTCCTAATCTACTAAAAATATTTACTTTAACAGGGGAAGGAAGTCTAGAAGATGGAGTCGACAAAAGTGAAAGAAAGAATATTCCTCTCTTCACCACACATGAGTGATGAGGGTTTTGAAATGCAATATGTTATGGAAGCTTTTGATACAAACTGGATTGCACCCCTTGGTGAAAACGTAAATGGATTTGAAAGAGAGTTGGCTGAGAAGGTTGGTTCCAAGGCTGCTGCTGCACTATCTTCAGGAACAGCTGCTATTCATCTAGCTCTTAAAGCAGCAGGAGTCGGAGAAGGAGATATTGTATTCTGTCCAACACTTACTTTCTCTGCTACTGCAAATCCAATCATCTATCAAAATGCTATTCCTGTATTTATTGATAGTGATTATGAAACTTGGAATATGAGCCCAAAAGCATTAGAAGAAGCATTTGAAAAGTATCCAGAAGTAAAGGCGGTACTGGTTGTTCATCTATATGGTTTGTCGGCAGATATGGACAAAATTCTGGAGATTTGTAAGAAACATAACGTAGCGGTTATTGAAGATGCTGCTGAGTCTCTGGGTACTTACTATAAAGGTAAACATACTGGAACTTTAGGTGACTATGGCATCTTCTCTTTCAATGGAAACAAGATTATAACAACTTCTGGGGGTGGAATGCTTGTTTCTAATAATGAAGAGAGAATTGCTAAGGCAAGATTTTGGGCCACTCAATCCCGCGATCAAGCAAGGCATTATCAACATAGTGAATTAGGATTTAATTATCGGATGAGTAATGTTGTTGCTGGGATTGGTAGAGGGCAGCTTAAGGTGTTGGATCGGAGAGTTGAGAAAAAAAGATATATTTTTGAATTTTATAAGAGAGAACTTGGTGAACTTGAGGGTGTGGAGTTCATGCCAAGTAATGAGTGGAATGAACCGAACTATTGGTTAAGTTCTATGACTTTAAATGGCAAGATCAGACCGATTGATATTATGGAGGTCCTTGAAAAAGAGAATATTGAGTCAAGGCCAGTTTGGAAGCCTATGCATATTCAACCATTTTTTGAAAAGTATGATTTTGTTGGTGAAGGTGTATCAGTGAGGTTATTTGAGAATGGTGTTTGTCTGCCGTCTGATACGAAGATGACAGATGAGGATTTAGAAAGAGTTGTAAAGATTATTAAAAGGTTGTGGTTAAATTAATGAGGAATTCCAAAGGTGGTATTTATAGAAGATTCATAAAAAGACCCATGGATTTCATACTATCATTGATTGCAATTATTGTTCTTAGTCCGATATTTCTAGTGGTTGCTATTCTTGTGAGAACGAAACTGGGTAGCCCAGTGCTTTTTAAACAAAAAAGACCTGGGTTTAACGAAGAGATTTTTATGATGTATAAGTTTAGGACTATGACGGATGAGAGAGATGAAAATGGAAATCTACATACTGATAGTATTAGGTTGACTAAGTTTGGCAAATTGCTACGTTCTACATCTCTTGATGAACTACCGGAGCTTTTTAATATCTTTAAGGGTGATATGTCTATTATCGGCCCTAGGCCACTATTGGTACAGTATCTACCATTGTATAACGATTATCAAAAACGACGTCATGAAGTAAGACCGGGACTATCTGGCTTGTCTCAAATTAGTGGTAGAAATGCAATCAGTTGGGAAGATAAATTTAATCTCGATGTTGAATATGTTGATAATGTAAGCTTCATAGGTGATTGGAAGATTATTTTAATGACCATAAAGAAAGTGTTTGTTAGAGAAGGTATCAATTCGGAAACCGCTTCTACAATGGAGCCTTTTAAGGGAACTAAAAAGGAAAGAATGGAACTATGAAAAACAAACTTCTTATAATAGGTGCCAGTGGACACGGCAAAGTAGTTGCAGACATTGCATTAAAAATGAATATATGGCAATGTGTTGCTTTTTTAGATGATGAAGAAAACATTAAATCGTCAATGGGAATAGAAGTCATTGGGAGCTCAGATAAAGTTTTTGAGCACATAGAAGAGTACCAAATATTTGTTGGTATAGGTAATAATGCTTCTAGACAAAGGATTCATAAGATGCTTGAAACAGTAGGTGCCAGTATTCCGGTTTTAATTCACCCTAATGCAGTAGTTGGAGAGCAAGTGGAAATTGGAATTGGGACTACTGTCATGGCGGGAGCAATCATTAATTGCTGCACGAAAATAGGTAAAGGTTGCATTATCAACACTGGTTCTACAATAGACCATGATAATTGTATTGAGGATTTTGTTCATATATCACCGGGAGCTCATTTAGCAGGGACGGTTAAAGTTGGACAAGGGTCATGGTTAGGGATTGGTAGTGTAATTAGTAATAATATAAAAATCACCAACGGATGTAAAGTGGGTGCTGGTTCTGTAGTGGTTAAGGATATAACTGAACCGGGGGTTTATGTTGGTGTTCCAGTTAGGAGAGTATAGGAATATGAAAATACTTGTATTGGCTAATTTTGGAATGGGGTTATATAACTTTAGAAAAGAGTTATTAGAGGAATTAATTAAGGAGAATAATGAAGTTTACATTTCTTTGCCTGATGATGAGTATGTATCTAAGTTAGAAAAAATAGGTTGTAAGTTTGTAGATACCCATTTAGAAAGAAGGGGGACAAATCCAGTAAAGGATTTTAAGTTATTGCTTGATTATATTAGAATAATAAAACGAATTAAACCGGATGTCGTTTTAACATATACAATTAAGCCAAATGTTTATGGAGGTATTGCATGTGCAATAACTAAAACTCCATATATTACAAATATAACAGGTCTTGGTACTTCTGTTGAAAATAAGGGAGTAATTCAGAAAATTACACTAATGCTTTATAAGCTAGGATTAAAGAAAGCGTCATGTGTATTTTTTCAAAATAGAACAAATCGAATGTTTTTCAAAGACAATAGAATCGTTGAGAGTAAGACAAGGTTAATTCCGGGCTCAGGGGTGAATTTAGAACAACATAAATATGAAGAATATCCGATGAGTGATGAGGTAGTGCAATTCCTCTTTATTGGGCGAATTATGAAAGCGAAGGGAATAGAAGAATTACTAGAAGCAGCCAAATTGGTGAAAGCCAAATATCCAAACATACAATTTCATTTAATTGGTGGTAGTGAAGAAAATTATAATGAAAAATTAGATGAATTAGAAAGACAAGATGTAATTAAATACCACGGGCAGCAAGATGACGTACATTCGTTTATTAAAAAATCACACGCAATAATTCTCCCTTCTTATCATGAAGGATTAGCTAATGTCCTTCTGGAATCTGCATCTTCCGGTCGCCCAGTGTTGGCTTCGAGAGTACCTGGTTGTGTCGAAACGTTTGAAGATGGAGTAACAGGTTTTGATTTTGAGGTTAGGGAGGTTGAAAGCTTAGTTAAAGCAGTATTAAGATTCATTAACTTACCCTATGAACAAAAAAGAGAAATGGGAATGGCTGGACGAAGAAAAATGGAAAATGAATTTGATAGGAATATTGTTATAAAGGCTTATATGGATGAAATAAGAATGACAATTAACGAGGAGAATAGTAATGAACTTGTACGAAAAATTAGTTAACAAAGAAGAGAAAATATCTCTAATTGGATTAGGTTATGTTGGGATGCCAATTGCCGTTTCCTTTGCAAAAAAGGCTGATGTAATTGGCTTTGATGTAAATAAACAAAAAATTGAACTTTATATAAATGGTGTAGATCCTACAAAAGAAGTGGGAAATGAAGTAATTAATAATACAACAGTTGATTTTACTTCAGATGAAACAAGACTAAGAGAAGCAAAGTTTCATATTGTTGCAGTACCTACACCTGTAAGAGATGATCATACACCTGATTTAACGCCAGTAGAATCTGCAAGTCGTACCTTGGGTAGAAACTTAACAAAAGGTTCAATAGTTGTCTTTGAATCCACTGTTTATCCAGGTGTAACTGAAGACATCTGCGTTCCAATTTTAGAAAAGGAATCAAGTCTAAAGTGTGGAGTGGATTTTAAAGTTGGTTATTCACCAGAAAGAATCAATCCTGGTGATAAAGTTCATAGACTAGAGACCATTATAAAAGTTGTATCAGGCCAAGATGAAGAAACGTTAGATACTGTTGCAAAAGTGTATGAACTAGTTGTTGAAGCTGGTGTGCATAAAGCAGCAAGTATTAAAGTGGCTGAAGCTGCTAAGGTCATAGAGAATTCCCAACGTGATATTAATATTGCTTTTATGAATGAGCTTTCCATCATATTCAATAAAATGGGGATTGATACAAAAGCAGTACTTGAAGCGGCTGGAACGAAATGGAACTTCCTTAATTTCTCACCAGGGCTGGTTGGTGGGCACTGTATAGGGGTGGATCCATACTACCTAACGTATAAAGCTGAGCAAATGGGTTACCATTCTCAAATCATTCTTTCAGGAAGAAAAATAAATGATGATATGGGTAAATATGTAGCTGAAAGTACCGTAAAGAAAATGATAAAGGCAAATAAACAAATAAATGGGGCAAAAGTAGCTATCTTTGGTGTTACATTTAAAGAGAACTGTCCGGATGTAAGAAATACAAAAGTAGTTGATGTAATTAGAGAATTAGAAGAGTACGGAATAGACGTCAAAGTTGTAGATCCTGCAGCGGATAAAATAGACATATGGAATGAGTATAGAATAACACTTAGCAATATTGAAGAAATAAAAGGTATTGACGCTGTTATCTTCGCAGTTCCACATGATGAGTTTAAAACCATTCAATTAGTAGATGTAAAAAGAATGTTTGAACCAAAAGAATATAATTTAAAAGCTATGATTGAAGTAGCGGCAACATCCGAGTTTAATATAGCAGTTGATAGAAAAGATAGTGTATTAGTGGACATTAAAGGAATGTTTAATAGAAATGAAGCTGAAAGTGCGGGCTTCTTATATTGGAGGTTATAAAAATGGGATATGAAAATATAAAGTTTCTAGAGGGTAGTAAATTTTTAGTTACTGGCTCAGCAGGGTTTATTGGCTCCAATTTAGTAGAAGCCATTCTTAAGCTAGGTTATCAAGTTAGAGGACTTGATAATTTTTCAACTGGTAAAAAAGAAAATGTAGAAGAGTTTATAGGCAATCCTAACTATGAATTTATTGAAGGGGATATTCGTGATCTTGACACATGCATGGAGTCTTGTAAAGATATCGATTATGTTTTAAATCAAGCAGCGTGGGGGAACGTTCCAAGAAGTATAGAGATGCCTTTGTTATACGAAGAGATTAATATAAAGGGCACTTTAAATATGATGGAGGCGGCTAGACAAAATGGTGTGATGAAATTTGTTTATGCTTCAAGCTCATCTGTTTATGGTGACGAGCCTAATCTCCCTAAAAAAGAAGGTAGAGAGGGAAATGTATTGTCACCCTATGCTTTGACTAAAAAAGTAGATGAGGAGTATGGAAAGCTTTATACCAAGTTATACGGTCTTGATACTTATGGCTTACGTTACTTTAATGTATTTGGCAGAAGGCAGAACCCGAATGGTGCTTATGCTGCGGTTATACCAAAATTTATTAAACAAATGCTTAATGATGAGCAACCAACAATTAATGGTGATGGAAAGCAGAGTCGTGACTTTACTTATATAGAAAATGTGATTGAAGCAAATATTAAGGCTTGTAATGCTTCTCATGAAGCTGCAGGACAGGCTTTTAATATAGCTTATGGGGGAAGAGAGTTTTTAATTGATATTTATATGCAGTTACAGAATGCATTAGGAAAGGATATTCAGCCGATTTTTGGTCCAGAGCGGAAAGGTGATATTAAGCATAGTAATGCTGATATTAATAAAGCAAAAGAAATGTTAGGTTATAATCCAGATTGGAGCTTTGAAAGAGGAATTGATGCAGCAATTGAGTGGTATAAGGAGAATTTAATGTAACAAGATTTAGGGGAGGTTAGTAAATGGAAAGTAAGAAAAATATATCAATTTATGTACGTAATGAAGATATTACACCTTCCAGTTATTATAGAATAATTCAATACTCTAAACGCTTTACAGGTATTGTCACTGTAAGAAATATTGCTCCAAAAAAATTATATAAAATCCATTTAAACTCAAATAAAAGTCTTAAAATTATAAGACTATCTATCGGAAGTCTATACTACATGGTAATGGTTGTTAGGGTTTTGTATTATCTAATGATTGATTATATTCTTAAGCCCAAACTTGTTATTGTATCAAAGACATTTTGCCCTAGATATTCACCTTTAATACTTAATTTTTTGTTAGAAAAGGTAGCTAAACACTCACAGTTGATATGGGATTTTGATGACTATATTTTTATCAGTGGAGAAATATCAAAAAAGCAAGCTGATATTTTAGAAAAAAATAGTAAATTTATTGTTGTTACTAGTAAATTTTTAAAATCTAAAATTAGCTTAAAATATCAGAGTAAAGTAATAATATTACCAACTACTGATGGTGATTTCCAAGGGTTTAATGAATCTGATTTGATGGAAAAAAGAGGATCTACTTTTGGTCATGAAATAAAATTAGTTTGGGTTGCAACTGCAGGAAATATTCCCAATTTATTAAAAGTTATTGATGTATTAGATAAGACTGCAGCTTTATTAAAAGAAAGACAGAATAAAGAATTGGTTCTCACTGTAATTTGTAATGAACCTATCAAAATAGAAGTTCAACATTTAACAATCAAAAATATAGAGTGGACAAGAAGAAGAGCTATGGAGGAGATTTTTGCAGCTCATATAGGAATAATGCCATTGATATTAAATGATTACTCACTTGGAAAAGGTGGATTTAAGCTCGTTCAGTATATATCAACAGGTTTACCTGTGGTAGCTTCAAAAGTGGGGTTTAATGAAGAGGTTGTTGATGAGAATAATGGAATACTAGTTGATGATCAAGAGACAAACGATGATTGGGTTAATGCAATTTTAAATTTAAGTCATTCATATGATGAATGGGAAAAATATAGTTATGCTGCTTATAATAAATGGAAAAAATGCTTTTCGTATGATGAAAATCTAAAAGTGTGGAGAGAAATTGTAAGTTTAGGGTGAATTTTAAACAATCATTAAAGCAGTTTAAAACCTATAAATTTACATTTGGAATGGAGTTATTTTATGAGAACTGCAGGTAGTATAGTGACTTATAATCCTGAAATTTTAAGATTAAAGGAGAATATTGATGCTCTTATATCGCAAGTTAATTTATTAGTTATCATAGATAATAATTCTGAAAATATAGAGGCAATTGAAAAAAGTCTGCATCAGTATTCGTATAATAAAGTGATCTTGATAAAATACAAGTGTAATAAAGGCCTAGCATATGCCTTAAATAACGCTTTGAAAGTTGCTTTAGAAAACAAATGCCAATGGCTGCTAACAATGGACCAAGATAGTGTTATAAGTAGAAACTATGTGGATGAATGTAAAAATATAATAGTTAATAATTCAGATAAAAATATCGGTATTATTTCACCGGTAGTTATTGATAGAAATATTAACAATGTGAGCCCACAAACATATATCGCAAACGAGGAAAAATGCACTAATTTAGTTACGTGTATCACATCAGGGGCATTTACTAATGTAAATGCAAGTATTGATTGTGGGGGATTTGATAATGATTTGTTTATCGATCAAATAGATTATGATTTATGTCTAAAACTGAGAGCATCAGGTTATTTCACTTTTCGATTAAATAGTTCCAATATAATTCATGAACTTGGTAGAATAGCTGAAAGTAAAATAATGGGATTTAAATATTTGACCACGAACCATTCATCAAAGAGGTTATATTATATCTACAGGAATTATTTAATAATTAGAAAAAGGTATTTAACATTAATAAAGAGTGATAAGGAAGTTAAAATTTGGTTTAAACAACAAGGTTTGAGATTACTGTATAGACCGTTTAAAATTATACTTTCTGAAAAAATGAAAACAGAAAAGATTCTTAGTATAGTTAATGGGGTACGGGATGGAATTACTAGATAAGTTTCCTAACCTAATAATATGAAGGCAAAATAATTAACTTTATACTAGTTATTCTGATGCATTGGAAAGGAATCTTACAATTACAAAAAACAGAGTTTTATTGATTGAACGTTCAAAAATTACTAAGGATAAAGGGAGATTAAAATGTTCTTATAATATTTGGATTTCCTATTTTCCTTGGTTAGTATATGTTAGTATTTTGTGCAATAATGTGAATTTGAATGATATTATGTGGTATTGGAGGAGGGTGGTTATTAAATTGGAGATACTTGTTCAAAAAGCCAAATTAAATACTTTTTTGTTACTACTTTTTCTGATGATAGTTTTCCCCATGACAACAGAACTTTTGTATATTAAAGCATTTATATTTTTTATTATTCTTTTACTAGTAATGATAGATGGTTACATAAATAAAAAAAACTTAATAATAGATAAGCGTACGGCAATAATGGTATTGATATTTATATCGTTTAGTATTTTTTCCTCACTTCATGGTTTGCTACTACAAACTCCTGGAGCATTAAAACAAGCGCAACTATATATTTTTTGGCCAGTTGTATATATATTAATTTGTTTTAGCTTTAATAAAATTAGTGAATATAACAAAATTAGAAAGATTATTTTATTTTCAGTATATTTTATAATACTATATGGTTTTATGAAGACCTTAAATTTCCTTGGGATAATCAATTTCCCTTTTTCATTTGATTTTCCATCATTCGAAGAAGCAATTACTAAAGATGGTTGGGTAATTCAAATGCGATATCCTGGGATAAATAGTATGGCATATGGTATAGGTTTTATCTTAGGGATTATTTATACTAACTTACTAGCTGGAAAAAATAGAACCATAGCCATTATTCAAATACTTGGTTTAATTTTATTTACATTTATTTCTGGAAGACGAGTGTATTTTCTTATCTTAATAACAATGTTTATTCTTATTTATAATATTAAAGTTATTAATGCAAAAAAGAGAAATTCTTTTGGGGTAATAGTATCACTCTTTGCTATTATTAGCGTTACAATCTTTTATTTAAATAATTCTTATTTTGATATAAGAAGTGTTTATAATTTTGGATTAAGTTCATTTGATAGCGTTGAGGTTGGTAATGAATTGAGAAATATTCAATTTGTAAAGTTGTTGAAAGGTTGGCTAGAAAACCCATTAACATTTCTGATTGGGCATGGACATGGTTCATTTTCTGATGAAATAATTAGATCAATAGATATGCCTTGGACTTATGAATTATACTATAACGCATTATTGTTTCAAACAGGACTTATAGGTTTTGTGATTTACGTTTCCTTTTTTCTTTTTATCATTTATAGAGGAATAAAGATATTAAAGAAAATAGATACAAACTATAAAATTGTATTACCTTTTATAACAGGATTAATAAGTTTATTAATAGCTTCTGCAACAAATCCATATTTAGTTAGGTTTGATGGACTCTGGGCTGTTTTTATACCACTTGGGATTATCAACTACTATAGTAATGACAAAATAAAAATTAAAATAAATGATAAATAGATTATTGAAGGGAGATTATTATTATTAAAAAAAGAATCAGTAAATTAATGAGAGGATTATGGTTGTATATTAATTATTTAAAAGTATTTACATTAAAAAAAGTTGAAGAAGGATATGTTATTGTCGCACCGTCAGCAACGCTTACTGGAGCACCACTTTTATCACTTGAGATAGCAAAGTCGTTAAATAAAACTCATGATAACATTATTATCATAACAATGTCTGGTGGACAACTGAAATCGGTGATGAAAAGGGAATCAAAAGTAATAAATATTTCCGGGACAGGTATGAATAATGTATCTGACAAATTGATTTCGAATCTTGTAAAAAAAGGTTACAAAAAATATATGTGTAACTCAGTTGTTAGTGCGATTATTTGCGAAAGTATTAAAAAAAATGGTGGAGAAACTATTACTTTAATACATGAAATGAAAGATGTAATTCAGAAGTTAAATTTTGGAAATAAAATCGATATGATTATTCAGAACTCAAAGAAAATAATATTTTCAGCTAAATTAGTAAATCGTGATTTTGAGTCGATGAGCTCAGTGCCATATGAATATATCAATCTTAAACAAGGATTATATAATAAATCAATAATAGAAAATTATTCTAATAAAAATGTTATTAACCTAAATCTCCGCTATAAATTAAAATTTAAAATTAATGATTTTATTGTGATGGGTTCAGGATCTGATTGGAAAAGAAAAGGATTTGATTACTTTGTAGAAATTGCAAATAAGATTGATAACAAGAGAATCAAATTTTTATGGATTGGAACTGTAAGAGACTTTCCACAATCTATTCCAGCTAATATAACTTTGATTGATAAAGTGTCATCTTCTCAAATATATAAATACTTTTATATGAGTAATTTGTTTTTTCTATCATCAATAGAAGATCCATTCCCATCTGTCGTGCTTGAAGCAATGGCATCGGGCATACCTGTTATTGCCTTTAAAGATACAGGAGGAGCTCAAGAAATAATTTCAAAAGAAAATGGATTTGTTATGGATATTAATAAGAGAGATGAGATACTTAATTTTCTTAATTTGATGTTAAATGACAAAGAACTATATGAGAAAATTTCATACAATAATAGAACAAAGATAATACGAAATTTTCATTTTGATAATTATGTAAAATCTATAGTAAAATTATTTGACTAGAATAATTTCAGCTACTTTTAGCGGGTAGTTATGCTTTCACAAACAAGTACACTCATCATAGGAATTAAAAGTATGGGTTAATTCAGTTTGGGCTATTTTTTCATGAATAGGATAGTATCTATGGGTTATTTTTAATGAAGAAAAAATATATTTTTTAGAGGTTGATGCCATGTGAGTTTAAATGGTCTTGTAAGCATAATTGTTCCTGTTTATAATGCAGAAAATTATTTGGCTAGATGTATAGACACCATTCTAAACCAAACATATAAGAATATAGAAGTAATATTAGTGAATGATGGTTCCGTTGACAAGAGCGGTTGTATTTGTGAAGAATATTCTAACCTGGATACTCGTATTAAAGTTATACATCAAAATAATCTGGGTCCTTCGCAAGCTAGAAATATTGGCCTCAATTCCGCTAAAGGTAAATTTATACAGTTTATTGATTCTGACGATACTGTTGAACTAAATATAACAGAAAAGCTTGTTCATGAAATAAATTTGTATAACGAAATGGTGATTTGTGGATATAAGTTAATTTCTAATAAAAAGAAAACATCAGTAGTTCAAAAAATTTCTCCTCAAAAAGAAGGCGTATTTCAATTTCAAGAATTCTTAAAGTACTTTGGTAAATATTATAAGAACAATCTTATTAATTCACCATGTAACAAACTATATGTAACTGAAATTATCAAAAAAAATAATTTGCAATTTAATAATGACATTAATATGGGAGAAGATTTTATTTTTAATCTTAGCTACATGCGTTACTGTAATAATATTAGTATTATAGGTGATAACTTATATAACTATTTAAAACTCAACGATAATTCATTAACGTTAAATTTCAAAAATGGTCTATTTGAAAACCAGAAATTTTTATTTGAAAAAGTTCGAATATTTTTATGTGACTATAACAGTTACACAGCCGATAACGAAAAAATAATCGAAACTTATTATACAGATAGTATAATAAACTGCTTTAACAACTTATTCCACAAGAATAATGATTTAACATTTTTAGAACGAAAAGAGGAGATAAAAGCAATTATTAACGATGAGAGAGTGAGAGAAAAAAATGAATATTTTAATAAAGGTAATGTAAAAAAACGTTATATTGGTTGGCTGATTAAAAATAGATTGATATATTCAATTTATTTTTATTATAGATTGAAAAGGATTGTAAGAAAAATAAAAGAATAAGGAATTAAATGGGGTAACTTTTAGTGTATATAATCAATATATTTAATTCGAGTTTGCCAGTAGGATTTTAAGAAACAAGGTGGAGCTAAATAAGCTCTAAAACGCAGCATAGGGAGTTAATTTTTTTAAAAATATTTAGGGGTTGAGGTTATTATTTTGAAAATTAATCAAAGAAAAGCAGGTGTGTTGCTTTCATATTTACTAACTGGAACTAACGCAGTTGTTGGATTTATATATATTCCTCTTTTAATATATTTTTTGGGACAAAACGAATACGGTCTATATCAATTAATGGGCTCTTTTCTAATTTATTTAGGCTTATTTGATTTTGGATTGTCCAATACCGTAACTAGATATTATTCAAAATACATTGCATTAAAAGATGAAAAAGGTAAAGAGAATCTGCTTGCTTTATCTTCTGTTATTTTTTTATCCTTAACATTAATATTAATAATTGCAGGAATTACTTTTTATTTTTACCTTGATGATATTTTTGTTAATTCTCTCACGAATTCTGAAGTTGAAACAGCCAAGAAAATGTATATCATAATTTTGATCACGGCTGCAATAACAATTTCAACATCTATATTTAATTCAATTATAACTTCACACGAGAAGTTTGTATTCTTAAAGGGTCTTTCAATAGTGCAAACTATTATACGACCAATTGTTGTTTTAGCAGTATTTACTGTAGAATCTAGTGCTTTGATAGTAGTGATAATACAAGCTATTATTATTATTCTAGGTATAGCTTTGAAAATATACTATTCATATAAAAAACTTCGAGTGAAGGTTAAATTTCATTTTTGGGATATACCTCTATTAAAGGAAATGTGTCGGTATTCATTTTTTATATTTGTGACTGCTCTTATGGATCAAATTTTTTGGAGAGCTGATCAGGTGATATTGGGTATTGTAGTGGGAACTGCTTCAATAGCGGTTTATTCGATTGGCTCACAAATAGTTACATATTTTATGACTATGTCAACAGCGATGTCTGGAGTTTTCCTTCCTAATATCACCAAAAGGGTAACTGAAAATGCTTCTAATAGTGAGTTAACGAGTATTTTTATAAAAGTGGGTAGGTTACAATATATTTTATTAGGAGCAGTTCTAACTGGGTTTATTTTATTTGGTAAAGAATTTATTTCTATTTGGGTAGGTGATAATTATAGCCAAGCTTACTATATAACTTTAATAATTATTATCCCATTTACAATAGATTTAATTCAAAATATTGGATTAACAATACTTCAAGCGAAAAATATGTATTCATTTAGAGCGATTGTGTTTTTTGGGATGGCATTATTAAATATAGCTTTTTCAATTCCGCTTGCAATATATTATGGGGGGATTGGGGCTGCTACAGCAACAGGAATTTCTTATCTTATTGGTAATGGATTAATAATGAATATTTATTATTATAGAAAAGTATATTTGGATATAGTTGGATTCTGGAAAGAAATTGGCAAGTTAAGTATTCCTTTAATTGTTGCTTTTGTGGTTGGATTACTTATTAGAAAAATTAGTCTTGATTCCCAATTAATATCATTATTAATTAAATTAGTACTCTATTTAATAGCTTATATTACTATATTATTAAAAATAGGGATGAATAAATTTGAAAAGGACTTACTCTTAGGACCTATTAAAAGTTTATTAACATTAAAGAAGTGATTTACTTTGGTTTTAAAATAGATTTAGAGGCATATTAAATAAGATTGCCCAAGGTATTTATCTAAAAAGTATATTTTTACGAGATATAATTTTACTAAGTTTGTATAAAAAATGTTTAATATTTTTTCTGAAAAGGGAGATGTGATTTGAATGAAAGGTATTATTTTGGCAGGTGGTAGTGGAACTCGTTTATATCCCTTAACCATGGTGACTAGTAAACAATTATTGCCGATTTATGATAAGCCAATGATTTTCTACCCTTTATCAACTTTAATGCTAGCGGGTATCAGGGATATTTTGATTATTTCAACCCCAGAGGATACACCACGCTTTGAAGTTTTGTTAGGTAACGGTTCACAATTCGGATTAAATCTGCAATATAAAGTTCAGCCAAGCCCTGATGGATTAGCTCAGGCTTTTTTAATTGGTGAAGAGTTTATTGGAGATGACTCTGTTGCCATGATCCTAGGAGATAACATCTATTATGGGAGTGGTATGAGAAAAATACTTCAACGTGCAGCAAAAAAAGAAAATGGTGCTACCGTATTTGGATATCATGTACAAGATCCTCAACGTTTCGGGGTTGTAGAGTTCAATGAGAATGGGAAAGTTATTAGTGTTGAAGAAAAGCCTGAAGTACCAAAATCTAATTATGCTATTACTGGGTTATATTTTTATGATAATAGTGTTGTTGATATTGCTAAAAATATTCAACCTTCTGCCCGTGGTGAACTTGAAATCACCTCAATAAATGAAGCTTATTTAAAAATGGGAGATTTAGAAGTGGAGTTATTAGGTAGAGGGTTTACTTGGTTGGATACTGGAACACATCAAAGTTTAGTAGAGGCAACAAATTTTGTTAAGACAGTTGAAGATCATCAAGGAATAAAGATTGCTGCTCCTGAAGAAGTTGCATTTATTAATGGTTGGATTACTAAGAAACAGTTATGGGAATGTGGTGAAAAACTTAGTAAAACCGGGTATGGCCAATATTTAATGAAAGTAGCAAATGGAGATATACAATATTAAGCATGGAAAGAAGTGAATCGAAGAATGAAATTTACTAAAACTAACTTAGAGGGTGTAATTATCGTTGAACCAAAAGTACTTGGAGATCATCGTGGCTGGTTTATGGAAACATATAATGAGTTGAATTTTTCCGAAGCAGGGATAAATGTAGAATTTGTTCAGGATAATCAATCTTTCTCGGCAGCAAAAGGTACTCTAAGAGGATTGCATTATCAATTAAACCCGAAAGCACAGACAAAGTTGGTGCGTTGTACTAAGGGAGCAATTTATGATGTTGCAGTTGATATACGAAAAGGTAGTTCAACATTTGGAAAATGGTTTGGATTAGAATTGACTGAGGAAAATAAAAGGCAATTACTAATTGCAAAAGGGTTCGCACATGGTTTTATGACTTTAACTGAAGATGTAGAAGTTCAATATAAAGTGGACGAGCTTTATGCTCCTGAGTGTGACAGAGGTATCATTTGGAATGATCCTGAAATTGCAATCGAATGGCCAATTGATGTTAAGCCTATATTATCAGCAAAAGATGAAAAGGCACCATTACTACAGGGTGCTGAAAATAATTTCATTTATGGAGAGTAGTGTTATGAAAATTTTAGTAACTGGATATACAGGTCAACTTGGTTATGATGTTGTTCACCATGGATTGCAACTAGGTTTAAACATGGTGGGAATAGGATCAAAGGATTTAGATATAACGAATAAAGAGGCTGTTTCTCAGTATGTTAAAAAAGTGAAACCAGATGCAATTATTCATTGCGCAGCATTTACAGCTGTTGATAAGGCTGAAGATGATAAAGATACATGCCAACATGTCAATGTTGATGGTACAAATAATTTGGTTGAAGTAGCAAAAGAAATTAATGCCGTGTTTATGTATATCAGTACAGACTATGTGTTTAGTGGAGAGGGAGAAGCGCCATTAAAGGAAACTGATGAACCTAGACCAATAGGTCAATATGGGCGAACAAAGTTTCAAGGTGAAGAAGTAGTAAAACAACTGTCGGATAAATGGTTTATTGTTCGTATTTCTTGGGTTTTTGGCATCAATGGTAACAACTTTGTTAAGACATTGCTAAGATTAGCAGAAACTCGAAATGAATTAAATGTTGTTGGTGATCAGTTTGGTTCGCCAACTTATACATCAGATTTGGCTAAATTATTAATTGATATGATTAATACTGATAAATATGGAATTTATCATGCTTCCAATGAAGGTTTTTGCAGTTGGGCCGACTTTGCACAAGAAA
This sequence comes from Peribacillus sp. B-H-3, assembly GCF_048572925.1. Classification (NCBI taxonomy): domain Bacteria; kingdom Bacillati; phylum Bacillota; class Bacilli; order Caryophanales; family Bacillaceae; genus Peribacillus; species Peribacillus sp. B-H-3. The sequence continues at coordinate 3,966,499 of NZ_CP183879.1, read as the reverse complement.
TATTTAGAAAAGCTAATATTCAAGTGAAAGTGAATTCTATTTCAACAGAGGAATACCCTACACGAGCTGTACGACCAAAGAATTCACGAATGTCAAAACAAAAACTGATGGATAATGGGTTTAATCCATTACCTAGATGGCAGGATGCAGTTGAGAGATACTTAAAGAAATTAACACAAGAGGTGAAATAGAATGACAAAGAAGAAAGTACTTGTTACTGGTGGTGCAGGTTTCATTGGTGGGAATTTTGTCCAATACATGATTAATAAATATCCTGATTATGATATATTTAATTTGGATTTATTAACATATGCTGGGGATTTAACTAAACACCGTGATATTGAAACAAAGGAAAACTATTATTTTATAAAAGCAGATATTGCAGATCGAGATACAATAGTACCTCTTTTTGAAAAAGAGAAATTTGATTATGTAGTTCATTTTGCTGCAGAAAGCCATGTTGACCGTTCAATCACAGATCCTGTAATATTCGTCCGGACTAATGTACTTGGAACTCAAGTATTATTAGATGCCTCAAAGCGAGTTGGATTTACAAAATTTGTTCATGTATCAACTGATGAAGTTTATGGGGAACTGGACTTTGACCCGACAACATTTTTCACTGAAGAAAGTCCATTACAACCAAACAGTCCATATAGTGCAAGTAAAGCATCGTCTGATTTATTAGTACGTGCTTATCATGAAACGTATGACTTGCCAATAAATATCACGCGCTGCTCAAATAATTATGGGCCATACCACTTCCCGGAGAAGTTAATTCCATTAACAATTTCCCGTGTATTGAATGAGCAAAATGTACCTGTATATGGTGATGGAAAAAACATACGTGACTGGTTACATGTTATTGATCATTGTGCTGCAATAGATTTAGTACTACACGAAGGTGTGAATGGTGAAGTTTATAATGTTGGTGGACACAATGAGCGGACCAATTTAGAAGTTGTTAAGACTATTATTAAGAGTCTAGGGAAATCAGAACATTTAATTGACTTTGTTAAAGATCGATTAGGACATGATAAGCGTTATGCAATTGATCCTACTAAGTTAGAGCAGTTAGGATGGAAACCAAACTATACATTTGAAACAGGTATTGCTCAAACCATTCAATGGTACCTTGAAAACAAAGAATGGTGGGAGCAAATTATTAATGGAGAATACAAGAATTATTTTGAACAACAGTATCCGTTTTAAATGTCTCTAAAAAAGGCCTTTAAGTGGATACTTTTAAAATTAAAACTTGGAAACACAAATGATTTATCTATTCAACAATCTTTAATAATTCTCAAATTGCAACTTTTGCTCTAAGAATATACTTTCTGGAAATAAAAAGTGCCTTTCTTGAGTTTTCCTAGAGAGCTTAATTAAAGTTTTATTATAGAAATAGCGAGTTACTGGCTATTTCTATAATTTAATCGTTTTCTATATTTAATTTTAAGGATGATTCCATGTCATTAATTTGTGATTTTAAATAGTATGGCAAGTACCCTAGGACTTGCCATACTGCGTTGAATAGGAGGCTGTGGTGCTTTGCCACGATTAATTTGGGCCTCTTGACATGCATTACCTTTGTAATTTTTACATTCATACGCGTGTTCAACGTGTTGAATTTTTTTCATTTTTGCTGGAATAAATGTTGCTTCTTCGCGTATGATGGAATCATTTGTCCTTGACAACATTCACATTGCTTATTTTCTGGATGATAATGAACTGCCTCTACTTCGATATCATCCCGTAATAAATCATTTCGTTTTTTCTTCTCAATACAACAGTATAAGAAATGGTCTGTTGGCTTTGTTCTTCTGTGTGCTCAGATTCACTAAAAGACGAATCATCACCAAACAAAGAGATCATCAAACAAAGAGCCTTGTCCGACTGATGCGTTATATTTCGGTTTTTTGGTTTTTGATCCATATAAAAGCTTGGTTAAATGGCGCACTTGATCGGTTAACGCTTCAATCTGTTTCGATAAGTCTTTGTTTTGTCGATTCGAACGAGCCATTTGCTCTTCGAGGAACCGAATTAATTTCTCGTTTTGATTTACATTCTTAGAAGAAGCGTTCGTCACATCATACACCACTTTTCGTGAGGTTTCTTTCTTCTTATTATAACTAGTTCCAACAGCGTAATAAGATAAAATTAACATCTTAACAAATTTAGAACACCCCTTTTGATGAAGGATGAATCGCCTTTGGCTGCTGGATCGCTAACCCTTCAAGCAACCAGCGAAGCTCCTGTTGTGAAAGATTTCGTACTTCCTTTTCATCTTTTGGCCATTGCAATTTTCCGTTATTATCCAAACGTTTATAAAGCATGGCGAATCCATCCCCATCGAAATACAAACATTTATAGCGATCTTTACTCCACCCTGCAAATAAGAAAATGGAATCACCATATGGATTCAGTTCAAAAGAATCTTGGATGAGTGCAGCTAATCCATCAATGCCTTTACGCAAATGATGTAAATATTTTTCACACTCGTATGGTCGTACTTCAAGGATATTTCAGCTCCCTCATAACCGTTTGGATGACGTGCTCATCCACGCTGTTAGTGAAAGAGAATTCTACGTTTGCCGTTATGATTGTACAAGCGTTATGGAAAGAGGTTGAAGATAAAGTGGATGAATATAAACCTTTATTTTCGGAATGTAATGTGACGGAGACTATTGTATGTTTTTGTTGCGACATGTGAAAAAGCACCTCCTTAAATGGATACATTCATCGTACCAGGAGGTGCTGCGTGTTTATATGTGTTATTTAATTGGGGCTTACTGTCATCAACGGTGCTAAAATACCCAATATCAGCGGTTTAAAATTCCCCAATAATAACAGATAATTGTCTCATCACTTAAGAGGGTTGGAGTGTTTGAGACGATGCTGAAGACTGGGGAATTTTTTATGATAAGAGAATTACATCAAAAAGGATGGACAAAAACAGCTATAGCTGAAGAGACAGGGTTTGATCGTAAAACAGTAAGTAAATACATAAATCAAGATCAATTACCTCAATCATCTAAGCGTAAGGTTAGGGAGAGTAAATTAGAAACATTTAAGCCTTATCTTCTTCAAAGGATTCAAGAAGGAACGACAAATTGCATGGTTCTATTTGAGGAAATTCAAGCCATGGGATACGAGGGGAAAACAACTATCCTCCGAGAGTTTATAAAACCCTATCGGGTTCAACCGAAAAAACAAGCCACTGTACGATTTGAAACAGCACCAGGAAAACAAGCTCAGATGGATTGGGCGGATGTAGGTATGTATGAAGTAGATGGTAAGCTTCAAAAAGTTTATGCATTCATCATGGTTTTAAGTTATTCCAGAATGAAATATGTGGAGTTTACAACAGATATGAAATTAGAAACACTGATGAAATGTCACATGAATGCCTTTGCATACTTTAACGGTCTACCGGAACAGATTCTCTATGACAATATGAAAACAGTCGTCACGAAGCATAGTCCAGTAGAGATTCGATTTAATAGAACGTTTGAAGATTTTCTAGCCTATTATGGAATCATCCCAAAAGCATGTAAACCTCATCGTCCACAAACCAAGGGGAAAGTGGAAAGAACGGTTCTATATGTAAAGAATAATTTCTTCCAAAGAAAACATGAACCTACAATATACGCCTTAAATCATGATATCCGTATATGGCTTGATCAAACAGCGAATCAAAAGAAGAATCAAACAACTAATGAACCACCGGTTCAACGCCTACAACACGAACAAAGGTTTCTTCAGACTTGGGGAACAAAACCCCTCTTCCCGACTAGTCATTGGGAGATACGTGAAGTAAGCCGGGATTGTTTCATCTCTTATTTAGGCAAAAAGTATTCTGTCCCTTTCCGGTATGCGGGCCACAAAGTAAAGGTTAAAGTAACCTTGGATCATCAAATTGAAATCTATGATGAGAAGGAGTGCGTGGCTCAACACCCTATTTTAACGGGTAAAACGAGTGTTCATGTGAAGCTAGAGCATTATGAAGGATTACACAAAACAGGAAAAGAGCAGGAACATCAGAATCCCACTGGTTTGGCGGCCAAAGATTCTGGAAATGTCCCTACTCCTATTGTTGAAACACGTTCTCTAGCTTCTTATGCTGCTCTGGAAGAAGGTGATTCAATATGAAAAACCAACTCGAAGAGCAGCTAGAGAATCTTGGTTGGCAGGAAATAGCCAACCAATTAGATGATCTTTTAGAGAACGCTTCTAGAAATAATGTATCATATTTTGATTTTTTGCACACTCTTGTTTTGAGAGAAACTGAAGCTAGACAGGGGAATCTCTTGTCCAAGAGGATGAAGAGCGCCAAGCTTCCTTACATGAAGAACATCCATGATTTTGAGTATACGTTTCAGCCTAGTGTAAGTGAACAGCGTGTGAAGGAAACCTTGACTTGTAGGTACATCGCAAACGGGGAAAATAGGATTCTATTAGGTCCACCAGGTGTAGGAAAAACCCATTTAGCGATATCCTTTGCCGTAGAAGCTATTACACAAGGATACACTGCGTTATTTTTAACGGCTGATGAATTGGTATCAGAATGCCGAAAGGCAGAATCAAAAGGAACTCTCCATCGCTTAGTTAACAAATGGAGCCGCCCCAATTTACTCCTCATCGATGAGGTAGGATATTTTCCATTTGATGAACTAACAGCCAATATCTTTTTTCAGGTGGTGTCCAAACGATATGAAAATGGGGCAATGATCTTAACATCTAATAAATCATTTATTGAATGGGGAAAAGTATTTGGGGATGATGTTTTAGCTACAGCGATTCTAGATCGACTCCTTCATCACTCTGTCACTTTTAATATCAAAGGAGAGTCCTATCGCCTCAAAGAAAAGAAAAAGGCTGGAATGTTCCCAGCCAAAGTAACTGAGTAACCGATATAAATGGGGACTTTTATTCCGATGACAATGGGGAAAAATAAACCGACGTTGACACTTACTAATCATCGCCCATTTACTCGAAAAGAAGGATGTCGTTATTTTGCATTTGAAGAAGAGGAGAAAATTGCGCTTTCCCCTTTTTCAGAGATGCCCTACAAGATATCCGAATGGAAGACGGCAAAAGTACGGCCGGATTACCACATGTCTGTTGAAAGATGTTTTATTCTGTTCCATACGAACCAGGTATGAACATAGTTGAAAAAACATTAGGAAGTCATAAAGCTTCTCAGAATCATCATGGTATGGATAACTTCAACACCATAAGAGCAGTTAGAAATGCTATCATCAATTTTACGAAGAACCATTTTAGTTTAGCAGTCTCATATGTACAGACTTTTAGCATTGACATATTAAGGAAGTTAAGTTAAGTTATTAATATGGTTCTTTATAAAGAACAGAGTTTTTACAATAAAATTTTAACTTTTTGAAGCCCATCTAAAATTTTCGTCACCTACATCTTCTATTCTGTACATTGAAAAACATTTAATTATAAGACTATAAAAATAAGAATATAAGGAGAAGAACGATGGAAAATAATTTTAATCTAGAAAATGAATTATTTCCTAATGAATTAAAATTATTACTTGAAATTTTAGCTATTGAAAAAGAAGAAGAATACGATTACTTTTCAAATTACTCTTTTAGGGAAATTGATTGGAAGTTATTCCTTCAATTAGTTATGCATCATCGTGTTTATCCCATAATTTACTTAAAGTTAAAAACGCTAGATGAAAAAATTATTCCCCAATTTGTGATTCTAACTCTGTACAAAGAATACCAGAAAAACACATATAGCATGCTTGCGCTATGCAGAGAGATGGAACAAATAAGTAACTTATTTACGGAGAACCACATTCCTATCCTTTTCTTAAAAGGTCCAGTAATCGCTGCTGATATATATGGAGATATTTCTTTAAGAACCTCTAAGGATTTAGATATCCTTGTTCCAATGAATACCCTTCATAAAGCAGATAAACTTCTTCTAAGTTTTGGATTTGGAAAAACTACAGGACCGTATATTTTAAATGAATGGAAATGGAGAACACACCACATCGTTTATTTCCACCCTGAAAGGAATATCCAGCTTGAAATTCATTGGAGGCTCCAGCCTCTTCCTTCGAGTGAACCGGGCTTTAACGAGCTTTGGGAAAGAAAAAGAGTAAGTACGATAACTAGCTATCCTGTTTATTTTTTAGGAAAAGAGGATTTATTTTTCTTTCTTATTTCTCATGGTTCCAGACATGCTTGGTCCCGTCTGCGCTGGCTGTTAGATATTGATAAGATCGTAAGAAGCGGAATCAATCTTAACGAAGTAAACTTACTTTTAAAAAACTATCAAAGTATTCATCTTGTTGGACAAGCACTCATTTTAGCTTCGCAGCTATTAAAAACTCCAATTAATGAAGAGATGAAACTCTTGAATGTAAAAAGTCGTTCAAAGGAATTAGCGCATAAGGCACTATTTGTTATAAAAGATAGGTGCCTCTTAGATACTAATTACTATAAACATTATTGTTTATCCTTAAATTCAACCAATCTGCAGAAAATATATTCATTTATGTTATTGTTTTATCCTAATTCTGCTGATGCAATGACATTGAGGTTACCCAAATCCCTTCATTTTTTATATTTCCCGTTGCGTCCATTTTTATGGGTATTTAGAAAAACAAGAGTAAAACCGGGAATTTCTCAAAATTAAAAGATCATATTTTGTGCGGAATACTTCTAATTGAAATTAAATCTGATTACTAAAGAGTTTAAGGTGTACTACTAAAAAATATTAACCAAGATAATTACAGCAAAATACTACAAAAGATATCTTAATTCACCCCTTTTGTTGTTAAATATTGACACGATTCTTAAATTAGAGTATTTTTATATCATGAGGTTCTTTATTGAGAACTATAAATTCGTATTGAGAGAACATTATAGCTTTTCGACAAAGTCATAAAATCTTATGTTGTTAAATTGGAGGATAAGATGAGTGCCATTACAGGTGTCTTTCATTTAGGCAAGGGGGTTTTGAATGATCAATATGGCCATGTGTTAATGAGGGGTTTTTTAAAATATCCTGCCGATCGAATCCAGACTTGGCATTCTGACAAGGTATTTCTGGGCTGCCATGCTCAGTGGATTACTCCTGAGTCTGCGTGTGAGCAGCTGCCGTTTTATGATTTTGAAAGGAAGTGTGCCATTACTGCCGATGCTATTATCGATAACAGAATTGAGTTGTTTGAAAGGCTGCAGATAGAAGCATCGCAGCGAAAATACATGACAGATAGTGAAATTCTTCTTCTTTCTTACTATAAATGGGGAGAAGGTGCTCCGAAGTTTTTGGTCGGTGATTTTGCTTTTATGATATGGGATCAGAAGAATAATAGGCTTTTTGGTGCCAGAGATTTTTCGGGAAGCAGAACCCTTTACTATCACATTAATTCTGAAAATTTCGCCTTTTGTTCTACGATAGAACCATTACTTTCACTTCCATTTGTGCAAAAAAAACTGAATGAAGATTGGCTTGCTGATTATTTGGCGGTTTCTGGCATGATAGATGCTGTCGATTCTTCCCTGACCCCTTATCAAACGATACAACAAGTACCTCCTTCACACAGTATTACAATAGAAAATAATAAAGCGTCTGTGAAACGATATTTTTATTCAACTCAAGGAAAGAGGCTAAAGCTAAATTCTGACGGAGAATATGTCGAAGCCTTTCAAAGTGTTTTTCAGGAAGCGATAAATTCGCGGTTAAGAACAAATCGAAATGTTGGGTCACAGCTAAGCGGGGGTTTAGATTCTGGTGCTGTTGTCGCCTTTGCAGCTAAAAAGCTGCAGAGTGAGAGGAAACCGCTGCATACATTTAGTTATTTTCCTCCCGATGATTTTAAAGACTTTACACCCAAATACTTATTGGCAGATGAAAGACCATATATCAAATCTACTGTCGAGTATGTGGGAGGCCTTACCGATCATTATGATAACTTTATGGGGAAGGATTCCTACTCAGAAATTGATGATTTTCTTGACGTTATGGAAATGCCTTATAAATTCTTCGAAAACTCATTTTGGTTAAAAGGCATGTTTGAAAACGCTTTTCAGGAAAACATAGGGGTTTTACTGAATGGTGACCGGGGCAACTTCTCCGTCTCCTGGGGGTTTCCCTTAGAATATTATTCTATTCTTTTAAAAAGATTGAAGTGGTTCCGCCTTAATCAAGAATTGCTTCAGTATCAAAGAAGTGTCGGCGGTTCCAGAAAGCGGAATCTGCAATATATTGCGAGGATTGCTTTTCCGATAATAGATCGGGTCATTCCTGATGGTACATCCATCAAAATACCTTCATTAATTAATCCTGCATTTGCTGAAAGAACAAAAGTTTATTCTAAATTTAACGAATATGGAATAGATCAATCAGGCTGGTATTCAAATACAAACATCTTTTTTGAAAGAAAAAAACACTTTGAAGACATTTTCCAGTGGAATGCAGGAAACACACTAACATCAAAACTTTCCTTGCGATACTCGTTATGGAAACGAGATCCCACCAATGATTTGCGTGTCATCCGCTTCTGTTTATCACTTCCAGAAAACCAATATGTTCAAAACGGTATAGACCGGGCACTGATTAGAAGGGGTACAGAAAATTATTTACCGGACAAAATTAGAATGAATCAGCGCATTCGGGGGGTACAAGGTGCTGATTGGGTACATCGGATGATTCCCAAGTGGAATTTGATCAAAAATGAACTTCAGCAGCTTGGCTCTGATGATTGTGCATTAGAGTATTTAAATGGCCAAGCCATTAAGATAGCCTTGTTAAAGCTGGAAGGAGTACCAAGACCCGAAGCTGCAACAGATTCGAATCTTAAATTTTTAATGCGCAGTTTAATAGTCAGACGGTTTCTAAAAAGGTTTGATTAAAAGGAGGTGATTGCAATGAAAAAGGTTTGGACAAAACCTGTATTGGAAGTCTTGGATGTTAATAAGACCATGCTAGGTGTGAAAGGTGATTACACTGATAATGCTTTTCCAACACATACTCCCAGAGGAGATTTAACTTATGGCAGTTAGTTAAAAAAGGTTAATTTTTTCATGTGAAATCTGTTTTTATTTTATTTGAACCTTGAAATAATCAAATAATCGTAACGGGCCCCTATTTCATATAGGGGTTTTACAAAAATTTCAACAGTTCTTTTAGATGATTTTCAATTCGAATGGAGCGAGTTAGTTATGATCAGTACTGCACCGAAAACCATTTATAAAGCTTTCGGATTAACCGTTTCAAGTGATATTCACCTGCCTGAATTACCTGTATGTAATTTAAATAGTGAAGATGAACCAGATGTCGTCATTGAAGAAGCTCAGCTGTATAACATGTGGTGTACGTATTCTGAACCAGGAGAAGATTTTGTTATCAAGCAAAATTCGATTATGTTTTATTTATCCGGCAAAGGTATTTTTTTAATTCAGGATGGAAAAAAGATTTTCTTTTCCCCATTTGAAGGCAGTCATGAGCGGGAGATCCGTCTGTACCTGCTTGGAACCTGTATGGGGGCCATTTTATTGCAGCGGGAAATCATGCCTGTTCACGGAAGTGCAATTGATATAGACGGAAAGGCCTATGCGATTGTCGGTGATTCAGGTGCAGGGAAATCTACTACCGCGTCCGCCTTGATGAAGAGAGGATATCGCTTGCTGAGTGATGATGTGATTCCGGTCACATTGAATGATGATCATCAGCCAATTGTCACACCTTCCTATCCGCAGCAGAAATTATGGCTTGATAGCCTGCAGCATTTTGGCATGAAATCCACCCAGTTTCAGCCGCTTATCGTCAGGGAAGATAAATTTGCAGTTCCTGTTTCCTCACAGTTTGCTGCTGAGTCTCTGCCGCTTGGTGGTGTGTTTGAATTGGTTACGGATGACAGCGATACGATAGAAATCCAGCAGTTTGTAGGTTTAGAGCGATTTTATAAACTGTTTTATCATACGTATCGGAATTTCTTTATTCAGCGTTCCGGTTTAATGGAGTGGCATTTTAATCTTTGTACAAAAATGATTAATCAATTCGGCTTTTATCAGCTGCGGAGGCCAGTTAACCGATTCACGGCGAAAGACTTAGCAGACATGATAATAAAAACAATACATGATGGAGGGAAAAGATCATGATCCGTACTCAATCATTCACTAAAGAAAGTATGGTTGTTCAAAGTCCAGGGAACATTGTCAGCAATATGGATGGAGAAAAAGTGATGTTAAGCATTGACAAGGGCAAGTATTATAATCTTGGGGTATTAGGCGGGGAAATTTGGGATTGTATAAAGGAGCCAATAGCCCTTCAGGATTTATGCAGTCATCTAACTTCCCAGTATAATGTAGCCCCGGAAGATTGTGAACATCAAGTCACTGCCTTTTTAAATCAAATGCTGGAAGAAGAATTAATACACATTAAGGGAATCAATTAATCGTTTCATCATTTTCTGGCTGCAGGAGGAAAATCATGAACATATACAGAAAGGCAAAATCGTTCATAAAATTCGACAAGGAAACAAAGCTTCTGTTGATGGAAGCTTTCATTCAGTTAGGCAGGGCCCGGTATCTTAAAAGCATACCTTTTTCAAAGGTGGCACCAACTTTAGGAGTGGCGCTAAAGGAGACATCATTTAAAGCCGAAACGCTAGACAAAGAGGTTTTAGCCCGTATTTCTAAAGCCATTCATATTATGAGCCGGTATACATTTTGGGAAAGCCAGTGCCTTGTTAAGGCTATAGCGGGGATGAAGATGCTGGAGAAAAGAAACATTGAAAGCACGCTTTATTTAGGCACGGCTAAGGATGAGCAGGGTGAGCTTATCGCACACGCCTGGCTTAGGAGCGGCCCTTTTTATCTGACAGGTGCCGAGGTCATGGAAAGATTTACTGTTGTAGCCCGATTTGCTAATGAACCCATTTTGAACGGGCCATGTTAAGGATTGTGCCATTGTTGTGGCTTGTATTCTCCTTTTTGAAAGGATAGTGATTATATAAGTGAAGCTGTATGTTCATCGTTTTTCAAGTGAATTTGTATCATCTTCTATCTTTTCAACATTCTCTGCCGTATGTTCACTGGGAAGGGAGGATAGGGTTTGAGCCATCTTTGGTATTTTACCAAGCAAATCTGCCGTTACTCCGGCAGGGTACTTTATATTAATCTGCTATGCATGATGTTCATAGGATTGATTGAGAGTGCAGGGATTTTTTTATTGATTCCTTTAATAGGCTTAACGGGCATTCTGAATATCAGCACAGGGAAGCTTCCTTTATTCAAGACTGTAAATACCTTCTTTCAGTCCATGCCTGAAACGGTAAGCCTTGTGATTATTTTGGGTGCTTATGTTTTGTTAATGATCGGGCAAAGCATTTTCAAGCGGCAGCAGACCATATTAGGCGCAAAAATTCAGCAGAATTTTATCAAGCATGTAAGAGATGAGACCTATAAAAGCTTGCTGGGAGCAAATTGGGGATTTTTTCTTAAAAAAAGGAAATCCGATATTATTAACATCATGACAAATGAAACATTTCATGTAAGTGCTGGCATTAATTTATTCCTGCAGTTTTTATCATCCTTTGTGTTTACGTTTATTCAAGTAGGAATCGCATTTTATTTATCTGCTAAAATGACGGGTTTCCTTTTATTTTTTGGTGTGTTGCTGATTGCTTTTTCGAAAACCTTCATTAGAAAATCGCAATCACTTGGAAAGGAACAAGTTCTGCTAACGCAAACATACTTAGCTGGCATAACCGATCATTTTAATGGAATCAAGGATATCAAAAGCAATTCCCTGGAAGAGGTTCATGTGAACTGGTTTCATTCGTTAAATGAAAAAATGGAGAAAAACAGAATTCAATCAACAACGGTGAATTCAACGTCTCAAATGACCTTCAAGATTTTCTCTGCCTGTTTAATTGCCATTTTTGTATTTGTATCGATAAAGATGTTCATGGCTCAAACTGCACAGCTCATGCTGATTACGGTCATTTTTTCAAGACTATGGCCAAGTATTACAGGCATTCAGTCTAACCTTGAAATGATAGGGGCAATTATCCCTTCTTTCAAAGCAGTAGCAGATCTGCAAAATGAGTGCGTGGAAGCGAGGGAGCTTGAAGAGTATCATAATAAAACTGTACGTCCTATTAAAATGGAACAGGGCTTTAGCTGCCATCATGTGTTTTTTAGATACAGCCAAAAAGAAAACATCTATGCTCTCCAGGATATTAACATCACGATTCCGGCGAACCGTATGTCAGCTGTTGTAGGACGTTCAGGAGCCGGAAAGAGTACGCTGATTGATTTGCTTATGGGATTGAACAAGCCAGAAAGCGGATTTGTTAGCATTGATGGAATCCCGCTTAGCGGTGAACGGATAGTGTCATTAAGAAAAGCCATGAGTTACATCCCTCAGGATCCGTTTCTGTTTAATGCGACACTGCGGGAAAATTTAATGATCATCAAAGATGATGCCAGCGAAGAAAGCATATGGGAAGCATTGGAATTTGCTGCAGCAGCTGATTTTGTCAAAAAGCTGCCTAATGGTCTTGATACATTAATTGGTGACCGGGGGATCAGGCTGTCTGGAGGAGAAAGGCAGCGGATCGTACTGGCCCGGGCTATTCTCAGGAAACCATCGATACTTATACTAGATGAAGCAACAAGTGCGCTCGATACAGAAAATGAAGCGAAAATACAAGGTGCCATCGATAAATTGAAGGGGACCATGACCATCATTGTCATTGCCCACAGGTTAACCACCATCCGCAATGCAGATCAGGTGCTGGTCATGGATGGGGGAAAGGTGATCCAAATGGGAGAATACCAGGTGCTGGAAAAAGAGAAAAGAGGGATGTTCAGCGGGATGCTTGGTGTACAAGTGGAATCTACTATGTGAAGTGGAAAGCGTATAGTAAAAATCTGCTTAATTAGAAGGTTATTGATCTATTAGCGTTAGAAAAAAATTCGAAATATTAAAGATAAACCCTTATTTTTTTTACTTTTAATGGTAAAATTTATTAATCAACGTGAAATGGTTATACAAATTAAAAAAATGAAGGAAGATTAATTTGAATACAACAAAGACATCAAATGAAGAATTTTATACCATTCTTAGGGACGCATTTGAAAAGGGCGAGAGTGAAGTATGTGTACCTATCAATGAATTTGTCGAAGATTTGTCAGCAAAGTTATTGATGATAATTAAGGGATCTTAAAAGTCCTTTATTCATTTTACCTGCTTCTAAATATACGTAAATACCCAAAAGCCCGCTAATCTTCCAGACTAGCGGGCTTTTTCAGCTAGTCCTTAGGAAACTTCAATATGCTATTGTCCTAGTAATCTTCCATAAGTTGGAGTATTAAAGGATTCTCTTTCTGATGTTATAATTACTTGCCTAGTAATTTCCACTATCCACTAATAGTGGGTAGGTGTGGATATTGAGGGGTAATTATTATTTTCTGGAAAAGGAAAGAGGGGCTCATCTAGCGTGGGAAGTCTGAAAAAGTTATTGGCTGTGATTGCTGTTTTTATCTTTTTGTTTGGCATACTATCACATTCTGCTTCAGCGAGCAGCAAGTATACGTACTATGTCCACAAAACAGCTTATTTGTATAGCTCAACAAAAAGTTCAAAGGTTAAATTGAAAACCCTTGATATTAATGTGAAGCTAACAACCTATTCAAAAAGAACAGCTTCTATGTTCAAAGTTGCATACGGGGGGAAAACAGGGTATGTGTATAAATCATATTTATCCACAGGAACCACAGCTGTTACCAGATATGTAAAAACAACTTCGAATCTGTATACTTCCACTAGTTCTAAAAAGAAGAAAATCACTTCTATTACAGTGGGAACAGCGCTGACTACAAGAAGTCCGCTTTCTTCCACTATGTATAAAGTCACGTACAAGGGGAAAACCGGATATGTGTATAAAAGCGGCCTGTCTTCCCAAAAGCCAGCAGCTTCAGGGCATGCGTTCGGACAAAGTGTCCGTTTCGGCAGTCTGGAAATAAAGGTAGGTTTGCCGAAAAATGTCGATCCGTATTATGCATTTGAGGATGATTATTCTGGTGTAAATAACGTTGTCCAATTTTATGTGATAGTGAAAAATATCGGGAAAGATACCCAGTACGTTGATGGTAATACCGACTTGAATTTGTATAGCGGCAGTGTATATCAGCATCCATATTACCCGCTCTATCATGACAATACAATCATGGGTACCCTGCATCCAGGGTCTATGACAAGCGGATATGTTTACTATGAAACGGATCCGGGCTTTAATTTAAAGCTGGTATTTGATAACTATCAGTACGACAGGAACTTCAATAAAATTAAAGCAATTACCTTTACCGGCAGGAACTGATTAGTTTCTATTGTAATTGAATCATGGGAAAGGGAGAGTTTTCACTGTTATTAGTGGATACTCTCCTTTTTTTGTATTTCTCTTTCTGCTATGTTTATCTGTAATTATCTCCGAGCTTTCTAAGTTATAATAGTTATTGGATAGAAGCAGTAATATTTTTACACGAAAGCAGATGAAAAGAATGAATAACAAAACCATAATATCTCTAATCGCAATCATATTGCTGATTTGTATGGGCTTTATGTTCCGCGCCTCCAATACTCCTTATCACCAGCAGGATATCAAACCACAATTGAAGAGTCTTATCACTCTTACACCGCATTCACTGCCTGACCTTTCTTTTTCGTATGATCATGAAGAAGTGTCGTCAAAACTTCCTTATGATTTTATTGAGTTTGTAATCAGGAAATGCAGCCATATTTTTGAGTATACTGTGCTTACACTTATTTTCTTAGCGTTATGGAGCAGCACCAGGCTGCGAAAAGGATTAGTTATTGTTATTAGTTTTTTATGCTCGTTTGTTTTTGCCTGCACTGATGAATATCACCAATCCTTTGTACCCGAAAGGACCGGGCATTTTATTGATGTGTATACATTCGATTCAGCAGGGATGATTCTAGCCATTCTAATTTATCTATTATTTGGATTTGTGATAAAAAGGAGGTCTGGAAGAAAGTATGAAGCTAAATAACATCCATCATATTGCCATCATTTGTTCTGATTATGAAAAGTCCAAGGATTTCTATATCAGAGTTCTTGGATTAAAACCCATTCGAGAAGTATACAGAAAGGAAAGACAGTCGTATATGATTACAGCCAATAAAATGTACCACCTCTGCCATGTTTTTTACCAGAAGTTCCCATTAAATGTACCGTTTCTGCAAACGCGTTCACCAATAGGATAAATTCAATGATTTTGAAATATAAAAAAGCCTACTCCCTCCATGTTTTTTATTGAGGAATTAGGCTTATGATCTTCCATAAACGCGCCCTTTAACGGAATAACCTGATATGGCCTCATGCTTAGGATCGATTAATTGTCTTCTTCTATCGCACCCCTTTAGTTTAAGTGCAATATTTAACAATCTTTTATGTGGAAAAAGCGATGCAAGTGACAAAAAGCAGGAAATACTCTCTCAATATAGAATAATACACTATCTTATTATATTGGAGTGGAGAATATGCCGGAAGCTTTACTAAATGACGTTAAACTATATTACAGAGAAGAAGGAAATGGAACACCGTTGTTACTGCTTCATGGATTAACTGCTAGCATGTTGATGTATAAAAATGAAATAGCTCAATTGAAAAACAATTTTCATGTCATTGCGTTAGACTC
The DNA here is from genome assembly GCF_048572925.1 of Peribacillus sp. B-H-3. Classification (NCBI taxonomy): domain Bacteria; kingdom Bacillati; phylum Bacillota; class Bacilli; order Caryophanales; family Bacillaceae; genus Peribacillus; species Peribacillus sp. B-H-3. Next base: position 3,950,792 of record NZ_CP183879.1, on the reverse strand, counting down.
AAGGGGACATGGTAAATCCGAAAAAACATCTGACTATACCCTGAAAGACCACGTTCAGGATGTGATTGCCCTAATGGACTACCTTGACATAAAAAAAGCCAATATCATGGGTATATCAATGGGGAGCTATATTGCACAAGGAGTAGCTATTAAATCCCCTGAACGAGTTGAAAAACTAATACTTGTTTCTGCAAAGTCACACGGAAAAACATCATCATTGGCGAGGCTTTTTACACAGTATCAATCAGAACTCGAAGGACTCAACCAAATTGAAAAAGTCAATTACCTATCCCAATATATTTTCCACAACTTGGATGCGGTTGGAAAATCGATGAAAGAATTAGGTGAAAACAGTATAATGTTAACGCCTGAACAACAAGCGTCGGCTAACAAAGCTTTAGAAGGGTTCGATTTCCGTCCAGAATTACATAAAATTAATGTGGAAACCCTTGTAATAAGTGGGAAATATGATGGATTAAATCCATCGGAGGATGGGCGAGAAATAGCAAATCTAATTCCAAACTCAACTTTTATAGAATTTGAAAAGTCGGGACATAGCCCAAATGTTGAAGAGCCGGACCGTTTTATGGCTACAATTACAGATTTTTTAAAATAACATCAAGGAATAAGCAAAATAAAACCTTGTTATGTTAAAGAATTCGTTAGTTTAAATGCAAATTTTCACAATTTAATAAATCACCTAAGATGACGGTCCACACTCATAATTGAAAAAGTTGAAAAAATAACTAACTAAATTTTCAGTTATTAACTAAGCTAATATGGTATCATTGTTACATTATTTAAGGGGGATAGTAGTTATGGAAAACATCACTAAAATATCTTATAAAACTGACGCAACCGTCCAACCTCAAGAGCTATAAAATCTATTCAAAACATCTGGAATAAAAAGACCGTCTGATGACCTACATAGGCTCCAAAGAATGATAGACTATGCTGATATTACTATTTCAGCCTGGGATAATGATAAGCTGGTTGGTACCGCAAGAGCGATTACAGATTTTAGCTACTGCTGTTATTTATCAGACTTAGCTGTTAATAAAGAGTATCAAAATAAAGGAATCGGAACAAAATTAGTTAATATACTACAAGAGAAAATCGGGGATGAGGGGCTTTATTGCTTCTTTCGTCTCCAATTGCAATGGAATACTATCCGCACATTGGGTTTGAAAAAATAGATAATGGTTTCAAAATTCAAAGAAAACTATAATGTAAGGGAATGGTTATATGCCATTTTCCTATTTTTTTGCTTCTTTAACATAAGACGTCCATTGATTGAATCAGTAGCCTTGCTGCGTACACATAACTATTTTCTCAAAATAAGAATAAAATGTGTTGCTGCCTTATATGCTTGTCCAAACAGAAAATTAACCTCCGAATAATATACAGTATAAATTTCCAAGGAGGTGATTCTATGTCTGAATTAGAACGTGATTTTGAACATGAATTTGAACGTGAATTCGAATGTCGCCGCCGTAGGTTCCATCATGAACATCGCCATATCCATCACCATTTTCACCATTGGGACAACCGTTACTCACATCGTTATTGGGATGATCGCTTTTTCCGTGAATACTATTAAAGTGTTAAATAAGATATCAAACTTTTTTGTTAAGCATCCATTTATATTGGATGCTTTTTTATATAGTGATCCTAATATTCAGCAATAACTAAAAAAGAGCATTCTCAAAATGAGGATTCCCCTTTTTAGACTACTGATCCACTTTAATCCAATCGCCAGTTTCCTCATCTTGTTGATAAGACTTCCGTATGTCCAATTACAAATATGTTCTAAATCAGCATAAGAAAATGCTGAGTAACTAATTTCATTAGTGTTAAAATATTCTCTCACTTTATCTACCAATAGTTGAACTGACTCTTTTGTAATAGGGCAGGAATCTCCAATTGAGTCAGTGTAAGTTTGTGTCAAAGCATATTCCACTGCAACTTTTGTTTCTTCTGGCATTATATATACCTCCCGAGAACCCAAGTCGAAATTGAACCGCTTGTAGGTGCAATTGGAGCCGAGACTCTAATTTTCAACCAATGAATAGGTTGGTCTAAGTTAACTATATCAACTGAAGTTACATATCCTGCGAACCCAGCGATTACTTGCTTTGTCCCTAAACCACTAACTCCACCTTTATCTGCAGTATAGCCTAATAGAGTTATATTCATTGGTTGATTATGTGTGTTAACAATGTAAATAGCTTTTCTACCTGCAATACTCCGTAAGTCAATGAATTCGGTTTCTTTATTTGCGGTATCAGTAATAGCAAGAGCGTTGTGTCCAGCTTTTTCTATAACATTACTGCCCCATTAGTGCAGTAAGCAACTCTTCACAATCATGAATAAATATAAGTGTTTATACAAACATACACTTCAATTATGATTAATAAAGATTTATAAACATACTGCCAAAACATACATCAGTTAATTGCCAGAAACACATCCAGGAAATGGACGAACCCTTTCCTGTCGTCTGGAACTGGGCAGAGATTGGTATATCCTTACCGGCCGAAATGACGTTAAATTCTATCTTAAGAAAAATGAGACGTATCAAGTTGATTTGTAAAATGGTTTGGGAAGCATGTGAACTGCTTCCCTTTCATTTTTGGACAGTGAATCCGTCAGTTTTAGGACAATTAAGAGCGACAATTTCTGGACATTGTAGAACGTCATTAACACTAATGGATATATACTTTAATAAATCCTCTGGTAACATTCCTTTACTTTGAGTATTCCATGCACTCATTTCATTAATCAAGATGCTTGAAACACTTGCACGAAGGAGATAGGAGAGAAGGAGAATCATTTCTTATTATAAGGAATAGAATTTTTTACTAACAATTTATCTTTGCGTAAAATACTCATTTTAAGAAAATGTAGGTGTCGCTTTGAAATTAAATGTCCCGATAATGGCATGCATCCTTCCTTGATATTTCCATAGGAAGGGGAAGGCTTAATTAATATTGGGAGATGCAAATTTTTCTGCGAAAAGTACAAGCAATAGTTTCTTTCCCCCATATGATAGGATTACATACAAAAATCAGGGGTGAATTACAAAATTGGACAATGCAGAAAAGAAGGCTCTGGGTCCTAAAGGAAAGTTCTTTACAGGCCATACAAAAATGTTCCAGGCTGATCCACTGGGATTCATGTCTGACCTGGCTGCTGAGTATGGCGAGGTAGCCAAATTCCGTTTTGGCCCATCTCAGAAGGTGTACTTTATTTCAAATCCAGAGATGATTAAAGAAGTACTTGTCACTAAGCAAAATCATTTTGTTAAGTCAGACGATTTTAAGTCGATGAAACCTATTGTAGGTGAGGGGTTACTGACAAGCGAAAAAGAATTTCACTTACGTCAGAGAAGAATGATTCAGCCCTCGTTTAAAAAGACTGATATCATGAAGTACGGCCAGGATATGATAGACATTGCTAAAAGCTATACATCAGCCTGGAAAGGTGGAGAGGAGCGGATCATCACTCACGATATGATGGATCTTACTCTTGCCATTGTATCAAAAACCATGTTCAGCAAAGAGTTCGAAGATGGCTATCAGATTATTGGTGATTCAATAGAAACTTCTATGCGAATGGCTATTAAAAGAATGAGAAATTTATTTAGCCTACCATTATGGATTCCAACCAAAAACAATCGCAAATTTAAAAAAGCAGTAAAACAACTTGATAACGTCCTATACAGCCTGATTGGAGAAAGAAGAGAAGGTAAGGGTAGCAAAAAGGATATGCTGGAGATACTTTTGGCTGCCAGGTCAGAGGATGGAATTGGCATGACGGACACGCAGGTCCGTGATGAGTTGATGACGATATTTCTTGCCGGGCATGAAACGACTGCCAACGCCTTATCGTGGACATTATATTTACTCTCACAAAACCCAGAGGCAGAAGGGAAACTGTACAGGGAGATTGATGAATTGTTAGGGGACAAAAGCCCGAGACCCGAGGACTTTATGAAGCTGACATACACTCAAAATGTTGTTTGGGAATCCTTAAGAATGTATCCGCCTGGGTTTTTTACTGGCCGAAAAGTTGAAAAAGATATCGAAATAAATGGCTATAAATTCAAGAAAAACGATATGGTGCTTACAAGCCAATATATTATGCACCGAAAAAGCGAATTCTTTCCGGAGCCGGAAAAATTTATCCCTGAAAGGTTTGAAAATAACTACCTTAGGACGATTCCATCCTTTGCTTATTTTCCATTTGGCGGCGGGCCAAGGGTCTGCATTGGAAATCACTTTGCCTTAATGGAGGCCGTTCTTGTTCTTGCGGCCATACTTCAAAAGTATAAATTAGTGCTTTCTCCAGGGCAAATAGTGAAACCTTTTCCTTCAATAACTTTAAGGCCAAAGGGCGGGTTAAGAATGGTGGTAGAGGAGAGAAAACAAATTGCAGGAGATACAGAATAATCCAAGCAGCAACGTTATAAAAGGGATTTAACAACCGATTATTTGTCTAAGTGGAAACACGGGGAAGAAAGGATCATCACTGAGGACATGATGAACACAACACTTAGGATTATCTGTAAAACTATGTTCAACATGGATTTCACAGAAGGATACCAAAGAAGAATCGGGGAATCGATAGAGACAGCGATGAGAATGGCCATTAAAAGGATGAGAGGTCAATATTTTAATAAGGACCACGGATAGATTTCATTTTTGTGGAGAAGTGAACCGACTGGGGGGGCTCAACATTAATATCAAGCAATTATTTGATTTAAGCGGCAAAACCGCCATTGTCACTGGGGGCGGAAGAGGACTGGGGAAGCAAATGGCGATGGCACTGGCGGAAGCTGGTGCAAACATCGTTGTGTGTTCACGAAATGTGAAAGCATGTATGGAAGTGAGCCGACAATTGAAGGAAATAGGGGTCAACTCTATTGCCTGCCAATGTGATGTAAGCAAAAAGGCCGATATAGAAGATGTAATCGACCAAACATTGGAAACATTCGGCAAGGTTGATATCCTGATCAATAACAGCGGGACAGCCTTTATTGCCCCAGTGTTGGAGATAACGGAGCAGCAATGGAAAAACGTAATGGATGTAAACGTCCTGGGAGCGTTCTTATTTTCACAGGCAGCCGCCAGGGTCATGATTAAGCAAGGTTACGGCAAGATCGTCAATATAGCCTCTATAGCAGGTTATGGCGGTTCGTCGCCAGCCGTTATGCAGGCTGTCCCATATAATACGAGCAAAGGTGCCGTCATTACCTTGACGAAAGACCTGAGTGTCAAACTCGCTAGGTACGGAATACAGGTGAATGCCATTGCCCCAGGATTTTTTCCAACAGAGATGTCACAAGCAGTATTGGAAAAACCCCATCTGAAAATCGAGTCGCATATACCAATTGGGCGATATGGCAGTGATACCGATTTGAAGGGTGTGACCGTCTTACTGGCTTCCCATGCCTCCGATTACATGACGGGGCAAATCTTGAACGTGGACGGGGGCATAACAGCAAGTGTATAAAACGACATTTTTCAACGTCCTGACCATCAAAAATCGGATTTTTCTTTAAGCGAATTATGCCCAATTGCGTCCATAGTCACGAAATAGTAATACGAAACCAGCTAATAGTTTGTCAACATTTTTCAATAAAACACTTAAAACATACATGGTATACTAAAAAAGAACATACCAAATAACCTTCCATTGAATCCTTTTTGGAAGGTTTTGTGTTATTTTGTTTAATATAGTAATTAGGCTAAATCTCGGAGGCTGTTTTGCTTTTTAAAAGGCATAAATCCAGTGTAAAAGCTTATTTACACAAGCAATCACAGCGACTTTAAAGGGTTTACCTTCCTCTCGTTTTTTATCGTAAAACTCTCTTAATCTCTTGTTTCGAGGGAGGAGTAATTCATCTGCAATGGTAAAGGTATAATGTTTTTCTAGTTCGCGTTCAAGCATGTCATCTGGAATAGACATATATGAAGTACGTTGCTCAGTTGTGAGCAATTCTTTCCCTCTCATACTACACCTCTATTCTAGCGGATTTCATCTTTTCTAAATAACGATATAGCGTGGTTGGTCCAACATTAGTCGCTTCTTTAATTTGAGATAAAGAATAATCCCTACTAGCATACATTTTCAAGGCTAGGTCAATCTTTTTTGACTCTACCTTCGGTCGGCCACCCTTTCTTCCTCTAGCTGCCTTTAAACCATCTCTAGTTCGTTCGCTTATGATATCTCGTTCTAATTCTGCAATGCTGGCAAGCATTCTAAAAAAGAACCTGCCCATAGCCGTTGTGGTGTCTATATTGTCTTGGATGGACACAAAATGAATCCCATTTGCTTCAAAATGATCCATTAGCTCGATTAAATGTTTAGTGCTACGGCTAATACGATCTAATTTATAGGCAACAACGGTATCTCCCTTATGTAAAACTTTTAATAGTTCATCCAATTGGGGACGGCTTTTCTTTTTACCTGATTCTTTTTCTTCAAAAACTTGGTCAACTTTAAATTGATTCAAGGCATCTACTGTAAAGACAAAGATTGGTCTTGTGTGCTCACCCGAGCATATCCAAATTTCAATTCACATTCCTCTGATTGTGAAGATTTGCACTTAAACTATAGGTTCAGGTTAGTGGAAGAGGATATTGTTTTGACATCGGATAACCCTCTGTGTTGGAATAAAAGAAAATTAGAATAATTATAAGGGAGAAAAGTGATGATTGATATTTTAAAGCTTATTGCAGCATTAGCTTTGGGCTACCTTTTAGGCAGCCTTAATACAGCGGTAATTGTAGGGAAAGTATATGGCAAGGACATAAGAAGTCACGGTAGTAAAAGTGCAGGTCTTACCAATACTTTGAGGGTACTTGGGAAATCTGCTGCGGCGTATGTTCTTGCGGGCGATATATTAAAAGGAGTAATCGCCTGTTTGATAGGCTTGTTCCTAAGCGTTCACTTTTATTCGGGTGATGCTAAAGATTGCGTAAGCCTTTTAGTGGCAGGAGTAGGAGCGGTTATAGGGCATAACTATCCGATATATTTTGGGTTTAAAGGGGGCAAAGGAGCACTTACGGCAGTGTCTGTGCTGTTTATGGTTAATTGGGTTATGGCTCTTATATGCCTTGGTTTTTTTGTGATAATAGTAGCTTTAACTCGTTATGTTTCATTAGGCACAATATTAGCTACAATGCTTTTTGCGGCTATTTCATTTATTCCTGTTTTTAGACATACCTTATATTTTAATATATTTGCGTGCCTAATGGTGTGTATGGTTATTTTTAGGCATATGAAAAATATACAAAGACTGATTTCAGGAACAGAAAATAGACTTACTTTTTAACTGTTTGAGGATTTTAGCACCATCACATCGTTTATTGATTTGCATAGCATGTTCAACTAAAGGAAGCGTTAGTTTAACATGACATTATTTGGAAATCACGAAATCGAAAGAATAAGAAGAAAATATTAAACCCTGATTCTTCTGCTTAACGTAGAAAAATCAGGGTTTTTATTTCCAAATAATGTATTGGCGTATAATATCCGCGTTTTGTCGGCAGTACCCCTTAAAGACTAAAGTTACCTTTACCCTCCAAGACTCGCTACGAGAGAATGGCTAGTTCTTACTCGACGGGAATCCCACCCGCTATATGATACGACCTAGGCTCGGCCGCATACGCACCCGTTTGTTTAAGTACAAAAGTTCACAATTGTTTCGAACCAGCTATCCTAATTACAAAGGTACAAACCAGAGTGGCAACAAAACTTATAATAGATATTAGGTGGATTTTTTATGAAAATTACAATAATCATTCCACATTACATTGGAGACATTTGAACAGTGTCAGGACCACCGCTCGTTAATGATTATTCTTCTTCTCGTAACAGAAGGGCTTCCTTCGCCATAACCGCAAGTTCAATTGTTTCAATGGTTTTGCAATAATTATTTAATATCTCTCCATTCAAACTGACTTCTTTATGAATATAATCCAGAACATGCCAATCTTGAAACCAATCTTTGCTCTTCGCATCTTCATGAGGGGTATTCGGCCAGGCGTATTTTAAAGGCGGGCTGTACAGCCGCTCGGCGCCCTTTCTCAACACGCAATTCTTGACCCGTCGCTTATAAAGGGATCGGGGAAAAGATTCATTTACATCATTAAACAAATCAGGCCAATAATCTTTCCGTGAGCCCGTGTGGGGGCGTTCATGCGCCCATTTCAATACCCCCGCCAGAATCTTTTCACGCTGAAAAAGAAGGGAATACAATTTTTTTCCGAATAAAATTCTTTCGTGGAGCGAAGTGAAATACCGTGAGGTGGCGCCGGCAAGTGAAGTTTTCTCCCTTTTTTCCCCTGCCCAGTAGGGAAAAATAATGTTATTGAGACGCAAAAAATCATACGCTTTGAAGCTGACCGTACCGGTTACGGTTTTTTTGAAATGATTATTTTGAATCAATCCTTTTTCCAAATAGTTTTGTTCATTTATCACCATCGCAATTGCCAACGTATAGATATCCTCGCTGCGCCAAAAATAACGCCACATCGTTTCCATGAAGGTGGAAGTGTAAAAAAAAGGTAAAAGATGGAACATTTCTTGGCTACTCCTCACACTCAGGTCATAAACCAAAAATTGGGGAAACACATCTTGAAAAATCAACCAACTGCCGCGTTCCAAAAAAGAAAAAAAAGCTTTCTGATCTCTTTCAGGCAGAAGTTTTGTCAGCAATTCCCCTTTTAAATCCGTCATGTTCCATCCGACGTTTCGCGATACCATATGTCCGAGAAGGGCCCAATGTATTTCAGGGTGCTGAAGGTAAAACTGAAAATAAGCTTGCGTCCGTGTTACATTGTTTTGGTTAAGTTGTCTCGTCTGTTCTCTTATAAGGTGAATACATTGTTTCTCATAGTCTGATAAACAGGGCAGAAGGTCGGAAGATTTCTTTTTCATCTTTTTTTTTAATTCTTTTTTTACATCTGAGAAAGAATCCAGCAAAAACGGCATCATCCCTTATCAAAGTTCATTTTGACTGTATCGGTCATCCCCTTCAAAGGAATGCATATTCATATTGCACACGGAATATGAATACAATGATGGATATTTGAGAGAGGATGGGAAATATGAGGCATCGGGTATATAAGGAAATTAACAGAATCGCCAACCAGTTCGTCCAAGACCAATCAGAGGACGGAGCCTGGCATTATCCTTTCGAGACCGGGATCGCTACGGACTGCAGTATGATTATCTTATTACGGACATTGGAGATAAATGATGAGGAGTTCATAAAAGAATTGGTGAAACGTATCGCCGGAAAACAGCAGGAAGATGGGTCTTGGAAGCTGTTTCATGATGAGGAAAAAGGGAATCTAACAGCTACTGTGGAAGCTTATTATGCCCTTCTTTATTCTGGTTACCGGGATCGAAAAGACCAGGAAATCCTGGCAGCCAGACAGTTTATTATGGCCAACGGAGGGGCTACGGAGGTCCATATGTTTTTGAAAATTATGTTGGCCATAACAGGACAATGTGAGTGGCCGCACTTCCCCATTAATATTGAAGTGATGCTTTTACCAGACTCCTTTCTAATCAATCTTTTTGACCTCTCCGTGCACGGAAGAGCCAACATTATCCCTTTTTTAATTCTCGCCAATTTGAATTATCGTAGGAGAACGCAAAGATCGCCCGATCTCTCCGATTTGTTTCAAAAAAGAGAAGTTCGTTTTTTTACAGAGAATCCATCAGAAGAGGCCCGCTCGGTGATCAATTTGATTAAACAGGGGATTCAGGCTCTGAAAAACCCTGGAAACCTTCGCGAATTGTCATTATATCGCGCCGAAAAATATATGCTGGACCGAATCGAACCGGACGGCACCCTTTGTAATTATTTCAGCTCAACTATTCTAATGATTTTTGCCTTACTGGCGAGGGGGTATTCCAATACACATCCAGTGATTACTCGTGCCGTGCAAGGTTTAAAAGCGATGACCTGCCGGATTGACGGAGAACTTCACTGCCAATACACGACGGCTTCGGTCTGGAATACGACTTTAATCAATTATGCTCTGCAAGAATCAGGAGTTCCCTATTCATCCAACACTATTAAAAAAGCAAATCATTACATTCTCTCCCGTCAGCATCTCAAATACGGGGATTGGGTCATTCATGAACCGAACCTGTTACCGGGAGGTTGGGGGTTTGGGGACAGTAACACGATCCAACCAGATATTGACGACACAACTGCTGCACTGAGAGCGATACGTACTTTGGCCATAGAGCAAGTGGATTGCCGGCAAGCATGGGATCGTGGAGTAAACTGGCTCATTTCCATGCAAAACAATGACGGCGGTTGGGCGGCATTCGAAAAGAATGTGGACAAGAAAGTATTAAACTTGTTACCGATAGAGGGTGGAAAAGATTTATTGATTGATCCGTCGACGGCTGATTTGACGGGAAGGACTTTAGAGTTCTTCGGAAACTATACCCATTTGGATCTTCACCATCCGATGGTGAAAGGTGGAATTCGTTGGCTGTTACGACATCAAAATTCAGATGGTTCATGGTTGGGGCGATGGGGCGTGTATATTTATGGCACATGGGCGGCCGTAACGGGAATGGTTGCAGTTGGGGTTCCCACGAATCATCCAGCTATTCAAAACGCTCTAACTTGGTTGCGGAAAATTCAGAATCCCGACGGGGGTTGGGGAGAATCCTGTAAAAGTGATATCAAAAATTGTTATGTGCCGTTGGGCGAAAGTACCCGCACTCATACCGCTTGGGCCCTTGACACACTCATCTCGGCCGCAACTGGAGTTACGCCTGAAATTGAAAACGGTGCGGCTTTTTTAGTGGATAAGAAGGAAAAAGATTGGACGACGACCTACCCTAAAGGACGGGGAATGGCAGGATCCTTTTATCTCAATTATCATTGTTATGAATATGTTTTTCCATTGATTTCCCTGGCCCATTATCAAAAATTAACTGGTGGGCAGCTCCTAACGGGATTGTCACACAAGGATATTGATTAAGGATTTGTGTATTCAAAAATCTCTTGAGTGACCTTTGGCATACTTTTATATCCTGTCCTATAAAATGAACAAACCACAATAGACGGCAGTCATCGAGAAAAAAGAAATCTTACCAACTAAAAGGAGGCAGACAAAAGATGCTAGGGGCGCTCCACCAATTTTTAGATCTTAAAACATTAATTTGGTTGTTTCCCATCATTTTTATATTCCATGACTTAGAAGAGATCATAACCATTGAATCTTCTATGGCTGCAAACAAAGACAACTATCCGAAAACTAACTTCGTTGAACTAACATTAAGAATGAGGGAAAAACTAGGTTCGACCGCTGCCCAGCTTGCTGTTTCGGCTACTTGGATTTTACTGATTATATCATTCACTACAGTGATGACCGCCCATTTTTCATCTAACGGAGGGGGGGTTCTTTTATTTACAGCCATTCTTAATTTATTTGTTTTGCAGGCAATGATGCATATTGTTCAAACCATCATGTTCAGGAGCTACACGCCTGGCATCATAACGTCACTGTTCCTCCTTACCCCTTACTGCCTCGTTACATATTATTTTTTAGTCGAATATGGAAAGTTGGACTGGCATTTGATATTCACCAGTCTTCCGGTTAGTTTGATTTTGATCCTGGTTTTCCTAGTTGGCAATCTTTTAGGCCGTTATTTTGTTCGATAACTAGCCCCAGATATTTGCTACATTCTGCCTGAATTATTTTTGACCAGTGCATGTATTGATCTAAAGTTTCAGGGTTTTAATGGATTCTGATTCGGTAGATCCAACAATAGTATCTTTATGTATTCGTAGAAATTAACGCAATTACTTTTCGCTGTTTCTCCCATACTTAAACAAATGGGGTTCGCTCTTGCACCAGCATTTCTAACCCTAAAGAGCCAATTTTTTCTACCTAGAGTGTTGGGGCAGATGGCGTCGCGATGGAAAGCACTAGCGTTTACTGGAAGCCTGTGGTTAGCCTATTGGAAGCTGAAGAGGTAGAATTCTGTCATCAATGCCCGGCACATGAAGTCCCTTCCGGGTCGCAAGACCGATGTAAAGGATGCAGAATGGATAGCCCAACTTTTGAGGCATGGATTATTAAGAGCCAGCTTCATCCCCAATCGGACCCAGCGGGAACTAAGGGAACTTGTTCGTTATCGCCGAAGCATTATCGAGGAACGTGCCCGGCAGCACAATCGGATCCAAAAGGTGCTTGAAGGAGCGAATATTAAACTCGGGTCGGTGGTTTCCGATATCATGGGTGTTTCTGCGAAGGACATGCTTCGTGTCATCGCGAAAAGTGGTGACGCAAAGCTAAAGGGGCTTCATTGTTATTCATTAAGCCAGCCAGCTGCCGACACTACCTTCCAGCGAATTATGGAATTTGGGAGGGAATGTATGATTAACTTTTTGATAGGGGTATTTGCCGGATCCTTTTTCATGCTGTTCATAATGAGTCTAATGTTTGCAGCTAAAAGAGGCGATATGTATCAGTGATAAGGAGTACATGACCAGATGCCAACAGGTGTCTGGTTTTTTTCAATTTAGTTGGATGTAGGATTACATAAAGCACCAGTTGGAAGCATTTGAATTTTTTTCTAATAAGTCTTGACATGGCTAATAAATAATAGTAAATTTAGACCATAATATTCTATATAAAGAACGAATTATTCTTAATATAGTTATATAACGATTTATTAAGCAATCACTCTAATTCTAGAGAAAAGCAAACTTTCCGAAAGGTTAGGGCGCAAAACCACAGGTCTAAGGCAGTTGCTACGATGGCTGGGTTGCCTCAAAAAGGATGAAGGATTTTGTGCCATTGTTTTATATGAAAGAAATATGGACGCCATTAAAGGTTATAGGAATCAGATTTTATAGGGCGGATGATGAAGTTCTTTATATCAAGTTTTTAAGTAAGCCCCGCAGGAAAATCATGCGCTAAAGTTTTAATAAATTTTTTTGCATTATCGTTCTTAATCAAGAACTTAAAATTGAGAGGCAGAACAATCTTTGATGTTTCGGTGCTCTTTTGTATAGGTTGTACTAAATAGCCAGATGCCTGTGGGTGCCTGGTTATTTAATGTTTTAAAAGAATGATGCTGTCTAAATCAGAAAAAGCACACCCCTAAGAGTGTACTTTTATCTCAGGCATTTAACGCCAGCTGTATCATCAACTCAATCGCTTTAGGCATGGCGTCCTCGTCAATATCAAAACGAGGGTGGTGGTGCGGGTATTGGCTCTTTTCACTCTGCATGCCCACATCAATGAAGGCGCCTTTTATTTCCTTTAAATAGTAAGAGAAATCCTCTGCGCCTGTTGATGGTTCCACGGTAACGAAGGTGTCAGCCCCGAAGGTTTCTTCTATGACTTTTTGTGCAAATTCGCATGCTTCCGGATGATTGTATAGCGGGATGGTTCCTTCGATATATTCGTAGTGTCCTTTTGCACCAAAGCTTGCGCAAAGCATTTCTGTCAGCTGCCTGGTTTTGGTTTGAAGCAGGTCGGCTGCTTCGTACGTCATGGCCCTCATGGTTCCTTGCAGTCTTGCTTCTGATGGGATGACATTGTAGGAATTTCCTGCCTGCAGCCCGCCGATTGAGATGACGCCTGCTTCCTGAGGCGAAAGATTGCGGCTGATGATAGATTGGAAGGCCTGAATCAAATGTGTGGCCACGTAAACAGGATCAACTGCCAGGTGCGGCTGGCCCGCATGTCCTCCTACCCCTTCAATCGTTATATCAAAGTCATTGCAGGAAGCACGAGATGCTCCAACTGCAAACCCGATTTTTCCAAGAGCAAGGCTTGACATTAAATGGATCCCGTAGATTTCATCCACTCCCTCCAGTACCCCTTCACGAACAAGCTTTTGAGCGCCGCTTGGCGAGGCTTCTTCAGAGCTTTGGAAAATGAGGCGGATATTATTTTTTACTAACCCGGGATTCTCGCTCAGCCATTTAGACACGCTAAGCAAAATGGCGGTATGCCCGTCATGTCCGCAGGCATGCATCACACCTGGGACGGTAGATTTATAAGGTTTTTCTATTTCTTCTTGGATAGGAAGGGCGTCCATATCCGCTCTCAGGGCAATGGTTTTCTTTCCTTCTGTTCCTTTAAAAAAGGCCACAACGCTTGGCGCGGAAAATTGCGATTCAAGCGGAATTCCGAACTGGGCCAGCTTTTCTTTTACAAAAGCGGCTGTCCCATATTCCTGTCCTGAAAGCTCTGGATGCATATGCAGATGTCTGCGCTGCTCAATGGCCCAGGCCTTTAACTCTGAATCTACTAATACTGCTGTTAACATGATGGTTCCCCCGTTTCTGTCTATGTGTGAATAATTATATATAATATTGAATTAATATTCAATTTAATTTTATTCCGCAGCACCCTATTCGGGGATGCTGTTTTTTTATTCTGGCTATTTTTGTAAGAGCTACTGCTATGGAACAAAATGGCTGATTTCCGTTTTCAGGATGCCCGCTTTCCGCGAGGCGGGCGTTAAGCCTCCTCGTCGCTGTCGCTCCTGCGGGGTCTCACCTTCCCGCTAATCTAAGCAGGAGTCTCGCACCTTTCACTCCAATCAACCCTACTTAATAATGAGACTGTCTTACAGAACGAAAGAAAAATTTTGCCGCTATGCTCCTTTTTCTTTAGTAAAAGATATATAGACAGTGAAAGGGAGGTGAGAACATGGAAAATCAAATTTTGGAACTGACTCGTTTGCAGATTGAGCTTGAGTCTGGTGTGAATGAAAAGGGTGAGCCGGTGATTAAGCGCAAAACTCTTTCTAACATCGACAAAAAGGCGGATGCAGCTTCTTTGAAAAAAGGAGCGGATGCACTTGCCGGACTTCAAAAGCATGCTGTTGTGAATGTGAAGCGTCTGGATACATGGGATATCGAGTAATCGATTTCTATGAAGCTATGAAAGGAGGAAAACATGATGGAAAAAGTATTGGAACTATACTTTGTGACTTCTGACGGAAAGACGGCCAAGGTATCAGTCGAGGATCCGATTGATAATCTGGATTCGCAAGCTATCAGTGCAGCCATGAATGAGATGCTCTCTTCAGGCATTTTCATTACCAAAACCGGCACATACACAAGTAAAAAGGAAGCGCGCATCGTAGAAAAAACGACTACAAATTATTCTTTTTAATAAGGAAGGAAAGGCTTCTCCACTTAGTGGGGGAGGTCTTTCCTGTGCGTTTATATATAGAAATGGGGCGAAGTTGTGAAGGTAGCACATATTGAGGAATTTGCTTATTTATCTAATTTTTCATCACTAAAAGAGTTTAACAATAGCATTGAACAGCAGATGCTTGAGCTGAAGGAGACGTTTACGAAAAGTGAAAGTATTGCCATTAAGAGGCTTATTCGGTATGCCGCCAAAATACCAGGTGTTTGTTTGGCCAAAATAGGGACGATTGTAGCGGCGACACATAAAGACGGGGAAATGGGGATATCAAGGTCGACGTTTAAAAGAGCGGTTTTGAAGGCCAAGGATCTGGGGGTGCTGACGATTCATGAGATGGAGCGGAAGAACGGATCGCAGACCGCCAATCTTTATGTTTTCAGCCGTATTTCTTTGTCACAGTGCGCTGAACCACCCGCAGGCGAACAATTGGACCGCCCAGAAAACTATCAATCTTTTGAAACTAACAACATAAAAGAAAAAGAACGTAACACCTCGCCTCCTGTTCCAGAGATTCTTGATGCGTCTTTCACAAGTGAAAGAGTTCCAGCAGCATTTACGAAAATTGTTTCATGCATTTTTGATGACTGCAGTGTGATTGAGGAGTTTTGGAGAATGACGGGATTTGCTTTTAAGGGGCTGGATTACTGCAGTGAGACGAAGCTTGAGATGTCGGTTGCTTCGTTTAAGCAGACGGTGCGGGCGATCAAGAAGAAAACACTTCGGCGGAATAAGTTTGCGTATTACTGGGGCATTTTGCAGAAGAAGCTGGATGAATTGTACTTCAGCGAGCTGTTTGAACTGGGGTTTTAGCTCCTCTTATTTAGAGGTATAATGAAGGAAAAAAGGCAGTGATGATGGTGAAGAAACAGGAATTTCCGATTGTATTTGATTTGGATGGGACTTTATTTGACTGTAAGGAGCTTACGAATCAGACATTTCCGCTTGTCATTGAGAGGCTTGAGACAAAGTACGGGGAGAAGCTTGAGATCAAACGCTTCCAGAAGTATGAAAGGTTCCTTGGCACAGTGACGGAGGATATTTTTGCTGAGATATTGCCGCATGCAGGCCGTGAGATTGTGAATGAAGCGGAACAGATTTTAATAGAAGTTGAAGAAGAGCTGATTCCGAAGGCAGGAAAGCTGTTTCAGGGTGTGGAGGAGACGCTTGCAGCGCTCGGGAACCAAGGATATCCGCTGTTTATCGCGAGTAATGGCAGCAAGGAATATGTGGATTTTGTGCTTCGGGATTTTGGGATTGATAGATTTTTTGAGGGTGTGTTCAGTGCAGGCGGACAGGGGACCAAGACGAAAAGTGACTTGGTGCAGGCTTTGATGAAGGATCATGGTTACAAAGGGCAGGGGGTCATGGTCGGCGACCGCCATTCTGATATGGAAGCGGGGACGAATAGTGGGATGATGACGGTTGGGTGTACATATGGTTTTGGAGATGAGGAAGAAATCAGTGATGCGGATGTGAAGATTTCTGCGATTTCTGAGCTTGTGGATGTCGTGCGTGAGATAGGAGAAGGAATAGATTCGTGATTTGGCAGTTATGTTATTAATTTTGATTGGAGAGATAGGATGATTGTAAAGCTTGATAACAAAAACAGTGTTATGGCAGAAAAGATTTTGAATGTACAGCTGCCGGCATATCAGATTGAAGCCAAAATTATTGGTTTTGAAGGCATCCCTCAATTAAAGGATACGGTCCGTGATATTACGGAATGCAGGGAAACGTTTGTCGGATATACTTCAGGAGATGAGCTGCTTGGTTTTATTTCATATACCGTTGAAGATGGAGCTATCGATATCTGCCGGCTGGTGGTGGATCCTGCACATTTCAGAAAAGGGATAGCAAGGGAACTGCTGGAGCATGTTTTGGAGATAGCGGGAAATAACAAGGTAATTGTTAGTACAGGCAAGAAGAATGTGCCGGCTTTGAATCTTTATCAAAGTTTTGGATTCGAAAAAGTGAAGGACGCTGAAGTCGCACCCGGGGTTTTTATTGCTATTTTAGAAAAAAGGCTGAAAATTCGATAAAATGAAACGAAAGGCTTAGTATATTAGTGTTTTCTTGGGGAATATAATAAATACAAACCATTATAAAGGAGAGTTCTAATGAACCTAACAACCAGATTTCTTCCGAAGTGGCATCTGTATTTAAAAAGTTATAATGAGACGCTTTTAGAAGGCTGCCTGGATGAGAGATTCAGAGCTAAGTTAAAGAAAAAAATTCAGTATCATCATGAAAGATATATGGAAATTGCGTTGTTAGAAGATGAATACATAGAAAATGGTTCGTCTTTAAAATTATAGCTGTGTAATGAACCTTGCCTTTTTGGTGAGGTTCTTTGTGTTTTAGTGTCAAAGCGGCGATTATTGGATTATTGTTGGTTGTCCCATTAAGCTTTACTCCGGGACTGAATGTTGTAAACAGCAATGTAGCTTATCAGTAGATTCTACCTACTATGTTACGGGAAACTCATACAATGTCTTTAGCAATATGAAATAGGATTGGAGTTGAAGGGAATACCGCACAATTGGCGGAAAAAGCGACTTACGATGGGCAAGCCGATTTTGTGGAACTGATTAAGAGTTTTTCTAAGTTCAATCGAGCAAGGTTTAAGAAACCAAGTGGTTCGGTAAATACTTATGAAGTCTGTATAGATAACGGTTCAAAATATGTTACTTATGGATTTATCAAAGATACCAATGACGATTTCATTAAATTGGGAAAATGTTTTGTTGGTGATATGAGTGCATATCAGTTATCCAATCAAGCAGACGCTAGTACACAAACAGGAACATTTAATACGGCTTCTCCCCCTTTTTACTATACAACACAAGTTGGAGCGACTTTTACTGTAACCGTATTAGGAACACAAATTAAGTTGAGAAGTAGAAAAGACCCGAGGGGAGGTATGGAATAACAGAAGATTTATCCCAAATACTGAAGGTTTTACACTAATTAATTTGATATTATTTATTTAGTATTTCATGTAATTAGAGTTTACTAGGGAAGAGGGATGAAACAATGGAAAGCGAATGGCCAAAAGAAATAAAAGTGGCGCAAATCCGAGTGGCACGTCCTACTGATCAACTAAAAAAGGTTGTCAACTTCTATTGTGAGGGATTAGGTTTGAAAAAGATCGGATCTTTTGAAGGGCATGAGGGATATGACGGTATAATGATTGGGCTTCCTGATTCCAACTATCATTTAGAATTTACTCAACATAAAGATGGAAGTCCCTGTCCTGCTCCAACAAAGGACAATCTACTGGTCTTTTATATTCCTGAAAGGAAAACAATTGAAGAAATTACAAATAGGTTGAAAGCTATGGGTTATGATTCAGTATCTCCAGAAAATCCATATTGGGAAAAGACGGGTGTTACAATTGAAGATCCAGACGGTTGGAGAATTGTATTAATGAATTCGCCAGGCATAGGAAATTAAAATAAATACTGCACTCAAATAAAAAGTAAGGGATATCAGAATATCTTCAATAGGATTGTATCTTTTTTACAGTTCTATGACAAATTGTTACAGCCAATTCCACAAAACTGTGCGTTTGTTGACAAGATGAGATCGTTTACTTGCGGTTTTTATTATGTCGCACCCGGATTCTATTGTGCGGTAACTAATAAGGAGTAGAAAACCGAAAGTCATACCGCAACGACAAAATAAGGAGCTAGTCTCGGAACTGTTGTATACATGATTCGGAATATATTTTCCCGAAAATGAGTATCTAAAAAATAGTCATGGATCCACTCAGCTTCATAACATATTCAAATGGAGTTATGAGGCGGTGTATTCAGTGGATTTGCAATTACACAGAACGAAGATTGAAGAAACGGGTGTGCTTCTTAAAATCCAAAAAGAAGCTTTTCGGAATGATTTGCTGAAATACAGGGATTTTTCTACCAGTCCGGCGGCGGAAACAAGGCAGATGCTTGCCCATAGAATCAGATTTTCTAATCATTATACGGTTTTTGCGGATGGCCTGATTGCTGGCGGCATCGACATTATGAAGATAACGGAGCATCATTACCGGCTGTTCCGGATTTTCCTGAGCACTGCTTTTCAAAATCAGGGTCTTGGCGCAAAGGTAATGAAATTAGCTGAAGGAAAATTTCCCAATGCAGTGATGTGGAGCTTGAATACGCCGCAGGATAACCAGCGCAACCGCCATTTTTATGAGAAACTTGGCTATGAAATTGTGGGGGCGAGCAAGGTGAATGATAGTTTGACTTTATTAGAGTTTGAGAAGGTATTGTAAGAGGGTGCCTGGTTATCCAGGCATTTTTAGGTGGAGCGGCTCCTAATTATGAATTCGCTCGAATGGGAGGCGAATTGGCTCTAATGAGGCAGAATTTCACTCTAATCAATAGGGATTTCGCTCGAATCAGGGGTGATTTGAACTTATTATCCATTTAAATGGAAATTATGAGGCGCGTTCTTTAATGAATTAGACTCAATATCGATGCTCAGCGGTTATTTTCGATACGGTGAGCGTAAATGGTCTCTTTGTGTACAGCAATTTTGATAAACTTTAATTGAAATAGGGACAGTACCGTTTTTTCTAAGGTACTGTCCCTTTTACTGAACTATTTATTTAACCCGAATGCAAAGAAGGGTCCATTTACTGTGATTGTTGAAAGAATTCGAGCCATTTCTTGCGGAGATTCTTTCCTGCCGCTATCTAACCATTGTTGAATGACTCCAATATGTGCAGAAGCAACGTAAGAAGCTAAGTATTGTCCTGGAACAAGTAAATGTTCCTCCTTAAGGAGTGCGTTTGAATCATTTCCAAATAGCGTTTTCCACATGAACTCTTTCAGTCTTGTCTGAAAAGATACATCACCTTTCGGACCTAACACAGCTTTCATAAAACCACTGTTTTCATTAAGGTACTCAAATATTGAAACAGCAAGGGCAAATGGCGTTGCAGCCGAAGGGTTGGTTTTAAGTGCGGCAATAACACCTGGGAAGTTCTGTTTTGCGAGTCTGGACATCTCAAGCATAATCTCTTCTTCGCATTTTGTGATTAAATCAAATTTGTCTTGATAGTGTGCATAAAATGTACCCCTGTTGATTTTTGCTCTAGTTGTTATGTCCTTAACAGTAATGGCTTCAAAACCTTTTTCATTTATCAATTCAACTAATGCATTCCGTATCGATTCTTTTGTCCGAATGACCCGTAAATCCGTATTACTATCCCGCAAGCTATTTCCTCCTTAATTTTATCCAACACATTTATAAAAAATGTTCCGTACCCAACACATCTGCCATTTTTGATTATTGAACCAGAACTTGTCTTCCCTTTATAATCTGAAAATAATAAACAACAGGTTGTTCATTATTGTAACATGAAACCAAGGAGGATAATAAAAATGTTCAAAAACAAACTGGTATTGCTGTCACCGATCATTGCATTAACCGTTATTTTTATTTTTTCGCTAACATTATTTCCATCAGTTCAGCCGAAACCCAAAAATCTGCCTATTGCCATCGTAAATGGGGATAGTGGTGTGCAAATTCCTAATCGGCCAAAAATGAATATGGGTAAAACTATCGTTGAAACAATGGAAAGGAATTCAAAAGCAACAAACGGAGAAGACCCTGCTGTAAAATGGGTTGAAGTAAAAACAGCAGAGCAAGCACAAAAAGGAATGGATGATCAAAAATATTATGCAGCATTGGTAATTCCGAAAGATTTTAGTGCTAATCAGGCATCATTAAGGACACCAGCACCTACTTCACCCCAAGTTCAAATATATATCAATCAGGGAATGAATACAGCTGCCTCAACAATGGCGGGCCAGATTCTGAATGGCGTGGTTGATAATATGAACAACACCATCCGTACCCAGCTCCTTCAAGGATTTGAAGCACAAGGAGCAACATTAACAACAAAACAAGCTGCAAGCTTAGCGGCTCCTATATCAAAAAAAGTTACAAATGTTAATGAAATTGGTAAAAATAGTGCAAACGGAAATTCTCCTGTTTCCTTATTTCAGCCATTATGGATAGGCAGCTTGGCAAGTGCTGCAATTATTTTTATGGCTGTCAGTAACTTAAACATCACAAATCGGAAAGAGAACCTTATCGCAAAGCTAGGGCAAATTTTAATAGGGTCAATTATTTCACTTGTCGTTGGATTTGGTTTAACTTGGTTCGCAGATGGGCTGGCGGGACTTCATATTCCGCAGTTTACGGATACAGCTTTATTCCTATCGATTACTTCTTTTAGCTTTTTCCTCATGATTTCAGCGGTACTGTCCCTGCTGGGGATCAGAAGTTTAGCTCTATTTGGATTAATGTTATTCTTTGGTGCGCCACTGCTTTCAATGGCCCCAGAAATGATGTCCCCATTTTATCGAGATTGGGTTTATTCTTGGCTGCCGATGAGATTTATGATCCAAGGTTTGCGGGAAATGTTCTTCTTCGGAAAAGGATTAACTTGGAGCTCACCTGTCTCTGCACTTGTATGGATTGGGTTAGCAAGCACTGTGATCATACTAGCTTCTGCCTTAAAATATAGTTGGGGAAAAAATAAAACACAAAACGAAACATTAGAGGGATAACAATAATCAAGCCGTTTCCAATGGGGAAACGGCTTGATTAAGCAAGGGGGAGGGCTTATTTAAGTTTCCTTAAGCGCTTCCCTTCATGAATCTCTTGAATGCCTTCCTCACAAACTCCATATGAACGCCAGGAACAAGTTTTACACACAATTTGAATATCGGAGGGGACGACAAACTTTCGGATCGAGGACTCTATGTCCATCCAACTTAGAATTTGTCCGATTTTAAGCCCCATTTTCTCTAAAATAATGGCATCTTTTTCATAAATATTGTCGTCTTGACAGTGGTATTTACCTGAGTTGGGGTATTTTTCACACAATTGATCAGGTCCCTTTACAAGCAAAATTAACGTTTGGGGTTTATCTCTCAAGGTTTGATGCAAACGTGTCATATTTTCCACGTATTCTTCGGAATACCCCATTCCCCGATAGCCCAGAAGGCAAAAAAGATGATGACCCCGCAGCTTATACATATTTCTCCCCCAGTTCCCAACTTCAATTGATTTTAAGTGTTAACTAAAATGATTATTGGTTAACATATATTATTCATCTTAACATATCACACCCGTACAATTGGGAACTTTTTTGTATTGTCGTCATCGGGGCTAAAGTACCCAATATCAACAGTTTAAAATTCTCTAAAAATAACGGATAATTATCTCATCACTTAATAGAATAGGGATTATTCTTCTTCGGAAAAGGATTAACTTCGAATTCTTCTGTATCTGCACTTGTGTGGATTGGGTTAGCAAGCGACCGTCAAAAAGTGACTTTTTCAAGAGTGATAGGGCAAGGACGTATTGTGAAATCCCGTTTAGATAAAGCTATCGGGTCCAAATTATCCAAATCGAATATCCTTTGTACTAATGCGTGGCGGGCTTTCAAAACCTATGCAAAAGATAAAGGGTTAGAACATTACCCATTCAAATCGTATGTAAAGGAATGAGTCAAAGGGCTTTATCATATTCAAAATGTCAATAACTATCATAGCCGTCTAAAGGATGGATGGACAGGTTTAATGGCGTTGCAGCTAAATACCTCGACTATTACTTGAGCTGGTTTCAATTCCTGGATGTAATCAGATTCCGTAATGATTATACAGCGGAAAGCAAAATGGTTATTGATAGTTGCATATTATCTAACAGTGTTACTTATGAAAGATTAAGAACAATGACATTTAAGTTATAGTATTGATTTTATCAAAAAGCGGGAGGGTTTTTATGTTTCAAACACATATAAATATTAAAGATTGTATGAAGCATCATAATGTTATTGGTTTAAGCGTTTCTTTAATTAATAGTGGTCAAATTAGTCGAATTGAAAATTACGGTTTGCTAGAAGTAGGAACCAACAAAAAAGTAGACAATAATTCTATTTTTAGTGCTTGTTCAATCAGTAAGTTTTTAACGGCATTACTAGTTTTGAAGTTAACAGAACAAGGTATTCTCGATTTAGATGAGGATGTTAACAAAAGATTAAAATCGTGGAAAATCCCCCATAATAATTTAACCGATAAAAAAGTAATAACATTACGAAACTTGCTGAGCCATCAATCTGGATTTATAGACCCTGAAGAAAGTTTTTTGGAACTAAACCCCAATATAGGTATCCCTTCAATGGTAGAAATATTCGAGGGAACTACACCATATTGTAAAGCACCTATTGAAGTAAAGTATGAACCAGAGAGCGACTTTCAATATTCAGACGCAGGATTTTGTATTATACAACAACTAATAGAGGATGTGACTGGGAAACCTTTTAAAAAAGTCGTAAAGGAACTAATATTTCATCCACTAAAAATGACAAATAGCACATTTTTACAAAATATTTCTGAAGAGATAGATGGGGATTTTTCTTCTGGTCATAACAAAGAAGGTAAATTAGTAGATGGAAAATACCCAATATATCCTTATCCCGCAGCTTCTGGGCTATGGACAACTACTTCTGACTTATCTCAATTAATTCTTGAATTAATGGATGAACTCAATAATAAAAGTAAGATTGGAATTTCTGCAAATAAAGTAAAAGAAATGATAAACTCACAAGGTTGTAAAAGCTGGACTGGACTTGGGGTGTTTTTGGACGGTTCAGAAAAAGAAATTGAAATATCATCACTTGGTTGGGGATTAGGATTTCAATGTATGATGGTAGCCTATCCTCATTTAGGAAACGGCATAATTATAATGACAAATACAGATTTAGGAGTTCATCAATTAAAAGGTATAATTGGTGAAGTTTATCATTCCCTAAAACCTTTGTTAAATCTTGCTTAGCTTTAATAAGAATATAAAACCAGGACCTTATTTAAGCTATAGTCTTGATTTTATATTTAATATCAACAATATTCTACAACAGAGCCAATTTAAAAAACCACCTTAAAAAATAGCAGCAATATTTACGAAAACAGCCTAAAAAAAGAAACAGGTTTCCCTGCTTCTTTTTTTAGGCATGATTGATTTCATCGAGCATATCCTGATCCCATTTCCAGTCGCTGATTTCCGCAGCTTCTGTTACATGGTGGATTTTGCTTGCACCGATGATCGCGGAGGTGACAGCGTTTTGGTTTAGTACCCAGGAAAGGGCGAGCTGTGACAGGCTGACTTCATTTTTCTCGGCGATTTCCCGGTATTGTTCAACTTTTTTGAAGTTTTCTGCTGTAAAGTACTTTTTCAATAGTTGTTCTCCGTGAGCTGCGCGGCTTTCGGCTGGGGCATCTTCCGGGCTTTGGTATTTGCCGGATAACATGCCTCTTGCCATCGGGCTGTAAACCATGACTCCGACGCCTTCTGATTGTGAAAATGGCAGAAGCTCCTGTTCGATTTCCCGTGAAAGCAGGTTATATTGCGGCTGAACAGACACATACTTCTCCAGGTTCAGTCTGTCGCTGATCCCATGGGATTTGGCAATCTGCCAAGCTGCATAGTTGGAACAGCCAATATATCGCACCTTGCCTTGACGGACGATGTCATCGAGTGTGCGAAGCGTTTCTTCTAGAGGGGTGTTTTCATCGAATATATGGACCTGATATAAATCAATATAATCAGTCTGCAAACGGCGCAGGGAGTTGTCGATTTCGTTCAAGATATGTACCCTTGAAAGGCCGCGTTCATTTTTGCCGCGTCCCATCTGGATGCCGACCTTCGTTGCCAAAACCACCTGATCACGTTTTCCTTTCAAGTAACGCCCGATGATTTCTTCACTTTCACCCGTGCCATGCTTGAATTCCTCATCTTGGCCTTTTCCGTAAAAATTGGCTGTATCCACAAAATTAATGCCGCTTTCAAGAGCCGTATCCAGAATGCTATGTGAGGCATCTTCATCAATCCATCTGCCAAATGCCATCGTGCCTAAGCATAAATTCGAGACTTCCAAACCGGTTTTTCCAAGCTTTTTATACTGCATGATCCCACCAGCTTTCATTGCATTTTTAACAAGCATAGTCCTTTTAAATGGGAGATTCAAGAAATTAGGGTCGGGGAAGGATGGTTCATTTTTAAGCTGTTTATTAAAAGATTATTTGTTATGACATTAAAAGACTTCAATATTCTGTTAAAATTGTATTTAAATAGATTTAAATGATTAGCAGGAGGGGAATATGAAAGTTGAATTAACAAGGTTTAAGGTAAAAAAAGGTAAATCAGAGCGAGTTAATGAATGGTTAAAGTTCTTGAATGATAATATGAAAGCTGTTCTTATGACCTTAGAGGGTGAAAAAATGTATGTTGAGACCATTTTCAGAGAGAATCTAAACGGTCATGAGTACTTGTATTGGTATTCAGTCCAAGGTGAAGGCGGACAAGAAGTAGAGCCATCTGAACATTGGATTGATAAAAAACATATTGAATTCTGGAACGAATGTATTGACGAAACTTTTAAGTTGATTGACTTGAAGACTGAAGTTGTTATGATACTCCCAACTGTAAAAAACAGTATGATTTAATACTTAGACCTCTGCATAGAGGTTTTTCTTATGTACTCCATAGTATTTCACTTGTTGCACAATCAAATTTTTTAAAATCAAAAACCTCCGAAATCTATTCAGCAACGTGTTTCGGAGGTTTCAAGAAAGCAACAATCTATACGAAAACGTACAGATCCTTCATCTTTATATGGATATGAGGGTTTTCATATCCGCTGCCTGTTAGGGTGGGTATTCATTGTACCTGATTAATCGTTAGGATTAATGATGGCAAGCACCTGATGATCTTCCCAGTTTCCGTTTATTTTTACATTCTTGATAGCGATTCCTTCCTTATGAAAACCAGCCTTCTCAAGCACCCGGATGGAACCGATATTGTGCGGCATCACACCAGCTTCAATTCTATGTAATTGAAGTTCCGTAAAAGCATAATGGACCACAAGCTTGGCAGCAATTGTTGTGTAGCCTTTTCCATTATGATCCTTATCGAGAGAGTATCCGATGAACGCACTTTGCAGTGAGCTCCGGAGGACCTGAAAAAGGTCGATATTTCCTATGAGTGTATTATTTTCAGCAAGGAAAATGCCAAAATGATATGCTTGATCATCTTTTGAATGTTGTTCCCAGGAATTGATTAACTTTTTTTGAGTTACTAAAGTATAGTAGTCCTTGGGGCGTTCACTGGAGAATTTCTCAAAAAAGCTTTTATTTTTGACTTGTAAATCTAGCAGTGCACCGGCATCAGCTTCAGTAAGTGGTTTTATGTAAATCTCTTCGCTACGTAACATTTTGTCCGCCTTTCTTCGTCACAAAGGACATTTAATAGAATGAAAGCTTAACCTTATTTTACCATGGTTTTATTGGGACAGTTTTTTAAAAGCGGTACAAACGCATAGGTTCCTGGAAAATTGGGCAGATTGGTTAGCAGGTTAGGTGGTTATCGTATGGAGAATTTAGGAAGTGAAAATAATTTTTTTAAAGGGTGCTTTTGGGGAGTGCTTTTGTCAATCCCGCTGTGGGCCCTAATTATGTTTTTGGTTTATAAATTTTTTGGATGAGATGGCACTGAAAAAAGCCTGCATAGGGAGCAGGCAGTCACGTACATATTTGTTTTACATTCCTTTTACATATAAAACGATTATAACGGCAACGATCAGCCCGAACATAATAAAAGTCCCAATCCCTGAACTATACACAAAATATACAGTAATGTGGCTGATCATATTGACAAACAAAAATATCAATAAAATGAAACACGATAAAAGGATTAAAGGCATGTTTTTATTTCTTTTCATATCAGCCAGGCTCCTCATCATGTGGCGGTGTATTTCTATACCCTATGTGCGGGGAGCCTTGTATTATTCTGGATTCTGGAGGAGGGATGATTTCAGTTCGCTTGAATGGAGCTGAATCTGGCTCTAATGAAGCCTAATCTCGCTCTAATCAGAGAGGAATTGGCTCAAATGGAAGCAGATTTGGCGCGATTATCCATTTAACTGGAAAATGAGTTCTGCCTTTGAGGCTGTTTCTGTTAAAAATCCTAGTTAAACAAAACAATTCTTGTTTAACGAGGATTTTTTTAATAAAAAGTGCTTATTAGAGGCTGTATTTGCTACTCCCAATAATTTTTCATTAACTCAGAAGACCACGTGGGCTGCCTAATTTCTCCTTTTGGCAAAAATTCCTTCATAACTGGCTTTATATCGATGATGGGTGTGCCGTCAATTGCGTCTAATCCCCTGACCCATAAAGACCGTCCTTCTCTTTTGATTACCTCAGCTATCGTTGAACCCATCTTATTCGGGCGATTCTTGCCCCGCTGGGCAAAAATGCCCACTTTAGGATAAGCAGGATTATTTCTAGGATGCCTTGCAGCGTTCTGAATATTTTCGTCCAAAACGAGGTGAAATATATAATGAATTTCAGCATGGCTGAACGCTTCAATTCCGTCCAGGCAGCTTTCATCCCATTCCTCGCCAAGCTCAATCAAAGAAGAGATGTTTCCCCAATAATCATCCTCAGGAGTTTTTCGCTCATTATAAACGGTTCCAATAGCTTTGAGATTAAACATATTCATTTCAAATCAGCCTCCTTATTTATGAAATTTGGATGGAGAATTGACTAATTTGTATCCAAAATAAAGGCATGAGGATAGAGTCTCACACCTTTTTACATCAGTTATATATCGAACTTGGAATCTTTAAAACTGGATTTCCAGCAGCATAGGCTGCCACATCATATTCCTGATAGATTAAGTAAATGCCTCCGTGGGCAAAGTAAAATTGGGAGTTGCTGTTCATTGGGACATCGCTTCTTTTTTGGACGAAGTCGCGGGTTGGCTCATGCTTGCTTAGGTAGTTGTAGGCATAAGTTCTGACTTTTTCCATTTTTGCTTTTGATGTAAGAATGTTGCTAATTTTTACCCGGCTGCCGCTGCTGTTAAAATTAAAGCCTTCTGCATAGCTCATTCCGTGAGCTCCGCCTTCATATGTGTAATCGTAAACAAGTAAACTTAGTCTTTCCCCGTCATTGTATTTAACTTTATAAGAAGTGATGTATTCATAGTCACAAGTAAATTCAGTGCACCACGTTTCTCCTTTGTCTCTCTTTTCATCCGCTTGAATTGCTAAATAAGACTTATAAGATCTTTGGGCTTCATTCAATAAGATTTGGTTGATTTTCTTTTCAGCAGTTTTATTTTTCATGCCGGAAACCTGTGCATAACTAAGATCGCTCAGTCCTTTATATGTGTGCTTAGTTACCTTGATGGTTGTGTAGAATTTCAGGTATCTGGTAGAAACATAGGCTTTTTTATTTTTATAGAAAATTTCCGACCAGCCGGAATTTAGCTTTGCATATACATTAACAGTTGCACCACTTGATAATGAACCAACAATTTTCGCCTTTGTGTTCGGAGCACTCCTGACATTTAATGTAGTTTGAGTATTCACATAGGCTGTCTTGGGCGAAGCTGCATTTGCTCCGTTGGCAGTGAAGAGTAAGGAAACGAAAAGTGATAAAACAAGCAGGGTCTTTAAGACTTTTTGTATTTTCATAGTATCCCTCCGATTATTTAAGGTACCTTGCTATTATATAAGAACAAAACATGGAGAAAAAGAATTATTTGGAAAAGTTTAGCAAAAACCTGTGTAGCGGTTACTTTTTGATCTCATAAAGTACAGTATAAATAATTCAGAATGCAGAAGGCTGAAAAGGGATGATGGGATGTTTGAGGAATTCATCAAAAGCGAAGGCACAGTCTTTCCCGGGAAAACCTATGTGGAGCAATTGCTGAGGCCTGTATTTAATGATCAAAGAGATTTTCTGTTTCATGTGATGTTTGATATTCACCGGGCGCATGTGATTATGCTTGCAGAAGCGGGGATTATTGAAAAGTCTGAAGCGGAGGTCATGCTCAGGGGAATCAATAAGGCTGCAGCTGCGGATCCTTCTCTGCTGCGTTATGAGCCGGAGTTTGAGGATTTGTTTTTTATGATGGAGGCAAGGATTGGTGAGGAAATAGGCGCTGAGCTCGCCGGCAAGATCCATATTGCCAGGAGCCGGAATGATATGGGGGTGGCGATGTACCGGCTCGTGCTGAGACAGCACCTCCTGGAAACCATTGGCTATGTTCATTCCTTGAGCGAGGCTTTGCTTTATCAGGCAGAGAATCATAAAAATACGGTGATGACCGGCTATACGCATACACAGCCGGCCCAGCCGACAACGCTTGGACATTATCTGCTCGCTGTTTATGATGTGCTGCAAAGAGATGCCAAAAGGCTGCAGACTGCTTATGAAACGGTCAACAGGTCACCTCTTGGAGCGGCCGCCCTGACTACTACAGGTTTTCCAATCTCCCGCAGCCGAACATGCGACTTGCTGGGCTTTGACGGGGTGATTGAGAACTCCTATGACTCGATTGCGGGTGCAGATTATCTGCTTGAAACGGCTTCTGCCATTATGACGTTAATGGTGGATTCGGGCCGGTGGATCCAGGATTTTTTGCAGCATGTAACAAGGGAGTTTGGCTCCTTTACTGTGGCCGATCCTTATGTGCAGGTAAGCAGCATTATGCCGCAAAAACGAAATCCGGTTTCCATTGAGCATGCGAGGGCTCTTGCAAGCAGCTCTTTCGGGGACGCGATGGCTGCAGTGAACATGATTCATAATACACCGTTTGGCGATATTGTGGATACAGAGGATGATCTGCAGCCGCATCTGTACCGGTCATTTAATAAGGCAAACCGTGTTCTGAAGCTGATGTATGCCGTCATTTCCACCCTGAAAGTCAATGAGGGGCATATGAAAAAAATGGCCGGGAAATCAAGCATTACAATCACCGAACTGGCGGATACATTATCACGGGACTACGGGATTTCCTTCCGCCTTGCCCACTCCGCTGCAAGTTCTATTGCCAAAAAAACAAAGCAGCAGGATAAGGAATTATATGAATGGAATATCCAGGATATAAACAATATGCTGCAGGAGACTGTCTCAGTCACACTCACAAAAGAGGAATGGCAGAAAATTATTTCCCCGGAATATTTTGTAGAAATAAGGAAGGTGCAGGGCGGACCGAATCCTGATGAAGTTGAGAGGATGGTTTTACAGCGGAAAGAAGGTCTTTTGAAGGCTAAGTGTGACTGGGAAAAAGTGATGAATATATTGAAGCAAAAACGGGCTGTGCTGCTGGCCTTTACGTTCAGAGGCTGAACCGGGAGAGAGCTCCCGGTTTTTTTAGTATCATGAATTTGTGATTGTCCAGCCATTTATTGTATGATAGGGTACTAAGAATAAATGGGTTAGGATGAATGTAATGAATCAGCCGCAAACGAATGAGACGGTAGCACGTAAAGATAAAAAGCTGTTTAAAATTTTGGTGATTATGGCTTGGGGCTTTGTACTCTGCGTGAACACATGGACAAAAAGCCTTGAGCAATTTCTTGATTTTAAATCGCTGGGTTTTACCTGGAATCCTTCTCCGGATTTTGTATCCTTTTTTTATTTTTATGATTTAACATTGATACATCAAGACTTCTTCATAGTGAAGCTTGGGCATTTCTTGGGTTTTGCCGTGATGGACCTTTTGCTGTATTGGCTCTTTAAAAATCATAAGCGGGCGATTTTGATTTCATTTGCCTTTGCGTTTTTTACGGAGTTTTTTCAGCTGTTCTTCGGCAGGGACGGGCGCTTATATGACCTTGGCATTGACACGCTGGGCATCTTGTTTGTATCCTTTTTGCTTAGTGTGTTTGGGCGTAAGGTACACGGGTAGTTTGAGGGGCAAATCTTTAGGGATTTGTCTTTTTTTATGCTTTCGCTCGAATCGGAGGGAGTTTGGCTCGAATCATCGGAAATTTGGCTCTAATGCAGGGGGATTTCGCTCGAATCAGAGCTGATTTGGTGTTATTTTCCATAAAAATGGAAATTAATGAGCAAAAGAGCTCTGTTTAGTGAAGAAAATGGGGCCCTTTTCGCATTTTTATGGCTGATAGTCCGGCCACAAGACAAAAATGAGGCCACAGACGCCATGGAATGAGTTTTTTTATTAGAAGCTGCAAGAGTAAGAGGTTATTTCGCAGGTTTTTCATCCTCTTTATCGAAAAATAAGAAATAAATGGATAAAGCATTAACGATCCATATGGTAATTGTCACGATTATGTCATCCATCGACCATGTAAGGATGAT
The DNA here is from genome assembly GCF_048572925.1 of Peribacillus sp. B-H-3. Lineage (NCBI taxonomy): Bacteria > Bacillati > Bacillota > Bacilli > Caryophanales > Bacillaceae > Peribacillus > Peribacillus sp. B-H-3. The sequence continues at coordinate 3,919,378 of NZ_CP183879.1, read as the reverse complement.
GGCAACAAAAATCATGGAAAGGGAAAGCAGCAATTTTTCAATCATGTTTGGGCCCCGTTTGTATTTTTATTTTTAATTGCTCTATAAATTTTGCCGGATTGTCCAAGCATATAGCTACTCTGCTGTATGTTTTTTCAATTCCGAAAAAAAGTGCAGCACGCTGTGGTTCTTTTAATTCCAAAATGATGTGAGGGTGCAGCGCCTCGAAGTCTTTGGCTATAAATTCGATTGTTGTGGTACTGTCGGTTTTTTTCTCAAGCTGTTTTGAATCTATGGTAATGTCTGCGATGTTATCAAGGGGAAGTGCCATTTTTTTTGCCAACCCAAGAGAGAGGTACAAGGTGCTGCTTGACAGTTTAACCGGATTCAGCATGATAGCCTGGATATCGCCCGCGAAAAATATGACCGTGCAGATGTTTAGGATGAGAGGCACCAGTGACAGGACGGCAAAATGGTTATGAAGCCACCAGTGTATGCCGATCGTTTCAATCACAATTGCGTGAAGCAGCATAACCTGAAAAGCAATCACGCTCGTGTTTTTATGCAGTGTGAAGCTGCCTTCTTCAGAAGATGGCTTTTTTCTCCATGACAGGAATGCATAGTAAAACATCAGGACATCAGAAGCCGCGGCTTTCACGATTGGGTGCTTGCCAGTTTTCTTTGCGACTGCAGCCGGAAAGGAAAACAGCAGGCTTTCCGGGCTTTGGCGGACTTCCTCTATAATGGCAGGAAGATTGCGCATGAAAAGTAACAGCAGTGCCAGCTCCAAGAATAGAAGCAGCCCTTCTACAGCAAAACCTCCATATGAAAGAACCTTGTAAGGCTGGAAATATTCTTGCGGGATAAGAAATCGTGCCAAAATGATGCCGCCGGCGATTGATAGGATCAGACGCTTCACATGGCCTTTCTTATTCCTGTTTATCACGAGCAGCAGCAGGGGAGAAACTATTGCCAAATCAAGGATGGAGCCAAGCACGATCCAATTTGCTTCTTCCGGCAGGAATATAGGTGAAAGGGGCGAGCGGTATAATAATACGTTTGATCCGAGCACCAGTATTAACAGGACCTTCCAGATATAGCTTTTATCATCAAGCTTCCACACTAGCATCTCATCATCTCCCTTATACCCTCATTATAGTGTGTTTGAAAATATTTCCTTCAGTAAATTTTTGACGATTTTTCAAAACTTTTCATGCGTCTGATAATGTATTGTGCTAAATGGAGAAAGAGGCCTCTGGAAACATGGCATAGTTAAATGCAAAGGATGATTTTTCAAGGGAGGTGTTTCGTGATAATAAAGTTGTTTAAATCATATTAAAGTCGTTTAAAAAATAATAAAGTCATTTAAAACTAAACGTCAGTTATGCTATTCAACAATCGGGCAATTTAATTGAATAAGACTTTCAAACAAATACTTGATATTTATACAGATATGGGTATTGTCTAGGATTGTACTTAAAGTAACGAGGCAGTTTTATTAAAGGAGGAAGATATTGGTTATATATAGAAATTAGGTATATGTCTATTTTTATAAAGGAGATAACAAATTGATGGAATATAAAGTGAAAACATATGAGGAAGCCATAGATGTAATAGAAGAGATTGGTTTACTTCCTCTAGCCCCATTAATACCTGATTTCCCTTCTTTAAATACCATTACTTTATCAGAGTACTGGCATTCAGAAACAGAGTTTGATCCTTGGATTTGGAGGACAAAATTTTCAACTGACGGGGTTGCGGGATACGGTAAATTCATTAAGAAAAAATCGGTATTGGTTTCCCGTCAGCTTCTTCCATATGTAAAAAGGGTTTTAGGCTATTCTGAGTCCGTTGAGGAACGCTATTTTAATGGAAACATATCGAAAGAAGCATTTGATATATACAAACTAATTAGCCAAGAGGAAGGGATAGACACAAGGGCATTAAGAATAAAAGCAGGACTAAAGGAAAGTGATAAAAAAAGGATATTTGAGAACGCATTATTAGAATTACAAGGATCAATGGATATTGTAATTTCAGGCATACAGGAGAAAAAAAATGACGACGGTGAAAAGAACGGTTGGAGCAGTACAGCTTTTGAGACTTATGATTCTTGGGCAAGGAGGAATAAAATTGACACTTTTAAGACAGATAAAGAAGAAGCAAAGAAATTTCTTATAGCTCATTTTTCAAATTTATGCAGTAATGAATCGGTAAAGAAACTTGAAAAAATATTCAAGTAATGAGATGAAATGGAGTGAATTCGTTTGGAGCTAACACACACACGTTTATTAGTAGACAATTATAAAGAATGTTTCTTATTTTACAGAGATGTTTTAGGTTTCGAAGTATCGTGGGGAGACGAAGAAACTTTATATGCAGATTTCAAGTTCAGTGGTTGTACTTTAGGACTATTTGAACGAAAACAAATGCTTGAAGCTATAGGTGCAGAGAGTGTATCTTATATTCATAAGTCTGATAGAATTGCTTTAATTTTCAAGGTCGATACTGTTGAAGAGAAATATAAGGAATTAAAAGAAAAGGTGGAATTCATAACAAAGCCTACTGCACAAGAAGGATGGGGAATTAAAGTAGCTCATTTTAGAGATCCTGATGGTTCACTAATCGAAATCTATGAGAGTATTGGATAATTTTAAAACGATGCGATTCTTTTAGAGGGTATCGTCTTTTTCTTGATCTAAAATTCAGGCAGTTTTTGAAAAAATACACTTCAACTAACAAGGTGCTTGTGCGGCCGAGCCTAGGTCGTATCATATAGCGGGTGGGATTCCCGTCGAGAAAGAACTAGCCATTCACTCGTAGCGAGTCTTGGAGGGCTACTGGCAACATTAGCCTTTAAGCGTAGACAGTTAGATGGCGGGCCGAAAGCCATATGGTTGAAGGGATTGAGCTCCATAATGTTAGTAAATCGAGAGGGCTGATGCCTTAAGCACAGCAGAAAGCTACATTTTATCCGTCGTTAAAGGCAAGAAGGATAAAACCTCTCTGGAGTCAGAGACCTTGGCACGTCAGACATTGATATGATATGGCAACTCGGGAGACCCTACCGGTCTCTTCTTATAGAAGAGTATGGTGTACAAGTGATAATAAGCAAGGAAACCAAATGCCGTTGTAGGGGGTCGGATAGCAGCGTAGTACCAATGAAGTTGGGTAATGCCGATGGAGGAAAGGCTGCTACCAAGTTATCACCCTTACTAGGGACACATTTACTACACACTGAGGTAGAAATTATAAATGTAAACTAAACTATTAAGGATAGCAAAAATTAAGCTTTTGTGAATGATGATTTGGAGGAGCCGTGTGCGTAAATAGCGCAAGCACGGTTCTGTGAGGGGGGAGGAACACAATCTACCGTAAGGTAGAGAGGTTCCCTTCTACTCGACTAATCCAAAAACGATCTTCAGCAATCGGGCGCGATTGTTGTATAACCTCTAGATTTAAACGACTTTTTTGTTTTATTTTTGGTATAGAAAAAGTGTTTTACATGAAAATTAAACAACTTTATTTAACACCGCCCATATTTACGGACGGTGTTATGAGAGTTTATAGCATTGAAACTAAACAACTTTAATGTCACCGATCAGGAGGGGTGAATACTAATGAGTGTTTTACAGCTTGATATGCTGAAAACAATCTGCCTGCAGGGAATGAAGCTTTTGTTCCTTGAGACAGCCCTGCAGGCGGATTGATTTCTCTCGAGGGGGCATATCAGTATGTCAGTAAAAAGAAATCGGGCGTATTACCGCCATCAGCGAAGAAGGGCCATACGCAAGAAGGTCTTTATTATTCAGGGAATCTGGGGCAATGAGCAAATGTCGTTCGATCTTGGATAGTATGCGAAAAACAAGGTGCATTGCTCGTGCAAAATGTGCAAGTACGAGAAGCATTATGACCTTCCAAAAGCTAAGGTTGCTGCTATATTAAAGCAGATGCTGCACGATATAGAGCAATGATGAGCAGTTTCAGAGAATCTCCTGCGAAAATATTGGTTATGAAATGGAAGCTGAAATCAGTATACAATCTGAGGGAGGTTTTAATGTTAGATTTAGTGATTTAAGAATACTTTCATTGATTCGAATAATGCTTCTAATAGATTGCAGTGCAAAAAAAGAAGACCCGATTGGGCCTTCTTTTTTTGCTAAGTTTATATACGTTTCGCACCGATAAATTTAGGCTTCCAGTATGTATTGCTTGTTGCAGCAATGGATACTCCTTTTGATGTAGCAGCTTGGATCATTTTTCCGCTTCCCATGTAGATGGATACGTGAGTAGGGCGGGATGCGCGGTTTGGAGCAAAGAACATTAAGTCGCCTGTTTTTAATGAGCTTGAGCTGACGCGGCTTCCTTTTTGGTACATATCCGCTGCTGTGCGAGGCAATGTTTTGCCGGCTTTAGCATATGAATATTTCACAAGTCCTGAGCAATCGAATCCGCTTGGTGTAGTGCCGCCGTATCTATATTTGACGCCTAAGTTGCTTTTAGCAACCTTAATTGCTTTTGTATGGTACGCCGTGCTTTTAGGAGCTGAATATGAACCAAGATATTTTGAACTTACATATCCTGATTTTGAACTTGCTTTGATTTTAGCCCAGCCTTTTGAAGTTGAGTAAACCGTAACCTTTGTGCCTTTTTTTAATTTAGCAACGATGGATGCTCTAGTAGAAGCGCTTTTCCGTACGTTTAGCGTTCCTGAACTGACTTTCACATATTTGCTTGTAGCGGCTTCACTTAAAGTAGGTGCGACCACTGAAATACTTGATGCAAGTAAAACTAACGATAACAATTTCTTTAACAATGTAATTTACCCCCGAATCATATTTGCTAAACTCAATATATACAAATGAGATAACAAAAACATCACAGGTATATTACAAAATAATTACGTTGCATATAAGTCTATGAAAACGCTGATATAGCAAGCTTGATAGCAATATAGTAATTATTGGTACTTTTTACATTTAGCTAGCAGAACCAGCTGTAAACAATCCTCGCCCATCAAATTGCAGACACCCACAGAGGGATGCTTAAAAAAACATCCCAAACAAATCCCCTTGAAAAGCCGCCGGTCTCCTCTTTCATAAACCACACTCCCCCCACAGGTTTTTTGCAGACTATGAAAAACACGGGCTGTTCTTTTATTATAAATGCCGCAGATAAGGAAACTGTCATACGGCGGACGAATGGCATGAAAATGATTGTCGTAAATCAGAAGATATAGAGTGAAATGCGGACAACTTCCTCCAGCTTTTACATAGGATATAGAGAATCTATAGTATGGGAGGTTTCTGCATGATAAACTGGAAAGTCCGATTTAAAAATAGGCTGTGGCTTACAGGTTTTCTGTCACAGCTTTTCATAGTCATTGAAATCCTGCTGGTGGGGGCGCATGCGATTGGCCTTACTGATTTTAAGCTGACAGAGGATATAAAAGGGTGGGTGCTGTCCCTTGTAAATGCTGTTGCGGCACTTTTGTCCACAGTCACGAATATTCAGGATCCTACTACAAAAGGATATAGTGACAGCAGCCAGGCGAAGGACTACGAGCATCCAAGATAAAAAAAGCCCGGCTGCTGACAGCGGGGCTTCGTTACGTATGTATGTTTTTAATGCTGCTCTTTCGATTTCCCGCAGCGCACGCAAACATCTGTATAATAGCTGTATTTGTGATTACGGTGGAATAAGCATAATAGAGATTTAATTTTGCTCATGAATGATCGCTCCTTTATTTGTAGCCTTTTACATTTTACAGAAGGAAACCTTATGCAGTAAGTGAGTCTTACTGGATGATAAAGGCATTTATTACAGATAAGGAAATTTACTTAAGGAATAGGAGATTCAATCATTTTTGTTAAAAATAAGTAGGATTCGGTACAATAGACCTGTTTCCCCTAAAGTTATTGGGGTATATAAAAACTAATACATTCGTATAAGGGGCAAAATCATTGAAAAGTGATGGCGCAAAGCTATAGGGGCTAACGCATCTGCTATGCCAGCCAGCTGCCGGATTCTTCTCTTACTGCGGATTGCGAGGGGGACAGCATGATGCTGCTTTTTCTTGGAGGGTTATTCTCCGGGTCATTTCTAATGTTATTTGTAATGAGCCTCATGTACGCGGCAAAGCGCGGCGATGAGCAGGGAAGATATTATTAAATAGGGGAGGGGACGAAAGGCTGTGTCCTTTCATCCCGAATCTGCCATTATGACGTTTTCTTTAAGTTAACATGTGAACGATAATAGCTGACCGCTTCTAAAACAAATCTTTTTTCCTGCGCTGTTAGCAAGTTCCATGTTCCGGCTTTGATTTTCATAATAATCTCTCCTTCGCTAGTTTTTTATGTTAAACTGCCATTATTTATCATTTATACTCTCAGTATACCGCCAATTCTTGTAAAACAAACAACACAAATTACATCAGCTTTCCTCAGCAATAGACCTGATTTTACTCTTGGTGCTGAAGCTTTTTAGCATTCTTGGATGAATGCTGTATGGTTTTGATGAGGAATATGTGCGAAAACACTAAAAACGTCGAATGTTTTTTTATGGGTTTTTTGAAAAAATAGGTTTATTGGAGTTTACACTGGTAGAAGTACTCTTGAGAGAGTATTTTTTTTGTGTGGACTAGTGGGTATTGGGGCTTTAAATATATGAAAAGCTGTCCGGCTGCTGCTTCAGACAGCTTTTCATATTATTACTTTTTCATTCTATAAATCCTAGCTTCGTATGGACGCAAGGTGAAAGAGTTTATATCATCATGATCCACTTCGTAATTGGACAGCAATAGTTCAGGCGTATGAGCCCTAAGCTCTTCTGGCAGTTCAAAGACAGGTGTTCTCCCGAAGAAGTTCAGGATTACGAGCAGCTTTTCATCCTCAAGTGTTCGTGTGTACACATAAAGGTCCGGATCGAGCGGAAGCAGCAGCTTGTATGCTCCGTATACGAAAACGTCGTGCTGCTTTCTGAGGGAAATCAGGTTCCGGTAGAAGTGCAGAATAGAATGCTCGTCCCTGATGGCATGTTGGACATTTACTTCCGGGTAATTGGAGTTGACTCCAAGCCACGGCTCGCCTTCTGTAAAGCCCGCGTTAGGTGTGTCGTCCCATTGCATGGGTGTGCGTGAATTGTCACGGCTTTTTTTCCATATCGATTCCATGATGGCATTCAAAGGGGTGCTGCTTTCCAATGCCTGCTTGTAATAATTAAGGGTTTCGACATCCCGGTATTCCTTGATGGATGGAAATTGCGGGTTGGTCATGCCGATTTCTTCTCCCTGAAAAATGTAGGGAGTTCCTTCAAGGGTCAGTAAAAAGGCAGCCAGCATTTTGGCGGATTCCACTCGATACTCCCTGTCATTGCCAAAACGGGTAACAGAACGCGGCTGGTCGTGGTTGCAGAGATAATTCGCATTCCACCCTTTTCCGTGGAGTACGGTTTGCCATTTGCTCATCACGTTTTTTAAATCCAAGAGGTTCCAGGACATCAGCTTCCATTTTCCTGTCCCGCCGGCTGCAGAATCGAGCTGCATATGCTCGAACTGAAACACCATGTTCAGTTCCTTGCGCTTGTCCCCGATATAATTCAAGGCCTGCTCCGGCCCGAGTCCTGACGTTTCTCCGACGGTCATGATGTCATAGTCCTCCAGCACAGCCTCATTTAAGTTATGAAGGAGTGTATGCACTTTTTCCAGATTGGAGAACAGGGTATAGGCCCTTACATATGGAAGGTGGTTTGGATCCGGAGCGTCAGGCAGCCCCTCTGCTTTTACAATATGTGCGATTGCATCAAACCTGAAGCCGTCAATTCCTTTATCCAGCCACCAGCGGACCATTTCATCAATTTCACTGATCATTTGTTCATTTTTCCAATTAAGGTCAGGCTGATGCTCGGTATACAGGTGCATGTAGTATTCATCCGTTGTTTTATCGTATTTCCACACGGAGCCGCTGAAATAGGACTCCCAGTTGTTTGGAGGGCCTCCGTTTTTTCCTTTTTTCCAAATATAATAATCCCGCTTTGGATTGTCTGCGGAAGAGCGGGACTCGATAAACCAGGGATGCTCGTCGGAGGTATGGTTAACCACAAGATCCATAATAATCTTGATGTCCATATCATGTGCCTTATTCAGCAGCTCATCAAAATCCTCCATTGTTCCAAATTGCTTCATGATTCCGCGATAGTCACTGATATCATAGCCGTTATCATGATTGGGAGAGGTGTAAATGGGACAAAGCCAGACCACATCGATTCCAAGTTCTTTTATGTAAGGGAGTTTGGAGATAATCCCCTGAAGATCTCCGATTCCGTCTCCATCGGAATCCATGAATGAAGCGGGGTAAATCTGATAAACCACACTTTCTTTCCACCATTTTCTGTTCATGTTTCTGTGAGCCCTCCTTTGGTCAATCCTCTCTATTTTTTTACCCTTTCCCTTTATGAAGGAAACGCTCTGCGGGTTCGTGCGGACTCTTTTTACGAATTTTAAATGAATTTAGCTGCTGATCCGCTTCAGATGCAACCCCGATCCGTGTAGTCCTTTTACCTTGCAATAAAAAGATGTAATACTTTCTTAATATTACTTTCATAAACGTTTAACAGTAAGGGAGTAGAGTATGCAGTGAACGAATATCCCGAGGAGGCTTCCATATGAAACGATTTCAGTTTGTTAAAGCTATCAATGTAATGAGTGCAGCTGCTTTGGGGACCATGCTTGCAATGTCGCCGGCTGTTCATGCAGAAGAGAAGAATTCTAAAGGGGAGACAAAAACACCGATTAAGCATGTTGTTGTCATATTTGGAGAAAATGTGTCTTTTGACCATTATTTTGGCACCTACCCTTATGCGCTGAACGTGAAAGGGGAGCCTAAATTTACCCCTAAGGCAAATACGCCTGATGTAAATAACTTATTAACACCTAAAGATTATAATAAAACTCAGCCGGATATTTCTAAAATCAATTTGATGACAGATAATCCTAATACTTCGAATCCTGCCCGTTTAGATCGTTCTCAAGCGATGACGGCTGATATGGATCATAATTATCATGATGAAATCGCAGCAGCAAATGCTGGTAAAATGGACAACTTTGTCAGCGGGACAGGAAAAGGATCCCGCCAGGTAATGGACTATTATGATGGAAATACGGTTACGGCTTTATGGAATTACGCCCAAAACTTCGCGATGAGCGATAATTCATTCGGAACGGGCTACGGCCCATCCACACCTGGCGCGCTGAACCTTATTTCCGGTGAAACCCACGGTGCATCTCTATTTGACAAAACGGGCAAAGAGGTCAAAACGGATATCCTGAATGAGTATGAAAACAGGACAGTAACGGGCGATCCTAATCCGCATTTGGACACAGCCTCAACGGGTGTGACAGCCCAAATGGACGAGACCAATAAAAACGCAGGCGATTTGCTTAATGAAAAGGGAGTTACCTGGGGCTGGTTCCAGGGAGGATTTGCTGATCCTGCAGCCAAACATAAAAATATCGGCGGTGCAGATGTAACAGACTACAGCCCGCATCACGAGCCATTCCAATATTATAAATCAACCGCTAATCCAGACCATAAGGCACCAAGCTCTCCTGACATGATCGGCAAGAGTGACCAGGCGAATCACCAATACGATATGAAGGATTTCTGGAAAACGGTCGATGCAGGGAAGATGCCGAGCGTAAGCTATTTGAAAGCACCGATGTATCAGGATGGACATGCCGGGTATTCAGATCCGCTGGATGAACAGCAGTTTATTGTGAATACCATCAATCATCTTCAAAAGACACCAGAGTGGAAGGATACGGCTGTTGTGGTTGCTTATGATGATTCAGACGGCTGGTATGATCATGTGTATGCACCTGACAATGGACAGACCGTAGAATCAGGCAAGGCTGGATATGGCCCAAGATTGCCGCTTTTGGTCGTCTCGCCTTATGCCAAGAGTAATTACGTGGACCATACATTAACCGATCAAACGTCTATTCTCAGGTTTATCGAGGACAACTGGAGCTTAGGCCGCATCGGCGGGGAATCTCTTGATGCAAAAGCAGGAAGCCTGGAGAATATGTTTGATTTCAAAAACAAGCCTAGCAATAAAAAGCTGTTCCTTAATGAAGAAACAGGACAGCCTGTAAAAGGGAAAGAAGAGAAAACGGAGCATAGACATCATTCTGAAGATCATCATGACCATTAAATGAGAATTCAATAACGGAAGCAAAAGGACCTGGCAGAAGTTTTGTAAAATACACATAAAGGTGTTTTTAGTCATTGGAGCTATTGGTTTTTAATATAATATTCCACATTATATGAGGTAAAAGAAAAGGATAGGTAAAAGCATTTATAATCCGCTTTATCTATCTTTTTTTAGTACCACATATGACCTCATTTACTGCTACAACATATTAAATTTAGGCTATGTTAAAGGTAAAGGTTGATTTAAAAATACACATAAAAAATGAGCTGGGAAATTTATCTCCAAGCTCATTTTTCTTTGATATCCATTTTTTACTAAAGCACACGCTAGTTCAATAAGAAAACATTATAGAAGGGATAAAAAACTTTAATCACCAACTGCTATTATTCCCCGATTTTTTAGGTTCGCTTCTTCACACGTCTCCTTTAGTTTCATGGCAAAATATCTAATTTTTAGGTCGATTAGATTATCTGTTTTGTATTTACTGCATAAATTGTCGCATATTTTTATCAACACATTTATTTCATCCATTGTAAAAATTTTATCTCCATACTCATCTAAACCAATGAGTAAATCAATATCTTTTTTTGGACCCCTGTTCTTATATCTCTGCCAATATTGTTCCTGGTCCCGAAGATAAACAAGCACCTCTTCGTCAAATTTTACACTTTCTTCGTAGATATCCTCTATGGAGTTTTCAATTTGAAAATCAATCCCTATCCCTGTGCTGCATAATCCATTCTTCATAATTAAAAAGTCTAAAGGTGAAATTTCTTTATTGAATTCGTCGTACACCTTTATAGTCTCTGTCTCAATGTGAATTTCAGACCATCTCTCATTTATTAGACAATTAACAACAAGTTTATTGTTTTTAAATTCTGTATTATTGATTTCTATCTCATACTTCTTGAACTCATCTATATCCTGAATATTTATGCTTCTGTTTAACTTCAGAAGGAGTTCTTTACAATTATTTAATTCACATTTAAAAACAGAGTGCGAGTAATAAGGTTCAAAGGTACTAGTATCCACTGTTAGTAAAAAGCCATTTTTGGTTTCACTAATATCGCTTATTTTCCCATCCAAAGCACTTAGAATATCTAATTGCCAATTTATGTCCATGAAATACCGACTCTTTTCTATTAGGGTGTTTTTATTCAGAGTGCTATATGCATAGTTTATCTTTTTGGGGTCATTATGCATATTGTTAAAAATATGGAAAAGTACAATATAAATCTAGGGAACTTATTAAACAAACCTGCCATTTAGCAACAAGAAAAAAGCTTTATTCTCTTTTTAAAGTATGCACTTTAGAATCTGTTATTGAAATATGAAATAAATTAACCCAGAAATTAATAAAGAAATTATGCCTACGAAACCAGATATTAATGCTATTTTCGTTCTGGAATTTCTGCCTTCTGGGGTTTCTGAATAAAAATTTCCTCTTTGACGGTCTCCATCAACCCAAGCCCCGATAAAAACACCTGAAATAATGATACCTACTACCCCTACAATTAGAAAAAACTGAATCAATAAAATGTCCCCCTTTTTCACCGCCTTATTAATACATACGCTTTAAGGACATCTATTTATATCCCCTTAGTTTTACAGAGTATCAGGTCCTTTTCAGCATGTAAAAAGGAAACCATCTTAGGTTCAATGTTAAATATATGAAAAATTATCATGTGATAACATTTACAAACTTTTATCATTCACTGTTCTTTTAAAATGTCTATTTACTCATGACTTTGGGAGCTAGTTTAGGTAACAGGCAAAAATTATACCATGATAGAAAATAGAGAAACCTGGACTGTCTTGAGGTTTCTCTGCATATCCCATCCATTTTTCTTAGCACAACGCTTGTGTGTACTTTGGACTATGGCATGAGCCTTGAATGTGATACTAGTTATATGGTTCTGGATAAAAAGTTGATAAAAGGTATATTTCTATTTTACAAAAATTTCATGGAAGCTACATAAATTGGAAGTAGTCTATAAAAGTAATCAATTAACAAATAAAAGGCAGGAGTGAAAGTGATGCTAAAAAAACTTAAGAAAAAGAAAAGGCTTCTTTATGGCCTTGCCTTCAGCACTGCACTTATTGGCTCAGCGGGTGCTTATGCTGCACATGAGGGCGCATTTGGAAGCAATCTTGTCGGACAGCAAGCGGATGGTTCTGTTCAGACTCCTGTTAACCAGCTGATCACACCTGCCGGAAAGCAGATTGAATTCGGGGGAAACCCTATTTCGGCTGCTGTGAACCCAAATGGAAAAACGGCTGTCACCATGATTGGCCGGAATAATTACGGCGGCAATGGAATTAACGTTGCAGACCTTTCAACAGGAAAACTGATTAAGGAAAACTTCTCATTGGGTCTCACAAGCATGTGGGGATTAGCTTATTCAAAGGACGGAAGCCAGCTTTATGCAACCGGCTCTAAAAGCGGGACAGGCAAGGTCGTTGTCATGTCTATTGCTGGGGACGGAACCCCGAGCATCCAAAAGACTTATAATCTTCCAAAAACGGCTGCCGGAGGAAATATCAACCCGCTTGACTTAGCGGTAGGGCCGCAGGGACAGCTGCTCGTAGCACTAAACCGGGATAACAGCCTTGGTGTGATGGATCCAAAAACAGGTGTATTAACTGCTGAGATTCCGGTTGAAAATGCCCCTTCGAGTGTATTAGTTGACGGAGATACCGCCTATGTAACCAATCAGGGCGGGAGAACGGCCAAAGCAGGGGATGTGACGGTCGATTCTTCAGGCACGCAGGTTGTGGTTGATGCTAAAACCGGCGCGACTAATACCGGATCTGTATCAGTTATTGACCTTAAAACAAATACGGTTATTAAAAATATTGAAGTTGGCGTACAGCCTGAACGAATGACACAATCGGGCCCATACATCTTCGTAGCCAACACTAACAGTGACAGCGTCTCAGTCATTGATAGTGAGACAAAAAATGTGGTTCAAACAATAGACATCAAACCATATCCGAACAGCCACAAGGGATCAGCACCAAATGCCGTGAAGATAGCGGATGGTAAATTAATGGTCAGTCTTGGCCGTGATAACGCAATTGCTGTATATGACTGGAAAGGACCAAAAAAGAAACCTGAATTACAGGGACTTTTGCCAACAGCGTGGTTCCCGGTAGATATTGCTATTGATAATGAAAATAAAAATCTCGTTGTTGCAAATGCAGACGGAATTGGCTCAAGAGGGCCAGCTCGCAATTTAACGATTCAGGGAATCACCGTTTCAGGCCGCTCTTCTTATGCTCAAGTTGGCTCTCTTTCCTTGATTCCATTTCCAAGCGCCAAAGATTTGGTTAAGGGAACAAAGCAGGTATATGAGAACAACAACTGGTATGGTTTGAAGCATTTAAATGCCAAGCCGCGAAAGCATAAAAAACCTGTTGCCATGCCCGAGCGTGCCGGTGAGCCGTCAACGATTAAACATGTGTTCTATATTATCAAAGAAAATCGGACATACGACCAGGTATTGGGCGATCTTGGAAAAGGGAACGGCGAACCAGCTTTAACCCAGTTCCCGCAGCAGGTCACTCCAAACCTGCATAAACTGGCAAACACATACCCGCTTTTGGACAATATGTATACGTCAGGCATTCAGTCAGCAAGCGGTCATCAATGGGTGATGCAGGGAACCAATACCGATTATGAAGATAAAGAAACGGATACAGGCAATGTGAAAAGCTATCCGGGAGGTGCCGGAGATGCCATGGCCTATGCACCAACCGGCCATCTGTGGGATCAGGCAGGGAAATATGGCGTTTCCGTCGAGAACTTCGGGGAAGATACGACAGGCTTTACGGGACAGGAACCATTCGGCACCTGGAAGGACTGGTATAAAGATTATCAGATCCTTTCAGGACAGCAGCAAGGCGACCTTCATGTTCCGGTTGGCAGCTACCAGGCAACCTATGATATTCCATCACTTGGGCCGATTACTTATAAGCCGTTCCCGACATTCGATACAAATATCCCGGATCAGTACCGTTTTGAAATTTTCAAAGAGCAGTTTGAAAAGCATGTGAAAAATCATGACCTGCCAGCTCTGAACACAATGTGGGTGATGGATGACCATACAGCCGGAAATGCAACTGGATCTCCTACACCGCAGGCCATGGTAGCGGACAATGACTTGGCAGTCGGCAAAATCGTGGACCTGATCTCACACAGCCCTTACTGGAAAGATTCCGTTATCTTCATTACGGAAGATGATGCGCAAAATGGATTGGATCATGTGGATGGCCACCGTGAGCCTGCCCATGTGATCAGCCCCTGGGTGAAAAAGGGAATCACCAATAGCCACTATTGGACGGTCATCAACATGGTTCGCAGCATCGAACAAATTCTGGGTCTTCCTGCTATGAACCAAAACGACGCAGCTGCTGAGCCGATGAGCGAGCTTTTTACCAATAAACCGGACTTTGCACCGTACAGCTTCGAACAGAATCAAATCCCGCTTGATACTCTAAACGGACAGCCGGATTCCAATACAGCTTCACTTGCAAGCACAGATAAAGTGACAAAGCAAACAGAGGAACTTTCCAGGCAGTGGACGGAATGGTCTAACAAAAACAAAAAACTGTTTACCGGCAAAAATGCTTCACCGGATGAAGTGAACGCAAACATGCTGAATCATTCCGTATGGTACGCGACAAAAGGCTTTGATAAACCATATCCTGGCGATAAAAAGGCCCATACACCTGCTGAAGTAGAGAAGCAGCCTGAAAGCAGTGCTCCTTCACCTGCTGACAATGACTGATCTTTAGAAAAGAAGGAGACATAACAAGCAGCTTCCGTTAAAGGTAGCTGCTTGTTTATTACTCGAAGCAAATTCGCTCGAATGAAGTGGGATTTCGCTCGATTGGAGCTGGATTTGGCTCTAATGCCCTTGTAATTGGCTCGAATCACAGCGGATTTGGATTTATTATCCAAATAACTGGAAAATATCACGGCACGAACCAGTGAATATCCAGCAAAAAACATGATACAAGTAAATTCCCTGCTAATCGTCTCTTTTTTTGAAAAAAATTCATATGATTGGAGGGATTCCGGGTTCTTTCATGCCTGGATACATATATGAAACGATTAATAGAGGCGGCGATGAAGCGCTCCATTCTTATTGTGACATTAATTGTCCTGATCCTCGTTTGGGGCGGTATTTCTGCGATACATATTCAGCGGGATTATCTGCCGGAAATCAGCAATCCCACTTTGATGGTGACTGTTCGTGCTGACAATCTGCAGGCAGAACAGATTAAAACAAGGATAACAGAACCCATCCAGCAGGCAGTCCGGACGGTGGACGGGCTGCTGGATGTGGAAACGAATTCCTTTAATGGAGGGACCTTGGTCAGCTTGAACTTTCCGATGAGCTTTGATATGAAGCAGGCTGAAGAACAGGTATCAAAGGCCCTTGATGATGTTAAGATGCCTGCGGGAATCCAGGATCCGTCCGTAACCAGGCTAAGTACGCACTCCATGCCTATCATCAGGATGAGCTTGAGTTCTTCTGGAAATCTTACGGAGGATACGCTACGGACGGCGATACAAGGAGATGCTGTCAATCGGCTGAAAACAGTGCCAGGTGTAAAGGATGTGCGGGTTTCAGGCGGGGGAAGTGCCGGATATGCCGTCAGCATCCGAACCGCAGATCTGAAAAAAGCGGGATTAACCACAGGGGATGTCAAACGGTCTCTTGCAGAAAATGACACAACTGAACTGTATGGAAATGTATCAAACAAACACATTTCGGTACCTATTGAGGTTTCAGGCTGGGAAATCAATCAGCAGGATCTGCTGAAACTGCCGATTCATGGTGAAAATAAAAAAACTGTCCCTTTGTCAGATGTAGCGGATATTTCTAACTCCATCGTGAATCTGGAGACTATTTCAAGGACAAATGGGGTTCCTGACGTTTTGCTGGATGTGCTCAAAACACCTTCCTCCAATATTACGGATGTTTCAGAGCGGGTTAAGAATAAAATGAAGGAACTTCCCGCCTTGAAAAATAAGGATGTGAAGCTTTCCATCGTATTTAATCAGGGTGAGCAGGTAAATGCGTCTTTAAAGGGTCTTTTAAAAGAGGGCTTGTTAGGCTGTTTATTTTCTATGATTTGTGTGTTCCTGTTTTTCCGTAAGGTCCGTTCTACCTTATTGATCGCTATTTCTCTGCCAATCTGCTTACTGCTGACAACGGGCATTTTAAAAACAATGGGAATCAGCTTGAATATTCTTACCGTTTCAGGGCTCATTGTGGCGATGGGCAGAGTGGTCGATGACTCGATCGTCATCCTTGATAATATGAACAGAAAGGTGCATGAAGCTAAAAAAAGCCATGCTTGGCTGTTAACAGGAGCCGTGTCGGAGATGATTCCTGCGATTGTCTCATCTACCGCAACGACCATTGCTGTTTACGTTCCAATTGCCATCATTGGCGGCATGGTGAGTGCAGCCTTTTCGGGATTCGCCTGGTCGGTTGTGATTGCACTCGTTATTTCGCTATTTGTTTCCATTTTGATTGTGCCGGCTCTTTATCATCTTTTTTGGAAGGAAAAGCCGCTTGCTTCCGCTGATCCTATAGAGCCGATCGCCCGCCGGATGCTTACCTGGGTATTTCAGCGAAAGGGCAAGGTGGCGGCTGTTTTTCTGGCTTTATTTATCATTACTGCGGCAGCTGCACCTCTTCTTCCGGTTAATTTTTTGCCGGCTTCCAATCAGGCTGGCCAAATCGGTGTGCAAGTTGAAATGCCAAGTACTGCTTCACTTGCAGAAGTGGATCGTGAAGTGCAAAGAGTAGAAAACATCCTTAAAAAAAATCCTGAGGTGGACTCCTTTTCTTCAGGTCTCGGTTCTTCTTTTACCCCGCAGTCAGATGATGTATTCGATTCAGGAGGGGGATGGATCCAGAAACCGAATATTGCCAATCTGTCCATTACGGTTAAAAAAGGTGAACATCCTGATGCCTTAATGCGTCAGCTGCAGAAACAATTACAGGCATTCTCAAGCAAGGCGGTCTTCACGGTTTCGAATTCCAGCATAGCGGGTGATGATTCGCAGCTGAAGATTAATATCACAGGAGCTGATAGCGATGCACTTGAATCTGCGGCCCAAATCATCCGAAACAAGCTTAAGCTGGTGCCCGGGCTAGCTGTGCAGGGTACGGCGGATGAAGGGGATCATATCACCCAGTATCGGATAGAGCTTAACCGGAAGGCGATTGAATATAACGGTATTAAAGAGAAAGACATTTTACATGTGATTGGGGACTATACCGCTGAAGGATCAAAGGGTGTAATTTCTATTAACCAAAACATATATCCCCTTGTCCTTCATACCGATTTGCAAAGAGATGCAAATGCTGCCGGCATAGGCTCAGCCAGGGATATTTTTTCTTTAATGGGCGGGGAGACCTTTTTGAATAAAGAAGGAAAGAAAGTAAGATTGGATCAGCTTGCCCTCCTTATGCCATCAGGTACGCCGGTTATTGAAGAGAAGGACGGGCAGCCTTATGCCGCAGTGACGGCAAACATTGTTTCAAGGGATATTGGAGGGGTGACGAAGCAGGTTAAAAGTGCCCTTGGGGAAATTTCGCTGCCGGAGGGAATACAGTACTCTTTAGCGGGTGCCCCTCAGCAGGTGTATGAAATGATTTATGAAATGGCGATTGCTTTATTCTTTTCCATTTTGCTTGTTCTCTTAATCATAAGCGCTGTTTTTCGGGGATGGAAAGCGCCTCTGTCTGTTTTAATGTGTCTTCCATTGGCCTTTATTGGATCGGTCATCGGGATGTTTCTTTTTAGGATGGAATGGAATCTTGCGGCACTGGTTGGACTTATGATGCTGACGGGGATCGTGGTGACGAACGGAATTGTCCTCGTTGATAAAATTGAGAGAAACATAGCAGCTGGGGTGCACACAGAAGAGGCCATTTTGCAGGGAACCATCTCCCGTGTACGTCCAATCCTGGCAACTGCCTTCACAACGATCCTGACTCTAACGCCGCTTGCCTTGTCATCAAGGACAGATACGGTCATTTCCCAAACCCTTGGGGTCACTGTAGTCGGAGGGCTGATCAGTTCGACATGCATAAGCTTATTTATGATTCCTATTTGTTATACATGGATGCACCGGAGAGGTAAAACATCGGTGATTTCCTCCTCTAAAACTGAATTAAAGCAGGCACGGTGAAAGTTGCAGCAGCATCACTTTTTTAGGTGATGCTGTTTTTAGTGAAGTGAATTGGATATTGAACAAGGGCGGCAAAGTTATATGGCCGCCTCTTATCATCAAAATGCTGTTGTGACCCATAAATAAGTTAGACATGGGTATTTTATATGCAGACAGATTGATGTGAGCGCGATTCTCTTTGCTGCTATTGTACAAGGTGGTTGATTTCCGCTTAAGGATGCTCACTTTCCGCGGGGCGGTCGAGTCTTCTCAGCAATGCCTGCGGGGTCTCGCCTTCCCGCAAATCCCGCAGGAGTCTCGCACCTGCGCTCCAATCAGCCTGGTTTAATCATGAGATCGCCTCATAGAACTATAGAAAAAGAGCTTATGCAAAAAACAATACATATAAATACAGTGATTTGGATGTCAAAACATATACAGTAAAACACCTTAAAGCCTGGTGGGTTTTAGGAATATAAACATCCTGCAGCAAATGGCTGGTTTTACTGACTATATCTGAAAAAGAGGTTTTATCATGAAATACAGTTTGAGTTTACCATTTTCCAATGCACCGAATATTTATTTCGCATTTTAAGATACCTTTTGCCTATAACACACAATTGAGGCAAACTATAAAATGTTAAAATAAGGGAGGGATTTTTTTAAAAAGGGGGAATGTAAGTGATAAAGAGAATAGTGGTTTGGGTAGTTCTTTTTGGGGCAGTGCTTTCTGGATGTGGAAAAGCGACCGATGTGGAAGCGGAATCTTCCCCGCAGCATTCGGAGCAAAAAACAAAACCGGCAGTAAAGACATCACTGTCCGGCCAGCCGGTGGCATTCCATCACTTCCGGATGACCACTGCAGATTCACGGAAGGCTTTGCATCTTTTGGAATCAAACAAGATAAAAGCGGTCACATATTTATGGATTTTTTCCGGGTTAATCACGGCTCGGTAGCCGGTAATGACTCCTTTATCCTCCAGCTTTTTAACTAGTTCCTTTACAGCAGGTACGGACAAATTGATCCTGTGGCCAAGCTCCGTCATGGAAATCCGTGCGTCCTCCTGCAGTTGATATATTATTTTTTGATCCAATAGATCGATTCAAAAAGAGCCTCCTTAAAATATTAGTCTATGAAGCATAAATAACGTAAAAAATAATGTTTTCTTATGTAATTACCTCATAAAATATATGTTAAATGATTCCAATTAGAAATACAATAAAAGGGCAAGTAGATAGGAGGGATAAGCTGTTGAATAGACGAACGCCGTTGCTGATTATTGATGTTCAGAATGCTTTTAATGACCCAAGCTGGGGTAGAAGAAACAACGAAAATGCAGAAAGGAACATTGCCAGAGATTACTACTTTCATGGAGAAAATCGGGATGGCCGGTTATCCATGTTTCGCATATATCCGATCATCCTCAATCCTTATTTTTTAGAGAAAGCGATTCGAGCAGAATAAAAGAAATCGTTTTACCTGAATCGGATGAAATCATCATAGAGAAGTCTGTTAACAGTGCTTTTATCGGAACGAATTTAGAGTCGATTCTTCATAAACTTGAATGTGAGAGGTTGATCATTTGCGGATTAACTACGAATCATTGTGTGGAAACGACCACTAGAATGGCGGGAAATCTCGGTTTTGACCCCATCCTAGTGTCAGATGCTGCTGCCGCTTTTGATAGGACCGGTCCTTATGGAAAATCATATAGGGCAGAGGAGATTCACCAAATGACCCTAGTGAATCTTCACGAAGAATTTGCGGAAATATGGACAACAGAAGAAGTATTGAGAAGAGAGAGGGGCATGAATGATGGGACTTGAAATGAGAACAAATTGTGAGAAATGCGAAAATCCTTTGGATAACCAATCTCTCGCATACATTTGTATCCATGAATGTACTTTTTGCCATGATTGTACAGCTGAAATGAACCGCGTTTGTCCGAATTGCGGAGGCGAGCTGGTGCAAAGGCCGAGAGCAGGCGGGGTTTGTCCAATTACCAGAATTGAATCTTAACATACTACCTGTTATTCCTATTTTTGAGTCAAATGAATATCCCTTGTAAACAGATTTATTGATGGATCCTGTGATTTTTGGTTTTTCTCTAACTTCTTAATCGTAATCACACGAGTGACCGTTCTTGTATTCTTGCTTTTGTCGGTCACTGAATATTTCAGTTTAAAAGTTCCTTCTTTTTTTGTGTTAACCTGTCCGGTAATCTTGACTTTAGAAGTAATGGTGACATCTGCGTTATCCGTCGCCTTCACACCTGATTTCGTGTCAAAATAATATCCAAGATAGGCTGTTTTAATAGTCGCTCCAGTTATAACTGGAGTGGTTGTCTTTTTTTGACGGTAACAATCCGCTTAACTATAGCGGAATTTTTCGCTCTGTCGTTCACTTTGTATGTCAGCGTGTATTTCCAGGTTTTTTTTGTATTTACCTTACCTGAAATGACGATCAAACAGGTGATGTAACCATTAACATTATCCGTCGCCGTGACACCTTTTTTTTTTTTGACTAATCGCCGGAAGGCTATTCAACTAACCAATGCAGTTTAGTTTGATAAAGGAAGGAAGGGAAATAAAGGCTGAATGTAGAATTTGAATGAAATTGGAGGTGTGCTTATGAAACAGTATGTATATAATATGGTACCGAGTGAGATGAGAGGGGACAAATTGATACGTTAAATTCTTTAAAGCATCCTTATCCTCAACTGTATGAGAAATATACTAAAAAGTATTTTGACCATCCAGAAAGACCCAAACTACTTAGTAAACAAGTTCCAAATACCATTGGATATTACAAAGAAGAAAGTAGAAAAGGGAATAGATTTGGATTGTTTCCTTATATTCCACATGTATTAAGTCTTGGAGAAGTAGATATTAACAATGCAGAAATTATAACTTGGGAAAAACCCCGATAAATTTTGAAAAAATATACTTAAACTAAACATGGAAGAAAACAGGGCTACTGCGGCTGATTATAAATAAAGTAAACGAAATAAGAAATATCTGGATAGTACAGCTTGGGATAACTTCCATTCACAGGCAATAGCTAAGAATTTAAATCTTTATAAATATGAGATGGATTTGCATATGAGTTAATGCAGTTCTCGTATCAGCAATCTTTTTTCGAAATTATTTAGTAAAGATAAAAAATCATAAATGTTAAAAAATTGAAAAAGATAGGTGGTTAAATGAGGATAAGAAAAGCTGAGTTAACCGATGCCAAAGAAATAGCTAAGGTACACGTTAATAGTTGGAAAACCACATATGCAGATATCATCCCAGACGAATACTTAAATAATTTGGTTTATGAAGGACGAGAAAAATTATGGAAAGAAAACATTCCTAATAGCGAAGTATTTGTAGCAGAAAACGAGGAAGGGAAAATTGTTGGATTTTCTTCTGGAGGTAAAGAAAAATATGGTAAATACCCTGATTACACAGGTGAATTATATGCTATTTATATTTTAAAAGAGTATCAAGGAAATGGGCTGGGGAAATTATTGGTTAAAGCAATAATTGAAGAAATGCAACAAAATAATTTTTCCTCAATGATAGTTTTAGTGCTTGCAGATAATAGTTCTCGTCTTTTTTATGAGACTCTTGGTGGTAAAAAAATAGACACCATTGAGGTTAACATTTCCGGGAAGAAACTCAATGAACTTGTATATGGATGGGATAATATTAGAACACTGCTCTAAATTAAACATTTATAGGGAAGATGCTTCGTCACATCAGATTAATGAATCACTAGTGAATTTTTTATTGCAGTATTATACGATGGAACAGTTACATTAGAAGAAAAAATGTGAGGCAGTTTTGATCCTTGGAAGGGTAAAAGGAGAATACACAAGAGGGCTGGCTTGGCTAAATATGAATTCGAACGGCATTCTATCCACTAAAATGCTTTGGTGGCATTCTTGCCGACTCAAAATCATGGAGGAATGAATATGTCAAAATCAAAACAAAAAATCGTTCCACATTTATGGTATGAAAAGGGGGCAAAAGAAGCTGCCGAGTTTTACGCTTCCATATTCCCGGACTCAGAAATCACTAATGTCACAACCATCAAGGACACACCATCAGGCGACTCCGAGATTGTCTCATTTGAGCTATGGGGACAGAAGTTCATGGCAATCAGTGCTGGACCTTATTTCAAAATTAATCCGTCGATCTCATTCATAGTTAATTTCGATCCATCGAGAGAAAATGATGCGCGAGAAAAAATAGATGAGGTATGGAACAAATTGTCGGAAGGCGGCACAGCGTTAATGCCGCTTGATAAGTATCCCTTCAGTGAGAGGTTTGGGTGGATTCAGGATAAATATGGATTGTCCTGGCAATTAATGCTTACCAATCCAGAAGGTGAAGAACGGCCTGCTATCGTTCCATCACTTTTGTTTGTCGGCGAAAAATGCGGCATGACCGAAGAGGCGATTCATTTTTATTTATCTGTATTTAAGAACGCAAAACAGGGACTTCTCACCCGCTATCCTCAAGGCATGGCACCTGATAAAGAAGGAACCATCATGTTCTCTGATTTTATGCTGGAAGACCTGTGGTTTTCCGCAATGGATAGCGCACATGAGCATCAATTCAATTTTAATGAGGCCATATCATTCATGGTGTATTGTGACACACAAGAAGAGATTGATCACTACTGGGAAAGGCTATCTGCAGTTCCTGAAGCAGAACAATGCGGCTGGCTGAAAGATAAGTTCGGTATATCCTGGCAGGTTGTGCCAAGCGAGATGAATGAGATGATGAGCAATGCCACACCGGATCAGCGTGCACGCCTGACGAATGCTTTTCTTAAAATGAAGAAATTTGATCTGGAGAAATTACGGCAAGCATACAAGGGATAATCAGACTTTGAGAGCTTCTTCTTTTCACGCAGGGACCCTGATATATACCTAACATAAAAAAGGGTGATTTATTCACCCTTTTGCATGTTTAGATATTTTCATTAATTGTATGTCATCGAATGCTTGCTGAAGGTTTGCCATTGTTTTGATCTCAGCAAGGTTCAATCCAAGGCTGACCATGGTTTGTGCCACCTCTGGACGAATTCCTGTGATAATGGTCTGTACACCGGTTAAGGATAAAGCATCAATTACCTTAAAAAGCTGATTGGCCACCATCGTATCAACAATCATCACACCTGACACATCTAAGATAAGATGGGAGAGCTTAAGTTCAACCGAACGGTTCAATGTAGTTTCCATGAGTAAATGCGCTCTATCAGTATCTAAGTTTCCAATTAACGGAAGAATGCCTACCCCTTTTGTCAGCGGAACAACAGGCACGGAAAGCTCCATAAATGCATTTTTCGCATTTTCAAGGGTTTTTTGATGAAATTCCACATAAGAGAGGCTAAAACTATAAACCGCCCGATCTAACAGGGGATCAATAATATGAATGACATCAAATACAGTGGAGGCAGCCATATTTTTGGCTGCTGTTTCCTTTTCGATAGCTTTCCAAATATAGGTCCGGTAATAGCTCGTATCTTTCAACGCTTCGTCCAGCGGTACTCCAAGCTTATAAAAGTATTCGCCGGTTTCTCTTCCCCAATTAAATATTTTTTCATAGGCTCTTTCTTTGTCCATATGTTCGATTAACGCTTCTCCAAATAAACCGATGAAATTAGCCCGAATCTCCAAAATATGTGCTTCTATTTGCTGAAATTCCCTTTTTTCACTTTCAGACATTGGCACTCCAGCCATCCTGTCTTCATGTATGTTGGCGGCAATTTCATCCTTCTTTTCTAAAATCATTTCCCCTAATAAGTTCAATTCATTATTCAATGTACTTCCTCCAAATCTTAATGGATCCGCAAAAGTGTTTTTCTTTCTTCATAATATAGTCTATCTATTTTATCATTAATAAAAAAATAATGATATTTTATAGTGCAGCCGCAATCCTTTGTTCAGAAGACCGTCCTCAAGCTGTTTATTAATTTTTTTGTACAAAATATATATCTCTAATCAAGTAAATACAATCATTATAAAAGCTTCTCAGGAGGGGGAATCTCATGAACAATCAGTCTCAGCCGCAAGCTCAGCTTCCAGGCCATGTAAGTATCGAACAGTTTAACCAAATGCTATCCCCGCCGGAATTGTTTGCTTCCAAACCGGAGTCGCTGACTGAACAGCTGTTTATTGAACGTTCCTTAACTGAAAATAAATTTTGGCTGAGGATCATGAAGGAACACGCTTTATTTTTAGGGGAAGGTTTTAACCGGAAAGACACTAATCTGATTCAACAAACCGACAGATTTTATCATTATTTTGAGCAGCAGGAGAAAAAGGCATACCAGGTGCCTAATAATGCTTCCATGGTCAGAAAGCTAAATGAAGAAAGCATCGAGCTTGTGCAGGGATTCCGGAATTTCAAAAGAAATTTATTGATTTTGATTATTAATTGTAAAGTAAGCGGATTTAATTTTCCTTTGCTTGTTGATCATGTTGCACGTGAAGCCGAATATTTTATGAGAACGTTAAAGAAGTTTAATAAAGGGATATTAGAACCTATTCAGGACGCAATTATCAACGAAAATGTGTTTTGGTTAAGAATCATGATGGAACATTCACGTTTTATTGCCTCATTGCTGGATCAATCTGAAAGAAACTTAGTGAGGGCTTCGCTTAAATTCGGTGATGATTTTGAAACGCTTTTAAATCAGGCAAGAGATGTGGAGTCCATGCTTTATCATAAACAGCCCACCTATCCAATCATAGGCAAAATGAACAAGGATAGTGAAAATGCTGCAGCTGAAATCAGAAATTTTAAGGCGGCTGGCCTGGAGCTTATAAAAACCTGCCAAATCCGTAATGTGATTAATCCGCTGCTTGCTGATCATGTGCTTCGGGAGGCTGACCATTTCATTTATATGATTCATGTTTTGGAAGAACGTTTAAATAAGAAAAAGGCGGAAGAACAGCAGAGGTAAATATACGTGTTAACTGGATATGAAAAGGATTATGGAAAAAAGACAAGATTGGGAGAAACATATGACGAGCGATTATCACATGATTGATGACAATCAGAGGAACGCCTATCTTGATGCCATATATACCGCTATTGAAAAAGGGATGGCTGCCAAGGAAGTAGTGTGCTCGATTACAACAGGTTTTCGTTCAGTTAAAACATTGCGAATTCAGCCTGGCCTTAATCCATATCATGCTTCTGTTGCGGATATCGGCTATGGGTTTGATGCCGTGCAGGGAACGATTGACCGGATACGAAAAGGTGTGTCCTCCAATAAGGTGGCCATGCTTGTTTTTGATCTGGATACATTAAGAATCTCTGAGCAGCAGCTGAGTCCTAACTTTGAATTAGCTGTAAAAAATGCACCTCCTGATGTTTATACTTTAGTTGATTACAGCAGGAAATTAAACCAGCAAATTGCCGTGAGAATTCGGGAGGCGAATGTTCTGGGCAAAGAGCTGCTTGGATCTGAGTGGGATGTGATTTTGTCGCAGGCTGAACCGATTCAAGCCATTCCGCGCCTCTAACTGTAAGGAGGAAAGGAATATATATGTTAATGGCTCATGATGAAAAAGAGCGCCTGCTGGATTGGTGGAAGACGATGGAGGAGTCAAAACCGGTGGTGCGAAGACTGATGTCATTAATGACTGAGCTCCGGCTGCATCCGGAATCAAGCCATGCCGTCGGAATGATTTTGCTATACAGAGCTGCTTCCGAGGTGTCATACGGCTATGCAGGAGTAAGGGGATGCATCAGGCGCGCGTTTACAAACGAGTATGGAGAAGCATTGAGAATCAATATGGCAAGGTGCCATAGCTTTGCACAGAAATTTTCAGCTGATACAAAAGTACTTTTGAAGCATGTGAAAGCAAACGTTGCCGGTGAGCATGCTAAACAAATTATCAGTTATCTTGAAGAGACCTTAATGGAAAATGACCGATTTTTAATAGAAATAGAAGATAAAGCAAATGCTTTTTTTGGAAGGGACACATTCATGACTTTGAATGAGAAAATGAAATCATAAAAGCTAAATAGGCAAGAAGAGTAAAATCACACTCTTCTTGTCTTTTTTAATGGCTGTCTTCGTATAATTTGTTGCTATAAAACAAAGTGGTTGATTTCCGCTCCAGGATGCTCGCTTTCCGCGGGGCGGGCGGTGAGCCTCCTGATATGAACGAAACTGTCAAGGCTCCCACTCTTCCTGATACTAGGTTTTGTTTTTGGGCAATCTTAAGAAGAGAAGCAATACTTAGCTTCTTTGCCCGGTAAGATATTCAGCCATTTGGCTAGACTAGATCCTTCTTTAGCTTACAGACCACTCATTATCTCTCCCTATACGTGTCAAGTGCTTTCCTTGACACGTATAGGGAGAGATAATACCCTCGTCTAAGCTAAAGAAGGAGTGATCTTTCCTCCTTTTTATTCTTGTTATAGAAGGTAAGAACACGGCACGAAAGCAAAAATTTCAACTGCGGTTAGCACTCTGATATTCGTGGGTTTTCACATTTTATCTTTCCGTATAAAGGACTTGTCCACTAACTCGGAACGTGCGTTAATCGAATTGGATATAGCACAGAGGAGGCACGTGGATTTTCCTTTCCGGTTTTACTCTTTGCTTTCGAGCCCTATTCTCATTTTCTATTTTATTACTCCGTGACTGATGAACAGGAAAGTACTCTTTTAAGCTTGTGGAACATCTTCTACTTCTTGCATAACAGCCCAAATAAAACCTGCCAATTCTCTCGCAATCGCTGTTATTGCCTTACTGCTTTCTTTCCCTTTGGATAATAAACGAAAATATTTCTTGTGAAGACGATTCTGAGCCTTCCAGGATATGGCTTGGATCGTTGGGGACTGACCTTTTTGCCTTCTTGCCAGTTCCCCTTTAACAGCTGGCTGATACCGGTAACTCCATGCAGACTCCACCAGTAAACGACGTACGTGCCGATTGCCTGTCTTGGTTATATTTCCTTGTCTCCTGCTTTCTCCACTCGATTGTTCACTCGGTATTAACCCGACATAAGCCATGAATTGTCTAGGTGTGGTAAAACGTTTAAAAGAACCAATTTCAGCTACCATGCTTGCTGCAGTCACGAGTGCCAATCCCCTTAGGGATTGAAGTGCCTGAATTTTTGGGGCGTGCACTCCCTCACTGGAGAATATTCCGTCAGTCTTTATATGAAGGATTTTACAGCCGAGGGTGATCCTTATTTTGGGGGTGCCTATTATACAGGTTGGTTAGAAGTTTACTCCAATGGATTTTATGCTAAAGTTGAGGAATTTTGTTTTGACAATCATACTTTAAAACAATTTTATAATGCCATAAAAAAACTAATAGTTATGGAGGATAATAAAGCCTCCTTTAAGTCCGAAAGTAATGAATTAAAAATTGCTTTAGATTTAGAGTTAAATGGGAACATTATGTTAGATGTATCCTTCAAAGATAAGCATAGTGATGATAAATTTACATGTAATATTGGTTACTATGATTCCATTCGTGATCCATTCACCCTTCAGTCCGACCTAAGCAATATGCCTTGTTATAAAGTTAATAAATATGGGTGTCTGTTTTTTTTGGTTTTGATTTTACCGTAAAGTAGACAATAAAATAAACGATTAAACCAATTATAAAAGTATAAGTTGACCGATAGATAAAAAATCCGGTAATCAATGTAGCGATACCAATAAGATATAATAAAATTTTTTTGAAATCCAAGTTGGTCATCTCCTTAAAAGAGTGAATATTCATTTTGATTATTATACCATATTATGGAACTTTAATGTGATACATTGGAAGTTATGACCCCTGGGGTTAAGCATGTTGAAAAATACCGAGGTTTCAACAGCACTAGTTAAGGAAATGCTCCATCACATGCTGATAAGGTTAAGGAAGTGGAAGATCACATGACAAGCAGCTGCCTTTAAGGTGGCTATTTTTTTATGGCTTCAGGCAAATTCGCTCGAATGGAAGCCAGGGAATCATTGACTTGATAAAAAGTACTTCTGAAGCATGTGAAAGCAAACGTTGCCGGTGCGCATGCTCAACAAATTATCATCCAGCTTGAAGAGGCCTTAGTGGAAAATGACAAATACTTAATAGAAATAGAAGAAAAAGCACAGGCCTTTTTTGGAAGGGACACTTTCATGGCTTTGAATGAAAAAATGAAAACATAAAACAAGAAGAGTGAGCTCAACTCTTTTTGTTTTTTTTATCTTAGACACCTAGCACTGGTGCTGGTGGATGATCGCCTGCTGAACAGGATTTGTATTGTGTTTTCAGCCTGTAATAGTATCATTGTGCAGAAGATAAAGTATATTGTTGTGCAGTGCATGTGACAATAAACGGACCCAAAAACCGTACAGTTTTGGCTTGAGGTGCTGTATGGTTAATACATAGGAGGATGAAAGATGCAATTAGATGAACGAAGTGCTCACTTACTGCGGATATTGCAGCAGTCGTCTCCTTTAAAGATGGATGAGCTTGAAGCGCAGACCAATTTGACCCGAAGACAGGTGCAATATGGGATAGGGAAAGCAAATGATTGGCTTCAATATCATGATTACAAGCCTATCGGCTATGAACGTAAAGCAGGTTATTACTTATCAGACAGCATTCTTGCTGAGGATTTGCAGGTGAATCTGACTACGCGTACATATTTGTTTTCCGAGGGAGACCGTGAGAAGGTTTTTTCTCTGACGCTTCTGCTTAGCAGGGAGGTATTGTCTCTTTATCACTTTCAATATATGTCAGGGGTTTCCCGAAATACAGTATTAAAGGATCTGCAGCGATTAAAGGAAAAAATGAGGCAGGCAGATCTTACAATTAGATATTCCAAGCAGGACGGCTACCTTGTAAAAGGGTCGGGCACAGCAAAAAGATATGTGGCGGAACAGCTGGTACATGAGGTTCTCCATAGTGCAAACAGCTCCCTCATCATTGAATGTGTATGGGGACATGCAGCTGACCAGATTCATTCCATCCAGCATGAGCTCGAAACCATTGAACGTAAGCTTGGCATTACTTTTACAGATGAGCGGCTCCAGGAATTGACGTATTTGTTTTTGACGGCAGATGCGCTGATTGCAAAAGGAGATCCGCTGGAATCGATTGACAGCTGGAAAGAGCTTACAGCTGCGAAGGAATGTAAGCTTGTTGAAGACATGGTAAAAATGGATGGATTTCTATCAAAATGGAATGAAACCGACATACTTTATGGAACACTGCATTTATTAAGCATGAACCGGACAAGGGATGTGTCTCCCCTGCAGGAGGATCATGTCATACAGCAGCTTTTGAATAACATTGTTGAGGAATTTGAGAGGCTGGCATGCCTGCATCTGCAGGATAAGGAATTGCTTTTAAATCAGCTTTATATTCATTTTAGGCCGGCATATTATCGCATGCAGTACCGCATTTCACATGCAAATAGCATGGCAGAGCGGATTCAGCGGGTTTATCCGGAGCTGCACCATTTGACCCGAAAAGCGATGAGCCCCCTGGAGCAGGCAATAGGCTGCAAAGTCCCGGAAGATGAAGCAGCGTATTTTACGATTCATTTCGGCGGCTGGCTCCGCAGGCAGGGCACGGCGCTTGATGACAGGAAGCGTGCGATTGTGGTTTGCCCGAATGGAATAGGCATCTCAAGCATCCTGATGTATACGCTTAGAGAATTATTTCCTGATGTATTGTTTTTAGATGCATTATCAATCAGAGATATGGTGAATTACCCGTTATCATATGATCTCGTTTTTTCCACAGTCCATCTTAGGACGGATGCCGCCTTATTTATAGTGCCGCCGATTTTGGAGATTGCAGATAAGCAAAAACTCCGACAGCAGGTGATGCAAAAGCTTTACGGTTATTCAGGGCAAAGCCTTGATGCCGGTGCACTTTTGAAGGTTATTGCACAATATGCGAACATTCGTGATTATGAGCAGCTTGAGGCAGCTCTTTCATCCCACATTTTTGCCGGGACACAGAAGATGAACAAGCATTCAATAGAGGAGGCAGAGAAACCTGTGCTGGAAGAATTATTAACATCACAAACCATTCAATTAAAATCGTCTGTATCTGATTGGAAGGAAGGCATTAAAGCCGCTTCACAGCCCCTGGTTGATTTAGGGACGATAGAAGAAAGATACGTAGACAGCATGATTTCATCCATTGAGGAAAACGGGCCATATGTCATCATTACTCCAGGTGTTGCTATTCCCCATTCAAGGCCCGAAGCTGGCGTGCGGTCATTATCTATGAGTCTATTAAAGCTCGATGAAGCTGTAGATTTTGCGCCGGGTAAACCGGTTCGCCTGATCATTGTGCTTGCAGCAGCGGACAGCGAATCGCATTTGCGGGCATTGGTCCAGCTGACACAATTGCTTGGTGAGCCATCGAACATAGAAGATATACTGCAAAGTACGGATAAAAGCGTTCTACTGAACTATATTCATAAATATTCAAAGGAGGAAACGGTATGAAAATCATGGTGGTATGTGGAAATGGATTAGGAAGCAGCTTTATTATGGAGCTTAACGTGAAAAAGGCACTCACTGAAATGGGGAAAACAGCAGAAGTGGATCATACAGATTTAACGTCCGCAAGAACGGTCCAGGCTGATATTTTCATAGGAGCGGCTGATATCATGGGCCAGCTGGATGATGGGAAGCGCACGGTTGTTACCCTGGAAAATATGATGAGCATTCCGGAAATCAAATCTAAACTAGAATCGCATTTAGCGTAATAAGGAGGAAATAGCATGAAGAAAATCATGGTAGTATGCGGAAATGGATTAGGAAGCAGCTTTATTATGGAGCTTAACGTGAAAAAGGCACTCACTGAAATGGGGAAAACAGCAGAAGTGGATCATACAGATTTAACGTCCGCAAGAACGGTCCAGGCTGATATTTTCATAGGGGCAGCAGATATCATGGGCCAGCTGGATGATGGAAAACGCACGGTTGTTACCCTGGAAAACATGATGAGCATTCCGGAGATCACATCAAAGTTAGGTTCCGTTTTAGAATAATATGAGCAAAAGGAGATAAAAGCTATGTTAGATCTTTTAATGAATGATATTCTCGGAACGCCTTCTATATTAGTCGGGCTTTTCGCTCTTATCGGTTTGCTGCTGCAGCGCAAATCTGCGGCTGAGGTAGTATCCGGCACGCTAAAAACGGTGATGGGCTTCATTATTATAGGAGCAGGTGCAACTGTTTTGACAGGTGCACTGACCATTTTTAGCAAAATGTTTGTCCACGCCTTCCATGTTCAGGGTGTGATTCCGACAAATGAAGCGGTTGTAGCGGCTGCACAGGGCAAGTTCGGAGCCTCAACAGCGCTTATCATGGTATTTGGAATGATCGTCAATATCATTCTTGCTCGTTTTACCCGTTTTAAATATATCTTCTTAACAGGCCATCACACGTTATTTATGGCATGCTTGCTGGCTGTTACATTATCGGTTGGCGGATTGAAAGGATTTCCGCTTATCCTGGCAGGTTCGATTCTTTTAGGGTTATGTATGGTACTCTTTCCTGCGTTGCTGCAGCCATATGTCCGCCAGATTACAGGCAGCGATGATTTTGCAGTCGGCCATTTTGGCTCAATCGGATATTTTACTTCTGCAAAGGTCGGGAAATGGTTTGGCAACAAGGAAAAAACGACGGAACAAATCAATGTTCCAAAGTCATTGGGATTTCTGCGAGATACATCCGTAGCGGTTTCTCTGACAATGACCATTTTCTTTGTCATCGTAGCCTTGTTCGCCGGGCAGGGATATATTGAATCGAAGCTTTCCGGCGGTTCGAATTTCATCGTCTTTTCATTAATGCAAGCGATCACATTTGCTGCTGGTGTTTATATCATACTGGCTGGTGTACGTATGCTGATTGCTGAAATTGTTCCCGCATTTAAAGGAATTGCAGAAAAAATCGCACCAAATACGAAACCTGCACTGGATTGCCCGACGGTCTTCCCGTTTGCGCCAAATGCAGTCATTATCGGATTTTTATTCAGCTTTCTTGCCGGCTTGTTATCCATGTTCATTCTTCCGGCCATCGGTTTGAAAATCATTGTTCCAGGACTTGTTCCGCACTTCTTTACAGGTGCAGCGGCAGGGGTATTCGGGAATGTGACAGGCGGAAGGCGCGGCGCGATGTTTGGTTCGTTTGCCAATGGACTCATTATTAGCTTCATTCCAGCCATTCTTTTAGTCTTTATGGGGAATGTCGGATTTGAAGGAGCGACATTCGGCGACTCGGATTTTGGTATCGTCGGAATCATCATTATAAGCATCCTGAAATTTTTAGGATTATCTTAAGGTACATAGAAGGAGGGACTATCTGTTCCCTTCTTTTTTTTATTTCCGGTCCTGACGCAAGCGGATGCTGGAAAAAAGAAATCGCAGCTATCAGAAAAGTATAAGGTTTTTGTCTAAAAAGGTCGATTTATTTTAATAGTTTCGTCATACATGCGTCTATACAAATAAAATACAATTCTGCTAAAATATAAGTTTGGAATTAAAAGAAAAAGGGAATTGTAATTAAGAAAAGTATTGGCAGATTACTATTTTATGGATATGAAATTGGCTATGAAAATGATGGCTGCTCATATTAACACCAGTGGTTATGCATCACATATCTTATAATGCCTTTTACAACAGTCCGAAAATACTTTCTGCTGATATGAAGGTAGGGAGTTGTCCATGATGGAATTAGTGCCGGAATTGATGAAAAACTTAAAACAAACAAATGGCGGCCATATATTTTACCCCTATGGTAACGTAGAAAGCTATCTTAGCAATGCTATTTCTTTTATTGTAACTGCGGTGAAGAACGGTGATCATGTTATGTTTGTTGAAAATGATAGAAATCTCCTTCACATCAATAAAATGCTGAAAAAGCAGTTAAGCCATGATGAATTGGCTAAAGTACATATCATGAATAATTTTGATTTTTATTATTCTAACGGGAACTTCCACCCTCATACCGTTCTTAATTACTTTTTAACGAATATCGCTCCATATCATGAAGCCGGTGCTTCCATATGCACATGGGGCCTGATTGAATGGGGGAATGATCAGGAAATTCACAATGAGATTGCAGAATATAAGAGTAAATTAAATCAATATATTCTTCATAATGGAGTCATTTCAGTTTGTGCATATGATGCCAGAAGAACTCCTGAATCTTTAAAAAAGCTATTAATGGAATGCCATGGAGTGTTATTAACGGATAAAGAATTCAGATTTTTGGAATAAGTGAAAGCTCTTTGCGGCAGATAAAAGGCGCACATTTTGCTGTGCGCCTTTTATCTGCCGATTATTTCAGTTTTGAAACTTTTTTGGGAATTGTTTGATGATGCCGCTGCTCAGGGCATCCGCCAATTTGATGATATGGTCTTCTCCCGGGTCATGCAAAAGACAGGATCAATGGCACCAGCTTCAAAATTTGCTCCTTCAATGACATCTTCTCCCTTTACTGATTTTTTCCATAATATATGTCGAATGATTTTATTCTTGGCGAGTGCTATAGAGGAAAAGGCAGGAATATTACAGAGGCAAAATATTATCAATTTTAAGGAATTTCTGTTGACGAAGGTTTTTTCAAGGAGTATTATGAAAGCGTAATCAAATTGAGTAACCGTTTACGTAAATTATTTAATCAATGAAAAAAGAGGGAAATTATGGACCCTACGATTAAGCATGTTGCGAAAAAAGCGAATGTTTCAATAGCTACAGTATCCAGGATTTTAAATAATAAACCAGGTTTCTCCCTGAAAACCAAGGAAAGAGTTTTAGAGGTTATTGAAGAGCTCGGTTATCAGCCTAATGCTATTGCAAGGGGATTGATTAATGGGAAAACAGAAACCATTGGTGTAATGATGCCTCGGCTGCTGGATATGTTTGCTTCAAAAGTGTTGGAAGGTATTGATAAGTATGCACATGAACGGGGTTCTAGTGTTATTGTCTGCAATACGGATAACAGTAGAGACCGGACAATGAAATATCTGCAGTTCCTTGGTGAAAAGCGGGTAGACGGCATCATCTTTGTCAGTCAATTGCTCGAGGAAGACTATTACAGGATGATGGCGGATATGAAGATACCCATTATCCTGGTTTCGACCATTTCTTATGAGTTTCAGCTTCCATATGTAAAAGTCGACGACTATCATGCGGCCTTCAGTGCCACGCAGTATCTTATTCAAAAAGGGCATAAGAAAATTGCCATGATAGCAGGAGAACAGACCGACCCTGTTGCAGGGATACCCCGAATTGAAGGATTTAAATCTGCCCTGAAGTCTGCAGGACTAACTCCGGATGACCGCTTTATTATATCCACTGGCGGTTATAGGCACGGTGACGGTAAGCGCGGGATGGAGCAAATACTTGAAAGGGGACTGGATGTCACGTCGGTCTTTGCATGCAGTGATGAACTGGCAGTAGGAGCCATGTCTGTCGCTTATAAAAAAGGAATTTCAATACCAGATGACTTGTCGATCATTGGCTATGACAATACTCCATTGGCTGAAATGTCGTTTCCTCCGTTAACAACGGTTGCACAGCCTCTATATGATATGGGAAACAAGTCGGCAGAAATGCTGTTCAACATGATGGAGACTGGTGAAAGATCTGAAAGCAGAATCATGCAGCATAAAGTGATTGAAAGAGAAACAGTTAAAGAGATACTTTGTTAACTAGTATCTTTTTTTTAAAAAAACGTAAACGTTTACTAAATTACGTAAACGTTTTCCTTAAAACAGGAGGGAAAACCATGGAAAAACAGTGGTGGAAAGATAGCGTTGTGTATCAGATTTATCCAAGAAGTTTTAAAGACAGCAATGGTGATGGAATAGGGGATATTCAAGGGATTATTTCCAAGCTGGATTACTTACATAAACTCGGCATCGATATTATCTGGCTGTCTCCTGTATACAAATCTCCAAATGATGACAATGGCTATGATATCAGTGACTATCAGGATATCATGGACGAGTTTGGCACAATGGAGGATTTTGATGAGCTTTTGGGTGCTGCCCATGACCGGGGCATTAAAATCATGATGGACCTGGTGGTGAATCATTCATCAGATGAGCATCAATGGTTTGTTGAATCACGTTCTTCAAAAGATAATCCAAAACGCGATTATTATATTTGGAAGCAGGGCAAAGACGGGGCACCACCAACAAACTGGGAAGCGGCTTTTAAAGGCTCTGTATGGGAATATGATGAAGCTACAGACGAATATTTTCTTCATCTTTTCAGCAAAAAGCAGCCGGATTTGAACTGGGAAAACCCGAAACTCCGCAGCGAAGTGTATAACATGATGAAATGGTGGCTGGATAAAGGGATCGATGGTTTCCGTATGGATGTAATCAACTTTATCTCCAAGGATACAAGCTATCCTGATGGAGAGGTACAGCCCGGGAAGCAATATGGAAATGGAAGCCCGTATTTCATGAACGGCCCGCGTATCCATGAATTTTTCCAGGAAATGAATCAGGAGGTTCTTTCCAAGTACGACATTATTACCGTTGGGGAGACACCGGGAGTCACTCCTGAGGAAGCGAAATTATATACCGGCAGGGACAGAAATGAACTGAACATGGTCTTCCAATTTGAGCATATGGGCTTGGGTGATGGCCCTGAAGGCAAATGGAGCAATGGTCCTTGGAAGCTGACGGAGCTTAAGCGTATTTTGACCAGGTGGCAAAAGGGTCTGGAAGAGGATGGCTGGAACAGTCTTTACTGGAATAATCATGATCAGCCCCGAGTCGTCTCACGATTTGGAAACGATCAGGAATACCGTGTGGAGAGCGCCAAGATGCTTGCAACCCTTCTTCATATGATGCAGGGAACTCCTTATATTTACCAGGGTGAAGAGATTGGGATGACAAATGTTGCATTCGATACCATTGAAGAGTACCGGGACATCGAAACGCTGAATGCCTACAAGGAGCTTGTTGGGGAAGGGAAGATGAGCAAGGATGATATGATGTCAGCCATCTATGCCCGCAGCAGGGATAATGCCCGGACACCGGTCCAGTGGGATTCCACGAAGTATGCAGGCTTTACATCCGGACAGCCATGGATTGATGTTAATCCAAACTATACGGAGATCAATGCAGAAAAGGCGATGGAAGACCAGGATTCTATTTTCTACTATTATCAAAAACTAATTAGCCTTCGCAAGAAACACGGCATCATTGTCGAGGGTACCTACGATCTGATTTTAGAAGATAGCGAGAATATTTATGCTTATACACGAAGCACGGATAATGAAAAGCTTCTTGTAATCTGCAACTTTACGGGTGAAACAGCACAGTTCGACTTGCCTGAACATATTTCATATACCGAAACCGTGTTATTGATCCAAAACTATCACACAGACAGCAATGATATTCAGCATATTGAATTAAAGCCATATGAAGCACGCGTATACAAACTTTCATAAAAGGGGCGGAAATGAAAATGAAGAATAAGAAATTAGTAGGTACAGTTGCAGCGTTATCTCTGGGAGCTTCATTACTGGCAGGATGTTCTACTGGAGGATCAAAGGATGACGGAAAAACGCATATCGAATTTTTCTCAACAAAAGTAGAAAACTCAAACACATACAAAGAACTGATTAAGGATTTTGAGAAAAAGAACCCTAAGATTGCAATCGATCTTACTTCACCGCCGGATGCCGGTACAGTTATAAAGACTCGTTTAACCAAGAACGATTTGCCGGATATTATTGCTTCAGGTGATGACACTACCTTTACGAATCTGGCAGATTCCGGAGAGCTTTTGGATCTATCTAATAAAAGCTTCAAGGATAATATCCAGCCGGCATTCATCGATATGGTTAAAAAAGATTACAAAAAAAGCAGTGCACTTTACGGTATTCCATATGCAACAAACGGGAACGGTGTAATTTACAACAAAGACAAATTTGAAAAGCTTGGCATCAATGAAACGCCAAAAACATGGGATGAGTTTATCGCTGATTTGGATAAAGCAAAAGCGGCAGGCGAGATTCCGATTTACTTTACACTTAAGGATGCATGGACTGGAATGGTCGCACTTAACTCTGTTGCTTCGCCAGTCGGGGCAGATCAGTTTGCAAAAGATAAAACGGACGGAAAAACAACTTTCAAGAAAAGCTACAGTGAGGTTGCCGACAAGTTGGTGACACTTGAAAAGTATGGACACAAAGACAATTTGGGCGTTGCTTATGGTGATGGAAATACTGCGTTTGCACAGGGCAAGGGCGTGTTCTATCTTCAGGGAAACTGGGCTATTCCAGAAATCCTGAAAGCAAATCCTGATGCGAAGCTTGGCGTATTCCCTTTCCCTGCTACAAATGACGTGAAGCAAAACAAGCTTGTATCAGGAATTGATGTACTGTTTTCTGAAACAAAAGCCACTAAGCACCAAAAAGAAGCGGATAAGTTCATTGAATTTTTGGCAAGCCAGGATTCAGCCCAAACT
The DNA here is from genome assembly GCF_048572925.1 of Peribacillus sp. B-H-3. Lineage (NCBI taxonomy): Bacteria > Bacillati > Bacillota > Bacilli > Caryophanales > Bacillaceae > Peribacillus > Peribacillus sp. B-H-3. Next base: position 3,881,521 of record NZ_CP183879.1, on the reverse strand, counting down.
TATACAAAAGAGCAAAAATCATTCTCTGCGGTTAACGGCGTAACACAGGACGATCCGACGCTTGCCGGCTACAAGGACAGTTTTGCAAACGGAAATATTGCGGGCTATGCTGACCACTTCTTCCCAGCCAGCTTAAATGCTCCTAACATTGTACAGGACTTCTTTATCAAGAAAAATAAAGATGCCTTCCTCACAAAAATGGACAAGGAATGGGATAAGGTAGCAAACCGAAAATAATAAATGAAGGCAATGGAGCAAATAGGGTATCCATCTGGATGCCCATTCTCTATCTAAGGGGTGGTTATTGATGAAAAAGCGCAATTATGCCTATCTGTTTATGGTATTGCCCGGTGTTTTATTGTTCTTCATCTTTCATACTTTTCCGGTTTTAAAAGGGATTTTTTATAGTTTTACAGACTGGAAGGGTTACGGGGACTGGAACTTTGTCGGCATAAAGAATTATCTGAATGTGTTTAAGGATGACCGGGCGCTGCATGCCTATTTATTCACCTTTAAATTTGCGATTGTTTCGACCATTATCGTAAATGTGTTAAGTCTATTAATTGCGATTGGCCTTAACTCCAAAATTAAGGCAAGGAGCTTTTTCAGGGGAGTTTACTTTCTGCCCAATATTCTCAGTGTTTTGATTGTAGGTTTTATTTTTAACTACATATTTGCCCATATGCTGCCGCAAATCGGGGACGCTCTGCATTTGGATGTATTATCAAGAAATATCCTCGGAGACCCTAATCTTGCCTGGATCGGTGTGGTCATTGTCGCATCATGGCAGTCCATTGCTTTTAATACCATCCTTTATCTGGCTGGCCTGCAGACGATTTCATCGGATATTTATGAAGCTGCGGCTATTGACGGGACAGGGAAATGGCGGGAATTCTGGAGTATTACTTTCCCGCTGATCGCCCCATTCTTTACGATTAATATGGTGCTTTCTTTAAAAAACTTTTTAATGGTGTTCGACCAAATTGTGGCGATGACAGGCGGGGGACCAGGCCAGTCTACAGAATCAATTTCGTATCTGATCTATAAAGGCGGCTTCCAGGGAGGAGATTTTGCCTACCAATCTGCCAATGCGGTTATTTATTTCATTGTGATTGTGGTTATTTCCGTTCTTCAGCTTAGATTCCTGCAAAAACGGGAGGTTGACATGTAATGAATAAAACAAAAACAAATTGGACGGTGCAAATCCTGATCGCGCTTGGTGCATTGTTCGTGCTGGTTCCCTTATATTTGACCATCACCATTGCCTTAAAGAATCCGCAGCAGCTGGCACAATCTGTACTTGCATGGCCCGATAAACTACACTTTGAAAACTTTTCCGAGGCCATTCAAATGACTAACTTCTGGGCTGCCTTTGGAAACAGTGCCATCATTACAGTCAGTGTAGTGATTTTAACGCTGCTGACGAATTCAATGGTTGCCTATGCAATTGCCAGAAACATGCATAAACGTTTCTTTAATATCTTATACTATTTTCTTGTCAGCGCCATGTTCATCCCGTTTCCGATTATCATGCTTCCTATTGTGAAGCAAATGAGTGACTGGGGACTGGATAATATGGTCGGGCTTATTCTCCTGTATGTGGTTTACGGCCTTTCATTCAACATTTTCGTATATGTCGGATATATTAAGTCGATACCAAAGGAGCTGGAAGAAGCGGCTATCATGGACGGAGCCAGTACGTGGGGAGTGTTCTGGAAAGTGATTTTCCCTCTATTGACACCTATCAATGCAACAGTTGCCATACTGACTGCTCTGTGGGCGTGGAATGATTTTATGCTTCCTCTCGTATTGTTGGATCAAAATTCAGCTACATTGCCTTTGGTACAATATGTATTCCAGGGACAATTCAGCACAAACTACAACCTGGCTTTTGCTTCCTATATCATGGCTCTTGCGCCAATGGTCGTTGTTTACCTGTTCGCGCAAAAGTGGATCATCAACGGAGTCACAAAAGGGGCCATCAAATGAGAAACCGGATTTTTCCGGTTTCTTTTTTTTGATTGGCGGAGGGGTTCCTGGTTTGTCTCTTGAATAATAGGCGGAAAACATTAATGAACTATCTTCAGATTTTACTCTCCGATATTGGCCGGCTGATTGGAACGTAGGGATGCTTCGCTTTCCGCGGGGCGGACGTGAGCCTCCTCGGCTGCGCATGCGGGGTCTCACCTGTTCCGCTGATCCCGCAGGAGTCTCGCCCCTTCCGTTTCAATCAGCCTGAGTTAACAATGGGCTTGTCACACAGAACTCATAAAAACAAAACTCTTTAGTAAAAGAGCCTTTTTTGATTGGGGGAGGGGTTTCTGATATATTTCTAGAATAATAGGGGAATGGGATATCGGCTTTGTGTAAAGCTGGATATAGCAGAAGGAACAGGAGTGGTAACATGAAGATAGATATCGTGCATGAATATGATATCAGTAATGAATTATCTGCAAATATACAAGAATTATTAAATGACAGTTTCCCCGAAATTTATCCTAAGAATAGAATTTATTTTAAGCAGCTTCCGCATTTTAGATTCCTTGCCTTTGATCAGGAAAATCGGCTCATTGGACATGCTGGCCTGGATTACAGAGTGATGAATGTAAACGGAAAGCCTTTAAGAATACTGGGCGTTATTGATTTATGTGTTGCGGGAAATACACGTTCCCAAGGTGTTGGATCGAGGTTATTGCTTGAAATAGATGCGTTTACCGAGGGGCGCAATATTGATTTTATCCTTTTATTTGCAGATAAGATGAACCTGTATGTAAAAAATGGATATCAGCCAGTTAATAATGTATGTAAGTGGCTAAAAATCAATGTGGAAACACATACAACAAAGGGAATAGGCACCGAACACATCGATGGATTAATGATTAAGAAAGCGGGCATAGCCAATTGGGATGAAGGTGAACTTGATTTATTAGGATATCTTTTTTGATGGTATTTTTCAGATAATTCCCATATTTTCCATCATGCTGTATGAATCTCCTGAAAATTAGTATATAATGGAAATTATAGGGGGCGTGGAATGAAAAAAATATTTAGTGTTTTTCTTACTTTACTTGCGTTTTTAGCGATTAACTATTTTGTTAGTAAAGCAGTTAAAGGCAGCTTTATAGATTACTCTTTCATCGTGGGTCTGCTTCTTACGGTTATAATTAAATTTTTTACCTCCAAAGGCGGAGTCTCTGCAAAAATGGCAGAGGGATATACCCAAGCTACGACCACTGAACGAATGGAACATAGCAATAAGGAATATTCCTTTTCTCCAGGTGCTGTTTTTTACACAGGAATAGCTTATACCGGATTATCCGTATTGGTTACGTTTATTCATTATAGAAGTTATTTCTAAAACACATGGAAAATGAATAGGAGGCTGCTTCGGCGGCTTTTTTTGCTAAAATCAAGATCTCAACATCGTAAGTTTTGCTGTAAAAGGCCATCTTAGATCAAGTATTTCCTGAATACAGATGTGTTTTTGGTGATTTGTATTCATTCGTCTCTTTGCTTACTTTAAAAGAGTGTCCAACGTCTAGGGACGTTTTAGAAACAGATGAGGAAACCCTAGCCAATACTATTAATGGACTCTGTAAAAGCCGTTCTAGCAGGGGGGCTCAAATACAAGCTAAAAAACTGGTAGCTGCGGCAGAACGGAATCCCTTTCAGAAACACCTTATTTGAAAGCGTTCTTACAATGTTGGAAATGTATATTAAAATGCTTGCTTTTAGAATATCAAAAACACCTATGAGATTAGAAGACGAGATAGTTGTTTTGGCATTATCCAATCAATCCCTGGTATCGGTGGAAAAATCGCGGCAACAATCATTTCTGAAATTGGAGAGATTGATCGGTTTAATCACCCGAAGCAACTAGTGGCTTTCGCCGGAATTGATCCTAGAATATTTGAATCCGCAGATTTAAAGGCACTGTAAACAGGATAACCAAAAGAGGATCGAGCAGGCTTTGACACGCCCTTTATATGGCTGTTCGCTGTGCCATTCGTGACTGTCGCAAAAAGAAAACAAACGACGAGGTTATCCCTCGCAATAAAAGACTACGTGAATTTTACGATAAGAAACGTGAAGAAGGAAAACCCTTTAAAGTAGCGGTTATAGCCTGTGCTAATAAACTTTTACAATGGGTTTATGCTCTTTTAAAAAGTAACTCAACTTTCAAAGATATAGCTTGAATCTTATGTCTAACTAAATAATGAAAAACCTTCCAAAACTATATGGTGGAAGGTTATTTGGTATGTCCTTTTTAGTATAACATTAGAGATTCCAAATTATTATTGAAAAATGTTGACAAACTATTAGCTGGTTTAGTTTAAGTACACTTCTTCACAATCTTGTAATTAGAATTAAAAAAGGGAGTAAAATAACCACCTCTCTAGTACAACAGCTATTAAAATATGACATTCATCTCACATTTCAGATTCTTGGGGAAGAAGAGAGGAGCAAGAAAAAGAAGTTTACTAAAAACCAAAATTTAGCATTTGTCTTTATATAAGAGTTCATATACAATATTAGAATAATAAAATATTTCCTCTTAACCGATTGAGTAAAGGTTGCAACTTTTATTAGTAAAACGCACGAGATAAGAGATATCATAGACTGCGTTTGAAAGGAAAAGTTGCCGAAATATGCTTTAACTCTCTTTTAAAGCATATTGGGGCTGTTATCGAATAGGTACAGCATTATCACGTTTCTTGACCAAGAAACGTGAGGAGCTTTCGGAAGGTTTGATTCGGAATATGCTTTTAGCCGTCGATCTTCTTCGACGGCTTTTTCTATTTTGTTTTCCTTCCTTATAGCTAATGCATTCTTAATAACTTATTTTCAAAAAGGAGAATCTAATTGATGAAAATTCTATTCAAAAATACAGAAGAGATTAAAGGTAAGATTGTAGGAGACTATGGTTGGATATATGAGATTGAGCTAGAGGCAGGAGGAGTAATAATAGTATCTAAAGCTGATATTACTATTGTAGAATCTGTGGCAGTATGAGTAGAGGCAAGATGTAAAGCAGTCTGAGGTTTCTCAGACTGTTTTTTGTGTTGTTGAGATTTGTACAATAACGAGATTATAGCCTATCAAATGACAAGAAATACAGAAACCATTTTTGTAATCAAACGCTAACTCAAGCCATACAAAAAGAAAAGGATGTGAAAAGTGTGATCCTCCAACTATTGCACCCGTTTGTTTAAGTACAAATCCTCACAAACTTCACAAGAATAGAGTTTCCATAGCAATTTGATGAAACTAAGTATTAAAAGTATTTGAACCTTCTTCAAAATAATTTGCTTTTGAAGATTGAACCGAAATGATAAAAAGAAACAAAGCGAAAATGGCACCAACAATCGAGAATACGATACAAATATTCTGAAGTGAGAAGAATTCTGCAAAAAAACCCAAAATAAGAGTGAAGCCAATTTGTATTATTCCTTGTGCCATATCGGTTATGCTTCCGAATCTCCCCATTATATCTATCGGTATGCTATTTTGAAAAAAAGTAGCGTATCCGGTATTGGCAAATGCTACGAAAAACCCTAAGAAAACAAATGCTGCAGTAGCTGTTAAAAAGTTGAATGACAGATAAAATAAAACATATCCTATCGAGGTCAAAAGCGTACCCACTCCTAAATATAAACGTAGTTTAAACTTTTTAGAAAGGAGGGAAGCTACAAACGCTCCAAGTAATGAACCGGCTCCTGTAAAACTCACAATGAGTCCATAATCTTTATCTGATAATGCTAAGCTTTGCTTGATATATGTAACTTCTTGTGAATCTAAAGCAAATCCTATTAACATTGCACCTTGAAACAATAAATACACGGTAATGAAAAATTTCAATTTCTTTACGGCATTTTTAACGGCGATAAAGTCGCCTAAAAATATTTTCCAGTGTAAAGGCTCTCGAATACTGTCAACAGCTTCATCTGTATCGGGAAGAAAATAGATAAACAATGCACAAATGAAGAACGAAATTGAATTAATGATAATACAAATTTGGGTTTCCACAGTCATAATTAAGAACCCTGCTACTGCCGGTCCAAGAAGGAATGCACCCGAGTTTGTCATACTCATTACTGAATTAAATCGTGTACGATTTTCGGTTGAAACCAATTTTGTAATGACAATAGATGAACTAGGTCCGAAAAACGAGCCTACCATATTAATAATAAGAAGTAATAAATAAACAATCCAAATAGAACCTATAAAGGGAATCACAAAAACTAATATTCCTCTAATGATATCAATTCCTATCATTAATTTTCTTTTATTCACCCGGTCTATAATGCTTCCAGCCCAAATATTTGTAATTAAAACAGCGATAGGCCGAATGATAAAAAGTCCAGCTACCGCAGCAGGAGACCCTGTTAATTGCAGGATTGAAATATTCAAAGCAATTAAATATATCCAGTTTCCTAAGTTTGAGATACCTATTCCTGTTATTAAGCACAATTGGTTCCTCCAGCGAATGTTAATCATCACCTTTAGCTATAGACTTTATCTCTTTTTATTTTATTCTGTACATTTTTTGGAAATCCCTTCTTTCACTAACCTGCCCCTTTAGTGACATAAGGTTAAACACCTTTATTATTTTTTAAATGACTTTTTTGTAAATTTAACAACTTTATTATCTCTACACAGATGACGAAAAAGATAAATTCATAAAGCTAATCGAAGAGGAGCATCACAAGTTCACCGCCGGGCGTTAAAGCTATATAAATAGGAAAAAAGAAATTAGAGAAAAATTCCCTCTTGCGTTAAAATTAAGAAGTTCAGCATAACAGCAACTTAGAAAAAAGAGGGGAAACATCATGAAAAAGAATTGGATGGCCGCACTAGGGCTAACTGCATCTATTGCTTTGTTCGGAGCAGGCTGCAGCGGAGCAGAAACACCAGCAAGCAAACCGGCACATACAGGGAAGCCAGCAGACAGCAGCACCCAAGTGACAGGGAATACTCAAAAGACGAAGGAAGAACCTGCACAATCTTCACCGAATACTGCACCTCCTGCAGGTGTGTTAAAGGTGTACTTTTTTGACGTAGGACAAGGTGACAGCACATTAATTCAGACGCCTAAGGGTGAAAATATATTAATAGATGGCGGAAACAATGATAAAGGGGACGATGTGGTCCGCTACCTGCACCAGCTGCATGTAAATGAACTGGATGATATGATTGCTACCCATCCGGATTCAGATCATATTGGCGGGCTGGACACTGTCCTGGATAACGTAAAAGTTAAAAACGTATACACTCCGCGTGTTACTCATGATACGAGAACATATGAAGACTTTTTATTAGCCGTAAAAAATCAGGGACTTAAACTGAAACAGGCAAAAGCGGGAGTCGACCTTGGTCTAAAAGGCGCAACTATGAAGCTTGTTGCACCGGTCAGGGATTATGGATCCGAGATGAACGACTGGTCAGCTGTTGCCAAATTGACGTACGGCAAAAAAGGAACCTTCCTGTTTACCGGGGATGCTCCATTCCGTTCAGAAGATGACATGATAGCGTCAAATCAGGATATTTCGGCACAAGTGCTGAAGGTCGGCCATCATGGTGCCAAAACGGCAACGGGCCAGGAATTTTTGAATGCGGTGAAGCCTAAATATGCCGTTATTTCAGTAGGCAAAGGCAATAGCTACGGACATCCGACTGAAGAAGTATTGAATCTGTTAAAAGCAAATGATATAAAAATCTTCCGTACGGATGAAAGCAAAACCATTTTAGCGACAACGGACGGAAATGAAATTCAGTTTAAATCGGTTTCAGCTTTAACGCCAAATCATTCGGGCAGCAGAACCGCAGCCATAGCACCGCCGCCAATTAAAAAACCAGCTATGCCGAAAACGGCTATTCCGCCAGTTACGAAACAAACACAGCCGCAAGCCGGCACAATAAAGGCAGCGCTTGATAACAAAACGCCGCAGCAATATCATGATGTCCATTTAATGGTCACAGGCATAACAGGAGCCAAGTATACCGCAACCTTTCATTATAAAAGCAAAGATACCGTCTATGAGGGGACAGTAGGAACTCCGCTCGAGGTAAGAATAAGCAGGGCTGCTGCAGGGTATGAAGTAAATATAGACGTTGAAGCTACATCCAATGGCAAAACCTATACCACTCAAACTTCATTTATCCCGCAATAAGGAGGCCTAGTAATGAAATATATTGTTGACCGTATCGAAGGCGAACTGGCAGTTTGTGAAAAAGAAGACAGATCCACAGAAGATATCCCGCTAAAAGAGCTACCTGCAGGTGTACAGGCGGGAGACGTAGTGATCATGGAGAACGGAAAAGCACGAATTGACAAATCCGGGAAGAAAGAGCGCAAAGCCTATATTGATTCATTAGCCAATGAGCTATTTGAATAGAGCCATGAGAAATCATTGTTCTTTTTTTGGCTCTGCTGATGGGGGAAGGCGGCCGCTTTTTTTCAGGATGAAATGGATTCTTCAAAAGGTATCATAGAGTCCTGCATAGCATGCACATAGGGGGACTATAGGAAATCCCCACATGGATAAGGCCCTGCAAACATGCAGGGCCTCAATAACTCAATCCTTTAGCTGCTGCTGCTGGCTAAGCCAGGAATCAACATGATCTAAATTAAAAACAATCATGTCGGACAGCGGTCTAAGATGCGGAATGCTTTTATTAAGTATAAGCTCAAGGATTTCTTCTTCAGTCAGCGGATAACTAACTGAATGAAGATATTTGATTAAGCTCTTGATGCCAATGGCTTTTCTCATTTAATCACCTCCCGCCAAGCCCTCTTTGCTGTGAAACAAAGAAACCTTAGTACAAGGTATTAAAGAGAAATGCTAACTTGCTTACTTAGTAAATACCCTATTTTTATAGAAATACACCTGGGTGTCTGCCCAGCACTCAACATCATGGATAAAAGATAAAAAAACAGGCGAAATGGTATTTCACCTGTTTTTCTTCATTAATTTGATATTAAGCTAAACTCATTGTTAAATTCCTTATTGAAAATCCCATTTTTTTGTAAAGTTCAATAGCCTGATTTTCTGAGAATACATTGAGACGTATTTCCCGGTTTCTCTCTTTTTTTAGACTGTCGATTCCGCTGCTCATTAGCTGCTTGGAAATTCCTTTGCCCCTGAATTCTTGTTTTACATAAAGTTCGTAGATAAAGCCAATTGCTTCATCCGTAAACGAGTCTTTACTTTGACCTAATAAAACCCACCCCATCAACTGATCCTCCTCGGAAGCTATTAAATAATAACAGCCCTTTTGCAACAGAGGTTGAACTAGCTGCTTGATTTTCTCATCATTCGGCATGACACTGCCTAATGTTCCTTCAAACATAGCTTGCGGTGAAAGTCTCATAATTTCTTCAAGCTCATTTTCGGATGGTTTTCTGATTTCCATAGTACTCATTCCCTTCGTTTGGTTCCAGCGTGTATACATTCTTTTCCTATCTCTAAAATAACACAGTTTTGTACCATTTTTACCCAAAAAAGCTGCTTCTTAATGGAAAAATGGCAATTCGCTCGAATGGTCCGTGTTTTGGTTCTAATGGAGGCAGATTTGGCTCTAATGAAGATGCATTTCGCTGTGATTTGGAATCGATTATCCAGTAAAATGGAAATCATTTTACAGTAACCATGTAAATGACACGCTTTTTCTTATCTCTAATTGGGCGAAAGGACATGAAGTATAATTAATAGGGCTCAAAACACGATGAATTGATGAAAACCCTCCCATCATATATTGTTAAATAAAAAAAGGAGGAATAACATGGCAAGAAAGCTGGATTTTCAAGAAGATCAATTGGTGATTCATTTTACGGGGATGACGAGTGTTGCCGCTTTGAAAAGTATACTGGAGGTTCCTTATACAGCCATTAAAAATGTGAGCGTTGGAAGCTTTGACATCCCTTTGCTGAACTTCCGGGTAGGCACTTCAGGCTTCGGGGTGCGGGAAGGAAGATTCCTTGTTGACGGAAAATGGTGCTTTGTTTCATATGAGAAAAACAGTAATTTGGTCATCATGGAACTGGATGATCAGGGATTTTCGAAGGTCATATTTGAGACCGATGGACCGGAGAATGTGAAGGACGAGATTTTATCGAAAGTAAAGCAATAACTGGAGAAAAGAGCTCTGCTATCAGCTTGACCATTGATTTAGTCGAAGCCTACGCAGATTACACCGAGAATGAAGTTGTGGAGTAATATTTAAACTGCATTCGTGAAGATAAAAAGTTTAAAGAAATGGGTATTAAAACAGAAGAAACTATGTGGAAGTTTTGTTGAACAAGTTGTAAATTTAACATTTTAAAGTAAGAGCATTTCTTTGTAATGAGAAATGCTTTTTATTTTTGTCGAAATTAAAGGGATATTTAAATAACAATAATAATATAATAAATAACAATATGGATTTATTGTAAAACGATAAATAATATGTTAAAATTCATATTGTCATTAAATAAGTGAGGTGCTTAATATGAATGTTAAACGAGGTTCAACCACTTTCTTAAAGGTAATTATTTTTCTGGCTGGAATTGCAGTGCTTGCTTTATGTATATTTTTAGTGCCCCATATGGCGAATTTCGCAGCAAAATTGTATCCAAATATTGTCCCAATGAAATATCTTGTTTTCATCGTGATGTATGGAGCGGCTGTGCCTTTTTACTTTGCTCTCTATCAGGCTTTCAATCTTTTACGGTACATTGACGAGAACACAGCGTTCTCGGAATTATCTGTAAAGGCATTACAGAACATAAAGTGCTGTGCGATTACAATCAGTGGTTTGTATGTATTAGGTTTGCCGCTCTTTCGTTTTATAGCGAAGAAAGTTGACCCTCCCATTGGATTAATGGGACTCATCATCATTTTTGCTTCGTTGGTTATCGCCGTTTTTGCTGCTATCCTCCAACGGCTTTTACAAGAAGCGATTAACATAAAATCAGAAAATGATTTGACGGTCTGAGGTGGATGATATGGCAATTATTATTAATATTGATGTGATGTTAGCAAAACGAAAAATGAGCGTAACGGAGCTTTCGGAGAGCGTTGGAATTACTATGGCGAATCTTTCCATTCTGAAAAATGGGAAAGCAAAAGCGGTTCGTTTTTCAACATTAGAAGCGATATGTAAGACTTTGGATTGTCAGCCAGGTGATATATTGGAGTATAAAAGCGACGAAGACACTAAATAAAAACAGACAACAAATTTGTTTTACTAACAGGAGTCGATAGAGAATTAAAGGGATAGCTTAATTGCTATCCCTTCGCGTTTATTGATGTGATTTGCAATGTTTCCACCTCGAAAGGGTACCCGTTAGAATTTTGTCCAAGCTCCTTTTGTCGTTAATTATATTGCCAAAATGTCTGTTGATTCGTTACTCATTTTTGTTATTTCTATTGATATTTCATTGCTGAATTCAGTGCTACTTTAGTTCCTTTTTATAACTTTTGTCCCCCGAAGTTGAACCCTTTACTTTCAGCATGAAGCTCTTTTTTTGTACAATAAAATCATATAATTTCCTGTATCATTCCTAGCATGTGATATGCTTGGTCTTACAAAAAAAGGAAAACACCCTCTTTGGATAGAAGTACTTTTTATCAGAGGAGTGTGATTTCATTGAAAAGGGAAGTATTGAGGGTCATGTCGCTGCCAGGATATGAAGCTGAAATTGGCCGGTGGCTATGGTGCCTGGAGGATGTCCGTTATACTCTTTTGAAGGAAATAGACGGAATCAGCCAGCGTATGCTTGACGGGAAGGTTGATGAAAGGCAGAGTATTGGCTCGCTGCTTTATCATATTGCGCTGGTGGAGGCGGATTGGCTGTATACAGAAGTACTGGAGTCTGAGTGGGATCCAGAGATTCAGTCGTTATTTCCTTTTGAGTTCAGTACGGAGGATGGCAGACTGACACATGTCGAAGGACAAAGCTTGGGAGAACATATTGGACGCCTTAACATGGTGCGTGAAGTGTTTCTTTCGCATTTTCGCCCGATGGATTTGGCGGACTGGCAGAGAGCGAGGGTGCTGGAGCGTTATGATGTGACACCTGAATGGGTTGTGTACCATTTGATTGAACATGAATCGCATCATAGAGGACAGATTGTTCACCTGCTAAGAAAACTGCAGAGTGGTCAAAGTTAGCAGTAATGCTTTACCTGGAGGGGAAAAGGTGAAGATTAAAGTGCTTATTGCAGATGATAACTCTTTTATCCGGGAGGGCCTGAAAATTATTCTGCAGACATATGAAGAATTAGTTGTTCTGGATACTGTGAACAACGGACAGGAAGCATTTGAATATTGCCGTGATAATCAGGTGGATGTCATCTTGCTTGATGTACGCATGCCTGTAATGAACGGGGTGGAGGCAGCAAAGCTGATCGCTGGATAGACCCAAATAAATATTTTTCATTTAATTGGATAATCGAACACGAATACCTTTTCATTCGAGCCAGATCGTTAATGATTCAAGCGAATTGCAAAGTTTCTTAAGATGCCGGTAGAATTGATGCAGGGAATTCCATAGTAACCAGGGAATGTAAAAGTAACGGCATGAAGGAGGAGAGGTATGGAACACGAATTAAAAGAGGTTATCAAAATATGTGATACCGCCATCAAGAAGGAAGATTTCGATACGCTGATGAACTACTATAGTGATGACGCTATTTTGGTTGTAAAGCCCGGCCGCATAGCGCGGGGCAAAGAGGAAATCAAACAAGCCTTCATTAGCATCGCCGCCTATTTTAAGAACAGCTTGGTGCCGGCACAAGGCGAAATGGTCATTTTGAAAGCAGGCGATACTGCACTGGTTCTATCCCAGACGCTGCTTCAGGCCGATAAAGAGGAAACCGAATTTTCCATGGATAGAAGAGCTACATATGTGTTTAAAAGAAATGCACAAGGAGCTTGGCTTTGCGTGATAGACAACTCCTATGGCACAGATCTCATCGATAGCCCGGCACTTTAGCTTTTAAACAAAAGTTGATTTCCAATGAGTTTCGAGAAGGGAATTTTTTACTTTATGTCGAAAGTAATCTTTATCCGGAAAAAGGGGTGTAGAGAGTTATGAGAGGACTTTCCATTCAAAGTATGGTAGAAGATTTAAAGAGTAAACTCACTGAGGGCAGCATGCTGAGCAGCAATTTGAGCGGGAAATGCAAATGTGTGTTTAAGGAGCCAGGGGATGCTGAAGCTTTAGACATGGTCATTGCCGAAACTGGCTGGCATATACCGGAGGATTTTAAACATTTTCTGCTGATGCATAATGGTGCAGACTTTTTTACAAATGAATATGGACCTGCTTTTCAGATATTTTCCATAGAAGAATTGCGGTTCAACTTTGAATTGATGGTGCTTACTTTAACCCATGTTTCTCTGTCTGCTGCTGAATATCTCCGGAATCATTGCTTTCCGATTGGCTATTTAACAGACGTTGGCCCGATTGTGATGGATTACAGCAAGCTCGGGAATCAGGGAAGCGAGCATATTCTTATTTTAGGCGCAGAAATCAAGGACTTGAATTGCGATTTTAAAACCTGGCTCGATCGGATGATACGTGTACAGGGCGACATGTATTGGGAATGGAATGCCGAAACGGTTCTATTAGACTGACTGTATGGTTTTCTTCAAAATAAATAAGATTATGAGACCGGGGCAATTTTTTGTTTTGGTCTTTTTTTTTGCGGTGAAATTGAGGACTTGCATGATTCCGCTTGAAGCTGCACGATTCCGTTACAAGTTGCATGATTTTCTTGGAAACTTGCATGATTTTGTCCAAAACTTGCACGATTCCTGAACTGATTTCATGCGAAGCTGTATATGCAGCGCTTTAAAGGAACTTCTCTCAAACTCTATCAAAAAAAGCTGTTCGGATATAGTTTCCAAACAGCTTTTCCTATTTAGTTCAGTTCTAATTGTGTTTTCATTTCTTTTTGGATGCGCTGCTTTTCATCGTCTGCTACGAGTCCGTAGTAGATTTTGTTAATCATGGTGCCGGTTTCTTTGATGCTCATTTGCTGGATGTTGCTGCCGGCTGCTTTGTAGTTTTTCTGGATATCGATCATTTCCTTGAATGTTAGATTGGTTTGGACGTTTGTACTCAAGGCTTTGAAGATATCTCCGTAGTTGGCAAGGGTTGATACGCTTGCACCTTCATTGATGACCTGCTGGATGATTTCACGCTGTCTCAGCTGGCGGCCGAAGTCTCCGCGCGGATCTTCGTGCCTCATCCGCGAGAATTTTAATGCTCTTTCTCCGTTCAAAGTAACATTACCTTTAGGGAAGTGGGTGCCATCAGAAGTGAAATCCAGATCATTGTAAACCGTGATTCCGCCAACGGCATCGACGATATCCTTAAAGCCTTCCATATTGATTTTCATATAATAATCCACCGGGATATCAAGAAATTTTTCGACTGTTTCCATCGACATTTTCACTCCGCCAAAAGCGTAGGCATGATTGATTTTGTCTACGGTGTTATGGCCGACAATTTCTGTTCGGGTATCACGCGGAATGCTGAGCATTTTAACGGAATTATTGTTCGGATTGACGGTCAGTACAATCATGGTGTCAGAGCGGCCGTGATCTCCTTTGCGCTCATCCACGCCAAGCATAAGGACGGAGAATGGATCTTTCTTCGCCAGTGCTACCGGTTTAGAGCGTTTTTCGGATTTATCCCGGTCAATGGGTCTGTGCATCGTATCGACGGCAGCAGTTAAAGAGTGATAAACAGAGTATGCGTAAGCGCCAGCGGCTAAAACAAGTAATAGGACAATGATGCCAAGTACTTTTGGCCATTTCCTTTTCTTTCTTCTTCTTTTTTCTTTGCTCATGATCGTTTCCCTTCTTGTTTCATATCAATCTGTATCTAGATAATTATAGGATAGCGCAGAGCAGTTGAATAGAATTTTTTATCGAAAATTGTATTTTTTTACAAAGAACGCTTTTTTTTGAAAAATGGGTTTGACACTTCTGTTTGTCCCAGTGTACTATTTAACTAGAACACTAATATAACAAAAAAATACAGTGGAGGTGCTGATACGTATGTTTGCGTTTAAAGGATTGCTGAAAAAGGAGTGGCTCATTGGAAAAAAGATGCTGTATGTGCTGCTGTTTCTGCAGGCTGCCTTTTTTGTGATAGGATATGCCTCGTCCTGGTATTTCCGCAGCTCAAGCGTGTTTACCCTGATGATGTTTGTCATGATTTTATTTCATATGGGAGGAATACCGGCATTTTTGTGCTATTTGCTGTCGGCTGACGGGAAATCGCAGCTATGGCTGCATAATCCGAATTCCTCGTGGCTTTTGCTTGGCGCTAAGCTTATCATGAGCCTGGTTTTTCATTTCCTGTCCATCCTAGCCGCCTGTTTTCTTGCATATGTGGTCCTGCATTTTAGTGAAGATATTTTCAGAGGTGCAGCGAAAGTCATCGATGAGCCTGCACTTGGCGATTTGCTGGCGCTCGCAGTCACCGTTACGGCCTCAAGCTTATTTATAGGAAGCATCGTCCTCTTGCTGTGGACTCTTTATCATTCACTTGCAAGGGTCAGGCTCGTGAGAAAGGTCCGCTGGCTTGCTGCATTTCTGGGTTTTGCTGCAATTACTGTTTTATGGAACTGGATGACAACATTTGCTTTTTATAAAAAAATGGAGAGCATCGGAAGTTTTCATTTCCATACGGCAGGCAAGTTTGAAATTACCGCCCATTCTGTAAGCTTTTCAGCAGCCGAAAACAGTTCTTCCATTATGATTCTCGCTTTAAGGGTCATCTTCTTCGTTTTTGCTTTTTGGCTATCAGCACGGCTTTTTGACCGAAAGATTGAGGTGTAAAACATGACAGAGGAATTTCATTCTTCAAAGCCCATATATCTGCAGGTGGCAGACAGGATTTATTCCTCGATTGTACGGGGCGAGATTTCACATGGAGATAAGCTTCCGTCTGTGAGGGAAATGGCTGTGAATATGGGTGTGAATCCGAATACAATACAGCGGACATACGCTGAGATTGAGAGGGAAGGCATTGTGGAAACGAAGAGGGGCCAGGGGACATTTGTCAAAGATGATCCGGGAATCGTCTCTTCCCTGCAAAACCGCATGAAAAAAGAGCAGATTGAAGCGTTTGTGGGGAACATGAGGGAGCTTGGGCTGACGGCGGACGAAATGGTTGAAGGTGTGCAGCGTTACTTCATGGAAAAAGGAGGCCATGCAGAATGAGTGTCAGCTTAAATAACGTAATCAAGTATTACGGGGGGACATATGCATTAAAGGATGTTTCGCTTTCCTTTGAAAAAGGAAAGATATACGGCTTGCTTGGTTCCAACGGCAGCGGAAAATCAACACTGTTAAAATTGATTTCCGGTTTGGCAAGACCCTCAGATGGTGAAATCAGGGTCGACGGGGAGAAGCCTCGCAGGAGGATCGCCTCAAAGGTGGCCTATTTACCGGAAATTGATATTGTATATGGGCAGTTTACCGTAGCAGAGCTGATTGATTTCCATACCTCCCAATTTCCGGATTTCCATAGACAGAAGGCAGATGAAATGCTAGAATTTATGGGAATTGCTTCCATGTCGCGCGTCGCTTCCCTGTCAAAGGGTAATCGTGGAAGGGTTAAGCTGGTTTTGGCCCTGTCCCGTACGGCACCGGTCATACTGCTGGATGAGCCTTTTTCTGGACTGGATCCCATGGTCCGGGATTCATTGGTCGCAAGCATGCTTTCATTTATCGATTTTGAGCAGCAGACAGTCATTATCGCTACACATGAAATTGACGAAATTGAAACCATCCTCGATGAAGTGATTTTGATTGATGCAGGACATATTATTGCCAAAGAAGAAGTAGAAAGCATCAGGGAGCTTCATGGTAAATCTGTGCTAGGATGGATGAAGAGTTGTTTTGAAAGCAAAAAGGAGAGTGTTTGAGTGGAAACCGTTGTTTCATTAACCAATGTAACGAAGAAAATTAAAAACAAAACCATCATTGACGACATCAGCTTTGAAGTATATGCAGGAGAAGTATTCGGGTTTCTCGGTCCTAACGGCGCCGGAAAGACGACTACAATAAGGATGCTTGTAGGCCTTATGCAGATTACCTCGGGAGATATCTATATTTCCGGGCACAGTGTAAAGACGAATTTTGAAGATGCCGTCAAGAATGTAGGCGCCATCGTCGAAAATCCGGAAATGTATAAATTCATGTCAGGCTATGATAATCTGAAGCATTATGCCAGGATGAATAAAAGCATTACTAAGGAAAGAATAGACGAGGTGGCAGAGCTTGTCGGGCTGAAGGACCGCTTAAAGGAAAAGGTAAAAACCTACTCCCTTGGGATGAGGCAGAGACTTGGCCTTGCTCAAGCCCTGCTGCATCGCCCAAAGGTATTGATTCTGGATGAGCCGACAAACGGCCTTGACCCGGCAGGAATCCGCGAAATGAGAGATTATATGAAAAAGCTCGCCCGCGAGGAGAATATCGCAATCATTGTGTCGAGCCATCTTCTTTCTGAAATGGAAATGATGTGCGACAGAATCGGCATCATCCAGAAAGGGAAAATGGTCGATGTGCAAAATGTCCGCGAAATTATGAAGGAAGAAAAACGCACCTATCATATCCGCGTGAAGCCTCTGCAAAAGGCACAAGACGTTCTGCGCGAGTCATACCCTGAAGCGGATATTACAGTATCTGGCAATAATCTGGAAATTGATGCCGTCCAGATCCCCGTCCCGCAGGCTATTAAAAAATTAGTAGAAAACGAGTGTGAAATTTTTGAGGCTTCTCCTGTACATGTTTCACTGGAAGATAAATTCCTCGAAATCACCGGTGAAGGAGGAGTCGCATAATGGGTTTGATTGTAAACGAATGGGTGAAAATTTTCAAAAGAAAAGCAACATTAATCATGCTGGGTCTGCTCGTGCTGATGGTACTTGGAGGGGCTATCACTCTTAATATCATCAACAAGCATGATGATGCAAAGCTGAATCCTAATTGGAAAACAGAGCTTAAGGCAGAAAACAAGCAGACAGAGAATGATATGAAACATGTTCCCGGTGATACAGGCAAGAACTATATGAAACAAAGCATTGCTGAAAATAACTACCGCATTGAACATAATCTTCCGAAAGATAACCATTATACGGCTTGGAGTTTTATGGATGATATGCGGAACGTCATCCCTCTCGTTGCACTCTTTACTATTATCATAGCAGCTGGCATCGTGGCAAATGAATTCAGCTGGGGTACCATTAAACTGCTCATGATCCGTCCGATCAGCCGTGTAAAAATCCTATTGAGCAAGTATGTGACGGTCATCGGCTATGCACTTTTAAATCTTGTTGTCCTGTTTGTGCTAAGCCTCATTTTTGGCGCCATTTTCTTCGGGTTTGGAGAAACGTCTCCATATCTGGCTTATAGTGACGGCCACATTGTCGAAAGAAACCAGGTTTTGCATCTGATTGGGTCTTATGGGATTTCTTCTGTATCGATGCTGATGTACACCACAATGGCATTCATGATTTCAGCAGCATTCCGCAATAGCTCGCTCGCAATCGGAGTATCCATTTTCCTGCTTTTATCAGGAGCATCCATTACAAACCTGCTTGCCATAAAATTCGATTGGGCAAAATACCTGCTGTTTGCAAACGTGGATTTAACTCCATACTTTGACGGCAATGCTATGATCGATGGTATGACTCTATCATTCTCGCTCGTCATGCTGCTCATTTATTTTATTATCTTCCATGTTGTCGCCTTCCTTGCATTTGTGAAGAGAGATATCGCGGCATAAAATGAAAGCTTCAGATCTCGCCCATGTTTGGGCTGGATCTGAAGCTTTTTTTTTGTTAGATATATTTTTGGTAGAGAAACGCGCCATTTTACAGAGAAACATAACTTGTATTTTCCAGATAACTGGAAAATTGATACCGATTCCCGTTTGATTAGAGAAATTCTCTATGATTAGAGCCAATTCAGGCCTGATTAGAGCCTAATCCAGTTTTATTCGCTCTAATTACATCCTGCGGTTTACCATGTCGTTCTGAAATATCGTTTTCTTCAAGTAGCTGTTTTTCAAAAGTACTTTTAATAGAATAAAAGCAATGATGGCGCCAGTGAAGGAGCTGAGTATGAACGCAGGCAGAAATCCTAATAGAGCAATTTTTTTGCCGAGAAACAAAAGGGCGATCGGGTAGCAGCAGAGAGCCCCGATGACACCGGTGCCTATGACCTCCCCGAGGCAGGCAAAAGCAACAGCCTTCGTTTTTTTATACAAAATGGAGGCAAGAAGGGCGCCAATCATGCTGCCCGGAAAAGCAAAAATCGAACCTGTTCCTGTCAGGTTGCGCAGCAGGGAAACGGTAAATGCCCCGGCAACCGCATAAGCTGGCCCCAGCATGACGGCAGTGAGAACATTGGCCAGATGCTGAATCGGGAAAATTCGTGCTGCACCGGCAGGGATATAAATGAATGAGCTGCTGGCCGCCGTTAATGCTGTAATCATGGCTGTAAGTGTAATCTTTTTAATATTGTTCAATGAAATCCTCTCCCTTTAAATATTTGTCTAGCAAGTTTCAGCAGGGCACTGAGAGGAGACATGATATTAAAACAAGTAAAAAACCCCGCTTTGAAAAAAGCAGGGTACGATTCATCCTTAAATCGGCAATCCGCTTTCCTCCGCCGGCATGACCCGGTTCAGGTTCAAAGGGTTTAGAACAGTGTTCAATCTCAGCCGAAAAGGCTCCCCTAGCATAAACTTGCTATCCAATTATTAGCATCATATCATGCGAGAGGATAAATGGGAACATTTCAGCAAGGCTTATACCTTGAAAAAAAGCATCCTAGAAAAGGATGCTTTTTTATAAAATTTTTAAGAATACCTTGTATTATTAGGTAATATATTTTATAAATAATTAAGGAGGTGGAAAAGTTTGGAGATTAATAGAGAGGTTTTAAAAGGTCATATTGATACATTAATTTTATCGTTATTACATAACAGGGATATGTACGGATATGAAGTAGCAAAATTAGTTCGTGAAAAAAGTGAGGAACAGTTTGAACTTAAAGAAGCTACACTGTATTTGTCATTAAAGCGATTAGAAAATAACAAATGGATTTCTTCTTACTGGGGCGATGAACAAGGACCGGGCGGAAGAAGAAAATATTATAAACTTACACCATTAGGTGAAGAAGGATTTAAAGAAAAGCGTAAGGAATGGCAATTTGTAAAAAAAATTATTGATACCTTTATTGAAGGGGGAGAATAGCCTTGAAACAGATAGATAAATATGTAAATTCAATCTATAAAGATGTTACTGGTGATAAACAAGATATCGAAGGTTTAAAGCAAGAAATGCGTTCACATTTATTAGAAGCTGTTGAAGAGTTAAAAGCAGAAGGACAAACTGAAGAAG
The DNA here is from genome assembly GCF_048572925.1 of Peribacillus sp. B-H-3. Taxonomy (NCBI): domain Bacteria; kingdom Bacillati; phylum Bacillota; class Bacilli; order Caryophanales; family Bacillaceae; genus Peribacillus; species Peribacillus sp. B-H-3. Next base: position 3,861,110 of record NZ_CP183879.1, on the reverse strand, counting down.
ATGCAATCCGTATAGCAATTGAAAATTTCGGAGGTAAAAACCAAATTGTAAAAGGGTTATCCGAGTTTTTCAAAGTTCAAAAGAAATTTACTAATTATGTTTTATCATTTGCACTTATCTTTTTAGTGTTGGGTATTTTCTTTCTCACTACTCCATTCTCAGGAGTAAAGGAACATAACGAAGATATAAAAAATATTAAAGTGGTTAATCAAGAAAAAGAAACGATCATGAATGATGTATTCGATGTATTGGATACTTCAAATAAAGTGACCGAAAAAGAAAAGGAACAGTTACTAAATGTTTTTAAAAAGCACCAAGATAAGCTGAATTTATTAGCCGTCTTTCCTGCCTCTGATTTAGGAAGTTGGTTAAAAGATAATGAAGAAGTGAAAGAAGGACCTGACTCACACTTCCCAATCGAATATTCAAAAGCTGCTATTGTAATTGGAAATGATAATGTTGTTAAAAATAAAGAACAAATTGTGCCGAGCGAGTATGATTTAGGATCAGTTATCGAGGCGAGTGGACAATGGATTGTTCAATATGAATATAAAAAATCTTATGAAAAGACGATTGAAAAGTATCATCAATTAAAATATTATGGACCTAGCATTTGGACTTTTTACCAGCTGCCAATTTTATTCTTTTCTTTATTTATCGTTCTTGGTGTGGTTTCGTTGAGCTTGAGGAAACAAAATAGACAGTTAAAAGATGTAATGAATTAAGCAAAGATTTATACATTCGAAAACTAAAAATAGCAGCTGATCAATTCAGCTGCTATTTCTTGTGATATTTTAATCAAAAAAGACGGCCATTCATATTTCTATTAAAGGATTTCCGCTGCTAATGCTATAGAACGATCTTGGAGCTGAGCGGAACGCAGGCTATACGACATTACTTTCTTTTTGTACTGTTTGACTACATCCACATGGTCACTGTAGCTGTACAAAAACAGCTTTACATCTTTTTTGCCTTGTTTGGTGTCAATGACTAATGGAGTTCCGCCGTTTTCCGGATGCAAAAACATTTGTTCATTTCCTGGAAAGATATAATATTGTTCTAAAAATATACCTTTGTTAAAAGTATCAATGATTTGATTTGCCTCTTCATCTTCAATGCGTTTACCTTCATAGGTCACGACAGTATTTTCAGCATTAAGCTTTGCATGCATTTCATACTTGCCTATAATCCATTTCACTGAATCGGAAGGAAGACAGGAAATCAATATTTTTAATAGTCCAAAGAGAATGGTCAGAACCAAAGCAAGTCCAGTCATACTTTATCATCTCCGTAATGTTTTAAATTGATATATACATCATGTCCTATTTATAATATGCCTACCATTTTTGTAATACAATAAAATGTGAAATTTGTCACAAAAAGTTCATGAAGGCAAATTGGAAGAGGCTGAAGGAAAGGGCTGAATAGGTTACAGAGATTAGAAGTAACTTGTTAAAAAAAGGAATTATTATTGTGAGAAAAGAATAGTATATGTACACCATTATTAGCTGACTAATTTTCAGAGGGAAGTGTGAGTGTGGGGATATTCGATTTTTTATTTAACAAGGTACTCGTTTATACAGCAGTAGGCGATGAGCAATACTTCAAAACAGCTCAGAGTTTTCAAAGCGAAGGCTTGCGCTACAAAGTTAAAAGCAATTCAGGCAATCGCCCTGCACTGGGCCAGCATTATATAAATGACACAAGCACTACAGCCATATATGATTTTTATGTAAATAAAGAAGATCAGCACAAGGCGCATAACATACTGTCAAAAATTAGATCTTCGTGACACGATGCTTTAGAGGGTGATTATTTGAAATGTAGCGGGCAGCCGGATTAGATGATGCAACATTCGTTAGTTGAAGAAAGAGCGGGCTGTGGCAGCCATTTTTAATTAATAGAGTTCTATTAAGGGGAAGAGAATGATGAAGAAAGCATTATTAATTATTGATGTACAAAATGGAATGTTTACTGAAGGTAATGAAGTATATAGAAGTGTTAATCTACTTGAAAACTTAAACGAATTAATAAATCAAGCGCGTTCTGCACATACATCTATTTTTTATATCCAACACAATGGACCTGTTGGACATCCTTTGGAATATGGAACAAATGGATGGGAAATTCATCCTAAGATTTCTCCGCAAAATCGAGATGTTATTATACAAAAAACAACTCCGGATTCGTTTTTTAACACCACTTTAGAAAAGGAATTAAAAATACATGGAATAGAGCATTTAATTATAACGGGCATTCAAACAGAGGCGTGTGTTGATACAACATGCAGGAGGGCGTTTAGTGCTGGATTTCAAGTCACTTTAGCTTCTGATACACATAGTACATGGAGTTCGGATGAAATTACCGCTCAACAAATTATTAACCATCACAATTCCGTATTACGCTGGTTTGCAACTGTTATTCCTAGCACTGAGATTATATTTAATACATAACTGAATCCGAAAAAGAGCTTTATCTATTTGGTGCGTTTGTTAAAGAAGTAGTGCAACTGTGTTTACAGTTTTGAAAATGATAATGAAGTATTCCAGATAAAAATTTCTCCTTTCTATCAGGAGTTTACCCTCAGAGTAAAAGATAAGAAATCGTGGGAATTGGTGTGGAAATCGCTCTGGCTAATTATCGATGCGTTCCCGATGTGGTTTTCCGTTCAGATGGGTGGCGTGAGATTGTATAAATCTATATATCCCCATATTGTCAATCCAATATGTTATAATATTTACAAACCTTTGGAACTTTAAACCTTTTTATATTACCTGTACCATCTCCCTGCTCGAAACATGAGCAGGGTTTTTTAATAGGCGTTATCAGGAGAATATAAAAAAACAAGCTCTTTAACAAAGAACTTGTTTGTGTCATTCATATGGAATTAAGCTTTTTGAACGTTAGTCGCTTGTGGTCCGCGTTGACCTTGCTCAACGTCAAAAGTAACTTTTTGACCTTCGTCTAAAGATTTGAATCCTTCAGATTGAATAGCAGAGAAATGTACGAATACGTCGTCTCCATCTTCGCGTTCGATGAATCCGAAGCCTTTGTCTGCGTTAAACCATTTTACTGTACCTTGTTCCATTTATATTGCCTCCTAGTGCGTTAAAACACAATAAATTAATATTCTTGCCCACGAGAAGAAAAGTCCACATTCATACTATTTCATTACACCGAACAAAAATATTTCTTTTTATCATAACAGCTTATTGAAGATATTGCAAATTTGCAGCTTGAATAAAAATTAGTACATGACATTTATCATGTACTAGACATGACATCTGGTACTAATAATGTCCTTATCCTTCCTTTATAATAGGAAGTACAGTAAAGCGAAAATAAAAGGAAGTGCATTTGAACAATGACCTTACAAAATACAAAAAACTTGAAAAAACAAATTGCACCATTTGAACAATCGACGACGAAGGAAAGTATATGGCAGATTATTAATACGCTCGGGCCATTTATTATCTTATGGTACCTGGCATATATGAGCCTGTCCGTTTCTTATTGGTTAACATTAGTTCCAGCTATAATAGCTGCTGGATTCTTGACTCGTATTTTCATTATTTTTCATGATTGTACGCATCATTCCTTTTTTAAAAACCGCCGTGTCAATAGGATAGTGGGTACAGTAATGGGTGTTCTAACTTTATTCCCGTTTGATCAATGGGGACATGAGCATTCTGTTCATCACGCTACAAGCGGTAATTTAGATAAGCGGGGAACAGGAGATATTTGGACTCTTACAGTGGATGAATATCTGGCAGCACCGCTTAAAATTCGTTTAGCCTATCGTTTTTATCGCAATCCATTGGTTATGTTTGGAATAGGTCCAATATATGTTTTCCTTCTTAAAAATAGATTTAACAGAAAAGGTGCTAGAAAGAAGGAAAAAATGAATACCTATTTGACGAATGTACTAATTGTTGTTTTAGCAGGAGTACTTTGCTTGGCAGTTGGCTGGCAATCATTCCTTTTAGTACAAGGTTCCATATTCTTAATATCAGGTTCAGTGGGTATCTGGCTGTTTTACGTACAGCATACTTTTGAGGATTCTTATTTTGAAGAAAATAAAGACTGGGAATATGTATTAGCTGCAGTGGAAGGAAGTTCTTTTTATAAGCTTCCAAAATTGATGCAATTCCTTACTGGTAATATCGGATACCATCATGTTCATCATTTAAGTCCAAGGGTCCCTAACTATAAATTAGAAGAGGCACACAATAATACGCTTCCTTTAAAGAACGTACCGACAATTACTCTTGCTACAAGCTTGCGGTCGATCCGTTTCCGTCTATGGGATGAGAAAAACAAGAATTTCATCGGCTTTAAAGAAGTAAAATATTTAACGAAAAAAAGTGTTACTGTTCAAGTAAAACCTGAAGTATAATGGGCCAGACTCCCCTTAATCATTCGTATTTAGGGGAGTCTTTTTAATAGGCTGTTTTCGTAAACTTTGTTGCTATGGAACAAGGTGGCTGATTTCCGTTCCAGGATGCTCGCTTTCCACGCAAGCGGTGAGCCTCCTCAGCTGCGCCGGAGGGGACTCACCTGTCCCGCAAATCTAAGCAGGAGTCTCGCACCTTACTCTCCAATCACCCTGATATAAAAATGGGATCGCCTCACAGAACTCATTAAATAACACAATCTATAATAAAAGAGCCTTTTAATATAAGCTGACCGATAAGGAGAGACCTAAATTGATACGAATTGTAATTGCAGAGGATCAGAAAATGCTGTTAGAGGCAATTAGTTCTCTACTCAATTTTGAAGAAGATATAGAAGTTGTCGGGCTAGCGAGTAATGGGGAAGAAGCACTGTCTATGGTGCACGAATTGCAGCCGGATATATGCATGATGGATATAGAGATGCCTGAAAAGAGCGGAATTGAGGCAGCAGAAGCTTTAAAGCCATTTGAATACAGGGTCATCATTTTGACAACGTTTAGAAGGAATGGTTATTTTCAGCGTGCTTTAAAAGCTGATGTAAGAGGTTATTTATTGAAAGATAGCCCGAGCGACGTGTTAGCAAGCTCCATACGTGGCATCATGGACGGAAAGAGAATTTACTCGCCCGAACTTATGGATGATGCCTCCGATAAAAACGAACGCGAAATGGAAGTGTTAGGACTGATGGAAGAGAGCATTCACACAAATGAAGCCTCTAATCAGCAAAATAACACGATTGGTACGGTAAGAAAATATCTTTCTGCCATCAAAGGTAAAATGAAATTACCAACCGGGTAGAAATATTTTTAAAATCACAAAGAGGATCAGCTTAGGACCTGCGATTGATATTTATAACATATATTAGAACTCATTTAGTTCGGGAAGGAGTTTATATGCATCTTTAATGTAAGATAGGGTAATTTTCCAGGTTATACATCTTCTTTGCAAATATCCATTACATCCAGACAAAATGACCCCCACCATTAGGCAGGGATGCATGTATTTATCGTTTACCACTTACGAAAATCAGGCGGTCAGGTGAGAATTCTTGCTAGACCGAATGCAACTGCTGCAGCAAGTCCTCCAGTAATCATTGTTTGAAAAGCACTCTTTACCGGAGAAGTACCTGTAAACCTTCCTTTTACATATCCAAAAATCAGTAATGCAATAAGTGTGGCAATTACAGAAACAATTAATGCTGTTGCAGGTTTATGAAAGATAAAATATGGAAATAAAGGGATCAAACCTCCGACAATATAAGAAATAGCAATGGCAATTGCACTGTTTCTCGCTCTTGTCGGCTCCGGCTTTTCTAGACCCAATTCAAATTTCATCATAAAATCCACCCATTTTTCAGGGTTCTTTTTAATGGTTTCAGTAATCGATTTGATTTGGTCTTCTTCAAGCCCATATTCCTTGAAAATATCAGATACTTCCTCTTCTTCACACTCTGGTAGTTCTATTACTTCGCGCCGTTCACGGGCAAGTTCAGTTTCGTAATGTTCCGCATCTGTTTTGCCTGCCAAATATCCGCCAAGTCCCATTGCAATTGACCCTGCTGCAATTTCAGCTCCTCCGGCAGTGAGAATTAATGTTGTTGTATCAACAGCACCAGACAAACCAGCAGCTAATGCAAAGGGTACGGTTAATCCGTCTGACATACCAATGACAACATCTCGAATGAAGTCAGAACCAGAAAAATGTTCTTCTATGTGATGCAGGTGTTGAGCCATTTTTTCACCTCCAATTTAACTGTTTATCAATAAATCATTCAGCTGCCACTTCTTCTGGTTCAAGTACACTTGCATCTGCAAATTTATGACCAATGGCTGTTAAATCTCTATCACCTTGTTAAAATGTTGCAAACCAAATTAATTGAACAGCATCGACAATATGAAGAAAACCTTCTAAGTGCAGGCTTAATTGATCCGCTAGTTTGTATAATTCAAACTTTTTAACAAGGTCATCAACCAATTCAATGAAGCCAGTGAAAGCACCAGCTGGACCTCCTGAACTTTTTTATGAATCGTAACGCTGAGAGTATAGGTTTGTCAATTATCCCAAATTATCCATAAGCTGAAAATATGCAAGTTTTTATTCTTATGATGCATATTTTCAGCTTTTTTCATTCAAAAGACATAATGGGGTAAACAGTATTATTTATTTGCCAAATACGGAGTGTTTGTTCTTATCATGTAAGGGATATAACTACATTCAATTGCTAACCAACGCAGCCTTAAGGCTGAAATTTTTCTTCGGAAATAAGGCTTTAAAATATCGATTTATACCTTAGAGAAAGACTGTGGGCGGCAGCACTACGGGGACTGATCAGAAAGGAAAAGCGTCTTTCTGTCATTCGGTACGTGTCGCTTTGGCACTACATCGACCGATAACCACGGTCTGTAGGTTCCTTAGAGGTAATGAAATGCGCTATTCGCAATAATGCGGGAGTCATTATTGTTAGCCACCAGTACCCTAGCGGAGACTCGACACCAAGCAAAGAAGATATTGAGGTCACTAAAAGACTTGCAGCAGGAGGGTGGATTTTAGGTGTTGATGTACTTGACCATGTGATTGTCAGCCATACAGGTAAGCATGTCAGCCTAAAGGGGTTATAGAAGGAAATGAGGAAGTAAATTAATGGTTTTGTGAAACAGAGAATATAGAGATTTAGTGAAGTTGAGAATTGTAGAACTCTATTTTTATATTATATATGGTATAATGTCCACAATTAACCTTTAGAAACTAGGAGCTGTTAAAGTGACAACGGATACTAATACGAAAGAGCAGACCATTTTTGGCCATACAGGAAACAGAATTCAAACGGAAGACAGAGAAATCCATATCCTTGCCAGATTTGAGGAACCATTGGTTGTCGTTTTGGGAAATGTCCTGAGTTACGAAGAATGCGATGAACTCATCCAGTTATCGAAAGCCAGAATTCAGCGCTCAAAAATAGGTGCTGATAGCAATATAAATGAAATACGGACAAGCAGCGGTATGTTTTTCGAGAGGAATGAAAGCGATATCATTAATAAGGTTGAAAAGAGAATAACATCCATCATGGGCATCCCCAATGAAAATAGCGACGGCATTCAAATCCTGAACTATAAGCCTGGGCAAGAATATAAACCCCATTACGATTTTTTTTCCTCCACTAGCAAAGCCGCTCAAAACAACAGGATTAGTACACTTATAATCTACTTAAATGACGTGGAAGAAGGAGGGGAAACATTTTTCCCTAACTTGAACTTTTCTGTAACACCTCAAAAGGGACTGGCCGTCTATTTTGAGTATTTCTACAATGATCAAACACTAAACGAACGGACTCTCCATGGAGGAGCACCAGTAATACAAGGTGAAAAATGGGTGGCCACCCAATGGATGAGACGACAAAAAATAAGGTAGCAAACTATAAATTCCGTACCGATTGATATAACTCCAGGACCTCCAAACATTTCCGAACCAAAACTCACAACAATAGAATCTCTTAAAAGGAATAACATGCTTCTGAATATGCGGCGGCTATAGAGAAAGAAAGGATGGCAAGCAGATATAACGGTCTGTGACGTTTGTCTTTGTTAAACATATCCTATATAAGTCCCATTATAAAAAGGAACCGCGAAGGCGGTTCCTAAGCTTATTATTTATTTGCTCTGTTTATAGTGTCAATAGAGTTGTGAAGTGCTTTTTTACACTTGGTTATATCAGGTTTTGAAGAACGGACCACTGCTAGCACAGAGTCAATTGTTCCGTCAATTTTTGTCCATGCTGTGCTATCAATATTTCGAAGCTTAGGTTCTTGTGTATCCCACTGATTTTCCAAATGATCAGCACCTTTTTTTGCTGAAGAATTGTCGTTTTTATTTACAGCATTTAGCATATCATTTTCAACTTTAACAAAATCGTTTAATTGGCCAGCTAATGTAGCTTGTCCTTGTGATGCAATGTTGTTACTGCGCCAGTTATAACCGCCTATGCCAGCAGCTAAGAAAAGTACGAGTACAACAATCGTTTGTGTTTGCACATGTTTCTTACTCGCCTTTTTTTGGTCTATTTCCGCTATATCACTTGCAGCATTCGTATCAATTTTTGAAACGGCAAGGAAAATGATGATTGTTAATATAGCGATAAGAAAAATCACACTCGTAACGGTTGTTCCGAGTGATTTTCCATTTATAATTTCCTTCCTTTAGGGTGGTTTCCCGCTATTTATCACTCTAGATACCTAGTAAAGACTAAGATGCTCTTTCGGTGTCATCTAATTCTGCGCTTTTTGCGGGTGAGCCTCCCCGAAAGGTGACTAGGAGGATAATAAAAATCAGTAAAACAAGGCTGACTATCCCTTTGTCTATCCCCAGACCGCCGTGGCTATGAGACGCTGCTAACCAATCCGAGAACGAGGCACCTACTGGACGTGTCATGATATAAGCGAACCAGAAAGAAAAAATTTCATTAAAACCAAATAATCGGTAACCCAGAGCTGGAATAACAAGCAAAACAGTAAATAATATACCGGAAGAAAAGTAGCCCAGGTGCATGCTTGACGCGGTCATATCTCCTGCTGCGGTACCAAGTGCGAATGTAACTAGTACGGTGAGCCAGTAAAAGACCTCGCGGCGCCGGGTGAAAATGCTGTGTACAGACAAAGTTTTTTCTTTCGAAAACCAAGCTAATAGAACAGCGGAGAGTGCCGCAATAAAGAAAATGGTGGAAGCGACGTAGGGTATGCCCAGTCCTACACGAACCACATCTGCAGCCATTGTGCCAAATATACTAACCATAATGACAACTAACCAGTAGATCTTCGGTATATAACGGCGTACTTTGAACTGTAATATCATTGCGGCTACAAAAATTAGAACACTTAGCGGTGCTGAAATAAGCGGATTTAGATTCTCGAATAAATAATCGGACGCCACCTCACCCATTCCGGTCGTCAGCAGCTTAGTCATCCAAAAGTAAAGGGTGATTTCCGGAACTTTGGCAAACACCTCTTTCCAATTACCGGTAACCGATAAAGATTTGTTCATGTTTTAGGACCTCCTTCCAAGCTGTAAATCTTTCTTGTTGTTGCCGCCACAGTTCGATCTGGAGCGGCTCGTTTTTTTTATTGCTTCTGCGATTTTTCATTTCTTGTTCAGTTAAGTTGATGCTAGTCAACTATATTACATACTTGTCAGCTATACATTAAACCTCAATTAAAACACAATTAAAATTAACTTAAATTTTTATTAATATTGATGACGTGTTATTCAGTTCAGCGAAACCATATGTGGGAACCACCTACAGGTACAGAGGTGCCTTTGGTATATCGTTTAATTATCAAGAGGAGTGGGTGGAAGCAGATAAAAATTGAAGGGGCCAATATCGTATATAAAAAAGGTGATAGGTTTATAAATCTTGGCTTTGATACGGATTTTATATTGAAATATTAAAAGATTCGAAGTGATTTCAATTTAGTAATCAAGTTTGGCACAAGGCGGTTGATTTTCGCTCCAGGAATCTCGCTTTCCGCGGGAGTCTCGCATATTGCGCTCCAATCAACCCGGTAAACAAAGGATTACGGTTTGTGATCTTCCTCTCATATAAAAAGTTTCTGTTGGTGAAAGGAGCGGTAATTCGCCAATATATTGAAAAACTTAATATAAACTTCTAAAAAGTATAGGTGAAGAGGATATGTGGAAACAGGTATTTGTAGAAACAGCGAGAGGAAGATTTGAAATCTTTACTCAAGGTGAAGGAGAGCCGCTTTGTGTCACTCATTTCTATTCGGAATTTAATGAGACAGGCGATTACTTCGCGGAAACTTTTATACGTACAAATAAAGTGATCTTAGTTAATCTTAGAGAAGCAGGAAATTCAGTAAAATCATCACAGCCATACGATTTAAGCTTACTGGAAACTGTATTGGACTTAGAAGCTATTCGTGAAGCATTAGGGCTTCGTAAATGGGGATTTGCAGGTCATTCAACAGGAGGAATGCTAGGGGTTGTTTACGGCATTTACTACTCAGGAAAATTAACATTCAGCGTTATTGTTGGTGCGGCTGCAAGAGAATATATGACATTTTCTCCGGAGTGTATTTATAATGAAGAACATCCTCATTTCAATAAAATGCAAAAGCTGATTGAAGAGCTGAAGCGTTCTGATTTACCCTTACAGACAAGAAGGGAACTGACTAAGGAGCGAACAAAACTATCCTTATTTCAACCTGAGAGATATGACGAAATTTTTCCGTTTACTGTACATAAAAAAATGTCGTCAATTAGATTGAATTACTTTAGCAGAGAGCTTCAAGTATTTGATGTAACTAGAAAGCTACAACTCATTTCAGTACCCACATTGATTATTTGCGGCAAGTATGACGTGCAATGCCCTTTAACATATTCGTTAGAAATGAATGAGTTAATCCCGAGTGCCACTTTAATTATATTTACAAAGAGCAATCATTATCCGTTTTTAGAAGAGCCTGACCGATTTAGTGCTGAAATAAAAACCTTTATCAAAGAAGTCATTTAATCAGCCAACTCAGGCTCGTAATAAGTTTGTGCCCGCCGATTATTTATCATTAGACGCTATCTGTAAATAATTTATCTGCTATGTAAAATAAATTTAAATTCATACCAATTACGAATTAGAAGATCATTCAAAGGTAGGATTTTATATAACTTTACATTTCGTGATAGGACGATATAATAAAAGACATGAAACCAATTGACATTTTTAAAGCATTATCAAATGAAACAAGACTGCAAATTTTAGAATGGTTAAAAGAGCCAGAAAAGCATTTTACTTCCCAGGAAATGAGGGATTTTCAAGATGTGGGAGTGTGTGTGACACAGTTCCATGAAAAATTGAATGTTACACAATCAACGGCTTCTCAACATCTTTCCATTCTTTATCGTGCTGGACTTGTGACAATAAAACGTCACGGAAAATGGACATATTATAAAAGGAATGAAGAAGCTTTTAACCAGCTTAAAGAAATCATTGAACATGAAATATAAGAGCTGATGACGCATATAGCATGTTCAATGTTTTTCTGTAATTCATAAGTTCCTTGCATGATTTCTTTTTTTGAAATAACATATCGTCATTATACGAAATGACGATTTGTGTTTATTAAAACCTGTAATGGTAAATAGAATAGAAGAAATCAAATGCCTTTTTTATGCCATTGAATCGTTATTTCATGAAATGACTTCATATAAAATCCACTTCTTTTATCGTTTTTCAGGCAAATAAAGGAGGTGAGTACAATGTAACGTTTTTAAAGAAATGAATGCATACTAACAATAAACTTTTGTTTAAATAAATAGGTATTGTTCTCCATTATAAAAGCACTCTAATCTAATATAAAAAGGGGTAATTAATATGCAAATGAAAAACATTTTGAAGGGTAAACTTGGTTTTGGTTCTGCGCCACTAGGCAATATGTATCGTGATATTCCAGACGAAGAAGCAATCACAACAGTGGAAGCTGCTTGGGAAAGCGGCATTCGTTACTTTGACACAGCTCCACTTTATGGATATGGATTGGCAGAGATTCGTCTTGGTGAAGCACTGTCGAAAAAAAACCGTGATGATTACATCTTAAGTACAAAAGTGGGCCGGATTATTTCAGATGAATTGGAAGAGCCGTCTTCACGTGATTTGGGAGAAAAAGGGGGACTCTTTGAATTCGGCCGTAAGAATAAAATCATCAATGACTATAGCGCGGATGCAACCCTTCGCTCTATCGAGGATAGTTTGAAACGTTTAAAAACAGATTATCTGGACTTTGTTTATATTCATGATGTAGCACAGGATTTCTATGGTGATGATTGGATTTCTCAATTTGAAATTGCCCGGACAGGTGCATTCCGTGCACTCACACGTTTACGTGAAGAAGGAGTAATTAAGGGCTGGGGACTCGGAGTGAACCGGGCAGAATCGATTGAACTAATGCTGGATTTGGAAGAAGCAAAGCCAGATGTATCCTTGCTGGCTGGGCGTTACACATTATTGGACCATGAACGTGCGTTACAGCGGGTAATGCCTGATGCAGTAAAACATAAGATGGACATTGTTGTCGGCGGTCCATACAGTTCAGGTGTACTTGCTGGAGGTACTCACTTCGAGTATCAAAAAGCGTCACCGGAAATCATGGCAAAAGTAGAGAAAATCAAGAACATTGCAGATCGTCACCAAATCAGCATTAAGGCTGCTGCTTTACAATTTTCATTGGCTAATCCAGCAGTTGCTGCTGTCATTCCCGGAGCTAGCCGACCTGAGCGAATTGCAGAAGATAAAGCTGCATTGAACACTGTAATCCCAGCAGCATTCTGGGAAGAAATGCGTGAACAAAAACTGATAGCATCTCATGCACCGCTGCCACTCAGCGTAAAATAAAAGAAGAGTAAAGTAAAAGGAGTGTCTCATGGTTCCATTTAGAGACACTCCTTTTTTATTTTTACATACTGGACATTTTGTTAGTAAAAAAATAAAAAGTTAAGAAGATAACAACAGTTGTTTAATAATTCAAAAAATATTGAATAGAAAGTTCTTATATATTAGAATTTAGTAAATCAGTATTTTGGAGGAATCGATGTGAAACAGCTTTACCAATCGTTGGAAGTTATTGAAAAAGTAAATCTATCAGTTGAATTTTCGACCGTATGGGAAACTATAATTGGAATTTCAGGTTTTACACACGCAAAACTTAGACATACATTTATTTTAGATGAACAGTGGGTTTCAGAGGAAGCTAAAATGTCGGAAGCCTTAAGGGGACATTTAAAAACGATAGAAATAACAAATTTTTGGTACGCACTTATTATGCTTCAAAATGACTTTTCGTCACCTACTATTCAAGATTTTTCGTACAGTCTCGCTGACATGACTGCATCTGAATTCTATGAAATACTGCTGCCTTACAAGAATCGGGAGTGTGAACTCCTGAGAAGGGAAACTGTGAGGAATTTTCATGATCCTGAATCTCTTGAAAAATATGCAGCTTTTTTTAAAGATCATGAATATCTAGGAGAATATATACGCTTTCTTGGCAAATATTCATTTGAAGAAATCTGTGATCTGCTAATAGAGGTCTTGAATGGGTGGTACCAATGGGTAAGTCAAAGGGAGGGATGGGAAAAATGGATACAGGCTCTTGAATTTGAACAAAAACAATACCGATCCTTAAAAGTGGATAATCCTATCGAACAGATTGAACAAATTACAAATGGAATTATCTATGCTCCAGAACCGTCTGTATGGAAAGTTAAATTAGTTCCTCATGTCTCATACCGGCCATGGGTACTATCAATTAGATCATCGGAAACCAAGATCTTTTTTTACCCAATAAACGAAGACTGCCTTCTGGACACTGGTGTTCCTTCAAGTCATTTAATTAAGGGGCATAAGGCTTTAGGCGATGACCTCCGCTTAAGATTGCTCTATCAATTGGTAAAGGGTCCGCTATCACTCCAAGATTTAAGCAGCCAATTCAACGTTTCAAAAACTACGCTGCATCATCAGTTGTCATTATTGAGGGCAGCGAAATTTGTTAAGGCAGAAAAAGGAATATATTATGCCAATATTAATCAAATCCAGACTTTTTCAGGCCTGCTGACAGAATATCTTGGAGGTCAGATATGAAAAAATTCTCTGGGGCGTTTCGAGCGTTATGGGCTGGAGAAATAGTATCAGAGTTTGGAGGAGCGGCAGGAGCTATTATTAACGGTCTTTTATTATATGAAATAACCGGTTCTAAAGAATGGATGGGAATACTGTGGCTCGTGTACTATATCCCTTCTTTACTGCTTCAGATGGTCAGTTCCCCATTTCTTAACCATATTGAAAAAGGGAAAATGCTAAAGAACATTCAGTTAATCCGTTCAATCTCCTATACGCTGCCACTTTTAGGCTATTTGGCTGGCTCAAATACAGGGACAATCACCGGACTTGTATTATTACAATGCATATTGGGATTAGTGCAGCCAATTTATGCCAGCCTATCTTTCTCTCTGCTACCTGATATTTGCAAGGAGGATGAGCTTGTCGAAGCAAATGGATTGCTTGATGGGACACTAAGACTGATGGGCTTTATTGCACCTGGAGTGACTTCTTTGCTTTTGATTGTTATGCCTATGCAATACATCCATGTGATTTCGGCAATGATGTTCTTTATAAGTTTTCTTTCCTTATCCCATATTCAAGTGAAGTTGAAACAACTAGTCCCTACTTGGACTAAAAAGTTTTGGTGGGCAGAAATGAAGCTTGGTTATAAAACCTTCTTTCAAAAACCAAAGCTAGTACGCCTGACCTTTCTATCCTCTTTAGTTCAATTTGCCGTCGGGGCTTCGATGGTACTGAGTGTTCCATTTATCAGAGGCGAACTAAAGGGAGAGACATGGGTATATGCCATTTTCTCAGGTTGCTTTTCAGTTGGTTACGCAATAGGAACGTTATTACTTCGTAAGCTGCCACGGAATAATCAAGTTATGTATTTGGGGTTAATTGGCGGAGGTGTATCATTTATACTGCTCTTTTTTGTCAATCTAACTCCACTTGCCTGGTTATGTGAATTGTTTGGCGGGATGCTCTTTCCGCTTTTCAATGCACAGAGTGCAGCTATTTTTCAAAAAGAAGCACCAAGGGAGCGGTTATCTCAATTAAGTGCTGTCAGATTAATGTTTTTTAGAATCACCACACCATTAGGAATACTTTTTGCCTCATCACATTTTATCCATTTCAGCAGCAGAGAAATTTATTTGATTGTCGGAACCCTAATTGCAGGACCTGGTTTATTTTATTTAATTACTTCGTTTAGAGAAAAGAATAACAATCTCCTTGATGCGAAAACGCAAAAACTCAGTTAATAAAACAGAAGGCACAAGTTGAATAAGAAGGTATCTAAACATTAAGGGGGATATATTTGTGCGAGATATCGAGCTGATGGAAATCCAGGCAGATGTATTATTTAAAAAAGACAACTCTGGAAGAATGACAGAATTAAATGAGCCAATATTCAGTCCCGCACCATTATTTTTTCTGGGCCGTACTAGAGAGGGCAGCATTCTTCGATTCAGCGTGTCTTTTCCTAAAATCATACTTAATGAAGTAATAAAAATGGTTAATCAAAATTCAGAAAACCCTGATATTGGAAAAATAGTAAGTTGTATAAATAAAGTAAACGACATAAGTAACATCTGGATGGGTCCTGCATACATATTTCCTGAAGATTTTAATAGGATTTCCAGTGCCACTAAAATAACAAATGAAAATAAGGGAGCATTACTATCACATTTTCCAAACTTATTAATCCAATTTGAATGGAGACAGCCTATTTTTGCCACCATAGAAAATGGTAAAGCGGTTTCTGTATGCTGCAGTGCGAGAATGAATGAAAAAGCAGCAGAGGCAAGTGTTGAAACACTAGAAGAATATAGAGGGAAGGGATATGCGATGGAATGTACTATTGCTTGGGCAAAGGAAATACATAAAAAAGGATGTCATGCTCTTTACAGTACAGCTTGGGATAATTTCCGCTCACAGGCAATAGCTAAGAAATTAAATCTTTATCAATATGGGATGAATTTGCATATGAGTTAAGGCAGCAGGTTTCAGTGCATAGCATAGGATTAGAGCGATCAATTAGGCAGCTAACAAATGGTTAGTCGAAATTGATACCCCGTTAATTAGACTACAGGCGGAGCATATCCGCAAAAAGTTTTTGACGAATTGTACTTCAACTATTGGGTGCTTGTGCGGCCGAGCCTAGGTCGTATCATATAGCGGGTGGGATTCCCGTCGAGAAAGAACTAGCCATTCACTCGTAGCGAGTCTTGGAGGGCTACTGGCAACATTAGCCATTAGGCGTAGACAGTTAGATGGCGGGCCGAAAGCCATATGGTTGAAGGGATTGAGCTCCATAATGTTAGTAAATCGAGAGGGCTGATGCCTTAAGCACAGCAGAAAGCTACATTTTATCCGTCGTTAAAGGCAAGAAGGATAAAACCTCTCTGGAGTCAGAGACCTTGGCACGTCAGACATTGATATGATATGGCAACTCGGGAGACCCTACTGGTCTCTTCTTATAGAAGAGTATGGTGTACAAGTGATAATAAGCAAGGAAACCAAATGCCGTTGTAGGGGGTCGGATAGCAGCGTAGTACCAATGAAGTTGGGTAATGCCGATGGAGGAAAGGCTGCTACCAAGTTATCACCCTTACTAGGGACACATTTACTACACACTGAGGTAGAAATTTAAATGTAAACTAAACTATTAAGGATAGCAAAAATTAACCTTTTGTGAATGATGATTTGGAGGAGCCGTGTGCGTAAATAGCGCAAGCACGGTTCTGTGAGGGGGGAGGAACACAATCTACCGTAAGGTAGAGAGGTTCCCTTCTACTCGACTAGTTCATTAACAGGGGTTGCTGCGACAGCCCTTTTCTTATGGCACTAACGAGGCAGGTGTGCGGCCGAGCCTAGGTCGTATCATATAGCGGGTGGGATTCCCGTCGAGTAAGAACTAGCCATTCGCTCGTAGCGAGTCTTGGAGGGCTAAAGGTAACTTTAGCCTTTAAGCGTAGACAGTTAGGTGGCGGGCCGAAAGCCAAATGGTTGAAGGGATTGAGCTCCATAAACGTTAGTAAATCGAGAGGGCTGATGACTTACCTGCGTTCAGAAAGCTACATTTTATCCTTCGTCAAAGGCAAGAAGGGTAAAACCTCTCTGGAGTCAGAGACCTTGGCACGTTACACATTGATATGATACGGCAACTCGGGAGACCCTACCGGTCTTTTTTTCTATTGAAGAGTATAGTCTACAAGCGATAACAAGCAAGGAAACCAAATGCCGATTGTAGGGAGTCGGATAGCAGCGTAGTACCAATGAAGTTGGGTAATGCCGATGGAGGGAAGGCTAGCTACCAGTTATCACCCTTACTAGGGACACATTTACTACACACAGAGGTAGGAATAATAAATGGAAACAAAACTACTAAGGATAGCAGAGTTAGCAAAATCCGAGCCTAAAATGAATTTCACATCTCTTGCGCATTTATTGAATGAGCAATACCTAACTCAGTGTCATCATGAATTGCCTAATAAAAAGGCAACTGGTATCAACGGAACGACAAAAGAACAATACAGTGACAGCTTGGAAGAAAACATAGAGGACTTAGTAAGTAGGCTTAAAAGCAAAAGTTATCGTCCTGTTCCAGTAAGACGAATGTATATCCCAAAACTCAACTCAAACAAGATGAGACCATTGGGAATACCGGAACATGAAGATAAAATTGTTCAAAAAGGCATTACGAAAATACTAAATGCCATCTATGAAAATGACTTTCTAGACTGCTCATTTGGGTTCCGTCCAAATAGAAACTGCCACGATGCGCTGAAAATACTGAATCAGTATATTGAGAAGAGAGCAGTAAGTTATGTAGTAGATGTAGATATTAAAGGCTTCTTTGATAACGTTAACCACAAATGGTTGATGGAATTCTTGAAACTCCGAATCACTGACACTAACCTACTGAGAATAATCAGCAGGTTTCTTAAAGGTGGATATATGGAGGAAGGTAAGAAATACAAGACAGACAATGGCACACCGCAAGGTGGAGTGATATCTCCCATATTAGCCAATGTCTATCTCCATTACGTTCTTGATTTATGGTTTGAAAAAGTGGTTAGGAAACAATGTAAAGGCCAGGCATATATAGTAAGATACGCAGATGACTTTGTTTGTTGTTTTCAGAATAAAAGTGAAGCCCAGCAATTCTTCCATTCATTAAAAGCGAGATTAAAGAAATTTAACTTGGAAATAGCCGAGGATAAAACTAAAATAATTCCCTTCGGACGATTTGCGGAAAAGAATGCAAAACGTGACGGGACTGGCAAACCGGATACCTTTGATTTCCTCGGGTTTACACACTATTGTGGGGTAAGTAAGCACGGGAAGTTCCGAGTAAAGCGGAAAACCAGCAGGAGGAAAGTCCAAGGCAAACTAAGAGAAACTAAAGAATGGCTGAAGAATAATAGGAATAAAGATATTCATATGATTATGGATAGATTTAAACGCTCACTAATAGGTTATTACAACTATTATTGCATCACAGATAATACCCAAACTGTTAACAACTTTAAAGAGAAAATCGAGAGCTTACTATTTAAATGGCTAAACAGAAGAAGCCAAAGGAAATCCTTTACTTGGGATAAATTCAGGCTATTTCTTAATAAATATCCACTACCTTCACCGAAAATCAAAGTGAATATTTATGATTTAAGAAAAGAAATTAGCTACATTCTGTAAATGATAATTTGGAGGAGCCGTGTGCGTTAATAGCGCAAGCACGGTTCTGTGAGGGGGGAGGAGTACAATTTACCGCAAGGTAGAAAGGCTCCCTTCTACTCGACTAGCTGTACAAGTTATAAATTTATAGAGCATTTCTTTGAATGAGGAATGCTTTTTATTTTGCTTAAAACAAAAATATACAATAAAAATATCATCTTAATTAATAAAAATATATTGTAAAACGATAAAATGAAGATTAAAATCAAAATCAGAATAAATATGTGAGGTGCTTTTTATGGGAAAAGTGACAACGTTGTTTTTAAAAATAGCTGTTATTCTTTTAGGAGTCCCAGTTCTTGCTTTGTGCATCTTTTTGGTGCCTGAGATGGCGAATCTTGCAGTAAAATTGCTTCCGAAGTTTGCTTTTATAAAATATCTCGTTTTCATCATTTTTGATGCATCGGCGATACCTTTTTACTTTGCTTTGTATCAGGCTTTCAAACTCTTACGCTATATTGACAAAAATAAAGCTTTCTCCGATTTATCTGTAAAAGCTTTAAAGAAAATCAAATACTGTGCCATCATAATCAGTATTTTGCATGTGCTAGTTTGGCCGCTCTTCTATATCTTTGCGGAAGCAGACGACGCACCAGGAGTTATCTTTGTCGGATTGGCTGTTCCTTTTGCTTCGATGGTTATCGCAGTCTTTGCAGCTGTTCTCCAAAAACTTTTACAAGAAGCAATTACTATCAAATTAGAAAATGATTTAACGGTCTGAGGTGAATAACAATGGCAATTATAATCAATATTGATGTGATGTTAGCAAAAAGGAAAATGAGCGTAACAGAGCTTTCGGAGAAGGTTGGAATAACAATGGCGAACCTTTCTATATTGAAAAATGGAAAGGCAAAAGCGATTCGATTATCCACTTTAGAGGCAATTTGTAAGGCCTTGGAATGTCAGCCTGGAGATATTTTAGAATACAAAAGTGATGAAGACAGTTAAACATTTTGGACGAAACTTCATATCACAATTATTAGGAGAGGTATAACTATGGACATGACCAATTTGATTATTGAAAATATTGCTGCCCCTCATGAGCTGGAGAGATTATATAGAAAAGACCCGAAAGCTTTTAAAAAGTCATTCTCACACGCATGGGAACAAAATCCTGATTCTCAGGTTCTTGGTGTTTGGTATGAAAGATTGCATTTCAAGGAGACGGCAAATACAGAAAAATCTTCCTTCCTTCAAAAAGATTTCTTATTCATGGGCCTTTTATCCATACTGGCCGGGATATGCACCAGGATCATTTTCCATTTTGTCGAACAGGAAGCAATTGCTCCAATTAACCTGGCTTTTGGTATAATTCCCTTTATTGCTGCCTATTTTGTTTACAAGAATACTCCGAAAAAAAGTGTTATTTATTCCCTTGCTGCGCTGTTCCTAATTTCCGGGATATATCTCAATATGCTGCCATTAAATGATAAAGACAGTATTATCCTTGCTTATTTACACCTTCCCATATTCTTATGGGTATTGGCAGGGCTTGCATTTGCAGGAAATGACTATTCAAAAGGCAGTACAAGATTAGCCTATATTACATTTAATTTGGAATATTGTATTCTCTACGCCAGCATGGCGGTTAGCGGAATGATACTAGCGGCGTTAACCATGCAGTTATTTAACTTTGTTGGTTTGGATATAAAAGACTTCTATTTTAGTAATGTCGTTTTATTTGGTGCTGCCGCTCTCTCTATTGTGGCTGCATACCTGGTATCAATGAATCTTAAACTTGCTAAGAATATTACGCCATATATAGCTAAAATTTTTAGTCCTCTTGTCCTGGTCACATTGTTGGTCTATCTCATAACGGTTATATGGGTCGGAAAAGATCCATTCTTGGACCGCAATTTCCTGATAGCCTTCAACGGAATTCTCCTTGGTGTATTGGCCGTTACCATATTTTCCATTACCGAGAGCGACTCAGACGAGAAAAAGAACATTTCAGATTATATAAATTTTGCCTTAATTGTTCTTGCGCTTATCATTGACACTGTGGCTTTGTCAGCCATCGTGTTTAGACTTTCTTCTTATGGGATTACGCCTAATAGACTGGCTGTTTTAGGAGTGAACATCCTTATCTGGGCAAATCTATGTTGGATTATGCTCTCCTACATGCGTTTTCTGCAAAACAAATCCGGACCTTCAACTATCCAAGATGCCGTTACTAAGTATTTGCCGATCTATGGAATTTGGGCAGCCTTCGTTACATTTACTTTTCCTGTATTTTTTTAAGGCTGTTTTCGTAAACTTTGTTGCTTTGAAACAGGGTGGTTGATTTCCGCTCCAGGATGCTCGCTTTCCGCGGGGCGGGCGGTGAGCCTCACAAGCAATGCTTGCGGGGTCTCACCTTCCCGCTAATCTAAGCAGGAGTCTCGCACCTTACACTCCAATCAACCCGGTTTAACAACGGAATCGCTTCACAAAACATATAAAAAAACAACAATCTTTAAGAAAAGAGCATTTAAACATGAAACGTATTTGATAAGCTAGACGAAAGATGTGCCTCAACAAAAGAGTGCGTTAGTTTAATAAACATGGCTTCTTCGGCCGCTTTTTTTTTGCGGCATAGTTGTAACGTATTACCGGCTTAATACGACTATTGCGGTAGGAGGAGGGATTGTGTGAAAAGATGGATGTCCTTATTATGTTTAATCATAGCCATTCTAGCTGGCTGTACAAACAGCCATGAAAAAGAGAGCCGCCCACCAAAAGCTGAAATTGTAACAGGTGGCAAGCACTATAAAACTGTACTCGGTTCCTACTGTTGGGAAGATGGAGATAAGGGTGTATGCGTTGATTCAGTATGGACCAAAGGCGGAAAAAGGCCTCTTGCTGTTCCGCCTATTGCTGTTCAACCAGGTGCTGACATTGAAGTGAAGATTGATTATGACCCTCAGCCAAACGAAATTCATCTTTCACAGGTAAATGGTAAAAAAGAAATAGTACTGCCTGTGGAAAAGGGACATTTCAAAGCACCGAGGAATACAGGAACATATAATTATACCTATAGCGTTTGGTGGATGGATGAAAAGGATAAGCACTTGTCCCACGGAGACGCTTCATATGAATTTGACCTTAACGTGCAGTAGGAAAACTTTGCAGCCTTCAAAAAATACTGGGGGTTTAAATGAAAGAAGGCGTCTTTTTGATATTCTCCTGCATATTAAGGCATTAAGTTTTGTTAAGGTTTTCAACACAAGGAAATAGTATTTAGTATTAAATGAAAGTATTGAGTTAGTCTGTCAACTTTGTTGACAGCTTTTTTTATGTTTCTTAAAAACAAAAATAAAATTTAGAAAATTGGAAAAATAAGGTTGTAAAAAGACAACGGTGTCGTTATAATAAAATTAATTAAAAAGACACTAGTGTCATTTTTGAAAGGAGGGTAACAGTGATGAATGGATTAATGAAAAATAAAGGATATTTAATACTAATGCTTGCCCAGGCAATATCAAGTATTGGAGATTGGCTTAGTATAGTGGCGATTATTACTCTTGTAGGTTTGAAATGGAATGCTTCGCCGATGGAAGTATCGTTTATCATTTTGTGTCTAGCCATTCCTATGGCGCTGTTAGGTCCTGTAGCTGGGACTGTCGCAGACCGGTTTAGTCGAAAGACTTTAATGATAACATCTGACCTTGTTCGTGCAGGGCTGATTCTTGTTCTTACTGCAGCTGATACAATATGGGTTGTGTATATATGTTTGTTTACAATCGGCGTGTTTTCAGCTGTATTTATTCCAGCGAAAAACGGGAAATTAAAGGAATTGATTGCTCATGATGATATGAAAGTTGCTATGTCCATAACGTCTATGATTGACTCCGGTACGAAGGTGATGGGCCCTTTAATGAGCGGGGTATTAGTAACGGCATTTAGTACAAAGCCTGTGTTTTATATCGACTCTGCCACTTTTTTTATATCTGCGCTTTTAATTCTGTTTTTACCAGGAGTGGTCCAGTCTTTTGAAAAAGAGAATGGCAATGAGGATAGAACAGATTCTTCATTCAAAAAAGAATTTTTAGCAGGCCTTACTTTTATTAAATCCAAAACAAATATACTTGCAGGAATGTTTTTATTAGGTTTTAGCCTCTTGATCTTACAGCTTTCGGACTCACAAATCATTGTCTTAATTAGAGAGCTCACTGCAGCATCACCGGATCTTTTTGGTTATTTAGTGACATCATCGGGTATTGGTATGTTTTTATCAGGGCTGCTTTTAACGAAGAAATCCAATTATAACGCCTTTACTTTAATGCTTATTGGTGTTTGTGGAATTGGACTTAGCTTTGGTATCATAGCAGTATTAACTCATTTTGATGTGCGTTTTTCTATCATTTGGGGTCCTTTACTAGGACTGTTTGCAGGATTTTCAGCAAGCTTAGTGTTTGTTCCATTTCAAGCATCGGTCCAAATTGAAACCCCTGTTAATATGACTGGGAGGGTATTTGGAGTCATAAATAGTGTAACAACAACAGCAACCATTATCGGACCTTTGCTGGGAGGCTGGCTCTCAACAATTCTAGGGGTTGTTCCAACGTTTATGATTACAGCATCTCTCTTGGTCTTGGTATCTTTAATAGGATTTTTCACAAAAAGTAAAATAGAGAGGAGTAAGAAAGATGTCTCCGAAAGTCAGCGAGGAACACATAAAGCAACGTCGGGCTAAAATCTTAGAAGCAGCCATACAAGTATTTATCGAAAATGGGTACGAACGAACGACTATGAAGCACGTAATGGACGCAGCTAACGTGAGCAGGGGTGGATTATATCAATATTTCTCTAATAAAGAAGACTTATATGAAGCTATATTAGAAGAAAATCTATCTCGAAGAATACTCGAAACTAAGGAATTACTTAAAGAAAAAAATAATTCTTATTGGGATTTACTGCTATTGAGGCTGTTTGGTGAAGATCGAGAGCCAGATGATAAGATGGATCCATTAGCACCAAGTAATTTAGAATTTTTCATCACAGGGAGAAATGATAAGCGCAGAAGAAAGTATGGTAAAGAACGATATAATTATGGTATTAAACTATATACGGATATTATTAGAGCAGGACAAGAAAGCGGAGAATTCAGCAATGTACATGATAGTAATATCTTAGCCCGAACTATTGTTACATTTATTGATGGGCTGGCACTTGGCCATGCTATACTTCCAACAGAAGATCTAAAGATGAAGGAGCAATCAATGTTGTTCGTGGAAAATTTAAAAATTACACTTGGAGTAAAGTAGATAGAAATGAAGTGATGCTGCTGTCTACATTTTTACAATGAGATTCATAGCATGATTCATAAATTTGCTTTTCCGGAATCGGTATTTTAATTAAATATGTATGTATTTTAAATAAGGCTTTATATACAAGTTTTTATGCATAACTTGTATATAAAGTCTTGATTGCTATTCAAAAAGCATACTGCCGTAAAAACTTTTTTAATTTCCAAATGCATAAAGAAAAAAATGAAGGGGTTCTCCATTAATTTAGAGCCCTTTCCTTATGTTGTAGAGATTCCTTCATAGATGTTAATACATATTCATGTCCAACAATTCCAGATTCACTAAATTATTTTCTACATTTAGATGTGGTATGTTTATTTGCAGTAAATATTCAAGGGGGTAACCAATGAACAAAACAGACCGTTTGTTAGCCATCGTGCTGGAGCTGCAACGTAAAGAGGTTGTACGGGCTGATGATTTGGCGGCCTTATTTGAAACTAGCGTGCGCACCATCTACCGCGACATCCAGGCGCTGAGCGAAGCGGGCGTGCCGATTATAGGAGCCCCTGGGACAGGATATTCCCTGATGGAAGGCTATTTCCTGCCGCCGATCAGTTTCACGGTACCAGAAGCCGTGAGCTTGTTGATTGGAACGGAATTTATCGAACAACAATTTGATGACGATTATCGTGTCAGGTCTCAAGCTGCCCGCGGCAAAATTGAGGCCATTCTACCGGAGAGAGTTCGAAATGAAACATCTCGAGTAAGCAAGACTATGCGTTTGCTCATTTCTGATAAACAGGTTAAGCAGTCAAAAGAAAAAGAATATCTAGGAAAAATCCGTGGAGCGATATTAGACGAGAGAAAGATCAGCTTTCATTATACAAAAAGACTTACAGATTCCGAGGGGAATCGCAGTAGTGTTCGCACCGTTGCTCCCTATGGATTGGTGCTCATTCAAGGATTATGGATGCTCGTGGCCCGCTGTGATCTGCGCCAAGATATTCGCCATTTCCGCTTGTCCCGAATGACGGAACTTATCAATCTGGGAGAACGATTCGAACTACCCATACATTTTAACTTAAGAGACTATACCCCTCAGGATAATCGACACTTGCTAGTTCGCCTTCAATTTATCCATGATATCGCAGATAAGGTGAAAGAATCGAACTATCATTACATAGAGAATATGGAAAAGCATCAAGATGGATTGCATGTGGTCTTACGCGTTCGTCAACTCGACGAATTGGTGCAATGGGTGCTTGGCTGGGGAGCTGCTGTGATTGTATTGGAGCCTGAATCATTCCGAAATCGGATTCGCGAGGAAGTCCAAAAAATGTTTAAACGCTACTGACATACTGTTGTCAGTAGCGTCATTTTATAATTGGAGTAAGTAAACATAAAGGCGTGAGAGAAAGTGCTAAGTATGTCTTGCTTCAGTTTCTGATTAAATCGGGTCTTTACGAAGTTTTCACTGGTTCTGGCCCAAAATGACATGAAACGATATGGTGTCAGTTTATTATAGGAAGGATGATATCTCGTGAATTTTGCTTCTGTACGCATCATTACCGACGACGTGGATCGTCTTGTTAAGTTCTATGAAAAAGTCATGGGTGTTACGGCAGAACGCCCCGTGCCAGTCTTTGCCGAATTCATTGTTCCAACGTGCACCCTTGCGATTGGCCACTCGCAGACGGTGCCACTGTTTGGCACTGGTTCCGCAGTGGCGGCCGATAATCACACTGTCATCATCGAGTTCCGCGTCCGCAATGTCGATGCCGAATACGAGCGCTTGAAACCGTTTGTTGACAAGTGGGTAAAGGAACCGACCACGATGCCGTGGGGGAACCGTGCTATGTTGTTCCGTGATCCGGACGGAAACCTCGTTAACCTCTTCGAACCGGTGACCGAGGAAGCTATAAAGCGGTTCAGCGGAAGGGGTTGAAGGACAGTTGAAGTGAGTGAGGCGAATTACACTTAAAGTAAAGGGGGGGGTTAGTTTAGTAAGTATGACTTCGGCAACTTTTGCGGCTTAGTTGTAACGTAGGATCGATTTATTACGACTATTGCGGTAAGAGGAGGGATTGTGTGAAAAGATGGATGTCCTTATTATGTTTAATCACAGCCATTCTAGCTGGCTGTACAAACAATCATGTAAAAGAGAGCCGCCCGCCAAAAGCTGAGATTATAACAGATGGCAAGCACTATAAAACTGTTCCTACTGTTGGGAAGATGAAGATAAGAGTGTATGCGTTGATTCAGTATGGACCAAAGGCAAAAGGCCTCTTGCTGTTCAGCCTATTTCTGTTCAACCAGGTGTTGACATTGAACTGAAGATTGATTATGACCCTCAGCCAAACGAGGTTCATCTTTCACAGGTAAATGGTAAAAAAGAAATAGAAGTACCTGTGGAAAATGGACATTTCAAAGTACCGAGGAATACAGGAATATACGATTATACCTATAGCGTTTGGTGGATGGATGAAAAAGATAAGCACTTGTCCCACGGAGACGCTTCATATGGATTTGTCCTTAAAGTGCAGTAGGAAAACTTTGCAGCTCCCAAAAAAATATCTGAAAATTCAAATGATTAGTCTTACTTAACGAAAGGGTGCGTGAGTGGAAGATTATTCGGCTGCTAAGGCAGCTCCTTTTTTTTATGGAAATATATTCAAAAATAGGTTAGATTGAAACTAAGGAAGGGTGAGGTAATGAAGGGAAAAGTACTTGCAGGGCTTTCGGTGACATCGTTGCTTTATCAGTTTAGTTTCTTATATACATATTGGATGAAAGATGAATTAACTAAGTCTGGGAATTGCTGATTTATACTGGATCACAGCAGGTCTTTTTGGTATTTCACTTGGAATTTATGTCTTTATTAAATACAGAGTTCCCGATATTGCATTTTTCTTTTTTCCTTAGTCACCTGTTTTTTTAGGTATACCTATACTCGGCCTATTTGCTTTGGCAACGATCGTTACTTCAATGTAAATCAGTAAATACATAAATTTTTTATTAGAAGAAGTAATATGTTCTGTAAAAGAAAATATTTTAGGTGGGTGGTGTATGTTCATGGAAATCAGTTTGGAGAAAGCGGCAGAAATGGATGCAAAGTCTATTTTTGATATTCAAGTAAAGGCTTTTAATCCGTTATTGGATGAATATAAAGATTACGATACAAATCCTGCTAATGAAACAATTGAAAAAGTGTTGGAAAGGATAAATAAACCAGATGGAGGATTTTATAAAATACTAGCCGATGATGTGCTTGCGGGTGCTATTTGTGTATTGTGGAAAGAAGAGACGCAATTTTGGATAAGTCCCATGTTTATTTTACCTGAATATCAAGGGAGGGGTATAGCACAGAAAGCGATACGTCTAATTGAGGGGTTATTCCCTCAAGCAGAAACTTGGGAATTGAGGACTATTTCACAAGAAGAACGTAACTGCTATTTATATGAAAAAATGGGATATAGACGTGAAGACTGGAAACATAGCTTAAATGAAAAAGCGACGCTTGTTCACTATAAAAAATATGTTAATGCTTCTTCTGCTAAAAAGAAGGTTCTCTATTAATTGTCCCTGGGGAAAAAGATAAGATGGTTCTAACATTCTTTTATTTAGGAGTGATTGACATGGACTTGAATTTCAAAGATCCAAAAGTTAAGCAAGTACAGGAAGTTTACCAATCATTTTGGGCTATTAACAAGACCACAGCTGAATTTACGAAAAAGAATGCTGAAAGCTTTGGGTTGCTTTAAGTATCTAAAATGTTATTATATTCCATTTTTCGGTGCGGTTATATAAATATACTGATACAATGTACATATGATAAATGATTATAGGAGAACCAAAACAACCGTATCGTTCATTAACTATCACTTCGTATTTTGTCCACGTACAGAAGAAAGATATTCCTTGACACAAAAGTAGAAGAACGTTTCAAAGAGTTGGTGCAAGACATATGTGATGAACAGGATATTGTTATTGGCGCAATGGAATGTGATAAAGACCACGTTCACTTGTTCTTAAATACACTACCATCACTTAGTCCTGCTGATACAATGGCAAAGATTAAAGGAGTGACATCTAAAAAGCTTAGAGAGGAGTTTCCTCATCTTCAGCATTTGCCAAGTCTGTGGACACGTTCCTATTTTGTTTCTACCGCAGGAAATGTTTCGAGTGAAACGATTAAGCGATATGTAGAACAACAAAAACAAGGGGGTGAATCCATGTCGCAAACTATCACAGTCAAGATTAAATTGCTTCCAACCAAAGAACAAATTCAATTATTGGAACAAAGTAGCCGTGAGTATATCAAAGTCATTAACACACTTGTATCAGAAATGGTTAATGAAAAGAAAAGCACAAAGAAAAGTACAAAAGATATTGAAGCCAATATCCCAAGTGCAGTCAAAAATCAAGCAATTAAAGATGCTAAAAGTGTGTTTTCAACAAAAGTGAAAAAAAGTAAATACAAAATCGTCCCCATTCTAAAAAAACTTGTTTGTGTATGGAACAACCAAAACTATTCATTTGACCTTACGCACATTTCCATACCGTTTATGGTGAATGGAAAATCAACCCGGTTAAAGGTTAGAGCGTTGTTAGTAGATAAAGAGAACCGCAGCTTTAATTTATTGAAGCACAAGTTAGGCACACTTCGTATCACGAAGAAATCCGGTAAGTGGATGGCTCAAATATCTGTCACCATTCCTATAAATGTGGAAACGGGAACTAAAATCATGGGTGTTGATTTAGGTCTTAAAGTCCCTGCGGTAGCCATCACAGACGATAATAGGGTCCGTTTCTTTGGAAAAGGCAGACAAAACAAATATATGAAGCGGAAGTTTCGTAGTATTCGGAAGAAGTTAGGCAAAATCAAGAAAGTAAATGCCATTCGACAACTAGATGATAAAGAACAACGATGGATGCAAGACCAAGACCATAAAGTGAGTCGTGCAATTGTTAATTTTGCAACTGATAACAGTATTTCTGTCATTCGATTAGAGCAACTATCGAATATTAGGCAGACGGCACGAACAAGCCGTAAAAACGAAAAAAATCTACACACTTGGTCATTCTATCGTCTGGCACAATTCATCGAGTATAAAGCAGTATTAGCTGGTATTAAGGTAGAATATGTGAATCCCGCATACACAAGTCAAACGTGTCCAAAATGTACTGAAAAGAATAAGGCACAAGACAGAAAATACGAGTGTCCATGTGGATTTATAACACACCGAGATGTTTTGGGTGCCATGAACATACGATATGCACCTGTGATTGATGGTAAGAGTCAATCAGCCTAAGATGCTATACGCACTGTCTTAGGAGGGGTAATGAGATATCCTAATCTTGAAGGCTGTTCAAAACAGAAATGGACTGAGAACGCTTAGTCATTCAAGAATCCTATTAAATGTGGGAGTCTCAAAGCAATTATCCATACTCAATACTTTATATGCAGTTCCAGAATTAACGCAGCAAGAGCTGGCTGAAAGGCTTATTTCATCAAAAAGTACAATAAGCGTTGGGGTTGATAAATTAGTTAATATGGGCCTGGCTGAAAGGGGATTTTTTGACGAAGACCGGAGAGAAGTAAAGTTAAAGGTAACTATTAAAGGTGAAGAAGTGTCCAAAAAATCCAGTAAGAATTCAATATCTTATAGGGCAATGCTTTCTGCAATAGAAAATATGGCTGATGATGATATTCAAACATTACTTCGTATTCAAAAAGAACTATTAAACAATTTAATCGAAAGTGGTTACTAAAACCAGTACTGTTCTTAAACTAAGTGGTACGTCTGCGCCTTACAATGGGTGATTTCGATATACAGCTATGTGTTTCTCCAGAACAATATTCAAAATCTTATCATAGCTTCTTAATGAGTCAACGGCGTAGTTTAATGGAGAAGAATAAAGTGTCTAATTTTGAATAATAAAGCATTCATTAAAAGACTCAAAAGGAGAATCCCTGTGTAAGGATTCTCCTTTTATAATTGAAATCTTTTATTGATTTTTAGGCATGATTCAATCTAAATCTTACCAAAAACATAATTATAAGTCTATTTTTTAAATAAAAAATATGGAAAAATTATGATAGTATCAATGAAAAATTCTCCTGAGAAAGAGGCGGTTTGAACGTGAAACAAAACATTTATGATCATCCGGAATTCTTCCAGAGCTACAAGACCCTGCGTGAGTCTGAATTGAATTACAATGATTTATTAGAACAGCCGGCATTAAGAGATATGCTGCCTGAATTAAAACATAAAAATGTATTGGATGTAGGCTGCGGAATGGGAGACTTTGCTATGTATTGTGTAAAAGAGCAGGCTCGGGAGGTCGTGGCGATAGACATCTCGAAGAAAATGATTGAAGTTGCTCAGCAAAAAAATCCCCATGAACATATTCA
The DNA here is from genome assembly GCF_048572925.1 of Peribacillus sp. B-H-3. Lineage (NCBI taxonomy): Bacteria > Bacillati > Bacillota > Bacilli > Caryophanales > Bacillaceae > Peribacillus > Peribacillus sp. B-H-3. The sequence goes on along the minus strand of NZ_CP183879.1, from coordinate 3,830,673 downwards.
CTATGTAAATACTGCCTTAGAAGATATTCAGTTAAAACAAAATGAATTTGATGTTGCGGTTAGTTCACTGGCACTGCATTATATACGGGACTATGATGCTGTTATTAAAAAAATTCATTCTAGTTTAAAGCAAACGGGGGTTTTTGTATTCTCCATTGAACATCCGATTGTAACTGCAAGAAAAGATATGGATAATTGGATAGTTGATGAAAAAAATAACACCTCTCATTACGCAGTGGATCATTATCAGGAAGAAGGTGAAAGGCAGCAGCATTGGTATATAGATGGTGTTGTGAAATATCACCGTACTTTTTCTACTGTAATAAATGAACTAATCTTAAATGGCTTTCAGATTGAGCAAGTAATTGAGCCTATACCCAATAATAAGGCATTGAATAGTTTGCCAAGGCTAATTAATGAGATGAAAAAACCGTCTTTTATGATTATCAGGGCAAAGAAAGTTTATTAAAAAAAGAGGTAGCTAAATGAGGATAAGAAAAGCTGTGTTAAGCAAATGCCAAAGGAATAGCCAAAGTACACGTTAATAGTTGGAAAACCACATATGCAAATACCATTCCAGCTGAATACTTAAATAATTTGAATTATGAAGGACGAGAGCAATTATGGAAAGGAAACATTCCTAATAACGATGTATTTGTAGCAGAAAACGAAGAAGGAGAAATTGTTGGTTTTTCTTCTGGCGGTAAAGAAAAATCCGGTAAATACCCTGATTACAGTGGTGAAATATAAGCTATATATATTTTAGAAGAGTATCAAAGAAAAGGGCTAGGGAGATTATTAGTGAAACCAAAACTAAAGCAAAAGAAATTTTTTTCAATGATTGTTTTAGTGCTGGAAGATAATAGCTCCCGTCTTTTTTTCGAGACTCTTGGGGGTGAAAAAATAGACATCATTGAGGTTAGCATTTCTAGGAAGAAACTCAATGAACTTGTATATGGATGGAATAATATTAGAAGACTACTTTAAACTAAGTTGTATGGGGAATATGTTTGGAGAATTTTTTTTTGTTCCATCAAGATAGTAGGGAAAATTATTGTTGAGGTGAAAATGGTGAACCGAAAATGGAAATTAGCCTAAAAGAATTACTGGGATTTTTAAAAGCTATCGATAACACACCATATAATATGTTTTCAACATTACAAGAAGAAGGTTACTTAAAGATTCCAAAGAAGACTAACAGCAAAAATGATGACCACTCTAGTAGATTCGCTGCTATTTTTCTTGAAGCTATGGAATTTAAGCAAATGGATTTTCAATATGAGATCGCCTATAACCTTGGGATGCCTAAGTATGACATTGACAATACTTCCATTTATGATTATATAGATATGATTTTCCTAACCTATTATTATGGCGAAATCACAGAAGATGAGTTGATTGAAGGAATTGAGATTCATGCAAAAGATCCCAACTTTAAAGAAAATCCCAAATTTATAAAGGCAATTGGAGGTTGGGGAAATCTAAATTTACCCAAGTGAATTGTTGATTATATACCAGCTTGCATTTGTCTAGTTAATGAATCCGAACATCCTTTAATATCGATTTTGAGCTTATTTATGTAGAAAGGAACAGCAAGGCTCTAAACGGACAGGATAATGGAATTGGCTTATTTATATATTGTATTGTAAAGAAAGGAAATTAGAATGTTCAATATTAATGAATATTTAAATAGTGTTTTTCCGGGAATTACTTTGGGTCCAAGTCTAACAGACCAATGGAAAATTAATTTGGACTTTGAATTCGCAAGAGACCTTTATCAATTTATCGATGGTTCAGAAGATTTTAATCCAAAATACTTTGAGGAAGTGTATTTTCAGGCATCGTCTATCTTTAACAGCATTTTTTCAGATGATGATCAAGTTTTCCTGATAGTAAATGTCTATAGGGAGAATGATATCAAGTATAAATCAAAATTAGGATTATACCTTAATTATATTTCAAATAAAAATGTGAGATATCATTTACAGCAAAATACCTTGCCCTACCCGTTTTCTGAAGAAGAAGAGGAGGAACCATTGAAGGCTCATACCATTCAATATTCCTTAAATTGTACAAAACGGGACATTCAAACCCGTTTAATTTTAAAAGCACTAACTAATAGGGATTTTCCATCTTTAAAACCGAGATTGTCAGATGAATGTGGAATGCAGTATGATGTATTTTTCGTTAATGTCTCTAAAAATGTAATATTCTATATGCATGATGATACTGGCTGTGAAGTCATATCTAATTCTTTAGAAACCCTTCGCCCATTATATGATAAATATAGAGATTGGATTTGCTCCTACTGTGAGGATAATATTAATAAACTTTTTAAGTGAATAAGGATATATTAAGACTTCTTAAAAGAGCTGATGCAGGAATTACGTGTGTGTATCACAGAATAAAAGGTTATACACCTTGGAATAAGAGGGGAAGAAATTGAAGAACAGCTTAAAATATAATGCAATTCCAAAACGTGGTGCTAAGATATGCAAATAAACAGTTACGTTGAAGGACTTGCTAAACTATATACCCAACATATTGATATAGATTATGCTAACTGGTCTAAAAGCTACTTGAGGAACCAGTTTGATTTTTTAGGCATTCGAACACCAATACGTCGAAAACTGACAAAGCAATTTTTACATGAATTTGGTGTCCCGAAAAAAGATTACCTAAAAGATGTCATTCTTACATTGTGGGAACGTTCAGAAAGAGAATACCAAAAAGCAGCACTCGATATCCTTAACAAAGTAAAAATTGATCTAACTCCAGAAGATATGCCATGGTTAAGTTCTTTATTAGTTAATAAGTCATGGTGGGATACTGTGGATGTGCTTTCCCCTCATATAATGGGGTATATGTTTACAGCCTATCCAAAACTAACTTCTCAATATGCAGATCAATGGATTTCAGATGAGAATTTTTGGCTGCAAAGATCAGCGTTGCTATATCAACTTTATTATAAAAATAGAACCGATGAAAAACGCTTATTTCAATATATTCTTAATAGGGCTGCTAGTGAAGAATTTTTTGTTCAAAAAGCCATAGGCTGGGCATTGAGAGAATACGCAAAAACGAACCCTTTGGCTGTAAAAGAGTTTGTTTCATTAAATGATTTAAAATCACTTAGCAGACGTGAGGCATTGAAAAATCTGTAACTTTATGCTTAACGATATTACGCTGACAAGAGAACTAATGGAGTGTTGCTGGGCAGCCCTTTACTTAAAAAAATTGCGATGAATATTACTTAAACTAAAGGCTACAAGAGTTGAAGATTTATCTGAACACCAGTTGTATCTTTTCTTGTTGTGCTAATGGGCAGGTTAGTTATAAAAGGATTTTACATTGAGGAGTGGGTGATGTGATGGCAGATCAAGGAATCACCGCAGCAATTTTAGATCGGTTATTACATAGCTTCGAAGTCATTTGCATGGTTGGGGACAGTTAAAGTACGGGGCTTTAGTGTAACAAGAATTACAATATGCCCCCCAATGTTTTTCAATATTTGGAATTATAATCACTGTATGAATAATTTATATGTTATAATAATTTAATATAAAAAGAGTAACTTAGGATAAATGAATTGGAGAGAGAACATGAGTAATTTAAACCTTTTAATAGTTAAGCACACACAAATGGAAAGTGAGCGTATCATATTACGGCCGATTTCGCTTGATGATGCTGAAGATATGTATGAATATACATCTGATGAAGAAACTACACGTTTTATTTATGAGCAACATAAAGATTTGGACCAAACTAAAAATGTAATTGCGAATTATTTTGTAAAAGAGCCTATAGGTAAATACGCAATTGTGTTGAAAGAAAGCAACAAAATGGTCGGCGCTATCGAGTTCAGGGTGCATGAATGGAACAAAAGTGGAGAACTAGGTTTTACATTAAATAGACATTTTTGGGGTAATGGCTACATGACAGAAGCCGGGAAACTCATACTAGGATTAGCCTTCGATGTACTGGGGTTAGAGCGAGTATATGCAGGACATGAGGTAAAGAATAGGGCTTCTGGAAAAGTATTGAGTCGCTTAGGCATGAAATGTGAAGGGATTCTTCGTAAAAGCGAAATGATAAAAGGTTCACTAGTAGATAGCGCATATTATTCGATATTAAAAGACGAGTATTTGAATACCGAAAAAAAGGAACAATAGAATAGGTAATCATTTAGGCGCAATTTTAGTAATGTTAACATATGAAAGTTAGAGAATAAAAAAATACTTTTGCCCTCCGTTTTAGATAAATATAGCCTGATAAAATGAGAGCAGGTCACTAAAGATAAATGGCAACTAAATTTTTAACAGTGATATAGTTAGCTTGCTAAGTACATTTTAGTAGTGGAGGCATATCTATGAACGATAAGGTTGGATGCGATATTCGTGAGTCATTAGATAAAATTTCATCCAAAATGCGTCGAGATTATAGCGAAAATCTAAGAGAACTTAATCTATATGTAGGCCAGGATAGACTACTCGCTCGTTTGTGGTTAGGTGATGGAGTAACACAAATGCAACTATGTGAACATTTAAAATGTGAGCCGCCTACGGTAACAAATATGGTTAAATCGCTGGAGCAAAATGGGTTTATATTCCGTAAACGTGATGAAGAAGATGCAAGGGTTATGCGAATTTATCTAACGGACAAAGGTGAAGAATTAGAGAAACCGGTTGATTTCAAATGGAAGCAGCAGCAAGAAAGGTTACTCCATTCAATCTTACCGGAAGAACGCATAATCTTAAGGGAACTTATGAAGCGAATGGAGAGAAACTTGTTCTAAGTTTTCTCCGTGTTGATATTTAGCAGGCTAAATTGTTTAGCAATCTAAATATAGTATAGTTCTATATCGTTTATTTGAAAAAGGGTATGGGAATCCACTTAGGATGCGTCTAGCCGACACAATGATATCCGTACTTGATAAAATGCTTTTGCATAATCTCATAGGAATATTTCTAAAGACGTAAGGAAACCCTGTTTTTTAGATGCGCTTGGCCAGGATTTTAAAGAACCACTGTACCAGCCATTTACAACTAGGACGTTCAAAAGCTGGGCATATAAGTATTATATGCAACAATTTAGTAAGGAAACTAAAGGAAAAACTGTATTTGCCGAATAATCAACATAAATTAGTTAGTAGGCTAAATATTATTTTTTGTTTTTATATCTATTGAAACGTTCAGCCCCTTCAGTAATGGCAGCAAATCTTAATGATCAGAATGCCAGTCGCAAAGCATGAGATGACATGGCTCATGAAGCCATCCAAATTGTACAAGCATTGTGGGGGAATTGGGAATCAGCCGCTTCGACGTTAGATGCAGAAGGAGGAAATTTTGCCGGCATGGACAAAATTTTGCCTATCAATCTTAAATGAATTAGAAGACCAGTCCTTCATGCTTGAGTATTTAAACAAACCAGGTTCTGCTAAAAAGTAAACTGTTATTAATTAAATTGATTGATAAGGAGATATAGAAATGAAGAAGCAATACAATACGCGTGCCATCTTGGCATCGCTGCTTATCTGCGGTTTTGTGGGCATGTTTAGCGAAACCGCTCTAAACATAGCAATGACTAATTTAATGGAAGTGTTCCAAATTTCGGCTGCAACCGCACAGTGGTTAACAACCGGGTTCTTGCTTACTCTTGGCATTTTAATGCCGATGAGCGGGCTGCTGCTGCAAATGTTTACGACGAGGCAGCTGTTCACAGGTTCGCTCATAAGCTTAATCGTCGGCACATCGATTGCGGCACTCGGATTCAATTTTGAAATGTTGATGTTTGCCCGAGTTTTACAGGCAGTAGGTATGGGGTTGTTGCTTCCCCTCATGTTCAACACCATTCTTGTCATATATCCGCCGGAAAAGCGGGGGGCGGCGATGGGTTTCGTTGGACTTGTTATCATGTTTGCGCCAGCAACCGGCCCGACCATAGGCGGTCTATTAATCGAGTATTTAACATGGCATTATATCTTCTGGTTTTCGCTGCCATTCCTGATTATTGGGTTGTTGATAGGGCTGAAGTATTTGGAAAATGTCACCGATGTCACGAAGCCCCGGATAGATCTGCTGTCTGTCGCGTTATCAACAATCGGCTTTGGAGGAGTTGTCTTCGGCTTCAGTAAGGCAGGCGAAGGATCTGAAGGCTGGAGCAGTGCAGTCGTGGTTACTTCAATCGTGGTTGGGCTCATCGCGCTGGTGCTGTTCATACTGCGGCAGAACGTTATGCACAATCCGATGATGAATCTGAGCGTTTTCAAGTACCCAATGTATGTCGTTGGGCTGCTCCTGGTAATGTCGTGTATGTTGATCATTATGTCGAGCATGATTATTCTGCCGATGTTTCTGCAGACGGGTACAGGGCTGTCTGTGTTCACTACTGGACTCATGCTTTTGCCGGGCAGCGCGCTGAACGGTATCCTCTCCCCGCGTATGGGGAGCCTGTTCGATAAATATGGGCCGAAATGGCTCGTTATTCCCGGACTCGTGATCGTTGCAGTCATGTTATGGTTCTTTACTGCCCTTTCCCCTGCTTCTTCAGTGGCCTTTATCGTGGCTTTGCATATTGGGCTCATGGTTGGGGTAGGCATGATATGGATGCCTGCTCAAACGAACGGGCTAAATCAATTGCCGCCAGAGTTATACCCGCACGGCACGGCAGTCATGAACACACTGCAGCAGGTCGTGGGCGCAATTGGAACAGCGGTCGCAATCAGTATCCTTACGGGCGGTATGGAGAAATACTTGCACGGCTCCTCCGCTCCGACCAATCAGGCCGAAATTGCAAAGGCGATGACGGCAGGTTCACAAAACGTGTTCTTGTTTACGATGATTATAGCACTGATAGGAGTGGTCATAGCGCTCTTCATCCGCCGCGTCGTAGTCAGCAGCGAGGCGGTAAATGAAAACTAAAGAAATAAAACTTTTGAAGAACAAAGAGAAAAGACATTCATTTTGAATGTCTTTTCTAACATATATTTTCTTTAACCGCAATATCCTTCACAACATCTTCTAAAGTAACATTTCTTAAAACCTTCTCCATTGCCAATTGGGCTGTTGTAAATAATGGTTCAATTATATTCTGGATGTTCCTGCCTACAGGACAATCAGGATTTGGATTTTCATGTATGCTAAATAATTCTTTTTCCTTTACAACATTCACTGCCTTATAAACATCGAACAGTGTAATTTCAGATAATTCCTTTGCGAGTTTAGCCCCTGCAATACCTGGGTGTACCTCAATCAAACCAGCTTTTTTTAGCATTCCCATTAGTTTTCTTATCACGGCTGGGTTCGTTTTAACACTTGAGGCTAAAAATTCCGAAGATGTCACTCCTTCTTTATTTAATTCAATTAGAGTCAATATATGAATTCCGACAGCAAATCGGCTGCTAATAGACATGCTCAGTTACCACCTTTACTAATATTCCGCTATATAAATTTTTTTCTTGATCATGTAATTAATTCGATTACATGTTTATTATACCAAATTATGAACAATAGTATAAATAGCATTTATCCTGTTGACAAAACAAATACAGGTAACTACAATAAGTACATGTATTCAGTTTTGTTACAGGTAAAATCAAATGGGAGGAATACAAAATGAAAATATTAGTTACAGGAGCAACAGGGAAATTAGGTTCAAAGGTTGTGGAATCATTATTGAAATCTATACCTGCAAGTGATCTGGCGGTAAGTGTTCGAAATCCAGAGAAAGCCGAAGGACTTCGTGTTCGTGGAGTGGAAATTCGTCAAGGAGATTTTGATCGTCCAGAAACATTGGATAATGCTTTTTCAGGGATTGACCGCTTATTAATTATCTCTGCTGATGGTGACAATGAAACAAGAATTCATCAACATACTAATGCTGTACAAGCAGCTGAGCGTGCAGGGGTAAAATTTATTGCTTACACAAGTATAGCCAATGCAACAGAAAGTAAAAATTTGATGGCTCCTCCTCATGTAGCGACAGAAGCAGCCATCATTAAGACTGGTATCCCATATTCTTTCTTGCGTAACAATTGGTATTTGGAAAACGAAATCGGAAGCATTCAAGGTGCCATGGCAGGAGCCCCATGGGTAACTTCTGCTGGAGAAGGTAAAGTAGGCTGGGCACTACAACAAGATTACGCAGATGCAGCGGCAGCAGTTCTTGTTGGAAACGGTCACGAAAATACAGTGTATGAACTTTCTGGTCCTCTTTTAACTCAAGAAGAAATGGTATCTGCTCTAAGTAATGTAGTGGGTAAAGAAATACCTGTACAACAAGTTAGTGATGAAAAATATGCAGAGATCATGAAAGGCTTAGGTTTACCTGATTTTGTGATTCCGATTATAGTAGGAATTCAAGAAAGTATTCGGAACGGTTCGCTAGACGTGGAAAGCAACGATTTTGAAAAAGTTCTTGGTCGTCCAGTTACACCGATCAATGAGGCACTGACCCAACTTGTTAATGCAACATTATAAACAAAATAAAATGAACAAAAAAACCGACTCTTAAGTCGGCTTTTTTTTTGCAGAATTATACAATTGCAATTATAAAAAGGAGGTTCCCATGAAAAGTAGTTATCAGTAACAGATAGAAGAGGCAAGGAAGGTAACGACAGTAAAACAAAGATTGTGAAAAAATATACTTAAGGTTAGTTCAAAAAGGTATTTTTTGATACAGTATAGAATCCTTACTGGAACAGCTTAAACTAAGAGGTGGAATAAAAGATATGAACACTAAAATTGTTGAGTATCCTCCATTGGAAACTGAGAGGATTAAATTTCGAATATTAACCCTTGATAATGCGGAAGAAGTTTTTATGCATTTCTCAGATATTAATGTAACTATGTTTATGGATATAGAACCTTGTAAACATATAAAGGAAGCTGAAGAAATTATACAATATCATATGGAGGATTCAGGGTGCAGGTGGGGGATGTATGATAGAAACAGCGAAAAGTTCATTGGAACAATTGGATTTCATTATTTAAGAAGAAATGAAGATTTTATAGCAGAAGTGGGATTCGATTTATGCAAAGATTACTGGGATAAGGGATTAATGTCTGAAGCAATGAAAGAAGTAATTTCATTTGGTTTTTCCCAGATGGGGTTGGATATAATAGATGCAACGGTTGATTCTAAAAACCAGCGATCAATTAATTTAATGAGAAAGCTCGGTTTTAAGGAGAATATAGAACTTAAGGAGAACTTACTTTACTTTGATTTAAAAAGGAAAGATAAAGGTATTATCAGTGACAATTTAAAGCAGAAGTGATAGTTTCTAAGCAGTAATGGCTTTTTATAATAAATGGATGACATAATTGAGGAATGGGGATCGCTGTGGCGATGCCCATTTTGTATTGTGCTAACGGAGCAGTGTAGTTGTGCGAAATGTTTCTGGCTTAAATTGGGATTGGTCACAATACTCAGGTAAAGGTCAGACAATCACAGCGACTTTAAAGGGTTTACCTTCCTCTCGTTTTTTATCGTAAAACTCTCTTAATCTCTTGTTTCGAGGGAGGAGTAATTCATCTGTTCTTGCTTTACGCTTATCCCGTATAGCTGCACTGACTGCCATATTTAAAGCATGTCTTAGCCTGCTAGAACCTCGTTTGGTAATACGATTTTGTGTAGCTCTAAACTTACCTGATTCAAAGACACTAGGGTCAACGCCTGCGAAGGCCATGAGCTTTTTGGGATTAGTGAATCGATCTATCTCACCAATTTCGGAAATGATCGTTGCAGCGATCTTCTCTCCAATACCTGGGATAGTTTTGATGATGTTATATTCTTCAATTTCTTTTGCAAGGGCATCTATTTCAGCTTCCAACTTGGATAGGTGCTCTTTGTATTGAAAAAGCATATCAATATACATGTTAAGGCTTAAGATATGGCTTTGATAGATGGTCTTTTCAAATGGATTGCGTGCTGCCGCGGCTTTAAGAATCCTAGCCTTATCAATTGCCCACTTTAAAGAACAGCTTTTACATAACTCATTGATTGTATTAATTAACTCATCCTCACTTTGTCCATGTGTTCTCCAATCATCTTATCCAGGAGGTCGTTTTATTACAACAATTTCGCCAAATCTTAATAACTAACCATAAAGTCATAATGGTTTGAAAAAATGTGTTTATGAAGCTTGTTCTTATTTCCTGGCTAAACCCATATAATTCAATGAACGTGGGAAGGACAGGAGAATGATATGCGGGTGAACTTATTGCTGGTCGCTGATTTAATACTTTTTTTTCTGTTTCCTCTGGCTTTCTGGGAGGTCAGCAGAGAGATAATCGGGGAATATCCGGCCATGCTGCTTTCTACACTCCCTGGCATCTTATATAGCCTGTACAGGTTCAATCAAAATGGCAGGCTGAACTATACGGGGATTTTTGTACTGACTAATTTATTAGCAGGACTCGTGGTGGATCTCTGTCAGGTTCAGCCCTTCAGCTTTTATGGAATAATGTCCTCTACTCGGCCAGCCTGTTCCTTATATACGCAGCCAGCCTTGCCGCCGGAAAGCCGCTTCATCTTTATTTCACCCTCGATTTAATGGAAATGAGGGGGCATAAAAGGAGCATTACAAAGGAATTGTTTTTTGAAAAAAAAGCCTTCAAGCTGTTTAAGCTGATCACCTTTGCCTACTGTATGAATGAAGCACTGTATATGCTTTGCCTGACCCATTGGATTAGGCATTATGGAGTAGAGGCCTACCGCCTGGATATTGTCCTGGACAAATCTCTAGAAATCATACTTTCAGGGTTTTTCCTGATTGTTTTCTTCTTTATCTATCAGACTGTGGACCAAGTATCACCGGTTGAAAAACTGACACTGGTTAAGGCCAGCAGAAAGCTGCTTTCTCTTTCAGGAAGCTGGATTTCCTTTTATTTGGAGCAGGCTTATTTCTACTTTAGCCATCATAGACGGTAGCAATTAAAAGGACTAACCTTATACAAAGACAGGCTATTTGACACTGATTCAAATAGTCATTTTTCTATAATCATTTGAAGTACACAAGCCTCGAAATTTATATTTTTCAAGCTGCAACATGAGTGGTGAGGCAGGACTTGCTGCTATCCACAACTCCAGGACATCAGGATCAATAAGAAAGTGAAAGCATCCTTGGGATGATTTTATCTGATCCAAAACCAGTTTAGCTGTTACATTTTTCAGAATGCAATGGAAAGAGGTGGAGTTATTATATGCCGCAAACAATCATTCACGGTGCTGCTGTGCGCGGGACGGCAGCCGGAGTTCTTTTCATGGCATTTTTCGGTACTCTTTGGGCAGGAATTGGTATAAGAGGTTTGCAGGGATGGGGATTTATTTGGTTTTTGATGGTATCCCTGTTGATTGGTGTCTTCCTCCTTATAGGTGGAATCAAACTAATAAAGAAGTCAAAAATGCTATCAAACGTAATAATGGAAGGGAATTCTGCCCGTCATTCAAAAAGAATGAGTATCATGTTCGGTATTATTTTTGGTTTAGAAGGTGTGTTTATTGCCGCCGCCAGTGCAATATGCAGGGCTGCCAACCATTTAGATTTGTTTGTCCCTGTGATGGCCCTTATTGTGGGTGCTCACTTCTTTCCTCTAGCCCGCCTCTTTAGGGTTAGAATCCATTATATTGCAGGCACACTCCTTTGCTTGCTTGCTATCGTTACATTACTGACATTACCTGTCAGAGTTACCATAGAGCATCATCAACTTGAGGTATGGTGGGCAACTCTCGGATTTGGTTCAGCCCTGATTTTGTGGGGAACCGGAGCTGCCCTTTGGCTTACAGGAATCAAACTGCTGAAAAGAACTTCAGAAAGGTACTAAGATTTGAGCAAGGTCATTGTTCTTGAACAATGTATATAACTTGCCGCAATCGTTCATTTCTGAAGGGGTCAATAATTTTATTCAGCTCACGCACCCGTTAGCTGAAGATGAATTTGCTGCTGCGGCAGTTTTTTTGTTTTATCTAAAAAACATGTTAGCTGAACAAGAATTCAGTCTGAACCAAATCTTATACTCGTCTGAACTTTAGAAAAAATAAAATGCGTTACCGTTTGAGCATAAGGATTTACCTCTTCAATAAATTCTTCTGCTTTGGCAAATGTATCGAACTGCATTTTAAGCATATAACAGGCGTTTCCAGCGATTCGGTAACAAAATTCAACATTTGGAAGTTCTTCAATATATCTCTTAAAAGAAGTATAATCTCCATTTTTAACGGTTGCTTCTATCATGCATTGAATAGGAGCGCCTAATTTAGCATAATCCACTTCTAATGGCTGTGAGTATTGCAAGGCAAAAGGAACACCTGAACCTCATTTGTTCGATGAGAAAATGTCTATTGCAGCAGGCTTTGGAGAGGTTTTTATAAAACAAAAAGGGAATATATCAGAAGCTCAATTTAATATATTAAGAGAGTATCTTTCTGATGCAGAAATTAGTGAACTTTGTTCATTTATTACGTTTACTACTGCTTCACAGTATTTTGGTGCCATTATGAAATTAGAAGCTGTGACAACTTAATACAGTCTTTCTCTATTTGTTCCACTAAAGGCTGCTAAATAGCAGCCTTTTTGTTCTGGAGAAAAATCGATATCAAGGAATGGGTAAAGGACATAAAATTGAGGGGTAATCCGTAACTTCTATTATTTAAAAGTGTAATAAAATTTAAAAATGGCCGCTTATTCACTATGTTAAATCTTCTTCGACTAACGGACCCGTTCACATAATAGAGTAAGACTGGTATTGATTTATACATTAATACAGAAAATTATGGGATTTAATGGTAAAGTATAATTAGGCAATATTATCGTATTCATTTTTTATTCATGAAGGATTGCTTGTGATAACTTTTTAGATTCCCGTTATGAGTTCCCTGCTTGTAGTGATCATTTTCTCGGTTGTTTATAAAAGCAAATCAAAAGTGGATAAAGGTTTTCAATTAAATTACTTTGGCTTATCTTATAGGAGGAAGGTGATTAGAACATTAATAAGTTCTCCTATAATAGTTTTGGCAGTTATCATTATTTATCATTTCATAGACTTAAGTATGCTAGGAAAATCACTTTTTGTATTATTTATCCTTGTTATTTTTGCTATTTCACTTATCTATAATTTGTATATGTGGAAGACAAAAGAAAGTTGAAAGGGTAAAAATGGATGCCTGTTTGAATGCGAATATAAAAAAAATTGTATGGTTTATTGAAGCTATTCAGGGGGATAATAATGAGTTATCGTATTGTGTTTTTCGATGTTGATGGGACTATTACAAATCACGAAGATGGCAGTATTCCTATCTCTACAGTTAAAGCAATAGAAGAGTTGAAAAGAAAAGGGATAAAGGTTGTGGCAGCAACAGGAAGACCACTTTCAATGTGTAAGGAACTGAAGGAATTAGGTATAGAAACCTTTATAACAGCAAATGGCGGGTACGTGAAACACTTACAGGAAGTTATTCATAAAGTACCAATGGATAAAGGTATAATTAAAGAAGTTATGGAATTTGCGGAATTAGAAAATAACGGTTTGTCATTCTATACAGAAGAATTTAGTATGAATGGTGTAACAGAGCAGAAAATCTTAACTGCTTTAAAGGAAACTTTGTCTCAATGAGTATCCTAAAACCCATCTTCAAACTCCCAGTGAAGAAGTATTTTTATTATGTTTATTTGCAAATGATGAAACCGTTGAGAAGTACATACAAAGGTTTCCGCTTCTAACGTTTAGACGATGGCACCCGTATGTCTTAAATGTTTTACAGGATGATGTTTCAAAATCTCTGGCAATCATAAAAACTTTGGAATTTTTTAATATCAATAAATCAGAAGCAATTGCCTTTGGAGATGGTGAAAATGATATTGATATGCTGGAACTCGCAGGTCTAGGTATAGCGATGGGTAACGGAAGTGAAAAATTAAAAAATGCTGCGGATTTTGTTACGAAAAAGTCCAGTGAAGATGGTATTCATTATGCATTAAAAAAGTACGGCATTCTTTAAATAGTTTAAGGCTGTGAGAGATATAATTAGTGTTTCTGGCAATAACCAGAATAAGGATATGTTTAAGAAATGGACTTACTACATAATTAGATATACAGGGAAGGTGTTATTATCAATGGAAATTAAATCGATGGTTTTACAGACAAACAGTTTAATGGAAATGAAAAATTTCTATATTAATACATTGGGTTTTTCCCTAATTAATGAGGATAAAAATAGCTTTCGATTTGCTGTTGGTACTGGTGAATTTGAGTTTACAACAAAAGAAGCAGCAGATAGCCCCTATTATCACTTTGCTTTTAACATACCAGCTAACAAATTTAATGAAGCAAAATCATGGGCAAAAGAAAGAGTATGCTTACTTGTTGAAGATGGATTAGATGAAGTACATTTTGCTCATTTTCCTGCCCATGCTCTTTATTTCTATGATCCTTCTGGGAATATAGTAGAATTTATTTCAAGGTATGAAATTGCTGAAAATAGTAATGAGCCTTTTTCTGTTAAAAGTATTTTAAACATAAGTGAAATAGGTTTAGTCGTAAAGGACACTATAAGTGTAAGTGAAAAATTAAATGAAATTGGTTTGACCGAGCGTGACAATGATGCAATTAGCAGAACATCGCTTAATTTTATGGGAGAAAGAAGCAGCGGAATATTTATTATATTAGCTCAGCCGGGGAGAAGATGGATCTTTTCCGATAAAATATCTGCTATATTTCCTCTTGAGATTACATTCATAAATAACAATAAAATCATTATCAATTCCGATTATGAATTTCAGATATATCAGGATGGGGAGAAGAGAGAGTTATTTTCTGAAACGTAATATCTGTTAGAATACTAATTTTCAGTAGAATTCAAAAGAAGTAACGTGTGCATTTGAGCAACCGGATGTTAATTTGGCTAAAAGTAGGAGGGGGAGTTTTGTGAATGAATGACATAATCGACTTAATTGATTCAAAAAAACCAGGAGTTACTGATTCCGATATAAATTTAGCAGAAAAAGAATTAAATGTAGCCTTGCCAAAACAATACAAGGAACTTTTCAAGCTATCTAACAATGCCGAAATTGGTGAATGGACGCTTTTCCCTATCAAAGACCCGAAAAATGTAAAGAGAACTTGGGATGACATAGTAAGGCAAAATAAAGAAGTAAGAGATGAAGGAATGGCAAATGAGCTGATATCCATTGGTGAAGATGGAACAGGAGATAAGTTATGTTATCGGGTTACAGATAAGACAGTTGATATCAAAGTTTATATTTGGTATCACGAAACAAGAGAATTTGAAGAATTAGCTCCAAACCTAAGAGAATTTATTATTTCGTGTTCTAAAGGATTAGATGAGGACTAATTAGGATATATCTTGTTTGTTGAAAAATCCCTTATTTATTTTGACGAATATGTTAATATTTGACATAAAAGGAATGGTGCAATTATGAAAAAATCAGGTCTTATATCTGTTGTTGCTTTTATAGTTTCAGTTATAGTGACAGCTTCATCTTTATTTACTGCTAGTGGTGATCCATTTCCAGGCCCAGTAATGATAGCGATTTGTATAATCCTTCCGATCATTGGTTTATTGGCAGCGCTTATAAGTAATAAAGGTGCTCTTAAATTTATTGGTTTCACTGGCAATTTACTTATTCTTTTGTTGTCTGTCGTTGTACCTGCTGTTTCTACACTTTTTTGGAATCAGCCTTAATAAGCTTCAAAAAAAGCAACGTGTATAGCCACGTCGCTTTTTTTAGCATATTCAACCAACATGTTAAATTTAACCATAAGTTGGATTTTAAGACAAGTAAGGGTCAATATAATCATCCCAACTGATTTAACATCAAGAATAATTTCATCGTATACCGAATACAACGGATTAAGGAGCTGTAGAAGCATCAGCAGAAGCCCAATAGATAAAATATGGGAGCCTCTGTTGAAGCATTTATGACCTCTGGAGATACACTTGTTAATATTTCTCCATTGTTAGTGTGCATTGCTGCTGCTCCACCCCAGCCAGTAGGGTATCTTTTTTCAATAAGTTCTTTCGCTGCTTGATATATAACTTTTGTTCAATACTCCTACCTTTATTTTTCTTCAAATATACAATTTATTTGAAGTTATGGTCCTTCCATCGTAGCTCAATAAGAGTTAAAAGCCGTTCTTTATCCTATTCCCGGATTTCTTTGATGCTTTTTCCACTCAAAAATGCATGTCCTTGTATAAGTTTATCTACTGTTTGAAAACCATATTTTTGATATACTTTTTCTACTGATTCATTTATTGGAAAAACCCATAGCTTTTTTATGTCTCTATTTAGCACTTCTTTTTGTATAAACTGAATCATTTCACCGATTAAGCCTTTTCCTCTGAATGCTTCAATTGTAGCTACGCTTTCCATGCGAGCCTGGTTTCCATCTACAAAAATACAGGCGGTGGAACAGGCTATTCCATTGTACCGAAGAAGATAATGTGTGAAGGAATGATGATTAAATTGATCTTCATAAACCTTTTCAATTGCTTCTTTTCCACCAAATTCCTTAATGCTGCCCTCTATATTCAATGCTTCCTGGTAATTTTCTTTTGTTACTTTTTCAATAGTAACTCTGCTGTTATTATCAATGTCAATCACTCGGTTATTCCATAATTGAACGGGGCTAATTAATTCTTCGTAGCCGAAATTCCTGTTTTTTAATTCCGAGAGCAGATCTTGCTGGATGTCTAAGTTATATATATAGAATCTTGGTATGATTTTTCGAGATTGATAATAACTGATTACTTCATGTATTACTGACTGTGGATCTAGGCACGCATTAATTATATGTGCATGATTTGAGTCATACCAATTTGGCTGGTTTTCATTACAAAACATTGTACCCCACGCGGTATCGATTCGGTTAGTAAAGGTTTCGTAGTACGATATATCAAGCACTAAAAGATCTTGCGGACTGGTCATATAAATACTCCTATAATTTCTTGAATTTATTAAATATTAACTAAATTATACCATATTGTTTTCCGGTTCCTTGGTCCGCTAATCTGCCGGGTTAACATTAATGAGTAATTTCTATTCTTTTTTTATAATGAACCTTTAATCAAAAGATAAAGATATTGAATCAAGGTAAAGCCCTCACCACTGGATTCAATAAAAGCTTCTACTTGAAATTAGGAATTTTTCGTGTACTCCTTAAAATTAGACGGAACCATATCAACTGAATGATTCCTGTAACCAATAAACCGATCAGGGTATCTCTCATTCTGTCTATGGCATAATGTTTGTACGGGACTTGACTATAAGAAGGCTTGAGATACTGCTGTCTTTCTAGGCGGCTATTTTATTTGGAGAATTAATGAAGCAGTTTGTTGAAGGAGGAATTTGTTTTTTTAAAAGAGAATATTTCAAATAGGAATTTTTATATGGAGTGCTTTTTGAGTAAGAAAAAGTTCCATTGAGTAGATTGAAATAAAGGCAGAAACTGCAGGGAGGTGAGACAGGGGATTTTGAAAGCAGAATTAGGTTTTGCAAAGTTAATGGAATGGTGAATCTTGATGAAGTCTTCCCATAAAAAGGAGATATGTAAATGAAAAAAGACATATTGGAATACATCAAGGCTGCCAGTTTAATTGTAATGGCAATAAGTTTAGCCATTATTGCCTGGAAAACTGCAAGTCAAATTGACGTGTTACAGGAAATTCAAGAAAGTCTAAATATTATTGCATCTCGAGTTAATGAACTTAAAAAATAACTTGTACTCGTAGAGACCATAAAGGGTTTTTTAGCGCTTTTTAACATCGGAATGAATTCTTCGGTTGGTTCAAAATTCCGCGGGTTTACCCGTTTTTTTTATTTAGTCCGGAAACTAAAGCCTATTAAGGGGAGGTGCTGAGCTGAAAAATAAACAAACAATCTTTTGGGGCAGCATTGCTATTATTTTATTAATCATATGGTTGGCAGCAAAATAATAAAAAAAAGACCCTCGGAGCAGTAAATTGTCCTGTATAAACATTATTTATTTTTCTATTATACTTTACTGTTCAGTTGACTTTGGATCAATAGGGGAGGAATTCCAAATGAGTAATAAATCAAAAAAAGTTTACATCATATCTGGACCAGCAGGGGTTGGTAAATCAACTGTCTCAAAAAAACTCGTGAGGAAATTAAATCAAAGCGCTTATATTTCAGGAGATTACGTAAGTCATATGCACATAAACGGACGTGAAATACCTTGGGAAAGCAAATGGGAAACTTCTTTAATTTGGACAAATATTTTAAGCCTTACACAAAATTTCCTTGATTTTAATAATGATGTAGTTATTGATTATGTCACCTTTCCAACAGAGGTCAAATGGTTAAAAGAGAACTTAAATAGTATGGATGTTTCTGTATATTATGCAGTTCTATGGAGTGATAAAGATACATTGCTAAAGAGAGATCAACTAAGAAATTCAGAAGATAGGATGGGTGAACGTTGTTCCGTTCTAATGAATGAATTTATGAGGTCAGGGCTTGACGATAGATATATCTTGGATACGAGCGAAAAAACAATTGAGTTTATAATAGAACAAATTTTAAGCAATCAAAATTATAGAATTAGCTAATTTGTTGAGCAAACTAGTACATAGAGCATTAACTTGTTCTTGGGAGAGTTGAACAACTAAAAAAATCTGCTCTAATATCCTGCTTATCATATATAAACCAGTCCTTGGGTTTTAGAATAATTAGCCAATGTATTTTCACGTATCTTACCGTTGCCCATATTCTGTAGGTGAGGTGAAGAAAGTGAATAATATCAGCCAATCTGCTTATTATCAAAAATATTTCCGTCCATCATGTTCGCCCGCCTTAAATTTAAGGGTTGCATCGTTTGATTTTTTTCAGCCTTATTTTAATAAAAAGCCTAATGAAATTGTGATTCCTGCTGAATTGGCCAATACGCCTGAAGACACGCTTCTTAACTATTTCAGCATCCTTCGTGAAGCGGAAAACATCGGTGTGAGGAGCTGCGGAAGCATTGGGGATGCAAAGGTCCCTTTTCCGATTGCCTACAATTTTCTATCGGAGGGCTATCAACAGAAGATCAGTTATGAAGAATATTTGCACTCTTTTGCCGGGAGGGGTCACACAACTTTAATCAAGCTTTGCCGGGTGCCGGATATGAAAAAGAAAATCAGGTTTTTTTACGAATTGGAGACGATTGAAGCAATTGAGAATAAAAGCGCTGAATACTTTGGATATTATTACGGATTTATACAGCTTGCATCCCAAAAAAACGGGTATCGAATTTCAGATATCAATCAGACTGCGGAGGATTTCCTGTGTGCACCTTACCACGGCTGGGATCAAGACGCGGAAAGTATTGTTGATGTGAAGTATGGAAGCTGGTGCAAGCTAATTGAGAAGAGATATCCTGCAGTAAAAAAGGATTATGTAAAGACGATATCTTTTCATGGTAAAGATGGTGCCGATTATTCTTTTATATTTTTCACCTTAACGAATGGTACTGATTTAGAAATTGCTCAATTTCGCAAGAGCGGCGATGAGAATTGGGAACAGGTGAATATGAAGCCTGAAGAAGAGTGTTTAAAAAAATGATTGTTTTGGAAGGAGTTATTGATTTAACCGATAAAGTTAAGCGGGAGGTAAGTTATGAATGATTTAATACAAGGTGAAAAGTTAAAAGAGTTGCTAAATGAGGTTGTTACCCCCTTTCTCACGCCATTAGGGTTAAAGTGGAGAGGGGATTATTTTTGGATTGGTGAAAACAATAAATCCATGAGAAAAGTTGTTTCCTATGGCCCGTCAAAAGGCGGTATAGGCTGGTTATCATATGGGGTTTGCCTTGATTTCGTTCCGCTTAAGTCTGGAAACAAACTTAGATACTTTAAAACAGAAAAAAGTGTCAAGAAACATGTATGGGTCTGTGGTGGGCAGGAGATTTCACAGTGGACTAATGATAATGTGAAGCACTCCATTACGAAGGCGATAATGAGGGACATGAATAATATCGAAGTTTGGTTTAAAAAAGTCCCTTCTCTTGAGGAACTGCGAAACATTGTATATACGCAACTAAAGGAAGAAGATATATTCTTTCGTTATCCAAGCCCAATGTATGTACAAGCATTTATTGAAGCAAAGCTTGGTAATATTGAAAAAGGATTGGGATTGCTAGAAGAATATCTATCTTGGGCCGGCGAAGAAGAGAATATCAAGTCGTTAATGCGCAGTAAACTAGTTTCGACTAAATAATAATGGACATGAAGCCTTTGAACGTTCCACCGGAAGCTAACGTAGAGGGTCGGACTATCAAAGGACGGCAAAGTGAAGGGTGAACCTCCAATAATAGGATTAAAAAATTTTCAAAAAAATCAGGATTTATGATATACTTTCCGGGTACTTATTAAACGCGTTTAATAAGTGGTTATCGGTTTCATAATCAATGTGCATTTTTTTAAGCGGGTGAGTGTATTGGGCGAGAAATGGTCTTCTTCAAAGGAAAGGGAATTACAGATTATGCATGGTATCCGGGTTGCTCTTTTGCAGATGGGCAGTGCTACGAAGGCAACTCTTTGCGATAGGGCAGGCATTAGTTTTCCTACGGTGAGCAAGATGATTTCACGTATGGAAAAGAGCGGAGAGGTGTTTGCTGCAGGCCTTGATGAATCCAGCGGGGGAAGGCGGGCACAGCGTTATGTGTATAATCCGGATTACATGCTTGGGCTGTCTGTTTTTTTAGAAAAAAATGAAACGGTTTACACGGTATTTAATTGCCTCGGGGAAGTAAAGGAGCATGGGTCATGCAAAGGCTTTCTTCAAGATGGCAAAGGTGCTTTAATGGCGTGGATCGGAGAAGTGCTGGCCAGGTTTCCAAAAATCAGCGGAGCTGCTTTTGGTGTGCCGGGTTCTGTTGAGAAGGGGCGAATCTTTTTTATTCCTGATTATGAGGAATTTCAAAATCTGGATCTGCAGGGCATTTTTGAGGGGAGATTCGGCATTCCCGCAATTGTGGAGAATGATATGAATGCGGCCGTGCTTGGTTATCATGACCGAACAGGAAAGGATCCTGATTATTCCGCTGCCTATATCTATACTGG
The DNA here is from genome assembly GCF_048572925.1 of Peribacillus sp. B-H-3. Classification (NCBI taxonomy): domain Bacteria; kingdom Bacillati; phylum Bacillota; class Bacilli; order Caryophanales; family Bacillaceae; genus Peribacillus; species Peribacillus sp. B-H-3. The sequence continues at coordinate 3,809,593 of NZ_CP183879.1, read as the reverse complement.
GAAAAATGGTCCTGGCGCCGGTTTGCTTGTTAACGGAAATGTAGTCCAGGGGAGCACGTTCTTTGCGGGAGAGGTTTCATTTGTCCCGCTTTATGATGAGCACAACTTCCTTCAGGCGATGCAGCAGGAAAAAGACAGAAAAGGGATTGTGAATTTGAAGGCCATCAGCAGGCTGATTGCGTCACTTGCGGCGATTATCAACCCTCATGAAATTATTCTTAATAACAAGGAATTCCATGTTTCACAAATTGAAAACCTTAAAAAAGAAAGTGCAAAATATGTGCCAACAGAGCATCTCCCTGATCTGGCATTAAGCGACTGGCGCGAGGATTATCTTCACGGGCTGCAATATCTTGCATTGAAACGGATACTGAGGAGCTAGAGAAGGAGTGAGAATGATTGGCGACATTATTATTGATAGCGATTTATCTGGCATTCATCAGTCTCGGGCTTCCTGATTCTTTACTGGGTTCAGCCTGGCCTGTGATGCAGCCGGAATTTGGGCAGTCCCTTGATACAGCCGGTTATATTTTTATGGCGATTGCGTCCGGCACCATTGTTTCAAGTTTAGCCAGCGGCTGGCTGTATAGACGCTTAGGAACCGGGAACGTTACATTTGCCAGTGTGATATTGACGGCGGCGGCTCTTCTAGGCTATTCCTATTCATCGTCCCTCGTCTGGCTTATTCTCTTTGCAGTGCCGCTCGGCCTTGGTGCAGGTGCGATTGACTCAGTGTTAAACAACTATGTCGCCCTCCATTATAAAGCCCATCATATGAGCTGGCTGCATTGTTTTTGGGGAGTGGGGGCAAGCACAGGGCCTATTATTATGTCACATTACATTACGGCTCAAGGATCATGGAGAGCTGGCTATTTTACCATATCAATTTTGCAATTTAGCTTAGCGTTTGTCCTCTTATTAGTGCTGCCGTTGTGGTCGAGAGTATCAAAAATTTCGGAAAGCAAAGCTGAAGCATCCAATCATATGGAGCCTGCCGTCCCTGAAAATGGGAAAACAAGACCGCTTTCAATCAATGGAGTCAAGTTTGCGCTTGTTTCATTCTTTTTTTACTGTGGTGCCGAATCAACGGTCGGTCTGTGGGGGAGCAGTTTTCTTGTTCAAAGCAAAGGAATATCAGCAGCCGGTGCAGCTCAGTGGATATCGCTGTATTATGCCGGAATTACAATAGGAAGGCTTATCACTGGGTTCATTACCCTAAAAGTAAGCAGCAAAATGCTGATTCGGACGGGGCAGATCATTGCGCTTATTGGCGCAGTGATCCTGATTCTGCCTCTGCCCGCTTTTATGTCACTTCCTGGCCTGATTTTGGCGGGACTCGGCTTGGCCCCTATTTTTCCATGCATGATTCATGAAACGCCAATACGGTTTGGCAAGCATCATTCGCAGTCCATCATTGGCTTTCAGATGGCGGCTGCCTACACGGGCACGACCTTTTTGCCGCCATTTCTCGGAATCCTTGCTTCACATACGTCCATTGGCATATTTCCGTTCCTTGCCGCCGCTTACATGATTGGGATGCTTTTTACATCTGAAAAAATTAATAAAATCATGAAAATCAGGGTGCAGCAAAATATTGCAGGGTGAATGGATCCTGCTAACCTTTAAGGAGAGAGTGCAATGAAAACAGAAAAAGAGAAAATGATACTTGGAGAAATGTATAATCCCGCTGATCCTGAATTGGCAGAAGGCCGCGTAAGTGCCCGCCGCCAGGTCAGGATTTTTAATGAAACACTGGAAACGGAGATCGATAAACGGACAGTATTATTGAAGGAGCTATTCGGTTCCACAGGCAATGGCTTATACATAGAACCGAATTTCCGGTGTGATTATGGCTATAACATCTTTGTCGGAGAAAATTTTTATGCAAACTTTGATTGCGTCATTCTGGATGTATGTGAAGTCAAAATGGGTGACAATTGTTTTCTTGCCCCAGGGGTGCATATTTACACAGCCACACATCCCCTTAACCCGGCAGAACGGAATTCCGGTTTAGAATATGGCAAGCCGGTCACTATCGGAAATAACGTCTGGATAGGCGGAAGAGCTGTCATCAACCCGGGCGTAACCATCGGGAATAATGCCGTTATCGCTTCAGGAGCAGTGGTGACAAAGGATGTGCCGGATAACGTGGTTGTTGGAGGAAATCCTGCAAGAATCATTAAGGAAATTGAATTGTAAAACTTGATAGATGGGGGTAGGGGCTATGGACAGCGTGAACAATCTGCTGGATTCATATTTTGATAATCTTGAAAAAGAGATGCCAGATAATCTTGAGGCTTTCTATCTTTATGGCTCATCATCGCTCGGCGCGTATCAGGAAGGCCGCAGTGATATTGATTTCATTGCGGCTATCAAGAAAAAAGCAGCTGATGAAGATATTCAATTATTAAAAAGGCTTCATCAGCTTATGCAAAAAATTAATTCCAAAACGCCTTTGGATGGATGGTATGTCATACAGGAAGATCTTGGCTGCAGGGACAAATCTGAAATTCCCGCACTCCGCTTTAATGAAGGCAAGTTTTATGGTGAAATCATGTTTGATAAAAACTCAATTGATGCCTATCAATTGAAAAAATACGGAATCGCTGTAAAAGGGCCAAGCATGGAGCAAGCTGGACTAGAGGTAGACTGGGATATACTATTGAAAAATATGAGGAATAACCTTAACACCTATTGGGTGAACTGGGTTTGCGGGTGCAGGAAATTCCCATCAGCCCGATACATATATTCGCTAGCTAGTCTGAGCTGTATTGAATGGGGAGTATTAGGAATTTCACGTCTTTATTTTACTTTTAGAGAACACGACATTACCTCCAAGGCAGGTGGGGGTGAATATGCACTGCAAACTGTGCCTGATAAGTGGCATAAAATTATTCATGAATCACTAAGGCTTAGGAAAGGCATCAAGAAATCCTCCTACAAATCTATTTTTGAGAGGCGAAGAGATGCTCTGGGGTATATGGAGTATATAATAGAGGAGTGCAATCGGCTCTTTAAAAATTAAATTAGCTTTTAATGCAAAGAATATATTTATAGAATACCAGCGTACATTAAGTAATTCGTTATCCTCAATTACATGGTGCTAAGGTGCCCTCAGATTTCATTGCGTGAGAAGCCATTCTATGATGTAATGGCTGTATTCATTATTCAATAGCTGCTTCATTTCCGCATACGCATAAAATTCCTTGTAGTGAACATTTGGGATTCTCCCAGGACATATCTTTTAATTCTTGCATAAAACCTTCTTTTTTCGCCTTGCTCCAAAGCGCTGGAATACTTTTAAAGGCCCTGTTTGTTTTTACCATGTTACTTTTGCCTGAAAGTTTCATTTCAAATTCTACATTTTTAATTCTAAACTCCATTCCGCTGTCTTCCTTATTGAATCATTGGTGAGATATTTTCGTAATTTAATCATATTTTCTGAGGATCATTTTTTTGTTTTTTTTTGTAATTCTGTGAGGCGATCTTATTGTTAAGTCAGGTTGATTGGAACGTAAGGTACGAGACGGAACAGATGAAACCACGCAGACGCAGCTGAGGAGGCTCACCGCCTGACCTGCGGAAAGCAACCACCTTGTTCCATAGCAGCAATATTAACGAAACAGCTTTACAAAATAATTTTCTATTAAAATGCAGAAAATTTTTATATATAATCCCATTAATAATAAATATAACCATTTAAGGTTGACGAGTACAAGCGGTATTCTCTAACTTTTCTCGTATTTAGCATGGGAATTTTGGAGTTGCACGATTTTTCGTGAAAGTAGCATGATTTTATGTGAAAGTCTCATGATTCCGTGAGAAAGTCGCATGATTTTATGTGAAAGTCGCACGATTCCTCGAGAAAGTTGCACGATTTTACATGAAAGTTATAAAGTCCCGTAATTATTGAGGCTTCAAGCATTGTATTAATATCTTAATTTCTAATTCGTGAAAAATAAATTGAAAAGTCAGTGAATAACTGGTAGGATGTAAAAAATTGCATATAAATAACGATGAAGAGATGAGTAGCTGAGTAAGAGTTGTTCACAGAGAGCTCCTGCCTTGCTGAAAGGGAGCAATAATCTGCTTAGCGAATAAAGACTTGGAGTTTTTCTGGCCCAGTATGAATGGGGATAACAGGACGGTTTCTTCAGGTATCAAGATAGGGTACTTTACCCGAAAAGGCTGGTATAGTGATGTATCAGCAAACTGAGGTGGTACCGCGAAGCTATCTATAACTCTCGCCCTCAAGACTGTTGTCTTGAAGGCGGGAGTTTTTTCGATTTTTTAAAAGAAAAGGAGGGAAAGGCAGTGAACCCAATTTTACTGGATATACCATTGCAATTAGAAACAAGCCGGTTAATTCTTAGAGCTCCCCGGCAGACTGGTGATGGAAGCGTTGTGAACAAGGCAATAAGGGAGTCTTTTCCTGAACTGAAAGCATGGCTGCCATTTGCTCAAACTATTCCTGAAGCGGAAGAAACAGAAATTAATCTCAGAATGGCTCATGTGAAATTTTTAAAACGAGAGGCTTTCCGCTTTCTGCTTTTTGAAAAAGAAACAAATGAATTCATAGGAACAGCAAGCCTTCAGGACATAGATTGGGATATTCCAAGCTGTCAAATCGGTTACTGGATGAATACAGCATTCACCGGAAAAGGATATATGACAGAAGCGGTACAGGAATTAACAAACCTGGCCCTGAATACGATTTCTTGCAGAAGAGTTGAAATCAGATGTGAAAGTGAAAACAGAAAGAGCCGTGCGATTCCTGAAAAACTGGGATTCAGCTTAGAAGGGACCCTTAGGAATGAAGATTTATCCGCAGACGGAAACAGACTCACTGACACTTGCATTTATTCTGTAATTAAATAATGAGGAGAATGTTTATGAAAGTATGTTTAATCGGAGGAGGAAATCCCTCTGCAGGAGAGCTTGACGATGTGATGGATGCTGTGTCCCGATATACAAATGCCAGAAATAAAGTATTAATTATTCCCTTTGCAACGGAGGTATCAAAACGGGATAGATGGGTTCAATCAGCAAAAACATTATTTGCTGAAATGGGAAATGAGGAGATTTCCCTGCTTGATGATTCGTTAACAAGTACCGAAATGCAGCAGGAGATTGGGACATGCGAAATCCTATATTTTACTGGAGGAAGACCGGTGCTGTTAATGGAAAGATTGTTAGAAAAAAATCTGCTGCATTCTTTGCAAAAATTCTCCGGCATGATGATTGGTGTCAGTGCAGGCGCACTCATCTTCTGTAAAGACTGTTTGATCACAAAAGACGATGACTATCCAGAAACTCATTTTATAAAAGGCTTGGGAATTTTGGATTACAGCGTTGAAGTTCATTACGATGCAAACAATGATGAAGAGCTTATTCCTTTATCACAAAATAGAGACATCTACGCCATACCAAATGGAAGTGCAATCCTTTGTGATGGCAAAATAACGGAGTATATTCATGATATATATCATTTTAATGACGGAAATAAACAGTTAATAGGCAGCAATTCTGCTATTTAGCAGGGGATTTAAAAGTTGCATGATTAATAGGTAAAGTCGCACGATTCCTCGGAAAAGTCGCATGATTTTGTCAGAAACCTGCACGATTATCAATAAACCTGCACGATTATCCAACAAAGCTGCATGATTCCTGGTGCAGCGTCTCAATTTTTAAAGAGTTTTAATAGATAGTTACATGTTATAGTGAATATATCATTAAAATATTCAGAAAAAAGGCAGGCGCATGCATAATGAAGGAAACTATTTCATTAAAAGAGTCATTTGGCAACAGCAGCTATCTGCTTGGCGGCCATGGCAAACGCAATGCTGGTGTACTTAAAGAGGCTTTCCAGAATATCGAAGGAACGCAGGAAAGCGATATTTACGGGAAAGGGAAGGTCATTGAGGATTTCCAGGATAAGATGGCTGCATTATTGGGCAAGGAAGCGGCGGTCTTTTTTCCGAGCGGAACGATGGCCCAGCAGATTGCACTCAGGATCTGGTCTGATGAAAAGGGTATAAAGAAAGTTGCCTATCATCCGTTGAGCCACCTTGAAATTCATGAACAAGATGGCCTGAAAAAGCTGCACAACATTGAAACTATTCTGCTCGCAGACAAAACCCGGGTAATTGAGCTTGAAGATATCGTTAACATGGAAGATGAGGTTTCGTGTGTGCTGCTTGAGCTGCCTCAGCGGGAAATTGGCGGCCAGCTGCCAAGCTTTGAAACATTGGAGAAAATCTCAGCCTTCTGTCAGGAAAAGAAGATACGGCTTCATCTGGACGGAGCACGTTTGCCTGAGGTGCTTCCATATTACGGGAAATCTGCTGCAGAGGTTTGTTCTCTTTTTGACAGTGTGTATATGTCATTTTATAAAGGAATCGGCGGGATTGCCGGGGCGATCCTTGCTGGAAGTGAATCTTTCATTGCAGAATCGAAAATTTGGAAAAGACGCTATGGCGGTGATTTGATCAGCCTGTATCCTTACATCATTTCCTCGGATTATTATTTCAATCAGCGCTTTGAAAAAATGCCATTGTATTATGAGCAGGCGAAGATGCTTGCTGAGCACTTCAATTCCTGTGAACATATATCAACACTTCCTCAGGTGCCTGTTTCCAATATGTTTCACGTGTATTTCCAGCTCCCTGCAGAACATGCTGAAAAAGTGCTGTCAGAACTGCAGCAGGAAACCGGTATCGGCCTAACAAGCTATTTGAACAGTAGTGGTGAGAACTCTTGTTATTTTGAAATCAGTTTGGGTGATTCATTTGAAAAGGTGCCAAAAGAAAAAGTCACAGAAACCTTCAGGCTGCTGAATGAAAAATTAAAAGCTGCCAGTATGTCTCGGTAACACAAAAAACCACGCTCATATGAACGTGGTTTTTTGCTTCAGGTTTTTACTTAGCAGCAGCATTGATGACAGCCAGTTTATCCATCAGCTTGGTACTGGCAGAATTCAATCCTTTAATATTCACTTTTACGCCATTTTGCCTGTACTTTAACACGACTTTATCGATGGCGCCTACGGCTGAATCATCCCAAAGATGTGTGTTGGATAAGTCGAGATCAACTTCAGAGATTTCTTCCTTAAAATCAAATTGATCCACAAAATCAGTAACAGAAGCAAAGAAAAGCTGTCCGTACACTTGATAGGTTTTCTTATTTGAATCTGCACCCGTAAGAGTTTTTACTTCAACCTTGGACATTTTGGAAGCAAAGAAAATGGCGCTTAAAATCACACCCGTTACCACTCCGATGGACAGGTTGTCCGTTGCGACAACTGTAATCACGGTAACGACCATCACGATTGTATCTGTAATTGGCATGATTGGCAATTTCCTTAGAGATGACCAGTCGAAGGTTCCGATACAAACCATAATCATGACAGCCACTAATGCAGCCATTGGAATTTTTACAAGAACATCGTTTAAAGCAACGATTAAAATCATTAAAAAGACAGCTGCGACAAAGGTGGATAGCCTTCCCCGGCCGCCGGATCTGACGTTTATGCCAGATTGGCCGATCATCGCACAGCCTGCCATGCCGCCGAATAACCCTGAAGCGATATTGGCAATTCCCTGGCCGCGTGCTTCCTTGTTTTTGTCACTTGATGTATCTGTCAGGTCATCCACGATTTGTGCAGTCAAAAGGGATTCAATCAGCCCAACCAGAGCAATTCCCAGTGAATATGGAAAAATGATGCGGAATGTCTCCAGGTTAAACGGTACATCCGGGATAAAAAACGTCGGCAGAGACTGGCTTAAATTGCCCAAATCTCCGATGGTGCGCACATGCGCTCCTGTTGCAACGGCGATAATGGTGATCACAATGATTGCAACCAGCGGAGAAGGCACAGCCTTCGTAATTCGCGGGAACAAATAAATAATCGCCAAACCTCCGGCAACCATCGCATACATCACCCATGTTGCACCTTGAAAGTGGGTCAATTGTGCCATGAATATCAGGATGGCCAGTGAATTCACAAAACCCGTCATTACAGACCGGGGAATGAACTTCATCAAACGGGCTATTTTCAAAGATCCGAGTATAATCTGGATAATTCCTGTCAGAATCGTGGCTGCAAGCAAATATTGCAGACCATGTCCTTTCACCAAACCGCCCATCAGTAAGGCCGTTGCACCAGTGGCTGCTGAAATCATCGCGGGCCTGCCGCCTACAAAGGCAATGACAAGGGCGATGCAAAAGGAAGCATACAAACCAACCATCGGATTGACTCCTGCAATGATAGAAAAACCAATCGCTTCCGGAACCAATGCAAACGCCACGACCAGACCAGAAAGAATATCACCCCTGATATTCCCAAACCATTCATATTTAATTTTTTGCAAATCCAACCAAATACACCTCTTCTATTAATTTGTTTGACTTTCAACTCTCATGAAAGCCGGGGCCGTTTTAGACAGTTGCTATTATACCCGATTGCTGCATATTTGTTAAACATCATGTAAACGAAAACATGTTAGCTTTTCTTAAACTAGCTCTTTGATACGTATCTATCAAACAAGTTTTATATCGAAGGTTCTTAGATGAAAGAAGGGGATATCTTTGGTTATCTTGAATAATTAGATTAAACAGAATTTAAGAAAAGGGGTATTCTTAGTGATGGAGCCGAAATCAAGATTTGAAACAATTAGTGGTATGGAAGTTCATTTTACGGAATGGGGAGACCCGGGGAACCCTGCTATGGTTTGCTGGCATGGACTGACCCGGAATGGGCGGGACTTTGATATCCTGGCAAGGAATTTAGCTGACAGGTATTATGTGATTTGCCCTGATACCATCGGGCGCGGACAAAGCGAATGGAGCACGGACCCTGAAAGAGATTACTGCTTTGGAACGTACAGCAATCTTGCCATCGGGTTATTGAATCATTTGGGGATTGAAAAAGTCCGCTGGGTGGGAACCTCGATGGGAGGCGCAATCGGCATCCGTATCAGCGGCACACCTGCCCATCAGCATCGGATTACCCATCTGGTGTTAAATGATATTGGGGCAGGTGCTTCAGAAAACCGCGTAGAGGATATTGAAGGCATAAGCAGGATAATCAGCTATGTTGGAGCTCCTCCTGCATTCAAGACTTTCACAGAATTAAAAAATTATTATAAAAGTATTTACAGGACATTTGGTCTTTCAAATGATCAGGAATGGACAGATTTCACCAGGAATTCGCAAAGACGAAGAGATGATGGCAGGATCAGCCCAGATTATGACCCAAATATTTCTCTTCAATTTCAGCATACAGAAGACCTGGATTTATGGGGACACTGGGATAAAATCAAAGCGGATATTCTGCTCATCCGCGGTGAGATATCTGATGTTCTGCCGCTTGATGTTGCGCAGAAAATGGAGCAGAAGCAAAACTGTGAAATGCGCACGATTCCAAAACTCGGACATGCCCCGGCATTAAATACAGAAGAACAAATCAGTATGATCCAGGAGTTTCTTAGGTAATCATTGAACATATAGGCTGTTATATTAATCTCTGACAAGAAATAGAATGGCTTTTTATTGGGCGATAAAATAATACAAAAACATTATGCAAAATATAATGAAAAAATGCCAGCCTGGGCCTACAGCAATATTTTTCTTTCCAAGCAGCCTGCTTAGTACAATTTCTATGTAACTGAATAATAAACCGCTTATTAAGAGTAAAAGAATAATTAATAATACAGTTGTATAGGTCCATTTTCTGTCAAAATAGGCTGATGACAAATAGACACCAACCAAAAGGCCAAGGCAATTAGTAATCAGGCCGCTTACGTTAAATTGGCTTTTTTTAAACGAAAGGTTTTTTAAATTCAAATCCGGCCTCCTCATCTTTTGTGTAATTTTCTAAATTATATAATAAATGTCATTTTTTTACAAAGATGCTCATTAGCTTTAAAGGTGCAATGAATAATTTGGGTATAAGGGCAATATTCTTAGAAGGGTACATTTTTGTGCTGCGCATAAAGGGTAAACAATTTAGGAGGAAACCGTATGGAATGGTATGTATGGTTTGCCGTAATTATTGCTGTTGTTATCATTGGATTCAAGTCATTTAAACGGAAATAAAATTTTTAAATAAATAACTGCGGGTTCAATTTTTGAAATCTATCATCCTTCAAATTTAAGGAGGTTATCCCAGTTGAAAGCAGCCATTTATCATTCCTATGGTTCTCCCGAAGTCTTGCAGATAAGGGATGTTGATAAGCCAGCCCTCAAGGATGAAGATAGGGTATTAATCAAAGTGGCTGCCGCTTCTGTGAATCAGTATGATACTTTGTATAGAAAAGGGTATCTTCCTACTAGATTAGAAAATGGTTTTACAAAGCCAAAAACACCCATTCTGGGGATAGATGTTGCGGGGACCGTTGAAGCAGTAGGAAAAGAGGTTCAGAAATTCAAGGTTGGCGACCGTGTTTTCGGAAGCTGTGTTGGCTCCCACGCAGAATATGTCTGCCCGCGGCAAAGTGTTTTAAGCCAAATGCCTGATAACGCAGCCTTTGAAGAGGCAGCCGCAATCCCGTGTGCTGCGCAGACTGCCTTGCAAGCATTGCGGGATACAGCACATATAAAAGAGGGTGATAAGGTATTAATCTACGGTGCATCAGGCGGTGTCGGCCACTTTGCCGTTCAGCTTGCCAGATACTTCGGAGCTGAGGTTACCGCCGTTTGCAGCGGCTCAAATATGGGCTGGGTTAAAGACTTAGGGGCCCATCATGTAATTGATTATACGGAAGAAGACTTTTCTCATAATGGAGAAAAGTATAATATCATACTTGATGCTGTCGGAAAGAGGACCTTTTTCAGCTGTTGGCGTTCTCTTGCGGAAAATGGTATGTATATAACGGAACACGCACTCTACCCTAAGTATCACCCCATTCAATTGATGATAGGTTCCCTGATTGGCCGCAAGAAGGCTAAGATTCATCTTGCAAAACCAGCTGACAGTGATTTGGACCTATTGCGGGAGCTTGTAGAAAAAGAAGAAATAAAACCTAAAATTGAAAAATGCTTTGGTTTAGATGAAATTGCTGAAGCGCATAGGCACGTTGAAAGCGGCCGGACAAAGGGAAAGGTTGTTCTAAAAATCATGTGACTCTATAAATAAACAAATAAAACAGTTGATGGAAGAGATAAATTATTACAATTTTTTTGAATAATATTTGCAAAACGCAAATAATTGTAAAATAAAGACAGTGAAACTTCTTCATAGGGAGCAGGTGATATTATGACAGTAAATCGTTCAGGTGATTTGTCTCCACAATATTTGGAAGTATATTTTAAATTGGTCATGGCGTCATCCAAGTATCAGCCTGATGAGGCAAAGGAATATATAGAGAGTTATTTTTTTAACGGCAATCTTTTATCATTTGGAGAACAAACAAGTCAGCTTTTTATGGAAGCGTACAAGAAAATAAAAGAAGAAAATTTCGAAAAATAATTACTTGCAAAATGCAAATATATGGAGTGTAAATAAAGTGAGGTGAAAATAATGGAAACAGAAAACCTGCGAGGTCTCTTTCAGCTTTTGACAAGGCGTTTTGGACTGTTAAATAAAAATTGCTGCAGCGCTGGAGGGATGGAGGTTACGCTTGTCCAAAGCCATATCCTTTATGAAATACAGCGTCAGCACCAGCCGTCGATTCAGCAAATTGCCGAAACATTGGGAACAGACATCACGACGTTCAGCAGACAAATCCAATCACTCATTAAAATGGAGCTAGTACAAAAGACGCCGGACCTCAATGACCGGAGAATTTCCATCCTTTCATTAACGGAAAAAGGAAAGGAAATCAACGAAACAATTGAACAGCAGATGAATGACTATTTGAATGAAATTTTTTCTACAATGAATGAATTTGAAAAAGAAACAGTCATTCGTTCTTTGACACTGTTAAATGATCGCATGAAAAATTCTTCGGTATGCTGCATCGCTCCTTTTTAGCCAAAAAGGAGTTTAATATCTCGATAGTTGCAAAATGCAAATAATAGCTTTGAAGGTGGGTGATATGAACGTAATGAATCTAGTTTAAGAAGGGGAGGAGAAATCATGTTTAATGAATTTGAAGCTGAAATCATGGTGAAAGCGAAAATGGAAGAGCATGAGAAGTATATTAACAGAATCTCCCGCATTAGAAGGGAAAGTTACTTACTGCCCTACTGGATCAAAAAGGTGCTGTACAGGGGAAATCGTAACACCATTATCGATTGCTACTGTGCATGAATAGCTTTCATATGCAAAAACAAATAGATGAATAGAGGAGCGATACAATGAATATGCATGTTGGAATCAATGTAACCAATCTCGTGAAATCCATCGAGTTTTACCAAAAGGTGTTTAACGAAAAGCCTGTAAAAGTAAAAAAGGATTATGCGAAGTTTTTATTGAATGATCCAGGGCTGAATTTCACTCTCAATGTAAAAGAAAGTGTTTCGGGAAATCAGCTAGGGCACTTTGGCTTTCAGGTGAAGGATTCTAAAGAAGTCCTGCACCATAAAACACGTTTAGAAAAAGAAGGATTTTTTGCCCGCGAAGAAATGGATGTTACCTGCTGCTATGCCACACAGGATAAATTCTGGGTAACAGATCCTGACGGAAATGAATGGGAATTTTTCTTTACAAAAGGTGATGCAGAAAATGCGGATGCTGCGGATAGTTCATGCTGCACTGAAAAGCGGAACTGAAGTAAATACTATTCCCTGAATGTGCACTAGTTGATTCTGAATTTAAGTTAAAACTAAAAGACAACATCAGGGAAGCTTATATCAAATCAGCATCTTCCAAAGGAGGGTGCCTTTTTTCGTTTATTTTAAAAATGATAGACTTTTATAAGTATTTACTTATATACTATTTTTTATATAAGAAATTTCTTATCTGCTAATATCAGAGGAGGTACATATGCAGCCAAACGAGGAAATGGATATCGAAACAGCAGCCCAGCTTTTAAAGCTGCTGGGTGATAAAACACGTCTGACCATGGTAAAGATTATGTCTGAGCATGAATGCTGTGTTTGTGAATTTACAGATCTATTTGATATGAGCCAGCCTGCAATCAGCCAGCACCTGAGAAAATTAAAGGATGCGGGCGCTGTGAGTGAAGCGCGCAGGGGACAATGGATCTTTTATTCGTTAAATCAGGATTTCCCTTATTATGGATTCATTTCAAATATCATCAGGGATTTGCCGAAACAAAGCGATAAATTAGATAAATTAGAAAAGCAGGGGAAAAGAATTACCTGCTGCAAATAAGGGGGATTCCTGGTTGATCACGGTTATATTAGCTTGTTTAATTTTTATTATTACCTTAACTCTTGTCATCTGGCAGCCGAAGAACTTATCCATTGGCTGGTCAGCCTGCGGAGGTGCGATTCTTGCTCTAATAGCAGGAGTTGTGGATTTTCATGATGTCATAAGCGTTACACACATTGTATGGAATGCGACGCTTGCTTTTATTGCGATTATTATTATTTCCCTGGTTTTAGATGAAATTGGTTTCTTTGAATGGGCGGCTTTGCATATGGCAAGAGCTGCAAAGGGAAACGGAATAAAGATGTTTGTATATGTCAGTTTGCTGGGGGCGTTAGTTTCGGCACTATTTGCCAATGACGGAGCAGCTCTCATATTGACACCGATTGTTCTGGCGATGGTCCGGAACTTGAAACTCGATGATAAGATGATTTTTCCATTTATTATGGCGAGCGGATTTATAGCCGATACCACTTCACTGCCGCTTGTCGTGAGCAATCTGGTGAATATTGTTTCTGCTGATTTTTTTGGAATCGGGTTTATACAATATGCTTCAAGGATGATTATTCCAAACCTGTTTTCTCTGGCAGCCAGTATCTTGGTGCTGTTTTTATATTTCAGGAAAAGCATCCCTAAACAATATAATCCTGATACCATCAAAAAGCCTGCTGAAGCCATAAAAGATCAGGGGATGTTTCGGTTGTCCTGGATTGTTTTAGCTGTTCTATTAATTGGATACTTTATTAGTGAGATATGGAACGTGCCCGTTTCGTTCATAGCGGGGATTATCGCCATTTTCTTTTTGTTAATGGCAAAAAGGAGTAAAGCGGTTAGAGTCAAAAGTATTGTAAAGGGAGCTCCATGGGCCATTGTGTTCTTTTCCATCGGCATGTATGTCGTCGTATACGGATTAAGAAATGCAGGGCTGACAAATGTTCTCGGAGATGTGATAAATTCAGCGGCAAATCACGGCTTGTTCATTGGTACTCTTTCAATGGGCTTCATTGCGGCGATTCTTTCTTCCATCATGAACAATATGCCGACCGTCATGATTGATGCCCTGGCCATTTCCCATACACATGCTTCAGGCGTTATAAAAGAAGGGCTTATTTACGCCAATGTCATTGGTTCTGATTTGGGGCCGAAAATTACACCGATCGGTTCTCTTGCTACTTTATTATGGCTTCATGTGCTATCGCAAAAAGGAGTAAGGATATCCTGGGGTTCGTATTTTAAAACAGGAATTATTTTAACCATTCCTACTTTATTCATTACGCTGGCCGGTTTATGTATTTGGCTGACTATTATCCACTAACCCACTATAAAAGGAGCAATCAACATGGCTGAAAAAACGATTTATTTCTTATGTACAGGGAACTCCTGCCGCAGCCAAATGGCAGAAGGCTTTGGAAAAAAATATCTTGGCAACGGATGGAGAGTCCTAAGCGCAGGCATTGAAGCGCATGGATTGAATCCAAAAGCTGTTAGGGCAATGAATGAAGCGGGCATCGATATTTCCGGCCAAACATCGGATATTATTAATAACGAAATACTGAATTCTGCAGACATGATTGTCACCCTATGCGGTGATGCTGCAGACAAATGCCCAATGACACCGCCGCATATAAGGCGTGAACACTGGGGCTTTGATGATCCTGCAAAAGCACAAGGAACAGATGAAGAAAAATGGACTGTTTTCCAGCGTGTGCGTGATGAAATCGGGGAACGCATCCGCCGTTTTGCTGAAAGCGGTCAATAACCAAAAGAAGGGGCTAAGAGGATAATCACTCTTGGCCTTTTTTTGTTTCATTGAAGGTTGCAAGAAGGATACTCTCTTATGATTTATAAATGCCATTTGCTTTCTATGAGGCAACTTTCGTTTAAGCTGTTTAATTTCTATGGCAATACATAATATTATCATCAATTTATTAAAGAGTAAGAGTTAATAGAAAATCAGGGGAAGGCGGCCGGCATGGACCGCCTTTTTTATAAACCCATTTTATGGTAATGTGTAATAAGGAAGCTAAATCATCAGCTTATTGAGAAGGAGACATACATGAGGGGCTGGAGGAGAGATATTTGAGATACTTGTACATGTTATCTGTTTGCCTAGTCACGATTTTAATTTTGAATGCCTGCAGTACTGATGCTGCAAAAACAAAAAGTCAGGTTTTGAATATACCAAATATAGACCAATATAACACTTTATTTGTGCAGGGTGTTGATAAAAATGGTGTATCTTCCGAGTCAGCAACTTCCTTCATTACAGATCATAATCAATTACAAGCTTTTATCAGGAAAATGGACAAAATGGAGGTTGAGCAGCCATCAGGCAAGGAGATAGCTGATAAGATTAAAGAATTAAATAAAAAAGGAAATTATATTTTTGTATTGTCCGATAAAAAAACAATGGACAACAAAGTATAAACAATTGATTTTTTCAGTGATGGAAGGGTCCTGTTCCAGGAACCCAATGGAAAGAAGCAAGCAGCAAATGGTGCAGGACAGAAGCTGATGTACTTCTCAAAAGAAAAACATCCTGACATTCTTCATGAAATGAAAAAAAGACTGAATATCACGTTTTAAGCTTTAGAAAAAATGGTGTTTTAGCAATCAATATATCCATAGAATGATAAATTATTTGCTGATAGAGGAGGACTTATGATGCCAAAGCCGCAATCAAATGGAGAATACCCCGCTTATTATCAAGCATATATTGATTTAGTTCCAGAAGGGGACGTAAAGGATGTTCTGGCCAGACAGCTTGAGGACAACCTTTCATTGTTATCAGGTGTTTCAGAAACAGAGGCAAACTACCGTTATGCACAGGGAAAGTGGACTTTAAAAGAAGTAATTGGCCATATAACAGATGTTGAAAGGATTATGAGTTATAGGCTGCTAAGAATATCAAGAGGAGACCAAACTCCGCTTGCCGGATATGACGATGAACAATATGTGAAAGAGTCATTGTTCCACACACGCACTCTTTCTAGTTTACTCGAAGACTATAAAACAGTAAGGAACTCGACTATATCTCTATTGAACGGTTTGCCTCACGGGGCAGAGGTAAGAAAGGGGTTCGCCAACAATGGCGAGATAACTGTCAGGGCCCTTGCTTACATAATTGCCGGCCATGAGCTCCATCATGTGAAAATCATTAAAGAAAAATATTTGGTATAAGCGTAATAAAAGGCTTTCTTCTGGGTCTAAATTCGGCAGATACCCAAAATCCGCAAAACGGGCTGATGCATTTAGCTAATGGAGGATATTTATATGAAAAATTGAATGTAATAGTGTAGAAAATAATCCGGAGGTGTTTTTTTGTGGAAAATCCTATTTTAAATCAAATCGGAACGGTATTCATTCCAGTAAGCAGCATAGAAAAAGCAAGGGATTGGTATTGCGGCCTTTTGGGTCTGAAGGCAGATGGAGAAATACAGTTTGGCCATATTTATGTCATCCCCATGGATGGGACGGGGATTGTATTAGACAGCAAGATTTTCTCAAAAGAAAATATAGTGAACCCCCCCCTATTTCATTTCAATACACATAACATTGAAGAAGCCTATCAATATATGAAAGAAAAGAACGTCAATTTGTTATCTGAAATCCAGCATGATCATTATTTTAACTTTGAAGATCCTGATGGAAATCATCTTATGGTGTGTAAGTGCTGATAAAGCAGTTAGTGCTTAAAGGAAAGAATTTTACTGATTGGGGAGGGAGCATATGAATGTAAAAAAAGCATCGGTACTCATCTTATGTTTTGCTATACTTTTTTCGCTGTTGCTTCCAAAACAATCTTTAGCCAAATGGGCTTATCCTTTTGTAGTCTATGATGGCTATACCTATGTATTGAGTGAAGAATCTGTAACAGATATCGGTAAGGAAATAGGGGAAGTCACGAAGTATTCAGATTATGAAGGCACGTACTCTGGCAACTTTTCTAATGAATTTCACAAAGGGACAAAATATTATTCTATTAAAGGCATCAGCACAGATAAAGCCATAGCAGTTGCCGATCAGGGCCATTACAAAAAGGCGGACAGAAGAGGAAAATATGAAGGGAAAAAAGTAGCACCTATCCGTTATATTGAAACAGGTTTAATTATTTTTGTAATCGTTGTCCTGCTGATTTATGCTTTTCGTTCAATTAAGGCCCGGAGCTGAGTTGCTTTATTGCTGGATAAGGGGGATCATGATGGAAATCAGAAAACTTCATAATGGTGAAAAATATCCGATGAATCTTCTGCTTGAGGCTGATCCTTCAGAAGAAATTGTTAAAGAATATCTCACTAGAGGCGAATGTTACACAGCTTGGGACGAGCGGCAAATTGCAGGAGTTTATGTGCTGCTTCCCACAAGGCCGGAGACAGCGGAGCTGGTGAATGTCGCAGTCGCAAAAGAAAAGCGCGGCAAGGGGATTGGCAAAGAGCTGGTTATGCATGCGGTAATGTCGGCTAAGGAGAAAGGCTTTAAAACCATTGAAGTTGGGACAGGAAATTCAAGTATAGATCAGCTTGCATTCTATCAAAAATGCGGCTTTAGAATGAATGGTATTGATAAAGACTTTTTTATTAAGCATTATCATGAAGAAATCTATGAAAATGGCATCCGTTGCAGAGATATGGTTCGGCTATCCCAGGATTTATAGAATAAAAAAACAAATTTGTTGTTCCCGTCAGATTAAGGAGACTTTTACTTATTTGTGAAAGTCGTTTTCCAGAGGCCTTGCCTACATACTCTGGTATGTTGTATAACTGACGGCCTATTGTGAAAGGGGTGTAAAGTTATTTGAGAAGATATGAAGCAATGCTATTTGATTTAGATGATACCCTGCTTAATAGGGATCATGCAGTAGATAATATGTTTTTATTGATTTTAGAAAAGTGTTATCCCGGTGTTAAACATTCTGCAATAATGCTGCAAAAATTTAAGGAATATGATAAAAGAAGCTATGGTTGTAATGATAAAACAAAAGTCCTGGAATCATTTTTTGATGAATTTCCACCAAAATATAGATTGCCCCGCAATGATATTCAGGATTATTGGAATCGTAATTTTCCAAATTGTTTTTCTATAGACCAGAATACTGCAAATATCGTAAATGCTATAAAGATGCACGTGAAAATTGGCATTATAACAAACGGCGCATCGCAGAGACAAAAAGCTAAAATACTTAAAACAAAGTTAAATAATTGTTTTGATATAATTATTATTTCAGAAGAGGCGGGATTTAGTAAACCCGACAAACGCATATTTGAATTAGCAATAAATACACTGAATGTGCTGCCGGAAGCCATATTATTTGTTGGAGATGACTTAGTATTAGATATTGGCGGTTGTCAAAATGCAAATATAAAAGGCATATGGTTCAATCCTCAAATGAAAAAGAATGATACCGAAATAAAACCATATGCCGAGATTGATTCTTTTGATCGTTTATTGAATTATATTACATAAGCAGCTTAATCAAATAATGACTGGGAATTGATTCTTGGATATCAAATTAGTTTTTTCAAAAGGCTGTTTTCGTAAACTTTGTTACTATGGAACAAGGTGGTTGATTTCCGCTTCAGGATGCTCGCTTTCCGCGGGGCGGGCGGTGAGCCGCCTCGGCTGCGCCTACGGGGTCTCACCTGTTCCGCTCATCCCGCAGGAGTCTCGCACCTTACGCTCCAATCAACCTGATTTAACAATGAGATCGCCTTACAGAACTTATTAAAAAACAACATTCTTTAAGAAAAGAGCCTTTCAAAAAGAATGAAAGCAGACTGAATGCGTCTATTGCATAAATGATAAAAATGGCAGCTGCTGATGCTGAGTAGCTTTTTTTTCAGCGTTTCTTGTTAGCCAGGGTATACGTATGAACTCTTTCGTTAAAATGTAAATAATACTATCTGTTGTATGGTGCAGCACGTTTACTTAGCTTTTTGATTTGTCGTCAGCACAAATTTTCTGGAATGAGAACGGTCCGCTGTAAAGGAATCCCTCCAATTGAAACGTTTCTTTCCATGAAATCATACTTCTTTCCATCAAGAACTTCCGGTATCCTGCATACGAAACCATATGGCCCTGCCGGGTAAGCTCCTTCAATATTGCTTTGATATATTATCAAAGTCAGTGTAACGGTCATCAAACTCAATAATGATGCGGCCTTTTCCCTGTCCCATAAGCCAGTTAAAGCCCAGCACTCCTAAACTCCCAAATAGTAAAGCAGCTAAAATACTGATATTTTTTAATCTGAATGTTTGTGGATCAGAATATTTGTGGGCTCACCGAATGTTTGAATTATTTACAAAAGAACGGCTAAAATCCACAACCAAACAATTAAATAATAAATTGTTTGGTTGTGGTAAAATATAGTAATATATTTAAATTAGAAGGTGGTATAATGCAGTCTGCTTTTCAAAGTTTATTCAATTTAGTTAAATATTCCATGTCTAACCCACTCGAAGATTGCTTAACTGAAATTATTGCCCCGATTTTTAGTGAAGGTGAAATTTTATCTAGCTTTCTTTACAAATTTACAGGGAAACATTTTGAAGCCATTTCTAATATTCGAGTTTCTACTCAAAAAACATATTCTAAAATATTTGATCATGATAGAGATAGCCGGCCAGATTTAGTCATTTCTTTTGAAAGTAAATGTGTTAAGCAGTTGATTTTCATAGAAAATAAACTAGGTTCTGAAGAAGGAGCTTTTCAGCTTAAAAGATATTTTGACCATCTTAAGTATCATGCGAAAAGAGGTTATCAAACTTCCTTGTTTTATATTACTAAGAAGTATGACCCTAAGGAAAAAAGCTACTACTCTAATGAAGGAGTGCGCTTTAATCAGCTTCAATGGTTTCAAGTTTATGATTGGTTAAAAACTCTTGAAGATAATTTATATGTTAATGAAGTGTGTAAATATATGGAGGTCAATGGATTGAATAGAAGCAGAAAGTTTACTCCGGGTGACATAAATGCCCTGCAAAATCTCAAAAAAATACAATCTATGCTGGACGAAACTTTGGATGGAAAGCTGAAAGAAGTATTTGAAAGATTATTTGGCAAGCCTATGCAATGGTCGAATAGAGCTAATCAACTTAGGAATTTTAATCGCTATGTATTAATCAGCGATCAAAGTGATTGGAAATTCATTGGGTGCGGTTTTTGGTTTACAGAAGAAGATTACCCGGAGATTTCAGTATTCCTTGAAGTTACATCAAACTGTAAAAGTAAAGAAGAAGTCATCCAAGCGATCAATACTTTTCTTGATGAAAATGAAGAGTGGATTCTAGAAGGACCAGAAGACGATAAAGATAGTTTTATCGTCTATCGTGATATATCGATATTAACCTTTTTATCAGAAGCCGATCACATTGATAGCATTCAGGAATATATTATAAAGGAATTATCAAAATTACATACTCTTAAATCACGATTTTCAGAATTAAAGTGGGAATCTCGCGGTTAAAAAATTATTAGTATGGCTAATCAGCTATACTTTTTTTATAATAATTAATTTCAAGTGGTCTAAATTTCACAGCAACATAATTTATAGAAATTATGACAGTAGGCCTCATTAAGTTCAAACTCAATACAAAGAAACACGTTCATTTGTCTTAACAGCAAGCACACCATCTTTATCAACAGACTTTATTTTAAACACAGCATCCCCGGAATAGCTTCTTTCAAAGTATCCAATTACAGTTTCGCTGTGCACATTTCCTTTTGAATCTTTATATTGAATATTCAATGCGCCTTCATTGAAATCAGCCGTGGAATTTTTGACAGGGTCTACATGAAATTTGTATGAAGATTTTGCTGAAACCGGCGGGATTTTGATATCCTTTTTAATATGATTGTAGGTCACATACAGGCCGGCTATTTCCTTGTTGGTCTCATTTTGCACTCTGATATCCAATCCGTGCTGACTTATGTAAAAAAAGGCCGCTCCTGCAAGGGTCATACTTATAAGCGTGATGCCAATTAAGAACTTTTTCAAAGTACCACTCCTTCTGCAGCCAGTATAAATTGGGCCCTGCTTCGTTAATATAAGATTAACATATTTAACCATATTTCATTAGAGTAAAGACTCACTTTCACCAGGTTTTCTGTTCAGGTCTTAAGGGTATTTATTGATAAAAATAGTTTACTCGATGAGGTGAGAGAATGGGCAAGAATCAGCATGCTGCACCGCATCACGGCGGAGGCTGGCAGGTGAAAGCTGAAGGAGACAAAAGGCCTTCGGAGATCACGGATACAAAAAAGGAGGCTGTGGATATTGCGAGAGAGATTTCCAAAGATGAGAAATCTGAATTATTTATTCACGGGAAAGACGGAAAAATACAGTCCAGGGACAGCCATGGACATGATCCGTTTCCGCCAAGGGGCTAGCCGGTTTGCGGGCTGGCTTTTTCTATTTTAAGGCTATATTCGGTTCCTAATCTATAATGATGATTCACAAAGAAAACCCGCCAATGTTTTAATGCGGGTTTTCTTTGTTATATTAATAATTTCTTATTAAACTAAAGCTTTCTCTTTATGATGCATAAGCAGAAATTAGTTATTTACAATTTTAACTTCTTTTAACAGATAATAAACAATATTTGTTGTCCCTATTATCTTTTTCATTGGTATCGCTCCAATACGGCGGCTGTCTTCGCTGATCCTTCTGTTATCTCCCATTACAAATAAACAATCTTTTGGAACAGTATCACTGCCTACTGCGGTTTCCTTTAAAGTGAAGGATTCTGTCAGGTTTCCTTCATTTAGTCTTTTCTTATACTTTTCTAAGTATGGTTCTTTATATGTCTTTCCATTGATATATAAAACATCATTTTTATACTCGATTCTATCACCAGGGAGTCCAATTACACGTTTAATGTAATCTCTGCCGTCAGGGGCGTGAAACACAACAATATCAAATCTTTTGGGTTCTCCAATTTTAGTTACAACCATACGTTCCTTGTCCTGTAGAGTGGGGTTCATTGATTCACCGTCAACAACAATAGGGGTAAAGAAAAAAGAACGCATAATAAATACTAAAACAATTGCAGCCATAATGGGTTTAAACCATCCGATCATTTCACTTTTCTTTTTAGCCATTACTCAATCTCCCTTAATATTCGTTTGTATCAATATCCTTATATTACCATATGTGTTTTAGTATTTGTTATTTTTCTGATAAACAAGGTGGCTGATTTCCGCTCCAGGAACCCGCTAAATTGTTCTGATTTAGTTCCAGGAAATATTGAAAGGCATTTGCATTTCCTCCATTTATACCGCCTCTTAAGGATGCATTATAGCAAGGTCCAATCCGCATGGGTAAAAAAACAATCTATCTGAAAATAGCCTTTTCCTGAAAGAATTTCCGGCTATGAGGAGTCCAGCACTGTCATGCATAATTTCTGCAAATCTATCAGCTATCCTCTTCTTATATATTTTATTTCAGAGGAGGATTATTATGGGTAAAAAAATAGCTATGCTAATGATGGCAGTCATGTTTATTTTTGCGCTGTCTGAATGCAGTGATCATTCAGCCGATAAAGGCCAAAATATGGATCATTCCAGCATGAATCACATCAGCTCAGGCGGAGTTCCGGATGGTTTAAAGACAGCCCAGCATCCGGCTTATAAACCTGGCAGCGAGGTTATTCTTAAAGCAGACCATATGAAAGGAATGAACGGGGCAAAAGCAACAGTTAAAGGGGCATATGATACAACAGCATATGTGGTGGACTATACTCCTTCAAATGACGGAAAAAAAGTAAGAAACCATAAATGGGTCATCAAGGAAGAAATCAAAGATGCTCAAAATAAGGAACTGTCCCCTGGCGCAAAAGTGACGCTCGAAGCAGACCATATGGAGGGCATGAAGGGTGCAGAAGCTGAAATTGTGTCTTCAGAGAAAACGGTCGTGTATATGGTGGATTACACTCCTGCTTCAGGAGAAAAAGAAGTGAAAAACCATAAATGGGTAACAGAAGATGAATTGTCTGCGAAATAGAAAAGGAGCTCATCCAAAGCGGATGGGCTCCTTTCATTCGTTATTTGTGCTCCATTTATAGCCGACACCCCAAACGGTTTTCCGATGCTGATCAATGGGAAATTCCGCCTGGCGCAAATTTTTCTCTTATGGTCCGGATATGTGAATCGACGGTCCGGTCTTCTGTTTCTGAAGAAAGTCTCCAAATGGCCGACAGCAGATGATCCCGGGAGAAGCAGATCTCGAGTACAAATGGACTGTTTGATTGCATGGGCCTTGCCGCAAAGCCGTAGATATCAACACTATGCATTCTTGCTTTTGCGCATCGTTCATATTTCATTTCCTTAAAAAGTATTTCCTTCTTCAGGTACCCGGAATGATATGTAATTAACGTATTTGTAAAACTCCATAAAAACTGCACAAATTAATAATGTCTAGATTGCATTTAACCAGAGAGCCTTAGCAATATTCTTTACATAGGGTAGGGGGGTATAATATACTAAGGGTGTAAAGAAAAAATTGCATGTTCAGTAAACGTATAAATGATAGGAAAAAGGAGAGAGTGTACATGGAAAAAACAACTTTAAACGTAAAAGGCATGACTTGCGGACATTGTGTGAAAGCTGTTGAAGGAAGCGTTAGCGAATTATCTGGTGTTTCATCTGTTACCGTCCATTTAAAAGAAGAAAAAGTCGATGTAGAATTCAATCCTTCAGAAGTATCATTAAGTGAAATTAAAGAAACGATTGATGATCAAGGCTACGATGTGGTTTAAATAGCAGGGACAAGAGCAGCGTGCTATCCGGCACGTTCTCTTTTTTTAAGGGCTACGAATGCAAAGGGGCGGAACATGGGGGATTTCTGTAATACCATTATACCCTGCAACGTCTTGGAGGTGCTGCTGTATGAGTGAATCTGGAATAGCAAAAATGAAAGAAGCGAACTATCAAATAACAGGCATGACATGTGCAGCCTGTGCCGGAAGAATCGAAAAAGGCTTGAAGAAAATGGAGGGTGTCCAAGAGGCAAATGTCAATTTGGCCCTGGAAAAATCAAGAATCACTTATGATCCAAGCATTGTTTCAGAGGAGGATTTTCAAAAGAAAATCAAAAATCTTGGATATGATGTGGTGATGGATAAAAAGGAATTCGATATTACCGGTATGACCTGTGCTGCCTGTTCAGCCAGGATTGAGAAGGTCTTGAATAAAATGGACGGAATAGCAAGCGCAACAGTGAATCTTGCCCTAGAAAGCGCAAGCGTAGAATTTAATCCGTCATTAGTAGACCCTGAAGATATTGTGAGCCGCGTCCAAAAGCTCGGGTATAACGCGATTGCCAAAGAAGAAAATGAAAATACGGCAGATTACCGACTCAAAGAAGTTAAAAAACAGCAAACAAAATTCATTATTTCTGCCGTTCTATCTCTTCCATTGCTTTGGGCAATGGTCAGCCATTTTTCCTTTACTTCTGGAATTTATCTGCCAGAAGCGCTTATGAATCCTTGGGTTCAATTCGCGTTTGCTACACCAGTCCAGTTTATTATCGGCCGCCAGTTTTATATAGGCGCTTATAAAGCGCTGAGCAATAAAAGCGCAAATATGGATGTACTTGTAGCCCTTGGAACATCGGCAGCGTACTTTTACAGCTTGTATATGACGATTGTTGCGGGATCTGGCGGGCACATGCCGGAGCTGTATTATGAAACAAGTGCCATCCTCATTACATTAATTCTTCTCGGGAAATTGTTTGAAGCAAGGGCAAAGGGGCGTTCTTCTGAAGCGATTAAGAAGCTGATGGGCCTTCAGGCTAAAACGGCGATTGTCATAAGAAACGGAATGGAGAAAGAAATTCCGCTTGAAGAGGTGGAAACTGGCGATGTGGTCTTCATAAAACCAGGAGAAAAAGTGCCGGTGGATGGCGTGATCCTTGAAGGGAATTCCGCGGTGGATGAATCGATGATAACAGGGGAGAGTGTGCCTGCTGATAAACAACCAGGAGATTCTGTCATTGGGGCAACGATCAATAAAAATGGATTTTTAAAAATTGAAGCGCTAAAAGTAGGAAAAGATACGGCTCTATCCCGCATCATTAAGGTAGTTGAAGAGGCCCAGGGTTCAAAGGCGCCTATCCAGCGCCTTGCTGATAAAATTTCCGGGGTATTTGTGCCGATTGTTGTGGGGATTGCCGTTATCACCTTCTTGATATGGTTTTTAGCTATAAATCCCTGGAATTTTGCCGATGCATTGGAAAAACTGATCGCTGTTTTAGTGATTGCCTGTCCATGCGCGCTTGGCCTTGCGACACCAACCTCCATTATGGTAGGATCTGGCCGTGCTGCAGAGTTCGGTATCCTCTTTAAAGGCGGAGAACATCTGGAGGCTGCCCACGGAATTGAAGCAGTGATTTTAGATAAAACAGGAACCGTCACAAAAGGTGCTCCGCAATTAACAGATGTGATGGCGCATGAATTCGAGGAAAATGAGTTTCTATCATTGATCGGTTCAGCCGAAAATCAATCCGAACATCCTCTTGCACAAGCGATTGCTGAAGGTGTGAAAAAGAGTAATATTCCTTTAAAAGCTGTGCAGCAGTTCGAAGCGCTGCCAGGCTATGGCATAAAAGCAGCAGTTGATCATAAATCCGTTGCTATCGGGACAAGAAAGCTTATGGAACAGGAGAATATCAGTATAGCTCCATATGTGCTGTCCAATATGGAAGGTCTCGAAGATAACGGAAAAACAGTGATGCTGGCTGCAGTTGACGGGAAATATGCCGGTATGATTGCCGTGGCAGATTCGATCAAGGATACTTCAAAGGAAGCAGTCCGCCGGTTAAAGGATCTGGACATCAGGGTGCTTTTGATCACCGGAGATAACGAGCGGACGGCCAAAGCCATTGCCAAGGAAGCGGGCATAGATGAAGTGATAGCTGGGGTCCTTCCAGAAGGAAAAGCGGCGGAAGTTCAAAAGCTTCAGCAGCAGGGAAGAAAAGTGGCCATGGTTGGCGACGGGATCAATGATGCTCCAGCTCTGGCTGCCGCCGATATCGGCATGGCCCTTGGAACGGGTACAGACATTGCGATGGAAGCAGCTGATATCACACTCATCAGCGGAGACTTAAACAACATTGCAGATGCCATTTTGATGAGTAAAAAAACCATCCGCAACATCAAGCAAAACCTATTTTGGGCATTTGCCTACAACGTTATCGGCATTCCAATTGCCGCCCTTGGCCTGCTCGCCCCGTGGCTGGCCGGAGCTGCCATGGCATTCAGCTCAGTGTCGGTAGTACTGAATGCACTGCGCCTGCAGCGGGTAAGGATCGCGGGCAGGGGAAAATAGATGGGAATAGAGATCCCGTTTCGGGGTCTCTATTCTACATTACTTTCCCCTCATTTATTACAGGTTTTGTAGAAAGTATAATGTTATAATGTAAGAAGCTGCATAGCAGTGTTTTTAACATAATCAGATAAAGATATGCAGGGTACTAGGGGGCAAAATAGTGAGCGCAATTGAAAAATTCGCAATATTTTTAATTCAAAACGCTGAGTCAATAAGCAGAGAAATCGTTGAATATAATTTAGGGAAATTAGAAATAGAGCTTCCAGGTGAGATTATCGAAAAGTCCATAACCACTAACCGTGAATTTTTGGAGTTTGTTGGGAATTCGTTAAATTCCGCGGATGAAGCAGTGACAGAAATGTTTCTTCAATGGCATAAAAAACATCTGGAAAAATCTCAAGCTGAATCCCGTCAGTTTAGTTTTGAAGACATCTCCAGCCTTATAAAGCCATATGCGGAAACTAAGCTCCAGCTAATAAATATGCTTGCCAAAACATCCATTAAGCAGGGCCTGTCTGCAGAAGAGGTTGTTTTTGTAAATAACCGTACAAGCTACCTGCTCGATTTAAGTATTACTCAATCTATCCTTGAACGGGAACGGTTAGCAAATGAAACCAATGTAAAAAATCAAAAAGTAATAACTGAGTTATCATCACCGATCGTGCCCATACAAAATGGCATAGCGGTTCTCCCCTTAATTGGAGAATTTGATTTAAATAGAAGCGAACATATTATGGATAGGGTTTTACCGAGAATTAGTAATTTGAAAATTGAGTGTCTTATTATTGATTTCTCTGGATTGGTTACAATTGATAATGAGGTGGCCGGCAGAATTTTTCACATAAATAAGGCCCTGGCATTATTAGGGATACATACTATATTTACTGGAATCCGGCCGGATTTAGCAACAAGTATCATTGCCGCTGGAATTGATTTTACAGCTCTAGAAACGTTCGGCACCGTACAGCAAGCCATCCTTAGCATGGGTTTACACAGCAAAAGGCAGCTTATAGACCCGGCTGGAAGCTAAATCATAAAGCATAATTAGAATTCTGGCTGCCATTTTCGGGCGGCTTTATTTATTTCCGCTTAGTCAAATTGCTTGGAGAATTTCTTCTCTGACCTCTAATAACTGTTTGTTTATGGTATTCGCTCGAATCAAACGGAATTTCGCTATAATGAAGCAGAAATTCGCTCTAATCAGGGTATATTTGGCTCGAATCAGGATGGATTTGTGTTCGATTTACCATTTGAATGGAAATATTCCGTGTTTTTAGGGGTCTGATTTTGAATTATTTTCCTCACTGGGTAATTTGCCAGCTTTAAACCACCATTTCATCTTCATTTTAATCTTCTCTTAATTTTATTTATGCGGGCAATGAGGTATCATTAAGTAGTGCTACGCTCTCATCAGGAGGTAAATAAATTAGTGGACCAAATTATACATTTATTAAATGAATATGGATATATCGTATTATTTTTATCATTAATGCTTGAGCTGATTATTGTCCCGATACCTAATGAAGCCTTAATGAGCTATGTGGGTGTGCTTTGCTATCAGGGAAAGATGAATTTGTTTCTGTCTGTCTTATCTGCTGGATTGGGCGGTGTGGCAGGGGTGACGGTTTCCTATTGGATCGGCTATAAGCTTGGCGAGCCCTTTTTCCGCAAATTCGGCCGATTTATCCACATGGGGCCGGAGAAAATAGAGAAGATGTCCGTCTGGTATGGGAAATACGGGAAGGTGCTCTTGCTCATTTCTTATTTCATTCCGGGTGTAAGGCATATCGCCAGCATCATTTCTGGCATTATCAAGCTTCCATTCCGGACTTTCGCCATCTTTTCATATATTGGTGTCTTTTTATGGACAGGAACCTTTATTTGGCTAGGAGATTTAATGGGGCCAAAGTGGGATCAGTTTGAAGGAGAAATTAAAAAATGGCTTGTCCTTGCAGCCATTCTTATTGGAATCATTGGATTATGTTATTTTGTCATAAAAACAAACAAGGAATATATTAAAGAAGCCATAATCCTTATTTTTGAGAATGTATTTCAGCGCTTTCATAGTTTCCGCAAAATAAAAATTATTATTTTAGGTGTTTCTCTGCTGTTTGTTTCGTTTATTACCTTGATGGTTCTTTATATTAAAAGCGTCATTTCAAATGAATTTGTCCAATTCAATGAAGTGGCCAAAACCGTCCTGGATTCTTTGTTCAATGTTCATTGGAACGGCTTGATGCATGTGCTGCAGCATCTTTCTTCCTGGCCGGTTCTTGGGATGTTTTCTTTATTTACACTGGCGGCGATCTTTTTTAACAGGAAGAATATCTGGCTTGAATGTATCTTTTATGCTTCGGCTATGATTGGAACGTATTTATTTTCCATTGGCGTACGCTGGCTGTTTCATTTCTTGCTTGGCGCAAAGAGCATAAGTGAGAATTTTGCTGATGAGAAGTCCATGCTTTTCATGACTGTATATGGTCTGCTCTGGTTCATGCTGATCCGCCATAAATCCCGGTTTTTATCAGCAGCGGGATTGTTCGTCTTCTTTATTTTCTGTCTGGCAGCCTACTCGGTCAGTTCCATTTATCTTCATCAGTCGCTTCCAAGCGACATTCTGGCCTGTTACGTCTTCAGTGCTGTACTGGTAAGCGGAGCCATCCTCTCTATGGAAATGTTCCGCTTCTTGAACCTGATAAAAGAAAGTATCCGAAAAATCGATTAATCCCACCTAAGGGCAGTTTCTCCCATGAAGAGAGCTGCCCTTTTTCGAGCTAATTGAAGTCTGCTATAGCCGATTACACTTAAATAAGATAGGTGGTTACTGAATGAAGAACTGGATTCCCTTTTCTGACCAAGAGTCGGACCAAATTTGGGACAAGATACATAGAGATTTTAAATTTAAACCAAGTATTTCTAAATTTCCGTCATTTAAGGTGCCACATCCTTTTATAACTTATGATATTTCCGGTTTTTTCGGGGAGTCAGCAGATTTAGATGCTTATGATGATCTTGAAGAAAAAGCGTTAGATGCATTTAAAGAGAGCACATTAGCTGACGAATATATATTGGCATTCGATTGGCAGCACGAATGTTATTGGGTAAATCCGCGCTTAGAATTCGAAAGAGATGAATTCGGAGAATGGACAATACCAATCTTTCCGAATGGTGATTACTATTTCTTTATCCAGAAGGATTTTAAGTGGGGCTACTTAGGGCACCCTTGGGGAAAAAGTATTACTATATTTGGAAAAAAGTTAATGGAGGCATTTGATAAACAAAAGCCAAGAATGTTTCGTAAGATTTTAAGGCAGGGCTAATTCTTAATTTTTATTATAGGCCTCCAGTGGGTCCCTTTTTTAAAAAAGGATGATATTAAGAAGGGGTGAGTTTTTGAAATCTTCTATCGTGTGTACTCTTGGGGTAATTCTA
The DNA here is from genome assembly GCF_048572925.1 of Peribacillus sp. B-H-3. Lineage (NCBI taxonomy): Bacteria > Bacillati > Bacillota > Bacilli > Caryophanales > Bacillaceae > Peribacillus > Peribacillus sp. B-H-3. The sequence continues at coordinate 3,779,568 of NZ_CP183879.1, read as the reverse complement.
ATGTTAGTGATTAGCAAAATTGTAAACGAATTATTTCACTGTTCGAACAAATATTGAACTTCTATCAAAGAATGCTTTTTTACTAACTTTACTGTTTATGCTCTTATTTTTTCTTGGAGCTGCCTTTACTATTATTGTAGTTTTATGGCGGGAACGATTTTCTAAAACGAAAAAGTGAAGATAAAGACTCAATTTGTGTCAATTTCACTCAAAATCACAGTTGTTTAATAGAACTTGAAACCCCATTTGGCTTTCCTTCATTTTATTAATCATCACATTAAAATTAAACAGAGCCTTATAAAGAGAAAATCAGCATTATTATTAACAGGGCTAATTCTTCAAATTTATCGGTTGACTTGATACCCACAGGGGACAGACCATTCAGAGGCTGTGGAGGAAGCTGTAAAACTTCTTATTAGAAGCCAATAAAACATTAAAGTACTGTTTCTGTCAAAATTCAATGCGTTATATGGACAATTATATAGAGGCACACGGGTTACTCACCCTTTTCAGGGATCGGGCAGCCCTTTTTATGCTGGATTTGCGCAGGATTAAAGTGGTCAATAACTGAGTCAAGCTAATGGGCCATGTTTTTTCACGGTCTCGCATAAACACTTGACCCAAAGGACTTCAGGTCATAAGAATGAGGGGAACCCTACAGAGGTTTACCCTGGTAATAGGGAGTTGCATGATTTCGGGATAAAGCTGCACGATTAACACCGAAAGTTGCATGATTCCGGGATAAACTTGCACGATTAACACCGAAAGTTGCATGATTCTGTGATAAACTTGCATGATTCCGAAAGTATAGGACCGGATATTCATGGGAGGCACTGAAAATTTTTTGCAAAACCAAGGCTTCCTGAATTTTCCCTTCGGATTTTTATCTTCTTCCAGATACATTATTTAAAATAAAGCACAATGCGGCGGATGATAAACCCGCTCAATATACCGGGTATAAGAAATAGCATAGGAAGCCATACAGGGCCGAGCAGCATACCGAATATGTTTAATTTCGAGGAATAAAACAGCCCAAGCGTAACGAAGTAGGCTGAAAAGACAAACGGCAGGGAAGACCATGGTTTTTTTCCGCCTCCGGCATCCCGGTATGCATCCCACATGGAAAAAAAGTATAAGCAGGGGTAAAACATCAGCCATTGATGGTTTGTCACTTGAATGGCTTTTTGAATTTCGCCCTGAAAGCTGTATATAATAGCTGAATTAAAGTTCCCCTGCACATTAATTAAAACCTCGAGGCCAATAAATATAAATCCTTTTATTAATTTGCCATTCAGTATCTGTCCAAAGCCGGGAAATGCTGCACTCCAAAAAATCGTCTCTTTAGCATCCACTAATAGAGAAATCCCTGGGGGGAAAACGCAAAGACTTCCTTACATCTATGCAGGCGGAATAGGAACTCCATAGTACACTTTGGGTGCTTCCTTTGTGATGATTTTCCATTGTATTAACCTCCTGATTATCTTCAATTTTAATTTTCCCATATAGTCAATTAAAATTCGGCTCCATGATTTATTCATGCCTTGGCTCTCAGCATATTGTAAACCCTTCCCATTCCATAAAAGAAATACGTTTGCCTGCCTCCTAATTTAATGACTTTTCTTACAAGCTGGCGGACATTTTTTTGAGACTTGATTTTGCTGTCGGATAAATATAGGCCAAGCAGGCCCTTCAGGATTAATTGATGGAAGCGTGTATCAGGGATATTTGCTGCTGTATCCAAGGACTTAGAAATAAAGCTTGCAAAGGAGGCCATTAACTCATCATCACCCCGGTAGTAGCTGCAAAAATTCAGATCACCCTCCTTTTTATCTTCTTCCTGATCAATAAAGTAATCCAATAATATATGCAGGCCCTGTATGTATGGAAAATAGCCATTGAATATAGAAATAGCTTTTTCTTCACTAAAGTCTTTCTGGATGCTGTATGCACAAAGACAAAATATGCCCAGTGTAGATCCGGCACAGGCAGAAAATTCATACCAGGCAAGGGCAGGAAAGTCAGAATTCCTGGTTTTGGCCCAATCCATCAGGCGCGCCGCTCTTTCTTCTTCAGTAACATGCTTATGCACTTGCAGCTCGCAATAATAGGAATTTAATGCCCCGATGTATGGAAGGATGATACTGTAATGCCGGATGCCGCGCAGGACCGACTGGCAGACATCGACTAGCTCATGCAAGTATCCGCCATCATTATTTTCGGTTCTGAAACGGTAGTAATCTGTCTTTTCTAAACCTGGGTCAATAGAGTGCTGCATGGCTTCATGCAAGGCAGAAAAGTCCTTAGGATCTAAAGACGTGCTCCTGTCGCACAGATTGTCCAGATAATCACTCATGGTTTGGTACCCCACGATAAACTTGATGGTTTCTGCGCGGTTCAATTTGTTATCTGCAAGCAGGGCAAAAATGGCACCACCCTGGCAGTGAAAAGCCTTGCTGCCGATGCTTGATAACGCCTGTTTTTTTAGTTCAGGATCTGGGATCTGCTCCGCTCTTTTTCTCCAGTGGGCCAGCTCCTTGTCAACGAAAGGAAAGATTTTATAGAAAATGTCTATCATTAAAGCAAATGAATTCGAATACACATAACCTCTCCTTTCCCTTTTTTAGTCTACAATCCCTGACTGGCTCAGCTCCACATCCATTTTGACCGTAATATCCATTTTAGGGTATTTTTCCTTCCACTCTTTAAAGTCGAAATTGCGGGTTTTACTTCTCATTTTTTCGCCAAGTCCTAATGGATCGACATGCAATTTCTGGAACTTCTTCATCATTTTATTTAGTTTTTTGGAGGAAACCCCACTGAAATCCTTTTCCACTGCATGAAGAGCATTTGGGTCAGTGAAGGTAACACGCCCGGCATCAGCCACTCTGCCTTTCATGGATATCTGCACCTCCGCTTTTGAAAAATCACCCTCTGTCATTTGGTATTTCACCTTTGAGTTAAGGTTTTCTATGGTTAAAAAAGAACCGTCTTTTAACTTGATTTCTTGCAGCCCGTTTTCGAAATTTTCATAAACTGTTTTAAAGAGAAACGAGTCTTCTTCCGAAACGGATCCTGCATATTTATCTTTTTTAAAAAGGGCAACTCCCTTAATCCTGATTTTATTTTGATAGTTATCCAGCAGCGGCATGATGGGATCCTGGCCTTCTTCTTTGTAAGTATTTAAAAATGAATGCAAATTTGTTTTAGGCAGATTTAAGTTCATATTGGAATTAAAGAGATCAGAAAGGTACCGGGAAGGGGTCTCTGACACCGTATAGTTTTTTTTGAGCATCTTTTCAACAGAGCCATCGACAACAGCCAGATAAATATTCCTCCCGATTTCAGGATCCCTGCTGAGCGTTTTAATATAGTAGCCTATTCCGTGCTCTGCGAGTTCTTTATTATATAAAACCACATCCGCCCTTCCGATCATGAGCGTTTTTGGAGACTCTGACTGAATGATTTGGCGGATATTTTTGCTTGTATGCCCTTTTGCAGAGAAATAGCTGTTTTTAGGCGGGGCTGTTTCTTCATTTGAACTGATCGGTGTGACAGCAGTGCCCTTTACATACATCTCATCAATATAATCATATCCAAACGCGGTGATAAGCTGGATATCCTCAAGAATCCGGGGCTTTATGCTGTAGCCGGCGACCAATAGTATGGTAAAGATGGTCCACCATATAATTTGAAGCGGGTTGTTATTCATTTTTTTTACCTGCCTTCAATCGTATAAGTTGAAAAGCATAAAGAAATGGAATGTAAAAGTAGATCAATATAAAGCCTGCTTTTCCTGTGTATGTATTTAGCAGATCGATTTCAACACGGTTCGAAAACAATACGCAGCTAACGAAGGTAATGATTAATAAAAGGATCACTCCTTTGTTTTGCTTTAGGTGAGTAACCTGTTTCAAGCCCCAGCTTGCTGACCATATAAGAATACAAAGGTTTGGAATGATGACAAACAGCCATATCACTATGCCGGTATATTCGAACCTTTCAATAAACGGCAAGTTAACGATTTTCCATAATGTCAAGGTTGCCCAAATGGTATCTTTCAGGTGGCTTTGGCTAAAGTACACAAAAGCAACAAAGGCACTGAGAAAATAGAGGAATATGCTGAAAAAAACGCCCAGATGTGACCACTTTTGCGACTTTTCTGCTTTTTTGATAAATGGATAAAAAAAGAACAGCGTTTCAAAACCCAAAAAATTGAGTGTCATGGTTTTTGCGCCTAATAAAATTTCTCCAACAGAATGGTCCATGATGGGTAGTATCCTTGTAATGTGACCTTCCTGAAGGGGAAACCAATTCATGAAGATGACGGGGATCCCGTAAAGGACACTTAAAAATGCTATGCCGGTCACGATTCTGAACCCCTTGATGACGAAGACATAGGTGATGGACATTATAATCATGATCATATACCAGGTATTGAGCTGCGGAAAGATCCAGATTTGGATGACCTCTAAATATGTGCGGGCAATGGTTACCGTCAATGCCAGCAGATATACAATGAAAGCGAGTGAGAGAGTATTTCCAATGACCTTGCCGAAGAGCTGTTTGTGTATGACGGTTATATCACTTTTGCCTTTATTCAGAATTTTATATGATATCCATAAAATGATGTTTATGGAAAATCCGGAGATGAGTATGGAAATCCAGCCATCGTGCCCTGCATCCTTCGCGATATAGCGCTGAAATCCAAGAATGCCCACACCTATTTGTACGGTGTGTATTAAATAAAAGGTGAAAAACGGCGAGACTTGGCGGTTTTCTTTTACCATGATTTATCCTACCTCTGCAGATTATTCTTCAATATCCGGATTTTTCTTCTTCTTCTTGGGTTTGTCTTTAAATCTGACTGGATTTTGGGATCTTACTTGCATAGGGCGCAATCTCTGGTGAGAAAATGGCAGCCTGAATAGGGCATCCTTTAAATCATGTATCCTGAGCGGATAGATAGGTGCGATATAGGGCCTTCCAAGCGAAGTCAGGCTAAGCAAATGGGCCAAAACAAATGAGAAGCATACAGAAATGCCAAGAAGCCCTAAAAATTGGGCAAATAAAATAAACGGAAAACGAATCAAACGGATGGTATTGCTCATCTGGTAGACTGGGGTGGTAAAGGATGAAAGAGCAGCCAATGCCACAACAATCAAGAGCACATTGCTTGTCAGCCCTGCATCAACAGCTGCAGTTCCAATAACGATACCGCCAACGATACCGATTGTCTGGCCTACCTTTGTTGGCAGACGTGCGCCAGCTTCCCGCAGAAGCTCGATCGTCAATTCTAAAATAATCGCTTCCATTACCGGCGGAAATGGAATACCGCTTCTTGATGCAACAAGTTTATTTAATAAATCCTGAGGAATCAATTCATAATGATACGTCAGAATCGCCACATAAAGCGGAGTGGATAAAACCGAAAACATGACTGAAAACAAACGGATCAAACGAAAAGCTGATGCAATATGCCACGTCAGGAAGTAATCCTCAAAAGCAGAGAAAAACTCTACCAAAGTCGTTGGCCCGGTTAAAACAGATGGGGAGCCGTCTGTTAAAATGGCAATTTTGCCCTCAGCCAAAACACTTGCTGTCCTGTCTGGCCGTTCTGTATCAATCAGCTGCGGAAATGGCGAATTCCTATTATCTGAAATCATCTGCGTAATAAAGGAGGAATCCACAATTTCGTCATATTCTATATTTTTAATTCTTTGGATAACAGTATTTACGTTTTCTTCATTGGCCACTCCGTCAATATAGGCCACACACACTCTCGTTTTGGACAAATTACCCACAATGATTTCTTTAAAGGTTAATTCAGGAATAGGCAGTCTTTTCCGGATCCTGTTTATATTAATATCCAAAGATTCCACGAAAGCTTCTTTAGGCCCAATTACGCTATATTCCTGCTCAGGAATGGAAATGGCCCGTTTTTCTTCTGTCAATGCATTCAGCAGCATGGCAGATGTATCATCTTCATGCAGCTGAATCATGATAAAACCGGCAAACAGCTTTTTCTGAATTTCGGAAACATCATTTGTAACAATAATATTCTCAAACGGCAGAGAGTTTTTCAGTTCATCATATGTCTTGAATTTCTTATCCTGAAGATACAGAAAGATATCCCGATGCAAAATTTCGGGGGAGACGAGAGTCTTAAAATAAGAAACACATAAAAAATTATGCTTATTCTGCTGAAACCTCATAAAATCTGCTGAGTTATGGCATGTATCAAGAAGATCCTTGAGTGAATGATATTGTGTATTCATCTGGCCATCGGATGAATTCTTTTTGCCGGATTTCTTTCGCCAGTTCATCATGTATTTCCTCTCCTTTCTGCATCTTTGGAATATCGCTTGTACACTTTCAATATTTTTCTACAATTGCCGGTATTTATTCCTGAATGTTTTTTAGGTGCTGGGTTATAGGAGAAGCTATCCGGAATTGGGAGTTGCATGATTTTTGTAAAAAACTGCATGATTTGGACTTCTGTCAATAAAGTAGACACTTATATGCCAGGTAGAGGCGTACTTTTTTCTTCCGCGCTTCGTTTTCACTCCGCTTGGAGGCCTCTGCCTGAAGGAATCATTTGAAAAACAATGAATCCTTCAGGCAGAGGGCGATTTTTCCTCAGTGGCGTTTAAACGCTGTGCCTCTTTGTACGCCTTTTCGTACTCAATCGGAGTGGTGTATTCTAATGTCGAGTGGATCCTTTTACGATTATAAAACTGAATATAAAACTGGATGGCGCCCATGGCTTCTGCTTTTGTCTTAAACACAAACTTGTACAAATACTCTTTTTTCAGGGAGGCAAAAAACGATTCTACACAAGCGTTATCATAAGGAGTTGCTTTCCGGCTCATACTAATGGTCGCTTTGGCCCCCTTCAGGGCTTCGGTATATTTTTTTGAACAGTACACGCTTCCCTGGTCTGAATGGTGAATCCATCCCTCAGCGGGCTGGCGAATTTCAAGCGCTTCTTTTAATGCTTTTAACGGCAATTCGGCATCCATGCGGTCACCCATTCTATAGCTGATCACCCGGCGAGAAAACAGATCTAAAACAGGATTTAAATAGAGAAATCCTTCCCCTGTATGAATATAGGTGATGTCTGTTGCCCAAACACGGTTTGGTTCATTAGGCTTAAATTTACGATTCAGCTCATTCTTGAACACAAGCTGCTGGTGATCCGAATCAGTGGTCTGAATGTATCGAGTTGGCGGAGTGGCATATAAGCCCATCTCTCTCATGCGGTTCGTTACCGTTTTAAGTGAGACTTGAATGTCATCCACCTCGATTAGTTTTTGATAGATTCTCGGGCTTCCATACGTACCAAGGTTGTCGTGGAAATGATAGCGGATTTGCTCATCAAGATGGCGTCTCCATCGCTGCCTTTCCGTTTCCTCCTTGTCCAATCGATGTTCCCAGGCATAATAGCCAGAAGTGGATACATTCAAGACTTCGCACATCTTCACGACAGTATGATCGTTTTTATTTTGATATATAAACCGAAATCTTACTTCTTTTCTTGCGTGAAGATGTGCATAGCCTTTTTTAAAATATCGTTTTCCTCTTCCAATTCTAATTTTTTCGCCTTTTCAGCTTCATACAATTCTTTGTATTCAGAAGCAGTTAGATAAGGGCTTTGTTTCTCTTTTTCTATCTGATTCTGCTTTTTACGATAGGCGCCGATCCACTTCTGAAGTGTGCTATACGAAATGTCGAGTTCACTGCTTACATCCACGAGTTTCCGTCCATCTAAATGGATTAATTTACACACATATTCTCTAAATTCTGCCGGGTACTTTTTCTGATCTTTTGCCATGCTTATACACACCCTTTTTGTAGTTGTATAGAGTTAAACATGACGCCACTACCTGTGTCCACTTTTTATACTAACTTCAGATTATCCCAGAAAGTCGCATGATTTCTGTAAAAAGCTGCACGATTATGGGGAAAATCCGCATGATTACAGAAAAAAGCTGCATGAATATCGTGAAAACCTGTTGGTCTGCGGAAAGACTGATAGGTTTATTCATTCCTAGAGCCTATATGGAAATGTTTAGCTATAATAGAAGAAGATTGGGAGGAGGAGTATTTTATGATTGAGCAATTTGAAGTGATGATTACACCGTTTAACAGAAAAAGAACAGCAAGAGTGTACTTGCCTGAGGATTATTATCAAAATGATTCAAGGTATCCTGTTCTTTATATGCATGATGGCCAAAATCTTTTTAAAGATGAAGATGCGAATTATGGTGTATCCTGGGGAATTTCAGATTACCTGGCCGCAAGCGGCAGGAAAATGATTGTAGTGGGACTTGATTGCAATCATGAAGGCTACAAGCGCCTTGATGAATATGGGCCGTGGCCAAGCAAAGAAATGAGCAGGGTCTTTCCTGTGAACGAAGATTCAATAGGCGGAGAAGGCAAGGCATATATTGATTATATCGTTCAAGAGCTAAAGCCGATGATTGATGATACATATAGAACAAAAACAGAAGAAACCTCCATGGCCGGAAGCTCGATGGGAGGGTTAATTTCTACTTACGCAGCCTGTGCGTACCCTGATATCTTTAAAAGAATCGCCTCCGTTTCCTCGGCCTACTGGTTCAATCAGAAGGAAATTGAGAACTTCATTGAAAACAGTGATCTTTCCAGCATCGAAAAGTTTTACATGGACATTGGCACAAACGAAGATACACAAAGCATAGGAAGCCAGCGTTACGTGGACTCAAGCGAAAGCGTTCACTATATATTGAAAAATAAAATAACAAATCTGCGCCCATCATAGATGGAGCTGTCCATAATGAGCAGGCGTGGAGAGAAAGAGTTCCGGCAATTTTTGAATTTTTATTTGAAGAAGATTCCAATTAATCAAGAAAGAAGCACCGCATTCTGGCCTTTGGCTCGAATGCACTTTGAATTGGCTCTAATCTCATTGGAATTGGTTTGAATGGCAGTAGAATTAGAATTAGATTCGATTATCCATTTAAATAGAAGTTTTTATTTTACTGATCAAATACATTTGTGATGACAATCATGCTTAAGGAGAGGACAGTTTGTTAACAAATCTGTACTTTGTAAGACACGCTCATTCCGAATATTCTACAGAAGAACTTAAAAGACCTTTATCCAAAAAAGGTTTACGTGACGCAAAAAAAGTTAATCAACTGCTTGCCAAAGAAAGTATTGATTATGTTATTTCAAGTCCTTATCTGCGTGCAGTTCAAACAGTAGAAGGTGTAGCAAAGGGTATTGAAAAAGAAGTTATTATTGTGGATGCATTCAAAGAGAGGCAATTGTCTTCGCAGCGTGTTGGAGATTTTCAGTTAGCTATCACAAAAGTCTGGAAAGAGCCATCATTTTATTGGGAAGGCGGAGAATCTAATGTATTTGCTCAGAAACGGGGAGTTGAATCTACTTTAAAAGTCTTAGAAAGATATGAAGGTAAAAACATTGTAATAGGTACACACGGCAATATAATGGTTCTTATTATGAATTACTTTGATACTAATTACGGCTTTGATTTTTGGAAAGAACTCAATATGCCTGATATTTATAAGCTTACTTTTGATAAATCAGAATTGAAAGTAGTAAATAGAATTTGGAGCTAGGATTAATAGATTAAAAAGCTTGATTTGCCAGTTTCTGAAAAATTGGCATAAACGTCTTCTCGCATTCGCCCGAAAGAGTAAATTATACCTTTCAGAAAGATGGTCAAAATAGCAACAATCAATACAAAAAGAGCCATTTACAAATAAATTTATAAAAGTAAGAGTGTCAAAACAATCAGTTTCGATACTCTTGAAAATTCATCTGTAATATACTTGTCCTGCCAATAAATAAACGGCTTGAATGCGATATAATTCTAAAAGGTCTTTCTTGATGAAAGGATGGTTTAACAAGGAATAGAAATTTTATACTTTTTTTATCTTTGATTAATCCATCATCAATCGCCTTTAACAAATTCATTTTTGCTTCCAGCCTAGCGTATTTTTCCACAAGGGATAGCTCTGGCCTCCCCGAACTGTCCTGCCGGCTGACTCTAAGGCCTAAAACTCCTTCTTCTTGGTATGCTTTTCTCCACCGATCTGCAGATAAAGGGAATCTTTTCCTTCCAATGATATCAACGTCAAATCCCGGTGCTTCAAAGAGCTCTCTTGGAATAATAAAGTGGCGTTTAAACTCCTCTGAATAGTGATTCCTTTTGAACTAACAGATATAACGTACGGATTCTTTTTCAATAATATTATTCGAGTGTCTGTTGTGGATTGAAAAAAGATAGACGAATTATTGGAAATTTTATTTTTTATCTTTGTTGAAATTATTACATATAACATCTTTACAACTGTTACCTTTTCCTGTGTTAATTAACTACACAGTCCCAAGGTCGAAGAAAAGTTCCAGGCGCCATTCAAGATTAGGAACTTTTCTTTACTCTGGCTATTATTGAACTTTATTAATTAACCCCAATTTTCGCTGTGCTGTGGATTCTCTTACGATCAACCTGGTTGGCAGAAGAATCTCATGAATAGGTTCATCTTTGTTATCTATTCTCCAGCAAAGCTGCTCGACTGCTTTTTTGCCATAGTACTTTAAATCAATATCCATGGTAGTGACTTTGGGAGTTGCTATTTGAGATAGCTGTCCATTGTCAAAGCTGCAGACAGATGCGTCTTCAGGTACATTAAAGCCTTTTTGCTGCAGAATGGATATGACATTAAAACCATGGCCGTCATTGACGCAAAACCATGCGGAAGGCGGGGTTTGAAAATTTCCAACATAACCGGCTATTTCTTCCTGGGTCTCATGTGCACTCGTGAAAATAATTTCCGGGTTAGGCTCTATGCCATATTTGTTTAAGGCAAGCATGTACCCCTCATACCTTTCCTCGTAGCTTGGAGAGAACTTCACATCGCCAACAAAGGCAATGTCACGATGTCCCAATGTAATTAAATGCTCAACAGCCGTATAGGCACCAAAGCGATTATTCGTTAAGATAGAATCCGCCTGTAAATAAGGTGAATGGTGATCAATCAGAATAGTCGGTATTCCAGTATCTATTATTTTGGCAATATAATCGGTACTGATATGAGAAAGAATTAAAATCCCTTCGATTTCGTGATTTGTTAATAGTGAGGGCAGTATTAATTTCTCTTTTGCCTCACTGCTGATGGATTCAATGAATAAATTCATTCCCCGTTTACGCAATTCTTTTTCTATACTTAAATAAATTTCCCCGAAAAAGCTTTTTAAAGAGAAAGCATAATCAGAGGCGATCAAGGCAATATTTTTTGTAGCATTTTTGATTAATTGCTTCTGTGTACGGCTGGCTGAGTATTGATAGCCTAATTCGTCCGCTGCCTTCTGAACTAGTCTTCTGGTTTCTTCGCTCACCCCTGATTTTCCGGATAATGCCTGGGAAACTGAATTCTTCGATATGTGAAGGACGTCGGCTATATCCTGCATTGACACTTTCTTTTCCATAGAGACTCTCCCTTTTATAAACATTCATCAGATGTAGATTTTGTAATTGTTTTTTTTGTAATTCTATTGTAACGTGACAAGTGGAACATTACAATACACAAAAAAACATTCTAGTATTTTGCAAATCTTATAAATTATTCGTTAAATGGATTGACATTAAAAAAACAAGGTGTAATAATGTAGTTGTAATTAATAATTTCACATTACATAATCAATTTGTAATGTAAAAGCGGATTTTTGTAAAGGGATATAAAGCAATCTGTACTTCTATCATATCACTATATATTAAATTTCGAATTAAATGATAGCGCTATCAGATGTTGCTCCTATTTCGTAGATTCTTATCATCTTCTAGAATTTACTTCTTCAGCTAAGACGTTGAAAGTTACTTATAATTGGAGGGATTAAGGATGAAAATGACAAAAATGGTGCCTGCCTTATTTGCAGCTACACTAACTATTTCCGGCCTTGCAGCCTGCTCAACAGGAAACACAGATACAAAAACAGCGAGCAGTGCTAAAAACGGTGTAACAACAATTGAGTTTTGGGCAGCACCAAACCCAACTCAACAGGTTTATTGGAAGGAAATCGCGGATGAGTTTACAAAAGAGAATCCGAAGATCAAAGTAAATGTCAGCCCGATGAAGGAAAGCCCAACCTCAGAGGCAAGCATTCAATCAGCTATCGCTGGAAAAAGTGCTCCAACGATGTCTGAAAATATCAACCGCGGTTTTGCGGCACAATTAGCAGAAAGTAAAGCGCTTGTTCCACTCGATACATTAGATGGCTGGGATAATGTTAAAAAAGAACGCAATATGGAAGATACAATGAAGGGCTGGAAGTTTGCTGACGGCCATCAATATGTATTGCCAATCTACTCCAATGCGATGTTATTTGGCTGGAGACTCGATATTTTGAAAGAACTTGGCTATAACGAGCCGCCAAAAACCTATAGCGAAATGCTCGATGTTGCGAAAAAACTGAAAGCAAAATATCCTGACAAATATGTCTGGGCAAAAGCAGACCTTGCTGACCCAACTGCCTGGAAAAGATGGTTCGACTTCTTTATGCTTTATGATGCAGCATCAAACGGCAACAAGTTTGTAGAAGGCACCAAGTTCACTGGGGACGCTGAAGCAGGGGAAAAAGCACTTGCTTTTGTTGACGACCTTCGTAAGGAAAAGGCTCTATTAACAAGACAGGCAAAGGACCCATTTGAAAGCGGCCTTGGAATTTTCTCTGATATCGGCCCTTGGACAATTGGATACTGGAAAGATAAATTCCCTAACATGAAATTGAATGAAACTTATACATTGGCATTGCCTCCGGTACCAGATGGTATGGATACAAAGAATGTGCATACATTTGCTGATACAAAAGGTTTGGTCGTTTACGCTTCTGCTACAAAAGAACAGCAAAAAGCAGCGATGAAGTTTATCAACTGGGTATACTCGAATCCTGATAATGATTTGAAATGGCTTGAAAAAACTAGCTTGCCGCCTGCACGTGATGATTTGACAAGCAATGATTCCTTTAAGTCGTTCTTTGAGGAAAATCCGGCCTTGCAGCCTTATGCAGCAGCCGTACCAAACGCAATTCCTCCAATGGACAATTCGGAATATAATGATCTTCAAACTCTAATCGGCCAACAGGCATTCAATCCAGTGGTTAAGGGTGAAAAGGATCCGAAAGCTGCTTGGAAGGATATGCAACAGGCAATTGAGGGGGCTCTCAAGTAATGAGAACCAGGGACGGAAGGTTGGGCTGGCTTTTTGCCAGTCCCTATCTTATATATGCACTCGTTTTTTTTCTGATTCCGCTCGTGTGGTCACTATTTCTGTCAATGACAGACTGGAATCTGATTGCCCCAACGTTTAATTTCGTTGGTATCAAAAATTATATGGATGCTTTACACAGCCCGGGGGTACAGGCAGCATTTTTCGTTACTTTTAAATTTATGTTTGTATTTGTACCTTTGGTTATTGCTTCTTCAATTATTGTAGCCCTCATTATTCATGGGCTGCCAAAATTTAAAGGACTGTTTTTAATCGGATTCTTCCTTCCATATTTGGCGTCCGGCGTTGTTGCCTCGCTGATTGTGAAAGGCCTCTTGTCTTACAACAGTCCGATTAATGAATTTTTACGGAAATCCTTCGGCCTCGATATTGACTGGCTTGGATCACCGTTTGCTGCACTGTTTGTGGTTGCTATGATTATTGCGTGGAAATTCACCGGCTATTATGCTCTTATTTTAACATCAGGTTTTGAAAGCATTAGTACCGAAGTATATGAAGCAGCCATGATTGATGGAGTAACACCATGGCAGCGTTTTTGGAAAATAACGCTTCCTCTCCTTTATCCGGCATTGTTTACTGTGCTGATTTTATCAATCGGTGTAACATTCGGTATCTTTACCGAGGTATACCAATTGACAGGCGGGGGACCTAACTTTGCGACAAATACATGGCAGATGGAAATCTTCGCCCGTGCCTTTACAAACCTTCAGGCAGGGTATGCATCAGCCATTGCGATAATTGCTTCAATTGTGACGTTTATAACGATCTTTATCATTCGAAAACTGCTGGAAATGTGGGGGAAACGAAATGGGTGGAACTAAGAAAAAAGGATTATTATTTCGCTACCTGCTGGCCATTGTTCTCTTGCTGATTATGATTTTTCCCTATATTTATATGGTGCTAAGCTCCTTTGCGGATTGGGACCAGGTGGATAAAAAGCTCTTTCCAACCCACTTCAGCCTGAAATCCTATCAATGGCTGCTGGGCGGGGGAGAAGCGGTTATTCCAAGGCCTTGGCTTCATGCCTTTTTTAACAGCTTTGTCGTTTCTGCAGCTTCAACATTGCTGATGATGGTGACGGGCGTAATGGTTGCCTATGCACTGGCAAAAATTAATTTTAAAGGAAGAGATACGGTTAACAATGTGATTTTATTCCAGATGTTCTTCCCGGCGATCATTCTGTTAATTCCAACCTTCCTTGTCATTCAAAAGCTTGGAATGTACGACTCTTACTGGGGAATGATCTTGCCGAAAGCACTGAGCCTGTGGGCGATTTTTATGTATACCAACTTCTTTAAGGGAATTCCGGATACATTTATTGAAGCGGCTAAGCTTGATGGTGCAACGGATTTGCAAATCCTGTTTAAAATCGTTCTGCCGATGTCGAAATCCATTACAACGGTAATCTTCCTGTTCCTGTTTATGGAAAGATGGACTGAGCTGCTATGGGACATGATCGTTATAAAGAGCGATGGCATGCTGACGCTGAACGTCCTGTTGAGCCAAATGTTCGGACCATACGGAGGCTATCCTGGCCCGATGTACGCGGCATCTGTAATATTGACACTTCCAATCATCATTATCTTCCTTCTTTTCTCAAAGAAATTCCAGGAAGGCATGCAGTTTACGCTTAAATAATAGAAGCTGGGAGTCCTTATATATGGTTGAATGGTGGAAACAATCGGTTTTTTACGAAATCTATATGCCAAGCTTTAAAGATGGAAATGGAGACGGAATCGGCGACTTTTCCGGAATCACCTCCAAGCTTGATTACCTTAAAGAGCTGGGGATTGACGGCCTGTGGCTGACACCCTTTTATCCTTCACCCAAGGTTGATAACGGTTATGATATTGCCGACTATTATGAAATTGACTCCGATTACGGAACAATGGAAGATTTTGAGCTTCTTATAAAAGAAGCCCATCAAGGTGGTATCAAGGTGATTGCTGATTTGGTGCTGAACCATACCTCTTCTGAACATAAGTGGTTTAAGGAGTCAAGGTCCAATAAGGATCACCCGAAGCGCGACTGGTATATCTGGCGGGACGAGCCAAATAATTGGGAATCCTTCTTTGGCGACACGGCATGGGAATATGATCAGGTGACGAACCAGTATTATTACCATGCTTTTGCCAAAGAACAGGTTGACTTAAACTGGGCCAATCCGGATGTCAAAGAGGCTATGTTCGATGTCATGAAGTTCTGGCTTGAGAAAGGAGTCGACGGCTTCCGGCTTGATGTTATTAACTTTTTAAAGGTTAATGATAGGTTTATCGATAATCCATTTGATGCGGATAAAAATGAACAAAACCATTTGTATGATAAAGACCAAGAGGGAATTTTAACGATTATTGAACAGATCGCTGAGTTTGTCCATCAATATCCTGATAAATTCCTTGTTGGCGAGGTTGGTTCAGAGGACATCGGAATTCTAAAGCAATTTTCCGGTCTTGGCAAGCTGGATGTAGTGTTTAACTTTAACATTGGAAGCATTGAAAAGTTTGATGCTGGACGGCTTTTTGAGCAGCTGTCTGAGACGGAAAAGGCTTATGACGAACATCAGGTTCCTACCTTATTCTTTTCCAGCCATGATATGTCCCGTTTTATATCCCGCTTTGGCGGTGATGAGGACCGTGCCAAGGCTGTGGCAGCTTTAATGCTGACGGCAAAAGGTGTTCCGTTCCTATATTTTGGAGACGAAATCGGCATGAGGGACTGGATTACAGATGATATTGAAAAAATGAAGGATGTTCAGGGGCTGATGGGATATAAGCTTGCCCTGGAGGCAGGAAAGACCGCTGAGGAAGCGCTGGCCATTGCTAATGAAAAAAGCCGTGATAAGTCACGGACTCCGATGAGGTGGAACGCTTCAGGCAATGTCGGTTTTTCAGATGCGGAGCCGTGGATAACGATTCCCAATGATGCAATGAAGGTTAATGTAGCGGAACAGGAAAACGATCCGGCATCCATGCTTTCTTTTTATAAAAAATTATTGCATCTTCGTAAGGAACATTCGGCACTAAGGCTGGGAGAATATGAGGAATTGCGTTATGACGAGGGCATGATCAGTTACATTAAAAAGGACCATTCTGAGAGAATACGAGTTTTGTTGAATTTCAGTAATCAGGAACGAGTGCTGAATGTAGGAAACGATGCCGTGCTGCTGCTTGCGACAAAGCAGGAAAGCCCGGAGAGCGGAAGGATCTTGGCAAATGAAGCCATGCTGATAAAGGAGGGATTATGAATGGCTGTTTTAACAAAAGGGAAGGTGAAAACCTGCGAACAGCTTTTAGAAGAGTTCACGGGAAAACCTGCTAATCCAGAGAAAATCGTATTGTCTGGGATTGGTGAGAGAGATGTTTATAATATCTCTGCACCGTTTGAAGATGACGGTGAAAAGGTGATTGCAGGGCGTGTTGAGTCTCGGGACAGTGAGCGCTCCAATGTACACTTTTTCGTAGAACGAAACGGTGAGTGGATTCCAAGAGAAAATGCACCTGTACTCGAGCTGCAAGATCCTTTTTTTACAAGAATAGGAGAAGAACTTATTTTGGGAGGAGTGCAGATTTTTCCTCACCCAATCACTGAAGGAGCACTTGGCTGGCGCACTGTGTTTTATAAAGGGAAATCTATTTCTGGTTTACAAGAGTTTGCTAAGGGTCCAGACGGAATGAAGGATCTGCGCCTTGTGGAATTGCAGGATGGAAGCATCGGTATATTGACAAGGCCTCAGGGCGAAAAAGGAGGCAGAGGAAAAATTGGCTGGACAAGGATTCCCTCACTGGATGAACTGACCATCGATGTGATCGACCAGGCGCCATTATTGGAAGGCCAGTTCATTGATGAAGAGTGGGGCGGAGCGAACGAACCTCATTTGCTGGTAAATGGACTTGTCGGAGTGCTTGGCCATATCGCCAATTTTGATGGTGAAAGAAATCGTCATTATTATCCTATGGTATTTGCCCTTAATCCTGAAACGCGGGAAATTTCGGATATCGAATTAATCTCCACCAGAAGCAATTTCCTTCCTGGTCCATCCAAGCGCCCTGACCTCGTTGATGTCGTGTTTAGCGGCGGTATAGTACGGAAATCCGATGGAACCGCAGATATGTATGCGGGAATAAGTGATGCAGAAGCACAGAAAATAACGATCGTTGATCCATTTTTAAAATTTGAAAGCTAAAGGGGATAAAAAAATGAATGTATACAGATATGAACAGAACCCATTGGTCACTCCGGCAGATGTAAAGCCGTACCATGAGAATTTTGAAGTTATTGGGGCATTTAATGCAGGGGTTACCACTTATAATGGCGAAACGATCATGCTTCTTCGCGTGGCAGAGCGCCCGATCAGCGAGAATCCTACAATTGTAAAAGCCCCATTTTATAACCCGCAGACAAATGAACTCGAGATTTTAGGATTTAACCTTAATGACCCTGCCTATGATTTTTCTGATCCGCGTGTAATCAGGGAAAACGGCTCATCACAGGGCTTTAAGTATTTGACTTCCCTGTCCTATTTGCGTATTGCGCGTAGCAAGGATGGCCACAACTTCACAGTTGATGAAGATCCGTTCATTTACCCTTCCAATGAACTTGAAACCTATGGAATCGAAGACCCGCGGATTACAAAAATAGAAGATACATATTATATCTATTTTAGCGCTGTTTCACCTGTAGGTGTTGGGGAATCTCTGGTTGCGACTAAAGATTTTCTTACAAAAGTGCAACTTGGAATGATTTTTGCACCGGAAAATAAGGACGTATTAATTTTACCAGAAAAAATTAACGGCAAGTATTATGCGATTCACCGTCCAGTGCCAAAAAGCACAGGAAACCCTGAAATGTGGATAGCTGAATCTACCAATCTTGTACACTGGGGAAATCATAAATTCCTGCTTGGATTGCGTGACGGAATGTGGGACAGTGGCCGCATGGGCGGAGGAGCAGTGCCATTCAAAACAGAAAAAGGCTGGCTTGAGCTTTATCATGGTGCATCCAAGGATGACCGTTATTGCATGGGAGCTGTATTGCTGGATTTGGAGGATCCAACCAAGGTCCTTGCCCGAACAGACAAACCGATTCTTGAACCGGAAGCTCCATATGAAGTGGAAGGTTTCTTTGGTAATGTTGTATTTTCCTGCGGCGCAGTAGTGGAAGGCGACGTTGTGAAAATGTACTACGGTGTTGCCGATACCTCCATGGCTTGTGCCGAATTAAGCGTACAGGAAATTCTTGATTCATTGACTTATCTATAATAAAGAACCAATAGAGTGCCAAAATCGCAAGGTGATTTTGGCCTTTTAACTTACTGGAGGGTGACTATAAATGAAACTGAATGACAACTGGAAAATTCGGCAATTCGATGTAGGGACCCCCCGGGACCTTGAAGTGGCTTCTCCTGAGTATATTGATTATTTCTGGATGACTGCCAGCGTGCCTGGTGATGTCCATTCCACTTTGATTGACAGAAAGCTGATTAAGGATCCTTTTTATGGACATAACGATTTGAAATGCCAGTGGGTCGAGGAAAAGGTTTGGTGGTATCGCAGTACCTTTGAATTCCACGATGATATTCAAAAGGGAGACCGGTACGAACTCATTTTTGAAGGACTTGATACCTTTGCGACGGTTTACCTGAACGGTGTGGAGCTTGGCTCAACAGAAAATATGTTTATCAGCCACACGTTTGAAGTGGCACGTGAGCTGAAAAAAGGGAAAAATGTTCTCGCGGTAAAATTTGATCCTGTTCATGTTCATGCGAAGGAAAAGGTTCAATATTACTGGTCAGGCTTTAGTAAAAAACGAATTTGGACACGAAAGGCACAAAGCCATTATGGCTGGGATTGGGGTCCGCGCTTGGTCGCAGCTGGAATCTGGAAGGACGTTCGACTGGAAAAAAGCACGTTAGCGAAAATTGACCACGTTTTTGCCAGGACAATATCTATTGGTGATGACAAGGCAGTTGTCGAAGTAGATGTTGCAATTGAGAAGTTTGATAGAGAGAGGAGTTATGAGGCTGAGGTTTCTCTGGTTCGGGGGGACGATCGTTTTTCATCACGTGCAAAAGTGTCCGGTCAAAAGGCTGCTGTAGTGCTGGGAGTGAGTAATCCGGAGCTTTGGTGGACGCATGATATTGGCACACCGAATCTTTATGAGTTAAAGGTAGAATTGATTGCCGATGGCGAAAAGGTTGATGAGAGTCGCGAGGATTTTGGCATCCGGACCATTGAAGTTATGCGCAAGGATGAGGCGGGTAACAACAGCTTTACCTTTGTTTTAAATGGACATAAGGTATTTGCGAAGGGTGCCAACTGGATTCCGATTGATAGCTTCATAGGAGCCGTACCGGATTCCCGCTACAGGCATTTAATCAAAATGGGCAAGGATGCCAACATGAATATGCTTCGCGTCTGGGGCGGCGGCATTTATGAAAAAGAGGTATTTTACGAAGAGTGCAATCGGCTTGGAATACTGGTTTGGCAGGATTTCATGTTTTCATGCGCCCTTTATCCGGACTACAATAAAAACTTTATGGCCAATGTGCGCGAGGAAATTATCTCTGTTGTAAAACGTCTCCGCAATCATCCGTCCCTGGCAATTTGGTGCGGAAACAACGAAAATGACTGGCTGTATGAAGCCTTGGCTTCTTCTGGTGAAATTCCACACCCTTTTTACGGTGAAAAAATCTACCATGAAATGATGCCGGATTTGCTGGAGGAACTGGACCCAACCCGGCTGTTCTGGCCAAGTTCCCCGTTTGGCGGAAATGACCATAACTCCAGGGAAGAGGGTGACACGCACAACTGGCAGGTTTGGCATGGAAATATTGAGCCTCGTGTGTTTGGCGAGCCGCAAACTGTGAACTACAGCATTGAAGGATTGTCTTTTAAGAATTTTAAAAATGATACTACCCTCTTTGCCAGTGAGTTTGGAATGCATGCTTCCTCCAACCGTTATACATTGGAACAGAACATTCCCAAGGATCAATTTTTCTGGGGAAGCGAAGAGATGGCATACCGCAACAAAGATATCCACCATCCAAAAGGAATTTTGTTAATGGAAGGGTACACCGGAGTGCCGAAGGATCTCGACGAGTACATTTCTTTTTCCATGCTGACACAGGCGGAAGGATTGAAGTTTGGCATTGAGCATTACCGCCGCAATAAGCCGCATACAAGCGGGGCATTATTTTGGCAACTGAATGACTGCTGGCCTGGTACAAGCTGGTCGGTTATCGATTATTATTTATTGCCGAAGGCTTCCTATCATTATGCAAGGAAATTTTTCAGCCCGGTACTGTTAACGCTTGATAATGAGCCTGGCGGGGAGATTAAAGTGTGGGTTGTAAACGACAAGTTAGAACCTTATCAAGATGATATTGAACTTGCTATTTACAGTTTAATAGGAGAAAAAGTATTTTCACGTGAGTGGCAGGCTGGGATAGAAGCCAATGTGGCAAAGCAGCTGGCTACCTTAAGTGAAGGCGACGTGTTGGCCGGACTGCCGCCTGAAGAGGCAGTAATGGTCATCCGCTCAAAAGACTATGAAAATATCTATTATTTCTGCGACCAGAAGGATATAAAATTCGGAGAGGCTGAATTGAAGGTAGAGATTGACCAGGAGAATCGGGAACTTACCATTTCAACTGATGTGGCAGCCCGCATGGTAACAATCGAAATGGATGTCGAGCAGCTCGTAATGGATGATAACTTCTTTGACCTGCTGCCTGGCGGTATGAAAAAAGTAAAGATTTCGCAGGCACAAGGAAAAGAGATTCCATGGGATTCACTAAGAGTAAAAGCAATTAATAGTAAAAATTCGAATTTGGCGGAGGGATGATGCCGATGAAAGCAGCGGTTTTGCAGGGAATTAAGCAGATAGAGGTGCAGGAATGGCAATATCCGGCACCTTCCTCACAAAAGGTCATTATTAAAGTAAAAAGCTGCGGGATTTGCGGGACGGACCAGCATATTTACCATGGCCATCCCGGCTCGGCTGAAGTGCATCCGCCTATCGTTCTCGGTCATGAACTGGCTGGTGAAGTAGTGGAGGTTGGTTCAGAAGTTAAAGGCTTCCGTACGGGTGATCGGGTGTCGATCGACCCTAACATCTATTGCGGTGTGTGTGATTATTGCCGCAGCAACCGGGCTCATTTGTGCAGTAATCTTCAGGCGGTTGGAGTAACAAGAGATGGCGGCATGGCCGAATATTGCCTGGTGCCTGCTGCAAATTGTTATTTAATACCCGAGGGGATGACGTTTGAAGAGGCGGCTTTGGTTGAGCCTTTGGGCTGTGTGCTGCACGGCTTTAAAAAAATAAAGTTTTCTCCGTTAAGTAAGGTACTTATTATTGGCGGCGGTTTTATTGGCCAGTTATTTTTGCAATTAGTGAAGAGACAAGAGGTCTCTTCTATTATGGTAAGCGAGCCGGTTGAAAATAAAAAAGAGCTTCTTTATAAGCTTGGTGCTGATGAAGTGGTTCATCCAAATGGTATTTCTGCGGTGGAGGCTGATGTTGTGATTGAATGCGTGGGCCGGCCGGAAAGCATGGAACTCGCTGTTAAATCGGCTGGAAAGGGCGGCCAAGTACTGTTTTTTGGAGTAGCTGCACCTGAAACAGCCATCTCCGTTTCGCCGTTTGAAATTTTTTCAAAGGAACTCACGATTAAGGGATCATTTATTAACCCGTACACCCAGGAAGAAGCGATTGCTTTAATTGCCAAAAAGGCAGTGGATGCTGGGATGTTGATTTCCCACCGGTTTACAATCGAAGAGCTGCCTGAGGCAATGGCCAATTTTCCTAATCTTAAAGTTTCTAAAGCAGTTATTACCTACTAGTCTTAGAAGTACCCGGCAGTTTAAGGGGAGGGTTCGGTATTCATTTATGGGCCGGGTTCTTTCCCTAAAAGGAGAATAAATAATGTTTGAAGTATTTAAGTCCTTTTCCACCGAATTGAAGTTTTATTTAATTATGAACGTCTTTTTTTGCTTTGGCGGTGCCCTGTCAGGAGTTTTTCAAAGCGTTTTCTTGTGGAAAATGGATAAAACCTATTCCTTGCTGGCCTATTATAGCTTATATTGGTCAGCCTCCATTATTATCAGTTTTGTCGTGTGCTCCTGGATTGCCAGAAAAACAAGCCCGATGATTACGATGCGTTTTGGATTTCTTTTTTATCTGTTTACGTACTTGATTATGCTTATTTTTCATAACAACCTGCAGGACCATATCATGCTGCTGGGAGGAACCACGGGCCTAGCAATGAGCCTCTATTATGTAGGTGTCCATATGGCCGTTTTGGATTTAACTACAAATGACAAACGGGATTCATTTTTATATATACAGGGAGTATTAAATACGGTTGGAGGGGTCGCTGCCCCGCTTCTGGCAGGAATTTTAATCTCGCAATTCAATGGAATGATTGGGTATTATGTTGTGTTTATCGCAACCTGTGTTTTCTTTTTCATAGCATTTTTAATTTCTCTGAAGGTGAAGGGGAGTCCAATTTCATCCCAAAGCTACTTTTGGGATGTTATTAAAGATCCGTCGCGTGAGTGGAAAAAAATGTACTCCGTAATGTTTGCCGATGGAATCGTATCTGGAGTATACTGGACCTTTTTAGTTACGATGATAACCTTCAAAGTGGCTGGTGGAGAACTAAACCTTGGTGTTTTTAATACGGCTGCAGAGGTCGTATCGATACTCGCTTTCATGATGCTTGCTAAATTTTCGAATCCTGACTATAGGATTAGGATTTTTGCGATCGGATCGGTTGGGATATTACTAGGTTCCGTTTTGTTATCTTCATTTCCTGTGTTGATTTCCTTGATTATCTATGCCGTTATCCAGCCTGTGGCTGGGAATATGATAAACACCTCAATGAACGCGATGATTTATGCTTCAATTGAAAGAGACCCGGATTACAAAAACAGACGTCTGGATTATATTATTATTCGGGAGATTCCACTTGGAATTGGAAGAATCATAGGTGTAACTTTGTTCCTGATTATGAGGAAATATCTTAATAGCGATAATCTTTTACCGATATCCTTCAGTCTTTTTCCAATAGTCTATGTACTGATGATACCGACATTATATATGGTTTGGAAAAAACCGCGGCGTGTAATGACTGCTGAGAAATAGGGGGGATTCCAACTGCTGCTAAAAAAAGAGGTGGCCAGATAAGTTTGGTAAGTGCCAGCCTAATAAAGTGAAGTGTAGAGCTAATGAGTCCAACCCTAAATGGTTGGGTTATGATCAAGAGAGAATTATTCAGCCAATTGTGTGAAGAATCCCCCCCTAAATGAGGAAAATTCCGCCAATCAAGATTTTGCAGGTGGATTGATGTGTATCTTAAGGGCGGATTTCTATGACTTATGCGCGGAATCCTACCTCTTACGCACCGATTTCAGAATATTATGCGCAAATATGGATTTTATCTATTGAAATTTTAATTTTTAGGAGGGCCTACCAATGTTAGGTGCCATAGAAGCGGGCGGTACGAAATTTGTTTGTGCTGTTGGAGATGAAAAAGGCAATATTGCTGCCCGGGTTCAGATTCCGACAACAGTGCCGGAGGAAACCATGCCGCAAGTATTTGAGTTTTTTAAGCAGTATGATATTGAGGCAATTGGGATCGGTTCGTTCGGCCCGATTGATGTGAATCCGGAAAGCCCGACTTACGGAAATATTACCTCTACACCCAAGAAAGGGTGGAGGGATTATCCTTTTGTAAAAGCAGTAAACGAGGCATTTCCGGTTCCGGTTGGATTTAATACCGATGTAAATGCTGCTGCGTTAGGAGAAGCTGCTTACGGAGCGGCAAGAGGACTGGACAGCTGCTTGTACCTAACAGTTGGCACGGGTATTGGAGCAGGTGCGGTTGTTCAAGGGAGGCTGCTTCAGGGACATTCTCATCCGGAAATGGGGCATATCTTGGTCAGACGCCATCCGAACGATGTATACAAGGGCAAATGTCCTTATCATGATGACTGCCTGGAAGGTCTGGCTGCCGGCCCGGCAATTGAAGAACGCTGGGGAGAAAAAGGTATTAATCTTGTAGACCGTGCAGAGGTTTGGGATATGGAAGGATGCTATATCGCCCAGGCTCTCATGCAGTATATTTTGATTGTTTCACCCAAAAAAATCATTCTTGGTGGCGGGGTTATGAATCAAACCCAGGTGTTCTCTTCGATATATAAGTATTTGGACGAACAACTTAACGGATATATTACCCTGCCACCGTTATCCGAGTATATTGTACGGCCCGGTTTAGGGGACAATGCTGGAATTACTGGCTCGCTGCTGCTTGCCCGCCAGGCGCTTCAAGTGAAAAAACTTATTTGAGGAGGTAGTGTATAAGTGGAACCATTATTTTTAAAACCAGTATTTAAAGAACGTATTTGGGGCGGTACTGCTTTGGAAAAACAATTCGGTTATGATATTCCCAATAATAAAACAGGCGAGTGTTGGGCTATTTCTTCCCATCCAAACGGGCCGTCCGTTGTTGAAAATGGTGAGTATGCAGGAACGGCTCTGAACGATCTTTGGCGGGAGCATCCTGAGATTTTTGGAAATCCGAAAGAAGAGATTTTTCCTCTTTTAACAAAAATACTGGATGCAAACATGGATTTATCCGTTCAGGTCCATCCAAATAACGCCTATGCCAAAGTTAATGAAAATGGCGAACTAGGAAAAACCGAATGCTGGTATATCATTGACTGTAAAGAAGATGCCGATATGATTTTCGGCCACAATGCACAAACAACAGAAGAATTAATTAACATGATTAATGAAGGAAAGTGGAACGACCTGCTCCGTCGTGTAAAGATAAAGCCGGGAGACTTCTTCTATGTTCCAAGCGGTACAGTCCACGCTTTATGCGAAGGAACTCTGGTACTCGAAACACAGCAAAGCTCTGATACAACTTATCGTGTTTATGATTACGACCGCCGGGATGACAAAGGAAATCTCCGTGACCTTCACCTTGAAAAAGCAATTAATGTGACTACAGTTCCACATCAAGATATTTTGACCAATTCGATGGTTGAAGAGTTGGAAAATGTCACAATTACAACCTATGTTAAATCTGAATTTTTCTCTGTGTATAAGTGGACTGTCGAAGGAAAGGCTTTGTTTTCGTTTTATGACCAATATTTGCTGTTGAGTGTTATTAAGGGGGAAGGGACACTGCTTCATGATAGAGAGTCCTATTCCTTGGCAAAAGGAACACATCTTATTATTCCATCTGGGTTTGGAGAGTTTGAGATAGATGGGGAATACGAGATTATTGTTTCCCACACGTAATACTGAAGCAATCAAAGACCCAAGTCATGATTTTTTAAAATTTTTCATGACTTAGGTCTTTACTTGTTTTTAGTACATATCTTTCTGTGTTTGCCAGTCGGTCCCTATTAACCTGCCTACGATTTAAGATCATGGGTTTAACTGATCTTACTTAACAACTTCTCGTTATTTGTTGTCCTGTTCGGACGAACAGCCCTTTTTCAAGTTTCCTAGCTTACTAAGAGCATGTATTGCTTTACCTGCCAATTCTGCATCATGGATTCGGGTCCAAGTAATGATAGTAGAACTTGCTATGGAATAGATTTAGGTAATTATTTTTTCAAAAAACATATCTTTGTTTTCCTTTTTTGAGTGAGAAGATGGTGTGATCTCTGCTTCACTAAAAAGAAAAGCGTCACGGTATTTTAAGGATGTCGAAGTTGTTCTTGAAAATATTAAAATAAACCTTGCCTGATTAAAGCAAGGGTTTATTTGTAAATCATGTTAATTAAGTAAATACTATTAATGATTAAAAAAAACGTTGATCAAAATCTCTCTATCGTCGCTAATCTATCAATTTATTGGACCTTAAAAGAAAAAGCAGGTAAAGCAAAGATATTGGAGCATATTGAGGAAATGCGTATTAAACGATCCACAAGTTGGATGATGGAAAAGGCTGACAAATTAATGGTTTCGGCTAAGCGGAATCCTTTCCAACAAGGTGTGTATGAAAGCCATTTGTTCAGTTTGGATATGTACATCAATATGCTTCTGCAATACCAGGAACACCTATCCAGCTTGGAGAGACAGATAGATGTTCTGGCAGCTTATCTTGAGTGATTTTTTCGTAGTTGATCCATTAAGCGGACTAAAAAAGACCACTATTCAATAGCAGTCAAATGCAATGCATCTCGAAGTAAAAAAATATCTTGATGGATTATATCCTTTACTTGGTCATCGCCACAATTGTTAAATTCAATTAGTAAACGTCCAAGTTCCTTAATAAAGAGTAAATGCACAGGCTTGTTGTACATAGTATTACTCTCCTTTACATAGGAAACAACCTATGCACACTAAGGCTAACACTATATCCATTTAATTACAATGATACCAAGGTCGAAAAGTGTTCAGATTCCTTAGTTCGTATTTCCTGAAAGGCTTTGGAGAAAGTGTAAGTTCCGAATCAATATTGTATCCAAAATGAAAAATATAATTGCTGAATCCACCCTGAGTAAAAAAATAAATAAGCTTTATGAGAGGTATATTCACCAGCGGGAATATACAGTAGTTTCCAAATGGTACTTTTTGCAGGACATGTTTTCATAACTAGTCATTATTCTGAAAGTGTACATATGGTCTGCGAAATAATCTGTTTGTCCTATTGCTTTACCCCTCCTCGTTTATAATAAAGTTATGGCAATTTTGAAGGCTTTCCTTAAATTCTTTACTAACTCTTTCTGAATCGTAGGCACATACAGAAAGAATTTTTGTTTCCATAACAATTTTATCCGCTTCATTTTCAGAATCCAATAATTTTTCACTTATCTCCCGCTCATCCCGCCATTCTACATGAGCCCAGCTGCGGACAGCTAAATCGGGTTCTGAATAACCTCCAATTAAGTTCGGAAGATAATCGAAAATAGAATTAATTCTAAAGTCTCCCGTGGCAAAATAGAAATCATAATTATTGACGAACACCACTTTCTTTAAACGGCTTTCATTCACTAACACTTTAAGCCTTTTATTTATCAACGGTACAAATCGATCATTTTCTACAATAATACAATATTCACTCAGTTCTAAACCGGAAATGATAAAGTCTACGACATTTGAAACATACTGATCCTGATTCTCGAAAAAATATAATACATGACCCTTGGTAAGGTTCTGAATCTCTTTAACTTCTATTAAATGCGTACTTTCCAAATGTCCACCCCATTGATATAGACATATAACGCCTGTAAATAAAGTTTATCATACATTGATATTAAAAATGGGTTTTGCTATTGAAAATCCCCTGAATAGTTTAATTATTGAAAATGAAAAAGTCTTAAAATACAAATATTGTGAGGGAATGTACTTAACATATAGAGTGCGTGTGCGGCTGAGCCTAGGCCGTATCATATAGCGGGTGTGATTCCCGTCGAGTAAGAATTTAGCCATTCGCTGTTTCATACGCTCATATCTCTGCATTGAATATAAAATGGATTCCCCCGGCGTCATTTGGAACATTTCTGATTAGTGTTTAATGAACACAACAAAGGATAATACTATGTTCTTAAAAATAATTTGCTAAGGATGCCAGGCAGGTATTTTGGTCCCTAAAAAAGAGGATACTATTTAAAGTATTTAAATGGAGGGTG
Organism: Peribacillus sp. B-H-3; assembly: GCF_048572925.1. Lineage (NCBI taxonomy): Bacteria > Bacillati > Bacillota > Bacilli > Caryophanales > Bacillaceae > Peribacillus > Peribacillus sp. B-H-3. Next base: position 3,751,628 of record NZ_CP183879.1, on the reverse strand, counting down.
TGTTTATATGATTGATGAAAAAACAATTAGTATTGTTCAGGCAACTGCCCCGGTATTAAAGGAACATAGTAAAGAAATTGGGAAAAGATTTTATAAATTATTATTTGAAAAATCTCCTGATCTTTATAATATCTTCAATCAGACTAACCAAAAAAGAGGACTTCAGCAGGAAGCATTGGGATACGCTGTATATGCTGCTGGAGAGCATATAACAAATCTCGATGCAATCAAGCCAGTTATAGAGAGAATATCACAAAAACACAGGGCAATTGGAATTAAAGCAGAACAATATCCCGTAGTGGGTGAGACGCTGCTTGACGCTGTAAAAGATGTTCTGGGAGATGCTGCTACAGATGAAATCATAGAAGCTTGGGGGAAAGCTTATGGCTATATTTCCGATGCTTTTATTGAACTTGAAAAGAAACTTTATGCAGAAACTAAAAGCCAAACAGGGGGATGGGAAGGCTACCGCAGCTTTATTGTGGAGAAAAAGGTGAAAGAAAGCGACGAAGTGACTTCCTTTTACCTGAGGCCAGAAGATGGGAAAGAAATCGCGGGTTATAAAGCCGGACAGTATCTTACCATTAAGGCTAAAGTCCCTGGAGAAGAATATACCCATATCCGCCATTATAGCCTTTCGGAAGCAGCAGGAAAGGATTACTACCGGATCAGCGTGAAACGGGAGGACGAACATGATATATCGCCGGAAGGTATTGTGTCGAATTTTTTACATAACCACATCCAAACCAGTGATTTACTTCCGTTTTCAGCTCCTGCAGGTGACTTTGTCCTTGAGCAGGGTGATTTGCCTGTGGTGTTTATTAGCGGAGGTATCGGGATTACTCCGGTATTCAGTATGCTGCAAACTCTTGCAAATGAAAAAACAGCGAGGAAAATCACCTTTATCCATTCCTCGCGTAATAGTAATACCCATGCTTTCCGGAAGGATTTAAAGCAATTGGCCGGTCAACACAGCAATATAACGTCCTTGGTTTGTTATGACGTGCCGACAGAGGAGGACAGGACCTCCCAAAACTTTGATAGAGAAGGTTACATTGATTTAAACTTCCTAAAAGCTAATGCTGGCACTATGGATGCCCAATTTTATCTTTGCGGTTCTCTTCCTTTTATGGAGACAATCATAAAAGCCTTGGATGAATGGGGAGTATCAAAAGAACACGTACACTATGAATCCTTCAGCCCTGTCGCCATATTAGGAGAAGAGTAGCCGATCGTTAGAATCCACGATTTTTCCCTGATTGTTTCAAGGGAATAAAAATAGTGAAATCTTCACTCCCGCGAATTAGGAGGTTTTCACAGTGGCATGGGAAAAGGAGCGTATTGACCAGAATATTTACAGCCAAGGCGAAATAGATAAATGGGTGTACAGTACCTGCAACATCTGTTCAGTGGGCTGCGGCTGCTACATTGCGGTAAGTGACGGAAAGATTTCCAGGATTAAAGGGAAGGGGCAGCATCCGATCAACAAGAGGAAGATTTGGGCCTAAAGGCGAAAACCAGTAGCATGCAAATAATCCCCCTGATCGGCTGAAAACACCCCTAATTAAGAATGCCGAGGAAGGATGGTGCCGTCATCCTGGGATGGTGCCGTCATCCTGGGATGAAGCTATGAACCTTATTGTTGAAAACGGCTACAACAGAATTTTGCCTCCTTCAGTCTTTTGGGGCAGATGGAACCCCGGCCTCCCTTGATGATGTGATGAAACAGAAGTCCATATGCTTTTTGGCCATAACCTAGCGGAAACTGGAACCGTTTTATTCGAGCAGATTATGGAACGGAAGAAGAAAACAGGCAAACCCTATATGATTGCCGTAGATCCAAGAAACACCCTGACGGCAAAGGAAGCAGATTTGCATCTGCAGCTCTATCCATGGAACGAATGTGCCCATGCTCAATGGATCAATGAATGAGGTATTAAAAAGCGGTAAAATTGACCATTCATTTATTGGGGAGAACATACAATCTGCTTGCAAGATTGAAAAAATACGCCGGGCCGGGAACATAGAATAGAAACCGGGGAGACTATTGAATATATAGCTGAACAGTATGGTTTAACTGCAGATGGTTTAATAGAAGCAAATCAATTGCAAAACCCTTATAGCATACAAATTGGTGATACCTTGGAAATACCATTATCGATCATCAATGTTCCGCTTCAGCCCTATATGCCATATAGGCAAAAAATATAAATTCATATGCATATACAAAGCACATGCTCTTATTTTAGAGAATGTGCTTTCTCTTTAGGCATGATTTGACCATTGTGAAGGGTTTTTAAGTCATTTTGTAAGTGAGTAACTTCAAGAAGGCACCATTATTTAATAAATGAGTGGATATGCTACACTAAGTTGGACAGAAAAATTAAGGTCAAGTAGACAACAGATATCATACTAGATGAGGTTCTATAATGACTAAAAAAGACGCCGGACATTTACTGCAGAATTCAAGCATCAGATCGTACCGCTTGATCAAAATGAAACCAAGAAAGGATCTGATTCTGGAATATAACTACCCCTTCTTTCTTAGATAAGCGGGTGAGTCAAAGTCAGAAGTCCGGTGAGTTCAAGGAAAAGGATCCATCTTTCCGGATGAAAAGACTCCAATTAGGGAGAAAATAAGCAGCTTCAAATGGAGAATGACAATTTAAAGCAAATACACAAAAGGAAACGAGCTATTAACGTTAAATTTTATAAGAATACGCGCATTAACCGTTTAATGTATAGAAGGGAAAAGACATCAGTGAAATTGTTTTAAAAAAAGGGGAAAATAATTAAACTACATCCCGCACAGATTCTTGTAATAGGATTTTCCATCCTTATAATAATAGGTACGCTTCTATTGATGCTGCCTATTTCGACGGAAGAAGGAAATGGACTAGGCATAATCGATGCTTTGTTTGAAGCGACCTCTGCAGTATGTGTAACAGGACTGGCAGTGGTGGATACAGGCACGACGTTTACTGTATTTGGACAAATCGTTCTTTTGTTTTTAATCCAAATTGGCGGATCGGGTTTTATGACTTTAGGTATATTTATGTTCATCATCCTGGGAAAGAAAATAGGAATAAAAGAAAGATTGCTGCTTCAAGATTCCTTGAATTTATTTACTCTTTCAGGTGTAGTGAAACTTGTTTTAAAGATTATTCGCATTACACTAATTGTAGAAATTGCGGGTGCTATCGTTTTAGCGGTACGTTGGTCTCATGAGATGACATGGGGGAAAGCTGCTTATTATGGTGTTTTCCATTCGATTTCAGCTTTCAACAATGCTGGATTTGGACTTGAACCAGACAATTTAAGTAAATGGGTTGGAGATCCAGCAATTAATTTGGTTATCACGTTTTTATTTATTATAGGCGGGATAGGTTATACCGTAATATTGGATATTTGGCAAAAAAAATCTTGGAGAAAGTTAACTCTTCATTCCAAAGTCGTTTTATTGTTCTCATTAATTCTTAATATCGTTGCCACTTTTATCATTTTTGCTTCGGAATATCATAACTCTGCTACTATAGGGAAATTGGGGTTAGAAGATAAAGTGTGGGCATCTTATTTTCAGGGCGTTGTTACTCGTACAGCAGGATTCAATACAATTGATATCGGACATATGACCTTACCCTCTCAGGTCTTCATGATGGTACTAATGTTTATTGGAGCTTCTTCTGGCTCTACCGGCGGAGGGATTAAAGTAACCACTTTTGTCATTATTTTATTGACTCTTTGGACATTTTTATCTAATAAAGGTGATGTGAATATTTTTAAGAGACGAATATCATGGCAGTTGGTAAATAAATCATTATCAATTAGCGTCAGTGCTGTCATTTTTATCTTTATTATTTTCTTCTTACTTACATATACAGAGCATGCAAATATGGAGAAAATTCTTTTTGAAACGATTTCTGCCTTTGGGACAGTAGGATTGTCAGCAGGATTAACGAGTGACTTATCCCCTGCAGGAAGAATTCTTATCACAATCATGATGTTTATTGGAAGAATAGGGCCTTTAACGATGGCTTTTGCCTGGATGTCTAAACGTAATGGTACCAAAATTAGATATGCAGAGGAAAAAATATTAATTGGATGAGGTATGGATAAAAGTCATAGTGCTAAATGAAAGAATGAAAACTACTTCCAAAGGTAACGATTGGTTAGCTCGTAAAAGACTTGCTGCAGTAAGATATTGCAACTTTACATTGCGGCAATGAATACGAGCTGGCCTTTCGTTAAAGATGGGTTCTTAAATTAGGGTAACATCATCTTTTAATAAATCTTCACATGCAATAGATTGGAACAGTACGGATTAGTATAATATCTCTTCATAGGCAATAGCTGAAAAATTGTAAATGTGAGATTGATCATATGGGGTAAGTCGTCCTTTGCACAAAACTAGACGATTTAACTATCGGATTCATTGAAGAAGGAAGCAGTGGGACCGCTTATTTTCTTATTGACTAAGGATGCTATTTAATGTCCATCTTTGCGCCCGTTTAATGTAACTTGAAAAAACATAGATATCTATGTATAATAGTGGCATGATTAAATATAATACAGCTTCTATGGTTGGCAAGATTAGAGATGCAGTAAACAATACAATTGTTTCGGAACTAAACAAACACGGTGTGAATGGAATCTCCCCTTCCCATGGGGATATTTTAGTGTGTCTTTACGAAAAAAATGGATTATCCGTGAAGGAACTGGTTAAAAAAATCCATCGCACGCAGCCGACAGTAACAGTTTTAATTGATAAGTTACAAAAATTAGGTTATGTAGAGAGAATAAAGAGTTGGGAGGATAGCAGAGTAACTTTAATTAATCTAACTGAAAAAGGTATTCAGTTAGAACCAATTTTTCATGAGATTTCAAAAAAATTGAACACAATGATTTATGGAGGATTTACGGATTCTGAAAAAGAACAGGTCGAGCATTTATTAGAAAAAATCCTTAATAGGTTTTAATTTTTTTTAATATAATACATAGATGTCTATGTAATTATATGTCCATTTTATAAACGAAATAGAGTTATCTATTATCCAAAAAAGGAGAGGTAAAATGATTCGGTTTGAACAAGTAATGAAGCAATTCCCAAATGGGACCTTTGCCGTTAAGTCTTTAGATTTTGAAATAAAGAAAGGGGAATTTTTTGTTTTAATCGGACCCAGTGGTTCTGGTAAAACAACCACATTAAAGATGATTAATCGCCTCATAGAGCTATCAAAAGGTTGGGTCAGGATTAATGGGAAGAAAATAAGCGATTATGATATTAATGAACTTCGCTGGAATATTGGTTATGTCCTTCAGCAAATTGCGCTTTTTCCACATATGACAATTGCTGAAAATATTGCCGTTGTACCGGAACTAGTAAATTGGGACAAAGAAAAGATTGGTGCCCGCGTTGAAGAATTGCTTAATATGGTAGGTCTAGATCCAAAAGAATATCGAAATCGAAGACCAAGTGAACTTTCCGGCGGACAGCAGCAGCGAATAGGTGTGATAAGGGCTTTAGCTGCAGACCCTGAAATCATTTTGATGGACGAACCGTTTAGTGCACTTGATCCATTTAGCCGGGAAAAATTGCAGGATGATATGCTGGAAATTCAACGAAAACTTAAAAAGACGATTGTTTTTGTTACTCATGACATGCAAGAGGCGCTGAAGTTGGGAGATCGTATTTGTCTGATGAAAGATGGAGAAATTGTTCAGGTTGGTACTCCTCATGAATTCTTATCCAATCCTGTGAATGATTTTGTGCGTGATTTTGTTGGCAGCCGTAAATTATCGATTAATTTGAAGGAGTTTATTATTCCTGTTCCAGCAGAGGGAGGTTTTTTATCTGGTACGAAGCATATTTCCTTATCAACTCCGTTAGATGAGGTAATAGAGTATTTAGCATCTTTCGAACAAATTTTTGTTGAGGACAATGGAAAAACAATTGGGATGATCCGCCGACAACAGGCACTTAAAATCCTTTCCCAATATGTAAAAGAAAGAGGGTGAATGAATGAGTAATTTGTTAAGTGTATTAATAGATCGAAATTCTCAGATTTTGAACGCTCTTTTACAACATATAGAAATATCGTTAATCGCTCTTTTTTTCTCATTGATTATTGCCATTCCATTAGGTATTTTTTTAACAAAAAAACAAAAGATAGCGGAATATATAATCGGGATTACTGGAGTGCTGCAGACCATTCCTTCTTTAGCTTTGTTAGGACTTTTGATTCCGATTTTTGGAATCGGCACCGTTCCTGCTGTGGTAGCTCTAATTGCTTATGCGCTTCTTCCGCTGTTACGCAATACCTACACAGGAATTAAAGAGATAGATCCCTCTTTATTGGAAGCTGCAAGCGCCATGGGGATGAATACACGAAAAAGATTGCTTAAAGTCGAGCTTCCTCTAGCTATGCCTGTCATCATGGCAGGTATCAGAACAGCTACCATTTTTATAATAGGAACTGCAACGATTGCTTCACTTATCGGAGCTGGTGGATTAGGGGATATTATTCTACTTGGAATATCCCGTAATGACTATTCACTTATTACTCTCGGTGCTGTGCAATCCGCACTTTTAGCGATTATTTTTGATCTGCTGCTCCGAAGACTCGAAAAAATTTCCTTCAAAAAGATAATGGTCGCCTCTGGTGCTTTTGTGCTGATCATCATTCTAATCGTTGGTTCTCTAATTGGTCCGACACTTTTTCACAAAGAGCAAAAGGAGATTATTGTCTCTGGTAAATTCGGTCCAGAGCCGGAAATACTAGATAATATGTATAAGTTACTGATAGAAGATAATACAGATTTGAAGGTGCAGCTAAGAACAGGATTAGGCGATACGACCTTTGTTTTTAATGCATTAAAATCGAAGGATGTGGATATGTATCCTGAATTTGCGGGGACAGCGATTGCCAACTTACTAAAAGAGAACCCTCAAAGTACAAACAGTAAAGAAGTCTACACACAAGCAAAAGAAGGCATGGCAAAAAAATATAATATGGCATTGTTATCTCCAATGAAATTTAACGATACCTATGCGATAGCAATCCCAGAAGATTTTGCAAAAAAGTATAATCTAAAAAAGATTTCTGACCTCGTAAAAGTAGAACAGTATGTAACAGCCGGCTTTGATCCGGAGTTTGCCGACATCAAAGATGGATATCCAGGCTTGGCTCAGAAATATGGTTTGCATTTTAAAATTGTTACAATGGATCCGTCTGTAAGGTATCATGCCATTCAAACAGGCAAAGTAAATTTGATGAATGCCTATTCAACGGATGGTGAACTGCAGAAATATCACCTGGTTGTTCTTGAAGATGATAAACATTTCTTCCCGCCCTATCAAGGGTCACCTTTATTGCGGAAAGAAACGGTAAATAAATACCCTGAGATTGTACCAGCATTGAACAAACTTTCCGGAAAGATTACCGAACGTCAAATGCAAAAAATGAACTATGAAGTTGGTGTGAAAGGAAAGAAAGCCGAAGATGTGGCAAGAGACTTCTTAACAAAGGAAGGTCTCATAACAAAGTAATGAAAAAGGAGGACTTAAAATGAAAGCAGTTATATTGGAAAAGCCCTGTACAGCATATGAATTAACTGTAAAGGATGTACCTATTCCTAAGGTGAAGCCGGGGTGGGTGCTTGTGAAAATTAAGGCTTTTGGTATCAACCGGTCGGAGATTTTTACAAGACAAGGGGATTCTCCTTCCGTAAAACTCCCTCGAATTATTGGAATCGAGTGTGCCGGGGAAATTGAAGATCCGTCAGATAGCTCTTTTGAAAAAGGTCAACGGGTTGTATCCCTGATGGGTGGTCTGGGACGTGAGTTTGATGGTAGCTATGCGGAATATGCCCTTATTCCTTCCTCTCAGGTATATCCGATTAATAACGATATGGACTGGGTTAAATTAGCTGCCATTCCCGAAATGTATTATACGGCATTTGCTTCCCTTTTTGACACACTCCGGCTTGCTAAAGGGGAATCTCTGCTAATACGCGGAGGTACAAGCTCTGTTGGCTTAGCTGCACTGCAACTTGCTAAAAGTGCAGGTGCGACGGTAATTTCAACTACCCGAAAGGTCAATAAGCTGGAAGTTTTAAAAGAGAAGGGTGCTGATTTTGTACTGCTTGATGATGAAAGGTTAACCGACCACCTTTTCTCTCTCTTTCCAAATGGTGTGAATAAAGTTTTAGAACTGGTTGGCACGGCGACGGTTAAACATTCACTGAAATTACTGTCAGAACATGGAATTGTGTGTATGACGGGCATCTTGGGCGGTGAATGGATATTGGACAACTTTGAGCCCATGATAGATATTCCATCTGGAGCATATTTTACCCAGTTTGACAGCGGTATAAATTTTAAACAGCAATTGTTCATTGAACTATTAAACCATATCGAAAAACATGAAATTAATGTTCCAATTGCAAATGTTTTTCCTCTGGATGAAATCGGTAAAGCACATCGCTTGATGGAAAGCAATGAGGCCAATGGAAAGATTGTTGTAGTTAATCCTTTATAATGTGTTTGAGTTATGCCGCCGCGATTCCAACTGGTGTGTAAGGAGTTCCAAAAACGGATGCGTCCTACATGTTATACAGACAGTTAATGATTGTAAAATACACATTCAAATCCATACAAAAAATCATATTCAATGTGTTTAGTGAAGTAGATTACAAAGAGAGGCGAGTTCAGAAATGGGGATGGAAATAAAGGGAATACTTGCAAAGAAAATTCTTACTGAAGCAAAAGGATATTTGGATGTGGGCTTTACACATTCATTGAATCCTTATAGTGGTTGTGCCTTTGCTTGCAAGTATTGCTATGTAAGAGAAATGCCAATTCAAAGATTCAAAGAAATCCCCTGGGGAGAATGGTTGGACATTAAAACAAACGCGGTAGAAACCTGCCGCAATGAAATCATTAAACTACGAAAGAAAAAAAGTCCCTTGAACATTTTTATGTCCTCCGCAACAGATCCTTACCAACCGATTGAATATAAAGCAGAAATTACAAGAGGGATATTAGAAGAAATGATTGATAATCCTCCTGATTTTCTTCAAATTCAAACACGAGGACCAATGATTTCGAGAGATATTGACTTATTATTAAAATTAAAAGAAAAATGCGATGTGATTGTATCCATGACAATCGAAACAGACAGAGAAGATATTAAGCAAATATTTTCTCCATATGCACCTGGAATTAAATTACGGATAAAAGCCTTAACAGAAGTTCATGAAGCTGGAATAATGACCCAAGCTTCTATCTCGCCCGTTTTGCCCTTTACCCCAGATTTTCCGAAAGTATTAAAGGGGATTTGTGACCATATTTGGATTGATACCTTAGCTATTGGGGATGGTGCAATGGGGAAACGTTCAGAGAGATTGGGAATGCCAGCATTATTCGCAAAACATGGACAATCACGGTGGTATGAAAAAAATCTCCATGATAGGGTGGAAAAATATTTTAATAAATATTTTCCTGGACACATGTTACGTGTTTCTAAAAATGATGCTTTTCCAATATAGAAAGCTATATAAAATAGTCATTGTTCATCTATTGTCGGAAATTTTTAAACACACTTTAAATTGAAACGAAAAAGGCTTCGAAAGTGGCTGGCCTTTTAAACTGATTTTATAAACCGAAGGGATGACCAGAAATTGAAATTTGATACTAATAAAACAGCTTTATTAATTATTGATCTACAGAATGATAATTTGATAAAAGGTGGTAAGTTTGAGAATTCAGGTGCAGTAGAGCATGCTAAGAAACAAAATGTCGTTGAGAATATAAGAGCGATTGCTGAAAAGGCCAGAGAGGCAGGAATCCCTGTATTCCATAATCATTTTGTAGTTGAAAAGGATGCAAAGGGCATTGGTAATAGAGCCCCAATATTTAGAGCCATAGCTGAAACAGGAAGTATAGTTAGAGGAACCTGGGGCGCTGCACCAGTTGATGGTGTAGAGCCTAAAACGGAGGATTTTGTAATTGAAAAATCTCGTATGAGTGCATTTAATGGCACTCAATTAGATACTTTATTAAGAGGATTAGGCATTGAAACCATAATCGTGACAGGTGTATGGACTAATATGGCTGTTGAGCATACATGTAGAGATGGTGCAGATTTTGGATATCATGTAGTAATTTCGACTGATGGAACTTCAACAATTAATGACGAATGGCAAGAAGCCGCTTTAAACTATGCAATGAATAACATAGCAATAAAAATGACTTCAGATGAGATAATTAAGAATTTGAATTAAAAATAAAAGGCTGTTTTCGTAAACTTTGTTGCTATGGACCAGGGTGGTTGATTTCCAGGATGCCCGCTTTCCGCAGGGAGGGCGGCGAGCCTCCTTCAGCTGCGCGCTTGCGGGGTCTCACCTTTACCGCTAATCCCGCAGGAGTCTCGTACCTTACGCTCCAATCAACCCAATTTAACAGTGGATTGCCTCACAGAACTTATTAAAAACAACAATCTTAAAAAGAGCCAAATAAAAAGAAGCATGATTTCAATAAAACTGCTCATTTTTATTAATAGGCATGTTTATTAAATGGCTCTGTTAAAGATTAGTGTTGTATTAGTCTCGCTAATAAGTGAGACAGTAAGTACCCATTTTAAAAATAGAAAATCAAAAAGAGACAGAATCCCCTGTCTCAAACAATTTTTAAATGCAACAATGGTATGTTTTTACTTAACAATTGAATCATCTAACCGAATTTCAGCAACTTTACCACTATTGATACACCAAAACTCTAAAGTTATCTCTTGTTTGTGGTCAATATATCCGATAATGTCAGTTCCTTGCTCATTACTTTTGTAATATTTGTTTCCATACAAAGAAAGAACTTTTTCTTTTGTATCACCTAATTTAATTCCTTTTTTGGTGTGGAGAGGATTATCAAATGGTTTTTTATCCGTACCAGTTATTATTAACCGCATTATAGAATCTTTATCACTACCAGAATTAATAGAAGCAGTTTTTAATCCGCCTTTCCAATGGTAATAATCATATAAGTCATTATCTTCTTTACTTAATGGTTTGTCATACTGGGTTATAAAACTACTATTATTTATGCTTTCGTGGATTTTTACTCCTCCAATAGACTCATTGGAAAGGTTTGTAGATTTCGTCAATTTCTCTGAATATGATGAAAAAGAATTAAAAACCAAAACTCCTATTAATAAAATGCTGATTCTTAAAGCAATTCGTTTTTTGCTCATATTCCTCCTGCTTTCTTATATTAGGTACTGGTTTAAATAGTACATTTCAAAAGGAATGTTCTTATATATGATGGAACATTCATCGTTTTAATCAAAATCAACAGAATTATTTAACAAAGCCTATTAAATAAATAAGCATCATGTTGAGAAGGGGTTCTTAATGTATCAATGATGGACTTAAATGAAAGTTGTTAAGCCAATATGTGGAAGACATAGTACAGGTAAGGAACTGCTTTCTTACCTGTAAGTAATGTACTTTTAATAGCCATTTAAGCCTTTATATTTAGAGATAAGATAAGGTGTCTCAACTAGTCTCATTATTAGTTAATTGACCTAGTCTATCAATGATAAAGTCAATGAAATATCTGCTTGCTATTGGTAATACCTTCTTATCCCTATAAGCAAGGCTAATTGTTCGAATAATAGATGGGGAAATCGGTTTTATTACAATATTATAAGGACACCTGTTTAATACAAGTTTTGGTAGAATGGATAATCCAAGACCTTGTTCAACCATGGATATAATCGCATATGGATCATATACACGATATTGTAAATTGGGCTTAAGACCATTTTGGTCAAATATCATTAATGGATCGTGAACTGCTCCTTCATCCAAAAGTATATAAGGTCCATTTGCTAATTCATTCAAAGGGACATCGTCGGAAGAGGCTAAAGGGTGATTTGCTGGCAAAACGGCCATCATTTCATCTTCTTTTAGGGGAAATGTAGAGAGACCTGATACAGCATTAGAATTTACAAAGCCAAAATCGACGGTTCCTTCATGAATCCAATTGGAAATATCTGTATAATGACCCTGCTGTAATTCGAAATGAACAGTGGGGTAATGTTCCTTGAATTCTTTTATCAGTCCAGGCAGCCAATGGCATGTAACACTGGAGAACGTTCCAATTCGAATGAGTCCGCTTTGTAAACCTTCCATCTCTTTGCGTTTTTCTGTCAGTTCCCTATGCGAATTACATACCCTTTTGATATAAGGTAAAAATTCTTCGCCATCCGGTGTCAAAGTAATACCCTTTCGTGAACGTAAAATAAGAGTCGCAGAAAGTTCTTCTTCTAATGAATGCACCATTTGACTAATAGCAGATTGGGTATAGCCAAGTTCTTCAGCAGCTTTAGTAAAACTGCCTGTTTCTATGGCTTTAATAAAAGCATAATATGTTTTCACAATCTAATCTCCTTTGTATTAGAAAATCTTATAAATCTATTATAAATATTCGTTTTACTAATGTAAATCCGCCTGATAATATAAAACTATTCTTAATAGTGCTAGATAATAGTGTTACAACAAACAATCGGACTGATATAAGCCGCTTAGGTGGACCATCCGTATTGTAATACGAGCTACTTAAGAAAATCCTAAAAGAAATGCAGCAACACTAAGGAGTGGGGAAAAAATAAATATTAATGTTAGATATAGAAATGCTATTTTTGCATTTTTAATGGCTTTTAGTATGTCATGTTTTATTTCATTTATATTAGTTTCAATAAATAGAGGTTATGATCAAACTTTTTTACCTGTTTGGCTGAAAACATGGTCACAAGCTTTTATTTGTGCTTTCTTTGGTGCTTACTTTTTTCCGATGGTGATACATCAAATAATGAGAAAAATAAATTTTATAGAAAAACCACTTTTTAATAAAGAAAAATTGTTAGTCAAAGAACAAAACAATAGTTCTGAATCATTTTAAGTGGTCAACTTGGAGGTTATTTGGAATGAAAGTTAAAGCTGCTGTTGCACATAATGTTGGAGATGAATTAGTAATTGAAGAAGTCCAATTAATGGAACCGGGAGAAGACGAAGTTTTAATTAAAATTGTAGCTTCAGGTGTCTGCCATACAGATGCTGAATCATTAAAGGGTAACGGGGCTCCTTTCCCAGCTGTATTAGGTCACGAAGGATCTGGAATTGTAGAAAAAGTTGGATCAAGCGTTACGACTGTTCAGCCTGGAGATCATGTGGTTCTTTCTTATTCATACTGTGGAGAATGTAGTCAGTGTTTAACCGGACATCAGAATTTATGTGAAAGAACAGTAGAGCTGAACTTTGGCGGAAAATCAAAAGATGGGACTCATCGCATTCATCAACACGACCATTCTGTTTCAACATTCTTTGGGCAATCTTCCTTTGCAACATATTCTATTGCAAATAAAAATAATGTAGTAAAAGTGGATAAAGACGTAGATATAGCTTTATTAGGGCCATTAGGATGCGGTATTCAAACTGGAAGCGGTACTGTAATGAATAGCTTAAAACCGGAATCTGGCTCATCAATTGCAATTTTTGGTGGAGGTGCAGTTGGTTTAAGTGCTGTGATGGCTGCAAAGATTATTGGCCTTAAACATATTATTGTCGTCAATATTCACCAAAGTCGTTTAGAACTTGCTAAAGAACTTGGTGCAACTCACGTATTAAATGGTAAAGAAGTGGATGTCGTTAAGGAAATTAAAGAAATCACTGACGGTGGTGTTCATTATGCTATTGAGACAACTGGTGCAACTCCAGTAATCAAGCAGTCTATTCACGCTTTACGGGTTTCCGGTACAGTAGCCATCGTTGGTATGGGTGGAGATGTTACATTAAACTTCACAAATGACATCTTAATGGAAGGTAAACGTGTAGTTGGTACGGTTCAAGGAGATTCCGTTCCACAGTTACATATTCCGCGCCTAGTACAATTTTATAAAGAAGGAAAATTCCCATTTGATAAATTGGTAAAATTTTATGATTTTGAAGACATTAATAAGGCATTCGAGGAATCAAAATCTGGTGTTGCAATCAAACCAATCCTCAAGATTGCTAAGTAAAACTTTGGAATTTGTTTAATTGGTGTTTGAAAAACTGATCTAGCATTTGATGAACCCTCATCAAGTGCTATTTTTTGGCCGATTGAAGCTCCCTGAACCAATATAATTAGTTATCAAAATACTATGTTGCCATATATCGAAAATGCTTATCCAAGTCTTCTAGTGACTGTAGAAGTGTTAAACATTTTATTAAATAAAAAATAATAAAAATGACTTGAAAAATTAATTGAAAATCAAAAAATATTATGATAATATAAAGTAAGCGTATTCAGAACGGATTGTGACTGTTAAATCAGGCAAAACCGATTACCTTAGAAAAAGGTAGGGTTTTGTCTTTTTCTATGTCGGAGGTAATAAAGTGAAAATCGGAAAAATATTAAACAATAATGCAGTGATATCGGTGAAAGACAATCAGGAAACTATCATTGTCGGTCGTGGAATTGCTTTTAATAAACGTGTTGGTGAGGATATTAACGAACAACAGATTGATAAAATTTTCACTTTAGAAAACGAAGATATAATGAAAAAGTTTAAAACCTTAATTTCTAATATGCCGATTGAATATATGGAGTTATCGGAAAACATAATTTCATATGCAAAAATCAAGTTGGGAAAGAAGTTAAATGATAGCATTTATATTCATTTAACGGATCATATTCACTTTGCAATCGAACGATTTAAAAAAAATATGCCTATTAAAAACGGGCTGCTTTGGGAAACCAAACAATTGTACAAAGATGAATATGAGATTGGATTGGAAGCATTAAATATGATATGTGAACAATTTGGTGTCATTTTGCCAGAGGATGAAGCAGGTTTTTTAGCCCTTCATTTTGTTAATGCTGAGCTGGGTGAAGAGATGCCTGTAGTACAAAGCATGACTAAAGTGATGCAAGAAATACTAACGATAGTGAGATATCATTTTAAGATTGAGTTTAATGAAGATTCATTAGCGTACTATCGTTTTATTACACATCTAAAGTTTTTCGCACAACGGCTAGTCAAAGGCAATCATTATAACAGTTCTACTGATGAGGACTTATATCATGTAATTAAGAATAAGTATCCGGATGGTTTTAGTTGTTCGCTGAAGATAAAAAAATTTATTGAGAACAGCTACACCTATGAATTAACTGATGAAGAAATCATTTATTTAACCATTCATATTGAAAGAGTCGTTAAAAATAATTCAAGATAATAGGGTTGTAACCTAACGGGCAAAACCTAAATCAAACTATCAGAATTGATTGTTTGGTTTAGGTTTTTTTATATCCATTTTCCCAGAAATAGCAATAACTATCGAGATGGTAATACTTAAAAAGGAGTGAAAAACATGAGTTATAACAACTTGGCAAAAAATATAGTCGCATTAGTCGGCGGAGAAAAAAACATATCTAGCGTTGTACATTGTGCGACTCGCTTACGTTTTAAATTAAATGATAGAAACAAAGCAAGTAAGACTGCCCTTCAAAACTTAGAGGGAGTTCTAAGCGTTGTCGAGAGCGGTGGACAATTTCAAGTAGTTGTAGGAAGTCATGTTCCAGAGGTTTATAAAGAGATTAGTAAAATTGTTAATGTGGGTGCAGCTGCAAACCCCTCAAACGAACCAAAGGGAAGTATTGGAGCACGAATCTTTGAAGTCATCTCGCGCAGTTTTTCTCCATTGCTGGGAGCAATGGCAGGGGCGGGGATGTTAAAAGCGCTGTTAACTATTTTAACTATGGCTGGACTATTATCACCAGAAAGCGGAACGTACCTTATTTTATCTGCTGCTGGGAACGCTGTCTTTTACTTCTTGCCAATCTTTTTAGGGATTACACTTGCGACTAAACTAGGAGCAAACCCTTATGTAGGCGGCACCATCGGAGCAGCTTTGCTTGAACCCAATTTTACAGGACTACTGACAAAGACTAGTGATATGTCTAGTTTTCTAGGGATTCCAGTTGTTCTTATGAATTATTCTTCATCTGTTTTTCCGGTATTTATCGCAGTTAGTATCTATGCTATTTTTGAAAAAATCCTCAAGAAAGCGATTCATAAAGATTTACAGATGTTTTTAGTTCCCATGTTATCATTAGCGATTATCGTTCCGCTTACTGTCATTGCGTTTGGACCATTTGGGGTGTATGTTGGAAATGGGATTGGTGCTGGAATTGACTTTTTAAGCGCAAAGAGCGGAATTTTGACGGGTGCTGTTGTAGGTGCTGGATGGACATTTTTGACACTTCTTGGGATTCATTGGGGACTCGTTCCAATTCTTTTAGATCAGCTTGCTCACGGAGGCAGCCCAATATTTGCTATGCTTGCAGCTGCCCCGCTCGCCCAAGCAGGTTTGGCATTAGGTGTATTTCTGAGAACAAAGGACAAATCCTTAAAAACACTTAGCGGTTCAACATTAGTGCCTGGTTTGCTATCCGGTGTTACTGAACCAATTCTTTACGGTTTAATGCTGCGTTATAAAAGAACCATTCCGTATGTTGTGATTTCTGCTGCTATTGGCGGTGCAATAAACGGATTGTCTGGAGTAAAAGCAATGGTGTATGCCTTCCCAAGCGCATTGTCCATCCCTGCCTTTGCACCAATGGGAATACACATCATCGCGATTGGAATTGCTTTTGCCTCTGCAGCAATATTGACATTATTACTAGGTTTTGAAGATAAAAAGGAAAAGACGTTGTTGACTGATAACAAGGTAGAAGCCGGTCAGCCTCTTGTAAAAAAAGAAGCAATTGTTAGTCCGCTGACAGGAATAGTTAAACCATTGGCAAAAGTAGACGATCAAGTGTTTGCATCTGAAGCGATGGGAAGAGGAATTGCGATTGAGCCTACGGTTGGTCAGGCAGTCTCGCCTGTCAATGGTATTGTTACGACTGTTTTTCCGACAGGGCACGCAATAGGCATCACGTCTGACGAAGGGGCAGAGATATTAATACATATTGGAATCAATACTGTCCAATTAGAAGGAAAATATTATTCGCCAGTGATTAAACAAGGGGATCGGGTAAAACAAGGTGATTTATTAGTTAACTTTGATATCGAAAAAATTAAAGAAGCCGGTTATCCAGTCACTACCCCTGTTATTATTACAAATACAAACCGGTATGTGGATGTTATTGAAACCAGTGATGAAATGATTCATGCTAAAGAAGGTTTATTGACACTAGTCATTTAACTGTCTCTTTTGTAAATATGATGGAGGGTCATTATTGATTCCTACTATTATTCTAAATGATAATTAAGGAGGAAAAAGTTATGAATTTTCAAGATAAAAAATTTCCAGAAGGCTTCCTATGGGGAGGGGCAACCGCGGCCAATCAATTAGAAGGAGCGTATCTTGAAGGTGGCAAAGGATTAAATACACCTGATGTTTTACCAGGCGGCAAAGTAAGGCTAAAAGTACTAAAAGATCCTGGATTTGATTTTGAATTGAATTTAGATAAGTATACGTATCCAAATCATGAAGCCATTGATTTTTATCACCGTTACAAAGAAGATATAGCACTATTTGCAGAGATGGGATTTAAAGCTTTCCGTTTGTCGATTTCATGGTCACGAATCTTTCCGAATGGGAATGAATCAACTCCTAATGAGGAAGGTCTTGCATTTTATGATCGGGTGTTTGATGAACTTCATAAATATAATATTGAACCAGTTGTCACGATTTCTCACTACGAATTGCCGGTTCACCTTGTAAAAGAATATGGGGGATGGAGAAACCGTGAATTGGTAGTATTTTTTGAAAGATATGTAACAGCCATCTTTAATCGGTATAAAGATAAAGTGAAGTACTGGATGACTTTTAATGAAATCAACAGTAGTCTTCATATGCCGATTTTAGGACTAGGATTTGCGATTCAAAAAGAGGAAGATCATTATCAGCCCACTTTCCAAGCGTATCATCATCAATTCGTCGCAAGCGCCAAGGCGGTCCAGCTTTGCCATGAGATGATCCCTGACGCTCAAATCGGATGTATGATTGTATATCTTCCGACTTATTCTGTTGACTCCAATCCTGAAAATGTTCTTTATGCATTGAAGGAAGAACAGTTGTTTAACTACTTCTGCGGCGATGTACAAGTACGCGGCGAGTATCCAGCGTTCATTAATAGATACTGGAAAGAGCATAAAATAGAGCTTGAAATACAAGAAGGCGATCTTGAACTGATTAAAGAAAATACCGTTGATTATATCTCTATCAGCTACTATATGTCCCGGACAGAGAAGAAGGACAAAACACCTGAAGAAGTTGGACACGGGAATATCCTGGGCGGAATTAAAAACTCATTTTTAAAGGCCAGTGAATGGGGATGGGAAATCGATCCGATTGGGCTCCAAATTTCATTAAATCAATTGTATGATCGGTACCAAAAGCCAATATTCGTTGTGGAAAACGGCTTTGGAGCCTATGACAAAGTAGAAGAGGACGGTTCGATTAACGACGAATACAGAATTGACTATCTTCGCGAACACATCAAAGCTATGGGTGAAGCGATTCAGGATGGAGTAGAATTGATGGGTTATACTTCATGGGGATGCATTGATTTAGTCAGTGCATCAACAGGTGAGATGAGTAAGCGGTACGGCTATATTTATGTAGACAAGCACGATGATGGTTCTGGAACCCTGGAACGCAAGAAAAAAAAGTCATTCTTCTGGTATCAAAATGTTATTGCTACAAACGGTGAGCACCTGTAATTATATTTTTAATCACATTATTAAAAGGGCTACTGAGGTAGCTCTTTTATATTTGTAACGGCATTACAGACCCTTTATATTTGTACTAGAATTAATAGCAGTTCTAACCCGCTTTTTTAAAGATGGTAATAATCCTATAAGTCATTATCATCTATGTTTAACTGGTAGCTATTCATTTTTACTATTCCTTATAATTGACGATTAATTAATTGGTAAATATGTATAATATCAGTTTATTATAAGCGATGTTTGTCTTTATTATAGCTTTAAGTTGAATTTGAGCAAAGTGAAAATGGTGCCCGGGAACTTGCACAGTAAAATCTGCTGAATCAGCCATTGTGGGGATGAGGGAAACCATTTGAAAACGATAGGGTATAGGAACGTTATTTAATACGAAATAAAAAAGACTCAGGAATAATTACTCCACCATGACATATATTGTCTATAGCAAGGGACAAGGGATGATGGCATGATCCGGAAAATTTGTATAGTTCTATTATCAAGTATTTGCATAGGAGTAGGCTTGAATGGATTCGTTATACCGTACCATCTTTTGAATGGAGGTATATGGGGAGTCAGTCTGATATTGCATTATGTCATGAATTATAATGTGGCTCTTGTATTCATCTGCTTAAATGCCCCGATTTTTTTAGCGGCCAGCTTCTATGACAAAGCCTATTTTGTAAACGGGATGGCTGGAGTGGTCATATCGAGCACCGTGATTGATTTGCTTAAGCCTTTTCAGACTTTGATTCATCTGCCTGTTTTATATAGTGTGCTGATTGGAGGAACACTGATCGGTATCGGGGTCGGCTGCATGCTGAAGGAACACATCAGCCCTGGAGGAATGGACTTATTGGCGCTGATCATCGCAAAAGTTTTTTCGGTCAATGTCGGGATTATCATACTAGACATAGATGCGATCATTATTTTAACGGGAATTTTGATATTAAAAGATGCGAGCTTATTATATTCCATGCTGATCATTGGGATTGTCGGAACAATGGCATCCCTTATAACTGGAATCAGGAATGTGAACATTTATGTGTAAATCAGAGGGCTGCACTTCGCGGCTCTTTTGTTGTGGAGAAAGAATGCTTGTTTTTTGCGGTTATAAGAAATGGTTATTAAAAGGCATAATTTATCGGTATTTATCTTAATGGCTTAATCCAGCTATACTTTTATTATGGAGAGCAATGAAAAATGGATAGGGGGAAGCAGTATGATTCTTGGTGTGCATCACGCGCAGATTACGATTCCTAAGGGCGCTGACGAAGAGGGAAAGAAATTTTACTGCGGCATGCTGGGCCTGCCGGAAATTGAAAAGCCTAAACCGCTAAAGGGGCGGGGAGGTTTTTGGATAAAAACCGGTAATATGGATGTGCATGTTGGTACAGAGGATGGTTTTGAAAGGCTAAAAACAAAAGCGCATATCGCTTATCTGGTGGAGGATATTTCTTATTGGAGAAACCGGCTCCAGCAAAATGGCGTGGTTATATTAGATTCAGTGCCAATATCAAATTACGAGCGATTCGAGTTCAGGGACCCTTTCGGAAATAGGGTCGAGATGATTCAAGAAATATAGTTTAAAAAGAAATGCACATTCATTATCAGCTTATCCTGAACCTGAATGTGCAGTATTTTTACTATTGCAGAATTTTTCGATACCCTTCATGTTATTAAGAGTTCATTTTAGGCGGTTCTGCCATCCAGCCTTTTGACATCATTAGTTTTGCGCCTTCAAGACCGAATTCATAAACATCTTTCGCATAGATCCCTGATTTAGCAATAATATCATTGCGCAGGACAAAAGCATTGGCAAATCCTTGGCTTCCAAGGCTGAACCCTCCCAAAAGATTGGTGCAGAATAACATCATCTTATCGGAAAAAGGAGCTATAGTTGATGTAGTTACCTCTCCCCCGGACGTGGCAGCCGGATGGATATTATTTTCAAGAAGGATATTCTCGGTACCTTTTATTATTTCCTTCGTTAGGTTTTCCCCTTTTGTAAAATACTTTTTGGCTTCCGCGTCCGTTGCGCACTGTGCAAAGCTCTTCATCAGCTGCATACCAATTATATTGGTTTCTAAAGAATGAAATAATAATCCAAATTCAACCGTATTTAATGGTCTTTTATGGCCAAAAAGATTTGTTCCCTTCATGTAGCTTTTGTCAGTAATGTACTCATTGGATTTTGGCATTTCTGTATAGTTTGGAGTTGGAAGGAGCCTGTTTTCAAGCAGATATTGGGTAAACAAATTATAATAGGTTTGCGTGAGGTCAGTAAGTTTTTTATAAAACATGATAATATCTTCACGATAAGATAATGTAGTATGTAAAACATACATGCCCATGCTGATTTCCTTTAATATTCGGCAGAACATGATGTCAAATCCATGTTCATACAGTTTTGGAGCTTCGAGATTAACGTCTTCCTTCGTAAAACCGATTGGAACTGCTGCACCGTCATTTTGAAGCATGCTTGTTATTTCATCCACCGTTGGATTTAGTTTTTTTACCATCCCCTGCATTAGGGCCTTAGCTTTTTGATCATCGGATTTCTCTATAAAATATTCCGCCATCCGGAGAATCATTGTTTTTTTGTGATAAGTCATCCACAATATCCCAAGCTCGGCTGAACTCATTTTATTTTGTTTGTGCAATTTTGATATCTCCTTTGTTTTGTTTGTTTAAAAGTAGTATGTGGTGTGTTTGTAAATATATGCAAGTAAAGTTCGCTGTGCAGTTTATTTAGGAGAATGTGCCTGCCAAAGAAAAAAAGGCTGCCGAGGCAGCGAATGAAGAATGCACATTGAGCGGGGAAAGGAGTATCGGAAATTTATTGCCGGGTTGAAATTGATGTATTACATCTGACTTTTTACACAAGAAAATGCAAGGACTAAAGGAATTCTTTGTCTTCGTTTGAACTCACTCTCATTGCTGAAATGTTCGCGTTTTGGCGTGCCTTCCCGAAGGTCAGTGACGGTAAATCCCGATTGGGTAAGTGCATGGAAATAGTGCTCAATAGTCCGGTGGTACTTCACGACAACCTGTCCAATCCACGGTTCCTTTCTCTCTCCATCCAGAAAATAATCATCCACCACCCAATTTCCGCGCAGTTCTCCCGATTGCCTGCTGATAAATGAAGCGGTAGTAAGCGGGTGCTGAACACTGAAAATGAATCTTCCCGCCTCTGTTAGGGATGCCCGGACGTTTTGGAATAACTGGTTTATATCTGACACATAATGAATGGCAAAGCGGGAGGTCACAAGATCAAACTGGTTTGGCGGGAAAGAATAGGTTTCCATCGTTTCATTGAAGAGCGTCCCATTGACTCCATCCAGATTAGAAAATGCCCGGGCTGCCATATTCCGGGATCCCTCCACACCTGCATAAAAAGCCGCGCCCCCATTAAGCAGATCCCTGCCAAACGATGCATCTCCGCAGCCTAAATCCAAAATTCTTTTGCCTTTAAAGCTGCCAATCAGTTCATACATCAATGGCCCCTCAATCGCAGTATTGGGGCTGTCTGTTCTTTCCCTTCTTTTTATATAGCTTGTGAAAAAATCCGCTTCATCGTATACACTTGAACCTCTGAATTCCATAAAACCCTCCTGAGTATTGTTATATGAAACCAAAAAATAATCGCAGGAAAATCCTGGTATAGGATAAAAAGAGTTATCCTAAATGACAGTGTAGCATAGGAAATAATGGAAGAGATAGGTTTTTTAAGGAAAATTTTTCTGGAGAAGGATAAGGTATTGCTCATTCGGCCGTATTTGATGGAGCTATACACTTCTTTCTTTAAAGCTCTAGATGCAAGGAGAAGGCTGAAGAAAAGCAGAAAAGGGCGGGGTAAACTAAAATGTCAGGGGGGCATTTGCACCCCTCCTGAATTCTGATGATGTAAAGCTTTTTTATGAATAGTGATCGAGCAGAAGGGAAGCCAGCAATCCGAGTGCAGCAATCAGTCCTGTCAGAGGGCCGCTGTCTTCATAGGCTTCTGGCATCATTGTTGAGGCAATCATCGCGATAATTCCTCCGCCTGCAAAAGCGCCAATCCCTGACATAATGGAACCTGAAGCGTGATCAAGGAAAAAGTATCCGCCCCATGAAGCAAAGGTTGAAATGGCTAACACAGCAATCCAAAGCAGCATAATTTTGGTTTTCGAGTAGCCGCTGTTCTTCATGCCGGCAGTGCTTGAAAGCCCCTCTGGAATATTGCTGATGAATATGGCGACTACTAACAAAAAGCTGACCGACGCTTTTTCGAGCAGGCTGGATCCAATCATGATCGACTCTGGAATGGCATCCATCACCGTGCCGATAAAAATGGCAATGCCGCCGCCTGCAGCCGCTTTCTGTCCTGATCTCTTTCTTTGGGAGGCGCCTTTTTTGGAAACCAGGTAATCAAATAAAGTAAAAACAGCGGCACCTGCTATAAACCCGATAATAGTCGGTTTAATTCCGCCATCATGCACCGCATCGCCGAGAAGCTCATACGATGCTGCCCCCATTAAGACACCTGTACCAAACGCCATTATGTATCCGATTATTTTTGTTTTGATGGGCAAGAACATGGAAACGAGAGCACCTAAAAGCACTGCAGATCCTGATATCCCGCCCCACATCGCGGCAGACCACATAAACGTCACCCCTTTCTTAAAAACTACTACCCAAAACCGTTTTTGATAAACGTTGAATGAGTTCAGGGGAAGATGTATTAAAACGTATTTAACTAATGATATAATCTTTATAAAAATTACTGTTAAATATTAGGAGCCGAAAATAATGAAGAGGCATACATGTTTTGGGGTTTTATTGGTATGTACAATCGCAATCACCTGGTACTTTATAAACTCTTACTGCAATAAAGATTTATCAAAATACGATGTATCACAACTTGAAAAAGTAGATATGCTGGTTTCGCCTAGTAAAGATAAAAAATTAAGTATTTATCTCGGAGGAGGTATTTTCGGGAGAACAGATTATACTTATATCGGACAAATAGAAGATCGTAAGAATCATAGTAAGAGTCTGATATTTATACTCCCTGGAGAAAAATATAAACTATCTTGGCTGGATAATGAGCATCTGCAGATAAATGGGGATAGTATTAGCATAAAAAGCACCTATGATTTTCGGAAAAAATAAACTCTATAATATGGAGGCCGTATTATTAGGGTGAAACACAAAATAAAAAGCCGGAAACGTCATTTGTCGAGCGTTTCAGGCTTTTTCTGCTCAACTCCTTAGTACCATTTTCAGGTAATGGGAATCAGTGACAAAATATGGATTTATAAGTAAAAAATTTGGTTTAATATGCCTGAATATTTGGGTAACACTTTTATATTCTTGCAAAAATGGTAAATCTTTTCTAAGATTTTAATGTGCTATAAAATTACAAAAATTTTAATTCTGTTCAAGGTCCAGGTGATTTTACCCTTAATGGATTGATAGAGAGCACCTGCATCAGAATTCAGCAGACAAGATTAACAGAGCTATGAAAATCCACTCATTGAAATAATTCTCCTTTTTAAGATAACCGGCCGAAAAACTGGAAAGGACTTTCCGTGATGTCAATGAAAATCTATGATGCAAAGGCACTTATTAATGCTGCAGGGGAACGTTCCAAACAATATAGCGATTTGAAAGAGCAGTTTAATGAACTGAAAAAAGGATTCAGCGGCATTGTTGAACTGGATGATGAGCTAAAGGGGAACGGTGCAGCGGCCATTTCAAGGTTGTCACATACAGAGTGAAACAAGGAGTGGAGCTGCCGGTATTAAAAGGACCGGTTGGCCCGCAAATTGACCTTGCAGCAGATAAATATCTGCCCGGCGGGGGCACACAGCTGCAAATCATGCTTGACTGGAAAGAAGACAAGATGAAGTATCTCGAAATCGTTTCAGTTCGCCCTAATAAATAGGCTCTGTTAAAACTCCATGCCAGTTTGAACCCCCTATGCATGGGAGAGAAAATCGATAGACAAGATGAATAGAGCCATTAAATAAAGGAGTTTGAGTATGGAAATTATAGATTTTTCCTGGGATTTAGAAAGTGCCGGCTGGACATATGAGGGAAAAGAAGTACATGTTGCACTATCCAATATTAACTTTGCCAACTTAGATGCGGAAGAGAACTATATATACATTGTATGCGGCAAAAATTTTTCCGAAAATAACATTCATTACCTGACATTTGACGGAAAAGAAATTCTGGCCTTTGACAAAACATCAGGTTCGATCACCTGGGAATATGACGGTAAGATGATCGAGGTTCAATGTGAACACCTGGAAAATGCGAGATTGTATACGATGGAATCTCTTGTACTCGCCATTGCCGCTGACGGACAGGGAAATACAAAGTTACTGGGCTGGCGTTTAGATGGGGCACTGGCTTTTGAAACAGCCGCTCCTCCAGAATATAAGCTTTCCTATTTATCATCTGTTGATAAAAAGCCAACCGTTGTCTGTGAGGGCAGTCCGGCACAAGCAGACAAGTATGGAAGAAACACCTGGCATTTCAGCATAGATACTGTAACTGGTGAATTAATCAAATCTGAATTGGCGCATTGATATATTTGTATGGTAGGCCCTTCTTTGTGGAAGGGCTTCTTTCCCGGGCGTGCAATATGCTGAGGCAAAGAAGAAGATCGATACGGGGCGAAAGTCTTTTTTGACTATGGAGTCCCTGCATATGTGGACATTAACATGGAGATTTATATGAGATTAGTACAAAAAGAAGGAGTGATCCCTGATAAGTAAAATTTGCAATAAGCCTGTGTATCAAAACCCTGTCTATAGAATAAACAATACACGTCTAATGATTTACTATTTTTTATTCACCTTTAGATTTTTTACTCATTATGGCATCATATTCTCCCCAAACAAGATACAAGACTCCTAAAATTAAAGCTCCAATACTTAAAGTACTTAGTGGTTTTCCAATAAACATTAATAAGTTCTCAAATATGGTATCGTTCCAAGTTGTCACATTTGAACAGAATATGGCAGCACATATATATTTTGCGGATATTAAAAAAGCAGAAACAGCTATAAATACAACACCAGCACCCCGTCTTGTCACAATTACCCTCCTCTATAGTAAAGTTATTCTCTAACCAAATTTTATCATATGGATGATTTAACCAGTTATTTTTTTATGCATTTCTCCTAAAAAAACCATAATATGACAGTCGTATTCTGTCACATTATGGTTTGATTTAAGTACGATAATTGATCTCAATAATAATTGGGAAGTTTGTTTTATTTTTAGGCTCTTTTCTTAAAGATTGTTGTTTTTTAATGAGTTCTGTGAGGCAATCATATTGTTAAATCAGGTTGATTGGAGCGTAAGGTGCGAGACTCCTGCGGGATTAGCGGGAAGGTGAGACCCCGCAAGCGTAGCTGAGGAGGCTCACCGCCCGCCCCGCGGAAAGCGAGCATCCTGGAGCGGAAATCAACCACTTGTTGAATAGCAACAAAGTTTACGAAAACAGCCTATTTTTTAATGAGATTATCCTTCAAAAAAAGCTGCATAATAATCATCAATGCCTCATGATTCTGTTAAAAGCACCCTTACACCAGCACAAAACCGTGTAAGAATCAGCTAAACCCCCAAATTAAAATCAATAGAGCCCATTTTCATAAAAACCTATTGACTTAGAGTTTGCTCTAAGTAGTAGATTAATTGTAAGAATATTGGAAAGCAGGGATGAAATTGTTCAGTATCAGTGAAGCTGCAGAGCGGGCAGGAATCAGTGCATACACAATAAGATATTATGAAAAGGCCGGGATCCTTCCGCCTCCTAAAAGAAGACAGGGCAATAAGCGTTTTTATACAGATGGGGATATTGCGTTTCTGAAGTTTTTAAAAAGCTTAAAGCAAACGGGGATGACACTGGCGGATATCCAGGAATTTGTTCAGGATGGATGTATTTTGGAGAAAACTGAGTCACTGCCAAAAGAAGAAATCATGCCCTCGCTGAATTTGCGGATCAGGCTGTTATCGAAGCATCTAGAAAAGATGGAGCAGCAAAGAAAAGAGCTGGATACTATTATCTTGATGACAAAATCCAAACTTGAGATTTATCACTCCCTTATGGATGGGGAGGTGGAAAAATCATGAAGCATGCAAAAATTTATCTCCTGTTACTCGGTTTTTCCCTTTTTACAGGAGCCACATTCAATTTGGCTAAATACACCATTGCTTATATTCCAGCTTCATTTGCTGCAGCGTGCCGATTTGGTTTGGCTGCTGCAATCATGCTGGTTATCCTTGGGTTCCGGGAGGGCATTAAACCTTTGCAAATCAAGGGTAACTTCATGTCTTATTCAGTGCTCGGAGTGGTTGGGGTCTTTGGATTCAATGCACTTTTCTTTATAGGGCTGAAGTTCACATCCCCATTAAACGGTGCGCTGATCATGGCTACCAATCCCTTAGTGACAGCCATTTTAGCACGGATTATCCTGAAGGAAACAATTCATTTCCAGCAAGCGGCCGGAATGGGTATTGCGCTTGCGGGTGTCATCTTTGTTCTCACTCAGGGCTCCATTAAAATGATGACCAGTTTGTCGTTTTCAGCAGGTGATTTTATTATTTTAGGCGGAAATATCTGCTGGGCGTTTTACGGTGTATATGGCCGCCGCTTTGTGAAAAGCAGCACTCCTTTAGCAACTGCCGCATACAGCATGTTAATCGGTGCTGTCTGCCTGATAGCTGTGTCCCTGGCAAGCTCTGAATCTATTCATTTTCCTTCTATCCCAATTGGTGTATGGATCGCGGTTGCATGTATGAGCATCTTCACAACCGTGCTGGGCTATTTGTGGTGGAATAAAGGAATGAAAGAAATTGGTGCAGCAAAAACATCCCTTTTCTTTAACATCGTCCCGGTCGTCACTATGCTGATTTCATTTTTCACTGGTACACACATTACACTGGCCGAGCTGCTCGGAGCCTGCCTGGTTATCATAGGAGTTGCTTCTGCATCGGGAATTCTACAGCGTAAAGAAAAACGATCAGGAAAAACGTCGCTTCAAAGCTAGTACTGGAAAAAAACATTATATGCAAAAAGCCCCCGATTCCGGTCAGCGTTTGCCGGGCTGGGGGGCTTTTTCAATTTTTTCGTATACGGCACTGAGAGCCTGCTCGAATTTACCGCTTTTTTTGGGCTGGTAGTATTGTTTGCCGCGGAGTTTGTTTGGCAGATACTGCTGTTTGACCCATCCATTTTCATAATTGTGCGGATAAAGGTAGTCAATTCCTCGGCCGAGCTCTTTTGCCCCTTTATAATGGGCGTCCTTCAAGTGATCTGGAACATCACCGCTTTTGCCTGCTCTGATGTCTGCCAGGGCCGAATCGATGGCCATGATGGCGGAATTTGATTTTGGCGATAAGCAGAGCTCGATGACGGCATTGGCGAGCGGAATCCGCGCTTCAGGAAAACCGAGGCGTTCGGCCGTTTCAATCGCGGCAAGCGTCCTCGCTCCGGCCTGCGGGCTCGCGAGGCCGATGTCTTCATAAGCAATCACGGCCAGGCGGCGGGCAATCGAGACAAGATCGCCTGCTTCAGCAAGACGGCCCAGATAATGCAGGGCTGCGTTCACATCGCTGCCGCGGATGGACTTCTGGAAAGCGGAGAGCACATCATAATGGGCATCTCCGTCTTTGTCGTGTGAAAAACTCTTTTTCTGGATGCATTCTTCAGCGGTTTTTAGATCTACCGCAATTGTCCCGTCTTCATCAGGTTCCGTTGAAATGACAGCAAGCTCCAGTGCATTCAGCGCACTGCGGACATCTCCGTTCGATGCCTGTGCAAGATGTGTGAGTGCCTCTTTGCTGACATTAGTCTTATAAGTGCCAAGACCGTGTTCGCTGTCCTCAAGGGCCCGCACCAGTGCTGTCACAATATCATCTGTTTCAAGCGGTTTTAATTCAAAAATCTGGCAGCGGCTCCGGATAGCGGGGTTGATTGCATGATACGGATTGCTTGTGGTGGCACCGATGAGCGTAATCATTCCATTTTCAAGATATGGCAGCAGGAAGTCCTGTTTGGCCTTATCGAGACGGTGGACTTCATCGAGCAAAAGGATGACCCTGCCTGACATTTTCGCCTCCGCTGCGACGATTTCCATATCTTTTTTATTATTGGTAACGGCATTCAGTGTGCGGAAAGCAAATTTGGTGCTGCCAGCTATCGCACTTGCAATCGATGTTTTTCCGACGCCGGGCGGACCATATAGAATCATGGAGGAAAGCTGTTTGGCTTTGACCATGCGGCTGATAATTTTTCCATCGCCTGTCAGATGGTCCTGTCCGATGATATCTTCAATCGAATGGGGACGCATACGGAAAGCGAGCGGTTTAATATTCATAAGCACCTCTCCTGGAAATCAAGTAGGTTTCTGTCCTTATCATACTATATAATGAAGGGGAAATGCATTTGTGGCGGTTGTGTGCTATAATTTCTTGTGCCGACTGCGGTTTTAAAACACTAAACCAAGAATCACATATATAGATTTAAAGCATCAAAAAAAATTGAGGTGTAAAAACTATGAGAATCTCAACAAAAGGCCGTTACGGCTTGACTATTATGATTGAGCTTGCAAAAAAACATGGAGATGGCCCGACTTCACTGAAATCGATTGCCAATGCGCATGATTTGTCCGAGCACTACCTGGAGCAGCTGATTGCACCTCTTAGAAATGCAGGGCTTGTCCGCAGTATCCGCGGAGCTTATGGCGGATATGTGCTTGGACGCGACCCAAAGGAAATCACATCCGGAGATATTATCCGGGTGCTTGAAGGTCCGATTACCCCTGTTGAGGGAATTGAGGATGAAGAGCCGGTCAAGCGCCAGCTTTGGATCCGCATCAGAGACGCTGTCAAGGATGTTCTGGACAGCACAACGCTTGATGACCTTGCCAATTATAATGACAGCGGCGAGGAAGATTCGTATATGTATTATATCTAATTCTACACCTGCCAGCGCTTGATTTTTCAGGGTGCTGGCTGGTTTTCTTATTGGAGGCGGAAAAAAGTGAAAAAAATTTATTTGGATCATGCGGCAACCTCTCCTATGCATCCGGAAGTCATTCGTACAATGATGAAGGTGATGGAAGCAGACTTTGGGAATCCGTCCAGCATCCATTCATTTGGCAGGCAAGCACGGCATATTCTGGATGAATCACGTGCTGTGATTGCAGGCAGCATTGGTGCCGGGCAAAATGAAATCATTTTTACAAGTGGCGGCACGGAAGCAGATAACACCGCACTGACCGGAATTGCCTTTAGCAGCCAAGCGAGGGGCAAGCACATTATTACCACTGAAATTGAACATCATGCTATTCTTCATACATGCCATTTTCTCGAGAAATCAGGGTTTGAGGTCACGTATCTGCCCGTCGGCGAGGAAGGAATCGTTTCTCCAGACGACTTAAAGAAGGCTTTAAGAGATGATACGATCCTTGTTTCCATAATGTATGCCAATAATGAAACCGGCGCAGTGCAGCCTATCGGCGAAATAGGCCGGATTCTAAAGAACCATCAAGCCTATTTCCATACTGATGCTGTACAGGCTTATGGATTGGCGGATTTGGATGTGAACGAACTCGGAGTGGATTTGCTTTCTGTTTCGGCGCATAAGATCAATGGCCCTAAGGGAATCGGTTTTTTATACGTGAAAAATGGTGTCAAACATCAGCCGCATCTTTATGGCGGCGATCAGGAACGCAAGCGTAGAGCGGGCACAGAAAGTGTGCCGGCGATCGCAGGGTTTGCAAAAGCAGCTTCCATTGCCCAAGCTTCAAGAGAAGAAAAGGCTAAGCAGTACAAAGAATTTAAGAACATTATGCTTTCTGTCATGAATGAACATGGCGTCCGGTATGAGCTGAATGGCTCACTGGAAAACACGCTGCCGCATGTAATCAACTTCAGCTTTCCGGGAACAAATGTCGAATCGATGCTCGTCAACCTGGATTTGGCAGGTGTCGCAGTATCCAGCGGATCTGCTTGTACAGCCGGTTCGATTGAGCCTTCACATGTTCTTGTAGCGATGTTCGGGAAAAACTCCGAACGCACGAAAAACTCAATCCGGTTCAGCTTCGGTTTGAATAATACGGAAGAACAAGTAAGGCAGGCAGCGGAGGAAACCGCAAAAATCATTCGCAGATTGTTAAAATAAAGTTTTAAAGGAGCAGAAAGATGAATAAAGCGCCAAAAGACACCCGTGTCGTAGTCGGCATGTCTGGTGGAGTCGATTCTTCTGTTGCAGCTCTCATGCTGAAAAACCAGGGCTATGATGTAGTAGGGATTTTCATGAAAAACTGGGACGATACCGATGAAAACGGTGTGTGCACCGCAACAGAAGATTACAACGATGTAATTGCCGTCTGCAACCAGATCGGCATACCATATTACGCAGTAAATTTCGAAAAACAATACTGGGACAAAGTGTTTACCTACTTTTTGGATGAATACAAAGCAGGAAGAACACCAAACCCTGATGTAATGTGCAACAAGGAAATCAAATTCAAGGCTTTCCTTGAACATGCAGTCAGCCTTGGTGCGGATTATCTGGCTACCGGCCATTATGCCCAGGTGGAATTCCGCGATGGAGACTACAAAATGCTCCGCGGTGTGGACGAAAATAAAGACCAGACGTATTTCTTGAACCAATTAACTCAAAGCCAGCTGGAAAAAGTGATGTTCCCGCTTGGAGGTATCGATAAGAAAGAAGTCCGTAAAATGGCCCAGGAAGCAGGCCTTGCCACTGCCGCCAAAAAAGATTCAACAGGAATCTGTTTTATCGGCGAAAGAAACTTCAAGGGATTTCTCAGCGGCTATCTTCCAGCACAGCCAGGCAATATGGAAACTCTGGATGGTGTAGTCATGGGCCGTCATGACGGATTGATGTACCACACAATCGGCCAGCGCCACGGACTTGGAATCGGCGGAAGCGGGGAACCATGGTTTGTCATTGGAAAAGATCTTAAGAAAAACATCTTGTATGTAGGACAAGGCTTTGACAATGAAAAACTTTACTCGGATTCCATTAACGCAGTGAATGTAAGCTGGGTGGCGGACCATGCACCTGCTAAAGAATTCACATGCACTGCCAAATTCCGCTACCGCCAGCCGGACAGCAAGGTAACTGTCAAGGTGAAAGAGGACGGAGATGTGGAAGTGATTTTCTTCGAGCCAATCCGTGCAGTCACTCCAGGTCAAGCTGTCGTTTTTTACGATGGTGATGTATGCCTTGGCGGCGGAACGATCGATGAAATCTTTAAAGACGGTAAAAAATTAACCTATGTGGGTTAATATCGGGCAAACTCCTGAGTGAAATCAGAGGCCGCTGAAAAAGTCTTTAAAGATTAGCCTTTTTTACATTGACAGGTTGATTGAGGCTAAGGGATGCTCCGCTTTCCGCGGGGCGTGCGTTGAGCCAGCAGGAGTCTTGCAAACAGGCTCCAATCAGTCTATTGCATTAAAAAAGTCAAATTCCTTACTTGAGGGATTTGACTTTTTTGTTATTTAATGGAAATGATCTGTCCGGAATAGGATTTCAATGAGGCCGATTCACTATCCGGATATGATGCAGCTGTTTGCAGTAAAAACAGGAGAAAAAATTTTCTATGGGTTTCTCATTTCAGGACGGAATTTCGGTTTGGCTCGAATCCTTGGGAATCTGGCTCGAATGGGACTGGATTTCGCTCTAATGGAAGTAGAGCTGGCTCTAATCAAAGCATAATTAGGAGTGGTTATCCAATTAACTGGAAAATAACAAGCGCGATTCTCTTAGAATAAGTAAATTACCGATCTTTTTTCGATTTGGAGTTCCTGAACAGCCTCTAAAGAGTCTATATTTTTATTCTTTTTTTGTGTCAGAATATATGAAAGTCACCAGGAAATCAAAAAATGCAAGATTTTCAGTGAGCTAAAATCAGAATGAGATTTTTGATGAATGGACCTTATATGTGTCCTTTTATATTCAGGAAGCACATCTTCCAGGGAGCTTTGTTTTTTAATTTTATGATATAATTTAATGTAGAAAAATTGGAGCGTGAGATATTATGGATAAAAATCAGCAAGGAATTCAGTTTATGCAAGAAGGCAAGTATGAAGAAGCTGTAAAGGTATTTTCAGAGGCGATTGAAGAAAGCCCGAAGGATCCTGTGGCATATATTAATTTCGGGAATGTGCTTACCGCAGTAGGTGAGCTTGATAAAGCGGAGAATTTTTACCAAAAGGCTATCGGCCTTGATGAGAAAGCTGCGGCTGCTTATTATTCGCTTGGCAATTTATATTATGATACAGAGAAGTTTCAAGCGGCATCTGAAATGTTTCAAAAGGCGGTTTCAAACGGCTTGGATAACAGTGATGCATACTTTATGCTGGGACTTTCGCTGATGGCTTTGGATCAGCAGAAACTGGCCATGCCCTACCTGCAGCGTGCCGTTGAATTGAATCCGGCCGATGTTGACGCAAGATTTCAGTTTGCATTAAGCCTGGCAGGTCTTGAGCTTTATGATGAGCTGGTTAATCAGCTGAAACAAATTGTAGAGCAGGATCCTAATCATGGTGATGCCTATTATAATCTGGGAGTTGCTTATGCCGGATATTTTGAAAATGCCGAGAAGGCTTTGGAGTATTTTGAAAAAGCGCTTGAGGTTCAGCCTGACCATATGCTTGCAGCACACGGTGTGAAGCTGATTAAGTCGCTTTCTGATACAGAAGAAAATTAATTTATCCTCATGAAAGGAGGGAAGCGCTATGGGACAGCAGGATTCGCTGGATTTGTTCTCAGAGGAAAAACCGTTTATGAAGGGACGCCAGCTTGTCACTATTTTTCATAATGAAGGCAATATGTACTCGGTTGTGCGGATCCGTGTTGATGAGACCAATCTGAACTATGATGAAAAGGAAGCAGTTGTGACTGGCTACTTCCCTCGTATTCATGAAGATGAGACCTATACTTTTTATGGGATTTTAAAAGAGCATCCTCGTTTCGGGATGCAGTTTCATGTCGAGCATTTCCGGAAAGAAATGCCGCAGTCGAAAGAAGGAATCATTAATTATTTATCAAGCGATCTCTTTAAGGGAATCGGAAAAAAAACAGCCGAAAGCATCGTGGAGGCTGTCGGGGAGAACGCAATTTCAAAAATCCTTGCACAGCCTTCCCTGCTGGACGGAATCCCAAAGCTATCCGGTGAAAAGGCGAAGGCATTTTATGACACGCTGATTGAGCATCAGGGGCTCGAACAGGTGATGATTGCCCTGAATCAATACGGATTTGGCCCGCAGCTGTCGATGAAGATTTATCAGATGTACAAGCAGGACACTGTTTCCATGCTTCAAAGCAATCCCTACAAGCTTGTAGAAGATATTGAGGGGATTGGTTTCGGGCGTGCAGACGAGCTTGGATATCAGCTTGGAATAGCTGGTTCCCATCCGGACAGAATTAAGGCGGCCTGTTTATATACCCTTGAATCGCAGTGTCTTCAGGAAGGCAATACATATCTTGAAGCGGAGGCACTCCTGGAAAGCGTCAAAAAACTTTTGGAAGAAAATAAACGGGATCGTATAGAATTTACTGATATTTCCTCGGAAATCGTCAAACTGGGAGAAGAAGGAAAGATTATCACGGAAGGCGTGCGGGTTTACCTTCCATCTCTTTATTATTCTGAAAAAGGGATTGTAACCAATATTAAACGGATTCTCGGGCAAACCCAATATCAGGATCAGTTTCCGGAGTCTGAATTTCTGCTTGCCCTTGGAAAGCTTGAAGAGCGGCTTGGTGTAGACTATGCACCTGCGCAAAAGGAAGCGATCCAGACGGCGCTACAGTCTCCGATGCTCATTTTGACTGGAGGGCCCGGTACAGGGAAAACTACGGTCATTAAAGGGATTGTTGAGCTATACAGTGAGCTTCATGGAGTGTCCATGGAAATAAAAGATTACATAAAAGAAGATGATCCATTTCCTTTTGTGCTTGCTGCTCCAACAGGGCGGGCGGCCAAAAGGATGGCAGAATCGACAGGGCTGCCTGCTGTCACAATTCACCGCCTGCTTGGATGGAATGGAAGCGAGGGATTTTCCCATGATGAAGACAACCCGATCAATGGCCGGATTGTCATCATCGACGAAACCTCCATGGTCGACACCTGGCTTGCACAGCAGCTGTTCAAGGCCCTTCCTGATGATGTCCAGCTGATTCTTGTCGGGGATGAAGACCAGCTGCCTTCTGTCGGACCAGGCCAGGTGCTGAAGGATCTGCTTGGGTCAAATTGTGTGCCGACAGTGGCTCTTGAGCATATCTACCGCCAAGAAGAAGGTTCCTCCATCATTGAGCTTGCCCATGATATCAAGCGCGGCAGCCTTCCTCCTGATGTGGAAAAGCAGCAGGGAGACCGTTCGTTTCTAAAATGCAGTACAGGCCAGATTTCACAGGTAATAGAAAAGGTTGTACAGAATGCCCGTAAAAAAGGATACACAGCAAGGGACATTCAGGTTTTGGCTCCGATGTACAAGGGGCCTGCCGGAATTGACGCTTTAAACAAAATGCTCCAGGAAGTATTTAACAGCAATGAAAATGAAAAGCGCAGAGAATTAAAGTTTGGCGATGTGATTTTCCGGACAGGTGACAAAGTCCTTCAGCTTGTGAACCAGCCGGAGAACGGAGTGTTTAATGGTGATATGGGAGAAATCGTTTCTATCCTTTTTGCCAAGGAAAATACAGATTCTGTGGATAAGGCCATTATTTCCTTTGAAGGAATTGAGGTCAGCTACACCAAACAGGAGCTTTCGCAGATTACTCACGCGTATTGCTGTTCGATCCATAAATCACAGGGAAGCGAATTCCCGATCGTCATTCTTCCTGTTGTAAAAAGCTATTACCGAATGCTGCGGCGCAATCTGATTTATACAGGAATCACCCGGAGTAAGGAATTCCTTATCCTTTGCGGTGAAGAAGATGCCCTTCGCATGGGCGTGGAGCGGAATAATGAAATAAGAAAAACAACACTGCTCACACGGCTCCAGGAAAGCATGAATGAAAATGAGGACGCTGATAACGAAAGCATACCTGCTGAGATTTCAGCAGAAACAGCTGAAGATTACGCAGCAGCGCTTATGAAAACAGATCCAATGATCGGAATGAAAAATGTCACGCCTTATGACTTTATGTAGGCGGGGCATTTTTTTTGTGCATATGGTGTCTATTTTGAACGGGCTCGAATGAGGGCTGAATTCGCTCGATTCATGCTTGATTTCGTCTAATCATGATGAATTTGGCTCGAATAGGGGTAGATTCGGCAGTTATTATCCATTTATATGGAAAAAAATACTCGTGCAAGCCCCTATGGAAAACCTTTCACCTTATTTCTTGCAGGCAAATCACGGATACTATCATGGTATAGCTCTTAGAGAGGCGCGATTAGGAACGATGTAACAGAAAAAAACTTGAACGGAGGCGGGATGATGTGCACATTTTCTTTAATTAAGGGGCTGCCAGTGTATTCCAAGGATGGAGAGCGGGTTGGCATGATATGTGATCTGGCCATATCAGGAGACGGGCATGTAGCGGGTGTGATTGTCCATCAGCAGGCTTTTTTTAAGAAAACCTATTATATCCCGCTCGGGCAGGTTTATTCCTTTGGAGAGCACGGAGTTGTGATTGAGGATTATGATTCATCACTCCGGCAGATTAAATGTCCGCAGAATCTGCAAAAGTTCAGCGGAGATCATTTGTTTGGGAAAATGCTCATGTCCCAAAAGGGAGAAGAACTGGGCCTTTTACATGACGTATATTTCCAGGAAAAAATGGGCACGATTGTAGCATATGAAACAACAGATGGTTTCTTTTCGGAAATTTCGGAGGGCAGGCGCATGGTCGAATGCGGCCTTCCTCCAGCTCTAGGCAAGGACGCCATTATTGTTTCTGTCTATGATCTGTGAGGTGTTTTCTTTGGAAATGAAATGTCCGAATTGCAGAAGCAAGGATATCGGGAAAATTGGCGTAAATCAGTATTATTGCTGGAATTGTTTTATAGAACTGTCCGTGGCAGATGGAATGATCAATACTCATCAGGTAGAAGAGGATGGCAGCTTAAGCTCTCTTGATGACTTATTTGAAGAAAATGACCGGATGTTTGGCATGTAAAAAAACTCTGTCACATGGCAGGGTTTTTTAGATATTCAGCAACAAGAGTTTTTTAGTGCTCAAGGTTTGCATGAAAATCCGGAAAGTCACGAAAACTACCACAAGGAGGCGGATTCAATGGATATTCGGCTTAAGTGGTTTTACCGGCTTGGTTTTCTGCTGCTATTATTTATTGTACTTTATATTTTCATGAAGCTTGAGCCGATCTGGAAGCCTGTTGTGACGGTAGGTTTCACTGTGCTTTTGCCGTTGTTTATCGGGGCATTTATTTCCTATTTGCTTCATCCTGTCGTTGAGATCCTGCATCATCGGGGCATGAAGAGGGGATGGTCGATTGTGATCATTTACCTGATTTTTTTCGGAGGTCTGGGACTTGCTCTATATAAAGGCATACCTGCAATGACCACGCAGATTCGCGAGCTGTCAGACAGTGCGCCGGATGTGATCAGGCAGTATCGCTACTTAATGGATCTTTTGGAGAAAAAGACAGCTTCCTGGCCATTTGGCTTTCATGAGCGCCTTGAGGATAGTGTGAAGCTGCTCGAAAGCCGTCTGAATGACTTGATGAGCGTTGTGATGGGATATTTGATGAGAATATTTGATTTTATCGTGCTTTTATCTCTGATACCTTTTATTGCTTTTTATATTTTAAAGGACTTTGCCCTGATAAAAAAAATGGCCTGGTATTTGACTCCGAAAAAATGGCGGAAACAGGGAATGGCTTTCCTGAGGGATGTCGATGTGTCACTTGGAGGCTATATCAGGGGCCAAATTCTTGTTTGCATAAGCATTGGCGCTATTTCAGCGCTCCTGTTTTGGCTGGTTGGGATAAAATATCCGCTTCTGCTTGGGATCATTATTGGGATTACTAACGTCATTCCTTATTTTGGGCCAATTTTCGGGGCAGTGCCGGCCGTGCTTATTGCAGCATCGATGTCAGTAAAGATGATGATTTTCGTCATCCTGATCGTGCTTGTGCTTCAGTTTTTGGAGGGAAATATCCTCTCGCCCCTTATTGTCGGGAAAAGTCTTCATATGCATCCAATCTTCATTATGGTTGCATTGCTTATTGGAGGAGAAATATCAGGGGTTTTCGGCATGATTCTGGCTGTGCCGATCCTGGCCGTGATCAAAGTGTTTGTGCTGCATGCAAGATACCATTTTATGCAGCGCACAAAGTATGGACCGGCAGGAAGCAGGGGAAATTAACTGCAGTGTTGACAAAGCGGTTTGTTGTGAATATAATCCAATACATAAGAATGAAAAATCGTTGAAGGATCGAGTATGCTGTAGACCATCTTCGTGCCCTGCACATAAGAGAGGAATTTCCATGGCTGAGAGGAATTCCAGATGAAGAACAGCAGAAAGCTAGTCCGGAGTGCAGCTAAAACCTGCCGTTACGCCGCGTTAAGGCTATGATGAAGGTGATGAGTGCTGTAATTAGACTCATAATCAGGGTGGTACCGCGAGCTAACTCTCGTCCCTGTCAGGGGATGGGAGTTTTTTGTTTGCGGTTTTTTGCATTAAACCCCATGCCCGGACGGGACGCCAACGTGTCTATTTTAGGGAGGATAAAATGATGAAGAAGCTGACAGGCGCACAAATACGCCAAATGTATCTGGATTTCTTTAAAGAAAAAGGCCACAATGTTGAGCCAAGTGCTCCGCTTGTTCCGCATGATGATCCATCTTTGCTTTGGATCAATTCAGGTGTCGCAACACTGAAGAAATATTTTGACGGCCGGGTCATTCCGGAAAATCCAAGAATTACAAATGCACAAAAAGCAATCCGTACAAACGATATTGAAAATGTCGGAAAAACGGCACGCCACCATACATTTTTTGAAATGCTGGGAAATTTCTCAATCGGCGATTACTTCAAAGAAGAAGCCATCACATGGGCATGGGAATTTTTGACTGATGAAAAATGGATCGGCTTTGATCCGGAGAAGCTTGCTGTAACGATTCACCCGGAAGATGAAGAAGCGTTTGAGCTTTGGAACAAAAAAATCGGCCTTCCTGCTGAGCGGATTATCCGATTGGAAGAAAACTTCTGGGATATCGGCGAAGGCCCAAGCGGTCCGAATACAGAAATCTTCTATGACCGCGGACCTGCTTACGGCGATGACCCTAACGATCCCGAGCTTTATCCTGGCGGAGAAAATGAGCGCCACCTTGAAGTTTGGAACCTGGTGTTCTCACAGTTTAATCACAATCCGGACGGTTCTTACACTCCGCTGCCAAAGAAAAACATTGATACAGGTATGGGACTAGAGCGCATGGCATCTGTTGTGCAGGATGTTCCGACAAACTTCGATACAGATTTGTTCATGCCGATCATTCATGCTGTTGAAGGGATTTCAGGCGAAAAGTATCGCGTGGAGAATGAAAAAGATACGGCGTTCAAAGTCATTGCTGACCATATCCGTACTGTTACCTTTGCTGTAGGAGACGGTGCTCTCCCTTCAAATGAAGGACGGGGCTATGTACTGCGCCGCCTGCTGCGCCGCGCTGTCCGCTATGCTAAGCAAATCGGCATCAACCGGCCGTTTATGTATGAATTGGTTCCGGTTGTCGGCGAAATCATGTATGATTTCTATCCTGAGGTGAAGGATAAAGCCGAATTTATTGCTAAAGTAGTAAAAAATGAAGAAGAACGATTCCACGAAACACTTCATGATGGACTGGCTATCCTTTTTGACGTGATGAAAAAGGAAAAAGAAAAAGGAAGCACCATCATTCAGGGTGCAGACGTTTTCCGCCTTTATGACACTTATGGCTTTCCTGTTGAATTAACAGAGGAGTATGCTGAAGAAGAAGGCGGTATGACGATCGACCAAAAGGGCTTTGAGCGTGAAATGGAAGCACAGCGTGAGCGGGCGCGTGCAGCACGCCAGGATGTGGACTCGATGCAGATTCAGGGCGGAGTGTTAGGCGATGTGAAGGTAGAAAGCACATTTGTCGGATACGATAAGCTTGAAGCAGAAGGAACCGTGGCAGCCATTATTAAAAACGGCGAGCTTGTCACTGAGGCTCATGAAGGGGAAGAGGTTCAGGTCATCTTGAGCGAAACGCCTTTCTATGCGGAAAGCGGCGGACAGATTGCAGATAAAGGCACAATGGTAAACGAAGATGTAAAGCTCAATGTCCTTGATGTCCACAAAGCGCCAAATGGCCAAAATCTTCATAGAGTCAGTGTTGCAGCTGGAACTTTGAAGCAGGATGATACAATCATTTCTGTTGTGGATCAGGTAAACAGAGGCGGCATAGTGAAAAATCATACAGCCACACATCTTCTGCATCAGGCTTTGAAGGATGTTTTAGGCACACATGTCAATCAGGCAGGATCTTTGGTTGAAAATGACCGTCTGCGTTTCGATTTTTCTCATTTTGGCCAAATTAAGCCTGAGGAGTTAGATCAAATCGAGGAAATCGTCAACCAGAAAATCTGGCAAAGCCTTGATGTGAACATAAATTATAAAGACATCGAGGAAGCAAAAGCCATGGGCGCCATGGCACTGTTCGGCGAAAAGTACGGCAAGATCGTGCGGGTAGTCCGCATCGGGGATTACAGCCTTGAGCTTTGCGGCGGATGCCATGTGCCAAATACGGCTGTAATCGGGCTGTTCAAAATTGTCTCAGAAAGCGGAATTGGTGCAGGCACACGCCGAATTGAGGCTGTGACTGGAGCATCTGCTTATAAGCAAATGGCCGATCAAATCTCCCTGCTTAAGGAAGCCAGTGCAAAATTGAAGGCGAACCCGAGAGATCTTTCTGTCCGCATTGACGGCATCCTTGGCGAAATGAAGGACCTTCAGCGGGAAAATGAAAGCCTGTCTTCAAAGCTAAGCAACATTGAAGCAGCTAATCTTGTATCCAACGTGAAGGAAATCAACGGTGTTCAGGTACTTGTAGCTAACGTACAGGGAACAGACATGAATAATCTACGTGCAATGGCTGATGATTTGAAGCAGAAGCTGAATTCTGTCATTATAGTACTAGGCTCTGCACAAGGAGATAAAGTAAATCTTATTGCAGGAGTTACAAAGGATTATATCGAAAAAGGCTATCATGCCGGCAAATTGATCAAAGAAGTGGCTTCCCGCTGCGGCGGTGGAGGCGGCGGCCGTCCGGATATGGCTCAGGCAGGCGGAAAAGATCCCGAAAAATTGGATGCAGCGCTTAATTTTGTTGAGGAATGGGTAAAATCCATATCATAAGCATATGAAGTGTTGTACAATTGAATCAGGAGACCGAACCCGTTCTTGCTGTTGAACGCAAAAAGAGAGGTGCATTATATGAGTTCCTTTGATAAAACGATGAAATTCAATTTTCCCGAAGAACCGTTTGAACAAGATGTAAAAGAGGTCCTTATCCAGGTGCATAATGCCCTTCAGGAAAAAGGCTATAATCCCATCAATCAGATTGTAGGGTATCTTTTGTCAGGTGACCCGGCATATATTCCGCGCCACCAGGATGCCAGAAACATCATCCGCAAGCTGGAACGGGATGAAATCATCGAGGAATTGGTTAAATCGTATTTGAAGCACCATCGAGAGGGAAAATAATACATGCGCACTATGGGACTTGATTTAGGTTCAAAAACCATCGGCGTTGCGGTAAGCGACGCGATGGGCTGGACTGCACAGGGTATAGAAACCGTGAAGATTGATGCAGATCAAAGGAATTTCGGCATTAAGCGATTAGGAGAAATCATCAAAGAGCATGAGGTATCCAAAATCGTTGTCGGCCTTCCTAAGAATATGAACGGAACAGAGGGCCCGCGGGCGGAAGCAAGCCAGGAGTTCAGCAAGCTCCTGGAGAAAAAATTCAAGCTTCCTGTCTTCCTCTGGGACGAGCGCCTTACGACAATGGCTGCTGAACGGGTGCTGTTAGAAGCGGATGTCAGCAGAAGCAAGCGTAAGAAAGTAATTGATAAAATGGCGGCTGTCATGATTCTTCAGGGATTCCTTGACAGACAAGCCAATACTTTATGAGGTGAATAATATGGAACATGGCGAAAATAATATTACAATTGTAGACGATAACGGAAACGAACAGCTTTGTGAGGTTCTTTTCACATTTGACTCTGACGAATTCAAAAAATCTTATGTACTATACTACCCGATCTCTGCTGACGACGATGAAGAAGAAATCGAAATTCACGCATCATCATTCGTACCAAGCGAAGACAACAAAGACGGAGAGCTATCTCCAGTTGAAACGGACGAAGAATGGGACATGATTGAAGAAATGCTGAACACTTACCTTGAAGAAGAAGAAGGCGAGTAACAAAGCAGAAAAAGCAGGCTCACAAAAGAGCCTGCTTTTTTCATGCGCAAATTTGTACTATTTTTGGGGGTCTGACCCCGCATATAAAACGTTTTCTTGACAAAGTGTGGGGTTGTTTGTCATTAATAGAGGAGTGAAATTTGCTGGATTTACTGTTATTTTGTGATTTGTATGTATTTTTTGGCTGTTTTTAGTATAATAATCGAGCAGGCTTCCTGTCAGAAGGACTGCAGGTGCGTGAATGTTTGGACGTGCAGGGGGTATTTGGAATGGATGATAAAGAGAAAAATAAGATAACGAAGAAGCAATACATACGGGAAGGCTTGCTGGAGCGCCAGAGTGAGGCGCGTGTGGTGAGGAAGGTCATTTTGATCGTCATTGCTGTGATTGTGCTTCTTGGAGCCGCTTTCGGCATTGGAGGATACTTTTACGTCAGTTCGGCGCTTAAGCCGGCAGATCCTGATGATAAGAGCGTCAAAGTGGTTGAAATC
Organism: Peribacillus sp. B-H-3; assembly: GCF_048572925.1. NCBI lineage: Bacteria > Bacillati > Bacillota > Bacilli > Caryophanales > Bacillaceae > Peribacillus > Peribacillus sp. B-H-3. Next base: position 3,708,919 of record NZ_CP183879.1, on the reverse strand, counting down.
CCGATCAATTCTTCAATCGGAGGGATTTCAGAGATACTTGAAAGCAAAGGTATCATTAAAAACGCGCGCGTATTTAAGTACTATATCAAGTTCCGGAACGAAGCCGGATTTCAGGCAGGGAAGTATAAGCTATCACCTTCCATGAATTTCAAGGAAATTGTCAGCAGCATCAAAACCGGGAAGGTCATGAAGCAAGCTGCGCTGAAAATTACGATTCCAGAAGGCAAGCAGCTGGTGCAGATTGCGGGAATCATTGCCGATAAAACAGGGAGGCAGCCGGATACAGTATTTAAAGAGATGAACAATAAAGCATTCGTACTGAAAATGAGGGAAAAATATCCGAATTTGCTGAAGGATGAAATCTACAATAAAAACGTGATGTATCCGTTAGAGGGCTATCTGTATCCAGCCACATACGAATTTTACAAAACAAATCCTTCACTGGATGAAATTGTTTCCCAAATGCTTAAGAAAACAGATGAATCTCTTCGTCCTTATCAAAGTGAAATAGCGGCAAGAAAATTCACACCGCATAAGCTTTTGACGATTTCTTCATTAATAGAGGAAGAAGCAACGGAGCAGGTTGACCGCAGCAAGATAGCTTCTGTTTTTTATAATCGCCTTAAAGAAGGCATGCCTCTGCAGACTGATCCGACAGTGTTATATGCAAAAGGCCAGCATCAGAAAAAGGTATTTTACAAAGACCTTAAAGTTCTGTCTCCTTATAACACCTATAAAAATAAGGGATTGCCTCCCGGGCCGATTTCAAATGCAGGAAAGATATCCATTGAGGCAGCTTTAAAGCCTGCTAAAACAGATTATCTGTATTTCCTTGCAACAGGAGACGGAAGGGTCCTTTATTCGAAAACTCTTGCTGAACATAATCGTTTAAAGGCGGAGCATATTACTGACAAAAATTAATCATTAGTCTTTTGGGGGAGAGATATTCACTTTCTCCCTCTTTTTGTGGTAAAATAGTCAAAGTGAATTTTTTCAGAATAATGTCCTGCTCGGCCGCTGCCGGGTTTTTCTGCGATAGAAAGAAAGAGTGTTACATAAGCCAAGGAGGAATCAGCTTGAAGGAGAACCTGGAGGAATATCTTCATTCCCTGCTGCCGGCCAGAAACGGCGAATTTGCCGAAATGGAGGAGTACGCAAAAGAACATCAAGTACCGATCATGGAGCCTGAAGGCATGGAGGCCTTGCTGCAGATACTAAGGCTGCAAAAGCCTGAAAGGATTCTTGAAGTAGGGGCAGCCATAGGATATTCAGCACTCAGGATGTCAGACGCCCTTCCTGGCACGAAAATCGTGACCATTGAAAGAGACGGAGAACGTGCTCAGCTTGCACGTGAAAATATCAAAAAAATGAGCAAGCAGGAAGATATCACGCTTATTGAAGGCGACGCGCTTGAGACGGGTGAAGAAGCAGGCACCCATATGTATGACGCCATCTTCATTGATGCAGCTAAAGGGCAATATAAGCGTTTTTTTGAACTTTATGAAGCATTTCTAAACCGTGATGGCATCATTATTACGGACAATGTTCTCTTTAAAGGCCTGGTTGCTGCGAATGAAGAAGAAATCGAACCAAAACGGATTCGCAATTTAGTCCGTAAAATAAAGGATTATAACGTGTGGCTTATGAATCATCCGGAATATCATACAGTGATTCTTCCTATTGGAGACGGAGTGGCCATCTCAAAGCGTAAATAAAGGTAAGTTCGGCAGTGGAAAACGAAGGAAGAACAGTTTTTTTACTTGGAATCCCGGGAGTATAATTCATCCATGTTTGGGAACCCTAGCAAAAAGACTCGTTTCGATTTCGCAAGTAGAATCCTTACCCAATAAGGGTTCGTACAGGATCCATGACCGTGTTGCATATTAGACGGGTGATGAAGTGGAATTGAACACTGTGCCCAACATGCAGATCAGGTGCTTAAAAAGGAACAGGACAGAGATTCCTTTGGAAAGACAAGCCTGGAGAGAATCGGAAGGAGAACGAACATGGGGAATAAACCTGTAGTAATCGGTGTAGCCGGGGGATCGGGTTCTGGTAAAACAAGTGTAACACGAGCAATTTTTGAAAGCTTTAAAGGGCATTCCATTTTGATGATTGAACAGGATTATTATTATAAAGATCAAAGCGACCTTCCATATGAAGAGCGCCTTAAAACGAATTATGACCATCCGCTTGCGTTTGATAACGACTTATTGATCGAACATATCCATAAGCTTTTGAAGTATGAGCCCATTGAAAAGCCTGTATATGATTATTCCATCCATACACGGGCAGAAGAAATTATCACGGTAGACCCAAAAGAAGTTATTATCCTTGAGGGCATTCTCATTTTAGAGGATGAGCGTCTCCGCGATTTAATGGATATCAAGCTGTTTGTCGATACAGATGCCGACCTGCGCATTATCCGCAGAATGTCCCGTGATATTAAGGAACGCGGCAGATCAATGGATTCTGTCATTGACCAATACGTGAACGTGGTGCGTCCGATGCACAACCAATTCATCGAGCCTACAAAGCGGTATGCTGATATCATCATTCCAGAAGGCGGCCATAACCATGTTGCCATTGACCTGATGGTGACTAAAATTCAAACCATCCTTGAACAAAAGTCATTTTTGTAATAACATGGCATAGATAAAGATAAGAGATATTTTTTATTTATTTATTTTCTGTTAAATACTGGACAAATTCCGGAAAAGGAAATACTCTATCTTAAGAAACAGAATCATTAAGCTGTCTGCATGTTAAAAGATGCAGCTGATAAACTAAGGTATTTCCTTAGTCAATGCGCGCCCTTCAGTAAGGACGCGCACTTATGTATTCTCCGCTGTTTGGACCTGATGCTTTACGCGTCCGGACGATTAATGGCTGCTCAGGCAGCTGACTACATAATATTTCGCATGCTGCCCAGGCGGGATGCGGAGGACTTGAAGGAGTGAAGGGTTTTGGCTATAGAAAAAGTATTTCCCATGACAAAAGAAGGAAAAGAGAAACTGGAGCAGGAGCTTGAAAACTTAAAGACGGTAAAAAGGAAAGAAGTTGTGGAAAGAATTAAAATCGCAAGAAGCTTTGGCGATCTTTCCGAGAACTCTGAGTACGATTCTGCAAAAGACGAGCAGGCTTTTGTTGAAGGCCGTATCACCACTTTAGAAAACATGATCCGCAATGCAAAGATCATTGAAGAGAGCGATACGAATTCAGATACAGTAACACTTGGCAAGACGGTCACATTTGTTGAGCTTCCTAATGGCGACGAAGAAACCTATTCAATCGTCGGAAGTGCAGAAGCAGATCCGTTTGAAGGCAAAATTTCAAACGACTCTCCAATCGCTGCAAGCCTTATGGGCAAAAAAGTAGGCGACACGGTTACAGTCATGACTCCAGGCGGAGATATGACAGTGAAAATCGTTACAATTAAATAAGGTGAAAAGCGGAGCGATGCCAGATTGCTCCGTTTTTTTCTGCCTGAATCCCTTGAAGGCCCTTTTGTGATTGATAATTATGAAAGGAAGACTCTTTGCTTTTTGTAAAGGCTGTTTTCGTAAACTTTGTTGCTAAAACAAGGTAGTTGATTTCCGCTCCAGGATGCCCGCTTTCCGATTTTTTCTTCTGGGTAATAAGTTTTGATATTATCAGAATGTTATGTTTTTCATTGTGTTCCCGTGGGGATATGTGGTAGTAATGGAATGTGAGCTTTTCATATTCTTGAAAGGGGACGCTATCTTGAAAAAAAGCATACATAGGTGGATCCTCATATTAATTTTACTTGCGTTAGGAGGCTGCGGGATGAATCGGAGTGACGATGGAGCCGGAAAAAAAGCATTGCCAAAAGAAAAGGCTTTAAGCGACGCCTATACACAAAAGTATTTGATGTCCCAAAAAGAAAAAGAAAAAGGATTTTATCAGCTTCAGTCAAAAACCAATGGCTATACGATGCTTTTTCCAGCAGATGCCTCGATCTCAGAATCAAGTACAGAAATAAATGGCGACTTTTTTGAAACCTATGAATTTAGTGAATCCAGCAAAGAGTCAAACATCATGAATGAATATAAAATCACGTTTGATAATAGAGCTGTTTCAAGAAATATTGAGGCTAATTTAGCCCAGCTTTCCAGTTATGTCGATTATCAAGGTGAATTTAAAAAAATCGATGATGGTGAAAAAACGCTTTATTATGCTAAAAACACGTTCACGTATAAAGGAAATGCAGACCACAGATTTTTCAGTTACATAAAATCGAATAAAACGCAGAATATCACCATTTATTATGAAGAAAACGCCATGCTTCCGAACGGGAAACAGGTATCAGCAGAGAGCAGGCACAGCAATATGCAGTAAAATTGTTGGAACTTTCGAAAAATAGTCTGCACCCGGGATTAAAAAGTGATGCCTCGTCAACAATGGTGATGAGGTGTTTTTATATGATGAAAAAAAGAATAGCCTTTCTTGCATGTTTTCTCATGCTGCTTTTGGTCCTGCTTGCCGCAAGGCTTGTGCAAATCCAGCTTATCAGTACAGAGTCTTTTTCCGCACATCATGTGAATTTAATAGAAGCAAGTGTGAAGCAGAGAACCCAGACGGTTACGCTCGATGATGGAAGAGGGAAATTTTATGACGTGAAGGGTGTGCCGCTTGCACATGAAGAAGTTCCTACACTGGTGCTTTTTCCTTTTTTGAAAAAAATGGATTGGCCTGCGGATAAAGTTGCGGGGATTATCGGAAGAGATGCAGATGTATTAAAGAATGCCGTCCAGATGGCAAAGGAGCCATTTGCTTTTGGAGGGAAAAAACCGATTATCTTAACAGATGAGCAGACAGCAGCCATCAATTCATTGAAAATACCAGGTGTATTTGCCGTGAAAGAAAAATTCAACCAAAACAGCATACCGGCTGCTCAATTGATTGGCTCAACTGTCATGTACGGTTCACTGAAGGTGCCGAGATATCCAGATCAAAAGCTGTCAGCTGAAACTAGGGTAGGCTACCGGGGGCTGCAGCGGACATTTGATGAATTCCTGCTTTCAGGCGGCGACTCCAAGCTTGTGTACCATGTGGATGCCAATGGGGGACCGATGTTCGGGGTCGATGTTAAATATGTCGAACCTGCCAACCCCTTATACCCTGTCAAGGTACTCACAACACTTGATAAAGGGCTTCAGGAAAAGGCGGAAAAGCTTGTTGATGAGCATGGTATAAAAAAAGGCGGGATCGTCCTGATTGATATTGCATCAAGTGAAATCCGGGCGATTGTTTCACGGCCAAGCATGGAAAAGAGAAATCCGGATGCCGAAGGCTCTGTGAACCTCATGTTCAGGCAGGCAGCGCCCGGCTCTGTTTTTAAAACCGTCGTCGCTGCCGCTGCCATTGATTATCAGGCTTCAAAAAACAAGACCTTTAACTGCAGCTTGACCATTGAAGGAAAAAAAGATAAAAAGCATGATTACGGACCATTGAACTTTGAAAATAGCTTTGCTCAAAGCTGCAATAGGGCATTTGCCGAGCTTGGCCAGGAGATTTCTGCAAAGAATCCGGACTTTTTAAAGCAATATGCCGAGAAGCTGAATGTGATTGGAGGCTCAGGGTGGAAAGGGAATGTCTACCATACCCCGATTGGACAGCTGGATCAGGAGGATAAAGGGAAGATCTGGCAAGATGAAAAGCTCAAAAAAGATCCAAGGATGGTGGCAAAAAGCTCGATCGGACAGCAGGATGTGCAGGCTACCCCTCTTGCCATTGCTAATATGATGGCGACTATAGCCCGGGGAGGGGAAAAGGAAATGGTGAAAGCCGTGAAGAAAGTCGAGTTCAATAACGGGACCTCCATCGTTTCATTTCCTGATATGAAAATAAGCGGAAAACCAATTTCGCCTTATACAGCTCTGAAGCTTCAGCAGCTGCTGCGCGGTGTTGTCACAAGCCCGAAAGGAACGGGAGCACCCCTTGCTGATCTGCCATATGAGGTAGCTGGAAAGTCTGGCACTGCACAGACTGATATCAAGAAGAAAAGGCTGAATAAATGGTTTGCGGGATATTTTCCATATAAAAATCCGAAATATGCACTTGTCGCGGTAAGCCTGGATACGGATGAAAAAAGCGAAACAATGACCCCGTTATTCGGCGATATTGTGAAAGAAGTCTATAAAGAAGACCAAAAACAAGAAAATGACAGGACTAAAGAATGAAGAACGGAGAAAACAAGCTGGGATAGGATTCACTTCAAACTCTAAAGAGAACATGCTAAAATGGAGCTGTACGCAATAAGTTAGGGGGATATGTGAATTGAGTGATTTTAAGCCCATACAGAATAATTCAAGACTCAGCAAAGTGAAGCAAAAAAAGATGAATCGAATATACAACGTTTTGATTGTGGTTGTGTCCTTATTAATCATTGTTGTAGGAGCTACCATTTTCATTGGAAACAAAGATCAAAGCGCTGCACCTGAGAAAGCCCCGAGCGCAGCCAAAGATAAAAATAGCACAACAAAAAAGGAAAGCCCTGCAAAGGAAAACAAGGATGATTCCTCCGTCCAGGCTTCAGCGGAAGAAACAGATAGCGCTGCTGCAGATGACAGCACGGATGATTCCGGGGATACAGCGGATGAAAACCAGAAAGCCGATTTAAAAGAAGTGCAGGATAAGAGCGATTCAAATGTCGACAAAGCCTATGAAAGCAAAGACTGGAAAACAGTAGGCACCACCCAGACCGGGCAGCATACTACTTCCTTTGACAAAGGCTCTGCAGACTGGAAAGAGATGACGAAGGCTCTTGCCTACGGTGCTGGAATTGATGAAAGCAATATGACAACATGGTGGCTTCAAAACGGAGGCTCCCCGAATACGGCAGTCGGAACGGTTTCAGCCAAAAATGATCCGCAATCCTACCGTGTGTATCTTCAGTGGGAAGATGGCTCGGGCTGGAAGCCGGTTAAGATTGAAAAACTGAAAAGCAACGATAAAAAATAATTTTCTAAAAAAGCCCGGGCATTGACCCGGGTTTTTTCTCTGTTTCCTGCCTGGCGTATTATATCAGGCTTTCGCTTTAAAATGTACGACAGCGCTGTAAAATCTTCTGCCTTCTTCCGTTACATGCATTTGATGGGAAACAGCATGTACACCAAGCAAAATGGCCTTGTTCACTTCTATTTGTGCTTCTACTTTTTTCTCCAGATCTTTCAGGCTTTCTGCTTCAAAGAATTCTACTTTATCCTGAATGAAGTCCAGCTGAAAATTCATATCTATCCCTCCGTAATCTGTTCATCACACACGCTATGCGAGATGCATAGGATACTTCACAGATAAGTGTATCATGTTTATGGGGAATCGCTCTCTCTATAATTATCAAAAATATGCTGTGGAGAAACGCGAAGTACTTGATGGAATCTTCGTCATGTGATAAATTTAGGACAGTTTCACGCTAAAACACACTATACTCATAGGAATTATTTACTTTATTTTATAATAAAAAAGGTGATTATAATGGGAAGAGAATTTCTGGATTTATTTGAAGAATGGTCGAAATCGTATGATGATACAGTGATTGGAAAAGATATTGAATATCAGGAAGTATTTAAAAATTACGAACTGATCCTAGAAAGCGTGGCCAAGCGGGCACATGGCCATGTTATTGAGTTTGGGGCCGGAACAGGAAATCTTACTGAAAAGCTGCTGCAGGCAGGTCTGAGTGTAACCTGTGTGGAGCCTTCTCCTGCTATGAGGGAAAAAGCGATTGAGAAGCTTCCTGCTGGAACAGACATCCAGGATGGAGATTTTATTGACTTCATCCGGCCGGAAAAGGTGGATACCATCGTCAGCACATATGCATTTCATCATCTGACAGATGACGAAAAGAAAAAAGCTTTGGCCGACTATGGAAAATTACTGAAAAGTGGTGGTAAAATAGTGTTTGCAGATACTATGTATCAATCCAAAGAAGCTTACAGCCAAGCTATACGCGAAGCACAGGAAGCAGGATTTCATAATTTGGCAAATGATTTGCAGACAGAGTACTATACAACCATTCCGTTTTTTGAATCTGTATTAGAAGCAAACGGCTTTGAAGTAAGCTTTGACCGATGCAACCAATTTGTCTGGATTATGGAAGCGGAAAAATTATAGGAAGAGGTTTAATAATGAAAGCAGCCATAATTGGAGCAATGGAAGAAGAAGTAACTATTTTACGTGATAAGCTGGAAAATCTTGAACAGGTAACAATCGCAGGCAGCGAATTCAATACAGGAATGCTGGACGGTGTAGAAGTAATTCTATTAAAATCAGGAATTGGCAAGGTAAACGCGGCGATGTCAACGGCCATCCTGCTTGAAAAGTTCAAGCCCGATGCAGTGATCAATACTGGATCTGCAGGCGGATATCTTCCTTCATTAAATGTAGGTGACGTGGTCATCTCAACTGAAGTGCGCCATCACGATGTGGATGTAACCATCTTTGGATATGAGTATGGGCAAGTCCCTCAAATGCCGGCAGCATTTACTTCCGATCCGGCTCTTCTGAAGATTGCTGAAGAAGCTGCAAAGGAAATAAGTGATATCCAAGTGGCAAAAGGCCTGATTGTTACAGGTGATTCTTTTATGCATGATCCTGAGCGTGTTGAATTTGTCCGCAGCCAGTTCACTGACCTTGCAGCAGTGGAAATGGAGGCAGCGGCCATTGCCCAGGTGGCGTACCAGTTTGGTGTACCTTGTGTGATTATCCGGTCACTTTCTGATATTGCAGGAAAGGAATCAAATATTTCCTTTGAGCAGTTTTTAGAAACGGCTGCCCTTAATTCCACGGAGCTTATTTTACACATGATAAAGCGGATGAAGTAATAAGCTGGGGGCAAAAAAGCATCAAACGCCCCCCTGTTATATAAGACACAGCGGCTTGGGATATGAATCAGCCGTGAAAGGTGCGTTGCGAAATGAAGGTTTATGGTAGCGTTCATGAATTGATTGGCCATACGCCAATGGTTCAAATCACTCAATTTCCTCTTCCAGAGGGCGTACGGATATTTGCTAAGCTTGAGTATTTCAATCCTGGGGGAAGTGTGAAGGATCGCCTTGGAGTAGAGCTTCTTGAAGCAGCCTTTAAAAGCGGGGAGCTGAAGCAAGGCGGCACTGTCATTGAACCGACTGCCGGCAATACAGGAATCGGACTTGCACTTGCTGCCATTAATAAAGGAATTGATGTTATTTTTTGTGTGCCGGAAAAGTTCAGTGCGGAAAAGCAGGAGCTAATGAGGGCACTTGGAGCTAAAGTCATCAATACTCCGACAAAGGACGGGATGAAGGGAGCTATAGAAAAGGCCCAGCAGCTTTTGAAGGAAATCCCGGACTCCTATTGTCCGCAGCAGTTTGCGAACCCATCGAATCCTGACACCTATTATAAAACACTGGGACCTGAAATCTATGACCAGCTTGACGGTAAGATCGATGTTTTCGTGGCTGGAGCAGGGACAGGCGGAACATTCATGGGTACAGCGAGATATCTGAAGGAACAAAATCCTGAAGTGAAAACCGTAATTGTTGAACCTGAAGGCTCCATTTTGAATGGAGGAGAAGCTGGACCTCATAAGACAGAGGGAACGGGCATGGAATTCCTGCCTTCTTATATGGATGAATCATACTTTGACAGCATCCATACCGTATCGGATGAACATGCATTTTTCCTTGTCAGTGAATTGGCTCGCAAGGAAGGGCTGCTTGCAGGAAGTTCATCGGGATCTGCATTATATGCAGCCTTAGAGGAAGCAAAAACAGCCAAACCTGGGACGAATATAGCCGTAATTTTCCCAGATTCGAGCGAACGATATTTAAGCAAGAAAATTTATCAAGGGGGCATTTAACAATGAAAAAGAAAACACAGCTGATACATGGCGGGATTTTTGGCGATGAAAAAACAGGTGCAGTGTCTGTGCCGATTTACCAGGTAAGCACCTACAAACAGGATGGTCCAGGAAATCACCGGGGCTATGAGTATTCCAGAACCGGAAATCCAACACGCCACGCATTAGAAGAACTAATTAAAGATCTCGAAGGTGGAAAGCGCGGCTTTGCTTTTGGTTCCGGTATGGCTGCTATGACAGCTGTCATGATGCTGTTCAGCCAGGGAGACCACATTTTGCTGACTGATGATGTATACGGCGGCTCTTACCGCGTAATCACTAAAGTGCTGAACCGTTTTGGCCTTGAAGCTACATTCATCAATACAAGCGACTTATCAGGCATTGAAAAGGAAATCAAAGAAAACACAAAAGCTTTATTCCTGGAAACGCCGACAAATCCAACATTAAAAATCACAGATATTGAAGAAACAGCGAAGATCGCCAAAAAACACGGTCTGCTAACGATTGTTGATAATACATTCTCTACGCCTTATTGGCAGAATCCGCTGACATTTGGTGCAGATATTGTACTGCATAGCGCAACGAAGTACATTGGCGGCCATAGCGATGTTGTAGCAGGACTTGCCATTGTAAATGACGAAAAGCTCGGGGAAGATCTTCATTTCGTGCAAAACTCTACAGGAGGGGTTCTTGGGCCGCAAGATTCCTGGCTGCTGATGCGAGGCATCAAAACACTAGGTGTGCGCATGGAAGAGCATGAAAAGAACACGGGAGAAATCGTGGACTTTTTGCTTCAGCATGAAACTGTGAAAAAAGTGTATTACCCTGGCATTGAAAGCCATCCAAACCATGATATTGCCAAAAAGCAATCCCGCGGTTTTGGCGGAATGGTTTCGTTTGATGTCGGAAGCGCGGAAAAAGCAGCAGAGGTGCTAAGCAAGGTTAAATACTTTACCATTGCTGAAAGCCTTGGGGCAGTAGAAAGCTTAATTTCAATTCCGGCTCTTATGACGCATGCCTCCATCCCGCAGGAGCGCCGTTCAGAGCTTGGCATCACTGATGGCTTGATCCGGATTTCTGTGGGTCTTGAAGATGCCGAAGACCTGATCGAAGACTTAAAGTCTGCATTAGCTTAAAAAGTAAGTCAAACAGGATTCTTCCTTAACGGAGGAGTCCTGTTTTTTTGCATGTCCGCTTAGTACAGTCAGCCTCACACATCGCAATCCAGCGTGTCAGAGGGCGCGCTTTGTCCCTATTACGACAGCAGCATCAAGTTCACTGTCATGTACAGCCTGGGGTATGAGGCCTTTTTGAGAAAATATTTCTGTGGTCTGACATGCCTGTTTCCTGCTTGTTTCTACCACGACATGGCCAAGTGGAGCCAGCCAGTGCAAAGCCTCTGCAGCTATCCTGCGATGGAAATCCAGCCCATCCCTGCCGCCGCAAAGCGAAGCCAGGGATTCATGATTGCGGGACTCCCGGGGTAAAAGCCGGATTGCCCTAGCAGGTACGTAGGGCGCATTGGCAGCAATTATATCGACACGTCCCCGCAGACTTGCAGGCAGGGGCTTGCAGAGATCTCCTTCGAAAACCAGGCCGTCCAAAGAAGCGAGGTTTCTCCTTGCACACTGCACGGAGACTGGGTCGATGTCTGCTGCGTATAGTTCAATCTCACCCAGTGCTTTGGCCAGTGCCGCGCCTACTGCACCTGTACCGCAGCAAATGTCTGCAACAACTGCCCCCTGCATGCCGTAGTGGGCCGCCTGTTTAACTAAAAATTCAGTACGCCGGCGGGGAACGAAGACTCCTGGATCCACTGCTATCCGGATTCCGCAGAAATCAGCCCAGCCAAGAACGTATTCAAGCGGTAAACCAGATGCCCTCCTATCTGCCATGGCTTTAAGAGATTCCAGTGACCGTGCCTCTGAGACAAGCAATTTGGCTTCATCCTCTGCAAAAACACAGCCAGCATGGCGAAGTCTCGCTACGATTGCCTCTTCTGTTTCTTCGTCAATATTAATAATCATATCTCACCGCTTTTCATGGCTTCTATTGTGTATGTTAAGTAATTCGTTAAAATGGCGAAAAATCCTGCAGCATAATCTGCGCTATCAACAACTTCTGCTGATACATATTGATTGATTAACAGAGCCTTTAATCAAGTCTATAAAACTATAAAATATTTTTGGAAAAATGGTTGAAAATTGTGAAATTTTGTTTTAAAGTGTAATTGTAAACGATTTCAGAAATCGTTTACACCGAAGCGGTCCAAATTTTTTATAAGGAGGGAAAAGGAGGCGTTTTTTTGACAACGATTGCGGATGTAGCCAGTCTGGCAGGGCTTTCCAATGCGACTGTATCGCGTGTGATTAATAATCATCCCAATGTGACTGAAGAAAAAAAACAAAAGGTCAGGGAAGCGATGGAGGCACTTAATTATTATCCTAATTCATCAGCCCAGCGGCTGCGGAACCAAAAAACAGATACTATTGCCATCTTAATTCCAATATTGACTAATCCTTTTTTTGCCTATCTTCTTGAGGCAATAGATACTGTTGCAACACAGAACAATCTGCAGCTCCTTGTTTGCCAGACGAGGTACGACAAAAAGAAAGAACTCAAATTTCTGCAATTGCTCAAAACGAAGCAGGTTGATGGCCTGATTTTGACATCCATTGAAAATGACTGGGAAGTAATTGAGGAGTATACCTCATGCGGACCTATGGTTTTATGCAATGAATATGACAAGCGCGCAAACATTCCGACTGTCCGGCTGAACCAGCTCGAGGCAGGATACTTAGGCACAAAGCATTTACTGAAAATGGGACATAAGAAAATCGCCATCACGAGCGGCGGTAAAAGCAGCCTGGCAAGGGACAGGGACCGCGGAATCCAAATGGCGCTGAATGAATACGGTATCCATGTACGCCAGGAATGGCGTGTCTCAAACGTCTTTAACATGGAAGACGGGTGCAGGGTATTCCATTATCTGCAGAACCTTCCAGACAAGCCGACAGCTGTATTCACAGGAAGTGACCAGGTAGCTACGGGCATGCTGGTTGAAGCAAAAAAAAGCGGCATCTCCATCCCGAAGGATTTTGCCGTGATGGGCTTCGATGACCAGCCGATATCCAGGGCAATGGATCCGGAGCTTACAACTATAAAACAGCCGGTCGAGGAAATGGGCCGGATCGCCATGGAAAAGATCATCGACGCAATAAATGGAAAAAAAGACTACGCGGTGCAGCATACTTTATTGCCATTTGAATTGGTTGTGCGAGGCTCGACAAAATGAAACCGACTATAAAATTATTGGGGGATCATACATGAAAAAGTCCATGAAAATGAAATGGCTCACGGTTTTTGCAACACTCTCACTAGCACTGACAGCATGCAGCTCAAGCGATACTAGCTCTACAGACAAGGGCGGGGAGAAGGATTCCAGCAAGGGAAAAGATGAAAAAGTAACCTTGACATATGCCCGCGGCAAGGACGTGACGCAGGGCACGACCAAGATGGTGGAGGCGTTTGAAAAATCCCATCCAAACATCAAAATCAACTTCAAACAGATGCCTGCTGACACTGGGCAGCAGCATGACCAATACATTACGGCATTCAACGCCAAGTCATCTGAAATTGACGTCATCGATATGGACGTAATTTGGCCGGCGGAATTCGCGCAGGCAGACTATGTGCTTCCGCTTGACCGCTTCATCCAGGCTGACCATATTGACCTGAACGGGTACAACCAGGGCGCACTTGCTGCATCCCAGTTCAACGGGAAACAGTGGGCGCTTCCAAAATTCATTGATGCAGGCCTTCTTTTCTACCGCAAAGATCTTGTAAAGGACAGTGATGTCCCTAAAACATGGGATGACCTGCTTAAACAGGCAAAAGCATTGAAAGGAAAAGGCGGCACTAAATTTGGATATATCATGCAGGCGAAGCAATACGAAGGCCTTGTATGTAACGCTGTTGAATTTGTTTCTGCTTACGGCGGCCAATTCATCAACGAAAAAAATGAAGTAACTGTAAACAGCCCGCAAACCATCAAAGGCTTAAAGAAACTGGTTGAAGTGGCAAAATCATCAGTAGTGCCGGGCAACGTAACAACATTCACTGAAATTGAAAGCGACCAGGCGTTCATCGAAGGCCAGACTCCATTCCTTCGCAACTGGCCGTATGAATACGCAAGTGCCAATGATAAAGAAAAATCAAAAATTGCCGGCAAAGTCGGAATCGCTCCGCTTCCTGCTGGTGACAAAGGATCAGGCGCTGCACTTGGCGGCTGGATGGCTGGAATCAACAAAAACTCCAAGCATCCAAAAGAAGCATGGGAATTCCTGAAATTCATGGCTGGACCTGAAGGGCAGAAAATCGATGCCATTTACGGCGGGCACGCACCGACAATTCTTAGCCTTTACAATGACCAGGACGTTATCAAAGCAAACCCTACATTTGCAGACAAAGGCTTCCAGGATGGCTTAAAGGCTGCGGTTTCACGCCCGGTTGCTCCTAACTATCCGGAAATCTCAGAAATCATTCAAATCCACGTTTCCAAAGCAATTGCAGGCCAGGAAACAGTTGAACAGGCTGTACAAAACATGGAAAAAGAAATGAAAGCAAAGCTTAAATCCTAAGTTTCGTTCACACAAGCAAGAAGAAGATGACTCTGTGAAGGAATCTGTGAATTATACAAGCAGAGAATTCTATGGGTCATCTTCGATTTTTTCATAGTATAGGAGAATGATATATGAAAAATGGCTCAGTTGGAGTAGAGAATGAACCAAGAAGAGGTGTCCCTGCACCCTCGGCTAAAAAAGATAAGAAGCCTAAAAAGCAAATGTCCGAAAAAAAGATAGGCTATCTGCTTGTAGCTCCGTCCCTGCTTTTGATCTTCGTGATTGCCATCTGGCCTGTCATGCAATCCTTTTACTTCAGCTTGTTTGACCTGAAGCTGAATGATCCTACGAGGTCCGAGGTCCATTTAAGCCATAATATCGATCTCGACCGTTACCTGAACAACTATCCATTCCTCGTTGGCGCAATTGACAGCGAAATGAAAACCAGCAGTGAAAAGAATCAGCTTCAAGAGGTAAAAACAGAGCTTGAAGATATGGATAAAAAGCTGCAAAATGATTCAGCCCTAAAAGAGAAATATCAGTCAGTAAACGATAAGCTCATGAATTTCGAACAAGTAGGAAACAAAGAAAGCATTGCAAAAATTGATAACAGCATTGCTGAGGATTTTGGAAAAACGGGGGAATCCATTAACAAGAAACTGAAATCGATTTCAAAAGAAACGAAGCTAACTCAGGAAAAGAAAATTCTTGGGCTTGCCGCAGGCTATAAAGAAGTGGTGCAGCAGCCGAACTTCGTGGGTTTCCAGCATTATAAAGATGATTTAACAAATAGCAGAATGTGGAAAGCCATGGGCAACACGCTGACATTTACCGTAGTCTCGGTGGTCCTGGAATTTGTGATAGGGCTCGCAATTGCTCTATTAATTAATAAAGCATTTGTCGGCAGGGGGCTCATCAGAGCAAGCATCCTGATTCCCTGGGCAATTCCGACAGCCGTTTCGGCCATGATGTGGAAGTTCCTGTATGACGGGCAAAACGGGATCATTGCCAAATTGTTTTCATCAATCGGCATTGTCGATAAAATGGAAAACCTGCTCGTGACGGATACCGGCGCAATGTTCTCGGTCATCTTTGCAGACGTCTGGAAGACAACTCCATATATGTCACTATTGCTGCTTGCAGGGCTACAGACCATTCCGTCCTCCCTGTATGAAGCTGCCGCGATCGATGGAGCGGGAAAATGGCGCCAGTTTGTTTCCATTACTCTTCCGCTGCTGAAATCAAGCATTCTTGTTGCGCTTTTATTCAGAACGCTTGATGCATTCCGGGTCTTTGACCTTGTTTACGTATTAACGGGAGGCGGTCCTGCCAATTCGACGGAAACCATCTCGATTCTTGCGTATAAGGTCATGTTCTCCCAGACTAACTTCGGAAACGGCTCGGCCTTATCGGTAATTGTCTTTATCTGTGTAGCGGTCATTTCAATGATTTACATTAAATTTTTGGGAAAAGATCTCTTAGGTGAGGGATCAGGCAGATAAAGAGCCGTGAAAGGAGTGTTTGCACCATGCAGAAAAAAGCAAGCCCGTTATTTTATGTGTTTCTAGCCGTGTTTGTATTCCTCGTGATGTTTCCGTTTCTGTGGATGCTGATCAGCTCAATCAAACCGGCTTCCGAGCTATTTGGGGACAAAGCCTTTACGCCATATTCGGAGCACCCGACCTTTAAGAACTTTGTTTCTGTATTCGTGAATTATCCATTTTTGCGATACTTATGGAATAGTACGGTTGTTGCCACCATTACAACGGTTTATACCGTATTGGTCGCATCCTTTGCGGCCTACGCGATTGCAAGGCTTCAGTTCAGGGGGAAAACATTCATCCTGGGGCTGGTTTTGTCGGTTACGATGTTTCCTCAAATCGCAACTATTTCTCCGATATATATTATCTTGAAAAATCTCGGTTTAACGAATTCCTATCTGGGATTAATCATTCCTTATACTACCTTTACGCTGCCATTATCCATCTGGCTGCTTGTAACCTTCTTCCGCAAGATTCCTTTTGATCTGGAAGAGGCTGCAAAAATTGATGGAGCGACTTTAATGCAGACATACTGGAAGGTTATTTTGCCGCTTGCGGTACCTGGGATTTTCACTACTGCAATCCTGGTATTCATCGCAGCATGGAATGAATTCCTCTTCTCTTTGACCATCAATACAGATGAAAAATTTAAAACTGTTCCAACAGGCATCGCGATGTTCCAGGGACAATTCACAATTCCGTGGGGAGAAATCTCAGCAGCGACCGTTGTTGTGACCATACCGCTCGTCATTATGGTTCTTATCTTCCAGCGCCGCATTGTTTCAGGCTTAACATCTGGATCTGTAAAAGAATAGAATCTGTAAAAGAATAGAATCTGTAAAAGAATAGAAAAGGAGATTAACTAATATGTTGAATGTAACCGTTTGGAATGAAAATCGCCATGAACAGAAAAATCCCAAGGTAAGGGAAGTATATCCCGAAGGAATCCACGGCCAGCTGGCAAGCTTCTTAAGGGAGGAATCGTTCAATGTCCGGACTGCCACCCTTGACGATCCGGAACATGGCCTGACTGAGGATATATTGGCAGATACCGATGTCCTTCTTTGGTGGGGGCATATCGCACACGATGAGGTCAGCGATGAAATCGTAGAACGCGTCACACAGAGAGTACTGGATGGAATGGGGTTAATCGTACTTCACTCCGGCCATTTTTCAAAGCTGTTCAAAAAGCTGATGGGCACCTCATGTGATTTGAAGTGGAGAGAAGCGGATGAAAAAGAAAGGCTTTGGGTAGTTGACCCTGGCCATCCGATTGCAGAAGGCATTGGAGAAAGCATTGAGCTTGAAAAGGAAGAAATGTACGGCGAGCATTTTGATATCCCTGTTCCGGACGAGCTTGTTTTTGTCAGCTGGTTTGAAGGCGGAGAAGTATTCAGAAGCGGCTGCACGTATAATCGGGGAAATGGAAGAATCTTTTATTTCCGCCCTGGCCATGAAACATATCCAACTTATCATAATCAGGATATCCAGAAGGTTATCGTC
This sequence comes from Peribacillus sp. B-H-3, assembly GCF_048572925.1. Lineage (NCBI taxonomy): Bacteria > Bacillati > Bacillota > Bacilli > Caryophanales > Bacillaceae > Peribacillus > Peribacillus sp. B-H-3. The sequence goes on along the minus strand of NZ_CP183879.1, from coordinate 3,691,391 downwards.
AATGCTGTAAACTGGGCTAAGCCTGTTTTGCGCAAGCGTCCTGTTTATGGAAATGCAAAGCCGTTAGAAGCGATCGGCGCACGTAAATAAAACATAGAAAAAACATAGATTAAAGGAGCTGTAGGGATGAGGAAGTTGAGAATTGGCGTAATAGGCTGCGGAAGTATAGCCACACACAGGCATTTGCGGGAGTATGCGGCGAATCCGGAGGCTGAAATTGCAGCAGTGTGCGATATTGTGAAAGAACGTGCAGAAGAAAAAGCATCTCTATATCAGGCAAAGCCTTATACAAGCTATGAGGAGCTCCTTGCCGATGATTCGATTGATGCAGTTTCTGTATGTACGCCGAATTATCTCCATGCACCAATCACGATTGCTGCACTGAAGGCAGGAAAGCATGTGCTGTGCGAAAAGCCGATGGCAACCTCCAAGGAAGATGCAGAAGCGATGATTAAAGCAGCTGAGGAAAGCGGCAAAAAGTTAATGATTGCCCATAATCAGCGTTTTGTACCTTCACATGTGAAAGCCAGAGAGCTGATTGAAAGCGGAAAAATCGGAAAGCTGTTCAGCTTCAGAACGGCGTTTGGCCACGGAGGCCCTGAAGGCTGGAGTGCTGACGGCACGAATAGCTGGTTCTTTAAGAAAAGCCAGGCATTCATCGGTGCCATGGGCGACCTCGGTGTACATAAAACCGATCTGCTCCGCTATCTGCTGAATGAAGAAATTACGGAGGTTGGAAGCTTTGTAGAAGGCTCTGCCAAAGAAAACAGCGATGTGGATGATAATGCTGTATGTATTTTAAAAACAGAAAGCGGAATTATCGGTACACTGGCTGCAAGCTGGTCTTACACAGCGAAGGAGGATAATTCTACAATCCTTTACGGCGAGCATGCCATTGTGAGAATTGAAGATCATCCGGAATACTCATTGATTGTTCAATATAAATCAGGGGAAACAGTAAATTATGAACTTGGCCAAATCCAATCCAATGGTGTAGGCGGCCAAAATAGCTCTGGAGTCATTGAAAAATTTATCGGAAGTATTCTTTCTGGCAAAGAGCCAGCTGTAAGCGGAGCAGAAGGCATGAAGTCGCTGATGGTAGTCCTTGCCGCTTTGAAATCGAACGAAACAAAGAGCATTGTTCGAGTCGGATAGGTTCTTAATCAGGAGGTTTTGTTATGACAATTCTTAAAGTTGGCATTATCGGGGTTGGGGGGATTGCCCAAAACCGGCATATCCCTACGTTTCTGAAATTAGCTGACAAGGTTTCAATATGCGCCCTGTATGACACAGATTTTGAAAAAGCGAGGCAAGTGGCGGCTGAACTGGATATCCCGCAGGTTGCCCAAACTCATGCAGAACTGTTTGAATTCGCGGATGCTGTTGTCATTTGCACGCCAAACAAATTTCATTCAGAGCTGGCAATCGAAGCCTTGAATGCCGGATGCCATGTACTGTGCGAAAAACCGATGGCATTGTCTGCAGAAGAAGGGAAAGAAATGATTGCCGCTTCTGTCAGGGCAGGCAAGATTTTGTCCATTGCCTATCATTACCGGTTTATGAAGGAAGCAATTGCCGCCAAAAAAGTCATTAATGAAGGCGAAATCGGCACTCCGCTTGTGATCCGGGTACAGGCGCTTCGCAGGCGGAAGGTTCCCGGGTGGGGAGTATTCATCAACAAGGAGCTTCAGGGAGGCGGAAGCTTGATGGATTATGGCTGCCATCTGCTTGATTTGGCACTTTGGCTGATCGGAAATCCAAAGCCGGCCGAAATTAGCGGAACAACCTATGACGTATTGAGCAGGATTCCAGGTCAGGTCAATCAATGGGGCTCTTTCGACCATCAAACCTTTGGGGTGGATGACCATGTATCAGGGTATATCCGTTTTCAAAATGGAGCATCCCTGCTGCTTGAAACCTCCTGGAGCAGCAATATAAAAGAAGATGTAGTCGAAAACGTAAGCATCTCCGGTGATAAGGGAGGGCTTGAGGTTTTCCCGTTCAGCCTCAATTACGCAAAGCATGGCATGTTGTTCAACAGCAGTGCCGAATGGCTGCCGGGTGCGGATGATCCAAGCCTCCCGCAGGCGGAAAACTTTGTTCTTTCCTGCCTTGGAACGGCTGAGCAGGTTGTAAAAGCAGAGGAAGCCCTGCAGGTGACACAGATTATTGAGGCGATATATGAAAGCAGCAGCAAAGGCTGCAGTGTGAGGATATAAATCAGGAAGGGCGGATAAGAATGAAACTAGGAGTATTTACTGTATTATTTGCAGATAAATCTTTTGAAGAAATGCTGGATACCGTCAAGGAAGCCGGCCTTCATGCGGTAGAAATAGGGACAGGCAATTATCCGGGCAATGCCCACTGTCCGTTGGATGAACTTCTGGAAAGCAAAGAAAAGCGGGAGGATTACCTGAAGCAAGTGACTTCAAGGGGCCTGATCATCAGCGCTTTCAGCTGCCATGGCAATCCGCTGTCTCCGGATAAGGAATTTGCTGCAGTTTCCCATGATACATTTGTTAAAACCGTAGAGCTTGCATCACTCCTGGATGTACCTGTGGTAAACTGCTTTTCCGGTGTAGCCGGGGATCAGGAAGATGCCAAGCATCCAAACTGGCCTGTTGCTCCATGGCCGAATGAATATGGAGATGTGCTGACATGGCAATGGGAAGAAAAGCTCATCCCTTACTGGAAGCAGTGGGGGAAATTTGCAGAAGAAAAAAATGTGAAAATCGGCCTTGAACTTCACGGAGGATTTCTTGTCCATACCCCGTACACTCTTTTGAAGCTTAGGGAGAAAACCTGCAATGCAATCGGCGCCAACCTGGATCCAAGCCATCTTTGGTGGCAGGGAATCGATCCGGTCGCAGCCATTAAGATACTTGGCAAGGAAAACGCGATCCACCATTTTCATGCAAAGGATACATACATCGACCAGGAAAATGTAAACATGTATGGCCTTACAGACATGCAGCCATATGACAGTGTAAGGACTCGGGCATGGTCCTTCCGTTCTGTAGGCTGCGGCCATGGCTTGCAGGAATGGTCTGACATGATGAGCGCGCTTCGCACATTTGGATATGATTATGCAGTATCCATCGAACACGAAGACCCGCTGATGTCAATTAACGAAGGCTTCATGCGTGCAGTGAAAAACCTGCAATCCGTATTAATCAATGAAAACCCATCCTCCATGTGGTGGCTATAATGAAAATCCGGGGACTCCAAACTGAGTCCTCTTTTCTTTTGGCTGGCACAGAGTAATGATGTTTTGTCCTTAGAAGGCAAAGAGCGCCTTCTATTCTGATGCGTCTTATGCTGGTCAAGACTGAACAGGCGCTTGCGCTTTTTACATAATCCAGCTTCAGCGCCTAGCCCTTCGAGGTCATAAGTCACGTAAGAAGTGAAGGCAAAAGGCGCCTTCTCTTCTTACGCGCCTTATGCTTGTCAGGGCTGAACAGGCGCTTATGCTTTTTACATAATTTACAATCGGGAATGCTGTCTTTTGTATGGTAGAATAGGACTAGTGATAGATTGTGAGAATCCTGGAGGTGTCTGTATGAAGTCGAAGGAACAAACGAAGGTGCTTATGGCAAAAATGCATGATTTTAAACGATTTGCGATGATACTGCTTTGTATTGGTTCGTTCTTTTATATAGGAACCATCCTTCCTAACCCAAATATAACTATGGCTAATACTTATGCTTACATGATAACCAGCACAGCAAGCCTGCTTGTGTCTGTTCTCTTTTTTATGAAAGCTAAAACATATAAACGGCATTTAGATGAAATCGGATAATGTATAGTCTAAATTGAATCCTGCACCATATACTGAACAAGTGATGTTTAGTGTGGTGCAGGATTTTTTATGCAATAAATTATGAAATTTAGGCAAATAACAGGTTTACAAAACAGTATTTTTTGGATATACTTACCAATGTAAGATAAAAACTGCTAAAGGAGGTCGAAGGAAATGACTTATATCATTGCTGAATTTACAGCTGCAAAGTTTTCCTGTGCAACAACACAATTTAAAAATGAATTCGACCTGTACGGAGCAGAATTTTCTTAAGGCAATATTTTGCTTTTAATGAATGATGCAGATAATCCCGGCCGCAGGAGGATTCGTTATCCTGCGGCCTTTTTATGCCTAAAACAGCCGCAGGAGGCCTAATCTTTCTGCGGCCTTTTTCTGTCCAAAATCGGAGGTGATACCATGACACTGAATATCCTGTTTTTTACGGTAACGATTCAAAAATACAAAAAAACGGCACAGCAATGTATCCAGGAAGATCGCTCTATGAAGATCCGCAAGGAACATATCGATCGTGCCCTCATGCATCGAAGAATGTAAAAATCGGCTAAAGCACAATGAAAGCACAATGAAAGCAGAAAGAAGCAAAAAGAGGTGACAAAGAATGAAATTAAATATTATTTTTCTCACAATTACAATTAAAAAAAGCAATTTAACCAAGGAAGAATCTATACACCAGGAAAATATACGCAGTCTGAGGGACCACTACAGAAACCGCGGGATCATGCATGGAAACATCAATTAATTTTACTAAAGGGGAGAATGTGATGCTGATAAATCATAGAAAAGTAAGGTTATGGCCGGGGAATGGAAAGGGAAATGACTGCCTGTAAGGGGGTGAAAACATATGATATTGAATATGCTGTTTTTTACAATTATCATCAAGCGAAAGAACATAACGGCTGAAGAGTTTAAACATCGTGAAGAAATGAAAAAATTGCGTGAAGAATATATCGTCCGCGGTTTAATGCACAGAAATTAACAATGATAAAAATAATTGGAGAGAGGATGAAGTAATATGAATAGAAATGGAGCAGCAGGAATGGAAACCAAAGGGTGCATTTGGCATCAGAAGGATACCGGCTAACGTATTATTTTGTAAGAAGAAAAGGAGATTTCACATTCTTGACATAATTTGTATGAAAAATGTTCAAATTTCAAGGAATTGTTAGCATATAAAGCATGTTACCTTTTATGAAGGATTAAATAAAGGAGTGCACAGTTTATGTTTACAATTGTGATATCCTTGGTTGTTGCCACGATCATTGGAATAGTAATAGCAACAGAAGTATTACTCGACATGTAAAATGGAAATGCTTATGGCTTTTTGCTGTAAGCATTTTTTTATTTGGCTTCGTGAAAATACATGGGAGATTTCTGCATGCATATATCTCTGTTGAAAACGAGTTCCATAGAAATGGCTCTTTTTTTTATGGCTCTATTCTTAAAGATTGTTGTTTTTTAATGAGTTCTGAAAGGCGTACGCATTGTTCAATCTGGTTGATTGGAGCATAATTTGCGAGCCTCCTGATTCGGAAATCAACCACTTGTTCAATAGCAACAAAGTTAACGAAAACAGTTTTTTTTATTGACTCTGATGGTAAAGTAAAATAAACTATAAAAGTACTTTGATTAAAGTACTTTTAAAATAGTAGTTTAATTAAACTAAATAAAAATAGTCCATTTTAACTTGGGAAAGGAAGCGAACGAATGAAGTTTACTCAATTTTTAAAAACAAAAGGTGCAAGTGCGGCAATCTTTATGGGGATATTCTACGCCATTGCAATGTTAGGAATTTTCTTGCCTGGCTATTCAGCAGTACCAGGAAATATCGATAAATTACCCATTGCTATTGTCAATCAGGATGCAGGTGAATATGGGGAGAAAATTGCAGGCCAATTACAAAAAAATCTGCCCTTTAAAGAAATTGAGACGGATTTAACAAATAAAAAAGCCTTAAATGAATTAGAACATAACGATTTAGCATTAGTAGTACACATACCGAAAAAGTTCTCTGAGAATCTGCAAAAAGGTGAAGTGTCATCAAGCATCGACTTTACGATTAATGAAGCAGGGGCACAAACTGTTTCCTCCACAATGAAATCTGTGGTTACTGAAATCAACAGCCAGTTAAGCACACAATTCTCCCAGCAGACAGCTGAAGGCGTGTTAATGAACTTTAATGTGCCAAAGGAACAAGCTGCTCAATTAGCTAAAAAGATTGAAACAACTTATTCAGGAAACGTAGTAACAATTAACGAAGTACCAGACGGCATGAACAATAATATGCTGCCAATGTTCTTGACTATGGCTGGTTATACGGGTGCGATGATCGGAGCGATGCAATTAGTAAGTGCTTTTAGAGAAAGCCGCGGAAAAGCAAGTAAAAAACGCTTATTCACATATGTACAAATAACTGCCTTAATGATTTCAGTAGTATCATCATTGGTGGCTTTAGGTATAGCATATCTAGTCAATAAGCCCAGTGGTGACCTGTTCTTAAGTTTAGCAGGGCAACAAGTTCTAAACTATATGGTGTGTTTCAACTTTACAGCAATTGTTATCTTTTTAATGGGCGATGCTGGCATGATTTTAAACTTACCGATTTTATTGATCCAAACATTAGCAAATGGTTCCACCATTACTCGTGATATGATGTACTTGCCTTATGAGTGGATGAGCCATATTTCACCGATGTATTACTCAGTACAGGCATACTTTGCAAATCTATTTGGCAGCATTAGTCCAAGTCCATACATTTGGTCAATGGCAGCAATTGGTGCAGGTGCTATGGTAATCAATATGGCTATTGTCGCGTTTATTCATAAACCAATGCCGATTGAGAGTAAGGAAATGAAGGCTGAAACGGAAAGTGTAAAGAATGCTGCTGAAATTACAGCTTAGTTTTTGTTAAAATAAGAAGATAACTCTCTTCTTACAAGGAGCAATGCGGATGTCCATTCAAATTTTTATATTGAGCAAGCTGATGGAGGATGACAATTATCCTTATAAATTAAAAAAACAGCTATCTGAGCCTATTCCATTGGATGAACTGGGCGGGCTGACAGAAAGTAAACTGTACTACAATTTTGATTCGTTAGCGAAAAAAGGATTAATTGAGGCAGTTGAAATCATAAAAGAAGAACATCGGCCGGATAAGCAGGTATTTGCAATTACAGCTAAAGGCCGGGAAGAATTGCCGAAATTAATCTATAAGCTGTTTGAAAATGAGGATGAAATTAAAGATATGGTAGTTGGCTTAGCAAATATCAACTATGTGGATCGTGACAGGGTAACAGCAATACTCGAAAAAAAATTAAGGAATATTAAAACACGCTGGGAGCAAATAAGCGGGTATGAAGATAAGGTTAAGATAGACAAAGAAAACGAGGCGTTTGTAGAATTTATGGCAGGCTATGTTTCGACTAAAACCGAACATACCATATATTGGCTTGAGGAGTTAATTAAAAAGATTAATCAAGGCGCCATTTAATAGTGTATCAGATGAGCCAGTTTTCCTTGGAAGGGAAACTGGCTTTTTCTGCTTTCATTAGACAGACCAGTAATTGAACGACAGCCCTTGTTAAAGTACATTTCATCTGTACTTTGTTGGCTGGGGCGAAACGTGACGGGGTATTATCGCTAAAGAGAGAGCTAACTGGAGACAAGTTGTAAGGATTCTAGGAAGAATTCCGTGAATCTTATATCTGCAGTAGAAATCGACGGGCCAATGTTACAGAGCCTTTTTTTTAATTGTATTCCGTTTTTTCAGCTGCGGCCCATTTCTAGTCCGTATCCCATGCTTTTAAGACGCTTATTGGGGGTATGTAATTAGAATATAGAAAATTCCAAGATAAAGGGGAGAGGAAGTCATGACAAACATTAATTTAGCTGTTATTTATTACAGCATGAGCGGAACGAACTATCAGCTGTCGCGCTGGGCCGAGGAAGGTGCGAAAGAAGCGGGGGCTGAAGTGAAGGTATTGAAGGTGCCAGAACTGGCTGGCACCAAGTTCCGTGATTGAAGGAAATCCTGCTTGGAAAGCTCACTTAGAAGCGACGGAGCATGTGCCTGAAGTCACTTTGGAAGATCTTGAGTGGGCAGATGCAATTATTTTCAGTGTCCCGACGAGGTATGGAAATATGCCTTCGCAGATGAAGCAATTTCTTGATACAACCGGCGGGCTTTGGAGTAAAGGCAAGCTGGTCAACAAGGTTGTGAGCGCAATGACCTCTGCACAAAATCCTCATGGCGGACAGGAATCCACCATTCTGTCGCTATACACAACCATGTTTCATTGGGGAGCAATTGTGGCAGCGCCAGGCTACTCGGATCCTGTTTTATTCGGGGCAGGAGGCAACCCATATGGAACAAGTGTGTCAGTGGATCAAAATGGAAACATGCTGGAAGACGTTGAAGCGGCAGTCAAGTATCAGGCGAAACGGACCATTACATTGGCTGAATGGGTGAAAAAAGGCAATCAGTAAAACAATCGCCTTGTTTGCATGAAAAGGCTGCAAACCAGATTACTGAAAAATATATTGCAGTAAAATAATTACCTCCCTAAATTCATTGGTACAGACACAAACAGGCTGCCGTCCGCATAGGTATGAAACATAGGCAAAGGCCCAATGAATTAGGGGAGGTAGAAACATGCCAGACATACTGACAGCAATTGGCTACCTGGTCAAAGAATTTTACTTATTAGTTTCTTATGTAAAAAACAATGCTTTCCCCCAGCCGCTATCAGCAAAGGACGAAAGGAAATATCTGCAGCTCATGGCCCAGGGTGACGGTGATGCAAGAAACATTCTGATCGAGCACAACTTGCGGCTGGTTGCGCATATTGTCAAGAAGTTCGAAAACACCGGGGAAGATACAGAGGACTTGATTTCTATCGGTACAATCGGATTGATCAAAGCGATTGAAAGCTATTCAGAGGGCAAGGGGACGAAGCTTGCCACATATGCGGCGCGTTGTATCGAAAATGAAATACTTATGCATTTAAGAGCTACAAAGAAGACGAAAAAGGATGTTTCGCTGCATGATCCGATTGGCCAGGATAAAGAGGGCAATGAAATTTCATTGATTGATGTACTGAAATCTGAATCAGAGGACGTTATTGATACGATTCAGCTCAATATGGAAATTGAGAAAGTGAAGAAATATATTGACATCCTCGACGACCGGGAAAAAGAAGTGATCGTAGGAAGATTCGGACTGGATTTGAAAAAGGAAAAAACACAGCGCGAAATCGCCAAGGAGCTCGGCATTTCAAGAAGCTATGTCTCTCGGATTGAAAAAAGGGCCCTTATGAAAATGTTCCATGAATTTTACCGGGAAGAAAAAGAGAAAAAGAAGAGCTGAACCACCCAGCTGCCAGGTTAAGGAACCAGGCAGCTTTTTTGATGCTTCATGAAATAAAAAAAACAAAAAATGCGGAGAGAAAACAGCTGTTTTCTCTCCGCATTCAGGAAGTTTCACATATAGATTAATATTTGCCTTTTATCATATCTAAAAATGCATGGTAAATTTCAATTCCCTGAAAGGTTAATAGACTTGAAGCTGTTGCTGAAAAAACGCCCACCATTAGAAAACGGATCCACATGGATACCACTCCTTCGTTTTAAAGTTTTTTACCCTTTAAAATTCAGGAAATTAGCCACATACTTGGAGCTGTAATGCACCGGATCCAAAAATAGAAAGCGCCGGATCAGTTTAACGGATGAAAGGCTGTATATAAACAAGATCAATACAATAACGAAACTGATTTCTGATACCGGAGGAACAATAGCAGGCAATGGAACTTTTTTATCCTGTTCATCTGCTGAGTATTGAACCTTATCATCTTCAAAGGTACTGAGGATCCTGTGGTCTCCGGAAGAGTGATGCACGGTAAATCCGGTGAACATGTGCAGCGCCGCATAGGCTGCAAAAACTATCAGCAATAACTGTGTGATTAGCGCTTTGCTCTTCAACCTGATCCCTCCCTTTAAGAAGTAATCCCATCATACCACCTTTTTAAAAAAATACAATAAGGAAAAAGTTTAAATTTCAGAATCGTTCGATTAAATTGAAAAATCCGCAAAAACCCCTATAATAGAAATATAGAACAGAAAGGGGAACAAATTCATGACATATTCGTTAACTTGGGACTTAGAGGTGTTTTTTAAAGGCGGAAGCTCATCAGAAGAATTTCAGCAATTTCTGCAGGAGGTGAAAAAGCATATACAGGAATTAGACAGCCTTGTCAGCGGATGGAGAGTCAAGTCCGAAGAAAAAGATCAGCATCTCCTGATCAATGCTATGGAGCTTTTTGAGAAAACCCGCATGAAAATAAGCCAGGCCGGCGCTTTTGTCAGCTGTCTGGAAGCCCAGGATATGAATGATGAAAAAGCACATGAACTTCGCTCGGCAATCACCCAAGATTTTGCAGCATTTCAAAATGCCCTGACAAAGCTTGATCAAAAGCTGGTGCAGCTTGATGAGGAATTTTTCCAGTCCATACTTAAGCAAGAACCCTTAAAGGAATTGAAGTACATACTGAATGAACGCAGAGAACAGGCCGGCAGCATGCTGTCTGTTGAGGAAGAATCATTGATCAACCAGCTTGAAGTGGATGGATATCATGGCTGGGGACAGCTTTATGATACAATTGTCGGCTCCATCCGGATTCCTTTTGAAGAAAACGGTGAGAAACAGGAGCTGTCTGTTGGGCAGGCAGCAAATAAATTCTCTGATCCTGACCCTAAGGTAAGAAGCAGCATTTTCAAGGCGTGGGAGCAGGCATGGCAGGAAAAGAGCGATCTTTTGGCTAAAACGCTGAACCATCTTGCAGGCTTCCGGCTGAGTGTTTACGAAAAGCGCGGATGGAAGGATGTGCTAAAGGAGCCGCTTGATATCAACAGAATGCAAAAAGAGACCCTGGACAGCATGTGGGGGGCCATTGCCAGCCAAAAAGAACCTTTGGTTAAATTTCTGAACCGAAAGGCGGAGCTTCTTGGAGTTGAGAAATTAAGCTGGTCTGATTTGGATGCGCCGCTTTCTTCCTCAGGAGAAGCAAAGGTAATGGATTATCAGCAAGGAGCGGCTTTCATTCTCAAGCATTTCAGCAAATTCGGCAAAAAGCTTGCGTCTTTTACTGAAAAGGCTTTCGAGGACAGCTGGATCGAAGCGGAAGACCGTCCAGGCAAGAGGCCTGGAGGATTTTGCACAGGTTTTCCTATCAGCGGGCAATCAAGGATCTTCATGACTTATTCCGGGACACCTTCCAATGTATCAACGCTTGCCCATGAACTAGGGCATGCCTTTCATTCTTATGCTCTGAAGGAGACGCATCCCCTTAACCGCGGCTATGCAATGAATGTGGCTGAAACAGCATCCACCCTGGCTGAAATGATTGTATCGGATGCTGCTGTTAAGGAAGCGAAAAATGATGAGGAAAGGCTGGCACTTCTTGAGGACAAAATTCAGCGATCTGTCGCACTTTTGATGAATATCCATGCCCGCTTTTTATTTGAAACAAGATTCTATGAAGAAAGAAAACAAGGAATGGTCAGTGCCGGACGCCTGAATGAATTGATGGAAGAAGCACAAAAAGAAGCCTATGGAGAAGCACTTAGCGAGTATCATCCGTCATTCTGGGCATCAAAGCTGCATTTTTACATTACCGGTGTGCCTTTCTATAACTTCCCGTATACATTTGGATACCTGTTCTCCCTGGGAATCTATGCCCAGGCTTTGAAGGAGGAAGAAGGTTTTGAAGAAAAGTATATCGCCCTGCTTCGCGATACAGGAAGCATGAAGGTGGAGGACCTTGCCAAAAAGCACCTGAACGTTGACCTGGCGTCAAGCGGATTCTGGGAGGATGCGGTAGGCGCTTGCCTGAAGGATATTGAAGAGTTTCTTGACCTTACCAATCCTCTTGTTAAACAGGCATAATAAAGTATAAAAAAATGCCGCCTGAGTGAAATCAGGCGGCATTTTTTTATTATAATGGGATAAGATAAGTGCAGCAAAATTATTAAACTTTCTTAAGTTTGAATGGACTGACCATTAAGAAAGATAATATAATCATAAGGGACAGCAGAATGACAGGATGGACATGTCCGATGGCCAGAAAGCTCAGGGTAGCCAGGCATCCAGCCGCAGTAATCGGCAATCCGGTGAAATAGCCATTGCTTTCCGAAATATTGAATTTGGCGAGGCGGAATGCACCGCAGCCAATGTAAAATACCGTGAAGAATGTGCCGGGGGCGCCAAAATCTTCAAGAACACCCTGATATAATAATAGAGCAGGCGCTATTCCGAATGAAATAATGTCGCACATGGAATCCAGCTGCTTGCCAAGCTCGGATTCACAATTGAATTTCCTGGCTGCCATGCCATCGAACCGGTCGGCAAGTGCGGCTAGAAAGATTAATAGTAAACTAAGGTTTAACTCATGATTCATGCCAGCAATTATCGCAAATCCGCCAAGGGATAAATTGGTTAAGGTTATGATGTTTGCGGTCTGTGTTTTCAGCTTCTTGACAGTAAGGTCCAGTACGTCAGATATTAACATGTTTTCACTCCTCTTGGACTGGATAATTTACATCCTAAATGCTTATTATATAATAATATTTTATACCGTACAAATTATGCAAGATATTTTTGAATTATTTTACATTTGGTGGTGGAATATTTGTACCAATTTTTTTATCGGTCACTTATAGAATTGACAAACGGAAAATGGAGCTCCCATATTCTGAAAAGGTTCAGCAGTTCAAGTCTCTCAAAGCACCTTATCCCTTCTTATGCTAGGGTTTATAACATCAATCTGGTTGAAAGCAGCCGGAAGCTTGATGAGTATGAAAACCTGCATTCCTTATTTACCAGGCAGCTTAAGGAAAATGCCAGAGTCATAGCGGCGGATCCTTCTGCGGTTGTCAGTCCCGTGGATGGAGTTTTGGAGGATTATGGGGAAATCACTCTGGAAAAAAGCATCATTGTAAAGGGACGGACATACTCGATTGAAGAAATGCTGGAAGACCCTGACTCACTCCAGAAATATCTTGGTGGATCATTTATGGTGCTGTATTTAAGCCCAAGCCATTATCACCGGATTCATGCACCTGTATCCGGCACCGTCAAAAAAAGGTGGGTGCTCGGGAAAAAATCGTATCCGGTCAATAAATTAGGAATGAAATACGGGCGGGCACCACTTTCTAAGAACTACCGGAATATAACCGAGGTTGAACATGAAAAAGGGATGGTAGCCATTGTGAAAGTTGGAGCAATGTTCGTGAATTCAATTGAAATCACCGAGCAATCGGACAAGCTGGTTAAAGGACAGGAGTTTGCCTATTTCAGCTTTGGTTCGACAGTGGTGCTATTGTTTGAAAAAGGAATTTTTCAAAAAGACATACAGAAACCAGTGCCTTCAGATGTCAGAGTCGGAGAAAAGCTGGGTGTCCTTACAGACGCGGAGCAGGAATGACCATAAAGGAAAAAGGCTGATCCCGATGTCAGCCTTTGTAGCTTTTTTACAGTGTTATTCTAATTTTATGTGTGAGGGATCTGCGGTGAATTTCCGTTTCAATAAGACGGATAAAGTCTCTGCTCAATTCTAATTTTCTTGCCTTAAAATAAGATTCAATCAGTAAATCATCAGTTAATTTATTCATAACTTTGCCAGAGCGGCCACTCACCTCCATATTATATCAATCAGGCATAAACGGTGTATCCTGTGCATATATTGACAAGTTAACCTGGTGTATACCCACTTTATCAAATTAGATTGTTAAGAACAACCGTTCCGATATCCACAGGATTTGGTGGATAACCTGTGTTTAACTTGTTTATAATTGGAAGTTCTATGCGTGAAACAAAGGGTAAAATGTGAATAAGGTTATCCACAAAAGTAGAAATGGAGAAATTTGTCGAAAATTATTTCGTTTTTAGCTCTGTTCATCCTGCCTGCTTCTATTTGGACTCTCTTACAGCAGGCAAGGAGCTAAAGGTCTTAGTGCTGCGAAATTAAAACATACATAGTGAGAAAGGCAGCACTGGGCAATCCCTGCCATTATGGAAAAAACATCATTTTCTATAATGGCAGGGATTGCTCGCTGTTTTAGAGTGAAATACAGTCAAAACTGATCGTACAGCTTTGCACTGGAAGGTTCGTTTAAAGGGGAGATTTTTCTTTTTTTCTTTCCTTTCCTTTCGTTGTATATTATGATGGAATTTTGAAGTACATGGTTTTCACTTGCTTTTTTGAAAATTTGAGGGAAATCCGATATGATGGAAACGGTAAAGTCATGAAAAATATTGAGGTGCAGACATGCTTGAAATATTCTTGCCCAGCGAACATGTAAAAAGCATTTTTGACATAACGCCCGAGCAGCTAAAGGAAAAAGGAATAAAGGGAATCATTACAGACCTTGATAATACACTTGTGGAATGGGACCGGCCTACGGCTACACCTAAGCTTATTAAATGGTTTGACAATATGAGAGATCACGGAATTTTAGTGACGATTGTTTCTAATAATAAGGAAAACAGAGTGCGGGCTTTTTCGGATCCGCTTCATATTCCCTTCATCTTTCAGGCGAGAAAGCCAATGAGGCGCGCATTCAGCCGCGCTATTGCCAGCATGGGATTGAAACGGGAAGAAACCGTGGTAATCGGAGATCAGCTTTTAACAGATGTGCTAGGCGGAAACCGCGGGGGCTTTCATACAATTCTCGTGGTGCCAGTCGCTTCCAATGATGGCTTTGCGACAAAACTGAACCGCAAAATTGAAAGACGGATACTCGCGTTTTTCAAACGAAAAGGGATGATAGAATGGGAGGACAGCAATTGAGTAATCAAGAAGAAATGGTTTGTATAGGCTGCGGGGTCAAGGTTCAGACTGAAGATCCTTCCAAGCTTGGATATGCCCCGAAATCTGCGCTTGAAAAGGAAACAATTATCTGCCAGCGCTGTTTCAGGCTTAAACATTATAATGAAGTCCAGGACGTATCTTTAACGGATGATGACTTTTTGAAAATATTGAACAAGGTCGGCGAAACCGACTCCCTAATTGTCAAAATCGTTGACATCTTTGATTTCAATGGAAGCTGGCTTCCTGGGCTTCACCGCTTTGTCGGAGGAAACGATGTTCTTTTAATCGGCAATAAAGCAGATCTTCTTCCAAAGAGTGTGAAGCACAATAAGCTGATTCACTGGATGAAAGAATCTGCGCGTGAATTAGGCCTGAATCCGGTAGATGTTCTGCTTGTCAGCGCTGAAAAGGGAAAACACATCCATGAAGCGGCCGAAGCGATCGAGCATTACCGGAACGGGAAGGATGTATATGTTGTAGGCTGTACGAATGTCGGGAAATCTACATTCATTAATCGCCTTATCAAGGAAGTGAGCGGCGAAGGTGATGTCATCACGACTTCCCATTTCCCTGGAACCACACTTGATACAATTGAAATTCCGCTCGATGATGGACAGGCCTTGGTTGACACACCGGGAATCATCAATCATCATCAGATGGCCCACTATGTCGATAAAAGAGACTTGAAATTCATCACGCCAAAGAAAGAAATCAAGCCGAAGATTTATCAGCTGAATGAAGGCCAAACCTTGTATTTCGGCGGATTGGCGCGACTTGATTATGTATCAGGAGGCAGAAGGTCCCTGACATGCTACTTGTCCAACGACTTGAATATTCACAGAACCAAGCTTGAAAAAGCGGATGAATTATATGAAAATCATGCTGGTGAACTGCTTACGCCTCCCCGCAGAGATCAGATGGATGAATTCCCGAAATTGGTTCCTCATGAATTTACAGTTAAAGAAGGCAAAATGGATATTGTATTTTCAGGCTTAGGATGGGTGACGGTAAACGAACCTGGAGCAAAAATTACGGCACATGTGCCTAAAGGGGTCAATGTTATCATCCGCAAGTCATTAATTTAATAAATGTGGTGGTGCAAATGATGAAATTGTATGGTGTAATCGGAGACCCGATTGCACACTCCATGTCACCGGAAATTCATAATGATGCTTTTGACAAACTGGGTATCGAAGCAGTTTATCATCACCTTCATGTGGTTCCGGATGACCTGGAGGCTGCGGTCAAGGGAATGAAAGCAATTGGCTTCGCAGGCTTTAATGTCACGGTTCCCCATAAAGAGGCCATCATCCCTTTTCTTGATGAAGTGGATGAAGCTGCTTTGGCAATTGGGGCAGTAAACACAGTTGTCCGGGAAAACGGGCGTTTTAAGGGATATAATACTGATGGGATGGGCTTTTACCGTTTCCTCACCGAATGGATCACTGGAGAGCTGTCACATAAGAAAACATTGATCATTGGAGCCGGCGGTGCCGCAAGAGGCATTTATTTTACGTTAGTGAAGCAGGGCATGAAAAAGGCTGATATCGCCAACCGCACGGCGGGCCGGGCCAGGGGGCTGATTGACGATTGCCCTTATAGCAAGGAATCTTTGGCCCTGTCCATCCCTGAAGCAGAAGAAAGGCTTGCTGATTATGACTTGATCATACAGACAACTTCTTCAGGAATGAGTCCAAATATCAGTGAAAAACCGATTAATCTTTCCATTATAAAAGAACAAGCATACGCCGCTGACATCATTTATAATCCGCTAGAGACAGCGTTTTTAAAAGATGCAGCTGCACTTGGAGCCCGTATTGAAAATGGGCTTGGCATGTTTGTGAATCAAGCAGCGCTGGCTTTTGAGCTTTGGACTGGCCAAGCTCCTGATACAGAAAGAATGCAGCAAATTGTTTTGAACAAACTAGGAGGTCACACATGCTGACAGGTAAACAAAAACGATTTTTACGATCAAAGGCACATCATTTACAGCCGATTTTTCAGGTTGGAAAAGGCGGAGTAAATGAAAATCTTGTAAAACAAGTCGGAGAAGCTTTAGAAGCCCGCGAGCTATTGAAGGTAAGCATCCTGCAAAACTGTGATGAAGAACGCGGCACCGTTGCAGAGGAGCTATACAAAGGCGCGAAGGCAGAACTTGTACAGATTATCGGCAATACGATCGTGTTATATAAAGAATCAAAAGAAAATAAACAGCTTCAACTGCCATCGTAAGGAAGAATATGATGAAGAAGATAGGTATCCTTGGAGGCACCTTCGATCCGCCGCATATCAGCCATCTGATTGTGGCAAATGAAGTGCTGCATGCACTGTCTCTTGATGAAGTCAGGTTCATGCCGAATCATATACCGCCCCATAAAGTGAAAACACATGAAGTATCTGATGAAGACCGGCTCTCCATGCTGCATCATGCAATAAGCGGAAATCCCTTCTTTTCGGTCGAGGAAATTGAAATGAAAAGAAAAGGGACTTCCTACACGTATGATACAATCAAGCTTCTTATAGAAAAGGAGCCCGAGTGTGAATTTTATTTTATCATTGGCGGAGATATGATTGAATACCTCCCTAAATGGCATAGAATCAGGGAACTTTTAGAGATGGTCACTTTTGTCGGGGTGAAAAGGCCAGGTTACAGCGAAGCTACGTCATATCCGGTAACCATGGTGGAAATTCCGCAAATGTTTATTTCCTCATCTCTCATCAGGGGAAAAATAAAAAAGGGCTCGCCCATCCAATATTTGCTTCCTGATTCTGTGGTGAGCTACATTAAGGAGAATGGTTTATATGAATCGTGAAGAAGCTTTACAATTAGTAAAGGCGCAAATCACAGAGCAGCGATACATCCATACCCTGGGTGTTACAGAAGCTGCGATTGACCTTGCAAAACGCTATGGAGCTGATATAAAAAAGGCTGAGCTTGCGGCCATTTTTCACGACTATGCCAAATTTCGTCCCAAGGATGAAATGAAGGAAATCATCGTTTCCCAAAAGATGGCCCCTGATTTGCTGGAATATCACTCCGAGCTATGGCATGCGCCTGTCGGGGCATATCTGGTTGAAAAGGAAGCAGGCATCACCGATTGGGACATCCTTGATGCAATTGCTTACCATACTTCAGGAAGACCTGGTATGACATTGCTTGAGAAGATTGTATATCTTGCAGATTATATAGAACCGGGGCGTGCTTTCCCCGGAGTGGACGAGGTCCGCGAAACGGCGAAGAAGAACTTGGATCTTGCTGTCATCGAAGCGTTGAGGAATACGGTCGCTTTTTTAATGAGCAGAAAACAGACTGTATATCCTGATACCCTATTTACGTACAATGATCTTATCAAGAACACGAAGGAGAAGATTTAATGACAGAGCGCGAATTGCTAGTAACGGCTGCTAAGGCGGCAGATGATAAAAGAGCCGAGGATATTGTTGTACTTAATATGAAGGGAATTTCCCTTATTTCAGATTATTTTTTAATCTGCCACGGCAATTCTGACAAGCAAGTGCAGGCTATTGCACGTGAAATGAAGGAAAAAGCCGAAGAAAATGGCATTGAAGTCAAGCGCATGGAAGGGTTTGACGAAGCAAAATGGATTCTTGTTGACCTTGGCGATGTTGTTGCACATATCTTCCACCGTGACGAAAGAAGCTACTACAACTTAGAACGCCTATGGGGAGATGCACCTTCAGAGGACCTTCAAAGCGAATTGAGTCTATGAGCTATGAGCGCTTTGCCTACGTTTACGATGCATTGATGAAGAATGCTCCCTACGAGAAGTGGCTGCAGCTTTTGCTTGATAAGTGGGGAAAGTATGATGTAAGCGGAAAGAAAATTCTTGACCTTGCCTGCGGAACAGGAGAATTCACTGTTGAGCTAGCCAGGTGCGGTTTTGAAGTAGCCGGTGTCGATTTGTCTGAGGAAATGCTTTCTGTTGCCAATGAAAAGGCAAGCCTTCTGGGATGGCAGATTCCATTTTACCAGCAGGACATGGCCGGTCTAGAGGGACTCGGCGTGTATGATGGGGTCACAATTTTTTGCGACTCTCTGAATTACCTCAAAACGGAGAATGATGTTCAGGCTGCCTTCAGGGGCGTGAATGAGCATCTTCATTCTGGCGGGTTATTCATGTTCGATGTGCACTCTGTTTATAAAATGGAGCAAATTTTCCAGAATCACACGTTTGCTGTCAATGATGAAGATGTATCATATATCTGGGATTGCTTTCCTGGTGAAGAGCCTTATAGTGTTGAACACGATTTGAGTTTCTTTGTCCGTGATGAAGAATCCGGGTTATATGACCGCTTCGATGAATGGCATTACCAGCGCACCTATCAGACAGAAACCTATGAACGCTGGCTAAACGATGCAGGCTTTGAAGTTTTGGAGGTTCTTGCTGATTTAAATGAAGAGCCCCCAAGCGGTACAACGGAAAGAATTTTATATATCTGCAGGAAAAAATAAAAAAGTTGAACAGAGCATACAATTCTCTGTTCAACTTTTTTTTTGATGTAAGCAGGAAAATGCCCTTAAGCGGAGAATCTAGTATTTATGCCCAAGATCTTCTTCGATTTGCTCCAGATCTTCCTCGAATTTTGCCTGTGTTGCCTCAAAGAGCCGCGGAAACATATCACCGATTGCCCCTTCGAGCACCTTGATTCCTTCTCCTGTAATCCCGCCTTTTACGCAGACCTTTTCTTGCAGTGACGGAAGAGAATAAATTTCCTGGCTTAATAACTCACCTAATCCCGCCAGCATATTCTGTGTCAGAATCGTTGCGGTTGCTTCATCAATTTTCGTTGCCTGGCAGGCTCCATCAATGAATGCCCTTGCCAGAAAGCTGAAAAAAGCCGGTCCGCAGCTGACAATATCAGAAGCTGCCCTTGTAATTTCATTTGGTATAGAGACAGGAGCGGAGATGGATTTGGCCAACTCTGAAATTTTTTCCTGCCATTCACTGCTGCAAGCTTCTCCAAAAGTCAGCAGAGAAACCCCTGATAGCGCACGGTTTGTGATGCTTGGAATGAATCGTGCACAGTGGCAGTTCAGCTGTGATTCCAGCTGGGCCACTGAAATGGGGCTAGTAATCGACACGACACACTGTTCCTGTATAACGGCCGGTTTTATTTTTGCAATCACTTCAGCAAACTGAAGAGGCTTTACACAAAGGAAGATCAGGTCAGCGCTCCTTGCCGTTTCCTCTGCTGTTTCTGCCACGGATATTGCCCCGCATCTCTCCTGCAGCGCATAAGCCTTTGAAAGTGTCCTGTTCGTGACTGAAATCTCCTCGGGTTTTACAGCTCCAGACCCAAGAAAAGCTTCTATTAAAATGGTTCCCATATTTCCTGTCCCGATAAAACCAATTTTCATCCTGCCACCC
Source organism: Peribacillus sp. B-H-3 (assembly GCF_048572925.1). NCBI lineage: Bacteria > Bacillati > Bacillota > Bacilli > Caryophanales > Bacillaceae > Peribacillus > Peribacillus sp. B-H-3. The sequence goes on along the minus strand of NZ_CP183879.1, from coordinate 3,671,322 downwards.
CCTCGTTTCTCCTAAAGAGTATGATACTCCCTCCTTGTCTTATGACTTCCATATAATCAATATGAAAGGATGTTAGTTTTCATGGATATTTTATTAAAAAAGAAAATAGCGGCCGTTTTTGGAGCAGTCATCCTTGCTGCCGTAGGATTTTATTATTATCAGGAAACAAAAAGCGACCCGGAAGATCAAATGAATATTTTCCCTTCCCAAGCGGAAAATGCTCTTTCTGCGGATCCCTTAGCTGCCGGGGAAAAAAAGGCTCCAGCCGAAAAGAAGCCGTCTGTTATAAAGGTGGATGTGAAAGGGGCTGTTAAAGCTCCAGGAGTGTTTAATGCAAAAGAAGGAGACCGTGTGATAGATTTGATTGCAGCTGCGGGAAGTTTTTCCCGAGATGCAGATAAAGATAAAGTGAACCTTGCTCAGCTTGTGCAGGATCAGATGGTCATTTATGTGCCAGAAAAAGGTGAAGCACCAGGGATGGAAGGAACTTCGGCACCATCCTCAGGAGCAGTTTCTGTATCACAAGGACCAGCTGTTTCCCAAGGATCGGGTGGAGGTGGAGGGGATGGAAAGGTAAATTTGAATACGGCTGCAGAGGCGGATCTTGAGACATTGACTGGCATCGGCCCGTCAAAGGCCCAGGCCATTCTGGAATACCGGGATAAAAATGGCGGCAGCTTCAAATCGGCTGAAGATTTAAAGAATGTACCGGGAATCGGCGACAAAACCTTTGAAAAATTAAAGGATTCCATTTTTGTGCAATGAATTCCTAGAGCTTCATCTACACAATGATAGGCTTAAAAGGTAGAATGGTGGAGAAACCATTACTGCATGAGGGAGAGACAAATCATGAAACGTATCAGCTGGGATCAATATTTTATGGCACAAAGCCATTTATTAGCTCTAAGAAGCACTTGCACACGACTGACGGTAGGAGCCACCATAGTGCGCGACAAGCGCATCATTGCCGGAGGTTATAATGGTTCCATTGCCGGAGGCACACATTGTATTGATGAAGGCTGCTATGTCATTGACCATCATTGTGTCCGTACCATCCATGCGGAAATGAATGCCATTCTGCAATGTGCCAAATTCGGGGTGCCTACAGGAGAAGCTGAAATATATGTGACACATTTTCCATGTCTTCAATGCTGTAAATCCATCATTCAGGCAGGCATAAAAGCAGTTTATTATGCCAAGGACTATAAAAACCATCCTTATGCCATTGAGCTGTTTGAGCAGGCAGGAGTGAAAGTTGAGCATGTCAGGGCGGAATCACCTGCACAAGGCGAAAAAGAAAAACAGGATTTTGTTATGTCTCTGCTGACAGAACTCGGACATTCAGGAAGAACTCCAGAAGAAATCGCGGAATTGCGGAAACAGGCAGAATCAATATTCAATCCTACTGTTTAACGGGGGAGTTAAGTGGATAAAAAACTCATTTTCACAGCCGTATCAGCGGCACTTGGCACGTCCTACTATTTTTCACGAAGCGGGAAGATTCTGTTCATCCTGCTTCTGTATTTTATATTTCTATATATGACAGCAGGATTTAGAAATCTGCTTCTTCAATGTGCGGCTGCTGCTTTATTTTTTTCATCTGCAAACATAGCGGCAATCCGGCAAAAAACGGTATTTACAGGCAGGGAATCTACCTTTCTCATCACCTTTTCAGAAATGCCGGACTTTGATGGCAGCCTCTTGAAAAGTCCAGTAAAAAGCCGGAATGAAAGCCTTCAGCTATTTTACAGCATAGGAACTGAAGAAGAGAAATCTGCATTGCAGCAATACATGGACCCTGGGCTTTCCTGCTTGATTTCCGGCAAGCTTGAGAAGCCTGAAGCTGCACGAAATGAGAATGGATTTGATTATAAAAAATTTTTGATACAGAAAAACATTTCGTGGATCCTCCGAGCTAAGACTTTATCGTTAGATAGATGCCGCCACAACCCAAAAAACCCCGCATTCATGATTTCCTCACTCAGGGCAAAAGGAATCTCTTATATCTCGGTGCACTTTCCGGAAACTTCAAAAGGCTTTGTCTCTGCATTGATTTTTGGAGATGGGAAGGAGATCGGTGAAGAAGACTATCTGGCCTATCAGAGACTTGGCATCGTCCACTTGCTGGCCATTTCCGGACTTCACGTCAGTTTTTTAACAGGCATTCTATTTTATCTGGGAATCCGCATGGGCATCACCAGAGAAAAAATGAGCATGATCATCCTAATTTTATTGCCCGCATATATGACCCTTTCAGGAGGCAGTCCATCTGTTTTGCGGTCTTGCCTTATGGCCATGCTGTATTTTTTCCTTTCACTTTGCAGAAAAAAGCAGGCTATTACTGCAAGCATGGCTTGTGTATTTCTTTTTCTGCTTCTTTACCGTCCATATATGTTATTTAATATCGGCTTTCAGCTATCTTTTCTTGTTTCATTTTCCATCGTTTTATCATCCCCCATTCTAAAAAAATACCCAAACCATCTTCATCAGCTTTTAATAATGAGCATCATTTGCCAATTGGCGGCCATACCAGTCCTTCTGTATCACTTTTATGAGGTCTCCGTGCTCGGCATTTTCTTGAACGTACTATACGTCCCGCTATATTCCATCCTGTTTCTTCCTTTTTCAATGATAGCCCTGGCTTTTTCGATTTTTTTGCCTCAGCTGTCGGAACCGCTGATTGTGCTGCTGGATCTTTCATTCCGGTTCTGCAGCTGGTTTGCAGAAAGGATATCAAAAATCCCTCTATCTTACCTGACATTTGGAAAACCCGCTTATTGGACCATGCTGCTTCTTTCATTCATCATATTAATCTTATTTATACAATGGGAAAGAACCTCGCTTGCAAAGTGCCGTAAAGCGGTATTCCTTCTTGCTGCAGTTCTTCTTGTTCAATATCATATTAATAAATTTTCCCCTTTTGGAGAAGTGACATTCCTTGATGTAGGGCAGGGTGATTCGATTTTAATACAGCTGCCTTACAGCAGGGGTAATTATCTCATCGATACAGGCGGGCATCTGATGTTTCATCAAGAAAAGTGGAAAGAGCGAAGAAAAGTTTTTGATACGGGCAGCGGTACAATTATTCCGCTGCTGAAAAGCAAGGGGATCCATAGCCTGGATAAGCTGATTCTGACGCATCCGGATACTGATCATATAGGGAGTGCAGATAAAATCCTTGACGGCATTGGGGTAAAACAGATTGTTTTAGGGGCGGGTAATGAACAGAAATATAGGGAGAAGGATTTTATACAGACTGCAGCAAGGAAGGGGATACCGGTTGCAGAGGTGAAAAGAGGGGATCGCTGGAAGGCAGGAGAAGCAGAATTTTTTGTGCTGAATCCCTATCGAAGGGAAGAGGAAACAAATGAATTATCAATCGTGCTGTTTGCAAAAATGGGGGGACTTACCTGGCTGTTTACAGGCGACTTTGGTGTGAAAAGCGAAGGAGAGCTGCTGCGCACCTATCCGGGGCTTTCAGCAGATATTCTAAAAGCAGGCCATCATGGCAGCAAAACGTCTTCTTCAGCAGAATTCCTGAATGGCATTTCGCCAATGGCAGCCGTCATTTCTGCAGGAAAAAACAACCGCTACGGCCATCCGCACCAGGAAACGCTCAAAGCATTATCCATGCTTCATATCAGGGTATTCAGGACAGATGAACAGGGGGCAGTCACTTACCGCTTTTTAGGGAGAAGGGGAACCTTTTCAACCAGTTTGCCATAGTATGTCAGTAAAGGAAGAGCAAATGAAGAAAGAGACCCTAAAGAAAAGCGGCCTCCGTCGGGCGGGAATTCTTCCATTTTTTCCTTGTTAACGCATTCATTTTTGCCGGATAGTGTACTTAAGAACCTATCGTATGAATTACGGTAGCAATGATGAACAACACGGCAAAAAATGCAAATGAAACACCAAATCCAACTCCGGCGTCAACTGCATCATTACGTTTCGATTGGACATTTTTTTCGAATTCGTTCATGGCTAACCCCTCCTATTTCACTTTTAGTATAAGCGATTACAAAATAAAAATCTACAGTTCCATTTTGATTTCCTATACTGACAAGAGTTGTCACAAATACTTTAGCCGTGAGGGGCAACAATAATTATATGAAGCAGGTTGAGCTTCTAAATCAGGTAGCGGACATACTCATCTCATATCTAATACCGCTGTATAAGAAAGTAATCCGGAACTTTCTTGGCAGCGTTTATATAAATCGGGGATTGGCCTATTAGGCCGATTCCCGTTAATAGCTTGTCAAAATGCTTTCTTATCTATACCATTATAATAAGAATACATAGCAAAGAGGCGGTTTTCATTGGTATTAGATATTTGGAAAAGTATTAAAGCAAAGCAGTTTGCCCCTGTGTACCTGATATATGGGACAGAAGCTTACCTGATAAACGAAACAAAGCAGCTTTTTTTGCAGCATGCCCTTACAGAAGAGGAGATTGATTTTAACTTTGCTCAGTTTGATTTAGAAGAAACTCCTATAGAAACAGCCCTTGAAGACGTTGAAACACTCCCTTTTATGGGAGATCGGCGTCTTGTTTTCATGCAGAACCCATTCTTTTTGACTGCGGAGAAAACAAAATCTAAGATTGAGCATCAGGTGAAAAGGCTTGAGGAATATTTATCGAATCCTGCCCCTTATTCCATTGTTGTGCTAACGGCTCCTTACGAAAAGCTGGATGAGCGGAAAAAAATCACTAAAGAGCTTAAAAGGAAGGCAGTACTTGTCGAAGCGAAAAAACTGAATGATCATGAACTGAAGGCATGGATCAGGGAAAGGGCAGCCATTTCGCATGTGCAGATTGATGAAAATGCCATCGATTTATTACTCGAACTTACTGGAACTAACCTTATGCAGCTCACAAGCGAAATTGATAAAATGGCTTTGTATGCGGATGACGAAAAAAGGATAGATACCCTGGTTGTTGAAAAGCTTGTTGCTAAATCTCTGGAACAAAATATTTTCACGCTTGTAGATTATGTTCTGCAGCGGAACATTGAGGGAGCGATAACCATTTATCGTGACCTTCTGCGGCAAAATGAAGAACCGATTAAAATCCTTAGCGTAATTGCAGGACAAATCCGCATGCTTTACCAGGTGAAGGAGCTGTCAAGGCAGGGCTACAGCCAGCAAAAAATTGCTTCAGCGCTTAAGGTCCATCCTTACCGTGTGAAGCTCGCTGCCGCAAAAACAAACACATTTCAGGAAAAAGAACTCCTGGCCATTGTGAAAGATCTTGCCGAAGCCGATTATAAAATAAAAACGGGCCAGGCTGAAAAAGCACTCACACTGGAACTGCTGCTCTTGAAAATGAGGTAATCCTGCTGAGGGTTTGCTGAACCAATCACCATTACGGACAGGCTATTGAAGCAGTCTTTAAAGGATAGCCTTTGGTAAATTGGCCGGCAGATTTCCGCTGCAGGTGTTTCGCTTTCCGCGGGGCGTGCTCCAATCCGCCTATTGCTTTTTGAAGAGTAACCAGTATTCACAAAGCCAGATCCCTTATGTCTTAGGGAATCTGGCTTTTAAATTTGGCTCTTGTAAATAATATTGTGGTTATTCAATAAGAATAAAATCCTAAGTTAAGCTAAAACCTGTTGTTACCACACTGATAGCCTTGTTCTTGTATCGTTTTTATCTGTAATATAGTTGAGGCTATTAAAACCTTTTAATTTCGCATTTTGATATAAGCCTTCGAGTTTAGCCTTGCTTTACAATAAATTGTCACATATATAGAGTCAACAACTAAAAGCATGAGCTGACAATTGCTCTTTACATATTCCTCATACGTTTCAATAAGTAATGAATTCTTCCCTTTCGGATAGGCTTGTAAATTTACAAAGATGAGATAATATTTATTTTCTTCCAAAAGTTCTCTAAGAAATAAGCCACCCATTTCGTTTATCTCTTCCGAGAAAAGAGGTTCCCGTAACTCTTCATCCTCCACTAAATAGGATTCTTCGTCACCACTTGCCCAAGCGAATTCAGTAATTTCAAAGGACATTAATACCTTCCAAAGAAAACTTCCATATTCATTGGGAATTTCGAAAGTTATACCTCGTTGCATTTTTCATCTCCTTCCTTTATCTAACAAGGAAAAGCAACGTTATAACTATGACGTCATCCTAATATATAATATGTGAGGATACGTATTGCCAAAGTAATGGCAGAAAGGCAATTGATTCCATTCACATGTTCAAATACCATCAAGAAATAATGAAACTGGCTGGGCAAAAATAGGACTGTGAACCTGACAAATCTATTTTTGAATAGCGGCCGCAATGCTTGTTAATGATGAATAATGCAAAAAGGTGACAGCCATTTGGCCGTCACCTTTTTGCAGCGTGAAAAAAACGACCCGGGTGGATCGTTCATTGAGCATTCATTAAGCGTTTAAAGAGTTAAGTCTTTTCGTTAAACGAGATTTTTTACGGGCTGCCGCATTTTTATGGATTAATCCTTTAGATGCAGCCTTGTCTAATTTTTTAGAAGCAGTTAATAGAGCTTCTTTTGCATTGTCTGCACTGTTAGCTAATGCAGTTTCAGCGTTTTTCACTGAAGAGCGCATGTTAGACTTTACAGTTGCGTTTTGAGCGCGGTTAGTATCGCTTGTTTTTACGCGTTTAATTGCAGATTTAATGTTTGGCATTCCGTTCACCTCCTACACAAGAAATCGAGATTATATGAACTCGACTTTTCAAATCTATACCAAATAGCACAAGTGATATTTTATCAGACTGCTCCCTATAATGCAATACTCTGAATCAGAATCGAAAAGGAATTATTTTTTAAGACCAAGCTTTATCTCGTTACATATCATTGTATCAAAAGAATCCGGAATAAAAAAGCAATATCGGAAGAATGTTTATAAGAAAGTATGGAGAATACTAGATTATATACTTTTACAGATGGGAGAACAAAAGCTGCGATGAAAAAGAAATTGGATGTTAGCCAATATTCAGTACGGACAGATCTTGCTGTTGAGGCAAGGGAGCTTGTCATGGACAACAATGGAGTAGCGGGTGAAAAAGATGTTTCTCATATTGAAGGTGTCATCATTAAGGAAAAGGATGTTGAAGACCTGAAAATTTCTTTGATAGAGGTAACAGCAGAAGGCGAAAAGCATATCGGCAAAAAGCCAGGCAGCTATTTAACGATTGAAGTACAGGGAATCCGGCAGCAAAATACGGAAACCCAGCATAAGGTAGAGCAGGTATTTGCTAGTGAGCTTGGCAGTTTTATAAAGGGAATGGGCATCACAAAAGACAGCAGCTGCCTAGTAGTCGGACTCGGGAACTGGAATGTGACTCCTGATGCTTTAGGGCCGGCAGTAGTGGAAAATCTTGTGGTTACTAGGCATTTATTTCAGCTTCAGCCTGAATCCGTTGAGGAGGGATACAGGCCAGTAAGCGGCATTGCTCCTGGAGTTATGGGAATTACCGGCATCGAGACCAGTGACATCATCCTTGGGGTGATTGAAAAAAGCAAGCCGGACTTTCTCATTGTGGTGGATGCGCTCGCCGCACGCTCTCTTGAGAGAGTCAATGCCACAATCCAGATTTCAGATACAGGCATCCATCCAGGCTCCGGAGTTGGAAATAAAAGAAAAGAACTGAGTAAAGAATCGCTGGGGATTCCGGTCATTGCTGTAGGTGTGCCAACTGTAGTGGACGCGGTTACGATTACGAGTGATACGATTGACTATATCTTGAAGCATTTTGGCAGCGAGCTAAAAGAGGGTGACAAGCCATCGAGGGCACTCGCCCCTGCAGGGTTCAGTTTTGGGAAAAAGAAAAAACTGACTGATGAAGATTTGCCTGATGAACAGCACAGGCAGACCTTTTTGGGCATCATTGGCACCCTTAGGGAAGATGAAAAAAGGAAACTCATCCATGAAGTGCTTTCGCCTATCGGGCATAATCTGATGGTGACGCCTAAGGAAGTGGATGTATTCATAGAGGATATGGCCAATTTACTAGCAAACGGATTGAATGCAGCCCTCCATGAAGCCATCAACCAGGGGAATACTGGCTACTATACGCGCTAAAGAGACTAGCTTTTTTCACAAAACCCGTTCTACTTCTTCTAGTATCTTCATAATCATTACTAGACAAGCTTTAGAAAGGGTGACAAAGAAAAGATGCGAAGAAACCGGCATACAGGTATGATCACAGTTATCAATGGCTCAACGATTATTAAGGGTTTTCTTTCGATTCTGGTTCTGCTTCTTTTCATTTTTTCGGCGAGCGGGGTTCTCACATCTCTGAAGCCAGAATATAGGATTTCATCCGGTTCGGTCAATTCGGTTGCCAACCAATTTTCAGGGAAAATGCTCTTCTCCATGCTGGCGAGCGAAAATCATTACTTTTTTAACGCACTCCCAGGAGGAGAGCCTGCAGTTAGCGTGACTCCCCAGCTTTTAAAGCTGACAACCAATATTTCCATGGATGATCCCAGAAGCCTTCTAGGCAGGGAGCTGCCAGGGTTCTCGATATTTGATACGGAAATCCTCGTGGCAGGAAAAGGGACAAACTATACCAATATGCCTTATGAATCATCGCCTCCAGGTGATGTAGCGGAAAATGGAAAGGATGCTGCACTCCAGAATGTGGATCAAATAAAAGAACCGCAAAAGCAGGCCTCCCAGGATCCTAAGATGACCACAGGCGGGCGAAAAGTGGTTTTGATATATAATTCGCACAACAGGGAATCCTTTCTGCCTTATCTCAAAGGTGTGACAGATCCGAATCTTGCGAGCCATTCAAAAATCAATGTAACCAAGCTAACTGATAAGCTTGTACAGGATCTTAATGATAAGGGGATAGGATCCCAGGCCAGCAAGACAGATATCCTTGCAAGGCTGAATCAAAAAGGTCTGAAATATTCCAGGTCCTATCAGGAGGAAAGAGGCGTCTTGCAGACGACGATCGTCTCCAATAAGAATCTTCAGTATTTTGTCGATATCCACCGGGACTCGAGGCGCAAAAAAGACACGACTATTGTGCTGAACGGAAAAAGCTATGCCAAGATTGCTTTTGTAATTGGAGGGAAAAATGCCAATTATGAAAAAAACGCTGCACTCGCAAGCAAGATGCATAAAGCGCTTGATAAAAAATATCCTGGATTATCAAGGGGAGTACTGCTGAAAAAAGACAAGGGCGACAATGGTGTGTATAACCAGGATCTTTCCTCGAATGCCATGCTTATTGAAGTTGGCGGAGTGGATAATAATTTTGATGAAATGTACAGGACAATTAATGCCTTTGCAGATGCATTCAGTGAAATTTACTGGGATGCTAAATCCGTAAGCGGATCATCAGGCAGCCCGGCAGCAAAATAACCGCAGAAAGGAGCTGTTTCCATGTTTCGGTTTTCAATGAAATGTCTAGGCGTAACACTTATCTTATTCCTTGGGGTCCTGATCGGCATGCAGTATGCCAATCAGGGAATGAAAACGATGAAAGGCTTCAATGACCCTAAGCTGTACAGTGCATTCACAGTGAAGGAATCCAAAAAGGGCAATATGGAAGCAGCCATTCTCGGCGAAAAAGTAACCAGCCACGACCTTGAAAAAAAGAAAGAAAAGCTGCAGCAGCTTAAAGCCTACAATGTTTTTTCATCAGCAGGAAAGCAGCTGTCACAATCATTAACCAGTCTCTTTGAAAAAACGGCTGATAAAATAGGCGGCACCCGCTGAAATAAGCATGGAATCGGAAACCACTTGTGATGTTGGTTTCTTTTTTTTTAAGGGGCTGATTTCCGCTTCAGGATGCTTCGCTTTCCGCGGGGCAGGCGGTGAGCCTCCTCGTCTTTGCCTGCGGGGTCTCACTTCCTGCTGATCCCGCAGGAGTCTCGCACCTTACGCTCCAATCAGCTCTGTTTAACAATGTGATTGCCTTACAAAACTTATTAAATACATCAATTTTCAAGAAGGCTGTTTTCGTAAACTGTGCGCTGAATAAGGGGCTGATTTCCGCTTCAGGATGCTTCGCTTTACGCGGGGCAGGCGGTGAGCCTCCTCGTCTTTGCCTGCGGGGTCTCACGTTCCTGCTGATCCCGCAGGAGTCTCGCACCTTACACTCCAATCAGCTCTGTTTAACAATGTGAGCACCTTACAAAACTTATTAAATATATCAATTTTCAAGAAGGCTGTTTTCGTAAACTGTGCGCTGAACAAGGGGCTGATTTCTGCTTCAGGATGCTCTTGTTCCTGTTAGCCCCTTTCTTCAGCGCCTAGCTTGCTGTGCAAAAGACCGCCTGTGCCAGGAAGGCAAAGAGCAGCCTTCCAGTCCCATGCGCCTATTTGCTTCGCAAGCTGGACAGGCGCTTCCGCTTTTCTTGTTGAATCTCTCTTTTTGTACTGCTATAATCAAAAATAGTGCATTGTGTCGACAAGTAGGAGTGAATGTTATGAATAGAGAAGAAAAATTAAAGAGGCAATCTAAAATTCGTAACTTTTCGATTATTGCTCATATTGACCATGGTAAATCCACATTGGCGGATCGTATTTTAGAAAAGACGAACGCTTTGGCTCAGCGCGAGATGAAAAGCCAGCTTTTGGATTCGATGGACCTTGAGCGTGAACGGGGAATTACGATTAAATTAAATGCTGTTCAATTAAGATATACAGCCAAGGATGGAGAAGAGTACATTTTCCATTTGATTGATACACCAGGGCATGTCGACTTCACTTATGAAGTATCGCGAAGCCTTGCTGCCTGTGAAGGAGCGGTCCTAGTAGTGGATGCTGCCCAGGGAATTGAGGCGCAGACTCTGGCCAATGTGTATCTGGCTTTGGATAATAACCTGGAGATTATTCCGGTTATCAATAAGATTGATTTGCCAAGTGCCGATCCTGAGCGGGTCCGCGGCGAAATTGAAGATGTAATCGGGCTGGATGCGAGCGATGCGGTTCTTGCCTCTGCAAAAGCAGGAATTGGAATTGAAGATATCCTTGAGCAGGTCGTGGAACTTGTTCCTGCACCGCAAGGCGATCCGGAAGCACCTTTAAAGGCACTGATTTTTGACAGCTTGTATGATGCTTACCGCGGAGTTGTTGCTTACATCCGTGTAGTCGAAGGCTCTGTCAAAGTCGGCGATAAAATTAAAATGATGGCAACGGGAAAAGAATTCGAAGTCATCGAACTCGGTGTGTTCACACCTAAAGCTAAGCAGCTGGATGAATTAACTGTGGGAGATGTAGGTTTCCTGACGGCTGCCATTAAAAATGTCGGCGATACACATGTGGGTGATACGATTACAGGTGCTAAGAATAGTGCTGCTGAAGCACTGCCTGGCTACCGGAAATTGAACCCGATGGTATACTGCGGTTTGTATCCGATTGATTCAGCCCGTTTCAACGATTTAAGAGATGCGCTGGAAAAGCTTGAATTGAATGATTCTGCGCTTCAGTTCGAACCGGAAACCTCCCAGGCCCTTGGCTTTGGCTTCCGCTGCGGATTCCTTGGACTTCTTCATATGGAAATCATCCAGGAGCGTATTGAACGTGAATTTAAAATTGATCTTATTACAACAGCTCCAAGTGTAATTTACGATGTCATCTTAACGGATGGTACGCAGCTGAAGGTTGATAACCCTTCCAATATGCCGGATCCCCAGAAAATAGACCGTGTGGAAGAACCTTATGTAAAAGCGACAATGATGGCACCCAATGAATTTGTTGGGGCGATTATGGAGCTTTGCCAGAACAAACGGGGAAATTTCATCGATATGCAGTATATGGATGAAAACCGCGTCAGCATTGTTTATGAAGTTCCGCTTTCTGAAATTGTATATGACTTCTTTGATCAATTGAAGTCCAATACAAGGGGATACGCTTCATTTGATTATGAAATGATCGGCTATAAAACGTCCAAGCTTGTGAAAATGGATATCCTTCTGAATGCAGAAACAGTTGATGCCTTGAGCTTTATTGTCCATAACGATTTCGCCTATGAACGCGGCAAGCTGATCGTTGACAAACTGAAAGCATTGATTCCAAGACAGCAATTCGAGGTGCCGATACAGGCTGCCATCGGGCAAAAAATTGTTGCACGTTCAACAATCAGTGCCATGCGTAAAAACGTGCTGGCAAAATGTTATGGCGGAGATATTTCCCGTAAACGTAAATTGCTTGAAAAGCAAAAAGAAGGTAAAAAGCGGATGAAGCAGGTTGGTTCCGTAGAAGTGCCGCAGGAAGCTTTCATGGCGGTTCTGAAAATGGACGACACGACTCCGAAAAAATAAATAAGCCAAAAAAGAGGTTAGACCGGTCACAACTGACATCTAGCCTCTTTTTCTATCTTGTAAACCAGACTAAAAGGTGTGATAACAATGATTAAAAGTGCATATCTTCACATTCCGTTTTGTGAGCATATTTGCCATTACTGCGATTTTAATAAAGTTTTCCTGCAGGGGCAGCCTGTAGATGAATATCTGAAGAGCATGAAAAAAGAAATGGAGCTCTCCCTCCGCAAATACACGGCCGGCAATCTGGACACTATTTTCGTCGGAGGAGGGACACCGACTTCCTTAGATGAAAAACAGCTGGAATATCTGTGTGCATCTATTAAAGAAACCCTTCCTTTTAACGAAAATACTGAATACACCTTTGAAGCCAATCCCGGAGATTTATCGGCTGAGAAGCTGAAGGTGCTTTTTGACTCAGGTGTAAACAGGCTAAGCTTTGGGGTGCAGAGCTTTAATGATGAGCTATTAAAGAAGATTGGCAGAACACACAGGGCTTCGGATGTTTATGAAACACTTGAAAAAGCCAGGGCGGCTGGTTTTTCCAATATCAGCATTGATTTAATATACGGTCTTCCAGGGCAGGAAATGGAAGACTTCAAAGATACTCTGAATAAGGCGATGGAGCTTTCGCTTCCTCACTTTTCTGGATATTCATTGATTGTTGAGCCAAAAACTGTTTTTTACAACCTTATGCAAAAAGGAAAGCTCAACCTGCCGCCGCAGGAATTGGAAGCACAGATGTATGAGGTGCTGATGGAAACGATGGGCAAGCATGGCCTCCGCCAATATGAAATTTCGAATTTTGCTAAGCCTGGTTTTGAAAGCAGGCATAATCTAACATACTGGAATAATGAAGAGTATTTCGGTTTTGGGGCAGGGGCGCACAGCTATACATCAGGGAAAAGAATTGCCAATTACGGACCCCTGAAAAAATACATGACCCCTATTTCAGAGGGAGAATTGCCTGCTATGGAGGAGCATACTGTTTCTATAAAAGAAAAAATGGAAGAAGAAATGTTTTTAGGACTCCGAAAAGCAGAGGGAGTTTCACTTGCGCATTTCAGGGAAAAGTTTTCTGTAGAAATGAAGGAGATTTTCGGGAAACCGCTCGAAGAACAATTCTCAAAGGGGCTGCTTGAAGAAAGAGCCGGTACCGTTCGTCTGACTCAACAGGGAAAGCTGCTGGGCAATGAAGTCTTTCAATCATTTTTATAAGAAAAAAGAAATGTTTATCCGTTGACATCATTGACTTCATTTGTTAATTTATTAGTAGTATTAGCACTCAGTGGTATAGAGTGCTAACAGAGGTGATCAAACATGTTAACTGATCGTCAATTGCTGATCCTGAAGGTTATTATCGATGACTTTATCAGAAATGCTCAGCCGGTAGGCTCGCGAAGCTTGTCAAAAAAAGAAGAAATCACCTTTAGTTCAGCGACAATCCGCAATGAAATGTCGGATCTTGAAGAATTGGGCTTTATTGAAAAAACCCATACTTCATCAGGGCGTATTCCGTCTGAACAAGGGTATAGATACTACGTGGATCATCTTCTTCATCCGCAGAGGCTTAAGAAGGATGACAGGGCAATGCTGCAGTCCATATTTGCCGAGCGGATTTATGAACTGGAGAAAATTGTCCAGAAATCTGCAAAGATCCTTTCTGAATTGACAAGCTATACAAGCATCGTACTGGGCCCGAAAGTGAAGGATAATAAGCTCCGGAAAATCCAGATTGTCCCTATCAGCCCGGATACGGCTATTGCCATCATCATAACGGATACCGGGCATGTGGAAAACAAAATGATTTCCCTGCCGCCGTCCTTTGATTTGAATGAAATTGAAAAGATGGCGAACATCCTGAATGACAGGCTGGCTGGAGTGCCGCTTGCAGAGCTGAAGGACAAAATTTATAAAGAAGTTGCCGTGCTTTTGAGGCAGCATATCCATAATTACGGTACAATTGTATCGTCTCTGGCAGATACCTTTGCGGTTTCTGAAGCCGGGAAGATCTTTTTTGGCGGCAAAACGAATATGCTGAAGCAGCCTGAATTTCATGATATCGAAAAAGTGACATCACTGCTTTCGATGATTGAGCAGGAACAGGGAATGTATGATTTGATCAAACAAAACCCTGCTGGCATCCATGTTAAAATCGGCCGGGAAAATAACAACACGGTACTTGATGACTGCAGCCTGATTACTGCCACTTACTCAGTGGGCGAGGAGCAGGTTGGCACAATTGCAATCCTGGGACCTACAAGAATGCAGTATTCACGTGTGATCAGTTTATTGGAATTTTTCTCGAACGACATGACCGCACTTTTGACAAGATTGTATCAAAACCATTAGCAAAGGCAATATTGGTAGGGGGATGAATATCCTCCCTGCTTTATATTCCTAGCATATAAACAACCCTTTTAGGGAGGTGAAATTGTGACAGAAGAAAGAAAGAACGAATCAACTGTTGAAAATGAGACAGCTGCAGAAACTGAGGCTGATGCAATATTTGCAGAAGGTGATGTTCAGGATGAAAATTCCCAAGCATCTGAAGAAACGACGGATTCATCCGCTAAAATCGCTGAATTGGAAGCGAAGATAGAGGAAATGGAGAATCGATACCTTCGCCTTCAGGCTGATTTTGACAATTCACGGCGCCGTTCGAAATTGGATTTTGAAGCGGCTCAAAAATATAGAGCTCAACATCTTGCTTCTGAACTCCTTCAGGCCCTTGATAACTTTGAAAGAGCCATTAAGGTGGAAGCGGATAATGAGCAGACTAAATCCTTGCTCCAAGGCATGGATATGGTGCATAAAGGCATTTTAGCTGCACTTAAAAAAGAAGGCGTGGAGCCGATTGAATCAGTTGGAAAAGAATTTGACCCCCACTTGCACCAGGCTGTAATGCAGGTTGAGGATGAAAATTTCGAATCCAATGTGGTTGTGGAAGAGTTCCAAAAAGGATACATGCTAAAAGATCGGGTCCTTCGCCCTGCTATGGTCAAAGTGAACGGATAATCCGATTATAACGTTGTTTACATACGAAAACGGGAGGTAATGGAAAAATGAGCAAGATTATTGGTATTGACTTAGGTACAACGAACTCTTGTGTCGCTGTACTGGAAGGCGGCGAGCCTAAAGTAATTCCGAATCCGGAAGGCAACCGCACAACTCCTTCAGTTGTTGCGTTCAAAAATGGGGAAAGACAGGTCGGTGAAGTTGCAAAACGCCAATCGATCACAAATCCTAATACAATCATTTCCATCAAACGCCATATGGGTACAGCTCATAAGGTAGAGGCAGAAGGAAAAGAATATTCTCCTCAAGAAGTTTCTGCAATCATCCTTCAGTATTTAAAATCATATGCTGAGGAATATCTTGGCGAAAAAGTTACAAAAGCGGTCATTACGGTTCCTGCTTACTTCAATGACGCTGAGCGCCAGGCAACTAAGGATGCAGGGCAGATTGCCGGACTTGAAGTTGAGCGCATCATCAATGAGCCGACTGCAGCTGCACTTGCATACGGTTTGGACAAAACAGAAGAAGACCAGACAATCCTTGTTTTTGACCTTGGCGGCGGTACTTTCGACGTTTCCATCATGGAGCTTGGCGATGGCGTATTTGAAGTAAAAGCGACTGCAGGGGATAACAGATTGGGCGGAGACGACTTTGATCAGGTCATCATCGACTATCTGGCTGCTGAATTCAAAAAAGAAAACGGCATTGATCTTTCTAAAGATAAAATGGCTCTTCAGCGTTTAAAAGATGCTGCTGAAAAAGCGAAAAAAGATCTTTCAGGCGTTACTTCAACACAAATTTCACTTCCTTTCATCACAGCTGGAGAATCAGGACCTCTTCACCTTGACGTGAATCTTACAAGAGCGAAATTTGATGAACTTTCTTCAAGCCTTGTAGAACGCACAATGGGACCTACTCGCCAGGCACTTAAAGATGCAGGCCTTTCACCATCTGATATCGATAAGGTTATCCTTGTCGGCGGATCTACCCGTATTCCGGCTGTTGTGGAAGCGATCCGTAAAGAAACAGGAAAAGAGCCGCATAAAGGCGTAAACCCTGATGAAGTAGTAGCAATGGGTGCTGCAATCCAGGGCGGAGTGCTTACAGGCGATGTGAAGGATGTTGTTCTTCTTGATGTAACACCTCTTTCACTTGGAATTGAAACAATGGGCGGAGTGTTCACAAAATTAATCGACCGCAATACAACGATTCCTACAAGCAAGTCACAGGTATTCTCAACTGCTGCAGATAACCAGACTGCTGTTGACATCCATGTGCTTCAGGGTGAGCGCCCAATGGCTGCCGACAACAAAACACTTGGCCGTTTCCAATTGAGCGATATCCCGCCGGCACCACGCGGAATCCCTCAGGTTGAGGTTACATTTGATATTGATAAAAACGGCATTGTAAATGTTCGCGCTAAAGATCTTGGCACAAACAAAGAGCAGGCCATCACAATCAAATCATCATCAGGCCTTTCTGATGAAGAAATCGACCGCATGGTACGCGAAGCGGAAGAAAATGCGGAAGCAGACAAAAACCGCAAAGAAGAAGTTGAGCTTCGCAACGAAGCAGATCAGCTTGTATTCACAACTGAAAAGACGTTAAAAGATCTTGAAGGCAAAGTGGATGAAGCAGAAGTTGCTAAAGCAAACGAAGCGAAGGATGCTTTGAAAGAAGCCATCGAGAAAAATGAAATCAGCGATATCCGTGAAAAGAAAGATGCACTTCAGGAAATCGTGACTAATCTTTCCGTGAAGCTTTATGAAGAAGCTGCAAAAGCCCAGCAGGCTGCTCAAGGCGGAGCTGACCAGCAGGGAAATGGCGACGATAACGTAGTGGACGCTGAGTACACAGAAGTTAACGACGACGATAAAAAATAATTCAGCCTAAAATGGCTGAATTGGCTACCATTAAAAAAGTCAAAGTCAGGGTTTCTTGGCTTTGGCTTTTTTTAAATGAGACCTATTGCTTATCTCTGCAGGTGCGGGATTCCAAGGGTGGGCTGCCGGCCAAAGTCCCCTGGTCTGAAAATGGTATTCTTAATGGCGGGAAGATGTAATTGGAAATATGGTTAATTTTCCCATTCACGAGAAATGGATGAAGCTGTATGCATATGATATAGGGTCCTGCGTTAAATGATGGGCGCAGTCATTTGCCGGGCTTACTTTTTACCTTGCACTTTAACTTTGAAAAATGATAATATTATCTTTATGTGAAACGGATCGGGAGTGGATTAATCTATGAGCAAACGTGATTTTTACGAGGTATTGGGAGTGTCGAAAAGTGCTTCCAAAGATGAAATAAAGAAAGCATACCGCAAGCTTTCCAAACAATATCATCCTGATATTAATAAAGAAGCAGATGCGGCAGACAAGTTCAAGGAAATCAAGGAAGCTTATGAAGTATTGAGCGATGAACAAAAGAAAGCCCATTACGACCAGTTTGGGCATACAGACCCTAATCAGGGCTTTGGCGGTTTTGGCGGCCAGGACTTTGGCGGCGGCGGTTTTGGCGGGTTTGAAGATATCTTCAGCACGTTCTTTGGCGGCGGCGGTGGCGGCAGAAGGAGAGATCCGAATGCACCAAGGCAGGGTTCAGACCTTCAATACACAATGACACTTTCTTTTGAAGAAGCTGTTTTCGGAAAAGATACGGAAATTGAAATCCCGCGTGAAGAAAATTGCGATACTTGCCACGGTACAGGCGCAAAGCCTGGCACTAAGGTTGAGACATGTTCGCACTGCCACGGAACAGGGCAGCTAAATGTAGAACAAAATACACCAATCGGGCGGATTGTGAATCGCCGCACCTGTCATCATTGTCAGGGAACTGGAAAGATCATTCCGAATAAATGTTCAACATGCCACGGAGCAGGCAAGGTTCAAAAACGCAAAAAAATCAGCGTGAAGGTTCCGGCCGGTATCGATGATGGCCAGCAGCTGCGCGTTTCAGGCCAGGGCGAACCAGGTGCAAACGGCGGTCCTGCAGGAGATTTATACGTCGTATTCAATGTTCGCGGCCATGAATTCTTCGAGCGTGACGGCGACGATATTTATTGTGAGATGCCAATTACCTTTACTCAAGCAGCTTTGGGTGACGAAATAGAAGTACCGACCCTGCACGGCAAGGTAAAGCTCAAAGTTCCTGCCGGCACGCAAACAGGCACTCGTTTCCGCCTGAAAGGTAAAGGTGTTTCCAATGTCAGGGGCTATGGCCAGGGAGACCAGCATGTGGTCATTTTGATTGTTACACCGAAAAAATTAACTGATAAACAAAAGCAATTGCTTAGGGAGTTCTCTGAAATCAGCGGTCAATCTGCACCTGATGAACACGAAGACGGCTTCTTTTCAAAAGTAAAGCGTGCCTTTAAAGGCGAATAAGAGGAGAGTTTTTCAATATGAAGTGGTCAGAACTAACAATCCACACAACAAATGAAGCAGTAGAACCGGTTTCCAATATTCTGCATGAAGCAGGTGCCAGCGGGGTCGTCATTGAGGACCCTGCTGATTTGGTAAAAGAACGGGAAAATGTATTCGGTGAAATTTACCAGCTCAATCCTGCGGACTATCCGCAGGAAGGTGTAATCCTGAAAGCCTATCTGCCTGTCAACAGCTTTCTTGGTGAAACGGTAGAGGAAATCAAGGACGCAATCAATAATCTTCTCCTTTTTGATATCGACCTTGGAAGAAACTCTATTTCAATCAGCGAAGTGAATGAAGAAGAGTGGGCAACTGCCTGGAAAAAGTATTATAATCCCGTGAAAATTTCGGAAAGATTTACAATCGTTCCGACATGGGAAGAATATACACCAGTCAAGAGCGACGAACTTATCATCGAGCTTGATCCGGGAATGGCTTTTGGAACAGGCACACACCCTACGACTGTCATGTGCATCCAGGCACTTGAGCGCACAGTAAAGCCTCATGATAAGGTTGTAGATGTCGGCACAGGCTCTGGTGTTCTGAGTATTGCGGCGGCTATGCTTGAAGCCCAAGAGGTGCAGGCGCTGGATCTCGATATCGTTGCTGTTACTTCAGCAAAGCTGAATGTGAAGCTCAATAAGGTACAGGATATTGTTTCTGTCACCCAAAACAATTTGCTTGATGGCGTCGATGAAGCCGCTGATGTGGTGGTTGCCAATATTTTGGCAGAAGTCATCATGAGATTTACTGATGATGTCGCTAAAGCAGTAAAACCTGGCGGATATTTTATCGCATCAGGAATCATTCAGGCTAAAAAACAGGATGTAAAGGATGCAATTAGCGCCTCCGGATTTACCATTGAGGAAACGATTCTAATGGAAGACTGGGTTGCGCTGATTGCCAAGAGAAATCATTAAAGCGCAGCTCCGGCTTTTTTTCGATAATCGGGAAATTCTATTACTAAAAAAGCGGGTGCCAGCATGCAGCGTTATTTTTTGAGGAAATGTGATGTTGAAGGAAATACTGTAACCATTTCCGGAGATGATTTTCATCATATTACCCGTGTCATGAGAATGGAATCAGGCTCAAAAATCATTACGGTTACAGAGGATGGACAAGCAGGCGTTTGTGAAATAACAGATATTTCCAGCGATTCGGTGATCGGTAACGTTATAGAATGGAAGCATGAAGAAAAAGAACTTCCTGTTTCTGTAACCATTGCGAGCGGTCTACCTAAAGGGGATAAATTGGAGTATATTGTCCAAAAAGGCACTGAACTTGGTGCAGCAGAATTTATCCCTTTTATTGCGGCCCGTTCCGTCGTAAAATGGGACCAAAAAAAAGCCGGCAAAAAAACAGAGCGCCTGCAGAAGATTGCAAAGGAAGCGGCTGAACAGTCCCACCGCACAATTTTGCCGAATGTTCAAGAACCAGTTTCCCTGACGGAGCTTGCAAACCTTTCTGGTTTCCATGTGAAGCTGATAGCATTTGAAGAAGAAGCAAAGCGGGGAGAAACCAGCATATTAGCATCTTTGCTTGGCAAGGCAGTGCCCGGACAGAGGATTTTATTTGTCTTTGGTCCTGAGGGCGGCTTGTCAGAGGCTGAAATTGAAAAGCTAAGCGCTGCAGGGTTTATTTCTTGCGGGCTTGGGCCAAGGATATTAAGGACAGAAACAGCACCGCTATATGCTTTAGCGGCTGTATCTTATCATTTAGAATTATTGAGGTGATGAAAATGGCAACTGTCGCTTTCCATACATTGGGCTGCAAAGTAAACCATTATGAAACAGAAGCCATTTGGCAGCTATTCAAAACACAGGGCTATGACCGTGTGGAATTTGAGTCTCCTGCAGATGTTTATGTAATCAATACATGCACGGTTACCAACACCGGTGATAAAAAGAGCCGTCAGGTCATCCGCCGTGCCATCAGAAAAAATCCGGATGCCGTTATCACGGTGACCGGCTGCTATGCGCAGACTTCACCTGCTGAAATCATGGCAATCCCGGGCGTTGATGTTGTTGTCGGCACACAGGACAGGACCAAGATGCTTCAATACATCGAGCAATATAAACAAGAGCGCCAGCCGATCAATGGAGTAGGCAACATAATGAAAAATCGGGTTTATGAAGAATTGGATGTTCCTGCTTTTACTGACCGCACCCGTGCGTCCCTTAAAATCCAGGAAGGCTGCAATAACTTCTGCACATTCTGCATCATTCCTTGGGCACGCGGCCTTATGCGTTCACGCGATCCTAAGGAAGTCATCCGCCAGGCGCAGCAGCTTGTTGATGCAGGGTATAAGGAAATTGTGCTTACCGGCATTCATACGGGAGGCTATGGTGAAGACATGAAAGATTATAATCTAGCCATGCTTCTCCGTGATATGGAAGAACAGGTGGAAGGATTAAAGCGGATAAGGATTTCTTCTATAGAAGCA
Organism: Peribacillus sp. B-H-3; assembly: GCF_048572925.1. Lineage (NCBI taxonomy): Bacteria > Bacillati > Bacillota > Bacilli > Caryophanales > Bacillaceae > Peribacillus > Peribacillus sp. B-H-3. The sequence goes on along the minus strand of NZ_CP183879.1, from coordinate 3,650,182 downwards.
AGCCAAATTACTGACGAAGTGATTGAAGTGCTGGCAAAATCCGATAAAGTTGTCCGCCATCTGCATATCCCGATCCAATCGGGTTCCGATACTGTCCTTAAACGGATGAGACGGAAATATACGATGGAATTCTTTGCGGACCGTTTAGAAAAGCTTAGACAGGCCTTACCTGGGCTTGCCATTACATCGGATGTCATTGTAGGATTCCCTGGAGAAACGGAAGAAGAATTCATGGAGACATTTTCTTTTATTGAAGAACAGAAATTTTCTGAGCTTCATGTTTTTCCTTACTCCAAACGTACCGGTACGCCGGCAGCAAGAATGGAAGACCAAATTGATGAAGAAGTGAAAAATGAGCGTGTTCATCGTTTGATTGCCCTTTCTGATCAGCTTGCAAAGGAGTATGCTTCACGCTTTGAAGGTGAAGTACTGGAAGTGATTCCTGAAGAACGCTTTAAAGAAGCTCCTGAGAGCGGATTATACGAAGGCTATTCGGATAACTACCTGAAAGTGGTTTTCCCGGCATCGGAAGAAATGGTCGGCAAAATTGTAAAGGTCAAGGTGACAAAGGCTGGATATCCTCACAGCGAGGGCCAATTTGTTACAGTTATCGAGAACAGTCCTTTAAAAGAAGCAATCGTTGGCTAAGAGATAACCTATATGATAACCCCCATCAGGATTGAATGAACCGCATACAATCCTGATGGGGGTTTTTGCTTTGGACAAATGAATTTTAGTGAAAGCGTGTTTAATATTATTTTTTGGGTAATATGTAAAGAGCCTCGTCAATTTATCTTAAACATGTTATAGTTGAGAGGTACGTACATCTCAATAGCTGTTTTTGAAAGGAGTTTCACTATGAGCCAAAATGTAGCAGGCCTAATAGATCACACGCTGTTAAAGGCAGAAGCAACAAAAGAACAAGTAAGAATTCTGTGCGAGGAAGCTAAAGAGCATCATTTCTTTTCTGTCTGCGTAAACCCGACATGGGTCAAATATGCAAGCGAATTGCTTCAGGGTTCAGACGTTAAGGTTTGTACTGTAATCGGTTTCCCTTTAGGAGCCAACACACCTGAAACGAAAGCGTTTGAAACGAAAAATGCAATTGAAAACGGTGCACATGAGGTTGATATGGTCATTAATATCGGCGCACTAAAAGATAAAGACAATGAAGCTGTGAAAAAAGATATCCAGGCAGTGGTTGCAGCTGCAACCGGCAAAGCACTGACAAAGGTTATCATCGAAACTTCTTTGCTTACTGAAGAAGAAAAAGTCCGTGCTTGTGAAATTGCCGTTGAAGCAGGTACTGACTACGTGAAAACCTCGACTGGTTTCTCAACTGGCGGAGCCACTCCGGAGGATATCGCATTAATGAGAAAAACAGTAGGACCGGATATCGGCGTCAAAGCTTCAGGCGGCGTCCGCAATACAGAAGATGCCAATAAAGTAATCGAAGCAGGAGCAACCAGAATTGGTGCAAGTGCAGGCATTGCTATCATTAAAGGGCTTACTTCTGATTCTGACTACTAAAATAACGATAGGAAAAGCGTGAACGGGGGTATTCTGCCTGCCGCACGCTTTTTTTTGTTCGACTTGATTTTCTCCACAGATGATAAACCCCTTGGAGCCTAGCCTCTCTGTCCCCGCGAGTCAAGATGCTTACTTTCTAAGTACGGGGCTTATGAAGAAATAAAATAAAACGGGCATAGTGGTGCGAAAAGGGAAGCACAATTATTGAAGTTGCTGCATTAAACAGGACGCTTGCATGGGCCAGCTGTGTTTCCTTGGCATCTGTAAGGTATGCTGCAGCCTGCTGAAGCTGGTGAATAAAAGGAAAAAATGCAAGCACGCCGATAACATTGAGCCAGATATGTGCGTAAGCCGTAAAAGCTGCTTCCTTTCCTGATCCGATGCTTGCCATATATCCAGTAATGCATGTCCCGATATTTGAACCCAGCATGATGGCGATGGCTGTATCAACATTCAGCTGATTTCCCATCAAAAAGCTCATGGCAATTCCTATTGTGGCTGAGCCTGAATGTATAAGCGCTGTGAGGGCCATCCCGATCAGCAGGGCCAAAAACAGGTTTTTTTCCATGGCCACCAATACCAGATTTACAGCGGGATAAGCTGTAAGGTTACTCGAAAGCATTTTAAAACCGCTCATAGCGGCAAAGATGGAAGATATCCCGATGAAGGCCATGCCAAGGCTCCGGGTCAGTGATTTTGGGATGAACAGGAGCATAGTGCCTAAAACTATTCCGGGAACGATAATGCGGTCAAGTGAAAAGGACATGAATTCAGCGGTAGCCGTAGATCCTATATTAGTTCCAAGTATAATGCCGATTGTCTGCGGAAACGTCAGGCTTCCTGCAGATACGAGACCAACCGTCATGACCATGACGGCGGAACTGCTTTGAAGGATGCCTGTAATAATGGTTCCTGACAAAAAACCTTTCCAGGGAGCATCCGTGACTTTGGATAGAAATTCTTTTAATTTATCTCCGGAAAGCTGAAATAAACCCTTTCTCAGCACAAGCATCCCTAACAGAAACATACCGATATATAGGGAAAAAAGCAGTAAAATACGCAAGCCGCCTCACCTCTTATAACCAGTGTATGGACAAGTTGATCTTCCAATGACTGGTTTTTAACACGCTGTAAAACAGGGAACATTTTGCCGGACAGCGAAGAAGTTTCACAATTTCAGTTGACCTGCCTTTGGGCTTATATTATAATGGTTTAGTACATGTTATAGCATGTTGACAACTATGATTTATTGTGTTGTTCTCGGAGGGAGGGAAAGAGATGTCTAAAACCGTCGTTCGTAAAAACGAATCGCTTGAAGATGCTCTTCGTCGTTTCAAACGTACTGTATCTAAAGCAGGATCGCTTCAGGAAGCACGGAAGCGCGAATTTTATGAAAAGCCAAGCGTAAAACGTAAGAAAAAGTCTGAAGCTGCCAGAAAACGTAAATTCTAAGAGAGGGTGGAATTATGAGTCTTCTCGAGCGTTTAAATAATGATATGAAACAAGCGATGAAGGACAAGGAAAAGGATAAACTCTCTGTCATCCGCATGGTTAAAGCTTCCCTTCAAAACGAAGGAATTAAGCTTGGCAAGCAGGAAATGACAGCAGAAGATGAATTGACAGTGCTCTCTCGCGAATTAAAACAACGCAAAGACTCCCTCCAAGAGTTTGAAAATGCAGGTCGAATCGATCTCGTGGATAAAGTCCGAACCGAAATAGGATACGTTGAGGCATATATGCCAGAGCAACTTTCAGAAGATGAAATTTCTTCAATTGTTGCATCAACAATTGAAGAAGTTAACGCATCATCTAAAGCTGATATGGGTAAAGTTATGGGAGCGCTTATGCCGAAATTAAAAGGCAAAGCGGATGGTTCAATCGTTAATAAACTGGTGCTTGAACGCCTTTCATAATTTCATACCTGACTATAAACCGCAGGCAATGCAAATTGTCTGCGGTTTTTTAGTAAATCGAAATGAATTGCTATTCATTTACTTGGCTGCTTTGGATGTGGCTTGGTTCCTCTGAACAGGCGCTTGCGCTTTTTTTGTAATCCAGCTCCAGCGCCTAGCTTGCTGAGGCCTGCAGGATGCAGGTCATGAAGGCGTTTCTGCAGGATGCAGAGCATTTAGCCTTCGCTCCTTGAAAGATGCTTTGGCCTCAGAAGGCAAAGAGCGCCTTCCAAGTCCAAAACCCTATTTGCTTAGGCCCCCAGGATGGGGGTCACAAAGACGTTGCCGCAGGACGCGGCGATCTTAGTCTTTGATCCTATGAACAAGGCGCTTGCGCTTTTTATTAATCCAGCTCCAGCGCCTAGCCCCTCGAGGTCATAAGCCACATCAGAATTGAAGGCAAAAAGCGCCTTCTATTCTGATGCGTCTTATGCTAGCGGAGGCCCCCAGGATGGGGGTCACAAAGACGTTGCCGCAGGACGCGGCGTTCTTAGTCTTTGTTCCACTGCCAGGCGCTTACGCATTTTTATTCATGAAACTTTTTTGTTTTACATACGTAATAAGTAGATAGTCAGGAAAAGTGAAAGGAGGAGCTGCTTCTGAAAAAGGCGTTGGTGTTCTTTTTATTTCTGTTCATTCTAATCCCCTCATATTTTTCTTCACATCAAGCTGAGGCTAAAGGCAAGCCGGTTTATATTGTCCCTATCGAAAATACTGTTGAAGACGGTTTGTATGCCTTTTTGTCCCGTGCTCTGGATAAGGCGGAAAAGGATCATGCCAGTCTTGTAATCTTTGAAATCAATACGCCCGGAGGTCTGGTGGATTCTGCCGGGAAAATAGCGAAAATTCTGGGAAATACGCCTCTTAAAACCGTTGCATATGTGAATAACCGTGCATTATCGGCTGGCGCCTATATTGCGCTTAATGCGGATCAAATTTATATGGTTCCAAGTGCAGTTATGGGGGCAGCGGCTGTTATCGATTCTGCTGGGAATACAGCAGGAAAAAAGGCGCAGTCCTACTGGCTTGCGGCCATGAAAACGGCTGCTGAACAAAATGGGCGCAACCCTCTCTACGCTCAGGCGATGGCAGATGAGAATGTTGATTTGCCTGAATTTGGGGCTGGAAAAGGAAAACTTCTCACCTTTACCTCGTCACAGGCTGAAAAAGCTGGCTATAGTGAAGGGACTGTTTCAGGAAAAAATGAACTATATGAAAAATTGGATATCACTGCTGCAGATGTGAGACCAATCGATGAAAATGTTGGTGATAAACTGGCGAGATTCATCACCAATCCGGTCGTAGTCCCGATTCTTTTGACTATTGCTTTACTTGGCATTGTAATTGAATTGTTTACGCCGGGATTTGGCATTCCTGGCATCATTGGAACAATCTCCATTGTGCTGTTTTTCTATGGCCATCTTGTTGCCGGGATGGCTGGTTATGAATCTATCGGCTTATTTGCAGCGGGAATCGTCCTTGTGCTTCTCGAGCTGTTTGTGCCAGGAGGGGTCATTGGCGCCTTTGGACTGGCCGCTATCGTCGGCAGCTTATTTTTGGCCGCAGAAAGTGCTGTTGCCATGGCCATTTCACTATTAATTGCACTGGCGGTATCCGTTATTGCAGCCATACTATTTGTAAAGGTGTTTGGTAAAGAAATGAAATTTTTCAAAAAAATCATTTTGACTGATTCAACGAATACAGAACAAGGATATGTTTCAAGTCCGGACCGCTCCGACCTTCTCGGCCAAACGGGCATGACCCTTACAGATCTGCGCCCTGCCGGCACTGTACTTATCCATGAGGAAAGGGTAGATGTGGTGACAGAAGGCGGGTATATTTCAAAAAACTCGGCTGTCAGGGTCGTTAAAACAGAAGGATCACGAATTGTTGTAAGAGAGATATAAAATAAATAATCTTTGACTAACAGGAAGGATGAAGACGTTGGAAATGACTTCTGGAACTATTTTTTTATTACTGATTATTGTGGCTGCAGTTATTGTTTTAGCTGTTCTGCTTACTTTTGTGCCAGTTATGCTCTGGATCTCGGCCCTTGCGGCAGGAGTGAAAATCAGCATATTCACGCTTGTGGGAATGAGGCTGCGCCGTGTTATTCCAAGCAGGGTGGTTAATCCTCTGATCAAGGCTCATAAAGCGGGGCTTAGTGTAACGACAAACCAGCTGGAAAGCCATTATCTTGCGGGAGGGAACGTAGACCGGGTAGTAAATGCACTTATTGCTGCCCAACGCGCGAATATCGAGCTTCCTTTTGAGCGGAGCGCTGCCATTGACCTGGCCGGCCGTGATGTATTGCAGGCTGTACAAATGAGTGTTAATCCTAAGGTAATCACGACTCCATTCATAGCAGGGGTGGCGATGGACGGAATTGAAGTAAAGGCGATTGCACGGATCACTGTACGTGCGAATATTGACAGGCTGGTAGGGGGTGCGGGTGAGGAAACCGTCATTGCCCGTGTCGGTGAAGGCATTGTGTCAACCATAGGTTCTTCTGAAAGTCATAAAAAGGTACTGGAAAACCCTGACATCATTTCAAGGACCGTTCTTTCGAAAGGACTGGATTCCGGTACGGCATTCGAAATTTTGTCCATTGATATTGCTGATGTTGAAATCGGCAAAAATATCGGTGCCATCCTGCAGACAGACCAGGCAGAGGCGGATAAAAAAATTGCTCAAGCAAAAGCAGAGGAGCGCCGCGCTATGGCTGTGGCACTTGAACAGGAGATGCTTGCCCGCGTGCAGGAAATGAGGGCGAAAGTTGTGGAATCAGAAGCTGAGGTGCCGTTAGCTATGTCTGACGCATTAAAGAATGGAAACATTGGCATCATGGATTATATGAACTATCAAAATCTTTCTGCAGATACAGATATGAGAAATTCAATCAGCAACGGGACTAAAGATCCAAAAGATAAAAAGTAAGGGAGGCGTTTAGATGCATTCCTTGACCGATTTGATCTTCAATAACATTTGGAGCATTATTGTTCTGATTGGAATCATTTCTTCTGCAGCTGGAAAAATAAAAAAAAGCACAGAAAAGCATTCGGCTGGAGGGCATAATAACCGGAAGCAAATAAGCAGGAAAGAACCTGCAGGGAAGCGGGAAGAAGTACACGAGAAACAACAGGTGCAAAAACCCCTTTCTGAAGCATTAAGGGAAGAAAGCGCCCGGGAAGAACTTGTAAGACTTTCTCAGCAGGACGCTGCAATACGCCAAAGGCGAAGGGCGGAGAATATGATGTCTGTGCGCCCGTCAGCAATCAGAGATGAATCCAGCCCGGTGTATAGGCAGGATTTAGCCTTCACAAGGGAGAAACTCGCGGAAGGGATCATACTTGCCGAAGTACTGGGTCCGCCGAGATCGAAGCGTACGCTTCAGCAGGTGCGCGGTACTGCTGGTCGTGGCCGGCGAGGATAGAAAAAAATGTGCTAGAACCGCTTTTCATTTCATACATTGAGATGAAAGGGGGTTCTTTTTTTATGGCGCGAAAATGGGGGCAGAAACTTAAACGGCTAATGGTGCAGACCATGGACCTACCGCAAGATGTCATGATGGACCTGCCGCGCATTACAATTATTGGCCAATTACATATTTATATAGAAAATCACAGAGGACTCCTGACTTTTACAGATTCAGAAGTAAGGCTGATGCTGAAAAAGGGGCAGCTTTTGATAAAAGGAAATGCCTTTGTTATTAAAACGATTTTGCCTGAAGAAATCATGCTTCAAGGAACGATAGATAAGGTTTATTTTATCAATGAGTGAGCTTGGGGGAGGAGACCCATGAAAAATCAATGGACAAACAAGTATAAGGGCTATGTCAAGGTGAAAGCGTATGGCCGGGGGATAGAGCGTCTTATTAATACGCTGACCAAACAGGGCATTCCGATATGGAATGTCAGGCGCTCGGGAACAGATGAAATCCTTTTTTTGATGGAATTCAGGGAGATTTCCCGGCTCAGGCAGGCGGTAAGGAAAAGTGACTGCAAGGTAAAGTTCGAAGGAGGATTCGGAGGGCCGTTTTTTCTGAAACGCATGAGAAAAAACAGCGGATTCGTTGCAGGCCTTTTTGCTTTTTTGTTTTGCATTTTCATGCTGTCGAATATGGTTTGGGGCATACAGATTCATAATGCTAAGCCCCAGACCGAGCATGCCATCCGCAAAGAGCTGGACAGGATGGGAGTCAAGATCGGCAAGGTGCAATTTTTTGTGGATGATCCGGAGACGATCCAGCGCAAATTATCGGACCGTATCAGTGCCTTGACATGGGTGGGGGTGGAGCTGAAGGGGACAACCTTCCATTTCCAGGTTGTAGAAAAGAAACAGCCTAAAGCTGTGAAAAAAACTTCTCCGCAAAACCTGATTGCCTCAAAAAAAGCTGTTATTACTTATATGTTTGTGGAAAAGGGACAATCTATGGTTAAAGTGCATGATTATGTGGGCAAGGGACAGCTGCTGGTCTCCGGCTTCATCGGAAACCCTGAAAGTCCGAAGATTGTTCCGGCAAAAGGAGTAATCATGGGTGAAACGTGGTATAGAGCTACAGCAGAGGTTCCTTTGGCAACTAAATTCTCCGTATATAACGGAGATGAAAATGTCCGGCACTATCTGAAGCTTTGGAATATGTCCATTCCTGTCTGGGGATTTAAAAATCCCGGATATAAGAAGTATGTAGAAGAAGAAACAGTCAAGCCTTTTCATTTCCTCCAATGGGAACTTCCTTTTTCCTATAAAGTAAAAACAAAGCGGAGCAAAGAGGAAATTACCCGCATTTATACGGAAAAAGAAGCAGTGGCAAAAGCAATGGCAGATGCAAAAAAACATTTGGAGAAAAAGCTGCCTGATGATGCCAGGATAACTGGAGAGAAAATTTTGCATGAAAGCATAGAGAATGGTAAAGTAAAATTATCTATACATTACCAGGTAATTGAAAATATTGCAGCTGGACAACCAATCATTCAAGGAGACTAACGAATGCCAGAAGATGTAAAAGTAATAAACCTAGAGCTCGAATCGCCTAATGAAGCCCAGGCTTTACTGGGAAATGCTGATTCTAATTTAAAAGTGCTTGAAGAAGAGTTTAATGTATCGGTCATTACCCGCGGCGGCGGCATCATGATTGCAGGAGAGGAAGAACGGGCGCTTGTTGCCGGCGATATCCTGAACGCTTTGCTCTTAGTTATCCGCAAAGGGATTTCCGTCAGCTCGCGGGATGTTATTTATGCCATTGAGCTGTCAAAAAAAGGAACGCTTGAATACTTTGGCGATCTTTACGAAGAAGAAATTGCAAAAACGGCCAAAGGCAAATCCATCAGAGTCAAAACCATCGGCCAAAGGCATTATGTGCATGCAATCAAAAAGCAGGATTTAGTATTCGGAATCGGACCAGCCGGAACGGGGAAAACCTACTTAGCTGTCGTAATGGCGGTCAATGCCTTGAAAAATGGCCAGGTTAAACGGATTATTTTAACAAGGCCGGCAGTGGAGGCGGGCGAGAGCCTCGGTTTTCTGCCAGGTGACCTAAAGGAAAAGGTAGATCCCTATCTCCGTCCGTTATATGATGCCCTTCATGACTTTTTAGGCATGGAGCAGACCCAAAGAATGATTGAACGGGGAACCATTGAAATTGCTCCCCTTGCATATATGAGGGGAAGAACGCTGGATGATGCATTTGTCATCCTGGATGAAGCACAGAATACCACCCAGGCTCAAATGAAAATGTTCCTGACGCGGCTTGGCTTTGGATCAAAAATGGTCATCACTGGCGACAGAACACAGATTGACCTGCCCAAAGGCGTAAAATCAGGCTTAAAACGGGTCGAGGAAATTTTAAAGGGTGTTAAAGGACTTTCCTTCACCTACCTGGAACAAAGCGATGTTGTTCGGCACCCGCTTGTTGCGAAAATCATCACCGCCTATGACGAAGCAAACGAATAAAAAGGGAAATCCGCCGCACATAATATGCTGGCGGATTTTTCTTTCCCGGCATAAGTAGGATGAAATAAATTCTTAAAACTGTTATGATTTTACATAATCAGATTTTGACAGCGAAAGATAATATAAACCATGCTTTGCTGTGACCTGTGCTTATGCGGGCACTTAATGCTTTTTTATGTCTAGCTCAGTGCCCAGTCTCCTGTGCAAAAGATGATTGCCCCGGGAAGCCAAAGGGCGGCTTCACGGTTCAATCCCTATTTGCTTTGGAGCCTGAACGGGCACTTAATGCTTTTCTATGTCTAGCTTAGTGCCCAGTCTCCTGTGCAAAAGATGATTGCCCCGGGAAGCCAAAGGGCGGCTTCACGGTTCAATCCCTATTTGCTTTGGAGCCTGAACGGGCACTTAATGCTTTTCTATGTCTAGCTTAGTGCCCAGTCTCCTGTGCAAAAGATGATTGCCCCGGGAAGCCAAAGGGCGGCTTCACGGTTCAATCCCTATTTGCTTTGGAGCCTGAACGGGCACTTAATGCTTTTCTATGTCTAGCTTAGTGCCCAGTCTCCTGTGCAAAAGATGATTGCCCCGGGAAGCCAAAGTGCGGCTTCGCGGTTCAATCCCTATTTGCTTTGGAGCCTGAACGGGCACTTAATGCTTTTCTATTTACGGAGGTGGTTTTTTGGGCGGGTTTCAGCGGTTTGTGAAAAGAGTGAGGGTGCTGATGGACAGCCGGTCATTTCAGTTGCTGCTGTTTGTGGTATTAGGCGTGTTTTCCTATTTAATGATGTATACGAATGTTAAGCCGGAGAAAGTTCATATAGAGCTTTTTAAGCCAGCGGAGCAAACGATCCGGGCTACCAAGACGGTTGAGGATCCCGTCAAGACGAAGGAACAGGTAGAGGACAGCATTAAGCAGGTTTCAGATATATATACTCTGAAGAAGGAGTATGCCCAAAATAAAGTGGATTTAATATCCTCTATATTTGATTCGGCTCTTGAGGTCCAAAAAGAAACCGCTCCTTCTTTGAGTGCGGATAAAGCGGATCCGGACGGCTCCAAAACATCTCCTGTGAAAACAGTCCAGGAAAAGGTTTCGCTGCTGAAGAGCAAGCTGACAGATGAAGTTAATAAGGACATACCGGATCAGGTGTTTGAAGCACTGGCCAACGCGGATGCCACTGAGCTTAATATTGCGAAGGACTCTGTAATAACTGCGGTCAACAAGGTTATGAATTCCAGGGTCACCGCTGTAGATGTGGAGATGGCGCGAAACAAGGCTGAACAGGAATTACGATCGTCGAGTTTACATACTGAAATGAGAGAAGCGGCCACTACGCTTGCACGCTCTGCGATCATTCAAAATGTTTTTTATGATAAGGACAAGACAGAGGAGCAAAGAAAAATTGCGCAGGAAAATGTGGATCCTGTCAGGATTCTGCAGGGGCAGATTATTGTCGAGGAAGGCCAGCTGATAGACCGTGAAATATACAGGCAGCTGGAACTTGCCGGCTTTCTCAGCACGGATAAAACAATCCTGCCTTTTGTCGGGCTGTTTTTATTTATCTTTTTGATTTTAAGCACTTTTTATTATTATGTAAAATCATCCAAAACCGAGGGAGAGCATAGAAATAATCAGCTGCTCATATTTAGCCTTGTTTATGTGCTTGCATTGTCCCTAATGAAAATCATCAGCCTGTTTACAGGCTTCAGATTCACGGATCTTGGCTACTTTTTTCCGGCAGCCATGTCAGCGATGCTGATTAAAACCCTTCTGAATGACCGCTTTGGAGTGGCCATCTCCATTATCATTGGTGCATATGGCACATTGATTTTTAATGGAGATTCCCCGGGGAATATGGATTTTGCAAAAGGGATGTACTTTTTATTCAGCGGGATTGCAGCAATCATCATCCTTTCGAGGAAAAACTTTAAGACGAAAATCCTTCAGGCTGGATTGCTGCTGGCGCTTGTGAATATTGTTTTGGTTTTTTCTCTTTTGTTCATTACGGACGGGCATTATACTAAAATGGAATATCTGTTTTATACCATTGCTGCCATTGTGTCGGGATTGGCATCCTCGGTATTGACAATAGGGCTCCTGCCGTTCTTTGAGCTGGGCTTTGGATTTTTGTCATCCATGAAGCTGATTGAGCTTTCAAATCCGAATCATCCTCTGCTTCGGAAGATCCTTACCGAGGCACCGGGAACCTATCATCATAGTGTAATGGTGGCAAACCTTGCTGAGGGAGCGTGTGAGGCAATCGGGGCAAATGGTCTTCTTGCCAGAGTTGGCTGCTATTATCATGATATAGGCAAAACGAAACGGCCGCAGTTTTTTATTGAAAACCAGATGAATATCAAAAACCCGCATGACCAGCTGCCGCCGGCAACGAGCAAAAATATTATCATCGCTCATGCCGTTGATGGAGCGGAAATGCTGTCAGCACACAAATTTCCGCCTGAAATTATTGATATTGCTGCACAGCATCACGGGACAAGCCTGCTGAAATTTTTCTACTACAAGGCAATGAAGGAGGATGAAGGGACCATAGAAGCTGAATACCGTTACCCTGGCCCAAAAGCCCAATCAAAAGAAGCGGCAGTTATCGGAATTGCTGACAGCGTGGAAGCAGCTGTTCGGTCCATGAACCATCCTACACCCGAAAAAATAGAAGAGCTTGTCATCCATATTATCGACGACCGGATACATGACCATCAATTTGATGAGTGCGATATTACTATGAAAGAATTAAAAATTGTGCAGCACTCATTATGCGAGACACTGAACGGGATCTTTCATTCAAGGATCGAGTACCCGGAACTGCCAAATTTACAAAGAAGGTGACAAAATGAATTTAGAAATAGATTTTATGGACGAAACAGGACAATTGGACGAAAAGTCAGTCGAATTGGTTGAGAAGGTGCTGCAATTTGCGGCGGAAAAGGAAGAGATAGATAAAGGAAGCGAGCTGTCCGTTACATTCGTGGACAATGAAAGAATCCAGGAAATTAATAAAGAATACCGGCATAAAGACTCGGCTACAGATGTAATATCGTTTGCCCTTGAAGAAGTGGGCGAGGATGAAGTCGAAATTATCGGGGGGGAAATGCCGAGAGTGCTGGGGGATATTATTATCTCCATTGACAGGACAAGGGAACAGGCGGAAGAATACGGCCACACCTTTGAACGTGAACTTGGGTTTTTAGCATTGCATGGATTTCTTCATTTGCTAGGCTATGATCATATGAACGAGGAAGATGAAAAACAGATGTTCACAAAACAAAGGGAAATATTAGATGCGTATGGCCTTTCCAGGGAAGCGTAAGAAAAGACAGCCATTTTATAAAAGTTTTCTTTTTGCTTTTGAGGGAATATGGGCTGCTTTAAAGTCTGAACGAAATATGAGAATTCATTTTGCAGCAGCGGCTGCAGTGTTATGCCTGGGCTGGTATGTTGCGCTTTCGAAGCTGGAATGGATGCTGATTTTGATCTGCATTTTTGGCGTGATTTCATTGGAATTGGTGAATTCTGCAATTGAACGGGTTGTGGATCTTGCCACAAGTGAGACCCATCCGCTTGCCAAGCAGGCAAAGGATTTTGCAGCAGGCGCAGTACTGGTGTTTGCCATCTTTTCAGTTATTATCGGGTTGATCATTTTTTTGCCAAAGCTTGTGGAATGGTGAGGAAAAAGGTTAAGATAACGGAAGTGTTACACTTATGTAACACTATTTCCAAGACAAGGGCAGATAGGCTAAAATAAGGATATAAAACGTTGATTAAAATAGACATTCTATTATTTTTATAAAAGATGAGCGAAATTATATCGGGGGCTTATGCTTGAAAGGAAGATGAAAATGGAACTGGAAATGTTAATGGAAGAGGCGAAGAAAGCAAGGGAACGAGCTTATGTGCCTTACTCTAAATTTGCAGTGGGAGCTGCCCTTCTTACAGAAGGCGGCAAGGTGTATCATGGCTGCAATATCGAAAATGCAGCATATAGCATGTGCAATTGTGCAGAGCGCACAGCAATTTTTAAGGCGCTGTCTGAAGGAGATAGGGATTATAAGGTACTAGCGGTAGTGGCAGACACCAAAAGGCCTGTGCCCCCATGCGGAGCATGCAGGCAGGTCATATCAGAGCTGTGCCCGAGAGAAATGAAAGTAATTTTAACCAACCTGAATGGGGATATTAAAGAATTAACAGTAGAGGAATTGCTGCCAGGAGCTTTTTCACCGGAGGATTTAAATGAATAACTTAATTGATGATACACAGGCGAAAGGCTACAAATCAGGTTTTATATCCATCATTGGACGGCCGAATGTAGGAAAAAGCACGTTTTTGAACAGGGTAATCGGCCAGAAAATCGCCATTATGAGCGACAAGCCGCAAACAACAAGAAATAAAGTGCAGGGAGTGCTTACCCAGCAGGATGCCCAGATGATTTTTATAGACACGCCGGGAATCCATAAGCCAAAGCATAAGCTGGGCGACTTTATGATGAAGGTCGCTACAAACACGCTGAAGGAAGTCGACTTAATTCTTTTCATGATCAATGCAGAAGAGGGTCTGGGACGCGGTGATGAGTTCATCATTGAAAAGCTGAAAACGGTAAAAACACCCGTTTTTCTTGTGATTAACAAAATTGATCAGGTACACCCGGATGAACTGTTTCCGCTGATTGAAAAATACCAGGCGCTATATCCTTTTGAATCGGTAGTTCCTATTTCAGCACTTGAAGGGAATAACGTGGAGACGCTTCTGGATCAAATCAAAAAGCATCTTCCGGAAGGACCGCAATTTTACCCGGCCGACCAGGTCACAGACCATCCTGAACGCTTTATCATTTCAGAGCTGATCCGTGAAAAGGTCCTTCATTTGACACGTGAGGAAATTCCGCATTCCGTGGCTGTAGTCATTGATTCCATTAAGAAGATGGACAATAGTGAAACGATTAATGTAATGGCCACAATTGTTGTTGAGCGGGATTCGCAGAAGGGCATCGTCATTGGCAAACAGGGGAAAATGCTGAAGGAAGTCGGGAGCCGGGCAAGAGTAGATATTGAAAATCTGCTGGGATCCAAGGTTTTCCTTGAGCTGTGGGTTAAGGTCCAAAAGGATTGGCGCAACAAAATGTCCCAGCTTAGGGACTATGGCTTCAATGAAGATGAGTATTAAAAATTAGCAATTTTTACGTCACATGAAAATGTGCATAAAGGCCAAGATAATCTTATAGGGCAAAATATTAAAATGCTAGTACACGAAAGGTGGGCTTTATTATGTTGGATTTTACCTGGAAGGTTTTCTCTCAGACAGGTAATGTTGACACCTATCTTCTTTTTAAAGAAATAGAGGTGGAAAGACAGGAAAGACCCGAAAGTACAGATGCAGAACTAGCAGATGCTGATTTTCCTATATTCTAGATTTTTCTTGCCATATGAATGGGATGGTGACTTGTCTTGCTTAAAAAGTGTGAAGGCATTGTCATACGCCGGATGGATTATGGAGAAAGCAATAAAATAATTACCTTATATACACGTGAATTAGGGAAAATCGGAGTAATGGCAAGGGGAGCCCATAAATCAACAAGCAGGCTCTCCTCTGTCACTCAGTTATTTTACTACGGTTATTTTCTCGTCCAGACATCAAGCGGGCTGGGAAGCCTTCAGCAGGGGGAAACGATTGATTCGATGAGGTCGATCAGGGAAGACTTGTTTTCAACTGCATATGCCTCATATATCGTCGAGCTGCTTGATAAAAGCACAGACGATAAAAACCCGAATCCCTTTTTGTTTGAATTGCTCTACCAAACCCTTCATTACATAAACGAAGGCTATGATGCTGAGGTCCTCAAGTTCATTTTTGAAATGAAAATGCTTCCGGTCAATGGATTGAATCCGACCCTTAACCAGTGTGCAATATGCGGTGAAACCGAAGGGGAATTTTCTTTTTCCATTCGGGAAGGCGGTTTTATCTGCCACCGGTGCCTGGATAAAGACCCTTATCATATTAAAATTTCACAGCAAGCCCTAAAATTGCTGAGACTGTTTTATTATTTTGATTTATCCCGGCTCGGTAATATATCGGTTAAGCCTGAAACAAAAAAAGAGCTTGAAAAAGTCATAGATGCCTATTATGAAGAATACTCAGGCATCCACCTTAAATCCAAAAGGTTTTTAAAACAAATGGACAACATGAAAGACATGTTTTAAAAGTTGAACCCTGCAGTTGACAATGGCTCATACATTCGTTAAAATTTTCAGTACTGATAGTTAAGCTGCGTTGATGGAAAGTAGTACCTGATTCCCTCCATAATAGCGAACCCGGGACCGTGCAAGCCGGGGTATGGATAATCAGCGAAGGCATTCCGGAGCATTACGTGCTGCATGTTGCAGAAAAGAGGCCGTGACTTCACGGCAAATAGGGTGGAACCGCGGGTAACTCTCGTCCCTATGCTTACAAGGCATAGTGGCGGGAGTTTTTTGTGTTTTCTGCCATTTGCCTTAAGAAGTGCAAATAATTTGGAGGTGCATGATGAATATTCAAAACATGATTTTAACTTTGCAAAAGCATTGGTCTGAACAAGGATGCATCCTGATGCAGGCATACGATGTTGAAAAAGGGGCAGGCACAATGAGTCCGTATACGTTTCTGCGTGCAATTGGGCCAGAACCATGGAGTGTTGCCTATGTAGAGCCTTCCAGGCGCCCTGCTGACGGACGTTACGGGGAAAATCCGAACCGCTTGTATCAGCATCACCAGTTCCAGGTGATTATGAAGCCGTCGCCTGACAACATTCAGGAGCTATATTTGGAATCCCTGCGTGCCCTTGGAATCGATCCGCTTAAACATGACATCCGTTTTGTTGAAGATAACTGGGAAAATCCTTCCCTTGGCTGTGCTGGCCTTGGCTGGGAAGTTTGGCTTGATGGGATGGAAATCACCCAATTTACTTATTTCCAGCAGGTAGGCGGCCTTGAATGCAAGCCTGTATCTGTGGAAATCACTTACGGAATCGAACGCCTTGCTTCGTACATTCAGGATAAGGAAAATGTATTTGAACTTGAATGGACGGATGGATTCACTGTCCGCGATATATACGGACAGCCGGAATATGAGCATTCGAAATATACGTTTGAAACCTCTGATTTAGATATGCTTTTCAAGCTTTTTAATATGTATGAAAAAGAAGCAGACCGCCAAATGGAAGAAGGGCTTGTACACCCTGCTTATGATTATGTGCTGAAATGCTCTCATGTTTTCAATCTGCTTGATGCCAAGGGCGCGATTTCGGTTACGGAGAGAACTGGCTATATCGCACGCTGCCGGAATTTAGCAAGGAAAATCGCAAGAACATTTTATGATGAGCGGGAAAAGCTCGGCTTCCCGATTTTGAAGCAGAAGGGAGAGGTTCTTTAATGAACAAGCGTGATTTATTGCTTGAAATTGGCCTAGAAGAAATGCCTGCCCGTTTTGTCACATCCTCGATGGAACAGCTGGCAGAAAAAGTGAAATCATGGCTTGCCGAAAAAGCGATTGATTTTGGCGAAGCAACCATGTACTCCACACCCCGGAGACTGGCACTTTTGATCAGGGATGTAGCAGAATCCCAGCATGATAAAGAAGAAGAAGCGAAGGGTCCTGCGAAAAAGATCGCATTGGATGAAAACGGCAATTGGTCCAAAGCGGCAGCCGGATTTACAAGAGGACAAGGCGTTACTGTTGATGATATTTACTTTAAAGAGATTAATGGCATTGAATATGTGCACATTAATAAATTTACAAAAGGCAAAGCAACCTATGAGCTGCTTCATGACCTTAAAGACATTATCTCTGGAATGACTTTCCCGAAAAACATGCGCTGGGCTAACCAGGATCTTCGTTTCGTCCGTCCAATTAAATGGATTGCCGCATTGTTCGGAGAAGAAATCATTCCGTTTGCTATCGCAGATGTAGAAACAGGCCGCACGACACGAGGCCATCGCTTTTTGGGAGAAGATATCACGATTGATTCCCCGTCCGGCTATGCAGAATCTCTGAAAGAACAGTTTGTTGTGGCCGAACCGGAACTTCGTAAAAATACGATCCGCAATCAGATTGCAAAGCTCGAAGAAAAACAAAATTGGGTGATTCCGGTTGATGAGGAATTGCTTGAAGAAGTAAATAACCTGGTCGAATTTCCTACGGTTTTATTTGGCCATTTTGAAGAAGAGTTTCTTGAGCTGCCCGCTGAGGTCCTAATTACCTCGATGAAAGAGCATCAGCGCTATTTTCCGGTTAAAAGCAAGGACGGCAAGCTGCTGCCTTACTTTGTTACCGTAAGGAACGGAAATGATCAGCACCTTGACACGGTTGCACGAGGCAATGAGAAGGTTCTTCGCGCACGATTATCGGATGCAAACTTTTTCTACAAGGAAGATCAGAAAAAAGAGATTTCCGATTTGCTCAAAAAGCTGGATTCTATAGTCTATCATGAAGAAATTGGAACACTTGCTGAAAAAACTGCACGTGTGGGGGCACTGACTGGAGATTTGGCTGATGCTTTGAAACTTGGCGATCAAAAGGCTTCTGCATTGCGTGCGGCTGAGATTGCGAAATTTGATCTTGTGACACATATGGTTTATGAATTTCCGGAGCTTCAAGGGTATATGGGAGAAAAATATGCCTTGATCAAAGGAGAAAAAAGCGAAGTTGCACAGGCGATCAACGAACATTATATGCCGAGGCATGCAGATGACAGTGTTCCATCATCCAGCATCGGAGCAGTGCTGAGCGTTGCTGAAAAAATGGACACGATTGCATCCTTCTTTGCCATTGGCGTTATTCCGACAGGCTCCCAGGATCCTTATGCCCTAAGAAGGCAGGCGAGCGGAATCGTTCAGATTTTGCTCGAAAAGAAGTGGGACCTGACAGCAGAGCAAATTATGGACCTTGCTTTGGCTTCTATTGAAGGAAAGGGCATTCTAAAGCGCGAAGCTTCTGAGGTCAAGAGTGACTTATTGACTTTCTTCAAAGCCCGGGTCAAACATTTATTGAATGAAAAAGGCATCCGCTATGATTTGATCGATGCTTTGCTGTTCGATAAAATCGGCAGGATTTCATCTATTGCAGAACGTGCTGAGGCACTGGAAAGCAAAAACGGCGAGGAAGGCTTTAAAGAAGGTTTGGAAGCGCTGAGCCGCGTAATGAATATTGCGGTTAAATGCGAACAACAAGTGCCTGTAGATTCTTCTTTGTTTGAAAATGAACAAGAAAAAGCTTTATATGAAAAATACCAGTCTGTGTCTGCTGAATATGCAGCCGCATCAGATGAAACGGTCCGCATTGATTTGCTGTTGTCATTAAGACCGGAAATTGAACAATACTTTGACAATACTATGGTCATGGCTGATCAAGCAGACTTGAGGAATAACCGATTGTCTCTTATGAAAGAAATCAGCAGCACCATTTCACAATTTGCGGCCATGAATAAAATTATTGCCGGATGATATAAGGCTTTTGATAAACGGACGCCTCGCAGAGCATTAAGGGCAAGGTGTCCGTTTATTTTTGTATGGTTTCGGTCGGAGTATGGTGAGAAGCCCTTTTCATTTGAAATATATAGTATATAATAATTACATATAGTATAACCTATTACTTTTCTCTGCTAGAGCAGGGGGGCGGTGAATATGATCGAGCTGAACAAGCGCCAGGAGCGCATTTTACAAATCGTTAAAGACAATGGACCCATCACGGGAGAACATATTGCAGAACAGCTGAACTTAACCAGGGCTACACTAAGGCCGGATCTCGCTATTTTGACGATGTCCGGATTTTTGGATGCACGTCCCCGGGTCGGATATTTTTACACAGGAAAATCAGGGAGCCAGCTTTTGACGGATAGTCTGAACAGCCTAATTATTAAAGACTATCAGTCCATTCCTGTCGTTGTAACAGAAAGCATATCTGTTTACGATGCAATCGTCACGATGTTTCTTGAAGATGTCGGTACGCTATTTGTGGTAGATAAAAACTCCCTTCTTGTCGGGGTTTTGTCGCGCAAGGATTTACTGCGGGCAAGTATAGGGAAACAGGAGCTCTCTTCTGTACCTGTTAATGTCATCATGACAAGGATGCCCAATATTACAATGTGCACGAAAGAGGATCTTTTAATGGATGTTGCTAAAAAATTAATCGAAAAGCAAATTGATGCTTTGCCGGTTGTCAGAGAAACGGATAATGGGTTTGAAGTAACCGGAAGAATTACCAAAACGAATATTACCAAAGCTTTCTTGTCATTGGCTGATAGCAGCTACTAAGAGGGCTTATCTGGGGGAATGGGAGATCCTATGAAGGGTTCTATGATTTATGTTGTATCTGATTCAGTAGGGGAAACAGCGGAATTAGTAACCAAAGCGGCGGCGAGCCAATTTATAGCAGCAACTTTCACCATCAAAAGGATTCCCTATGTAGATGATGTGCAAAATATTGAAGATGTCATCTCGCTGGCAAAGATGAATAATGCAATCATTGCTTTTACGCTTGTTAAACCGAATATCAGGGAATATATGATTAATCGTGCGAGAAAAGAAAATATCCTTTACTATGACATTCTCGGTCCGCTTCTTAGTATTTTGCAGAAAAAAGCAGAATCTATGCCGTTTAATGAACCCGGCATGGTCCGAAGGCTTGATGATGATTATTTCAAAAGGGTTGAAGCCATTGAATTTGCAGTGAAATATGATGACGGACGCGATCCAAGAGGCATATTGAGGGCTGACATTGTACTTGTCGGCGTTTCACGGACGTCCAAGACCCCGCTTTCACAGTATTTGGCCCATAAAAGATTCAAAGTAGCCAATGTGCCTCTTGTGCCTGAGGTGGACCCTCCGGAAGAGCTGTTCCTGGTTCCGCCGGAAAAATGCATTGGGCTGAAAATCAGTCCCGAGAAACTGAATTTCATCCGCAGGGAGCGGTTAAAATCACTTGGCCTGAATGATCATGCCATCTATGCCAACATGGAAAGAATTAAAGAAGAATTAATTTACTTTGATGAAATCATGGACCGGCTGAACTGCCCGATCATTGACGTGACGAATAAAGCTGTCGAAGAAATGGCCAATACAATTATTAATATCATACAAAACCGCAGCATATAATGGAGTTGGCTGCAGAGCAAAATGTATAGCGGATGAACACAGTATTTTCCGGATACATAACAGATATAAAAATCACATAAATAATCAAGATACTTGGAATTTCCAGATGGAAAATGGAGTTCCAGAATGCGAGCCCGTTCCCGTATGTGCGGCTCCTTTTCTTTTTCTGCATTTTTCTTTTTCTGCACCGCATATTGCGCTTTTTATGTAATCCAGCTTCAGCGCCTAGCTTGCTGAGGCCTGCAGGAAGCAGGTCATGAAGGCGTTTCTGCAGGATGCAGAGGATTTAGCCTTCGGTCCTTAAAAGATGTTTTGGCCTCAGAAGGCAAAGAACGCCTTCCAAGTCCAAAACCCTATTTGCTTAGGCCCCCAGGATGGGGGTCACAAAGACGTTGCCGCAGGACGCGGCGTTCTTAGTCTTTGATCCTTGGTCAAGGCGCATCCGCTTTTTTTATGTAATCCAGCTCCAGCGCCTAGCCTCTCGAGGTCATAAGTCACGCAAGAAGAGAAGGCAAAGAGCGCCTTCTATTCTTACGCGTCTTATGCTAGTCGAGGCTGACCAGGCGCTTGCGCTTTTTATTCCCAAGTTTTTTTGTTGGCTTCTTTGGGGGAAATGTACTATAATAAAAAATTGTGAAAAATGTATTCTTGAGGTTTAGAGTTAATTATTACGGAATAAACTATAAATAGCGAGAAGTCAAGGTTTCCTCCATAAAATAATTCGACAGCTTGCGGTAGTATCCCTAACAAATGCGAGGAGAAAAAAAGGATAATGCAGAAAGATGTAGAATTTAAAAATATGGATATTAATCCATCGATTTATGTGGATGCGGATGCATGTCCTGTAAAAGAAGAGATCTTAAAATGTGCAGAGGTGTACGATATCAGTGTCTGTTTTGTGGCGTCATATAAAAATATGATGAATAATCCTTCTGGCGGGCGATGGGTGTATGTCGATGCAGATAAAGAAGCGGCAGACCTTCGAATTGTCAATTCTTCGAAAAGAGGCGATTTGGTCGTTACAGCCGATATCGGATTAGCTGGGACACTGCTTCCAAAAGGAGTTTATGTTCTTTCGCCCCGGGGAATGGAGTATACAGAAGATAACATTTCTGCGCTTCTTGATATGCGCTATCTATCTGCAAAGCTCAGAAGGCAGGGAAAGCATTCCAAAGGGCCTAAGGCTTTTACAAAAGAAGACAGAAATCATTTTACCAGTGCACTTATGAATATTTTGTCGAACTTTGCAGGAATTCATGATTCTTTATCGAAATAATACTAACACCGGATCGCAAGGTGAAAATATGGCCAATGCCCGACTAGAAGATGAAAAAATTAATCAAATTCGTGAAGCTGTAGACATTGTCGACTTTATCGGCGAATATGTCCAGCTAAAAAAACAAGGGCGGAATTATTTCGGCCTTTGTCCTTTTCATGGTGAAAATTCCCCGTCTTTTTCAGTTTCTTCTGATAAGCAGATCTTCCATTGCTTTGGGTGCGGGGCAGGCGGAAACGTTTTTACATTTTTAATGGACATAGATGGCTGCAGTTTTCTGGAAGCGGCAAAAATCTTGGCCGAAAAAGGGAATGTTCCCCTGGATGTTGAAATAAATAAAGGTTCTGCTAGATCGAATATGCCGCCTGGATCACAGCAGATGATTGAAGCGCATGACCTTTTGAAGAAATTCTATCATCATTTGCTTGTAAATACAAAAGAAGGCCAAGAGGCTCTTGAATATCTGCTGAACAGGGGCTTTACCGAAGAAACAATCACAAAATTCCAGATTGGATATTCTCTTGACTCATGGGACTTTGTCTATAAATTTTTAACAAAAAGAGGTTATACAGAGGATATTCTGGAAAAGGCTGGCCTTACGATTCAAAGGGAAAGAGATCAAACCTACTTTGATCGGTTCAGAAACAGGATCATGTTTCCGATCACCGACCATCAGGGGAATACGATTGCGTTTTCCGGGAGAGCA
The DNA here is from genome assembly GCF_048572925.1 of Peribacillus sp. B-H-3. Classification (NCBI taxonomy): domain Bacteria; kingdom Bacillati; phylum Bacillota; class Bacilli; order Caryophanales; family Bacillaceae; genus Peribacillus; species Peribacillus sp. B-H-3. The sequence continues at coordinate 3,627,636 of NZ_CP183879.1, read as the reverse complement.
ATGGGGGACGATGAGCCCAAATATTTAAATAGCCCTGAAACGCCAATCTTTAATAAAAGCAAAATTTTATATAATTTCCATCAGGCACGTCCGCATATCCGAAAAAAAGAACAGGCTGTAATTTTTGAAGGATTCGCCGACTGCATTTCGGCTGTACGTGCAGGAGTTGAAAACTCCGTTGCAACGATGGGGACCTCCTTAACAGATCAGCATATTCAATTGCTTAAAAGAAATACAGACCAGGTATTAATATGCTATGATTCCGATTCTGCCGGTCTTCACGCAGCAAACAGGGCATCCATCATGCTTAACGAGAATGGATTTCAGGTTAAGGTTGCACAAATGCCGGATGGCCTTGACCCCGATGACTACATAAAGAAATATGGTGAAAAAAGCTTTGTTTCTGAAGTAATAGGGGCTAGTTTAACATACATGGCCTTTAAAATGCATTATTTAAGAAAGGGAAAAAACCTTAATAATGAAGGAGATCGCATTCAGTATATTGAAGAGATATTAAAGGAGATTTCCAGATTGCAAAATGCGGTGGAAAGGGATCACTACCTCCGCCAATTGTCTTCGGAATTTTCATTGTCTCTGGATGCGCTTGAAAACCAGCAAAGGCAGGTCTTTTTCTCTGAAAGGAAAAAGGGAAATGTGCCGGTTCCTTCAGAAAAAAGGATAACCCTTCAATATGAGAATAAATTAAAGCCTGCTTATCATAATGCTGAAATTAAGCTGATTGCACATATGCTGAAAAGTAAAGAAACTGCAGCAAAAATTCAGCAGATGCTCGGCAGCACTGTTCTCAACTTAGATGCGCATCAGGCAATCATTACTTATTTATATGGATTTTATGAAGACGGTCATGAAGCTGACACCAGCTTTTTTCTAACCTATTTGCCTGATCAAAACTTGAGAAGAATTGTTTCTGAAATAGAAATGATGTCAGTAAATGAGGAAGTTACCGATAAAGAACTGACTGATTATATAAATCAAGTGTTGAAATATGAAAAATTGTTAAAGATAAAAGAAAAAGAGGCCGAAGAAAAGGAAGCAGAGCGGCGCAGTGATTATATCAGGGCAGCACAGATTGCCATGGAAATCATTAAAATGCGCAAGTTACTTTAGTGTAGGGTGTAAGTCTTGGAAGGAGGGGAACACATGGCTGAGAAACCAGCACGTTCCAAAGAAGTTGATAATGAATTAAATCTTGATCAGGTGAAAGAGCAGTTATTGGAGCTTGGCAAAAAGCGGGGTTCTCTAACGCTGGAAAAAATTGCAGAGCGCATTGGCAGCTTTGAATTAGATTCTGATCAAATGGATGAGTTCTATGAATTATTAGGTGATAACGGGGTTGAAGTCCTGACTGAAAGCGAAGATGAAGAAGAGGACGATGACGATCCAAACGTACAGCAGCTGGAAAAAGAAGAAGAATTTGACCTGAATGACCTAAGTGTTCCTCCAGGTGTTAAAATAAATGACCCTGTCCGTATGTACCTTAAGGAAATCGGGCGTGTTGATCTTTTGTCTGCTGAAGAAGAGATATCACTTGCAAAGCGGATTGAAGAGGGTGACGAGGAAGCCAAGCGACGTTTGGCAGAAGCGAACCTGCGTCTTGTAGTAAGTATCGCAAAACGCTATGTTGGACGGGGAATGCTGTTCTTGGATTTGATTCAAGAAGGAAATATGGGTCTTATCAAAGCTGTTGAAAAGTTCGATTACCGCAAGGGATATAAATTCAGTACCTATGCCACATGGTGGATCCGCCAGGCAATTACCCGTGCGATTGCTGACCAGGCAAGAACAATCCGTATTCCTGTGCATATGGTTGAAACCATTAATAAATTGATTCGTGTGCAAAGACAGCTTCTTCAGGATCTTGGCCGTGAACCTTCACCGGAAGAAATTGCTGAGGATATGGATCTGACTCCTGAAAAGGTTAGGGAAATCCTGAAAATTGCTCAAGAGCCGGTCTCCCTTGAAACACCGATTGGTGAAGAAGATGACTCACATCTTGGAGACTTTATTGAAGACCAGGATGCAACTTCTCCGTCAGAACATGCTGCATACGAACTGCTCAAGGAACAGCTTGAGGATGTTCTTGATACACTGACTGACCGTGAAGAAAATGTTTTAAGGCTGCGTTTCGGTTTAGATGACGGCCGCACACGCACTCTGGAAGAAGTCGGCAAGGTCTTTGGCGTTACCCGTGAGCGTATCCGCCAAATCGAAGCAAAAGCGCTTCGCAAGCTTAGGCATCCCAGCCGCAGCAAGCGTCTTAAGGATTTCCTGGAGTAGAATAAGCTAGAATGACTGCCTCAGCCTCCAATAAAAATGATATGGATTACCGCATAAAAGGTTCGGCCTCAGTATGGAGCTGTTCCTTTTTTGCGGCTTGATTTCATATGATTTTTGGAGGCATTTTTTATGACTGCCTCAAACCTTAAGGTTAAATGGCCGATATAAACAGAAATGATTTTATTTTAGGATGTGCCGGTGAAATGGATCAGCAGCGAAAGAAAATTATCATTCACGAAATCAGCTACTGGAAGAAAAACAGGATGCTTCCAGATACATATTGTGACTACCTTCTTGCCCTCTACAGCGAGGGTGCAGAATCTGTCCAGCCCAAACCGAGAAAGTCTTACATAAAGCTATGGCTGTGCATCATAGTGGGCCTGCTGGTTGCCCTAAATCTATTTTTGAATTATTTTACTGAATTCCCAGAGGGATTGCAAATTTCCCTTTTAACTTTTTCTGTGCTCCTGTTAGCAGCTATAGCCTATTTACTTTTTAATAAAAAGACCCTATTTCAGGTTCCGCTAATTGGATGTGCCTTCTTGCTTCTCTTGGAAACGGTTACAGTGGCAGGGCAGCTGTCATCACATAAACACGGAATCTTATATATTCTCCTGCTGCTTCAGTGCATGATTTGGGTGTTTGCAGGCAGGAAGCTGAAACTGCCTTATTTCATCATCGCAGGGATTCTGGGGGCTTGCGTGGTCTTATTCTTTATAAGTAAATTATACAGTATATTTTGAAAATAAAAAATATTTAATTGTAAATTATTATATTCAAAAAAGTCATGGAATTTGACGAATTTTCAAATTTATTTAATTACTTAAGCTTTAGGGCTTTTCCTGTCTTCCATTTTCAAGTAAAATAAAAGTTGCATGAATATTATGGTTAATTGAACAGAACAGGTTATACATAGGGGAGGTAAATCTATGAATCGCAATCCACTTATCCCGTTTTTGCTTATCATGGTTTTAGGTATCGGTCTTATGTTTATGCTTTCTTTTAAAGGCCTTGGTGACGCAAAGCAGGCGGCTGACGAACAGAAAAACGGGGGAAAAGAAAAGACTGGGCAAACTGCATCAGCCAGTCCGGAAGAAATTTATAAAACAACCTGCATTACCTGCCATGGAGATCAGTATCAGGGCAAGGTAGGGCCGAAATTAAAAGGGGTAGGAGAGCATTTGTCTGAAGAACAGGTCAAGAATGTCATTACAAATGGCCGCGGGGCAATGCCTGCTGGTTTGGTGGAAGCTGGCAGCATCGATAAGATGGCTAAATTTATCCACGGACTCAAATAATATAAAAAATGGCTGATGGTTTTCTATATAAACCAGTCAGCCATTTTTTTGTAAACGTTTCATTTTTCGTATTGATATACAGGCTATGGATTCCTAGTGGTTTCAGGGTATAATATAATTTGTAATTCCTGCAGATTTTCCGGACCATACGGAGATTGGCAGATCTGTATCAAGTAAATTTAATTAAGAGAGTTGATATCATGAACCACGAAAAATTATCACTGCGCCTTGAGCGTGTTGCTATACATATCCCGGAAGGCAGCATATTGGCTGATATCGGGTCCGATCATGCTTATTTGCCTTGTTATGCAGTGAAAAAGGGCCTTGTGAAAAAGGCTATAGCAGGAGAAGTCAGTGAGGGACCCTATCAATCTGCCTGCAATAAAGTAAGTGAAACAGGACTTGGGGAACACATTGCTGTCAGAAAGGGAGACGGCCTTGAGGTGCTGTCACCAGGCGAAGCTACAGCTATCAGCATAGCCGGCATGGGAGGCGCGCTTATTTCAAGCATCCTGGAAAATGGGAAAACCAAGCTGAGCAATGTAAAAAAACTTATTCTCCAGCCCAATGTGGGGGCAAACCATGTTCGTATGTGGCTAATAGAAAACGGCTGGGAATTGGTTGATGAAGAAATCCTTGAAGAAGACGGGAAAATTTATGAAATACTTGCTGCTGAACCTGGTGACCCATTAAAACCGTACGGTGAAGAAAAGGAATCAGGCCTGCTGTTCGGCCCATTCCTTATGAAAGAAAAAAATGATGCTTTTATCAAAAGGTGGACATTGGAAAAAGAGCATTGGAAAAAGATTTCCGGACAGCTTTCTGCAGTTGCCCCTAATCCGGAAACAGAGGAAAGAAGAAATGTGCTGCTTGCGAGAATAAAAATGGCAGAGGAGGCATTAGGAATATGAAAACACCGAATGGCTGGGAAGTGATTGAGCTTTTTGAACAGTTTTCCCCTAAGAAGTATGCAATGGAGGGAGATCCAATCGGCCTGCAGGTCGGCCATTTAAATAAGCCTGTCACAAAGGTCCTCATTGCGCTTGATGTGCTGGAAAGTGTTGTGGATGAAGCGATAGAAAAGGGCGTGGAGCTGATTATTGCCCATCATCCTCTTATATTCCGCCCTCTTGCAAAAATCATCACGAATACCCCGGCAGGCAGAATCATTGATAAATTAATTAAACATGATATTGCTGTGTATGCAGCACACACAAATTTGGATGTTGCGAAAGACGGTGTAAATGACCTGCTTGCTGAAGCGCTTGGCCTGCAGAATACTGAGGTTCTTTCACCTACCTATCAAACACAGCTGAAGAGGCTTGTTGTGTACGCCCCGAAAGATGCAGAAAGTGATGTCCGAAATGTCCTGGCGCAAGCAGGTGCCGGAGCCATAGGAGAATATAGCGAATGTTCATTTACAGGTGAAGGTGTCGGCAGGTTTTTGCCGGGAAATGGAACAAATCCGGCCATTGGGCAGCAGGGAGTTTTAGAATCTGTTCATGAAGTCAGGATTGAAACAATCTTCCCTGAAGACTTGGAAAAAAGAGTTCTGTCAGCTATGCTGAAGGCTCATCCTTATGAAGAACCAGCTTATGACATTTATGCGCTTGAAAATAAAGGCGAAGCACTGGGACTGGGGAGAGTTGGTACCTTAGAGCAGGCTATGACACTGAGGGAGTTTGCTGAGCATGTCAAGGCAACTTTGGACGTGAGAGGCGTGCGTGCAGTGGGCGACCTGGAAAGCACAGTCAGGAAGGTAGCTGTTCTTGGCGGTGACGGAAATAAATATTACACGGCTGCTAATTATAAAGGTGCAGATGTGTATGTTACTGGAGATATGTATTATCACACAGCACATGATGCCATGATGACAGGCCTGAATATTGTGGATCCTGGGCACAATGTCGAAAAGGTTATGAAAAAAGGTGTTGCGAAGGTAATGGCTGCTTCTTCTATAAAGAAAAAATATGATGTCGAATATATTGCTTCTGAATTGAATACAGATCCATTTATTTTTCTATAATCCTATTAAATGGACAAAACCTGAAAGATGACAAAAAAAGAACAGCTGGAATTCCTCCGGCTGTTCTTTTTTTGTCTATTAAATGGTCTTTGAAGGTTTTGGTGCTTTGATTTTCGGGAGTATCTTATTTAAAGGAACTTTCTTTTCCGTATTCCAGGTTGTCTCATCCTGGTGATCGAATTTCTCAAGAAAAGCAATGACCTCTTTGGTGATAGGCGTTGGAGTAGAAGCTCCTGCTGTTACTGCGACTGTTTCAGCGCCTTTAAGCCATTCCCGCTTCAATTCGGAAATATCTGCGATTCTGAATGCCTTTGTGTGGGCAATTTCCTGTGATACCTGTGCAAGCCGGTTGGAGTTATTGCTCTTGGGATCTCCGACAACAATCAGTACATCTGCTTCTCCGGCCTGGTTTGCTACTGCTTCCTGCCGGACCTGTGTAGCAAGGCAGATTTCTTTATGAACTTCAGCATGAGGATATTTTCCCTTGACCTTTTCGATGATTTCCGCAACATCCCACTGGCTCATGGTTGTCTGGTTGGTTACGATAATACGGTCGCTTTCTAGTGCCAGTTCTTCAACTTCACTGGCTGATTGCACCAAGTGAACCACATCTGGTGCTACACCAACCGCGCCTTCCGGTTCAGGATGGCCTTTTTTGCCGATATATATAATCTGATAGCCCTCTGCTTTTTTCTGGACAATCAGATTATGTGTGGATGTAACATCCGGGCAGGTCGCATCAATGGATACAAGCCCTTTCTGCTTAGCAATCTCCCTGATCTCCGGAGAAACGCCATGAGCTGTAAAAATGACTGTGCCGCTTTCAACCTGTTCCAGGATTTCTTTGCGGTTGCTTCCGTCAAGTGTAATGATGCCTTCCTCTTCGAAAGCGTCAGTTACATGCTTGTTATGAACAATCATCCCTAAAATATATATCGGGCGTGGCAATGTTTTATCTAAAGCCGCATTTCTGGCTATTACCATGGCATCGACCACACCATAGCAATATCCGCGCGGAGATATCTTCATGACTTTCATATATTTCCTCCTTCAGGACATATCGCTCTATGTCTGTTCTTCCTTATTATACAAGGGGTTCAATGATATTTCAAAGAATCCTTCAGAAGGGCTGGCGCGGGCCTGAAGTGTAAGAAAGTTTCGCAGCTTTTAATTGGTAAAAGAAAAAAGAATGCAAGACATCATGCATTCTCATACTTCCGTTAAATGTATAGCTTTGGAGATGAACCGCCTTTTTGCTTTTGGCTGCTCTTCCTGCTGGGTTCAGCTGTTTTTTTCTCCGCTGCCTCTGCTGTGTCTGCTGTTTTTGTCTTAGTATCCTGTTTATCCTCGGAAGTGTCCGTCAAGATTTCCATTTTTTCTGTGTCCCTGCTGCTGTCATCTGTATTTGTGGATTTTAAGCTTTTATAAATTTTCCATATCGATGGAATATTCTTTACCATAGGACCGTATTGCTGCACCATGGGGCCGAATTGTTCTGCTGCCTGGAGTACTTTTTGAGTATTGTTGAGCATGGATGTAATTCCGGTTGGATTTTTTATGGCTGCCAGAATCCCTCCGCTTTTTGCGGCTGCTGCACCTGCTGCCTGCGGCGGGGCAAACATATTAGTGCTTTGCCGGCTCCCGCCAAGGATTTTTGAAAGAAGTCCTTGTTTTTGTACTGGCGGAGCAGACTGCGCTCCGCGGCTGTTTTGAAAACCGCCGAAAGGGCTGAAACCATTATTGCCGGGCTGCCTTCCTGGTGATGGTGTACTGGCCGGGCCTCTCGGGATTTGCGGGCGGGCCATGCTTCCTCCCTGTTGCCTGGGGAAGCCCATGCCAAATCCCTGTCCGGGCGGAAAATTTCTTCCTGGGGGCATATTTTCCCTCCTCTTTAAAAAAATATAGTGTATATGCTGACACTATAAAATATGCAGTACTGCCAAAAAGGTTTAACCCTGAAAGACGCAGACAAAAAATTCCGCTGTGCCCCTGGGCAAGTGTTTATACAGACTTTTTGGCAGAAGGGAGGGAAAGGAGTGAAGGTTGATAAAGCCCTCCTTTTTATTGAATTATCGTGATATTGCCAGTTTAATCTGCTATACTGGCTGTTTGAGGCTCTTGCGCAAATGAGCTATTGTTTATTATAATAACAGGACATGTCTATGGCTGCGATCGTCCGCCTTCGATAGCCTGACTGGATAAAGGAGATAATGGATAATCGATGAAGCAAAACAATTTTGAACGTTTTCAGTTAAATGACTATATTATAGATGCAGTTAAATCACTGGGGTTTGATAAGCCAACCGAAATACAGGAGAGAGTGCTTCCTTCTGTATTAAAAGGGACGAGCCTTATCGGACAATCACAAACCGGAACAGGCAAAACACACTCATACCTTTTGCCGATCATGAATAAGCTCGATGCCTCAAAAGATGAGGTTCAGGCCATTATTTCAGCACCCACCAGAGAACTGGCTAATCAAATTTATAAAGAAGCTTTAAAGATTGCTGAGCATTTCCCAAAGGAAAATCCGCTCAATGTCCGCTGTTATATCGGCGGAACAGACAAGCAAAGAGTCATTGATAAATTAAAATCACAGCCGCAGCTTGTAATCGGTACGCCTGGGCGGATTAAGGACCTTGTGGAAGATGGGGCATTGCAGGTATTTAGCGCAACTGTTCTTGTGGTAGATGAAGCAGATCTTATGCTTGATATGGGATTCATAGAAGATGTTGATAAATTTGCTTCACGTATGGCCCAGCACATTCAGATGCTTGTATTTTCTGCAACCATTCCTGAGAAGCTTAAGCCATTTTTGAAAAAGTATATGGAAAATCCTAAACATGTGCATGTGGATCCTAAACAGGCAACTGCTGTAAACATTGAGCATGTTCTTGTGCCGCTTCGCCACCGTGATAAAATCCAGCTTCTTCATGACTTGGCTGTACAGTACAATCCTTATTTAGCCATCATTTTCACTAACACAAAGAAGATGGCCGATAAGGTTGCAGACGCACTGATTGAAAAGGGACTGCGTGTGGGACGCATACACGGCGATTTAAGCCCGCGTGACCGTAAAAAAATGATGAAGCAGATCAATAGTCTTGATTATCAATATATTGTAGCAACAGACCTTGCTGCAAGGGGAATCGATATTGAAGGTGTCAGCCATATCATCAACTACGAGCTTCCATCAGATCTTGATTTTTACATCCACAGAACAGGAAGAACAGCACGGGCTGGCTATTCTGGCATTGCGGCTACCATTTATGATATTTCAGACGAAGATGCTTTAAACCGTTTGGAAAAGATGGGCGTTGTATTTAAAGACGTGGATTTGCAAAACGGGGAATGGATGGAAATCGATGAGCGGAACAAACGGAAAAATCGCAAAAGACAAGAATCATCCATTGATACAAAAGCGAAAAGCCTCGCTTCAACAAATAAGAAACATGCCAAAGTCAAGCCAGGCTATAAAAAGAAATTTCAGCGTCAAGTGGAAGACATTAAAAAACGCGAGCGCCGTTTGAAAAATAAATCTAAATAAGGCCCGCAGGACGCGGCGTTCTTAGTCTTTCGTTATTAAAAGGGCGATTACGCATTTCAGGTTGTCCAGCTGCATCGCCCAGCCTCTCGAGGTCATAAGCCATCCTGCAATAGAGAGGAAGATCGCTCTCTTTTGCATGCTGTATTATGCTGGTCGAGGCTTTCAGGGCGATTACGCATTTCAGATAGGAGTTGAGGAGTTTGCTTAAGATTGGGTCACATGTTTCGATGAGCGGCAAGGATATGCTGCTTGCTTCTAGCAGGGAAGCTGTTTCTTATGGCGCTAATACGTTTATGGTGTATACGGGTGCGCCTCAAAACACCAGAAGGAAAAAAATCGAGGATTTGAATATAGAATCAGGTTTGCTGCATATGCAGGAAAATGGCATTGATGAAATCATAGTGCATGCTCCTTATATCATAAACATCGGCAATACTGAAAATCCCAATACATTCGAACTTGGCGTGAATTTTTTACGCAGTGAAATTGAACGGACAGCTGCGCTGGGTTCAAGGCAGATTGTCCTTCACCCTGGTGCACATGTGGGGGCAGGGACTGAGGCAGGAATCAAGAGAATTATCGAAGGCTTAAATGAAGTGCTGACAGAAGAACAGGATGTGCAGATTGCACTTGAAACGATGGCCGGCAAAGGCTCTGAATGCGGAAAAAGCTTTGAAGAGTTAGCCATGATTATAGATGGTGTGAATTTAAGCGATAAGCTTTCCGTTTGCTTTGATACTTGCCACACACATGATGCTGGCTACAATATCAAGGAAGATTTCGATGGAGTGCTCAATGAGTTCGACAAAATTGTCGGGATCGACCGGATCAAGGTTCTTCATATTAATGACAGTAAAAATGACAGGGGCATGAGGAAGGACCGCCACGAGAATATCGGTTTCGGATACATTGGGTTTGATGCATTAAGCTATATCATTCACCACCCTCAGTTAATGGATGTACCGAAAATCCTTGAAACCCCATTTGTCGGCGAAGATAAGAACAACAAGAAAGCCCCGTATAAACATGAAATTGACATGCTGAAAAGCAAAGAATTCGACAGCAATCTGCTGGATAAAATTCTTGGCAGCTGAATAGTCAGTTTTAATCAGAAAAACGCCGTCCTGAATCAGGCCGGCGTTTTTCCTATGAATGATAGCTTAAGCAAGACTGTCAGCTGTTTGTCAGCTGCTTGAATATAGATTCGATTTTTTTTGAAGTTTCGGTACCAGTAATTGCGGAGATTTGCTGCAGGACCTGCTGCCTTTGAGATAGATCAAAGATATTGATGTTTTTCCCGGCCAGCAGCTGAGTGATTCCTTTAGCCTGGGTTTGGTTCAGCTGAACTCCATACTGCCTGCCTATGGAAATTAAATCGTCCGGGTTCATGTTGTTAATCTTATGGTTGACCATCATTTCTAATAGTTTCATGCCATTCCTCCTCAATGTAACATATGAGGAAAATATGGGTATGTGAACAGGTAAAATGAAAAGATTGATCGAAGAAAGAAAAGATGGCCTCCATTATAAATATTTAAAAAGCTGTTTTCATAAACTTTGCTGCTATGGAACAGGGTGGTTGATTTCCGCTCCAGGATTCTCGCTTTCCGCGGGCAGGCGGTGAGCCTCCTCGGCTGCGCCTGCGGGGTCTCATCTGTTCTGCTAATCCCGCAGGAGTCTCGCACCTTACGCTCCAATCAACCTGACTTGACAATGGGAACGCCTCACATAACAAATTAAAAAAACAACAATCTTTAAGAAAAGAGCCTTAAAAAAAGAGCCAAAAGAAAAGAGTCGTTTTAAAATGGATTCCCTCCCCAGAAGTTGGTTTAATCGCACTAAGGAGGGTTGGGATGTAAGGTGCGAGTCACCTCTAGCCCCTGCGGAAAGGGAATCATCCTGGAACGAGAGTCAACTGTTCTCCGCTCAATTTATCAAACACTATCCTGTAAAGAATGTTTTCAGTGCCCTTAAAAAGAACAGAGCGTTTTCTTTACAATTGAATATAATTCCTTTATACTACGAAAGGTAAATCGTAATGATTCTTATAAAATAGGTGATATCTTTGGAAATGATGAAAAAAGAACCGGTTATCAAGGTCACAGATCTTTCTTATAAATATGCAAAAGATACTGTACTAGAGGATGTAACCCTGTCCGTTCCGCAAGGCGCCTTTTTGTCTATTGTCGGACCTAATGGGTCGGGAAAGTCTACACTATTGAAACTCCTGCTGGGACTGCTAAAGCTCCAAAAAGGATCGATTGAGCTTTTTGGCCAGGATATCAGGAATTTCAGGGACTGGCAAAGGGTGGGTTTTGTATCCCAAAAAGCCAATTCCTTCAACTCAGGATTTCCTGCAACCGTGCTGGAAGTTGTGCTGAGCGGATTGACCAAAAAAATCGGCCTCTTTAGATTTGCAAAAAGCGAGCATAAAAAAAGGGCATTAGAAGCACTGGACTCCGTAGGAATGCTGTCTTTTCAGCAGAGAAACATTGGTGAATTGTCCGGAGGGCAGCAGCAAAGGGTATTCATTGCCCGCGCCCTTGTCAGTGAACCGGATATGCTGATTCTCGATGAGCCGACTGTCGGTGTGGATGCTCAAAATGTCCACCAGTTTTATGAGATGCTGGAAATGCTGAATAAGGATTTGGGAATTACCCTTCTTTTAGTCACGCATGATGTTGGTACAGTCACTGACAAAGTCACCCATGTGGCATGCCTGAATAAAAAACTGCATTTTCATGGAAATGCGGGGGAATATCAGGCGCTAAATGAAGAAGAACTCTCAGACGTGTATGGGCCGGGCGTACAAATGTTAAATCATAATCATTAATGTTGTGGAGGATAACCCATGATTTCGGGTATATTTCAATTTGAGTTTTTACAAAATGCCTTTCTTACGGGCATCATCATCGGTGTCCTGGCACCGCTGCTAGGTGTGTTTGTTGTGGTAAGGAGAATGTCGATGATTGCCGATGCACTGAGCCATGTTGCGCTTGCGGGAATTGCTTTCAGCCTGCTTCTTGAAAAAAAATTCGCAGCGCTTGCCGGTCTCAATCCCATGTATATGGGGATGGCTTTCTCTGTATTCGGTTCTCTGTTCATTGAAAAACTGAGAAATGTGTACAAGCATTATCAGGAGCTGGCCATTCCGATTATCCTTTCTGGAGGAATCGGTTTAAGTGTAATCTTTATTTCGGTTGCCAATGGCTTTAATGCTGATCTGTATGGCTACTTGTTCGGAAGCGTCAGTGCGGTCAGCCGGATGGATCTATGGCTGATAATAGCAGTGGGGCTCGTTGTTATTATTGTTCTGCTTCTTTTGTTTAAAGAGCTTTTCCTTCTGTCATTCGATGAGGAGCATGCTAAAGCTTCCGGGATTCCTGCTAAATTCATTCATTTTGTATTCATTGTTATGGTGGCGCTGGTCATTGCTGCTTCTATGAGGATTGTCGGTATTCTGCTTGTCTCCTCTTTGATGACCATACCAGTGGCAGCGAGCCTGCGGTTTGCAAAGGGATTCAAGCAAATGATTTCTTTTTCCATTTTGTTTGGCGAAATATCTGTTGTAGGGGGATTATTTTTTTCCTATTATCTTAATTTGGCGCCAGGCGGAACCATTGTCATGATCGCTGTTATCATATTAATTCTGTCTATTTTGAAGGATAAAATTAAGTCTCGCTTTGCGTGAGGGGAGAGGTGATACTTTGAACGTTTCAGCCGCAATGAAGCTGTTGAAGGAAAATGGATTTAAGCATACAGGGAAAAGAGAAGAAATGCTCCAGCTTTTTTCCTCGAGCGAAAAATATTTAACTGCGAAAGATGTTTTGGAAAACATGAAGAATAACTACCCCGGGTTAAGCTTTGATACCATATACCGGAACCTTTCTCTATTTGCTGAGCTCGGCATATTTGAAAGCACTGAACTGGCAGGAGAGAAGCATTTCCGCTTTACATGCGGGCATGATAGCCACCATCATCACTTTATCTGCATGAAATGCGGGAAAACCAAAGAAATCAAGGCCTGTCCGATGGCTGGCATTGAAGAAAACCTGGAGAACTATGATATATCAGGACATAAATTCGAGGTGTACGGACACTGTCCGGATTGCCTGCACTGAAAGATAAAACCATTGCCGCACTGCGCAATGGTTTTTTTGTCTATTCGGATACTTTCTCAGCAGGATTGCTTCATCCAATTTTTCACCCATTGTTCCGCTTCAAGCCAAGTGTGTACCCGGATGACAGAATCCGGGACTGGGAGCCTGTTATAAGGCGTATCGAATAAAATCACCGGAATTTTGCATTGTTCCGAAATGGCAACAGCATTATCGTGTTTATCTTCCAAAAATAAATCCACTTTGCATCTTTTGGCCGTTTCAACTTTATCATGAGAGCCGATCAGTTCTATTTGATGATAGCCAAGACCTTGGGCTTTGAACCACTCTTCTGTAATCTGAAGCAATTTGCTATGCCGTGCGCTGATAAAATAAAGATCTGCAGAATGCATCCACTCGCCAAGAACCTTCTTGGCCCCTTCTGCAATCGGTGATTCTGCATATATGAGCGGTTCATTTTCACTGAACCACTTTGAGAAATCTTCTGGTGGAACATGCACAAAGGGGGTTAAATCATACTCTGTTATATCTTCATATGCCAAGTTCATCTGAAAATCCTTATTGATAAATGGAACCATAGCATCCGGCCTTGTGACAGTTCCGTCAATATCAATGCCAAAACGTTTTTTCATAAGGGTACAGCTCCTAATTAAGAATCCATTTTTAAGTGTACCATATAAAAGTTGTTTAAAAAAATTCCGTTAAACGGATAAATTATCCATTCTGCGCAAATTCTTTCTCACGTGTTTTTTTGATTTTTACATACACTAAAGAGGCTCCTATTTTGAAAGTGAGGGATGCAGGAATGGATGATGACCGCTATTCAAGTGTGGATGATGAAATGATGATTACACCGAAGCATAAGCCTGAAGAACAAAAGGTGGGTTATGATAACGGAGAAACTACAGCGGCTGTTTATGGAGATGCCGGTGCCTCTAAGGCAGATTCCCGAGAAGGAGACCGTGGAGCCTCCATTAGGTATAATGAGGAAACCTCGGCTGAAATCACTCCTTCTGCGGCTATATATGGAGATGCTGAAGCTTCAGATGTTTATAAAGAGGAAACAGCTGCTGAAATCGCTCCTCCCACTCCCTTCAGGAGAACAGTTGATGCTGGCGTGCCTGTTGAGGATACAGACAGCGACAGTGTAACAGCGGGCACAGGCATAGGAATAGCTGCCTTGGTTTTGTCGCTTCTCTCGCTGTTTACCATGCCGATTCTTTTCGGGGCAGCAGGAATCATCCTGGGGTTCATTGCCCAAAGAAAAGGTGCGCTAAGTCTTGGTGCCTGGTCAATTGGAATCGGGGCACTTTCCATCATCATCGGCATTTTTATCATGCCGTTTTTCTAGACATGCAAAAGAGCTTGGCTCCGATTGGAACCAAGCTCTTTTTGTATGTCATTTCTTTTTATACTGTAGGAGCAGGGGCGGCAGCTGCTTCTGCTGCTTGCTTGGCAAAATATTCTTCTGCCACTTTATCGATTTCTTTTTTAAGTTCTTCTACCATTGTTTCTTCAGGAACCTTGCGGACGATTTGCCCTTTTCTGAACAGGAGTCCTTCACCGCGTGCTCCGGCAATTCCAATATCAGCTTCCCTTGCTTCTCCAGGACCGTTTACGGCACAGCCTAAAACAGAAACCTTGATCGGCGCTTTAATGGTTTGAATGTATTCTTCAACTTCATTGGCGATGCTGATTAAGTCAATCTCGATTCTGCCGCATGTCGGGCAGGAAATCAATGTGGCCATATTGGAAGCCAGTCCATATGATTTCAGAATTTCGCGTGCGACTTTGACCTCTTCAACAGGATCGGCGCTCAGGGAGACGCGCACGGTATTTCCGATGCCTTTGCTGAGGATGGCTCCAAGGCCGGCAGCACTTTTAACGGTGCCGGAAAACAGAGTTCCGGATTCTGTGATCCCAAGGTGAAGCGGGTAATCAAAAGCTTTGGCTGCTTTTTCATATGCTTCAATGGCCAGGGTAACGTCGGATGCTTTCATGGAGACGATAATATCATGAAAATCCAGGTCCTCCAGAATCTTGATGTGATGAAGGGCACTTTCAACCATGCCGTCCGCAGTCGGGAAACCGTATTTCTCGATGATTTTCTTTTCCAGAGATCCGGCATTTACGCCAATACGGATAGGGATCCCTTTTGCCTTGGCAGCTCTGACAACCGCCTCAACCTTTTCGCGGCGGCCGATATTGCCTGGATTGATGCGGATTTTATCTGCTCCGCCTTCAATAGCCTTTAATGCCAGTTTATAGTCAAAATGAATATCCACTACAAGCGGAATGTTAATCCGTTTTTTTATTTCGGAAATGGCATTTGCTGCCCTTTCATCGGGACATGCAACACGTACGATCTGGCATCCTGCTTCTTCGAGCCGCTTGATTTCAGCAACGGTAGCTTCCACATCATGCGTTTTTGTTGTTGTCATGCTTTGGACGATTACTTCATTACTGCCGCCAATTGTCAAGTTTCCAACTTTAATGGGGCGTGTTTTGGTGCGATGTATAATTTCACTCACGTGGAATTCTCTCCTTTAGGAAAAAACCGATTTTCTTTCATGATCCTTTTAGATCACAGAAATATTGTATCAATTTTAAAGGGTAATTGACAAGGAAATGCATAGTTTTTACCCTATATTGTTAAAATCGCGGGGTTTTCTCCTCTATATTTTTCCCTGAAAGCGCAGCCTTATTTATAAACGGGAATTTTATAGGTTTTACCGATTTGAATGTTTTCTGGTTTTATTCCATTATTCAGTTTTTGAAAGTCTGCAATTGCCGTTTCAATGGAATACGATTTATTTTCGTTTTGCTCTAGAAGCGAAAGAAGGGTATCTCCAGGTTTGATGACTGATTCCACAAAGGGGGCGGTACTTGTGTCCACTTTTTCTGCTGTCCCGCCGGTATAGACGGCACCTGCTGCAGCTTCTGCCGGCCCTCTGGCACCTGCGTCAGCGGGGATTGTTCCGGTTGTCAGGTCGAAATAAATAATGAATGCAATAAATATAACTACAATAAAAGCGACTAATCTCTTCATAAAAACATCCCCCTGGGCTTGGCTTAATCTATATATATGGCGGGGGATTTTATTATATGCCAAGAATTCGGCACTTTTTTTGAGAGTACCGAATTTGTCATGCTTCTTTTGATCGCGAAAAAAGGAAGCAGTGTAACCTGCTTCCTGCGAACTTCCTATATTTCCTCGTAAGACCTTACTTCCTTAATGGATAGGTAAAGGATAATCAGCGCTGTAAACCAGCTGACCAGCGTGCTAAATGGAACTGCAGTCTGGAAGGCTTCCATGATTGTAAAGAAAATGGCCGGAAGTGTGATGCTGTAGGCTGCTAATTTCCATGTTTGGCGGTAAGAAAGGTTTCTGCCGAGAGAGCCTTTAATGGCAATCCCGATGAGGGCCAGGATGGAAATTTTAATAAATGCTGTCACAAGTGCGAAGATATACATCAAAAGCACAAGGATGGTTATGGCAATTGGCAGAATAGAGTCGGCAGATTTCAGTACATTGGCAAGATCATCCTTAGTAATAGGCGTGCTGCTTAAAACGCTGTAGGGAGTCGTTTGCGTCTCGCCGCCCGCAACTATTACGAAATCATGTTGAAGCAGGGCAATTGCGCCGTTAGACTGGCTGCTTACATCATCAGGAGACAGTTTGCCCGAATCATCCAGGTAAATCTGGAATGTATCTTTATCCAAAACTAGCGGCTGCTTTCCTTTGACGCTTAGCTCGCCGTCCTTTATTTGAAAAGAAGGCATTTCATTTGCCACAGCCTGCTCGACGGATTGAAAAGCATGTGTAATGAAGCTGCCGAAATAGATGGATGTTGGAATGATTGTGAGGAGCATGAGCATAAACACATATAAAATGGTTTTGCCGAAGCCCTGATTCCGGAAAGTGGCAATATCCTTCGGAGAATATAGGCTTGTAATTAGTTGTTTGAAAATATTCATCGGTTCAGCACCCTTTAGATTTTTATGGTAATTATCGGTTCCTGCGGAAATATCTATTTTATTTTATCTATCCCTGCCGAAGAAAACAACCTTTATCAGGATTTCCCGGGATGGGGGCCATTAAAAACCGAATTCGGCAGCCTGGGTGCCATACAGGGACTTTTGGCAGTGTTTTTTTTTTATGTTAAAGGGAATTCTTATAGCAGGAAGGATCGATTTTATTTTGAAAGGAGGAAAATCTGTGGAGGCCATTTATTGGAGCGTCATTATCCTGTTATTTATTATCGCATTTATCGGGCTGGTTTTCCCCGTTGTCCCAAGTGTCTTGTTCATTATTGGCGGAATATTATTATATGGGGTTTTTTATTCATTCGAGCCATTTAACTGGGTGTTTTGGACAATTCAGATTTTATTCGTGATCCTGCTGTTTACTGCAGATTATGCCGCCAATATGTTTGGAGTAAAGAAGTACGGCGGCTCAAAGGCTGGGATTTGGGGAAGCACCCTTGGACTGATTATTGGCCCATTTGTCATTCCTTTTGCAGGAATTCTGGTTGGCCCCTTTATCGGTGCTGCCTTGGCAGAAATCCTTTTTCATCGAAAGGATTTTAAAACTGCCATGAAAATTGGGCTGGGATCAGTCGTCGGCTTTATCAGCAGCGTAATAACTAAAGCAGTCATCCAGCTTGGGATGATCGGCTATTTTCTGATTGTTGTGCTGCATTAGCATGGCGATTCTCGCAGCTGCTGCAAAATTTTTCCTTTTTTTTAAAAATAATGAATATAAAATTGGCAATTACAAAGCATAACGTTTGAAACGAGAGTTGAACTCTGATAATCTTAAAATAACGAGCCAAAGAATGGCAATTGCCTCTTAGGCCTGTAAAAACTAATTTACATAGGGAGGAAATTTATTATGGCATTTGAACTTCCACAATTACCGTACGCATACGACGCATTGGAGCCTCATATCGACAAGGAAACAATGAATATCCACCACACTAAGCATCACAATACTTATGTTACAAACTTAAACGCAGCTCTTGAAGGAAATGAAGAGCTTTCAGGAAAAAGCGTTGAAGAAGTAATTGCAAACCTTGATGCAGTTCCAGAATCTGCACGTACAGCAGTACGCAACAATGGCGGCGGACATGCTAACCATTCATTGTTCTGGCAAATCCTTTCACCAAACGGCGGCGGACAGCCTACTGGCGAATTGGCTGATGCCATCACTTCAAAATTCGGCAGCTTTGACAGCTTTAAAGAAGAATTCGCTAAAGCTGCAACAACTCGATTTGGATCTGGCTGGGCATGGCTTGCTGTTAACAATGGCAGCCTTGAAGTTACAAGCACTCCTAACCAGGACTCTCCAATCATGGAAGGCAAAACGCCTCTTCTTGGCCTTGATGTTTGGGAGCACGCTTACTACCTTAACTACCAGAACCGCCGTCCAGAATACATCAACTCTTTCTGGAATGTAGTTAACTGGGATGAAGTATCAAAACGTTACAGCCAAGCTAAATAATCTTATTATTTTCTTGTTAAAAAGCAGAAACCCTCGAAATGGGGTTTCTGCTTTTTTTTGCTATAATGGCCGTTTTTCTGTGGAAACCGCTGGCATTTTCCATCCATTACATAAATGGCATTGTTTTTTCAAACACTAGAAGAGATTATAAAGGAGAGAGAACAATGAGTATGTTAAAAAAATGGACTGGGGATATGGAAATCAACAAGGATTTGCGGTTTCTTTTGCTGATTGGCGGTTTATACAGCATCAGTGTCGGTTTATCCAATACATTTGTGAACATATTTCTATGGAAACAATCGGGTAAGTTCCTGGATATCGGTATTTATAACCTATCTGTGGTTGTTATTCAGCCTCTGACCTTCATATTCGCAGGGAGGCTTGCCAAAAAGGTCGACCGCATTATCGTTCTGAGGCTTGGTGTTATTTTTTTGTCAATGTTTTACTTGAGTGTCCTCTTTGCCGGAGGGAGAGCGACAGATTTCTTAATGGTATTAGGAGGGCTTCTCGGGATCGGCTACGGTTTTTACTGGCTGGCTTTTAATGTGCTCACCTTCGAAATCACGGAGCCTGAGACAAGGGATTTCTTTAATGGGTTTATGGGCCTTCTATCTTCTTTTGGAGGAATGGTCGGACCCATTTTGGCAGGATTCATTATTTCAAGACTTGAAAAATCATCAGGATATCCCATCGTTTTCGGGTTATCACTTTTTTTATTTTCGGTTGCCGTTTTTCTAAGCTTTTCCATAAAGAGACGGCCTGCACACGGAAAATATTTCTTCCCGGCCATATTGAAAGAAAGAAAAAAGAATGTTAATTGGAGGCTCATTACCAATGCCCACATTTTTCAGGGACTGAGGGAAGGGACATTTATGTTTGTCATTTCCATTTTTGTCTTTATCAAGACAGGAAGTGAAATGGCCATCGGAAACTTCGGCCTGCTTAATGCAGCGGTATCCTTCGTTGCCTACCTTATAGCATCCAGATTCATTAAGAAGCCTATGCGGAAAAAGGCCATATTGATTGGCGGCCTGCTGCTGTACGCGGGCGTGTTTCTGATCACATTTGATGTAACCTATGGAAAGCTTCTTTTGTACGCAGCGACCATTGCACTTGCCTATCCGATATTATTGGTGCCTTACGTTTCACTGACATATGATGTAATTGGACAGTCATGGAATGCAGCAGAAATGAGGATTGAATATATTGTAGTCCGGGAAGTGTTTATACATACTGGCAGAATTATATCGATTGCCGGCTTCATCTTCTCCGTGTCATTTTTCAATCCCTCTCAAAGCCTCCCCATCTTCCTGATGATTGTGGGAATAGGACACACCTGTATTTACCTGTTTGTCAGGAAAATAAATCTGGATGAGAAAACCGCTTAAAGGAGATGGAATGAATCTCCTTTTTTGTGGTTCTGGCTTCGAATAATAGGCATTTACGCTTTATTAAAAAGAAATGTTAATTATCTGTTGATATCAAAATCAACCCAGATTTAAGTGAAAAATAAGGCTATTTTCGTAAACTTCGTTGCGATGAAACAGGTGTTGATTTCCGCTCCAGGATGCTCTCTTCCCGCTAATCTCGCAGGAGTCTCACACCTTGCGCTCCAATCAACCTGAATTTACAATGGAATCGCCTCACAGAACAAATTAAAAAACAACCATATTTGAGAAAAGAACCAAAATTAAAAAGGGAGAAAGGTGTTAGAACGCTTTTAAGTACTAAAAGTACTCCAAGATAATGGCAAACTGTCACTAGAAGCTAGTGAATTTGCCTTTGAAGATATTATGGAATTAGAGCCTTATATTTCCATTGAAAATGGCTTATTTAATTTGGGCTCAAATTCAGCTATAAATGATGGCCAAAATGAAGAATTAGTTAAAATGCAAGAAGAGTATTTGTTGAAATATGGTAAACTAAAGACAGAAAGCAATTTATAAATTATCTCATTAGATGAATCTCCTACAACCGATAACGTGTCCTTAACCTTATCTAAATGTGCAGAAAAGAATACTAAATTAGCTTATCATTGGTGGGGGGGATTAGCCATTATATGAATAACTGCGAAGCAAATAAATTCGGAGCAGACTTAGCATCTGTTGCAGCTGGTTATGGAACAGGAGGTCTGGTAGCTGCATACTGGTTCACTGTAGTTGGTATTGCTGGAGGAGTTATTGGTGGGTATGCAGCATTAATGTCATCTCAAGCTTATTCTAACAATGAAGGAAAAGGAATATATGTAGGAATTACTTATGCTGCATTCTTTAACATGGAGCCTCAATAAAAAAAGGAGGTGGGAATATTGAATTTACTAATGATTAATTCAATATTAAGTTGCTTACTATTAGTGTCCTAGTCCTTACTTTCAAAAAAAAGAAAAAGATTCCCAAAATACAATTTGCAATATCATTAATCGTAGGAATAGCAATATTTTGTTATCTTAAGTGAAATTTTATAGTAAAGATTATTGTTTTTTAATAAGTTCTGCGAGGCGATCCCATTGTTAAGCCAGGTTGATTGGAGCGGAAGCCGCTTGACTCCTGGGGGATTTGCGTTACAGGCGAGACCCCACAGGAGCGATAGCGACGAGGAGGCTCGGCGAACGCCCCCGGAAAGCAAGCGGCTGGAGCGGAAATCAACAGATAAGTTTAACAGAGCCTAAATTAAATAAACTTCCTCAGAATATTAATTCACCTGATTTGCCAATATTAAATGATTATATAAATAGTGCTTATTAAAAGGGAACTTTTTTGAATTAAGGAATTCCCTTTTTCTAATATAAAAACGACATCATTCATTAACATAGATTTTTTAAAAAAAGAGAACACAAATGTAGAAAAAAAGGGCAATCTTCTATAAAATGAGGACTAGAGTGTTTTTGAGAAATGATAAAGGGTGTGTAGCTTCAGTGAAAAAAGGAAAAAAGAAAAAGACGCACGTTCCTTTTCGGCTTAATTTTCTTTTCTTTTTCGTGTTTGTGTTGTTTTCTATATTGATTTTGCGATTGGGCTTTGTCCAAATTGTATATGGAGACGATTATCGCCGTGAAATTGCAAGGACAGAGGATGTAACGGTCAATAACCCGGTCCCGCGCGGAAAGATGTATGACAGGAATTTAAAGGTAATGGTGGATAACGTGCCTCTTGACGCAATTACCTATACAAGATATCAATCCACTAAGCCGCAGGAGATGCTTGATACCGCAGAAAAATTATCAAAGCTGATCACTGTGAGCCCAAAGAAAATTACAGAGCGTGATAAAAAAGATTTTTGGATTCTCAAGCATCCAAAGCTGGCAGAAAAGAAAATTACAGCTCATGACAGGAAGCTTGTAGAGCAGAAGAAATTGGAAGAAAAAGATTTATACAAACTTCAATTAGACAGAATTACCGATCAGGAGCTGAACTCATTCAGCCCTCATGATTTGAAGGTGCTGGCAATTTTCAGGCAATTCACCGGCGGTTATGCGCTGACACCGCAAACCGTAAAAAATAAAGGTGTGACAAAGGCTGAATTTGCCAAGGTGAGCGAGAATCTTAGCTCACTGCCTGGTGTCAATATTACAACTGACTGGGACAGGGCTTATCCTTACAACAAAACACTTCAGACAGTGCTTGGGAAAGTATCTTCATCAGATGAGGGACTGCCCAGCGAGCAGCTCGATTATTACCTGGCACGCGATTACAGCCGGAATGACAGGGTAGGAAAAAGCTATCTTGAAAAAGAATATGAAGATGTCCTGCATGGACAAAAGGCAAAAGTGAAAAACGTAACAGATAAATCAGGTAATATCGTGGATTCTAAGGTGATTACGGAAGGGCAGCGGGGTAAAGACCTTGTTCTGACCATTGATATGGACCTGCAGCTTGCCACTGAAAAAATTATTGAAGAAGAGCTGCTGAAATACAAAAGCATGCCAAACACAGCCCTTCTTGACCGTGCCTTCATGGTAGTCATGGACCCGAATACAGGGGAAATCCTGACAATGGCGGGCAAAAGATATGTAAAAGATAAAAAGACCGGCAAACATACCGTTGAGGATTTTGCACTTGGAAATATTACAACCTCTTATAATATGGGATCTGCGGTTAAGGGAGCAACAGTTCTGACCGGATACCAGACAGGGGCTATCCAGCCGGGAACTACCTTCTTTGATACGAAGCTCAAATTCAAAGGAACAAAGCCGAAGGGATCTTCCCATAATTATGGCTGGCTGAATGACCTGGATGCCTTAAAGCATTCATCGAACGTTTATATGTTCCGTACAGCAATCAATATCGGCGGCGGACATTATGTGTATAATGGACCATTGGATCTTAATCCTAAAGCATTTTCAACCATTCGTGATTCTTTCGCGCAATTCGGCCTTGGTGTCCGCACAGGCATCGATTTGCCAAATGAAATGGTCGGTTTTAAAGGCTCCGAAACTACACCTGGTAAACTGCTTGATCTTGCTATCGGGCAGTATGATACCTACACGCCTATGCAAATGGCGCAATATGTTTCCACCATTGCAAATGGCGGTAACAGGATGAAGCCGCATCTCGTTAAAGAGATTCACGACCCGGTAAATAATAATGATCAGCTTGGACCGGTTGTGAAAGAAATCGTTCCAACAGTGATGAACAGGATTGATATGAAATCCAGCTGGATTGACAGGGTGCATGAAGGCTTCAGAAGAGTTATGCAGGAAAATGGGGGAACAGCTGCCCCATTCTTTGCACACAAAAGCTATAAGCCTGCAGGTAAAACCGGTACCGCCCAGTCTTTCTATGACGGGCCTGACCGTGCCAAGTATTCTAAACCGGTGGATACCATGAACATCACACTGGTAGGATACGCACCATACAACCATCCAGAGGTAGCATTTGCTACTGTTGTTCCTTGGGCTTACCAAGGGCATACCGGACATACAATGAATAAGGAAATTGCAGAAAAGGTTCTTGATACGTACTTTAAATTGAAGAAAGAACGTGAAAAGGCCCAAGGCAAGAAAGCTGATACAGCGACTGACGAACGAATCGCAAACAGCCCTGCTATTAAAAAAGAGCAGGCTGCCATCAGAAAAAGCCAAAAAACAGGAAATTAATAGCACGGCAAAAGACCAAATCACTTGTGATTTGGTCTTTTTTGTAAGTAAGGCGAATTGTATCACAGCTTTAGATGTATTTTTACTTTATAAGCCGATACGCTAATACCAGCTGATTGTAATGTCTCCATTATGAAAGTATTCTACCGCATACCTTGAAGCTGGACAAAAGATGAAAAAATCGCTGCCCATCCAGCTCAGTTCTTCTATATTGACCAGAATTCTTTTTATATTGGTGCGAATGGAGGGGTAATCTCCATATCCGAACAATACATAAACATCGTGTGAAATCTCAAGCCCTGCTGCCACCAACATCCATGATTAAGTTTGTCTGCCCATTCTCAATAAAGCACTTGTTTTTAATTTGTTTCCAATCCATTCTGCCCCACTCTGTGACGGGAAAGGCTGAAACAAATTCATCCATAATAAGTTCTTCCTCTGTTTTACTTAAACAAAAGACATCCTGCCTTATGTCAAATATATTTAATAGCTCAGCCTCCAACCAATGACGTTTTTGCTTTTCACTTTTCTGTTTTTGTTTTTGCAATAATTCAGCGAATCTATTTCTTTGTTGATCATTCATTAAATAATACTCCTCCTGTTAATATTCATTATAACAATACATACTGCCAGGGAGCAGTGCTGTGATATGGACAGGGGAGGCTATCATTTCTGAAGCAAGATGAGGGAAATTAAATGTGGTTTGTATGATAGCTTCAGGAAATACAGAATAATGATAAAGAATTTTACAATACTCCAACAGGTCTTAACGCAAAATTTACAAAAGGTTAAAACAGCATTTACAGTAGGAGTTTAATCTGAATATGCAGGACAAAACAACTAGTCAGCACAAACTTTAGCGATTGCCCGAATTTAAGGACAAGGTGCCGTGTATGGATGGGCGCTTTAATATATGCTTGTTCCCTGATACGAAACAAGGAGGAATACTTAGTGAATCTTACAGTGATGAAGCAGCAGCCGAATATAGAAAAAGAAGCACGAGACATTAATTCCCAGCCAAGTCAGCCATTGGTTTACCAATCATCACAGCTTAACTTGTGGTATGGGGAAAATCATGCCCTGAAAAATATCAATCTGGATATTTTCCAAAACGAGGTTACAGCCATTATCGGTCCTTCAGGCTGCGGGAAGTCTACGTATATTAAAACCCTTAACCGTATGATTGAACTTGTCCCGGGTGTGAAAACATCTGGCGAAATTAAATACAGGGGCACAAATATCCTTGATAAATCGTATGCAGTGGAGGAATTGCGCACACATGTAGGCATGGTTTTCCAAAAGCCTAATCCATTTCCTAAATCCATTTATGAAAATGTCGCATATGGACCTAAGCTTCACGGAATCAAAAA
Organism: Peribacillus sp. B-H-3; assembly: GCF_048572925.1. Classification (NCBI taxonomy): domain Bacteria; kingdom Bacillati; phylum Bacillota; class Bacilli; order Caryophanales; family Bacillaceae; genus Peribacillus; species Peribacillus sp. B-H-3. The sequence continues at coordinate 3,602,381 of NZ_CP183879.1, read as the reverse complement.
TAAAAAAGAGCTGAATGAACTTATTGAAAAGAGCTTGCGCGGAGCAGCTTTGTGGGATGAAGTCAAAGACCGGCTCCATGAAAGCGCCTATGGGCTATCGGGGGGTCAGCAGCAGCGTCTTTGCATTGCACGCTGTCTTGCTATTGAGCCTGATGTAATCTTGATGGATGAGCCGACTTCTGCACTTGATCCAATATCCACACTGAAAGTGGAAGAATTGGTGCAAGAACTGAAGAAGCAGTTCAGCATCATTATTGTGACCCATAACATGCAGCAGGCTGCAAGGATTTCGGATAAAACGGCTTTCTTCCTGAATGGAGAGGTTATTGAATATAAAGAAACAAATACAATCTTTTCAAATCCAGCCGATCAGCGTACAGAAGACTACATTACCGGCCGTTTTGGATAATACTTCAGGAAAGGGTGAATAAAGATGGTTGTACGCGAGAAATTCGAACTGGAGTTAAAAGAACTTAAAAGTAAACTGATACAGCTTTCAGAATATGCCTCACTGGCCATTTCAAAATCGTTTGCGGCTCTCGAGAACCAAGATCTTGAACTTGCAGTTGAAATTATTGAAGAAGATACGAGAGCAGATATGCTTGAAGAAGAAATTAACGATTTTGCGATCCTGCTCATAGCGAAACAGCAGCCGGTTGCCATCGACTTGCGCCGGATAGTCGCTGCCATTAAGATTGCCTCTGATATTGAAAGAATTGCGGACTTCGGAGTGAACATTGCAAAGTCTGCCATCAGGATTGGCGAGAAGCCTTTCATTGTGCCGCTTACACACTTTAAAAACATGCATTCCATAGCTCTTGAGATGATTGAGCTATCCATGAAGGCATTTGAAGAAGATGATATCGTTTTGGCACGGCAAATTGCATTAATGGATGATGAAGTGGACCGCTTGTACGGAGAAAGTATTAAAAGCCTGCTCCAGCTATCAAACGAAAACCTGCAGCAGGTCACACAGCTTTCTTTCGTTGCCCGCTATCTTGAAAGAACGGCAGATCATACGACGAATATTGCTGAAAATATTTATTATTTAGTGCGCGGCCGCCATCTCGACTTAAATGAATAACAAAGAAATCCCGGATGCTTACAGTCCGGGATTTCTTTGTTCATTCATTTGACAGTTACCATTTCAATTTCATCTTTTATCCATTCATCTTTCAAGATGTCGTATGGAATTGTCTCTTTACCTGATTGATATTATAGAGAAAAGCAAATTTATTGGTTATTTCCTGATGGTTTAATTCTTTGCATTCAATCACAAATTCTGAGTAATTACCGACAACAGTTCCAATATTTAGAGATTGTCCCAAACTATTCTCTCCTCATTCTTATTTAATAGAATATACCAAAAATTTTATAATTTAATTTGAGGAGATTTTTCTTGTGTTTCGTTATGACATAAAAAGAGGTTGAATCAATTAAGATTCAACCTTGAAGTGTTCTGAATCTATTTCGTCAATGTCCATGCTAATTTTAACATTAGAGCCACTGTCGATAAACTTAAGAGTTAAAATTTGTAGTTATAATAATCAACCAATGTGCGCTTCACATTTCGCTTACTCAGTTCATCCGCCAACTCATTGTACTCTCTTTTTACGTGGATAAATTTAAGGTTTGTGAATTTTGTTGCCAGTTTATGAGCATCTACATAAAGTCGCTGTAAATGGAAATCCTTACACTTATATTCTTTTGTCATCTGTTTTATCACGACTTGACTGTCACCCATAATTTCAACATTCTCAGTCAAACCAAGTTTGATAAGGGTGTTCATTCCTTTTAACAGGGCAAAGTATTCAGCTTCATTATTGGTGCCGATTCCAGCACTTTCGGAGATTTCAAAGATGTTTGTTTCCGGAGTGTCTTCATAGAAAGCATGAACACCAATTCCTAAATCACCATCGTGTTTAGTATCCGTACAGCTTCCATCAAACTTGAGGATTAATTTTCGTATGTGTGTATTTCTCCCTACTATTATTTATTTTTCACACTACTTATTCTTTGTAAATAGATAAGGTTCTTCACCTAATTCCACAATAGCATCTTCGGGGGCTTTTACACAATCACTTAAGTGGTAATCGATACCATTATCAACTGTTTCTTTTGTAATTACCTTTGAGCAGGTGTTTGTAAAAACACTGGGGTCACCGCCAAACTTGTCATTCGAGCTGTCATGACTGTATTTTATGTTCTTCCCGTCATAATCTAAGTCACTAAAGATTGGGTCGCCTTCTTTTGTGTAAGCAGTTATCCGGACTTTATCTTTTTGATGAATTTTCATGTTATCTAAGAAATCTTGAAATCGATTAAAGTTCTTAATTCCCGATGGCGTAAAAACAACATCGCCTCTTTTAGTAGCTTCTTCTGAGTTATAGCCTGAGCCTAATGATTCTTCTTCTGGCTTCGTGCATCCCGATAATACCATGATCCCAATAAAAGATAGACAAATAACTTTTCTCACATATTAACCTCCCATTCATACATGCACAGTTAAAGAGATTTATTCAACTCGAAGAATATCTTCGACAATATTAATTGGGACATTCTTACGGAATGTTTCAAAGGCAATAGGTTCTTCCCAAAAGAGAAGATGAACAGTCTCCTATTTGCATTATCGGTGGTTGCCCGTTACCGTCCTTGGGATTATTTTATCAGTCTTATCATTTTTTATCATTACATGGTCATACAAACCGGGCGCAAATAATAGCCCCGGTTAGTTTGTAATCGTTTTGGCAACCTGTGAGAGCTGCATGACGCTTGTCAGTACATAGGTGCCAATTTGGATGCGCCCGCTCAAATGATTTTTTTCCATATAGTCTTCAAATTGCTTTTTGTCTTTTATTATCTTATTTGCAGCTAAAAGGTTGGAGATGTCCTCTGTCGTCATGCCTGATTTGATTTCAAGCGAGTAGGAAGAAGGGCTGGTTTTGTCCTGAATTGGGTCATGAGCCTGTTTTTTTGTTTCTTTCCCTTTGCCTGGAGTAACGGGCTTTACAGAACTTGCTTGCTTTTTATCCGGCTTCCGTATTTCTGCATTGCCATTTTTCTCAGGAAGTTTCGCCGTCTCTTGTGTGCCGGTTCCTCTTGCTTCCTTTTGATCAAAAAGGTAATAAGCTCCAGAGAGGACAGCACATGCAAAGATGATTCCTGCTGCAAATGCCCTGAGTGCTATTCTACTCATGTAAGTAACCCCTCGATCCCTGTTCCTCAATTACAGTCATGATGTCTTCTCTGGAAAGGGCAGACTGCCTTTCAATCTGTTCTAGGGAAAGTCCCTGCTGGAAGAGTGAGAGAACCTGGCTCCTCAGGATTTCATTTATGGGCAAACTGCGTTTAGAAGCTGCTGGAGCGGAGGGCTTCAGCATGGCTGCAGGCGGATCCTGGAGCAGAAGCTCCTCTTCCAGGACTTTTATCTTCTTTTTCAATACATACATATCCTGCATATGTGACAGGGTCATTTGTTCAAGATCATCCTCAAGCTTCGAGACGCGATCGCGTTTAAAGAAGGATAAAACGATAAACATGATCGAAAGTGCTAAAAGTCCTATGATGGTATATTCCATGATTTCACCTCGAAAACTAAATTTCTGCATATATTTCTACTATACACATTTTTTAAAAAATATGGTTGAAATTCCTGCATCTTATATGGAGTTTTTAAAAACAAAAACGAGATTTGTCTAAAATAAATACTTGACCAGATATATTATCTGAAAATTCAGACTGTAAATAAAGTCAGCAAAATTATTTTTCACTCTTTTAGCCCTGTCTGATAAGGCTGGCACATATCGACAAAATGCGTTTATTGTCCATGTGCCCATTCAATGCTACGATAAGAATAGCTAAAATAGAAGAAAAGGAATACCCGGTTTTTAAAAATACGTATAAACGAAGAGCAGCCGTCCATGTGCCATTTATAAAAAGAGAAGCATCTAAAAAGGGAGGATATTTATGAATACAATGTCGGCATATAAACCGCATGCAGTCCAAGAGGGTCCGCGTAAGGGCTTGAAGGCAGGGGTATGGATGGATGGCACGTTTGATTGGCATTCGGAGCAGGATTCTTTTACAAATCATGCTGGAGAGGTTCGCACACTTATTCAATCCTTTACCAAAAGCCAAGTATCATTTGTGACATGCACCATCAAGAATAATGGAAGGGCTTTCAAATATCCTAAATTTGTATTCCAATATGAAAATATATTAGAGAGACAGGCTGTGGCCTTTTATAGCCCTCCAGAGCGTGCCATTCTGCATATGTCCCAAGGCTCCATCTCGTTGCTTGGCGGCACGTTAAAAGGGCAGGGAATCTCTCAGTACTGCATCCAGGGAAAAGGAAACTTATATAAGAATGGGTGTTTCAAATCCCTTAAGGATGGAATTCTGTCGTATTCTCCTTTGGCAAAGGGAGAAGTGAGCAGCATATTCTCTCTTGAAGCCGAAATAGGCCCAGGAGAATGCGCAGAAGCCATGGCATGGGTTATCCATACGCCGACAAAGGAAGAAGCTCGGGGATTGAATGAAGGCCTTCTGAGAACGCTGTAGCACGCCTCAGAAGATGCACTTTCCGGAAGGATGATTTACAAAGACGCTGCGGAAGGACGCAGCGTCTTTGTTCCACATTCTGGCGCTTGCGCTTTTTTAATCCAGCACCAGCGCCTAGCCTCTCGAGGTCATAAGTCACGCAAGAAGAGAAGGCAAAGAGCGCCTTCAATTCTTACGCGCCTTATGCTAGTTGAGGCTGAACAGGCGCTTGCGCTTTTTTTCTAATCCAGCACCAGCGCCTAGCTTGCTGTGCAAAAGAGGTTTTGTCCTCAGAAGGCAAAGAGCACCTTCCAAGGCCAAAACCCTATTTGCTTCGCAAGCTGAACAGGAGCTTACGCTTTTTTTCTTAAATTTCCCCCGAAATCGGACTAGCATTTAGTAGTGAATAGTGCTATTATAGAAAAGTCCTATGTGAAAAAGTCAATATGTTTGGAGGGAAATACACATGCGCGTGAATATTACGTTAGCTTGCACTGAATGTGGAGACCGTAACTATATTTCTAAAAAAAATAAACGTAACAATCCAGATCGTCTTGAGCTTAAAAAGTACTGCCCAAGAGAAAAACGCAGCACAGCTCACCGTGAAACAAAGTAAGCAACAGGAGTTTTTCCTGTTGTTTTTTTTATATCTAAAAATAATATAATATTTTGGTATCTTCCTTTTCTGATACAGAAAGGAACTCAGGGGTGAATACATATGCTTGAAGAAAAGATTAATCTGCGAAGGGAAGTAAGGAGCAGACTTGCGCAGCTTGACGGAGTGGAGCATGAAATCCTTTCCGGCCAAATTGCTGGCGCCCTGTTTGAAATGGATGAATGGAAAAGTGCCGGGACGATTGGAATAACCATCTCCATTTACCCTGAAATAGATACAAAGAAAATCATTGAGAGGGCATGGCAGGAAGGCAAAAAGGTGGCTGTGCCTAAATGTATTCCTGATACTAAAAGCATGGTCTTTAAAGAAATCAGCTCCTTCTCCCAGCTTGAGACCGTCTACTTTGGACTCCAGGAACCTGTAGAAAGCACCAGGGCCGTTCAGCCTTCTGATATTAATCTGCTGATTGTGCCGGGACTGGCTTTTACAAAAACCGGTAATCGCTTAGGCGTCGGCGGCGGGTATTATGACCGTTTTCTTATTGGTTATAAAGGTCTTTCAATTTCTCTTGCTTTCCAATTCCAGGTCAGGGGGCAGCTCCCGGCAGAGACACATGACATACCCGTCAAGATGCTGATTACCCCGTCTGGAAAAATAGACTGCCATGCTGATTGATCTTATATATATGGCTGGCATTGCAGCAGCAGCTATAGCGGCATGCGCCGCTGCCGCCTTGTCAAAATCAGGCATGATTGCAGCGATTGCTGTCGGAATTTCTGTTGAGCTTGGATTTCATTTGCCCGGGCTGCTTTTGCTTGGGGCTTTTTTTGTCAGCTCAAGCCTTCTTTCCAAAATTAAATCTAAGAAAAAGAGAAAAGCAGAAGAAATATCGGAAAAAGGGAGCAGGAGAGACGCTGTACAGGTCCTGGCGAATGGCGGGGCTTCGGCTGTTTTTTCCTTATTGTATTGGCTGCATCCGTCACAGCTGTTTTTGCTTTTGTTTATCGTTTGTCTGGCAGCGGCCAATTCGGATACATGGGCCTCAGAAATAGGCGTATTAAGCAAAAAACGTCCCTGGCATCTGCTGAATTTTAAAAAGGCTGAACGTGGAACTTCCGGTGCAGTATCCTTGCCTGGAACTATTGCAGCTATGTCAGGGTCTCTTTTTATTGCCTTACTCTCAATAGTGCTGTTTAAAGAACTGATGATAGATCAGACGCTTAAGATAGCTCTATCAGGCTTTATCGGATGTCTGGCAGATACCTTGCTTGGAGGAGCGGTCCAGGCAGAGTATATTTGCCATGAATGCGGGGGCAGGACGGAAAAAACGTTCCATTGCGGAGAAAAGACTATTCTAGATAAGGGGATTTCCTGGGTGAATAATGATGTGGTTAATGCAGCATCTGTCATGATTGCGGCTTTATGCCTTTTTATTATCAGCACGCGTATCGCGGTGTGAATTATTGTGGCTCTTTTCTTAAGGCTCTTTTTTATAGATTGTTGTTTTTTAATAAGTTCTGCGAGGCAATCCCATTGTTAAGCCAGGTTATTGGAGTGTAAGGTGCGAGACTCCTGCGGGATTAGCGGAACAGGGGAGACCCCACAGGCGCAACAGAGAGGCTCACCGCCCGCCCAGCGGAATGCGAGCATCCTGGAGCGGAAATCAATCACCTTGTTCCAAAGCAGAAGTTTACGAAAACAGCTATTTTTTTAAAAAGAATATTCATAAATTCTCCTTTTGTCAGCAAACTAACAAAAGGAGGGATAGCCATGAAATTATTAATACGGATTATTGCCATAGGCTCAGTCATTTACCTGGGTTTTCAGTATCGCTACCGTTTATTGAATGTGTTTCTTTCAAACAGTTTTCTCAGGAAGTTCCTTGTTTCTAGCTCATTGAATATGCCTGGCATGCGTGAGAAAATGATGCAGAACATGTTTGGCCGAACTAAATAATAGGAAAAAGCCTTGTCATCCGGCAAGGTTTTTTCTATGCACAAAAGAAAAGGTGTCCTGAAGATTCCTTCCTAATCCGCCAGCATAAATAGAATGATTATTTTTAATTCATTTACTTTTCTTTTATCGGTTTTTCCGCAATTTACCGCTGTAAAACTAAAAAAAGTATCCGATAGATAGATAAATTGGTCTGGTATGAAAGACTGAGTTCATACGAGTCCAAATTCACCAAAATGTTTTAAGGGAGATGTGCCGGGGCAACAAAATTACCAGTTCTAAACACCAAAAGATACCTGCAAAAATGTCCAAGGGAGCTGTATAAAATATGAAGAATTCTGAAGAAAAAAATAAGGTGAAATGGAGAATTTCTTTAAAGGTCAAATGGATGCTGTTTATATGTACAGCAGTCCTGATTGCAATTGCAGTCACAGCGATTTCGATGAATAGCACTGTTGCAAAGATTATTGAAAAAGATAACACAGCCTCAAATAAAATAAGTTCAAAAAACGCTTCAGGCCAAATTCAGGCTGAACTGAAAAATTATGAAGGATCCCTTGAACAGCTATCATCTCTAGTATCCATCGAGCTTGCTGGAAGAAAATCAATGACGGAAGTTGAAAAGAACCTGGAAACAGTAAAAAAACAAAATGGAAACTTGCTTTCAGCCTATTATATGGACGGGCATAGCGGAAAGCTCCATATATTCCCGAAAATGGCATTTGACAAAGACGTACGGGATACCATGACTTACAAGGATTTGACTGCGAGCCCCAAAACACAATGGATGGATGTGTATACCGGGACAGTGTGACAGTGAAAATTATGACTTCAGTTGTCACGCCTGTTTTTACTAAAGGGGTTATGACTGGAGCACTGGGATATGATATCGATCTGTCCTCCATTGGAGAGATAAGAAAAAGTATTGAGCATTACTCAAACAGCAAACTCATTATCCTCGACTCACAAGGATTTGTTGTCAGTTCTTTTATGAAAAATGCTGATGGAAAAAACATGAATCCGGCAAAAAGCCATGTTGAAGAAGGTGTAAGTGATCTAGTCGCAAACAAAAGCCAATTTAATAAGAAATTCAACTGGGTTGGAGAATTGTATCAGGATAAGTATTTTTCTTCCCAGTCTCTGGATTATAGCGGGCAGCCGTATACAGGAGAAGCAGCAAACATTAAGAAGCTGAATTGGAAGGTGCTGTCTTTTACGCCCAATGAGCATCTGCAATCAAAACTGAAGGATATTGCAAACAGGGCGATTATTTCAGCGATAATCGGATTATTAATTGGTGCGTGCTGTGCCATCTTCCTGGTTGGAAAGCTAAATAAAATCATTGGTTCCCTTCAGGCTGTTCTTGCAAAAACTGCCAAAGGAGATCTTGTCAGCGGAATTTCTGTTTCATCCAATGACGAAATCGGTGACCTTTCTAAGAGTTATAACACAATGCTCGCCAAATTGCGGCAGCTGATTGAAACGGTCAAGGGCAATGTAGCGAGTGTAAATACAGCGGTCAAGGGTCTGACCGTTATTGCGGCAGAAAATAATACATCTATTTCAGAAGTATCTAGTGCGATTGAAGAAATAGCAGGCGGTGCATCAAATCAAACTTTTCAGGTAGAAACAGGTGCTGATGCCACTCGAAAATTAAGCATGGAGATTGATGAACTTCTGCAGCAATCAAGCAGCAGCCAAGCTAAACTCGGTAAAGCTTCTGATGAGGCAAAAGCAGGAATGGATCAGGTGGATCAATTGAAAGATTCATATTCTCAGCTAGAAGAGGCATTCCGGAAAGTGACAAGTATGATAGCAAGCCTTGCAGATAAGTCGAAAAACATAGCGAATGTCACGCAAGCCATTGCCAATATTGCTGAACAAACGAATCTTTTGTCATTAAATGCTTCTATTGAAGCAGCCAGGGCAGGAGAACACGGAAAGGGTTTTGCTGTTGTGGCAAATGAAGTTAGACACCTGGCAGACGATTCCAAAGTAGCAGCCTTAAATATCCAGGAAATCATTAACAGCGTACTGATAGACACAGACAAGCTTGTTAAGACCATGGAAGAAACCAATGAAATCTCCAAAGAGCAGCATGGTGCAGTCTCATCCGTCAGCAAATCGATGACAGAGATGGACGGATCTATGAAAGAAGTAATAGCTGCCATGAATCTTGAAGCAAAGTCCATTGAAAACATCCGGGGCCAAAAAGAAAATGTGCTTCAAACAATGGAAGAAATTTCAGCCATATCCCAGCAAACGGCCGCATCAGCAGAAGAAATTGCTTCCTCTATGGAAGAACAGGCAGCATCATCTAATGATCTGGCACAGTACACGGTTAATTTGGCAGAGCTCCTGGAAAATCTGGAAAATGCCATGGTTGAGTTCAAAATACATTCTTAATATCCATATTAAAATACAGTTCATAATCATGCCGTTCCTGATTCGGCATAACATGGGCTGTATTTTTTTCTTTGCGGGCTTTTGATAAGAAATAAATCCGTCAAGGAACATATATACGGAAATTTTATTACGCCGTAATATGAGTATAAAGTATCGGGACATAAGGCCGATACAATATATATCACCAAAATACATTAAATAAGACCACTGCAAAATCAGTGGTATGAACAGGCAATAAAAACCCTCATCTAGGGCAGACAGGAGGAAGCTGTGTATTCTTTTTCAAGTTTTGGTTTATTTGATTATCGATATCTTTTGATGACTGTCCTATTTTCGGTCATCAGCTGTATTATCGGAATAGAGGCGAGCAGGAAAATCCGGAAGGAAGGAATGAACTGGAGAACCCTCGCTGCGTGTTCTGTATTGCTGGCTGTTTCTTTTTGGCTAACCCATTTCTTTGTTTCTGTATCGGTAGATTTGCCATTTTCCGTAGATAATTACCAGCTTTATGTTGCTTTGAATTTTTTGATATGTTTTATAGGTTCTCTCATTGCTTTGAAAATGGCACAATTCCGCATTGAGAATGAAATACAGCATATTTTGGGCGGCTTATTTATTGCCATCGTGATTTTGAGTGCAAATATCAGCGGATTCCTTGTGCTATTCGGGGATTTAGTCGATATCAAACCAGTGTTCTTTGTGATAACATTAATTTTAACTATCAATGTATCTTTATCTATTTTTCGTTTTCTGATTCAAATCACTCATGAAGATTCGTTTAATCTCCCGAGAAAATGGAAGTATATAGGCTCGGCTGTGGCCGGTATTTCATTTTCAGGCATTCCATATATCACAATTGTATCTATGTTAAGCTTTGATGCGTACGATCCATCATTTTTCGAGGAAATTCTTCCATTTCTCATAGTAATGATTGCAAATATCATTATGATGCTGGTGCCAAACCTATTTGGAAGTCAAATCCTGCTGAACAATATACAGTCATATACCTCGCTTTTTAATAACAATCCCGCGGCTGTTTTTTCCGTTGATCTGGAGGGGAACATCCTGGACACCAACCTTGTGGCCACGGAAATTACCGGTTACAGTAAGGAAGAATTGAAGGGTAAGCATATCCGGATATTTTTCAGTGACGCTGAAAAGTCAGCGGTGCTTGAATATCTGCAAAATGTCCTGCAGGGAAATGTTTCTAATATAGAAACACAGATACTTGGCAAAGAGGGAACATATAGGTACGTCAGAATCACAGCAGTCAGAACCCATATAAATAACAAGCTCATCGGAGTTTTCGGCGTTTTAGAAGATATCACTGACAGAAAAAAAGCTGAGCTTCAGGTTCAATATATGGCCTACCATGATGAATTGACTAATTTGCCTAACAGAAGAAGAATAAGGATGCTTATGAAGGAATTCACAGTAAAACATAGTGCTTTTTGCATCATGCTTCTTGATTTCGACAGATTTAAACGAATTAATGACACATTTGGGCATTCTTTTGGCGATAAGCTATTGATTGAGGTCAGCAAAAAACTTCAGAATATCATCAATGAATCTGGAATCACATCAAGGCTAGGGGGAGATGAATTTTTAATCCTGATTCCGGCTACTGATGTGAAAACCCTGGCAGAGCAAATTATCGAGACCTTTAGAAGTCCACTTTCTGTTAATGGCTATGAAGTCCTGCTAACAGCAAGCATGGGAATTGCTTCCTATCCTGAGCATTCGAAAAATCCTAATGATCTCTACAAATTTGCCGACATTGCCATGTATCATTCCAAAGAGAATGGTGCTAATAGCTTCTCTGTTTATAATGAAGAAATGGCTGAAGAGACCCTGAATAAACTTGGCCTGGAGTCCGATTTGCAAAAAGCTTTGGAAAACAGGGAGCTTCTGCTTTATTTTCAGCCAAAGGTTCATACTGCGGAAGACAAGTTGACAGGTTCAGAGGTTTTGCTTCGGTGGAATCATCCAGAAAAGGGCTTTATCCCTCCTAATGTGTTTATTCCTATTGCAGAGGAAAGCGGGATGATTGTCTTTTTGGAAAAGTTTGTCTTTAATGAGGTGTGCAAGGTTCTTTCGGGATGGAAGGAAAGCGGAAAGGATATTAAGAGAGTTTCGATAAATATATCCTTGATTTCCATTTTGCAGGAAGATTTTGCTTCCTATATCATTAACACACTGGAGGATTACAAGATAGAAGGACATTTCCTCGAGCTTGAAATCACTGAAAGAATTGTGATGAAAAATGAGGAGGATGTGAACTGTATCCTGCAAACGCTAAGGGAAAAAGGCATACATATCAGCATTGATGATTTTGGGACAGGCTACAGTTCTCTAAGCTATATTGATAAATTAAATGTAGATATCCTGAAAATTGATCAGTCCTTTATCAGAAATATTGAAAGCAACCGGGAAGTTATTACAGCAATCATCTTCCTTGCGAAAAGCCTGAAAATGAAAGTGATTGCTGAGGGAGTCGAAACCAAGAAACAGATTCAGCTGCTTAAGGAACTCGGCTGTGAAGATGTTCAAGGCTACTATTATTCTCCGCCTATCCCCTTGAAAGATTTCGAATCGTCTTATTTTCATTAAAGCAGGCTGCGGCCTGCTTTTGTGTTTTAAACATAGGAATAAGGGAAAATGTGACATAGAAGAATTGGGAAAATGAGAATAAAGGCTTTTAAGTACACATATCCTTCTTGAAGGACTGATATAGCTGCCTGCAGACGTGCTTCTGGCTTTTTTATTTAAGCTCTTTTCTTTTAATAATTTTATTGTTAAATCAGCCAAATTCGACCGATACTGAGAGCGTTACATGTAAATAAAGTTTGGAAAAAGATCAGATAATCGGATACACTTAGCTAGACAGGAAAGCCAGGCGGCGCAGTTTTAATGCATTCATTTATTAAAAAACAGGATACTACCCTGTTTATGTTCATACAGGCATTCCGTAAAGTCTGCATGGCAGGCTATTTACTATTTACAGCTGTAAAGAAGAAAGTGGGGAAGGTATTGGGATTTCAAGAGGATTATTTATTTTGGTCCGCGGTTAAAAATCTTTCGTCTCAATATAACTATCGGGTTATCACCATCTCTGACAATCATCAGGAAATCTGGCTCGAAAATTCGAAAGAAAAAAATTATCCTGTCATCAGGCTTATGCTCCGTGAATTGGACTGGGCGAGCTGGCTGAAAAGGGATATTGAACGGACCGTGCTGAATGGGGAGCAAATCAGGAAGAAGCTGTATCATAAGCCTCTTAAGGTTTTGAATATCTATATCACATCACATGTTCCTGTGGATGATTATGACTTTGCAGGTAAACCATTTGTGCACCGTAAAACAGAAGCGGAAACGTTTATTTTGAATACGGATTCTTTTGGAGATAGATGGAGGCAGCTTGAAGAGCTGACTGGCATGCATCTGGATATCGAGGAACCAAAAATGGCGGCAGCTGAAGAAGATGACATTTCTTCCATAAAGCAGAGTGCTCTGGCAGAAGCGGTCAAAAAGGCCAAAGAAGAGCAAATGATATTTGAGCGGGGAAAACCTGTTTTCACTTACATTTTTATAGCAATTGGAATTGCTGTATACTTTTTGATGGAGTGGGCGGGTTCAAGCACCAGGACTGATACATTGATTGATTTTGGTGCCAAGTACTCACCTCTTATTCTGCAGGGGGAGTGGTGGCGTTTTTTTACGCCAATGGTTATCCATATCGGAATGATTCACTTGATCATGAACACTATTTCACTTTATTTAATCGGTCCTGCTGTTGAGAAAATGTATGGAAGCAGCAGATTTTTGTTCATCTATTTATTAGCTGGTTTCTCTGGGACGCTGGGCAGCTTTTTGCTTAACCCTGCTTTATCTGCAGGTGCAAGCGGAGCCATATTTGGTTTGTTCGGTGCTCTTCTTTATTTTGGCATCAGCAACCCAAGACTGTTTTTCAGGACAATGGGGCTTAATGTTTTCATTTTAATCATTATCAATCTTGGCTACGGGTTTTCAAATGAAGGCATTGATAATGCAGCACATATCGGCGGTTTGATCGGCGGCTTTTTTGCGGCAGGCATAGTTCACCTGCCAAAGGATAAGCAGCCGCTTAGGCAGATATTATTTGCCGCGGCAGCTGCATGGCTGATTTATTTCCTTCTTCAATATGGATACCAGCATCAGGAAAGTTCTCCTGAGAATGACATGGCAGCTGTACAGATGGCAAGCGATAAAGTGAAAAAAGGAAATGAAACAGAAGCGAAAAAGCTGCTGGAAGGCTATGTGAATAGCTATGATGAGGCTCCATATTCCCATTTTATGCTGGGCAACATAAGCTTTGGCAAAGGGAATTATGAAGCAGCAAAGAAAGAATACCTCAAAGCGGCACAGCAGAACCCTGATATGTCTGAGGCTTACTATAACCTGGCGCTTAGCTATACCAAATTAAATCAATTTCAGGAAGCAAAAAAAGCTGCCGGAAAAGCAGTTGAAAGGAAGCCTTCGGAAGCTTCCTATAAGAAGCTTGAAGAAAATATCGATCATCTGCTTGATAATTCCTGACGGAGAAGTACTGGTGTTCCGTCGGGGGCAGTCAATAAAACAAGCAATTCACTTTTATTTTTAGAAAGAAGCAATTGGGGAATGGTGCTGCCTTCAGGGCTGATAACAGTGCCATCCTCTTTTTTTATTCCGAGGGCAATATTTTTATAAATGCCTTCCCATAGCTTTCCGATTATTTCTTCCCGTTTGGAGGAAGGAAAAGCGGAGAAAAAGACATTTTTTTGCTGCGGCAGATCGGTTAGGGATAATGTTGTATAGAGATTTTCATTGATATGGAAAGCCTTTAGATTTTGATTCAGGTTTTTTTCTGCTTCCATGTATGCAGCTTTATCCAGTGTGTCCTTCCACCGGACCTGTTTTGATGATAATGGCTTTTCGAAATATTGATATCCTGCGAATGGAGGCAGTATTACATATAGGCTGCTATGGCTCATTTCCTGGGCGCTTCTATAGTCTGAACCCTTATGCACCTCGGCATAATGAAAGGTAATCGCCTGCAATAGGGAACTATCTTTTTCCTTCCAGGTGCCCTCCTGATCTAAGGTTTTTTTATTTTGCCTCCACTCCTTGAGCACTCCCTGAAGCCTGCCATTCCGATAAAGCAGGGAGACATCCTGCCTTATATAGGCTGAATGATTTAATTGGGAGGAAGATTTCAGCCGGACAGTGAAGGAGCTTTTTCCGGCTTTTTCAGATAGGAGATGTGTACCTGCATAATCAAAGCTCAGCGAAGGATCGATCGGGAAAAATAGAATCGTTTCCTTTGCCTGCTGGCTATGAAAAAGATAAAGGACTGAAAAAAGCGAAGCCATCAGGATGAATGCTGCGGTTTTTAGCTGTCTTTTCATAGAAATCCTCCGTTTACAAGAGATATTGATATGTATGAGTACAGAGGGACAAGTATGTTGGAATTTGAATTTTCGCTAAAAAAAAGAATATCGTTATCTAGACTTGTGAGTTATAGAGTGTTCCGATATACTTTTAAGAGGAAATCGCTAGAAGCAAAGAGGGATTTTATGAAAACAATTTATGATATTCAGCAGTTTTTAAAAAGGTTTGGCACCTTTATTTATATAGGAAATAGAGTGGCAGAGCTTGAACTGATGGAGACGGAAATCAGGGAAATTTACCGGTCTCAGATGATGGACACAAAAGATTACCAAATGGCTCTCCTGCTGCTCAGGCAGCAGATCCAGATTGAAAGAGACAAAGAGAAACAATAGGGGTGAAGGAAATGAACAAGTGGATTATGGGGATAGACTTAGGCGGTACGACAATAAAGCTTGCATTCATCAGCGTATATGGTGAAATCGTTCACAAATGGGAAATTCCTACGGATATATCTGAAAATGGAAAACACATCACAATAGATATTGCCAAAGCGATTGACGATAAGCTCAGTGAACTGGGCGAGTCTAAGAGTAAAGTTGTGGGAATCGGCATGGGTGCCCCTGGACCTGTAAACTATGTGACAGGCTCCATTTATGAAGCAGTCAATCTCGGCTGGACAGATTATCCGCTGAAGGACCTGCTCGAGGTTGAAACCTCCCTGCCGGCTGTGATCGATAACGATGCAAACCTGGCAGCGGTCGGCGAGATGTGGAAGGGTGCCGGGAAAGGCGCCAAGGACATTGTCTGTGTCACTCTGGGAACGGGAGTGGGCGGCGGAGTAATCGCCAATGGCATGCTGATCCACGGGATTTCAGGAGCTGCAGGCGAGATCGGGCATATTACAGTTGTTCCTGATGGTGGCGCACCTTGTAATTGCGGCAAAACAGGATGCCTGGAAACCGTTACTTCCGCAACAGGCATTGTCCGTCTTGCAGCAGAAGCAATTAAAGCATCAGACGGAACATCTCTGGCTGCAGAAAAAATTAAAAATGGCGAAATCCTTTCATCTAAATTAATTTTCGATTGTGCAGAAAAAGGAGATCAGCTTAGCCTTGCGGTGGTGGATAAAGTAGCAGGCTATCTTGGACTGGCTCTTGCTAATGTAGCCAATGTGCTGAACCCTGAGAAAATTGTGATTGGCGGCGGTGTTTCGAAAGCTGGTGAAGTGCTGATCGCGCCTGTAAGAGAAGCCTTCAAGCGCCATGCCTTTACAAGGGTGCGTGAATCGGCGGAGATTACTACGGCTACCCTTGGCAATGATGCAGGAGTGATCGGTGCTGCCTGGCTCGTCAAAAATGCTTATATTGAATAGAATAGAGCTCCGCTATAAGGAGAAAATAATAAAGAAGCTTTCCGTTAATATGGAAAGCTTCTTTGTTTTTGTTTATGGCCCTCAGTAAACCTGGAATCGAAAAAAAGGGAAGAAGCCTTGTTTCAATAAGTGCAACAGAAAGGAGGAGGCATCCATGAAGAATTTCATTATGCGCTATTCATCGTTTTTATGGCTCACTGTTTTCACTTTATGGATAAAAACATATATTGCCTATAAAACCAGCTTTAATATCGATATTGACAGCATGATTCAGGAATTCATTTTACTTATTAATCCTTTGAGCTTTCTGCTGCTTGCTGCCGGGGCAAGTTTCTTTTTAAAAGATAAAAGGAAGAACATATATCTGCTTCTGATGAATGTGGCCGTGACAGGGATTTTACTGGCCAATATTGTTTTTTATCGTTTTTTTAATGACTTCCTAACACTTCCGGTGTTATTTCAAACAAGCAATATGAGCGATCTTGGCGGCAGTGTTACTGAACTTGCCGAACCTTGGGATTTACTATATTTTTTGGATATTATATTTTTTGCTGTGATGAAAAAGTACAAAGTATCTGCTATTTTGAAATTCCCGGCGATGACCGGAAAGAGCTACTTGGTTTTTGCATTGTCGATTAGTGCTTTGAATTTAATTCTTGCTGAAACAGAGCGTCCGCAGCTGCTTTCAAGAACATTTGACAGAAAAATCCTCGTTAAGAACATTGGAACCTATAATTACCATTTATATGATGTGTATCTTCAGTCTAAGTCCTCCGCACAGCGGGCACTTGCAGATGGCAGTGAGCTGGCTGAAGTCAAAAATTACCTTGATGCAAATAGAAAGAAGAGCAGCCAGGATTTTTTCGGGATTGCGAAAGGAAAAAATGTCATCTGCGTTTCAATGGAGTCCCTGCAAAGCTTTGTGATCAATGAAAAGGCGAATGGAGAGGAAATCACCCCTTTCCTTAATCAATTCATCAAGGAAAGCTACTATTTCAATAATTTTTATCACCAGACTGGCCAGGGAAAAACCTCTGATTCAGAATTTATCGCAGAAAATTCTCTGTATCCGCTGGGCAGAGGAGCAGTTTTTTTTACCAATTCACAGAACACCTATAAAGCAGCTCCGTCCATTCTGAACCATAACGGATATTACACCGCTTCTTTGCATCCTAATAATAAGAGCTTCTGGAATCGCGATATCATGTATAAATCTTTAGGCTACCAGCGGTTTTATCATAGCCGGGATTATGTGATCAATGATGCTAATTCTGTCAACTGGGGCCTGAAGGATAAGGAATTCTTCAAGCAGTCCATACCGCATCTGAAAGGAATGCCGCAGCCCTTTTATGCAAAATTCATCACGCTGACCAACCATTATCCTTTTACACTCGGGAAAGAGGATCAATCCATCGGTGATATCGGGACAGATTCGAAAACCCTTAATCGCTATATCATGTCTGTCCGCTATGCGGATGAAGCTCTCCGCCAGTTTATAACAGACCTGAAGGCCTCGGGACTGTATGATAAATCGCTGATCATATTATACGGTGACCATTATGGGATTTCACAGAATCACCGTGCAGCCATGAAACAGTTTCTTGGCCGGGAAATCACACCATATGAGTCCATCCAGCTGCAGAGGGTGCCATTGCTTATCCGCATACCAGGAAAAGAAGGGAAAATCATGGATGCCATTGCCGGGCAAATTGATATTCAGCCTACTCTTTTGCACCTTTTGGGCATTGAAACAAATCATAATATCTCATTTGGAAATGACTTGTTTTCAGCTAATCATGATGGAAGGATGGCAATCCTCCGCGACAGCAGTTTCATTACGGACCGATACGTGTTTACAAAGGATATCTGCTATGACAGAAGCAGCGGCGGAGTTTTAAAGCATGATGACTGCGGGCTATTTGAAGACAAAGCAAAGCAGGAGCTGCAGTATTCAGACAGGATCATTTACGGCGATCTGCTGCGTTTTGATCAATAGCTGCTATGCCAGGCCTGTTCCAACATTTTTCGCTTTCCTGTTTCATATGTTATTAAGGAAAAGCGGAGGGGATATTCATGAAAATCATGGGAAGGCCAGACGATGCGTCAGAGTATTATCAGCTCCTTTTTGGAGTTCCTGCACAATTAATTGAAGATGCCAATCCGGGGCTTGGAGACGGCGGCTCCTCTAGAGATGGCCTGGTCATTCCGGGCTATACAGTGAGAAGGACTGCCAGTCAAAGCATGAGGGAGGCAGCAGCCGCTAATCAGCTTTCACTTGATGCGCTGCTCGCTGTGAATGAAGGGAAAAAAGAAGCTGGCATATACATTCCCGAAAGAATCAGGGAACCTGCAATCATGACCAAAAAACCTTATGATTATGAGCTTTTGATATCAGACTTAAAAGCATTGAAGGAGCTCTATCCTTTTCTTAAAATAAAGGCCATTGGGAAAAGTGTGCTGAAGCGTGAAATATTCGAAGTCCGCCTGGGCAGGGGGCCTAAGGTCATCCACTATAACGGGGCTTTTCATGCCAACGAGTGGATTACATCTGCCATACTTATGAAGTGGCTGAACGAGCTTCTCCTGTCCATGGCGAATAACACTCCGCTTTTTGGTTTGCGGTCCCTTCCCTTTTATGATGACGTAACAATCTCCATCGTGCCAATGGTTAATCCCGATGGAGTAGAACTCGTCCATAAAGGAGAAACCGCAGCCGAGGGCAAATATGATGTAGCTGCCATGAATAAAGGATCAGGGGAATATTTGGCATGGAAGTCAAATATCCGGGGGGTTGATTTGAATAATCAGTTCCCGGCAGGCTGGGATATTGAAAAGGTCCGCAATGCCCCGCAGGCCCCTTCATTCCGCGATTATCCGGGAGATCGCTTCTTAACGGAACCTGAAGCCGTGGCAATGTGGAAACTGGCCAAGGAAAGCAGCTTTGACAAGGTTATCGCGCTGCACACCCAGGGAAAGGAGTTTTACTGGGGCTATGAATCGAAAGAGCCGGATTACTCTTATTGCATTGCCAGTGAGTTCGAGCGGAGAAGTCCGTATCGCGCCGTTCAATATATTGACAGCCATGGAGGGTATAAGGATTGGTTCATCCAGGAATTCCGGCAGCCAGGCTTTACGCTGGAGCTTGGCTTTGGCATCAATCCGCTTCCGCTTTCACAAATGGAGGAAATATATATAGATACATTAGGGATCTTAATGGCAGGATTATATACGTAGGGCAAATGCCTTTAATAAAGCTAGACCTGCTTCAAAGGGTCCTCGATGAAAAAATAGTAAAAAAATCTCGTATTTTATTTCAGCAGCTTGAAGATTTTTGTTTTATAATGAAATTTATAAGTATGCTGGGGGTGTGTTGAGATTTCATTATTTTGGTCATTGCTCAACAGGCGCCGGCCAAAAAAGGGCGCCTTTTTTAACAAAAGCCATAGCGCTGTTATACTGCTCTATTGCTTCATTTTGATCGTATTCCTATCCGGATGCATGTTTCATGGCCGTCTGGAAGATGCTCCCCCGCAGGATACGAAACCTGCTCCAAACATCCCCATGCAGGCCGGTGAGTTGAATGCTATTGCTTATGGATGGCTGGACTCCCATACGATTCTTTACTCTTCAGGGAAAAAAGGCCATCAAATGCAGGAGATAATTTCCTGGAATATGAAGACGAACAAAAAAAGTGTTTTTTTTCGAAATGAAGCTTCCATATCGGATGTGAAAATCAGTCCCTCAAAATCCTTTGTGCTGGTTAGGTTGTCTTCTTCAAAAAAGAAGGCGGTCATTGAAATCCTGAATCACACAGGAAAATCCGTCTATTCTGCAGCAATTCCCTCTACAGAGCTTACCTATGAATGGAATCCTTACAGCGATGGTGTTTTGTTTATTTCCGGATTTAATGAAAATTGGACATACAGCAGTTATGTGGCGGACGTCACCCGCAAGAAAATGGACAAGGTTCATTTTCCGCAGCCTTTTGCGCAATGGTGCTCTAAGGATGATTTGCTATATTTGGACTGGGATAAACAAAATCCCGGGCAGACAGCTCCATTAATGAAAAGAAATCTTACATCAGGAAAAACAGAAACCGTCATGCTGGATACAGGATATTTTAAAAAGTGGGGCAAAGGGCTTATGAGCATAGCTGCCAGCAGTGAAAGCCCTGATAAGGCGGATTATATTTTTTACAATAATAAAGGCAAAGCATTATCCTCTATGTCTATGCCATTGCTCAAAACCTTTTCGGACTGGGTGATTCCCAAGATGGATGTAATCGAGAAAACAACAGAGCTGATCACCTTCCGGCCTGAGCGCGGGGGTGATGGCAGCGGGGCAGGCAATCATTTCTCTCTGGTCAGTTTCAACTGGAAGACGGGAAAAGAAGAAGAGCTCTTAAAGCATAAGGACAATGAGCCTTTAAGCTGTTCGCCAAATGGACAATGGTGTTTATATGGCACCCAATTAGAGAATATAGTCAATATGAAGACGAATAAAAGCTATAAACTTTTTTCAAGGAAAAGAGGATGAATAAGAATGGCAATCGCAGATGTTACCGTTATACCAGTAGGAATGGAAGGTCCAAGCGTCAGCCAGTATGTGGCAGACATTCAGCGCATCTTAAAGAGGCATGAAGAAGAGGGCACAATACACTTTCAGCTGACCCCGATGAATACGATCATTGAAGGCAATCTGTCTGACATTTTCACTGTGATACAGGAAATCCATGAATCTCCGTTTTCTAAGGGAGTTCCCCGTGTCGCAACATCGATCAGAATTGATGAGCGAAGAGATAAACCATCGAATATGGAAAGCAAAATGAAAAGCGTAAAAGAAAAGCTATAAGAAAAGAGGCGGCCATAACCGCCTCTTTTCTTATAGCCGAAGAAACTTTTCGCTTTTAATGCGAAACTGGGAAACCATTATGAATGAGCGTCATGATGGTAAACCAGCCGAAAATTCCTGTGCTGATGACAGCAAACAGAAGACCAAGAATATTTTTGCTTTTAAGAGATTTTAAAATGCCTGCTAATGCCAATAGTGAAACAAGACCAAAGATAATAACCAATAGCATTTCATTAAGCCCCCTTGCGTTTCATAATGAGTCAGAGCCCTCTGCGGCACAAGGTTCAATTTGCGCTGTGAGGGAAAGCTGAAGAAAAATATGTAAAGAAGATTGCAATCACTTACATTTTACTGTTTTTTCTAAAAATTGTCCACATTATTCAAATACGAGTTTGCGCTCATGGCATTAGCCCACAACATCCTGAAAGCAGCCGGCATCCGCTACCTGTTTTATTTTAGGGACTTATTGGACAGCCCCTTGATTTTTGCGTGATCGGGGGAATAAGTCCATGGTTTTTATCCTTTTTGAAACTCTTTTATTTGACTAATGAAGAAACCGGGTACAATATGTCTTTAAGGTGCTTAGGATTTTATAAAATATACACAATAATAAAATCAAATCTATTTATAGGAGGCTGTTTATATGGCAGTTAGATAAGTGAATGATTTAGAATATAGGAGTATTGAACTGGAAAACGATTTTTTCAGAGCTATTGTATTGCCGGGAGAAGGAAGCAATATCGCCGATATGGCAGAAAATTTGATGACGGGCACCAGCAGCCCGGCGTACGAATCAATGATGGAAATCTTCTCTTAAGGCTAGTACTTTAAATCATTCCTGAGGGTTTCCTTTAACATTATTAGGGAAAGATAAAAAGAATTCTGTTTGAAAAGGAGAGAGGAAGAAAATGATCATTATTCATGCTTTTTTGAAGGTGGACCCAAACAAACGGCAAGATTTTTTGGCGCATACTCAATCAGTGGTTTCAAGTTCCAGGGAAGAAGAGGGAAATATAAGCTATCAATTATTTGCGGACGCCTCAATTGATAATGAGTTTGTTTTTTTAGAAATGTGGAAGGATGAGAAAGCTATCGAAACCCATGAACAAACTGAGCATTTTAAATCGTTTGTCCAAGGTTTGGAACAATTCCTGCTTGAACCTTTACGTGTGGAGAAGTACCAGGCTGCTGGGATATAACGTTTGCTGTTATGATGTAGGTCAGTTTTCGTAAGCTTATTTATACAACTGGAGAGACTCGCATAATGAAGCAGAAATATGCACCTTTATTTGAGAATTTTTTCTGTACGAAGCGGTGTGGAATTAAAAAACCGCCTCGTGATGGCACCGATGAACAATTATTCTTCCAATCCAGACGGAACGGCCGCTACTGGGGAAGTTGACTATGTTCGCTGTTCAAAGGGAGCCGGAATGGTGATTACAGCCTGTACATATGTAACTGAAAACGGAAAGATACTTTAACCTTCGTCGATGCGCTGGCAGATAAAGATCTGGATTACCTCAGCAGGCGATTATAAATACATCGGGGTAGTTTCCTTTGGTTTGAGAAGGAGCGTCTGAGGCGGGGATCGGCATTTTACGTAGTAGATTCCTGTAAAATGGACAAAATAGCTTTTGAGATGAACATTTTGCCTGGCTGGTATTCTTGAAATGTCCGCTTTGGCCAAGAATATGGACATTTTGCATGGTTGACTTCTTGAAAATGTCCTTAAAAGCCCCAATGAGTCTAATTTGTACTTGTCAATATGATAAGGCAGGACCATACCATCAAACGAGGAGGAATACGAAAATGGAAAACTTGATTAATTTTCATGTGACTGGATCTTCAAAGGGACTTCAAACCATTGCCAAAACGGGAAAGCACACACTTACCATAGATGAACCGCCGGTAATGGGCGGCCAGGATTCAGGTCCTAATCCCCTGCAGACATTATTAAGTGCCCTTTCAGGATGTGAAAATATCGTTGCCAATGTCGTGGCCAGGGAGATGGAATTCGATCTTCAAGGAATCGACTTTGATATCAAGGCGGTGTTGGACCGCCGAGGTTTCATGGGTGATCCGAATGTAAAGCCATATTTTCAAAGCGTGAACATCGAGGCTAAAGTGAAAACAAGCGAACCTCAGGAACGCATTGATGAATTACAGAGGATTACCGATTCCCGCTGCCCGATCTATGCAACACTTTCAGCGGCAGGCATACCTATTGAAACGAATTGGACAAAAGCATAAAATGTAACCCACTAGGCAGACACTCGATGTATATCATTTTGTGTCTGCCTTTTTCCTTTTTTTCATAACAAAACTGGAATAGCTTACTGAAAGGCAGCCATTATTAAAGAAAGTGATAATAGGGAGGAGAGAACAATGTGAAAACAACTGTTAAGTGGGATGGGTACCTTGCTTTTTCCGGGATCACGCCTTCAGGGCATAAAATTGCAATGGATGCTTCAGAGGAAGCGGGGGGGGCCTTAACACGGGGCAAGGCCCATAAAATGCTATTGCATGCGGTCGCAGGAGTACCGGGATTGATATTATTCTGATTTAAAAAAAGATACGTTTGAATCCTGCCATTTTCATATGGAGCTGGAAGGAAATAGAGCGGAAGACTATCCAAAAAAATTTACTGATGTCATATCTATTATGGTCTTCAGGGAGAATTGCCGAAGATAAGCTCATCAGGGCCATCCAATTGTCAAAAGACAGATATTGCTCGGTTTCACAGCTATTAAATAGCTAAATAACGGTAAGTTATTCTCTTAATGGAGTCAGGGACAAATAGATATCTGAATACGTTTAAAGCGGGGAGGCCATGCCATCCCCGCTTTTTTACTAATCAGTGAAAGGATACAATCTTTTCTAATTTATGGCGGTGATGAGGATAACCTTCACTGGCTGCACGCCCCATAGGAACCAACGCGGCAAATTTAACATGTTCCGGAAGGCCGAGGATTTCCTTCACCTTTTCCTGGTCGAAGCCAAGCATTGGAACACTTGCATAACCAAGCCCTTGTATTGCTATCAACAGAAAACCGAGTGCAATGCCAGCTTGGCTCAAGCCCCACTGGCCGCGCTCTTCAATACTCATTCCCCCAAAAAAAGAAGCAAGGTTTGCGATCTCTTCTTCTTTTCGCTCAGGAGGTAACCCGGGATGCACGGTATCCGGCAAGTTGGCGACCACATCCTCCATATCGCTTGTTACCAGTACAACAGCGGGTGCAGAAGTAACTTGCTGTTGTCCATATGCCGCCTCTTGCAGCTTTTCCTTGAGTTGGGAATCCGTAACGACATGAAAACGCCATGGTTGAAGATTCCAGGCGCTGGGAGACAAGCGGACCAGATTGAATATGGCATCCAGCTTTTCCCGGGGAATTTCCTCTTCAGTAAATTTGCGGATGCTTTGCCGGGATTCAATCGCTTCTTTAACCGTTAAAATTTGTTCTGAAATTTGTGTGTCCAAGAATTTGGCCCTCCTTTAGACAGACTGACTGTCATTTTCTCAAATACAGGGTTTAGCCTGCCTAAATAGTGTGTGCAAATTTATTCATAATTCATAAGGAACAATTTCCCAGGTAAGTGCGGGCCGCAAAAATTGTTTAAGCTTTGAAATCAACGGAAGCAAAAGCTCAGCTTACTGGAATCAGGAAGAACCGGCAAAATTATGGATTGGGCACCGCGATAAACCAAATGAAACCATGCTTGCTGACCCATCTTTATTCTTACTGGAAGCACAAAGTGGTATCCATCATCCAGGCGGACACAATGAAGGATGGCCAGATGCATTGAAAAATGCAATGTTGAATTTCTATTCATTCATACGCGATGGCAAAGATCCAGAACGTGATGAGGCTGGTTTTGCTACTTTTGCGGATGGACATGTTTCCATGTGCATTACCGACGCCATCTTAACAAGCCACGAACAACAAAAGTGGGTAAAAGTAAGCAGAGGCCAGGAGGGGTAATTATGAAATTAGGTGTATTTACGGTTCTTTATCAAAATCTGCCCTTTGAGGAAATGCTGGATAAGCTTGCCGGTATGGGCGTTGAAGCAGTGGAACTGGGTACAGGCAATTATCCGGGAAACAGCCATTGCAATCCTGACGAGCTCTTGGAAAGTCCTGAAAAGTTAAAGACGTTCAAAAAAGCTGTTGAAAGCAGGGGAATGATCATCAGCGGACTGAGCAACCATGGCAATCCGCTCCATCCCGATAAAAAGGCTGCTGCTGCGGCACATGAAACATGGAGAAAAACCGTATTGTTGGCTGAACGGCTCGAAATTCCTGTTATCAATGGTTTTTCAGGATGCCCGGGTGACCATGCCGAAGCGAAGTTTCCAAACTGGGTGACGTGCTCATGGCCGCCTGAATATACAGAGGTTTTGGACTGGCAGTGGAATGAAGTTGTAATTCCATACTGGAAAGAGGAAGCAAAGTTTGCCGAACAGCACGGAATCAAACAAATCGCATTTGAAATGCATCCTGGTTTTGTCGTTTATAACCCTGAAACGCTTTTAAAATTAAGGGAACACGCAGGACCTTCCATTGGTGCCAATTTTGATCCGAGCCACCTATTGTGGTGGCAAGGAATCAACCCTGTGGAAGCCATTAAAGTGCTGGGAAAAGAAGAAGCAATCTTCCATTTCCATGCTAAAGATACGTATTTGGATAAAGCAAATATCAGTGTGAACGGCGTATTGGACACGAAACATTATAGTGATATTTTAAACCGTTCCTGGACATTCAGGTCAGTAGGGTATGGCCAGGATGAAAAGGCCTGGAAAGACATGATCAGCACTCTTCGCGCGGTTGGATATGACTATGTCGTTTCTATTGAGCATGAAGACATGCTGGCATCCGTTGATGAAGGATTGGGCAAGGCTATCTCTCTATTAAAGGGCGCGCTTTTCAAAGAGCAGCTAACCGAAATGTGGTGGGCGTAATTCGTTCCGGGGATTCGATACAGGCACTTTCATCTAGGCGCCTGTCTCGAATCCCTGGGCCTGCCTGCCTTACCTTTAATAGGACTGAAAAACATCATCAGAAGTAAACATAAGATTACGAGGTGAGTAAAATGAATGCGATTACAGAACAACAACAAAAAAGAGCCGGACTTCCCGGGAGAATGATTTTTGGCTTTGTTACGATTCTTATCTTTATGGCAGGCGATGGGCTGGAACACGCATGGCTATCACCTTATTTGATTAACCACCAGGGATTGACTGTCCAGCAGGCAGCAACCCTTTTCACAGCATATGGAGCAATATTGGCGCTGGCTGCCTATTTCTCAGGAGTGCTAACGGAAATATGGGGGCCAAGAAAGGTCATGGTAATTGGGCTGATCACTTGGCTGGCCGGCCAAATTCTTTTCATTGAATTGGGTTTAAAGCAGCATAATTACGCTGCGATGTTACCAACCTACGCACTGCGCGGGATTGGCTATCCTTTCTTTTGTTATTCATTTTTAGTCTGGGTAACCTATCGCAGCCCGCAGCGTATTCTGGCATCAGCAGTCGGCTTTTTCTGGGCTGCATGGAGCGGCGGCTTATATGTAGTGGGAAGTTATTTCCCGGCTTTCATGACTGATAAGATTGGGTATATGGGCCTTTTATGGAGTGCGGTTGCCTGGGTGCTTGTCGGCGGAATTGCAGGACTTATTATAGTCGGAAATGAAAAAGTCAGCGAGAATAACGGTGACGCAAAGGACAAACTCAAGAGCTTATTGAGCGGATTTACGATCTGTATTGAAAAACCAAAAGTGGCCATCGGCGGGCTGGTCCGGATCATCAATTCAGTTGGTGTAGGGGCCCTGCCAATTTTCTTTCCGCTTTACTTGGCTTCCGAATACAAATACTCTACAGGCGAATGGTTGACCATTTGGGGAACCTTTTGGCTGGCGAACATCATATTCAACCTGGTTATCCCATACATCAGCGAAAGATGGCTCGGCTGGCGGAACACGGTCATGTGGCTGGGTAGCGTCGGCTGCGGCATAATGACCCTGGTATTAATCTATACACCACACGTTGTTGGCCACAATTTCTGGGCTATGACAGCAGTGGCCATTGTATTTGGAATCGTACTTTGCGGATTCGTACCGCTTTCTGCCCTGGTAGCTGCTTTGGCACCCGAACAAAAAGGTTCCGCCATGGCGATCGTAAGCTTCGGTGCCGGAATGTCCTACTTCATTGCACCGGCAATCGTTGGCCTGTTCATCAACAGCATTGGCGCAGAAGGACTTGCATGGGTATTCTCCATCCTATACTTTACCGGTGCTGTGTTAATGAAATTCATGAAACTTCCTTATGAAGAAAAGCAGGAAGAAGGCAAAGAAAAACTTTCTGAAAGAACTGCTAGTGCGAATTAGGAAACCATGTAAATAAATCATTAAAAGGATTCAAAGTTTGAACCTTAACGGCTGTTCCGTTAAGGTTTTTTAGTGTGCCAGGCTTCATCAGCTAGACGGTGAAAGTCCGTTATGGGCGTTGAGGTATGCGAACCATGACACAGCCAATGAACTCTAAGGGAAAAGAAGCTCGGAAAACTGGAAGGTCTTTTAAAAGAGTGGGGCTTCCCTTATTTAACCTCGACAGCATAAGAACAAAAGGGAATCTACCAATAGACTAATTGACAAGATTGCTGAATGATAATTTGAACAAAGCCTTTAAGAGGGAAGTGCGGCGTATTAAGGAAGAAAAAAGCTGTTAGCAATGTTTTCGGAAGGATATTCTGCCAAAGAAGTTGCCGGTCTGCTTAATCGTTCTATTATCAGTGTTCAATAATAGCGCTCTGAACTATGGAAGGAAATAAACTTATCCACTGTTAGAGTTTCCCTCCTCAGGCTCATTACAAGCTTCCAAGGCTCACATTCCTGATATCCGTTCCTATTACGTTGTTCTTATCAACCTGTATTACGTTCCTTTCCACAATTTATTTCCCTTGTACATTCCCTTTAGGGCAATTCTCCTTTAAAAACGGACAGGTAATGGTGTATGATGAAATTTATAATGTTGAATTGGAGATGAGAAGATGAAATGGAATCAGCTGCCCCTTGGCCCGCTGCAGACCAATTGTTATGTATTGTCCAATCAAGAAGAATGCATCATTTTTGATCCTGGGGAAGAACCGGATAAACTGATTAATTACATAGGCTCCAAAAAATTGAAGCCGCTTGCTGTGCTGCTGACACATGCCCATTTTGACCATATTGGCGCATTGGATAAAATACGGAGCCAATACAGCATTCCCGCCTACATCCATGAAAAGGAAGCCAAATGGCTGCTTGACCCTGCTTTAAACGGGTCTCAATCATTTATGCCGGAACATCCGCTGCGCTGCCTACCTGCAGAAGAAATTATCGCTGCCAAGGAAGAGCTTACTATCGGAAGTTTTTCTTTTGATATCCTGGAAACACCGGGACATTCCCCGGGAAGTGTTTCATACTACCTGAAAGAAGAAGGAATGGTCATATCAGGTGACGTTTTATTCAAGGACAGTGTCGGCCGTACAGACCTGATAGGCGGTAATGAAGCGCTGCTGATGAAGAGCATCCACAGCCGGCTGCTGACTCTCCCTGAAAACACCATTGTCCTTCCAGGCCACGGACCAGTTACAACTATAGAAGATGAAATGGAAACAAATCCGTTTCTTAATGGCTTTTAAAAACAATCGGAACTGCAGTGATGCAGTTTCTTTTTTTGCTCTTTTAAGGCTCTAGGAAGATCGTTGCCCCCCTGCAGCAATTAATAAATGTAATTATAAGGGAAAAATATATGGTATTATTTTCAAAAAGGAGTGATGAAAACTATTATATTGGGAGGCTGGATATGAAAATGGATACATGAGAATGTATGCATTCTGAACGTTCACATTCCGATTGGAAGAGAACCGATAACCATGGATATGGAAGGAGACATCAAAACTACTTTAAGCTTTTGGAGGCCTCAAATGAAAAAGGCATTACTACTTATGACACTCATCTTCGCAATCTCTTTAACTGGATGCATAGGTCCCGGACTGGGTGACACAGAAACGAAGGTAGCCGGCGATTACTATTTAGTGAAGACAGGAAAGCTTAAAGCCAGCCTGATGAAAGAAGTTTCTGGAACAAAAGAAGAGATTATTCCTAATACGGTTACCGGATTGTATGTGTATGAAGATTATATTTTTGCACGTCAACGAACTTATGATTTGGAAAAGAAAGAATTAGTCAAATCGGAAACTCATTACTTTGTAATTCATCATTCCAGTGGTGAAATGAAAGGGCCACTCTCTTTAACCGAGTTCAAAAGTCTACTGGAACGTATGGAAGTCAAAACAAAAGTAAAATTTGAGAATGATAAAATTGTCCATGTGAATATTAATTAGCTTTAATCATGGCTGGGTAGATCTAGCATTAAAACAAAACGAAACCGAAATAAAACCTTGCCAAAGATTTGAAAGTAGGGAGAATCATTATGAAAAAAACAGCACTCTTTTTATCAATCGCAGCTTTTTTAGGTGCGGGAAGCTATCTTATATATGGGGTAAATGAACACGATCAGCCATCGCCGAAAGAAGATGCTGCAAAGAAATCTGACATCTCGACATGGGTCTATCATACTGAGATTCCGGAAAATTACATATGGAAAATTCACTTCGATCATGGCTTAAATAAAAACATTCTTACCAATAAAACGGCATATGTTTTGGATAATGAAAATAAACAGGTTCCTGTCAGGCTGCAGTCAGGAAATTCAGGCACGCTGATCATTAAGCCGCCGAAAGAAGGCTATAAAAAAGGAATTACATATAACTTGTACACAGATAGGGATTTGGACAAAGAATTTATTGGAGACGAAAAGCAGCCGAAACTATACCGAATACAATTCACCGTAAGCAAAAATGGAGCATAGGCCGAGTGTCCATATGCGCAGAATTAAAAGTCAGAATAATTCAACACCTTGTTGCGCTGATTTATGATTCTAGCCTGTTAGGAATCATGTCTCTATCTATAGAAACTGTTTTAAAAGGGGAGAGTGCTCATGGAGACGAGCCGTTCGATAGAAAGCATTTTAAAAGAAAAGGTGGCTGCAAGTAAAGATGGAATGATTACTTATAGAGAGTACATAGAGACAGTGCTTTATTCACCAGAGCATGGCTATTATATGAAGGAAAGAGAAAAAATCGGAAAAAACGGCGATTTTTATACATCCAGTATAATGAGTGATGGTTTTGGAATAGCCCTTGCAAAGTGGTTTTCGTATAGTTTGAAAGAAACTGGCCTGCACCCTGTAATTGCCGAGATTGGGGGCGGCACTGGAAATCTGGCATACAGCATCCTCTCTTATCTGAAAGAAAATGATAGAGAATTATTTTCACGTTTAAACTATATTGTGGTGGACAGCAGTCCCTATCATCAAAAACGGCAGAGGGAAAAGCTGAAGAGTTTCGAGAATGCAGTATATGCTGAATCCTTCTCTGAATTGGAAGATTTTGAAGGGATCATGTTTTCTAATGAACTATTTGATGCACTGCCGGTCTCTGTTGTTGAAAAAAAGCAGGGTGTGCTGCATGAGGTATGCCTTGAATTGAAAAATGGATTTCTGTCTGAATGCTTAAGGCCCTGCATAAATCCGGGACTACTCCGATATTTAAAGAATCAGGATATCATTTTAGCGGAAGGGCAGAGAATGGAAATACCGCTTGATATGGTTGCTTGCCTAAAGTCACTCTCCCAAATACTGAAAAAAGGGTTGTTGTTAACAATCGATTATGGATATACACATGATGAGTGGGAGGAAAATATTCACTCAAAGGGCAGTCTGAGAGGATATTATAAGCATACAATGGTGAGTAATGTGCTGGAACGTCCCGGCGAGATGGATATAACGTCACATATTCATTTTGATGCACTTAAAAGCTTCGGGGCACAGTACGGATTAAGAAATGAAACGGTGCTTAGTCAACATGAATTTCTGCTTCGCTGCGGCCTGCTTGAGGAAGTGGCCGATCATCAAAACACAGATCCATTTTCAGCGGTTTCTAAACGTAATAGATCTATCCGCAGCCTGCTTCTTCCAGGGGGCATCAGTTCATATTTCCGTGCCTTGATCCAGACCAAAAATATGCCGCACCTTGACAGGCTGTTTCCTTATTAAACAGAGAAAAGCTCCCTGCTGAATGCAGGGAGCTATGTACTGCTTTTGTTTAGCCTGCAGGAAGTTATGTCCCGCTAGTTCAACTGGCTTCATGAAGCAAACCGGGTAAGATAGATGGGCTTTATTCCATGCCTGCTCCCGGAACCATCATAAAAGTGGACCAGTAGGTAAATCCGACGAAGAAAACGGTAAGATATGCTCCGAACACATAAATATACATCCGCTCAGATAATCGCAAATAACTTAAAAGAATAAAGAATCCAGTTTGTCCAAAGAAAATCAAGGCGGTTGTATACATATCACCTAAATAGAAAAATATGGCCATAATACCAGTCCAGAAACCAAGAACTCTGTACATGCGCTCCATCTGTATCCCTCCTTTGTGCCAATCATATCCATTCTAAATAATTATAAATTACAAGTTCGCAGGATGTAAAGACTTGATTGTATGCGCTTTATCGATTAAAGCCAAAAAATACAGATAATTCAAGTTTTTTTGTGAGACGAGATTCTAAATAAATACAGTCATTTCCCCGGTTCAGGAAGCAGGCTAAATAGTTTTTTTATAAAAATCTTGTACATATCATAGTAAATACTGTACAAATGTTATACATATATTATACAATCTCCATATACCCACTTAGATAATTAAAATTTAGAACGGAGGATGAGTAATGAAAACATTAACTTTCTTTTCATATCCAAGCTGCACGTCATGCCGCAAAACAAAAAAATGGCTGCGATCCAATCAAGTCACTTTTGAGGAGCGTCATATCTTCAGGGAAACACCAACTCCCGACGAATTGCAGGAAATATTAAAATTAACGACAGAAGGGCTCGATGAGCTGCTTGCTACAAGAAGTGAAACATTTAAGAGCTTAAACCTGGATTTGGATGACTTAAAATTGTCTGATGTCCTCCAGCTATTATCAAAGGAGCCAAAGCTATTAAGGAGACCGATTGTTACGGACGGGGAAAAGCTGATTATCGGCCATCACGAAGATGCACTAAAAAGCATGGTGCATATGAAAAATGAATTGAAAATGAGTATGTAAAATTAATTCTCGGTCACTCGAGAATTTTTTTTTGTTGGAACGGGCAACTTTGCCGGATGCTTTGCCCCTGTGAGGTTCCTAAAAGAGCTTAAACTGAGGTTTTTACGAAAAAGGCAATTTGAAAGAAATATTGCAGACAGAAGGGATTTGGGGAAAACAGGGAGAACTAGTAGACTAAGATGTTATTTAAGATGCCGCTGAAAGTAAAACATGCAGAGGAGTGCATTTATGATAAAAAAAGAATTCGAACGTCCGACAGATTATTATGATAATCGTCTATATCCAATTGATGAAGAAATTTGCAAGCTGCTGCAGCAGAGGAAAGCTCTTTGTGAGGGTAAACCTGGCTTTCCGCCCGATAAGACGATCACTGAGTGGGCCGGGAAATATGATCTTTTTGAAGAGTTTCTGCAATCCTTATTTGGATTGATGAGGATGGATTTTTTCTTCAAGCCGCAAGTTGAGCCATCTGGATTTATAAAACACCTGCCTGTATTAAAATCCTTTGAACACGAGGAAGAGATTTATACAATTACTTATATCAAACAATACACTAATGCCAGTGTGCTGAACCTTCATATTGATTGGGATGAAAAAATTGATACCCCGCTTAATATGTTAAGAAAAAGACCCCGTGACTTTTTAAAATTGCAGATAGAACATTACGATTGCCGTTCAGATGGCAGCGGCGGCGGACAAGGTTTCCGCACCCACACATATATTATATCCCCAGCATTGCCGGACAATTTATCCGGGCTGGAACTGGTTTTTAATAAAAAAGATTCAATATTCAGCGATAAAGTAATAGAGGGAGAATTTTCCTTAACATTGGATTAAGGGCACTTTGTTTGTGATTTTAAGGGTTATGATAAGATAACTCTGCTTGATTTACTTTTTGGACTTTACTAGTATTCTCTGTATATATTCCATTAATAACGGGAACAATCATCGGTTTTTTCCCGGGTTGTCTTTATTATGGCCAACGATTTTTCTGATACTTTGTTACGCGGCATACCACGGAATATCGCTCCCATCCACACCCCTCGAAATTCTTCGCATAGCCTATAATGCTATTCACAGATTAATATTTTTTGTTTAGTAACGTAATACAGCCTGATAATTTTTTCTAATCGCTATACATAAGACATCTGTCATTCCGTCGGGGTTTTAAAGATTGTAAAATAAAGGAAAGGTAAATGGCGGGGAGGACAAAGAGATGAAAGCAATTATTGTAAAAGAGTATTGCAATCCTGAGGTTCTTGCCTATACAGATACAGATATTCCTGATATAGGACCCTTTCAGGTGCAGATCAGGGTGGAAAAGCACACCAGCTGATGGAAAGCAGGCTAAGTGAAGGGAAGATACTGCTTGACGTGAGGAAGTAAAGAATCGCTTTGATAGATATAAAAAAGGATCTTCTGGGTTTTATTTAAAACGATTGAACACTATGGAAGAAGGAATTTTATGAAAAAGAAAGCGGTTTTAGCCGGGGGTACTGGATTTATAGGTGCCTTTCTTGAAAAGAAGTTTTGTGAATCGGGCTATGAAGTAAAGGTGATATCCCGGCAGGCACCCAATATTAACTGGCAAGACACAGATGCCATCATTAGTGCGCTTGAAGAGGCTGAGATACTAATCAACTTGGCAGGCAAGTCTGTGGATTGCCGCTATAATAAAAGTAATAAAGAAGCGATTCTTCTTTCAAGGACTAAAACGACGAATATTCTTGGAAACGCCATATCTCAATGCAAAAACCCACCGAAGCTCTGGATCAATTCCAGTACAGCCACCATCTACCGCCACGCGGAGGACCGCCCAATGACGGAGGAAGAGGGGGAGATAGGCTCTGGATTCTCTGTGGATGTTGCCAAGGCATGGGAACAAGCATTTTTTGATTTTCAATTGCCTGAGACAAGGCAAATTGCTCTAAGAATTGCGATTGTTCTGGGGAAAGGTGGAGGCGTGATGACTCCCTTTAAAAATATGGTCAAATATGGCCTGGGAGGCGCACAGGGGCCTGGAACACAAAAATTCAGCTGGATCCATGTTGAAGATATCTACCGCATCATTACCTTCCTCCAGGAAAAAGAATACTTGAGCGGTATTTTTAACTGTTCTTCGCCCAATCCAGTCACGAACGCAGAGTTAATGGAAAACCTCCGTAAAGCCATGGGGGTAAAAGCCGGGCTGCCATCAGCAAAATGGATGCTTGAGCTTGGAGCTGTGTTCATTAAAACAGAAACAGAGCTAATTTTAAAAAGCAGATGGGTAATCCCTGAAAGGCTGGTAAAAGAGGGGTTCACCTTCGAATACAGCCGCATTGATGATGCGCTTCATCAAATCCTCAGCTGATAAAGGGTGAATAAGCGGCATGACAGCTGGTGTGGATTTAATTGAAGGTTTTTCAAAAATTATGAAGAATTAATAGAGAGCTCACCAAAACTATGATTAGAGGTATTATGGATGAAGGTTCAATTGAAGGATGTGACAAGGGAAAATTGGGAAGAAGCTTTGTCATTGAAGGTCAAGGCAGCACAAAGCCGATTTGTTCCCGAAGCAGCGGTGTCACTGGCAAAAATTTATATTAAACCAGACGGTGACAATGTCAATTACATTCCTTTTGCCATCTATGATCATGAAAAAATGGTCGGGTTCATTATGCATGCATATATTGAAAACACATCCAGCATGTATTGGATCAATGGGTTTATGATTGACGAAAAGCATCAGGGAAAGGGATACGGAAAGGCAGCACTTATCGGGATGATTTCCTGGATCTGGCAGACCTTTCCTGCGTGCAAAGAAATCCGGCTGACTGTACATAGGGAAAATCATGCAGCCCGGGGGCAATATAAAAAATATGGCTTTTTTCCTTTAGGAGAGACAATTGGCGAGGAAGATGTATGGTCTTTGCCTGTTCCGCAGCTTTTTTGAGAATTAAAAGAAAAGAAGCAAGCTAAGTTGTGAAAACAGTACAAATGGGAGAAAATTCTGTTCTGAAATGACACGAAAGCACATCAGATTTCTGCTGGCCAAATAAGAATTCATGGAGAAAATAATGACTCAAAATAACATCGTCCTGGTTGTGAGTACATCAATTATTAACAATAATAATGACGTACTGCTTATAAAAGAAAACAGGTTATCTGAGAAAAACAAGTGGAATTTTCCTTCAGGGCGCATAGAGCAAGGAGAAGATATTACCCTTGCTGCCTGCCGGGAAGTGAAAGAAGAAACCGGCTATGATATCCGGATGACACACACGACAGGGATATACAACTTTGTCAGCAGTACAAATCATCAGGTCATATTGTTCCATTTTATCGGTGTCATTGCCGGCGGTTCACTGAAGCTGGAAGAAGACGAAATTACAGATAGCAAATGGATTCCGCAAGCGGAGCTTTTAGAAATGGAAAACTGCGAACTCCGTAATCCTGGTGTTATGAAACAGATTGCACGATCTTTAATAGATAAGGAGTTATATCCAATAACTCTCTTCAAAGACCAATTACTATAACTTTATTGAAGGCTGCCGTGCACCCCATTAGCTTAACAAACATATTTCTATGAAGGCGTCTTTTATTGATTGATATTCCCTATCTAAAATACTCATAAATACATCTGTTTCATATTTACCCTCAATTAAGGCTCCTTCTCTTTCTACTCCTTCTTGTATAAAACCACACTTTTCATAACATTTGATTGCTCTCTTGTTATACTGGAGAACTCTTAAATCAACACGATGTAGTTGGAGTTCCTCAAATGCGTAACGGAGTACCAATTGTGTAATTTTTGTTCCTAATCCTTTGTTCCAAACAGTTGGGTCAAATAATCCAACAGCGTAACGTGCTCTATTATCTAATTTATTTACTGTTAACCGAGCTTGTCCTACAAAACGCCCTTCAAATTCTACACACCATTCAAGTTTATTGATTTTAATAGCATTAACAAATTCCTGAGCATCTTCCTTTGTTTTCGGTGATAAATTCCTTGTATCTCCACCATACATCCTTTCAAGTTCTTTATTTACTTCAATTTTTAAGTAATCAATTACATCACGCTCAATAGGTTGTCGTAACAACACTTTATCGCCTTTTATCATTGGTGCTTCATTCATTTAACCACACCCCTCCAACTTTCTTCTTCAACATTACTGCTCCGTTACTTAAATAACACACACTTCCATTATATGTTATTTATGAGACATATCAATCATCCATTTCAAAAACAACAAACTTTGCGAAAACAGCGTTTTTTTTAAAGCACAACTCCGAGCGTACTGCTAGGTTTATTGATATTTGAAAAAGGGAATCGTTGTACATACACACCTTCATTTAACGTTGTTTGCAATCATGCAGAAAATTTAGATGATGGAAATTTACTTAACTAAGGAGAGATACCTGTGTCAAATCCTGAAAATCCATTAAACCAATACTATAACGAAGATTTTCCAAAACAATATCAAGAGCCGCCAGCAGTTCAGGGCCAAATGAACCCGCTTCCGGACTGCGGGGAAACAAGCTATAAAGGATCCGGCAAGCTATTGAACAGAAAGGCCCTTGTGACAGGCGGTGATTCTGGAATCGGACGCGCTGCAGCCATTGCATATGCACGTGAGGGAGCAGATGTTGCCATCAATTATCTTCCCGAAGAACAGGCAGATGCAGAGGAAGTGAAAAAGCTTATTGAAGCAGAAGGAAAAAAAGCCGTGCTGATTCCCGGCGATTTGAGCGATGAATCCTTTTGCAGAGAGCTTGTGGAAAAGGCGTATAAAGAATTAGACGGGCTCGATGTCCTGGCACTTGTTGCCGGCAAGCAGCAAGCTGTTGAAGATATCGCGGAGTTATCTACAGAGCAGCTGCGCAAAACTTTTGAAGTAAATGTCTTTTCATTATTTTGGACGGTTCAGGCAGCATTGCCGTATTTGCCAAAAGGTGCTTCCATCATTACGACAACCTCAGTACAAGGCTATAACCCTAGTCCTAACCTGCTGGATTATGCATCAACAAAATTCGCGATTACCGGTTTTACCCGCGGATTGGCGAAACAGCTGGGATCAAAGGGCATTCGTGTTAACTCTGTTGCCCCGGGCCCGATCTGGACACCACTGCAAATTTCAGGAGGGCAGCCAAGCGACAAAATTCCTGCTTTTGGACAAAACACACCGCTCAAGCGTGCTGGCCAGCCAGTGGAATTAGCGGGTGTATATGTATTCCTTGCTTCAGAGGATTCAAGCTATGTTACGGCCCAAGTATATGGTGTCACAGGCGGAATCGAACTGGCTTAAAACTTAAAAACAGCTTTGAGGCCCTGGCCCCAAAGCTGTTTTTTTTTATAGGAATCCTTATGATTTCATTCATTGAATCTGCCCATAACTACGGTATTATAATACAAACCGTCAGAAAGAATTTTATCATTTTTTAAGATGCCTTCAATTTCAAATCCAAGCTTGCGATAAAGGGAAATAGCCTTTTCATTGGTTTCCAGCACATGTAAAGTCATTTTTTTGATCCCGTTCACGTCCGCCCAGCAAATCGATTCTTTTAATAAATTTTTCCCTATAGCATAGCCCCAATACTCTCTTAAGACACATACTCCGAATTCTATTTTATGAGAAAATCTCTTTAATTGATTTCCCTCGCATCTTGAAAAGCCGACTATCTTATTCTGAACAAGAGCAACAAGAAATAGGTTTGTTTTACTGTCAGCATCTGTTTTGATGATTTTTTCAAA
Source organism: Peribacillus sp. B-H-3 (assembly GCF_048572925.1). Classification (NCBI taxonomy): domain Bacteria; kingdom Bacillati; phylum Bacillota; class Bacilli; order Caryophanales; family Bacillaceae; genus Peribacillus; species Peribacillus sp. B-H-3. Next base: position 3,564,296 of record NZ_CP183879.1, on the reverse strand, counting down.
GCCTGGCGGATCAATGAATGCCTCACCTTTTTCTCTATCTAAATTTTCAGTTTCACCATCAATCTGCAGCCTCAATTGAGACAAATTCCCGGCATCTTTTTCACTTGCAGACCGGATTGTATAATTCATTCCATTCACGCAGAATTCTTGTTTGTTTATAATCATCATTTTCTCCTTTTTCAACCTTGTTTCTTAAAGAAAATTCCATACAGAAAAATATTCTCCATCTGCATTGTGCTTTCCTGTTTGTGCTCATTGAATGAGTGCTGTGTGGAAATACTATCCTAACACATAAAAAAATAAGGAGGGCTACCATGCCAAAAAAGAATGAAACTGGGGATGGGACAGCAGAGGAAAAAGAGGCATCCGGCACAGGCAAAGAAAATACAAAGAATGCAGAAAACACGAGCCGCCTTTTGGGAGAGGTACTAACCTACCTATCAGACGATGAAGTGGAGGAAATAGATATTGAGTATCTCCTGGACCACACAGAGGGCCTCAGAGATTGGTGGGATCAGTACCGTGAAAACAACAGAAAGCAAATTGAAGAAGAAATTAAGAATTCCCTGAACAAGCTTCCTCTTAACGAATTGGAAAGCATCCGCGAAAAAATTAAAGGGAAAACAAATTGATGCCAAGCAAATAACCATTAATGAATGCATTCTCGAAAAGGGAATGCATTTTTAGCTGTAAATAATTGGATAATAATATTAAGATAGTATCATGGGAATTTTGAAAATGAACTTAATTTTTTTACTGCGTTTTTCCTTATATAGTGTTTCGAGTTTTCAGAAATGGGGCCGGGGATTTGAAAAAAAACAAAAATGTCTTCTATTATTCTGTTTCTGTTCATATTTTTTTTAACCATTCAAGGAGCTAGTGCTGCTGAGTTCTATTTTCCGAAGGGAAAAGGTGGAGTTCCGGCAAAGGCTAAAAAATTTGCGGAGAATCATTTTAAAGAAATAGTTGTGGACGTTATACAACAAGATAATCCATCTTACTATCACCTCACAGATAATACCGAAGATATCAGATTTGGTGATTTGCTCCCCACCTATTCAATGACGAGGGACTTCAAGAAAAGTACAGATGATATAAAGGAAGCCCACAAGGGATTAATACAGGACAATGAATGGATTTCCGTTGTTTATCAGGAAGGCAAACCTGTTAATGTGATTGGGACTTATAGAAATGAAGAAAATGAATATGAACTTTCTACTTTTGGATATGGAAAGAGTTTAGCGGAAAATCTTGCTGGATTCAAGCCAAGTCCTGACACGAAAATTTTTTATGAAATGCCGAGAGATGCCTGGTATCTCTATCAAAACGGCAAGGTAAGCGGGTTAAATAATCCAGCAAAAAAAATGATCCCTGCTCCTGTCACTGTCAAGCAATTCAGGGAAGATATCATTGAAAGATATAAAGATGCTAAGCCTATTTTAGATGCTAACGGAAATGACAGTTCTGTCGGAGGAGGTGGCGGGGGAGACACATCCAAAGACCTTGATGAGGATAAGACACTCAGCCCTGTTGTCTTGTACGGAGGCATAAGCCTGCTCGCTGCACTGGCTGTCACCGCTTATGCCATCATTCGAAATAGACGGAACAAATCTTCAGATATAAAATAGATACAGAAACTGGTCATATTCACAGCCTAAAATATAACCAGATTTACAAGTAACAACCCTCACAACATTTTAAGTGTTAAGGATGTGGATGAAATGCCTGAATTTCCTAGTGAAATTGACTTTCTCTCTTTATTTGAGTGCGAACCCGCTCTATTGGATACCTCGAAAGACGTCCCATTTTATTATAATCAGGCAACATACCGATTTTCTAACGGAGAAGATGACTTTGTTGTTAAGCTTTCTCCCTCATATGGCGTAGTGAAAATTCAAGTGACCCGAAGCGGTACAAATAGATTGTTATCAATATTGGAATTAGAACGGGTTGAAAAATTCGAAATTACAGCAGATAAAAAAGACCATTCAAGCATACTGTTAACTGTTATAAATGAGGAAACACAGCAAATGATTGAAATAGATTTCAAACCATACTTTAAACAAATCTTCAGAGAACATCTGACTAGATGAAGCCGATTCAGGTCTAGTAAGTGCTGCAGGTATGGCGCAGCATGAATCATTTTAAAATAAATCAGGAAAAAAGAAGGAATGTCAGAGATTTTGCCGAAATATATAGTTATTCAAATAAGGAGGTGTAAAATGGTTGGAATCCATTGAAAAAACAGCAGATCATATATTATCAAGTGCTATCCGCTTGTCTGCTTCTGATATCCACATTCTTCCCCGCAAGGAAGGGCCGCTCGTCCAGTTCCGCATAGATAACAAGCTGTATCCCCAAGAAGTACTCACCCAGGATGAATCTGACAGGCTCATATCTCATCTTAAGTTTCTTGCATCGATGGATATCGGCGAAAAAAGAAGGCCGCAAAGCGGTGCCATCACCATGACATTTGACAACAAAACGGTTGGCCTCAGGCTGTCGACACTTCCCGCATCTTATTCAGAAAGCCTTGTAATCCGTTTGATCCCGCAGCATGCAATTCTTCCTCTTGAACGCTTATCGCTCTTTGGCAGCACTGCCAATAAACTCATCGCCCTTCTTAAACACTCCCATGGCATGATTATCTTTACCGGCCCAACTGGAAGCGGCAAAACTACCACCCTTTACTCCCTGCTCCACCACGCAAAAGAAATCATCAACCGAAATGTCATCACTCTTGAAGATCCCATAGAAAATGAATCTGAAAAAGTGCTGCAGGTGCAGATTAATGAAAAAGCCGGCATTACGTATTCAGTCGGGCTTAAGGCTGCATTGAGGCATGACCCAGACATTATAATGGTCGGTGAAATCCGTGATGCGGAAACAGCCAAAATCGCCGTAAGGGCAGCACTGACAGGGCATCTTATATTGACCACCATGCATACACGTGATGCAGAAGGAGCGGTTTACCGCCTGATGGAATTTGGCGTAAACTGGCTTGAAATACAGCAGACACTGATTGCTGTAACTGCACAGCGGCTATTAGAGCTAAAATGTCCTTTTTGCAAAGGGCCTTGCACAGAAGCATGTAACGAGAAAAAAAGAAGCAAGCGGGCAAGCGTGTATGAATTGCTGTACGGAAAAGAGCTTACCCGTGTACTGCAGACAGCGAAGGGCGAAAAAGGAAAAATAAAGTATCGTACGCTGAAGGACGAAATCAGCAAGGCGGTGGCCATGGGATATGTAAAGCAAGAGGAATTTGACCGGCTGGTGCATGAAGATGAAGCGAAGTAAATGGAATATGAAGGAACAGGCTCTGTTATTATCCAGGCTCGGCGATCTGCTGGAAAATGGATATCCGCTCTCGCAGGCGCTGCACTTCCTGAAACTCCAGGAAACGAAGAAAAAGACGGCAGACCTTGAAAACGCCCTTTTAAGCCTGCGGGACGGAAATCCGCTTCATTCTGTGTTAAGCGAGCTTCGCTTTCATCCCCAATTAATCAGCTACATATTTTATGCAGAACACTATGGACAGCTGGCAAAAGCGCTTAAAGATGCAGGAACCTACTGGCAGAAACGGGCTCAGGATATGGAGAAAATCAAGAATTTGCTTTTTTATCCGATTTTCCTGCTCGTGTTTGCAGGCAATGTTTTTTATGTGCTTCAAAAGGTCCTGATCCCCAAATTCCAGGTTCTCTTTCAATCGATGGACGCCAAAGAAAATGTATTTATGAATCTGGTTCTCAGCTTTACAAAAACCCTCAAGGAAGTTCCATGGATACTTGGCATTCTTCTATTCATCATTTTGCTTTTGAGGCAGTTCTGGTTCAGGAAGCTTTGTCCCCTGAAACAGAGGAGTCTCCTGCTGCGCATCCCCATTGCCGGTTCTTTCATCCGGTTATTTGAAACCCACTTTTTTGCCAGCCAGTTCAGCGGTTTGCTGTCTGGCGGGCTCTCCATTAATGAAAGCATCACCTTATTTTCAAGAAATCAGCAGCAGCCGTTCTACAATAAGCTATGCACCAGGTTACGCAAAGAACTGACCGAAGGAAAATCCCTCGAGAAAATTATAGGGGAGATGCCTTACTTTGAGAAGCATCTTGGCATTATTACCGCGAACGGGCAAAAGCATGGACGGCTGGATCAGGAGCTGTTTCATTACAGTTCATATTTGCTGAAGAAAATAGAAGAAAGGATGGCCATGATTGTAAGGATCATACAGCCTTTGCTGTTTTCTATTATCGGATTACTGGTTGTTTCAATCTATCTGGCAGTACTAATGCCAATGTTTTCATTGCTTGACGGAATTTAAGGAGGAAAAATGATGAATGAAAAAGGTTTTACCCTTATTGAAATGCTCATTGTATTATTAGTCATTTCCATTTTGCTGATTATAACAGTCCCGAATATCACCAAGCATCAATCAACCATTCAGACAAAGGGATGCGAAGCCTTTTCAAAAATGGTGCAGGCTCAGGTTGAGGCCTATCAGATTGACCATAATAAGCTTCCCGCCGGAGTTGCCGAGTTAAAAACAGAAGGCTACCTGAAGGAAACCACCTGTCCAAATGGGTCAGCGGTTACTATTGATACGGGCGGCCAGGTAAGTGTATCGGATAATGGAGGAAAATGATATTTGCCTAGTGAAAATGAAATGTGACGGAGGCTACACGCTCGCTGAGATGCTGATCGTTTTAAGCATCTTCATCTTAATCTATTCTGTCTCCTGGGGGCTTTATCCCAGGTTTATGGACCATCAGGAAACAAGGCAATTCCTCACTGATTTAAACAATGATATTTTGTATGCACAGCAATATGCCATCAGCCACCAGGCTTATACCAGTTTTGCAATAGATTCGGCTCTTTCAAAATATCAGATATACACAATGGAGGATGGAATTGTCAGAAGCAGGCAAATTCCGCATGATATTGATTTCGTGAAGGGGACCATGAACTTAATTATTTATTTCACCTCCAATGGCAACGTATCGATAGCAGGCGCTTGGTTTATTTTCACCCCTGATGGCACTTACAAGCTGACCCTTAACATTGGCAAAGGAAGGTTCCGAATTGAAAAACTCTAGCGGCTATATTTATCTGGAAATGCTCGCTTCTTTTTTTCTATGCGTCTTTCTGGCAGTGTCGATCTTCCCGATAATGAGCAAAATCCGCCATGACCGGAGTGATCTTTTCATGAAGACAGAAGCTTATCATCTGCTTTATGAGCAGCTGGATGCTTACATGGATGGAGAGGGACAGGCATCAGGCAGTCTTAAAAGCAGGGGGCACAGCTATATATTAACCTGGAGGGAATCTGCGGTGTCCCAGGGGATGATGGAAGGGTGCATAACATATAAAAAAGCAAACGGGCGGGAAGAAACATTTTGTGATACTGCGAAAAGATGACGGATTTACCATGGCGGAGATGCTCGCATCTCTTGTTGTGCTGCTGTCAATTTCTTCTCTTGTTCTGCAGATGGCTGCCATTCTTCATACCAGCCTTGGATCTAAAAGCAGCATCAATCCCAGGGAATGGGAAATTTGCATCAACCAGATAAAAAGGGAAGTCAGGCAGTCAACAAGCCAGGAGGCATCCGGTGACACGGTGTATTTAGTCATCGGAAGCGATGTGGTAACAATCGAGAAATATCAGGATAAATTAAGAAGGAAGTTGAACGGGGTAGGCTATGAGGTTCTTTTGCAGAACATAAAAAGCTTTTATGCAAAAAAAGAGGGGAAGTCGATTGTTTTGACAGTGACAGACAAGGAAGGGGCTTCCTTTTCAAGAATTCTGAGGCCCTATATAACGAGCAGGAATGAATAATCAAAAAGGCATGGTTTTTCCGATAATGATGGTGGTTGCTGCAGCTTTCATTTCAGCAGCACTATTTGCGATCGACCAGTATGTACCTGATAGGAAATTTCACAAAGAGACAGAAGAAAAGCTTGTGAACGACCATTTGCTGAAGCTTGCAGCTAAGGATCTTTCTATAATGCTGCCTCAGGATATTACAGGGAAAATCAGCACCGGAATTTTCTTTTATCAAAATGGGGACGTGTATTATCAGGTGAAAAAACAAGGCCTGGCAATCGTTCAGGTGACGATTTTCGCCACTACAAAGTCCGGGCGCAGAAGTGAATCCATTTTTATTTTTAATCTATCTTCAGCCAAAATCACTGAATGGAGGGAGAGGTAGGCGTGTATAAAAAGCTGGCGATCTGTGCATACTTGCTAATGGGTGATAAAGATGTCAGCGAATGATTATATTAAATTTTTAACGCAGCAGTTTGTGATGTATACAAATGTGCCAAAAAATCAGCGCAAAGAGCAAAAGCAGATGAAAAAGGAAAACAAGCAGCCCTTTATGAGCACCTGGTTTGGCATTATGCCTTTTGCTTTAAAAATGCTGATTAAAAGGAAGTAAACATGCCCTTTCCTGCCGAAAGGGTATGTTTATTGGAATAACCGGATAACAGGAAGGGGGTCCCTGCTAACCGGTTTTTTTATGCATGATTTTTTTGCCGGTAAAAGGAATCTGTTAAGTAAAATAATCCGCCATTTACAATGGAGATGTCGATTTTCGGTTCATATTGAGCCCGAAGCGCTTCTTTTTCTGTATAATAGCTTTCATTTTTTTCTTCCATATCTTCATAGAAATGCTCCAGGAGCTGAAGATCTGCATTCCAGCGGTTTATCGCTTCTTCTGCCCAGGAATGGTCATCACCTTCCACATAGTTTTTCCGGATGAAGGTATCCAGGCGCGACAGCCCGCTTTTATGCTTGATAAGCGGCGAAAGCGTAAAGGAAAAATCCGGAATTTTCGGTGTCATTTTTAAGGAGAGGACTTTATCATGAAATTCATCCAGCACTTCTCCTGAGATTAAATTGAGGGCAACAGATAAGAAGACATCTTTCTTCCTGTCGCACTGATAAGAAACCTTCACATTCAAATTCAGCCAAGGATACAGGGAGTGTTTGGCTGTTCCTTGCTGTGCAATGTCTTCATAAAGCCTGATGAATCCTGCAAGCTCCTTTGTAGAAGCAAAAATCTGGTGAAGACGCGGCGAACCGAAGTGTATCACTTCGCCTTTAAGATCTTCAGGTGCTTTAGCTGAATCCGTAATTAATGTCAGCTTCTGAGGGTTGGGCTCGCCGCCGGTTTTTTCAAGATAGTGCCAATAAAAAGGGCGGTTCATCAGCGCTTTATCCATTTCCACCGTAAGCTGGACAACCAGATGGGAGCTGTGGTCCTCAAGAATTTCACACTGGTTGGACTGGAAGTACTGTTTTAGGAACTCATGGATTTCCTGCTGCTGCAAAGTGATCACCATCCTTCATTTCCTGCGCGAATTTAATAAGCGACGAAAGATTCTCCATTTTTATTTTCATTTCGCCTTCTGTCCGGGATTCCCCGACAACATCCACCAGATATTCCTCTATATTTCCGATATCCAATTTTGTCAGGATATCATCAAGCTCGCCGATCACCTTTTCAAATAAATTGATTTTTTCATACAAAAGCTTCAGGATATGTTCTTCGACTGTATCCTGGGTGGCAAAGTTATAAATTCTTACATCTTCCTTTTGCCCAAGCCTGTGAATCCGGCCGATTCTTTGTTCAAGCCGCATCGGGTTCCACGGGAGGTCAAAATTGATCAGATGATGGCAAAATTGAAGGTTGATTCCTTCGCCGCCTGCTTCTGTTGCAATCAAAACCTGTGTCCGGTTTTGGAAGAGCTCTCGCATCCAATCCTTTTTACCTCGTTTGAAGCCACCCCTGAAGGGAACGGAATTGATGCCATGCTGCTGCAGGTACCACTGCAGATAAAGCTGTGTTGCCCGGTATTCTGTGAAAATGATCACTTTATCATTAATTTTCTGGATCAGCTCTAGTGCCTTCTCAGCCTTGGAGTTCCGTTCTGTTTCATTCACCAGTGTGAATAAATGATCAAGTCTTGCTGAAAATTCCTCTGGAGGATTTTCATATTTTCCTTTCATCTTCTTTAATGTATAAAAAACAGCTTCCCGGCTGCTGCATGCTTCTCTTTGCAGCGTGAGCGACGAAAAGGCACTTCCGGTTTTTTCTCCTGAGTCCGGCTTGAAATTCGTGACTCCATCATATAGGGCACGCTCTGTAGGAGACAGCTCGATGATGATGGTTTCCACAATCCTTTTGGTCCACTCGATGCCGGTATCGGCCCGGCGATTTCGAATCATGACTGTATTTACCAGTTCTTTCAGATGTTCATCATCATTCAGGCTTCTGCCTTTGCCTTTATATTTCTCGGCAAACAGTGCGGCATTGCCCAGGTGGCCCGGCTTCAGCAGGGAAACAAGATGGAAGATTTCCTCCGGTTTATTCTGAATTGGTGTTGCCGTCAGAAGCAGGCAAAACTTCTTCTTCAAATTCTGTGCAAACTCATAGTTTTTAGTTTTATTGTTCTTGAGTTTATGTGCTTCATCAATAATGATCATATCGTATTCCTGCTGAAAGATGATGTCGCGGTGCGGATCTCGCTTTGCCGTATCGATCGAAGACACCACACAATCACAGGCTTCCCACACATAGCTTTTTTTCTGGGCAACTGCAGGAATGTGAAACTTGGTATTCAGTTCAAACGCCCATTGGCTGACAAGGGAAGCGGGTACAAGAATCAGGACTTTTTTGACCAGGCCGCGGATCATGTATTCCTTTAATATAAGCCCTGCTTCAATCGTCTTTCCAAGCCCTACCTCATCGGCAAGGATCGCTTTTCCATTCATTTCTTCCACTACCTGTTTTGCTGCCTCAAGCTGATGGGGCAGCGGGACTAATTGCGGCAGATGCTTTGGCGCCTGCAGACCTTCAAAATCCGGGACAACGAGCTGCCTTTCGATATCTGCGGCCAGTTTATACAAGTCCCAGTTAGCCCATGGCCCGTCTTTCTCAATCTTTTGTAAAAACTCTTCTCCCCAGTCTTGATCGAAGCTTATTTCAATCTTCATGGTCTTGCCCCCTAAGCAGAATGAATAATGTGATATCTATAAAATCGAGCTAAACACGAACATTAGAAGGTAGAAAAATAAAATTAGTAAGTTGTTTGCGTTTTCAAGATAAAAGTTATTGCGGAAAAAACATTCTTAATGGTAGGATGGGAATAGAATTTGAGTTTTACAAATTTTCATACTGGCAGAAAACATAACTGCAGCCTCTGATAAATGATTAGATTGCTGGTTTTCTCATAGTATGTACAATGGGTCTTTAAAATATAAGCGGATGAAGGCATGGGGAGAGACTGCATGGCGCAGCGCCGAAGGAGCAAGCTTAACAGCGAATCTCTCAGGCAAAAGAACTCTTGCTGGACGCAGCTCTGGAGAGAGTCCACGTTACGGGACCACCAAAGGGGAAAGCCTACTAAAGGTAAACTTTCAGGTTTCAGGACAGAGAATTATGCCCAAACAGGGCAGCTCTGTCCTTTTTTATGCCCTTTTTTCTAAGAAAGCTGAAACGTTGTATGAGCCGCAAAAGAAAGATTTTTAATCTTATTTTTAAGGAGGCAGCATTTTGACAGAATTAAAAAGAACACCATTATTCGAAGTGTACCGTGAGAGCGGGGGCAAAACGATTGATTTTGGCGGGTGGGAATTGCCTGTCCAGTTTTCCGGAATAAAGGAAGAGCATGAAACGGTCCGGACCAAAGCGGGGCTATTCGATGTATCTCATATGGGTGAATTTGAAGTGAAGGGACCCGGAAGCATTGAATTTCTTCAGAAGATGCTGACAAATGATATCCTGAAGCTGCAGCCCGGCGGAGCCCAATATACAGCCATGTGCTATGAAAATGGCGGAACTGTTGATGATTTGATCGTTTATAAAAAATCGGATGAAGAATATCTTCTGGTAGTAAATGCTGCTAATATCGATAAAGATTTTGAGTGGCTTCAGGCCAGCTTAATAGAGAATGTTGAATTGACAAATGTTTCTTCTCATTATGCCCAGCTTGCACTTCAGGGCCCGGCAGCGGAAACCGTGCTTCAAAAATTATCTAAAAATACTGATTTGAGTGAAATAGGGTTTTTTAAATTCAAGGATGATGTTGATTTGAACGGAGTCACAGCGCTCGTTTCAAGAACGGGCTATACAGGCGAGGACGGATTTGAAATTTATTGTGAAAGTGAATCCGGGCCAGCTCTTTGGAGAGAGATCCTTGCTGCAGGCAAGGAGGAAGGCATCCTTCCTATTGGCCTTGGAGCCCGGGATACGCTCCGGTTTGAAGCTAATCTTGCTCTTTACGGACAGGAGCTTACGGCTGATATCACTCCGATTGAAGCGGGAATCGGCTTTGCTGTCAAAACCGATAAAGAGGCAGATTTCTACGGGAAATCTGTTTTAAAGAAGCAAAAAGAAGAAGGAGCCCCAAGAAGAAGCGCTGGAATTGAAATGATAGACAGAGGGATTCCGCGCCATGGCTACCCTGTATTTGCCGAGGGAGAGCAGATTGGTGAAATCACTACAGGCACCCAGTCTCCGACACTGAAGAAAAATTTGGGACTTGCCCTATTAAAAAGGGAGTTCACTGAAATTGGCACAGAAGTGGAAGTCGAAATAAGATCAAAAAGATTAAAAGCTAAAGTCATAGCAACACCTTTTTATAAAAAACCGAGAAAATAGAGGGGAATGAATGTTACATGACGCATCGCTATTTGCCGATGACAGAGCAAGACAAAAAAGAAATGCTGGCTGAAATCGGTGTTTCAGCCGTTGATGAGCTTTTCAGCGACATACCGGAAAAAGTCCGTTTCCAGGGTGAATATAACATCAAACCGGCCAAAGCCGAATCATCTCTCATTAAAGAGCTTTCAAGAATGGCTTCGAAAAATGCCGACACAAAAAGCTATGCATCTTTTCTTGGTGCAGGTGTTTATGATCATTATGCTCCTATTATTGTTGATCATGTCATTTCACGTTCAGAGTTTTATACAGCATATACACCATACCAGCCAGAAATCTCGCAGGGTGAGCTGCAGGCGATTTTTGAGTTCCAGACTATGATCTGTGAGTTGACTGGGATGGATGTTGCCAATTCCTCCATGTATGACGGAGGCACGTCCCTTGCTGAAGCGGCCATGTTAAGCACCGGGCATACCAAAAGAAAGAAAATCCTGCTTTCCAGCGCTGTGCACCCTGAATCCAGGGAAGTCGTCAAATCATACGCAAAAGGCCAGAATGTGGAGGTCATTGAAATTCCTTTCAGTGACGGAATTACCGACCTTGAGGCATTAAAAGAGCAGATGGCAGATGATATTGCAGGGGTTATCGTCCAGTATCCGAATTTCTTCGGCCGTATTGAACCGCTGAAAGAAATAGAAGAAATTGTTCATTCTGTGAAATCCATGTTTATTGTTTCATCGAATCCGCTTGCACTCGGGGCATTGACGCCTCCAGGCAAATTCGGGGCCGATATCGTTGCCGGCGATGCCCAGCCATTCGGGATCCCTCAGGCTTTTGGTGGTCCTCACTGCGGCTATTTTGCCGTAACGAATAAATTAATGCGCAAGGTTCCAGGGCGTCTTGTCGGCCAGACAGTGGACGAAGACGGAAAACGCGGATTTGTGCTTACCTTGCAAGCGAGAGAACAGCATATCAGGAGAGACAAGGCAACATCCAACATTTGCTCGAACCAGGCCTTGAATGCCCTTGCCGCTTCAGTAGCCATGACAGCACTTGGCAAAAAAGGCGCGAAGGAAATTGCTGTGCAAAATATCCAAAAAGCCTTTTATGCGAAGAAGGCACTGAAGGAGAGGGGTCTGGAAGTTATTTTTGATGGCCCGTCATTTAATGAATTTGTCGTTAAACTTCCTGCATCTTATGAAGAAATCAATCAAAATTTATTTGAAAAAGGCATCATCGGCGGTTTCGATTTGGGCCGGATTATCCTGATTTAAAAGATCACATGCTTGTAGCGGTCACAGAATTAAGGACGAAAGAGGAAATTGACGCTTTTGCCAAAGAACTGGGGGAGAGCCATGAATAACCAAGATCAGCCATTAATTTTTGAATTAAGTAAACCAGGAAGAATTGGCTATAGCCTGCCTGAAATGGATATTGAAGAAGCAAAGCTTGAAGACTTGCTTCCTGAAGGATATCTAAGGGAAGAAGAAGCAGAGCTTCCTGAAGTTTCAGAGCTCGACATCATGCGCCATTATACAGCTCTGTCCCACAGGAATCATGGTGTTGATTCAGGTTTTTATCCGCTCGGTTCATGTACAATGAAGTATAATCCGAAAATCAATGAACAGGCAGCCCGCATCTCAGGCTTTGCCCATATCCATCCGCTTCAGGATGAAGGCACCGTCCAGGGAGCGCTTGAACTGATGTATGACCTGCAGGAGCATCTTATTGAAATCACTGGCATGGATCAGGTAACCCTGCAGCCTGCAGCTGGTGCTCACGGGGAATGGACAGGTTTGATGATGATCCGTGCTTTCCATGAGGCAAATGGAGATCATGGGCGTACAAAGGTAATCGTCCCGGATTCTGCGCATGGAACAAACCCTGCTTCAGCAACAGTAGCTGGCTTTGAGACGGTCACTGTAAAATCCGATGAAAATGGACTGGTCGATCTTGAGGATTTAAGAAGGGTTACTGGTCCTGATACAGCAGCATTGATGCTCACCAACCCAAATACACTGGGCTTATTTGAAGAAAATATTCTTGAAATGGCTGCGGTTATCCATGAAGCAGGTGGAAAGCTGTATTATGACGGAGCCAACTTGAATGCGGTACTGTCTAAGGCACGCCCTGGCGACATGGGATTTGACGTGGTGCATTTAAATCTGCACAAAACATTTACAGGCCCTCATGGCGGCGGCGGACCCGGCTCAGGCCCGGTTGGTGTGAAAAGCGACCTTATTCCGTTCTTGCCAAAGCCGCTGGTTGTAAAGAAAGACGGAGCGTACGGCTTTGATCATGACCGCCCACAATCGATCGGCCGTGTAAAGCCTTATTACGGCAACTTTGGAATCAATGTCAGGGCATATACGTATATCCGTTCAATGGGGCCGGATGGACTCAAGGCCGTAACGGAAAATGCAGTCATTAATGCGAATTACATGATGCGCAGGCTGGCACCGTACTATGACCTGCCGTTTGACAGGCATTGCAAGCATGAATTTGTCATCAGCGGAAGGCGCCAGAAAAAGCTGGGAGTACGGACCCTTGATATTGCAAAAAGGCTGCTTGATTTTGGATACCATCCGCCAACCATCTACTTCCCATTGAATGTGGAAGAATGCATGATGATTGAACCGACGGAAACAGAATCCAAGGAAACTCTTGATGCATTTATTGATGCGATGATCCAGATAGCTAAGGAAACAGAGGAAAACCCTGAAATCGTGCAGGAAGCCCCGCATACAACCGTCATTAAACGGCTGGATGAAACACTCGCTGCCAGAAAGCCGGTCCTCAGGTATTTAAAGCAATAAGGCAAGGCAGCATAAAATCTTTTTGATCTATTGATAGGCCTAACTACAAAGAAGCCGTACTTATTGGTACCGACCCCCGAAAGTTAGAGTGAAAAAATCGAACTTTCGGGGGTGTTTTTATGGCTAAATATAGTGAAGAATTTAAAATAAAGCTTGTCACCGAGTATTTAGATGGAAATCTTGGCTATAAATCATTGGCAAAAAAATATAATATGGGCAGCCAGACACCAATCGTGGAATGGGTAAAAGTCTATAAATCTCAGGGGATGGAAGGATTAAAACGAAGAAAGACGAAGAAGGAGTATTCTGTTCAATTTAAATTAGATACGATACAATTTATGTTACGTACAGGTACTTCTTATTTAGAAACTGCTGTTCAATTCAATTTGAACCACCCTTCCTTGACTAGACGCTGGATGAAAACATTTCAAGAACAGGGAGTAGAAGGCCTGAAACTAAAATCAAAGGGGCGGCCTTCTATGTCTAAGAAACCCAATAATCAGAAGAAAAAAGAAGAAAAAAAGGGAACACGAGAAGAAGAGTTAGAACGTGAGAATGAACTACTAAGACTGGAGAATGCGTATCTAAAAAAGCTAAAAGCTTTTCGCGAGAATCCGAACGCCTTTCACGAAAAGCACAAACTAAGATGGCATTCGAACTTAAAGAAGAAGGATTTCGATTAAAAGATATTCTCTTTGTTGTAGGAATTCCAGAAGCAACTTATCACTATCATGTGAAAAGTTTTGGTAAAGAAGACCCGGATATAAAATTAAAAGAACTCATTGCACACCTATTTAAAAAGTTTTATGAACGCTACGGTTATAAACGTATTTCTACGGAATTAAAGAAACTAGGACACCTTGTCAATCATAAAAAAGTCTATCGTATTATGCGGGAGCTAGGATTAAAATGTGTGAAATTCATGCGAAAATCTCGTACTTATAATTCCTATAAGGGGACGATTGGAAAGGTAGCGAAAAATCGATTATCTCGCCGTTTTAGCACACCTGTCCCTCTTCAAAAATTAGTAACCGATATTACAGAATTCAAATGTCTAGGCGGAGAGAAATTATATGTAAATCCGATTCTTGACCTTTATAACGGAGAAATTGTTGCGTTTGAAATAGGGAAACGTCCAACGTTAGATCTTGTCATGAAACCTTTGAAAGAAACATTAGAGGTACTAAAGAATCATGCGACCTATCGCACCACGATCCATTCCGATCAAGGCTGGCACTATCAACACAACAAATGGGTGAGGACGTTAAAAGAGAATAAAATATTTCAAAGTATGTCACGTAAAGCAACCTGCGCAGACAACGCTTCGATGGAGAATTTCTTTGGCATTTTAAAGCAAGAAATGTATTATGGGGAAAAACTAGTAAGTTATGAAGAATTAAAAAGTGGAATAGAAGAATATATCCACTGGTATAACAATGAACGATCAAAAACAAAATTAGCTGGATTGAGTCCAGTCGAATACCGAACTCAATCTAGCCAATCAGCTGCATAATAAAACTCTAACTTTTGGGGGTAACCACCATTCCATGTTTTTGGAATAAGTACGGCTTTTTCATGATTGGCCACACAACGGCTAGCAAGGTGATTGTTGAAAGAGCCTGTTCAGCAAATGCGACTTATGATATTCTTTATTTATCAAAATTTTCCAAATGATTAGCTTTTCCGTTAAAGAACATAAAGAAATGGGGTATTCAATTGGTACAGAGCACACAAAATATTTACTCACCTCCAAAACATATAGTTTCAGCAGCGACTATTGTATTGAATGAACAAAAGGAAATTCTATTAATAAAGGGACCTAGAAGAGGCTGGGAAATGCCAGGCGGACAAGTTGAAGAAGGAGAATCTTTGAAAGAGGCTGCAATAAGGGAAACAAAGGAAGAGACAGGTATTGATATTGAGGTCTTAAAATTTTGTGGAATATACCAAAATGTGAACTCTTCCATATGCAATACGCTGTTTTTAGCTAAGCCGGTTGGAGGCAAATTAACGACTTCACCAGAAAGTTTGGAAGTAAGGTTCTATCCTGTTGAGCAAGCATTAGAAATGGTCACTTGGAAGAATTTCAGAGAAAGAATTGAATACTGTCTGAATGAAGACACACACCCTTTCTATATTGAATTTTAACGGTTTTATATTTAATTATATAGGGATTAACCTTTAAAGATTTAGGGACAAAACAAGAATCCATTGCTGATGGATTCCTGTTTCGTTCATATTTATAGAAGTGCTGAATGTTCAGCAGGCGTTATTAATTGTTTGACTTAATTTTTCCGCTCCACTGCTTGAAGCCGCCTTTTAAATGATACAGCTCTTTGTAGCCTTTTTTGTGAAGCAGCTGTGCAGCCCTTGCGCTTCTTAGGCCGCTCTGGCAATAGAGATATACCGGCTTGTCCGGACGAAGCTCTTTAAGGCGGGGCTTCATTTGGGTAAGCGGAATATTTCTTGCACCCAGTATATGCCCGTTATCATATTCGCTTGTTTCGCGGACATCAATCAGCTGTGCCTTTCGGTATCCGGCGACGAATTCATCCTGGCTGAGCGTTTTTACAATACGGCGCTGATTGAACCAGTTGAATGCTGAATAAACAATAACGGCAGCAGCGATGACGATTAATATGTATAATCCCATGAAAAATTCTCCTTTCTGACTAAATCCAACTTGCAGACACCACTTATTATATAATTACAGCGCACGATAATCAAAAGATTTTTCCAGTGTTTATCATTATCCTGCGATAAAGCTATTTCCTTTTTATTAAGTGCCAATTTTGTTAAACTACAATTGGATAGAAATACTAAGCAGTGAAGAGGGTTATATATGAATAAGGAAACTTGGGCCTTTATTGATTCCGGGAATTGCTCCCCATCCTTTAATATGGCCATGGATGAAGCACTATTAAACTGGCACAGTGCCGGGAAGATACCGCCGATTATCCGGTTTTATGGCTGGGATCCTGCCACTCTTTCCATCGGATATTTCCAAAAAGCAGAAAAAGAAATTAATCTTGAAGAAGTCAAAAAGCAGGGGCTTGGCTTTGTGAGACGGCCTACTGGAGGCCGCGCTGTCCTGCATGAACACGAACTTACATATAGCGTCATCGTGAATGAAGAATATCCGGATATGCCTAAAAATGTAACAGAGGCTTACCGGGTAATATCAGAAGGAATACTTAAAGGGTTTATAAATTTAGGGCTGGATGCGTATTTCGCAGTCCCCAGAACAGAAAAAGAAAAGAACGCCCTAAAGGAGCCGCGTTCGTCGGTTTGTTTTGATGCACCAAGCTGGTATGAGCTTGTGGTGGAGGGAAGGAAAGTGGCCGGCAGCGCACAAACGCGCCAAAAAGGCGTGATTCTGCAGCATGGCTCCATTTTATTGGATCTGGAAGATGAAAAGCTGTTCAGCTTATTTAACTTTTCAAGTGACAGGCTCAAGGAAAGAATGATGAAGAGCTTTAAAAGCAAGGCGGTTGCCATTAACGATATTGCGGGACGGACTATTTCCCTTGAAGAAGCAAAAACGGCCTTTGAAAAGGGTTTTGCTGAGGGACTAAGCATCAATCTGCAGCCATATCAGCTATCAGAGGTACAGCTTGCAGAAGTGAATGAAATTGCCAAAAGCAAATATGAAAGCGATGACTGGAATTTTATGAGATAACTTAAAGCGGCATTGGCCGCTTTTTTTATTTGTCTTATTTTCCTCCAGCCAAGAAGTAAACCCGAAAAAAAATATTTATTTTTTTTGAAGGATTTTAAAAATCATTGATAATAAAGGCTTCTTTAGCTTAATAAAAAAGCAACTCCTGAAATGTTCGAAATACCTTCAAAAACTAACAAAAATCGATATTTTTCTTCCTTTTTCTTTTGCTTGGAGGTTTTATGGAGTTTGACAAAAAGAAATTATCACTAACTAAATTCAATATATAGTGGTTAATTTGTTAATTCGAACACTATATATTGATTTCATGGTTTTGTTGTGATAAATTGAGGGTATCTTTTAACTCGAATGGAAAAAGAAGCACTACATATAGATTCGAACAGTTAAAGTCAGAAATGTATACACATCAGAAATGGATACACAAAGGAGAGGGAATCATGTCTGTAATACTGAACCAAACGAGGAAAATAAATGTGGACAGGCTGAATAAGGATATTTCTTTATTTCCGCAGGTTCATCCTGTAACGCCTGAAATGAAAACAGCCCATAAAGGAGTTTCAAGGCTTGTAATGCTTGACCGTTATTCCTTTAAGGATACAGAGAAAATTACATTGGCCATCGGGGATTTTGTTGTATTGACAATCAAGGAAGATCCGAAATTTCCGGCAAGAGGGCTTGGCTATATTACAGACATAGATTGGGAAAACAAAAAGGCGAAGGTTTCGGTTGAAGATGAGTACCGCGGTTCGCTTGACACCCAGGAGGAAGTGGAGACTGGCATCGTAAACCGTCCGCTTGATGTTATTGAAAAACCTCTCGAAGTTTTTTATGAGCAAATTGCGAAAAGAAATGCGACAGGCCTTGTTTCTGTGGAAGCTGCGGAAGATAAGCAGAAGGAATGGTTTGATAAATATTATCAGGAATTGTCGAATATGAACTTTGTTCCAGCTGGAAGGGTGCTATATGGTGCGGGTGCCAATACAGATGTAACCTATTTCAACTGCTATGTTATGCCTTTTATCCAGGATTCCCGTGAAGGCATCTCCGAGCATAGAAAGCAGGTCATGGAAATCATGAGCCGCGGCGGCGGTGTCGGAACGAATGGTTCGACACTTCGTCCGCGCAATGCCCTTGCAAAGGGTGTAAACGGAAAATCATCGGGCTCCGTTTCATGGCTGGATGATATTGCAAAGCTGACACATCTTGTTGAGCAAGGCGGAAGCAGGCGCGGCGCACAAATGATCATGCTTGCTGACTGGCATCCTGATATTATTGAGTTCATCATTTCCAAGATGCAAAACCCGCGTATCCTGAGATATCTCATGGAAAACACAGAGGACGAGACGATCAGGAAATATGCAAATGAAAAGCTGAAGTTCACTCCACTTAGCGAGCAGGAAGAATCCATGTACCAGGGCATCATCAATTATAAGCATATTCCTGGATTGGGCGGATTTAATGATAAAATCATCAGGGAAGCGGAAGAAAAGATCAGGACTGGCGGAAATTACAGCGTGCATAACCAGGAATTCCTTACTGGCGCCAATATTTCAGTCTGCCTGACAAAGGAATTTATGGAAGCTGTTGAAAACGACGGAGTCTATGAGCTGAGATTCCCGGATACAGAAGGGTACAGCCCGGAAGAAATGGAAATTTACAACCGGGATTGGCATGAAGTCGGTGATGTCCGCGAATGGGAAAAACGCGGCTTGAAAGTACGTGTATACAGAAAAATCCAGGCAAAAGAGCTTTGGAACCTGATCAATATATGTGCGACTTATTCGGCTGAACCAGGCATTTTCTTTATCGATAATGCTAATGACATGACGAATGCAAAGAGCTATGGCCAGCAGGTTGTAGCAACCAACCCGTGCGGCGAACAGCCCCTTGCACCATATTCTGTATGCAACCTGGCTGCGGTTAACCTTGCTGAAATGGCGGATAAGGAAAACAAAACCGTCAATTTTGAAAAGTTGAAGCAGACCGTGGAAATTGGAGTCAGGATGCAGGATAACGTAATTGATGCCACTCCATACTTTCTTGCAGAAAATAAAAATCAGGCACTTGGAGAGCGCAGGGTAGGCCTTGGCGTTATGGGACTGCATGATTTATTGATTTACTGTGAAACAGAATATGGTTCCGTGGAAGGCAATGTGCTGATTGACAAAGTGTTTGAAACAATTGCTGTATCAGCTTACAGGGCTTCGATCGAGCTGGCAAAGGAAAAAGGAAGCTTCCCGTTCCTGACTGGCTCGACTGAAGCGGAGACTCTAGAGTTAAGAAATGCTTTTATCCAGTCAGGATTCATGAAAAAAATGCCTGAGGATATCCGTGAAGACATTATCAAATACGGAATCCGCAATTCCCACTTGCTGACAGTGGCGCCGACAGGAAGCACCGGAACAATGGTGGGCGTTTCAACAGGCCTTGAACCGTATTTTTCATTCACCTATTTCCGCAGCGGCCGCTTAGGTAAATTTATTGAGGTGAAGGCAGATATTGTCCAGGAATATCTTGCAGCGCATCCAGAGACAGATAGCGACAATTTGCCGGAATGGTTTATTTCAGCCATGGAACTGGCACCGGAAGCACATGCAGACGTACAGTGCATCATTCAGCGCTGGATTGACAGTTCCATCAGCAAAACCGTCAACGCCCCTAAAGGCTATAATGTGGACCAGGTTCAGAAGGTATACGAACGCTTATACAAAGGCGGTGCCAAAGGCGGAACCGTTTATGTAGATGGAAGCCGTGACAGCCAGGTATTGACACTGAAAGCCGAAGAAAATACATTTGATGAAGAAAAATATGAAGAACCTGTTTCACAGGAAAAGAAAAAAATAGTCTTAGTGGATACAATCAATGAACTTCGCTCCACAAATATGACAATCGGCTCTGAAGTAGGAAACACCTGCCCGGTCTGCCGAAAAGGCGAAGTTAAGGAAATGGGCGGCTGCAACACCTGCACAAACTGCGGTGCCCAATTAAAATGCGGCTTGTAAAAATTATGCATCCTTGTTTTTGTGTAGCTTTGAAATAAAGTTGCGATGGTTATAAAAAAGTTGTGAATAAATACCTCTTTGGATAATATTGTCTAAAGGGGTATTTTTTTATGTCAAAAAAACAAGAGCATCTAGAATCGACAAATGGATGAAAGAAGATCGTGAATCTGGGATTGGCTCAAGCATAAATGGATTTATATTTAAAAATTTCACTAGAACATACCACAAATAAGGAGGAATAAATAATGTTTGGTGCTGGTGAAGGCGGGGATTGGCTTTTCACAGCTGTCCCGATATTTATAGGAATTATTTTTGTTATCATTTTTGTAGGAATAATTTTTAGTTTATTCATGGGACTTAGGCAATGGAAGAAGAATGAGGAATCTCCTCGCTTATCTGTTCCGGCAATCGTAAAAATTAAACGAACAAATGTAAGGAGACATACTCATCATCATGATCAAAATGCCCCCTCTCATAGCTCCTCAACAAGTTACTTTATTACATTTGAATTCGAGAGTGGCGACCGGTCAGAATTTCATGTTTCAGGCAAGGAGTATGGTATTCTTGCAGAAGGAGATACCGGCACATTAACCTTTCAAGGAACAAGATATATTAATTATACTAGGAAAAAGCAGATTGAAAACGCTAAAAAAGAAGGCTTCTACAATTAAGAAGCCTTCTTTTACTATGTTTCGTATATTATTTTTCCTGTCTGTGAGGTATCGTAATCTCCTAAAGATTTTACTTCCGATTGAAATTGCATAGAGGATAGAATTGCTTTTACAGAGCGTATAAGTCCTTCGGTTTTAGGGGTTTTTAATATTACTAAGTCATATTGTTCTGTAATTAACGGAATAAAATCAATTCCAGCGATTTTGGCAGCTTTTTCAATTCCCACTCCTACATCTGCAATTCCAGAAGAGACCGCTGAAGCAATACTTAGGTGGCTGGTTTCTTCATGTTCATATCCCTTAATGTTACTGAAGGGAATTTTGTTGATTCTGAGTTGTTCATCAAGAAGAATCCTTGCTCCTGATCCTTTCTCTCTGTTAATAATTTTCACATCATCTCGGTTTAAATCAACCCATGAAGTGAGACTTAAAGGGTTTCCTTTTTTTACGTACAAACCGGCTTTTCTTGAAAGTAGATTAATTAAAATAAAAGGGGTACTAACCAAAATTTTTTTTATATAAGGCAGGTTATACTCTCCTGTGTCTCCGTCAAACAGATGCAAGCTAACGATGTCACCTTCTCCGTTGTACATAGAGATTAGGCTGTTTAGACTCCCGGTAAAGGACCTAAATGACTTAAAGGATGAATTTTTCTCAATATGTTTACCCAGCATATCTAATACTAGGTCTTGTCCGCTAATTACAATCTTATGTGAATCCTTTGTTCCATCCTGGCGGAGATCATTTACAGGATTTTTATGAGAAGGCTCCTGAATGGTTTTATGATTGTTAATATAATTATCCAAGTCTTTTGCATCAATCCTCATCTGTCTTCCCACCCGAAATACAGGCATTTCACCTTTTTTGACAAGGTCATATAGGGTTAATTTCGATACTTTTAAGAACTGTGAAACCTCTTCAATGGTATAGGAAAGCTCCTTTGACATAAAATCCCCTCCTCTTTTATTTTAACTTAATGTAGTCAAGAAAAGTAAATTCTCTATTGAAAAGGTGAAATTCAAAATTTTTTCCTGTTCATTTTAATTATAACTAATTATAATTAGTTATAATTAGTTTGAAAGGGAGAGTATGATGAAAAAATTCTATTTATTATTTTTAACGATGATGCTGGTTTTATTAGCCTTATCCGGTTGTTCAACAAAAGAACATACCAACAAAACAGAAGAAAAGAAACAAGCAGATTCTGAAAAGAAAGTGGAATTAACCATTTCAGCAGCTGCAAGTTTGCAGGATGCCTTAACGGATATTAAAGCGGATTATGAAAAGAAACACCCTAATGTCACTATAAATTATAACTTTGGGGCTTCAGGAGCATTACAGCAGCAAATTTCTCAGGGAGCACCTGTTGATTTGTTCTTTTCTGCTGCTGAGGACAAGTTTCAGAAGTTAGTTCAAGAAGGACTGATTAAAGAGAAAAATGGAAAAGATTTAGTAGGTAACGATCTTGTCTTGGTTGTACCAAAAAATTCAACTAAAGGAATTAAAACATTTGAAGATCTTACCAACGCTGATAAAATCGCACTTGGAACTCCTGAGTCTGTTCCAGCTGGGCAATATGGTAAGCAGACATTAGATAAATTAAATGTCTGGAAGTCAATTGAAGGGAAAGTCGTATTTGGAAAAGATGTTCGACAAGTGCTTACATATGTAGAGACGAACAATGTTGACGCAGGAATTGTCTATAAAACGGATGCATTAACTTCTAAAAAGGTTAAAATTGTAGCCACTGCAATGGATAACACCCATGATCCAATCATATATCCAGCAGGTGTGATTAAGAATAGTACCCATTCAAAAGAAACCCAACTATTCTACGATTATCTTCAAAATGAGCAATCAATGAAGACGTTAGAAAAGTATGGATTTAAAAAATTACAATAGTGAAAAATGGAAAATAGCTTTTGGACTCCTATCGGGCTATCCATTGAGATTGCCTTTGTATCAATAATATGGGTATTTATCTTCGGCGTGTTTTTTGGAAAGGTAATGGCTAATAAGAAATTTAAAGGGAAGGTTCTTGTCGAAACGATTTTCCTTTTACCATTAGTATTACCTCCTACTGTTGTTGGTTTCTTGCTAATTATCGTTTTTGGAAGGAATAGCCCAGTAGGATATTGGATTGAGTGGATATTTAAACAGCCTCTGATGTTTACATGGTGGGCGGCTGTTATTGCTTCGGCTGTTGTTGCATTTCCTCTTATGTATCAATCTGCACGGACAGGGTTTGAAGCGGTTGATAAAGATGTTGAAAATGCAGCTCGTGTTGATGGGGCAAATGAATTCAAGGTACTCTTATTCATTTCCACTCCTCTTGCTTTTAGATCTATTATTTCAGGATCAATATTAAGTTTTGCAAGAGCTTTGGGTGAGTTTGGAGCCACATTAATGTTCGCTGGAAACATCCCCGGGAAAACCCAAACGATTCCAACAGCCATTTATATTGCCATTGATACAGGCAATATGGAAATGGCGTGGCTATGGGTAACAAGTATTATAGCTATTTCATTTTTGATGTTAATCTGTGTCCAACATATTAGGTCCTGATAAATACTTAACTTCTCATAATTGAGACATACCTATATAGGAATGTCTTTTTTTCTACACTAGATTGTTTAATATAAATATAGTAACGGGTGCGCTTTTTAAAATCAGGCGGTATCTTAGGCAAGCTGCACGATTTCTTCGGGAAGCTGCATGATTCTTTCAAAAAACTGCACGATTCCTCTAAAAACGGTAAAAAAGCACTTCCCGCAGCTTTCAAAATAAGACTGCAGGAGTGCTTTCTTTAGAAAAATTAATATTCCAATGAGACTCTTACTATCTCATCGCCAAATCTTACTTCAATTTGCTGTTTAGAGTTGTTCAGCTTTTCATAGCTTACGTTGTGAACAAGTATATTTTCTTTAATTAGTTCCTCAAAACGCTGAATTTTTTCTTTTACATCATCGATTGTTGAAATTTTAATGGAGATATATTCTTCGACAGGCAGATCTAATTTTTTTCGGGTATCCTGTATAGCTCGTATTAATTCCCTAACTTGACCTTCTTCTGCAAGCTGGGGAGTAAGTGTTACATCTAATATCACTTTTAAATGCTCATCACCAGCCATCACAAAACCAGAAGCAACTTGATATTCGATATGAATGTGCTCCTTTTCCAGTGTTACCGTTTGTCCTTTTAGATTAATTTGCAGATGTCCCATATCTAATAAGGATTTTTTTTCGGCATCGGGTATATGATCAACATATTCCTTTACCATGTTAACCACTCTGCCGAATGCAGCACCAGCAGTCTTAAAATTCAATTTAAAGATGGTGGATTGGTAATGTGATAAATCATCTGTATAAACAACATCTTTAACATTTAACTCGTCTTTAATAATGCCTGAATAGGGGGTTAAAGCATGGTTTTCCCGAGTATGCCACACAATTAATTGCTGCAAAGGCTGCTTCACCTTCAAGTTTCTGGCATTACGAATACTGCGGCCAAGTTCCACTATTTTCAAAATCGTTTTCATGTCTGTCTCTAAATCCGGATTAATCATTGAATCATCAGCTTGTGGATAGTCCTGTAAGTGAACACTAGTTTGATTTAATTTTAAATGGATATCCTCAGCCGCATATGGTGAAAAAGGTGCTAACAAGCGGCATATTGCGGTAAGTGTTTCAAATAGTGTTGAATAAGCTGCTTGTTTATCATCTGAAAGTCCAGAAGCCCAAAAACGATTTCTTGAACGGCGCACATACCAATTGCTTAATTCATCTACTAAAGATGCAATTTCCCGGGTTGCTTGAGTAAATTGATATCGATCCATGCAGCTATTAACAAGTTTAACTGTACTATTCAGGCGGGAAAGAATCCATTCGTCTAATATTGTTTTCTTGCCCGTTTGCTGTCCATCATACACAAAGCCATCTATTTTAGCGTACATAGCATAAAATTTATAGGTATTATCTAACGTATCAATCAATTTTGATTTTGTATCTTGCACAATCTTTTTTGAAAAGCGTTTCGGATTCCATGGTGAACTATCGGCTAAGAATGCAAAGCGAAGTGCATCTGCACCAAATTCCTCTATAAGTTCAACAGGATCTAAAGCATTTCCTTTGCTCTTCGACATTTTTTGTCCATTTTCATCAAGTACATGGCCAAGCGACAGGACGTTTTTATAAGGTGCTTTTCCAGTGACCAGGGCAGAGACAGCGAGCAGGCTATAGAAAAATCCTCTCGTCTGGTCAATTCCTTCAATTACGACATCTGCAGGGAATTGAGATTCGAATTTTTCTGTGTTTCCGAATGGATAGTGATACTGTGCGAATGGCATCGATCCACTATCAAACCAAACATCAATTACTTCAGGCGTCCGTTGCATGGCACCTTTACATTTCGGGCAGGTGCACTGTACCTCATCAATATATGGTTTGTGCAGCTCGATGTCATCAGGCAGTGGAGCCGCCGCTAATCTTTGTAATTCCTTGATACTGCCCGGAGCTTCTTCATGATGACAAGCAGAACATACCCAAACATTTAGAGGTGTGCCCCAGTATCGGTTCCTGCTTATATTCCAATCCATAAGATTTTCAAGAAAATGACCAAAGCGTCCATCTTTAATATGCTCAGGATACCAATTAACAGTTGCGTTGTTTGCAAGCATCTTATCCTTTAAAGAGGACATTTTAATAAACCAGCTATCCGTTGCGTAGTACAGTAAAGGAGAGTCACATCTCCAGCAATGCGGGTAACTATGTTCATATTTCTCCTTGTGAAAAAGTGTACCTTGATCAGAAAGCATTTTAATAATATCCACGTCACAATCTTTCACAAATCTTCCGGTTAGTTCTGTCACATCGGCAGTATATCGGCCTTGTTGATCGACTACATTGATAAAGGATATACCATTCTGCTGAACCGTTTTATAATCATCTTCACCGTAAGCCGGGGCAATATGGACAATGCCTGTTCCGCTATCATCTGTAACATAATCTGCTAATACTATATAATGTCCCTTTTCAATTGTCACATAATCGAACGGCGGGGCATAATCGATTCCTTTGAAATCAATACCCTTATGTTCACTTAAAATCGTTATTTGATCACCAAGAACTTTTCCTGCTAAAGATTTTGCAACAATATAAACTTCATTTTCTTTTTGAACACGAACGTACGTGATTTCTGGATTCACAGCAAGTGCAGCATTGGCAGGCAACGTCCAGGGCGTTGTTGTCCAGCCTAAGAAATATTCATTGTCTGCATCAAGACGTTTAAATTTAACGGTAGCCGATAGATCTTTTACATCTTTGTAGCCCTGTGCTACTTCGTGGGAGCTTAAAGTGGTTTGGCAGCTGGGGCAATATGGAGAAACACGATGTCCTTTATACAGTAACCCGTCCTTTTGTACCTTACTTAAAATATTCCAAACGCTCTCTATATAATCATTGCTTAACGTCAAATACGGACTGTCCATATCTACCCAATAACCTAATTCTTCAGTAAAGGAACGCCATTTCTTCTCGTAGGTAAATACACTCTCCTTACATTTATTAATAAACCGCTCCACTCCATAGCGTTCGATGTCTTGTTTCCCTGAAATACCGAGTTGTTTCTCAACGCCAAGCTCGACAGGAAGACCATGTGTATCCCAGCCTGCCTTTCTTGCAACGAAGAAACCCTGCATGGTCTTGTAACGTGCTACCACATCTTTAATTGTCCGTCCAAAGGCATGGCCAACATGGGGAAGACCATTAGCAGTTGGCGGTCCTTCATAAAAAACAAAAGGTATCTTTCCTTCTCTTAATTGAACAGATTGTTTAAATGTGTTTTCTTCTGTCCAATAATTACGGATGCGTTCCTCACGCTGTACAACCGTTTCCTTAGCTTCATCAGCCTTCATACATATCGCTCCTATACAGAATAAAATATAAAAAAATACAAAAAACCCCGTCCCAAGTAAGGGACGGGGTTAACCGCGTTACCACCCTAATTCTATTGATTCCGGTCAATAGCACTTAGCAACGTACAATCATACGTGTTCCTTGTAACGGCAGACTCCCGGCTGGACTTACTTTAAAGTTCGGTCCAGCTTCTCAGAGAGGATATTCACGTAACACTTGAACACTGACTTGCACCAAAATGTCAGCTCTCTGCGGATCAAGTTGAAACGTTACTCTTTCTCATCAACGAATTTGTATGCTTTTATTGGAATAAATTGTAACAGGCATTAATTGATCTGTCAAATTAGTTCCTTAAAGTTTTATGGAAAGGGCTGAAAATTTTATTTATAAAAATATATGATCATCATAACCAGTTTGACCGTTGTTTCTACATTTTTTTAATGTTATTTATTTTGAACAAACTTTATGGTTTTCATTCATTTAATGAAAGGGGCTTTTATAATGGGCGTATCCTTAGACTGTTTTCTGCTTTAGAAGCAGGCGGCGGGTTTCTGGATGCAGCGGTGAGTCTCAACAGCTGCGCCTGCGCCCGCTAATCCCGCAGGAGGCTCCTTAGGCTCCAGCCAACTTGATATAACAACGGTTTCGCTTCACAGAACAATTTATAAACCAGCAATCGTTAAGAAACGATTCAATGCAGGAGATTTAACTTCAGTGACTCTAAAAAAGATTTACGGATTTTTACAGATAGCATTTCCGCTTAAAATAACCATCATTAGGACACCATACAGGTATTAACTTAAATGAGGTGTCTATATGGAAAATAAGGAGTGCAAGGATAGCAAAGTTTCGGTATGGTGCATCATAAGCATGGCCTCGATACCGCTTGTCATGACTCTTGGGAATTCCATGCTTATTCCAGTGCTGCCGATATTTGAAAAAAAGGTGGGGATCACTTCTTTTCAGTCCAGTATGGTCATTACCAGCTATTCCATCGCTTCCATCTTTCTGATTCCTGTAGCAGGATATTTGTCTGACCGGTATGGGAGAAAGCTTGTAATCCTGCCTAGTCTTATCCTCGCACTTATTGGCGGACTAATAGCAGGGTATGCTTCGTGGAAAATGGAAAATCCATATACCTGGATTATCATTGGCCGGGTCTTACAGGGAATCGGAGCTTCGGGCGCATCACCGATCATCCTGCCGCTGGTAGGGGATTTGTATAAAGACGATGACGAAAAAACGAGTTCCTGCCTTGGAATCATTGAAACCTCCAATACATTCGGAAAGGTTTTAAGCCCAATATTAGGTTCTTTCTTTGCAGCGTTTTTATGGTTTTTGCCGTTTTTTTCAATTTCATTTTTTAGTTTGATTTCCATCATCCTTGTTTTTTTCTTTATCAAGGTTCCGAAAGAAAAGGATAAACCCAAAGAATTCAAGGAGTTTCTTCATAATACGAAAAAAACGTTTAAAGATGAAGGAAGATGGCTTTATACACTATTTCTTGTCGGCATTTTTGTCATGCTGATTTTGTTCGGAGTGCTGTTTTTTCTCTCCGACAATTTGGAAAAGATTCACGATCTGCATGGGGTAAAAAAAGGCTTTGTCCTTGCTATACCGCTTTTTTTACTATGTTTGTCCTCTTATATTGCAGGAAGAAACATCAAAGGAAGTTTGCCGGCGATGAAAAAAATCATGATAATCTGTCTGATTGTCATGTCTGTCAGCGTGGTTTTTGTGGGCTTTACAGTAGAAAAGCTTTTCATCTTGTTAGCTGTCACAAGTCTGGTGGGAATCGCAATCGGCGCATTGCTGCCTACACTCGATGCCATGATTACTGAAAATATTGATAAAGAGGAAAGAGGAACCATTTCTTCATTTTATAGTTCCGCACGATTTATCGGTGTCGCTGCCGGACCTCCTGTAATGTCACTAGTAATGGGGCACTTTCTTAATATAAGCTATATCACGGCAGGAATAATAGGGATCATATTGGTTTTCCTTGTATTGAAATTCATCAAAACCGATACTTCAAAAAAAGCAGCTGCATAAGAAACCATATCAGCCGGCCTGTTCCAAAATGGCCGGTTTTTTTATGCCCTTTTAACACTGCAGTTTTCTGCTTTGTGTGACTATACAGCAAAGAGTCTTCATTAAACCTCCTGAATGATCCGTATGTTTTTACCAGCAGAAATGCGTGATTAGATATAAAAGAAGAGCCAAACTATTCATATAAAGGGCAGCAGCAAGAAAGTTAGCACGCCCTTAGTACAGGAGGAAATTGAAAAATGAAGCCATTTATCCCGCAGCTTGTATACATTGAACCGAGGGCGCTCGAGTATCCCTTAGGTCAGGAACTGCTAAAGAAATTTCAGGATATGAACATTGAAATACGGGAAACAACCTCACATAACCAAATCAGGAATTTGCCGGGAGATACTGATTTTAAAAAATACCGGACAGCGAAGTCGACGTTGGTTGTAGGGGTCCGCAAGACATTGAAATTTGATACATCCAAGCCTTCAGCAGAATATGCAATCCCGCTTGCGACGGGCTGCATGGGTCACTGCCATTATTGTTATTTGCAGACAACGCTTGGAAGCAAGCCTTATATAAGGACCTATGTAAATCTGGATGAAATCTTTGGTGCAGCACAAGGATATATGGATGAAAGGCAAAATGAGATCACAAGGTTCGAGGCTGCCTGCACCTCCGATATCGTTGGCCTTGACCATCTCACCCACTCCTTGAAAAAGACGATTGAGTTTATTGGGGAAACGGAGTATGGCCGCCTTCGGTTTGTTACGAAATTCCATCATGTCGACCATCTGCTTGATGCGAAGCATAATGGGAAAACCCGCTTTCGCTTCAGTATTAATTCTAAATACGTGATTAAGAACTTTGAGCCTGGAACATCAAGTTTCGAAGAAAGGATTGAAGCAGCCAGGAAGGTAGCTGGAGCTGGATATCCCCTTGGTTTCATCGTGGCCCCCATCTATATGCATGAAAATTGGAAGGACGGATACCGGGAGCTCTTTGAACGGCTAAGCGCAGAGCTTTCCGGAGTAGATATTCCGGATCTTACCTTTGAATTGATTCAGCATCGATTCACGGGGCCGGCAAAAAAAGTCATTGAAAAAAACTATCCAAAATCAAAGCTTGAAATGGACGAATCCAAGCGCAAATATAAATGGGGACGTTATGGCATTGGAAAATATGTATATCAAAAGGAGGAAGCTTCAGATATTGAGGCGACGATCCGCGGGTATGTCAGCGAGTACTTTCCGCATTCAGAGGTCCAGTATTTTACCTGAGCCAGAAAGTCCAAGAGTACCAGCATAAATCAGTAATAAAGACGGCCCTCCCTGATTAGTATGTATCAAGACCGGAAATGGGGAGGGCTTCTATGATTATTGACGGCGTTTTTTCCGGCGGAGGCATAAAAGGTTTTGCAATGGTAGGGGCAATTCAGGTGCTGGAAGAAAACGGCTTTGTCTTTGGCAGAACAGCGGGGACAAGTGCAGGGGCCATTATTGCAGCGTTTACCTCTGCGGGCTATACAGGGCATCAAATTCAAGAGCTTCTCAATGAAATAGATGTGAGTAAATTGCTGGATCCAAGAAGGTTCTGGGTGCCCATTCCATTCACAAGATGGCTTTTGCTCTACTGGAAGATGGGTTTGTACAAAGGAGAAGCATTGGAAAGGTGGGTAGCCCTGAAGCTTGCTGAAAAGGGTATCGTGACCTTCAAGGATCTTCCACTGCAATCACTGAGGGTCATCGCTTCAGATATTACAAACGGCAATCTGGTTGTCATCCCTGACGATCTGGTGGATTATGGAATTGATCCCTCGGCATTTCCTGTAGCCAAGGCAGTCAGGATGAGCTGCAGCATTCCTTATTTTTTTGAGCCTGTACGGCTGAAATCATCGGCAAGGGCAGGAAATATCTTCGTCGACGGAGGGGTTTTAAGCAATTTTCCCATGTGGCTTTTTGATGCGGAGAATGTGAAAAAAACGAGGCCGGTCCTCGGAATTAAATTAAGCGGTGACAATGATATGAAAAAACCGGAGGAAGTTGACAATGCCATTGAACTTTTTGGCGCTTTATTTAAAACAATGAAGGATGCGCACGATTCACGGTATATTTCAAGAAAGCATGTGCAAAACATTTTGTTTATTCCCATGAAAGGAATTTCAGCAACCGACTTCCTGCTCACTGAAGAAAACAAAAATGAGCTGATTGCACGGGGAAGGAACTATGCGGGTATGTTTGTAAAGAAATGGACCTATTAAATCAGCTGTTAGGCAAAAAAAAAGAAACCGGGCTATTAAAACAAAGCCCGGTTTCTTTTTTTATTTTTTTTGCCCTCAATAACGGTCAAATGTGCTTCTGATTTTTTTCTTGCACGCTTTTTGGCGGAGGATTTAGCTAACGAGAAGCTCGCTATATTATCTCCTTTATCCTTAGGCAGGGAATTTTTGCTTTTCAGTCTTTTCTTTGATTTCCGTGCGGCCTTTATGAATGCCCGCTGCTCTTTTTTCTCAAGTTTCCCCTTTGTTAATCGCTTATAAATGAGATAGACTGCACCAGCTACTGCAGCCCAGATCAAAGCAGTTTTGATCAATCCCAATGGATCTCCGGCTAATTTACTGAATAATCCAATAAAACCAAGGGCGATAATCCCGTAGACTACATAGGAAAATGAACGATTCAACAAAGACACCTCCTTAAGAGCATCATGAGCAATTTTATGTCATTTTAAACATATAATCCAAAAACATTTTATTAATCATCTCAGTCAGGCCGGCTAGGAAGAACCGGCCTGACTGAAGCAAAAAATGCGCCAGCTTGTAATCTTATATCTATTTTTTACACAATATCCTCTGTTTCTAAACCTTCTTCTGTGCTTTTTTCAAGACGCAGAAGCTCGTTAAAGGAAGCGAGTGCCACTTCAACTTGGTCGTCTGAAGGCTCTTTTGTGGTCAATAGCTGCAGCCAAAGCCCAGGATAGCCAAGGAAACGGAGAACAGGAATATCACGTACCTTATTTGTTATCTGCAAAACCTCAAAAGCAATTCCGAGGACGACAGGAATCAGGAGGACGCGGTCCAGTACACGCAGCCAAAGCGGATCAATCGGCACAAACATATAAACAAAAACACCTACGATGACTGTAAATAGGATAAAACTGCTTCCGCACCGGTAATGCAGGCGTGAAGAAGCCTGAACGTTTTCTACAGTAAGCGGCATGCCGCTTTCAAAGCAGTTGATGACCTTATGTTCCGCACCGTGATATTGGAACACCCTCTTAACAAGTGGTGTCAGTGAGACAAAATAGATATAAACCAAAAGCAGAATAAGCTTAAACAGTCCTTCTATTAAAATCTGTGAAATTTTCGTGTGAAATACAGGTTCTGTGAATTTTGCCAGAAAGACTGGGATAAGCGTGAACAGTAGCTTTCCGAACAAAAAGGATAACACGCCTATTGCAGCCACACCCAGCCATAATGTAAGTTTGGAGGATTCCTTTTTGGCCTTCTTTTCCTCCAGGATTTTTTCATCATCTTTTGGGTCTGTTTCATATTTTTCAGATGAAAAATTTAAATGCTTGGATCCATTTGCACTTGAATCGATAATCGCAACTATTCCGCGAAGGAATGGAATCCTTTTGAGTTTTTTTATAATGGGTTTGCTTTCGCGCGGCAATCTGTAGAATTCAATTGATGAGTCTTTCCTGCGGACTGCCGTAACGGTGTGGTGTTTGCCGCCGAACATAACACCCTCCACCACAGCCTGCCCGCCATAAACAGGTTTTTGGACCTCGGTCATTTTTGCACCAGCCTACAATTATTTTTTAGCAATGCCTGCATGGGCATCTTCTTTAATCATACAAAAAAAATGAAAAAACTTCTATTAAATGTGAAGGTGATTCTCTGCAAAAAAATAAAATAGGACAATTCCTGAAAGGGCATACTATTTGCGGAGGTGTTTTTTTATGTCAAGTGAATGGCAGAAAAGAGATGAAGAATCAGCATCGCAAATAGTCAATGTATTAATAATAGGGTTTTGGGGGGGGATTTTCTGGAGCTTTATCGGGATTGTGGCATGCTTCTTTAATTTTATGAAGTTCAGCCCAAAATTCATTCTGACATCCTGGTCGGGCGCCCACTGGATAGAGGGCTGGCTTGGAACCGTCATCACCCTTCTCATTTACAGCATACTGTCTATGGCTGCCGCTCTGCTTTATTATGCCTTGCTCAAGAAATTTCAAAATATGATGGCGGGCATCTTTTATGGTGCCTTGCTTTGGATATTGCTGTTTTTTATTTTAAAGCCTGTATTTTCAGGCATCCCCTCCATGGAACAGCTAAAGGGAAACACAGGCATTACCAGCTTTTGCATTTTTATTCTATATGGAGTTTTTATCGGGTCTTCCATATCCTATGAATATCAAGAGAAACAAAAGAAAAACATTCCGGATATGAAAACAACTTGATTTCAATCACTCCAAAAAAGTAGTAAGACAATTTGGAATTATGGTAGAATGGTCATGATGTATGCTAAAAGCTAATCCGCTATGTAAAATATGCACATTTCATTTCTGTCATGCTTTAGGGGAAGGGCAGAGACATGCATGCACAACAATAACCGCTGAAGGATGTACAGGCCGACAGCAATGAAGGCAGGTACCGCATATGAAGAAAATTCTGCTTATCAATGGGCCTAATCTAAACAGGCTCGGAAAAAGAGAACCGGCGCATTATGGAACGGCTACGCTAGATGATCTGGAAACAGAATTGAAAAAAAGCGCACATTCAATGGATGCTGAGCTTTTGTGCTTTCAAAGCAATCATGAAGGGGAAATCATTGATAAACTTCATTGGGCTGAAGACCAGGCTATTGACGGAATCATTATGAACCCGGGGGCTTTCACACACTACAGCTATGCAATACGTGATGCTGTTGCCGGAATCGATGTTCCATTGATTGAAGTGCATATTTCAAATATCCATGCCCGGGAAAGCTTCCGGCATGTTTCAGTCATCGCCCCTGCCGCTGCCGGACAGATTGCCGGGCTTGGGGTGCATGGCTATGAGCTGGCGCTTCAGGCTTTGTTAAAGATAATAAAAGGGAGAGTATAAAATGGAGAAATTACAGCGTTTCCGCCAGGCCATGGAGAACGTGCAGGCTGATGGATTTTTAATTACAAGTACATACAACCGCCGTCATATGACGAATTTCACAGGATCTGCCGGTGTGGTTCTGATTTCACAGTCAGAAGCTAAGTTCATTACGGATTTCCGTTATACGGAACAGGCAGGCAAGCAGGCACAGGGCTACGAAATTGTACAGCACAAAGGATCTATACCTGAAGAAGTGGCCAAACAAGCCAAAGACATGGGAATCAAAAAGCTGGGCTTTGAACAGGACCATTTAACTTTTTCTTCTTTTAAAAGCTATGAAAATGCTTTTGATGGAGAGCTTATTCCTGTATCAGGCCTTGTTGAGAAATTACGCTTGATAAAGACTCCTTCAGAGATTAAGATATTAAAGGAAGCTGCTGATATTGCAGATGCAGCATTTACACATATTGTAGATTTTATCCGCCCGGGCATAACCGAGCTTGATGTTTCAAATGAGCTTGAATTCTTTATGAGAAAGCAAGGAGCTACATCTTCTTCCTTCGATATCATTGTAGCCTCCGGCAAGCGTTCTGCTCTGCCGCATGGAGTAGCGACGGATAAAGTCATTGAAACCGGCGACTTTGTAACTTTGGATTACGGCGCATATTTCAATGGCTATGTTTCTGACATCACACGGACACTTGCTGTGGGACAGCCAAGTGACGAGCTTAAGAAGATTTATAATATTGTACTGGAGGCACAGCTGCGGGCTATGGCAGGCATCAAGCCAGGCATGACAGGCAAGGAAGCTGATGCTTTGACACGCAACCTTATTGATGAAAAAGGATACGGGGAATACTTCGGCCATTCGACAGGACATGGAATTGGCCTTGAAGTCCATGAAGGGCCAGCCCTTTCCCTTAAGTCTGATATCATACTGGAACCGGGTATGGCGGTCACTGTTGAACCGGGTATTTATTTGCCTGGAATTGGCGGTGTTCGCATAGAGGATGATACAATTGTTACAAAAGAGGGCAATGAAGCTCTTACTCATTCATCGAAAGAGTTAATTATTCTGTAAAACATGTAGGAGGAAAAAAATGATTTCTGTAAATGATTTTCGCACAGGCTTAACGATTGAAGTAGACAATGGAATTTGGCAGGTAATTGAGTTCCAGCATGTTAAACCGGGAAAAGGTGCTGCATTTGTCCGCTCCAAACTTAGAAATCTCCGTACGGGAGCTATTCAGGAAAAAACATTCCGTGCAGGTGAAAAAGTAGCGAAAGCTCATATCGAAAACCGTAAAATGCAATATTTATATGCAAGCGGCGATAACCATGTTTTCATGGACAACGAAACATACGATCAAATCGAACTTCCTGCAAGCTCCATTGAACGCGAGCTAAAGTTCCTTAAAGAAAATATGGATGTCCACATCATGACATTCCAAAGTGAGACTCTTGGAGTTGAGCTTCCGAACACAGTTGAGCTTGAGGTGACAGAAACTGAACCAGGAATCAAAGGCGACACAGCTTCAGGCGGCACTAAGCCTGCTACACTGGAAACAGGCCTTACTGTCCAGGTTCCTTTCTTCATTAACCAAGGCGATAAACTGATCATCAATACAACTGAAAGTTCATACGTATCACGTGCATAATTCCCCAGACCTTTTTGGTAAGAGGGAAGCAGCAAAAGCCGGAGACCCAGTCTCCGGCTTTTTTGCGTCTTAAGGCGTTTCTGCAGGATGCAGAGCATTTAGCCTTCGATCCTTGAAAGAGGTTTTGTCCTCGGAAGGCAAAGAGCGCCTTCAGAGGCCAAAACCTATTTGCTTAGGCCCCCAGGATGGGGGTCACAAAGACGTTGCCGCAGGACGTGGCGTTCTTAGTCTTTGCTCCTCCTGACCAGGGGCGCTTCAGCTTTTTTATGTAATCCAGCTTCAGCGCCTAGCCCCTCGAGGTCATAAGCCACATCAGAATTGAAGGCAAAGAGCGCCTTCTATTCTGATGCGTCTTATGCTGGTCGAGGCTGACCAGGCGCTTACGCTTTTTTATTAATCCAGCTTCAGCGCCTAGCTTGCTGTGCAAAAGTAGCTTGCCGTGCAAAAGATGCATAGACCTCAGAAGGCAAAGAGCGCCTTCAGAGGCCAAAACCCTTTTTGCTTAGGCCCCCAGGATGGGGGTCACAAAGACGTTGCCGCAGGACGCGGCGTTTTTAGTCTTTGATCCTCTGACCAAGGCGCTTGCGCTTTTTTTGGCATAAAGTTTTTGTACAGGCATACATTTTAATAAATGATTGAGGCCTTACAGGAGGTTCCGTGAAATGGAGACGATTCTTGCAGTTCTGCCAAAAAGTATCAGTACTGAATTTGAAAAAATCCCGGCACATGAAGCACAACGA
Organism: Peribacillus sp. B-H-3; assembly: GCF_048572925.1. Lineage (NCBI taxonomy): Bacteria > Bacillati > Bacillota > Bacilli > Caryophanales > Bacillaceae > Peribacillus > Peribacillus sp. B-H-3. The sequence continues at coordinate 3,528,037 of NZ_CP183879.1, read as the reverse complement.
GCAGAGGAGCTGCGGATACGGGTTGGCCGTCCGCTGGAAGTCATTATTGGAGGAAGGCCGATTTTTCTGCCTTACCTGGTGTCGGCTGCAGATGCTGAACAATTGCTTGGGCATTTGAGCCGTTTTTCCATGTACACCCTGGAAGAAGAGCTGAAGCGGGGATATGTAACAATTGCCGGGGGCCACCGGGTGGGGCTTGCCGGAAAGGTGATATTGGAAAACGGGATGGTAAAAGCAATAAGGGAGGTTGCATCCTTCAATATTCGGATAGCCAAACAAAAAATCGGATCAGCCGATAAACTCCTGCCATTTCTTTATGACAGGGAATGGCATCACACGATGATTATAGGAGCTCCGCAGACTGGAAAAACGACGCTATTAAGAGATATTGCCCGCATGATATCATCCGGCAGCGCAAAGGATGGCTTATTGCCCCAAAAAGTCGGGATTGTGGATGAACGTTCAGAAATTGCAGGCTGTGTTAATGGTGTGCCGCAGCTGCAATTCGGGCCAAGGGTCGATATACTGGACAGCTGCCCCAAAGCAGAGGGAATGATGATGCTGATCCGCTCCATGTCGCCTGATGTGCTGGTGGCAGATGAAATTGGCCGTGCGGAAGATACATCCGCTGTACTGGAAGCTGTAAATGCAGGCATTAAATTAATGATAACGACTCATGGACGCTCACTTGCAGAGGTAAAAAGACGCCCTCATATAGGAAAGATTCTTGAACAGGATATTTTCACAAGATATATTCAGCTGAGCATACAGGACGGGGACAGATTCTGTCAGGTTCTCGACTCATCAGGAAACATGATTCATTCAGGGAAGAGTGTGATGGCATGCTTAAAATCATCGGAGCTGTAATCATTCTATTGGCTACCACGTGGGCTGGATTCGAAGCAGCCAGGCATTTCAGCCAGAGGACCAAGCAGCTTAGGCAGATTAAGATGGCCCTGCAGTCGCTTGAAGCTGAAATTATGTATAGCCATACTCCTCTAAGTGAAGCATCGATTAGGCTGTCAAAGCAGATCGGCTCGCCTTTTTCTGGTTTTTTTGAAGCGTTTTCGAAAAGGCTTGCTGCAGGTGAAACTACCGTGAAGATCGCCTGGGATGAATGCCTTCGTGAAGCATGGAAATCTCTTTCTCTTAAACAGGGGGAATTTGAAATTTTATCTCAATTTGGAGGAACACTTGGCCGTCATGACAGGGTGCAGCAGCAAAAACAGATAAAGCTTGCCATGGCGCACTTGGACCGGGAAGAACGTGATGCGGCCGAGAAACAGGGGAAATATGAAAAAATGATGAAAAGCCTCGGTTTTTTAACCGGTCTTCTGCTAATAATCATGCTTTTGTAGGCATACAGGAGGAATTTTAAATGGGCATTGATGTGGATATCATCTTTAAAATTGCCGGAGTTGGAATCGTAGTAGCATTTTTGCATACCATCCTCGACCAGGTCGGGAAAAAGGAATACGCCCAATGGGTGACACTGTTTGGCTTTATATACATTTTATTTATGGTGGCGACAATTATTGAGGGCCTTTTCCAAAAAATCAAATCAGTCTTTCTCTTTCAATAGGGGTGATAAGCCATTGAAATCCTGAAAATTGTCGGAATTGCCCTTGTGGCTACTTTCCTGGCATTGATCATTAAAGAGCAAAAGCCCAATTTCGCTTTCCTTCTTGTTGTATTTACGGGATGCGCCATCTTTTTGTTTTTAGCTGATAAAATATATGAAATTATAACCATGCTTGAAAAAATTGCTGTCAATGCCCATGTGAATATGATTTACCTGGAAACCATCCTTAAAATTATCGGTATTGCTTATATAGCAGAATTTGCGTCACAAATCACAAAGGATGCGGGACAAGGTTCCCTTGCTTCAAAAATTGAACTTAGCGGAAAAATTCTAATTTTAGCAATGGCCATACCAATATTGACAGTCATCATTGAAACCATCATTAAACTGCTGCCAAGCTAGCAGGCCAGGCGGGATGAGGTGAGAAATGAAGCAAATGATCCGCTATATATCATTCTTTCTTTTATTGTTTCTTTTTTTGCAGCCTGATGATGCCCGGGCTTCCGGGAATGAACAGACAGAGCCTGTCATATCCCAGGACATGGTACAAGCACAGCTCGACCGCATCGGAGTGGATGATCTGAAGAAGTTTTGGGATGACATCATTACACAATATGGCGGCTTTTTGCCGGAAAGCCAAAAAGGCAGCTTCATGGATTTTGTAAGCGGGGACAAGCACTTTTCCTTAACGGAATGGGGCAAAGGCTTCGCGGCGTTTATCTTCCATGAATTGCTTGTAAACGGAAAACTGCTGGGCTCACTGATTTTGTTGACTGTTTTCAGTATGTTTCTGCAGTCGCTGCAAAACGCCTTTGAGCAGAGCTCAATCAGTAAAGTGGCATATTCGATTGTTTTTATGGTATTGATCATTCTGGCTCTTAACAGCTTTCATGTTGCGATTCAATACGTCCAGGACACCATATCAGCCATGACCTCGTTTCTAATGGCGCTGATTCCCCTGCTTCTTGCGCTGATAGCAACATCCGGAGGGCTCGTTTCAGCCGCCTTCTTTCATCCGGTTTTGCTATTTTTAATGAATACAAGCGGAATATTGATTCAGTATATAGTCCTTCCTCTGCTGTTTTTAGCTGCTATCTTAAGCATTGTGAGCACACTCACGGAGCACTACAAAGTCACCCAGCTCGCCCAGCTTCTGAGAAATTGGGCCATTGCCATTTTGGGTGCATTCATGACTGTTTTTCTCGGGGTCATATCTGTTCAGGGAGCATCATCGGCTGTTGCAGACGGCATTACGATCCGGACAGCAAAATTTGTTACAGGCAACTTTATTCCTGTAATAGGAAGAATGTTTACCGATGCCACGGATACTGTCATAAATGCATCTGTACTGCTGAAAAACACTGTCGGAGTATCAGGGGTCATCATACTCTTGTTGATTACGGCTTTTCCAGCCCTGAAAATACTGACGATATCCTTTATCTATAAGCTGGCGGCAAGTCTTCTCCAGCCGCTTGGCGGGGGTCCGGTGATATCATGCCTGGACATTATTTCTAAAAGCATGATTTACATTTTTGCTGCGCTTGCTATTGTATCGCTGATGTTTTTTTTAAGCATTACAGTCATTATCGCTGCAGGTAACATCACCCTGATGGTCAGGTAGGGAGGAGAAAAACGGATGAGCTTTTTAACAGGATGGGTAACCAATATTATCTTGTTTGTTTTGCTGGCGACGGTCATAGATATGCTTCTTCCTAATTCATCCATGCAGAAATATGCCAAGATGGTCATCGGCCTTCTGCTGATCGCAGTCATTCTTGCTCCGATCCTTAATCTCTTTCACACTGACTTGAATACATTGATATCAAAAGCCACAGAGTCCTTTACACATGGAGATGAAAAAAAATTAAAAAATTTAACGGAAATGAAGAAAAAAGAAATACAAGCTGAACAGAATGCATATATTTTACAACAAACGGCTGTCCAATTGAAGGCGAAAGCAAAAGAGGAGCTGATGAAAAAATATAAAATGGAGATTGCTTACATCGATATCAAAGTAAAAAATGAGGAACAGCCTAAAATACCTGAAGACCTTCAGAAAATTACGCTGTCATTGAGTAAAGCTTCAGCCAGCAGCAAAAGCAAATCAATCGAAGCCGTAGCGAAGGTGGAAATTAATACGGAAAAAAATCTTCCTGCAAAAACAGCTGATTTGGAAAAAATCAAGAAGTTCCTGGCATCCCAGTGGTCTGTAGACAAAAAGGTCATTGAAATTACAGGGGAAAGGGGGGACTTATAAATTGAAGGATGATAAAGGCCCACTTTACTGGCTGAGTAAATTAGTAAGAAAGGATGGAGACAAGAACGGAAAAAAACCGCAAATGTATGTGTATGTCCTTATTGTCATCCTGTTCGGCGCCGGCATCATGATGATATCAAACTTAATGTCTCAAAAACAGTCAGGAGACAGTGCAAGCACAGCTGTTTTTAGTAACCAGTCTGATAAAACGGACGTTGCTGCCTTCGGAAGGAAAGATGACAGCGGCACTAAAACAACGAAGGATTATGAAAAAAATCTCCAAAATGAATTAAAGGATGCACTTGAATCCATTGCTGGCGTTGAGGATGTAAAAGTGATTGTCTATGCTGATTCCTCGGAAAGAAAAGTGTTTGAAAGAAATAAGACGACCCAGAAGCAGGTGACAGATGAAACAGATAAAGAGGGCGGAAAACGGACAGTTGAAGACACATCAGTGGATGATCAGCTTGTGATTATAAAAGGCGGGGAAAAAGAAGGCCCCATTATTTCTGAAACACAAAAGCCAAAAATCTCTGGAGTCCTTGTAGTTGCAAAGGGTGCAGAAAACATGCAGGTGAAAAAATGGATCATTGAAGCTGTTACCCGCTCCCTGGACGTACCGAGCTATCGAGTTTCAGTAATGCCTAAAAAATAAGGAGGAATATAATCATGTTGCTAAAAAAACAAACGGTGTGGCTGTTAACGATGTTAAGTCTTGTGGTGGTTTTATCGGTGTATTATCTGACTTCTCCGGGGAAAACTCAAACCGATATGGCGGCGGTCGAGCAAAAAGGGGACAAACAGACTGTTGAAAAAGACAAGGCAAAAGCACCTGTTGCTAAAAAGAGCACAAAATCCGGTTCTGCTGCGGTATCAATTGCCTCTGGCGATGACGATTTTGAAGCGATGAGAATGGAAATGGAGGATGAGCGCTCCCAGCTGAGAGATCAAAATACTACAATCATGGGCAATACAGAATTATCTGCTGAAGAAAGAAACAAAGCATATGAAGCAAATAAAGAAATCGGAGATGAAAAAGTAAAAGAAGGAATTCTTGAGAAACTTATTTCCGGCACAATGAATTATGATGATGCACTTGTCAGAATTGATGGCAAAGATGTAAATGTGACCGTTAAAGCTGACAAGCTAAGCCAAAAGGAAGCCAATGAAATCATCCGCACAGTCGAGAAAGAAGTGGGCGATGCACAGAATGTAGCCGTTGAGTTTCAGCCTAAAAAATAATTCAAGCACATGAACACAAAGGCATGCAGCGAGCATGCTTTTTTGTGTTTTAAAGCCAGCTTTCACCACTTGCTTCTTTTGCCTGCTTCGTTACTATGCAGTCAAATAAAGTAAGTGTAAGATTCACAAATCTTTTTTTTAGCTGTAAAATAGTGAAGGGTTAACCGAGCACATCATTCAGCATTAACTGATTGCCGGCGGTGTTATCAGAGGGTTCAGGGATCAGGCGCATAATCCCAATGATCCATTCTGCCTCCCTGATGCAAAAATCTTAAGGAGGAACTGATCATTGAAATATGGTAAGATATTATCGTATGATGTTAGCATCTGGTCATAAAATTAATGCATGTTTTCCTTAAATGAATTTATTGCGGAACATTGAAGTAATCTAAGCGGGGGGGGAACTGCCCGGTGAAAGCCTGATAGGTTCAGCTAACCATCAGCCGTGATAGGAGAACACGCATGATGGATCTATCAATTTATATGAATCAGCAGCCTAATCTCTGATATAATGTATGTGAAACCACCAGGCAGGCCCGGTTGGTGATCATAGCTGAAAGAGACTTTGCTGAATGCAGATTTTGTGACTCTCCCAAAAAAACTTTGGGCTTAACTAAACAAGACAAGGGGTGCCAGGATGTTAAAGGTACAGGAACTTAGAGAGCTAATCAAATTAGTAGATCAATCAAGCATAAATGAATTTGTTTATGAACAAGAAGGAATTAAAGTTAAATTAAAGAAAACAAACCAGGAGCAGCCTGTTTCTGTTGTATATCAGGCTCCTGCACAGCCAGCTCCAGCTGCTATGCAAGCGGCCAAGCCCGTTATTGAAGCTCCTAGTGAAAGTGCTGCACCGCAGGTCTCAGAGAGCCAGCCGGCCAGCCAGGAAAACTTACATAAAGTTACTTCGCCAATGGTTGGCACATTTTATTCTTCTCCATCTCCGGATAAAGGCGCATACGTGCAAACAGGCTCTAAAGTGAAAAAGGATTCTATTGTCTGCATCGTAGAAGCAATGAAACTATTTAACGAGATTGAAGCAGAAGTAGACGGAGAAATTGTTGAAATTCTAGTGAAGGATGGCCAGCTTGTAGAGTATGGCCAGCCATTATTTTTAGTAAAGCCTTAATGAGGAGCTGTTTCACATGATTAAAAAGGTACTGATTGCAAACCGGGGGGAAATTGCCGTCCGTGTCATACGTGCATGCAAAGAAATGGGCATCGAAACAGTTGCCGTATATTCCGAGGCTGACAAAGAAGCTCTTCACGTTCAATTGGCTGATGAAGCTTATTGCATTGGTCCCACTGCTTCTAAGGACAGCTATTTGAATACAACGAATATCATCAGCGCGGCAAAGCTGACAGGGTCTGATGCCATCCACCCTGGTTATGGGTTTTTGTCTGAAAATGCAAATTTCGCAGATCTATGCAGGGAATGCAGCCTGATATTCATCGGCCCAAGCCCTGAAGCCATCTCCAAGATGGGTACAAAGGATGTAGCAAGAGAGACAATGCGTGAAGCAGGAGTGCCGATTGTGCCGGGATCCCGCGGAATCATTGAAAATACCGGCCAGGCCATTGAATTGGCGGAAAAAATGGGTTACCCGGTAATCATAAAAGCTACTGCAGGCGGAGGCGGAAAAGGCATCCGGGTTGCACGCAGCGAAGAAGAGCTGGTGAATGGCATTAATATTACCCAGCAGGAAGCTGCGACTGCTTTCGGCAATCCTGGTGTGTATATTGAAAAATATATTGAAGATTTCCGTCATGTCGAGATCCAGGTTATGGCAGATTCTTTTGGCAATGCGATTCATCTTGGAGAGAGGGATTGCTCGATCCAGAGAAGGCTTCAAAAGCTGCTTGAAGAAACACCTTCACCTGCACTTGACAGCGAAATACGCCAGGAAATGGGCGAGGCAGCCGTGAAAGCGGCCCTTGCGGTTGACTATACAGGTGCGGGCACAGTTGAATTTATCTATGACTATAAAAACCGTTCATTTTACTTCATGGAGATGAATACAAGAATCCAGGTAGAGCATCCTGTTACGGAAATGGTGACTGGGGTTGACCTGATTAAAGAACAAATCCGTGTTGCATCCGGACAGAAGCTTTCGCTTTCACAAGAAGACGTAACCTTTAATGGATGCGCTATAGAATGCAGGATCAATGCTGAAAATCCTGAGAAGAATTTCATGCCTTCAGCAGGGAAGATACAAATGTATCTGCCTCCAGGCGGCTACGGCGTACGCGTCGATTCAGCGGCATATCCAGGATATTCCATACCGCCGTATTATGATTCAATGATTGCGAAACTGATTGTGCACGCGCCGACAAGGGAAGAAGCAATTGAAAAGATGAAACGTGCCCTGGGTGAGTTCGCGGTTGAAGGTATTCATACAACGATTCCTTTCCATATTAAACTTCTCAGCCATGAGCAATTTGTGTCCGGAGAATTTAATACTAAATTTCTTGAATTATATGATGTAATGGATTCATAATGAAAACTAGATGGGAGGCCTGTTGAATGAGCGAAGAAATTCAAATGCTTGAAATGAATGAACACAGCAACGGACTTGGAAAAGTGGAGATTGCCCCTGACGTTATAGAGGTTATCGCAGGGATTGCGGCTGGAGAAGTAGAGGGAGTCGCGTCTATGCGCGGCAACTTTGCATCAGGCGTTGTCGAAAAACTTGGCAAGAAGAACCACGGAAAAGGTGTAAAGGTTGACATAGCCGGCGAGGGCATCAAGCTTGATTTATACTGTGTGATGAAATTTGGAGTTTCCATTCCAAAGGTAGCTCAGGAAGTACAGGATAATATCAGGGAAGCGCTGCTGAATATGACGGCATTAGATGCGGATGAAATCAACATACATGTTGTGGGCATTCAATTCGAAAATGCCAAGGCTGAAGCAGAATATGAGCAGGAAATGTAATTGATTAAAACAAAAACCCGGCCATTGCCGGGTTTTTGTTTGGAAGTGTGCCGGTTTGAGGCATTCTGACGAAAATTCTTTTAGATGCCCCTGCTCTAGGCTGTTTAAACGGCCTTATATTTAGGCATACAAATAGGTAGATAAAAAGAAATTCTTGTTTAAAGGTTTCTCTGAAGCACGATTTCTGTTACAGTGTAAAATAGTGATTTATTTACTGGAGAATGATAATTCCTCCATTTTTCGGTTGGATGAAAGACGGACTATCATTAAATCTTAATGTTGTGGGTAAATATTTAATAAATGTTCGTCTTTTTGATGATTTTCATATATAATAGTAGATATTAAAGGAGCAAAACCATGAAAAGAAGATTAGCCCGTGAAAAAGCACTGCAGGCAGTTTACCAAATTGAAATCAGCAAATCTGAAATTGGAGATGCCATGGAAAGTGTTTTAGATGGCGGCAAAACAGATGAGTATTTCGAAGCCTTAGTGAAGGGTACTGTTGAAAACAAAGAAAAAATCGATGGAATCCTGCGTGAAAACCTTGAAAACTGGACCATCGAAAGACTGGCCAACATCGACCGCAATCTGCTGCGCATTGCTGTTTATGAAATGGTGTACAGTGATGATGTCCCAGTTAATGTGGCAATGGATGAAGCTATTGAAATTGCAAAGAAATTCGGTGATGACCAATCCGGCCGTTTTATCAATGCGGTTCTTTCCAAAGTGAAAGATAAGCTGGAATAGAAATCAGGGCTATCTCTGCATATAGCTTTGGCAGTGCTTGTCAGACAGTAAAACTGCCAGGGCATTGCCTTGCCTTCGGTTTGGAAAGGCAGCCTGATTTCTTTTTGGATCATGCGGTTTCTTTGCAGTAAATACCGACTGGAAGGATGATCTGACATGACAGCTCAATTAATTAACGGAAAAGAAATTGCTCAATCTGTGCGAAACGGTATTAGCGGGGAAGTAGACCAGCTTCGTGAAATAGGAATCATTCCTGGCCTGGCCGTTATTTTGGTAGGAGATAATCAAGCCTCAAGAACATATGTTAAAAACAAGCAAAAAGCGTGCCAGGAGCTGGGAATCCATTCTGTTCTGATTGAACTCCCTGATACTCTTACACAGGCGGAACTTTCCGGGAAAATACAAGAATTAAACGAAGACAGCAGCATCCACGGGATTTTGGTTCAGCTGCCGCTGCCGCCGCATATCCGGGAAAAAGAAATTATTGAAACCATTTCTCCTGAAAAAGATGCAGACGGATTTCACCCTATCAATATTGGCAGGATGATGACAGGACAAGATGCTTTTCTGCCATGCACTCCGCATGGAATAATGGTCATGCTTGAGCATATTGGCTATGAAATCGAAGGCAAACATGCGGTGATCGTAGGCCGCAGCAATATTGTCGGCAAACCGGCTGGACAGCTTTTCCTCAATAAAAATGCTACTGTTACATATTGCCACTCCAAAACAAAAAATCTTCCTTTTTATACAAGGCAGGCGGATATACTGGTTGCAGCAGTCGGCATCAGGGATACCATCACCGCTGATCATGTCAAAGAAGGCGCTGTAGTCATTGATGTCGGCATGAATAGAAATGATGAGGGCAAGCTGTGCGGCGACGTTTCTTTCGAGGAAGTCACCCGTAAAGCCTCTTACATCACACCTGTTCCGAAAGGCGTGGGGCCTATGACAATTGCCATGCTGCTAAAAAATACGGTGAAAGCTGCAAAGAAGATCCACAAAGTGTCTCTTTAATAATAGGCTCTTTTCTTAGAGACTGCTGTTTTTTAATAAGTTCTGTGAGGAGATACACTTGATAATTCAGGCATCGTGTTCCATAGCAGCAAAGTTTACGAAAACAGCCTATAAAAAGAAGCAGTTTATTCTGGCATACATGCAAATTGTATCGTAAAAACACATATTACTGTCCAAATCCTTAGAAGAAGCTGCCCTGTTGCTTTATAATAAATAGAGGGCAGCTTTTTTGTATGCTTCCATTTAGGATAGGAATTTTTCTTTAATACATATATAATGGTGTCTGACTCCAGTGTCTGCTTCATCAAGATAGCGAGCTTTGAAGGAGAGAAACGATGGAAAATGAAAAATACTTAAGTGTGTGGGCATTGACGAAATATATCAGGCGGAAATTCGATGCCGATCCGCATCTTCAGAACGTTTACATAAAAGGGGAAATCTCGAACTTTAAGCGCCATTCAAGCGGCCATATGTATTTTACATTAAAGGATGAAAAAGCACGGCTTTTGGCTGTTATGTTTTCTGCAAACAGCTCGCATCTTAAATTTCAGCCGGAAAATGGCATGAAAGTGCTGGCAAGGGGAGATGTGTCTGTTTACGAACAAAGCGGCCAGTATCAGGTATATGTGAAATCCATGTCGCCGGATGGAGTCGGAGACCTTTATTTAGCTTATGAACAGCTTAAGAAAAAGCTTGAAAATGAAGGGTTATTTTCACAAAACCATAAAAAGGCCATTCCCAGGTATCCTGTCACGGTCGGAGTGATCACTTCACCGACAGGAGCAGCATTGCGCGATATTCTGACAACAATTAAAAGAAGATATCCCATTGCGAAAGTGATTATTTATCCTGCCCTTGTGCAGGGAGCCAATGCTGCAGCCTCTATTGCCAAGGCCATTACGATTGCCAATGCAAGAGCAGAGGCGGATGTCCTCATTGCAGGAAGGGGCGGGGGATCTATTGAGGAATTATGGGCATTTAATGAGGAAGTAGTGGCCCAGTCCATTTATGATTCTGATATTCCCATCATTTCTGCTGTAGGACATGAAACGGATTTTACAATCGCGGATTTTGCAGCGGACCTCAGGGCCCCGACACCGACGGGAGCGGCCGAGCTGGCTGTGCCTCATTATAATGAAATCCTTGAGAAGATAATGAACCGAAAAATACGGCTGACGCGCTTTATTCATGAAAGAACGAACTTTGAAAACAGCAAATTGGCACGCCTTGAAAAATCATATGCATTCCGATATCCAAGGAAAATGTATGAGCAAAAAACAGAACAGCTTGATCGGGCAACGGAGCGGCTTCAGCGGGGGAGCAGCAGATATTTCGTCAAAAAAAGTGAGCAGCTCGATAACATTCATGCAGTCCTCAAAAAACAGCATCCAGAACAGCAGCTTACTGAAATGAGAGCAAAGCTGGATCAGAGGCTAAAAGATCTTAACCGCCGGATGGAAGGGGTTTTCAGGGAAAACACCCAAAACTTTATCCGAATGACGGCTACCTTGTCGGCTCTGAGTCCTCTGAAGATTATGGAGAGAGGATATGGTCTTGTTTTTGACAATAAAGAAACCCTTGTTAAAAGCACGGCGCAGGTGAAAAAAGGCGAACTGATTGAAGTGCAGATTAAAGATGGAACGCTTGAATGCGAGATAAAAGAAATAAAGGAGAGAAACGGCGATGAGTGAAAAGAAAGAAATGAGCTTTGAAGAAGCAATGGATAATCTTGAAGAAATTGTCGAACAGCTTGAAGAAGGAGATGTGCCGCTGGAACAGGCCATTTCCATTTATAAAAAAGGAATGGACCTGTCGAGACTATGCCATCAAAAGCTGAAAGCGGTGGAAGATCAGATGGCACAGATCCTTCAGGAGGACGGAGAGCTTGCAGGCTTCTCAGTTCAAGAGGAGGAGTAAATATTGAGTACATTCCAGGAATTTTCTAAGCAGTATAAAGACATCACTGAAAAACAACTTATCGAATATGTGAGCCGGCTTCATTCGCCTGCTGTTTTAAAGGAAGCCATGGCATATTCCTTGAACGCCGGCGGCAAAAGAATCCGCCCATTGCTGATTTACGCCGTTTTGTCTTCCTTCGGCAAGGATCCGGCTGCAGGTATTCCTGCAGCATGCGCAATTGAAATGATTCACACCTATTCATTGATACATGATGATCTGCCCAGCATGGATGACGATGACTTAAGAAGAGGGAAGCCAACTAATCACAAGGTTTATGGGGAAGCAAATGCCATCCTTGCGGGTGATGCCTTGCTGACTCACAGTTTCCAGCTGATTGCTGAAGCTGGTCATCCAAGTGTTACACCAGAGATGAAGCTTGAGCTTATATCACAAATGAGCAAGGCTTCAGGTGCAGAAGGCATGGTCGGAGGACAAATAGCTGACCTTGAAGGTGAAAATAAAGAGCTTAGCCTAACTGAGCTGGAGTATATTCATGAACATAAAACAGGTAAAATACTAGCATTCAGTGTACTTGCCGGTGCAGTTTTATCAGGTGCAGGAGAAATCGAAAGAAAGCATCTTGAACGTTTTTCCTTTCATCTCGGCCTTGCCTTCCAAATTCAGGATGATATTCTTGATATTGAAGGCTCAGAAGAGAAAATCGGAAAGCCGGTCGGAAGCGATTTGGATAACCATAAAAGCACCTATCCATCACTTTTAACCTTACAGGGCGCGAAGAAGAAGCTTTCTGAACATATTGGCGCTGCACATGAAGAACTTCGGAATGCAGGTTTTGAATCCGGTTTGCTTCACGACATTACTGATATGATCGGAAACCGCGACCATTAATGTTGTTGTCATTGAATGAGTTTGTTAAGAAATCGTTAATATGGTATACTCTACTTGCGATTTCAAGCAGAAAATTGTCGTAAAATGAAGTCCGGAATTTTTATACCCTGCACCTGCTGGGAAAATGGGATGACGGTCAATAAAACTGCTGCGGTGCAATGAAAATAACCGCAGCAATAGATCTCTTAAGTTGAAAGTGCTAAGCCTGTTCTGGCTGCAGTTTGCCTTATTGAAGCGGAGGGGCCGGCCGGTGCATATATGTTTAAGCCGCTGATTCACCCAGGTGTCGGCGGTTTTTTACAATACCGTCCGGACCCCGGAGCATGAACAGGCAAGTATCTTGCCATATAAATGAATGTTAGTAAGAGCAGTTTTAGCCCGTGAAAGAAGGGCCATAGTTTTTAGCCGCACCGCCTCTGTTAACCTGGAGGCTGTTCTCAAGAAAAATAAAATGACTTTTTCTAGCAAAAGCAACCAGTCGCAATAACAAATGGCTGTGCGGCTATTATGCTTTTACAACTAGGAAATTAGGAAAGTGAGTGATCCAATTTGGATCTTCAGTCTATAAAAGACCCTTCATTTTTGAAAAAAATGAATAATGAAGAATTAGAAGCCCTGAGTGCAGATGTAAGGAAGTTTTTAGTGGAAAAATTATCCATCACCGGCGGTCATATTGGCCCTAATCTTGGAGTGGTTGAGCTGACAATAGCCCTTCATAAGGAATTTAACAGCCCTAAAGACAAAATTCTTTGGGACGTCGGCCATCAATCGTATGTTCATAAAATCCTGACTGGCCGTGCCGGGGAATTCGATACGCTGAAAAAATTTAAAGGTCTATGCGGATTCCCGAAAATGGCGGAAAGCGAGCATGATGTCTGGGAAACAGGACACAGCTCCACTTCCCTTTCAGGAGCAATGGGAATGGCTGCGGCCCGTGATTTGAAAAAGGAAAATAACTATGTTCTTCCTGTAATAGGCGACGGTGCACTGACCGGCGGAATGGCTCTAGAAGCACTGAATCATATCGGATCAGCAAAAACAGATATGATTGTCATCCTTAATGATAATGAAATGTCGATAGCCCCGAATGTCGGAGCGTTGCATACCGTTCTCGGAAGGCTCAGGACTGCGGGCAAATATAATTGGGTCAAGGATGAGCTTGAATACCTGCTAAAAAGAATACCTGCTGTCGGGGGGAAAGTAGCTGCAACAGCTGAAAGAATTAAGGATAGCCTTAAATATCTGCTTGTTTCCGGCATTTTCTTTGAAGAGCTGGGGTTTACCTATTTAGGCCCTGTTGACGGACATAACTATGAGGAACTGTTTGAAAACTTCAGATATGCCAAAAAAACCAAGGGTCCTGTTTTGCTGCATGTGATTACAAAAAAAGGCAAAGGATACACGCCCGCTGAAACCGATAAAATCGGAACATGGCATGGCACAGGCCCTTATAAGGTAGAAACAGGCGCATTTGTCAAAACGCCTGCTTCTGCACCGGCATGGAGCTCCCTTGTCAGCGAAACCGTGAGAAGGCTTGCCCGCGAGGATGAAAGAATCGTTGCCATTACCCCTGCTATGCCTGTTGGCTCAAAGCTTGAAGGGTTTGCAAGCGAGTTTCCGGAGCGCATGTATGATGTGGGAATTGCCGAACAGCATGCGGCTACATTTGCTGCTGGCATGGCCACACAAAACATGAAGCCGTTTTTGGCAATTTATTCCACTTTCCTTCAGCGTGCATATGATCAGGTGGTACATGATATATGCCGCCAAAATCTGAATGTATTCATTGGGATTGACCGTGCAGGACTTGTCGGCGCAGACGGGGAAACCCATCAGGGCGTATTTGATATTGCCTTTATGAGACATATTCCAAATATGGTCTTGATGATGCCTAAAGATGAAAATGAAGGGCAGCATATGGTAAATACAGCGTTAAAATATGATGATGGCCCAATCGCCATGCGTTTTCCAAGAGGAAATGGCTGGGGAGTGCCAATGGATGAAGATCTGAAGCAAATTCCGATTGGAACATGGGATGTGTTAAAAGAAGGCACCGATGCCGTTATTCTGACTTTTGGAACCACGATCCCAATGGCTCTTGAAGCCGCTGAGATTCTTCAGAAGCAAGGGTATTCCATTAAAGTGGTGAATGCAAGATTCATCAAGCCGCTGGATGAAAAAATGCTGCATGAATTATTCAGTGCAAAGCTTCCTGTTCTTACTATTGAAGAAGCTGTTCTGCAAGGCGGTTTCGGAAGCTATGTGCTTGAATTTGCGCATGATCACGGATACCAGAATATTATCGACCGTATGGGAATTCCTGATCATTTCATTGAGCATGGAAGTGTTGAACGCCTCCTTGAAGAAATCGGCATGACCACAGAAGATACTGTAGCCAAATTAAAATCGATAACACCTAAAAAGCAAAAAAGGGCTTGAGTAAATGAAGGCAAAGAAAGAAAGACTGGATGTACTGCTAGTGGAACAGGGGCTTGCGGAAACGCGTGAAAAAGCTAAGCGTTCCATTATGGCAGGACTTGTTTATGCAAATGAAGTAAGATTGGACAAACCAGGCGAAAAAGTACCGTCTGATATCGTTTTGACCATAAAGGGAAAGGTTATGCCCTATGTTTCAAGAGGCGGCCTTAAACTGGAAAAAGCGCTGAAAAACTTTGATTTGACTGCTGAGGGGAAAGTGCTCCTTGATATTGGCTCATCAACCGGAGGATTCACGGATTGCGCCCTGCAAAATGGAGCAAAAATGTCTTACGCCCTTGATGTAGGGTATAATCAGCTGGCATGGAAGCTGCGGCAGGATGAGCGTGTAAAAGTAATGGAAAGAACCAATTTCCGTTACGTGACCCCGGCTGATTTGGACGGGCCTATGCCGGATTTTGCGAGCATAGATGTTTCCTTTATTTCTTTGACCCTGATACTGCCGGTGCTGAAGACACTGCTTGTACCGGGAAGCAATGTTGTAGCGCTGGTGAAACCGCAGTTTGAGGCAGGGAAAGACCAGGTTGGCAAAAAAGGTATTGTCCGCGAGCCTAAGATCCATAGAGAGGTACTGAGCAAAATCATAACTTTTGCCCAGGAACAAGGCTATGACATCAAAAACGCTTCGTACTCCCCGATTACTGGCGGAGACGGCAATATCGAGTTCTTGCTTCATTTGCTCTGGGAAGGCTCTAAACAAAAGGGAGAAATCCTGCTTGATCAGAGTGTAGAAGCCATTGTTGAGGAAGCCCATAAGGAACTGAAAAATCCGAACAGGGAATAAAATACTTTCGGCACTAATCCCAAGGCGATGTGCACTCGTCTTGGGATTTTTTTGTCAGGCGCCCAAAAAACGAGAAATAAATGTACAATTTACTGTAAATCCGCTAACATTGATTTTATATGGCTACAATAGAGATAAATGAACATGGGCAGCAGGGGAGAAAAGGCTGAGGGAGCGTTTTTTAAAGCCTGTCTGACATGTTAGGAACTAAGCTATCCGCTTGTGGAAAGCTAAATACTCGTGAGGTGCTTCTTTTTGATGAATAAAGGTCAGCGACATATAAAAATTAGAGAAATTATTGCCAACAATGATATAGATACACAGGATGAGCTAGTGGATGAACTGAAGAGTGCCGGTTTTAATGTAACCCAGGCAACGGTTTCCCGGGATATTAAAGAGCTTCATCTAGTAAAGGTACCGCTAATGGATGGAAGATATAAATACAGCCTTCCTGCAGACCAGAGGTTCAATCCGCTTCAGAAGCTAAGACGAATGCTGATTGATGCATTTGTAAGGATAGACTCTGCAGGCAATCTGCTGGTAATGAAAACATTGCCGGGGAATGCCCAGGCAATAGGTGCTCTGATGGATAATCTGGACTGGGAAGAAATTTTAGGAACGATTTGCGGGGACGATACGTGCTTGATCATATGCAGGACTCCTGAGGATACCGAAGTGATTTCCAGCAAATTTTTGGACATGCTCTAAAATACCAGGTGAGGTGATCTAGGATTGTTAACTGAATTATCCATAAGGAATTTTGCAATTATAGAGGCTCTGTCGATTTCATTTGAAAAGGGCCTGACCGTTTTGACCGGAGAAACAGGAGCCGGAAAATCAATTATTATTGATGCAGTCCATCTTCTTGTTGGAGGCAGGGGATCTGCAGAGTTTATTCGTCACGGAGAAACCAAGGCGGAAATAGAAGGTTTGTTTGAACTGGATGAAGAAAAGCATCCTGTATATGCGAAGGCTGCGGAATTCGGCATTGATGTCAGCGATGGAATGATCGTTTTGAGGCGTGATATGTCATTAAGCGGTAAAAGCGTCTGCCGCGTAAATGGGAAATTGGTGACCATTGCCGTCTTAAGGGAAATAGGCAGGACACTCATCGATATTCACGGCCAGCATGAGCATCAGGAATTAATGGATGAGCGCCTGCACTTGCCATTGCTTGATCAGTTTGGAGGCGAAAAAATTTCATCGGCCCTGGCAGAATATAATGATCTTTACCGTAAATATGATGCAGCGGTCAAGCAATTGAAAAACCTGAGCCAAAACGAACAGCAGATGGTGCACCGCCTTGATTTAATCCAGTTTCAATTTGAAGAAATTCAAAATGCGGCACTCAGGCTTCAGGAAGATGAAGAGCTGGCTGAGGAACGGAAAAAAATCAATAACTTTGAAAAAATCCATGAGGCGCTTCAAACCAGCTATATGGCTTTGAGCGGTGAGCAAAGAGGGCTTGATTGGCTGTCAGTTGCTATGAATGGCCTTGAAGAGGCAGCAAGTCTTGATGACAGTGTCAAGGAAACATCCGAAACTGTTTCAAACAGCTTTTTTATTTTGGAAGATGCCGTATCGGCAATCAGGGATAGCCTTGATTCACTGGAATATGATACAGAACGGCTGGATTTCATCGAAAGCCGGTTAAATGAAATTAACCAGCTGAAGAGGAAATACGGCAAATCAATAGATGATATATTGGAGTACGCAGCGAAAATCGAAGAGGAAATTGAAACACTCCAGAACCGGGAAACACATATTGCCAAATTGGAAAAGCAGATATCGTCCATTAAAGCGGATTTATGGCTGGAAGGAAAAAACCTCTCTGAGCTGAGACAAAAATTTTCCAGGCAGCTGACAAAGAAAATTCAGCAGGAGCTAAAAGAGCTTTATATGGAAAAAACGGTCTTTGAAGCGCACTTTCATAAAACTGCACATTCTGTGAATGATCCTGCTGAACAGGATTTTGGAGTCAAAGGCATGGATGTGATGGAATTTTATATTTCAACAAATCCCGGAGAACCTTTAAAGCCGCTTTCTAAAATTGCATCCGGCGGTGAACTGTCCAGGATCATGCTTGCCTTAAAGAGCATCTTTTCCAAACACCAGGGAATTACCTCTATCATCTTTGATGAAGTGGATACAGGTGTCAGCGGCCGAGTGGCACAGGCCATTGCTGAAAAAATCTATAAAGTGGCCGTGGACTCCCAGGTACTCTGCATTTCCCATCTTCCGCAAGTAGCAGCAATGGCAGATACGCACTTATTCATCGCGAAAAATATTAAAGCAGGTCGCACTAATACCTCTGTCCAGCCATTGTGCAAGGAAGACAAAGTGAAGGAAATTGGAAGAATGATTTCAGGAGTGGAAATTACAGATCTTACAAAACAGCATGCCCAGGAACTGCTGCACCAGGCAGAAAAACTTAAAACGGCACAATAAGGCTGCCATTTACAGGATATTTTTAGGGCTTCCTTATCCGTCTTGGCGATTCGGAGTTCCGCGCTTGTCTATAGAATCATTTTCACCATAATAAGGCCCATTATACATGTTTGCAGCCGGCCATGCCGCCATACAGAGTTCATACATTTCATTCCATGAAAAGCTATCCAAAAACGGATAGCTTTTATTTTTTGCTGAAGTTATAAATGCTTGCCGGGAAGGCTAAATTATAGGTGTAGCCATAAAGGTTTCAGAAGCGAGGAGAGTGGATAGATTGAAATTTGTATGGATCAGCAGAATCATCGGTGGAATTCTCCTTGTTTCGCTAATAGCATTAGGGTTATACCAGCCGCTTCAAGAGTATATTTCGATACCAAATAAAATTGTCCTTTTTGAAGGAGAACATTATAGTTTGCCTAAATCAATGCCTGTAACGGCAGCAGTGCCGTCTCATGATAAAGGGATTTCCCTTGATAAAGAAAATGACTCCCTGCATGTTAATGCTGACAGGCCGGGAAATGATGAACTTTTATTGGATTTTGCAGGATTTCCGATTAAAAAAGTAGATGTTCAAGTAATAAAAGATTTTAAAGTCATTCCCGGAGGGCAATCCATTGGAGTTAAGCTGAATACGCTTGGTGTCCTGGTTGTCGGCCATCATCTGGTAGATACAGTTAAAGGGAAAAAATCGCCCGGGGAACTGGCTAAGGTGCAAATTGGCGACATCATTACAGAAATTAATGGCCATGTTATCAAGAAAATGTCTGATGTAACTCCGTATGTACAAGCTGCCGGCGAAAAGGGAAAACCGCTGAACCTGGTCATCAGCCGCGAAAAGAAAACCATCAAAACTGCACTATATCCCTTAAAGGATAAAAATGAGGGTTCTTATAAACTGGGCCTGTATATTAGGGACTCTGCAGCGGGTATAGGCACCATGACCTTCTTTCATCCTGATTCAAAAAAATATGGGGCGCTTGGCCATGTGATTTCGGATATGGATACCAAGAAGCCCATTGTCGTGAAAGACGGGCAAATCGTGCGTTCGACTGTTACGTCTATCGAAAAAGGCAGCAATGGAGACCCGGGAGAAAAATTAGCCCGTTTTTCATCAAACAGGAAAATCATTGGAAATATAGTCAGGAACAGCCCTTTTGGCATTTTCGGTACGCTGAACGAACCAATGGGCAATGGAATAGCGGATAAACCGATTCCGATCACTTTATCACATGAAGTAAAAGAGGGGCCGGCTCAAATATTGACGGTCGTGGACGGTTCCAAAGTTGAAGCATTTGATATTGAAATCGTGAGTACAATTCCTCAGAAGTTTCCGGCAACAAAGGGTATGGTTATTAAAGTGACTGACAAGGAGCTCCTTGAAAAAACTGGAGGAATTGTCCAGGGCATGAGCGGAAGCCCAATCATTCAAAAAGGCAGGCTAATCGGTGCCGTTACACATGTGTTCGTCAATGATCCAACCAGCGGATATGGAGTCCATATCGAATGGATGCTAAATGAAGCAGGTATCAATATTTATGATAAAGCAGTGAGCTATCCAAAGGCCAGCTGACTGCTGGAAGCAAGAAAGGAGCTGAATGTCAGTTCCTTTTTTTGCTGTATATATTGCTGAAGTGGTCCCTGAGAGCTTCCTTCGGACAAAGAGCTTTTTCAAAAGCCTCTTCTTTTAAAGGTTTTTTTATTGGGTTCGTTGAGGAGATCGCATTGTTAAATCGGGTTGTTTGGAAGGTAAGGTGCGACAATACTGCGGGATTAGCGGGTGAGAACCCCGCCAACGCAGCTGAGCAGACTCACCGCCCGTCCCGCGGAACGCGTGCATCCTGGAGAGGAAATCAAACACCTTGTTTATAGCAACAATGTTTACGAAGACAGCCTTTCAAAAAGAAAGAATACCGAAGCCTGATTTTTAAAAATGTGATAAAATAAAGATAATTCGACAAATGGGATAAGTATTGGCAAATATAGTCGAAAATAAGAGATATCACGAGAAAAATATTGATTAGGTATAATTTTTAGAAAAATAAAAGGAAATTAGTATCCATTGTCGAAAATTTCAATTACAATAGATTTAATATTATAGAAAAAATGACCAATTGTAGTTGAGGAGGAAATCAAAGGTGAAAAAAATCCAAGTTTGCATAGTTGATGATAATCGAGAACTTGTTGCTCTGCTCGAAGGGACGGATCCGGATATTTTGATTCTGGATATTATCATGCCGCACCTTGACGGGCTGGCCGTTTTGGAAAAGCTGCGTGAAATAAAGCGGGGCTCAATGCCGAATGTCATTATGCTTACTGCATTTGGCCAGGAAGATGTCACGAAAAAAGCAGTGGATCTCGGAGCATCTTACTTTATATTGAAGCCGTTTGATATGGAAAATCTTGCGAATCACATCCGCCAGGTAAGCGGAAATTCTGTGCAGATGACCGCGAAGCCATCGTTCAGCTACCGTTCACAAAATGAGTCCAAGCCTAGAAATCTTGATGCAAGCATTACTAGCATTATCCATGAAATTGGTGTGCCGGCACATATTAAGGGTTATTTATACCTTAGGGAAGCGATTTCCATGGTTTATAATGATATTGAATTGCTTGGCTCTATAACAAAAGTGCTTTATCCGGATATTGCCAAAAAATACAATACCACAGCGAGCCGTGTAGAACGGGCAATCCGCCATGCGATTGAAGTTGCTTGGAGCAGAGGGAACATTGACTCGATTTCTTCGCTGTTTGGCTATACAGTCAGTATGACTAAAGCAAAACCGACAAATTCAGAATTTATTGCCATGGTAGCTGATAAGCTTCGTCTAGAACATAAAGCTTCTTGAAAAGGCTAGGGTAATGTTCTGGTGTAAACACATAGATGGAAAAATGATGATCTCAGGCTTGTTACGTTATCCCCGCTTCATTTCATCACCTTTTTTTTCTGCAATCCATCAAATTCCGATATTTTTCAGGAAGCAGAGCCTCGCAGTCGTTGAGGCTTTTTTTTATTATATAGCAACGTACGTTCTGTTTACAATGATTATAAGAAATTAAGTGCAGATTTTTTAAAATATTCTTAGTACTTTAATGAAATATATGGTAAACGGGATATTTTCTTTTATAATTATAGGAAGAAAGGGCGAAAACATTTGCCGCGGAAAGGAATATATTCCTATGCTTATCGAAGAAAATGAATATTTGCTGATTGAAGAAGAAAATGAAGTGATTTATATAACGGTCTTAAAAAAGGGTTTTTCACTTCTGGATATGAATCCGCTGCTCTCGAAGCATCCGAGGATTCTTATCAGTCAATTTAAAGCATTGAGGGATGCAGCTGCTGAAGGAAAAGGGGAGAAAGTTGCAATTGGAGAGCTAAAGCCTGAGATAGAATGGAGCGTGTCGCCGGATTTAATGTCTGCCTCCATTCGTTTAAACTGCACGGAAAAAGATTTGTCAGAAAATTACGGAGACTACTCGTCCAAAATAAAGGCTGCTCTTCATGAAAAAGGAATCGTTGAGGGTGTTTTAGCCGAGACACTAATAACGGATTTGCTTGCACAACAGGAGATCTTGATTGCCCAAGGCCTTGAGCCTATTCATGGCAAAGATGCTGTCATCACATATTTTAAACGGTCCGCACGGAAACCTGCGATAAAAGAAGATGGAAAAGCGAATTACTATGACATGAGTTTTCTTGATGAAGTAAAAGCAGGAGCTTGGCTTGGAGAAAAAATTCCGGTTACTGAAGGTGTGCCTGGAAGAAATATTTTGGGTGACTACATATATCCTAATAAAGGCGCAAACAAAAAATGCATGTATGATAAAGGTACTGTGGGAGCCTTTAAAGAGGGAGACAAAATCGTCCTGAGGGCACTCAAGGATGGAGTCGTTGAATTTGAGGGCGGGAAAATCAAAGTCGGAAACCATCTCATCATTGAAGGTGATGTAGGTCCTGAAACGGGAAACATTGACTTCATCGGTTCTGTGACGGTAAAAGGAACGGTGATGGCTGGCTTTGCAGTCAGGGCGGAAAGGGATATTTCTGTTTTAAGTGAAATGGGTGTACATAATATTGATGAAATTGTATCAAGAAGTGGTGATGTGTTTATCAAAGGCGGTATTTTCGGAGGCAGCAGGTCTAAGATCAAAGCCTGCGGCAGCATTTTTGTGAAGCATAGCAACGATTGCATTTTGGAAGCTGGCGACAATATACATATCGGATATTATTCTCTTGGCAGTGACTTGAAGGCAAATAACATTATCACAGATGAGAAAAAAGGGAAATTAATCGGCGGGAGAGCTGAGGCATATGGGAAGATTAAAGCAGCAGTGATAGGGAATATCCTGGAACGGAAAACGATTATTCAGGTAACCGGTTTTGACCGGAGTAAACTTATAGAAGAGCTGAACAGTCTTCTTCATTGCTATAAAGAGAAAATGGTGCGGTCGGAAAGCCTGAAAGTACGGCTGGAGGATATGGCGGGTGATGAGTCTGTGGAAGATGGACGGAAGGACTCAAGATGGCAACAAGTGCAAAGAGAATACGATGAAGTGATGGCGGAAATTTTTCAGTATGAAAAACAAAGGAGGTCCCTAATGGAAATTCTTGAAGCTAAGGGAGAAGGTGAAGTTACGATTGGGGAAAGGGCATTTCCCGATACAACACTTCAGATCAAAAGCTTAAGCAAAAGAATTAATCAAACCACCAAGGGAACTTTTTACTGTCAGGACAACTCGATGCATTTTGAATAATCGCAGAAATTATTATATTATGACCATATTTTTCATCTCCATTCATAGAAATAGGGTAAGCCTGTTTTTATGGAAGGAGATGTTTTTTTGACGCAAATTTTTGCACATAGAGGATCAGCGGGGACACATCCTGAAAACACAATGATTTCCTTTGAAGAAGGTTACCGGGCAGGGGCTGACGGCATAGAAATCGATGTTCAGCTGACAAAAGATGGCAAAGTGGCAGTTATTCATGACGAAAAACTGGACAGGACCACCAGTGGAAAAGGATATATAAAAGACAGCAGCATGGCTGAAATTAAACGGCTGAATGCAAGTCATAAATACACCGGGAAATATGGGAAAACAGCTGTGCCGGAGCTGGAGGAAGTACTGGATTGGCTTCAGGGCACGAATTTGATGTGCAATATTGAATTGAAAAACGGGGTATTTTTATATCCTGGCATGGAAGAAGCCGTTATCAGGCTGGTCAGGGCTTACCGGATGGAAGAAAGAATAATATTTTCATCATTTAATCACTACAGCCTGATTTATTGCCATAGGCTGGCACCTGAAATTGAAACAGCGCCGCTATACCGGGACGGGCTATTCATGCCCTGGATCTATGCCAGGGCAATTGGGGCAAAAGCGATGCATCCGTCTATAGCCTGTGCCCCGGATTCTATCATTGAAACGGCAATAAAAGAAGGAATCAAGACAAGGCCATATACAATCAATAGCGAGGATAAAATGAAGAGGCTATTTGAAATACGTTGCAGTGCTATTATAACAGACTACCCCGCAATCGCAGTAAAGCTCAAAAAAAATTACCAATGAAGCTAAAATCAGGGAAATCCCCATGAAATGAAGTGAAAAAAGCCGGACTTATTGCAAAATAAGTCCGGCTTTTTATATTCAATCTGCAAGGGTGTTAATTAGCCCCTGAACCGCATGGGGTATTTCTGTGCTATTTGAATCGGGCAGTGACTTTTTTATTTTTCCTGTCACGATGCAGGATAAATCCTGCTATGAATCCGACGCCGGCGACCATAAGGATAAATCCGGTTAAACATTGAAGCCAAAGAACAGGAAACGGGAACTTTAAGATGCCAAAGAGCATATCTCTCATAATGGCAATTCCATAGACTGCAAACAATCCAGGAATAAAAAGGATTAAAAAGGCTACCAATCGTCTCATAAAATATCCCTTCTTTGCTAAAAAAACTCTCATTCAAAATGATAAAGTATAAAAAAAAATTGTCAAGCGTGTTTTCATTGATTAAAATGAAAGGGAATACTATGAAAAATATTGCGCATTTTAATTGATACTATGAAAGAAATTGCATACAGGCAGGAGGCTCTTTCTTTGCAAAAGGTTTTGTTAATCGGGGGAGGAAAAGAAGGAACCGCCATTTTGAAGCTCCTCGCAGAAAGTGATGTTTTTCAGGTGGTCTGTGTAGCGGATATCAACCCGCAGGCTCCTGGCATAGTTGAAGCTGTCAGGATTGGCATTCCGTCTGCTTCTGACTGGAGAAGTGTTAAAGCCGATTCTTATGACATTATCATTGAAGCAGCAGGAAATAAACAGCTGGCAGATGAAATATACCAAGTTTCCAATGGCCGTTGCGTCCTTATTCCGTGTGAAGTGGCATCCATTATTGCCAGGCTTTTTGAAGACAAAAGGGCGCTTATTCAGGAATTGGAAAAGGAAACCTCCAAGCACGATTCAATTTTCAATACACTCAATGACGGCATGATCGTCATTAATAAAGAAGGCTATATCACACTTTTTAACAGAAGTGCCGAAAAGATTACTGATTCCACGCGAAATAATGTGATTGGCAGGCATATTCTGGAGGTCATCCCGACAAGCCGTCTGCCAGTGATTATCCACACTAATCGCATGGAAGCCAATCAGGAGCAAATCTTGAACAACGGCCTGAAAATTATTACCACCAGGATGCCGCTGCTGGATGAAGATAATAACGTTATCGGCGCCTTTGCAGTATTTAAGGATATTACAGAAGCTGTGAACCTTGCGGAACAAATCACTGATTTAAAAGAAATCCAGACCATGCTCGAAGCCATCATCCAATCAAGCGATGACGCTATTTCTGTTGTGGATGAAGAGGGCAGGGGGCTGCTGATCAATCCTGCTTACACACGCATAACTGGCCTCAGCAGGGAACAGGTAATCGGACAGCCTGCGACTGCAGATATTTACGAGGGAGACAGTATGCATATGCAGGTGCTTGAAACGAGAAGGCCTGTGAGGGGAGTCAATATCCGAGTAGGCCCGAAACGCAGAGAGGTTATTGTAAATGTAGCTCCTATTATCGTTGATGGGCGGCTGAAGGGCAGTGTCGGGGTTATCCATGATGTTTCGGAAATTCAGCAGCTTACCCAGGAATTAAATAGGGCAAGACAGATTATCCGCACACTGGAAGCTAAGTATACATTTGATGATATCATCGGGGAATCCGAAGAAATGAAGCTGCCGATCCAGCAGGCCAAGCTTTGTGCAAGAACGCCTGCAACTGTTCTTTTAAGGGGAGAATCTGGAACGGGCAAGGAGCTCTTCGCCCATGCCATCCATAATGCGAGCGATAAGAAATATAATACCTTTGTCCGGGTGAATTGTGCAGCCATATCAGAGTCCCTTCTTGAAAGCGAGCTTTTTGGCTATGAAGAAGGTGCCTTTTCAGGCGCAAAAAGAGGCGGGAAAAAAGGCTTTTTTGAAGAAGCGAACAATGGCAGCATTTTTCTTGATGAAATAGGTGAACTCGCAGCCAATATCCAGGCTAAACTTCTTCGCGTTCTTCAGGAAAATGAAATTGTCAGAGTCGGCGGCACGAAGCCTATTCCGATTAACGTGAGAGTGATAGCTGCCACAAACCTGAATCTAGAGAAGGCCATTGCAAATGGCAGCTTCAGGGAAGATTTATATTTCAGGATTAATCGTATGCCCATTCATATTTCGCCGCTGCGAAGCCGGAAGGAAGATATCGGGGAACTTTGCGGCCGCCTCATCCAGAAAATCAATCAGGAATATGGCAGGAATATTGAAGGGATTACTGATGATGCCATTAAGAAATTAAAGCAATATGACTGGCCGGGCAATGTTAGGGAGCTTGAAAATGTTCTTGGCCGGACCATTATCTTTATGAAGCTTAATGAAATGGTCATTGATGAAAAGCATATTCCGGATTTCCTTGAAAGTGAAGATAAAACCGCATCCATTCAAGAAGGAATAACACCGCGTCAGAATCCCAAAAAGGCCTCATTGTCTGAGGTCATGGATCAGTTTGAGAAACAGACGCTCATGGAAGCGCTGAGGGAACACGGAGGCAATAAAACAAGTACTGCAAAGACTCTTGGAATATCAATCAGAAATTTGTATTATAAAATGGAAAAGTACCACCTTGAAAATTTTAGCGTGCAATAATTTGCAAAACATGCAAGAAATTTCAGGTTATGATATGTTAATGAAGTCTGCGATGCCTGTTAAAAAGGATTTTATGATTTGGCACGCATCTTGCATATAAGTTAAGTGTGAGGTAATCTTTATTTAATTGCAGAATGGCGATAAGTTGCGGTGCTCCTTCTAAGGTGAAGGACCGCGCATGTCGGAGGTACGGAGCCTGGCCGTCCGCAGAAAGCGGGCGCCTCAAGCAAATATACACAATGTCAGAAGAGGCAATTGATGGGCAGGCAGAAAGTGAAAAGCCTTTTGTTATGCCCTCCATCATGACGGAGCAGGGAGAGGATGCATAAAAGTTGCTTTTTATGCAATAATCTGCACAGTTTTCAGTATAGCTTAACGTACATGATATTCACTCTCTGGCGCAAATATGTTCTTGCTTATTCAATCAGGACATGACAGGGGGATTCCCTGTTTGCGTACCTGGAAAAGCAAAGCAGCCAATCAAATAAACTGCATCTTTTGGGGAGGATCTTTTAAATGGAAATTTTTCAATATCTGGAGAAGTACGATTACGAACAGCTTTTGTTTTGCCAGGATAAACAATCAGGGTTAAAAGCCATCATTGCCATTCATGATACCACACTAGGACCTGCTCTTGGCGGCACACGCATGTGGACATATGCATCAGAGGATGCGGCTATTGAGGATGCCCTTCGCCTTGCGAAAGGGATGACATACAAAAATGCAGCAGCAGGATTGAATCTTGGAGGCGGAAAGACGGTCATCATCGGCGATCCGCGCAAAGATAAAAACGAAGAAATGTTCCGTGCATTCGGAAGATATATCCAAGGCTTAAATGGCCGTTATATCACTGCAGAGGATGTCGGCACAACTGTAGCCGATATGGATTTGATCCATGAGGAAACCGATTTTGTTACAGGCATCTCGCCGGCATTCGGCTCTTCAGGCAACCCGTCCCCTGTAACAGCTTATGGAGTATACAGAGGAATGAAGGCTGCTGCTAAAGAAGCATTTGGAACTGATTCTCTTGAAGGAAAGGTCATTGCCGTTCAGGGAGTAGGAAATGTAGCATACAACTTGCTGCGCTACTTGCACGAAGAAGGCGCCAAGCTGATTGTAACGGATATCAATGCAGAGTCTGTAAAAAGGGCTGTTGATGAATTCGGTGCAAAAGCTGTAGATCCTGATGAAATTTACGGAGTGGAATGTGACATTTATGCTCCTTGTGCACTTGGAGCAGTAATTAACGATGATACCATTTCAAAAATTAAAGCTAAGGTTATTGCAGGAGCTGCAAACAATCAGCTGAAGGATACTGCGCACGGAGACCAGATTCATGAGATGGGAATTGTTTATGCACCTGATTACGTAATTAATGCCGGCGGTGTTATTAATGTTGCCGATGAATTATATGGCTATAACCGCGAGAGAGCCCTTAAAAAAGTTGAAGGCGTTTATGCGAGCATTGAAAAAGTTATTGAAATTGCCAAGCGTGACTCCATCCCTACTTATTTAGCGGCTGACCGCATGGTGGAAGAAAGAATTGAGCGGATGAGAAACTCCCGCAGCCAATTCCTTCAAAACGAAAAAAACATACTGAATCGCCGTAAATAACCGAAAGAGTTCTTTAGCTTGAAGGTCTTGCTAAAGCTTTAGCTGTACGGACCTGGAAAATACCCTGCTGTGAATTGGAAGGCTGACCATGAAGATGAGTCAGCCTTTTTACGGAATCCTGTTTGCGTAACAGGAGGGCTCACTTTAGAGACAATTTTTGTTTTCGGATGGGTTCATTTTGCATCTATATTGCGTCTGGAGGGTCGGAAGGTGCCTGAAACAAGACATCGGATTCTAGTAATTAATCCGGGATCCTCTTTTACAAAAATTGGTGTTTTTGAAAACGAAAGATCTGTTATGGACCGGACCATTTTACATGATGCCGGCTCCTTTCGGGAAAATGAAGCCATTGCTGCCCAATATGGGTTTAGAAAGAAGGCTATTTTAGAAACACTTGATGAAGAGGGAATCAACCTTTCCAAATTTCATGCCGTTTGCGGCCGCGGTGGTCTTTTAAGAGCAATAGAAGGCGGTACCTATTTGGTGAACGAGGAAATGCTGCAGGACTTGAAAACGGGATTTAATGGTCAGCATGTTTCTAATCTGGGAGGCATTTTAGCATTTGAAATTGCAGACGGATTGAATATCCCTGCATTCATCGTGGATCCCGTGGTAGTGGACGAGATGGAGCCGGCTGCCAGATTTTCAGGATTTCCTTTAATTGAAAGAAAAAGCATATTTCATGCGCTCAATCAAAAAGCGGCTGCAAGAAAAGCGGCAGAAGAAAAGAAAAAGAAGTACGAAGACCTCCAATTAATTGTAGCCCACATGGGACAGGGAGGCATTACCGTCGGGGTACATAAAAAAGGGAAAGTCATAGATGTCAATAATGGCCTGGACGGCGATGGGCCATTCACGCCAGAACGCCCTGGAACTGTTCCGGCCGGAGATTTAATTAGGCTCTGCTTTTCGGGAAGATATTCCTGCAAGGAGATGATGGAGCTTTTAACACAGAAAAGCGGGCTTTCGGGCTACCTTGGCACCAGCAATCTTTCAAAAGCGGAAAAGATGGCCGAATGCGGCGACAAACAGGCAGAAGCTGTTTATGAGGCCATGGCCTATCAAGTTGCCAAAGAAATCGGTGCCGCAGCTGCCGTGCTTTCGGGCCAGGTCGACGCCATTGTTTTAACAGGCAGCCTGGCTTATGAAAAGGGCTTTTCAGGAGCCATTTCTCAAAGGGTGAGCTGGATAGCAGATGTCTTTGTCCATCCAGGTGAAAATGATATGCAGGCACTTGCCGAAGGCTCTCTCAGGATTTTAAGATCAGAGGAAGAAGCAAAGAGATACCCAAACTGCACGTCCATTAGTGCAGAGGAAATCCCGGGGCCTTACTTCGGATGAAGGCAGAATGCAGAAAAATACAGTGATCAAATCATTGATTCTAAAATCAAAGTATATGCAGGAGGCTTTATAATATGGCTGAAGAATATGATCTTGTCGTACTTGGCGGAGGGACGGGCGGTTATGTAGCCGCTATCCGTGCAGCGCAGCTTGGGCTTAAAACAGCTGTTGTAGAAAAAGGTAAGCTTGGCGGGACATGCCTTCATAGAGGGTGCATCCCATCCAAAGCGCTGCTAAGAAGTGCAGAGGTATACAGCACATCCAAGAACAGCGAAGAATTCGGTGTAGTGACGGGTGAAGTGAGCTTGAATTTCCTTAAGGTCCAGGAGCGCAAAAACAAAATTGTTGAGCAGCTTCATAAAGGAGTTCAGCATTTAATGAAACAAGGTAAAATCGATGTATTTGAGGGAACAGGCAGAATCCTGGGACCATCGATTTTCTCTCCGCTTCCCGGCACGGTTTCTGTTGAAATGAACAATGGCACAGAAAATGAAATGCTTATTCCAAAAAATGTGATTGTGGCAACAGGATCAAGGCCAAGGACACTTCCCGGACTTGAAATCGACGGCAATCTGGTGCTTACTTCTGAGGAAGCCCTTCAGCTTGAAAGCCTGCCGGAATCCATGATTATTGTTGGAGGCGGGGTCATCGGGATAGAGTGGGCATCCATGCTGAATGATTTTGGTGTGGAAGTGACAGTCATTGAATATGCAGATCGAATCCTGCCGCTTGAGGATAAAGAAATTTCAAAAGAAATGCAGCGGCTATTAAAGAAAAAAGGCATAACCTTTGCCACTGGAGCTAAAGTTCTGCCTGAAACGCTTAAAAAAGACGGCAGTGTGGTAATTTCTGCTGAAATGAACGGCGGAACGAAGGAGTTCACTGCAGAGAAAATGCTAGTCTCTGTCGGAAGGCAGGCAAATGTGGAAGGAATAGGACTGGAAAATACGGATATCCAGCTTGAAAAGGGCTATATAGCAACTAACACGATGTTCCAGACGAAAGAATCCCATATCTACGCGATTGGAGATTGCATTGGCGGTCTGCAGCTTGCTCATGTTGCTTCGCATGAAGGTATTACGGCTGTTGAGCATATTGCCGGGGAAAATCCGCATCAGATGGATTACAGTCTGGTCTCCAAGTGTATCTATTCAAGCCCGGAGGCTGCAAGTGTAGGTTATACAGAAGAAGAAGCCATTGCCAAAGGATTTGCAGTTAAAAAGGGAAAATTCCCATTTAAAGCGATAGGAAAAGCATTGGTATTCGGTGAATCTGACGGATTTGTCAAGATCATCGCCGATGAGAAAACCAATGACATCCTTGGCGTTCACATGATCGGCCCTCACGTGACAGATATGATATCTGAAGCAGGGCTTGCCAAAGTACTGGATGCAACTCCATGGGAAGTTGCTCATACCATCCATCCTCATCCGACATTATCGGAGGCAATCGGAGAAGCGGCACTTGCTGTGGAAGGCCTGGCCATCCACGCTTGATGTTTTGTTTCTCATCATAGACGTGCGCTTTGGCGCATCTGCAATACCTGGGAAATGTATAATGTCCAGCCTAAGCGGGTATTCCCCGAAAGCTGGATTGCAGCACAGCGGAGTAAACAGAGAATATACGAAACTTTTTCTATTAAATTTTAACCTGTTAGGAGGGTTATATGATGGTTAAAAATCGTCATAAAGAGTTAGGCCTAAGCAATGAAACGGTGCTGGAAATGTATGAAACCATGCTGCTTTCCCGCCGTATTGATGAAAGAATGTGGCTATTAAACCGTTCAGGAAAAATACCTTTCGTAATTTCCTGCCAGGGACAGGAAGCGGCCCAGGTTGGCGCTGCTTTTGGCCTTGACCGGAATAAAGACTATGTTCTTCCTTATTACCGTGATGTAGGAGTTGTGCTTGCATTCGGAATGACAGCAAAGGACTTGATGCTGTCAGGATTCGCGAAAGCAGAAGACCCTAACTCAGGCGGGCGCCAGATGCCTGGACATTTCGGACAGAAGAAAAATCGAATCGTAACTGGATCCTCTCCTGTTACTACACAGGTTCCACATGCTGTTGGAATTGCCCTTGGAGGCAAAATGGAAGGCAAGGACCTGGTAAGTTTTGTGACATTTGGCGAAGGTTCATCCAATCAGGGTGATTTCCATGAAGGAGCCAACTTTGCCGGCGTCCACAAGCTTCCAGTCATTTTCATGTGTGAAAATAATAAATATGCCATTTCTGTCCCGATCGAAAAGCAGCTTGCATGCGAAAATGTATCTGATCGTGCAATTGGGTACGGAATGCCAGGAATAACCGTAGACGGAAATGATCCTCTTGAAGTGTATGCAGCAGTAAAGGAAGCGGCTGACCGCGGGCGCCGGGGAGAAGGGCCTACTTTGATTGAAACAGTTTCATACCGCTTCACACCGCATTCAAGTGATGATGATGACCGCAGCTACCGTGCTCCAGATGAAGTAGCTGAAGCAAAAACGAAGGATCCGGTCATTATGTTTGGTGCCTACTTAAAAGAAACAGGCGTGTTAAATGATGAATTGGAAAAGCAAATAAATGATAAAGTCATGGAAATCGTAAATGAAGCAACAGACTATGCGGAAAATGCACCATATGCAGATGCAGAGTCAGCTTTTAATTACGTCTATGCAGAGAAATAGGGGGAAGTAAAATGCCGGTAATTTCTTATATAGATGCTGTTACGATGGCGATTAGAGAAGAAATGGAAAGAGACTCCCGCGTCTTTGTACTGGGTGAGGATGTCGGGAAAAAGGGCGGCGTGTTCAAAGCAACAAACGGATTGTACGAGCAATTCGGCGAACAGCGTGTGATGGATACGCCTCTTGCTGAATCAGCGATTGCAGGAGTTGGAATCGGTGCAGCCATGTATGGAATGAGGCCGATTGCCGAAATGCAGTTCGCGGATTTTATCATGCCTGCCATAAACCAGATCATTTCAGAGGCAGCGAAAATCCGCTATCGTTCGAATAATGACTGGACATGCCCGATTGTCGTCCGTGCTCCTTATGGAGGCGGTGTTCATGGTGCGCTTTACCATTCACAGTCTGTTGAATCCATTTTTGCCAACACTCCTGGACTTAAGGTTGTCATGCCTTCTACACCTTATGATGTAAAGGGCTTATTAAAAGCAGCGATCCGGGATGAAGATCCTGTCCTGTTTTTTGAACATAAACGAGCTTATCGCCTGATTAAGGGAGAGGTGCCGGCTGATGACTATGTGCTTCCTATCGGAAAAGCCGATGTGAAACGCGAGGGAGACGACATTACAGTCATTACATATGGTTTATGTGTGCATTTTGCGCTTCAGGCTGCTGAAAAATTAGCCAGCGACGGAATTTCTGCGCATGTTCTTGATCTGCGTACAATATACCCGCTGGATAAGGAAGCGATTATTGAAGCGGCATCCAAAACCGGAAAAGTGCTGCTCGTAACAGAGGATAACAAAGAGGGAAGCATCATCAGCGAGGTTTCTGCCATCATTGCGGAAAATTGCCTGTATGATCTTGATGCGCCAATCATGAGGCTTGCAGGACCTGATATCCCGGCGATGCCGTATGCACCGACCATGGAGAAGCACTTCATGGTTAATCCGGAAAAAGTAGAAAAAGCAATGAGAGAGCTAGCTGAATACTAATATCATTCCTAAAAGGAGGTCAATGCATTGGCTATCGAGCAAATGAAAATGCCCCAGCTTGGCGAAAGTGTAACAGAAGGAACAATCAGCAAGTGGCTGGTTAAACCCGGTGACCATGTCAATAAATATGATCCTATTGCTGAGGTAATGACAGATAAGGTAAATGCCGAAGTGCCTTCTTCCTTTACGGGTATCATTAAGGAATTGAAGGCAGAGGAAGATGAGACCCTGGCAGTCGGCGAAATCATCTGTACGGTAGAAACAGAGGGATCAGGCGATAATGGATCTTCTGTACCAGCCCAAGCAGAACAGGCACCTGTTTCCGGCGGACAGGCAAAAGCCAGATATTCACCAGCTGTTTTGAAGATTTCACAGGAAAATGGCATTGATCTGTCCCAAGTGTCAGGCACAGGAAAAGACGGCCGGATTACCCGGAAGGATTTAATGAATATTATTGAATCCGGAAATATTCCTGCTGCTGCTGCCCAGTCAGGTCCAGAGTCAAAAGCAGCTTCACATAATGCCGCACCACAGGCCGCTCCTCAGGCTGCAATCAAGCAAGCTCCAGATCGTGTCCGTACAGAGCGGGCTTCTGTGCCAGTTTCACATGGAGATAAAGAAATTCCTGTAACAGGCATCAGAAAAGCCATTGCAGCCAATATGCTGAAGAGCAAGCATGAGGCGCCTCATGCCTGGACAATGGTAGAAGCCGATGCAACCAATCTTGTCTCATACCGTGATTCGCGAAAAGCTGAATTCAAGCAAAAAGAAGGCTACAACCTTACCTATTTTGCTTTCTTTGTAAAAGCCATCGCACAGGCTCTTACGGAATTCCCTCAAATCAATTCGATGTGGGCGGGGGACAAAATCATTCAAAAGAAAGACATCAATATTTCGATTGCTGTTGCAACGGAAGATGCCTTGTTTGTTCCTGTCATCAAAAATGCGGATGAAAAAACAATCAAGGGTATTGCGCGCGAAATCACAGAATTAGCGCAAAAAGCCAGAACTGGAAAACTGAAGGCTGATGAAATGCAGGGCGGCACGTTCACGGTAAATAATACCGGTTCATTTGGTTCTGTACAATCGATGGGGATTATCAACCATCCTCAGGCAGCGATTATTCAAGTGGAATCCATCGTGAAACGTCCAGTAGTGATTAACGGCATGATTGCTATACGCGATATGGTCAATCTTTGTTTATCTCTTGATCATCGTGTGCTGGATGGACTTGTTTGCGGAAGATTCCTGGCGAGGGTCAAGGAGATTATCGAAAACATTTCCAGTGAGAATACTTCAATTTATTAATTGATTCATGTATACGCCGGCACATGCCGGCGTTTTTTTTGAATCTTACTGAACATCAATAAAAGCATTTCAAAATAAAATCCTATTCCATTTTTTTTGATAGTTAAATATGTTAGAATATTAATATTATTCATGTATCTAAAAGGAGGGCAGTTTTCTGGTCCATACTGACTGAGCGTTCGCTCTGCACGCTCCAATGGAGAAAGCAGATTTAATGCTGTATGGAAAAAAGAAAGCGATTACAATGGAACTGAAAAATGTTAAACATCTGTCATTTCCCGAAGCTTCCTTTCAGAAATGGAAGGAAGCTATAGAAGAAAGTTTAAAAGGAAAAAGCATTGATCGCTTACAGACCCTTACATCTGAAGAAATTGCCCTGCACCCCCTTTACACAGTGGAAAACAGTACAAGAGAGGAATGGCCGGGGCTCTATCCTTATACAAGAGGCATTTCGGCTGCAGGCTACCGCGAACAGGAATGGCTTGTATGCCAGCCTGTTTCCGGCACAAACAGAGGAGAGGCAAACCGCAGGATACAGGAAGCCCTGAAAAGAGGCCAAAACACCATATCCTTTTCAGCAGATATGCTTCCAGGCAGCATAGAAGAAGCAAACGAGCTTTTTAACAATCTGCTTTTGACGGAGATTCCGATTTTTTTGGATGTATCGGGCAAGCAAAACCAGTTTTTCTCATTGCTGAATGATTACTGCAAACAGTCTTCCATTGATGCGGCTAGGATTGGCGGTGTCATTGCAGAGGATTTAATAGCAGAATGGGTTGTGAACGGAAAGATTCCAGAGTATCCGGAATTATATTTTAAACGCTGGTTCTCTGCAATCAAGGAGGCCCAAGAACGTTTTCCAGATGTAAAAACCATTCTCATAAAAACACCAGTCTTCCATAACGGAGGGGCGAATGCTGTGCAGGAGCTTGCTTTGGCGCTTTCTTCAGCCGTCAAATATTTGGAGGAAGGGCAGAGACAGGGACTTTCCCTGCTTGAAATCACTTCTAAAATGGTATTCTCCTTTTCTTTGGATTCCAATTATTTTATGGGCATTGCGAAGCTGCGTGCCGCCCGCCGTCTGTGGGCTTTATTGTCAGAAGCATACGGAGGGCCGGGTGACTGGTTTAAAATGCATATTCATGCTGTTACCTCCGAGGTTACGGAAACACTGTATGACCGTTATGTAAATGTTCTCAGGACTGCGGGCCAGGCCTTTTCTGCAGCAATTGGCGGCATCCAATATCTTCAGGTTCACCCATATGACCATGTTCAGGGGAATTCCGGGGAATCAGCAGAGAGAATCGCCCGCAATATCCAGAATATTTTGAAGGAGGAATCGCATATTACGTCTGCTGCCGATCCCGCAGGAGGTTCATGGTATGTTGAGCAATTGACAGATGAACTGTCGGAAAAAGCATGGAGGAAATTTTTGCAGATCGAGCAAACAGGCGGAATTCTCCAAGGCTTGCTGACAGGAAGGATTCAAGAGGAAATCAAGGATGTTTATGAGAAAAAAAGGCTTCAAGTTGAATTACGGAAGGATAGTCTGATAGGAACAAATGTCTATCCTGATCCGGGAGACCATGCATTGACCCCTGGCAAGATTGACATTTCTTATCTGGAGACGGATTCTGACTTCGTTGAAATAGAACCAGTTAAAGCAGTGCGCCTGTCTGCCGGGTTTGAACAGCTAAGGCTTCGAAGCAGCAAACATAGGCAGAAGACCGGACATGCGCCAGTGATGGGGATAATCTGCCTGAAGGATCAAAAAACCCATAAACCCCGCCATGATTTTATTGCCGCACTGGCAGCTTCAGGGGGAATTGAAGTTTCTGCTAGCGCTGGCCTTCAATCCGCTGAAGAGGCAGCTGCATTTGTGAAAGATACTAATTTGCCGGTCTATTGCCTGTGCGGAAGCGATGACAGTTATCAGGAGCTTGGGTTGCAAATACTCCAAGAAATTAAAAGAGAATATCCGGAAAAGAGGATGTATGTGGCCGGATTGCAGACAGGGGACGCTGGTGAGGCGCTGTCAGGGGCTGGTGCTAATGACTATCTTTATAAGGGAACAAACGCGGCAGCTATTTTAACACAATTGCTTAAAGAGCTGGGAGTGAATGAAGATGATAAAGCCTGACTTTTCCAAAGTTAACCTTTCCCAAACAGCTGTAGAAGGCTCAAGAAAAGAATGGAAAATGAAAGCGGAAAAAGCTGTAAATGCCCAAATTGAAGATTTGCTTTATGAAACAAATGAAAATATCTCCATTAAACCTTTATATGGGACCATGGATTCCGAAAACCTTGAGCATATGAATGGTTTTCCCGGTATTGCGCCATATACAAGAGGCCCTTATCCCTCCATGTATGTGAACCGCCCATGGACAGTCAGGCAGTATGCGGGCTTTTCTACGGCAGAGGAATCGAATGCCTTTTACCGGCGCAACCTTGCGATGGGGCAAAAAGGTCTCTCGGTTGCTTTTGATTTAGCAACCCACAGGGGATACGATTCCGATCATCCCCGGGTCGTAGGTGATGTTGGAAAAGCGGGTGTGGCAATAGACTCCATTCTTGATATGAAGAGGCTCTTTGATGGGATTCCCCTGGATAAAATGTCAGTTTCCATGACCATGAACGGCGCTGTGCTGCCTATTCTCGCGTTTTATATTGTAACGGCGGAGGAACAGGGAGTCACCCAGGAGAAGCTGTCAGGAACTATCCAAAATGATATATTAAAAGAATATATGGTCCGCAATACGTATATATATCCTCCTGAAATGAGCATGAAAATCATTGCGGATATATTCGAATATACGTCAAAATATATGCCAAAGTTCAATAGCATCAGTATATCTGGATATCATATGCAGGAAGCTGGTGCCCCAGCAGATATCGAACTTGCCTATACACTAGCTGACGGGCTGGAATACGTCCGTACAGGGATGAAGGCAGGAATTGACATAGACTCATTCGCTCCCCGGCTGTCTTTCTTTTGGGGTGTTGGAATGAATTATTTCATGGAAGTGGCAAAAATGAGGGCTGCCCGCTTTATCTGGGCAAAGCTGATGAAGCAGTTTAACCCGCAAAATCCTAAATCCATGGCACTTCGGACACATTCGCAAACCTCTGGATGGAGCCTGTCCCAGCAGGATCCTTTTAATAATGTGACCCGTACGCTGCTTGAAGCCCACGCAGCAGCCCTTGGGCATACACAGTCGCTGCATACAAATGCACTCGATGAAGCCATTGCGCTGCCTACCGACTTTTCTGCAAGAATCGCCAGGAATACTCAGCTCTTTCTTCAGGAGGAAACTGGGATTACTAAGGTGATTGATCCATGGGCAGGTTCATATTATCTGGAATCTTTGACAAATGGGCTGATTGAACGGGCATGGGAGCATATTGAAGAAATAGAAGCACTCGGGGGAATGGCTAAGGCGATTGAAACTGGACTGCCGAAAATGAGAATCGAAGAAGCCGCAGCAAAACGGCAGGCAAAAATTGATTCAGGACAGGAAACCATTGTAGGAGTGAATAAATACCGCCTTGAAAAAGAAGATCCGATAGAAATTCTCGAAATCGATAATACGGCTGTGCGCGAAAGCCAAATTAGAAAACTTGAATCATTAAAACTAGCAAGGGACGAAGAAGAAGTTCATATGGCTTTGAAGCGGCTTGCAGAGGCGGCAGCAAACGGCAGGGGCAATCTGCTGGAATTAGCTGTCCAGGCGGCACGAAGCAGGGCTACACTTGGAGAAATTTCTGATGCGGTTGAAAAAGCGGCAGGCCGCCATAAAGCGGCAATCCGTTCGATCAGCGGGGTATACAGCGCAGCATATTCCAAAAATGCAGATATGGAAGAAGTACAGGAAATGACAAGGGAATTCATGGAGAACGAGGGAAGGCGCCCTAGGCTGCTAATGGCAAAAATGGGGCAGGATGGCCATGATCGCGGAGCAAAGGTTGTATCAACAGCATTCGCGGACTTAGGCTATGATGTCGATATCGGCCCGCTTTTCCAGACTCCAGAGGAAACAGCTCTTCAGGCTGTTGAAAATGATGTGCACGCAATCGGAATGAGCTCGCTTGCGGCAGGACATAAAACATTGCTGCCGCAGCTTGTCAGTGAATTAAAGAAAATGGGCAGAGAAGATATTGTGGTCATTGTGGGAGGCGTCATACCTGCCCAGGATTATGATTTCCTTCTGCAAAACGGCGCATCGGCTATTTTTGGCCCGGGAACGGCCATCCCGCAATCAGCAAAAATGGTCCTGCAGGAAATCTACCGCCGCCTCGGCTATGAGGAAGTGGCGGAATAATGCCCGATAATAAACCTGAATGGAAGGATGAAAACAGCCAGGAAGGATTTGCTTCTTCTTATATAAAAGGAAAAGAGGTTATTTCAGACAATGACAGCAGGCCGGGAAAATTCAAGAAGAAACAGGAGAAGCCTGCAGATCTTGAGGAGCTGAAAGAGGGAATACTCGCAGGGAACCGTGCGAGTCTTGCCAAAGCCATCACTCTTTGTGAAAGCAATGCTTCCAGGCATTTTGAAACGTCACAAAAACTTCTCCAGTCCATTCTTCCTTTTACAGGAAATTCATTGCGGATAGGAATTTCAGGTGTGCCCGGAGCCGGGAAAAGCACATTCATCGAAGCTTTAGGAATGTTCTTATGTGAAAAAGGCATGAATGTGGCAGTATTGGCCGTTGATCCAAGCTCTTCCGTAAATGGAGGAAGTATTTTGGGAGATAAAACGAGGATGGAGGAGCTCTCCAGAAACAAAAGAGCCTTCATCCGCCCCTCCCCGTCAGGCGGCACTCTCGGCGGGGTGCACCGCAAAACCCGGGAAACCATGCTCATGTGCGAGGCTGCCGGATTTGATGTCATCCTGGTCGAAACAGTGGGTGTCGGGCAGAGCGAAACAATTGTCAGGGACATGGTGGATTTTTTCATGCTGCTTGTTCTGACTGGAGCGGGGGACGAACTCCAGGGAATGAAAAAAGGAATATTGGAGCTTGTTGATGCCATTATTGTCAATAAAGCAGATGGTGATAATAAAAAAGCAGCCCAGCGCACAAAAATGGAATACAGCCGGATACTTCATTTTCTGCAGCCTGCTACAAAAGGCTGGGAAGCGAAAGCCTGCACCTGCTCATCCCTAAACGGGGAAGGAATTGATTCCATCTGGGAAATGGCCGAACAGTTTGCCGGGGATGCCAAAAAAACGGGTGTGTTTTTTGAACGAAGAAGAATGCAGTCCAAGCAATGGCTTTATGCCCTCATAAATGATAACCTGCATGATCTTTTTTACAGAGATGAAGGAGTGAAAAATCTGCTCCCTGTAATTGAAAACCAGGTCATGTCAGGCAGCAAAACAATTGCAGGGGGAGTACAGGAAATTTTCCATGTGTTCTTTGAAGGCAATATGCATAAAAAATAGCAAAAAAAGGATAGCAGCATCTGCTATCCAAGGTCAGGAATTAGGGGTGTCACGATTATATTTTACTTATTCCCGATATTCGCCATGTTAAACCACTTATTTTTATCAAAGCTGATGTATTGAATCCATTCAGGTAAGTTGATAAAATGAAAGTGTATAGTTAAACTTGGAAGGAGAATTGTTATGAGCATGGATTTCAATTTTTTTATGAATGATGTTGTAAAACAAGCCCGCGATGATATTAAAAACGCTGGATATACAGAATTAAAGACACCTGAGGATGTTGAATCTGCATTTTCACAAAAGGGCACCACACTTGTTATGGTAAATTCAGTCTGCGGCTGTGCCGGAGGAATTGCAAGGCCAGCGGCTGCTCACTCCGTTCATTATGATAAGCGCCCAGATCACCTGGTAACTGTATTTGCAGGACAGGATAAAGAGGCAACGGAAAAAGCGAGAGCCCATTTTGAAGGCTATCCTCCTTCTTCCCCATCTTTTGCTCTGCTGAAGGATGGCCAATTTGTTACCATGATCGAAAGACACGAAATTGAAGGTCATGACCCAATGAGTGTTGTGAATAAGCTGCAAGGATACTTCGACCAATACTGTGAAGAAGTATAAAAATTAAGAGATCCGATGATTCGGGTCTTTTTTTTGTGAAGAATTGCGAGAAAACGCTTTCTTTTAACCGGTGATTATACATAGATGATCAAGAGTAACTCGTTAAAAACATTATTTTTATGAATAATATTGCATAATTATTTATATGTGTTAAAATACATTTTATCGTATAGTTATTAATAAATGATCAAACAAGAAATTATCGGAGGAAACTATCATGAGTATAAAAAGAAGACTTGGACTCTTACTATCTATTATTTTGCTGGCTGGTGCTCTTGCTGCCTGCGGAACATCCGGAAACAAGGATGGAGCAAACAGCAGCGGAGGGAAGACACTTACAATGGCAACATCTGCAGATTATCGGCCATTTGAATATGTGGAAACATCCACAGGAGATGAAATTAAAGGCTTTGATGTAGATTTGGCTAAGTTAATTGCGAAAAAGCTTGGCTACACATTAACGGTTAAGGACATGGATTTTAATGGACTGGTGCCGG
Source organism: Peribacillus sp. B-H-3 (assembly GCF_048572925.1). Lineage (NCBI taxonomy): Bacteria > Bacillati > Bacillota > Bacilli > Caryophanales > Bacillaceae > Peribacillus > Peribacillus sp. B-H-3. The sequence continues at coordinate 3,487,058 of NZ_CP183879.1, read as the reverse complement.
CTCTTCAAAACAAACAGGCCGATTTCGTAATGGCAGGAATGACTCCAACCCCTGATAGAAAAAAAAGTGTGGACTTCAGTGATGTTTATTACACGTCAAATCACATGATTGTTGCGAAAAAAGACAGCAATATCAAAACTCCTCAGGATTTAAAAGGAAAGACAGTAGGCGTCCAGCTCGCTTCCATCCAGGAGGGCATCGCATCAGACCTGGTAAAAAAGGATAAAATAGGCTTGAAGGTAGAAAAAAGAAACCGGATCCCTGAATTAGTGGAGGAAATAAAAGCAGGCCGCTTTGATGCCGCCATCATCGAGGATACAGTTGCGAAAGGTTACCTGAAAGGAAACAAAGATCTGACAGGAAACGTCATAAAAACAGCCCAGAATGGAGCAGGATCTGCGATTGCTTTCCAAAAGGGCAGCAAGCTGACAGACAAATTCAATAAAGAACTAAAGAAGCTGCAGGATGATGGAGAAGTGAAAAAGCTTGTAATTAAATGGTTTGGAGATCAAGCTTCAAAATAATTTGAGCTTTCCACTGGTGAAGCGTCCAGAAAGCATCATGCCTTCTGGACGTTTTTCCGCGCTTGTCCCTTATTTATAGGCTATGGATATATCAATAGGAAAGGGCGAAGAACATGAATCTTGACTTTAAAAGCATTATGCCGTCCCTCCCTTATATTTTGGGAGGCATTTCAACAACGATAAAAGTAGTCATCGTTGCTGCAATCATTGGATTTATACTTGGGATACTATTATCTCTTTTAAAAATAAGCAAAATTAAAATTTTAAACTGGGTTGCTGATTTTTATACCTCGATTTTTCGGGGAACACCGCTCGTTCTTCAGCTGATGCTCATTTACTTTGGTTCGCCACAGCTGTTTGGCGTGCAGATTGAAGCCTATGAAGCTGCATTTCTATCATTCGGATTGAATTCAGCAGCATATATCTCAGAAATAATCCGCGGAGGCATACTCGGCGTGGACAAAGGCCAAAGAGAAGCCGCCTTGGCATTGGGAGTTCCCTACAGAAGCATGATGCTTAATATCATACTCCCTCAGGCGATTAAAAATATCCTGCCAGCGCTAATGAATGAATTGATTTCTTTGACCAAGGAATCAGCGGTGGTAACGATCATCGGACTTGGAGACATTATGAGGCGCGCCTATATTGTCGGCGGGGAAACGTATAAGTTTTTTGAGCCTATCCTTTTTGCCGGGGTCATCTATTATGTAATGGTCATGATTCTTACAATCATCGGAAAAGTAATTGAAAGGAGGATGAGACGCAGTGATTAAAGTTGAAAATCTCCGTAAAAGCTTTGGAAAGCTCGATGTGCTTAAAGGCATCAGCACAACAGTAAAAGAAGGAGAAGTAGTCGCAATCATCGGTCCATCCGGCTCGGGGAAATCGACATTTTTAAGATGCTTGAACCTGCTTGAACAGCCGTCTGAAGGCATCATCACCATTAATGGAATGGAAGTCACGGATAAAAAAACCAATATTATGAAGGTACGTGAAAATGTTGGCATGGTCTTTCAGCACTTTCAGCTTTTCCCGCATAAAACAGTCATGGAGAATCTGACATATGCTCCTATGAAGGTTAAAAAATTGTCCAAAGGAGAGGCAGAAGGAAAGGCAATGGAGCTTTTGAAAACTGTCGGCCTTGCGGATAAGGCAAATGAATATCCGGTCCGTCTTTCTGGCGGGCAAAAACAGCGTGTGGCCATAGCCCGTGCTCTTGCAATGAACCCAGGTGTCATTTTGTTTGATGAACCCACATCGGCTCTTGATCCGGAAATGGTCAAAGAGGTTTTGTCAGTCATGAAGGCTTTGGCGCATACAGGCATGACGATGTGCATCGTTACACATGAAATGGGATTTGCCCGTGAAGTGGCAGACAGGGTATTGTTCCTCGATGATGGGGTCCTTGTTGAAGATAGTTCGCCGCAGGAATTCTTTTCTAATCCAAAAAGCCCGAGGGCAAGAGACTTTTTGGAAAAAGTGCTTTAAACGGGTCCAGGTAAGCTCAAAAAGTGAGCCTTATTGTAAGCCAGCCATAATAACGGGTTAAAGGAAAGGGGCTGCCTCCAGCGTCATCATTGATGACTTACTGGAGCAGCCTTTTTTATGATTTTTTTCGATGGCCATTTATGTGTGATTCATTTCACACATGTAAAATTGCCTTAAATGAGGTATGATTATTTGTAAAATATTTTTTGATAGAGCAAGATAATTTATAACGAAGAATTTGCGGCAAGGTGGTACAAAATATGTTTAAAATAAAAATCGGTTACCGGACCATCAAGACGGCTGTCGGGACAGCGCTGGCAATTATTCTTGCCCAGCTTTTTGATCTGCATAGTTTTCCCTCTGCAGGCATCATAACCATTTTGTGCATTCAAGCCACAAAAAAGAAATCTCTGCGGGCGTCATGGTCTCGGTTTCTGGCCTGCATGCTTGCGATGATTTTTTCAAGCTTCCTATTCGAAGCCATCGCTTTTCACCCTCTTGTAATCGGCCTGATTCTTCTGCTATTTATTCCTGCAACTGTAGCATTTAAAATCAATGAAGGAATCGTGACCAGCAGCGTCATCATTCTGCATCTATATTCAGCAGGGCGCATCACTCTGCATTTATTGCTAAATGAAACAGCATTGATTGCCATAGGAATCGGAGTGGCGCTTGCGATGAACTGGTATATGCCTAGCGTTGATAATAAAATGATCCGTTATCAGGAGGAAATAGAAGAAAACTTCAGCAGGATACTTCGGCAAATTTCGAAGTACCTGAGAACAAACGCCAGCGACTGGGACGGGAAAGAAATTACCGAGACAAACAGCATCATAGCCGAAGCGAAATCCCTTGCCTTTCGGGATGTCGAAAATCATTTCCTGCGTGAAGAAGATATTTATTATCATTATTTTAAAATGAGGGAAAAGCAATTCGATGTCATTCAGCGAATCCTTCCTCTCGCCGCGAACATACCCGCAAAGGTGAAGCAAAGCGGGATGCTTGCTGATTTTATTAAAGACCTGGGTGAAAATGTCCACCCCCAGAATACAGCCATCATTTATCTTGAAAAACTGAAAGAAATGGAAGAGGACTTTAAACAAATGGAACTTCCTAAATCCAGGGAAGAATTTGAATCAAGAGCTTCTTTATTTCAGCTGATGAAGGAAATGGAAGAGTACCTGATGCTGAAGCATTCCTTCAAAGGTTTGCCTCATAGGGGCAAGGTAAGAATGAAAAAAAGGGCAACTGCTTAAACTAAGCAAAACAGAAGGAAAGAAAGGATTTTTCCAATGAAATTTTTGCTTTCTTTATTGCTTGCAGTTTTCCTGTTCCCTGTATCAGCATCAGCTCTTCAGCCGGGGGATTCCCTGGTTATCATTAATAAGTATTCAAATAAACTTGCCTATATAAAAGATAACAAGGTGCAGCAGGTTTATCCCGCAGGAACCGGGAAAAGCGATGATTTGACACCAGAGGGATTGTTTACGGTGAAAGTGAAAGCGGTGAATCCTTATTACCGGAAAAAGGATATACCTGGCGGTGATCCCAGAAATCCGCTTGGCACAAGATGGATTGGTTTTGATGCAAAAGGGACGGACGGCAGGATCTATGGTATACATGGTACAAACGATCCATCTTCAGTTGGCAAGCACATATCCCACGGCTGTGTAAGGCTTCTTAAAGAAAATATAGAAACTCTTTATGAGCTGGTGCCGCTTGGGGCGAAAGTCTTGATCATAAAATCCAGCAAGGATTTCCAAAGCATCGGGCGCCAATATGGAGCAATTCAATAAAAAAGAGAGAAAATCCAAACGGATTTTCTCTCTTTTTTATTTCAGCGCCTAGCCTCTCGAGGTCATAAGTGAATTGAAGGCAAAGAGCGCCTTCTATTCTTCCACGCCTTATGCATGTCGAAGGCCCCCAGGATGGGGGTCACAAAGACGTTGCCGCAGGACGCGGCGTTCTTAATCCAGCTCCAGCGCCTAGCCCCTCGAGGTCATAAATCACGCAAGAATTGAAGGCAAAGAACGCCTTCTATTCTTCCGCGCCTTATGCATGTCGAAGGCCCCCAGGATGGGGGTCACAAAGACGTTGCCGCAGGACGTGGCGTTCTTAGTCTTTGATCCTCTGCAAGGCTTGCGCTTTTTGTAATCCAGCTCCAGCACCTAGCCTCTCGAGGTCATAAGCCACGCAAGAATTGAAGGCAAAGAGCGCCTTCTATTCTTACGCGTCTTATGCTGGTCGAGGCTGAAAAGGCGCTTGCGCTTTTTGTAGTTAAAGCAAGAAGGCTATGCCTGATAGGAGGGTGGTTAGCAGCATGGATAGCAGCATGACGTATACGACGATTTTTGTGAACTTTTTGTTTTTCATTTTTTCTCTCCCCGATTACGTTTGTTACTATTATTTTACCGTCTGTCCTCTGCGTTCACAAGAATAAAGTCAAACTTCAAAGCAGGTAGTGTTCCGGCATGCTTGCGGTTTTTTCCAGTTTCATCTGTTTTTTGATGCAATATTTAAGAAAAGTAGATTTTCAGCAGGAATTATGACGATTTATACCGAATATTGTTATGTTGAAATAGTGGTAAATCTAAAGATGGGAGCTGCTTGCCATGATTGAAAAAGTGGATCATATAGGAATAGCGGTAAAGTCGATTGATCAGGCGCTGCCGCTATATACAGAAACGTTTGGTTTAAAGCTGTTAGGGATTGAGGCAGTGGAAAGCCAGGGAGTGAGGGTTGCCTTCATTTCTGCAAATAATGTAAAACTGGAATTATTGGAAGCGTTATCAGAAGACAGCCCGGTTGCTAACTTTATTAAAAAAAGAGGAGAAGGCCTTCACCATATTGCCTGGGGAGTGCAGGGGATTGAAGAACGAATTGCAGAATTAAAAAGCTCTGGGATAAAGATGATTGATGAAACTGCGAGAACAGGGGCTCATCAGGCAAGTGTTGCTTTTTTGCACCCCAAATCAGCTTCTGGCGTGCTATATGAATTGTGCGAACCCAAAAAGGAGGAAAACACAAATGACTGACATCTATGAACAAATTAATGAGCTTTATGACAGGCGCAGGGAAGTGGAGCTAGGGGGCGGAGACGAACGAATTGAAAAGCAGCATGAAAAAGGAAAGCTGACTGCGAGAGAGAGAATTGAGCTGCTTGTTGATCCAGGGACGTTCATCGAATTGAATCCCTTCATTGAACACCGAAGCAGGGATTTTGGCCTTGATAAGGTAAAGGGACCTGGTGACGGAGTGGTAACCGGATACGGGAAAGTGAATGGCAGGGATATTTACTTATTTTCTCAGGACTTTACCGTATTTGGCGGGGCTTTGGGAGAAATGCATGCAAAGAAAATTGCAAATGTCATGGATTTGGCTGCCAAGAATGGAGCCCCCTTTGTAGGACTGAACGATTCCGGCGGTGCCCGGATCCAGGAGGGAGTCGTTTCGCTGGACGGGTATGGACATATTTTCTATAGAAATTCGATTTATTCAGGCGTTATTCCCCAGATATCTGTCATAATGGGGCCATGTGCGGGCGGCGCCGTTTACTCTCCTGCCATTACAGACTTTGTTTTCATGGTGGAGAAAACGAGCCAGATGTTTATCACAGGGCCTAAAGTCATTGAAACGGTTACAGGAGAAAAAATAAGCTCCGAGGACCTTGGAGGAGCGGATGTCCATAATACAATCAGCGGAAATGCCCACTTCAAGGGAGAGTCTGAAGAAGAAGTCCTGAAGATGGTGAGGGAACTGCTAAGCTATCTTCCACAGAATAATGAAGAAAAGCCGCCGCGGCTTGAGGCTTCACAGGAAGATGACTATCGTCCGGATTTGACAGAAGTCATTCCGTTTGATGGCCTTCGTCCCTATGATGTCCGGAAAGTCATTGAGCAGGTGGCTGACAGCGGATCCTTTATGGAAGTCCAGAAGAATTTTGCCAAGAATGTTGTTGTGGGACTGGCAAGAATCAAGGGTGAGACGGTAGGGCTTATCTGTAATCAGCCTAAGGTATTAGCAGGAGGGCTTGATATTGATTCCTCCGACAAAGCGTCAAGGTTTATCCGGTTTTGTGATTCGTTTAATATTCCCCTTATTACCTTTGAAGATGTTTCTGGATTCTTTCCTGGTGTCAAACAGGAGCACGGAGGCATTATCCGCCATGGAGCTAAAATCCTGTACGCTTATTCAGAGGCCACTGTACCTAAATTAACCGTTATCCTAAGGAAAGCATATGGAGGGGCGTACGTAGCATTGAACAGTAAATCCATTGGAGCGGATCTTGTTTTTGCCTGGCCAAATGCCGAAATTGCGGTAATGGGTTCCCAAGGGGCTGCCAATATTATTTTCGCGCGTGAAATCCAGAACAGCGAAAATCCTGAAGAGACACGTGCCGAGAAAATTGAGGAGTACAGGCAGAAGTTCGCAAATCCATATGTAGCAGCGAGCCAGGGAATGGTCGATGATGTGATTGACCCCCGTGAAACAAGGATCAAGCTTATTCAATCGCTTGAAATGCTGAGAAACAAGAAAGAATCCCGGCCATTTAAAAAGCATGGTAATATACCGCTTTGATGATCAGAAGAAAAAAAACGGAATATTTGCCGAGCATCTGTTTTTAGCAGTATACTAAAGGTGGGATTATACATATTGCTAAAAAGCAGACAAATAAAGCAGAAGTGCTGTATGAATTATCAGCATGCTGCCTGAAAAATTTTGGAGGTTTTGCAGGGATGATTAATGAAGATCGTTTAGTAAAAGAATTTATGGAATTGGTGCAAATCGATTCTGAAACAAAATTTGAAACAGAAATTGCAAAAGTGCTAAAGGAGAAATTTTCAAGCCTTGGCGTTGAAGTTTTTGAAGATGATACTACTGCACAAACAGGCCATGGAGCGGGCAATCTGATTTGTACACTTAAAGGTACAAAAGAAGGAGCAGACACCATCTACTTTACTTCTCATATGGATACCGTAGTTCCTGGAAAAGGAATCAAGCCGTCCATTAAAGATGGTGTGATTGTTTCTGACGGCACAACGATTCTTGGTGCCGACGATAAAGCAGGACTTGCTGTTATGCTTGAGACACTCAAGGTGATCAAAGAGCAAAACATTGCACATGGAACGATTGAATTCATCATTACAGCCGGCGAGGAATCTGGTCTTGTCGGTGCTAAGGTTTTGGACCGTTCATTAGTTACGGCAAAATTCGGCTATGCGCTTGACAGCGACGAAAAGGTTGGAAACATTATTGTAGCTGCTCCAACGCAGGCAAAGGTTTCTGCTGTCATCACAGGCAAAACAGCCCATGCCGGTGTTGCCCCTGAAAAAGGAGTATCAGCAATTACCATTGCTGCTAAAGCCATTTCAAGGATGCCTCTTGGACGTATCGACTCAGAAACAACGGCTAATATCGGACGCTTTGAAGGCGGACAGCAAACGAATATCGTCTGCGACCATGTTGAGATTTTAGCAGAAGCGCGTTCCCTTGTGCCTGAAAAAATGGAAAAGCAAGTGCAAAAGATGAAAGAGGCATTTGAATCGGCTGCAGAAGAAATGGGCGGCCGGGCTGATGTTGATGTGAAAGTCATGTACCCTGGATTCAAGTACGGTGCAGGTGACCATGTAGTGGAAGTGGCAAGAAAAGCGGCCGGAAAAATCGGGCGTCCTTGCGAATTGCTGCAAAGCGGAGGCGGAAGCGATGCTAATGTGATCGCCGGATTTGGAATTCCTACTGTCAACCTTGCTGTTGGCTATGAAGAAATCCACACGACCAATGAAAGAATTCCAGTTGAAGAACTAACTAAACTGGGAGAAATGGTCATTGCAATCATTAAGGAAGTAGCAGGCGAATAATCAATGAAAAAGAGAAATTCCTGTTAAAGGAATTTCTCTCTTTTTCTGATTTTTATGGTTAAATAGTCACGGAAGAAAAAGGGGACGTTTAGGTGAATTTGACTAATCTCCTTTTTAAAAAACTGGAAAATCATCAGACAAGATTAACAGTTTCTATCAAAAAGATTGCGGGTGATGACGTATGAAGGATTCGCGGAAAATTGTGGTGATTACATCCGGGGAAGAAGAATTTGGTTTGCCTATTGAAACGGTGCAATCCATTGAAAAGCCTGTGAGCTTAACGGCAATCCCCCATTTCTCCGATGTTGCCGAAGGAATGGCAGCCATAAGGGATACACTGATTCCTATGATCTCTATTCAAAAGGTTTTGTTTCCGCATAAAAAACCTTTGGAAAAACAGGGAAAGTGGATATTGTTGAATACAGATGGCATGACGATGGGGCTTATTGCGGATGATGCCCGCGAAATCCTCGATATATCACAGGAACAAATTAAGGTAGCGGGTTTCCTGGGCTATCAAAAAACAAAATACATAACAGGTGTAGCCGACCTGGGTGAAGGCAGGCTGATTTCCATCATTGACCCGCAGGTGCTATTCCAGTCAATAGAAGGAATCAGCGGCATAGAAGAATACATATTAAACCAGCAATCGGGCTGATGAATGGCCCGTCAATTAAGACGAAGTGCAGGATGCAGTCTTGTCCTTCTGTTTTTGGAAAAGAGCGGAGAAAATTTATTTTCTTTGCTCTAATCCGAAATCTTGTTCATCCGTATGTGCCGGATGCAGAATCATGGTCTCTTATTTTTACACGCTTAAATACTCACCTTATCCATCTAAGGCTGCTTTCTTGCTTTACAATTGCTTGTGTTTCTGAAGAGCCCGATACGGCTGTATAAACCATCTAAGTATAGTGCTTTTCCCTGATTTCAGCGATTGATTTTCTTCAAAAAGTACACCTGCAGGTTCACTCCACCTTCTCTTAAAATTCATAAAAAGTTAGGCTATCCACCTTAATTTTCCCTGTTTTCTATTTGCTGATTGCAAAGCTTGATCACTCCAATATATTTTCTACCCATTTTTCGATCGTCCCATCTTTCCTAAGCGAAACAGTTCTTGTCCATACTTTTTGCGAAATTAAATGCCCTTGTCTTCAGTGATGAACACTGGTGCATCATTATTGGGGGATATTAAAATCCGGGTATTTGGTGTTTTAGGATTCGATAATCCCAAGTGGCACCTAAGGGTTTAGGTTGTTCATTCTTACAAGCATTAAAACCATATGAAATAACACCGTATTACGATAGGCCGAATACACATTTTTAGGTAAATTCAGTCTTAATGAAGAGAAAATAGTCTTTTACCTCGTTCCAATGTCCTTCCATGACACATATTAATACAGGGTAAATGATTATCAAGGAAGGGGAAAAATATTGATGAATAAAGAATTGTTTACTCATATGATTGGCAAGGTTCTCAGGGTAGATAGAGGGGGGCCGGAATCTAGGACGGGATTATTGTTAGGCATTTCAGATGACCATTTGGCGATATTAACTGAGAAAGAAGGGGTCATCTACTATCAAACTGATCATATAAAAAGTATTACTGAGAATGTAAAAAAAGGATTCGAGTTTAAAGTTGAGGTCCCTGAGGATTTTTCTTATACAACAGCTTCAAATTTTAAATGCTTACTAGATGAACTTAGAAATCAGTGGGTAAGTATTAACCGTGGCGGCCCAGAGAAACTTGAAGGTATACTTTGCGATAATAATGATGAATTCGTTACGGTATTTTTAAACGAAGAAGTTATCCGCCTGGCCATGTTCCATATCCGCAGTATCAGCATAGGGGAAAAAGTGGAAAAAGCAGAAGAAGATGAAAAGGCAGAAAATAATCAAGATAAAAACTCAGATAAAAACTCAGATAAAAACTCAGATAAAAACTCAGATAAAAACTCAGATAAAAACTCAGATAAAAAATCAGATAAGAATGAAGATAAAAAATCAGATAAAAATGAAGATAGAAATTCAGATAGAAGATCAAGAGAAAAGAATAAATAAATTATCCCATACTTGTGTCGCTTCTATTAGAGAAGCGACCCTGCCTATATTAAGGAGGACACTAAGTTGATAAAACCAAATTTTTACAAGGAACTTAATCAACTGATAGGTTTTAATATTAGTATCATTACAAATAATCATAATGTTCATAATGGGTTCTTGCTTGATGTGAAAAATGATTTTCTTGTCATTCAAATGAATCAAGCTAAAGAATGTTATTTTAACTTAAATCAGATTTATGCAGTGTCTAAAAATACCAGAGATTTCAAGAGTAAAGTCTTTGATTACAATTCAACACAGAAACAAACCTTTATAGAATTACTAAATGAATTAAAACATCAGTGGGTGACTGTTAACGGAGATAGTATTCTGTCCTTTGAAGGGTTATTGGGTACTGTAACGGATAATTATATCGAGTTATTTAATAAGGATAAACAATCTTATATTCAATTACCTAATATACATTATATTTTAAAAGGTATCAATAAGAGGGAATCGTCCGAGAATAAACAACAGGAAAACAGGGAGGGAAAAACTGATAATAAACAGTCAGAAGCAAATCAAGGAAAGGAGTTTAATGCTGAATTAAAGGAAGAGAATGATGCATTAGATCTTAAAGTGAATGAAGAGTCAGCTGCAACTCTTGAAAAAAGTGAACATCGGGAGTTTTTACCTGAAGTAAAAGAAGAACCACCTGTTCAATCTGAAATTGCTAAAGATCAAGAAGTTTTATCGGAAGCAAATCAAGGAAAGGGACATAATGCTGAACTAAAGGATGCATTAGATTCGAAAGTGAATGAAGAGTCAGCTGCAACTCTTGAAAAAAGTGAACATCGGGAGTTTTTACCTGAAGTAAAAGAAGAACCACCTGTTCAATCTGAAATTGCTAAAGATCAAGAAGTTTTATCGGAAGCAAATCAAGGAAAGGGACATAATGCTGAACTAAAGGATGCATTAGATTCGAAAGTGAATGAAGAGTTAGCTGCAACTCTTGAAAAAAGTGAACATCAGGAGGTTTTACCTGAAGTAAAAGAAGAACCACCTGTTCAATCTGAAATTGCTAAAGATCAAGAAGTTTTATCGGAAGCAAATCAAGGAAAGGGATTTAATGCTGAACTAAAGGATGCATTAGATTCGAAAGTGAATGAAGAGTCAGCTGCACATCTTGAAAAAAGTGAACATCAGGAGGTTTTACCTGAAGTAAAAGAAGAACCATCTGTTCAATCTGAAATTGCTAAAGATCAAGAAATTTTATTGGAGGTAAATCAGGGACTTGAAGTATTATCACAGCTAATTGCTGAGCCGGTTACCCGCGAAGGAAAAAGCGGACATCATGGAGTTTCGCCTGGATTCGAACAACCAGCTACTCGATCTAAAGAACATAAAGCGGACAAATATCAGGCCGAAACAATTGAGGATACGGCTGAATATAAGGAACAAAAATCCACTGAAAAAAAGAAAAAAAACATAGAAGTAAGTAAGAAGGAATTTACTTCAGCAATTAATAAAAAGGATATACAATCTGTAATCCAGGAAAACCAGGCAGAAGAAAGCTTGAACTCAATCCCTCAGGAACCTGACAAAGAATTGCCAGAAAAACATGATTCTAAAGAAAAAAGAGCAATGATAATTCAGACATTAATGAAGTCCAGTGAAAAAATGTTTACAGAAAATAGAATGCAAGAATCCCAATTTTCTTCTTTGATGAAGTATGCTCAAATAATCCACAGAAGAAAAGACAAACGGGTTAAGCCTTAAAAATGATGATGCTGCAGTTTTCTATGATTGGAGGAGTTTTCTATTCTGTTTTTGCAAAACCTCAAAACTATTTTAAGAAAGATCTTCCAATGAAGTCCCAGAGTACCTGTATAATGGGATTAGACTCCTTCCATCTATGTGCAAACTCCTCCATTCGATTTTAAATGGCAATCCGGTGATATGTTTTACTATCTTCATTTTAACCCGGGTAAGCCTCTTTTTACTTACACTATTTGGGTCTCCTTGGAATTGACCGGTATGGCAGGATCAATCTCTCTGATATGACTGGGATGCTTATAAATCAAAACGGGTTTGAGCGATATAGTAAAGTACACACAATGGGAAGTTGTTTTATTTGCTTTCAGCTTTCAATATGTTCGTGTTGGCATATGCTGGTGAAGAATGTATACATTAAGCATTTTAAAATTCTAAATGATGGACAATCCATTCAGCGCTATCAAACTAATGGGAATGTTATAACTTTTATATCCAATTTACTCAATAATCTTCCTGGAGTTATGTTAGGGACTTTGTCGATAAGAATCCTCAACCAGTAAAAAATGCTTATTTTGCCAACTTGGCTTGGAGCGATGTCGATACTTTGATAACGCCTTTTGGTACACTGGCTGCAAAGTAATGAAGTTCAATTTTGGTGTATTTTTGGGCTGCTTGGTTATTAATGCAGTAAGGAGGGATGAAGAATCATATCTTTCATGTATATTTTAAATCTACATCATATTTAAACAGATTACCTGCCGTGAATAAAAGGCAGCAAAGACGCTGCTTTTTTACATACACTCAGTCTACTGATAGATGGCAAAATCCCGTGACTTCTATTAAAAAATTCATCCAGACAAATAACTAAACAAGTAAAAAGCAAGCTTGCTAGTGTCATTACCTTTATACATCTGAAAACCAGTTCTGCTAATCAAGGCGCATTCCTTTAGTAATCACAAAAAACCAAATGCGTGTTCTGGCATTTCACCTATAATCTGATACAATAGTGAAAGGATGTTAGGTGTATAAGGAAGTGGCAGTTTTGAAAGAAATGTACCCAAAAAAAGGAAGAGTTATACTTCATGTTGATATGAATAGTTTTTATGCTTCTGTTGAAATGGCCTATGATTCGTCCCTTAAGGGAAAACCCCTTGCCATAGCCGGCAATGTAGAAGAGCGGCGGGGAATTATTGTCACCTGCAGCTATGAAGCGAGAAAATTTGGCGTAAAGACAACAATGCCCATTTGGGAAGCCAAGAAGCTTTGTCCTCAGCTCATTCTTCAAAAGCCTAATTTCGAACGGTACCGGAAAGCGTCACTCGCAATATTTGATATTCTAAGGCAATACACAGACCAGGTTGAGCCGGTATCCATTGATGAAGGATATCTGGATATAACCGAATGTGCACCGCTAGGCTCACCACTTGAAATTGCCCGCAGTATTCAGCAGCGCATATTAGAAACAATGGACTTGCCCTGTTCGATCGGTATTGCCCCTAATAAATTCCTAGCCAAAACAGCTTCAGATATGAAAAAGCCAATGGGAATTACCATCTTGCGCAAACGGGATGTTCCGGCTAAGCTTTGGCCGCTCGAAGTTGGCGAAATGCATGGTATAGGAAAAAAAACAGCGGAAAAACTTCATTTGATAAACATCATGACAATTGGAGATCTGGCAAAGGCCCAGGAAATCTCTGTTAAAAATCTGTTGGGGATAAATGGAGTGCGGTTAAAGGAACGTGCAAACGGCAATGACGGCCGTTTGGTGGATCCAGAATCTATCCATGATCATAAAAGTGTGGGTAATTCAACCACACTGCCAAAAAATACATCCAGCGAAAAAGAGCTTATTGACATTCTTGGCAAATTGTCTGAAAAAGTGGCAATCCGGCTCAAAAACAAAGGGCTCGTCGGTCAGAAAATTGGAGTGACCATCCGTTATGGAAACCTTAAAACAATTACGAGAAGCAGGCTCACTCCAAATCCTGTATGGTTAAAGGAAGATGTTCATGCTCTTTGTGCGGATCTCTTCAGAAAGAATTGGGACGGAGAGAAGGTAAGGCTGCTTGGTGTAACAGCTTTTGAAGTGAAAGAAAAAGAAACCGCCTCTTTACAGCTTGATCTTTTTTCTTTTGAGAACGAAGCTAAAAAAGAGCCCCTATATCAGGCAATGGAACAGCTGCAGAATAAATTCGGGAAAAGCATCATAAAAAGGGGAGTCTACACAGCACCTGACCCGAAGACGGCTGCTATTGGCACAGAAACAAGCTTTAACAAAGATTTGTTTGACAATTTTGCGCTTAAAGATACAAAAAATAGGGATGCTAGAAAAGATATAAGGCAAAAATGGGATCAAGACTGACGATAAGTGAAGAAGGCTCTTTTCTTAAAAATTGCTGTTTTTTAATGAGTTCTGTGAGGCAAACCCATAGTTATATCAGCCACCTTGTTCCATAGCAGCAAAGTTTACGAAAATAGCCATAAAGAAAAACACACAGCTGGCCATATATTAGGCTTCTGTGTGTTTTTTAGTGGAGCTTATTTTTCTTCTTTATTAAACCATAGAGGTTCATTGTCATCCACATCACCATTATAGTTGATGAGAATTTCCTCTCCTGCTTTTATATCCTTATACGCGTAAAAGTCAAAGGTGTGGTTTTTAAAGTTGATATCATACGTGGCATTCGGTTCGTATGAATGGTTAAATAGCATGCCATATCCCAGCAGGATTGCTGTATGGTTCACGCCGTATTCAAAAGCATAATCATCGAGCAGCGTTTTTTCGATGTGAACATGCTGCTCATTGGGATAAGAAATAACCGGTGCTTCATGAATAAGTTCACCTTTTGCTATATCAGTTTTTGCAAACACGCCTCTATTGAATTCTCCGTCGCTGAGCGGAGATGTTTTGATTTCTATCATGAGATCACCTGCAATCTTTTCTTTTAAGTGTCTTACCTTTCTAATAGTGAAGGTTTATGTGTAAGAAAGCAACTGTTTTTAGCAGTTATTTCAGTAAAATTGTGCACTTCCGTTGCAAACACGAACGGAGACAGGGATATGAATAACAAATTATTATTTTTTATTAAGGTTCTTTTCTTAAAGGTTGTTGTTTTTTTATGAGTTTTGTGAGGCGATTTCTAAAAGCACATAGCAGAAGGCAAGACTGGCAGAACCGTATTAAAACAGGGTAATATCCCTACATTAAAATAGGCCGGTTGGGATTTTTATGAAGATATTCTTTCATATAAGATATTAATATGTTTGCTTTTTGAAAAAATGGGGATATGGATAGTAAAAGAATTTTACGGCCAGTCACAAGGAACCGGGCAATCATACATACAATAGCATTAGGATATTAAAAGAGGGGTGATTGTTGTTATGATCTGGGTTATTATATTTATTTTCTTGCTGTTTATCGGAATCGAGACAGGAATATCACATTGGATTAATTCAGGAGTTAATCAGCACAAACCTCTTCATAGAAGGAAAGAGATTGTGCATGTCATAAAAGAGAAATTTCTTGGAAATAAAGTTTCATAGTCCCGCAGAAAAGGATGCCGCACGCGGCATCCTTTTTCACTGCTGAAAGCTGATCGGGATCAGCCGCCAGTTTCCAGCTTTTCGATGGGCCACCAAAAATGCCCGTCTTTTTTCAGCAATTCACTGGCACACTCCGGCCCTTTTGAACCTGAAGGATAATTCGGGAAAGATGAATCCTTTTCTGTTTCCCAGGCTTCAGAAATGCTATCGACGAATTTCCAGGAAAGAGCAACCTCATCCCAATGTGTAAAGTTCGTGGCATCTCCCCTCATACTGTCGAACAATAGCTTTTCATATGCCTCGGGCGTATTGATTCTGTCTATGCTGTTATTGGATACCGTTAAAGTTATTGGGGTTGTTTCAATGTCTTTGCCGGCCTTTTTTGCATTCAGGTGAAGGGTGATTCCCTCATCTGGCTGGATATGAATAACAAGGAGGTTAGGATTAAGCACCTGTTCTGCCCCGTAATATAAATTCATAGGAATGTCCTTGAATTGAACGACAATGGCAGTGGATTTAGCTTCCAGCCTTTTTCCGGTCCTGATGTAAAACGGCACGCCAGCCCAGCGGAAATTATCAATTAACAGTTTGCCGGCTACAAATGTTTCTGTATTGGAAACAGAATCGACATTGTGCTCATCACGATATGCAGGCAGTTCCTTTCCTCCGGCCGAACCTGGTCCATACTGTCCCCGGACAAAATAATTCTTCACCTCATCTTTTGCCACCGGGCGCAGAGAACGAAGCGCACGCACCTTTTCGCTCCGCACTTCATCGTCCGTTAAACGGATAGGCGGTTCCATGGCAAGCAAGGCTACCATTTGAAGCAAATGGTTTTGCACCATATCCCGCAGGGCACCGCTGTTTTCATAATAACGGCCTCGCTCTTCCACACCGAGCGTTTCACTTGAGGTGACCTGGATATTCGAGATATACCGGCTATTCCAGAGAGGCTCAAAAATGGCATTTGAAAATCGGATTACTTCAATGTTCTGTACCATTTCTTTGCCGAGGTAATGGTCGATCCGGTAAATTTCCTCCTCAGAAAAAGCAGTGCGTATTTTTTCGTTGAGTTCCTTTGCAGACTCGAAGCTGTGGCCAAACGGCTTTTCAATCACTAAACGTTTATACCCAGCTGTGTCAGAGAGCCCCTGTGCTTTTATCTGTTCTGCAATTGTTCCGAAAAACTCCGGAGCCATTGCCAGGTAAAAAATACGATTCCCCAAAAGTCCATACTGGGCATCAAGCTTCCCGGCAATATCCTTTAATTGAATATAAGATTCAGAGCTTGTTACATCATGTGAATGATAATAAAAATGGGAAGCAAATTCTTCTGCATGGTCCTGACCGCCAGCAATATCTGACAAAGATTCCTTGACGTTTTCCTGGAATTGTTCATTAGTCAAAGGTCTTCTTGCAACGCCGACAACAGCAAACTTATTTAGCTTTCCTTTTTGAAATAAGCGGTATATCGAAGGAAACAGTTTTCGATTTGCAAGATCTCCAGTTGCTCCAAAAATCATAATCAATCCGGATGGTTTATCATTTTCCATAAGCACATTACCTCTTTTCAATGTGAAGTTTTTTTTAAGGCTATATTTTGTGATTCTCCCATTTTAGAGTTTGCGGATTAGGAAATCAATGAAAATGCTTTCCTTGGGTGATTTTCAAAAATATTCCTGTTATAAGTTGATTTCCCGGAAAATAGATCTGCCGCTCAATGTATAGGGGGGTGCGGATTTATGCGGGCACCCGATTATGTTATAGTAATAAAAAGAATTCTGGTTATCGGAGGTATCACTGTGGATTTTGTTTTTTTAGGCACTGGAGCAGGTGTTCCTGCTAAGTCCCGAAATGTTTCATCCATTGCCCTTCAGCTTTTAGAGGAACGGGGGGCGGTCTGGCTTTTTGACTGCGGGGAAGCCACTCAGCATCAAATTATGAAAACACCTGTAAAACCCAGGAAAATTGAAAAAATCTTTATCACACATCTTCATGGTGACCACATATACGGGCTTCCTGGCTTAATCAGCTCCCGGTCTTTTCAGGGGGGAACTGAAGAGCTGGCCGTTTATGGCCCGAAAGGTATTGCAGACTTTATTAAAGTAAGCCTTTCAGTAAGCGGCACCCATCTGAAGTATCCGCTGAAAGTGGTGGAAATCGAGCAGGGTGTTGTTTTTGACGATGGCCAATTCACCGTGACCGCTTTGCCGCTGGATCATGGAATATACAGTGTAGGATACCGGATTGAGGAAAGTGACCGGCCTGGAAGCCTTCTTATAGAAAAACTGCTGCAGGATGGCGTGGCGCCTGGACCTCATTTTAAGGAGCTGAAAAACGGGGAAACCGTAACGCTTGATGATGGAAGGGTTTTAAATGGAAAGGATTATATCGGCAAGCCGCAAAAGGGAAGAATTATCAGCATACTTGGAGATACTAGAACATGCGAAAATGCCAGGGTGCTTGCAAGTCACGCAGATTATCTTGTCCATGAAGCGACTTTCTCCGCCAGCGAAGCTGAAATGGCCCATGAGTATTTCCACTCGACAACCGCCCAGGCTGCCTGCACGGCAAAGCAGGCTAATGCCAGGCATTTAATTTTAACTCATATCAGTTCACGCTATACTGCGGATGATGTGCTTCAGCTTGCAGAAGAAAGCAGGGAGATATTTCCTGAGACCAT
Organism: Peribacillus sp. B-H-3; assembly: GCF_048572925.1. NCBI lineage: Bacteria > Bacillati > Bacillota > Bacilli > Caryophanales > Bacillaceae > Peribacillus > Peribacillus sp. B-H-3. Next base: position 3,469,149 of record NZ_CP183879.1, on the reverse strand, counting down.
CGTTGCGGAAGACACCATGATGGTGAAAATTCCTTTATATAACGGGAGCTAGACAGGAAAACATTCCGAAACCATTGCAATCATGCTGGTTTGTTCTGTATCATTAACAGTGCTATAGTCTTTTATTAAGACTGTTTTCGTAAACTTTGCTGCTAGGATCAGGGCGCTGATTTTTGCTCCAGTATGCCATTAATCAGGCAGACATTACATATGTGAAAGATATTTAAAGGGGAAAATGTACATGACTGAAGATAAACATTTAAAGCAGAAAGCAATGGACTACTTATTAAAAACCAGCAGAACCTTCTTTATACCTATCAGCCAGCTGCCGGAAGGCCTTAAGGAAACGGTCGGTGCTGCTTATTTATGCATGAGGGCGATTGATGAAATTGAAGATCATCCAAGCTTACCTAAAGAAACAAAAATACACCTGCTGAATTCTGTCGGAAACCTTCTGCAAAATGGTGCAGACGAAGATGAATTGACCGCTCTCCTTGATCCGCATTCACAGGAGCTCCCTGAAGTTTCTCTGCTTCTTAAAGAGTGGATCATGCTGATTCCGCAGCCTATCACCGGCAAGGTTCTTGAAGCCACCTCCATAATGGCTCATGGAATGGCAAAATGGACGGAAAAGGATTGGCAGATACATACAGAAGAAGAGCTGGATGACTATACCTATTATGTGGCTGGCCTTGTGGGTGTCATGCTTTCGGATATCTGGGAATGGTATGACGGAACAGAGTCTGACCGTGAAATGGCCATTGCCTTTGGCCGGGGCCTGCAGACGGTCAATATCCTTAGAAACAGAACGGAAGATGCAGAACGAGGCGTTAATTTCTTTCCTGAAGGATGGAACTTTGAAAAGATGCTGTCTTTTACTGAAAAAAATCTATCTCTTGCAGATCGTTATCTTGAAGGAATTGAAACAAAGGTTATTTTCAATTTCTGCAACATTCCCCTTGCATTGGCAAAGGGAACACTTCAGGCATTGAAAGATGGAAGAGAAAAACTGACACGAAAAGATGTAGCTGATATCGTAAGCGGTGCAGTTGAATGATAATAAAGGCTGATTCCTTTTGGGGTCAGCCTTTTGCGTGCTTACTATTTATGCGGACTGCAGGGCTGACAGATGGATTGGAAAAGAAAATAGTTATTAAAAAATTCTAAAAATTTAAATAAATTCATTGAAATGAGGTTTGCTCCGCGATTATAATTTAAACATAACAGCGATAAAGAAGAATTTATAACTATTGGGGGAAACGGAATGAAAAAAAGAATGATCTCCGCGGCAGCGGCCTTGTTATGTACGGCAGCATTCTTATCGGGATGCGGAAGCAGTACAAGCTCAAATGGAAATGAAAGCGGGAAAAAAGAGGAAGTGAAAATCGGAGTCACCCAGATTGTGCAGCATCCATCATTAGATGAAGCGTTCAAGGGATTCAAACAGGCGTTAAAGGATAAAGGGGTAAAAGCTAAATATGATGTGCAAAATGCACAGGGAGACCAAAACAATAACCAGACAATCGCCAATAATTTTGCAGGAGATAAAGTAGACCTGATCTTTGCAAACTCCACCCCGAGTGCACTCGGTGCCCTAAATGCCACAAAGCAGATCCCGATTGTCTTTACTTCGGTGACAGATCCTGTAGATGCCAATCTTGTGAAATCCATGGATAAGCCAGGAGGGAATGTTACCGGAACGACGGATACTCATCCAGACGCCATCCCAAAATCCATTAAATTCATAGGAGATGAGCTCGGCGCTAAAAAAGTTGGGACCATCTACAATTCCGGAGAACAAAATTCAGTTGTCCAGGTAAAAAAGCTTAAAGAAGAAGCAGCTAAATCGGGCATCAAGGTTGTTGAATCATCTGTGTCCACCTCTGCTGAAGTCAAACAGGCGGCTGAATCGCTGGCCGGAAAAGTGGATGCCCTGTACATCATTACAGATAACACTGTCGTATCTGCGCTTGAATCTGTCGTTATGGTCTCAAAAAGCAAGCATCTGCCGCTATTCGTAGGAGAATTGGATTCTGTAAAACGCGGTGGCTTTGCTGCCTACGGATTCAGCTATTATGACATTGGATATGAAGCAGGCATTAAGGCTTCGGAAATCTTGAAGGACGGAAAAAAACCGGGGGACATACCTGTTGACTATCCTCAGAAATTGAAACTCGTAATCAATGAAAAAGCAGCGGGAGATATGGGAATTACAATTAAGGATAGCTGGAAGAAAGAGGCCGAAATCATTAAATAATCATAGAACACGCCGTAACACATTTCGTTCTTCTTTCAATATACTGTTTTACTTTGATTTTGCGGCGAAAGGGGGAAAAAAATGCTTATATTATTCAGTTCGTTTGAGTCAGGAGTTATTTATGCAATCATGGCTTTAGGCGTTTACCTGACCTTCCGGATTCTTGATTTTCCCGATATGACAGTCGATGGCAGCTTTGTCACAGGAGCTTCTGTCTCAGCGATTATGATTGTCAACGGATATTCCCCTATTACAGCAACACTGGCTGCCCTGGTTGCCGGATTTGCAGCAGGTACCATAACAGGTCTCCTTCATACAAGAGGAAAGATCAATCCGCTGTTATCCGGGATTTTAATGATGATTGCTTTGTACTCTGTAAACTTGAGAATTATGGGGCGATCCAATGTTCCTCTTTTATCAGAGCAGACCATCATGACTAATATCAGTGATATGTGGACTAAAACCGGATTGGATGCTTTGATTAACTCTGCGTTTACTGCCATCGGCCTTGGAGATAGCCTTCCTGGGACCTGGTCCATTTTAATCGTGATGCTGATTTTGGCTGTTGTTATTAAAATAGGATTATCCTCTTTTTTGAAAACGGAAATCGGCCTTGCGCTTCGGGCGACAGGCGATAACGAGGCGATGGTGAAAAGCTTTTCTGCTCACACTGGGAATATGAAGGTGCTTGGGCTCGCTATCGGAAACGCTCTGGTTGCATTTTCCGGTTCACTGGTCAGCCAGTATAATGGCTTCAGTGACGTAGGGATGGGAATTGGCATTATCGTGATAGGACTGGCATCCGTGATTATAGGGGAAGCCATATTTGGAGCTAAAACTATCGGGAGGGCCACATTGGCTGTTATCGGGGGATCGGTTGTTTATCGCCTTGTGGTCTCCCTGGCTCTGCAAGTGAAGTTCCTTCAAACTGGGGATGTTAAGCTAATTACTGCCATTATCGTAATAGGGGCTTTGGTCCTTCCGCAAATATCCGGCTACCGCAAGAGAGAGAGCAGGAAGAAAAAACGCCTGGAGGAACTGAGGCTAAGCAAGCTTAACAGCAAAAATAAGGGCGGTGAGGAGTTTGCTTAAGCTAAACGGAATATATAAAGTGTTCAACGAAGGCACTCCTGACGAAAAACTGGCGCTGGATGACTTGGAGCTTCACTTGGATAAAGGGGAATTTATCACGGTGATCGGAAGCAATGGAGCAGGGAAATCTACCTTGATGAACATGATTTCAGGAAAACTTCTTCCGGATGCAGGCGAGGTTTTTATTGATGGACGGGATGTTACAGGCACTGGGGAGCATATCCGCTCAGCGATGATAGGCCGTGTTTTCCAGGATCCGATGACTGGTACAGCTCCTAATATGACCATTGAAGAAAACCTGGCCATCGCCTATGGCAGAACCAAGAAAAGAAGCCTTGGATTCGGCGTTAATAAGAAAAGGAAAATATTTTTCAGGGAAAAGCTGGAGTCTCTCCACCTTGGACTTGAAAACAGGATGGGCGCCAAGGTTGGATTATTATCCGGCGGAGAGCGCCAGGCTCTTTCACTATTGATGGCTACCTTTACTGATCCCAATATCCTGCTTCTGGATGAACATACCGCAGCGCTTGATCCATCCCGCGCAGAGCTGGTTACTTCTCTCACAAAGAAAATAGTCGAGGAAAATCAGCTGACGGCATTAATGGTGACACATAACATGCAGCAGGCGATAGATCTTGGGAATTCATTGATCATGATGGATAAAGGCAGAATCATTTTCCAGGCAAGGGGCAAGGAAAAACAGCATCTTACCATTGAGAGGCTGCTCCATGAATTTCAAAGCATTAAAGGCGAGGGCATGCTGAATGACCGTGCCGTATTAATTTGAATAACCAATACCCCCCCGTTCATTCTTTGAACGGGGGGTTTCTGCGCTTTCTATGCTTTCTATTTGGGCGCTTTATGCTTTCCGAAGGCCCCAAGGAAGGGGGTCACTAAGACGTTGCCGCAGGATGCGGCGTTCTTAGTCTTTGATCCTCCGAACAGGCGCTTGCACTTTTTATTAATCCAGCTTCTGCGCCTAGCCTCTCGAGGTCATAAGTCACATAAGAATTGAAGGCAAAGAGCGCCTTCTATTCTTATACGCCTTATGCTGGTCAACGCTGAACAGGCGCTTGCGCTTTTTATTAATCTAGCTTCAGCGCCTAGCCTGCTGTGCAAAAGATGTTATGGCCTCAGAAGGCAAAGAGCGCCGTCTAAGTCCATAACCCTATTTGCTTCGCAAGCTGACCAGGCGCTTGCGCTTTTTGTGTTACCAGGCTCTGTCGTATTGTTTTGGGCTTTCTAGTTCGGCTTTTAGTTCTTCGGCTGCTGTTCTTGGCCAATAGGGGTTTCTTAGTAATTCGCGTCCTATGAAGACGACGTCTGCCCGATTGTTTTGCAGGATTTCTTCTGCTTGTGTGCCTGTAGTAATCAGGCCTACTGCTCCAGTAGCCAACTCTGCGCCATGCTTGATCGTTTCACTGAAAGGAACCTGATAACCGGGATATGGGTTAATTGGAGCAGGAACCACAGCTCCGGAGCTGACATCGATTAAATCTGCGCCTTCTTCTTTCATCCATTTAACCATTTTTGTATATTGTTCTGCAGTCATTCCGCCTTCACTGTAATCATGCGCAGAAAGGCGCACAAATAGCGGGCCGTTCCATACTTCCCTGACTGATGCAATGATTTCCTTCAGAAAACGGTAGCGGTTTGCTTCTGAGCCGCCGTATTCATCTTCCCGCCTATTGCTTAAAGGAGATAAAAACTCATTAATCAGGTAACCGTGAGCAGCATGCAGTTCAATAACTTCAAAACCTGCTTTTGCCGCTCGGTCTGCTCCGTTCCGGAAGGCAAGCACTGTTTTCTGGATATCTACCTTTGTCATTTCTTTTGGCAGTTTATAGTGCCCGCTGAATGCAATCGACGATGGTGCAATAATTTCTTCTTCATCCTGTGCTTTTCTTCCAGCATGGGCAAGCTGGATCCCGATTTTTGCTCCTTGTTCTTTTACAAGTGACACAAGTTCGGAGAGGCCGGCGATTTGATCGTCATTCCAGATTCCCAGGTCCTGGTTCGTGATTCTGCCCTGTTTTGTCACAGCGGCGGCTTCTGTAATGATTAAACCTGCCCCGCCGACTGCACGGCTTGTATAATGGGTCTTGTGCCAGTTTTGCACAATGCCATCTTCTTTACAGGAATACATGCACATCGGGGACATGACAATCCTGTTTTTTAAAGTTACATCTTTAATTGTATAGGAAGAAAAAAGTTTTGCGCCCATGTTACCCATCTCCTTTAAATAAATGAAATAATATACATGATTAAGTATATCAAGCTACAAAGGGTATATCCAAAATATTGGCTGAGGAAGGAATGCTTTAGAGGCCTGTTTTCCCTGCATCCTCAATTTCCTGTGAAATCTGCTGGCCCATGCGTTTGGATTGCTGAGCTGCTTCAAATATGCATGCTTCAAAAGCTTCCTGTACCCGGTATTCCGCTAAAACCCTTAATCCGGCCTCGGTCGTTCCTCCTGGCGAAGTGACTTCCTTCCTTAGCTCAATAGGGGATTTGTCAGACCTTTGCAGCATTTCCGCTGCTCCTATTAAGGTTTGGACAATCAGGGATTTCGCTGTTGCTTTTTCAAGCCCAAGAACCCCGATAGAAGCTTCCATCGCCTCGGCCAGGTAATAAATGTAGGCCGGACCGCTTCCGGAAAGCCCGGTCACAGCGTTTAACTGGTCTTCCTCAACCATTGCTACGGTGCCTATTGTTTCAAAAAGAGTGATTGCCTCATCCATTTCTTTGTCATGCGCAAAGCGATTGGCTGTTAGAGCTGTTGCCGATTTACCCACGGCTGCAGATGTATTGGGCATTGCGCGGACAATGGCCATATCTTTTCTCAGAATGCCTTCAAGGCTTGAAGTATGAACCCCTGCAGCTACAGAAATCAGCAGGGTGCTTTTTTGGAGGTGGTTTCTTGATGCCAAAAGTGCTGCATGCACATCCTTTGGCTTTACCGCCAGCACAGCTATGTCTGCATCCGCTAATAAATCCTGTTTTGATTGTGTGGTGTGAATCCCGAATTCCCGAGCAAAATATGAGAGTCTATCTTGATTGGAATTATTGCCTGCATAAATTTCCTGGGGCTGATATTTTCCGCCTGCAAGCATTCCTGCAATAATGGCTTCTGTCATGGACCCGCTTCCGATAAAAGCGATTTTCCTCATATTTCCCATCTCCTTAGATTAGTGTTATGGCTCAATACCTTAGGATAATTTCCTCATAGCTCTTTTAGTAATGTGGACCTCAGCTGGCGCCAGGATTGAAAATCATCAAGATTAACCGGGACAAATAAAAAGACCTCCCGTCCAATAAAGGACGAAAGGTCTGGCTTCCGTGGTACCACCTTTTTTCATCTTTCCCAGGGGAAGATGCAGCTTAAGATCCATTAACGCTGGAATGTACGTCAGTTTTTGCTGAAAGCTATAAGGTAGGTTCAGTGTCACAGAGGGCGGTGAAGCCTTTCAGCCTAATTGAGCTTCACTCTCTTTCGCCATGCGGCATCTACTGGCCTTAATCAATGCCGTGCTATTTTTAGTTATTAGTGATTATGGAGCATGTACAATCAGTTTGTCAATAATTAATTTTTCTGAAAAATCCCAGAGGGAGGAGATGCCAAATATGAATGACAAACGCTGTTTAAACAGTTGTAACCCAGCCATTTCTGTGCTAAGGCAGGTTATACAGTTATCCCGTGCTATACATAGAATGCCTTACAGACAGGATCTTTGCTACATCACACACCGCTGGCCCTTGCTTTCAATAAAAAAAGTTATGTGAAAATAATGACAATTTCAGATTATCAATGATAAACTAATAACATGATGGTCCATTTATAATTCGGCTCTGTTAATGATCTGTTCATGCTGATGCTGGATTCCACTGGAAGATCCGGGGGCTCATGCAGCTAAAATTGGCAGCGTTTAATTAAATGACGCTGCATGTTTATATAATTATCTATTTAAATATAACTTTATAAGGGGTATGTATGATGGTCGAATGGATTGGAAATATTGCTAAATTATCGCTTCCGACTCCCTATGCCGTGGGGGATGTGAATGTGTATGTTGTTAAAGGAGATGCATTGACATTGATTGACGCAGGCTCCAGGACCGAGGAATCCCGTTCTAGCCTGATCCGGCAGCTCGCAGAACTCCGTCTTGAAATGAACGATATCGAGCAGGTGCTGATTACTCACCACCATCCTGATCACGCAGGGGGGCTCGACTTTTTCACAAAAGATATTAACATTCTTGGCCACCTCTATAACCAAAGATGGTTTGAGATGGATGAGGACTTTATTGAGCTTCATGACCAGTTTTATAAAGATTTTTCCCGTGAAATGGGCATACCAGATGAAATGCTTGGCTACATAAATGATTACCGGAGCGCAGACCGTTCCATTACCAATAAGAAGCTTACGTCATTTTTGGCAGAAGGAGACGATCTGCCAGGACTTCGCGGCTGGAAAATAATAGAAACTCCAGGACATGCACAAAGCCATTTGTCCTTCTATAAGGAAAGTGATGGAATCATGATAGGCGGTGATCATCTGCTCGCGAAAATTACGCCAAATCCTTTAATGGAGCCGCCTTTTAAGCCAGGAGAAGAGCGTCCTAAACCTCTTTTGCAATATAACAGTTCTCTCGAAAAGTGCCTGGAGCTTCCAATTTCGCTGGTATATACGGGACACGGCGAAGAAATCAGGGATGTGCCGGCAGTGATACAGTCAGGCAGGATACGGCAGCATGAGCGTGCAATGAGGGTCAAAAAAATGATAGAGGCACATCCATCTTCAGGCTTTGAAATATGCAGGCAGCTATTTCCCAAAGTTTATCAACGAGAGCTTGGACTCACCCTGTCAGAGACAGTAGGGCAGCTTGATTATCTGGAGAGTTTAGGAGAAATTGCGCATGACAGCTCTTCAAGTGTTATGATATATGCAATCAACCAATTGCAGAGGTGAAGAAGTGAGTAAAATACAGGGAAAATGTGTGGTAATAACAGGTGCATCAGGCGGAATAGGAAAGGAAATTGCCAGGCGTTCTGCAAGTCTTGGGGCAAAAGTTGTCCTGCTTGCAAGGAACTATGATGCGCTTTTGGAATTAAAGGAAGAATTAATTAAGGGGTATGGCACTGAAGCATATGCCTATCAGCTTGATGTAGGCGATTCCGGTAAAGTCGGGGAAGTTTTCCGTGAAATTTATGAAAATGCGGGTGAAATAGACGTTCTTGTAAATAATGCCGGATACGGAGTATTCAAGGAAGCGGATGAAACGGATATGAAAGAAACTGAAGCTATGTTCCGCGTGAATGTTTTCGGGCTGATGGCGGCCACTCAAATGGTCCTTCCAGGTATGAAGCGGCGCCAAAGCGGGCATATCATAAATATAGCTTCACAGGCAGGGAAAATGGCCACTCCGAAGTCCAGCCTTTATTCTTCTACCAAATTTGCTGTCCTCGGATATTCCAATGCTCTTCGAATGGAGCTGAAGAGGGACCATGTTTTTGTTACGACAGTCAATCCGGGGCCAATCCAGACCAACTTTTTTAACATTGCGGACGAATCCGGATCATATACGAAAAATATCGAAAAATTCATGCTGAATCCCCAGTATGTGGCAATAAGGGTGGTAGGGTCCATGTTTACCGGCAAGCGGGAAATTAACCTTCCGGGATGGATGAATGCCGCCAGCAGACTGCACAACCTGTTTCCGAAAACCGTGGAGACTATTGGGAAAAGGGCCTTTTTTAAAAAATGACATACGGTCTTGACATTGACGGGCTAAAAATAATATAGTACTAAAAAACTGATAATGAAACGTTAAAGAAGGATTAGTAAAATATAAGGTGCCTATTACAGAGAGGGAATATAAAGCTGAAATATTCCTAAGGGACCCATTTGAACCTGCCTTCCAAGTTCTGCTTCGGGCCGTATGGCGAAGAGGCAGCGGATAAATCCGTTATCCTTCTTAAGAGCATGAAACGCTGTTTTTTTCGGTGTTTTATGAATAAGGGTGGTACCGCCAAAGCCTTGGTCCCTTTCTTGGGAGCAGGCTTTTTTTGCGTTTATAAAAATGAGGTGAAAAGAATGAAAAAGGAATTTGTCAAAGAAATTACGCCCATGGGCGAGGATTTTGCCCAGTGGTATACCGATGTTGTGACCAAAGCCGACTTAATCGATTACTCAAGCGTCCGCGGATCCATGATTATACGTCCGTACGGGTATGCGCTTTGGGAAAACATTAAAAATGAACTGGATATGCGCATTAAAGAAACAGGACATGAAAATGTGTATATGCCGTTGCTGATACCTGAAAGCCTTCTGCAAAAGGAAAAAGACCACATCGAAGGCTTTGCTCCTGAGGTAGCCTGGGTGACGCACGGGGGAACAGAGGAGCTTGCTGAGCGCCTGTGCATCCGTCCTACCTCTGAGGTGCTATTTTGTGAGCATTACAGCAAAATTATTCATTCCTATCGCGATTTGCCTAAGCTTTATAATCAGTGGGCAAGCGTAATCCGCTGGGAAAAAACGACCCGGCCGTTTCTCCGGACACTGGAATTTCTCTGGCAGGAAGGACATACCGCACATGCGACGGACGAGGAAGCACATGAAGAAACCACAAGAATGCTTGATGTGTATGCATCTCTTTGTGAAGAGATTCTTGCCATACCGGTGATTAAGGGGCAAAAAACAGAAAAAGAAAAATTTGCCGGCGCAAAGTTCACATATACCATTGAAAGCCTGATGCATGATGGCAAGGCTTTGCAGACGGGCACCTCCCATCACCTTGGAGACGGTTTTGCGAAAGCTTTTAACATTCAGTACAGTGATAAGTCCGGTGCTCTGCAATATGTGAACCAGACCTCATGGGGACTGACTACACGTGTGATTGGTGCTCTGATTATGGTGCACGGAGATGACAGGGGGCTGATTATTCCTCCCAAAGCAGCTCCGGTACAGCTGATGATCATCCCGGTTGCCCAGCATAAAGAAGGAGTGCTGGATTTTGCTTATCATCTGAAAAACAGGCTTTCTAAAACCTTCCGCACGGATATAGACGCCAGCGATAGATCGCCAGGATGGAAGTTCAATGAACATGAAATGAAGGGCATTCCTCTCCGGCTGGAAGCAGGGCCGCGTGATATTGAAAAAGGACAGGTGATCCTTGTGCGCAGGGATACTGGCGAAAAGTCTTTTATTCCGATTGATGATGTTGAACAGAAAGTGGCAGAAACACTTGAAGATATCCAGAAAAGTTTATATGAAAGAGCGTTAAAGCTGAGGGAAGAAAAGACCTCCTCTGTGTTAACGATGGAGGAATTCAAGGAAGTGTCCGCCGCTCATCCGGGATTCATCAAAGCGATGTGGTGCGGAAGCAGGGAATGCGAAGATAAAATAAAAGAAGAAACCGGAGCAACCTCCAGATGCATTCCGTTTCAAAAAGAAACCCTTTCAGATAAGTGCGTTTGCTGCGGCAAAGATGAAAAACACATGGTCTATTGGGCAAAAGCCTATTAATAATTCAATGCGGGAAAGCTGAAGACTTTCCCGCTCCTTATTAGAATCTGTCCTGAGTCAGTTCCGCCATTTTCTTTTCATCCATAGGCCCGATCATAACACTCCTGATCATCCCGTTTTTATCAAGGATATACGAAGTCGGAATCGTATAGACTTTATACAGGCTTCCGATTTTTCCATTTTTATCGAGTGCGATTGGAAATGTCATGTTGTTATTCTTCACAAAATCCTGAACAGCTGCCAAACTTCTGTCATTTGAAGTCAAGTTAACGGCTAAAATGGTAATGCCTCTGTTTTGATTTTTCTGGAAAAAGCTCTGCATTTCAGGGATCTCTGACCTGCAAGGCGGGCACCAGGTTGTAAAGAAGTTTAAAATGACAGTTTTACCCCGAAAGCCGGACAGCTTGAGCTTTTTTCCATTTAACGAGGCAAGCTCAAAGTCAGGGGCCTGATTTCCAGCTTCAAGACCGATGCGGCCCGTCTCTTTTTCCTGTGAAGATAATGCCGCAGTCTGCTGTCCATTAAGGCAGCAGGCAGCGGAAATGATGGCTATAAGGCATATACACTTAATCTTATTCACCGCAAGTCCTCCTTTATTATAAAGAGCTCTAAGCACTTTGCTGACCGGAGAGGAACATGGTACTTCTCTAATCAGAAGACAAGATCAGCAGAGCCGCTGTAAACTAGTCTGTGCATAATGGCTTCTTTTCATGAAAATCCCATTCGATAATTTCCCTGTTTTTTCCATGGTCCTTTTCTGTTATTCTTGTTGTATAGCAGGCGGGAAGAAGGCGGGCAAAATGATTGATTTCAAAACATATCTTATTGTATTAGGGTGTTTTTTTCTTTTTGGATGCAGCCAGCTCCAGACTCAAACAGAAAGTGTGAAAAAAGGGGAAATGGGCTTTATAACAGATCTTCAGGATAAAAAGAGGGTACTGATTAAAAATACATATTATACGGTTTCAGATTCCACCTATCTTAAGGATACGAGCGGGAGAAAGCTGGACTTTAATGATTTGAAAATCGGAATGAAAGTAAAGCCCTGGTACACTGGAAGCATTAAGCATTCTCATTCTCCTCCTGCCAGCACAGAAGCTAAGCTCTTGCTTGTCCAAAACGACGAGGAAAGCCTTCGGGAGCAGCAGGCCGTGCTTTCCGCCATTAAAAAACTGAAAAAGGGGAAGAGCGAACGATTTCTGGTCAGGAATTTTTCTCATATACCTGAGGATAAGGTGTATGTCATTGAAATGATGCGCCGGTCAAATTTAGATACTTCCTTTACAGTAACAGTCAATGCGGCAGACTTTGAAGTCCTTTTTTATTAACGGATACTAGTGCAGATCTTCCTCCCTGAAAAGGGAGTTTTTTTTATTGCTGCCATCCCCAAATCCTATGCCTGCTTGCAGGCTTTCTGCAGAAATATCCCATCATTTTCATGGAAAATTGGATATAACCGGAATGGAAGCTCAAAATGTAGAATTTTGAAGTAAAATTTCCATTGAACACGAACGTATATTCGATTAATATAATGAGTATACTAATGTAAGCGAACGTATATTCTTGTTGTTGGGTGGAGAAAGATCATGGATTACAGATCAATGCCGAAAAAATCTATCATGTGCATCGATATTAAAAGTTTTTATGCAAGCTGCTCAGCTGTCATGCTCGGGCTGGATCCGCTGGAATGCCATCTCGCTGTGGTAGGAAATCTGGAACGCTCCGGAAGTGTGGTGCTCGCCGCTTCTCCCAGGCTGAAAAAGGATTTTGGAATTAAGACCGGATCACGGATGTTTGAAATCCCTGATGATCCCCGGATTATCCTGACAGAGCCTAAAATGGCGGTATATCTGAGGATGTCTACAGAAATTACCCGCTTGTTCCATCGATATGTGCCAAAGGAATCCATCCATGTGTACAGTGTCGACGAAAGCTTCCTGCAGGTGGACGGCGCCATGCCGCTGTGGGGGGATGCCAGGGAGATTGCCGAAAAGATAAGGAATGACATCGAACGGGAATTCCAGCTTCCATGTGCAATAGGGATTGGTCCTAACATGCTTTTAGCCAAACTTTGCCTGGATCTTGAAGCCAAGAAAAAAGGCATCGCCGAATGGTCATATGAAGATGTAAAAACAAAGCTCTGGCCCGTTTCTCCCCTTAACGAAATGTGGGGAATTGGAAGACGCCTTCAAAAAACCTTAAATGGGATGGGCATCTTTACAGTGGGGCAGCTTGCCAATTATCCGCTCCATTTGCTGGAGGAAAAATTCGGCATTATGGGCAACCAGCTTTACCATCATGCATGGGGGATAGATCTTTCTGAAATTGGCGCACCGATCATGGAGGGGCAGGTGAGCTTTGGAAAAAGCCAGATTCTTCTTCGCGATTATAAGGAAGAGGAAGAAGTGAAGCATGTGATGCTTGAAATATGCGAGGAGGTCGGAAGGAGGGCCCGGTCTTCACGCAAAGCAGGCAGGACGGTGAGCCTCGGGATCGGCTACAGCCGTGAGGAATTCGGAGGAGGCTTTCACCGGTCGAGATCCATTGATGAACCAACAAACATTACGATGGATTTATATGAAATCTGCCTGGAGCTTTTCCGGGAAAATTATGTTTCCAAAACAGTACGGAGCATATCCGTTACCTTATCCAATATCGTCGATGATAATGAAATGCAGCTGACATTGTTTGATTCATCACGCTGGAAAAAGAGGGACTTGGCCTATACGGTTGACCGTATCCGGAATAAATACGGCTCAAAAGCACTGCTTCGGGCTGTCTCCTATACAGCAGCTGGAACGGCTGTTTACCGCAGCAAGCTTCTTGGAGGCCATAAATCATAGTACAGCAATTATGAAAGATGCAGGATTTGTCAGGAGGGATATGCAGTGATTCGAGATCGCGGAAAGATTAAATGGACATCAATGATGCTTCCGGAGCATGTGAAAATGCTTCGGGAGTGGGAAAAGGAGGATACCTACGAAGAACAGGCTGCCCTGGATGAGCAGCAGCTGGAAGAAATGAACATGGTGATGGGAGAAGCCATGGAAACCGGAAGGACGGTAACCATCACCCATTACGGCAAACACAGATATCAGCTTTTGATCGGCACCATACATTATTACAATGAACCCGGGCAAAAGCTGCATATAGTAGACCGGTTTCAGCAGACTCACATAATTGGGATCAGCCATATTGCAGATATAAGATTTACGGAAGAATGAGTTTACCGCTTAACAGGCAGTAAAACGAGAAGGTCAAAGATGGCTGCACGCAAAGCCCGATTGGCCAGCAGGACATCAGCGGGGAAAATGCCCTTTTGCTTCAAGAAAAAAGAATAAGACCGCCCGGAAAAGAGACAGTCTTAAAGGCCGATCAGGTTTCGGTTTTTACGCGCACACTGGACTGGAATTTCCCTTTGTGGGAAGCGTCGCAGAAGGGCATATTCTTTGAAAGCCCGCAGCGGCAGAGCGAAAAGACTGGTTTCGTTTCAATTACATTGCCTTCGCCGTCCAATAGCTCAATATCTCCTGTCACTTTCAGGGAGCCATTATCGTTTACTTTAATTTGAACCTTTGACAAATTTATCACCTCTTTTCATAATCGTACCGGCAATTGGCCTTTTTTACAATACAGGATGGAAAAATTGGTGCACATGCTTTTGCCGGCATGCTCAAATGTTTTGGCATGCAGACAATAGGAAATAAATAGTAGTGTAGGAGAAAAAACAAAATCAGACATAGCGGGTGATAATTGATGAAGGCGATTGTAATTGAACAATATGGCGGAAAAGAACAGCTGAAAGAGGCAGAGATGAAAAAGCCGGAAGCAGGAGAAAACGAGATCATCATTAAGCTTGAGGCGACCTCGATCAATCCGATTGACTGGAAGCTGCGTGAAGGCTATCTAAAGGAAATGCTTCCATTTGAATTTCCGATTATCCTTGGCTGGGATGCGGCAGGGACTGTCGATTCTATCGGATCGGGTGTAACAGATTTCAAGCCCGGGGACAGGGTATTTGCAAGGCCGGCTACAACAAACCGCGGAACATATGCGGAATATGTGGCCGTTGATGATATTCTTGCAGCGGAAATTCCGGATAATGTCAGCTTCGAAGAGGCAGCATCGATTCCGCTGGCCGGTTTGACAGCATACCAGGCATTATTTGATTTCGGGGAGGTAAAAGAAGGCGATAAGGTTCTGATCCATGCCGGGGCCGGTGGCGTTGGATCCCTTGCCATTCAGCTGGCAAAGAATGCAGGTGCCTATGTAGCAACTACAGCGGGAACCCAAAATGTGGAGTTCATGAAATCTCTTGGTGCGGATGAAGTGATTGATTATAAAAAACAGGATTTTGATAAAATCCTGCATGATTATGACTTTGTACTGGATTCCATGGGCGGAGAAATTCAGGAAAAAAGCTTTTCTGTTCTTAAAGAAGGAGGGAAAATGCCTTCCTTGGTCAGTGAGCCTGATAAAGAACTCGCTGAAAAGAAAAAAATCAAAGCGGCTTCCATATGGCTTAACCCTAACGGCCAGCAGCTAGAAGAATTGGCGAAACTGATGGAAGAAGGAAAGCTGAAAGCCATCATTGGCGAAACATTCCCATTGAGTGCAGAGGGTATCCGTAAAGCTCATGAGAAAAGCGAAAGCCATCATGCCAAAGGGAAGATTGTCATTAAAGCAAATTAATAAGCGGCAACAGTATAGAAAGATAGAAAATACGGCAAATGTTTAAGAGTGAAGAGAGGCCCTTTCATTAGATCGGGCCTTTTTTATATGCTGCAAGAACAATATGTAATGAAGATAATTTCTTACTGCGTACTTGCTATTTACCTTGACAGGAATACGATTAGTTTGCCGCATTGTACTTTTGCAGAGAATTAAATAAGTTTAGTAATATTAAAAAAGTTAATTTTGTTTTATTGATATTATTGTTATTTTTTGGAATGTGCATTATATTTATTTTGGTAATAAATTTCCAAAAATTATGAGTGTAATTATTGGAAGGAGATTTCATGAAGAAGGTTATTTCAATTTTATTTTTATTGATATTATTAACAGGCTGTATTGGACCTGGACTATCGGATTCTGAACATAAGATTACTGAAAAATATTGGCTGATTAAGAACGGCAGAAATAAATCTATCTTAGTTAAAAAAGTAAATAGTTCGGAATTTAAAGAATTTGAAATTCTAGTTCCCGATACTGTTATCTCAACAGCCGTACATAATGATTGCATTTTTGCTAAGCAGCAAAATTACAGTTTGGAAGAACATAAGCTGGATAAATTTCGAAACTACTATTGGATCATATCAATTTCTTCAGAACATGTTGTCGGACCTTTGAGCCTCAAAAAATTCACCTATATTTTAAATGATCTAGAGATAGGTTCTGAGGTTAAATGGGTAAATAATAATATGCTGTGAAATGTAAGAAACTGAAGATATACTTATATAATATATGATATGTCTGTGCTAGGAGGTGCATTATGAAGATTGAATGGACAGAGGCAGCCATGAAAAAGATCCAGGAAAAATTAAATGGAACAAAAGGACTTCTCAAGCTTAAATACGATACGGACGGCTGCGGCTGCGTGGTCAGCGGCGTTACGGCACTATGGCTCGTTGATGAAATTGATGAGGAAGACCTGAGAGTGGAAACAAGAATGGGAGATATTTATCTGGAAAGATCCAAAGTGATCTTTTTGGACGAAAGCATGAAAGTCGACTTTTCTCCTGAGGCAAATAGCTTTATGCTGAAAACATCAAATGAAATCCTTAACCCGCGGCTCGGCTTCTATAACCGTACTGCAGGAAAATAAAAGAAAGCGAAGGCTCCGGGGCAGGAACCTTCGCTTTTTTAATTAAGGCTTTTTTCTTAAAGTTTTGATGAGTTCTATGATGCGATCTCATATTAAATGAGGTTGATTGGAGCGAAAGGTGCGAGACTCCAGCGAAATTAGCGGGAAGGTGAGACCCCGCAGGCATTGCTGTGGAGGCTCACCGCCAGCCCCGCGGAAAGCGAGCATCCTGGAGCGGAAATCAACCCCCTGTTCCATAGGAAAACAGCCTTATTTAAAAACGAGTTCTTTTAAGAAATGGTCGATTGCTTCTTGGTATTCTTGGCTATTTTCGTTATAGGATTGGGCGTGTACTCCGTATGGCGCAAGGTAGAGCTGTTTAGGGCCTGTTTTTTCCTGGTACAGTTTTTTTGTCATGTCAGCGGGAATGAATGTATCCGGCAGGCTATGAATAAATAGGATTGGCTTTTTAATGTTTTTGATAACAGAAATCGGCGAAACCTCGCTTGTCCAGTAGCCGTCCCGGATTTTAATAAATGCCCTGCCAATGGGAAGAATCGTCCAGGGTGGAAGTTTGACTTCTTTTTTAATCTGATGCTTCAACTGGTCTTCGAAATCAGAAAAGGGGCAATCGGCAATATAAAAATCACAAGCATCCTCGAGCATACCGGCATACAGCAGCAGTGTGGCAGCGCCCATGGATTCTCCGTGGATTCCAATTGTGATGCCAGGTCCCTTCCGGCTTTTTAGTTCATCCACAACGGCTTTCAAATCGAATTTTTCATAATGGCCGTAGCTGCTCGTTTTGCCCCCGGATTCACCATGCCGCCGGTGGTCGTAAATAACCGCATTGAATCCGCGCTTAAGAAAGATGTTCATATATTTAATAGAATTTATTTTATTTTCAGTAACTCCATGAGAAATAATGATCCATTTGTCTGTTTTGTTCGGTTCTATGAACAGGCACTTTAAGCCGTAGCCAGACGGAGAAGTAATAGTGATTTCACTTTTTGGCAATTCAGCGAAACGCTTCATATCAAGCCGTTTTGCTGTAATCTCTCTGTTTTGGATAAAATCTTCTTCTTTTTTCTTCATATACATGATCCGATTGGAAAAATAAACGCCGGCACCCATCGTATAGACAGCCATGCCTGCAGCAGCAGCCCACCACTTTTTCATATTGACCTCCCAAAAGACATTGTTATTCCTTATTATAATACACGGCGCGTGCGGAGAGCCAACTCCAAAATGTCTGATATAACCAGCAGGGCAAGACATGATATAATATTTGTGAAGATGGTAAGGGGGTCATAAGAATGAAAAAGAAAACTTCTGGAAGAAACAATCAAAGAAAACCGGAAAGAGAGCAGGCCAATGATTCATTAAGGCTTGGTGATTTCATCAACGGTGATATTATGTCAAAGCTCCGTGAAAAACAAAAAGAGCTGGCAGATGAGGAAAGTGCGAAAAAAGAAGCAGAAGAAGCAAAAAAGAAGGAAGAACGCAGACTGCGCGAAAAAAACAAATCCTTCGAGGAGCTGCTTAATGAAAGCAGCACAGACTGGAAGAACTTTAAATAATGTAAAACGGGCAATGACTTGGAAAGAAGTCATTGCCCGTTTTACATGCAGGCTAGTTTGCTTTGATCTGCTACATATCCCGGTGTGCTTCATATTTGCTTGATTTGGTCAATTCTTTCAACAGGACAATTTCCTCTTCTGTAAGAGATTGTGCTCTGACTGCCCGGCAATTCTGCTGAAGCTGCTCAACCGAGCTGGCTCCGGGAATGACAGAGGCCACCGCTTTATGTGAAAGCACATACTGCAGGGCAGTTTCATTAAGGTTTCTGGAAGAAAGCTTTTCCTTAATGCCAGGCAAAATGTCTTTCAATTCTTCATAGCTGTAATCCAGATATCCATTCTCCTTGACGCTGCTGGAGGCCTTGTCAAGCATCTTATCACTCAGCAGGCCTTTTGCAACAGGGCCTCTGGCAATCATACTGATTCCGTTATCGATCAGCAGGTTCATCCATTCTTCTGGCCGCCGGTCAAGAAGGCTGTATTGCATCATAACAGAAGAAATAGAAGATTTCTCTGCGTATTGCTTAATGACATTCGGGCGGATGGAGGAAATTCCGTAGTGCCTGATAAGGCCTTCTGCTTTAAGCTCTTCAAAGGCTCCGATCACCCCGTCTATATCATCTTCCATCGTGCCGCCGTGAAGCTGGTAAAGATCAATATAGTCGGTGCCCAGCCGTTTAAGGCTGTCTTTTACGGCAGATTTGAGGTAACTTGGTGATGCATCCCAATGCCAGCTGTCTTTGGTTTCATTCCAGCGGTTGCCTGCCTTGGTGGCGATTACAACCTGATCCCGGACTCTCTTAAGTGCATGTCCGGCAATTTCTTCATTGGTGCCAAAATCATATAAATCCGCTGTATCAAAATAATTAATGCCTTCGTCAATTGCGGCAGAAATAATGGTTTCCGCCTGTTTTTTATCCGTGCCAAGCGACATGCAGCCGAGTCCAATTTCTGAAACAAGCAAATCGGAATTTCCCAATTTTCTCTTTCTCAATGCGCTCCACTCCTTTATATTACTTGCTGTTTATATTGTAAAGGAGCGGGATGACAATCACAAAGAATTCAATTTGGATGTGTATTCATTGACAAGGCTTGCTTCAGCTGGCCTGGCATGGACATTTTCAATCCAGTCTGTGACAAAAATATGCTGATTTTGCAATTCCTTCAGCTTGTGCCTGATTTCCCATGCTTTCCCGGCAAACACCACACTCTTATCAAATACATATATCTTCATAAAAACAACCTCCGCTGCTAGTATGGTAAAATGTATGAACAAACATGCATTATGTAGAACAAGGAGTGGGAATATGAATAAATTTGAAGAGAAAACACTATCAACTGACAAGATTTTTGAAGGAAAAGTAATTAAGCTTCAGGTGGATGAAGTCGAGTTGCCTGATGGAAAAACAAGCAAAAGGGAAATTATCAAGCATCCAGGAGCTGTCGCTGTTATAGCTGTAACAGAGGATAATAAAATTATTCTTGTCGAGCAATACCGCAAAGCGCTGGAACGCAGTATTGTGGAAATACCTGCAGGCAAGCTGGAAAAAGGGGAAGAGCCTAAATACTCTGCAGAAAGAGAATTAGAAGAAGAAACAGGGTATGAGTGCGAAAGAATGGAACTCATCAATTCTTTTTATACATCGCCAGGCTTTGCTGACGAACTTGTTCATGTATTTCTTGCCCATAACCTGAAAAAGAAAGAAAATGCTGCGCCGGCTGATGAAGATGAATTTGTCGAGCTTATTGAAGTTTCGCTTGAGGAAGCACAGGCATTTATCAAAGAAGGCAAAATCCGGGATGCCAAAACTGTTTTTGCCATTCAATATCTGCAATTGCAGCAGGCGCTGGCAAACTCTTGAATTCCTATTTTGCCGATCTGCATATCCACATCGGCAGGACAAGCAGCGGGAGGCCGGTGAAGATTACAGGTTCAAAGACGTTGACATTGCGGAATATTTTAAAGGTGGCAAGCGAAAGAAAGGGCTTGGATTTAATTGGCATCATTGACTGCCATTCGCCCGAAGTTATTGCGGAAATTGAGGAAATGACCGGTAATGGCGAACTCACAGAAGTGGACGGCGGCGGTCTTCAATACGGCAAGACAACCCTTATACCAGGATCTGAGATAGAAATTTATGATGCTAATTGCCATGGCCCGATCCATGTGCTGGCGTATTTTCCTTCCATGGAAGCAATGAAGCAATTTTCCGGATGGATGAGCGGGCATTTAAAGAACATCCATTTAAGCTCACAAAGAATGTATGCGGATGGTAAAACGCTTCAGAAAACGGTGAAAGACATGGGGGGATTATTTATTCCGGCACATGTTTTTACACCATTTAAAAGCTTATATGGCAAAGGGGTAAAACGCAGCCTGAGGGAAGTGTTTGATGAAGTGCTCATTGACGGGATAGAGCTTGGGCTCAGCTCGGATACAGATATGGCACAGGGCATTCCTGAGTTAAGCCAGTATGTGTTTCTTACCAATTCGGATGCGCATTCTTTAGGGAAGCTGGCAAGAGAGTACCAAAACTTTGAGCTCGAGCATCCGTCATTTCATGAATTGAAGCTTGCGCTAAGAGAAGAAAGCGGAAGAAGGGTATCCGCTAATTATGGACTCAACCCTGAACTTGGCAAATATCACGGAACAGTATGCGGAAAATGCTTCACGAGTGTTAAGCAGGATACCAAGGCCTGTCCGGTATGCGGAAGCAGGACGATCATTAAGGGCGTTTCGAACCGGATTGAAGAACTCTCTCAGCCCCTTGATTCCTTTAAGCAAAGAAAGAGGCCGCCATACATCCGCCAGGTGCCGCTCGACTTTATTCCAGGAGTGGGCCCAAGGACGATGGAAAAGCTCCTTTACGCATTTGGGACAGAAATGAATATTTTGCACAGTGCCGATTATGATAGCCTGAAGCTTGTGGTTCCAGAGAAAATTGCCGGTTACATTGATTTGGCACGGCAAGGGAAATTGAATTTCAATGCTGGGGGCGGAGGCAAATATGGAAGGATCATTCCTTCTTAGGTTGCAGTGTAACCAAATAAAGAGGGGAAGAGCAATTTGCTCTTTCCCTCTTCTTTATTTTTGGGTTTTGGCATACAGGCAAGTATCGCGCAGATTTTTCCCATCTGCCGTCAGGCCGTCATTTCGGAGAATCCCCTCAAGCGGATATCCCAGTTTTTCCGCAATGCGCCGGCTGCTGATATTGTTGGGATCACAGCGGATTTCCACTCTATTTGCACCATAGTAATCGAAAGCAAAGGCTGTAAGAGCTTCTGCTGCTTCTGTCATATACCCCTTTTTTCCATAGCGGGAATCAATCCAGTAGCCAATTTCGAATTTAGGCAGCTGCCAGTTAATCCTGTGCAGACCTGTTGAACCAATAAAAGCATGATCTTCCTTGCGGTAAATATGCAGCCGTATGTCCTCTTTTAAAAGGAATTGAGCATACGATTTAATGATGTTCTCCTCTGTTTCCTCCAAAGTCTGAAACCTGTTTGCAAAAGCAAGCCAGGGAGCAAGCTCCCTTAGGGATGAGGTGATTGCAGCATGCACAGCCTGTCCATCCCCAGGCTGGCATGGACGGATATAGAGCCTGTCCGTTTCTATTTTTTCTGGAAATTCCCGTAAAATAGCATTCATCTTTATCACCTCTTTCTTAATATTTAAAAAATTATATCACAGGAAGCTTGGTGAATCGTAAAAACGGAAAAATTCCGCCGGTCCCGCCTTCTCTCTTTATATCTGCAGCATGGCTTGTCATAAATGGCAGGGAAAAACATAGAATCTAGTAAGAGATAAATGGGAGGATGAAAGATGAAGAAGAGATCTGTCATACAAAACGCAGCAATTAAACATATTACTGAACATTCCTCATTATATGTATTTGTCACTGTACTGTTTTTGATGGGTGTAATATTTGGCGCCATCCTTGTAAATTCATTGAGCCCTGCCCAAAAGGATGATTTATTTTATTATCTCTCGCAATTCTTCGGCCAGGTTTCTCAGGGGAAGATTGCCGCTAACCAGGATATGTTCTTTCAAAGCCTGACACATAATATCAAATATATAGCAGTTATCTGGATATTGGGAATATCCGTGATAGGACTGCCTGTCATCTTGATTCTATTATTTTTAAAGGGTATGGTTGTGGGATTTACGGTCGGTTTCTTAGTGAACCAAATGGGCTGGAACGGATTTTTATTGTCATTTGTTTCGATATTGCCCCAAAACATATTCATCGTCCCGATTTTCATCATCATCGCTTCACTGGCCGTGTCCATCTCGATGAAGATGATACGGCGGATTTTCCTCAAGCAAATCAGGGATCCGCTAAAACCAATATTAACCCGCTATATTTTTTCACTAGCTTTTTCGATGTTCTTTCTGATTGCAGCAGGCATTCTTGAAGCCTATCTTTCACCGCCGCTTATGAAAAATGTGGTAAGCTTATTAAATAAGTGATCCGAAAAGTGTAAAAAGGAACAAATTTTTTCTGAGAACATGAAATGTATTTTGACACTTTTCCTTCATTTGATATAATAATATAGATAGCGGCGCGGGAGGGAAAAGTATGGAGAACAGAATTGAGAGAATAAAAAAGCAGTTGCACTCGTCCAGCTACAAATTGACGCCTCAGCGAGAAGCGACCGTCCGCGTTTTACTTGAACATGAAGAAGATCATTTAAGCGCCGAAGACGTTTACCTCCTGGTCAAAGAGAAATCGCCTGAAATTGGCTTGGCAACAGTATATCGGACACTTGAATTGCTGACTGAACTGAAAATAGTTGATAAAATTAATTTTGGCGACGGGGTATCCCGATACGACCTAAGGCAAGAAGGCGCAGCTCATTTCCACCACCATCTCGTATGCATTGAATGCGGTGCCGTGGATGAAATACAGGATGACTTGCTAGAAGATGTTGAAGCAATTGTGGAACGGGATTGGAACTTTAAGATAAAAGACCATAGATTGACGTTTCATGGCATATGCTACAGGTGCCAGTCGAAAAACGAAGACGAAGATGAAGATGAAACCAAATAATCACTACATAGCCTTTTCCTCCGGGAGAAGGTTTTTTATTATGAAATGTGCGTCCCGCTTAGCTGAAATAGACTGAGGCCCGAAGGAGGGGATCACAAAGACGCTGCCGCAGGACGCGGCGTCCTTAGTCTTTGATCTGCTAACAAGGCGCTTATGCTTTTTTATGTAATCCAGCTCCAGCGCCTAGCCCGCTGAGGCCTGCAGGATGCAGGTCATGAAGGCATTTCTGCAGGATGCAGAGGTTTTAGCCTTCGATCCTTGAAAGATGTTTTGTCCTCAGAAGGCAAAGAACGCCTTCCAAGGCCAAAACCCTATTTGCTGAGGCCCCCAGGATGGGGGTCACAAAGACGTTGCCGCAGGACGCGGCGTTCTTAGTCTTTGATCCGCTAACAAGGCGCTTGCGCTTTTTTATGTAATCTGGCTCCAGCGCCTAGCCTCTCGAGGTCATAAGTCACGCAAGAATTGATTACGCGCCTTATGCTGGTCGAGGCTGAACAGGCGCTTTCGCTTTTTTATGTATAAATCTTGTCCGTCTTGGCATAAATTGAAAGAAAAGGGCCTTGCGGCGGATGCTGGGTGACTGGTGCCGGCAGTTTTCGGGTGCTGCAGGGGCGGGATGGAGGAAAGGCATGAGGTCGTCATTATCACTGGTGCTGCACACAGCGAAGGTTATGGTTCTCTTTGTCAGCTTTACTGTTCTTTTTTATATAGGAATGGTATGGTTAAATCAGGAATATCAGGATTATCATCGTTATGACGAACCAAAGGGGGCAGCGATTAAGGTCACGAATGCCATGGAGCCTGAAAAGGAAACATGGGTGGATCGGCTGATGCTGTTCTATAAAAACGGGGAGTAATGTTAATGGAAGATCAGATAAGAGATTTTATGCATTTTTTGACTATTGAAAAAGGCCTGGCTAAAAACACGCTGGTATCATATGAACGTGATTTACGTTCGTACATGGCTTATGCTGTGAATGTAGAGGAAATGAAGTCCTGGAATGATGTGCGAAGAGTTCATATTATACATTTTTTAGCCCATTTGAAGGATTCCGGAAAATCCAGCAGGACACTTGCCCGGCATATTGCTTCGATTCGTTCCTTCCATCAGTTCCTGATCAGGGAAAAAGCAGCCGATCAGGATCCTTCCCTGCATTTAGAAACGCCCCAGCAGGAAAGGACACTGCCTAAAGTGCTGAGCATGGAGGAAGTTGAAGCACTTCTTGAAGCGCCTAAAATACTTGATGAATTTGGCCTGAGGGATAAAGCCATGCTGGAGCTGCTTTATGCAACAGGCATGAGGGTCAGCGAGCTAATAAATCTTGAAGTGAATGATGTGCATGCATCAATGGGATTTGTGCGCTGTGTAGGAAAAGGGAATAAAGAAAGAATCATTCCAATCGGGAAAACGGCTCTAGACGCAATAGAAGCCTATATGAATAAAGGCAGAAATAGGCTAGCGAGCAATAAGCATAGAGCTGACACCCTATTTTTGAACCATCACGGAAACACACTGACACGCCAGGGGTTTTGGAAAATATTAAAAAAGCTTGCGCGTGAAGCTCGCATAGAAAAAGAAATTACGCCGCACACTCTCCGCCATTCCTTCGCGACACATTTGCTCATGAATGGAGCGGATTTGCGGGCTGTGCAGGAGATGCTTGGCCATGCGGATATTTCCACCACACAAATTTACACACATGTAACAAATGTAAGGCTCAAAGAAGTTTATTCGAAATTTCATCCGAGAGCTTAACATATTGAGAGAATAGGATATTGATAGAGCGGGGGGGGCAAAAAAGCCGCTCTATTTTATCTTTCAAAAAGGCTCTTTTATTAAAGATTGTTGTTTTTTAATGAGTTCTGTGAGGCAATCTTATTGTTAAATCAGGTTGATTGGAGCGTAAGGTGCGAGACACCTGCTTAGATTAGCGGGAAGGTGAGACCCCGCAAGCGCAGCTGTAGATGCTCACCGCCCGCCCCGCGGAAAGCGAGCATCCTGGAGCGGAAATCACCCACTTGTTGAATAGCAGCAAAGTTTACGAAAAAAGCCTTCAAAAAAAATCAGCACCCAGTGAATTTTTTGTTTGAAGTTATCAAGGTAAATCGTTTACAATATAGAAGTCAGACTTCTGACATTAAAAACGGTTACATATAAATCAAGATTATAATCAAGCTTAACGGGTAAAATAAAAGAGATGAAAAAAAACCATTCCAGCCTGGAATACTAGTATGCCAAAATGAAGTACAACCAGGCTTATCCACAAAATAAGATGATCTGCTATTTTAGGAGGAATTCACATGAAAGAAGCTTCTGCATTTAAAAGGATTTTCGTTGTAGTAATGGATTCTGTGGGAATAGGTGAAGCACCCGATGCTGAGTTGTTTGGCGATAAGGGAGCAGATACCTTCGGCCATATTGCTGAGAAAATGAATGGATTAAACATGCCGAACCTCGGAAAAATGGGGCTGAGCAATATCCGCGAGATACAGGGCATCCAAAAAGCCGAACAGCCGATTGGCTATTATACTAAGATGAAAGAAGCATCAAGCGGGAAAGATACCATGACAGGACACTGGGAAATCATGGGCCTTAATATCAGCACTCCATTCCGTGTGTTTCCAAATGGATTCCCTGAATTGCTTATCAATGAGCTTGAAGCAAAAACAGGCCGCTCCATCATAGGAAATAAACCAGCGAGCGGAACAGAAATCCTGGATGAGCTTGGCGAAGATCATATGAAGACAGGTGCTTTGATTGTTTACACTTCTGCTGACTCTGTGCTGCAAATTGCTGCGCATGAAGAAGTTGTTCCTCTTGAAGAGCTTTATAAAATCTGTGAAATCGCACGCGAGGCCACATTAAAAGACGAATTCAAGGTCGGCCGTGTTATTGCAAGGCCGTTCACGGGAGAGCCGGGGAATTTCAAGAGAACTTCTAACCGCCATGATTATGCGCTAAAACCGTTTGATAGAACGGTCATGAATGAACTGAAGGATGCAGGCCTTGATGTAATCGCTATCGGAAAAATTTCTGACATCTTTGATGGCGAAGGGGTGACAGAGTCACTTAGAACGGTTTCAAATATGGATGGCATGGATAAATTGGTGCAGACACTTGAAATGGATTTCACAGGAATGAGCTTCTTGAACCTGGTAGATTTTGACGCACTGTTTGGCCACCGCCGCGATCCGATTGGATACGGCAAAGCGCTCGAAGAATTTGATGCCCGACTTCCTGAAGTGTTCGAGAAGCTGAAAGAAGATGATTTACTGCTCATCACAGCTGACCACGGTAACGACCCAGTTGCCCCGGGAACAGATCATACGCGTGAATATGTGCCATTGCTTGTTTATTCAAAAAGATTTACAAACGGCAAAGAGCTCGCTGTAAGGGACACCTTCGCTGACATTGGTGCTACAGTTGCAGCCAACTTTGATGTGAAAATGCCTGTTTACGGGAAAAGTATTTTAGGCGAAATTGAATAAGGGGAGTTTGGATGATGTTTGAACAAATAGAAAAAGCAGCCTCTTTTATTAAAAGCAAATGGGATGGCACGCCTGAAGTCGGCCTGATTCTTGGATCTGGCCTTGGCGTGCTTGCAGATGAAATTGAAAACGCGATTGCAATTCCTTATCAAGAAATCCCGGAGTTCCCTGTATCGACGGTTGCCGGGCATGCTGGCCAGCTGGTGCTTGGCGAGCTAAGCGGGAAAAAGGTCATTGCAATGCAGGGGAGATTTCATTTTTATGAAGGTTATTCCATGGAAAAGGTCACTTTCCCTGTACGTGTGATGAAGCTGCTGGGAGTAGAGAAACTAATCGTTACAAATGCTGCCGGCGGAGTGAATGAAAGCTACAAGCCAGGAGATTTAATGATTATATCCGATCATATTAACAACATGGGGACAAGTCCTCTTATTGGGGGAAATGATGAAAAATTCGGTCCCCGTTTCCCGGATATGTCCGAAGCCTACAGCAAGGATTTAAGAAAACTTGCAAGGGAGATCGCGGACTCACTTAATATCCGGATTCAGGAAGGCGTATATGTCGGTAATACTGGCCCTGCGTATGAAACACCTGCAGAAGTAAGGCTTGCAAGGGTCCTTGGGGGAGATGCAGTAGGAATGTCGACTGTACCGGAAGTAATCATTGCAAGCCATGCAAAGATGAAGGTGCTCGGCATTTCCTGCATCACCAATATGGCTGCAGGCATCCTGGATCAGCCGCTTTCTCATGAAGAAGTAATCGAGACGACTGAAGCAGTACGAAGCAGCTTTTTAAGCTTTGTAAAGGAAATTGTAAAAGCAATTTAAGTAAACATATATAGCATGAAAGACTAATCAGGGCTATAAATAAAAAAAAGTGGTGACTCAAATGAGAATGGTAGACTTAATAGAAAAAAAACGTGATGGCAAGGCACTGGCAACGGAAGAAATCAACTTCATCATTTCCGGATATACAGATGGCACAATTCCTGATTATCAAATGAGCGCATTATCCATGGCTATTTATTTTAAAGGAATGAGTGAAAAAGAACGCGCAGATCTTACAATGGCAATGGTGAACTCAGGCGATGTGATTGAACTGTCTGGAATCGAAGGCATCAAAGTTGACAAGCACTCAACAGGCGGAGTGGGCGATACCACTACATTGGTGCTTGGCCCGCTTGTTGCAGCTGTAGGAGTGCCGGTAGCAAAAATGTCTGGCCGCGGACTTGGTCATACGGGAGGCACAATTGATAAGCTTGAATCTGTTGAAGGCTTCCATGTAGAAATCGAAAATAAAGAATTCATTGACTTAGTCAATAAAAACAAGATTGCCGTAATCGGACAAAGCGGCAATCTGACTCCAGCGGATAAAAAACTGTATGCACTTAGGGATGTAACAGCAACTGTAGACAGCATCGCCTTGATTTCAAGCTCAATCATGAGCAAAAAAATCGCAGCAGGCGCGGATGCTATCGTTCTCGATGTTAAAACAGGAGCGGGAGCTTTCATGAAAACGCTGGAGGATTCTGAAACATTGGCTAAGGCTATGGTAAGCATCGGCAATAACGTAGGCAGAAATACAATGGCTGTTATTTCAGATATGAGCCAGCCTCTAGGATATGCAATCGGAAATGCTCTTGAAGTGAAGGAAGCAATCGATACGCTTAAAGGAGAAGGTCCTGAAGATTTAACAGAGCTTTCATTAACACTGGGAAGCCATATGGTTTATCTGGCTAAAAAAGCGGACTCCCTGGAAGCTGCAAGGAAAATGCTTCAAAAAGCAATGGAAGATGGATCTGCTCTTCATTCTTTCAAGGTCTTCCTTGAAGCACAGGGCGGGGATGCATCTGTTGTCGATAATCCAGAAAGATTGCCTCAGGCAAAGTATACCTTCGAACTTGAAGCAAAAGAAGATGGCTATGTTTCTGAAATCGTAGCAGATGAAGTTGGGACGGCAGCAATGCTTCTTGGTGCAGGCCGTGCAACGAAGGAATCTGTTATTGATCTGGCTGTCGGTCTTGTTCTTCGCAAGAAAATTGGTGATGAAGTGAAAAAAGGCGAATCTTTAGTGACGATCTACAGCAATTTTGAAGATGTTGCAGCAGTAAAGGAAAAGCTGTATGAAAACATTACGGTTTCAAGCGGAAAAGTAGAGAAACCTGTGCTTATTCATAAAGAAATCACAGAATAACAATAGTATGTAAAGCTGGCTGGAACACAATCATGTGTTTCAGCCAGCTTTTTTTGTGTTTTATTTTCATCTTTCCTTCTCTCGACTGAATAAAATTGGAACACTTGGAAAAAATGGTTGGTATTAAGATTGGAGGGTTTGGAGATGAAGCGAATTCTTTCTCTGAGTATGACAATATTACTGGCAGCAAGTTTGATAGCACCAACTGCCTTAGCGGCTAAAAAAGAAGGAAATCAGCTGGCCGAAAATGCAAGCTCAGCTATATTGATTGAAAGAGACACAGGTGCAGTTTTATATCAAAAAAATTCTGATCAAAAGCTTCCGCCGGCGAGCATGACCAAAATCATGACGATGCTTTTAATCATGGATGCGGTAGACAAGGGAGAATTAAAGCTTAACGAAAAAATCCGTACAAGTGAATACGCAGCATCTATGGGAGGATCTCAGATTTTTCTTGAGCCTGGAGAAGAAATGACTACTGAACAAATGCTCCGCGGTATTTCAATCGGATCAGCCAATGATGCTTCCGTAGCAGTTGCCGAGAGGCTGGCAGGGTCAGAGGAAGCCTTCGTTAAAAAGATGAACGAAAAAGCAAAAGAGCTTGGCCTGAAAAATACAAGATTCCAAAATGCAACAGGACTGCCGGTCAAGAATCATTATAGTACCGCACATGATATGTCGATTATGGCCAAGGAATTATTAAAGTATGACTTAATAACAAAGTTCACAGGCACCTATGAGTCTTTTCTCAGAGAAGGGACAGATAAGAAATTCTGGCTGGTTAATACGAACCGCCTTGTGAAGTTCTATCCTGGTGTTGACGGATTGAAAACAGGATTTACAAATGAAGCGAAATATTGCTTGACGGCAACAGCTAAAAAAGGGAACATGCGGGTGATCGCGGTCATTTTTGGTGCGCCATCTCCTAAAGAACGCAATGCCCAGATTACAAAGATGCTGGATTACGCATTTTCACAATACACCACACATCCAATTTATAAAAGAGATATAAAGCTTGGTGAATCGAGCATAAGCAAGGGCAGCCGAAAAACCGTTACAGGAGTAACCAGTGAGCCTATTTCCGTTTTGACGAAAAAAGGAAGCTCTGCCAAGGACTTCACTCAGAAAATCACCATGAAAAAACAGCTGAAAGCTCCGATTGAACGCGGCGATCAAATTGGGACCCTTAAGATTATGAAGGATAATAAAGTCATTGTGACATCCCCGATTGTTGCACGCGAAAATGTGAAAAAAGCTAATTGGTGGGAACTGTATAAAAGGGCCTTTGGCATGTTTTCACAAACAAAGTAGCGAGTTTTGTCAGAATTGGACTACTTTAGACGAATGGACGCAAGTTTTGCTTTAAGGAAGGATAATGGCAGGATAAACTAGAATTTCACTTCTTATAACAGATTAAGGAGGGCTGTATAAGTGAGTCTTGTCATTAACATGGAAGCGAAAAACCATATATTATGTATTCGTCTAAAAGGAGAGTTAGATCATCATACAGCAGAAAAACTGAAGAACCAGGCAGAGGCGGCAATTGCCAAGCATTCCATTAAGCATATCATTTTAAATCTTGAAGAACTGAGCTTTATGGACAGCTCAGGGCTTGGCGTAATTCTGGGAAGGTATAACCAGGTTAAGCATAATGGCGGCGAAATGGTAGTTTGCGCAATCTCTCCTTCTGTAAAGCGGTTGTTTGATATGTCAGGTTTGTTTAAAATAATTAAGCTTGAACTATCCGAAGAAAACGCTTTGCAAAGATTGGGGGTTGCGTAAAATGAAAAACAATATGGAAATTAAGTTTAGTGCATTAAGCCAAAATGAATCATTTGCGCGTGTCACGGTTGCTGCATTCATTGCACAGCTTGATCCGACTATGGATGAATTGACAGAAATCAAAACGGTGGTTTCAGAGGCAGTGACAAATAGCATCATCCACGGCTATGAAAATGATCCGGAGGGAATTGTCTATATCTCATGCATAATTGAAGGAGATACGGTAGAACTGACAATCCGTGATGAAGGTCTAGGGATAACGAATGTAGATGAAGCAATACAGCCGCTCTATACGACAAAGCCTGAACTTGAACGGTCAGGAATGGGCTTTACCATTATGGAAAACTTCATGGATGAAATGCGCGTTATTTCCCATGAAGGCGAAGGAACCATCATTCGATTAAAAAAGCACTTAACTAAAAGCAAAGCATTGTGCAATTGAGGGAGATTTGCATATGGATGTGGAGGTTAAAAACAAAAAGAGCCAGGTCCATTTAAAAGATGATGAATTGCGGAGATTAATCCGGGACAGCCAGAATGGGGACCAGGCAGCTAGGGACAAAATTGTCCAAAGCAATTTAAGGTTAGTATGGTCTGTTGTGCAGCGTTTCATGAACAGGGGATATGAACCAGATGATCTATATCAGATCGGGTGTATTGGCCTTTTAAAATCCGTCGATAAATTTGATCTGTCATTTGAAGTCAAGTTTTCCACCTATGCAGTTCCCATGATCATTGGAGAAATACAGCGTTTTATCCGTGATGATGGCACTGTCAAAGTAAGCCGTTCCCTAAAAGAGATGGCCAACAAAATACGCAGATCAAAGGAAGACCTGTCCAAAACCTACGGCAGGGTGCCGACGGTCAATGAATTGGCGGAACATTTAGAGCTGTCGCCTGAAGAAATTATCATGGCCCAGGAAGCAAGCAGGAGCCCTTCCTCCATTCATGAAACGGTGTATGAAAATGATGGAGACCCCATTACCCTCCTTGATCAGATTGCCGATACTTCAGGGAACAAATGGTTTGATAAGATTGCGCTGAAAGAAGCCATTCAGGAATTGGATGAACGCGAACGCCTCATTGTGTATTTGCGCTATTATAAAGACCAGACACAATCTGAAGTAGCCGTGCGCCTTGGCATATCACAGGTACAGGTATCAAGGCTCGAAAAGAAAATCCTGCAGCAAATGAAAGACCACATGAATCAATGATTCATGTGGTTTTTTACTGTTTTTGAAGGCATACTAGGAATATTGTACAGCAACCATCGGCAAAGGTTCCCTTTTTCTCAAGGATGGTTACTGACCTGGCTCCTGCTTTCCATAACAATAAATATTGAGTGCTGCTGCCAGTTAAAGCGGTAACGATTTTAAAAAAAGCCTATTTTTGTATTTTTGGATAAGTAATTTACTCTGTTTTTAAAATATAGGTTGAAATCAGGCTCAAAAACGAATATTATAGTAAATGTTGTTTAATTTATTCGTTTTTTTGACGATGTGGAGGTTTTACTTAACATGCTGGAAAAATATTTCTCCTTAAAGAAAAACGGCACTTCAGTGCGTACAGAGATAATGGCAGGGCTAACGACCTTTTTAACAATGGTATATATCGTAATAGTGAATCCGGCCATTCTTCATTCTATAGGAGTTCCGTTTGAACAGGTATTCATGGCTACTGTTATTTCAGCCGTTATCGGTACTCTGATTATGGGGATCTTCGCTAAATATCCGATTGCCATCGCGCCCGGTATGGGTCTCAATGCTTACTTCGCAAGTGTCGTAGGCTCGCATGGACTTTCTTATCAAACCGTTTTCGGCACGGTGTTTCTTGCCGGCCTTATATTTCTTTTATTAAGCGTAACGAAGCTTCGCGAAATGATCATCATTGCCATTCCAAGTTCTCTTAAATACGGAATCACAGCCGGCATTGGTTTATTTATTGCGTTTCTTGGTTTAAAAGACAGCAAGATTGTTGTCCCGAATAAGGCAACAATGGTTGCACTTGGGGACTTTAGCGATCCTATCACGCTTCTCTCCCTTGCAGGATTATTCATCACACTCATACTTATAGTGAGAAATGTGAAGGGCGCCATGTTTTTCGGTATGCTGATAACCGCCATTTTGGGGTATATTTTTGATCTTCTGCATATCAATGGTGTAGTATCCGCGCCTCCTACTCCTGTATTTTTTGATGTTGACCTTGGCGGGGTGTTTACCCATAATTTATATGCTGTAGTATTTGCCTTTTTGCTTGTAACGATTTTCGATACAACTGGAACACTCATAGGTGTGACAGAGCAGGCAGGGTTAATGAAGGACGGACAAATACCAAGAGCCAAAATGGCGTTTCTCGGTGATGCGTTTGCCACAACGATCGGTTCATTATTCGGGACAAGTCCTTCGACTGCCTATGTTGAATCAAGCACAGGTGTTGCCGCAGGCGGAAGAACAGGTTTCACGGCTATTATCGTGGCAATTCTTTTTGCATTATCCATCTTTTTCTCGCCGATTATTTCTGCCATTTCATCACTTCCATCCATTACAGCGCCTGTATTAATTATCGTCGGCTGCCTGATGATGGAGGGACTTGCAAAAATAGACTGGAAAACATTTGACGAAGCTTTTCCGGCATTTTCCATTATCCTTGTCATGCCGCTGACTTCAAGCATCTCAACGGGTATTGCTGTCGGGTTCATCACATACCCGCTATTGAAGCTTGTAACAGGGAAAATTAGAAAGGTTCACCCGCTGATCATGATTTTCGGCGTGGTATTCCTGATTCAAATGATCTTCTTCCCTGCACATTAAAAAAAGCGCAAGCGCCTGTTCAGCCTCGACCAGCATAAGACGCACAAGAATAGAAGGCGCTATTTGCCTTCAATTCTTGTGTGACTTATGACCCCGAGAGGCTAGGCGCTGGAGCTGGATTAATAAAAAAGCGCAAGCGCCTGTTCAGCGGATCAAAGACTAAAAACGCCGCGTCCTGCGGCAACGTCTTTGTGACCCCCATCCTGGGGGCCTCAGCATAAGACGCACAAGAATAGAAGGCGCTGTTTGCTTTCAATTCTTGTGTGACTTATGACCTCGGGAGCTAGGCGCTGAAAAAATCAAACGTATATACGTTTAAAAGCATGCCTTTGCCGAGGCATGCTTTTTTTTGCATGTGATGATTCACAAATCACTTTTAGCAATATATGGACTTTACCATTACCATGCATATAGCCATGCTGCTTAACCATACTAAAAAATAAAGTAATGTTGTACAGGGTGTGAGATTAGTGGATATCGTGTATGTAAGAATGCGCAACCGCATCCAGGTTTTTCAGGGGCAGGAAATTCTGGTTAAAGACACAGCAAAATTAATCGGGCCCGAAAATGTTGTAAGGAATCTGGAACAAATTCTCCTTAAAAAGGCGGAGATAGCTGATCAGAACATCATCGTTATTGATCTTGTACATATGATTGGGATCATTACAAAAAATGACCCTTCCATTGAAATCCAAAATATCGGCCCAGCCCAGACCATAGTGGAAGTCATTATTAAGAAAAAAGAGGTTTCCATTATAGCCTTCTCTGCTGTCTGGCTTCTCTTATTTATTGGAGCGGCTATTACAATTATGAATTTTCACGAAGACGTAAGCATGAGAGCGGTACACCAGCATCTGTATAAGATGATAACAGGAAAAAATGAAGCAAAGCCATTGCTGATCCAAATCCCTTACAGTTTCGGGCTCGGAATCGGCATGATCCTGTTTTTTAATCACTTTTTCAGAAAGAGGTTCAATGAAGAGCCAAGCCCCCTTGAAGTGGAAATGTTTAATTACCAGCAGGATTTAGATCAATATGTGATCATGAATGAAAATGAAGAAAGCACCAGGAATCTTGATGACAGGTAAAATTGTGGTCAGCCTATTTGTCGGACTTGCCGCGGGTTTTTCAGTCGGAGCAGGATATGTGGCCTTCTTAACGGTTCTTGGGGTCATCCCCAGATTGACTCAGCTTACAAAAACGATGAAGATGATACATTTTTATGAAGCAGCTGTCGTGGCTGGAGTGCTTGCAGGCGGATGGATGAGCCTTCATGATTATACCTTATGGCTGAGCCGGTTTATTTTAGTGCCGATTGGGCTTGCAGATGGAATTTTCAATGGAATGCTTGCTGCAGCACTGACAGAGGTTTTAAATGTTTTTCCCATCCTTGCAAAAAGAATTGGGATTCAGGAAAAAATTATTTATCTGATGATGGCCATCGTTCTTGGCAAGGTGGCTGGTTCATTATTTCAGTGGATTGTATTTGTTGACTTATAGTGTTCGGCAATGCCTTGCATGCAAGATATCCGGAAAGATTCTTAAACTGAAAGGGACATTCTAATGGCAAACAAAAGGAAGGTCATTTTAATTACAGATGGAGATGAATATGCCAGGAGAGCTGTGGAGCTTGCTGCCATTGAAGTAGGAGGGCGCTGCATTTCCCTTTCGCATGGCAACCCGTCTCACCTTTCAGGCCCGGATGCTGTCAGGCTAATAAAAAAAGCGGCGAATGACCCTGTCCTTGTCATGTTCGACGACAGCGGCCTCGTCGGGGAAGGTCCGGGGGAAACATGCATGCGCTATGTTGCTTCCCATTCCGATATAGAAGTGCTTGGGATTATTGCGGTTGCTTCAAAAACAAGACGCGAGGAATGGACACGGGTGGACGTTTGTATTGATAGGGACGGAAACCTCACTCCAAATGGCGTAGATAAATTTGGGGCAATGGAATATGAGACCGGAATCATTGCAGGAGATACTGTTTATTGCATTGATCAGCTGAATGCCCCCATCGTGGTTGGTATAGGCGACATAGGGAAAATGGCAAAAAAAGACGACTACCGTATTGGATCGCCGATAACCCTGCTAGCAGTTCAAATCATCTTGGAAAGGAGCGGTTATATTGGTGTCCGAGAAAAAGAAAATCATCCCGATTCCTGAAAAGGTTTCGGAAGCTGAACAATATATGAAAGATCACGTTGGGCTTGGCAAAAGCTTTGATCTTGGTGTAAGGAAATTTATCGTACTCAATAAAGAAATACAGCTGTACTATGTAAATGGGCTTTGTGATACCCGGTTTATTATAGAGATACTCGAGGTACTAGTCGGGCTGAATGACCGGGAACGGAATACATCTAAGGTATTTGAAATCGTAAAGAACAGGATTGTCAATCAGTCTGTAGCGGAAATTGAAAACATGGAGGAATTAATCTTCCAGGTTCTTTCCGGTTTAATCGTTATATTGGTGGATGGAAGCTCAAAGGGCCTTGTTGTTGATGTCAGGAGCTATCCAGGCAGACAGCCGATGGAGCCTGATACTGAAAAGGTTATCCGCGGCTCGCGTGACGGATATGTAGAAAACATTATCCTGAACACGGCATTGACAAGACGGAGAATCCGGGATGAAAGACTCCGGCTGGAAATGCACCATGTCGGCGAACGTTCCAGGACGGATATTTCAATCGGCTATATCGAAGGACTGGCTGATCCGGACCTTGTGGATGTGATCCGGAAGGAAATAGACAGCATAAAAATAGACGGAATTACCATGGCAGATAAAACGATAGAAGAGTTCATCGTCAAACAGGGCTACAATCCATATCCGCTGATCAGGTATACAGAAAGAGCGGATGTAGCGGCCGCCCATCTTTTGGAGGGACATGTCATCATTATTGTGGATACGTCTCCAAGTGTGATCATTGCCCCAACTACCATGTTCCATCACATGCAGCATGCTGAAGAATACAGGCAATCTCCTGCGGTAGGGACTTTAGTTAGATGGGTCCGCTTTATCGGCATCATTGCCTCACTGTTTCTTTTGCCGCTTTGGTTCGTTTTTGTGCAGGAGCCTTCACTGCTTCCTGACCAGCTTGGCTTCATAGGTCCCAATAAGCATACCCATATCCCCATCATCGTCCAGATTTTTTTGGCGGATATAGGAATAGAATTCTTGAGGATGGCTGCCATTCATACACCGACTCCTCTATCGACTGCAATGGGATTGATTGCAGCAGTTCTAATCGGGCAAATTGCCATCAGTGTAGGATTATTTGTGCCGGAAGTTATTTTATATGTTTCCATTGCAGCAATTGGAACGTTTCTGACACCTAGTCTGGAATTAGGTGTAGCCAATAAAATCTCGCGGCTGTTCCTGCTGGTTCTTGTGGCCATCTTCCATGTAGGTGGATTTGTTGTAGGCTTTACTATACTCCTGCTGCTTCTTGTAAGAGTAAAAGCGCTAAGCACTCCCTATTTATGGCCATTTATCCCGTTTCGTCCTAAAGCCTTAACGCATATTTTATTAAGAAGACCGGTTCCTGGCTCTACAATACGGCCGAGCATCGTTCACCCTGGAGATAAATACAGACAGCCCAAATCCTGAATTTGGTTGATGTTGTGAGAAAGTTATGATACTTTATTTTAATAAGACAAAGCGTTAAAATACTAAAAATACATGAACACAGCATGAGCCGTTTCTAAATAGCGTTATGCGGACATAATGCAAACAGCTATAGCAGGCAAAGCAGGCAGTGCGGCAATATTATATTCCGGTGCAAGCTTTGCCTGTATAAGTTTGATTTGTTCAACTAAAATGAGTGGCGGATGAAAACCCCCATTTATAGAAGTTTGACAATATGCCTGCCCCTGCTGTTTGTCATATAAAGAGAGGCTCCTGATTGTAAGGAAGGGGAGAGGGGAACATGCAATTGAATGGAACGGGAAGTGTGAATGATAGAGGGCATCTTGAAATAGGCGGAGTGGATACAATAGAACTTGCAGAGAAATTTGGCACACCGCTATATGTATATGATGTTGCTATGATCCGTGAAAGAGCAAGAGGTTTTAAGCGGACGTTTGAGAAGCTTGGAATCAGTGCTCAGGTAGCCTATGCAAGCAAAGCGTTTTCTTCCATAGCGATGATACAGCTGGCAGAAGAAGAGGGCCTGTCGCTGGATGTGGTATCTGCCGGTGAATTATATACAGCCATAAAAGCAGATTTTCCTGCTGAAAGAATTCATTTTCATGGAAATAATAAAAGTGAAGATGAGCTGAACATGGCACTGAACCATAAAATTGGCTGTATTGTTGTTGATAATTTTTCTGAATTGGAGCTGCTCGAGGAAATCTGCAGAACTAAAAAACAAAAAATCGACATACTTCTCCGTGTTACTCCAGGGATTGAGGCACATACGCACGACTATATCCTTACAGGCCAGGAAGATTCTAAATTCGGTTTCGACTTGCTGAACGGACAGGCACAAAAGGCGCTAATCCAGGCTATGGAAAGCAGTTGGATCAATGTTCTTGGACTGCATTGCCATATTGGCTCGCAAATCTTCGAAACAACCGGTTTTATATTGGCTGCAAGAAAAATAATCGGCCAGCTGAAAATCTGGCATAAAACACTGAACTTCCATCCGAATGTATTGAATCTGGGCGGCGGATTTGGCATCCGCTATACGGATGAAGATGAACCGCTTCCTGCTTCTCAATATGTAGAGGCGATCGTGAATGAAGTTCAGGCAGAGTTAGATGGCTCAGGGATCATCATGCCGGAAATCTGGATTGAGCCGGGCCGTTCGCTTGTTGGGGATGCCGGAATTACACTTTATAAAGTCGGCTCTGAAAAAGAGGTGCCGAATGTGAGAAAATACCTGGCAGTAGACGGAGGCATGAGCGACAATATCCGTCCTGCTCTTTATGATGCAAAGTATGATGCCGTTTTGGCCAACAGGCCTCTTGATAAGGTGGAGGAAACCGTTTCGATAGCAGGAAAATGCTGTGAAAGCGGAGATATGCTGATTTGGGACCTTCCCCTGCCAAAAGCAGGGCGCGGTGATGTATTGGCCGTATTTTGCACAGGAGCTTACGGATATTCGATGTCGAATAACTACAATCGTATTCCGAGGCCTGCCGTCGTATTTGCGGAAAAAGGCGAAGCACGGCTGGTAGTGAAAAGGGAAACCTTCGAAGATCTTATACGCTTGGACCTTACACTGCATGAAAAAGTGAAAAATTAAGTGAATAACCGAAAAAGGGGTTACAGAATGTGAACATTCTGTAACCCCTTTTTGATTTGGAGTGGTCTGAGTCCCTATTTGGCTCGAATCATTGTGTAATTAGAACCAATTATCCATTTTACTGGAAAATACTAAACCCGATTCTTTCAGAAAAAGTAAATTAATGATCATTTTGTTTTATTTTGAGGCCGAGCTTAGAGTTGATTCGAAAAATCCTTTAGAATCATTCACATTAGCTGGATTAGCTGGCGACTTTGCCTTCGAATCGAAGCTTAGCAGGTTCACATTAACCTTATATTACTGGATATTCTAACAAATCGATTCAAAAGTAATTAAATAATATTAAGAATTTTAATATATTGTTCAAAAGTCAGAAAATATTGTCGATTCGTCATTTACAATTTAAGTAATTGAATGTAATATTTTAGTAATAATGAAATGGTAAGTTATTACATTTTAGCTGGTTATCAGAGTATATATGAAAGCCGCGGAAGCATAGATCTGCGCAAATAGAGTCATGAAGTGAATGTTTTATTTGGCTGTTTGCGTAAACTTTGTTCCATAGCGGTAAAGTTTACGCAAACAGCCTTAAGGAAAGAGCCATGATAAAAACCAAAAGGGGATACGGAATGACCACATTCCGTATCCCCTTTGTTTGAAAGCGGGATTTCACCTTCCGCTTATTGCTCCTTTATCAGGAAAACAGTGATTTTATTGCATCAATCAAGCTGCTGAAAAAATCTTTTAACTTATCAAGAAAGGACTGGCCTTCGTCAGATTTTAAAAATGTAGTCAATTTTTCCTTGGCTTTTGTCAATTGATCTCCAACAGAGTTCCAGTTAATGTTCAAGTCCTTTAGTTTGTTGAACAAGTCGGTTAAGCTTTGAAGCTGATCGTCTGTGAGCTTGATGCCGAGATCATCTGCCGCTTTTTTAATGATGCTTTTGATATCATCCTCTGTTTTTGGAGGATTCTTCGCCATTTCTTCCTTGATTTTTGTCATCAGGGCAGATGCCTTATCAGAGCCTATTTTGTCGCCAAGCTGTGCCGTTTTCACCATTTCTTCGTTGGCCGCCTTTTTGACATCTTCCGGAATGGTTTTGTTGGAAGAAAGCTCGTAAGCTTTAATCACACCGGTCAATGCGGCTGTTCCCGATACAGGGATAGGTGCAGTCACATAGACGGATGCATCTTTTACTCCGGCTGTGGCAAGCGCGTTAATGTACATTTCTTCTGTAACCCAGTTAATATTTTTGCTTTGTACCTTAAGTCCGGTTCCGGCCTTCTCAAGTGTGATGGCAGAAGACGATATTGCTTTTGTGCCGATTAAGCGGCTTGGAATATAATCGCCAAGATAGTCATGCTCTTCTTTGTTTGTGACAGTCAGGATATCCGTTCCCTGAGGGGCCTTCATTTCTGACAATATCATCTGTTTTTGCTCTTCTGTTAAATTCTCCCCGAGCGTAACGGTCATGTCACCGACTGCAGCATCCGCAAAGGCTCTCAGCGGAAGCAGCAAGCATAATATAAGGGTCATAACTGCCCATTTTTTTGAAATTCTGATTTTCATATTTTCCTCCTTAATCATCTGAACCATCTTTATGGAAAAGAACCCTGTTACAGGAAATAACTCTTTTCTATAGAATAGTATAATCACAAAATGATAAAGTTTCAAAAAAAAAAGCGAAAAGGAGCGGATGCCCGCCGCGAATCCAGTTAGTCTGAAAGGGGCATGTGGGCGATTTGTCATAATGTGAAGTATTATAGTAAAATATAGAGGGCTGTAAATTAAAATAAACTGATAGCATGTAAGAACGATGTGTTACCGTTTAAAAACAGTCTGGAAATTCAGGTCATATTACCATGCTGCATGGGCAGCCGTTTAACCCTATAACCGGGCAATAACACCCTTAATGATCGATCCTTGCTGTCACTTGCATTATACGGTTCTGCAGCATGAACAAACCCAATGAAGCCGGGAAAATAAAAAAAGAAAGCGTTTTAACGGCATTGGGTGCGGGACGGGTTGAAACGGACACGATTTTTATGTATGATGTATAAGATCATTAAAATATTTTTAAATAAGCTCTGTTAAAGCTCTATGTTGATTTTTGGCCAATTTGAGATTGGTGCTGATTTGCTGGCTGCATGCGGAAAGCTGCGGAGAGTTCTGACCTGCCAGGAATGCCGGCGCCACGCGGAAATCAGCGGGCAAGATTAACAAAGCCTTAATAA
Organism: Peribacillus sp. B-H-3; assembly: GCF_048572925.1. Lineage (NCBI taxonomy): Bacteria > Bacillati > Bacillota > Bacilli > Caryophanales > Bacillaceae > Peribacillus > Peribacillus sp. B-H-3. The sequence continues at coordinate 3,428,089 of NZ_CP183879.1, read as the reverse complement.
AAAACTACGTTCTAGTAACGAGGGATCATATGTTAATTAAATATAAGAAAAGTTTTGAGAAGTTTGCAATGGGCTTATTATCATTTATGCCGAATGAAAAAGATATTAAGAATCTGCAGCAGACGATGAAAGACTATGAAGGCAATGAAGATAAGCAGCTGTTTTTATGGAAGGATGAAGAAATCATCGGGCTGATCGGAATTAATCTTGCCCATGAAGGAATCATCCAAATTGAGCATATATCAGTCAACCCGGCCTTTAGGCACCAGGGCGTTGGGAAAGCAATGGTGAAGGCACTGAAAGAAATGTTTGCAGATAAGGAATTAAAGCCTAACGAACTGACTGCGGGGTTTTTTGAAAAATGTGATGCTTCATGACGCCTGACCTTATTCCTTTCGTGGAATAAGGTCTTTTTCATGCTATGCCTGTTTTTCCGGGCTGCCGGGCAGAAAAACACGAGGAGGTCCTTATCTGCCGGCATTTTTCCTGCTTAGGATCCTGGCTCTTTCTTCGATAACCTCTGAACGGTCCCTTAATGAATGTTTATTGACTAAAAAGGGGTCATGGAGCAGACTGGCAGAACACCAGGCCAGGCCCTTGCTCAGGCACAAAGCTTCACACTCATTTATCAGACCCGGATCGGAAATCGGAAAAACAAAGTGTTCATATGGCTTGCCTTGAAGCAGGCGTTCATTAAGCTCTGCTAATAATTGCATGAGCATGCTGTAATTTAATCCGAGGTTAAGTGTTTCAGTTTTTTTGCACTGAAAGATATTCAAAGATTTTTGAAGTGTCTTCAGGGCGCCTTTTCCGTTTCCTCTGCGCTGATGGTAAAGTGCTACTGCAAGCTGAATGAATCCCACCCAATGGGACTGTTTATCCCCTGGAGAAGTTTTTTTCCAATATTCTTCAAGGATTTCATGGCACTCGAAATAATCTCTGTCTCCGTGAAAATGCACCAGATATGTAACATACTCTTTTGGATATCTCACGCGGCACCTCCTTTTCATGGTCATAAGAGATATTGTAGCACAGGATGTGTTTGTACAAACATTGAAAGGGTGCAGAACAAGACAAAGAGCCGATTGCATCGCAATCAGCTCTCCTTCCTCGAGTGGCAGCAATGCCGCCTCTCCAAACTAGGAAGCACAATTTCTTAGGATAATAACCGTGCAGGAAACAAATGTCCGCTTCATGCAAGGTCTCTTATCCCCCCATGTAAAGTACCTCCCTGGAATTTTCTTTCTTTACATGTTCAGAGTATGAAATTGTAGGCAAATGTGTTTGGGCGGCTGCCCAATCTGAAAAATCTTCCCATACAAAGGAGCAGCTGCAGTGAAAGAATCTTATTGGACAAACCCCGTTAATCTACTATACTTAAAGGATAGCGGGATAATGTTTTTATAGAAATAATCCTTCTATCATGGCGGGATTCCCCTATGATGGATAGGTGAACGAAACGTGTTTTCGACGGGCAGTTTTACCCGCTTAGACTTCTTAAGACTCTCCTTTGAAGCGAGAGCATACAGCCCGTTTATATAGGGCGGTAACCAATCATGATATTGCGGGGTTTTTACTATGGGCTACAACATTAAAATTGATGCATTTGAAGGTCCTATGGATTTGCTTCTTCATTTGATCAACCGGCTTGAGATAGATATTTATGATATCCCGATGTCTGAAATTACAGACCAGTATGTGGGCTATATTCACGCAATGAAGGATCTTGAACTGGATATCGCAAGTGAATATCTGGTAATGGCTGCAACATTGCTGGCGATAAAAAGCAAAATGCTTCTTCCAAAACATGAGGACGAAGCGGTATTTGATGAAGATGGAGCCTCCTTTGAAGAAGATCCAAGGGACGAACTTGTTGAACAGTTGCTTGAATACCGGAAGTTCAAACAGGCAGCAAAGGAATTTAAGACACTTGAAGAAGAACGGGGCATGGTTTTTACACGCCCTCCGGCAGATTTGTCTGATTTGGCCAAAGAAACGGAGCAGAAGCGGGAGGATTTGAATGTAAGCCTGTATGATATGCTGGGCGCCCTGCAAAAACTGCTCCGCCGGCAGAAGATACAAAAGCCGATTTATACAAAAATAACCAGACAGGAAATTTCCATAGAAAAAAGGATGGATGAAATTCTGTATGATCTGAAGAATTTTATCGGGAGAAGAAGCTTTTTTGATCTTTTTCCTTTCCGGGAAAAGGGACATATTGTTGTAACGTTCCTTGCGGTTTTGGAATTGATGAAAATGAATGAAATTATGGTAGAGCAAGACGGGAATTTCTCGGAAATTTTTGTAGCAGCTAAGGAAGGTGCAGCAGTTGGAGGGTAATAATTGGAAGGGTAGTTTAGAAGCCCTGTTATTTGCAGCTGGAGATGACGGTTTGTCCTTAAAACAGATTTCTTCTGTGCTGGATATTACGGAGATGGAAGCTGCCAATGTCATTGAAGACTTAAGAGAAACATACGATTCAAAAGAGAGAGGAATACAGCTTGCTGAGATGGGAGGGGTGTTTCAGCTGGCCACCAAAAAAGAACATGCCGATTACCTGAAAAAACTTGTGGAAACGTCGGGAACACAGGGGCTTACACAGGCTGCACTGGAAACACTGGCTATCATTGCTTATAAGCAGCCGCTGACGAGAGCTGAGATTGAAGAAATCAGGGGTGTTAAGACAGAACGTCCGCTGCAGACCCTTGTTTCAAAAGTCCTGATAAAAGAAGTCGGCCGTGCCGATGGGCCGGGAAGGGCATTTTTGTATGGCACAACAAAGGAATTTTTGGATTATTTCGGATTGAAATCGCTTGAGGAGCTTCCGCCGCTTGCTGATTCTCAAGGTGAAGAGAATGATATGGGTGAAGCCGATCTGTTCTTCGGGAAATTCCAGGATAATATGGAGCAAAATTAATCTCTCGATTGCAAATGGTGCATGACAGATTTTTGATAATTGTGATAATATACTATTCATATAGATACCTTGCAGTCAGGAGGGAAGTCTTTGAATATTTTGGAATGCCAGGGATATGAGCTCGAAAAGGAAAAATCCAACTCCCCTGAGGAATTTTTTAACAGGTCGGCCGTAAGATACATAGAAGGCGGAGCTGAAAAAACACTTACTGTTTTGTACCTTCGTTACTTTGATGGATTAATGGAAAAATATACTCCTTACAAGGCCAATCCGCTGTTTCAATGTTCCGGCCGCGATGTCTGTCTCTCGGATATCGCTGCACTTGTCTGCCTGATGGCTGATTCAGGATTCAAGGAGCGAAAAAGAGTGTACGTGAATTCGGAAGAGGATTTTTTCGGGTATTTCAAAACTGCTGACTTTCACCTTCTGCAAAAGATATTTATCGCAATTTCCAATGGAAGTCAATACGAAATTCTATGAGACGATGATGCAGAATGAAAATCTGTTAAAATATGAGGAGGGTGCACGGTTGGGAAATTTAATTGTAAAATCTCAGCTTGAGGATGTTAGTGTCTTTTTGGAGGGTACTGTTGCAAAGCTTGAAAACTTTCTGAATGAAACCACTCTTTCAAGCCTTAAGCAGGAGAGTGCCGGGGACGAAGAGTATTATAAAAGAGTCATTTCCAGTGTGAGAAGGCTGCTTGTTCACTGTGAGGATGGACTTGAAGCCTGCCAAATCGTCCTTAAAAATGAAATTTTTCATAAAGCGGCGGCCGAAAAAACACTATATAAAATTTACCACCAATGTGTGGATGAATTCTTTTCTCCTAAATCCGATTGCTGGTTTGAAGACAGCCGTTCAGCGTATACAGGCAAAAACTCAATTAAATTCCATAGCGGGGTACCTGAGAGCATATCAGGAATCTTCAGAAACCTGGAAAAGGAATTTCAGTCTGTACGCGAAGATCTGGAATTCTATGAAACAGATTATCGGACGAAAATGCTTCAATCTAAATAGCAAATGACGAAGAGGGTGTTCCTAAAAGGCCATGATTCAGTGGCCTTTAGGGAGCACCCTCTTTTTCTGCCCGCTGCACAAGACTTGAAGCAAGCTGCAAATGCCTTGCATAGTTGGCTGTGGCCCTTTGATAAATAGCCTGTTTTATACATATCCCATTTTCCTTTGCATACACTTGTACTAAACCATAATGGGACGAGGGGAATATATGCGTTTTCTTAATAGATGCCTGCCAGTCTTACTTGCTGCAGCGCTGTTTCTGTCATTCTATCCGCTTGAGCCAAAGGCAGCTTCAGGAGTGACAGCACACAGTGCCATATTAATGGACCAGGAAAGCGGACGAGTATTATTTGAAAAAAACGCACATGAAAAGAGCCGCATCGCAAGCATTACAAAAATTATGACCGCCATATTGGCCGTGGAATCCGGAAAGATGAATAAAACAGTGACGGTGTCGGACAATGCCGTTGGTACAGAAGGCTCATCTCTGTATCTTAAATACGGAGAAAAAATTAAATTGCGGGATCTCGTTTATGGACTGATGCTGCGTTCCGGCAATGATGCTGCTGTAGCCATTGCTGAAGAGGTGGGTGGAAGCCTTGACGGGTTTGTCTGGATGATGAATCAAAAAGCGGAAGAAATCGGAATGAAAGACAGCCATTTTACCAATCCGCATGGCCTTGATAACACAAAGGATCATTATTCTTCTGCTTATGACATGGCTCTTCTGACCAGATATGCCATGCAAAATAGCACATATAAAAAAATTGCAGGAACGAAAATCCACAAAGCCCGCAATTCCATGGAATCGTGGGATTATGTCTGGAAAAATAAAAACAAGCTTTTAACCCAGTTATATGAATATTGTACAGGAGGAAAAACAGGCTATACAAAGCTTGCTAAACGGACGCTTGTGACAACGGCCTCAAAGAATGGGCTTCACCTGGTTGCTGTAACCCTGAATGGTCCTGATGACTGGAATGACCATATCCATATGTATGAGTCCTCATACAATACGTATAAGCCTGCAGAGATTCTTTCTAAAGGGGAAATTACCGGTGTGAAAGAGAAGCCTTACAAAGGTAATATCTATTACAGAAACAGCTTTACCTATCCTCTGCTGAAAAAAGAACATGATAAAATTACGGTCGACCTGAAAATGTTAAAGCCCCAAAAGAGCTGGGAGGATAAAAAGAATATACCTGAAATCGTCGGGAAAGCAGTGGTTTACCTGGATGGAAGGGTCATTGGGGTGCGTTCCATTTTTTACGGAAAGCAGCAGGAAGCATTCAAGCAGCAATCCTTTCAGGCATCATGGCTGGACTTGTTAAAGTCCTTCCTTGGGATCAGCCATCATGGTTAATTATATCTGGGTGGGCCTGACAGTTTGCGGCATTCTGTTCGCCATGATTAATGGCACGATGGATGAGGTGAATGAAGCATTATTTAAAAGTGCAAAAGAAGCGGTTACCCTCAGCCTTGGATTGATGAGCATCCTGGTATTTTGGCTTGGATTAATGAAGATTGCCGAGGACTCTGGCCTGCTGAATAAATTGTCGCGCCTTTTTAAGCCGTTTGTGCAATTTTTATTTCCCGAAGTGCCAGCAGGCCATCCTGCGATGGGATATATCCTTTCCAATATGATGGCGAATTTCTTTGGGCTTGGAAATGCGGCAACACCTCTTGGAATAAAAGCAATGGAACAGCTAAAGGAATTAAATGGAGGCAAGCCGGAAGCGAGCAGGTCCATGATTACCTTTTTGGCAATCAACACCTCAAGCATTACGCTGATACCGACAACCGTAATAGCCATCAGGATGAATTTCAACTCTGCGTCTCCTACCGATATTGTTTTTCCGACAATCATTGCTACAGCCATTTCAGCAGCGGGAGCGATCATGATTGACAAGTATTATTACAGGAAGAGAAAACGCAATGGGGTGAAGTAGATGCATTGGATGACAGTGATTTCGATTTGGATGATTCCCATATTAATCGGCGGCATTCTGCTATACGGAACCTTCAAAAAAGTCCCGACATACGAAACCTTCGTTGAAGGAGGAAAGGAAGGGATACAGATATCCTTTTCCATTATTCCTTTTTTAGTGGGCATGCTTGTGGCGATTTCAGTTTTTCGGGCATCAGGTGCTCTTGATTATGTTGTGGGGTTTTTGAAACCTGTTTTAAGTATCATTCATGTTCCGGCAGAAATTGTTCCTTTGGCCATTATCCGGCCTCTATCAGGTACGGCAGCTCTCGGGATGACGAGCGACTTAATATCTGTGTATGGGCCAGACTCATTTATAGGCAGGCTCGCAGCCACCATTCAGGGAAGTACAGACACGACCTTTTATGTGTTAACTGTTTATTTTGGTGCTGTCGGCATCAAGAAAATGGGCGATGCCGTCAAAGTGGGCCTTTTAGCAGATTTAGTTGGGATTGCTGCGGCCATAGCGGTAGTATCATGGGTCTTCGGGACAAAATGATGAAAAAGCAGGAGATTTCTTGAGAAACATTAGAAATAACATATCAGTTTTAAGACCAAATCGCGTGATGATTTGGTCTTTTGTATTTGTTGTTATATCAATGCTTTTATTCAAAAAAGGTATAAAATAACCTCTGTACTCCCTAAACGTTGTGCAGGGGTTCATTCTTTATCTGCAGACTTATAGGTTTCACAAAAGTTGTAGAATGTCCTTAGAATGGTTAAAGCATACTGGGTACTGGGCGTACTTGGGGTTGAAATATGCATTTTTATAAATTTCCCATCCATTTCTATCACTCCATGCTTCTTCGCTAACAGGATTATGAACAACAACTATGCTGTCTACTTTAGTAGCCAATCGTTGTAACTTAGCCAAGTTTTTGTCCTTCCTATAATATCCTCTTTTTTTATGGGGGAATGGCAGCTATGTGATACACTCATATTGTCAAAATGTATGAAACAATTGCCTGCCATAAGGCAAGAATAAAAAAAGAAACCCGGTAATTCCTTAAAAAACATTTGTTTTTTAAGAGCATTGTGCAATAATTGTATGATTGCGTGTAAACTGCAGTTTTTAAAGATGCCACAAGTATGACTTATGAGGTGAAGATAGATGGAACGGTTGCAAAAAGTTATTGCTCATGCAGGAATTGCATCGAGAAGAAAAGCGGAAGAACTGATTTTGGATGGAAGAGTGAAAGTAAACGGAAAAACGGTAAAAGAACTTGGAATTAAGGTAGCCCCTAATGATAAAGTGGAAGTTAACGAGGTGCCTCTTGAAAAAGAAGCTCCGGTTTACTTCCTGCTATATAAGCCCCGGGGTGTCATTTCTGCAGTTGCGGATGATAAAAATAGAAAAGTGGTAACAGAATTCTTTCCAGGCATTCAGGAAAGAATCTACCCGATCGGAAGGCTTGACTATGATACATCAGGCCTGCTGCTGCTGACAAACGACGGGGAATTCGCCAACATCCTGACACACCCAAAACACGAGGTAGACAAAGTCTATGTAGCAAAGGTGAAAGGAATTCCACTTAGGGAAAGCTTGAAGAAATTGGACAGGGGAATTATGCTTGAAGATGGAAAAACGGCTCCAGCTCGCACTAAAGTCCTATCGGTGGATAAGAAGAAACAGACTTCGATCATTGAAATCACCATTCATGAAGGCAGAAACCGGCAGGTCCGGAGAATGTTTGAAGCAATAGGCCATCCTGTAACAAAGCTGAAAAGGGAAAGATTTGGCTTTTTGACCTTGCAGGGCCTTTCAGCCGGTGAAGCACGGGAGCTTACACACCATGAAGTAAAGCAGCTTAGAGCGCTTGCCTTGAACGAATCAAAAAGATAAAACTGAAACAGGAACTATAAATAAGCGATGTTTTTTACAAAAGAATCATTCAATTACAAAATGGGATATATTTTTTAGGCCTTTTACCGAAGATTCTTGTAAAAGGCATCGCTTTAATATTTCGGTAAAACGTTTACATTTTTTTATATCATCAATCCTGTTCTTTTTGTCACATAATTTTCAATAATTAAAATATTGGGGAATATATGTAAAATGTTATAATGAAGTAGCAATAAGGAAACAAACAGGGGGTAGTGCGGTGGATAAGAAAAAGCGGAGATTGATACTGAGAACAGCAATCCTCCTTGTGCTCGGCGGAGCTCTGGCATTTACGCTTTATGCGAATTTGACAAAAGATAAAAATGATTCTGTCCAAGTTGGCTCAAAGGCTCCCGATTTTGTGCTGAAGGATATGAAAGGCCAAAAACATAAGCTGTCAGACTATAAAGGGCAAGGTGTGTTCCTGAACTTCTGGGGAACGTATTGCAAGCCTTGTGAACATGAAATGCCATACATAGACAGCCAATATAAAGAGTTTAAGAACAAAGGAGTCCAAGTGCTTGCTGTAAATGTCAGTGAATCGCATTATGCGGTCCAGGACTTTATAGACCGTCATCAGCTTACCTTCCCGGTGGTTATTGATAAAGGCGGGGAAGTTCAGGCAGCATATGGCATTGACCCTTTGCCTATCACTTTTCTCATAGATAAGAATGGAAGGGTGATAGATAAGTTTACCGGAAGTTTAACAGAGGCTAACATACAGCAATTCATGGATAGAATCAAGCCTTAACATGGGAGAGATTTCAAAAATGGCAGAAGTGATATGCGAGTGCGGGCATAAAAATCCCGAAGGAACCATTCTCTGCGAATCCTGCGGAAGGCTGCTGGACGAAAAGCAATCGGGCGAAAAACTCGCCGATATGCGATACGAAGGCAGTGCCAGGCGCTCACAAACCTATAATAAGACAATCATCGATAAGATTTGGAACTTTTTTTCTTCGGTAAAGGTAGGAGTCACACTTATCATCATAACCCTTGTCGCATCCGCGGCGGGCACCATTTTGCCTCAGGAAATGTACATACCGACTAATGTGGATCCAATGGATTATTATCACGACGAATACGGATGGTTTGGAAAACTGTATTTTCAGCTGGGCTTTAACAATTTATACAGCTCCTGGTGGTATATGATTTTAATAGGTTCCCTCGGCATATCTCTATTAATTGCGAGCATAGACCGATTCTTTCCGCTATACCGCTCGCTGAAGCTCCAAAAGGTTACCAGGCATGAGGGTTTCCTGAAAAGGCAGAGAATCTTTGGAACGACGGATTGTGCCGGACTCGAGCCAAACATAGAGGAAGCGAAGGGAAAACTTAAGAAAAGGCATTACCGTGTCCGGGAGGAAAACGGGAACCTGCTGGCTGAAAAAGGCCGTTTTGCACGCTGGGGACCTTATATTAACCATATTGGTTTAATCGTTTTCCTGATTGGGGCCATGCTCCGGTCTGTACCTGGCATGTATGTAGATAAAGTGCTGTGGCTGAGAGAAGGAGAGACAAAGGAAGTTCCGGGGACAAATGGCCAGTATTTTCTCCATAACAAGAAATTCACACTCGAAACCTATGATAAAAACAATAAAGAAGATAAGGAATTCAAGGAAGCCATTGCTGAAAAAGGCACCATTGCAAAAAACTATCAATCTGACGTCACCCTTTATAAAAAGGATGGAAGCTCCCTTCCCGGCGAAGAAGCAAAACTGAAAAAGATTAAGGATTACAGTATTAAGGTCAATTATCCGCTGACATATGATCATTTTTCCTATTATCAGGTGGACTACAAGCTTGGCGAGCTGAACAAAATGTCGTTTAAGCTGATTGATAAACAAACGTTACAATCTTTTGGTTCCATTACGATAGATTTATATAATCCTAAGAAAAACTATCAGCTTTCAAAGGGATATTCCGTTCAGCTTATGAGCTATTTTCCTGATTTTGAATTTGATAATGACAAACCTGCAACCAAATCAAGGATTCCAAACAACCCGGCTTTTATTTTCAAGATGTTCACACCTGATAAGCCAAAGGGTGAGGTCAGTTTTGCAGCTATCAAACAAACCATGGAGCCATTGGGCGAAAATAAATATAAAATGGCTTTTGCCGGTATTGAAACCAAGAATGTCACAGCCCTGACAATCAGGAAGGATTTGACGCTCGGGATTATTTTTGCAGGCGGCATCATTTTTATGATAGGAGTCGTTCAGGGTGCATACTGGAATCACAGGCGCATCTGGATCATCAGAAAAGACGGAAAAATCCTGCTGGCAGGCCACACAAACAAAAACTGGCATGGACTAAAGCGTGATATCAGTACGATTATCGAAGGAACGGGAATACAGGAACCGGAAGATCAACTTCAAGAAGAGAAATCTTCAAAATAGGGGGATTCATATTGGCTGGGTTAAGCAGCAATTTATTGTTTACAGCTTTTATCTTGTACTTAGTGGCTACCTTTTTCTTTGGGGGGGCAATCAAAGATAAAAAAGGCGGAATGGAAAAAAAGCAAAATAAGTGGGCGATTTTTGGGATCACTCTTTCAGCGATTGGCCTTGCTGCCCAGCTTGGCTATTTTGTGACACGCTGGATTGTGAGCGGGCATGCACCGGTAAGCAATCTCTTCGAATTCACAACATTTTTCGGAATGATGCTGGTTTGTGCATTCATGGTGATTTACAGCATTTATAAAACACCTGCCCTTGGGGTGATAACTTTGCCAATCGCCCTCATCATCATTGCTTATGCAAGCATGTTTCCAAGGGAAATTGCGCCCCTTATCCCTTCACTTAAAAGCTACTGGCTTTATATTCATGTGACAACAGCGGCAACGGGTGAAGCAGTGCTGGCCATCAGCTTTGCTGCAGGTCTTATTTACCTGCTGAAGTCCATTGATCAGTCCAAAAGGAGCAAAAGCACTTTTTGGCTGGAAGCATCACTTTTCATCTTGATTACAGCTCTGGGATTTGTGGCAGCTTCTTCAGCTTTCTCGCTGATGGATTATAAAGCCGATTTTACCTGGACAGACAAGCATGACAAACAGCAGCAGCTTACATATACGATGCCTGCTATTTTCGGTCCGCATGAAGGGAAATTGCAGACTGCCGGAAAAATGGAACCGCTAATTGAAGTGCCGGCCATTATTAATGCGAAGAAACTGACTACAGTGGTATGGTCGCTTGCTGGAGGAATCATTCTTTATGCCATTATCCGGCTGATTTTAAGAAAAAGGATTTCAGCCGCCATTCAGCCGGCTGTCAAAAATATCAATTTGGATTTGCTCGACGAAATCGGCTACCGCTCTGTTATGATCGGCTTCCCGATTTTTACTTTGGGGGCACTGATATTCGCCATGATATGGGCCCAGGCAGCCTGGTCAAAGTTCTGGGGATGGGATCCAAAAGAGGTATGGGCATTAATCACCTGGCTCTTTTATGCTGCGTTTTTGCATCTCCGGCTTTCGAAGGGCTGGCAGGGAGAGAAATCCGCCTGGCTTGCCATGATCGGCTTTTTAATTATCATGTTCAATTTAATTGCTGTTAATCTGGTTATCGCCGGCCTGCATTCATACGCATAAAAATATTTAAGGACGGATTTCACCGGGCGCAAAATCTTTTTGTGTCCGGTACAGATCTGTTCTTTTTAATTGGCACTTTTCTTTTTTTAAGGTGTTCTGTGAGGCGATCCCATTGTTAAGGCAGGTTGATAGGTGCGAGCTTATGCAAATGGACAGTATTACTCAAGACTATCCGCAGCTTGAAGCATGTGTTTCGCTTTTATGATGTTTTTAGATATAATATGACCGAGGCCTTATCTTACATAATGTCATGCATTTTCACAAATAGATTCATTCGCAATATTAATCAGCTTTTATGCCGGGGTTTGTAAAAGTGCATAACTGAATTGTACTTTGCTGATTGAAGACTTCTGGAGATTGGTGCTACAGGCGAGACCCTGCAGGAGACGAGCTGTGAGCAGGCTCCCTCCAAGGGCATGCAAGTTTAACAAAGCCTTTAGCAAAAGATACGCTGTGCTAAAAAATGAAAGGGGAGGAAAACCTGTCATGGATCAAACACTGAAGATATTGGTGGTAGATGATGAAGAAAGAATCCGCCGTTTACTTAGAATGTATTTAGAAAGAGAAGATTATATCATTGATGAAGCAGAAAATGGCGATATTGCCCTGGTCAAAGCACTGGAAAATGAATATGATGTCATTCTTCTCGACATTATGATGCCCGGCAAGGATGGAATCGAGGTATGCAGGGAGCTTCGTGAGAAGAAGTCCACCCCAATTATTATGCTCACTGCAAAGGGAGAGGAAATTAATCGTGTTCAAGGCTTTGAAGCAGGCACAGATGATTATATCGTCAAGCCTTTCAGCCCGCGCGAAGTGGTGCTGAGGGTGAAGGCACTTTTGCGCAGATCTTCCCATGCAAGCTTTATCCAGCCTGAAATTGCTTCACACGATGTGATTGTTTTTCCTCACCTGAATATCGATAATGATGCACACAGGGTGACTGCGGACGGCAAGGAAGTCTCACTTACACCGAAGGAATATGAACTGCTTTATTTTTTGGCAAAGTCCCCGGATAAGGTGTTTGACCGGGAACAGCTTTTAAAAGAAGTCTGGCATTATGAATTTTTTGGAGATCTTCGGACGGTAGATACACATGTTAAGCGGCTTCGTGAAAAACTGAACCGGATCTCCGAAAATGCTGCACGGATGATTGTTACGGTTTGGGGTGTCGGCTATAAATTTGAGGTGACAGCTGACTGATGTTCTGGCGGAGTGTTGTTGGAAAGCTGTGGATAACGATTTTGCTGCTGGTTTCACTTGTACTGAGCATTCTGACCGTGCTGCTCATGCAGTTTTTTGAAAATTTCCAGATAGACCAGGTGGAAAATGATTTAACGAAATCAGCGGAAAGAATTGTTAAGGTCATCCATGATAATCCGGATACCGATCAGGTTTTGCAGATTGCTTCTGATATGGTCGGCAAGGAAACAAAAATGCTGGTATTGAATAACAAAGATGTCATTTTTAGTACATTTGAGCATAAAAATGCGGCAGATTTACCTAGTATCCTTAAAAATGATAATGAACTGGAAAATGTTTTCAAAAAAAGAATGACGGTTAAGAAAGAAATGATATTTCCTTCTGATATTCCGGGCAGCCAAGGGATTTCTGCCATTGTGATTGGAGTTCCCCTGCAGCTCGATGGAAAAAAAGAAGAAATTTTTCTGTTTCAATCACTAGAGTCAATGGAGAAAGCCATTCATTCTACGACTAAATTCATTTTGCTTGCTGCCGGGGTCGCCATCATTCTGACAACAGTGTTCGCTTTCTTTCTTTCAACCAGGATTAATGCGCCGCTTAGGAAAATGCGTGAAGCCGCCCTAGAAGTCGCCCGAGGGAAGTTCGACACGAAGGTCCCGATTGTCACTCAAGATGAAATTGGGGAGCTTGCGGCTGCATTTAACCAGATGGGAAATCAGTTAAGCTTCAATATTAATGAACTCAGCCAGGAGAAGGAACATTTAGCCAGCATTTTAAGCAGTATGGCAGATGGTGTCATTACCTTTGATAAAGATGGTGCCATCCTCGAAACCAATCCGCCTGCAGAGCGTTTTCTTCATAGCTGGTATTTTGAAAAAGGATTCAACCGTGAACCTTCTGATGGCGTTCCAGCTGTCTTGATGAATCTTTTTAACGCATCAGAAGAAAAGGATAGAGAGCAGATTGGTGAGATTACCCTGCAGGGGCATGATTGGGTTTTGATTGTCAGTCCTTTATACGGATCAAACAGCATCCGGGGGGCCGTTGCCATCATCCGCGATATGACAGATGAGAGAAAAATGGATAAGCTGCGTGATGATTTTATCGCAAATGTTTCACATGAACTTAGAACCCCCATCTCGATGGTGCAGGGATATAGTGAAGCGATTATTGATGATATTGCCGGAAGCAAGGAAGAAAATATGGAAATGGCCAAGGTCATCTATGATGAATCCCTCAGAATGGGCCGGCTGGTGAATGATCTTCTCGATCTTGCCAGAATGGAATCAGGACATATTGTTTTAAATTATGAAGAAGTAGAGCTGGATGTTTATCTGGGGAGGATTGCCGCTAAATTTTCCGGACTTGCAAAAGAAAAGGACATTATCATCCAGACGGATATGCAGGACCAAGATGCCAGATGGGATTTCGATCCCGACCGGATTGAACAGGTTCTGACAAATCTGATCGACAATGCCATCCGCCATACTCCGGTAGGCGGCGAGGTTAAAGTCCTTCAGAGGATCGATGAAAGACGAGGCTTAATCATTGATGTGAAAGATACAGGATCAGGGATTCCTGAAGGAGATTTGGCCTTTGTGTTTGAAAGATTTTATAAGGCAGACAAATCGCGGACGCGCGGACAATCAGGTACAGGCCTTGGCCTTGCTATTGCAAAGAATATCATTGATGCTCATGAAGGGATGATTACAGTCAATAGCTTGCTTGGAAAAGGGACGACATTTACCTTTATATTGCCTCGGAAAATGAAAGAAAATGAATAATAGGATAAAAGCGTGGCGGAAAATCTTGTTTCATAAGAAACGCGGACGCTGCAAAAAAAGGAAGATATTTCTCGGAATATCTTCCTTTTTTTGGGTTATGGGACTATGATGAAGGTGTGACATATTGATAGCGATGCGACAATATTTTAACGGAGGAGGGAAAAAATGGACTCCGTTTTCCATGAGCTTTATCAAGGCTACCATAAAGAACTTTATCAATTCTTATATTATATGACAGGGAACAGAGAAACAGCAGAAGACATCGTACAGGAAGTCTATATCAGGGTGTTGAGGTCATATGAACATTTTCAGGGGAAAAGCAGTGAAAAGACCTGGCTTTATTCGATTGCCAGAAATGCAGCAATTGATCATTTCCGAAAGCAGAAACGCTTTAAGGAAAGGCTTTTCCATAATTTCGATTGGAGTAAGCAGACTGTAAAGGACACAGCACCCCTTCCGGAGGAAATAGCCCTGCAAAAAGAGGATATTCAGCAAATTTATAAAAGCCTCGACCGCTGCACGATGGATCAAAAGTCTGTCCTGGTGCTGCGCTTTGTACAGGGGCTTTCTACCGTTGAGGCGGCAGAGGTGCTGAACTGGAGCTTAAGCAAGGTGAAAACAACGCAGCACAGAGCTTTGAAGGCTGTTAAAAAAATGATGGAGGAGTATACAGGAGAGGAGGGGGAGCAATATGAAAAAATCCCGATGGAGCGATGATGAAATAAAAAAATTGCTTCATCAATTGCCTGAAATCAGTGATAAACGCAATCAAGGGGAAGTCTATCAGTCTCTTTCTGCTCTAAAATTATTTAAAAGAAAGAGAAGATGGATTCCTTCCGTTACAGCAGCTTTTTCTTTGCTTATTATTTTGCTGCTTTCCGTTTCTTTTTTTTATGAAAGAAATCACCTTTCAAGCCAAGGCCATATGGAGCAGGCAAGCAGCACCCGTGCAGATAAACAGACTGATAGGAACAAGCTGGGTACAGCTGCAAAAAAATCTGTTTCAGGAAATCTGCTCGGAACTGGCGGCAGTAAGGATTCGGCGGGAAAATCAGTATCCGCTATGCCGGCAAAAAACAAGACTATAACAATAGGTGTTCCGGACCGGCAATTTAATTTAATTATTCCAGTTTCAATAGAAGTGAAACAATTTGCAGAAAGCAAAAGGCTGGATGTGCTAAAAAAAAATATGGATGGCCTCAAAGGTAAAGCCTTGGGGTTAGGGGATTATTATCCTCTTCAGCTGACTTTTACTAAAAATCCCGGTGAATCCAGTATAAATATAGATATTCCGGCAAAAAGCCGAGCCATTAGAGATGATCAGCTTTTTTTAAGAACGATCCGCCAAATAATGAAGTATCAGCATGCTGTCAAATTCACGCTAACGGAAAATGGAAAAGCGGGAGCAAACTTCCCGGAAACCGGCTGGATCAGAGAAGAAAAGCTTCCGGCCAACTCCAGGCAAACATACCTTATTTATCAGGCTGATAAGAAATCACCTTCCTATATCGTGCCGTACATGGAATATAACTATATAGGAGATGCGCTTGCATCAGCCAAAAAAAACCCAGCCATAGAGGGGGTAAAGCCATCGATTCCGAGGGCGTTTAAATGGAAGAAAATTCAGGAAAACAAAAAAGAAAAAAAAGTAACAATCTTTCTTTCTTCTGATTCCGAGCTGAAAGATACAAAAGCGGCTTCGCAAACCGTAGAAGCAATTTTATTTACAGCAAAGGATTTCGGCTATGAATGGGTGAAGTTTATAAATCCGCCTCTCACAAAAATCGGCAATTTTCAATTGAATAGAGATATAAGAGTGCCCCAAGCTCCAAATGTCATTCGTCAATCAAAAACTAATAATAGCCAGGTTCAGAACTGAAAACATTCCTATTCTCAGACCGTTCTATATTGAACCCTTTTCACATACCATAAAAAAGTATAAACGGCTAAGGGGGAATCTGATGCTTGATTATGGGAAAAGGCTGCTGATTGCAGTCATTATTGGACTATGCGTTGGGTTATTATTTATTGGCGGAAAAAGCGGACATGCTTCAGAAAAAAGGGAGCAGGCATTTTCCTGGAGCAACTGGACTCGGCCAGTATGGAAGCATGGTGCTGGCAGCTGGTAAATGACACTCCTGGCAGCAGGGATTATTTTCGCCTGTAAATGCATGGAAAAAAGGAGAATGAGATGCATTCTCCTTTTTTCCATGAATGTTATGTATACTCCACTCAGAAGACTGCCGAGCCTCCTCCTCTCACGGGCTGCGGTCAGATTTCGCCGCTGGTGACGATCCTCAGAAGCGAATCATTTCCAATAGTGCAGAACGCATCCATGTACTTTAACAAAGCCAATGCTTTAAAGGAAAGTCACAGGGTGATTCTGGACATGAAGGTGATATCATCCAAGTCATTGAGTTTGCCGGAAGCTTCTTCGTTAAGGCGTTTATCGAAGGATAGGACCATAATGGCTTCTCCGCCTGCTTCTTTGCGCCCTACCTGCATGGTGGCAATATTCACATCATGGTCTCCGAGTATTTTTCCCACTCTGCCAATAACACCGGGCCGGTCTCTATGCTGAATATAAAGAAAATTCCCTTCAGGATGGAAATCAATGTTAAAGCCGTTTAAGCTGACAATTCTTGAATGATAACCCTCAATGTGCGTCCCGCTAATGCCCAGCAGCCCTGTATCTCCTTTTGCAGTGACGGTAATGAGGTTGGAGTAACCGGAAGTTTCTGCCGCAATTTTTTCCCCGATAGTCACTCCGCGTTCTTTTGCCACTAAAAGTGCATTCACCTCATTGACGGGGATATCTAAACGGCTTTTGAAAAAGCCGGATATCAAGCTTTTTGTCAAAATAGAGTGATCAAAATCAAGGTCGCTTCCTGCGTAGGTTACCGATATTTCGTGAATTCCTTCCTTCATGCATTGTGAAACGATGGAGCCCATTTGCTTCACAAGCTGATAATAAGGCTGTACCTTTTCGAATAATTCCCTTGATATCGCAGGAAGATTTATCGAATTGGAAACGGGATTTCCATTTAAAAACTGCAGTACCTCCTGAGCAACCTGTGTTGCCACATTGAGCTGAGCTTCTTTGGTTGAAGCGCCGAGATGCGGAGTAGCAATGACAGCATCCAGCGTAAGCAGCTTATGGCCATGAGGAGGCTCTGTTGCAAATACATCTATGGCAGCACCGGCAATGTGGCCTTCCTGTATCAGGGAATACAAATCATCTTCATTAATAATGCCGCCGCGTGCGCAGTTCAGAAGATATACACCTTTTTTGCAGGTGCTGAGATTTTCTTTGTTTAATAGATTCCTGGTATCTTTTGTCAATGGAGTATGGACGGTAATGATGTCGGCTGTTTTCAGCAGATCCTCAAGAGATAAAGAGAGGACGCCCATCTTCTTAGCTCGTTCTGCTGTCAGAAAGGGATCATAAACCGCAGGGGTCATTCCAAACGCTTTAGCTCTTTTGGCAATTTCACTGCCAATTCGCCCCATACCCACAATCCCCAGTGTCTTTCCGTATAGTTCAGTGCCAGTGAAGGATGAGCGTTTCCATTCTCCATTCTTAAGAGAAGAATGAGCTTGTGGAATATGGCGCATCAATGAAGCCATCATGGCAAAAGTATGCTCAGCAGTGGACATAGTATTTCCGTCAGGTGCATTTACAACAACGATGCCGCGCTTAGTGGCTGCCGGGACATCGATATTATCAATGCCTACACCGGCACGTGCGATAATTTTTAAATTCGGCATACGGTCCATTAATTCTTCTGTGACGGTTGTCGCGCTTCTGACCAGAATCGCATCAACCTGATCAAGCTCTTCTTCCGCTTCTGTTACTGTTTTGTTAATGAGAAGGATATCCGGCGCCTCAAGAAGAGGGCCCAGGCCTTCGGGCTTAATAGCATCAGCAATTAAAATATGATACACCATACACACCTGCCTATAAGAATTTTCTGTCAATTTTACAGAAGGTTTTACGAACTGTCAATTCAGTAAATACTAATGTAAACGCTTAACGGAATTATTATGCCAGAAAGATAATTTCAGAAGGATCTCAGAAAGGCTGTCATCTGTAGAAATTCTGATTCCAAAGAGGAGCTGAAGAAAAAGCAAAAATATTTTTTGGTGCATTCCTTAAAGACTGTGGTTTATTGATGTGTTGCGTGAGGTGTTACCATTGTTAAAACGGGATGATTGGAGTGGAATTCTCGCGGAAAGCGAGCATCTTCGAGCGGAAAAGCTATGGGAAACCTTTATCCTTATATCAATTGCTGAACGGAGGGAATGTGCGGGGCCGCTGCAGGGAAAACTTGTTAGCGGGCTCAAGGCTTGGCTGCCTGTATTGCAGGTCTGCAGACGGGAATTCTGTGGCACTTTATAGAATATAATCAAATGACTATTCAAGAAAAAGAAAATCGTATATAATCTAAAAGTGTAAGATAATTTTATAGGTCTATCTTCGGGGCGGGGCGAGATTCCCCACCGGCGGTGATGAAGGATCATCCTTCTAAGCCCGCGAGCCTTAGGGCAGGATTTGGTGAGATTCCAAAGCCGACAGTATAGTCTGGATGGGAGAAGATGGAGGTTCCGGCAACGTTCAAAACAGCATGTCTGCTGAACGTTTGTTTGCTGATGCCGCTATTTATCCCTTTAATTTCAATGTGAATTAAAGGGTTTTTTATTGGGATCTGCAGGCAAAAATGGAACTGATCCTCTTTTTCGTGGGGTAGACACAAAAAAGAAGGAGAGAGAACTATGAAAGAAAGTAAAGTTAAAAAAATGGTCACAGTGGCGATGCTTGGGAGTCTGGCATATCTTTTGATGCTGCTGAATTTTCCGTTTCCCGGTTTGCCTGCATATCTGAAAATTGATTTCAGTGATCTTCCAGCTTTGGTTGCTGCCTTGATTTTTGGGCCATTGGCCGGAATTCTGGTTGAATTCATTAAAAACCTGCTGGACTTTGTCATGATTGGAAGCCCTACAGGTGTCCCTGTTGGACATATTGCAAATTTTGTAGCAGGGGTTGTATTTGTTCTTCCTGCATACTATATCTATAAAAAAGCCAGCTCTAATAAAGGAATGACATTAGGCCTAGCCGGTGGAGCTGTCTCGATGGCGGTCCTTATGAGCCTGCTGAATTATTTTGTCTTTCTTCCGGCATATACGATGTTCATGGGATGGGCGGCTATGTCTGGCGAACAAACAAGACAGCTTGTAACGACAGCGATCCTTCCGTTCAATATGATCAAGGGTGTATTAATGGGGATTGTATTCATGCTGCTGTTCACGCGCCTTCACCCCTGGATCAATAAACAATCACGCTATAAAAATGCTTAAATTTTGCAGGAAAAGCCGAAAGCTTAACAAGCTTTCGGTTTTTTGTATGCAGTGCGAATTTTTCCTCAGAGCTCATTGGGAACATAAATGGATAACCTAAAAAAGGCTGCCGGCTTTGTTGGCAGCCTTTAGACATTATCGGTGTTTTTTTTGTCTCTGTCCTAATATCTCTAAAGCATAATGTTTTAGGCTGTTTTCGTAAACTTTGCTGCTACCTGAACCAGTGGTTGATTTCCGCTCCAGGATGCTTCGCTTTCCGCGGGGCGTGAGCTGAGCCTCCTCGACTTGCGTCTGCGGGGTCTCATCTGTCACGCTGATCCCGCAGGAGTCTCCGCACCTTCCGCTCCAATCAACCTGCTTTAACAATGGATTTGCCTCGAGTACTTTTTAAGAAACAACAATCTTTGGGAAAAGAGCCTATAATTAAAATGGAACTATTACCATTTTTAACCTTGGAGTATAATGGGAAATAGGTAAGTGGATTTTCCTGAAATTACCCTGCTTTTATTCCGCATACAACAAGCATTATATTTTTACAAAGTTTCATTACTAATTCCAAATCTTCAGGTGCTGAAAGAAATCAGTAAATGATGAATTTGCAGAGGGAGTATATATTTGTTAAAAGGAAAAATAAATTTAAAAACTATTAGCCATCTCATTTTTAATGCTTTTGTATTGTTATGCAGTATTTGTGCAATTTCTTCACTGCCTTCTATTTTATATAAAAATAAAATAATTGGATTTTATCCTGAGCAGTATATACAAAGATTTATCTCAGTATTAATGAATCTTTTTTCAGTTAGAGATAAAAACATTATACTGGGTTTTCATGAAGTTGTACCTTTGTTTAGTTATTTACCTAAAGCCTATACATATTCTATGACCATTTTATTGATATCTCTAATTTTATCAATGATCATCGCTGTTTTAGTTACATATATCTATATTTATCTGCCAAGGAAAGCTAAAAAGATTGTAATGATAATTATTACAATCACTGAAATATTACCTGATATATTTATTATTATTTCTATTCAATACTTTATAATCTATATTTATAAACATACTGGTATAAAGATTTTTCAATTATATGGATTTAGTTCTAATGTTTATGTCATTCCTATTTTTTGTTTAATGATTATTCCGCTGTTTATGTTGATAAGATTACTAATTGCCATTACTGAAGAGGAATATGAAAAGATGTATGTTGAATTTGCAGTAGCGACAGGTGTCTCTAGAAATCAAATTTTCTTTAAACACGTTTTTAGAAATTTATGTTATTCTTTATTGCAATATTTAACAGTAATTTATTGGGTTATGCTGTCTAGCTTGATAATTATTGAATATTTATTTCAAATGAAAGGATTTACCCTTTTAATGTACCGTTTTATGTCTGAAGATGTACTTGCTATAGGCATCATTCTAATTTTAATCCCATATGGAATAATATTTTTATTAATAAAAACAACCGTTATAAAAACGGGAGTGTGATTTATTATGTTGAATTTTATTAAAAAAAAGCCACTGCTAACACTTTTAGTTATATTAATAACGATATGTATCATTAGTTTATTTTATAGTGTAATAGTTAAGGAACATATTAAGGCTGATAGAATACATATAACAGAAAATGGTGATACTGAATTTGCTCCATTTCCTCCATCCATTCATCATCCATTAGGAACTGATAGAGGAGGAAATGATTTAGTTTTAAGAGTACTCGATGGTGCAAAATACACCATTTTTTTCATTACTATAGTATCTCTTGCCAGAATCATAATTAGCATTACATGTGCTTATCTTTTAGTATTTCCACTTAAGAAGGTCAGCAATAAAATACAGCTTTTTTTAATGCCCTTTCAGTATATTCCGGCTTTTGTTTTAGTAAATATTCTTTCTCCAGACCTTATATTCTTGAAGACTCAAATGGGCTATACCAAAATGATTATAATTCAGCTTTTGATCATCATTTTTGTGGGATTTCCTATATTAATAAATACTGTTTCAAATGAAATGAAAGAAATAGTAAAAAGTTCATACATAGAGGCCTCAATGCATTTAGGTGCTTCTAATTGGCGTATCTTAACGAAACATATAGTGCCAGTTATGAAAAATCGCTTAATTAGTTTATTTTTACAGCAAATTTCAGCTAATTTATTACTATTAATTCATTTGGGGGTATTTAAATATTTCATTGGGGGAATAAAGCCGGGGAATATTGCAGCAGATCCCGAAAGAGATGCAAAATACTTATCCCAATCCGGAGAATGGGCTGGTATGATTGGACAGAGCATAAACGATATATTAACTGCTCCATGGATATTATTTAGCCCACTTTTACTATCAGTAATATTTTTAATAATAGTTAACTTACTGTCAAAACAGGAAGTTAAAATAGGCGAAAATTAGAAATTAAATATTTTTAAGAAAGGCTGCTTTCGTAAACTTTGCTGCTTGCTCGATAAATAGACCTTTTAACATGTATGTATATGGAATAAACGGTACCAACACTTTGGGGAAGAATAACAAAAAAAGCCATCCTCATTTTGAGATGGCTTTTTTTGTTATTCGAATTTCATTGCGTCGCCGTCAAATGGTTCATCGGCAACTTTGATTGAATCTGTCGGGCAGCCTTCAAATGCATCCATCATATCATCAAGGAGAACATCTGGAATCTCGACGATGCCTTCATTGTCATCAAGCGTAACAAATGCGATTCCTTCGTCATCGTAATCATAAATGTCTGGCGCAGCAGCACCGCAAGCGCCGCATGCGATACATGTTTCTTTATCAACGATTGTATATTTTGCCATTAATATCCCTCCCGGTAGGTTCAGCGCTATCGCTCCCAAGAGGTTGGAAGCTCTAACTCTTTACTATTGTAAAACTGAAATACAAACTTTTCAATAAAAATCTCTAATACAGCGAGCTGGAAAGAGGGTCCCTGTTATTTTTTCAGTTTGTAAAATGACCATTCACCTGTCAGCTGAACGCTTGCTGAGTCCAAGAAATTTGAAGATTTTATCTTTCATTTTGGCTGTTCTATGTTTCAGGCGGTAATAAATTATCACGGTGATTCCTGCAATTTGATACAATGGAACTAACTTTACTATAGGGTTGTGATGGACATTGATTCGCCACTATTTAGAGGCAGTTATTTTATATAGCATTAAAAAGTTTAAAGGTGAACGCTCGGTTCATGGAATTTATCATATGCTAAAAGGAAAAAAATCGTCACAGACCATCCAGGATGCACACTTCTTCCGCCTGGCTCCCTTGTTTGGGACCGTTCCTTCGCTTTCTAGGGAAGAATTGATGAAAACAGCGGTAGGGCTGGAGAAAAATGGGCTGATTGATTCTGGAACAAGAGAAGATCATTTTATCATCAGCCGGCAGGGAGAGGAACTGCTCACAGATTATCTGGACAAACAGCCATTGCCGGCGGCGCTTAACGGATTGAAATTTCAAAGTGAAGCTTTTGCTTTTTGGGGGCGGCTTTCATTGCTTATCCAATCCCTTTCGCATATTATTCGCTCTCAAAAATCCTTTTATCCGATTCAGCGGAATCTGGGCATACAAAGCTTTGTGAAACAGTTTCTGTCTGGCACAGGAAAAAACCGCCTTCTTTTGGCAGAACATCTTTATTCCGAACTGGTCAGTCTTTTAGAAACAAGGGAAGCACTGGAGCAGAAAATATTTGTGCTGAAATTGTCCGGAAGCCACCGTATAGGCAATACATATAATCAGATTGCTGCAGAGCTTGCAGATGATGAATGGCATATAAAGTTTGTATTCCTGGGTACCATTCATTTTATGATGGAGCAAATATCATTAGGCAAGGGGGATTACCCTTTGCTGGCATCCTTGCTGAAAAATAAGGGAAAAAGCCATAATGATTCCCTGACACAATCGTCAAAAGCTACACTTGACTTTTTGGCAAAAGGCTATTCCCTGCAGGATATAGCGGGAATAAGGAAACTTAAGTCAAATACCATAGAAGACCATATCGTCGAAATTGCACTGGCTGACAAAGAATTTCCGATCCATGACTATGTATCGGAGAAAGAAAAAATGGTCATTTTACAGGCAGCTGGCGAAAGTAAAACTAAACAGTTAAAATCCATTAAAATGCTGGTAAAAGATGAAAGCATCAGCTTTTTTAAAATTCGTCTTGTGCTCGCTAAAGCAGGGGATAACTTATGAATCTACATGCAGCATTAAATAAATATTTTGGTTTTAAGGAGTTCCGCCCCGGCCAGGAGGAAATCATTTCCTCGCTTCTTCACGGGGAGGACACGATTGGCATGCTGCCGACTGGGTCAGGTAAATCGTTATGCTACCAGCTGCCGGCATATCTGCTGAATAAGCCGGTTATTATTGTTTCACCGCTTCTGTCTTTGATGCAGGATCAGGCGGAACAGCTGAAAGCAGGTGGGGAAAAGAGCGTTTTGACGCTGAATTCCTTTTTATCTCCAGCTGAAAAAAGAAAGGCAATCGCAAACCTGCAGGATTTCCGTTTCATATTTATGTCACCTGAAATGCTCGTACTTGAACATGTCAAGGCAGCTTTGATGCGTCTCGAAATCGGATTGTTTGTCATTGATGAGGCTCACTGTATCTCCCAATGGGGTTATGATTTCAGGCCGGAATACCTCGAACTAGGCGTGATTAGAGGGAAATTATCCAATCCGCTTACGTTAGCACTTACTGCTACCGCAACAAGGGAAGTGAGGAGCGATATTAAAGAGAAGCTGGGGCTTAGCTCGTGCCGCGAAGTGATTTCCTCCGTTGACCGTGCCAATATCTCACTTATTGTGGAAAAGCATCATTCTTTTGATGATAAATTAAACCGTTTAAACGAACTGGTCCAATCCTTACAGGGACCAGGAATCATATACTTTTCGAGTAAAAAGGCCGCGGAATCGTCAGCGCAAAAATTATTGGAAATGGGAATAAAAGGGGTCGGCTGCTATCATGGGGGAATGGAACAGGAAAATCGGATTCTGATCCAGCAGCAATTTTTAAACGGCCAGCTGAATATCATCTGTTCAACATCCGCGTTTGGCATGGGTGTCAACAAGGAAAATGTCAGATTTGTCATCCATTTTCACACCCCAGCCAGCATGGAGTCATATGTCCAGGAAATCGGCAGGGCAGGACGGGACGGTTTAGAAAGCCTGGCAGTCCTCCTATATTCCGAAGGAGATGAGGGCCTGCCCATTCGTCTTTTGGAGCAGCAATTTCCTCTTCCCGTCCAGATGGAGGCTGTTTTTTCCTTTATAAGAAATCATGGCGGAAATCTTGATGTGATTTTAGAGGAAGAAGAAAAGCTGATGATGGCATACTCCCTGAATGAAACTCAGTGGGGGTTCATTAAACATTTCATTCAAAATAACCGATTGAGAAGTATAGGGGATATACAAAGAGATATGCAAGAGTATGCAGCTGACAGAACGCAATACAATTTGAAAAAGTTTCATCGCTTTTTCGGATGGCTGCATAGTACATTGTGCAGGCGTACAGGAATTATGGAATATTTTGAAGAGACGCCGGCAGGCAAGAAGGAAAAGGATTGCTGTGACCATTGCGGATTGAGGGCAGAGGACTTTTTTAAAAGCATGCCAGATCAAGGTAATCACGGGGACAACTTTTACTTCAGCTGGAAAGAAGAATTAGCCCGGTTTTTGCTTCTGAAAGATGTTCACGATGAAAAATAAACAAGCGGAATTGATCAAACAGCTCTCAGATAAACAGCTGATCTATAACTTATTTATTACGCAGCTGATATTATTGGCGGCGGCCCTGCTTTTAGGTCTATTTTTATTCCCGGATATCGCCTCATTTACTGCCTTGTTCAGGATAAGCGACATCAATATTGCGGTGATTGGACTGCCGGCAGGAGCTGCTGTTGTGGCTTTTGATATAATCATGATGAAAACCATTCCTGCTTCCTGGCAGGATGATGGCGGCGTCAACGAAAGGATTTTTAAAAGCCTCAGCTATCCGCTGGTGCCTGCAGCTGCCCTGATTGTCGCTTTTTGCGAAGAAGTGCTGTTTCGCGGGGTAATCCAGACAAATATTGGGCTAGTTTGGACAAGCGTTATATTCGCGCTCGTTCATTACCGCTATTTATTTAAATGGTATCTGCTGGTGAACATTGCCGGCCTTAGCTTTTTTATCGGCTGGATTTATAGCGTAACAGGAAATTTAATGGTAACCATCACTGCCCATTTTATTATTGATTTCATCCTGGGAATTATACTGAAAAATAAGCAGGGAAAAGCCTGAAGAAAGAGGATGTTTATGGACACGGAAAGAACTTCACAGCAAGATCAAGCCCATGAGCTGAGAACGAAAGCAGAGAGGCTGAAAACATATCCGCCTCTGCCAAGCAGAAGTGAAATACATCGAAATAAAAAAAAGAAAACCAAATTGAAAATCAAATTTCCTCTGCTTAAGCTGCTGGCCTTATTTTTTATTCTTTTGCCGATTACCATTTACTTTTTGAATGCCCATTTTAAAAGTCCCTTAAAGATACTTTCTCATTCTGAGCCATCCAATGTTGAGCAGGTGGAAATTGTCGATGAACCTGTAAGCACGGCTGGGGAAATTGAGAAAGATGCATCAGGGGAAACGGAGAAGAAATCTGCTGCCCCTGTAAAAACGGAAACTCAAAGTGCGCAGCAGAATGCCGAAACAGCTTCTCCGGCACTTGAGAGGAATGCGGAAACAGCTTCCGCAGCATCTGAGAAAAAAACAGTGCCTGCTTGGACGTCACCAAAGAAGAAAGCTGAAACAGCCTCGGCAGCGCCCAAGAAAGCTGAAACAGCAAAAGCGCAGAAAAAGGCTGCTCCTGTATACAGCGGAAATGCAAAAAGTGCGCCGGCTGCTTCTGCCAGCCACTATAAAATACTGCTGCACACCGTAAAACCGCAGGAAACAATGTACCATATTTCAATGACTTATTACCATTCAAAGGACGGCATACCGCTTATAATGAAGTGGAATCACTTGTCTAGCTACGATTTAGCAGCGGGCCAAATACTTAAAATCCCGATTAAACAATAAATCCAGGGAAATCATGTTTTATGCAAAGCTGCATGGCCAATCAATAAATACAGGATAAGCTATGTTGAATTTGCTGTTGATTGGAACGCAGGGATGCTTGCTCTACGGGAGCATATTATAGTCCTGCAGGATTGTGGCACACCTGCTCCAGTCAACAAAGTGCAAACATCAATAATGTACATTAACAAAGCCGATTTTAAAGGAATCTGGCTTTTTTTAATTTTCCTGTTTTCGAGTATATTGTTGCTGTCCTTCTGGGCAGTCTCCAGTGGGCAGGGCCGAGTATTTAGAAGATCTATTCAAAGCCGGTAATAACAATGTAAAATTAAAAGAATTCATATAACCCATTAGCAAAATAATCATAATCATTATCAGTGATAATTTTTCCTCCATAGCCTTCAAAAAATATTTGTTTATCTATCTCATTTTCAAAAGCATTCCGTTTAGGACGAATAGCTAATGAAACATCAAACCTGGGGTCTCCAAATGCTCCATAGCCCCAATCGATAACTCCAGTAATTACTCCATGTGATACCAATACATTATCTATCGTAAAATCTCCGTGAATAAGGGTTTGATTATAGTCTTTTGGCTGATTTTCTTTTATGCTTTTTAATAACTCTTTAGTTCCGTCTACCTCATGGATTTTACTGTTTTTTTCTGCTTTATACAGCATTAGGTTAAGCCAGCGATGTTCATTTATTAATTCATCGGGACACGGCGTTGAGTGTATTTGAGACAAGATTCTGCCAAAGTTAAATATTATTTCATGACGATTTTCTTTTTTCTTCTCATTGAGTAAAGCTGACGACCTTAAAGTTTCTCCTTCTAAAAAATCCATTAGGATCCAAGAAACAGTATCATTTTCTACCTCTAAAAATTTTTTCACCTTTGGAATGGGCAATTCTGTCTTATTGGTTAAAATGTTTAAAATGAATCGTTCTTTTTTTAATATAGAACAAAACACTTTACCCTTTGTCCTTTTAAGTACAAAAAATCCTTGGTCACTATTAATCAATCCTACATCAGAGGTGTAACCTTGGCGCGGATAGCTTATAGAATTTATTTTATTTAAATATTCTTTTATTTCAACAGGAATTTCGTCCATTCGTATTGGCAGCAACTTACGAACTCCTCCATTACTCCTTATTCAACACCTTGGCTTCACGTATGTTATTTCGCAGGGAAATCAAAAATCCCTTTTAAAAAGCAACAAAGTTTACGAAAACAGTCTTATCTAAAAATCATCCCGTAAGCAGGGCTGCCAGCCCGGTGCCTTTCTTTGCGGAATATATTTGGTACAAGCGCATATAGTTTTCCTGAGAGAATGTTATAAGGGGGCAGACTGTCATGGACTCTGCGATTATAATGCTTGATGAAAATACAGATCAGGCAACAAGGCAAATGCTTCAGAAAGTAATTGAGAAAAAAAGAAAATATGAACGCTTAAAAAACAAGCATATTTTCAGCATTTGGACCTCTATGATTATGGCTGTCCTATTGTTTGGGTATGTGTATTATTATATTGTTGTACCATATTCTTCTTCTTTTTTTACTATGTTTTCAATGTTTGTTGACCGCTTTTCACACTTTGTATTTTTATCGGCTTCAATAGGCATGTATGGGTATATGCTTATGATTAAAAAGAAAATGGATAAAGCTGAAAAAGAGTATCATGGCTTGCGCTGTGAAATTATTGATAAAAGCAAGGATCTCTGGAAAAAGGAACAGGAGTGGAAAAACCGCCATAAGGTATTTGAAATGATGAAAAGCAACTATGATATAAACCTATATCATGAAAGTAAATAAATACATGCATATTCTCTCTTCAATGAGGGGATTTTTTTTATCAAAACAAAGGCGGGGAGAATATCCTGCGCAGGCTGAGATATATACAGCCATACAAAGCTTGCACTGACAGTCATTTATAGATAGTGTAGGAATATATAGGAATGTCAATAATCAATGTATCGAATAACGCTGTTTTTTAAATCAGATCTTATTAGAGGGAAGGTTTGCCTTTGCGATGATTGTATTAATATGCCTTGCAGTTATTGCAGCAATTATTGCTGTGATTATAGTGATTATGTATAGAAATGCTTTTTTGGACCGTGTTTTGTCGGAAGATCTTACATTCCCGCAATTTCCTGAATCCTTTGGGAAGGTTACGGTCTTTTTTATTTCTGATATACATAGAAGACGGGTTACGGATAAGCTGATCGGGGCAGTCAAGGGAAAAGCCGACATGGTGATACTCGGGGGAGATATTAGAGAAGGCGGCGTTGCCTTAAAACAGGCAGAAGACAATATCATTAAGCTTAAAGAAGCGGGACCTCTCTACTTCGTATGGGGCAACAATGATTATGAAGGTGACTATCATTCACTCGATGCGATGCTTCTGGATCATGGAGTCAGGATTCTTGATAATACTGCGGTATCTTTTCAATCAGAACAGGGAGAAAAAATTTCGCTGATTGGCATTGATGATATCAGCGAAGAACGGGACCGGCTTGATTTGGCGCTTTCTGATGCCGAAAAAGGGACTTTCCGGATATTGGTCTCACATAATCCTATCGTGAAAAAACAAATTGAAGACGAACATGGTATCAGCCTGGTAGTATCCGGGCATACGCATGGAGGGCAGATCAGGGTATTCGGTTATGGGCCTTATGAAATCGGCAGCATTTACACTGAAGGAGATTGTGTATATCTAACAAGCAATGGCTATGGGACAAGTACGGTTCCTCTCAGGCTCGGGGCCAAACCGGAAACGCATATAATCACTATCCAAAAGGGAGAGAAGACCTCAGCAATAAGAAATGAGCTGCAAATGTAGCGTACAGCATATTGGAATTTTACATCGCCTATGTAATGTTCTATACTTTTTTCAGTAGAACGTTCTGGATGGAGGACTTATGAAGGATGCAGGAAGGAAAATACAATATAAAAGCAGTTTCTAAAATGCTGGACATCATGCCAGGTACCTTGCGGGCTTGGGAACGGAGATATAAAGTAATTGCTCCTGTAAGGAACGAATCAGGGCATCGTCTATATACAGAACAGCATGTGAAAACGCTCAAATGGCTGATTGCTAAATTAAACCAGGGATTTACCATTTCCCAGGCCATTGCTCTTTTGGACCGGGATGACCCCAAAGAGGAAAGTGAAGATCATCCAGACGAGGGCCCGCATGAAAAGAACCTGGGGGACGAGCTTCTTCAGGCTCTTTTAAGCTTTGATGAAACAAGGGCACATGGCATTATCAATCAGGCTTTTGGTATGTATACGATTGAACAGGCTGTCGTGAACATCTTAGGCTCGCTTCTGGTTCAGATAGGGGATATGTGGGAAAAAGGGGAGATTACATCTGCCCACGAGCATTTCGCATCATCTGTATTAAGAAGCAGAATCAGCTTTATCATGCATACCCTGCCGGTCAACAGCATGCTGCCTAAAGTGATTACAGTCTGTGCTCCGGGAGAATGGCATGAATTTGGATTGCTGATTTTTTCATTGTTTTTAAAAAGAAAAGGATATCAAACGGTTTACTTAGGGCCAAGCATTGCAGAAAAAGATCTTTTTGTTGTCCTTGATATCATCAAACCTAAAGGGCTGTTTTTTTCCTGCACCATGATAGATTGCTTAAACCCGGCACTCGAGCTGATCGGCGAACTGAAAAAGCAGTTTCCTGATCTTGCTGTAGGAATTGGCGGTGCGGCTGTTGATGCCTCTTCACCCGCTGTCTTAAAAAAGTACAAAGATTGTCTTGTCGGAAATTCCCGCACTGAATGGGAAAACTGGCTTGATGCGTCTATTCAAACCTCTTAGGATATATGCACCCCAGATAGCCGCCTTCATATGATATATGAAGATGGTATCCAGGGGGCATTTTTTTATGAAGCTTGAGCGATTGACCAACAATAAAATAAAAATATTTTTAACCTTAGATGACCTTATCGACAGAGGCATAACGAAAGAAGATATAAAAGGGAATTCGCTGAAGGTCCACAAGCTTTTTCAGGATATGGTAGAAGAAGCATGTGATGAATTAAGTTTTAAAATGACAGGATCCATTGCGATTGAGATTTTCAGCCTCCAGGCTCAGGGACTGGTTATTATCGTCACAAAGGACGAAGAAGAGCTGCTGTCTGATGAAGATGAGTTTTTGGACCTGCAGGTTAAGGTAGGGGAGCATCCGCACATTTTATACAGATTCGAAGATTTTGAGGACGTCATACAATTGTCGCATTCGCTAAGGTTCAATGGGATAGCTAAAAGCTCGCTGTTTAGCCTTGAAGGCCATTACTATATGTGGATAGAAGATGTCGGAGAAGATTTATTCAATTTGGCCATCTCCCTGGCAGCTGAATATGGCTCAGTTTCTACGCTGACACTTTATAGGCTTCAGGAGTATGGGACTTGCATTATTTCAGGAAATGCTATTTCAGTTATGACGGAATATTTTAAAAAATGACTCTGTGAGTACTGTTGCTGAATTTATGCCAAATGCAGATTTGTCGTTGAGAATTAGGCTTTCTTCTGCTTGCGATAATCTCCAAGAATGGGCAAAGGAGATACTAGTGTACTATTTAATGGCGGTGTGAAAGCCCTATAGGCGGTTAAATAAAGCCTTATTCAAAAGGAAACTCCATTTACTTTGGAGTTCCCTTTCTTTATTTTAGGCTATTTTCCTAATTTGACGATTCCATTGTTAAATCAGGTTGATTGGAGCGTTAGGTGCGTGACTCCTGCGGGATTAAGGGAACAGGTGAGACTTCTCAGGGAACCGGGAGGATCACCGCCCGCCCCGCGGAAATCAGCTGCCTTGTTTCATAGCCGTAAAGTTTTCGAAACCAGCTATTGGCACTGTTAAGATACATTGATATTTTGGCGGGTTGCAGGCAGTTCATATGGAATCAATCAAATAATTTATATTACCATAATTTTAGAACTCGATTTATACTCTTTTATCTTTTAATTATGATTGAAAACGCCGGGAGTTGGCAACGTTTACAAAATCATGTGAAAAAATTGGACAATTGCTTTTTTTATCCTTTGCAGAAGGTTGGTTAAGGTGTATACTATGTCATGGAAGGTGAGCCAAAGCCTGAAAATAGCCTATTAAACGAGACTTTAGGAGGTAAGCAGATGGTAGCCGAAAAAGGTACTGACCATACTAACGAAGAAGAAAAACATGATGTGCTGAAGTCTACTCAGACTGTAATACATAAAGCATTGGAGAAGCTCGGATATCCCGAGGAAGTGTATGAGCTTTTGAAAGAACCTTTACGTTTGCTCACCGTTAAAATTCCGGTAAGAATGGATGATGGATCTGTAAAGATCTTTACAGGATACCGTGCACAGCATAATGATGCAGTGGGTCCTACAAAGGGAGGAATCCGTTTCCATCCGGATGTAACGGAACGTGAAGTAAAAGCGCTTTCTATATGGATGAGCTTGAAATGCGGCATTGCTGATCTTCCTTATGGCGGCGGAAAAGGCGGCATCGTCTGCGATCCGCGCAATATGTCCTTCCGTGAGCTTGAAAAGCTGAGCCGCGGCTATGTGCGGGCAATCAGCCAAATAGTCGGGCCCACTAAGGATATTCCAGCCCCGGACGTATTCACCAACTCCCAGATCATGGCATGGATGATGGATGAATACAGCAGGATTGATGAATTTAACTCGCCTGGTTTCATTACCGGAAAGCCTCTTGTGCTTGGTGGTTCACATGGCCGTGAATCCGCCACAGCCAAAGGGGTAACAATTGTCATTAATGAAGCTGCGAAAAAGCGCGGCATAGATATTAAGGGTGCCCGTGTAGTTGTACAGGGATTCGGCAATGCCGGAAGCTTCCTTGCCAAATTCATGCACGATGCAGGCGCGAAGGTAGTCGGCATTTCTGATGCTTACGGCGCCTTATACGATCCTAATGGCCTTGATATTGATTATCTTTTAGATCGCCGTGACAGCTTTGGTACGGTTACGAAGCTATTTAAAAATACCATTTCAAACAAGGAATTGCTGGAATTGGATTGTGAGATCCTGGTGCCTGCGGCCATTGAAAATCAGATCACTGAAGAAAATGCCCACAATATACAGGCCAAAATCGTTGTCGAGGCTGCAAACGGACCGACAACCATCGAAGCCACCCAGATCCTGACTGAGCGCGGAGTACTGCTTGTGCCGGATGTGCTTGCTTCTTCAGGCGGTGTTATTGTTTCTTACTTTGAATGGGTCCAGAATAATCAAGGCTACTACTGGTCAGAAGAAGAAGTGGAAGAAAGACTGGAAAAAATACTTCTAAAATCGTTTAATAATATTTATGAAACAGCCCAGACCCGGCGTGTGGATATGAGGCTTGCAGCTTACATGGTCGGCGTAAGAAAAATGGCAGAAGCATCCCGTTTCCGCGGGTGGATTTGATAAAATAAGCCTTCTGCATTGAAACTGATTGTAAAATCTCCTATCATTATCTTGATAGGGGATTTTTTTACGTTAAAAAAAATCTCTGGATGAGCAGGAAGAGCAATTAAAATATAGTTTTTCTGCAATAAAAACCGGCTATAAAAATCCGGCTGGAGGAGTATAGGACATGAACATAGAAGATGTAATCATAATTGGCGGCGGGCCCTGCGGACTGGCAGCGGCAATCGCTCTTGAAGATGCCGGGATAAAGGGACTTGTCATAGAGAAAGGCAATATTGTCAATGCCATATATAACTATCCGACACATCAGACGTTTTTTAGCTCAAGCGAAAAACTTGAAATTGGAGATATAGCGTTCATTACAGAAAACCGCAAGCCAGTAAGAAACCAGGCCCTGGCTTATTACAGGGAGGTTGTAAAAAGAAAAAATCTCCGCATCCATTCTTTTGAACATGCTGAAAGCATTAAAAAACAAAACAACGGAACTTTCCTTGTGCAAACCTCGAAGCAGCAGTATCAGGCAAATAAAATTGTTGTGGCAACAGGCTACTATGATAACCCAAATTATATGTGCATTCCCGGTGAGGATTTACCGAAGGTCCATCATTACTTCAAAGAAGGGCACCCATTTTTTAATCATGATGTATTGGTGATTGGCGGAAAAAATTCAAGCATCGATGCTGCTTTAGAATTGGTTAAAGCAGGTGCACGGGTAACGGTTATATACAGGGGACTGGAATATTCTCCAAGCATAAAGCCGTGGATTCTGCCGGAATTCGAAGCGCTCGTCCGAAACGGAACGATTAACATGGAATTTGGGGCGGTAGTAGATGAAATCACCGAAAACACAGTGAGTTATCATACTGGCGATGTGAAAAAAACACTAAAGAATGACGCCGTTTTTGCAATGACAGGCTATCATCCTGATCATTCTTTTTTAATGAGCATGGGAATCGGCATTGATGAAGAAACAGGCAAGCCAGTCCATAATCCGGAAACGATGGAAACTAATGCAGAAGGCATATATATTGCAGGAGTTATAGCAGCGGGAAACAATGCCAATGAAATTTTCATCGAAAATGGACGCTTTCATGGCGGGCTCATTGCAAAAGATATGTCAATGAAAACTGAAGGACTATAATGAAATAGGCTCGCCCTGCATATGCATAGGATGAGCCTTTTCTTCTGTCAGCTATAAGGAAAAAATGTCACTGATGGCATCCTGGGAGCTTTCAGAATGGAGGGCAATCAGCAATTTTATCCTCGCTTTTTGCCCGTTAAGTCCATTAGAGAAGATTACACCCATTTCTTTCAGGTGTTTTCCGCCGCCCTGGTAGCCGTAGATATCCTGTGCAATGCCATTAAAGCATCTAGAAACAGCGACAATGGGGATATCTGATTCGATAAGGGACTTTATGCCTTCAATCGTTCCGGGCGGCATATTGCCCTGTCCGAGGGCTTCTATCACAAGACCGTCTATCTTCATTTCTTTCAGTGCATAAAAGAGGAGTGAATCCATGCCGGAATGGGCCTTGACCAAGGCAACCCGCTTATGGATGGAATCAATGGGATAATGCTCCTTGCCGGTAGGCTGGTGATGGAAAGAAACACCTCGCTTTGTAACGATTCCGATTGGGCCGAATTGCGGGCTTTGAAAAGTTGATATATTGCTTGTATGAGTTTTTGTCACGTTTTTCGCGGAATGAATTTCATCATTCAATACCACAAGCACACCCTTGCTTGCAGCCTCTTCACAGGTAGCTACTTTTATGGATGAGATGAAATTATACAATCCATCAGACCCTATTTCATTGCTTGAGCGCATGGCGCCTGTCACAACAACGGGGATGCTGGCATTTAAAGTCAGATCAAGAAAATAAGCGGTCTCCTCAAGCGTGTCCGTGCCATGAGTTATGACAATGCCATCTATATGCTGCACGCTTAGGGCATGATCGATTCTCATTTTTATGTTCAGCATTTCTTTTGCGGTGATATGAGGTGATGGCAGATTAAAAGGTTCATCAATAATTAAATGGGCCATTTCCGATAAAGCCCCGGAATGCAATTTCATCGGGTTTTCTTCAGAGGGAATTACCGCTCCTGTTCTTGAATCCTCCGTCATGGAAATGGTTCCGCCTGTATGTATCACTAAAATGTTTTTTTTCAACGCAGTTACCTCCGTGTTTTGATGGATCTCTGAAGGGATGAACCCTTTCGTTTTCTTTTTCCTTAATACATGATACGATTAAATAAAAAGAATGAAAAGGGGTCAGCCTATGCTGGTCATATTATCAGCGGGCATTGCACCTGGTTTGGCTCTGCTCAGCTACTTTTACTTAAAGGACCATTATGATACCGAACCATTATCTGTTGTGATAAAGGCTTTTATATTTGGCGCTTGTTTAGTGTTCCCGATTATGTTTCTTCAATATGTCCTGCAGGCGGAGAATATTGTCGGCACTGATTTTGGACATGCCTTTTTGTCTGCTTCTCTTTTGGAAGAAACCTTTAAATGGCTCATACTCATTTATGCGATTTATCCGCATGTTGCTTTCGACGAACCGTATGATGGAATTGTTTACGGTGCATCTGTCTCCTTGGGTTTTGCTACGATGGAAAACATTCTGTATTTAGTAGGAAATGGTGTGGAACACGCGTTCACAAGGGCAATATTGCCGGTTTCCAGCCATGCTCTTTTTGGCGTGATCATGGGCTATTATATCGGCAAAGGGAAATTTGCCAAATCGAAAAAGAGGGCATATGTACTGCTTGCACTGGCTATTCCGTTTTTATTGCATGGCATTTACGATTATATACTGTTGGCCCAAAAATCCTGGGGATATTGGATTCTTCCATTCATGGTATTCCTGTGGTGGCTCGGCCTGAAAAAAGTCAAGATGGCAAGGCTTCTTTCAGATTTCCATGCAAGCGGATCACTATAAAAAAGACAAACTTACAGAGGTTTGTCTTTTTTTTTGGCTCTTTTTTTCTGCTCTTTTCTTAAGATTGTTGTTTTTTATGAGTTCTCGGACGCGATTCCATTGTGAAATAGGGTTGATTAGAGAGAAAAGTGCGAAACTCTGCGGGATTAGCGGGAAGCCGGGGAAGCTCACAGCCTGCCCTGCGGAAAGCAGCATCATAAGCCCCTTGTTCCACAGCAGCAAAGTTTACGGAAACAGCGTTGTTATTCGGGGAATAAAATCTTTTATTAAGAGGAAAATAGGTTTACATCCATATATGAAAAGAGGGAGTGTATTTGATGAAAGGGGTTTCGTCAAAATGGAGGGTCTTGTTTCTGTCCTGCTGTATAGTTTGCATGCTTGCAGCACATCAAACAAAGATAAGTGCCTTTTCCGGCCAGGTCATTCAAAAAGGTGCGGTTGGTGATGATGTCATAGAGCTCCAGGCACGCCTTCAGAATATCGGTTATTTTAAAGGGAAGATTGATGGTGTATACGGGTGGGGCACATATTGGGCGCTCAGGAATTTCCAGAAGGATTTCGGTTTGCCGATTGACGGGCTTGCTGGTACAACCACAAAAAATAAGCTGGCAAAGGCCTCGAATTTTGATCGTGCGTTTGTCCATGGGCAGATAGCAAAAGGAAATGATTTTACTTACTATGGCGGAGTGGATATCAATAAGCAAATTAAGCCTAACAAAGGCATTGCCAAGCCTGCGAATCCACCTTCAAAAAATAGTCCGGCAAAAACAAGTACAGCTTCAGCAGCCAATTTGCCTGCCGGATATTCGCAAAATGATATAAAGCTTCTGGCCAATGCAGTATACGGTGAATCCAGGGGTGAGCCGTACATCGGGCAGGTTGCGGTAGCGGCGGTTATTTTAAACAGAGTGGAAAGCCCGTCGTTCCCTAACTCCATTTCAGGGGTCATATTTGAACCGGGAGCCTTTACAGCAGTCTCGGACGGGCAAATTTGGCTTACACCCAATGACCGTGCAAGGGAAGCTGTTATAGATGCCATAAACGGCTGGGATCCTACAGGGAATGCACAATACTATTTTAACCCTGAAACAGCAACGAGCAAATGGATATGGTCCAGGCCCCAAATTAAAAAAATCGGAAAGCATATTTTCTGCAAATAACAAAGCTTTCCCGGCAAGTATCTTAATTACAGCTAAGCAATGAGGTGAAAGTGATGATCAAAAATATAGGGATTGCGGTCCTCGCTGCAGCATTGATCGGGGTGTCTGTGTGGGGATATAAGGAACATAAAGAAAAAACCGCTGTTTTAATACATGCAGAAAATACATACCAGCGGGCATTCCATGATTTGGCCTATCAGGTAGATACCCTGCATGATAAAATCGGAAACACACTTGCGATGAATTCCAGAAAGTCTTTAAGCCCGGCGCTTACCGATGTATGGAGGCTCACTTCCGAGGCGCAAAATGATGTTGGGCAGCTGCCTCTTTCTTTGATGGCGTTTAATAAAACTGAAGAGTTCCTTTCCAAAATAGGAGATTTCAGCTATCGGACCTCTGTGAGGGATCTTGAAAAGGAGCCTCTTAATGACAAGGAATACGCAAATCTTAAAACTTTATATACGCAGGCTGGGGAAATACAGGATGAATTGAGAAAAACACAATACCTTGTCCTGAAAAATCATCTGAAATGGATGGATGTTGAAACTGCGCTTGCTGCAGGCAAGGCAAAGTCTGATAATACGATTATTGATGGCTTAAAAACTGTCGAAAAAAAAGTATCAGGCTACAGCGAGTCTGATACACAAAATCCCACCAATGTCAGCATGGAAAAGCAAAACGAAAATTACAGAAACTTAAAGGGGAAGGAAATAACAAAAAAAGAGGCCGTTTCGGAAGCCAGGAAATATGCGAATTTCAGCAAGTCTGCAAAAGTTTCAGCAGAAAGTAACGGAAAGGGCGCAAACTACGGGTTTTACAGCATCACCCTGACTGATCCCGCAACAAAAGATGAAGCGAATATGGATATTGCCAAAAAAGGCGGTTATCCTATTTGGATGATTAATACCCGAAAGGTAAATGATGAAAAATTGGGTCTAAATCAGGCGGAGATGAAGGCTAAACAATTTTTAAAGAGTCATCAATTTAATTCGCTGGATTTATATGAAAGCTCACAATACGACCATATAGGTTTATTTAATTTTGTCGGATCGGTGGGCGGGGTAAGGATTTACCCTGATTCCGTTAAGGTGAAAATAGCACTTGATGACGGAAGTGTCATCGGTTTCTCGGCAGAAGAATTTCTAAAATCCAATAAAATGAGAAAAATTGGAACTGCAAAGCTTTCCCTTGAGCAGGCCAGGACGAAAATCAATCCTAAGGTGAAGGTTATGGAAGAGCGGAAAGCATTGATCATTAACGATGTTGACCAAGAAGTGCTCTGCTATGAATTTCTTG
Organism: Peribacillus sp. B-H-3; assembly: GCF_048572925.1. Lineage (NCBI taxonomy): Bacteria > Bacillati > Bacillota > Bacilli > Caryophanales > Bacillaceae > Peribacillus > Peribacillus sp. B-H-3. The sequence continues at coordinate 3,389,459 of NZ_CP183879.1, read as the reverse complement.
GAACAATTGGTGAAGATACATACAGGATTTTCATCAATGGCAATACAGGGCAGGAAGAAAAAGTGGAAAAATTAAAGAATGCAGAACGCATGTATGACAAATTTTTATAGCTTGCAAAGCTGATTGTCCCGAATTTTACTGAATCATTAAAATTCATGGAAAGGAAAGGTACAAATGTACTTTTCCTTTTTTTCATTTCATGCAATAATTGACAGGTGAATGATATTTCGGATAATTATATCAATTTAACGGTACATAAGTAATGGGAAATTACATCTAGGAAGTGTGTGGAAAGATGATTACTATTGGCGATATATTAATTTTGGAACCTAAATTTTCACCTCAGCGCGAGAAATATAAATGCATGATTGTAGAAATGAATGAAGACAGCTTATACATTGATTATCCGGTCAATACCCAGACAGGCAAGGTCGTGTTTCTGACAGACGGATCTCAAATGAAAATGACCTTTACATCCCCTGATGGAACTGCATATCTTTTTGACTCGGAAGTGCTAGGAAGGGTGAAGGGAAATATACCGGCTATTCAAATGTCCCGTCCTGATGAAAGCACATTTATTAAAATTCAGCGCAGGCAGTTTGTAAGGGTCGAAACACCCATAGATGCAGCCATTCATCCCTTGAATCAGGAATTTCAGCCTTTTCGCGCAATTACAGAGGATATCAGCGCAGGAGGAGCTGCATTAAGGTTTGCAGGATGGCGGCATATTGAGCCTTCTTCCATGATTGCCCTGTGGCTCGTGCTGCCTTTGAAGTCCGGAGAAATTCAGTATCTCCACATGAATAGCAGGGTCATCAGGATGAGTGAAAGCGACAACGGTTTTCAGCTGCTGTCAGTGCAGTTTGCTGATCCCTCTGAAGCTGACACCCAAACCCTCCTGCGCTTCATATTCGAAAAGCAGCTTGAGTTTAAGAAAAAAGGAATCATGGGTTAAGATAGCCGTAAATATTTTTACTGAACCGTATAAAATCATCCTTTTTCTCCATACTGTGGATATAGTGATGCAAGGGTGGATAATAATATGAAAACAGTAGAAAGACTTATGGTGAAACTAATACTGATCCAGCTTATTTTCCTGATTCTTACACAGATTTGGTTTAATCAGGCCGCACCGCGGGAGCTGAACAAACTGGTCCGTTATGAGGGTGTAAACAGCAATAATTATTCAAAAGTCATAGAAACCTTTCGTGGTTTGGATGATTAAAGCGGGAAAAGCGGGAATGCCGCTTTTTTTTTGCCATAAAATGAATTGTTATTCATTTTGACTCTTAAGGATATTTCGGGTAAGTGCAGAAAATGAGCCTTTTTCCCTGTATCCCTTCTAAGTAACGGGATCGACAATGCAATCAAATTGCATTCTTCCAGAAAAGTGAAGCCTGCAAAAGAACACTTTTTTCATAGAAAACAGGTGTTTTGTGATAAAATAAAAAGAGAAATAAAACGATCAGCAAGATTGGGTATTACAGGAGGAATTATGGAAAAGAAGATATCGATTGCAATTGACGGGCCTGCTGCTGCAGGAAAAAGCACGGTGGCTAAAATTGTTGCAGAAAAATACAGCTACATATACGTGGATACAGGAGCTATGTATCGCGCCTTGACATATAAATCCCTTCAGGAAGGAATTGATCTGTCGGATGAAAATGGCCTATCTTCCCTTTTGATGGAAACAGAAATTGAGCTTATGCCAAGTGAGTTAGGGCAGCTTGTTTACCTCGATGGAAAAAACGTTACATCCGAAATCAGAAATCCTGAGGTGACAGCTTCTGTTTCAGAAGCTTCAAAGCACCGTTCTGTCCGTGAAGAAATGGTAAAAAGACAGCAGAAAATAGGCGAGCGCGGCGGAGTTGTCATGGATGGAAGAGATATTGGAACATTCGTGCTTCCAGATGCAGAAGTTAAGGTATTCCTGATAGCATCAGTTGAGGAACGTGCAGAAAGAAGGCATTTGGAGAATCAGCAAAAAGGTTTTTCTTCTGACATAGAGAAATTAAAGGAAGAAATCGCATTAAGGGACAAGCTTGATTCAGAAAGGGAAGTTTCTCCTTTGCGGAAAGCAGAAGATGCAATTGAAATAGATACAACATCATTGTCCATACAGCAGGTGGCTGAGAAAATAATGTCATTGATCGAAGAAAGGACAAGATAGGTTTGAATCTTTATAAATTCGGTAAAAACGTTGTTAAAGCATCTTTAACACCCATCTACAGAGTCAGGATCATCGGCAAAGAAAATATACCAAAAGAAGGAGGGGTCTTAATCTGTTCAAACCATATCGACAACCTGGATCCCCCTGTAGTCGGAATGACGGCAACAAGAGATATCCACTTTATGGCTAAAGAGGAGCTGTTCCGTCTTCCGCTTTTAAAGGAAATTTTGCCGAGGGTCAATGCTTTTCCTGTCAAAAGAGGGATGAGCGACAGGGAAGCCCTTCGAAAGGGTCTGTCGCTTCTTAAGGAAGGAAGGGTTCTTGGACTGTTTCCCGAAGGAACCAGAAGCAAAAACGGCGAGCTTGGTGAAGGGCTTGCCGGTGCCGGTTTCTTTGCATTACGTTCAAAGGCAGCAATCGTTCCATGCGCCATCATTGGCCCCTACAAGCTTTTTGGCAGGCTGAAGGTTGTTTATGGAAAACCAATTGATTTCAATAAATATCGCGAACAAAAAACGTCTGCGGATGAAGCCACTGTCATTATTATGGAAGAAATCCGAAAGCTGATTGCCGAGCATAAATAAGTCTTCTTGCTTGACAATTTGGCGATTTTATTGGAATTTATTAATTAGGGGAATTATTCCGAATTATGAATTTATATGAAGCTTTATGTATTTCACTCTTATAAAGGCTGGCTTTTCCCTGCTGAAGCTTTCAGTCCAGAGCATATAGCCTAATCAAGAGAAATTCTGCAGAGCAGTCATGGGTTAAGGAGGAGTTCGTAATGACAGAAGACATGAACCAAGTGGAAGTAAACAGCTATGAGGTTGGGGATAAGGTAAAAGCAAGGGTATCTAAAGTTGAAGAAAAGCAAGTAATTGTTGATGTCGAAAACAGCAAGACAGACGGCATCATCCCGATCAGCGAGCTTTCAAGCCTTCATATCGAGAAAGCAAGTGATGCAGTTTCTGAAGGCGATGAGCTTGAGCTTGAAGTAATAAAAGTCGAAGACGAAGCTATTATTCTATCAAAACGCAAAATTGAGGCGATTAAAGCCTGGGATGAGCTTGAAAGAAAGTTCGAAACCCAGGAGGTATTCGAAGCTGAAGTCAAGGATGTCGTTAAAGGCGGGCTGGTGGTCGATCTTGGAGTGAGGGGTTTCGTGCCTGCTTCATTGGTTGAAGACTATTTCGTAGAAGACTTCTCTGATTACAAAGATAAAACCCTTGCCTTTAAAATTGTCGAGCTGGAGAAAGACAAAAACCGGCTGATCCTTTCTCACCGTGCGGTCGTTCAGGATGAAAAGGAAAAGAAAAAATCCAGGGTCCTCGACTCCATCCAATCTGGGGATGTCCTGGAAGGGACTGTACAAAGGCTTACGGATTTTGGCGCATTCATTGATATCGGCGGAGTAGACGGACTCGTTCACATCTCCCAGCTTTCCCATAAACATGTGGATAAAGCCTCTGACGTCGTAACAGAAGGCGATAAGGTCCAGGTCAAGGTGCTTTCCATAGACAGAGATAATGAAAGAATCTCGCTGTCCATTAAGGATACTCTGCCAGGGCCTTGGCAGGGAATTTCTGAAAAAGCCCCAAGAGGAGCTGTTCTGGAAGGCACGGTTAAACGATTAGTCACTTTCGGTGCTTTTGTTGAAATTCTGCCGGGAGTAGAAGGACTTGTTCATATCTCGCAAATTTCCCATAAGCATATCGGCACTCCTCAGGAGGTGCTGAGAGAGGGACAAGGCGTGAAGGTTAAAGTCCTGGATGTAAATGAAGAGGAGCAGCGTTTGTCACTTAGCATCAAGGATCTTGAAGAACAGCCATCCTCGTATAATTCTGACTATGAACTTCCTGAAGAATCAAAAGGTTTCCAGCTGGGTGAAATGATCGGCGATCAGCTGAAAAAATTAAAATAAAGTCAATTTTCCCTCGCGGATTGGCAGATGACCGTCATATACTGACTGCCAGACAAAGCGGGGCAAACCTTATAAAAGCCAGCCTGGGCTAAAAGCGCTGTTTTGCGCTTCTTGCCCATAGGCGGCTTTTTTTGCGGCTCTACACTTAATCCAGTAAGGGATTAGTGTTCATTTCTTTTCCTTGCTTCTTCCGGGCTTTCCATTTTCGTTGCTCCTGGAAGGCTCAGTGATTGATCACGATCGGATTCTACACGTTTGCTCTCCCTTAATTTTTTCTCTTGGCGGTCTTTTCCCATATTTGCACACCCCCTTCTTCTGTAAGATGACTAAAAAATGGCTGTATTATGTATCGGGTTCATGACAGGATGAATGAAAGGTTTAATCCTGAATTAAAGCAGACATAATGTTTCCTATAGGAGGCGTGTGTATGGAGGGTTTGCTTTTTTATTGGATGGCATGGATGTCTTGGGTAGTTGTCATGTTTTTTATGCCAAAAACGATAAAATTCCGTTTTGTTTTGTTGTTTCACATACTGTCAGTAATATCCTTGGCAGGTTATCAGCTTGACGTGCAGAGATACAGCATAAATACCGCAGCCATTTATCTTTTCGCGGTTATATGCGCGTCCATTCGCAATAAAACGCTGAGCAATCAGATTAATTTTATATGTGCATGTGTCATTCTGGCACTTGCATATTCAAGTTTAGAGATGTTTGCCCTATTAGACCCGGTTTGGGTTATATTCAGCAAAACAGCCATGCTGGCCATTTTAATTAATTATGCGGCTATCCTTTTAATTAAAGACTGGAAAATGAGGATTTTATCCATTATTCTGGGCCTGGTGCTTGGAGACTGTTTATATGCCGCCGTCCTCTATCACATTGGCATGCCTTATCCTGCTGCTTCTTTCGAGTGGCTGGATAAAGCAGCGGTTATTATCGGAGCGGGCTTAAGCTGGGTACTGATGGAGACTGTCATCGGGCTTCTTCAAAGCTATATGAAATATGGTCAAAGGGAGAAACAGGGCTAAATGAATAGGCTCTTTTAAATTTGTGGCCTGATCTTGGAGGGCAAGCTGTTTTCATACAATCATTGTTGATTAGCTGAAAATTTGATACTATATGATAGTTAGCGGAACTGAGGAATGAAAAACCATGCGGATACAAAGCCATGGGGCATGACGGCCAGGTCTGATGGAATCTTTTCCAATCAAGCCATTTTTGCAGGTTCGCATGCCAGGATGCAAAATTTTGCGATCTTCTAACATCTTTTGCGGGATAAGACTGAAATCAAGAAGCGGTCTTATGTAAGACTGCTTGTGGCATACACGTCGTACACCCGCAATGAAAGATGGAAATCAACAATGCAGACTTTAAACCATAATAATGAATGCATTCATGAATTTCATGATAACAGATACAGCTTATGAAAGGGTGAGAAGCAATGCCAAAACCGGTAGTTGCAATCGTCGGACGTCCGAACGTTGGGAAATCGACCATTTTTAATAGAATAGTGGGCGAGAGGGTTTCCATTGTTGAAGATGTACCAGGCGTGACAAGAGACAGGATTTACAGTTCAGGAGAATGGCTGAACCATGATTTTAACATTATTGATACAGGCGGAATTGATATCGGGGATGAACCGTTTCTTGAGCAGATACGCCAGCAGGCGGAAATTGCCATTGATGAAGCGGATGTTATCATTTTTATGACTAATGGCCGTGAAGGCGTGACAGGCGCCGATGAAGAAGTCGCAAAAATCCTTTATAAATCGAAAAAGCCTGTAGTGCTTGCTGTCAATAAAGTGGACAATCCTGAAATGAGAGAACAGATTTATGATTTCTATTCACTGGGATTCGGCGAACCATTCCCGATTTCGGGATCTCACGGATTGGGTCTTGGAGATTTGCTTGATGAAGCTTCAAAGCATTTTCCGCAATTTAATGGCCAGGATTACGATGAAGATGTCATCAAGTTCAGTTTAATCGGAAGGCCTAATGTCGGGAAATCCTCACTCGTTAATGCGCTTCTTGGCGAAGACCGCGTTATTGTAAGTGAAATCGAAGGAACGACAAGAGATGCGATTGATTCTCCTTATACATATAATGGCAGGGAATATGTCATTATCGATACGGCTGGAATGAGGAAAAAAGGAAAGGTTTACGAAAGTACAGAGAAATATAGTGTACTGAGGGCCTTGCGGGCAATTGAACGCTCCGACGTTGTGCTTGTTGTCCTGAATGCAGAAGAAGGCATCAGGGAACAGGACAAAAAGATAGCCGGCTATGCACATGAAGCAGGGCGAGGCGTCATTATCGTCGTAAATAAATGGGATGCCATAGAAAAAGATGAAAAAACGATGAAGGAATTTGAAGAAAACATTCGCGCGCATTTTCTGTTTTTGGATTATGCTCCAATCGTTTATTTATCTGCTAAAACAAGGAAACGGACACATACATTGCTGCCGATCATAGATAAAGTCAGCGAAAGCCATGCCCTGCGCGTGCAGACGAACGTTCTGAACGAAGTCGTGATGGACGCTGTTGCCATGAACCCGACTCCGACGCATAATGGAAGCCGTTTGAAGATTTACTATACCACCCAGGTGGCGATAAAGCCTCCAACCTTTATCGTATTTGTAAATGACCCTGAGCTTCTGCATTTTTCATATGAAAGATTTCTTGAGAACCGGATTCGTGATGCCTTTGAATTCGAGGGTACACCAATCAGGATCTTTGGCCGGCAAAGAAAATAAAAAGGGCGGTGCTAATAATGGCAGAAACAAAACAAACAGTGGCCGTCATCGGTGCTGGAAGCTGGGGAACTGCACTTGCCATGGTGCTTGCCGACAACCAGCATGAAGTAAGGCTGTGGGCCCATAATGAGGACCAGATTGCAGAAATCAATGAACATCATACAAACCATAAATACTTGCCTGATATCACTTTGCCTGAAAGAATTACAGGTTATCATTCCCTCACGCAGGCTTTGGATGGGGTAACTGTTGCGGTTTTGGCTGTTCCGACAAAAGCGATACGTGAAGTGCTTGCAAAAGCATCAGCAGAAGCATCGCAGCCTCTTATCATCGTTCATGTCAGCAAGGGAATCGAGCCGGATACGCTACTTCGCATTTCAGAAATGATCGAAGAAGCCGTTCCGGGGGAATTACTGGAAGAAGTTGTGGTATTATCCGGTCCAAGCCATGCGGAGGAAGTAAGCCTCCGCCATCCTACAACAGTAACCGTATCTGCACGTGATATGAAAACGGCTGAACAGATACAGGATCTGTTCATCAACCAGAATTTCCGGGTTTACACGAATCCTGATATCATTGGTGTAGAAATAGGCGGCGCCCTGAAGAACATCATTGCACTTGCTGCTGGAATCACAGATGGACTGGGATATGGCGATAATGCCAAGGCAGCACTGATCACCCGCGGCCTTGCGGAAATTTCGCGTCTAGGAACAGCGATGGGGGCAAATCCCCTTACCTTCTCCGGCTTGACAGGAATCGGGGATCTGATTGTGACCTGTACAAGCATCCATTCCAGGAACTGGAGAGCGGGAAATATGCTTGGCAAAGGTAAAAACCTCGATGAAGTGCTTGATAGTATGGGCATGGTTGTCGAGGGTGTAAGAACCACAAAGGCTGCATATCAGCTGGCAGAAAAATATCAGGTGGACATGCCGATTACAAAGGCGCTATACAATGTGCTGTTTAATGGCCAGGATGTTAAGGATTCTGTTGATGCCTTGATGACTCGCATGAAAACAGGCGAAATGGAAGACTTGTTTAATATATTGGATGAAAGAAAGAATGATTGACCATTAGGCTTTATCAGGGAAAGGAAAGGAAATTTGCATGAATTGGGCATTTCGTGGTGCAAATTTCCTTTTTCCTGCATACAATGCAACGAAAGTAAGCTGGTATTGCAGCCTGGCAAGGGTAATTTAGTCGATGACAGAAGATGTTATTCATGATATCTTCTGTTTTTTTTGCTCCTCACCAGATCGGCTATTTGGGGTTAAGGTCATCACGACCAAATAAGTAACGCGGCATCTTGTTATTTTATTCTATATTAGGAAATGAATATGTTATAATATGACCTGGATAGAGGAGTGATATTTATGACACCAGCGCTTCAGAAAATGTGGATTTCATTTGCAGCCATGTTTTTTATGGGAATATCAATTATAGCCATATACATAAGCCGTAATAAATTAAGGGGATTCCTTAAACAGATTACTGCTGTTTTTGCATACATACTTATGATCTTAGCCGGCCTGATAATATTTATCATCGTTTTCAGCGGGCCGACCGATTAGGCGGGGCGAAACTATGAAAAACTTAAAAATGATTTCTATTTCACTATGTATTTTACTGTTGCTTGCCGGATGTGCGTATCCTCATGAAAAGATGTCAAAAAACCTGGTACCATATCGTGAACAAATCCAGTCAGTTCAAACGGCTGTCAACCAGTTTCAAAAGGATGAAGACGGAATCCTCCCGATAAAAACGAAGCCGGGAGATACCCCGATTTATCAAAAATATATTATCGATTTTACAAGGGTTTCCCCTAAATACATGGCAGAGCCTCCTGGTAACTCTTTTGAATCAGGTGGGGTATTTCAATATGTGCTCGTTGATCCCGAGCATCATCCGACAGTGAAATTATTTGATGTCCGGCTGGCCGATGCCATCCAGAGCCTTTCAATGAGGCTGAACAGCTACAGGCAGGACCATGGTTACCCTCCATTTAAAGAAAGGCTGTCTGCTGATGTTTTCACCCTGGATTATAAAAAGCTTGGATTAAAGGAAGCCCCAGCTGTCATGAGCCCTTACTCTAAAAAAGAGCTGCCGCTGGTCATCGATTCCGATGGTGAAATTTTTGCGGACTATACACCGGATCTGTACGATTTCCTTCAAAAATACAAAAAAACCTTTAAAAATGGAGAGGATATCAGAAGTATCCTTGTGGAACATTCTGATTTTGTACCTGCCTATTCATTGCCGTATACAATTGACCCAAAAACAAATAAGCCGATATTCCTTACAAAATAGTCATAACCCTTCTTCTGCAAAATATATTGTAGTAGAAGGGTTATTTTTTATCATCTTCTAAAATTTCCGTAACGGCCAGCAGAACTGCCGGGAATTCGTTATGGAGACTATTTATTGATTTATTTAAATAATAGCGGCCCTTATATAAAAACATTCGCGCAAAAACAGCCAGATAGGGCGCCTGTTTCTGCAGTACCTGCTACCCTGGCTTGTTTTCAGAAGCAATTTTGGCAAATTAAATTTGTATGGAGGAATGCACATAACTCTGCAAAAGGAAGAATAAATTTTTAGGACAACATCATATGATTATAATGTCCGAATGAAATAAGCTGATTGATCCCAAGACTTTAAATGCGGGAGGGGTTCCCTTGGAAAAGGTAGATATTTTTAAAGATATAGCGGAGCGTACAGGCGGTGATATTTATTTAGGTGTAGTCGGTGCAGTTAGGACCGGTAAATCTACATTCATTAAAAAGTTCATGGAGCTGGTGGTCATCCCTAACATTGGCACAGAAGCTGACAGGGCACGCGCCCAGGATGAACTGCCGCAAAGTGCTGCAGGCAAGACGATTATGACAACCGAGCCTAAGTTTGTTCCTAACCAGGCAGCCTCTATCCATGTTTCTGAGGGACTTGATGTAAACATCAGGCTGGTGGACTGTGTTGGATATACAGTGCCTGGTGCGAAGGGGTATGAAGATGAAAATGGCCCCCGGATGATTCATACGCCATGGTATGAAGAGCCCATTCCCTTTCATGAAGCAGCTGAAATAGGCACAAGAAAAGTGATTCAAGATCATTCCACTCTAGGTGTCCTGATTACAACAGACGGAACGATCGGTGAAATACCGCGCAAGGATTATCTCGAGGCAGAAGAACGGGTTGTCGAAGAATTGAAGGAGGTTGGGAAGCCTTTTATCATGATCGTAAACTCTGTTCAGCCGCACCATCCTGATACTGTTGCTCTGAAGGAAAATCTTCAGGATAAATACGATATTCCAGTCCTTGCGATGAGCGTGGAGGGAATGAGGGAAACGGATGTATACAGTGTGCTCCGGGAAGCACTGTATGAATTTCCTGTCCTTGAGGTGAATGTTAATCTTCCAAGCTGGGTAATGGTGCTGAGGGAGAATCACTGGCTTCGTGAAAGCTATCAGGAAGCCGTTAAAGAAACAGTGAAAGATATTAAACGGTTAAGGGACGTGGACCGTGTTGTGGGCCATTTCAATGATTTTGAATTTATTGATCATGCAAGCCTTGCGGGAATTGAAATGGGGCAGGGAGTCGCGGAAATTGATTTATACGCGCCTGACGAATTGTATGATGATATTTTAAAAGAAATAGTCGGCGTTGAAATAAGGGGGAAAGATCATCTTTTGTCACTTATGCAGGATTTTGCTTATGCTAAAGCAGAATACGATCAGGTGGCTGATGCTCTAAAAATGGTGAAGCAGACAGGGTACGGGGTTGCAGCTCCTTCATTGAATGATATGAGCCTCGATGAACCGGAAATTATCCGGCAGGGCTCACGTTTTGGAGTCAGGCTGAAGGCTGTCGCGCCTTCCATTCATATGATTAAGGTAGATGTTGAATCAGAATTTGCACCGATTATCGGTACAGAAAAACAAAGTGAAGAGCTTGTTAGATATTTAATGCAGGACTTTGAAGATAACCCATTGTCCATCTGGAATTCCGATATTTTCGGCAGGAGCCTGAGCTCTATCGTGAGAGAAGGAATCCAGGCAAAGCTTTCTCTAATGCCTGAAAATGCACGTTATAAGTTGAAGGAAACACTGGAAAGAATCATAAATGAAGGTTCGGGCGGCCTGATAGCCATCATTTTATAGAACAGGCATAAGATCAATTCCATTGTGGATTGATCTTTTTTTGATAGGATCTTTTCTTAAAGATTGTTGTTTTTTAATGAGTTCTATGAGGCAATCCCATTGTTAAATCGGGTTGATCGGAGCGTAAGGTGCGAGACTCCTGAGGGATTAGCGGGACAGGTGAGACCCCGCAGGCGCAGCTGAGGAGTCTCACCGCTTGCGTGGAAAGCGAGCATCCTGGAGCGGAAATCAACCACCTTGTTCCATAGCAACAAAGTTTACGAAAACAGCCTTTTAAAAAACAAAAATGAAGTGAAAAAAACCTTGGTATAACTGTGTTTTAAACGAATTACAGTGTTTAAACAACCATATTTAGGGAAAGAATCAGGTATACAGAAGGGAAAATTTTTAATATATGCAAATTCTTATGAAAAGATTCCCATTATTTTTTGAATTTCCTTGCTAAGAGAATGCCATTTATGATAATCTACATACAGAAAACGCGTAAAGACGCCATTTTAACCTGACTAATGCATGTTCCCGGTCCTTTTCCGGATATGCCAATGCTAAACTGCCATCGTTTTTTTTGCTAATGGACAGGATTAGTGTTGCAGCTAAAAGTAACAAATCACTATTATACAGTGTTTGTAATATTGATTTTTTATAAAGTTCTTTGGGAGGAGGTGAATGGCATGAACAAAACAGAATTAATTAACGCAGTTTCAGAAGCAGGAGAGCTTTCTAAGAAAGACGCTACGAAAGCTGTTGATGCTGTTTTTGATACAATCTTAGACGCTTTGAAAAGTGGAGATAAAGTTCAATTAATTGGTTTTGGCAACTTTGAAGTCCGTGAGCGTGCGGCTCGTAAAGGGCGCAACCCTCAAACTGGCGATGAAATCGAAATCGCTGCAAGCAAAGTGCCGGCATTTAAACCAGGTAAAGCACTTAAAGACGCTGTTAAGTAATTACATACTGACTGTTAGCGTTAAGGGAGGACCACGTGAAACAAAGCGTGGTCCTTTTTGCTTCTTATTTTTAAAGTGTGATAAGATACATTACAGCTGGGATATTTGCTAAAATAGAGCATATGCCAAAATTTGCGGTAAATCGGAAATCCTATTTCTGCCCCGCGTGTCAGCAGGGCAATCATGGATACGATTGTGATATACATAATGAATGATTGATTTTAGGAGGATGAACCATGGCAAATGTAAACCATGAAAAAATAGAAGAAGCAATACGGATGATACTGGAAGCGGTCGGAGAAGATCCTGAGCGCGAAGGATTGCTTGATACACCGAAGCGGGTTGCAAGGATGTACGAAGAAATTTTTTCAGGCCTGAACCAGGATCCAAAGGAGTACTTTGAAACAATATTCGGCGAGGACCATGAAGAGCTAGTGCTCGTAAAGGATATCCCGTTTTATTCTGTATGTGAACATCATCTTGTGCCTTTTTACGGTAATGCCCATGTTGCTTATATTCCTAAAAACGGCCGTGTTACAGGGTTAAGCAAGCTTGCGAGAGCAGTAGAGGCTGTGTCGAAAAGACCGCAGCTGCAGGAAAGGATCACTTCTACAGTAGCAGACTCCATCATGGAACAGCTGGAGCCGCATGGAGTAATGGTGGTTGTGGAAGCAGAGCACATGTGCATGACAATGCGCGGAGTCAAGAAACCTGGTGCAAAAACCGTTACTTCTGCAGTAAGGGGAGTATTTGCTGAAGACCACCGCACCAGATCTGAAGTGCTGTCATTCATCAAAAATTAACCGATAATCCAAGTGAAAGGCGGCGGGTAATAGTGGAAGAGAAAATCATGAATGATTTTGTAGTGATAAAAGCGATAGAAGACAGCGTCAACGTCATTGGGCTTACACGGGGTACGGATACAAAATTTCATCACTCTGAAAAGCTGGACTCCGGGGAAGTGATGATCGCCCAATTCACTGAGCATACGTCTGCGATTAAAATAAGAGGACATGCTAAAATTTATACTCCGTATGGAGAAATTGAAAGCGAGTCAAAAAAGAGTTCTTCTGACAAATAAGGATGACCGTATATTATTCTCTTTTTAAAAAATATCCTGGCGCCTATCACATGGGAACTTGCTATAATGCCGTAATGCATACCGTTCAGTTGCTTTATTGCAAAAATAATGTGTTCAAAGTACCAACCTAATATTTTTATGTTATAATGATGTGGGTTTTTTAAACGGCAAGAACACTAAACTGAACATTAATTAAAATTATCTTACGGGGATGCAAGGTGATCTCAATTGTTAAATATAAATAATCTTTTAACAAAATTAAAAGGAATGATTGAATCAAAGGCAAATCATCCATATCTCGCCGAGTTCCTGGATAAGCCCTTGATCGATGAAGATAAACTGCTGCTTTTATGGGGCCTATTCAATGAATTGGATATGCCTGAAGAAGACAAAAACAGCAGCATCTTATCTGCCATGCTGATGCAGGTCGCTCTCGATACGCATGAGAACGTCACGAATTCTGTGGAAAGCGGCGAAAGCGGTAAAGTGCTCAGAACCCGGCAGCTGACTGTCCTGGCTGGTGACTTTTATAGCGGTTTATATTATCAAATCCTGGCAGATGAAGAAAACCTGCCGTTAATCCGCATATTGGCCAGCGCGACAAAAGATATGAACGAGCATAAAATCGCCTTATATCAAAAAACGATAGATGAAACGTCCGGCCTGCTCTATAGCCTGGGGGTAATTGAATCCTCTTTGATATATAAAACAGCCGATCTTTATAAATTGCCTTTGTGGATGGAATTATCACGAAGCCTGCTTTTATTGAACCGGCTTCAATCGGAAAAGGACAGGTTTTTAACTGGCGGGAAGTCACTTGCCATGGAAATCCTTGCGAAGATTTCCTTTTCCAATAAAGACAAATACAGCGAATTGTCAAATGAACAAAGAAAATTCCTGCTGAATAAAATGGACCACTGCATCATATATGCACAAAAGTCAGCCAAACAGGCAGCGGACAAGCTTTCTCCAGCTAGCCTGCTAAAAAAGAGAATAAGTGCAATCCTTGAACAGACAGCCGTTGCAGCAAGTTCATTCGTGGAAGAGGGGTAAGCGATTTGGAATCAAAAGAAGAAAGAGTCCATCATGTATTTGAGAAAATATATGGAAATTATGATGCGATGAATTCTGTCATCAGCTTTAAACAGCATATAAAATGGCGGAAAGCCACGATGCAGGTTATGGATGTTAAACCTGGATCAAAAGCTCTGGATGTCTGCTGCGGAACAGCTGATTGGACCATTGCGCTTGCTGAAAAAACAGGTCCGAAAGGCAAGGTCACTGGTCTTGACTTCAGCAAAAACATGCTGAAAATCGGTGAACAAAAGGTGAAGAACCTTAAAGCGGACAACATTACTCTTATACATGGCAACGCAATGGAACTGCCGTTTGAGGATAATAGCTTCGATTATGTGACAATTGGCTTCGGGCTTAGAAACGTTCCTGATTATATGACAGTGCTGAAGGAAATGTACCGTGTCCTTAAACCCGGCGGAATGGCTGTATGCCTTGAAACGTCCCAGCCGACAATGGCCGGTTTCAAACAAATGTATTATTTCTATTTCCGATTCATTATGCCGCTTTTTGGAAAATTATTTGCTAAAAGTTTCAGCGAATATTCATGGCTTCAGGAGTCTGCCCGTGATTTTCCCGGCATGAAGGAATTGGAAGCAATGTTTAAAAAAGCGGGCTTTGCCAATGTAAGTTATAAAGCCCATACCGGCGGAGTAGCTGCCTCGCATTTTGGATATAAAACTGATAAATAGTAGCAAAAGCATTTGCAAAGCTGGGTGGAGTTTATGAAATTTAAAATGTTGTATTCTTTCTTGAATACGGATCTGCAATTAATTGAAAAAGAACTAGAGGCTGCCATACAGGCTGAATCTCCTGTTTTAACAGAAGCGTCTTTGCATTTGCTGCAATCAGGCGGGAAAAGGATTCGCCCGGTTTTTGTATTGCTGGCTGCACAGTTTGGGAACTATGATATTCATGTTGTAAAACATGTTGCTGTATCGCTTGAACTCATTCATACTGCATCACTTGTGCATGATGATGTTGTGGATGATTCCGATTTGCGCAGAGGAACTGCTACCATTAAATCGAAATGGGATAATCGCGTCGCTATGTATACAGGCGACTACATATTTGCCCGCTCGCTTGAAATGATGACGCAGATATCAGACCCCCTTGCTCATCAAATCCTTTCGCATACCATGGTGGAGCTGTGTGTCGGAGAAATCGAGCAAATCCAGCATAAATTTTATTTTGAACAAAACCTGCGGACTTACCTGAGAAGAATCCGCCGCAAGACAGCTCTGCTGATTGCTTCAAGCTGTCAGCTTGGGGCCTTGGCTGCGGGGGCAGATGAAGAAATACATAAAAAGTTATTCCGCTTCGGATATTATGTCGGCATGTCCTATCAAATCACAGATGATATTCTTGACTTTACATCATCAGAGAAAGATCTTGGAAAGCCTGCAGGAAGTGACCTGATCCAGGGGAACATTACTCTGCCTGTTTTGATAGCCATGAAATCCCATGGTTTAAAACCCTTGATAGAAACAGTCCATGAAGGAATGGACGCAGATAAAATGCCTGAAATCATCAATGCCATTAAGAAATCGGGAGCCATTGATGAAGCGTCAAAAATAAGCAGTGCCTATCTGGATAAAGCCTTTAGGGAGTTAGACGGACTTCCCTCCATCAGGGCAAAAAGAGCACTATCCGAAATTGCCAAAAACATTGGCAAAAGAAAGTTTTAAGGGTATATATTGCGTATTGAGGCAAACCATGATAATATTTCTACGACTGCCTGAAAAAGGCAAATCACTTAATACATAGTGGGAGTGGACAATTATGGAAAAGACGTTTTTAATGGTCAAGCCTGATGGCGTACAACGTAACTTAATCGGTGAAATCGTATCAAGATTTGAAAAAAAAGGTTTCCACCTTGCTGGAGCAAAGCTTATGCGCATTTCTGAGGAGCTTGCAGAAAAGCATTATGGTGAACATAAAGAACGTCCATTCTTCGGTGAACTAGTTAATTTCATCACTTCCGGCCCTGTATTCGCAATGGTTTGGGAAGGCGAAAATGTTATTAGCACAGCACGCCAAATGATGGGTGCTACAAATCCTAAGGATTCAGCTCCTGCTACAATCCGCGGCGATTTCGCAGTAACGGTAGGCAAGAATATTATTCACGGATCTGACTCACCTGAAAGCGCTGTTCGTGAAATTGGCCTGTTCTTTAAAGAAGAAGAACTAGTGGAATATTCAAAGCTGATTAACGAGTGGGTATACTGAAAATAGGTTATCAAGGCCAGAACTTTTAAAAGAGTTCTGGCCTTATTTTTTAAAACCAAGAAAAATCATTAGAACCATAAAACTATGCTCCCATTGATCCGATATACCTAATTAGATGGAATAATTAACAGGGAGTCGTTGGAATATGCCACGGGATTATGAACAATTTATCATCAGCATTAAAAATCTGACAGGCATTGATTTGTCTCTTTACAAAGAAGCTCAAATGAAACGCCGGTTAACATCATTATATGAAAAAAAAGGCTTCAAATCCTTTGGGGAATATTTTCGTGATATTCAAGGAAATCCTGCCCTTCTTCACGAATTCCTGGACAGGATTACAATCAACGTTTCTGAGTTCTACCGCAATGCAAAACGCTGGGAAGTGCTCGAGAAAAAAATCTTGCCCCGTTTGATCGGATCTTCAAAAAAACTGAAAATCTGGAGCGCTGCTTGTTCAACAGGGGAAGAGCCTTACACGATGGCCATGGTGCTTTCCCGGTGGCTCCCGCTTTCACAGATTGAGATACTTGCTACAGATCTTGATGAGAATGTATTGGCCAGGGCCAAAACTGGTGTTTATCCTGAGCGTTCATTAAATGAAGTACCCCTGGAAATGAAGAAAAAGCATTTTTCAAAAGAAGGGGAATATTATCTGGTCTCAGATGAGATAAAAAAAACCGTCACCTTCCAAAAACACAATCTGCTTGCTGACAGGTTTCAATCTCAGTATGATTTGATTGTATGCAGGAACGTCCTGATTTATTTTACTGAAGAAGCCAAAAACTCTTTGTACAAAAAATTCAGTGAATCATTAAAAAGCGGAGGAGTTTTCTTTGTAGGAAGCACGGAGCAGATTTTCAACCCGTCACAATTTCAATTTGAAACAGAAGATACTTTTTTCTATAAAAAGATTTAGATTACTGTCTTTCAGAGATGGAAGAGTTTTTTTCGGCATTTTAATGATTTATAATGAGGTTGTGTATCCTATCTGTGGATACTCAGCCTTTTTTTAATAGATGGCCGCTGCATGGAGCCAAATATCAGAATAGAGCATGAACAAGGATTTATTTTTAGATGACCGGAAGAATTTTTTGATGTATCGCAGGCCGTTTCATGATAAAATGTGTTATATTAGTACATACACGCTTTACAGCACAAAAGGAGTGAAGGAAATTGAGATATTTAACAGCTGGAGAATCACATGGTCCGCAGCTTACTGCGATAATCGAAGGTTTGCCAGCAGGCATGCCGATTACAGAAGGAGATATTTCGGAAGAACTGGCCAGGAGGCAAAAAGGTCATGGCCGCGGACGCCGGATGCAAATTGAAAAAGACCAGGCCTTCATTGCCTCAGGCATACGGCATGGTTATACGCTGGGCTCGCCGGTTGCCTTGGTTGTAGAGAATAAAGATTGGAAACACTGGACCAAAATTATGGGCAGTGAACCCATCAGTGAAGAAGAAGCAGAAGAAGTTAAACGAAAAATAACCAGGCCCCGTCCAGGGCATGCGGATTTAAACGGCGGAATTAAATACGGACACAGAGATCTGCGCAATGTACTTGAACGCTCTTCAGCACGTGAAACAACAGTAAGGGTTGCCGCAGGAGCAGTGGCGAAAAAAATGTTATCTTTGCTTGGTATCGAAATAGCTTCACAGGTTCTTGAAATTGGCGGCATTAAGGCGGAATCACTTCCATATAGCTCGCTGAAAGAACTGAAGGATGCAACGGAAGCATCGCCTGTTCGCTGCTTTGATAAAGGTGCAGAACAGAATATGATGGATGCGATTGATGATGCCAAGAAAAATGGCGATTCCATTGGAGGAATTGTGGAAGTGATTGTGGAGGGAATGCCAGCTGGAGTCGGCAGTTATGTGCATTATGACCGCAAGCTCGATGCCAGGCTTGCAGCTGCAATCATGAGTATTAATGCTTTCAAAGGCGCAGAGATTGGCATCGGTTTTGAAGCTGCCCATCGCTTTGGCAGTGAGGTGCATGATGAAATTGCGTGGGATCAAGAAAGAGGCTATTACAGGACAAGCAATCGCCTCGGTGGTTTTGAAGGCGGGATGACTACAGGCATGCCTATTGTCGTGCGCGGTGTAATGAAGCCGATCCCCACGTTATATAAGCCTTTGAAAAGCGTGGATATTGATTCCAAGGAAACATTCCAGGCAAGTGTTGAGAGAAGTGACAGCTGTGCCGTTCCTGCCGCCGCTGTAGTGGCTGAAGCAGTGGTTGCCTGGGAGCTTGCAGCAGCCATAGCCGAACAATTCCCTTCTGATCAATTCGGGCAGCTTGCAAGCTACCTGGAGGCATACAGAGAAGAAATTAAGGAGTTTTAATACATGGACAGGATTGATATCAAAACTTCTTCAAAAAATTATCCTGTTTTTATCGGAGAAGGCGTTATTGCTAACCTGCCGGAATTCATTGAGGAGCATGCGGCAGGGGCAAATAAAATTTTAATTATCACTGACGAAAAAGTGGCTGGGCTTCATTTGGATAAGGTGAAAAGCACCCTGTCCAATACAGGGAAGGACGTGCTGTCAATACTTGTACCGGAAGGGGAGTTTGCCAAAACGTTTGAAGTCTTTCTTGAGTGCCAAACATTCGCACTGGAAAATAATCTGAACAGAAAATCCCTCATCCTCGCTTTAGGCGGAGGTGCTGTTGGCGATTTGGCCGGGTTTGTCGCTTCCACCTTTATGAGGGGTATTCCATTCATACAGCTTCCCACGACATTGCTTGCACATGATAGTGCAGTGGGAGGGAAGACTGCCATCAACCATCCAGAGGGGAAAAACATGATAGGGACTTTTTATCAGCCTGAAGCTGTATTTTATGACCTTGATTTTTTAACCACACTCCCTCTCAAGGAGGTTAGATCAGGTTTTGCAGAAGTGATTAAGCATGCTTTGATAGCGGATGGCAACTTTTATCACTGGCTGAAAGAGAATATCACGGATTTACGATTCATAAGCAGCGGGCAATATCAGACTGTAATTAAAAAAGGAATAAACATCAAAGCGTCAATTGTTGGCCTTGATGAAAAGGAGACAGGAGTCCGGGCATATTTGAACTTTGGGCATACACTTGGCCATGGTGTTGAAAAGCTGATGGGTTATGGAAACTTCACTCACGGTGAATCAGTTTTGATCGGTATGGTATTTGCCCTGTACCTCAGCAAAAAATATAAAAACTTGCAATTTGATGAAATGGAATTCCTGCGCTGGGTGAAGAAGCTTGGCTATCAGACAGATATACCAAAGCAGCTCGATAAAAAACCTCTTGTGGAGTTAATGAAAAAAGATAAAAAAACCGTTTCGGAAAATCTGACATTTGTGCTTTTAAACGAAATTGGTTCGCCGCTGCTCGCTGATATGCCGGCCTCAGTTATCTTGGCTGATTTAGATTCCATGTACACCAGCAAGTAAACAAGGGAGGATGAGAAATGATTAGAGGAGTCAGAGGGGCAACAACAGTAAATAGAGACACAGAAAAAGACGTTATCGAAGCATCAGAGAAATTACTGTCTGAAATGATTTCAGCGAATGAAATTGAACCAGACTTGGTAGCTTCTGTTTTCATTTCTGTCACAGAAGACATTTCATCCGCTTTTCCGGCAAAGGCTCTGCGGCAGGTAAAAGGATGGAAATACGTTCCTGTCATGTGCATGACAGAGATTCCTGTGACGGGATCCCTGCCTGCCTGCATAAGGATTATGGTGCACTGGAATACAGAAAAAAGTCAGCAGGATATTCAGCATGTTTATCAGGAGAAAGCTGTGGCATTGCGTCCGGATTTGAAGGAAGCATGATGTATAACTTGCTCTAAGCGGCTGACTGCAAAAAATTGGAATGTTGCGGGAGGCAAAAGGGTGGCCTGACAAGAACTGTTTTTTTAGATACAAGCTAAACAGGCAGCATACTGTGATATAATTTAGTTATCTTTATTGCTTTAATGTGATGAAAAAAAGGAGTGGTCATGATGAAATGGAAAGAAGCCGTTCTTGCCTTAAAGCCTTATCAGCCTGGTAAATCAATTGAGGAAGTCAAGAGGCTATATAGCCTTGACAAGATTACAAAGCTTGCATCAAATGAAAACCCTTTTGGAAGTTCCGGCAAAGTAAAGCAATATCTTGCTGAGTTTAATGAATCTCTTGCGCTTTATCCGGACGGCTACGCCACACTGTTAAGAACAGCTGTTGCCCGGCATGCAGGGGTGAAGGAAACAGAATTGATTTTCGGGAATGGGTCGGATGAAATCATTCAGATGATTTCACGCAGCCTGCTTGCACCAGGTCTGAACACAGTCATGGCTGCGCCGACATTTCCCCAGTACCGCCATAATGCCGTCCTTGAGGGAGCTGAAATCAGGGAAATTCCGCTGATCGGCGGGGCGCATGATTTAGAAAAAATGCTGTTATCCATTGATGGAAATACAGCAGTCCTCTGGCTATGCTCACCAAACAATCCTACTGGCATTTATATAAACGAGACTGATCTGCGAAATGTACTGGATGCTGTTCCAAGCGACGTACTGGTTGTTTTGGATGAAGCATATTTTGAGTATGCAGTTGCTGATGACCTTCCTGATCCGTCAAATTGGATCAATGAATATCAGAATATCATCGTGCTGCGGACTTTCTCCAAGATTTATGGCTTGGCCAGCCTTAGAGTAGGATATGGAATGGCGAACGAAGATATCATTAAAAAACTGGAGCCTGCAAGAGAACCTTTCAACGTCAACACCCTTGGCCAAAGGGCTGCTATGATTGCAGTGGAAGATCAGGAATTCGTTGAAACATGCAAGCGTGTGAACCGCGAAGGACTCGGGCAGTACTATGCTTTCTGCGCAGAACAAAATCTTTTTTATTACCCTTCACAGGGGAATTTCATATTAATAGATTTTAATAGAGATGCTGATGAGGTATTCCAGTTTTTGCTTGAGCGCGGATTTATCACTCGTTCCGGAAAAAATCTTGGCTTCCCTACAAGTCTCCGCATTACAATCGGATCGCATGAGCAAAATGAAGAAATCATCCAAGTGATGAAAGAGTATGTAAAAGCTGCAAACGAAAAAGATGCCGCTGACACAGTGTTATGATTTATTGCCCGGCAGGTTAATCGTTAAGATCATGTAGCCGGATTTAATCAATTGGCCTGCATTTTATGAATGGCAGTTTTCCTGCATTTTTTTGCTTAAGCTGACACTGACCGGCAACATTAAAAAAGCGGGGGGAAAACATGGCCAAAAAAGTATTTGTCATCGGAATGGGTTTAATAGGCGGATCACTAGCAAAAAACATTAAAATGGGACATCCTGATGCTGAAATCACGGGATATGATATCAGTGAAAAGAATATCAAACTTTCGAAGCTGCTTGGAATTATAGATGAATCAGCCGATTCCCTTCAAGAAGGGGCCCTTGAGGCAGATCTAATCATCATTGCCGTTCCAGTAACAGCGGCAGAAAAAGTCCTGGATGCATTGTCCAGTCTTCCTCTAAAGCCGGGGGTGCTGGTTACAGACGCAGCAAGCACCAAAAGCACCATTGTGAAAAGAGCTGAAAAGCTTTCCGCAAGCGGAATCACCTTCATAGGCGGCCATCCTATGGCAGGTTCGCATAAAAGCGGTGCTGGTGCAGCGAAAGATAACCTCTTTGAAAATGCCTTCTATCTTCTTACTCCCGGCATTGGGATTGAGGATGAGCATGTGGAGAAATTGAAAGGGTGGCTCATAGGCACTCGGGCAAATTTTCTTGTTGTTTCTCCGGAGACACATGATTTGCTGACAGGCGTCATCAGCCATTTTCCTCATATTGTAGCCGCTGGCCTTGTTAAACAGGCGGAAGGCTACAGCAAAGAAAATAATCTGGTCGCAAGGCTTGCTGCAGGAGGATTCAGGGATATAACAAGGATTGCTTCAAGCAGTCCTGACATGTGGCGTGATATCCTCTTGCATAACAAAGATGTACTGCTTGCACTCATGGAAGATTGGCTTGACATGATGAACGAAGTTAAAGCATTTATGGCAGCGGAAGACGGCACGGAAATACACCGTTTTTTTAAAAATGCTAAATCATTTCGAGATGAATTGCCTCAAAGTGCAAAGGGGGCCATCCCTGCATTTTACGATTTATATATAAATATCCCGGACTTTGCAGGTGTCATTTCAGAAATAACCGGCTATTTGGCAAATGAAGAAATCAGCATTACAAACATCAGGATCCTCGAGACTAGAGAAGAAATCTACGGAGTGCTAGTCATCAGCTTCCAGACAGATGAGGACAGAAAAAAAGCAGCAGCTTGCATAGGCAGATTAACCGACTATGAAACAATCCTGGCTTAATATACAAATAGGGGGATGTCAGTGAATACTAGAAAACTTCAAACTAAAATCTCCTCATTGCGGGGATCTATTAAAGTACCGGGTGATAAATCAATATCACATCGGTCTATCATGTTTGGGTCAATTGCTGAAGGAAAGACCACTGTTGAAAATTTCTTGCCGGGTGCAGATTGCCTGAGCACGATTTCATGCTTTAAGGCACTTGGCGTCCAAATTTCCGCTGATGGGGATTCTGTCTCTATTATCGGGAAAGGACTGGAAGGGTTAATAGAGCCAGTTGAGCAGCTTGATGTGGGCAATTCAGGAACAACCATCCGTCTCATGATGGGCATTTTAGCCGGAATTGACTTTCATGTCTCCATACAAGGTGACTCTTCCATTGCAAAAAGGCCGATGAACCGCGTCGTTCAGCCATTGCGCCAAATGGGTGCCAAAATTGACGGCAGGAAAGATGGGAACTTCACACCCTTATCACTTAGGGGGGGACAGCTCCGCGGAATCCGTTATGAACTGCCTGTTGCAAGTGCACAGGTTAAATCATCCATCCTTCTCGCTGGACTGCAGGCAGAAGGGGAAACAGTGATTATTGAACCGGAGAAAACAAGAGATCATACAGAAAGAATGATTTCGCTTTTCGGAGGGGAAATTGAAAAAGACGGCCATAAAATTACGATTAAAGGCGGCCAGAAATTAAAAGGTACGCATATTTCTGTTCCCGGTGACATATCATCTGCTGCCTTTTTTATGGCCGCAGCAGCCATAACGGAAAATAGTGAAGTGGTCCTGGAAAATGTAGGGCTGAATCCTACCAGAACCGGCATCATTGACGTATTGAAGGAAATGGGAGCTGATATTACTATTGATCAAGCAGAAGAATCCGGTGAGCCATACGGCACAATAACCGTGAGATCTTCTCAATTGAGGGGGATAACCATAGGCGGCAGCCTGATTCCAAGATTGATTGATGAAATTCCGATCATCGCCCTCCTTGCTGCTCACGCTAGCGGAACGACGATCATTAAGGATGCCGCAGAATTGAAGGTAAAAGAAACGAACCGGATTGACACAGTTGCAGGAGAGTTATCCAAACTGGGTGCTGACATTCTGGCTGCTGATGACGGATTAATAATCAAAGGCGGAAAACCCCTTGCCGGAAACACTGTTTCGAGCCATGGAGACCACCGCATCGGCATGATGCTGGCAATAGCAGGACTCATTACAGAAGGAGAAATGAATCTTACTGGCTCTGAGGCTATAGAAGTTTCATATCCGCAGTTTTTCGATCATTTAAATACTCTCCTTCCATCGTAGCACCAGGTATTTGCCTGGTGTTTTTTATCATTTGTTCAAGTTTCTCCTGAAAAACGGCTTTTTCTGGCCTCAGGCTTTGCTTGTCAGGGATTCCAGAATATCAGCGCCCATCTTCCGTGAAAAAGGAAGGAAGCTTATTGAATTATTGGCCTAGAATTGAAGGAAAACCGCATCGTGCTGGAGAAGCCATGGATAGGGAATTACGAAAATCCAGGCAAGCAAGGAGTGCGAATGGAAATGCCGAACGTAATTATGATAAACTTATAATCGCAGCATTAATAATGCGATAAGTCAGGCGGCGGAAATTATGCAGGCTGAAGTAAAACAGTGCAAGGCGCTGTGTGATGCCAGTTACGGCTTTTCCTGCTGCAATTTTTTAATTTCACCGAATACTGCAGGTGCAGACTGACTATCACAGGAAGGAAAATTTCATGAATATAGTGGATAAAGCCATTCAACATTTGAAAAAAGGCGAATTAAAAGACGCCTATGTTCATATAAATCGAATTAAAACCTCTGAATCAGCTGAGGATATGCTGGTTTTGGCAGATGAAATGCTTCAGCTGGGTTTTATTGAGGAAGCAAAAGATATATTTGAACATTTGCTTAAGCTGTACCCTAATGAAGGGGAGCTTATTGTCTCCCTTGCTGAAATTCTTATTGATTTGGATCAGGAAGATGAAGCCATGCTGCTGCTTGAGAAAGTTAGACCTGATGATGACCTTTATCCAAGTGCACTGCTGCTGGAAGCTGATTTATTCCAGCTTCAGGGAATGGACGAAGTCAGCGAAAGAAAACTGCTGAAAGCAAAGGAACTGCTGCCGGACGAAGTCCTCATTGATTTTGCATTGGGAGAGCTTTATTACCAGCAGGGAAGAGACCAGGATGCGGTGTCAAGCTACATAAAAGTGCTGGAGCAGCAGGAAGAGATAGGCGGCACTAATGTGAATCAAAGAGTTGCAGAGGCACTAAGCACCTCCGGAAAGTTTGAAGAAGCTCTTCCGTACTTTGAAAAGGCCCTGAAGGACAAACTGGAGATCAACACTTTATTTGAATATGCCTTCACAGCCTACCAGGCGGGCATGTATCAAACGGCGGCAACAAAGTTCACTGAATTGAAAGAACTGGATAAAGAGTATCATTCACTTTATCTGCACCTTGCAAAAACATACGAACATCTTGAAGACCTGGATTCTGCACTTGAAACTGTAAAGGAAGGAATCCGGGAAGATGAATTCAATAAGGAGCTTTATTTTTTCGGCGGAAAAATCGCCCTGAAAAAAGGAGTTTCAGAAGATGCAGAGAAATTATTCAGAGAGGCGATTGCCATTGATCCAGGATACCTTGAAGCGGTGCTGACTCTTATCAAATTGCTAATGCATGAAGAAAGATATGATGAAGTGCTCGAATGCATCGAAAGTGTAAGGGAATATGGAGAAGACGATCCCCAGTTTGAATGGATGGCTGCAGTTAGCTATCAGAAAAATGAGCAATATCAAGAGGCATTAAAGAGCTATCATAAAGCATATAATTCATTTAACAGCAATGAAGATTTTCTAGAAGATTACGGATTCTTTTTAATTGAAGAAGGAGACCGCCATACCTCCAGAGAAATATTTACTAAGCTTACGAAAATGAATCCTGCAAACGATGATTATGCAATGATGCTAGACCGGCTTGCAGAAGAACCTGATTCAATGTAGGTTAGCCAGGGTGGGAAAATCTAATACAGAGGAGGGAACTCATGGTGGCTGCCCCTGTATCTGTGAACGAAAAGAAAGATTTTATACGGTGGTTTTTAAATCATTATCAGCTTAAAAGAAGGGAATGCGTCTGGATATTAAATTACCTGATGAGCCATGACCAGCTGATGAAAAAAGTTCATTTTGTGGAGCATGCACAGTATTGCCCGCGGGGCCTGATCATGTCAACCCACTGTGTTGATGAAGCTCCTTTCAGATTTTATAAGTCAAATATCATGACAACGGATGCTGAAAAGTCCTTTCATGACATCCGCCTTAACCGGGAAGAAGATATATTTATCCAGCTGAATTTTAAATCTGCTTATTCTTCCTATCAATATGCTTCAGTGCTTGAGAATAATCCGTTTATGCCGAGAAGCACGGCTGGCAATGATAAGGATAAGATTCTCGCTGAGCAATTCCTGGAAAATACCATTTTGTCTTTCCAGAAAGACCGGATATTAAAGGAAATTGATGATGCGCTTGACAACAATGACGAAAAAATGTTTAAAACACTGACAGAAAAGCTTCTCAAGCTGCAAAAAGTCTGACAAGCATCCGACATGGCAAAAGCTTTACCGGTTTTAAGCCCCTGCCTGACAGGAAAATCACTGAAAAAGCCTTTAAATGGTAGCCTTTCTTAAAATGGCCGGCTGATTTCCGCTGCAGGATGCTTCGCTTTCCGCGGGGGCGGACGGTGCGCCTCCTCAGTGCAAGCTCCTGCGGGGTCTCACCTGTCCCGCTGATCCCGCAGGAGTCTCGCACCTTTCGTTCCAATCAACCTATTGCTATTATAAAGGTATTAACCAAACTTCACGATGCCAGATCCCTTATTTTTTAAGGGTTCTGGCTTTTTTGTCTTATAATGGAGATCACTATTCGAGTGCAGAAAAAATAATAAGTATAGCTAACAGGTTGAGTTTCAGGAAAGCGAGTACTCTAAGGGGAAGTTTTAAGAGCCTCTATAAGCTTGAGGCGAAGAATACGGGAGAAAGCAGGTATCCCAAATTAATGAAATAATGATAAAATATTGTATGACACCTAAAAAAGAATGGAGAAGTGAATGAAATGAAATGGATACCTGCTGATATTGAAATGTATAACGGGGCCAAGGATTTTGTGGATACGGTCCTGATTCCGCTGGCTCCCATTTCACTTGACAGCCAAATGAAGCAATCTTCTTCCATGTATGAATTCCTTGCCATATTATCCGCTGAAATTGAAAGGCAATTTAAAGGCAGGATTCTTCTAATGCCTTCGTTGACCTATTTAATGGAGGAGGAAAGAAACTATAGCTATGCTAACTCCTGGGCTGCAAAATTACGCGGGAATAATTTCAAGCATGTCTTTTTTCTTTCGTGTGACAGTGAATGGAAAAGATGTGAAAGCGAGCTTGAAGGTGGCCTCATCTGGATTCCGTCACTTCCTCTTGAGCATCTTGAACTGGCACAGGCACGTTCTCTTGTCAGTGAACAAGTGCGCCAGGTAATGGAAATATTCACCTTAAACTGGGAAAAAGCCATTTAGTTCGAATTTTGTGAAATTTGGCTCTGTAAGCGCTTAAATTATCCTGAGAAATATTGACCTTGTCGAATTATTGATATATCATTGTAATGTCCTAGTTTAATAGTGTTCTTATTTCATTGGTCCTTTGGACTCAGTTAAGTGATAAAGGGGGGAAAAAGCATGAGTAAACATAATGTTTCACGACGTCAATTCCTTAATTACACACTCACTGGTGTTGGCGGGTTTATGGCAGCGAGCGCGTTGATGCCAATGGTGCGGTTTGCTGTAGATCCTGTTCTTAAAACGAGCGCTGGCGGCAATTTTGTCGCTACCAAAGAAAAGGTCAGCGATTTAACCGATGAACCTAAACGTGTTGACTTCTCTTTCAAGGAAGTTGACGGCTGGTATGAATCTGAGGTTACAAACACTGCGTGGGTATATAAGGGAAAAGACGGTAAAATCGTGGCCTTATCACCTATTTGCAAGCATTTGGGCTGCACGGTCGGATGGAACACAGACAAAGGCAACCCAAATCAGTTTTTCTGCCCTTGCCACTATGGCAGGTACACAAAAGCAGGAGTGAACGTACCGGGTACTCCGCCGGCGAAACCGCTTGATATGTATGAAACCAAAGAAAAAGACGGAATTCTTTATTTAGGTCCAAAGAAGCCGCAATAAAGGGGGCGTAATCATTGTTAAACAAGATTTATGACTGGGTAGACGAACGGTTAGACATTACGCCATTATGGCGGGATATTGCTGACCACGAGGTTCCTGAGCATGTAAACCCTGCACATCATTTTTCTGCATTTGTTTATTGTTTTGGCGGGCTGACTTTTTTCATAACAGCCATACAAATTCTTTCCGGCATGTTTTTAACCATGTATTATGTTCCGGATATTAAAAATGCATGGCAGTCTGTTTACTACCTGCAAAATGAAGTCGCTTTCGGGCAAATTGTCCGCGGCATGCACCACTGGGGAGCAAGCTTGGTTATTGTT
The DNA here is from genome assembly GCF_048572925.1 of Peribacillus sp. B-H-3. Taxonomy (NCBI): domain Bacteria; kingdom Bacillati; phylum Bacillota; class Bacilli; order Caryophanales; family Bacillaceae; genus Peribacillus; species Peribacillus sp. B-H-3. The sequence goes on along the minus strand of NZ_CP183879.1, from coordinate 3,361,215 downwards.
ATGATGTTTTTACATACTCTCCGCGTATTTTTCCAGGGCGCATACAAAAAACCGCGCGAGCTGAACTGGATGGTCGGTGTACTGATTTTCTTCGTTATGCTGGCTTTGGGCCTGACAGGCTATTTGCTTCCTTGGGATATGAAAGCGCTATTTGCTACAAAGGTTAGTTTGACAATTGCGGAATCTGTTCCGCTTATCGGACCAGCCATCAAAACATTAATAGCCGGTGATCCGACAATTGTCGGTGCCCAGACGCTGACACGCTTTTTTGCCATCCATGTATTCTTCCTTCCTGCAGCGCTGCTGGCATTAATGGCTGGCCACTTCCTGATGATCCGTAAACAAGGGATTTCTGGACCATTGTAAAATTTCTGATTTATTAGTATTAATAACCTTTTCATAAAGGAGGGGGATTGTTCAATGCATAGAGGAAAAGGTATGAAATTTGTAGGCGATTCGCGTGTTCCTGCAGATCGTAAACCGAATATTCCAAAAGATTATTCGGAATACCCTGGCAAGACGGAAGCATTTTGGCCGAATTTCCTTCTAAAGGAATGGATGGTCGGGGCTGTTTTCCTTGTAGGCTATTTATGCGTAACCATTGCTGAGCCATCTCCGCTGGAACGGATTGCCGATCCGACAGATACTGGATATGTGCCGCTTCCTGACTGGTATTTCCTGTTTCTGTATCAGCTATTAAAATATTCTTATGCTTCAGGGCCTTATAATCTGATCGGGCTGATCATTCCGGGAATTGCATTTGGGGCATTGCTTTTGGCTCCATTCCTTGACCGGGGACCTGAAAGGCGTCCTGCACGCAGGCCGCTGGCAACAGGTTTCATGCTTTTGGCTGTCGCTTCAATTGCGTTTTTAACCTGGCAGTCCGCAGCACATCATGACTGGAAAGCTGCTAAGAAGCAGGGTGCGATTGTAAAAGCCAGCGCAATCGATAAAAACAGTGAAGGATATAAACTGTTTCAATCGAACGGATGCATCAGCTGCCATGGAGCTGAGCTGACAGGCGGAGGCGCAGCACCAGCACTGATGGACAATGGCCTTAAACCGGAAGAAATCGCCAAAATAGCGAAAAACGGCCGGGGAGCCATGCCAAAGGGGATGTTTAAAGGAACAGATGCACAACTAAAGGTGCTTGCTGACTTTGTTTCTAAAGCTAAAAGCAAGTAAAACTAAAATTGACAGGCCAAGAACCGGGACTTCTGTAAATAGCAGATTTTTCGGTTTCCTGGGGACCTGGAGACAAAAAATCCGTACTTATTCCATAATTTTGGAAGAAGTACGGATTTTTTATGTTCATAGTTCTCTTAATCAATTTGAGGAAGCGGCTGTATTGCCTGAGTATGATGTTGTATCCATCAATGGAAATGGCCAAATCGAAAAGATCTGATTCCTAAAAGAATAAGGAATTTGACCTCGTGAACATTCGTTAATGTTTTATAAAGGCTCTTTTCTTTATGATGGTTGTTTCTTAATGTGTGCCATTGTTAAGTCAGGCTGATTGGAGCGTAAGGTGAGACTCCTGCTTAGATTAGCGGAACAGGTGAGACCCAGCGGGCGCAGCCTGGGAGACTCACCACCCGCCCCGCGGAAAGCGAGCATCCGGCAGCGGAAATCAGCCGCCAATTTAACAAAGGCATCCTTTAAAGTCTTATTCAATGTCTTCGGTCAGTACCGCCGGTTTTTTGCTATTTTACCAGAAAGAGCATGAAGCTACTTAAAAACCATACTTTTAATCTTCAAAAAGCGGAGGGAGCTATGAAATCATCTGTAAAAAGGATAAAATAATATATTGAAAGTAATGACTTAGCAGGAAGAGGTAGGAAAATGAATATGCTATACGGATTTTTTGCCAACAAACACACATTAAGACTGCTTCTGGCTGTAAATGTTCTCGGCACAATATATGGATATTACTGGTACGGCTATCAGCTGAAGGAGACACCGGCAATTTTCCTCCCATTCGTCCCGGACAGCCCTACTGCAACCCTTTTCTTTGTCTTTGTCCTTGTAGGATTTATATTGAAAAGAAATTGGGGACTCATGGAAGCGCTGGCCCTTATCACTTTATTCAAATATGGGATATGGGCAGTGGTCATGAATCTGCTTACTCTTGCCACTACAGGCCATCTGCCATGGGAAGGGTATATGCTGATTTGTTCACATGGGGCGATGGCGATTCAGGGCATTTTGTACTCCCCGTTTTACAGAATTAAAGCCTGGCATCTTGCAGCAGCAGCTGTATGGACTGTTCATAACGACATCATTGATTATGTATTCGATATGATGCCCAGGTACAGTGATTTATGGATGTATATGAACGAAATCGGATATTTTACATTCTGGCTTAGTATACTATCTATTTTTGCAGGATATTATTTTGGTTATAGAGAAAAACGTTTTACTCTGAAGATCCAATAATTTTGGATTCAAAGGGTCATACTCCCTTTCCTGTTCTCATATTGTGTAAAGAGAAATGAGGAGGGACAAGGGGTATGATAAAAAAAATTCTGTTGCTGGCTGCCGCATTCCTTACAATAACCATTTCCAGTGTTCACGCCAATTCCTCTTCTGTTTTAGGACAATTGGATGATATATCGGATGATTCCCTGCAGCTGGCGAAGGTTGGAAAATACAGCGATTCTGAAAAAATGCTTCTTTTTTTCTCTGATAGGTTCATAAAAGGCAAAAAGCAGATATTCAACATGGACGAGTTAAGAGTCATAACAGCATCCCATGATGAGGCGCTTACTGCAATCAGGGATAAACGGGCAAGCGCCAGTAAAAAGGTGGATGCTGTCACTAAATTCCGTCTTGTGATGGACGCTGTAAAGTCCAACAGGCAGCCTCTGTGGACTTCAATGGAGGACCCTATGATGACTGCCTTCAGCCAGACAAAGGAAGCTGTTAAAGAAAAGGATTCTAAACAGTTTCATAATCAAATTAGCATCCTGCTGAATCAATATAGCGTCATACATCCGAGCTTAAAGGTAGATCTTTCAAAGGACACCCTAGAGAAGCTGGATGCAAGGGTGAATTTTATAAAGCAGTATGAGCCTGGTCTTTTGTCAGATGAATCTGGCCAAAAGGAATTGGACGGGCTGCAGCAGGATTTAAAATCCATTTTTGATGATATGTCCAAGGATGAAGCGGACCCTTCATTATGGTGGGTAATCATTACAACAGGAAGCATTATCATTTTGACTTTATCTTATGTAGGCTGGAGAAAATACAAAGGGGGAGAGGGAACCGAAAGTCCGAGGAAAGAACGCAATGATTGACAGGGAAGTAATCCCCTCCTAAAATAAGACTTATTACAGCGAGAACAGGAGGCTAATATGTATTTTATTTATCTTGCGATCATTATTTTGATCCCTCTTTTTGCGCAATCAAGAGTAAAAAGCGCGTATAGAAAATATTCACAGGTTCCTTCTTCGTCAAGAATGACAGGCGCCCAAACTGCCCGGACTATACTGGACCAGAACGGTCTTTATAATGTTACTGTTGAAGAAACTGCCGGGGTGCTGAGCGATCACTATGACCCCGGTGCAAAGGCAGTGCGGCTGTCTTCAGATAATTACCATGGCTACTCGCTTGCGGGTTCTGCCATTGCGGCCCATGAATGCGGCCATGCCATCCAGGACCAGAAGAGGTATGCATTCCTTAGGTTCCGGCATGCTTTAGTACCGGTCGCCAATCTAGGTTCGAATGTATCCTGGATTCTGATTCTTATAGGAATATTTGCCCATCTCTCAGGGCTCCTGCTGCTTGGAATCGTATTTATGGCAGCGGCCGTGCTATTTCAGATCATTACACTTCCCGTTGAATTTAATGCCTCGTCCCGCGCCATGGATCAAGTCGTCTCGCTTGGCATTATCAGGAATGATGAAGAGCGGGAAACGAAAAAGGTCCTGAATGCCGCCGCTCTCACTTATGTTGCTGCAGCTACTGTCGCAGTCGCTGAATTAGCAAGATTAATCCTTGTTTATACAGGGATTTCAAGAAATGACGATTAAATCAAAAAAAATCCTCCTGATTTCAGGGGGATTTTTTTTGAAATGTACTAAAGTTACCTTTGTATCGGGTTTTTATTTTCATCAAGCGTGAATCCTTCTCCTAAAACATCATGCACTTCGCTGACCGAAACAAAGGCATGCGGATCAACAGAAGTAATGGCATTCTTCAGCCTCATTAATTCATTTTTTCCGACCACGCAATACAGTACATCACGGTCTGTTTTAGAAAAAGATCCATGCCCGCGCAGAACTGTAACTCCCCGGTCCATTTCTTTCATGATCTTATCTGCGATTTCTGTGTTTTTATCGCTGATAATCATGGCGCCCCTTGCTGAATAAGCGCCTTCCTGCATGAAATCCACGACTCTGGCGCCAATGAAAACAGCGACAAGGGTATACATTGCCTGGCGATAATCCAAGTAGATGATAATGGAAAGGGTGATGACAACTGCGTCAAACATGAACATGGTCCTGCCCATGCTGCGCCCCCAGAATTTATGGGCCAGCGTAGCAATGATATCGACGCCTCCCGTAGTACCGCCAAACCGGAAGATAATTCCCAGTCCAATACCTACAAAAACACCAGCAAATAAGGCAGCCAGCATCAAATCATGGCCAAGGGCAATTTTCAGCTGATATTTCTCGAAAACCCAAAGCCATATCGATAATCCTACAGTACCTACAATTGTATAAAGAAAGGAGGTTTTCCCAAGATATTTCCATCCGATGAAAAAGAGGGGAACATTCAGGATTAAGTTAGAATAAGAAGGATTTAAACCAAATACCTGATAGATAATTAAGGTAATCCCAGTAAACCCGCCTTCTGCAAGATGGTTTTGCATATTAAAGTGTACGAGCCCAAATCCGAAAATGGCTGAACCAAAGAGGATAAACAAAATATTTTTAATGCGCAATCCGAAAAACATGCGGAAAATACCTCCAATGTAAATAAATGAAAATGCCAAAAATCTCAATGTTCATTATTATATAGGAATAATCAAGTAACAGCAATAATCAGCCTGACAGCGAAAATCTTGTCATTATCGCAACTTTTAGCTAACATGAAGAAAGAATAGAAGAATCAGCAATTCTTTGCGGATAAATGGCAAGTGCATTGACTACATATGAGCAGGTGAATGATTTGGAAGAAAAGAAAACACTTCAAATGATGCAAAAAGAAGTCGACAGGTACATCAGCCAATTCAAAGAAGGGTACTTCAGCCCTCTGGCCATGCTTGCAAGGATGTCTGAAGAATTGGGAGAACTTGCAAGGGAAGTGAATCACTATTACGGGGAAAAGCCGAAAAAAGCGTCAGAGGCGGCAAATACAGTAGAAGAAGAACTGGGTGATATGCTGTTCGTGCTAATCTGTTTTGCAAACTCCCTTAATATTGACCTGCAGACTGCACATGATGCTGTTATGCATAAATTTTCGACGCGCGACAGCAACAGATGGACTAAAATTGAAGGCAGCGGGATAGAGGAAGGGGAAAAAGAAAATGGAGACAATTAAAGTAATAGTAGCAGGGCCTAGGGGAAGAATGGGAAGGGAAGCAGTAAAGCTGATCCATGAAACTGCCCATTTTGAATTAGCAGCCGTGTTAGACAGAAAGCAAGATTACAGCAACATAAAACATATGGAGGGTTTCCAAGACATGGATGCTCCGGTATACACGGATGCAGAAGCATGTTTTTCTTCTGTTAAAGCAGATGTCCTTGTTGACCTGACAACACCTGAAACAGGCATGTTCCATACGGAAGCAGCCCTAAGGCATGGAATCCGCCCAGTAGTGGGCACAACCGGTTTTTCCGGAGAGGATTTGGAAAAACTGGATGGATTAACTAAAGACACAGGTCTTGGCTGCATCATCGCACCTAACTTTGCAACAGGAGCGGTTTTGATGATGAAATTTTCACAAATGGCTGCCAAGTATTTTCCTGATATTGAAATCATTGAAATGCATCATGACCAAAAGCTTGATGCCCCGTCTGGGACAGCTGTTAAAACAGCAGACTTAATTTCTAAAGTAAGGGAAGCTAAAACCCAGGGCCATCAAAATGAAAAAGAAACCATACAAGGTGCCCGCGGAGCAGATGTGGATGGGATGCATATCCACAGTGTCAGATTGCCGGGGCTGGTTGCGCACCAGCAGGTCATGTTTGGAGCTGATGGACAAATGCTGACAATCCGCCACGATTCCTTCAACCGGGCATCATTCATGTCAGGTGTCAGACTTGCAGTTGAAACGATTATGAAACTTGATGTTTTGGTATACGGTCTGGAAAACATCATGGAGTAGGAGGGGAAAAGGATGAATATTGCATTAATTGCCCACGATGAGAAGAAGGAAGATTTAATGAGGTTTGTTACTGCCTATAAAGCAGTGTTTGCAAAGCATCATCTATATGCCACAGGAACTACCGGCCAGAAAATTATTGATGAGGTCTCTCTTCCAGTTACAAGGTTTAACTCAGGCCCTTTGGGCGGGGACCAGGAAATCGGGGCAATGGTTGCCAGAAATGAAATGGATTTAATTATTTTTTTCCGTGACCCGCTGACTGCCCAGCCCCATGAGCCTGATGTAACGGCTCTTATGCGCCTGTCTGATGTTTACAATGTGCCGCTTGCAACCAATATGGGAACTGCCGAAGTGCTGATTCAAGGCTTGAGAAGCGGTTATATGGAATGGAGAAAAAAAGATAATGGATAATGTGGATATAATTGCATTTGGCGCTCATGCCGATGATGCAGAAATTGGCATGGGCGGCACTTTGGCAAAATACGCAAAACAAGGCAAAAAAATAGTAATATGTGATTTGACAAAAGCCGAAATGTCATCCAACGGAACTGTCGATCTGCGTGCGGAAGAATCAGAAAAAGCTGCCCGGATTCTTGGTGTTTCAAGAATGGCACTGGATCTTCCCGACAGGGGGCTATATATGAAAGAAGAATACATAAAGAAAATCACTGCGGTTATAAGAAAGTATAAACCCAAAATTATCTTTGCCCCTTATTTGGAAGACCGCCACCCGGATCATGGAAACTGCGCGAAGCTGGTGGAGGAAGCCGCTTTTTCTGCTGGAGTCAGACGGTATATGGAAGAAACGGGTTTGCCTGCGCATAAGATAGATGCCATGTACCTTTATATGATTAATGGGTTTCATAAGCCGCATTTTGTTGTGGATGTGACAAATGAGATGGATGCAAAGCTTGAGAGCCTGCGTGCCTATCAAAGCCAATTCCAAAAAAGCGGGGATGGCGTGGACACACCTCTTGTGAATGGTTATATAGAAACTGTTGAAGCAAGAGAGCGGCTGTTTGGGAAAGAAGCAGGCGTTAAGTTTGCAGAGGGCTTTATTGCCAAGAAACCTTTGCTGCTTTCAGCCGATTTATTTAATTAAGGATACAGCAGACTCTCATCCGTTTAATAGAACTACAGAAGTACCAGAGGGGAAAAAATGCCCCAAAAACATTTGACCAACTAACAAGCAGATGTAAGGGGAATGTCACTTTATATTTAAGCAATAGGAGAATATTATGAAACTAAAAATAGGAATTACTTGCTATCCCACAGTGGGAGGCTCAGGAGTCGTGGCAACTGAGCTAGGCAAGCTTTTGGCCGAAAAAGGGCATGAAATTCACTTTATTTCCTCAAGCCTGCCTTTTAGGCTTAATAAAATGTATCACAATGTGTATTACCACCAGGTAGAAGTGAATTCGTATTCTGTTTTCCAATACCCGCCGTACGATTTGGCGCTGGCCAGCAAGATGGCTGAAGTCATCAACAGGGAAAAACTCGATATCCTCCATGTTCATTATGCAATCCCTCATGCTGTATGTGCCATATTGGCAAAGCAGATGGCAGGACATCCGGTAAAAATCGTTACTACGCTTCATGGAACAGATATCACGGTGCTTGGGTATGATCCGTCTTTGACTGAACTGATCAAATTTGGCATTGAAAAATCGGATGCTGTTACTGCTGTTTCCGATGCGCTTGTCGCCCAAACATCAGAAGTGATTGCTCCTGATAAGGATATCAGGACGGTTTACAATTTTATTGATGAACGAGTATATCAAAAAAAAGAATCTCAATCTCTTAAGCAGGAATACGGAATAGACAGCAGCGAAAAAGTCATCATCCATGTGTCCAATTTCAGGGCTGTAAAAAGGGTGCAGGATGTTGTCAGAGCCTTTTACTCTATTAGCGAAAAGGTCCCTTCAAAATTGCTTCTGGTAGGAGACGGTCCGGAAATTACAGTCGTGTGCAATCTTGTCAAGGAGCTTGGCATAGAAGACAAAGTCCTTTTTCTCGGAAAGCAGGATAATCTGGAAGAATTGTATTCCATGAGTGATTTGATTCTGCTTCTTTCGCAAAAAGAAAGCTTCGGTTTGGTCCTTATCGAAGCGATGGCCTGCGGTGTCCCTGGAATTGGAACGGATATCGGCGGGATACCTGAAGTAATTGAGGACGGGAAAACTGGCTTTATCTGCAAGCTGGGAGACGTTCAAGATGTGGCGTCAAAGGCAATTATGCTGCTTCAGGATGAAGACATGCATCAGCGTTTTTCCGAAGCTTCAAAAAAGCTAGTTAAAACAAAATTCCGCTCTGATATCATTACGGCCCAATATGAATCCATATATCGTGAACTGCTGCCTGAGGCTCTACAAAAACAGGAGAACGGGAGAGATGAATGAAATATTTTTATCTGCCGTGCCGATTCTTGAAAAAATAGAAAAAGCCGGTTTTCAAGCTTATTTTGTTGGAGGCTCGGTCCGTGATGAAATAGCAGGCAGGGAAATAAATGATGTGGATATTGCCACCTCTGCGACCCCTAATGAAATAAAGTCCATTTTTCCTGTCACAGCAGATATTGGAATTGAACATGGGACACTCTTGGTGATACATGAAAATGAACATTATGAAGTGACTACATTTCGGACAGAAAGCGGATATACAGACTTCAGAAGACCCGATAAAGTCGACTTTGTCAGATCGCTGCTGGAAGATCTGAAAAGGCGAGACTTTACGATGAACGCCATTGCCATGGATAAAATGGGCATTTTGCACGATCCTTTTGAAGGCAGAAAGGCCATCGAAGAAAAAATAATCGTTACAGTGGGCGATCCAAAGGAACGATTCCATGAAGATGCATTAAGGATGCTGCGGGCAATCCGGTTTGCCGGCACCTTAGGTTTTAAGCTTGAGGAGCATACCTTTCAATCGCTGAAAAAGCATGCACCTCTTCTTGGAAACATTGCCACAGAGAGGATTTTTTCAGAATTCGAAAAGCTGCTAAAAGGCAGCTTCAACAAAAATGCAATTGAACTCCTGATAAAAAGTGAAATGTTTCAATACCTTCCTGGCCTGGAGCCGTTTAAGACAGGTTTAAAGAAATACTGCCAATATGAACTGCCGTGTCTTCCATCCTTGGCTGAAAAATGGTCACTGCTGCTTTTTACAAACGGTATATCAGCAGCGGAGCCGTTTTTGCGGAATTGGAAGATGCCCGTTAAGCAAATTCGTGAAATACAAAAAATCCTTGCACTGGTAAATCAGGAAGATGAAATCAGCACTTTTCAATTATTTCAGGCAGGTCAGGACATTAGCATAAAAGCGGGCAGGGTAAGAGCGGTTATTAAACGTCAGGATGTACACATTTCTGAAACTATGACTATAAAGAAATTCTCAAGTCTTCCGGTCAAAAAATCGTCTGATTTAGCCATTACGGGAAACGATCTTCTCGAGTGGAGAAATCAAAAGCCAGGTCCATGGATGAAAGAATATCTTGATTCCATCATATTGGCCGTGCTGGAAAAGCAGACGGAAAATGACCGGGAAGCAATTAAGGAGTGGCTTTCTTCATGCAATCTGATTTAAGAGGGAAATTAATTGAAGCATTTACCAAAGCAGATGGCGAATTCATCTCCGGGCAGGAAATCGCAGAACATATGGGATGCTCGCGCACAGCTGTCTGGAAGCACATCGAAAGCTTGAGAGGCGAGGGTTACGTGCTTGAGGCTGTCAGGAAAAAAGGCTATAAAATTGTCAGCACCCCTGAAAAGGTAACAGCTGATGAAATCCAGCTTGGCATGAGGACAAGCCGTTTTGGAAAGGTTATCCATTATGAGGAAACAGTGGATTCCACACAGAAAATTGCTCACCGCCTGGCAAATGAGGGAGCGGCAGAAGGAACTTTGATTGTTGCGGAAGAGCAAACAGGGGGAAAGGGAAGGCTTCTTAGAAACTGGCATTCCCCTAAATATTCGGGTGTCTGGATGAGCCTGATTCTGCGTCCAAACATTCCCTTCCATGAAGCTCCCCAGCTAACCCTTCTTGCAGCGGTGGCCGTTGTCCAGGCTATTGAGGAAATGACAGAACTTAAGCCGGAAATTAAATGGCCCAATGATGTACTGATAAATAAAAAGAAAGTGACTGGGATCCTGACAGAGCTGCAGGCTGAGGCGGATCGCATCCACTCGGTCATTATCGGGATTGGCATCAATGTCAATCAGCAGCTTGGGGACTTCCCTGAGGAGCTGCAAAAGAAAGCTTCATCTCTCTCCATGGAAGAAGGGAAAAATATCTCGAGGGCCGGATTGATACAGCAGGTCTTGCTTAAATTGGAAAAGCTTTATGATTTATATTTAACAAAAGGATTTGCTCCTGTGAAGATTATGTGGGAAAGCTATGCCATCAGCCTTGGCAAGGAAATCACTGCAACAACCTTGAATGAAACCATCAAGGGAAGGGCGCTTGGCATCACAGATGAGGGAGTGCTCCTTGTCAGGAGCCAAGACGGAGAAATCCGCCGCATTTATTCGGCAGATGTGGAAATCACCTGATATTTTTTACTATTCTTCCAGGTAAAATTTTTTAAGATGGTTAAGATAATGATAATAATAGAAATTTTTGTTTGATATTGTTATAATGCATGTGGGCAGTATCAAATTAGAGCTGCACCCAAAAATGCTCGGCCAAACAAAAAAAATTTCTGCCTTGATCCATTGAAATGGACGGGGACGGAGGGATGAAAAGACTAATAGCAATAAAGAGGTTTACTGAACAAATGAACTGCTGCGCCTTGCAGGAAGCGATGCTTTTTTTACAAGGTACAGCAGTGGAGCAGTATGCCTCTTTTTTTGGTTTAAAACACAGAACAGATTGTTGCTGATGTTTTCATCTCCTCTATGAAAAAGGAGGATAAAGGATGAAGCTTTCTGGAGACTTTTTGAAAATGAAGAGCAAGGGCGAAAAAATTGCGATGATTACAGCCTATGATTTTCCTGCTGCCAAGCTTGCCGAAAAAGCGGAAGTGGACATGATCTTAGTCGGAGACTCACTTGGTATGGTGGTGCTTGGCTATGATTCAACGATTCCAGTCACAGTAGATGATATGATCCACCACACAAAGGCAGTCAAACGGGGAGCCCCGAACACTTTTGTTGTGACAGACATGCCGTTTATGAGCTACCATATTTCGATGGAGGATACCCTCAAGAATGCTGCAAGAATTTTTCAGGAAGGGCAGGCCAATGCCTTAAAGCTTGAGGGAGCGGGAGATGTACTCCCTAAAATTAAAGCTTTGACAGAGGCTGGCATTCCGGTAGTGGCCCATCTGGGCTTAACGCCGCAATCGGTTGGAGTCCTTGGAGGGTATAAGGTCCAGGGGAAAAATGCCGAAGCTGCGAAAAAGCTTATTGAAGATGCAAAGAAGTGTGAAGAGGCTGGAGCTATTGGGGTTGTGCTTGAATGTGTGCCATATCAAGTTGCAGAGCTTGTGACAAATGAGCTCTCCATCCCGACAATCGGTATTGGGGCAGGAAGCGGTACAGACGGACAGGTTCTCGTATTCCATGATGTTGTGAACTTTGGAGTTGACAGAGTTCCAAAGTTCGTCAAGAGGTACGGAGATGCCAATCAGCTTGTTGCTAAAGCGATTGAAGATTATGTGGCAGAAGTAAAAACGAAGGAATTTCCTTCTATTGACCATTCATTTACTATGAAGGAAGACGAAGTTTCATCCTTATACGGAGGGAAAGCATAAGCATGAAGATAATAACAACTGTGAGAGAAATGCAAAAGCATGTCCGTGAGGAAAAGTCTTCCGGAAAAAGTGTTGGCTTTGTACCCACCATGGGCTTCTTGCATCAAGGACATCGAACCCTGATTGAAAATGCCAGAAGAGATAATGAAATTGTAGTGCTCAGCATTTTTGTCAATCCGCTGCAATTCGGCCCGAATGAAGATCTTGAGACATATCCCCGTGATATAGAGCGGGATGAAATAACAGCAAGAGAAGATGGCGCTGATTACCTATTTTATCCGTCAGTAGAAGAGATGTATGGTTCAGACGTTTCTGTTACAGCAATTGTCAAGGAACGTACAGACGTGCTTTGCGGCAGACAAAGGCCAGGCCATTTTGACGGTGTTGCCACTGTACTGACAAAGCTGTTCAATATCGTAAGCCCCGACAGAGCGTATTTTGGAATGAAGGATGCCCAGCAGGTTGCTGTAGTGAGCAGCCTGATAAAGGACTTTAATTTTGATATTGAGCTGGTTCCTGTCCCAACTGTACGCGAGGAAGACGGACTTGCCAAAAGCTCCCGCAATGTGTTCCTCTCTGATGAAGAGCGGAGTCAGGCAAGCCAATTGTATAAAAGCCTGCAGCTTGCACAAAAAGCAGCCGAAGCAGGGGAAAGGGATCCTGCTGTCCTTTCTTCAATGATCAGACAACATATTGAAAGCCATACCAGCGGAATTATTGATTATGCAGAGGTTTATTCATATCCAGCTTTAAAACCGCTTGATAAACTGTCCGGCAAGGTTTTGATTGCCATTGCAGTCAAGTTTGAACGTGCAAGGCTGATTGATAACATTACAATAACCATTTAAATAAACCGCACCTGAGGAGGATTTAGCATGTATCGCACTATGATGAACGGAAAGATCCATCGTGCCCGGGTAACAGAGGCCAACTTGAATTATGTAGGAAGCATTACGATTGACCAGGATATTCTTGATGCTGTAGACATCCTGCCAAACGAAAAGGTCGCCATTGTTAATAACAACAATGGAGCCAGACTTGAAACGTATGTGATTGCAGGTGAAAGAGGGAGCGGCGTAATCTGTTTGAATGGAGCAGCTGCAAGGCTTGTCCAGCCAGATGATATCGTGATTATCATCTCATATGTACAGGTGCCTGAAGAGAAAATCAGGAGCCATTCACCTAAAATTGCTATTATGAATGAAAAAAATGAAATCGCTGAAATGATTTCACATGAACCGGAAGCAACCATGATTTTTTAAAAACTTGGGTCTGTTTTCTTCCTGCCAAATCTGCGCTGTCTTCGATACAGCTATGCAGCTTCGGCAGGGAAAAACAGGCTTTTTCTTTTTGGCTAAGCTTTAAGCCCCTTGGGACCTTATCCTTGAGGTGGTCGGAGCGTAAGGCGGGAATCTCCTGAAGGAAAGGAAAACCTTGCAAGGACGAACGCCTGCCAAAAACATAATTAATTTGCTTAGGCCCCAAGGATGGGAGTCAAAAAGAAGTTGCCGCTGGACGCGGAGTCTCTTTGTTTCTAAAAACAGGCACTTCCGCTTTTTATTCAATCCAGCTGCAGCACCTAGCCTCTCGAGGTCATAAGCCACATAAGAATTGAAGGCAAAGAGCGCCTTCTATTCTTATGCGTCTTATGCTAGTCGAGGGCCCCCAGGATGGGGGTCACAAAGACGTTGCCGCAGGACGCGGCGTTTTAGTCTTTGTTCCTATGAACAGGCGCTTTCGCTTTTTATTCAATCCAGCTGCAGCGCCTAGCCCGCTGTGCAAAAGACGTTTCGTCCTCAGAAGGCAAAAAACGCCTTCCAAGGACAAAACCCTATTTGCTTCGCGGGCTGAACAAGGCGCTTCCGCTTTTTATTTGAAATTCTTTCATTTTATTTATTTTGTCTGGTATGGTATAAAAAGTGAGAGAGTACGAACAATTTTGGTATGAAGTGAATTTTGAGGTGTACATAATAATGACGCAGCGATATGCAGTTATAGATTTAGAAACTACAGGCAATTCGCCCAAAAAGGGAGATCGGATTATTCAGTTTGCGGCTGTTATCATAGAGGATGACAATATTGTAGATGAATATTCGACATATATCCGTCCGGAACAGAGCATTTCCCTGTTCATTGAAGAGCTGACTGGAATCGACAACGATATGGTGAAGGATGCTCCGGTATTTGAAGAAGTTGCCGGAAAGATTTTCAGTATTCTTGAAGACTCTGTGTTTGTCGCCCATAATGTATTATTTGATTTGTCTTTTCTTAAGGAAGAATTGGTGCGTTCGGGATATGAACCTTTTTACGGATCAGCCATTGACACCGTGGAGCTTGCGAAAATCCTGAAACCTACGTCAGATGGATATAAACTTAATCAGCTTGCCAGGGAAGAAAAGCTTGAGCATGCAAGGCCGCATAGAGCAGACAGTGACGCTTATGTGACAGCTCTTTTGCTGCTGGAGTTCAAGAAAAAGCTGAAATCATTGCCAGTCATGACATTAAAACAGCTGTATAAACATTCATTTTCACTAAAAAGCGAGATTTCAGAAATGATAGATGAATGCCTGTCCTTTAAGCTGGCACAGCCTGAAAAGCATAATCCCGATCTTGAAACCTTTAGGGGATTGGCATTTCGAAAAATAGATGGTGAAAGCCATGCTGAAAGTGAAATACCGGATTATCCAATGAATGAAGAAGAAAAAGTGAAACTGATTGCCCGTGCTTTTCCGCTTTTTGAAAAAAGAAATGGGCAGCTGAATATGATGGATAATATTTATCAGTCTTTTCAATCCTCCCGGCATTGCATCATAGAAGCAGGAACAGGAATTGGAAAGTCCCTTGGCTATTTGCTTCCTGCGGCTTATTTTGCCAAGAGCCGCCGTAAAAATATCATCGTCTCCACCTACACTCTTCAGCTGCAGGAGCAGCTTCTGCATAAGGAGCTGCCGCAGCTGAAGAAGATCCTGCCTTTCCCCATTCATGCGGTTTTATTAAAAGGAAGGGGAAATTACTTGTCTCTTGCTAAATTTGAGAGGTCATTGAGGCAAAAGGATGATAACTATGAAACATCGCTGACTAAAATGCAGATTTTAGTGTGGCTTACAGAAACTGAAACCGGCGACCGTGACGAGCTCCATTTAACCAGCGGCGGGCAGCTTTTTTGGGAAAGGCTTCAAAGCGATGAATTTACCTATCAGGGACTTCAGCTTCCTTGGCAAAAAAGGGACTTTTACACAAGAGCAAGGGCGATTGCAGAGAAAGCAGATATTATTATTACCAATCATTCGTTTTTAATGGCAGACCTTATCTCAAAAAACAGCGGTGTTGCCGGCGACGGTTATCTGATCCTGGACGAAGCGCATCATTTTGAAAAAGCTGCTTCCCGGCACCTGGGCAGGAGACTGGATTACATTACTGTTAAAACGATGCTCAACAGGCTCGGAACGTATGAACAAAAACAGCTTTTTTATAAAATAGAAAAAATGGCCAGCAAACGGAGAAAAACTGACCTGCCGCTTATAAAAACCTTCAATGCGCACATCAGTGACTTTTTTTACGAATTTGAACAGCTTTTTTACTTTCTTGCCAGGCAGGCGGAAAAATTGACGAAAAATGGAAGCCCTGACAGGCTGCCCATTGATTCCAATGAGAATTGGAAGCAGGCATCATTTCTAACAGAACGCCTGATCCAAAATTTGAATTCCGTCATGTTCGAGCTGGAAAACCGTATTAACCTTGTAAAAAACAGCGAAAATCCTGCAGGAAAGAACAGCCTGTTTTATTTGAATGACGCGGAGGTACTTTTAAAAGGAATCGAGGATATCAAACAAACGCTGCATGAATTTTTTATAAAAAGAAATGAAGACTCCATTTATTGGCTGGATTATACCAAAGCCGGCCCCCATCAGGGGATATCGCTTTCCTCACAGCCCATCTCTGGGAGCAAGATCCTGTGGGATGAATATTTTTCCCGGCAGCAAAGCGTCATCATGACATCTGCCACATTATCAGTCAAACAGTCATTTGCATTCTTTAAGGCGCAGCTCGGTATTGAGGATAAACCGATCCTTACGGTGTCATATCCTTCTCCGTTCAATTATAAGGAAAAAGTCAAAATCCTTGTGCCGTCTGCGATGCCAGATGTAGCATCATGCTCTAAGGATGAATTTGCGGAGGCCGCGGCAAATTCAATTATTCACGCTGCTAAAGCGGCAAAGGGCAGGATGATGGTCTTGTTTACTTCGCATGATATGCTAAGGAGTGTTTATCAAAAGGTAAAAGACTCAGGAAGTCTCCAGGAATTCACTTTATTTGCCCAAGGTATCAGCGGCGGAAGCAAAATGAAGCTTATCAGGAACTTCCAAACCTTTGACAAAGCGCTCCTTTTTGGGACAACAAGCCTTTGGGAGGGTGTGGATATACCAGGGGAAAGCCTTTCCTGCCTGGCTATCGTCAGGCTGCCTTTTTCGCCTCCTGATGAGCCGGTTACTGCAGCAAGGTGTTCTCTTTTGGAGAAAAGAGGAATCAATGCCTTTTCCGCCTATTCACTTCCACAGGCCATTCTTAGGTTCCGGCAGGGCTTTGGCAGGCTGATCAGGACAAGCACAGACCGCGGCATTTTGCTGATTCTTGATAAAAGGGTTATGACCTCCCGCTATGGCAGGGAATTTCAGCAATCACTTCCGCCTGCACAATGGCTTGAAGTCACCCAGGAAGAAATGATTCAGACAATAGAAAAATGGATTTGAAAACAATTGATAAATTCGGTTTTATTAAAGAAATTTATTATCGAAATACAGCCCGTCCTGATATAATGTGTTAATAAGGAAGGCAGCTTTGCCTGTCCAAACAGCAAGCGGAAACTGGGAGGAATTTAAAATGGAAAGCAAAATAGAAGTTTTATCTACATTAACGATTCAAAATTCACCGGATTTGTATAAAGTTGTCGATTCACTGAACCGGACGTTAAAGGAAAAAGATTTAATGTTCGGTCTTGCACTCGATTCTGAAAATCAAGAAAAAGCGATATTTACGATTTATCGTACATAGAAAGAGTGGCTGAAATTGAAAAAAGCAATGATACTGGCAGTTATATTAATCCTTTGTATTGCGGGTTTTACAGCAGGTGCTTACATTAAAGCAATGGGCCCAAAAAAAGAAGCCGAAACTGAAGCCTTTAAAAAAGCCCAAAAAGAAGGCGGATTTGTAACGATGGATGACTACTATCTATATCATGGGAATGACTCATATTCAGTTGTAGTCGGCAAAACAAAAAGCGGCAAAAAGAAAGTAATCTGGCTTCCGGACAATAAAAAGGAAAAGCCAGTGATAGAAGACAGCAAATCGGGGAAAACCCGGGGAGAAATACTATCCATTGTCAAGAAGCAGCTGAATCCGCAAAAAATCATTTCCGTTAAGCTTGGAATGGAAAATAATGTGCCTCTATGGGAGGTCACTTATTTAGATGAATCAAGCCGTTATAATTATAATTATTATGACTTCAAGACAGGTGAATGGCTGAAATATTACCGAAGCATATAAAATTGGGGGATAAATCCATGAAATTAGCGAATCGTGTAAAGGCACTGGCACCATCTACAACGTTGGCCATTACGGCTAAAGCCAAAGAGCTTAAATCTCAAGGGCTTGACATCATCGGGCTCGGTGCAGGAGAACCGGATTTCAATACTCCGGAACATATCATCAAAGCTGCAGCCCGATCCATGGAAGAAGGCCATACGAAATATACTCCTTCTGCAGGGCTTCCAAAGCTTAAACAGGCCATCATCTCAAAACTGAAAAAAGATCAGGGGCTTGAGTACACAAGTTCTGAAATCATTGTCGGTTCCGGGGCCAAGCATGTTCTTTATACATTATTTCAGGCAATCCTTGATGAAGGCGATGAGGTTATCGTTCCCATCCCTTACTGGGTAAGCTATCCAGAGCAGATTAAGCTTGCTGGCGGAACACCTGTATATGTGGAGGGACATGAGGATAATTCCTTTAAAATCACAAAAAAGCAGCTTGAAGAAGCCATAACCGGAAAAACGAAAGCTATCATTATTAATTCACCAAGCAATCCGACTGGCATGATTTATACAGAGGAAGAGCTTAGGGAACTAGGTGAAGTCTGCCTATTGCATGATATCATGATCGTTTCGGACGAAATTTATGAAAAGCTTGTTTATGATGGCAATGGCCATGTTTCCATTGCACAAGTATCACCGGAATTGAAAAAGCAAAGCATCATCATCAATGGGGTTTCCAAGTCCCATTCAATGACAGGCTGGAGGATAGGGTACGCAGCAGGTGATGAGGAACTAATCAAGGCTATGACAAACCTGGCAAGCCATAGTACCTCTAATCCTACTACAACTGCCCAGTATGGAGCCATCGCAGCGTATGAAGGCTCCCAGGATGCCGTCGAAGAAATGCGCAAGGCCTTTGAAAGCCGCCTTAATGCCATTTACGGCAAATTAACTTCCATTCCCGGATTTCATTGCTTAAAGCCTCAGGGAGCATTTTACCTATTTCCGAATGTGAAGGAAGCCGCAGAGCGCACCGGTTTTGAAAATGTTGATGACTTTGCCCGGGGGCTGCTGGAAGAAGCTCTTGTAGCTGTTATACCTGGCTCTGGATTTGGAGCGCCGGATTATATCAGGCTATCGTATGCGACCTCCCTTGATGCCCTTGAGAAAGCAGTTGAAAGGATCCATTCCTTTGTTGAATCTAAAATGATTAATGCTTGAGTAAAACAACCGCTTGTGCAGGCCAAACCCGTTTTGGGCGCAGCAGCCTGCACAGGCATTTTTATAGGCAAAATGCCCAGATGGGGATATATTCAAATAATATTTGCCTGTACTATTTGTGAAATGTATAATGAAGTAGGTTAATTCCTTATCGGAAAGCAATTTGGAGGGAAATTGAACGTGAAAATTACTATAAAAGAAGCAAGTAAATATGTAGATCAGCAGGTAACAATTGGATGCTGGCTGGCCAATAAACGTTCGAGCGGGAAGATAGCATTTCTTCAGCTGCGTGATGGCTCCGGCTTCATTCAAGGAGTCGTAGTGAAAGAGGAAGTCGGGGAAGAAATTTTTGCAAAAGCAAAATCGCTGACCCAGGAAACTTCCCTGTATGTTACAGGAACCGTGCAAAAAGACGAGCGTTCACCATTCGGATTTGAGCTGCAGGTAAATGATGTAGAAGTGATTCATGAGGCTGTCGATTATCCGATCACTCCTAAAGCCCATGGACCGGAATTTTTGCTGGATAACCGCCATTTATGGCTTCGTTCAAAGCGCCAGCATGCTGTGATGAAGATTAGAAATGAAATTATCCGTGCTACATATGAGTTCTTCAATAACGAAGGATTCGTCAAGGTGGATCCGCCAATTCTCACTGGAAGCGCACCAGAAGGAACCACAGAGCTGTTTGCAACCAAATACTTCGAAGAAGATGCCTTCCTGTCACAGAGCGGACAGCTTTATATGGAAGCCACTGCTATGGCCCTTGGTAAAGTATTCTCCTTCGGCCCGACTTTCCGGGCAGAAAAGTCCAAGACCCGCCGCCATTTAATCGAGTTTTGGATGATCGAACCAGAAATGGCTTTTTATGAATTTGAAGATAATCTTAAGGTTCAGGAAGAATATGTAGCTTACATCATTCAGTCTGTTCTAAAAAATTGCCAGCTGGAACTGAATACGCTTGGACGCGATATTTCTAAGCTTGAAAAAATCAAAGCGCCGTTTCCGCGCATTACCTATGATGATGCTTTAAAGTTCCTTCATGAAAAAGGCTTTGAGGATATCCAGTGGGGAGACGATTTTGGTTCGCCGCATGAAACAGCCATCGCTGAAAGTTTTGACAGCCCTGTTTTCATTACCCATTATCCAACATCACTCAAGCCGTTTTATATGCAGCCTGACCCTAACCGGCCTGAAGTTGTGCTGTGTGCAGATATGATAGCTCCAGAAGGGTACGGGGAAATCATTGGGGGATCTGAGCGGATCCATGATTATGATTTGCTCGAACAGCGCATTGAAGAGCATAAATTAAGCAAGGACGCCTATAAATGGTATACAGAACTCAGGAAGTTTGGCTCTGTGCCTCACTCGGGCTTTGGTTTAGGCCTTGAACGCACAGTTGCCTGGCTCAGCGGCGTTGAACATGTTCGTGAAACCATTCCATTCCCAAGGCTTTTAAACAGACTTTATCCATAATCATAAAGCGGTATTTGCCTCTTGGCAGATGCCGCTTTTTCCTGCCTTTGACTGTTTTTGGAGGGCTTAAAATTCCGGCAATGTAAAAAGTTTCCCTCCCATGATGGATACTCCAAACAGATGTATTCATGTTATACTTATGAAGAGGTGTCTTAAATGATAATGGAAAAGTTATACGCTTGGTTTAAAGAAGGAACGGTTACATTTCCTTCATTTCTTTTTTCTCATTATAAAACCATGGGGCTAAATGAACAGGATGTTATGCTGCTGATGCAGCTTCAAAACTTTATAGAGAGCGGAAACGGCTTTCCTACTCCATCACAGCTTTCAGAAAGGATGACATTTCAGGAATCGGAATGTCTTTTCTTAATTCAGCGGCTGATGCAGAGGGGCTTCATAAAGATTGAAGAAGAAAATAATCAATCAGTCGGACATGAAAGCTATTCGTTAGAGCCATTTTACGAAAAAATGCTGGAGTGCTTCCTGATGACGATTAAACAGCAGGAGACGGGGCAGGAGCAGGAAAAAAGCGACAACCTATATACGGTGTTCGAGCAGGAATTCGGCCGCCCACTGTCTCCATTTGAATGTGAAACGCTTGCTATGTGGATGGAGGATGAACATCATCCTGATATTATTAAGGCGGCTCTCAGGGAGTCAGTCATTTCCGGTAAACTCAACTTTCGGTACATAGACCGGATATTGTTTGAATGGAAGAAAAATGGTGTGAAGACACTGGATCAGGCCAAGTCGCAGGGGCAGAAATTCAGGTCCTACCAAAAAAAGGATAAAAAAACAGAGCCATATGCTGCTGACAAAGATGTCCCGTTTTATAATTGGCTTGAACAGTGAAGATAAAATGATATTTTGATTCAAAGGAGTCTTTTATGCTGAACAAAGCTCAAATCCGCATTTGCCTTGACGCGATGGGGGAAATGTTTCCTGATGCACATTGCGAGCTCAATCATTCCAATCCGTTTGAATTGGTGATTGCCGTTGCCCTGTCGGCGCAATGTACAGATGTTCTTGTCAATAAGGTGACTAAAGATCTTTTTATGAAATATAAAACCCCAGAGGACTACTTGAATGTCCCTGTGGAGGAGCTTGAAAATGACATACGCTCCATCGGGCTTTACAGAAACAAAGCCAAAAATATTCAAAAGCTTTCAAGAATGCTTATTGAGCAGTACAATCATGTGGTTCCAAGAGACAGAGATGAGCTGACTAACTTGCCGGGAGTGGGAAGGAAGACGGCAAATGTGGTGGTTTCGGTAGCATATAACGTCCCTGCCATTGCCGTTGATACACATGTTGAGAGAGTCAGTAAAAGACTTGGGATCTGCAGGTGGAAAGACAGTGTCCTAGAGGTCGAAAAAACCTTGATGAACAAGGTGCCAAAAGAAGAGTGGTCACTGACACATCACCGGATGATATTTTTTGGAAGGTACCATTGCAAGGCACAGTCTCCAAAATGTGAGACATGCCCTTTGCTTGAGCTGTGCCGCGAGGGGAAGAAAAGGATGAAAGGGAAGGCCATTATATGAACGGCAAACAGCTTCTTTGTGTTCCGGAAGCTCTCTTTCATCCGCTGTATGATCATGATTCAAAGAGTATTGAGGTGCAGGATTTTCAGATTTGGAGGTTTCCTGATGCAGCAGTTCCATTTCCCTATGAAATGCTGTATGGCAACGGGGTAGAGGGATATCAGCCTTGGAGCTCGCCGGAGATTCCGATAAAAGATATGCTGAAAGAGTGGAAGAAATCAGAACAAAGCATCAGGTTACTATTTGCAGGGCGTTATGCCAAAGAAGCACATGAACCAATGAAGCAGGCAATGTCCTGGCTGCTGAGCTCTCTATTTTGGCTGAATGGAATCCCTGTTAATCTTAAGGGCTTGCAGAGGGAAGCTGGGGGATTTGCGGTGAAACCGGTAAATGCTATAGAAAGGCTTGAATTCATCCTCAGCAGCCCTTCACACTTTTCTTCATTTATTCAGCTCAGTGAATTGATGCAGGAGCTAGAAAAGCAATTTTATAAAACTCTGGCTCTTAAAAATATACGAAGTTGAACGGAGAAAAAAAGCACGGCAGACATTTAATTGTCTGCCGTGCTTTTTTAAAAATGAGCTGTTTGGGCACGTTTAAATAGGGGAAATAAAGAAAAAGCATCGGCATGTTTCATATGCCGATGCTTTTTCTTTTAGTTCATGAAGTCTCTTAGTTTCCGGCAGCAGCATCTGGCTGGCTGTCAGGTCCTTTTCCAGGTTTAGGCTTAGGATTAGTATCTCCAGGCTTTGGTTTAGTGTCTCCAGGTTTTGGTTTAGTGTCTCCAGGCTTAGGATTAGTATCTCCGGGTGGAGTCGTCCCGCCAGAACCGTCGCCGGAGCCTTTGTCAGAACCAGTTCCGCCGCCGGTTCCATTATCAGAACCAGTTCCGGTTCCAGATCCATCGCCGGTTCCTGAACCATCACCGGTTCCATTGCCAGATCCAGATCCAGTACCACCGCCGGTTCCATTATCAGAACCATTTCCGGTTCCGGTACCGTCACCAGTACCGCCGGTTCCATTGTCAGTGCCAGATCCGTCTCCGGTTCCGGTTCCGGTACCGTCACCTGTACCATTATTATCTCCGCCCTGGTTATTATCTTCTCCAGGAGGGGTGGTTCCATTATCTGTCCCAGGTTCCGTTTGGGCGGCATCCGGGATTTTAACAGAGGTTGAAGCTGGATCGCTTCTTTGTCCGTCCGCAATGGCTGTCACAGTAAACGTATATTTGCTTCCTGGTGTAGGATTAGGTATTTTCAATCCTTTGTCCCCGGATTGTGATAATACCTGATCTGATCCGCCGTCTATTGAAACCTTCACTTCAAAATCGGCATTTTTGCCAGAATCATAGCCCCAATTAAGGCTAATCTCGTTCGCTGTCTGGTCAAATGATGCACTTAAACCAGAAGGAGCAGAAATTTTGTCATACTGTTTGGTAACTTGAGTAGGCTGATGGCCTTTTACGAAGTACTCATAGCTGATTTTATCGCTAGGCGTATAATCGCTAGCCAGCATTGGCGGATTTGTTCCTTTAACAACAGGAACCTTAACCACGCTGTTTGGCTGTTTGAAATCCTTTGTTTCCTTATTCTGTGAAACATGCTCCATCAGATTCTTAAAGATTTTCTTTGGAATCGTCTGTGATTGCCTTCCTACATAATCCTTTGTTTTGCTTGATGTGTCAGTATCGTAGCCTTCCCATACGGCAATTGTATAGTTGGTCGAATATCCGGCCATCCAGCTGTCAGGGACACCGTCAGAAGGGATATTATACTTTTGGCGGTCGCTGGCCTCAAAGTTGGTTGAACCTGTTTTGCCTGCGACATCCATGCCAGGCACATTGGCGAGGACGCCCGTACCGTAGCTTTCTTTTAAGACGCTTTTCAGCATGTCTGAGATGATGAAAGCAGTAGAATCCTTCATCACTGGTTTTGATGTGATTTTATTTTTAATTGTAGTATGATCTCTCAGTACAATTTTTGTTACAGTATGCGGTTTGTTATAAATGCCGCCGTTTCCGAATGCGCTGTAAGCACCTGCCAGCTGCATGGAAGAAATACCTTTATTCATGCCGCCGATTGCATAGGATTCATATATTTCAGGAAGCGGGATCCCAAGGCCTGTTGCAAAGCTTTGCGCTTTTTTCAAGCCAACCTGCTGGATTGTTTTAACCGCAGGGATGTTCAATGAACGTGCCAGCGCTTCGCGGATGGTCATTGTGCCATGATATGTGCCTGAAGCATTTTTCAATGGAGTGCCATTAGAAAAATGGTAAGGCTCATCCGTTATTTGCTGGTAAGTGGACCAGTTCAGATATTCCACAGCAGGCCCGTAATCTAGGATCGGCTTAATGGTGGATCCTGGCTGGCGCTGGGCATCTGTCGCGTAATTAAACCCGCGTGCCACTTTGGTGTTTCTGCCTCCGCCGATTGCTTGGATTTCTCCAGTTTTCGTGTCAAGGAGGGTGACGCCTGCCTGCAGTTTTTCATTTGGAAATTGGATGATTTCATTAGTATTCAGCATTTTATATAGATATTTCTGGGCATCGCGGTCCAGGGTGGTATGGATTTCCAAACCGTCTGTAGCGACATTATAATCTCCCATTTTTTCTACTTCTTTAATAACCTGATCGATGTAAGCATCATATGGTTTTGTGTTTTTTGATGTTTCACTCTTTTTCTTAAGTCCTTTTGCAACAGGAATAGCTTGTGCTTTCACCATTTGATCTTTGGTGATATAGCCATGCTTATTCATCAGGTACAGGACGACATTCCGCCGCTTCTCTGCAAGATCCGGGTGTTCATAAGGATTGAATCTGTTCGGGCTTTGCGGAAGTCCTACAAGAAGGGCAATTTCATTAAGCTTTAAATGCTTCAGATCTTTGCCGTAATAGGTTTTGGATGCTGTTTCAATTCCATTTGCCTTTTCGGAATAATAGATTTTATTCACATACATTTCAAAAATTTCATGCTTAGTATATTTTTGCTCGAGCTGGAAGGATAGCCACATTTCCTGGACTTTCCTTTTGATGGTCTTATCTGCTGTCAGATAAGAGCGTTTCACTACCTGCTGTGTCAGGGTACTCGCACCCTGTGAACCGAAGCCGTTGGTGAAGTTGGCGATGACCGCTTTGCCAAGGCGCAGGAAGTCAATGCCGTGATGCTTGTAAAAGCGTGCATCCTCTGTAGCCAAAACAGCGTCCTCTACTTGCTTCGGTATCTGGTCGTAGGTTACATAGTCGCGTTTCTCAACCCCGACTTCTTTAATTAACTTATTGTCTTTGTCATAAATCTTGGACGAAATTGGATCTCTTAAAAGCTTTTCATCGAGCTTAGGCGCACCGCTGACGAAATAGGCGAATGTTGCACCGCCTGCTATCATGCCAATTATCCCCAGTGTGATAAGGATGAGAAAAATCCGTTTGAAAAGGCCCCCGGATTTTTTTTTGCCTTTTTTCTGCGACTGGGCCTGTTTACGGCGCTCTTGTCTCGAATTATATTGTTCAGCCATTACAGCTACCTGCCTTTCTTAGTACAACAAATCTAAATTTTTCCGTTAAGGAAAGAATCTATTACTTTAATATAGTCAATTCTCGGCTGAAAGCCAAGCGGAATCTTAATTGAGCTATTTTGTACCTCTTCCTTGGATATAGACTTTCTGCCTCCTGATTCCATGCGTTCCCAGAAAATCACGAGCTGCGGTGCATCCATCATATAGATTTCATCGCTGGAGGAAAACCTGATAATGACAAAAGCAATGCCTCCTTGGTCTGTGACGCTTTTCATATGCCTGATTTGATGTTCGTGAAAATTTTTAAGCGGAAAGGAAGTGAGGCTTTGTGTTTCCTTAGCTTCAAAATCAATATATCTCCCTTTATACACACCATTATAGTCTGTAGTTGATGCCTGCTTGAAATAGGCCTCTTTGATGACGGCTGCGCTTCTTTTTGGATAATGAACATCAACAATCTGTACAGGTGTGGGTTTTTTATGGACAACAGCTATTCCATTAGCGAGATAGAATTCATTTGTGTCATTTAAATCATCCTCCAATGTCATTCCCCTGTTGCTGTAATTCGCCTTCTTCATTGGGTTGACCGCTGTTTTATCTGGCCCGGGAGTGAACCTTCGCCCGTTTGGATAATGAAATGCCATGAATGCCCCTCCTTTTTTCACTGTTCTATGATAGCAAAAAAATAGGGGGGATAGTGAATAATTCTACCCGCAACTTAAAAAGATAAGTATGAGAAATATCTGGAAAGCGGGTTTACTGCCTGAAATGTGCGATTGTGAGGTGCTATACAATGAATGGCCGCAGCCTTCCGCCCGATCTTTTGGACGATGAAATGAAGATCCTTTATAGAATAAAAGAGAGAACAGAAAAAGGGAATAGTGATAATATCTCAAGGACCAAAGCCTATAGTACATTTTTTTCCGTTCATCCTGAAATAAAATGGGCCTTTTTGGCTTCTATGGTTTCTAGGAATGCAGGATGGAATATTTGTGACCTTCAGGGATACTGGATGCCTAGAATACTGTCGCCTGAGTACAGGCATTCTTTATTTATGGCCTACGAAGAAGCGAACTGGCTCATTTTCCGGGACGCATTTCCGCAATTGCTTCTTTATCATTATTCGACGAAGCTCAGGGTGCCTTTGTTTCATTTAAGCAGATATTTCTGCATTTCAAGATTCATGGAAGAAGAATGGTTCCGATACTGGAGGGAGAGAGACGGCACGCGCCTCATGTATTCCCAAATTATAAACGAACAAAACTTGATAGAAGAGCCTGTTATAAAAAATAAGAATTTTAAGATTCCGGTTTTTCGTTCGCTGTTATTCAATATCCAGGATCATTTCCATTACAGCACCGTTCTTTTTCCTACTGTAAACGGAGAATTGTACGGGGCATCAGTTTCTAACTTCCGGAGGGCTGATGCAAGAATTGAACTGGGAAAAAGGCTTGCATCTATTTTATTTTCAAAAGATTTATTTCAGGATTTTTATCTATTTTCCTTGAAAACGGAACCGACTGGATCAAGATATGATTATGAACGTTTTTTTCCTTATTACAAGCTGAGGGAGACCCCTTTTTTAAGATTAGCCTATCCGCTAATCAGCCACAAAAATAGAAGCATCGGCCAATGGGACCAAAAAAGGAAAATAAAGAAAAGCTGGTTTTCTCCTCCTTCTATAACAGAGGAAGTTCTATTAACCAGCTGGTACAAAGAGAAGCAAAAGCAGCTTCAGGCCGCGATGGCTTTTGGCAATTTTCTGCTGTAAGAAAAGCGGCCCGAAACTATAATGATTGATGCTGCTTAGGTTGATGGACGGTCTGGACCGTTCAGCTTTTTATCACCATAGCCCTTTTGGCTATTTTTTTCAGGCTGATTCTTTTTAATTTCTTCTTGCTTGCTGTTTGTTTTATTCATTTTTACACACCTCCTATAAAGTAGTTTAAGTAAATCTGTCGACGTCCATTCTTCAGGTTTGTCGAAACAGCGAAAAATTTATGCTGATGTTACTTTCTTTGCCGATTAGATACTAGTTTTGTCATCTTGGAAGGGGTGAGGAGCCCAGGCAAGAATAATACATGTAAAGACTAAGGGAGGCATGGGCATGAACAATAAAGCGTCCGCTGAAGAAATTTTGTGTCTGATCGCTGCCATTTCAGATAGCCTGGATGAGCTTGAGCAAAGCATTGACGAAACAATTAATACAGAACGCTGCAGGCTGTGGAGCAATCAGTATAAGATGGTTCATTCAGCTCAGCAGCAATTAGAAAGAATAGAGGAAAAATGGAATACAAAAGGGGATACCAGCCAGTCATATTTAATGAAGGCGGAAAAATCAGGCAATCACCCATTGCTTGCTAATCCAAAATTAGGATTTTAAAACCATGGTGGGGATGGGGATAATGATGACCAGCCTAAGGTTTCGAAGCTTTTCCTTAATCCTTAAAAAATCTTTGCACCTTTAAAAGGGGATTCCGCAATTGTTATCCTTCCAGGGTGTTTTTTTTTGCGCGAAAAGATTATACTTTAATAAAAACAGAGGAGCAAGTATGCAGAATAAAAGAGAAATCCAGGAGCTGACACAGCAGCTAATAGGCTTTTGCCAGGCCGCCGACAAAATTTATGACTCGGTCCGGGAAGAAGGGGCAGAAAAAGATTTTTACGGGGAGGTTAAGCCCTTTGCTGATAAAGTACATCAAGCGGCAAAAGAATGGGTCATACAAATGAAGGAATGGATGAAATCCGAGTCCTTTACACACCTCTATCCCCAGCAGATTGAACAAACCGCAGACAATTTATCAGATGTAGCTGTACAGGCATTTTTTCCGAAAACCAGCTATAAAAGATTTAAAAGCCATGTCCAATCGATCCTGTTCATCCTTAATAACACATTATCCGAGATAAACGCAAAACTTTCCGGTTCTTGACCGGAATTTTTTGCTGCTCACCATTCCTCTTCTAATGTCATATAGTATATCAGCTAATGCCATAAGAAGGAGGATGGATCCATGAATATTATGGATCAAAGAAACAGCAGTGCGTATATGCCCAATCCTGGTTACTGGAATGAACCGCAGCAGCAAGCTATGCCTTATTACCAGCCAGGAAATCATCACTATTATAGCCCTTATCAGCATATGCCGGGGCCGTATGGCATGGGGGAGCAATACGGAAGCTATCATCCCTTTATGCAGCAGGCACAGCCAGCGATGCCTGTAAATGGCCATGCAGCCCCATATCAGCAGAACAATTTCCCGATGCATAATGCAGGACAGTCCTTCAGCCCATTTACAAACCCCCTGCAGCAGGGAGCAAAAAAAGCTCCATCAAGCCTGCAGCAGGCTTTCAATCCCAATCCTTATCCCAAACAGCAGTTCATGCAAAAACCACAATCTTCCGGGATAGGTTCGGTGCTGAATCAGTTTAAAACACAGGATGGTTCCATCGATATTAATAAAATGATGAATACTGCCGGTCAGATGATGAGCACTATGAACCAGGTATCATCCATGGTTAAAGGAGTCGGCAGCATTTTTAAAGTATAAATAACCAGCCAGCGCCATAAATAGCGTCCTGGGTTTAAGGCGCTGTCACGGCAGGCAGGGCTGTTAGCAGCGGAAAATACAGTCCGATAATTGAAAGGGAAAGCAGTGTGAAATCCTGCTTTCCCTTTTTCTTTATCATTCTAATAGGCAATGCCCTTGAAAAAAACTCCAGCACTTACTCTTAATCGTTAATGCTGATGCGGTTTCCCTTTATTTTTGGAACATTTATGATGAGGATTCCATCTCTATGGTTTGCACTTATTTTGGTTTCATCGAGAGGAAGAGGCAAATTTACGGTTTTAGACATTCTGTTAAAGCTTTGTCTTTTACGGAATAATCCCTGTGTTTCATTATGCTCAGTCAGGCTCTGTTGGTTTTTTACAGAAATCACGACTGCCTGTGAAAGTATTTCTATGTCAATATCCTGTCTCTTAACCCCGGGAAGTGTGGCAGAAATTTTATATTCGGTATCTGTTTCCGCTACTTCTACTGGAAAAGAACGATCTGAGGCGAAAAATTCATCCATGGACTGCAAAAATCCTTTAATTGGCCTTTCTGTAAAAAGCCGATCCATTGAATTAACAAAGCCTGTAACCATTTCCCTATGCAGAGGCTCCTTAGGTTCTTTTTTTTCAGAAGATGACAAAACAAACGCCCCTTTCTAAAAATTTCTCTACAATAGCCTATGCACAGGTGCCGAAAAAGTGAATCAGTTCTTTGATTTTATAAATTTATAATGCTGATTTTAAAACGGCTGTCAATTGCAGCGGGATTGCCGGGCCAGGCAGCCGCAGGGAAAGGCGCTTTTTATTAAGTTAGGCTCTTTTCTTAAAGCTTGTTGTTTTTTAATGAGCTCTGTGAGGCCAACAGGCTGGTTGGAGCGTAATATGCGAGACTACTGCTTAGATTAGCGGGGAGGTGATACCCCGCAGGCGCAGGCGAGGTTGCTCACCGCCCGCACCGCAGAAAACGAGCATCCTGGAGCGGAAATCAGCCACCTTGTTTCATAGCAGCAAAGTTTACGAAAACAGCGTTATGTTAAAACAAACCGCTAGGCAGCCAAACAAATATTCGGTACACTATTTATAGAGGTGGCTCCAATATGATAAAAAAGAAATCACTTTCAGAGTTAATTGAAGAACTAAGACATAATGAAAATATTATAAATTGGCATGAAATCGAGCCGCAGGAAGCGAAAAGCCGGCCGATGCCCCGAAGTATAGACAGCAGGATCAAGAATGCCCTGCAAAAGAGGGGAATAAGCGAATTATACAGCCACCAGCATACTGCCTATGAAACACTTCAAAATGGCGAAAATATTGTCGCTGTAACTCCAACGGCATCAGGAAAAACACTTTGCTATAATCTTCCTGTATTGCAGTCCATTGCGGACAATGATGCAAATAGGGCCCTATATATATTCCCGACTAAAGCACTGGCACAGGATCAGAAAAGTGAGCTGAATGAGATTATTGATGAAATGGGAATAGACATAAAAAGCTATACCTATGACGGCGACACTTCACCTGCTATCAGACAGGCTGTCAGGAAGGCAGGACATATTGTTATTACTAATCCTGATATGCTTCATTCAGCTATCCTCCCGCATCATACAAAATGGGTAAGCCTTTTTGAAAACCTGAAGTACATTGTGATAGACGAGCTTCATACGTACCGGGGAGTTTTTGGCAGCCATGTGGCAAATGTGATACGCAGGCTGAAAAGAATATGCAGCTTTTATGGCAGCAGCCCTATTTTCATTTGCACATCCGCCACAATAGCAAACCCGAAGGAACTGGCCGAACAGCTGACAGGAAATCCTATGAGGCTGATAGATGATAATGGTGCTCCAAGAGGAAGAAAGCATTTCGTGTTTTATAATCCGCCTGTAGTCAATAAGCCATTAAATATTCGAAGAAGTGCTACGGCAGAAGTTAACAATCTGGCAAAAAACTTTTTGAAAAATAAAATACAGACGATCGTTTTCGCCAGAAGCAGGGTGCGCGTCGAAATTATTTTAAGCCATATACAGGAACTGGTTAAGGACCAGCTCGGCTCAAAATCCATTAGAGGCTACCGCGGAGGCTATCTTCCGAAGCAGCGGCGCGAAATTGAACGGGGTTTAAGGGATGGAGAAATCCTTGGCGTCGTCAGCACGAATGCACTGGAATTAGGGGTTGATATCGGGCAGCTCCAGGTTTGTGTTATGACAGGGTATCCCGGAAGCGTCGCCAGCACATGGCAGCAGGCTGGCCGTGCAGGAAGGCGCCACGGTGAAGCTCTTATTTTGATGGTCGCGGGCTCATCGCCGATTGACCAGTATATTGTGCAAAATCCGGAATACTTTTTTGACCGGTCACCAGAATCAGCAAGAATCAATCCGGAAAACCTGATTATTTTAGTGGATCACTTAAAATGCGCCGCATATGAACTTCCTTTTAAAGAAGGAGAGGGATTTGGGCCGATGGATGTAGCCGATATTTTGGAATACCTGGTTGAAGAAAGAGTTCTTCACCATAATGGCGAAGCCTTTTATTGGGCTAACCAGTCTTTCCCCGCATCAAATATCAGTCTGCGTTCAGCATCACAGGAAAATGTTGTGATCATAGACCGCACGGTAACGAATGATGTGAAAATTATTGGTGAAATGGATCGCTTCAGTGCCATGACATTATTGCACGATGAAGCCATATATCTGCATGAGGGCGTCCAATACCAGGTGGAAAAGCTGGACTGGAATCATAAAAAAGCCTATGTTACGGAAGTGGACGTAGAGTACTATACAGATGCAAATCTGGCGGTGCAGCTAAAGGTACTGGAAATCGACAAAACGGTTCAAAGGGAAAAAACGGCAGTCCATTATGGTGATGTAACGGTAAATGCCATGCCGACCATTTTCAAAAAAATCAAGCTTACCACCTTCGAGAATATTGGGTCTGGCCCGATTTCCCTGCCGGAGGAGGAACTGCATACGAGTGCAGCATGGCTTGAGCTTGAGGAAATAGATCCTGGGTTAGGGGAAAAAACCATGGAACAGCTCCTGCTTGGAATTTCAAATGTTCTCAGGCACGTCGTACCCATCCTTGTCATGTGCGACCGGAATGACATTCATGTTGTCTCGCAGATTAAGGCTTCCCACAGCCAATTGCCGACCATTTTTTTGTATGATCATTATCCAGGAGGCATTGGACTGGCAGAAGACGTCTACAAGCGTTTTGACGAAATAAAAGCCGCTGCTAAGAATTTAATTGTAAATTGCCCATGTAATGACGGTTGTCCGTCATGCATCGGCACGGAAATTGAAGGGATCACTGCAAAGAAAAAAAGCATTCAGCTTCTGGATGCTTTTTAAAGGAAACAAACGTGCAGCTTTCCCGCTTAAGAGGTGATAAGCATGAACCTTAAAAATAAATTGAATATGATGAAGAGTCATTTGAACCTGGAGCAAAATCAAAATCAGGCAGTGCATAGCGAAAAAAGGATTCAGCCACAAATGCTCCCGGAAAATACAGACATCCCCTTTTTAGAAAAATGGAAGAATAACAGCACAGAGCTTTACACATTGGACGGAAATTACTGCTTTATCCGTGAAGTCAGGTATCCGCTAACCCATAAACATGGCAACCGCACCTTCTTCGAACTGGAAAGCGTAATAAAAGAATGGAATTCTAGTGTTCTGGAACATCCGCTTTCAACAAAGGGTTTAAGTATGGAGGATTTGTTTTTCTTTGATACAGAAACAACAGGCCTTGGGGGAGGTGCCGGTAATACCATTTTCCTTCTGGGTTATGCGTATATCCGGGACAATGAAGTGATCGTCCGCCAGCATATACTGCCTGAGCCAGGAAGCGAAATACCGCTATATAACAGCTTCCTTGAAAACATTAATTATGAAACCCTTGTTACGTATAATGGCAAAGCTTTTGACTGGCCGCAATTGAAAACCAGGCACACGCTGATCAGGGAGCACGTTCCCAAGCTTCCCGAATTTGGCCATTTCGATCTGTACCATGCTTCCAGAAGGCTTTGGAAAAATAAACTGGAAAGAGTCAAGCTATCCGCAGTAGAAACAGAAATCCTTGGATTTGAGCGGGAAAACGACATACCAGGATACCTGGCTCCCATGATTTATTTTGATTTTGTTGAAAGAAAGGACCCTGATATTTTATTCGGGATTATGAAGCATAATGAACTGGACGTGCTTTCTCTGATTACGCTTTATATACAATTGTCCCGCCAGATCCTGCAATTGGACGGGTATGGCGAGGAATCTCTGGAAATTGCACGTTGGCTCGATCATCTTGGTGAAAAGAAGGACGCCCTCCACACGTATCAGCAGGTGATTGAAAAAGGAAGCAATGAGGAACGGATTACAGCCCAGCATGCGATTGCTTATCAGGAAAAAAGAAAGAAAAGCTATGACTCGGCCTTTGAAAAGTGGTCTGAGGTAGCTCTAAAGGGGAAAACGCGACAAAAAATTGAAGCTGCCATTGAATGCTCGAAGCTTCTTGAACATCAGTTCAAAAATCCTGCCGAAGCGATAGGCTTTGCCGAATTGGCGCTGAAAGCCCTGAAGGAAACAGCGGATATGAAAATGGAAGCTGTCCATCGTGCCAAAATTGAAAAAAGACTGGACAGGCTGAAAACAAAAAAACGTCAGTTATCTTCCTGAACTGCATGTCTTAATCTCCATATTTTTTATTTAAAAAGCGGACACTGCCCGAAAGCTGATCCGCTCTTTTTTATGTTCCATGCTTATGAAAAATTTTCCTGATATTCTGCCTGATATTTTTGTTGAAGGCGCTTAATTTTATGTGTAAAATGGAAAATTGTATGGTATATAAATTACTAAAATATAAGGACGGAAAAACATGTACAAAGCTATTTTGGTTTTATTTTTTGTTGTAATATGCCTGACGGCTATCGTCTTTTCATCGATGAAAGACAGCTTTTATTCCTTTTTATAAATTATTAGGTTTTTGACCAGTTCAGATGTACCCCTTTTCTCATAGTCTGTTATTGTAATCGAATTAAGACGAAAGGGGAAAAATTATATGAGTTTTTTCAATCGAAATAGCGGCGCTAATAAACCGTTCAAAGGTGCACCGTACGGTCCAGGCCCAATGGGACCCCAAGCAGTAAGTCCGGCGGAATATGGCCCAGGCCCAATGATGCCCGGCCCGATGATGCCTGGAGGTATGGGCCCAGGTCCGATGGGACCTCAAGCAGTAAGCCCGGCAGGATATGGCCCAGGCCCAATGGGTCCGCAAGCTGTGAGCCCGGCGAATATTGGACCTACTAATGTACAGCCGCCAATGGTCTCACCGACACAGAATTTTGTAAATACAAATGTTTACAAGACTGTTGTGCCTCACATTCATCCAAGCCACACTACAACGGTCAACAAGCATCTTTTCCAGCATCAGCATTATTTCCCGCATACGGCTTCAGTAGTAAACGAATGCTATAACCAGCAAATGATCTGCGGCAATCCGTGCCCGCCGCCACGTCCATTTGGCTGCTAATGCTGCAAGGGCTTAATTGCCCTTGTTTCTTTTGATAGGGGGATTCCGGTGAAGGTATTATACATAACAGGCTATAAGCCGTTTGAATATGGGATTTTTAAAAATGATCATGAAGGTGTAAGATATATAAAGAAAGCAATTATGAATCGATTGCTTCCCCTTGCAGATGAAGGCCTGGAATGGGTGATTATTTCCGGAACACTCGGAACGGAGCTGTGGGCAGCAGAAGTTGTTTTTGAACTGCAGGAGGAGTATGAAAATCTAAAACTAGGTGTTATTACCCCTTTTTTAAAGCAAGAAGATAAGTGGAATGAAAAGAACCAGGAATATTACGGACAAATTTTATCGAAAGCTGATTTTGTTGACAGCATATACAGGACAGAATATGAAGGGCCGCAGCAGCTCAAGGCGAAAAATCTGTTTATGGTAAGAAAAAGCGAGGGCATGCTGATTATTTATGATGAAGAAAGAGACGGTTCCCCTAAGTACGCCTTTCAGGAAGCAAGGAAGCACCAGGATGCCAGCAGCTATGAGATTATCCAGCTCACGTTTGACGATCTGCAGCAGGCGGCAGAGGATTTAAACTGGAATGAGTGATTTTCTGCGAACATTTGGGAAGAATTAGAGAAGTATCGTTGACAAATCTTAAGAGATTTGAAAAAATAATAAAAAGTCGATGTATGGCGAAAGTATTGAGGTGATTCTAATGCTGTCTGATAAGATAAAGCTGACTGCAAAGGATATATTGGAGAAAGATTTTAAAACGGCAATGAGAGGTTATAAGCCTGAAGATGTTGATCAATTTCTGGACATGATTATAAAAGATTA
Organism: Peribacillus sp. B-H-3; assembly: GCF_048572925.1. Classification (NCBI taxonomy): domain Bacteria; kingdom Bacillati; phylum Bacillota; class Bacilli; order Caryophanales; family Bacillaceae; genus Peribacillus; species Peribacillus sp. B-H-3. Next base: position 3,325,955 of record NZ_CP183879.1, on the reverse strand, counting down.
TGAAATGTTCTATCAGGAAATTGAAGATTTAAAACAGGAAAATGCCAAACTGAAAAAACAGGCCGATGATGTTTCAAGGAGGCAGCCGCCGCCACAGACATCTCCAGGTGCTGCTCCAGGGACAACCAATTTCGATATCCTTAAACGGTTATCCAACCTGGAAAAACATGTATTTGGAAGCAAGCTTTACGAATAATTCTTTTTTTTGAGGAATTATTTTTTATTTACCATTGATGTTCGCATTTTTAATTGCTATAATGATTTCTGTTATGTTAAACGTTCGGGTAATTGCTGCAGCATTTAATGCTGTAGAGGAAAGTCCATGCTCGCACAGGCTGAGATGCCTGTAGTGTTCGTGCCTGGTGAAAAAATAAGCCAGGGCAGCAGGCGACTGCTGACGGCCGGGAAAATGCCTAAGTTCTCTGGAATATGGCATGAATACCTATAAAAGTGCCACAGTGACGTAGCCTTTCCAGAAATGGAAAGGGTGGAACGAGGTAAACCCCACGAGCGAGAAACCCAAATTATGGTAGGGGCGCTTTCTTTCTTGGAAATGAACGAGGAGAAGGACAGAAGCGCATGCTTCTGTAGATAGATGATTACCGCCGAAGTACGAGACGAAGGTCGCTTGCAGTACTGAGGAACAAAACATGGCTTACAGAACGTTTTCATATCAAAACAACGAATAATAACTCTCCTTGGTGCAAGGAGGGTTTTTGTTTTGCTGTCTGCTGCATGAGCAAAATATCGAAAAGATGTGCGATGCATAATTGCAGGCTTGAAACAGCATGATTAAGACTCAAAAAAGGATATACTATGATATATGACAATATAGACTGGAAAATGGATAGTAATATTTATTGAAGAGAGAAGGTGCTGAAATGAAACAATACGATATTATCGCGACTTCAGCAATGGGCCTGGAATCAGTAGTGGCAAAAGAAGTACGAGATCTTGGCTATGATTGCCAGGTGGAAAACGGGAAAATCATGTACAAGGGTGATGCTAAGACGATCGCACGCTCAAACATGTGGCTGCGAAGTGCAGACCGCGTCAAAATTAAGGTTGGAGAGTTTAAAGCCACATCTTTTGATGAATTATTTGAGAAAACAAAGGCTTTAAGGTGGGAAGACTTTCTGACTGCTGATGCCGAATTTCCAGTCAGCGGAAAATCCGTGAAATCGGCTCTATACAGTGTTCCGGATTGCCAGGCAATCGTGAAAAAGGCCATTGTCGAAAGAATGAAGAAGCAATATAATCATGTTTCATGGTTTGAAGAAAATGGCCCATTATATAAAATTGAAGTTAGCATACATAAAGATATCGCGGTCATCACACTCGACACAAGCGGCGCTGGATTGCATAAACGCGGCTACAGGTCAGGGCAGGGGGAGGCCCCTCTTAAAGAAACCCTTGCTGCTGCATTAATCATGCTGACCAACTGGAACCCTGATAAGCCTTTCATAGATCCATTCTGCGGTTCAGGAACGATACCTATAGAAGCAGCCATGATCGGGCAAAATATCGCACCAGGCTTCAACAGGGAGTTTGTCTCTGAAGAGTGGCCGATTTTTGGGGCTGAGGTATGGGAAGAAGCAAGGCAGGAAGCGGAAGATCTTGCAAAGTATGATCAGCACCTTGATATTTCCGGATATGATATTGACCATAAAATGGTAGAAATAGCCAAAGTAAACAGCTTTGAAGCAGGATTTGCCGATTTGATTTCTTTCAAACAAATGCAGGTAAGAGACCTTACAACTAAAAAGGAATTTGGCGTGATTGTCGGAAATCCTCCATATGGTGAAAGGATCGGGGAACAAAGGGCTGTTGAACAAATGTACAAAGAAATGGGACAGGCTCTTTCTAAGCTTGATACTTGGTCCATTTATATGATTACTTCGCATCCTGATTTCGAAAAGTTTTATGGTAAGCAGGCAACAAAAAAACGCAAGCTTTTCAATGGATTCATCCGGACAGATTACTATCAGTATTGGGGAAAGCGCCCTTTTAGAAAATCCAGTATTGATAAGGCTTAAGGACCAAAAAAGTATTCTGTAGTTGGCTATTAGCAATATTTTGTTGACCACACTCTTTATTTTAAATAGGGGTGTGGTTTTTTGTTGCTTAAAGCTATAAAGGACTTCATGGAAGAAAAGAAATTCAGGAATTTATCTAAATACACCTTGGACAATTATTCAAGAAACTTAAGGATGTTTTAAATTACTGTTTAGATCAATCAGTCATCCATACGAAAGAAGTCACAAAACAACATGTTAAGCAAATTTCTAATACATTGACAAGCAGAGTCGGGATATATTAATTCAACAATTAATAAAAAAAACCGTATTCTCAAAGCACTTTTTAATTATTGGGTTGACGAAGAGATTATTGAAGATAATCCTACTAAAAATTTAGGCAATCAAAGGAAATTGTTAGAATTGAGGTTCCTTCAGATGATGAAGTAAGCTGCTTATTAAGTTTTGGGAACGTAAAGGTTATAAATACGGAGAGTGTTTACCAACTAGAAATAGAATGCTAATTATCTTCTTCATTTCAACAGAGGCAAGTAAGGGGGAGGGAGTTAAACGGGAAGGCGTGGAAGGGCTGGTAGAGCGGTATGACATTTGCGGTCATCAATCTAAGGAAGAAAGAGCCTTCATAGAAGATCCCTCCGAGCGGGCATGACCGCATTCAATTCACTTGGAGGTATGAAGGCTGCTGCTATGGGTGTTTGGGTATACGAAGCTCGGGTAGCCAGATTCGATTTGTGATGTTCCGTTCGGGGTTACACAGCTTTCCGAGCGGACTGCAGAACAGTTCGTTGGGGATGCGGTTCTGCGGTCCCAAAAAGTGATAGACGATGAGGCAGACTTGATTCCAAGGCTGCACAGGGCCGTCCGGGATGTGCAGATAAATGAAGGGGAAATCCCAAGGGGACTCGACCCCGGGGGCGTCCTCGTAAGGCACCAAGCCCTGAACTGACTCATCCGCACCGACCAAATCTGAGATGATATAGCTGTAAACACCTGAAAAAAGCCGCGGATCACATCATCCCGGCTTTTTTGCTGTGAGTTGCAGGGAAAGGGGGATGGGCCCCTATTTCCCGATAAAAAAGGGTTTGAATAATTAGAATGATGGGTAGGTCTTAGGTGTGTTACTGGTGATATATGCCATGAAAATATATAGGTAATAGGTGAGGTGATAGTTTGATTATCACATTTTTCCATAAATGCATGTAGTTGTTTGAATAAAAGGCTCGGGTTGCGTTAGCCGTTCCGGTGCAGAAGCTAACGGGAAGGTGCTGACTGCAAGTGCCAGTGCAGGCGTCGATTCCGGCTCAGTGGGTATAAGCGCCAAAGCGGCGCTGGCAGAGGGTGAAGTATCCGGTATTTTCGGCGTACCATGGACTAATCTGAACATAAAGGGAACTGTCGGAGGATTGCCGGAAGTGTCGGCGGGGAGATTAAGGTTGGCAAAGAAATCGTAGTGGACTTAAGGGCCTTGCTTGGTGTTAAGGTCGGTATTGGTTTCGAATGGCAGAAATAAGGAGTTAATTTAAGCACGAGAGGAGCACATAGATTATGTCAAAGGATTTTAACTCATTAGAACTTGAGATTGGGAAAGCGCTTCTTCCGATAGGAAGTATCGTCGAGACAGAGATTGTTCCTCAGGCATTGATGATTTACGGACGGAAGCAGCAGCAGGCAGACAAGAAGACAGTCTGGGATTATGTGGCATGCCCGTACCCCCAGGGACATATAGGTGAGGAAACCAATGTATTCTTGAATCATGACCAGATTGGCAAAGTTGTCTTCAGGGGTTTTGAGACTGAAGGCGAAAAGGCACTGAGACAGCAGCTTAATGCCATTTTTAACGAATCAAGATGAATGCATTTGTTAAATGGTTTATAGACCCGTATACTACAGCCGCATCAGAAATGAGGCTTCTGGCCGGCCGGAAGAGGCAGGGCGGGACCGATGAAGAAAAGCAGCGAATTGGACAGCTGATCACATTTAACCTGGCATTTATCATCTTATTTTCCGTTTTTCTGGCAGCAGCCATCATTTATCCGGTCATATCCCTCGTTATGGGGAATTGGTACGGATTTGGCATCTGGGTCATTTCCATCCCCATGATGCTTCTGGCAAAGGCGGTCTACAAGAACAGGTATTTATCGAGAAGGGACGCTTTCATCAAAGGCGACCCGGATTTGATTAACCGATAGCAGGCTGTGAGCCTTCTGCACATATTACTGAGCCAGAAAGGACTATTCATCGTGAAATACTTATCATTTTTACTTATCATTGGCCTGCTGCTTGCAGGATGCAGCCGTGCAGGGTCGAGTACTGAAAAGAAAAAAGAACTGACTAAAAAAGAAAAACAGGAAATCATACTTGAATTCGTCAATAAAGATACAAAGAAGGCGTCCGATTATGAAGTAGAGGCGTTTCAATCCCTCGGATCAGTATCAGGTGAAAACTATACAAACGATAAAACCCTCTATGATGAGCTTGTAAACAAAACCATGCCTGCTTATAAAAAGGCCGTCGATGCAGCTAAGGAGATCAAGCCCAGGTTGAAGGAGCTTGAGCGCCCGACAAATAAAATTGTCAAGGCTTCTGAAACCTTCTATAAAGCTCTTCAGCTCGAGAAAGAAGCACTGGAGAAAAGTGATAAGGGAATCATTCAAAAGTCCAATGCCAAGATGAAAGAATATCAGGATATGATTGCAGAATATCATGCTGATATGGAGAAAATCACCAAAAAATACAAGGTTGATTATGAGCCGGAAAAAACACAGCCATAATGTAAATCAATAATAAAGCGCAGTCCCCCGGGGGACTGCGCTTTAACTTCAGTAAGTTTCGGAAGGTTGTCGGAACCCTTTCGGAAGTTATGAAGGTTTCGGAAGGCGGGTGCGAATTCGAGATGCAGGAGTGAGAAAATAGTAAACTTAAACAATACTTCTAAAACGTAAAAATGCGCTCTAAGCTTCTGGATTGTTTCAGGTCAGCAGGGCAATACACCAAGATTCAACGAGGAAATAAAACGGAGTATTTTTTTTCGATTATCCATTCAATAAAGCAGGCGTGGGACCGAAACAAGACAGAAATTGTCTTCACTTTACGTAATGGAATGGACTGCAAGGAAATCATGAAGAAGGATTACGTATTCAAGGAATATTCTTGTCACCTTTTTTCAAACTGAGAAGCCTCCAGAACTTAAAACGTATCCGAGCTTGACCTGATGCGTTATTATCGCTTACATAAAAGGATTTAATATCTTCTTGGTCTCTTCAACCTCTTATAATGGTGACTGGATCTTTTCCAGTTTGGTAATCCGCAGTTTAATCCTACCCTTCCCTTTAATCTCCTCTGCACGTCCCCACTGCCTGAACAACCACTATTCTTCATTGAGGGTGATAACAATGAGAGCAAGAGATAAGGCCATTATAGAGGCGTTAGAGAAGCATTATTAAGGGATCACATTGCAGTGATGTTCTATAGCCATTTAGCAGCCACAAACGAATGCAAATCATGCGTTACTGAGATTGAAGAATAGGGGATATATCGAATGTGTCAGCAATACACTTGATGGATTCATCCGGACAGATTACTATCAGTATTGGGGAAAGCGCCCTTCTCGAAAATGATTTAGCAAATTATAGGAAAAACAGGAGAAAAGAAGCAGATTAGTCTTTTATGAAACATCAAAAGAGGACATTTTCTTGTATCGGCAGGACAATGGTCCTTCCTTTAAGGAAGTTATGGTTTACTATCATTGAAAATCATGTTCGCGTTCCTTTTTAGTCTGTGATTTTCCGCTTAGCCGCAGGGCCGCGCACTTGCTTATCTTTTCCTTTTCTGTTATTCTTAATAAGAATTATTTTTGTTCGGTATTAGGAAAATAAGTTATTATAACTTTCTTACCTTAATATCATTTTGAGCAAGGATATTAATACAATGTGTGGTTATCACACTAGGAGGCAACAACAATGGAACAAGGTAAAGTAAAATGGTTTAACGCAGAAAAAGGTTTTGGTTTCATCGAACGCGAAGGCGGAGACGATGTATTCGTACATTTCTCAGCTATCCAAGGCGAAGGCTTCAAATCTCTTGACGAAGGTCAAGACGTTACATTTGATGTTGAACAAGGCCAACGCGGACCTCAAGCATCTAACGTACGTAAAGCTTAATAATAGTATTCCAAAACAGGCCCTTTCTAGGGTCTGTTTTTTTGGCTGCCCGTAAAACCAGGCTGGGATCCATATATGTCCTATATCCACTTTCCTTAGATACATACCGTATAAAATGGCGCATTGATGCATATGATATATGTATGACTGTGCTATAGGGGAGAGTGTACGGACTTATGAATAACTGGAATAATATCAATAATTTTGAAATGATTTCGAAGGCTTTGTCATCTTCGTATGAAAACATAAAGGTAGATCAAAAAAACTCATTGGGGCTGACAAAATTAATAGAAGCTGAAAAAAATATGTTTCAGGCTTTAACTTTTCATCTTCAAAATGATGGAAAAATAGAAGATTAGCTTAAAGTTTTGTTTAAGCTTGGTTCTTCTGCGGAAATCAAACAAGCTGAATGGACAGTGCCTCGGAATATGGGCTATTGGCTGCGCAGGCATATTGCTTCTGCATGCTGGTAGGCTTTTTTCTTTTGGCTAGAAATAGCGATGCCCAAATCAATGGATGAGCCTGTAGTCCATGCAGGGTATGTTTCTAAATAGTTGACGGAGACACAAAAATAAAGGATAATTTACTTTTGTTTATATTTATTCGTACATTTTTGGACTATGTTCCGATTGAGATAGAAGGGGAGAACGCAATGCTGCAAACACTGCCTTTTCAGGTAACAAAAGAAGATTCATTTTATGACAAGCTATCAGAGTGGATCGGAGACGTTTTTTACGATATTCTGCCTGAAAAAGGGTTTGAACTACGTGATGAACAGGTTTTTATGGCATTTCAGCTTGAAAAAGCTTTTAAAGAAAAAGGTGTCATATTCTCAGAAGCAGGAGTAGGCACAGGAAAAACGCTTGCCTATTTGCTTTATGCCATTTGTTATGCACGTTACACCAATAAGCCTGCCATTATTTCCTGTGCAGATGAAACGCTGATTGAACAATTGGTCAAAGAAGAAGGAGACATCCAAAAACTGAAGGAAGCATTGAATCTTGAGGTGGATGTGCGGCTTGCCAAATACCATGATCAATACTTATGCCTCAAAAAGCTTGATCATGCTGTCACACATGAAGACTCCGAAGCAATTGATCAATTATATGATGAACTGCCCAAATTCGTTCTAAATGGTTCTTCTATGGCTTCTTATACTCCTTATGGCGACCGTAAGCAGTATCCTTACATGAGTGATGAAGATTGGGGAAAAGTCGGCTGGGACCAGCTGCAGAATTGCTTTACCTGCGATAAACGCCAACGGTGCGGCCAGACATTATCAAGAGATCATTACCGCAAATCTGCTGATTTGATCATTTGTTCCCATGATTTCTTTATGGAGCATGTCTGGACTAAGGAGAAACGCAAGCGTGAAGGACAGCTGCCGCTTCTTCCAGAACACAGCTGTGTGGTTTTTGATGAAGGGCATTTGCTTGAATTTTCGGCACAAAAAGCATTGACCTATAAAATTGGGGAATCTACACTATCCACAGTACTTCAATCGCTGATAGCTAATGAAGTACGTGAAGAAACATTGTATGTAATTGAAGATCTGATCGACCTTAATGAAGAATTCTTTATCCTGCTTGAGTCGGCAGCCATTCAAGTACCTGGCTCCAACCGTTATGAGCTTCCGGAATCAGAGGCAATCACGGAATTTGCAGGAAGGCTTCACAAAAAGGTGGAAGAACTGGAAGAAAGCCTGGTCTTTGAAGCTGAATTGTATACAATCAATGAATATGATTTAAAAGTGACAGAAGAATACCTGGAGCAGCTTGGATATTCGCTTTCTCTTTTCTTGAATAACAGACAGGCTGTAACATGGTTTGAAGATCATGACAGCACAAAAACGCTTGTTATTATGCCAAGGCTCGTACAGGAAATACTGGCAGAAGAAGTTTTTTCAAAAAGCATGCCGTATATCTTTTCATCAGCAACACTTTCGGATAATAAATCATTTGATTATATTGCTGACAGTCTTGGCATAAAACAATATTCAAGTTTTTCTGTTGAATCTCCTTTTGATTACGATGAGGTCATGGAAATTTCCATTTCTTCTGCAGATGCAGGGGACAATACCGCCAAAATGGAATATACCCTTGACAGCATTGAAGCAGCAGGGGGCAGGACGCTTGTGTTATTCAAATCAAAGGAAGATCTTCAATGGTTTAAAGAGCATAGTGAAGAAGGCGCCTATCCTTTTTATTTCGAGGGTGATTCGGAAATCAGCGAACTTGTGAAAAGGTTCCAGGAAAATGAAGCATCTGTACTGTTTTCTTACCATCTTTGGGAAGGGCTTGATATCCCTGGCGATTCATTGAAGAATGTTGTGATTTTTTCACTTCCGTTCCCTCCTCATGATCCTGTTTTCCAGGCAAAACGAAAAGCTGCCGGAAATCCTTTTGAAGAAGTGGACATGCCTTACATGCTGCTGCGACTAAGACAGGGTATGGGAAGATTGATCAGGACATCGGAAGATTCAGGAACCGTTCATATTTTAACTGAAAACAGCCTGCCGGAAATTGTACTTAACCAAGTAAAAGCTGTTTTGCCGATTTCACTTTAACACCGGGATTTCCCGGTGTTTTTTTAGATTTTTAACAGTGGGATTAATAGATTATCTCCATTTTTTTAAAAAAGCCAGATGCCTTAAAAAGGATTTGACCTTGTGAAGTTGATAAATATTTTAGAACCAGGCTGATTGGAGCGGGTATGCCAGACTCCAGCGGGATCTCCGGGACAGTGGGGGATTCCCATGAGCCATGAGCATAATTAACTTCAATTGAAGCTGATGAAAAATAAGAATTGTTAACATGAACAAAAGCCGCAGTTATTCCTAAATATGGAACAATTGCGGCTTTTATGTATTTCGGCCTTCCAGAGACCAAATGGGATGCCTAGCTTTTTAAAAACACGTTAATGGTATCTGCTGATTTCTGCTAGTAAACTTTTTCTGCAGGGGTTTCGGAAACACTAATTACAACGCCAGCATGCCAAAATCTAGATAAGCATAAAGCTGTTAAAAAAAGTCATAGAAAAATGGCTTATAATCTGGAAGAATATCCTGAAAATCCTGTACGGTCTGTTGAGATCCTGAAACAAGGCCAGCATCAAAAAGCTCTAAGGGAGTTTTATAGCCCAGCAGAATGGCAGTAAGCTCATTGATGGAGAGGGATATTCCCTCCATATCCCCATTTTTGGTTTCTATATGGTCTTTTTTGATAACAAAAGATTTTTGATTGCCGTCAAGAATAGAATCCTTTAAATGAAGGGCGATTTCTTTTTGTCCGCTGCTCCACTGAAAAGGGTATTGCCTTAAAAATGATTCTGCATGAATGATCCTTGCCATGAAATAGGGAGTCAGTTTTGCAGGAACCCTCGGTTCAGGAAGGATATGAAAAAGAGGTTCGTTTTCATGAGCTGTAATGGAGACCTCATCAACCATTGAGTCATGCTGGCAGATAAAATTCCATAACCCAACCCGTGCTTCTGGGGTTAAGGAGACAAATTCAGACACATTCATTTTATGTTCACCAATGCGGTACAATAGGTATCCAAGAGGTTCATTGTGATTATCATAAAAAACGGCGGCATGCTGTGTATCATATACAGAACGAAGCCACCAAGATGTAGTGCGGACCAGCATGCCGGGGTGCTGCTTTGCATACTGATTGTATATATGCTCTATTTCCTGAGGGTGGCTATCTTTTGTATACCGTTTAATTTCTCCTGCCTCTTGCTTCTTCCGCACAAGGTCACCTTTGGATAAAGTGATTTTGAGCCGGTTCGAGAAAAGCTCCCAGCCATATTTTCTGTAAAAAGGAACAGAAAAGGGATGCAGCATGGAGAGGGCATATCCCTCGCTTTGCATTTTCTCTAAAATAAAGCGGAGAAGCTCATTGACATATCCTTGCCTTCTATATTCAGGGTATGTGGCCACACCTGCCAGGCCGCCCATTTTCAATGTTCTGTCCCCTAAAAATACTTCAAGAGGCAAAAAATGAAATTTTGCCGCAAGCTGGTTATTTTCGTTTATTCCGTATACCAGATGATGTTTCTTCATTGTTTCAATTTGCCCGGCAATTTGATCTTTATTTACAGTATATTGAAAGGCATACTCCGAAAGCTGTATGGCCTCCATAAATTGATTTTCCTCAATGCGTTCGATTTTCATTTTTTCCCCCTTGATTTTAAAGTTGCTTGTTCAGGATAATCTTGTTTCGTCTTCGTTCTCTTCCTCCAATTCGGCACAGGAGAAGCAAATCAGATTTTTATTAAACAATATGCCATCCAAAAAACCGTTTCTGCAAAATATCTTTTCTCCGCACCGGGTGCACAAACCAATAAACTCAATCATTGAAAAACCCCTCCCTTATCTGATTTTTCTGAACAAAAACAAAAATGGCAATTATTGTTCTATTATATGTTAAAATACAGGTTGAAAGCAAAAGGGGGAAAATCAATGTCACTGGCAATCGAACATACGAAAAAAGAGTTTTTGGCATACATAAAAAAAATTTCCGCTTATAATGAAGCACTTGCCCTCATTTATTGGGACCTTCGTACAGGAGCACCGAAAAAAGGGGTTGAACAGCGGTCAGAGGTTATCGGCATGCTATCTTCTGAAGTATTCAGCATGACTACAAGCAAGGAGATGGCTCATTTCATCGCAAACCTTTCTTCTGAAGAGGCGAAGGGGCAGCTATCGGATACTGTCAATAAAATGGTTGAAGAATGCAAAAAAGATTATGAAAAAAACAAAAAAATTCCATCAGATGAGTATAGGGAATTTGTCATCCTTCAATCAAAATCAGCCAGTGTGTGGGAAGAAGCAAGGGAAACCTCGGACTTTGCGATGTTCCAGCCATATCTTGAAAAAATTGTTCAATATACACGCAGATTTGTTCAATACTGGGGATACGAAGGAAATCCTTATAATACTTTATTAGATATATATGAACCAGGAATGACTGTAGAAGTACTCGATAAAGTATTTGGGGAGCTTCGGGAGCGGATTGTCCCGCTGGTCAAGAAAATCTCTGAAAGCACAAATCAGCCGGAAATCGAATTCCTGTATAAGCATTTTCCTAAAGAAAAACAGGAAAAATTCAACATTGAGATTTTAAAACAGCTTGGGTATGACTTTGAAGCCGGCCGTCTTGATGAAACCGTACATCCTTTTGCAACTGGCATAAATACAGGTGATGTCCGTGTTACAACACGCTATGATGAAAATGACTTCAGGGGTGCCATATTTGGAACCATCCACGAGTGCGGGCATGCCATTTACGAACAGAATATTTCAGAGGAATTAACCGGGACACTGCTTGATTCGGGGACATCCATGGGGATTCATGAATCACAGTCCCTATTCTTTGAAAACTTTATTGGACGGAACCTGCACTTTTGGAAAAAACAGTACTCCTTGCTTAAGCAGTATGCCGGGGAACAATTCGATGCTATAGAGCTTGATGTTTTCTATCGTGGCATAAATGAGTCAAAGCCTTCTTTCATCCGTATCGAAGCAGATGAACTGACATATCCTCTGCACATCATGATCCGATATGAAATTGAAAAAGCTTTGTTCAATGGAGAACTGGAAGTAAAGGATCTGCCTGGCGTCTGGAATGAAAAATATAAAGAATACCTTGGAATTACACCAGAAAATGATGCCATGGGCGTCCTTCAGGATGTTCATTGGTCTGACGGAAGCTTTGGATATTTTCCGTCTTATGCACTTGGGTATATGTATGCAGCCCAATTCAAACATGCTATGCTGAAGGACATTCCAAATTTTGATGAGCTATTGGAACAAGGCAGCATTGCCCCAATAAAAAAATGGCTGAATGAAAAAGTACATCAATATGGAAAAACAAAAAAACCTCTGGAAATTTTGAGTTCTGTGACAGGAGAAGGACTAAATGTCCAATATCTGATTGATTATTTAGAAGAAAAGTACGGACAAGTTTACAAGCTGAATTAAGAGAGAGAGAAAAGTGCAGAATTGATTTCTGCACTTTTTTACATCCTTTAAAGCTAGATGACAGGGTAATATTGCTCATATCTTGGATTAGTGAAGAAAGGCGGCCTTTTGCCGATTTTTGGTATTGTCCATGAATGGGCATTATCAATATATAAGATTATTTCTTTTTCTGTTGATTGATTGATTAATAATAATTTCACCTCTCGGCTGAAATAGTGCTGCATACAATTTCCTCCCCGGAAAGTAATTTCTCCATTCATATTATTCTGCTGCTGGAGATAGGATCCTTCTTTGTTATGTATACCGGAACCATTGTTAAGTCAGGTTGATTGGAGCGTAAGGTACGAGTCTCCTGAGGGATGCTCACCGCCCGCCCCGCGGAAAGCGAGCATCCTGGAGAGTAAAACAACCACATGGTTCATTAGCAGCAGCGTTTACGAAAACAGCCTTACAAAAAGATAAGAACGCCTGAAATTCTCATTTTCTCTCTAGTTAAAAATGAAAATATAATAAATGCCGCAGTCACGCAAAACTCTCAGTCTGCATATGTTATCCCAAATTGGGCGTTAACCTGGAGGGATAGGATGTCTAAAGAAAATAAAAAGGAGAATCATGGTTATCCCTTGTATCCTAATTACGGGAAAATAACCCGATATGAAGATGTTGCGCTTACTGTGCCGGAGCAGCGGCAGATGAGGCAGCCTGGAAGTGAAGGTCTTATGGTGCCGAGGCCAATTATTGAAAACCCTAATTACGTTTCAGCCGGCAAACTGAAGGGAAGGGCGGCTCTGATCACGGGCGGCGACAGCGGAATTGGAGCCGCTGCAGCCATTGCCTTTGCAAAGGAGGGCTGTGATGTAGCCATTTCATATTTGGATGAACAGGAAGATGCGGACAGGACGAAAAACAGGATCGAAGAGCTTGGACAGAAGTGCCTGCTGCTGCCAGGGGACTTAAGGGAAAAAAAGCAATGCATCGATATCGCGGAGAAAACCATTGAAGCATTCGGGAGGCTTGATGTCCTATGCAACCATGCGGGAATCCAGTTTCAGCAAACAAGCCTCACAGACATAACTGACGAGCAATTTGACGATACATTCAAAGTGAATATTTATTCTCATTTCTATACAACCAGGGCAGCCCTGCCTTATATGAGGGCAGGAAGTTCCATCATAAATACTGCTTCAGTTGTCGCCTATTATGGTCATGAACAATTGATAGATTACACAGCGACTAAAGCAGCCATCGTCGGTTTTACCAGGTCATTGGCCAATAATTTAGTCAAAAAAGGCATCAGGGTAAATGCGGTTGCACCTGGCCGTATTTGGACGCCACTGATTCCTTCCAGTTTTTCTGCAGACCAAGTCCCGCTCTCGGGAAATCCGATGGACCGCCAAGGCCAGCCGTTTGAACTTGCGCCTACCTATGTGTATCTGGCCTGTGATGATTCGAGATTCGTCACTGGCCAGACTCTCCATGTGAATGGAGGGCAAGTCACATCCTCTTAACCGGGCAGTTTGGATTGTCTTTGTGCCGGCCAAGTGATGAGTGAGAGGCAAGGCAAGGGAGTTTCATATGGATGAATAAGAAGGATGGCAGCTGACAGGCAATAGTAAGTCTCCGCATAATGACTGTTATCAGGCATGCGGAAAATTATAGGGTTTCCCGCAGTGGAAAAGCCAGATGGCAGGAATTTTCATCAAAAGCTCTTTTCAAAGCGAATATTTGCTGATATAATCAACTACATTGTTAATCTATTCGTATAGTTTCACTCATATAATAGCAGGGATATGGCCTGCGAGTTTCTACCGGATTGCCGTAAATAATCCGACTATGGGTGGGTAATATCTCTGCAGCTAAAGCAGCCCTGATGGGGCATGCTGTTTTTAGAGCTCAAGAAGTATTGCGCCACTCACGCAGTGGTGCAAATGCTTCTTGAGCTTTTTTGCTATATGAGAAATTGAATTCATCACGGGAGGTTTTTTGCATGGAAGCACTAAGAAAGAAAATCGAAAAAGAGGGACAGGCACTTTCAGAAAATATACTGAAAGTAGATTCTTTTTTAAATCATCAAATGGATCCTGTGCTGATGAAGGAAATTGGCCAGGAATTTGCCAGCAGGTTTCAGGGACGAGAGATCACAAAGGTGCTGACAATCGAATCTTCTGGAATTGGCCCTGGACTTATGGCCGCTTTGGAGCTTGGCGTCCCTATGATCTTTGCCAGGAAAAGAAAGTCCCTTACATTGACAGATGATCTGCTTACAGCCAGTGTGCATTCTTATACAAAAAATGAAACCAATGATATTACGGTATCTTCAAAGTATATAAAGAAAAATGACAAGGTGCTCATCATTGATGACTTCCTGGCAAACGGACAGGCCGCGCTTGGTTTAATAGAGGTTTGTGAAAAAGCTGGCGCGATAGTTGCCGGTATTGGAATCGTAATTGAAAAATCCTTTCAAGATGGCGGGAAGCGTCTTAGAGAAGGGGGCTATCAAGTGGAATCACTGGCAAGGATAGGACAATTAAATGTTGGGGAAATTTTATTTGAATCAGAAAAGGAGATGCATAAAGCATGATGAATCAAAAAATGAAAATCGCATCCCTTGGGCTTCAGCACGTTTTAGCGATGTATGCAGGTGCCGTCATCGTTCCCCTGATAGTCGGTGCAGCGCTAAAGCTTACGCCTGAGCAGCTCACCTATCTTGTGTCAATTGATATTATGATGTGCGGGGCAGCCACACTTCTGCAAATTATAAAAAACCGGTTCTTTGGAATTGGCCTGCCAGTTGTTCTCGGCTGTACTTTTACTGCGGTGGGGCCGATCATTGCTATAGGAGGACAGTATGGAATCAGTTCCGTCTATGGAGCCATCCTTGTTTCAGGAGCATTTGTCTTTATAATAAGCAAATTTTTTGGAAAGCTTGCCAGATTCTTTCCACCGGTCGTCACAGGTTCAGTGGTGACAATCATCGGCATCACCTTGATTCCTGTTGCGATGAATAATGCGGCGGGCGGACAGGGTGCTCCTGATTTTGGTGCACTTGATAATATTGCCCTGGCTTTTTGCACTTTACTTTTTATCATTATTCTTTACAAATTCTTCACAGGATTCATTCGTTCGATTTCCATTTTGCTTGGTCTTGCAGCAGGGACTTTTGCGGCCTTCTTTATGGGGAAAGTGGATTTTTCAGCTATAGGACAAGCATCTATCCTGCACTATCCTAAACCATTTTATTTTGGAATGCCCACTTTTGATGCAACAGCTATCCTGACAATGATTTTAGTTGCGCTGGTTAGCCTAGTGGAATCTACAGGCGTATATTACGCAGTAGGCGATATATGCGGGAGTCAGGTCAAACAAGAAGATTTGGCAAAAGGATACCGGGCAGAAGGCCTTGCGATCATGCTTGGGGGATTGTTTAACGCATTTCCTTATACGGCATATTCCCAAAATGTCGGATTACTTCAGCTATCCGGTGTCCGAAGCAAAAATGTGATTTATACAATGGGAACAATGCTGATACTTATTGGCTTTGTACCGAAAATCGGAGCTCTGACTACCATCATCCCATCATCAGTCCTGGGCGGTGCAATGATTGCCATGTTTGGAATGGTTGTGGCTTCAGGCATTAAAATGCTAAGTAAAATTGAATTTGCTTCACAGGAAAATCTATTGATTGTTGCATGCGCCATTGCTATGGGAATGGGAGTTACAGCTGTACCTGATTTATTCGCAAAGCTTCCAGAGAGCCTTAAAATCCTCACTGGTAACGGAATTGTTGCAGGAAGCCTGACTGCAATCCTCCTGAATATCATATTCAATATTATTCCATCAGGGGTAAAATTGAAACAAATACAATTTGCAGAACGCAAGGCTTCTTAATATCTGGCTCTATTTAAAAAAAATTCCCGCCTAACTAGATTAGGCAGGAATTTTTTTATGCACAGTTTTCGGAAATCAGTAAAAATTTCACACAATATGGCAACGGCTATTAAAGTGCTGAATATAATAAAAGAATATCTAAGAAATGAGAGTGAAGAGAATGGAGAAAAAATACTGCAGACACTGCAAAACGCTTTTGAACGATGAACAATATTGCCATGTTTGCGGCAAAGCAGACTTTCAGAAAATCATCATAGAGGTTCAAAATGGCTCCTCTTCTGCTAAGGAAATAGAGTAGATCGGAGAAAAGGGGTAATTGCGTGTTAAAAACGTCTACCGGGGTAATGTTTTGTGTACGAGGTGGGGCAGTTAATGGTTAAATGGAGTATACACATTATTCCATAGGGAGGTTATTTAACATGCATGTTCCTTCATTTCGTTTAGATGGCAAAACGGCAGTCATTACAGGGGCAGGGAGAGGAATAGGAAAAGCCCTTGCAGCAGGATTTGCCAAAGCAGGTGCAGATGTAGCTATATTATCAAGAACTGAAGAAGACCTTTTAGATACAGCCGAATTAATCAGGCAAGCTGGAAGGAAGGCGATACCTGTTGTAACAGATGTAACAGACCGGGGACAGGTACAGCATGCGTTTGAAAAAATACTGGAGTCAGTACCGAAGATAGATATACTTGTCAACAATGCTGGAATGAATATTCGTTCTAAAGCATTTGATGTAACAGATGATGAATGGCAGACGATTATGGACACGAACTTAAAATCTGCGTTCATGATGTCACAGGAAGCAGGCAAAATCATGAAACAGCAGGAAACGGGAGGAAGCATTCTCTCTATTGCTTCAGTAGGCGGCCTTGTGGCATTGCGTACAGGCGTGGTTTATGCGGCAACTAAAGCAGCACTCATTCAAATGACAAAGGTGCTTGCCATGGAATGGGGAAGCGACAATATCCGTGTCAACAGCATAGGACCATGGTATTTCAAAACACCGCTTACTGAAAAGCTTTTAAACGATAAGCAGTATGTAGAGGAAATACTTGCTGTAACACCATTAAAAAGGATTGGGGAGCTGCCGGAATTAATAGGGCCTGCCGTGTTTTTCTCCAGTGATGCAGCAAGCTATATTACCGGGCAGACATTATTTGTAGACGGCGGAATGACCATTCATGGTTTTTAACTTATAATAAAATGTAAAGTTATAGTACTTTAATAGAGCCATATAAAAAAGAAGCTGCGCTGCTGCAGCTTCTTTTTTATATAGGCTCTTTAACGTTAGTATTTTAAATGAGTTCTGTAAGGCGATTTCAATATTAAAACAGGTTGATTGGAGCATAAGGTGCGAGACTCCTGGAGCGGATATCAACCACTTTGTGAACGGATTATGGAGTGTAAGGCATTCTTGCCGCGGATGGTTCAGGCTGCTTCTTCTGTTTCAATAATCAGCACAATGTCAAGGCTACCTGTATGTTCAATATTGACAGGGAGAACAATTGCCTTTTCAAATCCATACATTTTTGTGGTCCCGACAAGGACTGTCGGAGGAGTAATATCCATTTCCATGCTGTTGGCTGCTGTATGTGTTGCTAAATTGCCCGCAATCATGTTGCCCAGCTCTGCAGAAAATGATTCAAGCATTTCACCCTGAAGAGGCATGCCGAACATCAGCTCAGCAATTTTACTCATGATTTCCTCATTGGCTTCAATAATAAGCCTGCCTCGTACATCACCGGTCATTCCTATTAGAACACTTAAGGAAGCTTGCTCGAGCGGCTGTCTCAATAAAAATGGATCCCCAAATGAAATCCCTGCAGGAATCACTGATTTTACTGCTGAAATTGTCCCATTTAATACGCTTGCTGCATGTGCTGTAACTGCCATCGAAATTCCCCCATTTATATATATAAATAATAATAGCAAAAAATAGAGGGTTTGGTCCCGGAAAACCAAAATATTTTGGAAGAAAAACAAAAATATGGATAACACTCTTAGGTTTTGGCTTGAAAGTCTTGTTTTTTCTGTAACTTCAGCATTTTTGTGAATGGCTCTTTTCTTAAAGATTGTTGTTTTTTAATATGTTCTGTGAAGCGATCCTGTTGTTAAACCGGGTTGATTGGAGTGTAAGGTGCGAGACTCCTGTGGGATTAGCGGGAAGGTGAGACCCCGCAAGCGCAGCTGAGGAGGCTCACCATCCGCCCCACGGAAAGCGAGCATCCTGGAGCGGAAATCAACCCCTTGTTCCTTAGCAACAAACTTTACGAAAACAGCCTTTCTTAAAGATTGTTATTTTTAATGAGTTCTGTGAGGCGATACCGATGTTTAATCGGGTTGAATGGAGCGAGCATCCTGGAGCGGAAATCTGCCGCCTTGTTCCATAGGTCCAAAGTTTACGAAAACAGCTTTGGAAAGAAATGTTTGAAGAGGCACGAAAACGGCCATCATAATGGAAGCTTTAAAATAATGCATAAAGGTGTGGAATTATGCCATATATTCTCTCAAGCGCACACAGTAATCTTCCAAACAGCATTGCACAGGATACCGTCATGGACTTTTCGCGCAGCATCTTTGGATCAGCATTTAAAGATATTGAGCGATTGCTGAAGGCATTCAAAAATGGAGAAATAGAAAACCGTTATTTTGCATGTGATTTAGATTGGTTCAATAGTGATCATACCTTTCAGGAAAAGAACGAGAAATATATTGAACTTGCTGCTGAATACGGGGCTCAAGCCATTCAAAAATGCCTGGATAATCCATTGTTTTTAAGTGAAGGGATTAATATAGAAGAAATTGATGCCTTTTTCTTTATATCCAGCACTGGCATTTCAACACCATCGGTAGACGCTATCATTATGAATCAGCTTCCTTTTTCTCCTCACACAAAAAGAATACCCATCTGGGGATTGGGCTGCGCTGGAGGGGCATCAGGCCTATCCCGGGCATTTGAGTACTGCAAGGCTTTTCCTGAAGCAAAGGCATTGGTGCTGACAGTGGAGCTCTGCAGCCTGACTTTTCAAAAAAATGATATTTCCAAAAGTAATTTGATCGGCACCTCCCTATTTGCAGATGGAACCGCATGTGCTTTGGTATGTGGAGACGAATCAGGCGGCAGGGAGGTTTCCCTGCTTCCAGCTGTCCCTGAGATCCTTGGCACACAATCGACTTTAATGCCGCGATCCTTAGATGTGATGGGCTGGGAAATGAAAAATGAGGGTCTTCATGTAGTTTTTTCAAGGGATATTCCTTCCATTATCAAAAACTGGCTAAAGCCAAATGTCGAGGAATTTTTATCCGGATCAAAAACAGAATTGCACGATATCAGCCATTTCATTGCCCATCCGGGCGGTAAAAAAGTCATTTCAGCCTATAAAGAGTCATTGGATTTTACAGAAGAAATGACTGAAACCTCAATGGATATTTTAAAGAAGTTTGGAAATATGTCTTCTGCCACGATTCTTTATGTATTAGAAAGGTTTATGGAAAAACAGATTCCAAAAGGAGAGAATGCATTGGCAGCAGCACTTGGGCCTGGGTTTTCATCTGAACTTCTGCTTATGAGGTGGCAATGATGGTTTTTCTTATTTTTATCATTGTTGTCGGAGTGCAGAGGCTGACGGAACTATTTATTGCCAAACGCAATGAGCAATGGATGAAAAGCCGCGGAGGAGTTGAATTTGGTGCTTCCCACTATCCCTGGATGGTTGCCATGCACATAGGTTTTTTTGCTGCTCTTATACTGGAAAACGTTTTTTTAAATAGAGGTGTATCGGATTTGTGGCCATTATGGCTCGGCCTATTTTTCGCAGCCCAGGCAGGAAGGATTTGGGCTCTGTCTTCCCTCGGGAAATTCTGGAACACTAAAATCATTGTGCTTCCGAATGCCAGGGTAGTTGCCAAAGGGCCGTACAAATGGATGAAACATCCAAATTATGTAATTGTAGCGGCGGAAATCATCGTGATTTCTCTCTTGTTTAATGCTTATTTAACAGCCATTGTATTTACTGTACTGAATTATTTTATGATGAGGGTGCGGATTCCGCTGGAGGAAAAGGCATTAAAGTCATTAACAGAATATGAAGCTGTATTTAAAAGCCCAAATAGCTGAAACCGATACAAGACACTGGCCCCTACTGTTAAACAAGGATAAAATCGGAGAGAAAACAATTACCCTGAAACTTCTTGAAATTGATATACTCCCGTGTTACACTTTAATTGAAGATGAAAATTATTCTCATTTAAACGCACAGTGTATCTTAAAAGGGATGGTGATTATG
This sequence comes from Peribacillus sp. B-H-3, assembly GCF_048572925.1. Taxonomy (NCBI): domain Bacteria; kingdom Bacillati; phylum Bacillota; class Bacilli; order Caryophanales; family Bacillaceae; genus Peribacillus; species Peribacillus sp. B-H-3. The sequence continues at coordinate 3,305,601 of NZ_CP183879.1, read as the reverse complement.
AATGATCTGGTTTTTCCTTCTATTGACTGTCATTACATATAGCATGGTTATGAAATATGTGCTCAAAAATATTCGGCACCAGGATAATATAATTGAAAAAAACAGCAATGAAAATGAACGGTTTGCTGCAGCAGCAGCCAGGTGATAGCGCCTGGCTGTTTTTTTATTATCCACGATAGGCACGCAAGCTGAATCTTGCGTGACTGCATTTGTAAGCGTTAAACAAACGTTTTAAGCAACATGCAATTATAATATAGGAAAGACGTGTAAAATCGTTTACAATGTTAGTAAAAATAAAGATAAATAAAGATATTCAATTAAGGGGAATATGTCATGACCGAAATATCGACGAAGATTAATGCTCCATTGCCGGTTTTGTCTGCACTATATAAGATGTTTGAAGAGGCGGGCGACTTTTCACAGGCTGAAAAAATGAAGCAGCTTTTGATTAAGATGTATAGAGGGGAATTTACGATTGCCTTTTGCGGCCACTTTTCTGCCGGAAAATCAACGATGATAAATTATCTCCTGAAGGATCAGATTCTGCCTTCCAGTCCCATACCTACAAGTGCCAATACAGTTAAAGTCCAAAAAGGGGAGGATTTTGCGCTTGTCCGCTTTAAAAATGAAGAGCCGGTCCTTTTTCCCGCTCCATATGACATTAAAACGATAAAAAATTACGCGAAAAATGGAGACATCATTGAATCCATTACCATCAGTTCCCCAAGGTTCCCTCTTCCGGAAACCTGTGCCTTCATGGATACACCGGGAATTGATTCGACCGATGATGCCCATAGGGTTTCGACAGAATCTGCCCTGCATCTTGCTGATATGGTTTTTTATGTGATGGATTATAATCATGTCCAATCAGAAGTGAATTTCCTGTTCACCAAAGAATTAATTGATGGCGGAAAGCCTGTTTATCTGATCGTTAACCAAATCGATAAACATGATGAAAAGGAGTTAAGCTTCAGCAGCTTTAAAAGCTCTGTTATCGAGGCATTTGCAAATTGGAACGTATATCCTGATGGTATTTTCTTTACTTCAGTCAGAGATTTGGAAAACCCGGAAAATGAAATCGGGAAGATGCAGACATTCTTATTTGAACAGGCCAAGAAAAACTCTGGAGGAGCACCTGCTAATATGCAGGCTGCCAAAAGGCTGATTTCACATCACCATACATGGCTTAAAGAAAAGCTCGAGGCTGAACAGTCAGAAAGCCTTGCAAAGCTCGATGAACTGGATGAAGGAGCAAAGGGAAATCTCCTAAACCGCCTTTCGGTTCTTTACAGTGAAATGGAAGAATTACACACTGGAAAGGACAAACTGGAGAAATCCTTTTCAGACAGCCTGGATACCCTGCTGGACAATGCATATATCATGCCGTCCGGAACGAGAGAGCTTGCGGAGAAATACCTGGAATCATCCATGCCTGACTTCAAAATGGGGCTTTTGTTTTCCAGGAAAAAAACGGAGGCAGAAAGAGAACTTAGGCTTCAGAGTTTTCTGTCCGATTTAAAAGAGAAAACCAAAACCCAGCTGGAATGGCACTTGAAGGAGCTTGCCTCCAAAACACTAAGGGAAAATCATATTCATAATGGGGAACTTGAAGAGGCCGCACAAAAAATCCATATTGACGTTACGGAGGATATGCTTGCTTCCTTGACCAAATCACAGGTGAACATTACCGGGGAATATGTACTGAATTATACAAGCGGGGTGGCAGCTGCCATAAAAAAAGAAGCTAAACACGTTGCAGACCAATTTATGGAAAAGCTGCTGGAGGTTACTGAAGAAAGAACTGCCGGCAGGATCTGGGAAATTGAAGCTGAACTGGAAAATCACAGAGATTTTGAGAAAGCCATTCAAAGTGCCTCGAGTATCAGCGCCAAGTTAGCAGAGCAGGAAGACATGCTGACAGGTATACTTGATGGCAAATCGGAACCAGGTATTTTCGGCAGCCCGGAGCTGCTCGTGGAGGAATGGCTGAGAAAAGAGAAAGAGTCTATTAAAGTGAATAATGGCGGGAGCAGTGAAATAAAGCAGAACGTGATAACAGCGCCGCCGGCAGAGCGGAAGAGGAGCAAACTCCAGCAGCCAGTGCATCCAGCAGCGGGCATGAGCGGCAAGGAAAAACTGGAAAGCATGTCAAAGAAACTGAAAGCTGCAGCACAGTCCATCCAATCCTTAAAGGGCTTTCAATCGCTATATAGGGAGCTAAATGAAAAAGCATCACGTATGGAGGCCCAAACGTTTACAGTGGCGCTGTTCGGCGCTTTCAGTGCAGGCAAGTCATCATTTGCCAATGCCTTGATGGGTGAAAGCATTTTGCCTGTGTCGCCTAATCCGACAACCGCAGCCATCAGCAAAATCATGGCTTCTGATCATGAGCATAAGCATGGAACGGCCTCTGTCCGGCTTAAAACTCCTGTCATGCTTTTGGAGGATGTGAAGCTAGCATTAGCTGTTTTTAACCATTATCCTAAAACACTCGAGGAAGCCTATCATTCTTCTAAAGAAATTGTGAGAGATGCCGATCAGGCGGAAACGGGAAAAACCCAGCTGTCTTTCCTAAAGGCTTTTTGTGAAGGCTATCAGGAAAATAGGGAAATGCTGGGACAGCTTCTTTCAGTAGATCTTGCAGGATTCAGGGAGTTTGCTGCAAGGGAGGAAAAGTCCTGCCTTGTTGACATGATAGAACTTTACTATGACTGCGGGCTGACGAAGCAGGGGATCGTCCTTGTTGATACCCCTGGAGCTGATTCTATCAATGCCAGGCACACAGGAGCCGCTTTCGAATATATTAAAAACTCTGATGCGATTTTATTCATCACCTATTATAATCATCCATTTTCCAAAGCTGACAGGGAATTTCTTATACAGCTGGGCCGCGTGAAAGAATCGTTTGCCATGGATAAGATGTTTTTTCTTGTTAACGCCGCAGATCTTGCTGCAGAAAAGGAAGAACTCGAGGATGTTCTGGAATATGTACGCGGTGAGCTGAACGGATTTGGCATCCGGTTTCCAAAGCTTATGCCTGTTTCGAGCAAAGGCGCCCTGAAAGAAAAACTGGGAAAAGAACCATTTTCTCATGCGTTTCTTCCAGACAGCGGGATCAATCATTTTCAGGCGCTATTTAATGATTTTATCGAAAATGAGCTGTCAGGCCTCGCCATCGAATCAGCAAAAAATGCCTTGAACAGAGCTGTTGTTCTTCTTCAGGAAGTAGTCAAAGCCTCGAAGCAGGACCACAAAGCTAAAAAAGCTGCCGCTGATGCACTTGCTGGCCAATGGAAAGCAATAGACCGTTTATTCTTGGCAAATCAGGGAGTGACAGAGATTGAAAAGCTGAGAAAGGAAATTGAAGAGCTTGTATTTTACAGCAGACAGCGCGTATTCTTAAGATTCAGCAGTTTCTTCAAGGAGTCCTTTAATCCTGCAGTCATTAAAGATGATGGCCAGGATCATAAGCTGGTTTTAAAAAATGCCTTAAAGGGGCTGCTTAAAGATCTGGGATTTGATCTGGCCCAGGAAATGCGTGCAACGGCATTGCGGACTGAAAATTACATGGTGAAGCTGGTGAAAGAAAGGCAAATGTCACTGGAGCAGCAGCTTGAGAAAATACGTCCCGGTTTGCAGCTTCAGGCATATGAGCCAGCAAAACAGGCAACAGCTGAATTCTTGCCTGCCTTTTTGGATCTGGATGTGCAGCATTTTAAAAAAGAGCTTGCCCTCTTTAAAAATACAAAGTCCTTTTTTGAAAAAAATGAAAAAGTGAAGATGAATGATGCGCTCATGAAGGCATTGGATGCACCTTCTGAGGCATATGCAAAAGAACAATCTGAAAGGATTTTCACTGAGTTTTCAGGGACTCTGAATCTTGAACTTGAAGCACTTTATGTGGAGTGCCAAAAAGAACTAAAGGAAATATTTACTGGCTTGCTTGCTGCTTTGGAGGAAAAAGTAGATATCACTCAATACGAATCTAAGATTGAAAATATTCAGAGTATGCTTTCTTGATTACTGTACAAAAAATCAAGGTACACAGAAAAGACAGTTATTTGATTTTAGCATTAGTTAACGATTAATCTTCACTTTTTTGATGGCTGCTGAAACTGCAGCCATTTTTTTACAGCCATAATGAAAGATAACTTTAAAAGAAGCTGGTAAAGAGGACCCTGGAGGATAACAGGGAAACAGCTTACAAAGTCCCTTCAGTTTTGATATATAAATGTATGACTGAAAAGAAGGGGCAAACACTACATACATTTTGAACAATTAAAACAACCTGAGAAAACACAAAGAAACGTTTAAGCTCGATAATCTGAGTGAAAAAAAGCGCTTTTCCGTTTTTTGTACAACGGAAAGGCGCTGCAGACCGTTTTAATATGTTTCACTGGCCTTGGGTCTGAAAGGCCAAATTAATTTCTTTTTTAATCCGTTTTTCTTATATTGTGATCACCATTGATCATTTCTTGGCATTCAGGGCATCTTACTCTATTTCCTTCCATAACATCCATCGGTTCAGGTGAAGGAAACCAAGTTTTGCATTCTGAACACTGAATCTCTAAAGTAGTTGAATTGGTCATATTTTCACCCCTTTCTGTAAATTATTTAGCCATAAAAAACCAGGGATAAACTTAGCTTTTATAAGAAAATAGAACCTCTGCTTCGGTATTGCCGGAATCTCTCAAAGGATTGATAAACAACAATCTTTAAGAAAAGAGCTTAAAATAAAGGCAATATCCTTTGAAGCAAAATGCCTGATAAAAAAGAACCATTTCGAAAAAAGGTGAAACTGCTGATAATCTGCCTTGTTTCATCAGGTGAATTTCCAGAAGGTACAATAACAGCAGGAAATGATCATGCTGATGTGGAAAATTGCTAGGTACAAGAATATTTAGGAGGAGATTAAGCTGGGATATGTAATCAAAATAGCAGATGCAATTAAATTAATGGAGCAAAAACATGCAAGATTTGCCGACTGCCGGTTTAAGCTTGGCGACCCTGCTTTTGGAAGAGGGGAGTATAACAAAGATCATATACCGGGAGCTGTATACTTCGATCTTGAGCGGGATTTGTCTGGTGGAGTGCAAAAACATGGAGGAAGGCATCCCCTTCCTGATCCAATGGCAGTCAAGGGTAAGCTTGAAGAGTACGGAATAAGCAATAGCACTCCTATCATTGCTTATGATTCTGGAGATGGCCAGTATGCAGCCCGTTTCGTTCATATCCTTTTATATATAGGGCACAAGGAAGTATATCTATTAAACGGAGGCTACCGGGAATGGAGAGCAAAAGGGCAGCCTGCAGAAACAAAAATTCCTGTTTACGGTAAATCTGTCTATCGTATTCATTTAAACCATGAAATCGCTGCAAGCTATGAAGAAGTAAAAGAAATAGCAGGGAAGGCAAGAGAGGATGTTATATTGCTGGATTCCCGTGAAGAAAGGCGTTTTTTAGGAAAAGAAGAGCCGATTGATAAAAAAGCTGGAAGGATACCAGGAGCATTGAACGAAGTCTGGACACACTCCCTTGAAGACGGGAAATACCTTGAGCCCGATAAACAGAAAAACAGGTTCCGGAGCTATGATCCCAAAAAGCAAATTATTGTGTACTGCGGATCAGGTGTTACTGCTGCAGCCAATTTCATTGCTTTAAAGGAAGCAGGCTTTGAAAATGTGAAGATATATACCGGCAGTTACAGCGATTGGATATCTTATGAAGATAATCCAGTTGAATGCGGAAGCGAATAAGTGGATTGGCACTGAGTACCGCTTAAATACATACATGAAATATGGTATAATCATGATATAGTATTTAATTTTAGAGGTGATTTTTTTGGATACAAACAGCGTGAAACAGATGCCATCCTTTTTGCTGGTAGACGGGATGGCTCTTTTATTTAGAGCATTTTATGCAACTGCAGCTACAGGACAGTTTATGATTAATTCAAAGGGCATGCCGACAAATGCGGTTCAGGGTTTTTTGAAGCATATGCTTACAGCAGTTAACTACTTCTCTCCCACTCATATGGCTGTTTGCTGGGACATGGGCAGTGCCACGTTCCGCAATGAGCTCTTTGAAGGATATAAAGCCAATCGCTCAAGCGCCCCTATTGAAATGGTCCCGCAGTTTGACCTCGTTAAGGAAGCTGTGGAAGCTTTTGATATTCCTAATATTGGGCTGTCAGGTTTTGAAGCGGATGATTGCATAGGAACCATTGCCAAAGCATCCAGTACAGCTTCTTCCGTGTCCATTCTCACAGGAGATCAGGACATGCTTCAGCTGATTGAAAATAATATCTCTGTCATTCTTTTAAAGAAGGGGTTTGGCAATTATGAAGTGCATAATCCTGATACCTTTTATGAATGGAAGGGAATTACTCCAAGCCAGATGATTGACTTAAAGGCGCTAATGGGTGATACAGCCGATAATTATCCGGGTGTGAAGGGCATTGGCGAAAAAACGGCATTAAAACTGCTTATCCAATTTGGAAGCATTGAAGGAATACTAGAAAACCTGGATTCGCTTACTAAAACACAGAAAGCCAAGATTGAAAGTGCGGTTGATATGCTTCATCTTTCAAGACAGCTTGCAGAAATCAAATGCGATGTCCCCGTTTCATGTTCATTGGAAGAAGCTGCCTTTCAATATGACAGGGAAAAAGTAAAATATATGGCCCAGAATCATGAATTTAAAGGACTGCACCGCCTGCTTTAATAAAACCGTTCCCTAAGGTACCGACCCCCGAAAGTTAGATTTTCACTCTAACTTTTTGGGGTAACCACCTATTCAGGAACGGTTTTATTTTAATCCTGCCAATGATTGCAGTTTTTTTTATTCGCTTATTTTCTGCGGAAGGCCCGGAGTCCACTTTGTTGAGCCAGGAATGTTCTTGTACTGCTCATCCCAAAGGAATCTCATCTCCCGCCTCAATCAACACCAAACTAAAAAAAAGAATTAAAATTAGTTTAATGAAAAGGCTGGTCATTGCAAAAATGATTGGCTATTTTTTATTTATTTTTTTTTGTGCCTGTTCTAGCTTTGACTTAGGGCTGTTATCCCTGCCATCTTCAATATTATTTCCTTGCGGGCTGACACCGCTGAATGCTTTAGCACCGCGATTACTGTGTTTGCTCATCATTACACCTCCCAGCAATATGATTTCCATAACCCTTGCAGCTTATGTCGAATTACGGATAGTCAAATCAAAGGAAATAGGGTAATATGTAGGATGAAAATGGAAAGTCGCAGAGAGGATGAGCCTGTGGAAAAGTCAGTTGAAGAATATGTGAAATTTCTCGAAGCTAAAGGTTTTGCATTTGGCGAGGATGCAATCGGCTTTATTTACTTCGGCAAGCGGTATACCAATGCAGAAGATTTTCTGGTGAATGCAGCGATTGAAGTAACCCTGAAAGCCCAAAAAACATTTGATGGAAGTTTTTATATATCACTCCTTGAGAATCTGAAGCAGCAGAATATACATAGTCGTGCAGCTGCCGAAAGTTATGCGAGAAAGTGCGGCCTGCTGGCCTGAAAAAATCCATATGCCCCGTGAAGACAACTAAAGATCTGAAGAATTTATTGGCAGGCATGACAAACGGAGAATTTATTCTATCCATTTAGAATAAGTTCTCCGTTTTTTATATCTTCATACTTTTTACAGTGTTTTTGCCGTCCATCACGCCATTATTTGACAACATCTTCAAGCACTTCATTAACAGCGGTAAACTAAGCAGGGTCAATGATCCATGCTATCTAGTATATTTTGGTACGACTAGAGATTCATAGTTGCTTCGCAAGCTGACCAGGCACTACCGCTTTTTATCAATCCAGCTCCAGCGCCTAGCTTGCTGTGCAAAAGATGTTTTGTCCTTAGAAGGCAAACGACGCCTTCCAGGCCAAAACCCTATTTGCTTCGCAAGCTGACTAGGCACTATCGCTTTTTATACCGCTTTTGAGGCTGGTGTTTTGGCGGGGAGTTCTGCGACGACCATTCCTAGCAGGATAAGGATGCAGCCAAGAAGGGAAATGACGGTTAATTTCTCTCCTGTCACAATGAGTGATGTGGCTGCGGCAAAAACTGGCTCCATGGCAAAGATAAGTGCCACACGGGTTGGCGATGTATAGGCCTGGAAATATGTCTGTGCAAAAAAAGCAAAAGCAGTGGCAAGTATCGCGCAAACCATCAATGCCGTCCATACCTCTGTTTTTAAGAAAATAGAGGGATTTAAAGCATGTGATGACCCTCTAAACACCAGGCTGGATAGAGCTGACAGAAAAGCCGTTGTTAATACTTGTATGATTGTAAGCGGAAGCGCCGGATGAAGTCTGGCAAACTTGGCTGTGGCAATGATTTGCATGGCAAAGCTTACTGCACAGAGAACAACCAGGAAATCCCCAGCATTAAAGGATGATTGTCCTGATGCAGTCATAAAATATAGACCTGCTGCAGCTGAAACAGCACCAATAACTGTTTTTCTGGAGAGCCTTTGCTTTAGCAGCAAAAGAGAAAAGACCGGCACCATGATAACGCTAAGCCCTGTAAGAAACCCTGCTTTTGAGGGTGTTGTATAAAGCAGGCCATATGTTTGAAATGCGTAACCTAAAAAAAGCCAGATGCCTATTTTGCTGCCTGAGAAGAATAATGATTTCGTCCAGACCGCAGGCCGTTTTCTATACAGCGCAAGATAGCTTATTAGGAGGATGATAAATGCCGCAAAAAAACGGATGCTGTTAAAAGTGAAAGGATCCAGAAAAGAAATGGCGTTCCGGACCATAACAAAAGTGGCGCCCCAAACAAGTACAACAAATAATAAAACCATATCTGCAAGCGTATTTTTATTCATTTTTCCTATCCCTCGGATTAAGGCGGATGGCTCTTCTTGCCAGTTCATCAGCAGATTTATTTTCTATGCTTGGTATCCATTTTATAAAAAATAAATCCAGCTCCCTGGACAATTTCAAAGCTTCCTCCAGCAGTGGTGCATATCGTTTGTTTTTTGCAAATTCCTTTTCCATCGCGCTGTTTATCAGTTGCGAATCAGTCCGGAACGAAACAGTGCGGAATCCTTTTGAACAGCAGATTTTTAACCCCTCTATGAGTGCATGGTATTCTGCCTCGTGATTTTCCATTTCGCCAAGCGGGATGGAATGCCTTTCAATTGTTCCATTATTGTTTATAAAGATTCCGGCACCGCTTGGGCCCGGGTTGCCAGCGCTTGCTCCGTCTATGTATACTTCTATCATGCTTTTCTCCTTCCTTAATCCTCTATTAAGCCTTCTTTTGTGATTATATTGTTGGAAAGAATCCATATAACTATGAGAAAATAAAGTGGAGCATCCTTTAGCTGCTTTTTGCCAGTTTGCGGTAAACTTACATGCCATTAAAAACAGCTCCCTAAGAGGATTGCAGATCCACATGTAAATTATAGACTTTAATCTGCAAAATGGGGATAAAATATAAAAAGTTTATAAATCCGCCTTTAGAGGAATCACATTCCAAAACGGGCATTTCATCCGTAAAGGGAAATGGAGATGAAAAATCATGAAGGTCATTATGCAATGGACTTACGGTGCGGCAAAAAAGCCCTCCACCTCATTTACTTCAGACTGGGTGGATGCAAAGCAGGCTTTAATAATCGCGATGGATCTTGAAAAAGCCGGCAGGCTGAAGCATATCGAGTTCCAGGATGAAATCGGGACGGTCTGGACCAGGAAAGAGCTTACAAAGCTTCTTGAAGAAACAGCAGCAGAGCCGCAGGATGCCACGGTCTATTTTGATGGAGGATTTCAAAAAGAAAATGGGTTATCCGGAATCGGTGTGGTGATATATTATACACAAGGAAAAAAAGAAATGAGGCTGCGTTCAAACCGTCTTTTTCATGAACTGCAATCGAACAATGAAGCCGAATCGGCAGCGCTGATGGAAGCCGTTAACATGCTTGAGGAGCTCGGGGTGCACCATCAGAAGTGCACCATAAAAGGAGACTCCCAGGTAGTAATCAATCAGCTTAAAGGAGAATGGCCTTGCTTTGATGACGTTATAGGCAAGTGGTTTGACAGAATTGAAGATAAATTAAACAAGCTCGGCATTAAGCCAGAGTATGAACATATTCCAAGAAAAGAAAATCATGAGGCTGATAAACTTGCAGCTCTTGCACTTAAAGGAGAGAGCATTAGTTCCAGGCTCGCTTTATAATAAGGCCCTGTTAAGGCATAAGCTGAATGTACCATGGAAGCAGAGGGGAAGGCATGAATTGCGAACAAGAGCGCTTTAAAATCAGCAGGCAAAACAGAGCAAAAAAATAAAAAGGAGAAGCGGTATGGATAGAAAAAAAGTGTTTGACGATGTGGATGAAATCCTTGTTTCTTACTGCAAGGATTGTTTTGTATATAAACAGTTCAGAAAAGAAAGAGGCAGGGGCTATGCCCATAAATTCTGCATTTCACAATGCACGGTAGGAGAACAACTTCAAAAGGCAGGAAGCAGGCTGAAAAATAATCTTTAATCGTTACAGCTTCCTATAATTTTCCTTACAATAAATAATAAAATTTGTTATTATTGTAAAAAAGAGAATTATATGGAAAAGGGTTGGGAATGAAGATGGCATCCGAATTTAACCGAATGAATCCGCCTCTTACTATACCGGATATTGATACAATGATTCTGCAGCTTAAGAAAAATAAAGAGTACAGTTATTATCCATTATTAGATACAAAAATGGATAACAGAAATGTGAAAGAGAAAATTGCAGAAATATCAATGGAAATTGAATCAGCTTCAAAGCAAATCAGTGAAATTTTTCATTATGTACAGCGTACCCAAACTGTTCCTCTGCAGGAAATAAACCATGCCATCATTCCTACCATCACGAAGGCAGCAGAAATTCCGCATATTTATTACCTTTTCAAGGAGATGCTGGAGAAGGATGAATACACTTACAGGCATAATATTTGTGTAGGCATCATTTCAACCTATATCGGAAAATGGCTGGGATTAACAGGAGAAGCACTGACAGAACTTACGCTTGCTTCTACCCTGCATGATATCGGTAAAACCAAGATTAAAAGCCATATCCTTCATAAACCAGGCAAACTTTCGGAAAAGGAATACGAAGAAGTAAAGCTTCATACCGTCTACGGCTATGAGCTGCTTAAAAAGGTTCCAGGCCTCCCGCCATCGATACCTCTTACAGCTTTATCGCACCATGAACGGGAAAACGGGGAAGGGTATCCATTCCGGCTAAAAGGAGAAAATACAAATTATTTCGCCAAGATCGTTGCGGTGGCTGATGTGTTTCATGCGATGTCTTCTGACCGTGTATATCATGAAGCCATTCCTTTTTATAATGTTATCAGGCAGATGAATGAGGATGCGTTCGGCAAGTTCGACCCGTCCATCCTCCTTGTATTTTTGAATAAAATCATGGAATCTCTTGTAGGAAAGCAAGTCATGCTAAGCAATAAGATCGAGGGCCAGATTATTATGATCAATCCTTATGATCCCATTCATTCCCTGGTAAAGGCCGGCGAGGACATCATTGACCTGAATAGGGAGAGGGAAATTAAAATTGAAAAGGTACTGAGTGAATAATGCCCAAAGAAAAGCCAGAATCCGGGAAACCCCGGCTTCTGGCTTTTTTTGTTTATGTCAAAATAAAAGAATTTCAAAAAAGCGATTTTTCTTGAGGATCTCCATTCAGGTTATGTGGATAAATCAGTACGGCCTGGGCTATTCGCTCCGTACATTTCAAAGTAATCGCGGAGCATCGGACTGTTTTCTGTGACATCTTCAAGGCTATATCCGTCGAGCACCTGCAGGAAGGACTCAAGCGCCTTATTAAACACATATTTTAAGGAGCAGACAGGTGCTATGGCACAATTTTCGCTATGGTTTTGAAAACATTCCACTAAATAAAAGTCTTCCTCTGTTTTACGGATGATCTCGCCGATATTGATCTCGGCAGGTGACTTTGCCAGTCTGATGCCGCCATTTCTGCCCCGGATGGTTTCTATATAACCGAGCTTCCCAAGATTGTAGATGATTTTCATTAAATGATTTTTTGAAATGCCGTATACCTCAGCTATTTCTTTGATATTTACAAGTTTATGGTTCTGGTTTGTCGCTAAATATATTAATACCCGTATGGAGTAATCCGAGTAGTTCGTTAAGCGCATAATGTTCCCTCACAATCTCTATTATCATAATCATAGCATAAATATGAACAAATTTTAAACGTTGATGTTCAAAGGGTAAAAAGATGTATTTATAATATTGCTTTTCAAATATTTAAAAGCTATCATAAACATGTATTTTAAATACTTATTAAAAAAGAGGGATTGTATATGCTAACCCAAAAAACCATTGACATCATCAAATCCACTGTTCCCGTGTTAGAAGTTCACGGTACAGCAATTACGACTGCGTTTTATAAAAATCTTTTTGAGGCACACCCAGAGCTTTTAAACATTTTTAATGGAACAAACCAGAAACAAGGACGCCAGCAAACCGCTTTGGCAAATACAGTACTAGCGGCTGCGAAATATATTGATAAATTAGATACAATCATTCCTGTAGTTAAACAGATTTCCCAAAAACACCGCAGTTTAGCAATAAAACCTGAGCACTATCCGATTGTAGGAGAGCATTTGCTTGGGGCTATTAAAGAAGTGCTTGGAGACGCAGCAACTGATGAAATCATCGGTGCATGGGGTGAGGCATATGGCGTCATTGCCCAGGTATTCATTGACATCGAAGATAATATGTATAAAGAAGCCGCTGAGCAGCCTGGCGGATGGAAAGAGTATAAGGAATTCAAAATCATCGAAAAAGTGAAGGAAAGCGATGTAATTACATCATTTTACCTGCAGCCTGCAGATGGCTCACAATTGCCTGTGTTCAAGCCGGGACAATATATTACTATCAGAATCTCCATTCCGGGAGAACAATATCAGTTTAACCGTCAATATAGCTTATCTGCTGCACCCGGGCTTCCGTATTTCCGCATTTCTGTAAAAAAAGAAAGTGAGCCGAACACACCTGAAGGAATGGTTTCAAATGAATTGCATAAAAACAGGAATATTGGCGATACCATTGAAATAACGGCTCCAGCAGGCGATTTTACTTTAAATGATCAGCAGACTCCAGTTGTACTTTTAAGCGGCGGAGTTGGAATCACACCTTTCATGAGTATGATAAACAGCATTGCCAAGAATGCCCCAGGCCGTGAAACTGCATTTGTCCATGCATCAAGAAGCGGTAAATTGCAAGCATTTACAGAGGAGTTACAGTCTCTTTCTGAAACAATGGATCATGTTTCCTTGTCCTACGTTTACGAAAATCCTTCTGAAGAAGATAAGCAAAACAGATTCTTCAGCAAACAGGGTTATATTGATGCAGCCTGGCTAAAGGAAAATGCGTTCTTAGAAGAAGCCGATTATTATATTTGCGGCCCGGTTCCTTTCTTGCGCGCAATGATTTCTAATTTAAAACAGATTGGCGTTCTAGGAGAAAAAATTCATTTTGAATTTTTCGGTCCTGCGATGAATCTTGAAACTGAAGCGTAAAAATATTTCTGGCAAAATAAACAGCACAAAGACCCTTTTCTGGAAGAAAAGGGTCTATTTTTTGTACAGCAGCAGAATGGATGGCTTTTAGTGATTAATACCAACTCCAACAGGGTAATAACATAGTAGATTACACAATCAAAGGAGAGAAAGTCATGGTAAAAAAAATTATTGGGGCATATGAAAATGAAGAGCAGGCAATTGCTGCTATTGAAAAATTAAAAAATTCCGGATATACAGAGGATGAAATATCAGTCGTTGCAAAAGATATGAAAAAGTTAGACGAACTTGAACCTGAAGCGGAAAAGGTCTCTGCAAAAGGGAAGGACGGGATGATGACAGGAGTCGCAGCTGGAGGTGCCATCGGCTTAACGGGATTTTTTGTAGGAATGGACACCTTTTTAATGACCGGCATTGGGCCACTTCTTGCAGCGGGTCCTATATTCGCCACACTTGGAGGAGCTGCAGCAGGACTTGCTGCAAAATCAGGCGGATTGGCAGATACTTTACAGGACATGGGAGTCGAAGAAAAAGAAGCAAAGTCTTATGAAGACGATGTGAAAAACGGGAAAATACTCGTTATTACGGATGAAAAATAAAAAAAACCAGCTATTAATATGTGACAAAAAGCTTGCACCTGCCAATAGGTGCAGGCTTTTTTCATGAAAAAAAGGTATAATAATAGAAAAAGCGGAAGCTCCTGTTTAGCGGAACAAAGACCAAGAACACGCGGTTGTAACCACTATCGATAGGGCGGCCAGCTTAAGGCAAGCAGAAACGACTATTTTATAAAGCTCAGGTGAATGTGGATGAAATTAATAATCGCTGAAAAACCTGATCAAGGTTTGACGTTATCAAAACAGTTTAAAACAAAAAAACATTTAGGATATATTGAAATTCTGCCCAATGACCTTTTTGGCGAAGGTGCCCTTGTAACGTGGGCAGTGGGACATTTGTGCCAGCTTGCTGCTCCTGAAAAGTATCATTCGGAGTGGAAAAAATGGTCCCTTGATACACTTCCTATCATTCCGGAAAGATTTCAATATGAAGTGACAAAATCAAAAGCCAAGCAATTTAATATAGTTAAGTCTCTAATCAGAAAACCCGAAGTGAAAGAAATTATCCATGCAGGTGATGCGGGGCGGGAAGGAGAGCTGATTGTCCGGAATGTCGTGAATTTAAGCGGTGTAAATAAACCGATGAAGCGCTTATGGATATCTTCTCTCACACCCAAATCGATTTATGAAGGCTTCAGCAGCCTGCTTCTGGAAGAGGATACAAGGAGTTTGTACCATGAAGCCTATACAAGAGCCTGCGCGGATTGGATAGTAGGCATGAATGCATCAAGAATTTACAGCATTTTGCTGAAAAAGCAGGGCATGTCAGACGTCTTTTCAGCAGGCCGTGTCCAAACACCTACGCTCGCCTTGATTGTAAAAAGGGAAAAAGAAATCGAGGAATTTGTTTCAGAGCCATTTTGGGAAGTGATTGCCGGGTTTTCCATGAATGGAAAAAAATACGAAGGCAAATGGCAGCAAAATAATGAATCCAGAATAAAAACGAAAGAGCTTGCAGAGAAAATTGCAGGATTCTGCAAAGGGAAAACGGCCGAGATTGCTGAACTGAACACAGAAAGAAAGGAATATCAGCCGCCATTGCTCTTTAATCTTTCTTCCCTTCAGGCAACAGTGAACAAGTTGTATAAGTTTTCTCCTAAAAAGACTCTTGATGTTGTCCAAAGCCTGTATCAGAAAGGGATCGTCTCTTATCCCCGCTCAGATTCAAGCTATGTAACGAAGGGGGAAGCTGAGGCTTTTCCTGACATTCTGCAAAAGCTGAGCAGCCTGCCAGCCTATGAATCTCTTTTTCCCGTGCCCAATGCTTCTATTATAAATAATAAACGTTTTGTGAATGAAAAAAAGGTAACCGATCACTATGCCATAATCCCGACTGAACAAGTAACAAATCCCGAGAGACTATCAGAGGATGAAAGGAAGATTTATGACCTTATCATAAGGCGCCTGATTGCAGCCCATTATGATCAGGCTATATTTGATTACACAACAGTTAAAACCATGGTGGATAAAAGGGCTGAATTCATTTCAAAAGGAAAACAGCAAATACAGGAAGGATGGCGGAAGGTCATCTTTGCCCTTGATAAGGAAGATGATGATATCCTGCTCCCGCTGCTCAGTGAGGGTGAAGAGGGAACTGTCAGCAAAATTAAGGTGAAAGAAGGAAAAACCCAGCCTCCTAAGCGCTATACAGAGGGACAGCTTATTACTTTAATGAAAACGGCAGGAAAGCATCTGGACAATGAAGAACTGGAGAAGGTCCTGATGAAGACTGAAGGCCTTGGGACAGAAGCGACCCGGGCAGGCATCATAACCATGCTGAAAGACCGCAAGTATATTGATGTGAAAAAAAATCAGGTATTTGCCACTGATAAAGGAAAAGTCCTCATCACTGCCATTGGAGATAAAATTCTTGCTTCTCCTGAAATGACGGCCAAGTGGGAACAGCGCCTTCACGAAATCGGTGAAGGCAAAGCATCTCCAACCGTTTTTATGGAGGCTGTAAAAAAACTCTCCTCCAAAATTATTGCCGATGCAGTGGATTTGTCCAAATCATGGGATTTTAACGGTCTGGATACTGATTCCATCCAGCGCAAAACCACAAAAAGAAGCAGTGGTTCCATCGGAAAATGCAAACTCTGCGGCGGCAATGTCGTGGATAAAGGGGAATTTTATGGCTGTTCAAATTACAGCAAAACCAAGTGTTCTTTCACATTATCCAAAAAAATCCTAACTATCAAGATAACTAAAGCAAACTTAAAAAAACTTTTGGATACAGGAGAAACAGAATTGATAAGCGGCTTTAAAAAGGGAGAGAAAGCCTTTGACGCCTTTTTATTCTGGGATGAAGGGGCAAAGAAGATTTCCTTCAAATTTCCTTCAAAACAATCATAATTTGCTTTGGCTGCTATTTGGGCCAAAGCACTTTCTTGTTTCATTGAAGTATTTATAGTAAAATTTGATTGATATGTGTTGAATGGGAGGATACAGGATGCCTACACCGAGCATGGAGGATTATATCGAGCAAATATACATACTAATCGAAGAAAAAGGTTACGCGCGGGTTTCTGATATAGCAGAAAACCTGTCAGTACACCCTTCCTCCGTCACTAAAATGGTTCAAAAGCTGGACCAGGAAAAGTACCTGGTATATGAAAAATACCGTGGTCTTGTATTAACCGCCAATGGCAAAAAAATTGGAAAAAGACTGGTTTTCCGCCATGAATTATTAGAGCAGATGCTAAGGCAGCTTGGAGTGAAAGAAGAGAATATCTATAGAGATGTTGAAGGAATCGAGCATCATCTCAGCTGGGATGCAATTGACAGAATCAGCGATCTTGTCCAGTACTTTGATGAATCTCCTATACGTCTGGATGAATTAAGAGCCATTCAAAAACAAAATGAAGAACCTGAAGAATAAAGCTGCGATAGCGGCTTTTTTTATTTTAGGTGAGATTTAAATATATAAAAAACTAAAAAATCAGTTTCTTGTATAATGTTTCTGTATAGTATTCTGCAAATCGTTCAGAAAACTCGTTAAAAAGAAGATTTTTCCTGTTAAAATAAACATAAATCGACGGAAGGAGAGGGTTGGGTGAATCAGGATAGCTGGCATGGGGAAGCAGAAAAATTATGGAATTCATATTCAGATCAGTGGAAAAGCAATTCGGGAAATATGTGGGAGAAGGGGAGCAGGAAGGATATACTTCCCCTCATCACAAAGCATGTTCCAAAAGGTGCCGAAATCTGTGACCTTGGCTGCGGGGATGGATATGGTTCACTAAAGCTTGCTGAGGCGGGTTTTAAGGTTACCGGAATGGATTTTTCCAAAGACATGATTACAGCTGCCAAGGAGCTTGCACAAGGCCTTGAGAACCCGGGATTTATTCAGGGAGATCTCGCAGCCATGCCATTTCATGATGAACAGTTCGATGCGGCGATGGCGATAAACTCCATTGAATGGACTGAATCACCTCTTATGGCTTTAAAGGAAATGAATCGGATTTTAAAGAAGGACGCTCTTGCCTGCATTGGAATTCTTGGCCCAGCAGCTGCCCCAAGGAAAGCTCACAGCTACCGGAGGCTATATGGAGAAAAGACCATCATGAATTCCATGATGCCATGGGAATTTGAACGTCTATCCCAGGAAAACGGGTGGAAGCTTGTGGACGAAATGGCTGTAACAAAAAAGGGGGCAGAAACTGAGAAAATAGCCCATCTGCCAAAAGAACTGAAACAGGCGGTTTCATTTATGTGGCTGTTCATCTTAAAAAAATGCAGTGGAGATGAAAAAAGTGAATAAGTACAATATGGATCAATTCATCAGCGAAACAAAACAGGAAGATAAAGGAGAGGGGCTGTTTGAGCTTGAAACCCCAAGGATTCTGGAAATAAACCTAGAAGATCAGGTATGGGCGAAAATGGGTTCTATGATTTCGTATTTAGGTGATATGAAATTCAAAAGAGAAGGCCTGCTTGAGCATGGTATCGGAAAAGTATTTAAAAAGGCATTGTCCGGTGAGGGGACTTCCCTGATGAAAGTGACTGGAAAAGGCAAGCTATATCTGGCAGATCAGGGGAAAACCATAAAAATCCTTCAATTGCGGGGTGAAGCAATTTCAATTAACGGAAATGACTTGCTGGCTTTTGAGAAACAGCTGAATTGGGATATTAAATTGATGCGCAGAGTGGCTGGACTTCTTTCTGGCGGCCTTTTCAATATCAAAATGGAAGGAACAGGGATGGTAGCTTTCACCACTCATCATGAGCCCCTGACTTTGGCCGTGGAACCCGGGAAGCCGGTTTATACCGATCCCAATGCCACAGTAGCCTGGTCTGGCCATCTGCAGCCGGAGTTTGTGACAGATGTTTCTCTTAAAACATTTTTTGGAAGAGGCAGCGGAGAGTCCATCCAGATGAAATTTGAGGGAAATGGATTTGTGGTCGTCCAGCCGTTTGAAGAAATATACACTACCGATAAAAGCTGATGCGCGGGTGTTATATACATATATGCGGCAAGGCTTCTCAGCCAATTGAGGCTGCACTGGAATTCAGGTGCAGCCTTTTTATGCTAATCCCATTCATAAGGAGTTTCCTGGTAAACATAATAATTAAGCCAATTAGAGAATAAAAGGCTGCAATGGCTTTTCCAGCGGTGCAGGGGAGCTCTCTTTGGATCATCCTCAGGGAAATAATTCTCGGGAATCTGTGTGTTCTGTCCTCTCTCTAGATCACGGTAATATTCATCTGCGAGAGTTTGAGCATCATATTCGAGGTGCCCGGTAACCATGATGTTTTTCCCATCCTTTGAAGATGCAAGCAGCACACCTGCTTTGTCTGATTGTGCAAGGATATCCAAGTCAGGATGTTTTTTCATTTTTTCAAGATCAATATCGGTGTACCTTGAATGCGGGGCAAGGAATATATCATCAAATCCCCTGACAAGTTTTTCATGAGCTTTTAGTATTTTATGCGGATATACTCCGAAGCACTTTTTTTGAAGCTCATATTTCTCAATGCCATAATGATAATACAAAGCTGCCTGCGCACCCCAGCAAATATGCAAAGTGGAGGTCACATGGCTTTTGGTCCATTCCATGATGTCATTTAATTCGTCCCAATAGTCCACGTCTGTATAGGGCAGCTTTTCCACAGGGGCGCCTGTAATGATCATTCCATCAAACTTCTTATCCTGAACCTCTGAAAAAGGCTCGTAGAATTGGTCCAGATGAAGCTTGTTTGTGGTTTTGGCTTCATGGGAAACCAGCCTTAAAAATGAAATATGCACCTGTATAGGAGAATTGCCTAAAAACCTCAGCAATTGGGCCTCTGTTTTTTCTTTTTCCGGCATTAAATTTAAGATCAGGATTTTCAGTGGTCTGATATCCTGGGTTTGTGCACGTGCCTCGTCCATTACAAAGATATTTTCTCTTTCCAGTATTTCTTTGGCCGGCAGCTGTCCTGGTATTTTTATTGGCATAATGTCCTCCTTTTTGTGTGAATAGTTAAAATATAATAGATTCATTATATAGAAAAAAGAGGTGAACATCACACGTTTTATATTTTTTTTAGGTGACAAATAAAATTGACAGACGAAAAGGGAAATGCGAATATTATATAAAATTTGTTCTTTTATATTCGTCTGCAGACAATTGCAGCTGAATTTTTTTATCCTGCTGAACCTATACATAATTAGAAAATGGAGGAATTTAGATTGAATTCAGCGAAAGCCGTGAAAACTGACATAGAAATAGCCCTGGAAGCACAAATGGAAGAAATAAAAATCATTGCCGAAAAAATTGGCTTACGTGAAGATGATTTAGAACTGTACGGAAAATATAAAGCGAAAATATCTTTTGATAAACTGGGGGAGCTTGAGAAAAATCCTAATGGAAAGCTTATCCTGGTGACATCTGTCAACCCTACCAGGGCGGGGGAAGGCAAATCAACCGTTACAGTCGGCCTCGCTGATGCCCTCCAGAGAATCGGAAAGAAAACGATGATTGCCATGAGAGAGCCGTCTCTCGGGCCTGTTATGGGACTGAAAGGGGGAGCAACTGGAGGGGGATATTCTCAGGTGCTTCCCATGGATGAAATCAATCTTCATTTCACAGGGGATATCCACGCCATCACAGCAGCCAACAATGCTCTTGCAGCGATTGTGGATAATCACCTGCAGCAGGGAAACTCCCTGAATATAGATTCCAGGAAAATATTATGGAAAAGAGCGCTGGATATGAATGACCGTGTCCTGCGCAATATTGTTGTGGGTTTAGGCGGGCCGGCGAATGGAGTGCCAAGAGAAGATGGCTTTGATATTACAGTTGCATCTGAAATAATGGCTGTTTTATGTTTGGCAGAAGACTTGAAAGATTTAAAAGAAAGACTTTCAAGGATGGTTGTAGCCTATAATTTGTCCGGCGGGCCAGTTACCGTAAAAGACCTGGAGGCACAGGGCGTTCTTTCCCTGCTCCTCAGGGATGCCGCAAAACCGAATCTTGTTCAAACCATTGAACATACTCCAGCTCTCATTCACGGCGGTCCTTTTGCTAATATTGCCCATGGCTGCAATAGTGTTATCGCTACAAAGGCGGCACTGAAATTAGCGGACTATACAGTGACAGAGGCAGGATTCGGAGCAGATTTAGGCGCAGAAAAATTCCTGCATATCAAAGCCAGGAGTGCAGGCATTAAGCCTTCAGCTGTCGTCATTGTATGCACAATCAGGGCATTAAAACTTCATGGCGGACTTGATAAAGATGGCTTGACAGAGGAAAATCTGCCGGCATTAACAGCCGGATTTGAAAATCTGCGCAAACACGCAGAAACGATTTCGGCGTTTGGCCTGCCATTTGTGGTGGCCTTGAATCGTTTCACAGCAGATACTGAAAATGAACTGAAAGTTTTTTCACAGCTGTGCAGTGATCATCAAATGCCCTTCTCTTTGACAGAGGTTTGGGAAAGAGGCGGGGAAGGCGGCGCTGAGCTTGCTGGAAAATTGCTGGAAATCATGAACGAAGACAGGAACTTTAAGCCTTTATACGAGCTTTCACAAACCCTTGAAGAAAAAATCAAGACAGTTGCCATAGAGGTTTATGGAGCAAAAGATGTTGATTTTAGTTCATCAGCCAGGAAACAGCTTCAGCAGTTTGAGGCAGAGGGCTGGGGAAATCTGCCTGTCTGCATCGCAAAAACGCAATACTCGCTCTCTGACGATCCCGGTAAAATCGGCCGCCCTGAAAATTTCACTTTGAATGTGCGCGAGCTCAAACCTTCTATAGGAGCGGGTTTCATCGTTGTGCTGACGGGAAAGATTATGACCATGCCTGGCTTGCCGAAGCGGCCCGCTGCCCTGAATATGGATGTAGATGAATTCGGGCAGGCAAAAGGGCTTTTTTAGAAAAAACTCAGTTGAAGAAGTTTAACCATGAGCAGGGAAGAGAGAAACCTGGCAATAATGGAAGTTTGATAAATAAACATGAAAGAGGTGAAGCCAGACTTTGTTTGATCCAACTGCATATGAAAACATGAAGGTAGTTATTGAGGGAGCTTTTTACGATAGAGATCTTGAAGGGGAAATAGCTGTAACAGGCAGGCAGGATATCATGAACCTTGCCGACCTTTCAAGGAAATTCTCGATTGAAATGGAACTCAAAGAACACATGCAAATACGAACCCTAAAAGGCGGCATGATGATTGAGGCAAGCCTGGAAAATCTGGGCTCCGAGCTTTTGCACCCGATACTGAATGAAAGTCAGGCAGGGTGCTCTGTCCGTATCTTTATTTCTTTTCCCTATCAGCTCAAGCAGCAGGAAATCGGCGGGTTGATGGCGCTGCTGTCAGATATATGGGGTGAAGAACGGCTGATTGAAATAACCACCTCTTCAAAGGTAACCGGAAGCCAATCAGAAGCTCATGAATTTCTTACAAATGCCTCCATTTCCTTCGGGAGGCTTGTTGGAGAAGACCAGCTGGATGACCTTCTGGATATGATTGACTATTTAATAAGTTCTCTAAAAAAAATCCATTCCTTCCTTGCTGTCTCCCTCTAGAGCATCAGGAGAATGCTGATATTGGCAATTTCCTTTCATGGTAGGATAAAATGGTTGTAACGTAATGCGAATGGGGGAAGCAAGTATGTCAATTTATGAATTTGAAGCAGAGAAAATTAATGGTGAACAGTTATCAATGAAAGAGTATGAAGGTAAAGTTCTCCTGATCGTGAATACAGCCAGTAAATGCGGATTTACACCGCAATATGGAGAGCTGGAAGAATTATATAAAAGGCACGGTGATGACCGGTTTTCTGTCTTGGGTTTTCCGTGCAACCAGTTTCTTGCACAGGAGCCTGGCGACAATCTTGAAATCGATTCATTTTGCCGGCTTAACTATGGTGTAACATTTCCCATGTTTTCAAAAGTTGATGTGAACGGGAAAAATGCTCACCCTCTTTTCAAATATTTGACAGATCATGCTCCAGGAGTCATGGGTTCCAAAGCCATTAAGTGGAATTTCACGAAGTTCCTCATTGATAGTGACGGCACCATTGTAAAACGTTATTCACCAAGCACTAAGCCTATGGAAATAGAAAACGATATCCAAAAGCTGCTGGAGAACAAAAAATAAAACGGAATGCCAAAAAGTCTCCTGGAGCTGCATATCCAGAGGCTTTTTTTTATATGGCTGTTTTCGTATACTGTGCTGTTACTGAACAAGGTAGCTGATTTCCGCTCCAGGATGCTGGCGGACTCAGATGCGCCTCCGTAATCTCAGCTGTCCCGCTAATCCCGCACTTTATGCTGCACAACCCGATTTAACAAGGGGTTCGTCTTACGGGAGTCATAAAAAAACACCCAGGTACTTTCCAAACCTTTAAAAGGAATAATTCCGTCCTGTATATGAGCGGAATGCTGAATCAGCATGTGCAATCGTCAGGAATTCACGTATGGACCTGTCCTCTTTACCTGAAAAAACATGATAACCATGGTAAAATGGAAGGGATCTGAATAGAGGAGAATACCATGGAAAATTATTATATAAAATCAGCAGAGGCGTTCGTGAAAGAGCAGCTGGGTGAAGACAAAAGCGGACATGACTGGCACCATATCGACAGGGTCAGAAAGCTATCTCTTTTTATTGCCGGCAAAGAGGCAAAAGGAAACAAAACCATTATTGAACTTGGTGCACTACTGCACGATATCCCGGATGGGAAATTAAATGATACTGAAGAAATTGGATGGAAGAAGCTCCGCAGCTGGTTTGCCCAAGCTCAACTTGACGGAGATACCATACAGAAGGTGGAAGAAATTATTTCATCCATATCTTTCAGTGCCAAAAAAGACACACTTCCCTCCATTGAAGCAATGATCGTACAAGATGGAGACCGGCTTGATGCGATAGGGGCAATAGGCATAGCCAGGACATTTGCATATGGAGGGGCAAAAGGGCAGCCAATGTATGATCCTTCCATTGCAGTCAGGGAAATGTGGTCGAAAGAAGAATACCGCAGCGGCAAAAGCTCGTCCATTAATCATTTTCATGAAAAACTGCTGACCCTGGCAAGCAAGCTTAATACAGATACTGCAAAAGTAATAGCAAAAGAGCGCCATGACTATATGGAGAGCTTTTTAAAGCAATTTTATAAAGAATGGGATGTAAGCTTATGAAAGTTTTCAGCATGGAGAACCTGACCAAAACGCATGGAGAAAAAACACTATTTAAAGATATTTCCTTTTCAATAACCGAAGGAGATAAAATTGGGATTCTTGGCATAAACGGAACAGGAAAGTCCACTCTTTTGAATATCATTGCCGGAATGGAAGATATTGATGAAGGCACAAAGGATCATCCAAATGATTATACAATTTCGTACCTGCCCCAGGATCCTGATTTTGACGATAGCCTGACGATCATGGAATATCTATATGAAAGTAATACGCCTGTATTTACTGCAATTAAACAATATGAAAAAACGCTGCTGCTTCTTCAGGAAAATCCTGAAAATCAGGATATCCAGGAAAAGCTTTTAAAACACCAGCAGCAAATGGATGAGCTTAATGCCTGGGAAACCAGTGCCAATGCTAAAACCATTTTGACAAAACTTGGTCTTCCGGATTTTTCAAAAAGTATTTCTGTTTTGTCTGGAGGACAAAAAAAACGGGCTGCCCTTGCAAAAGCCCTTATTGAGACTCCGGATCTTCTGATTCTGGATGAACCGACAAACCATCTGGATTATGAAAGCATTAAGTGGCTGGAAGAGTATACGGCTAAATATTCCCGTTCCGTAATCTTTGTTACCCATGACAGGTATTTTCTGGACCATGTATCAAGCAAAATTTGGGAAATTGCCCAGGGCAGCCTTTTTGAATACAAAGGAAACTATGCTGATTTTCTAGAAGCAAAAGCCATTCGCGAAGAAAATGAAGCGGCTGACCGGTCTAAAAAAGAGAGTCTTTTCAAGAAGGAATTGGCTTGGATCAGAAGAGGGGCAAAGGCGCGGTCTACAAAGCAAAAAGCAAGGATTCAGCGGTTTGATGACCTGGAGGAGAAAGTCAGGGATAAATCAACAACCGCAAGCCTCGAAATAGAATTGAGCGGCAGCAGACTGGGGAAAAAGGTTCTGGAGCTGATCAATGTCTCAAAGGACTACTCTGATAAAATCATCCTAAAAGATTTTTCATTCTTATTTAAGCCGGGCGACCGAATCGGAATTGTAGGAAGAAACGGCACTGGGAAATCGACTTTGTTAAATATTCTTGGAGGACGCACGGATATTGATTCCGGTGAACTCGAAAAAGGGCAAACAGTAAAGATCGGTTATTATACCCAGGAAAATTCTGATATGGACGAAAACATGAGAATGGTCGAATATATCCGGGAAACGGCAGAAAGCATCACATTAAAGGATGGAAGCATTATATCGGCTGCTTCCATGCTTGAGCGGTTTTTATTTCCGATGGGCACGCATGGCACTCCTATCAGGAAGCTTTCCGGAGGAGAAAGGCGCCGGCTGTATCTGCTTAAAATCCTGATGTCAGCGCCGAATGTACTGCTGCTTGATGAGCCGACCAATGACCTTGACACTCAGACACTGACCATTCTGGAAGATTACTTGGAGCATTTCTCTGGAGTTGTGATAACTGTATCGCATGATAGGTATTTTCTTGATAAAACCTGCCAGCAGCTTCTTGTTTTTAAAGACTTAGGGAAAGTTGATTTTTATTATGGAAGATATTCTGAGTTTCTGGAGGAAAAAGAAGAGACTTCACCACTTGAAGTTAAAAGTCAGGCTGCATCCCCGCAGCCGCGTACAGAGAAGAAAAAGAAAAAGCATACCTATCAGGAAAGCAAGGAATGGGAAGAAATTGAGGGGAAAATGGAAGAAGCTGAAGAGCGCCTAAAAGCGATCTCAGCTGAAATGGCAGCGGCCGGAAGTGAATTTGAAAAAGTCAGGCTGCTTCTAATTGAAGAAACAGAGCTGAATGAAAAACTGGAGCACATGCTGGAGCGCTGGGAATACTTAGCTGAAAAGCTGGAAGATTAAACAGCATAAAAATGATTAATTGAACCTAACGGATACTTGTCCGGGAAGCTTTATAATTAAAATGAAGTAATCAGGCAAGTTTTATTAGATATAAAGGAGTGTGTCATTTGAATATAAAAAATATAGAACCTACGCCAAGCCCAAATACCATGAAAATCATCCTCACAGAGGAACTGCCGGCAGGCCGAAGCAATAATTACAAAAAAGACCAGGCAGAACATGCACCCATGCTGATTCAGGACATTTTAAACATTGAGGGTATCAAAGGTGTCTACCATGTGGCTGATTTCCTTGCTGTTGAAAGGAATGCCAAATATGATTGGAAGGATATTTTAATTAAAGTCCGCCAGACATTCGGGGAAGATACATCCTCAGAATCCTCTGGCAGCACCATTCTTGATCATTATGGTGAAGTGGCTGTTTCAATACAGCAATTCAAAGGAATTCCCATGCAGATAAAATTGAATGACGGAGAACAGGAAAAACGGTTTGGGCTTCCTGCGATTTTTTCCGATGCAGTGGCGAGAGCCCAAAAGTCGGACGACAATGTCGTTATGCTGAGAAAGTGGAAAGAGTACGGAGTGCGTTATGGTGATATGGACGCAATCGGCGCTGAAGTAAGTGAAGAAATCATGGCTGCCTACCCAAAGGAACGCCTGGAGCAGCTTGCGAATAATGCACAAGCAAGCAAAAAGGGTAAGGAGATTTTGGCAAAAAGACCTCAGGCAAAGCTAACCGAAGAGGTACTTGCTTGCGAAAATTGGGAAAAAAGATATCAGGTGCTGGAACAGATGGCCAGCCCCTCCACTGAAGATATCCCGCTGCTCGAAAAAGCGCTTGATGACGATAAAGTATCGATCCGCAGGCTTGCAGTTGTTTATTTGGGCATGATTGAAGATCGTGCCGTGCTGCCGGGCCTGTATAAAGGGCTTAGGGATAAAAGTGCTGCAGTAAGAAGGACGGCGGGTGACTGCTTATCAGATTTAGGATTCGACGATGCTATGGATCAAATGGCACATGCACTCAAGGATAAAAGCAAGCTTGTGAGATGGAGAGCAGCGATGTTTTTGTATGAGTCCGGTGATGAGCGGATATTGCCTGCCCTTAAAGAAGCGGAAAATGATCCTGAATTTGAGGTGGCCATGCAGGTTAAGATGGCTATCAGCAGGATTGAGAATGGCGAAGAAGCAAAAGGTTCAGTCTGGAAGCAAATGACAGAATCCAGGCAGAACGGAGAAAATAAGCCAGTACTATAGAAATTTTGAACTGCAGCTCAATTGTCAGGCATCCGGACAATTGAGCTGCAGTTTTATTATGCTCTGCAAAAGTTATTTGGAGAATTTTAAAATGGAAAAAGGTGCTGGTTCCGCCGTAAGTGTGTGCAACAAATTAGAAGAGTAAACCAGCAGATAGGATTACTTTAGCTTGTCTTAATATGTAAACCCTTTCAAAAAAATAATAGAGAAAAATATTGAATAAATTATTGAAATTATCAGAAAAGTTCTCTATATTGAAAAGAAAACAACTGGAGGGACAAAACATGAAAAAAGATTTGAGGATTAAAAGTAAAGTAATCAGCGAAGGGGGGCCAACACGGGTTCCAAACCGGGCCATGCTTCGGGCTGTAGGTTTTACGGATGAAGATTTCAAGAAACCGATGATTGGGATCGCCAGCACATGGAGCGAGGTGACACCCTGCAATATACATATTGATGAGCTAGCCAGAAAAGCGAAGCAAGGAGCGGGGGATGCAGGCGGAGCGCCAATGATTTTTAATACAATTACCGTATCTGATGGCATCTCAATGGGAACCGAAGGCATGAGGTACTCGCTTCCGAGCAGAGACTTGATTGCAGATTCCATTGAAACGGTAGTTGAAGGGGAAAGCCTTGACGGGTATGTGGCGATCGGAGGATGCGATAAAAATATTCCAGGCTGCATGATGGCCATAGCAAGAATTAATCTTCCTTCTGTTTTTGTTTATGGGGGAACCATTCAGCCAGGAAAATTGGATGGTAAAAATATTGATATCGTTTCTGCTTTTGAAGGAGTAGGGGCGTACAATGCAGGCAAACTGGATGAAGAAGGCCTCCATAAAATTGAATGCAATGCATGCCCGGGTTCGGGATCCTGCGGCGGCATGTACACAGCTAATACGATGGCGAGTGCGATTGAGGCGCTTGGGATGAGCCTTCCGGGCAGTTCATCAAATCCAGCTGAAACGGCCGAGAAGCACGAAGATTGTTATAAGGCGGGACAGGCTGTTTACCATTTGCTTGAGGAAGACATCTATCCAAGGGATATTTTGACTAAAGAAGCATTTGAAAATGCCATAGCGGTCGTAATGGCTCTGGGAGGATCAACAAATGCAGTCCTGCACCTTATGGCTATAGCCAACTCAGCGGGAGTCAATTTATCACTTGAAGATTTTAATGCTATGCAGAAAAAGGTGCCGCACATAGCTGACTTAAGGCCAAGCGGCAAATACGTGATGCAGGATCTTCATGAAATTGGCGGTATCCCTGCTTTGATGAAGCATTTATTAAAAGCAGGCCTGCTTCACGGGGAGTGCCTGACCGTTACTGGTAAAACTGTCGCGGAAAATCTTGAGGAATGGCCTGATTTTGAAGAAGGGCAAACAATCATTTTTCCTGTTGACAAGCCGTTAAGCAAAGAAGGGCCTTTGGTCATCCTGAAGGGGAATCTAGCCCCGGATGGTGCAGTAGCAAAGGTTTCAGGCCTAAAGGTACGGGAAATGACAGGGGCAGCTAAAGTATATAATGATGAACCTAGTGCGACAGAAGCGATATTGAATGGAGAAATAGAAGCAGGGGACGTTTTGGTCATTCGGTATGAGGGTCCAAAAGGCGGGCCGGGAATGCCTGAAATGCTTTCTATCTCAGGAATGCTTGTGGGCAAAGGCCTTGGAGAATCTGTCGCACTTCTGACGGATGGCCGCTTCTCAGGAGGCACACATGGGCTTGTCATCGGGCATATTGCACCAGAAGCACAGGTTGGAGGGCCAATTGCCTTGATCAAAACAGGTGATGTCATCACAATTGATACAAACTCCCAGGTGCTGAAGGTGCATGTATCAGACGATGAACTGCAGGAAAGAAAATTGCAATGGCAGGCTCCGCCGCTTGTGAAAAAAGGGACACTTGCCAAGTACGCCAGACTGGTTTCATCTGCTTCAAAAGGCGCTGTAACAGACTTATTTGAAGACGAAGAAATAAAAGCGCCAGCTATGACAAAGTGAGAAAAAAATGGAACGGGAATGTTTGAATCTCCCGTTCCATTTTTTTAATTGAAATCATGTTTTTGGATGGAGACTAATCTGGCATGGAGCACAGGTTTTGCATATCTTATCGTGAATATAGTATGCTAAAAGAAATCATTTAACTACAGGGGGTTATCATAATGTCTATGGCATATGAAGAATATATGAAACAAATGGTCAAGCCGATGCGTGCCGAGCTTGTTCAGGCAGGGTTTGAAGAGTTAACTACAGATGAAGCAGTCGAAAATTTTATGGAAAGTAATGAAGGCACGGCTCTTGTTGTCATTAATTCTGTTTGCGGCTGTGCCGCAGGGCTTGCGCGTCCAGCTGCGACCCAAGCTGTACTCCGTGCAGAAACCAAGCCTGAAAAGCTTGTGACTGTCTTTGCAGGACAAGATAAAGAAGCAACAGAAAAAATGCGTGAATACTTTAAGGGCATTGAACCATCTTCTCCGTCCATGGCTTTAATGAAAGGAAAAGAAGTGCTTCACTTCATTCCGCGCCACGAAATTGAAGGCCATCCGATGGAAGAAATCATGGAAAGCCTGATTTTATCTTTTGACCGCTTAAAATAAAACAAACCAAAAGGGCATGCTCACAGCATTCCCTTTTTTAGAGGAGATTTTTATGTTTGTGACCACCCCGGGAAGAACAGACGAAGAGAGCATAGCCCAGGCAAAGTTATTTGCTGCGGAGATGGGCTTGTCATATGTGCCAAGAAATAAACAATCTATCAGAAAACTGCAGGAAATTACAAGTAGCGACTGTCTTGTTCTTGGTAAAGAAAGATACGAACTTTATAGGCTGAACGAAAGGGAGCCATTCTTTTTTCACCCGAATCTGGCATCGATTCGAATCAAGAGACTGGAAAAAGGGGAACAGGATGCTTATCTGGCTGCGGCCGGAATAGCTGAGGGAAGTGAGGTCCTCGACTGCACTCTGGGCCTTGGCTCAGATGCAATTGTCGCAAGCTATGCTGCAGGTGCTAAGGGCCGTATAACGGCCATTGAAGAAAATCCTTATCTGTCACTTCTTGTAGAGAAGGGACTTTCGGAGTGGAAAACGGGCAGTGAAAAAATGGATCAAGCAATGAAGAGAATAGAGGTTAAAACAGCGCCGCATTTGAAGGTGCTTGAGGCGCTTCCGGATAATAGCTATGATGTTGTTTATTTTGATCCAATGTTTGAGGTAGCCATTAAAGAGTCCAGCGGCATACAGGCGTTAGCCTTTTTCGCATCCAGGCATGGCCTGACCCGGGAAACGGTCTGGGAGGCAAAAAGGGTCGCCAGAAAACGTGTGGTTTTAAAGGACCATTATAAAAGCAGCCGATTTAACGAATTTGGATTTCAAACTGTTCAACGAAAAACATCTAAATTTCATTTCGGCTTTATGGATATCAAGGAATGAACCCAATAAAAAGAAAGAGGCAAAAATTATTTTTGCCTCTTTCCTGTTTCTTGAGCATTAATTGAGATAATCTTCTTCGTTCAGGCCGCTTGCTTTTCCTTCCCTGCTTGAATCAGCTGCCCCGAACATTTTGCCTTCACGGAAGCTTATGCCCTGAACATTGCCTATAGGATGAGGAACATCGTTGAAGGCAAATCCCATTCCTTCGAGATGTCCCTTGCTAATCATATCCATGCCTGCTTCCCACTCAATATGCGGGCCCATCGGTGTAAAAATACGCGGCTCTTCAATGGCGGATTTCAGGTCCATGTTGAAATCAAGGACATTCAGTATTGTTTGGGATACAGAGCTGATGATGGTTGGCCCGCCAGGAGAACCAAGCGTAAGTACAGGCTTTTTATCCTTGAAAATAATAGTCGGGCTTTTACAGCTTACCGGGCGTTTTCCCGGCTCAGCCTGATTCATTCCTCCAGGCATGGAATCGAAATCGGTCAGCTCGTTATTCAGCATAAACCCGTATTTCGGCACCATAACACCAGAGCCGAAAGGATGCTCGACTGTTGATGTACAGGCAACAATGTTTCCCCACCGGTCTGCGACCGTAAAATGGGTTGTTTCACTCAATTCATCCAGCTCCGGCTGTCTTACAACTTCCCTTTTCGGTACCTGGTCATACACCCATGGATTGCCGAAATCAATTTCATTATTGCGTTCTTTAAAATTAATGAATGCTTTACGTTCTTTCAGGTATTTTTCGTCAAAAAGACCTTTCAGCGGCAGCTCTGCAAATTCCGGGTCGGCAAGGAACGCTTTTTTATCTGTAAAAGCGAGTCTCATGGCTTCGGCAATCAGATAATACTTTTCCCATGAACGAGGGCCATATTGCTCAATATGAAAATCTTCAAGTATTTTAAGAATTTGCAGGACTGTTGATCCGCCAGCACTTGGGGCGAAGGAGGAAACAATTTCATAGCCTTTATAAGTTGCCCGCATAGGCTCATCAACAGTGATTTTATAATCCTTTAAATCCGACAGTTCCATAAAACCGCCTAATTCCTTAATGGCAGAAATGATTGCTTCGCCGATTTCCCCCTCATAAAAAGCTGAAATTCCTTCACGCTGCAGAATCCGGTAGGTATGTGCCAAATGCTCTTTTTTCAGGATTTCTCCTTCTTGCAGCTTTTTGCCATCCGGTATGAACAATTTCTGCGCTTCATCTCCAAGACGATAATTAAAGTTTTCAAGTGCCTCCGTGAACACCCAATTGACCGCCACTCCCTTTTCACAAAATTCAATGGAAGGCTCAATCAAATCTGCAAGAGGCATGGATCCATATTTCAGGCGCGCTTCTTCCATGGCCTTCAAAATGCCTGGTATGCCTACTGCAGTGGCAGCGGTCGATCTCTTCTTAAATGGAATCACTTCTCCGTTTTCATCTAAAAACATGTCAGGATGAGCCGCTTTCGGGGCCCGCACATGCCCGTCAAAAATTTTCACTGCATCTTCTTCCTTATTGTATACCATCATAAACCCGCTGCCGCCAATGCCAGTCATCATCGGTTCTACAATGTTTAATGCAAACTGGATAGCTATAGCAGCATCTACTGCATTTCCCCCTTCTTTTAGAATTTGTTTGCCGATATCCGTCGCGATTGGATGGGCAGTAACAACCATCCCTGCATTTCCTTCTGATGTTTCTCTTTCATACGAGTGATATTTAGAACGGCCCATGTAGGCCTTGCTGTTTTCTGTCATATGTGATCCCCCTCAATTATTTTTGCTGCAGAATATTACTAAATGGAACAGAAAGAGCTAAAAAAGAAAACCCTGCCAAAGTTTTAGGCAAGGCACATGAAAATAGCTGATATTTTATTTATAGTCAATCGGCAATTTCGAGGTAAATGAAATACATTAACATCAATATGCTTAGAATCATAAATACAGCTGACCATTCCATTGAAGCCCCTCCTTGGAAAAATCTATTCATTAAGTATATCCGCGCGCTTGTCCTTCTATGTGGTTTTAAATAAAATAGTGCCTGAGGCTTTAAAGAGGCCTTTAAAACAATCAATATCCTTTTTTGATGAATTTAAAACCTGAAGCTGACTGGAAAATAGCGGGGATTAAGAAAAAGGGGGGATGGAGCCGCGGGGGCATCTGCAAAACTGGGTATCTGGTAAAATGCTGAAATTAATATTCGTAATATCTCCTGAACCAAAGTATACTGGAATTATAAAAGACAGCCACTGGGCTGTTAAGGATTCTTGAATGTTTGACACTGATACTGATGAGTAAGGAGATATGTCATGAAAGGTGCTAAATGGTTCAAAAAAAGTCTGATTGTTTTAGTTTCAGCCCTGACATTTGGGCTTGTTACGCCATCTGATTTTAACTGGCTTGGTGAAGCAGATTCTGCCAAGCATCCGGAAAAGGATTTACAGGAAGCCAATTCAGCCAGATACGGTGCCTCCGTCCAGAACGTCAATAAAAACATAGAAGAGGAATTATTCAGCCAAAATGATTTCATCCAGTATATTGTCTGCAAGGGAGAAGAGAATGCGTATTGTAAATTCGGCGGCAAAATAAAACCGAGAATTCAAGCTGAATTCAAAGCTGTAATTCTTCCGAAAATGGAAGAAGCCATTGCCGTAATGGCTTCCAGCCATCAAGAGCATGAACTGCAGCAGCTCGCCATTTCAGAAAATCCTGCTTCAGGGCGCGGAGAAAAAATCTTTAATATTTATAATGAAAACAATGGGGAAGATATTATGAGATTTCATGTCAGGCAGGAAAATCCTCCTCAAGAAGGCTATTGGTTTAATTTCCATTATCACACCTATCATGATCAATTTGCTGCCCACCATGATTTGGGCAGGATTTACTGGGATAAAAACACACCGCCAAAATGGTCATCACAAGGTATGCTTTCGTGAGACGGAAACAGGGATTTTTATTGAAAAAAATTTTGGAAAAGCGTACACTAGTATAATATAATCTGGTATTTGGAACCTTCGGCCGCAGGTTCCTTTTCCATTGTCTTCATATACAACTCATATTAAAATTTTTAGGAGGAACATCCTGTAATGCTGAATCATATCTTGGATACCTATGCACAATTCTTTGATTGGGAAATGTGGGGTAAAATACTGACAGATCCGGTAAGTTGGGGTTTGATCGGGACATTAATTATACTTGAGGGACTTTTATCAGCCGATAATGCCCTTGTGCTCGCGGTAATGGTCCGCCATCTGCCAAAAAACAAGCGCAAAAAAGCATTATTCTATGGTTTGCTTGGTGCATACGCGTTTCGATTTGTAGCCATTGGGCTTGGAATTTTCCTTATCAAGCTCTGGTGGATCAAAGTTCTGGGCGCAGCTTATCTTGCGTGGCTTTCCATTAAATACTTCCTTGATAAACGCAAAGGCGATTCTGAAGAGGATGAAGTGAAGGGCATGTCAAAAGAGAGCTTGCTTATCCGTATGTTCGGGACTCTCTGGGGTACTGTCGTAGCGGTTGAACTGATGGATATCGCATTTTCCGTTGATAGTGTACTGGCAGCCTTTGGGGTCAGCAACAAAGTCTGGGTCCTTCTTCTGGGCGGAATGATCGGCGTTCTGATGATGCGGGGAGTGGCAGGAGTATTCCTGAATCTGATTGATAGAATTCCAGAACTGGAAACAGCCGCATATGTGCTGATTGCCATTATTTCCATTAAAATGTTTCTATCAGTCTTCCATATCGAAATATCATCAACAATTTTCTTCTTGCTGATCGTCATTACATTTGGCTTGACTTTCATCCTGCATTTCCGCAAAAGCAAGAATCTGAAAGAACAATAAAAATATGGACAAGAAAAAGAGCTGGCGGCTGCGTCAGCTTTTTTTCTTAGGCTCTATTCTTAAAGATTGTTGTTTTTATGAGTTCTGTGAGGCGATCTCATTATGAAATCAGCCACTTGTTCCATGGCAGCAAAGTTTACGAAAACAGCCTTTCTTATGATCATGAGCGACTTGTGCATGCTCAAATGTCACACATTCCTGCTCCTTTGCCTGAAAAATAAGCGGAATATGCCCAAAAATAATAGGAAAAAGAGGACTGGAATCATAACAGATAAGGAAACAGAGTGAACAAGCGGCATGAGGATAAAACCAAGGAAAATGGAAAAAAATATTAAATCAAGATACACGAATATTTCAAGATTCATGATTTCAATCACTTCTTCTGTGATTTCTGGCTTGCTTTGCAGAATTGCTTTTTTGCTGTAAGTTCTCATATCTATCACCTTGTAGTTTTGAATAAGTCATTCGTTAAAAAGCGCAGTTTGTCATGAAAGAGGATGAATCAGTGTGCTGTATATACATCAAACATGATTTTCTTCAGACGCTGCAGAACTGATAATTAATGTACAACATAGGAATCAGATTAATAATAAATTATGTAGAAAAACGAAAATGGTTACTTCCTATAAGAGAATACCGGAAATAAGACATTCATGTGTTAGAATGATAATGAGATTCCATGAAAGGCTGGTCACAATGAAACAATATCTTGATTTATGCAAACACGTATTAGACAACGGCACAATAAAAAGCGACAGAACAGGAACCGGAACCATCAGCACATTTGGATATCAGATGAGATTTGATTTGCAGGATGGATTTCCGCTGCTTACTACAAAAAAGTTAAGCCTGAAGGCCATCATCCATGAGCTTCTTTGGTTTTTAAAAGGAGATACAAATGTAAAATATCTTCAGGATAATGGTGTCCGCATCTGGAATGAGTGGGCGGACGAAAATGGGGAACTTGGACCGGTATATGGACATCAATGGCGTTCATGGAGTGCTGCTGATGGAAGCAGTATTGATCAAATCACAGAAGTTATTGAAATGATTAAAAAAGATCCTGATTCAAGGCGCCTGATTGTCAGCGCATGGAATCCCGGGGAAATAAGTAAGATGGCACTTCCTCCGTGCCACGCACTTTTTCAATTTTATGTGTCGGAAGGAAAACTTTCCTGCCAGCTTTATCAGCGTTCAGCAGACGTGTTCCTTGGGGTGCCGTTTAATATTGCGTCATATGCACTCCTGACTTTAATGATTGCCCAGGTATGCGGCTTGAAGCCAGGAGAATTTGTGCATACATTTGGTGATGTACATATTTACTCCAATCATGTGGAGCAGGTGAAATTGCAGCTTTCCCGCGAACCCAAAGCCCTGCCGATAATGAAATTGAATCCCGAAGTAAAGGATATTTTCGGTTTTTCTTATGAAGACTTCGAGCTGGAAAATTATGAAGCGCATCCTCATATAAAAGGAGCGGTCAGTGTATGATTTCATTGATGCTTGCGATGGACGAAAATAGGGTGATTGGAAAGGATAATAAACTTCCCTGGCACCTGCCGGCATATCTTCAGTACTTTAAAAAAATGACCACTGGCCATTCTGTAATTATGGGCAGGAAAACCTTTGATTCAATAGGTAGACTCCTGCCCGGCCGAAAGAATATCATTCTTACGAAAAATAAATCTTTCGAGGCAGAAGGAGCCGAAGTTTACCATAACATACTTGAACTGAAGAAAATGGCAGAAAGAGAGGACAGTGAAATTTTTGTAATAGGGGGAGCCGAGATATTCAAGGAGATGCTGCCTATTTCAAATCGGCTGTATATCACCCACATTCACCATGCCTTTGAAGGCGATGTTTTTTTCCCGGAAGTAGCAGAAGAGAAGTGGACGAGAATATCATTGACTCCAGGCGAACAGGATGAAAAGAACAAATATCCATTCGACTTTGCTGTTTATGAGAAAAAATAAAGCTGAATCTTTTAAAATTTTCTGATTAGGAAAGCGTTCGATGAATATCACTATTTTTTGAACTCTCGGCAGACCTTTTTATAAAACTGTTTTCTTAAGCTTTGCTGCTATGGAACAGGTGGCTGTTTTACGCTCCAGGATTCTCTTTTTAGGCGGGACAGGCTGTGGGCCGAACATGCGCGCACCTACACTCCAATAAGCATTTAACAATGAGTTTGCCTCACGAAAAACATTAAAAACAACAATTTTAATAAAAGAGCCTATTATAAAAACCCGTATTTATTCCATATTTCGGATTGGTGGTTACCCCCAAAAGTTAGAGTTTTATTATGCAGCTGATTGGCTAGATTGAGTTCGGTATTCGACTGGACTCAATCCAGCTAATTTTGTTTTTGATCGTTCATTGTTATACCAGTGGATATATTCTTCTATTCCACTTTTTAATTCTTCATAACTTACTTGCTTTTCCCCATAATACATTTCTTGCTTTAAAATGCCAAAGAAATTCTCCATCGAAGCGTTGTCTGCGCAGGTTGCTTTACGTGACATACTCTGAAATATTTTATTCTCTTTTAACGTCCTCACCCATTTGTTGTGTTGATAGTGCCAGCCTTGATCGGAATGGATCGTGGTGCGATAGGTCGCATGATTCTTTAGTACCTCTAATGTTTCTTTCAAAGGTTTCATGACAAGATCTAACGTTGGACGTTTCCCCATTTCAAACGCAACAATTTCTCCGTTATAAAGGTCAAGAATCGGATTTACATATAATTTCTTCCGCCCAGACATTTGAATTCTGTAATATCGGTGACTAATTTTTGGAGAGGGACAGGTGTGCTAAAACGGCGAGATAATCGATTTTTCGCTACCTTTCCAATCGTCCCCTTATAGGAATTATAAGTACGAGATTTTCGCATGAATTTCACACATTTTAATCCTAGCTCCCGCATAATACGATAGACTTTTTTATGATTGACAAGGTGTCCTAGTTTCTTTAATTCCGTAGAAATACGTTTATAACCGTAGCGTTCATAAAACTTTTTAAATAGGTGTGCAATGAGTTCTTTTAATTTTATATCCGGGCCTTCTTTACCAAAACTTTTCACATGATAGTGATAAGTTGCTTCTGGAATTCCTACAACAAAGAGAATATCTTTTAATCGAAATCCTTCTTCTTTAAGTTCGAATGCCATCTTAGTTTGTGCTTTTCGTGAAAGGCGTTCGGATTCTCGCGAAAAGCTTTTAGCTTTTTTAGATACGCATTCTCCAGTCTTAGTAGTTCATTCTCACGTTCTAACTCTTCTTCTCGTGTTCCCTTTTTTTCTTCTTTTTTCTTCTGATTATTGGGTTTCTTAGACATAGAAGGCCGCCCCTTTGATTTTAGTTTCAGGCCTTCTACTCCCTGTTCTTGAAATGTTTTCATCCAGCGTCTAGTCAAGGAAGGGTGGTTCAAATTGAATTGAACAGCAGTTTCTAAATAAGAAGCACCTGTACGTAACATAAATTGTATCGTATCTAATTTAAATTGAACAGAATACTCCTTCTTCGTCTTTCTTCGTTTTAATCCTTCCAGCCCCTGAGACTTATAGGCTTTTACCCATTCCACGATTGGTGTCTGGCTGCCCAAATTATATTTTTTTGCCAATGATTTATAGCCAAGATTTCCATCTAAATACTCGGTGACAAGCTTTATTTTAAATTCTTCACTATATTTAGCCATAAAAACACCCCCGAAAGTTAGATTTTTTCACTCTAACTTTCGGGGGTCGGTACCATTAAGTACGGGTTTTTATCTTTTGCCTTACGAGAGTGAAGAATGAGTGCGAATTTCCATTCCTTTTTTAAAATAGAAATAATATAAATCAGCATCATAGATTCTTAAAGAGATATATTTGAAGCAAAGAGTGATATGTAAAAATATTTGAATTTTTAGAAAAATCAATTGATTTATCGCGTTGAAGTGTTATAATTTAAAAATTATATTAAAAGGAAAGCAGGGATATGATGGCCGGGACAGCATCCTTAAAAAAACGGATAGGAATTGAAGAAATACTTATAGCAAACAAAGAATTAAAAGAGGTTGTGGTACATACCCCGCTGCAAAAAAGTGAAAGACTGTCAGAGAAATATGAATGCAGCCTTTATTTGAAACGTGAAATATTCAGCATGTGCGCTCTTTTAAGCTTAGGGGAGCCTACTACAAAATGAAAAGCCTCCGGAAAGAAGAAACGAAAAACGGAGTAGTCTGTGCAAGTGCAGGCAACCATGCTCAAGGAGTTGCTTTTTCCTGCAGCCAGCTTGGTATACACGGAAAAATTTTCATGCCTGCCACCACCCCAAGGCAAAAAGTAAAGCAGGTTGAACTTTTTGGCCGGGATAAAATACAAATTATTCTTTCTGGCGACACATTTGATGATGCATTTGCCGAAGCAAAGCTTTGTGCGGATAAAGAAGAAAGAAGCTTTATTCATCCCTTTGACGATGAATGGGTCATTGCAGGACAGGGAACTGCTGCCGTTGAGATATTAAACGATTGCGAAGAAAAAATTGATTATCTTTTTGCAAGTATAGGCGGAGGGGGCCTGATGGCAGGGTTATCTTCATACTTTTCCGCTCTTTCACCAGAGACAAAATGCATGGGGGCAGAGCCTGCAGGTGCGGCCTCAATGAAGTTTTCTTTTGAACAGGAAGAAGTAAGAGAATTAGCGGAAATTGATACATTTGTTGATGGTGCTGCAGTGAAGTGCGTGGGCCGGAAGACCTTTGAGATATGCAGGGAAAATGTCGCTGATATCCTGAAGGTTCCGGAAGGGAAAGTGTGCACGGCCATCCTGGAACTGTACAACGAGCATGCCATCATCGCAGAGCCTGCCGGAGCTTTGCCTGTTGCTGCTCTCGATTTCTGCAGAGAGCAGATAAAAGGAAAAACAGTCGTCTGTGTCATCAGCGGAGGCAATAACGATATAGGCAGGATGCAGGAAATTAAAGAAAAATCTTTGCTGTATGAGGGCCTGCTTTATTATTTTATTGTGAATTTCCCGCAAAGGGCAGGGGCATTGAGGGAATTCCTTGATGAAGTTCTCGGGCCGGATGATGATATTTCCAGATTTGAGTATACAAAGAAAAATAATAAGGAAAGCGGACCTGCTCTTGTGGGTGTAGAGCTTAAAAGCCGGCATGATTACGAAGGGCTGATTCAGAGGATGAAGAAAAAGGCATTTCCTTTTGTGGAAGTGAATAAAGACAGCAATCTATTTCACCTTTTAATCTAAAATATGGTCTAATTATTCCGAAATTTTAATTTTATATGGAAGACAAGGGTGTATTGAGTTAAAATGAATAGGTAGTTAAGATTTTTTTAACGTTCGCAATTACGAGTATGAGGAAATTATGCAAAGCCTATAAGAGGCTTTAACATCAAAGGAGATGTGTTTATGCTTTCAAATATTGGCTTGCCGGGCCTATTTATTATTCTTATATTAGCACTAATTGTATTTGGACCGAAGAAGCTGCCGGAAATCGGCCGTGCTGCGGGACAAACACTAAAGGAATTCAAGAACTCTGCACGTGAATTGACTAGTGACAGCAAAGAGGAAATCGAAGAAAAGAAAAATATCATGAAATAAAGTGAAACTGCCAGCTGCAGGAGTTCTTACTCCCAGCTGATGGTTAATTGAAGGGCCCCGTGTTTTTACCGCAAATATTCACTTATTTTGCAGGGGGATTACTGCATGTCTATGAAGGTTAAAATAGGTGCGGGATGTGGCCATCTTGCACCTTTTTAGCAGTAAGGGCTCATCAGGGCCTTGGTTTTATTCGAAACTTGAATTCAATAGAGAAGGCGTGATGAACTTTGGCAGACCAGGATTTACACATCATTGAACACCTGGAGGAACTGAGAAAAAGGCTCATTATCTCTGTTGCTGCTTTTTTTGTTTTTTTTATATTGGCTTTCATTTATGTGGAAGATATCTATAAGTGGTTTATCCGGGATCTTCATATGAAACTGCTCGTACTGGGGCCAAGCGAT
The DNA here is from genome assembly GCF_048572925.1 of Peribacillus sp. B-H-3. Lineage (NCBI taxonomy): Bacteria > Bacillati > Bacillota > Bacilli > Caryophanales > Bacillaceae > Peribacillus > Peribacillus sp. B-H-3. Next base: position 3,265,383 of record NZ_CP183879.1, on the reverse strand, counting down.
ATTATTTGGATATACTTCACTCTTGCGGCAGTTATCGCAATAGCTGGAACCATTCCAGTGCTGGCCTTTCAAATATGGCTATTTGTGAAGCCTGCACTTATGCCGAATGAACTCAGGGCAACATTAGCATATATTCCGGCCCTTTTTCTTCTTTTTGCTGGTGGCCTCGCTTTCGGGTATTTCATCATTCTGCCAATGGTTTTTAAATTTCTCCTCAACATAGGGGGAGATATGTTCACCGCTGCTTTCACAGCAGAAAGGTACTTCCGTTTTGTTCTGAATATGACCCTTCCATTTGGGGTTTTATTTGAGCTTCCGGTGGTCACCATGTTTTTGACGTCAATAGGGATCATTAATCCATTTGTGCTGCAAAAACTGAGGAAATATGCTTATTTTGTGTTAGTTATCATCGCTGTGGTGATTACACCGCCGGATTTTATGTCAGACTTCATTGTGACACTTCCTTTGCTGTTTTTATATGAAATCAGCATCTCGCTTTCTAAGATTGTCTTCAAGCGGAAACAAAAAAGGGAAGCCATGCAGGAATTTAGTCTGCAAAACCATTAAAGACATGAGAGGGGGCTTTTTTAAAGCACCTCTTTTTTTTATGGAAAAATCCTCTAAGGCTTAAAGCTCGTCTTCGTACAATCGTGTTTATAGAAAACGGGATTTGGCAACGTCACCTGTCTGCGGTCAGGACTTGAAAATAAGGAATTATCGACAAACAAGATTTACAGTGCATATAAAAAATTCAGTGTAATAGGGTCTGCTATTGAATTTAACGTGTTTTTCCCCGGCTGAAATAGGGAATATAAATAAAACATCATGTGAGGGAGATATCTAACAAATGAATATCACAGCAGAAACCGTAGTGACTCATGTAGATTTTGCGAAAAATATTAAGGAAGAAAAGGGGTTTGTCTTGTTTGATTTTTCCTATGAAGAGGAACTGGCACATGTCAGGGTAAAGGACGACCTGTCAATCATTGAAGTGAAATGCAGGACTATGTCTAAAGAGCTGGAAGAAGGTTTTGAGCAGGAAATAACAGAAAAATTAACAGGGCTTGCTTAACACACTGTCAGCAAACCTCAAAGCATGAAGGAAATCTCCTCATGCTTTTTTTGGTGTGCCAGGCATGGCAACTATCTAGGTGGTGAAAGTCCACTGTGGGGGTACACATCGACCAACCACTAAGGAAGCGCAAGGTACTTATCGTGAGGTAAGGGCTGGAGGAAGCGTGGAATAAAATCTTGACTCGACGAACAGAAACCTGATACTAAGGCTCTATAAAGGGACGAGACTCCCAAACAAGTTAAAGTCCAAAAGATGTGCGTAACTTTGTAGGGTAAATCAGGCGAGCAAAAGAGGAAAGATAGTTGTCTTACCCTGGGAGGTCTTGCGGATGTACAGAAGTACAGTCGAAAAAGGTTAGCCGCAAGAAGTCAGCAGAAGCCATAGTAATGAGTACACTCATGAAGGGCTGAACAATTTATAGTGTTTCAACACCACGAATGCGTGAGTGACGAAAACTCCGAATGTGTTAATGGTGAAAATATGAGCGTATCTCAAAAGATAACTAAAAGGGAGTTAGCACTCACTACGTGAGAGGGAAGGAGAAACGAGTGTGGAACTTTTAGAACAAATTCTAAGTAATCAAAATATGAATGAAGCCTACTTACGTGTCTATAAAAATAAAGGTACAAGTGGGATCGATGGAGTGACAGTCGACGAACTAAAGCAATATCTGAAAGAGAAAAAGGATGAACTGCGTCAGCGCATCAGAACAAGAAAATACCAACCACAAGCTGCCTTAAGAGTGGAAATCCCAAAAGAAAACGGAAAGATGCGCAAATTGGGAATACCAACAGTAGTGGACAGAGTCGTTCAACAAGCCATTCATCAAGTTCTCAGTCCGATATTTGAAGAACAGTTCAGCGAATTCAGTTACGGTTTCAGACCAAAAAGAAGTTGTGAAATGGCGATTATTAAAAGCCTGGAATTTTTGAATGATAGTCATGATTGGGTAGTCGACATTGACCTTGAAAGATTCTTCGATACCGTCCATCACGATAAACTCATGCGAATTATATCCAACACAATAAAAGACGGAGATGTCATCTCGTTAATCAGAAAATACTTAGTCAGTGGAGTCATGGTGAATGGAAAATATGAAGACACACCTGTCGGTACTCCGCAAGGAGGAAACCTCAGTCCACTATTGAGTAATATTATGTTAAATGAACTTGATAAGGAACTAGAGATAAGAGGACTAAGGTTCGTGAGGTACGCAGATGATGCCCTTATCTTTGTGAAAAGTGAAAAAGCAGCGAACCGAGTAATGAACTCAATCGTGAGATTTATAGAAGAGAAATTAGGTCTTATAGTCAACGTAGAGAAGAGTAGAATCTCACGTCCAAAAGAATTAAAATTCTTAGGATTTGGGTATTATTACGACATTAAAAACAAGAGATATCAAGTGAAACCTCATCTAAGTTCGGTACAGAAGTTTCAAAGGAAGCTTCGACTACTGACAAAACGGAGCTGGAGTGTTCCACTAGACTACCGAATATTGAAACTAAAACAAGTGATACTTGGATGGGTAAACTACTTCAGAGTGGCAAATATGAAAAAGGTGACTAAACGAATAGACCAAAAGCTTCGCTCCAGAATTAGGGTCATCATCTGGAAACAATGGAAAGTAACGAAGAAACAAATCAAATCGCTTATTCAACTAGGGATTCCGGAGGAAGAAGCGAAAGGATTAACCTACTGTCGAAAAGGTTACCGATTCATAGGATTATCAAAAGTCGTCCAAAGAGCAATCTCAAACAAAAGACTAAAGCAGAGGGGAGTCCCCTCTGCTTTAGAACATTTTCTAAAAGTACACACTGTGATATAAATTGAAACGCCGTATACGCGATCCGTACGTACGGTGTTGTGAGAGGGGCGAAAATAAATGACTTATTTTCCCTCTACTCGATTTTGCTTTCTTCCCCTTATAGACATTCAGCGTTTTTCAATAATGAAGGTATCTGATAATAATGCCCAGTTTTGCGGAAAAGGATAGCCTAGTACCCAATAGCTGACTCCCCTTAATCCATAGGTTTTTACCAGATCGAACTTTGCTTTGGCACTTCTTGCATCTTCAAACCAGACTTCATGGCTCCTGCCAGAGCTGTCCTGGTAGTTGAAATAGGGAGATTGGGCGACTGGATTATACTTTATTGCTGCATTATATTTTACGGCCCTGCGGATTGCTTCCTGCATATCAAATGTTTCGGCCTCCTGTCCTTCTTTATGGGGAATAAGCCAGTCTCTGGCATAAAGCTGAAATCCCATTAATATCTTTTTTCCGGGCATGACTGTTACGGCATAATCCAATACACGCTTCATTTGATCCAGCGGTGATATGGCCTGCGGAGGCCCTTTTCGGTACCCCCATTCATAGGTCATGAGCACGGTAAAATCGAGAATTTTCCCATGTGCAGCATAATCATGTGCTTCAACTAAAGGCCCCTTTTGTTCCGAGCTGGTCTTCGGGGCGAGTGAAGAACTGACAAAGTAGCCTTCCTGATGCAATTTATCAGCAGCAAGCTTGAGAAAACGATTATAGAAATCCCGGTCTTTAGCCGCGGTATTTTCGAAATCAATATTCAAACCCCTGTAGCCTTTCTTTTTCATCACAGCAAGAATATTTACTAAAAGCTTTTCCGTTAATTGCATATCAGATAAGATGGCATGCGCCAGCTCGGTACCTGCTTCAGAAGAAGAAAAATTTGTGATGGACATGACCGGGACAACCCCATTTGACAGTGCAGCCTCAACAGTAGGAACATCATCAAGCGGCCCGAGGCTCCCATCTCTTCGCATCAGATAGGCAAACGGGCAAACAAATGTCAAATCGTATGCAGCTTCTCTCACGTCCCTTGCGCCGGCTTGGCCATACCTATTTGTAAATGCATTCACCTCGATCCGGGGTTTGGGTTTTCGTGGAATTTTGATGATTTGACCTTCTGATAGCACAGAAGAGCTTGAAAGTTTGTTGGCCTGCAAAAGCGATTTTACGCTTGTTCCATACATACCTGCTATTTTGTGGATAGAATCAGCTTTTTTCACCCTGTGAAAAACTGCCGGTATGCTAAGCTTCTGGCCGGGATAAACCTTTGATAAAGATGACAGTGAGTTGATTTGCAGAATTTCCTGGGGTGTAGTGCTGAAATAATCTGCAATACCATAAAGGGTGTTTCCTGGCATAACTTTGTAGGTAAGATATCGTTCTGGAATAAGCAGTGCCATGCCAATTAACAGCTTATCCGGATATTCAAGCGCATTTACTTCTGCAATTTTGCTTGCACTCACACGGTATTGCTGTGAAATGTGCCATAACGTATCGCCTTCCTGCACAACATGTATTTTCACTTTTTGCAGCCCTCCTTTTTTGCCTGTTTGCTTTCAATGTATTCCCCCGGCAGCCCGTACTATTCCCTTCTGCAAAGCTGATACCAGCTTGACGCTTACCGAAAAAATGCAGTTTGTAAAAAGCTCTTAATTAAGAAAGACAATAGTATTAGAGGTGTGTTTATGGCCGGCAGGAGCGTCTGCATTTCTAGTTAACTTAACACCAAAGCGCGGCTTTGCACCATTTTCATTATTGGAAATCAGAGTAGGCTTTCTGCCCTTACTGTTTCAAGTAATCTTTAAAAGCTGCAAGGAAATTGCTTCATGTTTGGCGAATATTCAATTATAGCCTTTCAAACTTTGTTGCTTATGGAACAAGGTGGTTGATTCCCGCTCCAGGATGCTCGCTATCCACGGGACGGGCGGTGAGACTCCCTTGAGCCTGCGGAGTCTCACCTGTTCCGCACATCTAAGCAGGAGTCTCGCACCTTACGCTCCACAACCTGACTAAACAATGGAATCGCCTCACAGAACATTAAAAAAACAACAATCTTTAAGAAAAGAGCCTTTTTAAAACACAAGCCAGCGAAGTATGGGAGAGAGGTGCTGCATAATGGGAAATGGCATGATAAATCCTCAGGTTGATGAGTTTTTAAGTAAAGCAAAAAAGTGGAAGGCAGAATATGAGGCAATGAGAAAAATCGTTCTTGATTGCGGATTAAGTGAAGAATATAAATGGAAACATCCTTGTTACACTTACGGGGGAAAAAATATAGTGTTAATACATGGTTTCAAAGAATATTGTGCACTTCTGTTTCACAAAGGCGCCTTGCTGCAGGATGCGCACGGGATTTTAGTTCAGCAAACGGAAAATGTACAGGCAGCGCGCCAGATCCGTTTCAGTGATGTTCAAGAAATAGCCAAAATGGAGATCATTTTGAAAGACTATATAAGGGATGCCATTGAAGTGGAAAAAGCCGGATTGGAAGTGGTTAAAAAGAATACTGAAATAATACCGGATGAACTAAAAACTACATTCAGTGAAATCCCGGCTTTGAAAACCGCCTTTGAACAATTGACTCCTGGCCGGCAAAGAGCCTATATTCTTTATTTCTCCAATCCCAAACAATCCAAAACCCGCCAGTCACGGATTGAAAAAAATATACAGCAAATTCTTGATGGCAAGGGATTGAATGATTAATCTATCGGGGATGAAGAACAATACTCAAACTTCTTAATAATCCCGGTTTAGTGTTCACATGAACTCACTTGACTATTAGTCCAGTATGGGAGGGTAACCGGGCCAACTGCCGGCAGCCATTATTATCGGGAAACAGGTAAGTGAAAAGTTATTTTTTGCAAAAGAAATACATTTTTTTCTTTTTTTGTGTATAATAATAATAATCGGTGGAAAATGAGGATTGATATTTTGCTTTTTAAAAACCTGGAGTTCAAAAATGGTATTGGACATAAGGTGAAAATAACAGATATCCCCGTCTTATTGCCAGGCGACCCCAATTATTTTATGGTCACCGCCAGGCTGGAGATGCTCATGAATCATGTTTATCGCAAAACGGATAGCCCAGTGAATTGTTCCTTTAAGGACTATTTAGCTGCCGTTTTAAGATGGCCGGATTATCAAAAAATGTTTTTAGAGGAACACTTGAAAAGCAATGCCTAATACTAAAAGACTGTCTTGACCAGCAGAATAGCCCAGAAGAAACAGCTTATTCAATATTCCTGAGCTGCCAGATTCCGGACGGTCTTCTGCTGGCCGGAGACGGTCTTTTTTTCTTATATATATAGGAGACTGTCTATATCACCGCTGTAATTATTGGAAATAAGTCTAATTCGTGAATTATAAAAATAAAACAGCCATTACACCATAAAATACAGTTTGAAAGCACTTGCCGAAAAGGTATAATACAATAGAATTGCCACCCGAAGGATGTGAAACATTGAAAAAAGTCAAAATTGTCACTGATTCAACAGCAGATATGGCACCAGCAGAATTTGAAAAATACGGGATCACAATGATTCCCTTATCAATTTCCATAGATGGGGAAACCTTTTTGGACAAAATTGAAATAGAACAAGAAGAATTTTTGATGCGAATGAGAAATGCTAAGGACCTTCCTAAAAGCTCCCAGCCTTCAGCAGGAGTTTTTTTGGATGTTTATAATAAGCTGGGCGAAGATGGCAGTGAAATCGTTTCAATCCATATGACTGGCGGAATGAGCGGAACAGTGAAAACAGCTGAAAGTGCCGCAGCCATGTCAGATTCGAAAGTAACGGTCATCGACTCAAGTTTCATTTCAAAATCACTGTCTTTTCAGGTGATAGAAGCTGCGGAAATGGCCAACGCTGGAAATACTGCAGCTGAAATAGTGGACAGGCTAGACCAAATCAGAAAAAATTCAAGCCTGATCATTGTTATTGATACACTGGAAAATCTGGTAAAGGGCGGAAGAATCGGGAAAACAGCAGCATTCATTGGATCATTGCTGAATATTAAGCCAATTGCGGAGCTTGAATCAGGAGTTTTGAATCCGATTACAAAGGTGAGAAGCCAATCTCAGGCGATTAAATGCCTTGTCAGCCGATTTAAAGCCGATACTGAAGGCAAAAAGCTGTCAGGAGTTGGTATCGTGCATGCCAATGGCTATCAGCTCGCTGCTAAAGTTAAAGATGCCATTTGCAGCATTACTGGTCTGGAAACGATCACTATTGAAGGTACTACTCCTGTAATCAGCACACACACAGGAGAGGGTGCAATGGCACTCATGTACTATTGGGATTAAATAATTCAATAATTCAATGAACCTCCTTCTAATCTATTCTGGAACTTTTTACAGGAATAGAAGATAGGAGGTTTATTTTTTTGCTGTTTTCGTATACTTTGCTGCTATGGAACATGGTGGCTGATTTACGCTCCAGAATGCTCGCGTTCCGCGGAGTCTCGCACCTTACGCTCCAATCAAACCGATTAACAATGGGAACGCCTCACCGAACGAATTAAAAACAACAATTCTTTAAGAAAAGAGCTATTTTAAGATAACTAAAGGTTCAATCCTTGTTTATTGATTCCTATTAATAACTGATTGATTTTTTTATAGTCAGGGAATTCCGGAAGCTGTGATTTTTCTAATGCAGCTTTTAAATGGCCATCATACATCCCAACCATTTCTAATGCTTGCTCAAAAGAAAACTTTCCATTGCGGCAGTCGAGAAGTAAATGCCTATTTGTTCTAAATGTACTGTAGTCGCCGGTTTCAAGGATTTCTATAGCACTTGTAAGAAGCCTGATGCTATGCATGAAAAATTTTGTATCATAGCCATAATCCTCTATCAAATCCTGCCTTCCAGAACCAGTGAATTTTTTATTTTTCAATTTTTGAATTTGAGAATAAGCATAGCCTCCGAATTTTTTCTGAATATGCTTTGATAAAAACAAATGCCGGTTATCAATTAATATCTGCCCCAATGGTGTTACTTTTAAATAATCACTTTGTTTCACAAAGAGGATATCAATATTATTTGGTACACCACCCATAGCATCTTTAACAAACTTATTGATATGAATGATATTCACATCAACATCATCTTTGGTATTTTTAAAATTCTTTCCGCCGCTTGTATTATATTCATTAAAAGATTCTAAACCTAAGTAGTACTCAGGAGGCGGAATGCACACGCCTTTGAAGTCCTTGTCTGATGTATCTGTGTTAGTTCCATACGCATAGCTTCCAGCAGGGGAAAGAATGATTGTTCTTTCTTCAAGCCATGGCAAATTAGTTGTTTGTAAGTCAAAATCACTCATTTTACACCCTCCCTGAATTCCGTATAATTTTACTTTTCCTCAATTACCTCCTGATTTACCTTTAGGGCATTCATCATGGTGCTGATCGTCACTCGCGGATCGAAAAAAGGTATAGGAGCCCGCTTCACATATTCCTTGCACCTGGTAGCCCTCAACTGGGATAAATCATTAAACGTTAAGTATGACATACATATATTAGGAGGAACTCGAGATAAGGCGGTGGGCAGGCTGAGTGAAAAAGTACTTTTTTTCGGCGATTTGGGCATCGATGATATATTTGCGCTTTTTTATGCGTACTATTCAGAAAATATTGAAGTGGTCGGTGTGGTTGCAGATTATGGAAATGTTTCGAAAGATGAAGCCGTTAAAAATGCCCGCTACCTTCAAAAAATCTTTAAAATGGATGTGCCTGTTATGGGAGGGGCCAGGATACCCCTGACAGGAAAAGAGCCGGAGTATTATCCGGAAATCCATGGTCTTGAAGGACTTGGGCCTTTGTCGATAGCGGATGAGCCTAACTCAACGTTTGAAAATTTCTTTGAAGTTGCACCTCTGATTGATAAGTATGCAGGGAATTTGACTTTAATCAACGTGGGCAGGCTGACATCCCTGGCCTCGGCATTTGTGTTTTTTCCTGAAACAATGAAAAAAATCAAAGATTTTTATATTATGGGCGGCGCCTTCAATTATCCCGGAAATGTTACCCCGGTAGCAGAAGCGAACTTTCATGGAGATCCGCTTGCAGCTAATATCGTATTATCCAGAGCTCCCAGAAAAGTCAGGATACTTCCACTAAATGTAACCCAAAACAGCATCATCACACCTTATGTGATGAATTATGTTATTTCTGAAATGAACAGCGGAAAAATGGAACCGGCAAAAATACTAAAACCAATGTATGACTTCTACTTCAATGCCTACAAAAAACAGATTCCTTCCATCCAGGGAACCCCGCTTCATGATTTAATGACCATGTGGGCCATTAAAGATAAACAATCCATTATATTCGCTGATGCTCCTGTAAAAGTGATAACTGAGGAAGGAGACGCATTTGGCCAAAGTATTGCAGACTTTAGAAAGATCAGGGAGAAGGCGTTATATCCTGTTCATAAAATTGCAGTCCGTGCCGACTATGCATGTTTTGTTAATTCCTTTGCAGAAACATTTATCAAAGGAAGCAACAGAAGTGCAAAATGAAAAAAGTCTTTTAAATGATAACCTCATCTTTTATTATCTGTTAAAATAATAAAAACAAGCCAAAATTATGCAGCCGGACATTTGGCTTGTATTAACAGTTGTATACATAAAGGCGGGGTATAATGAAAAAGCTGCAGGCCGTTTTCATCCTCATGGGAATTTTTGCTGTACTGCTTTTATCAGCTTGCGGCACGGAGGGTGTGCCAGGGGCCAAGAACTGGGATGTTGAATCCTTTGCATTTACGAACCAGGATGGAAATACAATTTCCAAGCATGATTTAAAAGGGAACGTTTGGATTGCTGATTTTATGTTCACGAGCTGCCAGGATGTATGTCTGCCGATGACAGCCAATATGGTGAAGCTCCAGCAAATGCTAAAGGAGAAAGGAATCAGGAATGTGGAATTCGTTTCCTTTTCAGTAGATCCAAAAACAGATAAGCCAGCTGTTCTGAAGGAATTCGGACAAAGGTTTAAGGCAGATTTTGAAAGCTGGAATTTTCTTACGGGGTACAAACAATCCCAGATTGAATCCTTTGCAAAAGACAGCTTTCATACCATTGTGCAAAAACCGGAAAATATGGATCAAGTCATGCATGGAATCAATTTTTACCTTATAGATCAAAAAGGTAAAGTCATTCAGTATTACAATGGTGTGAAAGGAACACCATTTGATGACATTGTAAAGCATATCAAAATATTGCAAGACAGCAACTGAGACAGGCTAACCCCTATTCCAAAAATTCAGACGAGGGAAAAGGGGTTAGCCTGTCTCACAGCAGTGGTTTTTCAAACAAATGCAGTTAACCGTTTAGATTTTAATTGTAAGAATTTTAGGCAGAGCAATTATCATAAAGATGTCTAAGCACTTTTTGCCATATACTCCACGTGTTTTCTTCCGGGGAATAATCTATGTAGTACCCAGCGGTCTGCTCCAACTTTTCCTGCATTCATGCCAGCTATGAGGATGAAAATCCCGATAATAATCATTTGCGGATTGGTGCTTACCGCACCTGAAAACATATAAGCAAAATTCATAGTGAGCCCCATAAACACAGAAAAAGAAGTTAATAAACCTAAAATCAGGCTAATCCCTACTAAAAACTCCCCCCATGGGACAAGTGTGTTAAAAAGTTCTATGTTTGGCAAGGCCAGTTCTTTTAAAAAGTCCCCCCACCAGGGCTGTACCACTGGATGTTCGCCAGAAACCTGTTTTAAAGCTCCTTGCATAAAACCTGCTGCATCAAAATTTCCGCTGATGATTTTCCCCCAGCCTGCTTTCATCCATTGTACCCCGAGATACAAGCGTATAATGGCAAGGACATAAGAGACATAACGGTTGTTCCTTAAAAACTCAATAAACATATAAATCCTCCTTCAAAATAAATCTAATTGATAACGATTATCATTTTCACACACTTACCCAAAGCGGTCAATATGAAAAAGGGATTAGTAAAGCAACTGTCCATGTAGTTAAATATGCCTGTAGTACAATTTTTCCGCTGAAATGCCTTCAAGCTCATACTGCCAAGACAGCAAAAAAAATTTTCAAATCCCACTTCTTTCCGAGGGTTTTACTTTGATTCATGACACCAAAAAAATATACAATAATCCTGATAACGATTGCAGATAATGATATTTTACCGAAATCAGTTAGGAAGTTTTTTATTCTTTTTCCGTGTTATAATAAAAAGAAGACTTATAAAGATTCTGCAAAAAAAGGAAGGTGGAGTTATGAGCAAAAAATTCACCTGTCTTTTAATATGCCTGCTATGGTTATCAGCTTGTTCACGTGAAGCAGAAACTCCTGCTGCTGCAAATAGCGAAGGACAAAAAAACAGCCTCACGCTGGATAAAAAAGAAGATATTCCGGCATCCTTTTTTCCGGATCCGGTCCAAATAGTTTCAATCGGCGATTCATTGACTGAAGGGGTTGGCGACAGTACAGATAAAGGGGGGTATGTTCCTTATCTGCAAAGACAGCTGGAAAAAGAGCCTTCCATCACCGCAGTTAATATCATCAATCACGGTGTACGGGGCAGCCGGACAGACCAATTGCTAAAAAGGCTCGAGCAGTCTGAGACAAAGCGTGATATCAAAAAAGCTGACAGTGTCGTTATTACGATCGGCGGCAATGATATCATGAAGGTAGTCCGCAATCATTTTTCGGATTTACAAATGGAGCAGTTTGAACAAGCAAGAATAGGGTATGAAAAAAGACTGGGGAAAATCATCAGTAAAGTCAAAGATGAAAATCAGCATGCACAGATTTATTTAGTCGGAGTTTACAATCCTTTTTCTGATTATCTGACATCTTTCAAGGAACTCGATGTTATCAGTGAAGACTGGAATAACAGCAGCAGAAAAGTGCTGCAGAAATTCCCTGACAGCCATTTTGTTGAAATTGAGGATATTTTCAGCAAGCATGGAGAAAAATTATTGTTCAAGGACGATAATTTCCATCCAAACGACAGGGGATATGAAAAAATCGCTTCCAGGATCTATCAGAATATGGAAGAAAACTCTTTAGGCGAGAATACATTAGAAGCAAGTGCCAAAGGGAATGAGGAATAACTGAACATGAAGAGCAAGAAGTGGAAGATTTTATTTATTACATTATTATCGATTAATGCAGCAGTGGTCATCTGGCTGCTGATTGCCATCAATCTGCCTGCTAAAGATGAACAGCCCCCTAAAAGCTATAGCAGGGAAAAAGACATTCAGTTTCAGATTGATACCAATAAACAAGATATGAATAGACTGATTAATCAATACCTTGAAAAGGAAGGTCTGAGTGATGGCCCCCTTCACTATGAAGTTTATTTGAATGATGATGTGGAGTTATACGGAAAACTCCCTTTTTTCGGTAGGGAACTTCAGATGAAGCTTGCATTTGAACCGCTGGCACAAAAAAACGGGGACTTGGTGCTGAAGCAAAAATCCATCTCTGTCGGACAGCTGAATCTGCCGGTTTCTTATGTAATGAATTTCATTAATGAAAGCTACAAAACCCCGGATTGGGTCAATATCCAGCCTAACAATGAAATGATATACGTCTCCTTAAATGATATGAAATTAAAAAGCGATGTACATGTTAAGGCAAAAACCTTTGATTTAAAGCACAACAGAATATCATTTCTTCTCAATGTACCTTCTATAAATCCATAAAAGAACCGGATGCTCTCCGGTTCTTTTCCATTTAAGGAGCCAGGAAAAGCGGCTCTAAACCAGGCGATCCTTGGCTCAGACCAATAAGGTAGAGAGAATACGGCGTATTTTTAATTAGCGTAATTCCATCAAGTGGCAAAATTGGTTCCTTGGAGCCTGCAGCCCTGACCTCGAGATCCACTGTCATCGGAGTCAGCCCTAAGTACTTTGTAGGCTTGCGGTAGGCAGCATTTGAAAAAATGACATCCCTGCCTTTCACGGCTATGTCAACCTTCGGAGAATCTGGAGAAAGATGGATCACCCTCAATTTAGTTTCATCATTCGGCACGTGCGGGTCATCTTCGATCACTGTCAATTTCAACGTTTTTGCTTGCCCTGTGGCTGCAAGTGTATAAAGCTTGCCGCTTTGCGGGCTCACTTTTTGGCTTAATACGGTTTGTACCTGCTGTCCTGTGGGATAAATATCAATCTGGTAGGTTCCTTCTGGAAGCGACATGTAATTACTGATATCCCTATATGGGAAGTTTTGAAGGATCCGGGTTTCATTCACATATACATCTACATTCGGTGCATCGGGGGAAGCATGCAATACCCGGACTCTCGCAGGTATACTGTCTGGCTTTGCACCCTGTAAGGCACGTATATGGGATGCTGCCTGATTCATACTTTTTAAATGTTTATAATAATAGTGCACAAAAAGATCCGGGTTGCTGTATTTATAAAATTGTGACAGCTGATCATACAGCACTGCATTATATAGATACTTATTATTCTGCATAACTTTTTCACTCCAATTCATATGGCCTTTACGTACTCAGCATATGCGGCTTGCGGTAGGCTGGTGTCATGCAAAATCCATGAGCAGCACGCATATTGTTTTACATACTCATAAAAAGAGGATAAAATCTTAAGGATAAACATGTAGTTTGCAGTTTAGATCTGATCGACGCAAGGAGGATATTAATGACAGGATCTTTTGAAAAGGCAACATTTGCGGGGGGCTGTTTCTGGTGCATGGTCAAGCCATTTGATGAGCAGCCTGGTATTCAATCAGTCATTTCAGGATATACAGGAGGAACAAAGGAAAATCCGACCTATCAAGAAGTGTGTTCTGAAACAACAGGCCACTATGAAGCTGTACAGATTACATTTGATCCTGAAGTTTTTCCATATGAAAAGCTCGTAGAATTATTCTGGCAGCAAATTGACCCTACAGACGCAGGCGGCCAATTCTTTGACCGGGGCAGCTCTTATCAGACTGCGGTCTTTTACCATTCAGAGGAGCAAAAGGAAATCGCGCTGCGCTCAAAGGAAAAGCTGGATAAAAGCAGACGCTTTTCAAAGCCGGTCGTAACACCTATTATACCAGCTAAAGAATTCTATCCTGCGGAGGAATATCATCAAAATTATTATAAAAAGCAGCCTCAGCATTATGCATCTTACCGTTTTGGCTCGGGCAGGCAAACATTCTTGGAAAATAAATGGAGGGATATCAATGAAAAATAAAGAAGAGCTAAAAAAGAAATTAACGCCAATTCAATATGAAGTAACACAAAATAGCGGAACAGAGCCAGCTTTCAGAAATGAGTTTTGGAACCATAAAGAAGAAGGTCTGTATGTGGATATCGTTTCCGGAAATCCTTTATTCACGTCAAGAGATAAATTTGATTCCAGCTGCGGCTGGCCAAGCTTCACTAAGCCGCTTCAAGATGAAGAAGTAATCGAAAAAAATGATACGAGCTATGGAATGATTCGTACAGAAGTGCGTTCTAAAACGGCTGATTCACATTTGGGCCATGTATTTAATGATGGCCCTGGTCCTTCAGGGCTTCGATACTGCATCAATTCAGCGGCACTTCGCTTTGTACCAGCCGCGGATATCGAGAAAGAAGGATACGGGGAATACAAAAAATTGTTTCAGTAATGGATGCGGATGAAATTTAGCCTGTTGCTTTAAGCTGTTTTGAGGAGGGAAATTGTATGTTAAGGAACTTATTTGGAAAGAAGGACAAAGAAGAGAAAGAAATTGTTTTATTTGCTCCAGTGAGCGGAAAAGTGATACCTCTTGAAGAAGTAAACGATCCTGTTTTTTCTGAAAAGATGATGGGAGACGGACTTGCTGTTGATCCTGATGAAGGGGAAGTAAGGGCCCCTTGTGACGCAGCTGTTATTCAAGTTTTCCCGACTAAGCATGCAATAGGCCTTAAAACTAAAAATGGTGCAGAAATCCTGATTCATATAGGGCTGGATACTGTGAATATGAGGGGCGAAGGCTTTGAAGCATTCGTGAAAGAGGGAGATACCGTTAAAAGGGGCCAAAAGCTTGTAAGCTTTGACACCAGCTTGATAAGAGAAAAAGCGGCAAGTACGGTCATTCCCATCATTATCACCAATGGAGAAATGGTTCAGAACATCGAGAAAACCAGCCAGGCGGCAGTTGTGAGCAATGAAACTTCCTTTTTAACCGTAACGATGAAATGAGACAAAAAAACTGTCTGGTAATGGGACCCGAAAAGTGTCTTTAAAGGGTAGCCTGTGTTAAAATGTGCGGTTGATTTGCACTGCAGGATGCTTTGCTTTCCGCATGGTTTTACCTGTCCCCGCTGATCCCGCGGGAGTCTCGCACCTTTTGTTTCAATCAGCCTTAAGCTATTAAACCACTATCATTAACTAAATAAAAAAGCCAGATTCCTTTTATTTTAGGGATTTGGCTTTTTTATATCGTCTCTATGACCATGATTCAAAAGGATATTGCAGGACGCGGTCTTCTTAGACTTTGATCCTCTGCAAGGCGCTTCCGCTTTTTGTTTAATCCAGCTGCAGCGCCTAGCCCGCTGTGCAAAAGATGTTTTGTCCTCAGAAGGCAAAGAGCGCCTTCCAAGGCCAAAACCCTATTTGCTTAGGCCCCCAGGATGGGGGTCACAAAGACGTTGCGGCAGGAAGCGGCGTTTTTAGTCTTTGATCCTCTGCAAGGCGCTTCCGCTTTTTGTTTAATCTAGCTGCAGCGCCTAGCCCGCTGTGCAAAATCCTATTTGCTTTGCGGGCTGACCAGGCGCTTCCGCTTTTTGTTAATACGTGTTTTTATTGGTTATTATTGAGGAAATCCTGATTATGCTGTTTTTGGTTTTGTTGTTGGCTGTTTTGCTGCCGGTGGTTTCAAATCTGACTGTATGGTGTCCGTTTGATAATTGGCTTGTGATATAAAGCGGTCTGTTTCTTTGGAAGGGCCACCAGGTGCTCATTACTGTGACAGGCTTGCCGTCAATGAATACTTTTATCTCACCGCCGTCAGGGCTTCTCAGAAGATTAACACCCAGCATATTTCCTGTGAATGAATACTCCAGAAAATCTCCCTTTTTGCCGCTTATATAATAGCGACCATTCTTGATAAATCCCTTTTTATTTATTATTTGCTTTTTCGTTGAAAATAGAAGATCAGGATTTTTATAAATGGAAGAAGAAAGGACAGCTATTTTTTTATGTTTGGCCGCATTTAATTTAATTACCTGACAGATGCTGTCAGCATATAACCTGTATCCTCGGGCATTTGGGTGTACAAGGTCCCTCGTCAGCTTTTCTGCAGGAAGGCCGGTTTGTTTGAATACTGGTCTCATATCTATATTGACTGCTTGGTAATGCTTTGATACAAGTGCTATCTGCCGTGCAAAATCTTCATAAGCTAAACAGCTTTCTGTTAGTGTAATAATCTCAGCTGATGGATAATCCTTTTTCGCTCTTCTGATCAGGGATTCATATATCTTTCCGAAATCATCCCCATTCATATATTTCCTGTCATTCTCCCCAAACACAATAAAAATAAGATCTGGTTTGGATACAGCAGGCTGGCTGCTAAGTTTATATAAACCTTCAAAGGCAGTTGAACCGCTTTGAACAATGTAATCGCCTTTCATGTCAATATGCCGCTCTTTATACATCTTTTTTTCCATTAGCTTAAACCATCTTTGTGATGCATGATCAGCTCCAGAACCCCGTCCGATGCTGTC
Source organism: Peribacillus sp. B-H-3 (assembly GCF_048572925.1). Taxonomy (NCBI): domain Bacteria; kingdom Bacillati; phylum Bacillota; class Bacilli; order Caryophanales; family Bacillaceae; genus Peribacillus; species Peribacillus sp. B-H-3. The sequence goes on along the minus strand of NZ_CP183879.1, from coordinate 3,248,797 downwards.
GCCTATTACAAGATAGCGGATAGGTGTGTGATGATTGTATTTTTCATACACATTCTCTTTTTCTTGAAATCCGTAGGTTTTTTGCTCTTTTTGAAAAAACAAGGAACCTGTTAATAGTGCCAGCAAACTCATAATAATAAAAGGAACCAGAATCGCCCTTTTTTTCAATTCACTCTTTGCCCCCATATAAAAGTAATAAGGTTACAGCTGGTATATTTTTGCTGATTTGCCTTTCGAGTTCATTATTATATCTCAAATCTCGCCAACCTGAAAGAAAAATGTAATGTTTTTTTAACCTTAATGAAAAATAGGCATTCGCACAGTCCAGAAAGGGCGAATATACATATGGTAAGGATGTAGAGAGGTTGAGAATAAAAAAGGAGTGATTTTCATGTACGGATATGGATATGGCGGCTGCGGATATGGATATGGAGGAAGCGGATTTGGTGCGAACTTTGCATTGATTGTAGTATTGTTCATTCTTTTAATCATTATCGGAGCATCCTTTTGCTGTCCTTAACGGTTTGTAATAACAAAAATGTACACCAGCCTTTTTACGAAGGCTGGTTTCTACATGTACCAATCATATCCTTTGCAGTTGCCCTATTAATCTGCGGAAAAATCTGAAAAGAAGAGATAAAATCATTTTTTTATAAATACGTTCTATATTTATAGTTTGTATAACGAAAAATACGAACAATTTAATTTTAATACATATTATAGTTCGTTTTTTTCTTGACCTCTCTTGAGAAGTTTGATATATTTACCGAGGGATAAAGCAATCATCCATCAGTTGTGAGTTTAAAAACATTCACTGATAATCATTTGGGAAAATCAGGCTTTTAAAGCCGTTAACCATCCGCTATACTTCTTCGTTCAGCTTGAAGTATGAAAACGCAAACTTTACTGCCCGTGAGAGCGGGAAATAAGATCCATTTTCTCCTGGGAGGAATTTATAATGAAAACCAATTATGATGTAATCGTGGTAGGAGCAGGTCCTGCAGGGATATTCACCTGCTATGAGCTAACATTGAAAATGCCCGAAGCAAATATTTTGCTGATAGATAAGGGCCATAATATATATAGAAGAAATTGCCCGATACTTGAGCATAAAATTGAGAAATGCCCACCTGCAATTGGAAGAAAGGAATTTGCAGGGTGCCTGCCAGCATGTTCGATCACGAATGGTTTTGGCGGTGCCGGTGCCTATTCTGACGGAAAATTTAACATCACAAGCGAATTTGGCGGCTGGATGACAGATTATTTGCCAGATTCAGAGGTCGTCAATTTAATAAAATATGTCGATGAAATTAACTTAAGCCATGGAGCCACACATACTATTACCGATCCGCTTACAGATAAGGTAAAGGAAATTGAAAAGCGGGGATATGCTGCAGGATTGAAGCTGCTTCGCGCACAGGTTAGGCATCTGGGTACAGAGCAAAACTTGAAAATCATGCAGAGCATATACGAATACTTAAATGAAAAAATTGAAATGGTGTTTAAAACGGAAGTAGAAGATTTGATCACAGAAAAGAACAGCGAAGGAAACCATTTTGTAACAGGCATACAGCTTAAGTCAGGAGAAAGCATTACCGCAGGCAAGGTTGTTATCACTCCTGGCCGTGATGGGTCGACATGGCTGAGCAGGATGCTGAAAAAAAGACGTCTTAAAATGATTAACAACCAGGTGGATATCGGTGTCCGCGTAGAGACGTCAGATATTGTCATGGAAGAAATCAATGAAAACCTTTACGAAGGAAAGTTCATTTTCAACACATCTGTCGGCACTACAGTCCGGACCTTCTGCAGCAATCCGTCCGGACATGTGGTTGTGGAAAATCATTCAGGAATCATGCTTGCCAACGGCCATGCATACAAAGATCCGAAGCTCGGCAGCAGAAATACGAATTTTGCCCTTCTTGTATCACATACTTTTGCTGAACCCTTCGATAAGCCAAATGAATATGCACATGAAGTTTCACGCCTAGCAAATGCGCTTTCGAGCGGAGGTCTGATTGTCCAAAAGTATGGAGACATCCTTAAAGGCAGGCGGTCTACTGCAAAGAGAATTAAGGAAGGTTTTCTTGAACCGACATTAAAAGAAGCGGTACCTGGCGATCTAGGACTGGTGTTGCCTTATAATACGATGAAGAGCCTGATTGAAATGACTGAAGCATTAAATAAGGTATCTCCGGGACTTGCTTCTGAACATACCCTGTTTTATGGAGTGGAAGCGAAATTTTATTCTGCCCGTCCTAAATTAAATGATCGTTTTGAAACAGAAATTTCCGGATTATATGTTGGCGGTGATGGTGCAGGGATAACAAGGGGGCTTGCCCAGGCAAGTGCCTGCGGTGTCTGGATAGCAAGGGACATTATCGAAAAATCACAAAGTGAAAAAAGCCATAGACGTACGGTGCTGAGCCATTGAATGCGGAACTAATATATTGAAAAGAGGGTGGGACTATTTCCATCCTCTTTATTTTGGAGTGCTGTTCTGTTAAAATAATGCAGCTATATATGAAAGCTATTAAGAGGGATAAGGGAGATTGCAATGACAAAATTAAAGGTCGGAGATGAAATCAGGATTATAGCTCCCTCCAGGAGTCTTGCCATTATTAAAGGCGAACAGCGGAGAATTGCTGAAGAAAGATTAAATAAAATGGGATTCGCCGTAACGTTTGGAAAGAATTCCTTACATCACGATGAATTTTTCTCGAATTCTATTGAAGATAGGATAGCAGATTTGCATGATGCCTTCAAAGATCCTAATGTAAAAGGAATCCTGTCTGCAGCTGGCGGATATAATGCGAATCAGCTGCTGGGATATCTCGACTTTGACCTTATAAGAAGCAATCCTAAAGTATTCTGCGGATATGGAGATTCTACAGCGCTGAGCTTGGCTATTTACAAGAAGACAGGGATGATCACATATTCTGGACCGGATTTTTCTTCGTTTGGCATGAAATCTTATTTTGACTATACAGTGAAGCATTTCGCAAAAGCTATTATGATCCAAGAAGAATTTGAACTTGATCCAAGTGACATCTGGAATGATGAATCCTGGCTTTTGGAGGACGAACAGAGGGTAATGCATGAAAATCCCGGGTATCATGCTATATGTGCTGGAGAAGGAGAGGGTGTGATTATTGCCGGAAGCTTAAGTGGAATAAACTCACTGCAGGGAACAGAATACATGCCTTCTCTTTCAAATAGTATTTTATTTCTTGAAGAAAACGAAGAAATGCATCCGCCTGCTTTTGACCGGGGGCTGCAATCTCTTCTGCAGCATCATGAATCATCCGGCTTGAAAGGGCTGGTGATTGGACGCTTTCAAAAAGAATCCGGCATGACTGATTATGCGCTTCAGAAAATTATAGACAGCAAGAAAGAATTGCACGGACTGCCCGTCATTTCAAATGCAAGCTTTGGCCATGTGCATCCATTTGCAACCATCCCAATTGGAGCCAAGTGTTCAATGCGGATTAATATTAATAATAATGCGGTGATAAAAATTTTCTCTCATTAAATCAACGGGCTGACTGGGTGCCGGATTGCAGCATGAACTGTTTGAAAGTACATGACGGGAAAATTCAGAATATATGAAATTGAACCATTACTTGGCTTATTGTACATTATAATTATTTTTTTGATATACTAATAGAAGAGAAAAATTAGAAAAGGTGATTACGTGTTGTTAAGAATACCAGCTTCAATCCGTTTAACAGGAGTACTTGATTCATATAAGAAAAAGGGAAGGGTAAGCCATACATGTTTTGTATGCGGCCAGGATACTTCAGCAGCTCTTTCTCATACTGAAAATGGCGAGAACGGCAATCAATATTATAAACTGGGCACTAAAAGTGTTTGCATTCCTTGTGTCCAAAAAGTGTTGCGCCACTCATCATTAAAAAAATACGAATATGTCCACACACAAATGATAAATAAAGAGGCATTTTACAGAGATACCCTTGCTATCCTAAAAGATGCAGATTTCTTGGCAGGCATAAAAGAAGTCAATGCCGAACCTGCCTTGTCGCATTAAGCGCACTGATACAATGTATGGTTTAGAGGAAGCGGAATAAGAGATAAGGCACTGATTATTACCGGACACCTTATTCTCAAATGATTATAATAAAGAATTGGAGAAGCAGTTCGCAGTGCGAGTTGCTTTTCTCTTTTTTGCTTTGTTATAGTTAGATATTTGATAAGCCTTTTATTTTATGTATCAGCATGATTCACGAAATATCTAGTGCCATAAAAGCCCCTGCTGCCCGCAAAAGGAAATGTCCTTTATGCGGGCAGCGGGGGCTTTTTCTGGCCTGTTGTTTCCGTTACATTGCTTCAGAGTTCCTAGTCTTGCTGTTAGCCTGTTTAAGTGTATTGAGCGTATTGATCATTTGGTCTAAGTCGTTAAAGCTCGAGCTGATTACTGTCTATCTCTGATTCCGGACTGAGAATATGATCTGGCTGCTACAGCTCAATTTATCTCGGTATCGTCCCTTTATCTAATTGTGATCCTGCCTGTGATTCTGCTCATTTTTGCTTTGGTCTTAAAGAGAAAGGAATAACCATATGAAGCGCTCTCTGTTGATTATAATGGCAGCTGCCGTTATCCTGTCAGGCTGCTGGGATCAGCGTCTGATTAAAGAAAGCAATTTAATACGCATCGTAGGCTATGACAAAGAAAAAAACCATAAGCTTAGGGAGTCAGTAGGGTATCCTGTCGTGGCACATGGAGAATTATCTGCCGTACAGCCCCAAAGCAATATTAATTCGACAATAAACTATTCTCCAAGGGATGCAAGGCTTGCTATGGACCGGAAAGTGGTACAGACTTACGATTCTTCAAAGGTAAAGGTTTTCTTATATGGTGATGCTTTGGCGAAGGAGAATGTATACAACAGCCTTGATGTCATTTACCGTGATCCCAAAGGCTCCCTGAATTATGAAGAGCTGATCCAAAGCGGAAATGAATTGGGTATGTATCGATTGGATAACGTCCAATCATTATGCACAGCGATATTCACGGAAGGAAAAGACATTGTTTTGCCCTTCATTAAGCTAAGGAAAAAAGAAGGCAGGGCAGACATCATTGGTACAGCTTTGTTTCACCATAAGAAAATGACAGGGCAGCTTAATTATGAAGAATCATCCATGCTGACACTATTGAAAAAAATGAAAAAAACCAAATCTCCTTATTTTTCATTTATTATTGGAAAGCAAACATCAGCAGGAGAAAGAGCTTTGAATGCAAGAGTGAAAAAAATCAAAGGAAAAATGAACATCCAATATAATGAAATTCAAGGAGCACATGTAAAGATCAGCTACAAAGTAGATATGGAAATCAGCCAATACCCTCCAAACCATCTGACAGAAAAAAAGACGGTTGATGCACTTTCTAAAAAAATGAGTGCTAAAATGAATGACCTTGCTTACACTACGATTGAAAAACTGCAAAAAGCCAACTGTGATGCTTTGGGGATTGGCCAGAAGCTTCATGCTTTTCATTATGATGCATGGAGCCGACTGACTTGGGACAAAGATTATCCCAATGTGAAAATTACCCCCGATATTAAGGTGAACATCATTCAGCATGGAATCATCAATTGATAACAAGGTGTTATCTTTTAAGGAAGGCTTTATAGGGAGTCACCTAACGATCACAGGGTTCTTGCGTCTGGATGTACCTGAAATAAAAGGGGATATTTAACAGTTAATCAAAAAATAGAACTGCAGCAGCAAGGAGGGCCATTGCGGACACCTCCTATTTTTTATGGCTTCATATAAAAAGGCTGGCCCTTTATGTCAGCAGGAAAAAGGTTTCTTTCATTTATTTCCTGTGAAAGATTGCCGCAGCACCCACATACAATTCACTATAGGTATGTTTTTTAAGAGAGAAAAGGAGTGGGCCAGGTGAAACAGCAATCTTCATTGATAAAGCCAGTGCTAGATGCCGGCTATCCGACAATCAGCCATGGAAAAGGCGTGTATTTGTATGACCATGTAGGAAAGGATTATTTGGATGCTTCCTCTGGGGCAGTGACGGCAAATATCGGCCACGGAGTCGAAGAAATAGAAGCAGCCATGGCAGAGCAGGCTAAAAAAGTATCGTTTGTATACCGCTCGCAATTTACAAGTGATGCAGCCGAAAATCTGGCATCGAAAATCAAGGAGATGACGGATGGAAAAATGCCCTGGAGTTTTTTTGTCAACAGCGGTTCAGAGGCAACTGAAACGGCCATGAAAATCGCAATTCAGCACTGGCAGGAAAAAGGGAAACCGCAAAAGAGCAGGATTATATCACGCTGGATGAGCTATCATGGCATAACGATGGGGGCTTTATCCATGTCAGGATATCAGCAGCGCCGCGAGCGATTTACAGAATATCTGGAGTCCTTTCCCTCCGTGCCTCCTCCATATTGCTACAGATGCCCGCTCGGAATGGAACCTGGCACATGCGGGATGGCCTGTGCAAAAGAACTGGAGTCATCTATTAGGAGAATAGGGGAGGATCATGTTGCAGCTTTCATTGCAGAGCCGGTTATCGGTGCAGCTGGCGGGGCGATCTCTCCGCCAGAAGGATATTTCCAGGAAATTAAAAGGATTTGCAAAAAATATAACATTTTATTTATTGCTGATGAAGTGATGACAGGATTTGGCAGGACAGGAAAGATACTGGCCTGTGATCACTGGGATGCCTGTCCCGATATCATGGTTTTCGGAAAAGGGATGAGCGGCGGATACACCCCAATCGCAGCGGCGGTGATGGCAGAACATGTTATACAGCCTATTTTAAAGGGTTCTAAATCTATAATGGGCGGACATACATTCAGTGCTAATCCCCAATCCTGCGCCGTTTCATTGGCGGTGCTCGAATATGTTGAAAAACATGATGTAGCTTCCAAAGCAGCAGCTTCAGGGATTTTTTTGAAACAGGCATTAAAAAAAACGGCTGAAGATCATTCTTTTATTGGAGATGTCAGGGGGAAAGGCCTGCTCTTAGGGATGGAATTTGTGAAGAACAAGCAAACGAAAGAGCCGTTCCTCCGTTCGATAGAGGTAACTAATACATTTATTTCTCTGGCACAGAAAAACGGTTTGCTTCTTTATCCGGCCGCATCCGGACATGATGGGATTACAGGATCTGCCGTCATGATTGCACCTCCGTTAACCATCACGGAAGCAGAAATGAACGACCTGCTTTTCAGGCTGGATTTGACATACTCTGATTTTACGAAAGCAGCATTGCCGGGATTCATGGAATCCAATTAAGGGGGGTGTATAAATGAGTAATGCTTATAACAAAATATGCAGCATGGAAGATATCAAACATGTTTTCAAGGATGGAATGACGATTTTATTCGGAGGATTCGGCGGTATTGGAACCCCGCCTGGCCTGATTGATTTAATCCTACAGTGCGGAGTGAAAAATCTTACTGTCATAGGAAATGACGCGGGCTTCCCCGATATTGGGATCGGCAGGGCCGTTACGGCCAGGAGGGTGAAAAAAATGATTGTTTCCCATATCGGCTCCAATCCGAATGCGGGAGGATTTATGACATCCGGTGAAATGGAAATTGAATTCTCCCCACAAGGGACACTTGCTGAAAGAATAAGGGCAGGAGGCATGGGGCTCGGAGGGATATTAACGGATATTGGGCTTGAAGATGATTTTGTAAAAAGAGAAAAAGATGTGATCACCGTGGACAGTAAAAAATTTTTGGTCGAGCCCGCCATAACGGCTGATGTGGCCATTGTGTATGCCGAAAAAGCGGATCCCTATGGAAATCTTGTGTATGATAAAAGCGCGCGCAACAACAATCCCCTGGTTGCCATGGCAGGAAGCAGGACCATTGCAGAGGTACGTGAAATCGTTCCGCTGGGCTCCCTGGATCCGGAAGAAATTGTTTCACCGGGTGTTTTTATCGACCATATCATTGAAAGCAAGGGGGTAAGCTGGAAATGGGCCTGGGAGAAGATATAAGAAAAAAGCTTGCAAAAAGGGCGGCAGAAGAAATTAAAAATGGAATGCTTGTGAACTTAGGAATCGGCATACCATCCCTGGTCCCTGATTTTCTTCCTGAAAATCACACAGTCATGTTTCATGCTGAAAATGGCATAGCAGGCATGGGCCAGACGCCAAAAAAAGGAGAAGAAGATCCTCATCTATGCAATGCAGGAGGCTTTCCTGTATCTGTGAGAAACGGTGCTTCCTATTTTGATAGTACAGTAGCTTTTGGAATGATCAGGAGGGGGAAAGTTGACGTGACTGTACTCGGCGCCCTTCAGGTGAGTGAAAAGGGCGATCTTGCAAATTGGATTGTTCCGGGAAAAAAAGTGCCTGGCATGGGTGGGGCAATGGAGCTTGCCTCAAAAGCCAAAAAGGTCATTGTATTGATGAACCATACCGATAAATGGGGGGCTCCCAAACTTGTCGAAACCTGCACCCTGCCGCTTACATCAAAGCGCTGCGTACATATGGTCATCACTGAAATGGGTGTTTTCTCTGTGAATGATGCAGGTCTGGTTTTAAGTGATCTATTCAGGCCATTTTCCGTCTCGGATGTTGTTCAAAAAACATCAGCCAGATTTACCGTTTCATCAGAACTAAAGATCATTTAGGGGAGGGTGCCTGATGACATACCAAAAAGAGATCAGCAGGTGGCTGAGCGGCAGTAAAAAAAATGCCATTAAACTTCTTCAAAGGCTCATCCAGGAGCCAAGCAAGAGAGGGAATGAAGGGAAGGCGCAGGCAATCATCGTAGAAAAGTGCAGGGAACTGGGGCTTGAAATTGATTTATGGGAAATTGGGGATGAAACCCTTAGAAATCATCCGCGCTTTTATTGTGATCGAACGGATTTTAGTGAGAATCCGAATTTAATAGCCGTTAAAAAAGGAAGCGGAGGCGGAAGATCCCTGATTTTGAATGGCCATATTGATGTAGTGCCTGAAGGAAATGAAGAAGACTGGGACGAAGACCCATACAGCGGAAACTTCCATGAAGGAAGGATATATGGCAGGGGAGCATCAGATATGAAGGGAGGAACGGTTTCTTTGCTTCTGGCTCTTGAAGCATTGGCAGCTCTCAATATTCCACTTAAAGGCGATGTAATATTCCAAAGTGTGATAGAAGAAGAGAGCGGCGGAGCAGGGACTCTTGCTGCTGTGCTGAGAGGATATAAGGCGGACGGGGCAATCATCCCTGAGCCGACTAATATGAAAATATTTCCGTTACAGCAGGGATCCATGTGGTTCAGGCTGACCATTAAAGGAAAATCAGCGCATGGCGGGACAAGGTACGAGGGAGTGAGCGCCGTAGATTTAGCTTCTGAGGTACTGGCGGAGATTAAAAGATTGGAAGAGAAAAGGAATGGAAATATTAAAAGCCGTCTGTACGAAAATATACCTATTCCTATACCAATCAATATCGGGAAAATTTCTGCCGGTGAATGGCCTTCGTCTGTACCTGATAAAGCAGTGATTGAAGGAAGATTTGGAATTTCTCCCTGGGAAACGGTTGAAAGCGCTGAACAGGCTCTTGAGCGCTTTGTTTCAGAAATCAATGCCAGCCATGAATGGTTTCAAAAGAAGCCAGTGGAATTGGAATGGTTCGGGGCAAGATGGCTTCCGGGTAACTTGGATCTCGAACATCCCTTATTGCAGGCGATATCGAATGAATACAGGCGCGCCTTAGGCTCTGAACCTGTTTTAGAGGCTTCGCCGTGGGGAACTGATGGAGGATATCTTTCCAATGTGGGGGAAACGCCTGTCATTGTTTTTGGTCCCGGAGTAACGGAAAAGGCCCATGAAGCGAATGAATATATTGAGGTGGACAAATTGATACAGGCCGCTGAAGTTATTGCGCTTACGATCATTAACTGGTGTGGTATAAAATCTGATTAATCCTGCAAAGAGATGAATAAAGCTGTACTAAGGAGTGATTTGTCGATGCAGCCGGAAGAAAAAACGATAATGAAACCTGGATTCTCCCTTTCCATAACATTAGACGCTTTTAACAAAAGAGCAAGAACAGATGACTGCCTGGGCCAGATAGCGGCAATATCCGGGGAGTCCATCAGGATAGCCCGTGAAATGAGCGCTGAAAAACTTATATTTAAAGCAAGGAAAGAACAGGCAGAGCACCTGCTGGAAAAGGGTTTCGTGCTGGAAGCGTGTATACCGGGATACTTTCTTGGCAGTGACTGTTATCTGTTCTCCAAGTACTTTAGCGATCAAAGAAGAAACAGCGGATTCTGGGCAAAGGAGGATTCTATACTAGAAGAAGTAACAAAGCTTAAAAGGAAGCCTGAAACTGTCAGTCTTCCAGCTGGCTATGGCGCAAGAAGAGCCGTCATGGAAGATGCCGATGAATTAGCTCTCCTTTATTCTTCTGTATTCGAAATATATCCTGTCCCTATGAATGACCCGGAATATATCAAAAAGTGCATGGGCAAAGACACGGTTTTCTTTATTTGCACATTTGGCGGAAAGATTGTCAGTGCTGCTTCTGCAGAATGCAGCACTGTGTACCATAATGCGGAACTGACAGATTGCGCAACCCTGCCGGATCATCGGCAATTTGGACTTATGAAAATATTGCTTTCAAGGCTTGAAAAGCATCTATTTGAAAACGGGAATTTTTGTGTGTATTCAATAGCGCGTTCTCTTTCGTTTGGTATGAATGCGGCCTTTCACCAGCTTGATTATACATATAGAGGAAGAATGGCCAACAACTGTTACATTTTTGACAAGCTGGAAGATATGAATGTTTGGGTGAAGAATTTAGCATAGCTGCCAAAAATCCGGCATGTTATTGGCAAGTTTCCGGCATCGTCTCATATATTGGTAAAAAGAGAGATAGGAGGCCATGCATGCAGGGGGATTTTAATACGAATGAAGTACTGGAAGCCATATTAAAAAGCATAGACGAAGGAATACATGTTGTCGGCACAGACGGGCGGACGATATTTTATAATGAAGTGGCAGCAAACCATGATGGGCTGAAGGCAAACGAGGTCTTGGGGAAGCCGTTATTGTCGGTTTTTCCTTCCCTGACCAGGCATTCCTCCACCCTGCTTCAAGTTTTACAAACAGGAGAGCCCATTATTCACAAAAGCCAGACTTACCTGAACCTGCATGGAAGGAAAATAGAAACCATGAACACAACCCTTCCTATAAAGGTAGGTGAAGAACTCATCGGTGCCGTTGAAATTGCAAAGGATTTCACCAAGCTGAAAGTCCTTTCTGAGCGGCTTTTGGATTTGGAGCATACACTAATAACAAAACCGGCGATAAAAACAGGAACAAGCGGAGCATTCTTCACTTTTAAGGATATTCTTACAGAAAACACTGAGTTCAGAAAAAAAATCGAACAGGCCAAAAAGGCAGCACAAGCCGATTCACCTGTGCTTATTTATGGAGAAAGCGGCACAGGCAAAGAGCTGTTTGTGCAGAGCATCCATAATGCATCGAAAAGAAAAAACGGGCCATTTATTGCCCAAAATTGCGCCGCTCTCCCTGAAGCGCTGCTTGAAAGCCTGTTGTTTGGAACTGCGAAAGGCAGCTATACCGGCGCTGTGGAACGCGGGGGATTATTTGAACTTGCAAACGGGGGGACACTTTTTCTGGATGAACTTCAATCCATGCCTGTTGCCCTGCAGGCCAAACTTTTGAGGGTGCTGGAAGACGGCATGGTACGTAGAATTGGAGGAAGCAAAAGCATCAGAACGGATGTAAGGGTGATGGCGGCAATGAATATTCCCCCTTCTGAAGCAGTAAAAGAAAACCTCCTGCGGGGCGATTTATATTACCGCCTGAACGTGATGAGCTATGAGCTTCCCCCGCTCCGTGAACGAAAAGAAGATATAGTGATACTTGCCTATCATTTTATGAATCATTTTAATGAAAAATTCAGCCGTAAGGTTACCGATTTAAGCAAAGCTGTCAGAAAAACCTTTATTGACTATCAATGGCCTGGAAATGTCAGAGAGCTCAAGCATACGATTGAGTTCATGATTAACCAAACCGAAACACAGCAGCTGCAAAGCAGCGATCTTCCGGTATCTTTGCATGCAGTTCCTCGGGAAACGCCAAAATTTTCGGAGTTCCTGCCTTTAAGAGAGGCAGTGAGGCGGACGGAGTCACAACTGATTGAAAAGGCTCTCGCAGCTTCAGAAGGCAATATCCTTAAGGCGTCAAGGCTGCTTGATATTCCCAGGCAGACGCTTCAATACAAAATTCAAAAGGGGAAGAAATAGCAAAAAAAAAATCCTGTTACGCTTGTACAGGATTTTTTTGCAGTAAAGAGAAGCCAGGGGACATCCAGCACCCCTGAAAAGATGAAATATTTATGTTAATGAGAGGTAATTGTCTATTTTGGCACGATTCTTGCATTAAATATAGGTATCAGTTTTTGGGGGAGGAAATAATATGCATTACGACTTATTTAAACCAGATCGCCACTGGAAGGATATTGAATTATGGAAAGACATTAGTGATGAGCAATGGAACAATTGGATATGGCAATTGACGAATACAATCAGGACCCTGGATGATTTAAAGAAGGTCATCCATCTAACAGAGGACGAAGAGGAAGGTGTGCGGATTTCTACGAAGACGATTCCTCTGAATATCACTCCTTATTATGCATCCCTTATGAATCAGTATGATCCGCGCTGTCCGATCAGGATGCAGTCTGTGCCCATTTCAAAGGAACTTCATAAGACAAAATATGATATGGAAGACCCCCTTCATGAAGATGAAGATTCACCGGTTCCGGGCCTGACACACAGATATCCGGACCGGGTTCTATTTTTGGTGACAAATCAGTGCTCCATGTATTGCAGATACTGTACAAGAAGAAGGTTTTCCGGACAAATTGGCATGGGTGTTCCCAAAAAGCAGCTGGATGCTGCGATTCAATATATCCGTGAAACACCTGCTGTAAGGGATGTCCTTATTTCTGGCGGAGACGGGCTGCTGATCAATGACACCATATTGGAATATATCCTGAAAAATCTGAGGGAAATCCCTCATGTTGAAATCATCCGCATAGGCACCAGGGCGCCTGTTGTATTTCCGCAGCGCATTACAGAAAATCTGTGCAATATCCTGAAAAAATATCATCCAGTCTGGCTGAATACCCATTTCAATACCTCCATTGAAATTACAGAGGAATCTAAAAAAGCCTGTGAGATGCTCGCTGACGCTGGAGTGCCGGTGGGGAACCAGTCTGTGATACTTGCTGGCATTAATGACAGTGTGCCGATAATGAAAAAACTGGTCCATGATTTAGTGAAAATAAGGGTAAGGCCCTATTATATTTACCAATGTGATTTATCTGAAGGCATCGGACATTTTCGGGCCCCGATTTCAAAGGGACTAGAAATTATCGAGGGATTGAGAGGACACACGTCCGGTTATGCTGTGCCTACCTTTGTTGTTGACGCACCAGGGGGTGGAGGCAAGATCTCACTGCAGCCAAACTATATCATTTCACAATCACCGTCTAAAACCGTGCTGCGGAACTTCGAAGGCGTAATTACTACCTATCCGGAAACAGAGAATTACACACCTGGCAGGGCAGATGGCTATTTTGCAGGGGTTTATCCGGATTATATGCAAAAAAGCTCTGACTCTGGAATCGCAGGCTTAATGAATGATAAGCAATTCAACCTTGTTCCTGAAGGATTAAAACGAATGAATAGAAGAAAGGACTACACATCTGATCCCGTTCATACCACTTTAAAGGACCAGCGTGAAAAACGGGATACGTTAAAAGAAAAAAAATATCAGGCACAGCAAAAAAACCAGCCTCAGCCCAAAGAGCTGAAAACAGAAGGCGGTGAATGAAATGGAACTTTGTCCCTGGTGCGGTGATGGAGTGCTCTCAAATCATAAGGAATCGGTTTACTGGGAACTGCCGGATGGCACAAAAGCCATTGAAATAAAGGAGACACCTTCAAAGCTCTGCAGCGACTGTAAAGCCAGCTTTCAGACGGAAGATATCGTCAAAACGATTGAAGACCAGCTGTTTTTAATCAACACCTCAATACTTGAAAAAGTGATCCGCTATGAGGAGCTGCTGAAAAAGGAAAGGCTGTTAAAAAGAAATTATTTTGACTTTACCTAAAAAGCCGTTAAAAACAGGCGAGGGTTCAATGCAGCAGCCTGGATACTGAGTCCTGTAAAATGGCCGGTCGATTTCCGCTCCAGGATGCTTTGCTTTCCGCGGGGCATGCGCTGAGCCTCCCAGGCGCCGGCGCATGAGGGGTCCAGCCCACTGGCTTTGCATACCTTCAAAAATATGTAAATTCGCTCACTTGAAGGCATAGACAAACACAAAAAAAGCTCCTATTGTAGATATGTTACATGTTTGTTCCCAAAAACAAACGATCTACAAAGGAGCATCAAAACCAATATTATGGTAGCTCATAAAACGGTTATTAGTCAATGTTTATCTTTATTGCCTACAGAGGACTTAGCTTGTCCTCTCTTAAATTACGACATGAAAAAGCTGACGGTTGAACAATTAGTAAAGCTTTTCATCACCGCGCAGCTGGATCATTGGAAATCCTACCCGGAATTTGATATCAAAATGCGTGCGTATTCCGGTCTCATGACGGAAATTGGTATCAAAGATATCAGTAGCTCACAATTAAGCAGAAGAATCAATGACCTAGATACCTCGGTCCTTCAAACCTTGTTCTTTAAAGTCGTCATGCAATTGAATGCTTATACCGATTCCCTTTCGGGTCTTCCCAATATCGGCCAGCTTCGTATCATTGATGCCACCCATATCAAGCTTCCAGCTGTTCTATCAGAATGGGCTTACGTGACAAAAGGCTGGAATGTGGTCAAAATGCACACCCGGTTAGTAGTGGCTTCACCTGATGTTCAGTATCCGGATAAAATTGTGCCTTCAAACGGGAAGGTTTCGGACCATGAAGGTGGAGAACTATTAATTGAACTTTCGGATGCGACCTATGTGATGGACCGCGGGTATATGGATAAAATTAGGATGAATCAATGGATTAAAGATGGAATTAAATTTGTCATCCGGTTAAAAAGTGATATCAGGATTGAAGTGAAAGAAGACTTCGAAGTACCCGAAGGGAACCAAATTGTGCGAGATGCAAAAGTCATACTCGGCGCAGAAGGTAAAATGGAACCTGTGCGAATGGTGGAATATCAAGATTCAAAAGGGAAGACGTATAAAGTAGTGACGACCAGATGGGATTTATCAGCCTTGGAAATTGCCGACATTTATAAAAATAGATGGATGATTGAACTATTCTTCAAGTGGATCAAACAATCCCTTCGATTTATCAAAGTATGGAGCACCAAACCACAAGGGATTTGGAATCAGATGTTCATTGCGATGATTGCCTATATCCTTATTCTCATGGTAAAGCTGAAAACAAAGTCTGAAAAAAGTATGTTGTCCATCCTAAAGCATATCCAGACGTATTTACACAGGACATGGGACGAGCTCATCGCTGCCTTGGCTTACAAGTCAAAGAAAACATCACGGGGACGGCAGAAAATCCCCGATAAGCAAAAGGGCAACGTACATTATGGTGGTGTAGCTTTGATTAAAGAGACAAGAAAAAAACAAGTAAAACGAATCATCAAACAAAATACTTACAAAAAATGGGAACAAATAGCAATCTTATTTGCCGGTTGTCTTTTTTGTTCCCACGGGGAAAATGTGATGTAAAAATATTACTTATATTCAATTTTATTTCCAACTATGCAAAGCCAGTGGGTCCAGCCTGTCCCGCTGATCCCCGCAGGAGTCTTCGCACCTTGCGCTCCAATCAACCTAGTGCTACTTAAAAAATATTAACCACACTTCAGGAGGTCAAATCCCTTATTCTAAGGGGTTTGGCTTATTTTGTTTTAAAATGGAGTTCGTCTATACTAAATGGGTGGATTCGATCATGCCCAGTTTTAAGCTAAGTCCTTATATGGGTTTCTATGACCTCTTGGTGCTAATGGAAATAGGTTAAGCGGGATTAAAATGACCTTGTCAACCTTACCTTTGTTTGAAGAGCTTAAGGATAAGTATTGCTTTCAAATCCCTATAATTAAGAACGATTGATAACCTGTCAGACGTGGATATAGATTGAATAACCAGCCGTAATGGGACAGCTCAAATGCTCAAAGGACCATGCCGCAAAAACGGGATACAAGACGTCAAATTCCCTCATTCTTTGGAAGTAATACATGTATGGCATGACTAAGGGATATATCGGGAATGAAGTTGTTAAACATCCTGCTTGCCTTGCAGTAGATTTCCATGCTTAAATACTTCTAGGCAAGCATGCAGTAAGCGGCAAAGCGGTTTTCCGGGGAAAAATGAGGAGGATTTGATTTCTTATGAAGGCTTTTTATTCTTTTTTAATGAAATACAGGCAGCCCAAAGACATAGATGAATTGACCAGCTTTGCGAATCGGGCTTATGAAGACCATGGATTTCCCAAACAATCAAAAAGCTATGATGAAGTAAGCAGATATCTTGAAATGAACGGCCATTATCTTGATAGCATGTCTATTTTTGACCAGGCATGGGAGATTTACCAGGAAGATGAAAAAGGTCTTTGATTTTGTTAATGTCAAACAAGGCACAGTATGCTTTAATCGGCTGGGATAATTTCCAGCCGATTTTCTTTTTAACCTGTTTGTTTCCTTCTGCATATAATTTAATAATCAAACTAAAGGACCTATGCTGAGGGGATGTCTCTTATGGGGAAAAGGAAACAGCCGAAGTTCAAGAAAGGCGATACCGTCGTGATCATCATGTATGGAACAGTCGGCAATATCACAGATATCAAGTATCTCGACGATAATTATGTGTATGAAGTGAATTATAGTGAAGGTTTGTATATCGAGAGCACTTTACAGCATATTTTCGAATATAAAGGCGAAGTGCATTATGAAAAAGAACAAGTTGACATCGATTACAAATTTATATTTGGCGATCTTGTTCAGGTTGATGGGTACGACCGGGATTATTTTAAGGTAATCGGCTTCAGGACGGAAATATGGCGGTATAAAGAAAATGCCTGGGAAGATGTCATCTATGAGCTTTCGAGGGTGTCGGATGGTGAATGGCTTGAGGCCCATGAAGAAGAGCTAACCCTGATTGCAGATGCAAAAGAGGCGGACGGCATCATTGAAAAACTTGGCTTGCTTCACTCTATAGCCAAAAAACCTGTGAAGGTAGATCTCAATAAAACGAAGAAGGATTCCCGCGCAAGCGAGCAGGAAACGTTAAACACGAAATCGGAGAAACTGGCTTTCATCGATGGGCTTCTCGATTTATATAATGATTATCAGCTGCTGTATGACATGTTTGGCGATGAAGATTTTAAACAGGTTATGAATATTGCCATGATCAAAGTCCAAAAGGCTGCAAATGAAGTATATAACTATGGTAATAAATATCGGGAGTCTTCTTCATGAAAAATGGCTGGCGGCTAAAATGAAAACTTATGGGACACCATACGCCAGCAGGCTTCATGAAGACGGGATTTTCCGGATCCATCACGAATAGACAAGGAATATTTGTCTTGTTTTTTTCATACATCTTTATTGAGGGGGCGATGATATGCGGGAAATCGAGGTATTTATTGATACGGAAGAAATTGCCGAGTTCTTTTTTAGAGAGCTTATGAAAAGGGGCTATATTCCTACAGCAGAAGAAGTAGAAGATATCGCTGATATTACATTCGACTATTTGCTTGAAAAAAGCATCATTGATGAAGAAATTGATGAGTAGGCGGCAATGAAGCCGGCAGATGGATTGCCCTTTTAATGAAATGATTCGAGAAGCTAAACGGCGGACACCCCCGCCGTTTTATTTATTTGTTGCTGTTTTTATTTATGCTCCTGACACATGGCTCGCTTGTGGAGCATGTAACGCTTAACCACGAAGTAAGGCGGATCCTCCGCAGAACAAAGAACAAAGCCATATATTTTTATCCTTTTGGCGATGCTGCCCATTAATATAGTTCTATTTCCCTTTCAAGATACCTGTGTGTTATATTAATGTAGGATATATGAATATCCTTTACAATGAGGAGGACAATACAATGAGTGTACATATTGGTGCAAAAGAAAACGAAATTGCAGAAACGGTCTTATTGCCGGGAGATCCGCTTCGGGCTAAATACATAGCAGAAACCTTTTTGGAAGATGCCAAATTATATAATGAAGTAAGAAACATGTTTGGCTATACCGGTACATATAAGGGCAAGAGAGTTTCCGTACAAGGAACAGGCATGGGAGTCCCGTCCATTTCCATCTATGTGAATGAATTAATTTCAAGCTATAATGTTCAGAATTTAATTCGTGTAGGAACAGCCGGAGCCATCCAGAAAGATGTTAAGGTCCGTGACGTCATCCTTGCCATGAGCTCATCAACAGATTCACAGATGAACCGCATGGCATTCGGGGGAATTGACTATGCGCCGACAGCAGATTTTGATCTTCTAAGAAAGGCCTATGATGCAGGACTTAAAAAAGGCCTCCGCCTAAAAGCGGGAAATGTATTCACAGCCGATCAGTTCTATAATGATAACGCTGACTTAGAGAAGCTTGCAAGATACCAGATTCTTGCCATTGAAATGGAAACAACGGCTCTTTATACGATTGCTGCCAAATTCGGGCGCAAAGCTCTTTCTGTTTTAACTGTCAGCGATCACATTTTAACTGGAGAAGAAACCACAGCCGAAGAAAGGCAGACCACTTTTAATGAAATGATCGAAGTTGCATTGGAAGCAGCAGCGGCAGAGTAAGCAGTCCTGCCACTCCCCATAAAGAGATCGGGCAGTAAAGTCAATGGCATGACACACCATGAATTTGGCATATGCCATTTTTGAAACTTATGCCATTGGCTGGACTGCCTGCATTTTTTATGTCCTCAAAAGCCCTGCATTATTTTTGAAAATGCCGGCTTTTTTCTGTAATTCCTTAAAATTGATTATTAATATTTTTCGTTTGCTGACAAACCTGATAAAATAATCATAATATTCCTGAATATAAAACAGTCCAGTTTTGATGGGTGAAAGTGGTGAAGGTTAGTGGAAGAAGAAAAGAAGCAGCATGAACACAATAGTGAACCCAAATTTATTAAAATTAAAAGGTTCCCTTTCATAATGGGGATTTTTTTGCTCATTTTTTTAACAGCAGGAATCACTACGATTGCCCTTACATTTGGCAACGATAAAGCGGCTCCAATTGTGGCAAAAACGCAGGGAGACCATCCGGAGTTTAATAAGCTATTCTCTGCTTATAATACACTCAAGGGCCAGTATTATCAAAAAACAGATGATAAGACGCTTGTCAACGGAGCAATAAATGGAATGGTGGAAGCACTAGGCGATCCTTATTCAGACTATATGACGGATAAGGAAGCAAAAAGCTTCCATGAAAGCATTTCTTCTTCATTTGAGGGAATTGGGGCAGAGATTCAGGAGCAAAACTCAAAAATCATGGTGGTTTCTCCAATTAAGGGGTCACCTGCCGAAAAGGCAGGCCTTAAACCCAATGATGTCATCCTGAGTGTTAACGGCAAGAGCCTTCAGGGATTAAGCGCTACAGAAGCGGTATTGAAAATCCGCGGCAAAAAAGGGACAAAGGCAGATCTCGAGATTTCAAGAGGAGATGATGCCAATCCTATTCAAGTGAGTATTGAGCGGGATACAATCCCGATTGAAACTGTATATCCTGAAATGCTATCAGGGGGAATTGCAAGGATCCAGGTGACAAGCTTTTCCGATAATACTTCAAAAGAGCTTGAAACAGCAATTGGCCAAATGAAAAAGAAGAACATGAAGGGTCTTATCCTTGACTTGCGCGGAAATCCGGGCGGGCTTCTTGACCAGGCCGTGAAAATTGCCAGCATGTTCGTTCCAAATGGAAAAGTGATTGTTCAGGTAGAAGATAAAGCTGGAAAGAAAGAAATCATAAAATCTCAAAATAATGGCGAGTTAAAGCTTCCTGTTGTTGTGCTGATCGATAAAGGAAGCGCGAGCGCCTCCGAAATTGTCTCCGGAGCTGTCAGTGAAGCAGCTGGTATAAAACTCATCGGGGAAAAATCTTTCGGAAAGGGTACTGTGCAGACTTCGCAAGATTTCAGTGATGGATCCAATATCAAATATACGATTGCAAAATGGCTGACTCCAAACGGAAATTGGATTCATAAAAAGGGAATAAACCCAGATATCGCAGTACCGCTTCCAAGCTATGCGAATCTGCCATTTATTTCTCCTGATAAAGTGCTGAAGCAATCTATGTCGTCTGCTGAAACGCAGTCTGCACAAGAGATGCTGAAAGCAGAAGGATACAATCCTGGCAAGGCTGACGGATTTTTCGATGAACAAACCAAATCTGCCGTCATGAAGTTCCAGGGTGACCATTCCTTAAAGAAAACAGGCATTATTACAGGCGAAACGACTGTAAAGCTAATGGAGATATTGCGCAATAAAATCCTTGCCAATGACACTCAAGTCAAGAAGGCAGAGGAAGTATTAAAAAAAGAACTTCAATCTAAATAATTGGGTAAGCGGTGTTCACGGAAGCGAAGCCGCTTGATCAAGTAAAAAGCCGATTTGGCGCCACCCGCGCTAAATCGGCTTTTATATGTATAAAATGCAGGCTTTTACCTCATATTAAAGAGAAAAAGGAGTGAACGCCTGTGAAAAATGCAGTAATTTTGGCCATTAAATTCCTCTCTTGCATTATAGCCTTTTCTGTCGGACTGGATTTGTTTTTTCAAGCTTCCTTTTTAGAAATAATATCTTTTAGCTTATTTGCCGTCATTGTATCCTATATTTTCGGCGACCTGATCCTTCTGCCAAGACTCGGGAATAAAGCGGCACTGGCTTTTGATTTTTTGATCACATATATAAGCGTATGGGTTTTCGGGAACATTGTGCTGCAGAATTATTTGCAGATTGCATGGGGAAGCATCATTTCTGCCGTCATTGTACTGGGTGCAGAGGTATTTGTACACCGGCATATTCTAAGCCCGAGCAACGGAACAGGAAATGTACAGGATAAGAAGGCTGTCTATAGCCGGAGATTATCATATGAGACAGAATTTTCAGAAGAACCAGAGTTTAAGGATCATAATGAAAACAAACAAAACTAGGGGGCGAAGCTCCCTAGTTTTTTATAGTATCTGGAATATTTTTTTTGAAATCTGGATAAATGATTCCTTCTTCAGTTATGATGGCTGTAATCAGATGATTAGGCGTGACATCAAATGCAGGATTGAAGACTGAGACATTTTCGGGGGCGACCCGGACTCCGTGAATATGAGTTATTTCCTTTGGGTCTCTTTCTTCAATAGGAATCAAATCTCCAGTTTCCAGGGATAAATCAAACGTACTGGAAGGAGCGGCAACATAAAAGGGGATGCCAAAGTGATTTGCCAGTACAGCAAGGCTGAGTGTGCCGATTTTATTCGCTGTATCGCCGTTTGCCGTGATCCTGTCCGCACCAACGATGATGCTTGAGATTTTTTGTGTGCTGATTGCATGTGCAGCCATGTTATCGGATATCAGGGTCACATCAACACCTGCCTGCATCAGCTCCCAGGCAGTCAATCTTGCCCCTTGAAGGACAGGTCTTGTTTCACAAGCAAACACCCTAAGGTTAATTCCCTTTTCAGCTGCTAAGTGAAAAGGGGCAAGAGCGGTGCCGTATCTTGCTGTCGCTATACCACCTGCATTGCAATGGGTCAAGACAGTATCTCCAGGCTTAAAAAGCGTTAACCCATATTCTCCAATGCTCCTGCAGGTAGCTTCATCTTCAGTGAAAATAGCGATGGCTTCATGTGTCAAATCGGTTTTGGCTCCATTAACACTGCTTGCATCATTAAGCTTTTTCCTCATTCTGTTTAATGACCAGAATAAATTGACAGCAGTTGGCCGTGAAGAAGAAAGGAAGGAAATATCTTCTTCCGTTTTTTTTCTGAACGCCAAAAGATCATCTCCAATAAATGCAGAAGCAGAAAGTGCAATGCCGTACGCAGCGGCAATCCCGATTGCCGGAGCCCCCCTTACTTTAAGGGTGGTGATGCTGTCAAAAACATCTTGTATCGTATAAAGGTCAATGAACTCTGTAATCTGAGGCAGGGCCTGCTGGTTAAGTATAGTTATGTGTGTGTCCTTCCACTGGATGGAAGAAGGGATATCTGTCGTTTTTTGCATGATAATCTCCTCGAAATTATAATTTAGCAGTGTATGAAAGTGAAAGGTTATGCTGGCTCACAGCTTCTGTCACCAGTGAAATATCCAGCTGGTTCCTGTTCTTTATTAAAAATTCCCCGATTCTCAGGGCCTCTTTTTTAGCTGAAATACGTGCGTCCTTATCTTGGATTCCGTCCAGATCCTTGACATGGGACAAACCGATTGTCCTGCGGATTAATTCACAGCCTGCGAAGCCAAAGGCATCATTGGTGATTTTATTCAGTACAAATTCAAGATAGCCTTCTGTCCTGCAAAAAGCTTCCTGTCCTTGTGTATTCCAAAGGGCAGTGAAAACCTCCGCAAATGAATCCCAAACATCATGCAGGTGGGTAAAGATGGCTTCTTTTAATTCTTGGGATCTGCTGAAAGCCTGAAAGAGCAGATTTGCCATATACTGTCCCAGATCAAATCCAATAGGTCCATAAAAAGAAAATTCGGGATCAATTACCTTTGTTTCCTGTCTGCCTGCAAAGATGCTTCCGGTATGAAGATCTCCATGCAGGAGCGCTTCTTGCTCGGTCAGAAAGCTTTTCTTTAATTTAGCTATTTCAAGCTTCAGTATATTATTTTGCCAAATAGCTTGAACTTCTTCATTCAACTCTGCTTCATAATCATTGGATTCACTATCGAAAAAGGGGTCTGTGAAAACAAAGGTTTCTGTAATATGGCATAATTCAGGATTGGTAAACTGTCGCGCCAATTCCTTTTTCTTGCTGTGATCCAAAAAATAATCCGAAGTATAGAAAAGGGTTTTAGCTATATATTCGCCTATATGCTTTGACAGCAGGGGATATTCTTCGCCATTTATCAGTCCCTCGCGTGCAATGGTCAGGTGTGATAGGTCCTCCATCACGGTAATGGCCAATTTTTCATCAGAATAGTAAACCTTGGGTACATATTCCTTGCAATAGCTTCTAAAAATGACAAGTGCATTTGCTTCGATGGCAGCCCGTTTGATAGTAAGCGGCCAAGATTCGCCGATTACTTTGGCATAGGGCAGGGCCTGTTTGATAATGATGCCCTTAGATGTGTCTTTTTCAGTAATGCGGAAAACATAATTTAAATTGCCATCGCCTATTTCCCGGCAGCTCAAGCTGCCCGCATCTTCAAATAATCCAAGCCGGTGCACGAGCTCTAGAGCTGTTTTTTCGGTCAGTGGTTCATAATGTATATATTCAGCTTCAGTCATGAATAATCCCTCCAATTAATGTATCGGGGGTAAAGAAAAAGCCCCCTTCTAAAAAGAAAGAGGCTTGAAGTGTAGGCTTCGCACCTCTTATCTGCCAGAAAGAAATTTCTTTCTGATGGAATTGGCACCGTGCCTTAAGGATTGGATCCGGCGAAAATGCTTCGCCCCATTTCACAATGGAATTACGGTCGGTTGCTGGGCTTCATAGGGCCATAACCCTCAGCCTGCTCTTGATAAGAGAAAGTTGATGCTATTAAGTTTTTTCTTCCTGGTTCCTGAAATGAATAATAACAATATTTAAAAACATTTGTCAACACTGAATTTTTAGAATATCAATAAAATTCCGGCCGCCTGTCAGAGAAAACAGGTATTTGCTCCCGGACATTTTCGGTTTTTTCAAAATCGATTGTCCCTGTGATAATTTCTTCTTCTTCTGCAGCTTCCGCCACTATTTCCCCCCAAGGATCTATTATCATGGAATGTCCTGCGAACAGGTTTTTCGGGTCACTGCCTGATCGATTTACTGCTATTACATATGCCTGGTTTTCTATTGCCCTGCTGATTAACAGGGCTCTCCAGTGTGCAAGGCGGGGTTTAGGCCACTCGGCAGAAACAAATATGGCTTGTGCACCTTTTGAAGCGTGAGCACGTATCCATTCCGGAAATCTGATATCATAGCAAATAAAGCCTGCGCAAAGCATGCCTTCCAAAGAAAAAAGCCCATCTTCTTTTCCCGGCTGCAGATAATGATGTTCATCCATCAAGCGAAATAGGTGAAGCTTATCATACTCTTTAATCAGCTCTCCATGCTTGCTGATGACGATGAGGGTGTTTGTTATTCCTTCTGCCGTTTTTTTCGCAACAGAACCGCCCACTAAGTGGATGCGGTATTTTTTTGCGCAATTCTGCAGAAATGCCACGGTTTCGGCCGCTTCTTCATCAGCTATTTCATCAAGCCTGCCGAGATCATAGCCCGTTGTCCAAAGCTCAGGCAAAACCGCTATATCGGGCCTTTCCTCTGCAGCTTTACGGATGAGCTCTTCTGCCCTGGCATAATTTTGTGCGGGGCTGCCAAAGGATATATCCATTTGTATACAGGCTATTTTCCATTTCATGTTATCTTCCTCCATGATTTCATAGAATTTTCTTTACATTAGTAATTTTAAGATATATCATTTGTGACGAGAAATTCAAGAAATTTCAGAGAAGGTGCCAAAATGATAGAATTCCAAAAATCAGAGCTGCTCAAAAATCTGCCTCAGCAGTTTTTTGCTTCACTGGTCTCTAAGGTGAACAGCATAACAGAACAAGGACATGATGTAATCAATTTAGGACAAGGAAACCCGGATATGCCAACACCGCAGCATATTATTAAAAAGCTGCAGCAGGCTGCCGAAAATCCTGTTAATCATAAATATTCGCCATTCAAGGGGCTTCGGTCACTGAAAGAAGCTGCAGCAGAATTTTATGAAAGAGAATATGATGTCAAGCTTGATCCCGATTCAGAAGTTGCCATCCTGTTCGGCGGAAAAGCGGGGCTTGTAGAACTGCCGCAATGCCTGATGAATCCAGGTGACACAGCGCTGGTTCCAGATCCCGGGTACCCTGATTATATGTCCGGGATAGCGTTGGCGCAGGCCAAAATCAAAACCCTGCCGCTTCTGCAGGAAAACGGTTTTCTGCCAGATTATGATGGAATCGGCCAAGATACACTCGACTTGGCAAAACTGATGTTCTTAAACTATCCAAATAATCCGACGGGTGCAGCAGCTACAGAAAATTTCTTTGAGAAAACGGTAAAGCTTGCGAAGAAGCACTCCATCTGCGTCGTTCATGATTTTGCGTATGGCGGCATCGGGTTTGGCGGAAAAAAACCTCTGAGCTTCCTTCAGACACAGGGAGCCAAGGACATTGGCATTGAAATATATACACTTTCCAAAACCTATAACATGGCCGGCTGGCGTGTGGGTTTTGCTGTCGGAAACTCCAGTGTCATAGAAGCGATTGAACTGCTGCAGGATCATATGTATGTGAGCTTATTCCCGGCTATCCAGGAGGCTGCACAAGAAGCGCTGCTGCATTCCCAGCAATGCGTCAAGGAACTGGTGAACATTTATGAATCCCGGAAAAAGGCATTCATCGGAGGCCTGCGTTCTATAGGGTGGAATGTATCTTCGCCAGATGGCTCTTTTTTTGCATGGCTCAAAGTTCCAGCGGGATTTTCTTCACAGGAATTTTCAGATTACCTGCTTCAGCATGCACATGTTGCAGTGGCAGCAGGGGCAGGTTTTGGGGAATATGGAGAAGGCTATGTGAGGGCCGGACTGCTTACTGGTGAAGACAGGCTTTTGGAGGCTGTCAGGAGAATAGCTGCGTTACATTTATTTTAAATTCAAAATGCATGTTTAGAAGCAGCTGACGGACTTTAACCGGCAATTGTGGCACAGCAAATTCTTTACATATGGAACTCGGAAAGTGATTGACAAGAAATAAATTTCCTGTCATACTCCGAATATGAATTATTAAACAATTGCAAAAAATGATTAATTAAAATATTTCATTTTCTTATTGTGAGCAGGTGGAGGGAACTAGCCCGATGAAGCCCGGCAACCGACTGTAATACCATTGTGAAATGGGGCGAATACGTTCGCCGGATGAAAAATCCGCAAGGCACGGTGCTAATTCTTGCAGCTTTTTGCTGAAAGATAAGAAGATGGCTCAAAAGGCCTCTTCTTTCTGAAGAGGTTTTTTTATTTTTTACATCCGGGAGTGAAATCTGTGAGTGAAGTTATAGCAACATATATGGTCCATGATTCAAAAGGAAACCACGAAAAAAAGGCAGAGGGAATTGCCCTTGGATTAACAGTAGGAACGTGGACAGATTTGCCCCTGCTGGAACAAGAACAGCTCAAAAAGCATAAAGGGCGGGTCTTGTCCGTAGAAGAGCTGGAACAGAGGGGAAAAGTTAATAATTATTTTGGTGAAAAAACATTCCGCTCCATCATTAAAATTGCTTATCCTGCTTTCAACTTTTCAGCTGATCTGCCGGCAATATTGACAACGGTTTTCGGTAAGCTCTCATTGGACGGCGCAATAAAATTATTGGATCTTGAACTAACTGGAGAATTGAGAAGTTCCTTCCCAGGTCCGCGATATGGAATAAAGGGTATCCGCGAAAAACTGGATGTGTTTGGCCGGCCGCTGGTTATGAGTATATTTAAGGGAGTCATCGGCAGAGATCTTTCATATTTGAAAAGCCAGCTCAGCGCCCAAGCCCAAGGAGGCGTTGATTTAGTAAAAGATGATGAAATTCTTTTTGAAAATGATCAGACTCCTTTTCTTGACCGGATAATCCAGGGAAAGGAAGTGCTTCGCCAGTCTTACGAAGAAACAGGGAAGCGGACATTATATGCTGTTAATCTGACAGGCAGCACATTCGGCTTGGCCGATAAGGCAAGGATGGCTGCTGAAGCAGGTGCTGACGCTTTATTATTCAATGTCTTTTCATATGGGCTGGACGTTCTTCAGAGTTTAAGAGAATTGGAGGATGCCCCCCTTCCCATCATGGCACATCCTGCATTCAGCGGTTCATTTACAGCTTCAGAATTTTACGGAGTTTCCCATCCGCTGCTTTTAGGCAAGCTTGTCAGGTATGCCGGCGCTGATTTATCGCTTTTTCCATCACCATATGGAAATGTTGCGCTTGACCGGAATATTTCCATTGAGCTCGCCTGTCAGCTGACAAAAGAGGAAGAACAATGGAAAACAGCCTTTCCGGTACCGTCAGCGGGCATCCACCCAGGTATGGTGCCGCATTTAATGGAGGATTTCGGGAAGGATTGCGTGATAAATGCAGGCGGAGGAGTACATGGCCATCCGGATGGAGCAGCAGGCGGCGGCAAGGCATTCCGCCAGGCTGTAGAGGCTTCGTTAAACGGCATAAATCTTGAAGATGCTGCAAAGGAACATCAGGAACTCCGAAAAGCCCTGGATTTGTGGGGAGGTGTTCCTGAGAGACTATGAAACCAATTATTTTTTGCGACTTTGACGGAACAATCACGAATAGCGACAACATTATAGCAATCATGAAAGAATTCGCTCCAGAAGGCTGGGAATCAATAAAGGATGATGTACTATCCCAGAAAGTGAGCATTTCAGAAGGTGTTGGCAAGATGTTTTCTCTGCTCGATAGCGGGCTTGCGCAGGACATTATCGAATTTGTCAAAAGCAGTGCTGTAATTCGTGACGGATTCCGAGAATTTGTTGCATTTGCCAGGCAAAACAGCATTCCTTTGTACGTTGTCAGCGGCGGGATCGATTTCTTTATTGAACCACTGCTTGAAAATATACTGGATTTGGATCTTTTATACTGCAATAAGGCGGTCTTTGAACAGGAAAGAATTCAGATTATATGGCCTTATTCCTGTGATGACCAATGCCAGAATGGATGCGGCTGCTGCAAGCCATCCATCATGAGAAAGATCTCGGAAGCTGATACATATAAAATTGTCATTGGCGACTCTATCACTGACTTTAAAGCAGCTAAAGAAGCAGATTTTGTTTTAGCAAGAGATTTCCTGATTGAAAAATGCAGGGAAGAAGGAATAAGCTATCAGCCTTTTCAAACATTTTTTGATTGTATAAACATCCTTAAGCTAAAACTGGAGGCGGCTTAGTGTATGAGTATCTATGAAAAAGAATGGCAGGAGCTTGCTGATATCAAGGATGAACTTGCCGCACGGGACTGGTTTATGGGAACAAGCGGAAATCTTTCCATCAAGGTAAAAGGAACAAAAACCTTTCTGATTACTGCAAGCGGAAAGGATAAAAGAAAGAGGACCAGTGAAGATTTTCTGCTTGCAGATGAAAATGGCCTGCCAGCTGAAGAAACAGTGCTGCGGCCTTCTGCAGAGACTCTTTTGCATACGGAAATCTACAGAAAAACGGCTGCAGGCTGTGTCCTTCACATCCATACCGTGGAAAATAACGTCATTTCAGATCTTTACGGAGATGAAAGAAAAGTGACCTTCAAAGGCCACGAAATCATCAAAGCCACTGGAAGATGGGAGGAAGATGCAGAGTTCACAATCCCGATTGTGCATAATCATGCGGATATACCCGCTCTTTCAAGGGAATTTTCGAAGTACATTGAAAGCTCCGCCGGGGCCATACTGATCCGCAATCACGGAATTACAGTTTGGGGAAGGACACCTCTGGAAGCAAAGAAGTTTCTTGAGGCAAGCGAATTTCTTTTTCAGTATCATCTGCTATTAAGGCAGCAGGCTGCATATGCAGTTTCATTATAAAATTGGAGGGGTTATACATGGCAAGCATTAAAATTCATGGAGCAGCTGAATTAATTAAAGGTAGGGAAAAGGTACATGCTTTTCTGCAAAATGAGGGTGTTATTTATGAAAACTGGGATATTGAAAAACTGCCAGAGCAATTAAGGGAAAAATTTCAGCTTACTGATGAAGAAAAGAATGAGATTCTTGGAGCCTTTCAAGATGAAATTACGGAAATTTCCAATAGAAGGGGCTATAAATCCCATGATGTGATTACGCTTTCGGATTCTACCCCAAACCTTGACTCCTTACTCAGTAATTTTAAACAGGAGCACCATCATTCAGATGACGAAGTGCGTTTTATTGTAAGCGGACATGGCTTATTTGCCATAGAAGGAAAAGAAGGTACATGGTTTGATGTGAATCTGGATCCTGGAGATTTAATCAGCGTACCTGAATCTGTCCGCCATTATTTTACCCTTCAGGAGGATCGCAAAGTTGTGGCTGTCCGCATTTTTGTAACAACGGAAGGCTGGGTTCCAATCTATGAAAAAGAAGAAATCCAGGCCTGAATAAAAAAACAACGGAAGCCAGAAGGCCGTCCGTCCCTAAAAAAGAGGGATGGACGGCCTTTTTTATTATTCTTTTTAAAGTTCTAGCAGATTCTTTAAAGCATATCCTTATTCCTTCATAATGTCTTGCAAGACTCTGGACATGCAGCTGAAACAGTGAGCGTTGCCTATTTAATATAAGAAACCGAAAAACTCTGCAAAAAAATGGATGTCATGTACATTATATCCGAGCTTAACTGGGTTCTTCTCATCTAAGGGACTTGGTCAGCGCCATTTTAATTGATAACCCAAATTGTCGAAGCGGATCAGGATTAATTAAGAAGAAGAATTATCAAAATAATTCCATATTTTCCGGACAGATAATTAAAGATTTTATAAAATAGATTCAGAGGTTTTTTAAAACAAAAAGCAGAATAGTGAAGAGGGCTAAAAATGAAAGAAAGAAACAGCCAAAAATATAAGAGAAGGTTTAACAGCCGATTGTTCTAAATGCTTTGGACTCTGCTGCACAGCACTTCATATTATAGCGTCGAGTGATTTTCCCATTAACAAACCTTCAGGTACTCCCTGCATGAATTTGCAATCTGATTATTGCTGCCAAATTCATAGCCAGTTAAGAGAAAAAGGTTTTAAAGGCTGCACAGTATACCATTGTTTAGGGGCTGGACAAGCCGTTTCTCAAGTGACTTTTAATGGACAAAGCTGGCAAGATAATCCTGAATTGAAGACACAACAGTTAGCATAATGATTGTTGAAAGCTGTCTGTTCTCAACCAATGCAACCTATGATAAACTTAGGTTATCAGAATTTTCCAAATGACTAATACGGGTAAACCGTGAATAAAGACAACCAAAAATGGTGGTAAAGTAGTCGGTGTTGGGGGGATTACATGAAAATATATCAATTTAAAAAAGAGGTAGGGAAGAAAATCATAAAATTCGACTCTAATTTTGTGATGTCACATATTACGCAGATAGAGAAAGCAGCACATATAGGATGTATGCACTTAGATGCGAATGGGTTAATTGGTTATCATCAAGCTGATGTTCCTCAGCTTCTTTTAATTGTAAACGGAGAAGGTTGGGTTAGATGTGAAACCGATGAATACATCAAAGTTCACAGTGGAGAAGCAGTATTCTGGGATAAAGACGAATGGCACGAAACCAAAACAGATACAGGTTTAACTGCAATCGTTATAGAAAGCGAAGAGATAATCACTTCATCATTGATACCTTTATAGAGATTATAGGCGTTAAACAAATATGAGTATTAATTAAAGGCTCTTTTCTTAAAGATTGTTGTTTTTTAATAAGTTCTGTGAGGCGATCTCATTGTTAAGTCAGGTTGATTGGAGCGTAAGGTGCGAGACTCCTGCGGGATGAGCGGAACAGGTGAGACCCCGCAGGCGCAGCCGAGGAGGCTCACCGCCCGCCCCGCGGAAAGCGAGCATCCTGAAGCGGAAATCAACCACCTTCTTCCATAGCAACAAAGTTTACGAAAACAGCCTAATTAAAAGAGGGAACTCTAACAATTATGGAGTCCCCTTTTCTTAATATTAAAAATCAACATTATCCTTTAACTTAGCTTAAAATAAAAAAAGTCCTTCAGAATTTAAAGTCATATCAGACGAACAATGATATAAAAATACTAAATTTGCTTACATTTTTTAATTTCCTATGAAAATCTGCATTCTAATTGGGAGAAAGAATGACTGTCTCCCAGGCTGAAAAATTTACTGGATAAATGCCGCATTCACTGCATGCAGGAATATGTTAAAATAAAGGGTAATAAAGAAGCAGGATTAGGAGAAAAATAATGAAGAAAACAGAAATTTACATACTTGGCGGTTTCCTGGGCAGCGGAAAAACAACGCTGCTGAGAAATATAATAAAAGAAGAAAAAAAGGCAGGCAGAAAAATTGCGGTATTGCTTAATGAATTAGGAAGCATTTCTGTGGATACTGGCTTGATCGGAGAGGACGTTCCTCTTAAAGAATTATTTGACGGGTGCATTTGCTGCAGTATTCAGGACAAGCTTGAAGTGCAGCTGCAAGAGCTATTAACTTCCAATGATTTAGATTCCATATATATTGAAACAACTGGTGCAGCCCATCCGGTGGAAGTGCTCGATAGCATCATGTCGCCGCTCTTTGCAGAACAGCTCATATACAAAGGGATTGTTGGAGTGGTTGACCTCTTAAGATGGAAAGACAGAGAAAAGCTTCCGCCTCATCTTCGACAGCTGCTTTTTGAGCAAATCCGACATGCTGATTTGATTTTGCTGAATAAACAAGATCTTGTCAGTGAAATAGATGCGGGCCAAATCCTTTTTAGCATTCAGAATATTAATCCAAAGGCCTTTTGCCTGTTAACCAGCCAGGCAGGAATTTCATTGGAAATTATCAGGAACATGAACATGCAGCCAAAGGATGCTTCTAAAATTTCAGGATCAAAGCACAGTTTGCAGCTTGAGGCGCTGGTGCACCGGTTCAAAGATGCAATAAAGCAGCAGGAATTCGAAGAATGGCTGCGCAGTCTGCCTGATACCATATACAGAATGAAAGGCTACATCAAATTTACACATTCTGATTATCCTTATCTGTTTCAATATACCTATGGAATGCCGCTCTTTTTGCAGGAAGGGCTGAATCTGCCTTTAAATTTGGTTATCATCGGTGAAGAACTTGATAAAGCCGGAATAGTGCATCAGCTGGAAAATCTGGGGTAACTGTAAAAAGCCTGATTTTAAAAAAACTGGGAATAAGGTCCAGGAGCAGGGCGGAAATCATAGAAAAGTAAACCAATCTGTACTGGTTTATTTTTTTTTGAAGGATAATACTACACTTATGGCCTATTTACCTTTATACTTAAAGCGTTTAGAATATCGCCTTCATATAAAATTAAAGGAATGATTATCATTTTAAAACAAGATAAATTATATCTTT
Organism: Peribacillus sp. B-H-3; assembly: GCF_048572925.1. Taxonomy (NCBI): domain Bacteria; kingdom Bacillati; phylum Bacillota; class Bacilli; order Caryophanales; family Bacillaceae; genus Peribacillus; species Peribacillus sp. B-H-3. The sequence continues at coordinate 3,216,541 of NZ_CP183879.1, read as the reverse complement.
TAGAAAAAGAATTCAAGAATATGTTTAGAACAATGAGAAAAGAGTTATCTGTCATTTACGGTGAATCAATTAATAGCAGTGAATTTCTTGTTTTGAAAAATATAGCTTTTTCTGAAATAAAAAATGCAACAGGGCTATCAAAGGAAATGGATGTTTCTGCAAGCCATATCACAACCGTTACGGAATCGTTAGTGAAAAAAGGCTTACTCCTCAGAAAAAGAACGGAAAGTGACCGGAGAGTTGTCACATTCGATTTGACAGAAGAAGGTGTAAACCTCATCAATAATCTGGAAAAGAAAAAGACCGAATATCTTCATGAAAAATTCGGCACATTTACAGAAGATGAATTGACATCACTGCTGCATTTAATCAAAAAGTTTAAATGAAAATGGCGGCATTAGGCAGTGATGGCTAATGCCGCCATTATTTCGTATTTGAGAATATTATTGCATGTCCATATTCCCGAAAGCAGCAAAGGATTTTTCTTCGTCTATCATTCCGCATGTCGCGCATTGAACCTTTAATTCTGGCCCTTTATAAGGCAAATGAAAGGGTTCAAGAGCATCATTGGAATATTCAGAGACGATTTCCCCAGTATGAGGATCTTTTTTAACCGGGACTGAAACCTGCTGGATCATGTTAAATCTGGATTTATTGGTTTTGCATCCGGGACATCGATAAACCTGTGGCATGTTATTCACTCCTTTTTCTGTAAGTTTTTGCAAATCATCTGCGTTTTATGTACAAAGCCGCCAAAAAGGAGGAATTATAATGACAAATATACCTAGCGGAGAGCTGCTTCCCTTATATCTGAAGCTTTGGAATAATCGGCAGCTGCTTAAAAAGGAACAAAAGCCTGAAGAAATACTAAGCGAGCTGATACGCCGGGAACTTCTTGATGAAAATGCGCATCCAAGAACAAGAAAGTCAAGCTATGAAAAATTTTATCTCAGCATTACAAGATTAGCTGAGTCGGGAGCCTTGACAGCAGACGAAAAACAGGGACTGCTTTCTCTGTACATCGAGGAAATGAAGACGCTTCAAAAATAGATAATACCTGACCTGTAGTTTTCAGGATAGTCACAGGAAAAGAGGGCGCGGATATGAAAAGAATAAGCTTATGCCTCTTGATTGGCCTGCTTTTGCTTGCGGGCGGGTGTTCCGGCAATAAGCAGGAAATGGCCGAAGATATGCCAAATATGCTCGATGTAAAAGTTACAATCAATCCAGAAATAGCAGATGTCAATAAAACGGTGGATTTTAAAGCAGACATTGTTTCTAATGGAAAAAGAGTGAAAAAGGCAGACGAAGTGAAATTCGAGATTTGGAAATCGCAAAATAATAACCATATAACAATTGAAGTCAAGCCCAATGAAAAAGGCGTCTATGAAATTAAAAAAACATTCCCTGTACAAGGGACCTATTACATAATTGCCCACGTAACGGCAAAAGGGATGCATGCAATGCCTAAAAAGGAATTTACCGTCGGCTCCCGCAGCAGCACGGAGTAATTGAATCCATGTATTGTTTTTAAGAAGTTTTGCTGATAGCGGATTCACTGGCTCCTGGAGAATTAGCATCCCAGACGGGGTACAAAGAGTCCGGAAATCTGCAGTCAGCAAAACAAAAAAATAATCGGCAGCAGAACTCACTCCGATTACTTTAGAATACTTTTTCATGTATTTCTGCTGTGATAAGCTATTCCTCCTTTCTGGAATGAAGCTTTACCTCCGGTGCTTTTTCATCATCTTTTGAAGCAAATTTAGCCATGCTGAATTCCGGCATTTTCTTTAGCTTGCCTTCATAGCTCGCTCCAATGTTCAGCTTGCCGGTTAGTTCATTTATTCCAAGCTGTCCAAAGTTATTGCTGTATTCCAGCTTTTCCACAATAATCTTATCGACCCTTAAAGACTCAATTTTGATGGGAGAGCCTGCGGCCGACCCCAGAGAATCTTCAGTTTTTATTGGCGTGGGCTGGACATGCTGTTCGGTTTTATTCTCTGGGCTGCCCGGGTTTTCATGTCTGATGGAAACCTGCTGCTTGAGAATAGGGGGCCCTTTATTGGAAGATAGCTGAAAAAGATACTGCTCGATATTTTTCAGGGTTGCTTCGAGTGAATCGATTTTTTCATCATATATGCTGCTGGCAGTTTTTTTTCTTTTAAAAAACTTTATCATCTCCGGTTTTCCATTACTTCTCATTGGCCGGCTGTATATCGATCTTCACCGGCTCTTCCTGAGGGGGGATTTTGTAGGTAATTGTAAGAAGACCATTTTGGAAGGCGGATTGAAAGGTATTTCTTTCCGGGAGATAAGGCAATTTAATCAATCTTTCAAACTGCTGATGCTTCCGTTCCTTCACGTAATAATGGATTTTCTCCTGAATGGACCTGATCCTGCCCCTTATGGCCAGAATGTCATCCTTCAGGGAAAGCTCGATATCTTCTCTGTGGATCCCGGCCAGCTCAATGGTAATTGTCATAACCTCCCCAAACAGGAAAAGATCATATATGGGCCATTCACTTTCAGTATTGAGGGGGCCATCCATTGTGCGGCTTTTATCTGCAGACGTGTTTTCGGCGGCAGTTTTTTGTGAGAAAACCTGCTTCCAGAACTGTTCGGATTGATAGGACTGGGAGATTTCAATCCACTGCTTAATTTTATCCATATCCATACTATGACCACCTTTCAAGCGGGTGCTCTTATTACTATATTTTCACAGGGCTTATCTAAGAATAAAAGATAAAAAAGGACGCCGCCATTAAATTTCGGAGACGTCTATTTCTGAGTACTGCAAATCCAGGTTTTTCTGCAATTTAATTTCCAATGTATGGTCCTTGAAATGAGCAGATGCTCCTTTTTTCTTTACAATTGCGGGAAGGGTGATGATATGTTTGTCATCATTCTCTGGTATTCCTTCAATGATGGATTGATTAGAGGTATGAAAAATCCTGATTTTTTTCAGCCACTCGGGATCTTTTACGGGTATCCTGACATACACATCCGTATGTGTTTCGAATACCTCTGCGCCAAGAGGGGATTTTCTCTCTGCAGAAGCAGGCTGAGGAGACTGGCCAAACGGCGGGAAACCTCCTCCGCCATCATTTTGCCCAGGGTTCATCATTCCTTTCATATTCTGAGGAATCACCTGGGAAAATAACGTATCAATGAATGATTGAATTTCCTGCGGTTTCATGTTTTTTAAAGAATCAGTCTGGTTTTTCTGAAAAGGGAAAAGCATATTCCAAGGAAACATGATGAATTCCTCTCTTCCGTTGCCGGCATTTCTTGTTTTGCCTTCTTACAACTGGCTTGTGATCGGCATGGATGGGTTGGCAATTTGGTCCTGATCGCTGAAATCCGGATCCCAAAAACCGTTTGCCATGCTTGAGCCTGCAGGAGAAACATCTCCGAAAGAAAAATTAGCCCCAATGATTTTAAAATTCGAGGTATGGCTATTATGGACAGTAGGGCCGATATCAAAATTCGCATTTGTGGTTATGCTGTTGGTCTTGATGTTGAAAATATTTATTTGCTGAGGCATCACATTCATCCTTTACAATTGACTGGAAACTACTGGTGTTGAATCCAAAACATCACCTTGATCGTTTAGGTCAGGGTCGATAAAGACGTTTTCCATGACTGCGTGTGGAGGGGCAAAATCACCGTAAGAAGAATTTTGGCCCTGTGACTTGGTATTGGCAGTGGGTGAATTATGAAGTGATTCCCCAATGTTAATACTTCCGTTGCTTGAAATATTATTAATCTTCAGGCTGTAAATATTAATCACGGTCTGCATCTCCGCACATCCTTTTTCTTTGTTGTGTTATCGTATGCTGGACTTTGCCTATACGTTAATATACGGTTGACGAAGAAAACGGAATATGCGGGAGGAAACCATTAAAAGTAGAGAATGAAAAATTTTTATGTATAATAAACTATAAGAAAAGTCACTAAATGAAGAGGTATTACTGTGGATGGAAAAGTAGCGTTAATAACCGGGGGGGCAACAGGCATCGGCAAAAAGACCGCCTATATGCTTGCAGGCTCAGGAGCGGCTGTTATCATAACCTACAGGAAAAGCAGGAAAGAAGCAGAACGTGTAATTGAAGATATCACTTCCTCCTTTGGCGTCCGGGCCATGGCAATACAAGCGGATGCTTCGATTGAAGAGGATTGTGCCAGGGCTGTGGGTGCAGTTATAGAGAGTTTCGGTAAAATAGATATTTTCATTCACAATGCCGGCCCTTATATTCAAGAGCGCAAACCGATGGCTGATTACACGAGCGAGGAATGGAACTATCTTATGAACGGAAACTTGAACGGATTTTTCTATATGGCAAAAGAGATCATCCCCAGCATGAGGAAGAATTTGTGGGGAAGAGTGATATCGTTCGGTTTTGAGCGAAGTGATACAGCACCTGCTTGGATATACCGTTCTGCCTTTGCTGCAGCAAAAAGCGGTTTAACTTCATTGACCAAAACCCTGGCACTTGAAGAGGCTCCATATGGAATTACGGTGAATATGGTTTGTCCTGGAGACATCACCCAGGAATGGAAAGAAAAAGATATCATTGAGGCAGCGGACATTTCCGATGATACTGTTCCAGTCGGAAGGCCTGGCACAGGGCAGGACCTCGCACGGGTCATCAGTTTCCTTTGTGATCAGCAATCAGACTTTATCACAGGAAGCATCATTCCCGTTACAGGAGGCAAGGATGTCCTTGCTAAAATATTCCACAAATGAAAAAAGACTCCACGGCGGAGTCTTTTTTCGCTGTCAGATGATACTCACTAGAATCAAAAATCTTTTATCATTTATCCGCGCCCGGCATATTTTTTTCGCTGCAGGCTAAGGAGCCTGCTTGTCAGTCCGGCGGCTCCAAATGCCAGTCCTGCGATCAAGCCGATCCAATATCCAAAAGGTCCGAGCGCTGTATAATGGGCGAAAAGGTATCCAGTTGGAAGGCCGATTATCCAATATGACACAAGTGTCATGATGAACGTAATATTGACGTCTTTATAACCCCGTAGAATTCCCTGAATAGGTGCCTGCACGGCATCGGAAATCTGAAAAAAGATTGCGTAAATTAAAAAGTGTGCGGTCATTTTCATGACGACAGAATCGTTTGTATAAAGGGAAGCAACGTTTTCCCTGAAAAAGAAAATGATGCACGCGCATAGCAGAGACAGGAATAGTGCCGAGGAAATTCCAATCAAACTGTATTGTTTTGCATCCATATAACGGCCGGCACCGACCTCAAAGCCTATAATGATTGTCAGTGCCATTGAAATGCTGAGTGGCAGCATGTAAAGGAATGAAGCGAAATTAATTGCCACTTGGTGAGAAGCAATCGTTATTGTATCATAATTGCTCATGAACAGTGTCACTGCAGAAAAGATGCTGGTTTCAAAGAAAATCGAAAATCCGATTGGCATGCCGATTTTCAGAATCATCCGCCACTCAGCAAACGATACTTTTGGAAAAGAATGAAATACTTTATATCCGGAAAAAGGACGCATCCTGTGAACGACAATCACCGCGATGAAAAAGATCATCCAATAGGAAATGGCTGTTGCATAGCCCGAACCAACGCCCCCAAGCTCTGGAAAACCAAATTTCCCATAAATTAAGAGGTAATTGAACAGGACATTTACCGGCAGGGAAAAAAGAGTAATGAACATGGAAATTCTTGTTTGGCCCAGTGAATCAATGAATGATCGAAGGACATTGTACATAAAAAGCGGAAGGATGCCCAGTGCAAGAGCTGCAAGATAATCGTGCGCCACTTCTTTGACAGCAGGAGACAAACTCATGCCATTGAGTACAGGATCCAGGACGAACATGCCGATGATTGTTATGATAATGGCCATACAAGCAGATAAATACACTCCTTGAATGACTGAAACAGGTACTGCTTTATGGTTTTTCGAGCCGATGTACTGGGAAACAATAGGTGTAATGGCGAGCAATATCCCGCATAGCCCTGTATTTACCGGGACCCATAAGGAACTCCCTATAGAAACACCTGCTACATGTGAAGTATTATATTTGCCAGACATCATGATATCAAAAAAATTCATTGCGTACATTCCCATTTGTGTGACAAGGATGGGGAGGAGTATTACTAGCAGCTGGCGGAATTTTTCTGCTTTTGTATAAGTTTGCTTCATGCTGTTACCTCGATTTACATTTTTGCGAATGATTGCATTATAACATTTTTTCATTGAATTCATAGAGTCTGTTGAAGATTGCTTAGTCTGCGGGAGGTAAATATTTTAAATATGGGGGGAGGGAAGGCAGCGAGCGGTGTACTTGATCTAATTCAGGAGATCTGGCGTATTCTTGAATTTCTTTTCCCGCCTTTGCTTATATTGACAAAAGAAAATTCAAGATTCGCCATTTCAGCCGGCTTCAACTATGGTAATATGAAGGGAAAACATTTTTGGTTGCGGAAGGTGAAATAAATGAAAAAGAAAATCGTTTTTACGGGCGGAGGATCAGCAGGACATGTATCGGTCAATGCTGCCATCATCCCTGAATTTATAGAAAACAGCTGGGATGTAACCTATATTGGATCAGAGCAGGGAATTGAAAAATCCATCATTGAAAAGGAATTTCCTCAAATCAGCTATCGTACCGTTGCTGTGGGAAAATTAAGGAGATACCTGTCTCTTCAAAATCTGAAAGATCCGTTTAAAGTAATCAAGGGAATCTTCGATGCACGAAGAATTTTAAAAGAAGTCCGCCCTGAGTTCATATTTTCAAAAGGAGGATTTGTTTCAGTTCCTGTAGTCCTTGCAGGGAAAATGCTAAAAATCCCAATTTTAATTCATGAATCAGATTATACTCCAGGGCTTGCCAATAAAATTGCCATGCCATTTGCGTCAAAAATTTTCACAACGTTCCAGGAGACTGCCGCTAACCTGCCGGAGCAAAAAGCCATGTACATAGGAGCCGTTTTGCGGGATGGCATTTTTAAGGGAAATGCAGCAAAAGGAAAGATATTCTGCGGTTTTGACAGCAGCAGGCCAGTGCTTTTGGTTATGGGCGGAAGCCTCGGGGCAGTGAAGATCAATAATCTGATTACAGAAAATCTTGATGAACTGCTGAATTCTTATCAGATTATCCATATTTGCGGAAAAGGAAATGTGAAGGAGCATCTGAAAAGAAAAGGCTATTGCCCATTTGAATTTGTCCATGAAGAGCTTTTCGACCTGCTGGCTGCCTCTGATGTGATCGTTTCAAGAGCAGGCTCCAATTCGATTTTTGAATTTCTCGGCCTCCAAAAACCGATGCTGCTGATTCCATTAAGCGCACAGGCCTCGCGAGGAGATCAAATCCTCAATGCCGCAAGCTTTGAAAAACAAGGCTTCGCGAAGGTACTGCAGGAAGAAAACGCAACATATCAAAATTTCGAAGCTGCACTTCATACCTTACAGGAGAAGACTGCTTTGTATAAAGATAAAATGAAAAAAGAGCGTCCTTTTAAAACCGCTCATGAAATGTATGAACTGCTTAACGGCATGATGAAAAACCGCTAGAACATACATGAAACGCCCCTCATGCGCATATCTTGTAAAACGCGCATGAGGGGGTAGATGCTATTGGCCTATAAATATTCAAAAGGCTGGTTTTTGGCTCAATTAAAAGCAAAAGGGATTACAAAGCATCCTGCTGAAAGAAGAAAGCTCGAATCATATAAAACCTATGTGGTCCGCAAGCTGTACGAAGAATTGATTGAGAGTGACAGTAAAAGTTCTAGCTTATAAATGAAGGCTGTTTTCGTAAAATTTGTTGCATGGAACAAGGTGGCTGATTTCCGCTTCAGGATGCTCGCTTTCTGCGGGCGGTGAGAATCCTCAGCTGCGCCTGCGGATCTCACCTGTCCCGCTAATCTAAGCAGGAGTCTCGCACCTTGCGCTCCAATCAACCTGTTTTAACAATGGGTTCACCTCGCAGAACTCCTCATTAATAAACAACAACCTTTAAGAAAAGAGCCTAAATGAAAAAACAAAAAACACAGAAGCCTCCCGGGCTGATTTTTTATTCCTGGAGATAACTTTTGTGTTTTTTTCTGCGTATTCGGGCTGTGTTTGTTGATGACTGTGATAATAGCTGAGGAGAACAAGAAAAGGGGGATTGGCGCAATTGCCAATCCCCTAGTGGTGTTATAGCAGCGAACTTATAAAATTATGCTTCAAGCAGTTGCTGTGAATCATCATCCTGCTGCTGTCTTAGAATATGGAGGGTGTACAAATCCTTTGGAATTTCATACAAATCGAAAATATCGCCGTTTTCGTTAATGGCATCATACATATATTTCCTTGATTCGTTGGCTTTGACTGCATATGGAAGCTTTTCGGCAGCACCAATAGAACGCAGATTTTTTTTACGGATTCTCATGAACACAGTTTCAATGTTTAGTTCAAAGAAAAGCTCGTTGAAGAAGGCTTCTTTTGCCATGGCATTATAACCTTTTCCATGGTAAGGCTTGCCAAGCCAGGTCCCAAGAAAACCGGCAGAATCCTGTACATCAAAAAGGGATATCGTACCAATCGGATTTTCCCATTCATCGGTTATCGTGCGGGAAATCAATTGGCCCGATTCTTCAGCTTCCATCGTTTGCTTTGTGACGAATACATATTCTTCATATGAATCAACTTTTTGGCGCACGAAAGGGAAGACATCTGGATGCGTAATCAACTCGTAAAGAGGATGACAATCTGTAAAATCTCTCTTTTTTAACATTTCCGTCCCTCCGCTTGAGGGCAGATTCCAAGCATCTGCTCTACTCTCACCCTCGAAATTTTTTAAGTAATGCATCAAAAAATTTCGGGGTGGGAATCGAACCCACTAGGACCGGAAACCGGTGGCGCACCATTTGCCTTCCCTATTTTTATTTTTAAGCAATATATTCAAAAAAAAATACCTTACGAAGGTATAATACTAAAAAAAAATGAATTTGAAAATAGGTTTTTATCTATTTTTTTCACCAAATTTCTACTTTTTTTTGAATACAATTTCTCCATTTATCATGGTGATAAATGGCTTTGCCTGATAATGGAAAGGGTGGTGTGTCCAAAGGACCAAATCGGCATCTTTTCCAGCCTCGATGCTTCCTAATCTTTTTTCCAGTCCCAGATTTCTTGCAGCAAGAATAGTTATGCCCTCAACTGCTTTTTGAATAGACAGACCTTCCCGGACGGCAAGGGAAGCGCATATGTTCAAATACTGGATCGGGGTGTAAGGGTGGTCCGTGGTAATGGAGACCTCGACACCCCGTTTAGTCAATTCTTCATACGTTTTCCAGCTTTTATTTTTCAGTTCGACTTTGGATCTCCGGGTAAGAGTAGGACCGACACACACTTTGAGCTGCCTGCCAGCCAGTTCATCTGCTATCAAATGACCTTCCGTACAGTGTTCAATTCTTAAATCCAGCTCGAATTCTTCAGCAAAACGAATGGCAGAGAATATATCATCTGCCCTGTGTGCATGAATGCGGACTGGGATCTCCCTCTTTAGGGCCTTAATGATCGGGGCAGCCCTGAAAGTATCAGGATTATCACAGTGTTTTGCTTCAGAAAATGCCTCCCTGAGCATTCCCATGATTCCCATTCGTGTAATGGAATCATTGCTTGAGGAACTATGAATCTTTTTTGGGTTTTCACCGAGTGCAATCTTAAGGCCGGAAGTTTCCCTGACAAGCATCTTAGTAATATTGTTTCCAAAAGTCTTAATCACAGATGTAGTCCCGCCAATCACATTTGCACTTCCAGGCAGCACCTGAACAGTTGTTATTCCGTTTGAAATTGCATCAGTAAAGGCCGTATCGAGAGGGTATACCCCATCAATGGAGCGGATTTGGGGGGTGAGCGGCTCGATGGTTTCATTCGCGTCATTGCCAGCCCAGCCAGTGCCTTCATCGTATAGCCCCATATGTGTGTGAACATCGATTAATCCAGGAAAAAGATGCATGGTTCTGCAATCGATTCTTGTTAGGGCATAATGGCTGTACTTTTGCTCAAGTGAATGGCCGATATCCTTTATCTTTCCATCCCTCACATATACGTCTCCTCCCTGCAAAGGAGGGGAGGTGACAGAATGGACAATGGCATTCTGAAAAAGTATAGACATTTTTTCTCCTTTCTTACATATATTTTAATCCCCTTAAAACAGCATAAATCTGCATCCTTTTTATTGAAATTCAGGCAGCCCCAACACGTTCAAAAGGCACCCGTAAATTGGAGAATCAAAATCAGCCCGCCTAGAGCCCATACATAGATGGAAAAAACTTTCAAAGATCTTCTTTTTAAATAATTTATCATCCATACTACAGCAATGTATCCAAAAATAGCTGATGAAAGAGTGCCGGCAAGAAGGGCTGGAAAGCTTAGATACTCAGCCTGTCCCAATAAAACAGGTTTGATTTGCAGCACAATGCCGCCAGTTATTGCAGGGATGGATAGAAGAAAAGAAAAATAAGCTGCAGTCGCCCTATCAAGCTTGCATAATAATCCTGCAGCTATCGTAAGTCCTGAGCGGGATAATGCAGGCATGATTGCAGCAGCCTGAAAACTGCCGATGAGGATGGCATCCTTTACAGTGATTTGGCTGATCGATTTTTTGCCTTCCTTGGCGCTGTCTGCAAGCCATAAAATAAATCCTGTCGCAAGGAACTCCCATCCAATGGTCACTCCTGTTTTGGAAAGCTCATCAAACCAGTCGCCCAGCAGCAGTCCTGCAAAAACAGCGGGTATTGTGCCTGCGATAAGCAACAGTGTCAATTTGGAAAAGGGCTTCTTCACTAAAGCAAACAAATCCTCTTTGTACACGGCGATAAGAGCAAGCAGTGTGCCGATGTGCAGCATTGTATCCAGCGTAATGCCAGCATCATCCAGGTGAAAGAGGTGCCTTCCTAAATACAGATGACCGGTGCTCGATATGGGAAGGAATTCCGTCAATCCCTGTATCATACCTAGTATTAAAGCTTGAAATCCATTCAACAAACCATCACCTCATAAGAAGATACTTTGTACAACCTTTTATCCATACATATGTATCTCAAAAAAAGAACATGTTGATTTTCAAGAAAAAGGAGGAGTCTGGAAAAATATGAGCCTTATTTACAGTTTTTGCGTATAATATCATAAAGAAAGCGAGGAGAGGGAAATGCCATCAAGTGATGAAAGATCATTGGCTGCGCTTATATACGTTGCCAGTTTCTTTACTGTTTTCATAGGGCCATTGATTATTTGGCTGATAAAGAAAGATTCTTCTAAGTTCATTGATTATCATGGACGGGAATATTTTAACTTTCTAATTTCCTATACGATTTATACAGCTGCCGCTGGGGTACTTTGCCTGGTATTCATAGGATTTGTTGCACTGCCGGTGATAGGGATAGCGGGTATTGTTTTTACCATCATTGCGGCAGTTAAGTCGTATGAGGGTATAGAATATAAGATTCCCGTTATATTCCGCATTCTATAAAAATCATAAAAGGTATCCGCATTGCCGGATGCCTTTTTGTTTATGTTTGGTGTTCATTAACGGACTTTTTTTATTCTTGCACCTTGTATACTCGATATGAGCTCAAAGGGTGGGGGTCACAAAGAAGCTTCGCAGGACGCGGCGTTCTTAGTCTTTGATCCTCAGAAAAGGCGCTTCCGCTTTTTATTCAATCCAGCTGCAGCGCCTAGCCTCTCGAGGTCATAAGCCGCATCAGAATTGAAGGCAAAGAGCGCCTTCTATTCTGATGCGTCTTATGCTGGTTGAGGGCCCCCAGGATGGGGGTCACGAAGACGTTGCCGCAGGACGCGGCGTTCTTAGTCTTTGATCCTTTGAATAAGGCGCTTCCGCTTTTTATTTATTCTATTAAAGTTCAAAAAGGAATAGAATGAAAGAGGTAGAACATACATTAGGAGGCCGGGCAAGCGGCCGGTCTATTAATGTATTCTTAAGGCATACTATTAATCTCCCAAGGAGCAGATTATGAATATACGGACTTATTATGTGAAAACGGCTAAGATATGCTTCCGGACTTCCTGGATTTCTTTAATCATGGCAGCAGCTTTCTTTGCACTGCATCTTTCTGGGGTTTTAACGGGCAATATTCTGGAGATTGAAGCACCCTTCATTCTTTTTAGCATAATAAGCTTTGCGGGATATAGAGTATACGAAAACCGGGCACAGGGACTGCCAAAAGAAGCGGAAGCATCATGCAAGCCGCTGGGGGAGCAAAGAAATCTGCTGGCAGCCTTTATGCCGGCTCCTACATTGAGGGTACTGCTTTTTGAACCGAACGGGGCACTTGCAGGAGAAATAAGAGACATGAACATGAGCTGGTATATGTGGATGATTCCAAACTCTGTTTCCTTGGTATTGCCTAAAAGGTATGGATTGTATGACTCAAAGGGAACACTGCTTGGTATGTATAATTTCGGCTGGGGCCTGCTGAACAAAGTGGTTATGAAAGACGGTGAAGGGCAGCTGATAGGGACCTTTAAGGAAGTATGGAAAAAATCCCTTTTTAAAGTGAATGGCATGATTGCTGGAGCCAGCGGGGAAGACTGGATTCCTGTCAGCATCGGCGGGCTTCTCAATGATTTTGAATTAAGCACTTGCAGCGGCAAAAAGATAGTGAGGTTTCAAAAAGGCTGGATGCCCATAGAGTGGGGGGAGCGATTCAAGGAGATGAATACTCCGGTTCTCTCATTTAGTGAAGCAGCCGAAATGGAAGAAAAAGTGGCCGTGCTTGGTTTTTGTGCAGCAGTTTTGCATCATAGAAAAAATTGAAAAAAGCTTAAAAAAAGAACTGCATGATTGCATGAAGGATTCTTAAAAAAAGCAATTTTGTCTGTTTTGTATTATAATGAGCAAGAAAAATACATAGAAAATAGGTGATAGTATGTCTTTATTGGATGAAATATTAGTATATAACGAAAAATTTGTGGAAGAAGAGGAATATGAAAAATATAAAGCAGGGAAGCTGCCTGAAAAAAGAATGGTTGTCCTAAGCTGCATGGACACAAGGCTTGTTGAACTGCTTCCTAAATCCATGAACTTCAAAAACGGAGACGCCAAAGTTATTAAAACTGCGGGTGCGGTTGTTTCCCATCCGTTCGGAAGTGCCATGAGGAGCATAATGGTTGCCGTTTACGAATTGAATGCTGATGAGGTATTTGTAGTTGGCCACCATGATTGCGGAATGTCCTCCATCAACAGTGAAAAGATGGTTGGAAAAATGAAGGACAGGGGCATTACAGAAGAAACAATTGAAACGGTGGAGAACTCCGGCATTCACTTGGAAAACTGGCTCCGCGGCTTTGACAGTGTAGAGGAAAGTGTTAAAAACAGTGTCGAAATTATCCGGAACCATCCGCTGCTTCCGGCAAATATCCCGGTACACGGGCTTGTCATCTCTCCTGAAACCGGTAAACTTGACAAAGTCGTTGACGGCTACGAATTTCTTAAATAATAGATTACGTTAAAGCTGCAGAGGATTAAGGCGGCGTGCTGGTTTTAGATGGACTTTTCGTGGAGATGCCTTGCTCGGGAAGCCGGGCGTCTGCAGAGGGCGTTTGCAGGCAGGATGAACTGGGGAAATTAACAACCCGCCAAAGTGTAAAAAATGGCTGCAGCAAGCAGTCCGCTGATAAAATGGGAGAATAGTTTGATTTCCGGTGTTTTTCTGTTAAAATCACATAGTGTGGTTTGTCACTGTAACAAACGGGTGGGTGAGGGATAAACTAAATAAGGAATCTACTATGAATCGTTCTATTTTTGAAAGGCTTTTTAACATCCATGAAAATGGGTCGACATTCCGCAGAGAAATTCTTGCAGGGGTAGTGAGTTATTTTACCATTGTCTACATTACCGTGGTAAATTCGCTGATTCTGTCTGAAGCAGGCATTCCGTTTAACGGTGCAATCGTTGCGACAATTGTCACGTCTGCAGCAAGCTGCATCCTGATGGGGTTCTTTGCAAATGTCCCGATTATCCTTGTGCCGGGAATGGGGCTTAATGCATTATTTGCCTACACGATGGTCCAGGGAATGGGCCTATCCTGGCAATCTGCATTAGGTGCTGTATTTGTTTCCGGTGCCATCTTTGCGTTTATCGCCTTTACCCGTTTTTCCAAAGTTATCAGTGATTCAATTCCAAATTCATTAAAAGAAGGCATTTCAGTAGGACTTGGATTATTTTTAATGTTCCTTGGACTTGAAAAAGGCGGTTTGATCACCAAGAGTGCATCATCGCTTTTAGCGCTTGGAAGCTTCAGCGATCCCAAAGTCATTGCAACAGCGCTGACCTTTATCATTGCCATTTCATTGTTCATCAAAAACGTGCCAGGCAGTTTTCTGATAACGATCATTGCCGGCAGTATCATAGCATACTGTCTTGGAACCATTTCATTCTCAGGAGTTTCGTTTAAAGGCATGGATGTTTCATCCTACGGAGATGTTTTTATGTCTCTATCCTTTGCTGAAGCTGGCCGCTTTGATTTCTGGGTAGCCGTATTTATCATGACAATGGTACTTGTGTTTGAAAATATCGGTCTTGTTCATGGACATGTGAACAGCATTAAAAGACCCGGACAGTATCAAAAGGCATTCCAGGCAACTGGAATCTCTGTATTGATTTCGGGCTTAGCAGGTTCAAGCCCTACGGTGGCAACTGTAGAAACAGCGGCTGGAATCGCATCTGGCGGCAGGACTGGTTTCACTTCGGTTATTACCGGGATTCTTTTTATCGTGTCCATATTATTCATTCCAGTCATCAAGGTGATTCCTGACAGTGCCATTGCACCTATCTTGATCATTATAGGGATTTTAATGATGGAAAATATCAAGCATTTGAATTTCGGGGACTTTTCTGAAAGTGTCCCTGCCATTTTAATTATTGCCATGATTCCATTCACTTTCAGCATAGCTGACGGAATGGCCATCGGGTTTATTATGTATCCTATTTTGAAAATTGTAATTGGCAAGGCAAAAGAAGTTTCGCCGGTGCTTTATATCATTGGTGTGCTATTTTTAGCCTATTTCATAATCAGCACCATAAGCTGAGCTGGAAGTTTAAAAGGAAGCAGATATGTAAAATCTGCTTCCTTTTTCTGTTTTACTGGCTTTTTGTCCTGAATATTTGTTCTTATACCAATAGACACATATTCCTTTTATTGTTAAAATATAGGCATAATTATTCGTGGATGACAAAGGGGTTTATAAATGGAAGTTTTTGTTGCCAGACAGCCTATTTTTGGAAGAAATGACGAACTGACTGCTTATGAATTATTGTATCGCAATAGTATGGAAAATAGCTATCATGCTGTTAATCATGATCAGGCCACTGCCGATGTAATTATTAACAGCTTTTTGAACATTGGGATTGACAGACTTTCTGATGGAAAGCCATGCTTTATTAACTTTACTGAAAACTTATTGGAACTGAATCTGCCGACATACTTTCCTCCTAGGGAAATAGTGGTTGAGATTCTTGAAACAGTCCCTGTGACAGAGCAATTGATCGGCATTTGTTTATCTCTTAAAAAACAGGGCTATAAGATTGCTTTGGATGACTTTGTTTTTAATAAAGAAAACCCCTTTTCAGAAAGACTGCTGCAAACAGCTGATATCATTAAAGTGGATTTTCTGAATACGCCAGAAAATATGAGAGAGCAAATAGAATCGATCTGCAGGTTGCTTAATTTGAAACTGCTGGCTGAAAAAGTAGAAACAAGGGAAGAATATGAGCTGGCAAAGAAATTAGGCTACGATTATTTTCAAGGGTATTTTTTCTCTAAGCCCATTATATTGTCAACACATGATGTACCTCCCTTTTTTCATTCATATTATGAAATTATCCAGATTCTATCATTGCCCGAGCCGGATATCGATCATCTGACAAGTTTAATAGAGAAAGATTTATCTCTATCTTATAAGCTGCTTAAATTAATCAATATGCCATCTTTCAGGCCGAAAAATAAAATAAATTCGATTCGCCAGGCGATCGTTTTTCTGGGATTGATTGAAATCCAAAAGTGGATCTTTGTACTGGCTGTAAGGGACTATAGCGGGGGCCAATCGAAGGCATCTAGTGAGATTGCCAGGATATGCCTGACGAGGGCCAGGGCATGTGAAAAAATTGCTTCACTTAGCCAGGCAGGAACGGCAGCACCGGGTTTTTTTCTGGCAGGCATGTTTTCGCTGATGGATTCGATTATGGGGGTTCCTATGAAGAATGTACTGCAGGAACTTTCCCTGCATGAAGAAATTTCCCTGGCGCTGCTTGGAGAAAATAATATCTATAAAAAAATTCTGGACTTGGCAATCGAAGTGGAAGGGGCAAATTGGGAAAGCGCTGAAATGATGTGTGCCTCACTGGGATTTGACAGCAGCCAGGTTTTTGAAGCCTGCAAAGAAGCACTCTTCTGGTCCAGCGGCCTGCTTTCAGGAAGTGCTGCTTCATCATAAAAAAGCTTTTTGCGGTTTGATGTACCGCCTTAGCTCAATAAGTAGCATTTTCTTTGCTGTATCGGAAGCTTGGATCCGATTTAGATCTTCAGGCTGCGGATAGGTGCCAAACTGATTGATGAAAACGCGGATTTTACCTTCCCAGACTAATTGCTGTGATTCTGTCAAAATGGAAACTTCTGCAGATATGACCTTTCCATTGGAATCTTCCGAAAGGACATGTCCTTTTGCCGGTACAAATAGATGGAACCAATAGACATGCTTTTTAAATACAGAACGGATTTTCATGATGGCACTCTCCTTTTTGCCTTGGGCTTTTTTGCTCGTTCGAATAAATGGCCCCTTGTTTGCTTGCCGCAAGAAAAATTATCAGTATACTGGAGGTAAGACTCAATTTTTGCAGAGCAGCATAGTATAATGAATTACATACATATATACCCTTTAAGGCGAACAGAATAACACCGGGTTAAACATGGATTGGAGATGCTGGAATGATTATTGATTTACTGAAATGCCATGGATCTGGCAACGATTTTATATTAATCGATGAATTGACTAAAGATATAAGCTTTACAGATGATGAAAGAAGCAAGCTTGCCATTTCTTTATGCAATCGGAAAGGCAGCCTTGGTGGAGACGGTATTCTTTTTGTCATGAAGAGCAGCCGCGGGGATGCCCGGATGAGAGTATTCAATGCTGATGGATCTGAGGCGTCAATGTGCGGAAATGGCTTGCGCTGTGTGGCAAGGTTTGTCCATGAAACAGTTTCCAAGGATACATTAGTAATTGAAACAATGAAAAAAGACCTTGCCGTCGAACGGACCGCAGATATTTATGAAGGCATTCCTACTTTTAAAGTGGAAATATCACCTGTTTCTTTCAGGCTGAACGATTTGCCGCTCCGGCTTGGGCAAGAATCCCTGGAAAATGAAACGATTCCCGTGCTTTCGGATAGCCTGCAATTTACTGCCCTTGCTGTGCCAAACCCTCATCTTGTTTCAATTGTAGAACAGGAAATCCTGGATTCTGGAATACAGGAGGAACTTGCCGAAAGTGTAAATAAGCCGAATGAGCTTTTTCCTGATGGGGTAAATGTAAGCTTTGTAAGGCATCTTGGGGAAAATAAAATTTTTGTCCGCACATTTGAAAGAGGAGTCGGATTTACCAATGCCTGCGGAACAGCAATGTCTGCTTCAAGCCTTGTCGCCTGTTTGAACGGCAAAGCTAACGTGGAAGAAGAAATAGAAGTTTTTAATCCAGGCGGCAAAGTAAAGTGTGCTGTGCATTTGGATGAAAAAACGGGAGAATATAAAATAGATTTGATTGGCAACGCCACATATGAGTATCGTGCATCCATAGCCGTCGACCTTGAAGAAACGGCAAAATTCAAGCTTCTGCATGAAACTAAATTCACAAAAGAGACCAACGTATACTCAAAATTTGAAAACTCGGTGCGGGAACAAATTTTAGCATTCAAATAGGTACACAATAAGGTGCATCCGAGGATGCACCTTATTTTTTGTGCTTATTTAAAAAAGAAATGACCTCCTGAAATGGCTGATTTGCTCTGTACTCTTCGTAATTTCTGAAAGGGCATCCCTGGCTTCTGACCCTTTTGGCTGCATTTCTGATGGTAAAATCTTCAATGGCAATCTCATTCTCCAGCTCTTCCCAATAAAGAGGTGTCGCTGCACCCGCAAAGCTGTTGCCCCTTGCAGAATAAGGGACAATAATGGTCTTTCCTTCCCCGTGCTGAACAAAATCAAGATACAGCTTTCCTTGTCTGTTTTTTTTCATCCGTTCAATCGTGAAATCATCCGGAAAGGCGTTTAATAAATAATCTGCCAGAAAATCCGTGAAAAGACGGGTATCAGAATAGCTGTATGTATCGGCAGGGATCGGGATATGAATCTGCAGGCCTTTGTTGCCCGAGGTCTTTAATACCCCGCTTATAGAAATGGAATCGAGAAATCTCTTGATGGCTGACGCAGCTTTGACTGCAAGCGGGAACGAAGCGGATGAGGGAGGGTCGAGGTCGAGTACTATTTCATCCGGCATCTCTTTGCCTGCTGAAAGGAAGGGTGCATGGAATTCAATGGCTAACTGGTTGCCCAGCCATAGCAGGGTCTGTATATCATTGCAAAGAATATAGGAGATATCTCCTTCCTTAAACGTATTGACAAATGAAGGGGTATATTCAGGCGCATTTTTCTGGTAAAACCGTTCTTCAGACATGATTCCATGAGGGTAGCGTATGGTTGTCAATGCTTTATTGTATAACCCAGGCAGCATCCACGAGGATATATCCCTCAAATACTGTAAATACTCTATCTTTGTAATAATGCCCCCGTTGTCAGTGTTCCATATGGGCTTATCAGGAGAAGTCATCTTAAAGCTTTCAGGAAACGTAAACTGTCCTTCTATGAATGCTTCCCAAGTACAATGATCGGGTTGTGCCTCTACAAGAATTTTATGAAACTTTGGCTCACGAAGCTCACTTTCATCATAAGAATGCAGAAAATGAACAGATACACATATAGAAGGGTGAATGAAAAGAGAAGCACCATCACTGCCTGCCGCATTACTTTTTATAATCTGTTCCAAAATACCCCTTTCATGGGACGGAAGGCCGTTTTTTACCTGACCCACGGAAATGATTTCACTTCCCCGGTAAACACCAAGGGAAAAGTAGCCATTTGCTGTATTGAGCTCAGTGATAAAACAGGAAACAGTCCGCCAGTTTTTTATTTTTATCCATTCCTGTGTCCGCCTTCCTGCTTCCCAAAGGCTTGCTCCATGCTTTGCTACAATTCCTTCACCGTCATATAAAATCACCAGATCCATTAATGCATGGAAGTCCCTGAAGGCAGGAATATATTGAATACAGGCAGAATCCAGCGGATCAGGTGACTCTGGTATGCCTGGAATTCTGATAAATTCTTTTAAGAGTTTTTTGCGTTCGCTGTAAGCGGTATTTAAAAGATTTTGTCCTTTGTATTCAATGAGATCAAATGCCAGAAATATCGCCGGGGAATCATAGGAGGCATTTTCAATGGCTTCCGAATTTCCTAATCTCCCTCTCCATTGCAGGTGCATGAAATCGCTTTTGCATGGATTAACAAGCCAAGTCAGTTCGCCGTCCAGTTTTACAGGCAGGTAACCGTCAAGCATTGGCCTTATTGAATCAGCGTATCTTTGTATTTCGGGAAAATTAGGCAGCAGCTTCTTATTATTCCGGCTTAGAAGCTCTGTGTGCGATTCACCTATTGTCAATATTCCCCTAAACCCATCATATTTGACTTCGTAGCTCCACGGCTCGCCAAGCGGGGGATCGCTTTTATAAGTAGGAAGCATTGGTTTCATGAAAAACCCTCCTGTCTAATGCTTGTTCATTTAGGATGTGCCAGATCAGCATAAACTTGCATTGCCAATTTTTTTTACGGAAGGAATGAAAGCAACAGTGCACAATACCTAATAAAGGAGACTTAAAGTAGCTTCTTTTATAAAAGCCCTGTTAAAAATTGGCGGTTGGCGGAAGGTGCGGACTCCTGCGGGAAACCCGGTAAAGAAGCACACGGGAGAGCCTGAAGCGGAAATCATCAGAAAGTATGTAACAGGAGCAGACAAAAAATCAGCAGGTGAAAAAAATGCACACAATGTGGAAAGGCAGCATAAGCTTTGGATTGGTGAATATTCCGGTCAAGCTGCATGCAGCGACTGAAGATAAAGACATTTCGCTTAGAAATTTGCACAAAGAGTGCCATTCCCCGATTAAATATGAAAAAGTCTGTCCTGTCTGCAGCAAGGAAGTGGGCAAGGACGATATTGTCAGGGCATACGAATATACAAAAGGGAAATATGTGATTCTTGAAGACGAAGAATTAACTATGCTTAAAAAGGAGAATGAAGAAAAGGCAGTCGAGATTATCGATTTTGTGAAATTGGAAGAAATTGACCCCATTTATTACAATAAAAGCTATTATATGTCTCCCAATGAAGGAGGAATAAAAGCTTATTCGCTCCTTCGGAAGGCGCTGGAATCTTCCGGCAAAGCAGGTCTCGCAAAGATCATGATTCGTTCAAAGGAACAAATGGCAGTAATCCGGGTAATGGAAAACACACTGATCATGGAAACCATTCATTATCCTGATGAAGTCCGGCCAGCAGCCGATGTGCCTGGCATTCCTTCTGGGGATGCCATTTCAGATACTGAATTATCAACGGCCATCATGCTTATTGATCAGCTGACGGCAGAGTTTAAGCCAGAAAAATATCATGACGAATACCGTACAGCACTTCTTGAGCTGATTGAGTCCAAAAAATCAGGCAAGACGGTTACCGCAAAAGAAAAAGAACCGCAAGCAAGTAATATTACTGACCTGATGGCTGCCCTGCAGGCCTCTATCGATAAAACAAAGCCAAAACAGCCTGCCGCAAAGAAAAAAACAGCAAGAAAGAAGACCGCAATAAGAAAAAAAGAAGCTTAAAAGGGGAAGATGCCTTCTCCTTTTTTGTTATTTGATAAATAAGCATTGGCCAAAGTATGATAAAATGATGGGAAAATGGATACTTTCCGAAAGGGAGGACAATCATGCAGCATATTATTCCCGCTTCAAGAAACATGAAGGAATTTGAAAAATTCCTTGAAAGCCCATTTAAAATCGGAGCCTTCCTTGAAATACATATCTCACAGTTAAAATCTGCTGCAGCATTGGCGGAACAGCATGGCAAGAGTATGATTTACCATATGGATTTGATCCATGGAATTAAAAATGACGAATACGGAACAGAATATATCTGTCAGGAGTACAAGCCTTACGGATTAATCTCCACCAAAATAAGTGTGATTCAAAGAGCGAAGAAAAAGGGCATAAAAGCAATACAGCGCATGTTTTTGATCGATTCCCATGCGCTGGAAAAAAGCCTGCAGCTCATTGAAAAAACAAAGCCTGACTTTATTGAGCTTCTGCCGGGTGCAATGCCTTGGATCATTGAAGAAATCAAGTCAAAGGTGAACATTCCTATAATGGCAGGCGGTTTTATAAGAACCCGGCAGGAAGCAGAAAATGCCTTGAATTCCGGAGCGGTTGCCATAACCACTTCCAATTTAGAGCTTTGGAAGCTGTATAGTAACCCTGAACAGTGATTGCAGGGCAAAATGCTTTTCAAATGAAAAAGAAAGCGTTATACTTTAAATAAGTTAATAAAATTGGTTGGAGAATTGGAGAGACCGCAAGTGGCATGGCTGCATATGGCAGCTGTGCGATCTGCGGTCTTTTTTGTATGCATTTTTAACATAAACGCAAGGCTATCAGGGTATTAAATAACTATACGAAGCTATGAGGGGGAAATAGCATGAAGTTTTCTAATTTAAATCGCGGGAAAGTGACAGATAAGCTGCAGTCAAAAGAGTATGACTTATTAATAATAGGAGGAGGAATAACCGGGTGCGGCATTTCTCTTGATGCGGCGTCAAGGGGTCTTAAAACGGCGCTGGTGGAGATGCAGGATTTTGCTTCAGGAACATCGAGCCGTTCGACAAAGCTCGTTCATGGAGGTTTGCGTTATTTAAAGCAGCTGGAGGTATCTTTAGTAGCTGAAGTAGGGAAAGAAAGAGCGATTGTTTATGAAAATGGTCCACATGTAACAACACCGGAGTGGATGCTGCTTCCATTTCATGAAGGAGGGAATTTCGGGAAGTTTTCTACTTCAGTCGGGCTGCGTGTTTATGATTTTCTAGCAGGAGTTAAAAGAAAGGAAAGAAGGACGATGCTTTCAAGGGAAGAAACACTTTCCAAGGCGCCTTTGGTCAAAAAAACCGGTTTGAAAGGGGGCGGATATTATGTTGAATATCGAACGGATGATGCGCGTTTAACGATTGAAGTGGCAAAAAAGGCTGCGGATATTGGAGCTGACCTTCTGAATTATGCCAAAGTAACTGATTTTGTATACAAGGAAGGGAGGATAGCTGGAGCTGTAATCAAGGATATGCTGACAGGAAAGGAATTCACCATCTCGGCAAAAAAAATCGTGAATGCGGCGGGTCCATGGGTCGATGACTTACGGGGAAAAGATCATTCGAAAAAAGGAAAGACCCTTCATTTAACGAAAGGCGTCCATATCGTGATCGATCAGAAACGGTTTCCGCTCAAGCAGGCAGTTTACTTTGATACACCCGATAAGAGGATGGTATTTGCCATTCCGCGGGAAGGGAAAGCATATGTAGGAACAACAGATACCTTTTATGAAAATGATCCCGTCAATCCAAAAATGACCAAAGAAGACAGAGATTATCTGCTGGATTCAATCCATTACATGTTCCCTGATGTAGGCATTACAGAAGATGACGTCGAATCAAGCTGGGCAGGTGTGCGGCCGCTCATCCATGAAGACGGGAAAGACCCTTCCGAAATCTCAAGAAAAGACGAAATATGGGTCTCGGATTCCGGCCTGATTACCATTGCTGGAGGAAAACTGACGGGATACAGGAAAATGTCAAAGCAGGTTACTGACAAGATTTCCCTGCAGTTTGAAAAAGAGTACGGAATTAAATTTGATGACTGCCAGACGGAACATATGCCGATTTCAGGAGGAGATGTCGGCGGGGCATCAAAATTTCAACGCTATATAGAAAATAGGATTGAAGAAGGCACACAAGCTGGATTGTCAAGGGACTCTGCTGAAAAACTTGCTAAGAAATATGGGTCGAATATCAGCAAGATCTTTCAAATCCATCGTGAAAAAGGCAGCCTTGCAGAAAAATATCATCTGCCTAAAGAGATATTTGCTATGCTTGTTTATGCGATTGAAGATGAAAGTGCTGCTTCGCCAGATGATTTTCTGTTAAGAAGAACAGGTGCTATCCTGTTTGATATCGCTGGCGCAAAAAGGTGGAGCGAGGGAGTGATTGCCTATATGGAGGAAGTTTTTAGCTGGAGTGAGAGCAGGAAACTTGAAATGGCTAAGGTACTGAAGGAACGTATAAGAGAAGCTGAATTCCCGTCAGAATTTTGATAAATATGTAAAATTGATGTTTTAAAATCCCTAAAGACTAGCTGTTCCTAAGGCAATAACACCATAGGAGGCGGCTCGTCTTTTTTCTCATGCCCGGAAATAAAAAAGCCGCCCAAATGATGAGCGGAAAAGAGGAAATCTATTTAAAAAACAATCAATATATAGGCGATATTATCAGTGGATCAACTATATATTGTATGGTAATAGTAACATGTCTCAATATCAAAAACAACAACTATTCAGAATTTTTAGTACTAAAGTAGCCATTTTGTTCAAAAGGAACACATGTTCGTTATTTTAAGGGAATTATGGTATAATAGAAGGGCGATAGACTGCTAGGATCGGGACTCCCCGGAAAAGGGGGTGATGCCTTTGACAATCTTTGAAACTTTTATGGCGATGTTTTCGTTTGCTACTCTCATAATTGCAATTTTGTCTTTTCACAATAAAAAATAGGCCATCCTAAAATGCACAAGGAGAGGCCTGTTTGCTGATAGAAGTCCGGTCCGACAGGAAAATTCTATCGCGGGACCGCAGATGCTGGCACATTTGCGGTTCTTTTTGTTTTTATCTATCATTAGAATACCATAAGACCACTGCCCTGTCACGAATACACCATGAGCTGTATTTTAAGGCGGCAAGCTTTAGTATACTTACATAGAGGGGACTGCATATTAAAAAATCTCCAAAATCGGCTGCGATTCTATCGGATGTATTCACTAAAAGAGATGTGAGATGCTTACACAGAGAGGATGAAATATAATGTTAATGCAAGGGAGCATTGTATCGCTTCAAATAGGAAAACCGCAGGATGAGGTATTCAGCGGAATGAATATCAAAACAGCCATAAAAAAACTGAAAACAGAAAAAGCGCAACTCGGTGTAAATGGATTTTCCGGGGACGGAGTAGGCAATCCGGTGTACCATGGCGGACCTGAACGCGCTGTATGCTTTTACCCTGCAGAACACTATTCCCGATGGGAGGAAGAATTCCAGAAAACCATTACGATGCCTGCTTTTGGGGAAAATCTGACCGTTCATGGAATGAAGGAAGAAGAAGTATGCATCGGTGATATTTTCAGAATTGGCAGCAGTGCTGCAGTCCAGGTAACACAAGGAAGGGTGCCATGCTCCACGATTTCTTATTTCAATAAAGAACCTCAATTCTTAAAGCGCATTTTGGACACGTGCTATACAGGTTATTTTGCAAAAATGATTGATGCTGGCACAATCAATCAAAATGATGATATAACTTTACTGCACCGCGCACAAAAGCCAATTACCGTGTTAAAGGCATCCAGAATCCTTCTGCACCAGGAGGGAGGCTTGGCAGCCGCAGAGGAACTGATTTCCGCAGAAGGACTTGCAGAAGACTGGAAGAAAAAGCTGAAAAAAAGGCTTTCTTAATATTCCTCTAAGATAAAGTTTGTTTAAGGGACAAGAGCTCAGCGATTCCGTTAAAATCAGTGAGCTCTTATAACACCTTGAATTTTTTTAATTCTTTTTGCAATGGGCAGTAACACATACCGTTAATTGAGGGCGGATTTTCTTGAACTTAACAGAGATGCTGCGGAATCCGGCATGAAAGAGTGCTTGTTCAATTTCTATGGCATGAGACAGGGCTTTTTCCCGGGAAGCGTCTTCCTCTCTTGGCTGTACAGTGATGGCGATGGTTCCTCCATCCTTCATCAAATGGTGAATCCTGATTAATTCCTTCTTGGGATTTTTCCAAAGGGGATAGTTATTAACAGAAAAAACCTTGTCGTATCTGTATAAATCCTGTTTGAAATCTGACACATCCCCGCTGTATAGCTGAAGCCTTCCTTCTTCTGCATTTTTTGAATTTCTCTTTTCTGCTTCCTTAGTCATGGACACTGAGACATCAATTCCATCTATTTTCACATTATGGTGCCTGCGAAAAATTTCCTTTATCGCATATCCTGGCCCAAATCCAATCTCAAGAAGATAATCCCCGGGCTTTATATTCAATAGGTCAATGGTCCAGCGGTTAATCCTGCGGTTTTCGAACAGCATTATTTTTCCGGCAAGCCTTCCTAATAGTCCGTCTGGCCTGCGGAATTGCTTAGCTAAAATTTCAATCAAAAAAATGCCTCCTTTCTCCTTGCAATTATAGTTTTGTTATTCACTTCTGCAGCTTTTGGTAAACATGGTGCTGATTTTTTTAGTTTTTTTGTCTTTAATACTTCCCCTGATGTGCTCACAGGGATAGTAAGGTTAAGCGATGGCCAGAAGCAGAAAAGAGCAGGAGCGGGTATAGTGCCTGGTTTTTTAGAAGGATATACATACTATTTTCCATAAAGCCTTGAAATTGGCTGCTTAATCATGTAAATTAAATGTAATTAATTTTTTTGAATATTAAAATTACATATCTTATCGAGAGAGGTGGAGGGACTGGCCCCATGAAGCCTCAGCAACCGGCATATTGCCATGGTGCTAAATCCAGCAAGCAGAAGCTTGATAGATGAGGAGAATGTTTGAAACAGGCCTTCTTCCAAGAAGGCCTGTTTTTATTTTATTTTCGAAGACCATTGTTATGGTTCATTGCAAATTCCTGCACTTTATTATTGGAATGGATGGGCTTGATTCACGGGGGAGCAGCGCGTCCTCGGAAGTCTTCCAACCTTTAGCGGAGAGCAACAGCCAAGTATACAGTAAGCACTTATTAATTACACACAAATATTGAAAGAAGGTGTCATATGGATTTCCGGAGCGAGCTGAAAAAACGGGTGCTTATCGGGGAGGGAGCCATGGGAACATTGCTGTATTCCCATGGAATTGATCATTGCTATGAGGAGCTTAATTCTACTGAACCCGGCCAAATAGAAACTATTCACAGGGCCTATTTAGAAGCTGGGGCCGATATTCTGCAATCCAATACCTACGGTGCAAACTATCATAAACTGAAGCGGTACGGCCTTGAAGATGAAGTAAGCACCATTAATCGCAATGGAGTTGCAATCGCAAGGAAGGCCTCGGAAGGAAAAGCATTTGTATTTGGAACGATTGGGGCTTTGCGGAGCATAAGGAAAAATGATCTTAGCATGGAGGAGATAAAACGCAGCTTTCGTGAGCAGCTTTACAGTATTCTTATGGAAGGGCCTGATGGTCTGATTCTTGAAACTTTTTATGACCTCGAAGAGCTGGAAACCGTGCTGCCGATTGCCAGGAAAGAAACAGATCTTCCTATCATCTCCAATGTTACATTGCATGAAATTGGATACATGCAAAACGGCATTCATTTAAATGAAGCATTTCAAAGAATTGAACAGCTGGGTGCTGATGTTGCAGGCATAAACTGCAGGCTTGGACCGCATCATATGATCCGCTCCCTAGAAGAAGTTCCCCTTATGAAGAGCACGCCGATATCCGTTTATCCGAATGCAAGCCTCCCCGAATATATCGATGGCAGGCTGATATATGAAGCCGTGCCGGAATACTTTGGCTCAAGTGCCTTAAAGCTCAGGGAACAGGGGGCAGCAGTAATTGGCGGATGCTGCGGAACAACTCCACTTCATATTGCGGAAGTAAAAAAGAAGCTTGGCATTATCCCTCCTGTTACACAAAAAGAAATTAAGGCCAGAAAGATAGAAATCATCGAGATAACTGATGATAAAACACCAGCACTGCACCAGCTGGCTAAAAGAAAACGGACGGTTCTCGTTGAGCTTGACCCGCCAAAGAAGCTCGGAATTGAACCTTTTATGAATGGAGCTAAGGCACTTTTGGATGCAGGTGCTGATTCCGTTACCCTTGCTGACAACTCGCTCGCAACGCCGAGAATAAGCAATGCAGCTCTTGGTGTAATGCTGAAAAACCAGATGGGGGCCAATCCGCTGATACATCTGACCTGCAGGGACAGAAACCTGATTGGCCTGCAGTCTCATTTGATGGGACTCCAAACGCTGGGGCTGAATGAACTGCTTGTTGTGACTGGCGATCCGTCCAAAATTGGCGATTTTCCGGGAGCTACTTCTGTTTATGACCTTTCTTCTTTCGATTTGATCAGCCTCGTCAAGCAGTTCAATGAGGGTTTATCGTTTTCGGGGCAAAGCCTTGGGCAGCAATCCCATTTTAAAATTGCTGCAGCATTTAACCCTAACGTTAAGTATCTCGACAAAGCTGTACAAAGAATGGAAAAGAAAATTATCTGCGGCGCACAATCCTTCCTGACACAGCCGATTTATTCCGTAAACCAGATGGAAGAAGTATATGAAGCGACCAAACATCTTGATACACCTGTTTTTGCAGGCATCATGCCGCTGACAAGTGCCAGAAATGCTGAATTTATTCATAATGAAATACCGGGCATTACACTCCCGGATGATGTGCGCCGTGCCATGGCTGCTGCCGGCAGCAATCCGCTGCTTGCCAGGAATGAGGGGCTTGCCATTGCTAAATCTTTGGCAGATGCGGCGATGGCTAAGTTTCAAGGAATTTATTTAATTACTCCGTTTATGAGGTATGAAATGACAGCAATGCTGACTGAATATATCAGGAAGACGGATAGTATGAAAATGGCAGAGGTGACAGCATATGAGTGAAAATCTGATAGTAAGGCAGATGAAAAAGAAAATATTGATCCTGGACGGTGCAATGGGAACGATGATTCAAGCTGAAAACCTCACCGAAGCTGATTTTGGCGGTGAAGAGTATGATGGATGCAATGAATATCTTTCGCTTGCAGCCCCAGAGATTATTTTGTCCATTCATGAAGCTTATTTAAAAGCAGGGGCAGATATTATTGAAACCAACAGCTTTGGGGCTTCTAGCATTGTTTTGGAGGAATACGGGCTCGAAAGTATGGCTTATGAACTGAATAAAGCTTCAGCAAGGCTGGCAAGAGCAGCATGTGATAAATTTTCTACAGTCAGCTGGCCGCGGTTTGCGGCAGGCTCGATGGGTCCAACCACCAAAACCCTTTCCGTTACAGGCGGGACGGGTTTTGATGAATTATCTTCCTCTTATGAAGAGCAGGCAAGAGGTTTGCTGGACGGAGGGGCAGATCTGCTTCTAGTCGAAACCTGTCAGGATATGCTGAATGTTAAGGCCGCTTTTTTAGGAATTAAATCAGCCTTTAAGAAATCAGGAAGAACGGTGCCAATCATCATTTCCGGAACGATCGAACCGATGGGAACAACGCTCGCGGGGCAATCCATCGAAGCGTTTTATTTATCCTGTGAGCATATGGACCCGCTGGCAGTCGGGCTGAATTGTGCAACAGGGCCGGAGTTTATGATTGACCATATCCGCACACTTTCAGGGCTGTCTCACCATGCAGTAAGCTGCTATCCGAATGCCGGGCTGCCGGATGAAGAAGGCCATTATCATGAATCGCCAGTTTCCCTGGCGGAAAAAATGAAGCAATTTGCTCAAAAGGGCTGGGTCAATATTATTGGCGGCTGCTGCGGTACTACACCAGCCCATATTGAGGCCCTGTCTGTCGCCTTAAAGGATGTACTGCCAAGAGTCCTTCCAGAAAACACCCACAATCACGCAATTACTGGCATAGAGCCTCTCATATACGATGAAACGATGAGGCCGCTATTTGTCGGGGAGAGGACAAATGTGATAGGATCCCGCAAATTCAAAGAGCTGATACGTGATAAGAAATATGAGCAGGCGGCAGAGGTTGCGAGAGCACAAGTGAAAAAGGGCGCCCATGTGATTGATATCTGCCTGGCAGACCCAGATGGTGACGAGTTCGGGGATATGAAGGAATTTGTCAGGGAGACTGTGAAGAAGGTTAAGGTACCCTTAGTTATAGATACTACAGATGAAGCCGTTCTTGAGCAGGCATTGAAGAACTCACAGGGAAAAAGCATCATCAATTCAATTAATCTTGAAGATGGTGAAGATCGATTTGAAAGAATCACCCCATACATTCATCAATACGGTGCGGCCGTAGTTGTGGGGACAATTGATGAAAAGGGAATGGCAATTGATGTGAAAAGAAAACTTGAAATTGCCGGCAGGTCCATGGATTTGCTTATTAATAAATATAAAATCAATCCAAAGGATATCATCTTTGACCCGCTCGTTTTTCCCGTCGGCACTGGTGATGAGCAGTACCTGGGCTCTTGCTCCGAAACGGTTAAAGGCATCCAGAGCATCAAGGAAAAATATCCGCAATGCCAGACGATCCTGGGCATTTCCAATGTTTCTTTTGGCTTGCCGGCAAGGGGGCGGGAAATCCTTAATGCTGTATTTTTATATCACTGCACAAAAGCAGGGTTGGACTATGCGATTGTCAACACGGAAAAATTAGAGCGTTTTGCTTCTATCCCCAAGGAAGAGGTTCGCCTTGCAGAGGAACTGCTTTTTAATACCTCGAAAGAAGCATTAGCCGCTTTCACAGAGTTTTACCGCGGAAAGAAAACGGAGAGGAAAGTCAGCGCTGCATCGCTTCCGCTGCATGAAAGGCTTGCAAACTACATTATAGAGGGAACAAAAGAGGGTCTTTTGGCTGATCTTGACATCGCCCTGAAAGAGGGCAAGGAGCCGCTTGCCATCATTAATGGACCGCTGATGGACGGCATGTCTGAAGTAGGAAGGCTTTTCAACGATAACAGACTGATTGTAGCGGAGGTCCTTCAAAGTGCAGAAGCGATGAAGGCGGCCGTTTCCTATTTGGAGCCGCTTATGGCTGGAGATACAAGCGCAAAAAAAGGCAAGCTGCTATTGGCAACCGTAAAAGGCGATGTACATGATATCGGGAAAAATTTAGTTGAAATCATCCTCTCGAATAATGGTTTTGAAGTCGTTGATCTGGGAATCAAGGTCCAGACACAGCAGATTATTGAAGCGGTCCGTACCCATAATCCAACGGTTATCGGGCTTTCAGGCCTCCTTGTTAAATCTGCACAGCAAATGGTGATAACGGCACAGGATTTAAAGCAGGCGGGAGTAAATGTGCCAATCCTTGTAGGCGGGGCTGCATTATCCCGTAAATTTACTGATTTTAAGATTTCGCCGGAATATGATGGGCCTGTCATATATTCGAAGGATGCCATGGACGGGCTTTCAGCAGCGAATATGCTCCATGATGAAAGCAAGAAAGAAGAATTTCTCCTTAATCTGGATCTAAAAAGAAATAAAGCAGAACATAATGCTAAAGCCGTTTCCTTGCTTGAAAGGCCGCAGATTGCCAAAAAGGCCCCATTTATTATTTCAAGAGATCTTGAGGTGAAAAAACCTGCAGACATCAGGCGGCATGTCTTGAAAAATTACCCTCTGGAATTAGTTTTGCCTTATGTTAATAAACAGATGCTGATAGGGCATCATTTGGGGCTAAAAGGGAAAGTGGATGTACTGCTGCGGGAGGGGAATGAAAAAGCCGCATTTTTAAATGAGCTGACAAATGAACTTGTGGACATGCTGAAAACCAATCCTGAATTTAGCTTAAATGGCGTATATCAGTTTTTCCCTTCACAAAGCGAAGGAAATAAAATTCTTATCTATAATCCTGAAAATCCGGGAGAAGTGGCCGAAATCTTTGATTTCCCCCGTCAAAACGGGGAAATGGGATTATGCCTTGCCGATTATGTTAAACCTGTAAGTTCTGGCATCATGGATTATACGGGGTTTTTCACTGTATCTGCAGGCAAGGGAATCCGGCTAAAGGCTGAAGAACTAAAGAAAGAAGGAAACTTCTTAAAAAGCCATGCACTGCAGGCCCTTGCACTTGAAATGGCTGAAGGGTTTGCTGAAAGGCTCCACCATATCATGAGAAATGACTGGGGAATCAGCGATCACTTGGATATGACCATGAAAGAAAGACTGGCCGCAAAATATATAGGCCAAAGATTCTCTTTTGGATATCCTGCCTGTCCGGATCTTGATGACCAGGCTAAGCTCTTCAGGCTGCTACAGCCAGAGGGAATTGGCATTTCACTTACTGAAGGCTTCATGATGGAGCCTGAGGCTTCAGTTTCTGCAGTCGTGTTTTCACATCCGCAGGCAAGGTATTTTGATGCAAACAGGGTGGATACCTAAAATGAAGTAACTTCCGGACATGGAGATTTCCAGGTTTTTTGTTTCTGTGAATGAGTTTCCTCCTGTTGAGCACCTTATGAGTAACAAGGGGGAACTGAAATGAAAATCGTTCTGAGTTTACTGATGTTATTGATATTTATTTTAGGGGCCGGTCAGGATCCATTTGCAGCGGAAAGGACGGCTGAAGGATCTCAAGGCGAGAATGGTGAAAAACAGCAATGGAAAACTGTGCCTGAGGAACTGACTCCGCTGGAACTGGCTGACAGAGCCAGCCAGAAAGTGGCCTATCTGACTTTTGATGACGGCCCCTCCACACATACCCTGGATATTTTGGATATACTTGACCGGTATCATATCAAAGCTACTTTCTTTGTAATGGGAAACGAAGAGAAATACGCAGATCAGGGCTATAAAGAAATGATAAGAAGAGGCCATGCAGTGGCATTGCATTCTTATACCCATGATTATTCAGTGATTTACCAGGATAAAGAGAAATTTTTTCAGGATGTAAACCGGCTGGAACAGATGCTTCAAAAGAAATACGGAATTACATCAAAGTACATCCGATTTCCCGGAGGAAGCAAAAATAGGATGATCAGCCAAAATGTCAAAAAGGAAATGATGGATGGCATCCTCCAGGAGCTGAAGGATAAAGGCTATGTGTATTGTGACTGGAATGTGGATTCTACAGATGGTATCAGTCCGGCAATAAGCACAGGAACTATTATCAGCTCAGTGCTGAAAGGGGCCCGAAACCAAAAAAAGGCCATTATTCTGCTTCATGATATTAATAGCATGAAAAATACAGTCACAGCCCTCCCTGCCATTATTGAGGGGCTGAAAAGTCAGGGATATGAATTCGATATGATTCAGGAAAATGCTCCAATCGTACATTTTCGCTAAAAAAGACAAATTTTGCAGAGCCTTATTAAATAGAAATTTATAGAAATTACTAGAAACCCAAAAAGCATTAGTCAGGACAATTGCCGTAATTTAATGAGAAAAGCCGGAAAACCCGCAGAAGGTGTTTTATCCGGCTTTTTCTATTGTTCAAGCGAATAGCACAGCTTTTGTTTGCGTTTATTCGGCAGATGCAAAAAAATAAAAAATTTGTAGAACAAAAAAAGTTATATTTTGTTATAATGGTTTCGTCAGATGTAAGGGTTTTTATGATATTTTCTTCCAGACCCTGATTTATTTGCTTGAAGAAAAAAATGTCGAAACAGCGAAAAATGGGCTAATTCAGAAAAAAATTAAGTAAAAGCTTTAAAATACTGAATAAAGCAGAATATTTTCTTGGAATTTGCTGATCAATGCGAGGAATCTCTTTGGAAATTTCATTGAAAACATGTTAATATAACATCTGAAAACGTTTTATCCTTTGAATATTATAAATTTATAGCAAATTAACTATTTTTATATATTTATTAAAAATAGACAAACAGCAAATATTCTGGGGATGGGTAAAACGGGAACTTAAAATTTTGAAAAAATCTGGGGGTTTACAAGATGGCCAACAAGGATGCTAAGGCATACGATCCATGGAAAGCTTTTTCCGGTCCAAACCTTGGGTACGTCATGGAGCAATACGATTTACTGCAAAGCAATCCGGATGAAGTGGATCCGGAACTGAAAAACTTATTTGAGATTGCTGGTCCGCCGGCATTGGATGCACATGCAGAAGTTATGGCAGAGGCACCGGTGAGGCAAACCATCGAGCCAAGCGAGAGTCTATCTATGAAGAAAATCATGTCAGCCGTTAAGCTGGCTGATAACATCCGTACATATGGACATCTTGCGGCCAATATTAATCCTCTGAATGACAAAACATTAGATGCAGAGCAGATTCATTTTGAAAAATATGACCTAACAGCAGATGATCTGAAAAAAATTCCGGCAGACTTCATTTGTGCTGCTTCTCCTGATTATGTGAAGGACGGATACGATGCTGTTCGATATTTGAAAGAACTTTATACAAAAACGATAGCCTTTGAGTTTCAGCATGTTAGTGATCTTGACGAAAAACAATGGCTTACAGATATGGTTGAAACCGGAAGCATGTTCCCTGAGATTACTAAAGAGAAAAAGTCACTCCTGCTGAAAAGGCTGACTGAAGTAGAAAACTTTGAAAAATTTTTGCACCGTACATATGTCGGCCAAAAACGGTTCTCTATTGAAGGTTTAGATACACTTGTTCCGATTGTCGATGAATTGATTTCTGAAGCAGTTCAGGACGGGGCTTTTAATGTGAATATTGCCATGGCCCACCGCGGACGTTTGAATGTCCTTGCACATGTGCTTGGGAAGCCATATGAAGTGATTTTTTCTGAATTCCAGCACTCTCCAAATAAAGATCTTGTTCCATCTGAGGGATCGATTGGCATCAATTACGGCTGGACAGGCGATGTTAAGTATCACTTAGGCCTTGATAAGCAAATTACAAAAGAAAATACACAAAAAGCAAGAATTACCTTGGCCAATAACCCGAGCCATCTTGAAGTGGTCAGCCCGATTTCTGTCGGATATTCACGTGCTGCACAGGAAGACAGGACAAAGGCCGGTTATCCTGTTCAGGATATAACGGGTTCGATAGCAATTTTAATACACGGAGATGCAGCTTTCCCAGGTGAAGGCATTGTTCCGGAAACCCTTAACTTAAGTCGTTTGCGCGGTTACCAGACCGGCGGATCCATCCATATCATTGCAAATAATATGATCGGCTTTACCACTGAAAGTGAAGACTCCCGTTCCACAAGATATGCAAGCGATCTTGCTAAAGGATTCGAAGTGCCGATTGTCCATGTGAATGCAGATGATCCTGAGGCATGCCTTGCAGCTGTGGCACTGGCATATAAATACCGCAAAGAATTTAAAAAGGATTTCTTAATTGATTTAATCGGATATAGACGCTTTGGCCATAACGAAATGGACGAGCCGCTAGTCACTCAGCCGCAAATGTATGCTCTTATACATCAGCATAAGACCCAGAAAGAAATTTATGGGGAACTTCTTTTGAAAAATAACGAAATTTCTCAGGAAGAAATCGAAGACATTGAAAAACAAGTGGATTCAAGGCTGACAGAAGCATATAGCAGGGTATCAGGCGATAAACCGGAGGAAGGCGCAGAATGCAACCCGCCTGAAACGGTTGAACATGGACTTCCCAAAATTGAAACCGCTGTAGCGGCAGATGAACTTAAAAAGATTAATGAAGAGTTAGTTCAATGGCCGGAAGGGTTTACAGTCAATAAAAAACTGGGACGCATCCTTACCCGCCGCCTTGATTCATTCACTGAAAATGGAAAAATAGACTGGGCCCATGCTGAAACCTTGGCATTTGCATCCATTTTAAGCGATGGTACGCCAATCAGGCTGACAGGACAGGATTCTGAACGGGGAACATTCGCACAGCGCAACATTGTTCTTCATGACAGCGAGAATGGCCAAACATATTCACCGCTTCACAAACTTGAGTCTGCAAAAGCTTCTTTTGCTGTCCATAACAGTCCGCTCACTGAAACAGCAGTGGTAGGGTTTGAGTATGGATATAATGTTTTTGCACCTGAAACACTTGTTCTTTGGGAAGGCCAGTTTGGGGATTTCGCCAATACAGCACAAGTGATGTTTGACCAGTTCATTGCCGCCGGACGTGCTAAATGGGGCCAGAAGTCCGGGCTTGTCATGCTGCTGCCTCACGGATACGAAGGACAAGGGCCAGAGCATTCAAGTGCGCGCCTGGAGCGCTTCCTTTCCCTTGCAGCTGAAAACAACTGGACTGTTGCAAACTTGAGTTCTGCAGCACAGTATTTCCATATTTTAAGAAGACAAGCCAAAATTCTTGAAATGGATGAAGTAAGGCCGCTAGTACTTATGACGCCGAAAAGCCTGCTGAGAAATCAGGTAATGGCATCAGAGGTTTCTGCCTTTACTGAAGGTGAATTCCAGACTTACATTGAACAGCCGGGTCTGGGCGAAAATCCTGATCAAGTAGAAAGAATTGTTTTCTGCACAGGAAAGCTCGCCGTTGAACTTAGCGGCAGAATTTCTTCTGAGGAAAAACTGGATTGGCTTCATGTAATCAGGATTGAAGAAATTTATCCATTCCCATTTGAGGAAATCCAGAAGATCATGAAAAAATATCCAAAGCTGAAGGAAATTATCTGGCTGCAGGAAGAGCCTAAAAACATGGGGGCATGGAACTTTGTTGAACCGAGGCTGAATGCAGCTGCACCTCATGGCCTGAATGTTTCTTATATAGGAAGAAAACGCCGTTCAAGCCCTGCAGAGGGAGATCCGACGGTCCATAAAAAAGAGCAGCAGAGGATTATTACTCAAGCGATTACACGTACAGTAGAGGGGGAAAAGTAAGATGGCTGAAGTTAAAGTACCGGAATTAGCAGAATCAATTACAGAAGGTTCCATTGCTCAATGGTTAAAGCAACCGGGAGATACAGTGGAAAAAGGGGATTATATCCTTGAACTTGAAACAGATAAGGTAAATGTGGAAATTATCTCAGATTACTCTGGAACACTAAAAGAGCTTCTTGCAGAAGAAGGAGATACCGTTCAAGTTGGCCAGGCAATTGCTGTAGTAGACGAAAGCGGTTCAAAAGCGGCACCAGCTGAAGCTCCTGCTGAAACTGCAGCTCCTGTTAACACGGAAGCTCCAAAAGCTCCAGAAGCGAAGACAGAGCCTATCACAACGGAACCAAAAGAAGAAACAAAACAAGACCCTGCACAGCGGACAATAGCTTCTCCTGCTGCAAGAAAACTTGCTCGTGAAAAGGGAATTGACTTAAGTGAAGTAGCAGCTGCAGATCCGCTTGGAAGGGTACGGGTCCAGGATGTAGAAGCGGCTGGAAAAGCACCTGTTCAAAAGCAAAGTGCTCCGGCTCCAAAGGCTGCGCCTGCACCAGCGGCACCATCCCAATCAGATGACCGTGTAGAAGTAATAAAAATGTCCCGCAGACGCCAGACCATTGCCAAACGACTTGTGGCAGTGCAGCATGAAGCAGCAATGCTTACTACCTTTAACGAAGTTGACATGACAGCGGTCATGGATCTTAGGAAACGCCGTAAAGATGCGTTCGCAAAGCAGCATGATGTCAAGCTGGGCTTTATGTCCTTCTTCACCAAAGCGGTTATCGGCGCACTTAAGAAATACCCCCTTCTTAATGCAGAAATCAATGGCGATGAAATTATCATGAAGAAATTTTATGATATCGGCGTTGCCGTTTCGACAGATGAAGGTTTAGTGGTTCCTGTTGTGCGTGATGCAGACAGAAAAGGATTTGCCGGAATCGAACAATCGATTTCTGATCTTGCTGTAAAGGCAAGGAACAACAAACTGGCACTATCCGATTTGTCTGGCGGCACGTTTACAATCACAAATGGAGGAACATTTGGATCATTATTATCAACGCCTATCCTAAATGCCCCACAAGTGGGTATCCTCGGAATGCACAAAATCCAGGTTAGGCCGGTTGCCATTGATAATGATACAATGGAAAACAGGCCAATGATGTATCTTGCGCTTTCTTATGACCACAGAATTGTAGACGGAAAAGAAGCGGTTGGCTTCCTCGTCACAGTTAAAGAACTTTTAGAAGATCCTGAACAGCTTTTATTAGAAGGCTGATTACAGAAAAGCCGTACTTATTCCATATTATTGGAATGGTGGTTACCCCCAAAAGTTAGAGTTTTATTATGCAGCTGATTGGCTAGATTGAGTTCGGTATTCGACTGGACTCAATCCAGCTAATTTTGTTTTTGATCGTTCATTGTTATACCAGTGGATATATTCTTCTATTCCACTTTTTAATTCTTCATAACTTACTAGTTTTTCCCCATAATACATTTCTTGCTTTAAAATGCCAAAGAAATTCTCCATAGAAGCGTTGTCTGCGCAGGTTGCTTTACGTGACATACTTTGAAATATTTTATTCTCTTTTAACGTCCTCACCCATTTGTTGTGTTGATAGTGCCAGCCTTGATCGGAATGGATCGTGGTGCGATAGGTCGCATGATTCTTTAGTACCTCTAATGTTTCTTTCAAAGGTTTCATGACAAGATCTAACGTTGGACGTTTCCCTATTTCAAACGCAACAATTTCTCCGTTATAAAGGTCAAGAATCGGATTTACATATAATTTCTCTCCGCCTAGACATTTGAATTCTGTAATATCGGTTACTAATTTTTGAAGAGGGACAGGTGTGCTAAAACGGCGAGATAATCGATTTTTCGCTACCTTTCCAATCGTCCCCTTATAGGAATTATAAGTACGAGATTTTCGCATGAATTTCACACATTTTAATCCTAGCTCCCGCATAATACGATAGACTTTTTTATGATTGACAAGGTGTCCTAGTTTCTTTAATTCCGTAGAAATACGTTTATAACCGTAGCGTTCATAAAACTTTTTAAATAGGTGTGCAATGAGTTCTTTTAATTTTATATCCGGGTCTTCTTTACCAAAACTTTTCACATGATAGTGATAAGTTGCTTCTGGAATTCCTACAACAAAGAGAATATCTTTTAATCGAAATCCTTCTTCTTTAAGTTCGAATGCCATCTTAGTTTGTGCTTTTCGTGAAAGGCGTTCGGATTCTCGCGAAAAGCTTTTAGCTTTTTTAGATACGCATTCTCCAGTCTTAGTAGTTCATTCTCACGTTCTAACTCTTCTTCTCGTGTTCCCTTTTTTTCTTCTTTTTTCTTCTGATTATTGGGTTTTTTAGACATAGAAGGCCGCCCCTTTGATTTTAGTTTCAGGCCTTCTACTCCCTGTTCTTGAAGTGTTTTCATCCAGCGTCTAGTCAAGGAAGGGTGGTTCAAATTGAATTGAACAGCAGTTTCTAAATAAGAAGCACCTGTACGTAACATAAATTGTATCGTATCTAATTTAAATTGAACAGAATACTCCTTCTTCGTCTTTCTTCGTTTTAATCCTTCCATCCCCTGAGATTTATAGACTTTTACCCATTCCACGATTGGTGTCTGGCTGCCCATATTATATTTTTTTGCCAATGATTTATAGCCAAGATTTCCATCTAAATACTCGGTGACAAGCTTTATTTTAAATTCTTCACTATATTTAGCCATAAAAACACCCCCGAAAGTTAGATTTTTTCACTCTAACTTTCGGGGGTCGGTACCAATAAGTACGGCTTTTTTTTTCGTAGGTGGTTTCAATGTTGCCGATATGACAATAGATTAAGTTGAGTTTTTTTATGAATCTATATATCTATGGGATTAAAGGATACAGGCGGGGCAAAAATCAGGCATAAGGCAGCTTTGTAATTCACAGCAGATCTGCAAAAGAAACCTATCAGCTTTTCAATATTGGCTGTTTATGGCTGAAAAGGAATGTGTTTTTTTAAGCCACTAGACCCGATTAACGTAGAAGGAAATGTAGCTCTGTAGGGGAAATAACCAGAGCCTTATAAATAGGGCTGAATGAATTTAAATGATTTTGAATGAATTTGAATGTTTTGATTGTATTTTGTAAGGGCTTCCTTTATGATAAAGATAATAAGAAATGAGGTGGTTCTTTGCTTACCGCTGAAAGGCACCAAGAGATAATGGCACTCCTAAAGATGAATGGAACAGTCAAGCTGCAGGAGCTTGTGGACCACTTGCAAACATCGGAGTCAACAATCAGGAGAGACCTATCGCAGCTTGAAGAAATGAAGCTGCTGAAAAGAGTGCATGGAGGTGCTTCATTGCTTCAAAGAAAAGGGCTTGAGCCAACCATCCATGAAAAACAAAATAAATTTGTAGCTGAAAAGCTGAAAATCGGCCAATTGGCTTCCTCCTTTGTTGAGGTAGGCGATTGCATTTATCTGGATGCCGGAACAACCATAATGGAAATGATTCCTTTTTTGAAAAATAAAAATGTAACCGTTCTTACAAATGGAGTGATGCATATTCAGCTCCTGATGGAAAATAAGATAAAGTCACTGATCACCGGGGGAGAAATAAAAGTTTCTACAAGTGCTGTAGTAGGAAGCACGGCAGTAAATTTTATTTCGCAATTCAGGTTTGATAAATGCTTTTTGGGAATAAACGGCATACACCCTGAACTTGGCTTTACCACCCCAGACCCAGACGAGGCACTGCTCAAGAAAATGGCGATTTCTTTGTCAAATGAAGTGTATATTCTGGCTGACAGCACGAAGCTGAATGAATCGACATTTGCAAAAGTAGCAGATATTCATGAAGCAATCGTCATAACAGATGGAAATGACGCAGAAGCTCTAGAAGAGCTGAGGAAAAACCCTAAAGCAAAGGTTGTGACAGCATGATCTATACAGTAACCCTGAATCCTTCGATAGATTATATAGTTGAAGTAGAAAATTTAAAAATCGGCCATTTAAACCGGGTAAAAGACGATGCCAGATTTCCAGGCGGCAAAGGAATCAACGTATCAAGAGTTTTAAAAAGGCTGAATGTAAAAAGCAAGGCACTTGGCTTCATTGGCGGCTTTACAGGAGAATTCATCTCAGATTTCCTCAGGAAAGAAGATGTTGAAACGGACTTCACAAGGGTTCGCGGAGAATCCCGGATTAACATCAAATTAAAAACAGGTACTGAAACCGAAATCAATGGAAACGGTCCGGAAATCTCTTCCGAAAATTATCAAGACCTATTAAATAAAATAAAAAAGCTGAAGAAAAACGATATCCTAGTACTCTCAGGGAGTATTCCTAAAAGCATGCCGGCAGGATTTTATGAACAAGTGACTGAATTTTGCGGAAATAATAATATCAAGGCAGTTGTCGATACAAGCGGGAGTGGATTGCTGAATGCAGTGAAGCACCGGCCTTTCCTGATTAAGCCTAACCATCATGAATTGGGAGAGCTTTTTTCTGAAGAAATTGACTCCTCCGAGAAAGCCGCCTTTTACGGGAAACAACTCGCACAAGCTGGGGCACAGCATGTCATCGTCTCTATGGCTGGTGAAGGAGCTGTTTTATGTACGGAGAGCAAAACATATAAAGCCAATGTTCCAAAAGGGAGTGTAGTGAACTCTACAGGAGCAGGAGATTCAGTGGTTGCCGGATTTATCGGTAAATATGTGACAGCAGGCATGCTGGATGCCTTCAAATACAGCCTGGCTGCGGGGAGTGCAACTGCCTTTTCTTCTGATCTTTGCAGACAGGGGGATATCGGAAATTTGCTTGGCGACATTGAAATTGAAGAAATGAAGGGTGGTTTACTATGAAAATAACAGACCTTTTACAATATGATACTATTATTCTTGAATTATCTTCAGAGTCCAAAGACAGTGTCATTGACGAATTAGTTGCCAAGCTGGAGGGAGCGGGAAGACTGCACGATCCCATTAGCTACAAGGCAGCCATATTGGATAGGGAAAAACAAAGCACAACAGGCATCGGAGAAGGAATTGCCATTCCCCATGCCAAAACCGCAGCGGTAAAAGAGCCAAGCATCTGCTTCGGACGATCCAGCAAAGGGATTGATTATGAATCCCTGGACGGCCAGCCGTCCCATCTGTTCTT
The DNA here is from genome assembly GCF_048572925.1 of Peribacillus sp. B-H-3. NCBI lineage: Bacteria > Bacillati > Bacillota > Bacilli > Caryophanales > Bacillaceae > Peribacillus > Peribacillus sp. B-H-3. Next base: position 3,175,520 of record NZ_CP183879.1, on the reverse strand, counting down.
TATGATCGCAGCAAGCGAAGGTGCTAATAACGATCATTTGGAAACGCTATCAAGGCTTTCGTCTCTATTAATGGATGCAGAATTTCGCGGTAAGCTGCTTAGTGCTTCATCGGCTCGTGAAATACTTGAGCTGATTGATAAGAAAGAACATGAAAGCGAAAGTCAGAATGAATCGGAAGAATTTGCTTCATCAAGGATGCTGCTTGCCGTTACAGCTTGTCCGACAGGCATTGCCCACACTTACATGGCAGCGGATGCTTTAAAGGCGAAAGCAAAAGAGTTGGGTGTGAACATTAAAGTAGAGACAAATGGTTCCACCGGGATAAAAAATAAACTGACAAATGAAGAAATACGGGCGGCCGATGCCATCATCGTTGCTGCCGATAAACAGGTAGAGATGGATCGTTTTGCAGGGAAGCCTGTCATTATCGTCCCTGTCGCGCAGGGCATAAGAAAGCCCCAGGAATTGATCCAGCGGGCAATGAACCAGGAAGCACCCATTTATAAGGCAGGTAAAAATACTGCCGGCAGCAATGAAGATGCCGGTTCCGCATCAAAACTTGGGGGATTTTACAAGCATTTAATGAACGGTGTTTCCAATATGCTTCCCTTTGTTGTTGGCGGCGGCATTTTGATAGCCCTTTCATTCTTTTTCGGCATTCATTCCTCGGACCCAAAAGACCCGAGCTATAATCCGATCGCAGGTGCCTTGGGATACATCGGCGGGGGAGATCATGGTGCTTTCTTCTTCCTGGTTCCGATTCTTGCAGGGTTCATTGCAAGCAGCATTGCTGACCGCCCGGGTTTTGCACCGGGTATAGTCGGTGGATATCTTGCAGCCCAGGCCCATGCTGGTTTTCTTGGCGGTTTGATTGCAGGATTCCTTGCCGGCTACGTTGTTTTAGGCTTGAAGAAATTGTTTGATAAACTCCCGCAGCAGCTTGAAGGCATCAAGCCTGTCCTGCTGTATCCGGTTTTTGGTATCCTGATTACTGGCTTGATCATGCTTTATGTTATCAATGATCCAGTGACAGCGATAAATACAGGCTTGACTTCCTGGCTGCAGGGATTATCAGGAGCGAATGCCATTCTGCTCGGCATCATCCTTGGCGGAATGATGGCGGTTGATATGGGCGGGCCGATTAATAAAGCAGCTTTTACCTTTGGTATTGCTGCCATCCAGGCAGGAAGCCTTGGGCCGCATGCAGCCGTTATGGCAGGCGGGATGGTTCCTCCACTCGGAATCGCACTGGCTACTACTTTTTTTAAGCAGAAATTTACTGAAACAGAACGAAAATCAGGATTTACCAATTACTTTATGGGAATGTCCTTCATAACAGAAGGTGCAATTCCTTTCGCTGCTGCAGATCCTCTCAGGGTAATCATCAGCAGTGTGATCGGATCAGCTATTGCTGGCGCCCTTTCCATGGTTTTCCACATCACTCTACCGGCACCGCACGGAGGAATATTCGTAATCGGTCTCGTCAACCATCCTCTCCTGTATGCGGCAGCGATATTGGCTGGATCTATTGTGACAGCTCTCATTCTCGGTGTCTGGAAAAAACAGAAAATATAATGTTAGTCAGGTGAGATGCTCATTAAGCAGGCTTTTGTGAAAAGCCTGTTTTTTTATGGGAAAATACCGGGAAAAATTAAGCCTTCTTAAGCCTCTCAGGTGTGGGAACAATCCTGCAATCATAACTTTTTCTGCAGCCGGAAACATATTGATCTGTTTGGTCCTTCAAGTATGATAAAATCAATTTACCTGATTTTACCTGATATACATATTTAAAGGAATCACAAAGCTAAGCTTCACCCTGAATCTGAAGGGGGATTATTGCAATATGGAAGGGGAGGAAGGGTTTGGATCTTTTATTCGATCATCTTGTACATTTTATAAACCGCAGCCCTGCTGAGGCGGCAGACAAAATGAAAGAAATTGGCCGCCACGCTGTAATTGGCGGCAAACATGAAAAATGGGGAACCTGGAACAGCCTGATGCATGCCGGCTTGGCTTATATTGAATTTTTGGCTGTGAATGACATAAAGAAGGCTAGACATGCCGACAATGATTTGATTTCCCTGCTTCTGCAAAATCATCATCATGAAGGCTTCGGTGCCATTTGCTTTCGGACCCAAGATATTTCCAGTCTGAGGAATGTTCTGCTTCAAAAAGGCATGAATCCCAAAAAGGTGATACATGCCGAACGGCGGCTTGAAGATGGAGCATTGCTGCAATGGAAAATGCTTTTTATCGAACAAAAAGAAGGAGAGCTTCCATTGCCGTTTTTCATTGAATGGGAAGAGGATTCCATCAGGCTGAAGAATTTGCTTGATAGGGGTATAATAATCAAAAGCGGTGCGGATGAAGGGATTTCATCTGTATATTTTAGGGTAAAAAACTGTAAGGCCACAGCAGCAAAATGGAGCATGCTCCTTGATGCAAAGATAGAAGAATTTTATTTGGATCACACGCTCGATTGTTTTTGCGGTTCTATCATTGCAGGAGGGACACGGCTTATTTTTGCAGAGCCTTCTTCAAAATGCAAAGTGTCTGCTGACATTGAAGAAATAGGGCAAAAGCCATTTAAGGTTTGCATCAAAACCATAAATGGAAAAGATTCTGTACAAGAAATCATGGGAAGCTGGTACGAGTTTTCCAAAAGGAGAGGATAAGCATGATAAAAAAAATTAGTGTGAATACAAGGAAAAGAGATGAAATCATAGACCTGACGCCAGAAGTCCGGGAATTCATAAAGGAAACAGGCTTTGAAGAAGGCATAGCGGTTATTTATTCAGCACATACAACGGCCGGAATTACCATAAATGAAAATGCTGACCCTGATGTTAAAACAGATTTTCTGAGAAGGCTTGATGAAATCTTCCCGTGGAACCATGAACTCGATCTGCATGCTGAAGGTAATACCGCAGCACATCTAAAAACCTCCTTCACTGGCCCGTCACAGCAGGTAATCGTCCATAAAGGCAATCTGATTCTTGGAACATGGCAGGGAATTTATTTTTGTGAATTTGATGGTCCCAGAGAGCGGCAGGTTTATATTACATTGTTAGGGAAATAAGGGGCATTTGCATGTCTCTTTTTTTTGGGTACTTTTAAATTGGCTCTCATCTTTAAGATTGTTGTTTTTAATGTGTTGTGTGAGAGATTCCATTGTTAAGTCAGATTGATTGGAGTGTAAGGTGCGGGGCTCCTGTGGGATTAGCGGAACAGCTGCTCACCGCCCGCCCGGCAGAAAGCGGGCATGCTGGAACGGAAATCAACCGCCTTGTTCCATAGCAGCAAAATGTATGAAAATAGCCTAAAATTTTTCGCGGATTTTTTAGAGGGTTATTGACGGCAAGGGAAATAAACAATAAAATCAGAAAATAGTCAATTTTTTAACGGATTGAATTCATCAGAAGGAATAAATAGCCCGGAGAAAGACCGGATATACATAGGAAATGGGGATTATATGAGCAGAATAATTCGAGACGTCGGCCCGATTGGCTGGAATATTATTATTGGAACGATGTTTGGCAGGATGGCTGTATCCATGAGCATGCCATTTTTAGCGATATATTTGACCAAAACCCTGCATGCGTCACCTGCTGAGGCAGGTGCGATCGTGGCAGTAAGTGCCTTGGTAGGCGTATTTTCAAGCTTCATTGGAGGATATTTATCTGACAGATTCGGGAGGAGGAATATCCTTCTTATATCTGTCTTTTTGTGGGCAGCAGTATTTGCTGGGTTTGGGGCAGCGCATAGTGTTATTGCTTTTTTTATCATGAATTCATTAAATGGTTTATGCAAATCGCTGTTTGAACCGTCTTCACGGGCTCTGCTGTCTGATATTACTGAACCGAAAAACAGGCTGATGATTTTCAATTTAAGATATACAGCGATTAACGTGGGGGTGACCTTTGGCCCTATTCTTGGATTGAAGCTTGGGTCATCACACTCTACGGCAACTTTCTTTGCAGCGGCAGGAATATATATATTATATGGAATTTCTCTGGCCATTTCTTTAAAGCATTATGTCCCAAAAAGGAGGACTTCAGAGAACCGTGTTGCTTTAAATGAAGCTTTATCACTAATCAGGAAGGACAAAATTTTCACATTGTCACTTTTAGCCATGATTCTTTCCATCATAGGTTTTTCCCAGTTCAATTCGACACTTCCTCAGTATTTTTCAGATTCTTCGTTTGAAAACGGTGTGGCAGTATTTTCTTATCTTCTTGCCTTGAATGCTGTTGCGGTCGTGCTGATCCAATATCCGCTGGTACAGCTTGGAAAGAAATTATCACCTCTAGTTTCCATCATGGCAGGGAATTTTGTCATTTGCTTATCACTGATTGGGTTTGGTTTTGCACATAACATTGCATCCCTGATCGTCCTTATTCTTCTTTTTACAGTCGGTGAAGTTCTTATGTTTAGCATGACAGATATTTTTATTGATGAAATTGCCGATTCATCTTTAAAAGGAACCTATTTTGGGGCAATGGGTTTCAATGGGCTCGGCAATGTTTTAGGGCCTTTGCTTGGAGGGTACCTGCTTCAGTCCTTTGGAGCGGGAAAGCCGATGTACTTATTCGGTTCTCTAAGTGCTGCTGCTTTTATTGGGGTCCCATTGTTTTTTTATGTCCATATGCTGCTGAAAAGAAAAAAGGCGCATAGCCTGGCTGACAAGAGGCTGCATATGCTTTAAAAAACGGAAGCTTGGAATGATTTCCTCTATTTCCTTGGGAAATATTAAGCGCTGTTTTTTTTTCGTTCCTCTGTTATCCTTGTTTTTGGCTAACAAGGAGGTAAGATAATGACAAAAATACGCAATCAAGTGTTCTTAATGTCTCTTGGAATGATATTACTTGGGTTATTGGCGTTTGCGCCAGATCATTCAACATATGCAGCTGTACCAGTGAAAAAACACACGATTAAACAGGGAGAAAATCTTTGGGATATCGCGAAAAAATATGGAGTATCTGTTAAGTCACTAAAGAAAATGAATCATAATGATAACAATGTAGCTGAGCCTGGAAAAGTACTGGCTATCCCGCAATCTCCTATCAGCAATCATGAAAAAGAGCTGCTTGGCAGGCTTGTGAACGCCGAAGCAAAAGGAGAACCATATAAAGGCAAGGTGGCGGTTGCTGCAGTGGTATTGAACCGCGTTCATAATAAACAGTTTCCTGATTCCATTCATGGAGTCATATATCAGAAAAACCAATTTGAGCCTGTTTCAAATGGAAGCATCAAGAAAAATGCAGGGCTCGATTCAAAGCGTGCAGTGAATGAAGCAATAGCCATCCAAGGATATACTTATAAAGAATTGTATTTTTATAATCCCAGCTTGACTAAGAGCAAATGGATGAGAACCTTGAAGGTAGTCAGAGTGATCGGCGGCCATCATTTTGCCGTAGGGCAGGGTTAATATGGAAAAACAGCCATAAGCTTAAGCTTATGGCTGTTTTATATCACCTGTCCAACAAAATGAATACATTGATAGTCTTCATTTAACCCAGAATATTATTCAATGCTGGCCCATAATTCTTTTGGGTTTAGTTCATAAATGCCTTTTTCCCTGAACATAATAGCATTTATGATAAATTCCCTTCTGATGGAGGCATAATCTTCGTGAAATTTTGTTATAAATTCATTAATTTCTTTTTCCTCGTATCTCCTCCCGGATTCAAGGCCGCTTGCAAGGTGATGGAGTATAATCAATTTTTTCTTTCTTTGTGCAGGGATGGTTTTTAAACGGCCATCTTTGGAAAGGAAATTGCCCAGGATTTTTTTATATTCCACAGTCTTTTCATCTGTCACTTTTTCTTCCTCCCTATTTGAAATAAGCTTTGGCAATGCCTCAGAATAATAATGAAGTACATCTTCATTCAAAAAATAATAAACGGTGTTTTTATCTCTTCTGTCTTTTATGATATTTATGTCTTTCAACTTGGAGAGATGGTGGGAAACTGTTGGCGGCGTTATTCCCAATATTCCTGCAAGGGCTCCTCCATGTTTGGGGCCAGCGGCAAGAAGGGTGACAATCCTGATTCTTTGGGCATCTCCCATTGTTTTGTGAAAAGCAATAAGTTTATCAAGCTGCAAGAGTAATACCTCCTAATTCGATTATTATCTAATTAGATAATAGTCGAATTAGATAGAGTTTGCAACTGTTTTTGTAGACGCAGGGGAGACATGTTTGCAGGCCGGGATAATGCAACTTTATCTGAGTGAAAGAAGGTACCAATAGTGTATTGGCCAATCGGTAAAAATTTTTAGTCACATGTTTGATTGGAGAGGAAGGTGCGATTGACACCAAAAGAGAACAAAAAATGGTCCCTTTTGAAGCCGTTTAGGATCTCCATATCCAAAAAAAACGGTAATTTACTTTTTCTAAATAATTGGGCTTGTGATTTTCCAATTAAATGGATAATCAATTTTAATTACTCCTCGATTCGAGCCAAATCCACTTTCATAAGAGCGAAATAAAGCCCCATTCGAGCCGAATTTGCAAGGATTCGAGCGAAATCAATATTTAGATAAATACCCTAAAGAATCTTACATAAAGAGAAGTGAAAATTTCTCCCCCGCAAATGCATGACTCAACCCTTGTGATTCCTCCATCTTTTATGTTTTGGGAAATAGGGGTATACTTAGAGCAGATAAAAAATAGCCGTGATGGCCATATCAATTTATGTTTTTTTGCTCTAAAGCTGAAACAAAAGGTGCCTGAAACTAGCGGAACTCATCCGTACTGAAAGGACCTCTTATAAAGTGAAAGCGAAGGTGAATGCTTTGGCCGATACACATGTTTATACGAAAAAAGAAGAGCTGGTTAATGCCATAACCCACGGTATTGGTGCAATGCTCAGCATAGCTGCATTAGTTTTTTTGATTATTTATTCAGCAGAAGAAGGCAAACCTTGGCATCTGGCTGCTTCCATCATTTACGGGGTTTCCATGCTTGTTCTATACATGTCGTCTACCCTGGTTCATAGCTTCCCTCCTGGCAGAGCCAAAGATCTGTTTGAAATCTTTGATCATTCAGCCATATACTTTTTTATCGCAGGCACTTACACACCATTTATGATTATTTGTGTAAACGGGGTTCTCGGATGGACATTGCTTGGAATCGTCTGGGGCATAGCGCTGGGAGGAGTCATTTTCAAAGCATTTTTTGTGAAAAAATTCCTGTTTTTATCCACGCTTCTTTATCTGGTTATGGGCTGGATGATAGTAGCGGCCTGGAGTCCCCTTAGTGCTGCGCTTCCGCCGAATGGCATGCATTTGCTCATATTTGGGGGCTTGATGTATACCGCCGGTGCAATATTTTATGTATGGAGAGGGTTTCCTTTTCATCATGCTGTATGGCATCTATTTGTGCTGGGAGGCTCTGCGGCCCACTTTTTTGCGGTACTTCTTTATGTTCTTCCAATTGATGCATAGCAAGTCATGGACAGTGAAGCTGCCAGTTTTAAGGGGAGTTATTCGCTGTCCTATTTTTTTCAGTTTTGTTCACAAATTTGTCATATATAAAAAAATGTAGTATAATCGTACTGTGCAAAGGGGTAATTATATATTTTGCATTTATACGGACTTATGGGGATAAGACCGAGTGATGGCTCTTTAGTCTAACTGGTTTTCATGTGATGAAAGCGTTAACTGAGGGTCATCCCTGTATATTTTCGGAAGGTTACTTTTTTTGCAGAAAGGGCCTTTTTTTTATGCCTTCATGAGTAACTCTGCAAACCTCCTCCAGTCTTCTGCTTCTTTAAGTGCGAAAATTCCGCGAATTTTAAAAAAGGTTTTTAATTTTTTCAATAGGGAATCAACATACTGTCAGCAGGTAAGTAGCTTGCTTAACATTCACAAACAAAATTGGAAGAAGGAATCATTGTGGAAGGAATTTTTTATGCGTTGCTACCGGCTATTGCGTGGGGAAGCCTGGTGCTTGTCAGCGTAAAGCTCGGAGGCAATTCCTACAGCCAGACACTTGGCATAACATGCGGATCGCTTCTGTTTGCGGCTGTCATGTTTTTTATAAAAACCCCTGAAATGAGCGGGCTTGCATGGGCGGCCGGCATGATATCAGGCTTCTTTTGGTCTGTTGGACAGCTATATCAGCTAAACAGCGTCAAATATATAGGAGTATCCAAAACCGTGCCGATTTCTACAGGAATGCAGCTTTTGGGTACAACGCTTTTTGGAGTGATCGTGTTTAAAGAATGGACATCAAAAACTACGGTCATTCTTGGCATCATTGCGCTATTATGCATTATCGCGGGAGTCATTTTTACAAGCACAGGCCAGACGGAAGATAAAAATGAAAAAGGGAACAGCCTTAAAAAAGGCTTACTGGTCCTCCTTTTATCTTCTGTAGGCTATATTGGTTATGTTGTAATCATTAAATGGTTTAATATCAGCGGCTGGTCGGCAATTCTTCCACAGTCTCTTGGAATGCTCGCCGGTGCATTGCTGCTGTCAATCAAGCACAATCCTTTTTCAAAATATGCGTTTAGAAATATTTTAACAGGGATAATGTGGGGAATAGGAAATATAGGATTATTGCTGGCGAATCCAAAAGTGGGAGTAGCCATAGGCTTTACCTTTTCTCAAATGGGGATCGTCATTTCCACACTAGGCGGAATATTTCTCCTGGGAGAAAAGAAATCCGGCAAACAGCTGGCATTCGTCATAATAGGCTGTGTGCTTGTAATTGCTGGCGGAGTTCTTTTAGGATTCACAAAACATTAAAAGGTGAGGTGCCAATTATGTATCAGGATTTGGAAAATAAAGTGGTTGTTGTTACAGGAGCTGCCAAAGGTTTAGGAAAGGCCATTGCAGAGCGATTCGGCAAAGAAAAAGCGAAAGTGGTCTTGAACTACCACTCAGATAACAGTGAATATCAGGAAATCATTGAAACTATCCAAAAAAATGGGGGAGAAGCGGCGGCTCTTCAAGGTGATGTAACTAAAGAAGAAGACGTCAAAAAGCTCCTTGCGTTTGCAGTTGAAAAATTCGGCAAGATTGATATCATGATAAACAATGCAGGAATTGAAAATGAAGTTCCTTCACATAAGCTTTCACTGGAAGATTGGAATAAAGTCATCAATGTCAACCTGACAGGAATGTTCCTTGGAAGCAGAGAGGCCATCGCTTATATGGTGGAACATGATATTAAGGGAAATATTATTAACATGGCTTCAGTACATGACCGGATTCCATGGCCTCATTTTGTCCATTATGCTGCAAGCAAGGGCGGTGTGAAGCTGATGACCGAAACTCTGGCGCTGGAATATGCACCGAAGGGTATCCGGGTCAACAATATTTCCCCTGGAGCCATCGATACGCCGATTAATGCTGAAAAATTTGCAGATCCTAAGGCAAAGCAGGACACACTTGATTTGATTCCTATGGGTTATATAGGAAAACCAGAAGAAATTGCTGCTTGTGCTGTCTGGCTGGCATCATCAGAATCAAGCTATGTAACAGGCCACACATTGTACGCTGACGGCGGCATGACCAAATATCCAGGCTTCCAGGCCGGAAAAGGCTGATAAAAAAAGGGCTTCGGCTCTTTTTTTATGCCGAAAAACAGTGAAGAATCAGGATGTTACGCCGTGCATCATCATTTGCAGAGAATCCCCTAACGATTCAAATTTCGGCAACCATACTGGAGCTGCAATTTCAAAATATCTGTGAAAAGGCCATCAACTATAACAAATGCCTGATTTTTTCTTGTTTTTCAGGTTATACGCCTATGCAAATAAAGAAATTCCACATATTTGTATAGAGTAAGAAAAATACAGAAGAAAAAAGGGAGGCCCATTATGAATCCTGAATTTGATGGCGTGTATGCAGATGCGAATGATTTAAGAAGTCCGTTGGGGTTTGGAGGCATCGGGCGTTTTGGATTTGGAAGGCCGGGATTTGGCTTTGGCAGACCGGGATTTGGCTTTGGCAGACCGGGATTTGGCTTTGGAAGGCCAGGGTTTGGTTTTGGTAGGCCAGGATTTGGTTTTGGATTTGGAGGTCCGTTTGCCGGCGGACTTCTTGGAGGCCTTGCAGTAGGTTCCTTACTCGGAGGATCTTATTATGGGGGGTATGGAGGGTATGGAGGGTATGGATATGGATACCCTTATGGATACGGATACCCTTATGGCGGATACCCATACTATGGGGGCGGATATCCTTATTATTGAAACGAAAACAATTCATCAAACCAAGCCGGGAGCTATGCCCGGCTTTTTGCCATTAATACAGGAAGTGGTTCTGCAAATCATGCTTAATATACGAGTAATAATACGTTTTAAAATAAAATGAAAAATTATCAAAACATAGATTCACATTTTGCTCAAAGCAGTAGGAATCCAGAAAACGCTCTATTAACTCTGAATCATCAATATCATCCAGCAGCCCTGAAACGAATAATTGATAGTGGAATTTTTTATACAAAAATCCATAGCTGCTGTTTTCAAATATCTCCTTAATTTGGCAAGCTTCCATACATATCACCCCTTATCGAGCATTATGCCAGCCCTTGGCAGGTTTTAAACCTCTTATTTCTTTTAATATAGGAAATCTGTTCATCCAGCCAGAAAATTTCTGCTGCGGGCGTCGGGTTTTAAGAGAGTTCATAGCGCATTTTAGTGTATCATTCCAACCGATTATCGAAGCTTCACTTTAACCGCCGAGGAGACTTAGCTCTAAAACAAAACTGAAAAAAATATATTTTAATATTAACCTCGCTAGAATAAATGAACTTCACTACAAATCTTAATCCCATTTAACTCGGAGTTAGGTATTAGTTAAGATAGTAAGAGGTGAAAAAAAAGCACACTATCCCAAGATGAAATAGTGTGCCTTAAAATTATTTATACATTTCAGCAACCTGTTTTTGCAGCTCGCTGTTTTCAAGATACTCATCATAGGACACTTGCTTATCCACAACACCATTTGGAGTTAATTCGATAATCCTGTTAGCGATTGTCTGAATGAACTGATGGTCATGGGAAGTGAAGAGCATAGATCCTTTGAAACTGATAAGACCATTATTCAAAGCAGTTATGGATTCAAGATCCAGATGGTTGGTAGGCTCATCAAGCATTAGAACATTAGAGCCGCTCAGCATCATTTTGGATAGCATGCAGCGCACTTTCTCGCCGCCTGATAGGACACTTGCTTTTTTAAGAACTTCCTCGCCTGAGAAAAGCATTCTGCCAAGGAAGCCCCTTAGGAAGCTTTCACTTTGGTCATTAGGTGAATATTGGCGAAGCCAGTCAACAAGAGAAAGATCGCAGCCCTCAAAATATTCGGCATTATCTTTAGGGAAATATGCCTGTGTAGTAGTGATTCCCCATTTATATGTGCCGCTGTCTGCTTCCATTTCACCTGAAAGAATTTTAAATAAAGTCGATTGGGCAATTTCATCTCTGCCGACAAGGGCAATTTTGTCATCTTTATTCATGATGAAAGAGATATTGTCCAAAACTTTTACTCCGTCAATCGTTTTTGAAAGGCCTTCAACCCTTAATAAATCATTTCCTATTTCTCGTTCTGGAGTGAAGTTTACATAAGGATAGCGCCTGGATGAAGGCTGGATATCATCTAAAGAAATTTTATCAAGCAGCTTTTTACGTGAAGTTGCCTGTTTGGATTTAGATGCATTCGCACTGAATCGTGCAATGAAATTTTGAAGCTCTTTAATTTTTTCTTCTTTTTTCTTATTAGATTCCTGTGTCAGCTTTTGTGCAAGCTGGCTGGACTCATACCAGAAGTCATAGTTGCCCACATATACCTTAATCTTGGCAAAATCAAGATCAGCGATATGTGTACACACCTTATTTAAGAAGTGACGGTCATGCGACACCACGACGACTGTATTGTCAAAGTTAATCAAAAATTCTTCCAGCCATTGAATCGCCTTTAAATCAAGATGGTTGGTAGGCTCATCCAGTAATAGAACATCCGGTTTGCCGAATAATGCTTGTGCAAGAAGGACTTTTACCCTGTCGCCGCCTGTAAGCTCAGCCATTTTTTTGGTATGAAGATTTTCTTCGATACCAAGGCCCTTTAAAAGGATCGCTGCTTCAGATTCTGCTTCCCAGCCGTTCAATTCAGCAAATTCACCTTCAAGTTCGGCAGCTTTCATGCCATCTTCATCAGTAAAATGTGCCTTCATGTAAATAGCGTCCTTTTCCTGCATAACGCTATATAACTTCTCGTGGCCCATAATAACCACTTTTAAAACTTCATGTTCTTCGTATTCAAAGTGATTTTGCTTTAATATGGCTAGGCGTTCTCCCGGCCCCATATGGATATCTCCGCTTTGTGCTTCGATTTCTCCAGAAAGGATCTTCAAGAAAGTCGATTTACCGGCACCATTAGCACCAATCAAACCGTAGCAGTTACCAGGATTGAATTTTATATTTACATCTTCAAATAGCTTACGGTCACCATATCGCAAGCTAACGTTATTAATAGTAATCATTTATTAGCATTCCTCCATTGACAATGTCTTTGAAATTATAACATGGAAAAGGGGGGACTGGAAAATGGTTTTCATCCTGCACCGTTAATTTTAATGAAGAACGGGCACTTCCGGCAATATTAATTTCTAGAATTTTGATTTTAAAAAGGGCTAGAATCAGAAATCTTCTACGGGAAATTCCTGCTTGATATTGTTAAATTTTTCTGATAATATAAATTTCCGCCATTTCACCGCTGATCCTAAATTTCTCCGGGCAGCAAGTCAATTTGAAAGATGAGAGATGCAATGCTCTTTTCGAAAGGAGAAAATAATGACTGCAAATCAGCATCCTGATTTTCAAAACGAAAAGCTTCATTTAGAATTCACAAAAAGATATATGGATGTCGTAATTAAAACCTCAGAAACCAGCAAGAGCCAATTCAAAAAAAATATGCAGGAAGCCTTTGGAGATGCTGACTGGCTGGAGTCAGGCGGATATTCAGAGCTTTTGACCAACGCAGGATTTTTTGAAATGTCAAAGGCTGAGCTGGAAAGCCTCCGCAAAGCCAGGGATAAACCTTACTTTGCCAGAGTGGACTATGTAAGGGAAGGGACAGGGAAGCCAGAAGTCCTTTATTTTGGAAAAACCTCACTATATCAAAGGGAAAACCAGGAGCAAATGATTGTCGATTGGCGTTCGCCTATTGCAAATCTTTATTATGAGGGGCGCATCGGAGAGGTAATATATGAAGCTGAAGGAGAATCCTTCACAGGAAATATTACCTTGAAACGACAGCTCATGATTGAAGATGGCGCTTTGGATGAAGTGCGTGATATTGATTTGACGACAACAGATGAGTTGCTTCAGGATTCCCTTTCAAAAAGCTCAAGCAGCCGATTAACAGAGATAATCTCCACAATCCAGGAAGAGCAAAACAAAATTATCCGTGCTGATCTGAATAAGCCCATCATTGTCCAGGGAGCTGCCGGGAGCGGAAAAACAACGATTGCTTTGCACAGGGTTTCTTACTTTTTATATCACTATAAGGAAATGTTCGATCCCCGCCAGCTGATGATTCTTGCACCAAGCAGATTATTTATCGACTACATATCGGAAGCACTCCCTGAGCTTGGAGCAGAGAAAGTAAAGCAAATGACATTTGCTGAATATGTGCAAAAAGCCATTGGAAGAACCCTGAAGCTGGCGAAAGATGACAAGCTGATAAGAATTCTTGAAAAACAGAAGGAAGAAACAAAAGATATAAGGGCCGCCTCAAGGTTTAAAGGATCCCCCTTATTCAAGAAAATCATCGACGCACATCTGATGGAAATTTATACACGTTTTAATCCTTCAGAGGATTTTTATGCAGATAAATACCGCCTTTATTCTTCTAAAAAATTCAAAAAGCTGCTACAGGAGGAATATTGGTATCTTCCGCTTTACGGGCGGATTGATAAGCTGAAGGTAATCCTTCAAAATCAGGTGAAATCGAAAAAAAAGGTCATGCTTGACCGGGTTGCAGATTTTTATGATGCTAAAATAGATAAAGCGTTATATAAAAATATTGATCCTGATATCAGGAAAGAGTACGTTTCAAAGTGCCTCGACAAAAAGGCTCAAAGAATCGAAGAAGTAAAAAAGGCCTGCCGGAATGCTGTGAAGGATTATTTAAAGCAGTTTGAACGTAAAAATGTTCTCGAATATTATCAAGAGCTGTTTAGCGATCCAGAAGCTCTTGCTTCATATAGTGATGGCCAATTAACCCTATTGGAAGCAGAGAGCATCTGCATCATGTCTACTCAGCTTTTCGCAAAAAAACTTTATGAACTGGAAGATTTGGGACCAATCCTTTATCTTCAAGCACGTATTTTCGGAATTGATAAAGACTATATGGCAAAGAATGTAGTCATTGACGAAGCGCAGGATTATAGCTTTATGCAGCTGCAATCATTAAAGACGGCAGTCGATACTGATATGTTCACACTGGTTGGCGATCTGGCCCAGGGCATCCATTCGTACAGAGGCCTTGAATCATGGGAAGAAGTCCACCAGCATATATTTCCAAGAGCCACTTATACAGAGCTTCAGAAAAGCTATCGGACAACTGTAGAAATCATGGCTGCTGCAAATAAATTATTAACAAAGCTTCCATACACCTTTCCGCAGGTGCAGCCTGTTGTCAGGCATGGTGATAGCCCGGAATTCATCCCTATGGCAGATAAGGCATGGGGAAGAAAGCTATTGGAGAAGGTAGAGAGACTAAAAGAGGAAGGACTCAAAACCTTTGCTGTTATCGCCAAAACCATGCTGGACAGCCAAAAAGCGTATGAATCCTTGAGTGCCCTTGACAGCCAGGTATACCTGTTGGAGGAGGGGACTTCCATCCCGAAAGAATCACTTGTTGTGGTACCATCCTATTTGGCCAAGGGACTGGAGTTTGACGCAGTATTTGCCGTCTCGCTGGAAGAAAAATATGAAGCTGGCAACGAGCTTGATATTAAGCTATTGTATGTCGCAATGACACGGCCGCTGCACAGGCTATATTTTTTTGGAAAAGAAAAGAAAGATTTCCTTATAGAAGAATGATACTCAGGCTGCCTTGTTTTATAACGGCAGCCTATTCCGGTTAATCGGCAGGTTCCGGCTATGTACATGTTCCTGAAAAACGAAGCTTGGGAGTATGTAACTTTCTCAGTGTATTTAGGATAAATCAGTCGGCATATTTGCAGCGGAATAGGACATTTTAGTAAGGAAAATAAAAACATGTTTACCTGCAGGGCTAGAGAGGGGAAATAATAGAGACGCGAATTTTAAAAATGCAGAAGGGACTGGCAAAAGAAATGAAACTTAAAGTAGGATTTTACTTCGATGGAGGCAAAGAGCTTTCTCATGTGGTTGAAGGTGAAGATACCACGCAAATGATTACAAACATACAAAAACATAAAACGTACAATATGGTCAAAGGTGATACACATTATGTGGTGGATACAGAAAAAGCATCATATTTTTATGTGGAAGAAGTACAATAAAGCTAACAAAAAACCGCTGAACAGCGGTTTTTTTGTCGGAATTTTTCTTTGCTATATTTTCCCTTTTTTTGCTCTTTTAAATTTTTTTATGTTAGTATGATAACAAACCTATGAAAAGGGAGCAGAAAGATGAAAATCAACCTATCAAAACAACAATATACAACGCTGCTCAAACTTCTGCAATACGGATATTGGGTAGAGGATTCCAGCAGTCTGGAAGGTGCAAGCCAAGAAACCTTCGAACTCGAACAATATTTATTGTCCCTTGCAGGGGAGTTCGAAAGTAACCAAGTAATCCATAATGTTGAGCATGAATTGTATGAGCTGAATGAAGAAAATGCAAAAAGGATTCAAGAATCCATAGCTGCTTATGAAGAAATGGTTTTTTGGGATAAGCTGGCTTATTATATGGCTCAAAAAGATATTAAGGAAAGTCTGGATGGAAAAGCAAATCTTGAAGAAGTGACACATCAGCTGATAGAAAGAGAAAAATTTTATCATGACCATTTTGCTGAGCATGGTACAGCATTCTTGAAACTGCAAAAATAACATGAACTAAAAGTGATGACGAATATGATTGGATAAGAGAGGGTAGCTCCGCCATGCCGATACTGATTTTTCTGTTAATCCTTATTGACACTATCTTTACGGCAGCTGGGATCTCGCATAATATAATCGGAGAAGCAAATCCTGTAATGGCTTATATCATCGATGTTAGCCTCGTGTTATTTGTTCTCATTAAGCTATCCCTGCCAATCTTCCTGATTGTGTTTTATAGAAAAATCAAGGCTGGATGGATTCACGTTTTATTGAAAGTGGCAGCAGCCCTTTACCTTTTAGTAGACCTTTATCACTTGCTGTGGATCGTGCCGCTGTATATCTAAACAAAAACCCCTCCATTGGGGTTTTTGCATGTTACAGTTATTACTTTCTGCATCCCTCGGTGTCCTTTAACTGGCCAGCAGAAAACTCAAGGAATTCTAATGCTGCATCAGAAGAGGGAAAGCCTGCTTGTGCTGACTTATCATTTCCTCCGCCTTTTCCGCTGAATTGGCTAAGGTGCTGTTTGAAAAAATTCCCGCATGAAAAAGGTGAAAAACCGTTATGGTACATAACCAGCTTATTTTCTTTGAGGGATGCAAAGATGATGAAAATATCATTTTCGGCAGCAAGCCTAGCAGCAAGGGTTTGAAGTTCGCGTAATGATTTATCTTCAAAGATATGTGAAAGAACACCATTTTCTATTTGTGATAACAATTCTGAAGCCAGATAGGAATCATTTTTTTCTTTAAGTTCCGCGATTTCAGCTTCAAGCAATGTTTGGTTTTGCTGCCACTTTTCAAACCGGTCAAGGATATCACTTCTTCCGGTATTGAATTTTTTGGATAAAGCTCCGAGAATACCAAGTGCATCATTATAATCCTCCAAAGCTCTATTTCCGCATTTAAAGTAAATTCTAGTGAAGTCTTTCTGTTTTTCTGCTTTAAGTATTTTGATGATTCCTATTTCCCCTGTTCTTGCCACATGGGTTCCGCCGCATGCATTGAATTCAATTCCCTCGATTTCTACAATGCGGATATTTTCAGTAACCTTAGGCATTTTTACAAGAGTCAATTCTTTTAATTGATCATTAGTGACAAAATAGCTATGTATCTTTCTGTTTTGATATATTTGCTCGTTCACTTTTTTCTCAAGGTCTGCCATTTTCTTTGAATCAGTCAATGAACCGTCAACATCAATGCTGCAGTCGTCTTTGCCCAGATGGAAGCTCATTGTTTTTGAACCGAAGAGCTGAAGGCAGACGGCAGAAAGCAAATGCTGGCCGCTATGGTGCTGCATATGATCATATCTTCTGCTCCAGTTAAGCACACAGGATGCATGTAAGTCACAAGGAATACGCTCCAGCTGATGAAGCACTTCTCCGTCTTCATTAAACACATCCAAAACAGGTATTCCATTGATCGTGCCTGTGTCTGATGGCTGCCCGCCGCCATGCGGATAAAATGCGGTTTCCTCCAAAATGGCGAAGATTCCTTCTTCTCTTTCAATAACCCTGGTGATTTTTGTCTCCCATTGTCTAGTGTAGACCTTGCCGTAAAACAATTTATTTGTCATATGTTTAATCCTTTCTTCATTCATGGTTCAATATATGAACAGCTGCTTGTTGGAGGAGTGACCGTTATATGGAATTTTGCAGAATGAATGTCAATGAGACTGAAAATCTGGCTCTTGTTGTTATTGAAAAATCTCCGTGCTGATGGCATCATCATCCAAAATCCAGCATTTTAAACATCACAATGTGCTCGCCGATATGGGGGATTTCAAATATATCGCCTGCCGATTGAAGCCCAAGCTTTTGATAATATTTCGACGCGCTAAGCCGTGCATTGCACCACCAGGCATCGGCCTTCCGTTTTCTGAGTACCTTTTCAGCATACAATATAAGTGAGCGGCCCGCACCGATCCCCTGAAACTCCGGAAGACAGGCCATTCCCCGAAGCTGGTAATGGCTGCTTCCTGGAATGTCAGGATTCGGACTCTTTAAAAAAGTGGCGATGCCTATCAGCATTTCATTTTTGAATGCTCCGAAATGCAGGGTATCGATATTGAAATCGCAGTCATATTTGCAGGCATCAAGAGGCTGATTGGGTCTTAAAACACTATGTCTGATGCTGTAGGTATCTTCGGGCTTTATCTCAAGGATATTCATACTTTCATCCTCCTTTTCATTCCTTTAAATTATAAAACATTTGTTAAACGGTGAACAGCTGGTGCATGTTTTTTGGGGTTATGGAAATTTTTTATATACAACAACTGATATAAATGATAGATTCGAATATGCCGGTAATGAGAGCTATCAACAGGAAGAGCTATAGAGCAAAATTTTTTTGCAGGAGCATGACTCACTGATTGAAGTGCTGCAATTTTTGGTACAATATAAACATAATGAAAGCAGTTTTGGGAGGATAACACATACATGGATTACATTCAGGCTGGAAAAGCAGTTGAATTAGAGATAGAACGAGAAGCAGAATTTGGTTTGTTCCTGACAGACGGAGAAGAAAGTGTCTTGCTTCATAAAAATGAAATGAACGAGCAGGATGATTTGGAAATTGGACAGGATGTAAAGGTATTTATCTATCATGATAAACAGGGACGGCTTACAGCAACAAGAAAAATCCCACAGGTTACCCTGGATTCATACGGGTGGGCGGAAGTTGTCAGTGTGAAAAGGAATCTTGGTGTTTTTGTCGATATCGGAATTTCTAAAGACATGCTGGTATCACTTGATGATTTGCCTAATTTGCAGCATTTATGGCCAGCAGAAGGAGACCGGTTATTCATTTCACTTAAAACGGACCGCCAAGAAAGGTTATTCGGGAAACTTGCCACTGAGGATATAATGGCAGATTTGTCTGTACAGGCTCCTCTTAAGGGAATCAGGAACGCAGCTGTTAAAGGGAATGTCTATCGGCTGCTTTTGGCCGGATCTTCTTTATATCAGAAGAAGGATATCGCTGCTTCATCCATGAAAGTGAAAGAAAAGATGAGCCAAGGCTTGGCCAGTATGTAGAAGGCAGGGTTATAGACAGTAAGGAAGACGGCACATTGAATGTTTCGCTTCATCCATTCAAGCAGGATAAAATGGACGAAGATTCAGAGGTAATCTACAAGTATCTTATGAATAGGGGCGGTGCGATGCCTTATGGAGATAAAACACTCCCTGAAGATATTTCCTTCCATTTTGGCTTAAGCAAGGGTGCATTCAAAAGAGCTTTGGGGAAATTGATGAAGGAAGATAAGATATATCAAGAAGAAGGCTGGACATATTCTTCTGACCGGAGATAAATGGAACACATTACCCAAGGTTTTTCCGGGAATCATTGCAATTGCCCCTCGTTGGGGGACAGCGGAGCATATCCGCTGTTTTTTTTTTGTGCAAAAATCCTCTCTAAACAGATATATAGGACCAATGGATTAGTCAGATCATTAATTCAGTGCTAATGAGGGAAGTATGAATTATTTTTTCAGAATAATCAGACGTATTGTTACTTTGCCGTCATATAGCTGATATCTTTGTCATCAGAGTTTCATCTTCCTGTTCTTTGCTATGAAAATATTTATGTTACGATTAATTCCGTTAGCTTGTAACAAGCTGAACAAGGAGGTAACTACTTATGAAAAAAACATTCTTAACTTTTGCAGCAGTAGCTGCTATATCCGGTGCAATCGGCACAAACGCACATGCACAGGATGTGAAAGTAAAAAATGGAGACACATTATGGGGACTTTCTCAAAAATACCATGTATCAATAGATGAATTAAAGTCCTTGAATAACCTTACTTCAGATACTATTCAACCTGAAGATGTACTTAATGTTTCAAGCAAAGAGTATTATTCAATTAAATCAGGCGATACTCTTTGGCACATAGCCAATAAATATCATGTATCAGTTGAAAACTTGAAAGCCTGGAACCACCTGCATTCAGATTTAATCCAGCCAAACCAAAAATTATCTGTTTCATCTAACGGAACCACGGCTGCATCAGAACCAAAACATGCGAATAGAGCATCCGTGAAACAAGAAGCACAGCCAAGCCGCGAGAAGGCTGAGCCAGCACAGACGCAAACAAAGGCTGCCGCTACAAATGAAAAAAGCGAGGCACCTGCCGAAAAACAATTCGCCAAGGAATTGACAGTAACGGCAACCGGCTATACAGCAAGCTGTAAAGGCTGCAGCGGAGTGACCGCTACAGGCGTCGATTTAAAAGCTAACCCGGAAGCTAAAGTCATTTCAGTAGACCCAAGTGTCATCCCGCTCGGCTCTGAAGTATATGTAGAAGGTTATGGATACGCGACAGCCGAAGATATCGGCGGCGGTATTAAAGGAAACGAAATTGATATCTTCTTCCCTAAAGAACAAGATGCGTTAAATTGGGGCAGAAAGCAAGTACAGGTCAAAGTCATTAAATAAAATACTTTCACATAGATTCGGGGCACAGAGAAATTCTGTGTCCTTTTTCATGTCGCACTTTTTTTGAAGAATAACTGGATACAGTGTAAAATAGAAGTGAAATGTAAAGTGAAAATGGAGGGATAGGAGTGATTGAAGAAGCTCAGGAATATCTTCAGAAATATTTTGGGTATGAAACCTTCCGTGATGGACAAAAAGAAATCATCAGCAAGGTTTTATCAGGTAAAAATACTGCCGGAATAATGCCCACTGGGGGAGGGAAATCGATTTGCTATCAAATACCGGCGCTGGTTCTGAACGGACTCACCATCGTAATATCCCCGCTTATCTCCTTAATGAAAGACCAAGTGGATTCTCTTCTTTTAAATGGCATTGAAGCAACATTTCTTAATAGTTCTATTTCTGCTAAGGTAGCATCAGACAGGCTCTCGGGAATTGCCAATGGATTGTATAAGCTGGTTTACATAGCGCCTGAAAGGCTTGAATTGCCTTCTTTTTTGCAGGAGCTGCAACGATTTGATATTTCAATGGTGGCAATAGATGAAGCACACTGCATATCCCAGTGGGGACATGATTTCCGGCCGAGCTACCTGAAAATAAAAACGCTTATTAAACAGCTTCCATCCAATCCGGTTGTCCTGGCTCTTACAGCTACAGCAACACCTGCAGTAAGAAATGATATCTGCCAATCCCTTGATATCGAAGAATCAAATACAGTCTTTACCGGTTTTGAAAGAAGCAACCTGAGTTTTGCTGTTGTAAAGGATGAAAATCGCAATCAATATCTGAAGCGGTATCTTTCCGAAAATCAGCATGAGTCAGGAATCATTTATGCTTCAACAAGAAAAGAGGTCGACCAGCTATACAGCCGTCTGGCTAAAGGCGGCTTTAAAGCCGGCCGTTATCATGCAGGCATGAATGAGCAGGAGAGATCGCAGCAGCAGGAACAATTTTTGCAGGATGACATCTCGCTTATGGTTGCCACTTCTGCTTTTGGCATGGGCATCGATAAATCCAATGTTCGCTTCGTTGTTCATTATGGAACACCAAAAAATATGGAAAGTTATTATCAGGAAGCTGGCCGTGCAGGACGTGACGGTCTCGATAGTGAGTGTATCCTGTTATACTCTCCTCAGGATCTGCGCCTGCAGAGGTTTTTAATAGACCAGTCCGAATCCCGGCCGGAATGGAAGGATCTCGAGCTGAAGAAGCTGAATGCCATGAAGGATTACTGCTTCACAGAAGGATGTCTTCAGGCTTTCATTCTCCGTTATTTTGGCGAAGAAAATCCAGAGAACTGCGGGCATTGTGAAAATTGTAAAGACAACAGAAATTCGGTAGATGTAACGACAGAAGCACAAATGGTATTATCCTGCATGATCAGAATGGGAGAGAGGTTTGGCAAAACCCTCATCAGCCAGGTGCTGACAGGATCAAAAAATAAGAAAGTGGAGGACTTCAATTTCCAAAAGCTATCGACATATGGAATATTGAAGAACAAATCTGCAAAAGAAGTTGCTGATTTTATTGACTACCTCACTTCAAAGCAGTTTATCGAGATGACTGGGGGCCAATTTCCAGTATTGAAGGTAACAGACCAAGGAAAAGAGGTTCTTCTAGGCAAACAAATGGTCATGCGCAAGGAGCTTTCCGTTATTACAACCATTTCTTCCGATAATCTTCTATTTGAAGAGCTGCGGCAGCTCCGTAAAGAAATTGCCCAGGAAGAAAAGGTGCCTCCATTTGTCATTTTCTCTGATGCCTCTTTAAAAGACATGTCTGCCTCGCTTCCGGTCACGCCTGAAACTTTTATTACTGTAAAAGGAGTCGGCCAAAAAAAACAGGAAAAGTATGGGCGGATATTCATCAGAAAAATCCAGGAATACCTTGCGAAAAATCCGGAATTAAGTCATCCGGCTGATGAAGCCATTAAGAATCGGGAAACTAAGGGAGAACCTTCTTATCTTGAAACATTCAGGCTTTTTAAAGAGGGAAAGAGCATTGAGGAAATTGCAGTGCTAAGAGGCCTGGCGGAAATCTCAGTTGAAAATCACCTCCTTAAATGCGGGGAAGAGGGAAGAGATGTTGACTGGCACAGAATCTTGCCTGAATCAGCAAACATGCAGATACTTGATATGGTTTCAAATATTGGAGCTGAAAAACTCAAGCCTCTTAAAGAAGCCTTGCCGGAGGAAATCAGCTATTTTATGATAAAAGCTGCATTATTAAGAAATAGTGTTGAAATATAATTGACCTTCCATATGAAAATGCTTTTTTAATAAATAATCCGATGCATTACTGCGTATACTGTTAAAAAAGGAGGTTACTCATGTATTTTGCAAAAAAGAATCAAGAGGAACCCGTTACTATCATCGAAGATACAGTAGTATATGCTTGTGCGTCGGAAACATGCAATGGATGGATGCGGAAGGATTTTGTCACGGACAATCTTTCTTGTCCAATGTGCGGTGAAAACCTTGTAGAGGAAATCAGGGAATTGCCTCAAATCAACAATGATTACAATGCTTACAGATAAAACCGGAAAAATGCTGCATGCAGATATTCTTTACCTCTGCAAAAGAATATCTGCAGCAATCCCGATAAGCCGAATCAAACTTTAAGGGTTTGTTGACTTAAAGGCAAAACTATGTTATTATAAGAATTCAGGTGTTGGAACATGATAAACACCAAGAGGGTAATTTAAAGACATTTTTATTAAAGTAAGTGTATAAGCCATAATGCAAACAGCAGAAGCCGTCTGAATGGCCAAGAGTTGAGTTTAGCAATATTTGAAAATAACGGATTAACAACCCTAAAGTTTTCCTCAGGTAGTTTTATTCTTCTTATGAAATTTACTTCTATTGGACAATCATCCCCTATTCGTCATTTCGACAGTATCCTTTAATAAACATGTTTAAGTCTAAACCTGATTCTCACAGGCGCGGTCTAGGAACCGTATTGATGGGAGAGAGGAAGGGCTTTCATTGTTTTAGGTTAGACCGGAAAAATTACTCTCCTGCTCATTATTTCTGCTGCGTTTTCCGTTAAAACGCAGAAAGGCAGAAAAATAGCAGAACATATCAGCTCACACGCTGATTAAAGAAAGCTGCCTTACACCAAAAAGGCAGCTTTTTTATGCAGTGCAGCAAAGAGCCACTGCCGTACACGCATGCAACCGCTATTTGTTTCTTAATGGTATTGGTGCCATTTTAAAGAGGAGCAGGCACTTCATATGATAGGCTTTTTATGGTATAATAAAATAGAAACATGTGTTTAGACATGGCTCTATGTGCGGAGCTGACATCTTGTTCCAGTGAAATGAGAAAGATTGTTTCTAAAAAGCACGATAATCAAATCAAATCCAAGGAGTGAGATGCTTTGTATAAACGCAATAACGTCGAAGAAGTACCACCTGAAGAAACAAAGGTCTGGGAATGTACATCAGAGGACTGCAAGGGATGGATCCGTGATAATTTCACAAGCAGCGACAAGCCTAGCTGTCCGCTGTGCGGCAGTGAGATGAAAGAAGGAACAAAAATGCTGCAGGCGATAAACAACCCGAGAAATAAATAAATATCAAAGAAGGCACACTCCGGAAGTGTGTCTTTATTTTGCTTGAAATACCATCTGAAAAAAGCCTGCAGCTTCCAAGTTCGCTAATGAACTTAAAACTGCAGGCCACTTGTTAATGAATATCTTTTTTCTTGAAACGCCCTCCGCGTACTTCAGCAATGTCTCCTACTGCAAGAAAAGCCGAAGGATCGAAATTAGTGACAATATCCTTTAATTTGGCTTCTTCCAGACGGTTGATTACACAAAAAATCACTTTCTTGTTATCACGGGAATAAGCGCCTTCTCCTGTCAGGTAGGTTACTCCGCGTCCCAGACGGTTTAGGATGGCTTCGCCAATTTCTTCGTATTCATCGCTTATGATCCAGATGGATTTGGATTCATCCAAGCCGGCAATTACGATGTCCATTGTTTTGTAAGCGGCGAAATAGGCTAATATGGAATACATAGCACGATCCCATGAGAACACAAATCCCGCGCTGCCCAATATAAACAAATTGAAAAACATAATGATTTCGCCTACTGAGAATGGAACCTTTTTATTGGCGAGAATAGCCAATATTTCAGTACCATCCAAAGAACCGCCATATCTAATGACAATTCCGACTCCAACACCTAGAATAATTCCGCCAAATATGGTGGCAAGCAGGATATCCTGAGTAAAAGCAGGTACGGGGTGAAGCAATGCAGTTGAAATGGAAAGGATGAAAATTCCATAAAGAGTAGAAATAGCGAAGGTTTTACCGATTTGTTTATACCCGATAAAAAAGAACGGAAGATTCAATACGAAAATGAAAATACCGAGCTTTAATCCCGTTAAATACGATAGCATAATGGATATGCCTGTGATTCCTCCATCGATTACATTGTTTGGAACCAGAAAAATTTCCAGGCCAACGCTCATGAGCACCGCCCCGAGCGTGATCAGCAGCCCCCGCTGCAAAATCTGCCTTTTTGTCAGCTTTCTGTGTGCTTTCTTCTCAACCAGTTCTGTAAGACTTAAGCTTGCTGTATCTGCCATCAGCATGCCCCCTCCTTATAAAAATATATGTATGTACAACTTAAGTATAAACAATTTACTAAAAATATTATAGTATTTTTACTTTACACCCTGTTTTGGGCTCTTATTTTAATAAACAAAACCTTCCAGGTTATCATGTCACTTTCTTCGATTAATTATCAATAAACTTAAGGGAAAGCAGGGGGAATTCATGAAAAATTATAAAGTCTCTGTAAGGACTCTTGCAGAATATGTTTATAAAAGCGGGAGCATAACCTCTGGTTTCAGGGCCGCCGCATCGCTGTCAGAAGGCACGAGAATTCACCAGAAAATCCAAAAACAATACGGTGAACATGATTTAAAGGAAGTGCCTCTGACGCTTGAGCATACGTATGAGGATATTGTTTTTTTCATTGAGGGAAGATGCGACGGCTTGCTGGCAGATGGCCATTCCTATACCATTGATGAAATCAAAAGTACTGCCTTGGATTTGCACACTCTGTCAGAAACCAATTATCCGGTGCACTGGGCGCAGGCTAAATGCTATGCTGCCATGTTTGCCTTACATCATAATCTGGACGAAATTGGCGTTCAGCTTACATATGTTCAAAAGAACACGGAAGAAATAAAAAGATTCAAAGTGAATTGCAGCAGGCAGGAGCTGGCTGCTTTTCTGGAAGATATGATGAAGGGATTTTATCACTTTGCCAATTGGAAGCTTGAGCATCTTGAAGAAAGAAATAAGGCTTGCAGAGATTTGTCATTTCCTTTTGAAAATTACCGTGGCGGCCAAAGAAAGCTTGCTGGAGCCGTTTATAAGACCATAAACGAAAAAGCTAACTTGTTCGCTAATGCGCCTACAGGAATCGGAAAAACAGCCTCCACCATATTTCCCAGCTTAAAGATCATGGGACAAGGCGAATGCCAGAAAATTTTTTACCTGACAGCCAAAACAATTACCCGCCAGACTGCTGAAGACACTTTTTCCTTAATGATGGACCGGGGCTTAGTGTGCAAAACGGTGACAATAACAGCAAAGGATAAAATCTGCTTTCATGATAACGGCAGCTGTAATCCAAATGAATGCGAGTTTGCAAATGGCTACTATGACCGTGTTAATAACGCGATGCTGGATATTTTAGAACATGAACAGCTGATTACAAGGAGTGTGATTGAGGAGTATGCCAAAAAGCACAAGCTCTGTCCATTTGAATTTTCGCTCGACCTTGCCTATGTCTGTGATGCGGTCGTATGTGATTATAATTATGTGTTCGACCCAAGGGTGTCATTAAAAAGGATGCTTGATGAGCAGAAAAAGGACACCGTGCTGCTTGTGGACGAAGCACATAATTTAGTGGACAGAGCGAGAAGCATGTTTTCGGCAGAATTATATAAAACTCAATTTTTGCAGATAAAGCGGGAAAATAAATTAAATGAGCCTGCTATTTCGCGCGCTGCTAAAAATATCAATCGGTACTTTATAGAGGAAAAAAAGTCGCTTGATAATCGCTATAATAAAATCATGCAGAATTTGCCTGATGATCTTTTAGAAGGTCTCGAAGCATTCATTGAGGCGGCTGAACCCTTTCTGCTGGAGAGGAGTGGCGGAGTGGAACATGAAGACCTGCTTCAGGGCTATTTTGATGTTCAAAACTTTCTAAAGATTTCTAAGCTTGTTGATGAGCATTATTCGATATATTTTGAAATACAGCAGAATGATGCAAAGGTCAAGTTATTCTGCCTGAATCCTTCAACACTGCTGAAAAATATTCTATCTGGATTCTGCTCTGCCATTTTATTCTCTGCTACTCTCTCGCCAGCAGGATATTTTATGGATATGCTTGGAGGAGGCGAGGAAGATTATCGGATTTCGGTGCCTTCTCCGTTTACAGCAGATCAAAATGAAGTGCTTATCAGCAGGATTTCCACCAGATACCGCGACAGGGAAGAATCTATAGACCGGATTACAGACTTGCTTATAAACATTCTTGACGGAAGGAAAGGGAATTATCTGGTATTCTTTCCTTCCCATCAATACATGAACAACGTGTATGGCGCATTTACAGCAGCATCTGCTGTGAAAACGATCATTCAAGGCAGCACTATGACGGAAGATGAACGGGAAGATTTTTTGAACTCTTTTCAGGAAAACAAGGACAGATTATTTGTTGGATTTGCTGTATTGGGCGGGATATTTTCAGAAGGAGTGGATATGAAGGGTGACCGGCTGAGCGGCGTAATCATCACCGGAGTGGGCTTGCCGCAGATTGGTTTTGAACGTGATATTATTAAAAGCCATTTTCAGGATCAGGGGAAAAACGGCTATGATTATGCATATGTTTTTCCAGGGATGAATAAAGTGCTGCAAGCTGGCGGAAGGCTGATCAGGTCTGAGGAGGATCATGGGCTGATTGTTCTTGTTGATGACAGATTCCTGACTGCCAAATATCAAGGCATGCTGCCGGAAAACTGGGGAAATTATAACTTATATTAACACCTTTGCTCATTTCTTTACATTGAAAAAGGAAGATATATAATAAGAGGGCAGTATCAATCTGCATTACTTCATATAGAAAGGTGATATCAATACATGAGCCAGATTATTGAGTCATCTAATCCAATTTTGCTATTAGTGGCTGTTATCCTTACATTTATGGCTTCTTATACAAGTATAGATTTATTGATTCTTTTGCGTACCTCTGAAACCAATAAGCGGTTTTTATTTCTTGGCGGGAGCTTTTCCATGGGAATGGCCATCTGGACCTTCAACTTCTTTGGAATTTTGGCTTTCGACCAGAACGGGGCGGGAGCATACAACATTCCAGTTACTATTTTATCAATGGTGCTTGGCGTTGCTCTTGCTGGAATGGGATTTATGTTTGTTTCAACTGAAAAAATCAGGTTTTTGCATGTCTGCTGCTGCAGTCTTCTCCTGACTTTGTCTGTGCTGTCCAATTATATTATCGGGATGTATGCCCTGAATAACGGGATTTTTTATCATCTTGCCGTTCTCTCGGGTTCGTTTCTTTTAATCATGGCCATGTTTTTATGTTCGTTTATGATTCTTTTTTATGCGAACCATTGGAACCGCAAAAATAAGCTATGGTTCAAGCCGCTGAGCACCTTAATCGTTACAATTGCTATTGCGGAAGGCCATTTTTTATTAGCCAGGAGCATGCCTCCAAAAGAGCCGATCAAAAATGTGGAACAGCTTGTGAACGGTACACCGTTTGTTATTAATCTGGTCTTTTTTGTATCGGTCCTCATTGTTGCAGGACTTGTCGGATCCGCGATGATCATGAACAAACGCCTGGCAAAAAGCGATAAATATTTGCGGGACTTCCGCTATGCACTTGATCAGTCTGCTATTGTAGCCATAACGGACAGTGAAGGAAAGATAACCTATGTCAATGATAAATTTGTCCAGATTTCTAAATACAGTGAAGAAGAACTGATGGGGAGAAGCCATTCTATCATAAGTTCAGGCTATCACACACAAGCATTTTATAAAGAAATGTGGCAAACGATTTCCAGCGGGGAAACATGGAAGGGTGAAATTTGCAATAAAGCAAAAGATGGTACGCTTTATTGGGTGGACACCACGATCGTTCCTTTTATGAGAAGGAAAAAGCCTTATCAGTATATTTCCATTCGCACGGATATCTCGGCACGAAAAAGGGCCGAAGCCGACTTAAAGGAAACAATGAAGGATATCCGTGATATTCATTATGCGCTTGATCAATCTGCCATTGTTGCTTTTACGGACGAAAAAGGGAATATAACAAAGGTGAATGACAAGCTTTGTGACATTTCGCAATATTCTCGGGAAGAATTGATAGGCAGAAATCATAATATCCTTAATTCCGGCTATCATTCCAGAGAGTTTTTCCAAGAGATGTGGAGGACCATCTCTAGCGGAAATGTCTGGAAGGGGGAGCTGCGAAATCGCTCTAAGGACGGTAACTACTATTGGGTAGGAACGACGATTGTCCCATTTTTAGATGAAAACGGGGAACCTTATCAGTATATTTCAATAAGAACGGATATCACGAAGAGGAAAGAAACGGAGGATATGCTGCACAGGCAGGATAAGCTTGCAGCTATCGGCCAATTGGCAGCAGGTGTGGCCCACGAAATCCGGAATCCGCTGACGACAATTAAGGGCTATGCCGAATATTTGCAGCTGGATGAGCAAAGCGGTGAACGAAATGAATATTTAGAGATCATTTTAGATGAAATTGAACGGGTCAATGATATTGTGGAGGATTTTATGGTCCTTGCGAAGCCTCAAAGTATCAATTTGGAAGAAGAAAACATGGTATCCATTATCCAAAGTGTTTTTTCTTTCCTGGAAATAGAAGCAAAAAAGAAAAATATCTCCTTTTATCTCGAATATAATCAGGAAAACATCATGGTTCGCTGTGATAAAAACAGAATCAAACAGGTTTTCCTGAATTTTTCCAGAAACTCGATGGACGCCATGCCGGATGGAGGAACGATTAAAGCGGCCATTCAAATAAAAGGGCAAAATGTATCAATTATATTTAAAGATACAGGCGGCGGAATACCTCTTGAAGCTCTGGAAAAACTCGGTGAACCTTTTTTTACCACTAAAAGTACGGGCAATGGCCTAGGGTTAATGGTCAGCTATAACATTATTGAAAATCATGGCGGCACGGTGGAGGTTGAAAGTGAAATAAATAAAGGTACAGCCTTTCATATTGAGCTGCCCGCAGCAAACGGAAAACAGGAGCAATAATGCTTCTGTTTTTTTGTGAAGGGCTCTTTTAATTTCAGATGCAGGCACAGTCACCCTAAGGCGGGGCGGTGACTTGCCTCCCGGAGGAGATATAATCTGCAAAGAGCTTTAGTTAAAATTGGGAATAAATCTAAACTTTCGAAAAAATGGCATTTTAGTATTCGATATGTTAATTTTGAATTATCATACATCGGAGGAAAGTGACTTTTGAAAAATCCTGTAAAAGCAAACATGCTCAAATTACAAGCCTACTATCTTTTTTCCTTTTTTGCAGTAGGAAGCTTAACACCGCTTCTTAGTGTTTATTTAAAGGAAAGTGAAAGAATGAATGGATATCAAATCGGGACCATCATGTCTATAGGGCCTATTATCATGATTATATTTCAGCCTATCTGGGGAATGGTCTGCGATATATCCGGAAAGCCATCTAAAGTGCTTTCACTGACAGCTTTTTTTGCTGGTTTTCTCGGCTTAGGATACTTAGTGCTTCATTCTTATTTTCCCCTCGTCATCCTGGCAGCATGCCTTGCTGTCTTTCAAAGCGCCATCATTCCCGTATCAGACAGTATTTCCCTTAAATACACAGCAAAAGAAGGGTGGAATTACGGGAACATCCGCCTATTTGGATCACTTGGCTTTGGCATAGCGGTATTTGTAATGGGGCGCCTTTCTGAAACCCCGATAGGTTTGACAGTCATTTTCTACGCTTTCTTTATTGGGCTTACAGGAGCAGCAGGGCTTGCGCTCCGTCTGCCTGAAGAACCTGCCGCAGTTAAAATAAAGCCTGGAACCGGTATGAAAGAGCTTTTTTCCATCCCTCGGTTTGTCATTTTTTTAATCGTTACGTTTCTTGTTTTTGGACCGAATTTGGCCAACAATGTATATTATGGCTTGTTTGTAGAAGCAAGAGGAGGCACATATACTGGCATCGGAATTGCCTTTTTGCTTGCCGTGCTTTCTGAAATTCCTTTTATGAGGCTAGCCGGAAGATGGATCAACCAATGTGGCCTGTTGCCGGTTGCCTTGATGGCTGCCTGTGCTTCACTGCTTCGCTGGACGTTTTATTTTTATGAACCTGGTTTGACTTTGGTATATATATCATCTATTGTTTCGGGATTTTCTCTTGGGCTTTTCATTCCCGCTGGACTTCAATATATATCCAAAATCGTCCCCGCTCATATTACTGTAACCGCCGTAACGATTTATTCCGCGTTTGGGAATGGCCTGGGCAACTGGTTCAGTACATTTGCCGGCGGCATATTGCTTGAAAATAGCGGCATTTACAGCGTATATCTCCTATTTGCAGGCATGTCGCTGCTCGGTATGCTTCTGACAGTCTGGCTGATACTTAAAGAAAAAAGCTCTGTTAAAGCTCCATGCTGATTTTGTCCTGAATGTGACAGGAGCGGAAGGGATAAACACAACCGGGAAAAGCGGGTTAAAGGATAACCATTACTGCACCCAAGCTGAAATCTGCATGGCGAAGAATCAGGATTTAGATTAAAGGCTGCCTTCAAAAATCAGGATTCAGCATTGTTCATATGCTCCTGATTAAGTGCCCCTGAACAGCCCGAAAAGAGGGAACATTATGAAACGATATCATTGCTGTGCCTCATGCATTCATTTTTGCAGTGAAAGGGTAAATGGAAAAATGATGTATAGATGCTCTCGCTTGGGTTTTGAAACTAAACCTTCCTATCAGTTTACCTGCTGGACCCCAAAGGAAAAGGTAAGAAAGCTGATGGAGAAAGAAAAAGACATATGAGTGCCTGTGAACACTTTTCATTTTTTTGGAAAGGTGTTTTTTTGTGACTATTTACCCGGTTGATAGAATTGAAAAGAAGTCAAATTTCCTATTAATATAAACAACTATGTACCCTATAATGTAAAATATGGAAAAGACTGAGTTTGTTTCATTCTATTGAAAATTGATAACCCTATATGCATGTTCAATTATTCACGGAACCAAAAATTTAAGAATGAGAGGTGCCAGCATGGAAGTGACAGATTCATTGAAAGCCGCACATGATGCAGCTTCTTCTGCAATTGCAAATTTTGATGAACAAATCGCCCGGCTTAAAGCTGCAAAAGCGGATATTAATAAGGAAAAGGATACTGGTTTAACAGAAATTAAAGCAATTCTTGAACCAGATTTAGGAAAATCATGGACTGGAAAGCGATCAGAATCGTTTGAGAAAGCGAGAAAAAAAGCGCATACTACCATTTCGAATATATTGAATGACGACTATGATCAGTATATCAGTGAAATAGAAAGCAAGATTACATGGCTTGAACTGGAAAGAAATGCACTAGCTATAGCCAGTGCGGCAGTGGCAACAGCTGAAAAGGCAAGTGAAAAAGGCGAGAAGATTTATGAGGAAGTCGGCCACTATTTAAATGACTTGAGAAAGAAGGTATTTTGATGGAGATGGAAATAAAGCTGAAGCATGATGCAGTAATCAGCCAGCTGTCCAAAACAAAGACAGCTTTGGAAGCTTTAACACTAAAAACGCCAGCTGAAAATGCTGCGGGCAGTAACAAGCTGGATTTTACCAGTCATTGGCTGGAGCGTGAAGGTAACTTAGCCGAATTGTTAAAAAGCTATATGGCCATCGTCCAAAAAAATATCGAGGATACAAAAGCAGGCGTCGATTTAATGAAGCATCAGGACGAAGCGATGATAAGGAAATAAACCGGAAAGGGCACTGATAAAATGGCGGATACCAAAATCTACGAATCCAACACACTGATAGAAGCAATGGAGGAACGCGCCAAGCAATATGAAGACCTTGAAAAGCAAATCACTGCGCTTAAGAAGGAATTCGCCGCGATTGTAAAAATGGACGATGAACTTCAGGGAGAAGGCGCAAAATCGATTAAGGGATTTTATCAGGCACAAGGAGAGCTGGCGGATTCATGGCTCCGGCTGATTGGGGCCCACATCGCCTTTTTTAATGGAGTCAGCGGCTCTGCAGAAGAATTCAAGCTCTCAAAGGATACAGTCGTCATTGAACCTTTTCTCGAGGACGAGGTTTCAAACGGACTGAAAAAGTCAAAGGAAATCGTAACGGCCCAGCAGGATGATTTGAAGAAGATTTTTCATACAATAGATGATATTCTATCTTTACAGGTTTTTTCAAAAGAGACCTTTGAAGATGAAATTGATAAAGCGGATAAAAAAAGAAACAACACCATTGCAGCTGTCAATAAGTTCGATGCAAGCCTGCTGAGTGAATATGGCGTTTCCGAGAAGCAGGAAATCTATCTGATTACACTCATGGGCACACTGATGAATTCAAGCAGCAAGGGCGGCAGGGTCTCGCCGCTGTACTTTGACAGCCAAGCCTACAAAAACAGTGAAGTGCACAAGCAGATGGATGATGTCAAGAAAGCGAACAGCGATTATCTGGCATTTAAAAAAGATCAGGCAGAAGCCCGGAAACAGGCGAAAGAGCTGGAGGAACAGGCCAATCGCCCGTGGTATGAAAAAGCCTGGGACACAGCGAAGACCTTTACCGGCGAAATGACCGGATATTACGACTTTATCAGAGCGACAGAAGGCGTCGACCCTGTTACACATAAGAAACTCACGACCGCTCAGCGGGCAGCGGCCGCGGCAATGGCAGCAGCCGGATTCATCCCTGTAGTAGGGTGGGCCGGAAGAGCAGCCAAGGGCGGAAGGGCCATCTACAAAACCGCTAAGGCACTCAATGCCGCCGATCATGCCCTGGATGCCTATAAAACCTCCAAAAGCTTCAAGGTTCTTCAGCAGACCGAAAAAGGCCTCTACGGACTCACCGCTGCAAATGGCATGGGAGAGGCGATCACAGGAAGGGACTTTTTAGGAAACAAGCTGACAGAAGAACAAAAGCAGCAAAGCCTCACCCAGGCACTAACCATACTCGGACTAGGGGCAGCAGGCAAATTCATCGGCAGGAAGCCGGCGAATATCCCGTTCAACACCTACAGCAAACAATATGCCCAAACCACAGTGAAAAATGCTCAAAACACACTCCAGGAACTCGGCAAACAAATCGGAAAAGTCGATGTCCCCGTTGGCGCAAAAGTAGTAAAAATGGCCGCAAACGGCCCCATCCAGCCAAAAGTCCTTGCCATCGAAACCAAAACCCTCAGCGAAGTGAAGCAGGGTCTTGGGGAGAAACTGGCCAAGAAGAAAGTAAACCGGGAGTTGAGTGGTGGTAGTAATAGTACGGGTAAGAATGTTCACAGATCTGAAATTGATGAAGTTATTAAAAATGATTATGATATAAATGGAAACTTGATTAATAGATCTATTGTTCCTAAAGGATATGAAAGTGTCGAAGACTTTTTGAAAGTTGTAGATGAAACAACTATCAAGGAATACGGTTATGATAGTATTGATGAATTTAAAGCCGTAGTGGGGCATGTGGATGACTATTTAAATGCTTCGCCAAAGAATAATATTCTTAATAAGTCATTAGCAGGGGGGACACATGTGAAAGGCGTAAATTATGATGTATTAGGTTTTCCGATTTTTAAAGGAGACGATGTTAAATTTTCATTGAAACTACAAGAGAATTTGTTCAAAGCAACTGATGATGCCCAATTTAAAGAATGTACAAAATTATTAAATGAAGCAATTGATCAAGGTGAATTATCTAAGGAGTTATTCACTTCAAAACAACTTAGGGATATTGAAAATGGAGAAGCCAGAATAAAAGGTCTGACATGGCATCATCATCAGGTACCTGGTAAGATGCAACTAGTAGTATCTAAAACGCATAAAGTGAATCATTTAGGTGGGAATAAATTATGGGGAGATGGTATTAGATGAGTAATGTAAAATGGAGATCATGGGACGAACCAGTGACTAAAAAAGAAGTGGAGAATGTTGGAGGAACATTTGGAGTAAAATTCCCCTTAGATTATATAGAAGTTGCTATGAATTATAATGGTGCACACGTTAGCCCCGGATTATTTCAAGTTGAAGGAAAAGAAAAGGTATTTGGAACATTATTAACATATGACAATGAAGATGATGAGCATATTGTAGAAGTATTCAATGATTATAAGGATACTCTTCCAAAGAAGATATTTCCTATAGCCTTTGATCCGTCTGGAAACTTAATATGCTTTGATTTTAAAGATCATGAAGATAATCCAATTGTGGTATTTTGGGAACATGAAAATGCTGCTGAAAAAGAAATGTTAATGGAAGAAGAAGGGTTAACGGAAGAACAGGCTGAAGAACGTGCAAGAGAAAATGTATTTTACGTTGCAGCGACATTTACGGAATTTCTTGATAAGCTACATGACTAAGAATTTAAGAAATTAAACATTAAAATCAAAAGCTCATGAAGGTTGTACCATCATGGAGTTGTATAACAATATTTTGTTAAGAAAAATAAGTACGATAACTAGGCGAGAAGACTTTAATGTAATAAAGTATTTATTGTTATAGGAAACAAGCCTGGAAATTACGAAATTAAACAGGGCTCGTTGGTTTAAAGCTAGAAATAGAAATGAAGTATTTTATATAGCTAACTATAAAGCACTTGATTGCCTTTTAGGCAACAGGTGTTTTTGTTTTTTATGAGATATTTAAGCTTTGGACGACATGGATGATGCTTTACTGAAATTCATAGCTCATGAAGGTAAATACCATCATGGAGTATTGATTTTATAATTAGATTTTGTGATAAGTACGATAACTAGGCGATATAACATTTTACATGGCGGGGGTAGTTATGACAGGGAATAGCTAACAAACTAATGAGTATGACAAAGCTCGTGGCGATAAACTACTGGTAACGTGAAAGAGAGATGTAAAATTGCCTTTGCTTTTAAATTTTGGGTTGTATTTTTACAAGAGACGGTCGTATAATACTCGCTATTAAAAAGCGTTACAAAAATTAAAATTTATGCAACGGGAGGGTGAGAAATTGAACGTTCTTGGGTATATAAGAGTTTCAACAAAAGGGCAAGCGAAAGATATATACAGTTTGAAATACAAAGAAGGTGAAATTAAAATATATTGAAAAGAACAAGGCTTGAATGTTACATATTTTTGTAAACGAGCACATTATTGCAGATTTTTTGACTTCCATATGAACAAACTTGGGACACAGCGAAGACCTTAACCGGCGAAATGACCAGATATTACGACTACATCAGGACGACGACAGAAGGCGTTGACCCTGTTACACACCAGAACTGACCACAGCTCAGCGTGTTGCGGCGCTACAATGCCGCAGCCGGATTTATCCCTGTAGTAGGCTGGCAGGCAGAGCAGCAAAGGGCGGAAGGGCAATCTACAAAACCGCGAAGGTACTCAATGCCGCCGATCATGCCCTGGATGCCTATAAAACCTCCAAAAGCTTCAAGGTTCTTCAGCAGACAGAAAAAGGCCTCTACGGACTCACCGCTGCCTTTGACTGGGAGAGTCCATCACAGGAAGGGACTTTTTAGGAAACAAGCTGACAGAAGAACAAAAGCAGCAAAGCCTCACCCAGGCACTTGGCTTAATCGGACTAGGGGCAACAGGCAATTCATCGGCGGAAAGCCGGCGAATATCCCATTCAACACCTACAGCAAACAATACGCCCAAACCACAGTAAAAAATGCTCAAAAGATACTCCGGGAACTCGGCAAACAAATCGGAAAAGTCGATGTCCCAGTGGGCGCAAAAGTACTAAAAATGGCCGCAAACCGCCCCATTCAGCCAAATGTCCTTGCCATCGAAACCAAAACCCTCAGCGAAGTGAAGCGGGGTCTTGGAGAGAAGCTTGCGAAGAAGAAGGAACAGAAACAGGTTAATAAGGAGTTAAGTGGTGGTAGTGAGGGTACGGGCAAAATTGTTAATGAAGCTAGCAAAGTTAAAACTATACTTGATGGTGGTATATCCGAAAATAGTTTCAAAGCCCAAATAGGAGAAGCTTTAAAAAGACATAAATTAACATTGAGTGAATTCCAAGAATTGAAACTAAAGCATATATCAGAATTAACTAGTGATGTAGTTCATATGATAAAAGGAATAAGAGATTCGGTACCTCTAATTACAAAAGATACTCTGTTACAGAAAACAATTCCAGCTAGTGATATAGAAAAATATTTATCCGGAGATTATGCTGAAATTGGAGGATATATTGCTAAAGTTGATGACGTTGGTCATATTAAAAACTATGGTGATGTTGTTGAATCTTTCCGCCTTGACTACACTTCTTGGAATGGAAGTAGGCCTTTCCCTGAAGATGGGAATGTATACGGGAAAATTAAATTTACAACTAACAGGGCAGATAATATTGAGATCCCTTACGGAGAGCGCTTCGGAGGAACAAATACAGATGGTCCACCATGTACACTGAATGGTTTTACAGGGTCAAGAAATGGTGAATTAGTTCCTGAGTGGCAATTTGATAATAGATATTTTCCTAATAATGGAGCAGAATTATATAGAGTAACGGATGGTATTGAAAAACTAGTAGCTATATTTGATAGTGATTTAAAAGTGTTTACACCAGTCAAATAATAAGGGGGGAAATGTATGGAAAAAGGGACTTTTGCAAAATATACAAGTAAAATCTTTAGGGTCAGTAATATTGATGGAGATAGTATAAGATTAGTTAGTGAAGATAAAGTGGATTTGAACAATGGGTTTAAGGAAAAAATTTATCCTAGTAACTATAAAGATAGTGCTAACTTACCCAGGCTATATATCAAGGAAATGAATAAGGTTGAACTTGATGAAATTTATGAAGTTGATTACAAGGCAAAGTACAGAGGAAATATATATAATTTAAATTTTAATAAAGAAGGATCACAATTTAGACTAGGTACTACTAATGCGGAACTTGCAAGGCAAAATGGATTTGAACGTACAGATAAATACTACTATGAAAAAATAGTAGATCAGGATGAGATTGAAGTTTTAGAATTGATAAAAAAACTATAATGTTAAGAAATTTATTATTGATAGATAATTGAGGTTATATGCTTTTGTGTAATGATGGGACCATCGTCACCAAATGATTTGATATTACAAATAAGCTCTTTGGGATTAACGATCTCTGAAGAGCTTTTTTTCAGTGGTACGTTTCTCCTTTGATTCTCATGCATGTCTAATAGAAATAAAATCTAGGCTGAAGCTTACAAGAATACATAAAGATTTAAAAAGCATTATGAATACTTCGTGTACATTATGCTTTGGATAACACATGAATGACACAGATCGTGGCGATAAATAATTCATAACATGAAAGGATAGGCTTTTGCTATCTGGACTTATAAATTTTGGGTTGTATTTTTACTAGAGACGGTCGTAAAATACTCGCTATTCGTTTAAAAAGCGTTACACGAATTTTAATTACTGTAACGGGAAGGACTCAATATGGAAAAAAGGTTGTTGTGTTAACAAGCACATTCTTCTAGATACTCTTTTTCACTGTAATCCAGGAGATAATCTGAAACAATGTATTATTTAGTGAACATACAATAATTATTTGTTTTGAGAATCGAGTGCTCATGATGGTTATACCACTTTGCAGAACAGTCCGCGTTATCGTGTTTGGAAAAGGAAAAAAAGAAAGAGAAGTGTATTTTAATACTCGATGTAGTATCTGATATTAAGAAGAAAGAACCGATACGATGATCAACAAGCCTTGTTCGAGTTGCTTTTGATGTTGACTTATGGAAAAATATTGAATAGAATATTTGTAATTATAAAATAAAGACAATGAAGAGAAAAAGTAAAATGGATTCGTTTTTGACAGAGAGCTTCGGTAGCTGAAAAGAAGCAAAAACATTCATTTGAACAATGGTCTCTGAGTTTCGTACTGAAAATACTATTGTATTAGTAGGATACGACGAGATTTGGCACTCGTTAGCATTGTCACAGTATAAGAGTGATATTACTCAGTACTTGTTGAGGCAAATGGTGTGAATCATTTGCGAAAAAAGGTGGTACCACGGGAATTAAACCTCGTCCTTAACGTTGTTAAGGGCGGGGTTTTTTGTTTTTATTCTTATTAATTTAGGAGGTCTAAATTATGGCTGTTTTTATTGGCGGTGCGTGGCCTTACGCAAATGGTTCATTACATCTTGGCCACATTTCTAGTTTGTTGCCTGGAGATATTTTGGCAAGGTATTACCGTTTAAAAGGAGAACAGGTTTTATACGTATCAGGAAGCGATTGTAATTGTACACCAATAACAATCAGGGCAAAACAGGAAGATCTCACACCAAAGGAAATTGCTAATCGATATCATCAAGAATTTGTTGGGTGCTTTTCAAAGCTAGGGTTTTCTTATGATACTTATACAAGGACCGATACAGTGCACCACCATAAAATCGTCCAAGAGATTTTTTTGAAACTGCTTGATAAGGGACTTATCTATAAAAAGGAAATTGAGCAAACATATTGCGAATATGATCAGCAATTTTTACCTGATCGGTATGTTGAGGGAACTTGTCCAAACTGTGGAGCAACCGCCCGAGGTGATCAATGTGATAATTGTTCCACCGTTTTAGAACCGCTTGAGCTGCTTGATAGAAAATGCAAAATTTGTGATAATCCACCTACTACAAGGAAAACGCAGCATTTTTACTTTTCATTAAGTTTATTCCAGAAGGTTTTAGAAAATTATACAGAAGAGGCTAAGGACAAACATCTATGGAGAGATAATGCAAATTCATTAACCCTAAGATATTTAAAAGAAGGGTTGCAGGACCGGCCGGTTTCAAGGGATTTGCCTATTGGGGTAAGTGTTCCGGTTCCTGGATATGAAGATAAGAAAATTTATGTTTGGATTGAAGCAGTATCGGGCTATTACACTGCAGCAAGCTATGGGCAAAGGAAACTAAAAGAGATGACTCAGCTTTTTGGAATTCAAGTACCACTTCTTATTACGTACACGGAAAAGATAATATTCCTTTCCATTCAATAATATGGGCAGGGATTTTGGCCGGATTGGGAAAAGAACCTTTGCCAACTCATATAGTATCGAATGAGTATCTGACATTGGAAAAGAAGAAACTGTCCACTAGCAGAAATTGGGCTGTTTGGGTCCCTGATATTCTAAATAGATATGAACCTGATTCTATACGTTATTTTTTAACAATCAACGCTCCAGAAAGCCGAGATGCCGACTTTTCCTGGAAAGAATTCATTTATAGCCATAATAGTGAACTGTTAGGGGCTTATGGAAACTTTGTCAATAGGACGTTGAAATTCATTCAAAAGTCGTTTGATGGTGTCATCCCTGAAAAATCCGCCACTTCCACTTTTATTGAAAGAGTTAACTTATTATACGACGAAGTAGGACAATTCATTGAATCAGCATCCTTTAAGCAGGCACTGGAAAAAACATTTGAACTTGTTAGATACGCTAATAAATATTTCGATGAACAGCAACCTTGGAAACAGGTAAACGAGGATAAGGACTCTTGCCTACAAACATTAGGAAATTGCATTTACTTAATCGGAAATTTAGCGAATGTATTGACCCCGTTTCTTCCTTTTTCCAGTGAAAAGGTCAAAAGAATGTTAAATATAACTGTTGCCAGTTGGAAATCGTTTTTAATTCCACCTTATTCTATATCAAATGTTGAACCCCTTTTTGAGCGGATCGATACTTCGAAAATTGATGAAGAGTTAGATAAATTAAGCAGCAAACCGTATAATTGAAAAGAATTTTAAAAACCTTGCATATTTTCGGCTTATAGATAATTTGGGGTATTGAACACAAGCACCCATTCGTATTATAAGATCAGCCAGATATTTCTGGTTGATCATTTTTTATATCGATAGCCGGGGTAGAACGTAAGCACCCGTGGGACTAGACATAGATCCCCGTTAACTAAACAGTTCGCCCCCTGCTTGTAGAAAAACGATTGAGGCTGGTTGGGACAAAGATCCCGAATAATAAGCGAAGCTGTCACACTACAAGAAGGATTAGGGGTACCGGTTAATTTCCTAGGAGGAGGAGATTTTAGAATGAATCCAGTAATAGGTCTGGATGTCGCAAAAGGTGAAAGTCAGGTTCAAGCATACTTGGAAAAGAAAAAGCCTTTCTTGTCCCATTTCCAAAACGTTTTTAGACGTAGGATATTCTTTTAAAGTAAGCAAAGAGACGAAGGAATATAAGTCACCAAAAACACCCCTATATTCAGGAAAAACTTGATCTAAGATAGCCTGAAATTGTAATTTTGTTTGTACATAGATACCCGTAATATTATAGTGTTGTCTAGTAAGATTGCGCAAATTTAATAATTGGATGCCTCTTTTCTTATACGGCTCTACATCCTCCTTACTTTTAGAATACCAAAAACATTTATCAAGATTAGAAGCCGAGATAGATGTTTTGGCAAAAGAATTACAAGAATATAAGATAATCAATCCCTGGTATGGTGAAAAAATCGCGGCAACGATCATTTCCCAAATTGGAGAAATTGATCGGTTTAATCATCCCAAAAAGCTAGTGGCCTTTGCCGGGATTGATCCTAGGGTTTTTGAATCTGGTAGATTTAAAGGCACGGTAAACCGAATAACCAAAAGAGGATCAAGCAGACTTCGACACGCCTTATATATGGCTGTACGCTGCGCCATTCGTGATTGTCGCAAAAAGAAAACCACTGATGAGATCATCCCTCGTAACAAAAGGTTACGGGAGTTTTATGATAAAAAACGAGAAGAAGGAAAACCCTTTAAAGTCGCCGTTATAGCTTGTGCCAATAAACTTTTACAATGGATTTATACGCTTTTAAAAAGCAATACAACTTTCCAGGATACAGCTTAGATTATATGTCTAACTAAATAATGAAAAACCTTCCAAACGAATATCTAGGAAGGTTATTTGGCATGTTCTTTTTTAGTATAACATTAGAGATTTAATGTTTTAACTGAAAAATGTTGACAAACTATTAGCTGTTTAGTTCATTAAGCAAAATAAATAATTATGCCTTCTCTTTTTATAATTTACTTTTAGCTAATTCCTCCCAATCTTCAAAGGACAGCTTATCAGTAATATGTTTTAAAGCATTAGGAACTTCAACAGAACACATCATTTCCAAACTGTTACCATCAGGGTCTTCAAAGTAAACGGAAGCATTTTCTTGATATGGTCGAATAAATGGCTCAATAGATTTTCTACTACCAAATGGCACGACTTTTACTTGAATAGAATCTAACCATTTTAAAGATTCTTTTAAATTTTCATATGAAACTCGAAAAGCAATATGTCGTAAGGAAGGATGGTATGGCGTTTGATACTCATTTCCTTCCCACAAACCTAACCAACTTTTTCCTTTTTCAATCAAAAAAAAAGCAGTTTCTTCATCACGCCATGCAAGTTCCAAACCCAGCCTTTTATAAAACTCCAATGAAACATCTAAATTTTTTACTGGCAAATGTGCTTCAAATATTCCTTCTATCAAGTTCTCAACCCCTCTACAATTATGAATATATTACCAATTATAGATAA
Organism: Peribacillus sp. B-H-3; assembly: GCF_048572925.1. Classification (NCBI taxonomy): domain Bacteria; kingdom Bacillati; phylum Bacillota; class Bacilli; order Caryophanales; family Bacillaceae; genus Peribacillus; species Peribacillus sp. B-H-3. Next base: position 3,133,257 of record NZ_CP183879.1, on the reverse strand, counting down.
ACGCATGTTTTATACAACTAATCTGCCCGTTAGTGTCAACCTTCACAAACTTATTTTTATTTTAGGCACTTTTCGTATAGATTGTTGCTTTTAAATGAGGTTAAAAAAAATTTACTTTTTATGGTAGTATGTTTACAAGAGTTTTTCCTGCTAACAAACACGTTTATACAGTATTCAATATTCAGTTACATAAAAAAGGGGATAATTATGAGGTTATCATTAGGACGTGTTTCATTGAGCGAAAGTGAACTAAAGTCTATCTTAACTGAACTTAAAAATGAAAAATGTCATTGGCAAGACGTAGATAAAACTTCCGTTTTAAAGTCGATGTTAGAGCATATTGGTTCTACGGATAGCGAACTCCGTGACCAGTTGATTTATACTTCTTTTTATAAATTAATTATTGAGAGTAATCAAATTGAAACTCAACTATTAACCGAACTCTTAGATACTTGTATGGAACTAATGTTTAAAGGTATCGGCGAAAAGGAAACCGACACCGTGTTCACAAGAGCATTTTCAACCCTTTTAGTAGCATTAATACTTAACAGGGATAATCAAGAAAATTTTTTATCCTCAAGCAAAGTAAATAGCATTAAAGAGGAGTTAATGAAGTACATTTACCTTGAGAAAGATTTAAGAGGGTATGTCGCCGGGAAAGGATGGGCTCACAGTGTCGCCCATGTAGCTGACACTTTTGAAATGTTGGTGAAGAATCCAAAGCTAGATAAAGAAGATTATCCTGAAATATTAAGAGTGTTATGGAGTAAAGTTCTTATATCAAGTAGTGTCTATGTTCACGATGAAGATGAAAGGTTATTAATCCCTATTCTTGAAATGCTAGAAAGGGGGTTGAATGCAGCAGATATAGAAGAATTACTACAACACTTACCGAATGAATTAAAAATTCAAAAGGAACAGATTGAAAAAGAAAAGTATTGGTTATTAGTATTTAATATCAAAACATTTTTAAAGAGTTTTTACATTAAAATTAACGGTAATCCTAAACTACTGCAACTTCAGAAGAAAATTGAACATAGGTTGGCAAGAATCTTTTGAGAGAGTACATTTGCGTTTTGTAATTAATCGTCATACGTTTTTGTAGAATTGAGTATAAGCCGGTTCTTATAGAATGGGCTGTATTTTATTTATACCTCACGCAAGAATTTCACTGTAATATGATTAGAATTTTGGCAGGAACTGAGCAACATTTGATTTATCTGTTCTTTTTCAGCTATTTTTTTTTGCCTTTCTCAAGAAAGCTAAACCAGTAGAGGTAATTGTCCGAATACTATGATGAAGCGAATATTACCGCCGTCCGACATTTGTTATTGGAGATACGACTATCGCGGGAGTACATTCAAAAGAAACTTTGGAACAAATAATAAAGGATGAATTGGATAAACAAAAGCCTGTTATTTTAATGGAAGGCATGGCCTGCGGTATTGACGGCTGTTAATTAATTCAACAATGGAACATACTATACATGATTTGGAATATGGAAGGAGTTTACATTATGGCAAACAAAGATTTACTGTTTGAAACGGTGACATTAGGTAGCATAACACTAGACAATCGGGTGGGTGTTGCCCCAATGACACGAACAAGTGCTACACCAGAAGGAGTAGCGACTGACCAAATGGTTGATTATTATGCGAAATTTGCTCGGGGGGGATTTGGTTTAATCATAACCGAGGGAACATATCCAGATAATACTTATAGTCAAGGGTATTTTGATCAACCCGGTATCATAGACAACGAACAAGTAAAGGCTTGGAAGAAGGTTACGGATGCTGTTCATCAAGAGGGTGGGAGAATATTTGTTCAATTGATGCACGCGGGTGCCTTATCTCAAGGAAACCGATTTGTAAGTGACACGTTAGGACCATCAGCAGTTCAACCAAAAGGACAGCAAATGAAAGTTTATGGTGGGGATGGAACATTCCCATTACCAAAAGAAGCGACAAAGGAGGATATTACGGAGATAATTAAAGGGTTTGTTGAGGCATCAAAGAATGCTAAAGAGGCTGGTTTTGATGGAATTGAAATTCACGGGGCCAATGGGTATATCCTTGATCAGTTCTTGACGGATTATACAAATAAAAGAACTGATGAATATGGTGGAACTACAGAAAATCGTGTTCGTTTATTGGTGGAAGTTTCAAGTGTAGTGCGTGAAGTAGTTGGAAAGGAATATCCAATTGGTATTAGAATTTCTCAGGGGAAAATAAATGACTATTATCATAAGTGGGCCGATAAAGAAAAAGATGCCGAAATTATTTTTGGTCAGTTAGGACAAGCAGGACTAGATTTTATCCATGTAACAGAATTTGAAGCATGGCAACCTGCATTCCCTGAAGGTGAAGGAACAGACGCAACAGATTCAGCCTTTGGAGATGGACCTACTCTTGCAGCGTTAGCTAAAAAGTATGGCAAATTACCTGTTATCGCAAACGGGAGCCTTCATGACCCCAAAAAAGCAAAAGAGATTATAGAAAAAGGTGAAGCAGATGTTATCACTTTAGGTCGTGGAGCTCTTGCCAACGATGACTGGGCAAATAAAGTGAAAAATGGAGAACAACCAGAAGAATTTGTACCGGAAAAAGTATTAAGTCCAAATGCTAAAATTAAAGAATTTGAATTTTGAATATTCTCCATCAACTGTGCTTACTTGAAAAAGCCAAATTAAAAAGTTGATTCCTGTAGTTTAAGGAATCAACTTTTTTAAGTTTAAATTGCTTAGCGTCTAAAATTTTCAAAATGTTGGCGTTACCGCATTAAGAAAAATAGAATTTGATCCATATTTTCAGATGAAGGAATAAGAGGTGGCAAATTCAATGAAGAAGCATGGAAATAGACAGGGTGGGCTTACAGAAGATGTTGGCTCACCTTTCGTCTGTCTAAATTGATTTTTGGTAGTGCTGAACACAAGCTGAATATGGAGGTCAGATATTGTTAAGGTACTAATTCACTGATGAAGAGTATTTAGTTGATCCTAGACTTGTAGTTGCAATGAATTTTAAAGGTAAAGCTATTTCAGGAACTAATGATGCAGGCTGGGAGAGAAATGCAAAAAAATTTTAATACATTACTTAAAAGTAATCCAGAGTTTTAAAGTGCCGACAATACGACTTGATAAAGAGAGGTCGAGTTCAATTGTTGATGAACAATTTATAAAACATTTTCCACAGTATAAGAGGTATATAAAAGATCCCATGAGGCATCACCATATAGGAGAAGGTGGTCAAGCTGTAGCTTTACCAATAAGCTTCCATCCCAGTTATGTTGGTATTCATAGAAAAGGAATGGGGAATCACTGGTATAGATGATGAAATTTCAACTAGATTAGAAACTTTTATAAATAATTTAAGAGGTGAGAAGACGATACTACCAGAAGAATTTAATGATAAATGGGATGTTAACAAAGATGGCCCACCAATTATATTTAATAAAAAAATTTAATGAGCGCAAATTTTTTGGATGAAGTGAAGAGGTATTTTTCTATATATGCCAGAAAAGTTACAAAAATATTATTATTTGGGATCAACTGGTTCTGGCGATCCGATATGTATTATTGAGAAACAAGAAAATATAGTGTCTCTTAATAATAGTGATAATTATAAAGAAGTATTTTTTAATTCTTCTATAAATCAAATAATTATTTATAAATAAACGGGTAAAATTGATTAAAGAAAATAGATAGAAAAACTATAATAACAGCTTCAGCCAGTAAAGCCCAAGGTTCTTCAGCAGACCGAAAAAGGCATCTACGGGCTCACCGCCGCCTTTGACTGGGAGAGGCCATCACAGGAAGGGACTTTTTAGGAAACAAGCTGACAGACGAACAAAAGCAGCAAAGCCTCACCCAGGCACTCAGCATAATCGGACTTGGGGCAGCAGAGAGATTCATCGGCAGTAAGCCAGCGAATATCCCATTCAACACAAACAATACGCCCAAGCCACAGTGAAAAATACTTCAAAGACACTCCAGGAAATAGGCAAACAGATCGGAAAAGTGGATGTCCCAGTTGGAGTAAAGGATTTTGCACATTTATACAAATAATTCTTTAATATTATTGTTAGAGACCGATATATTGATAAGAGATATTAGAATAACTATTTTTATCAAAAAAATACCAATTGATAGTATTTCTAATTGTTATTAATTATGCAAACAGATTAGATGATCTTATATGCTCCATTGTTGGGTCATTTTATTTGAGGGATATGGAAAATTCAATCTCATTTTCCGTTGGTAGCAGGACCAAAAAGTTGTTCATAATGTAAATCACATATGGTGGTTTCTTGAAGGTCAACTGAGATAAAACATTCGGGAAAGTAAGGGATATGAGCATGAAATGGTTTATTAATCTTAAAACTTCAGTAAAATTAATTTCATCATTTGTATTAATGAGTATTATTCTAGGCGCCGTTGGGATTTATGGTTTAACAAACTTAAGCAAATCAAATGAAAATCTAAATTTCATGTATAAAGAACAAGTTATTCCTATTAGTAAACTAGGTTCTACTGAAACTGCGTATCAGAGAATCAGAGTAAACATTCGTGATTTAGTTATGGTGGCAAAAACACCTGAAAAGAAAGATGAGTTCCAGAAAACAATAAGAGAAGTACAAAAGGAAATTCAAGACAACATTCATTTTTATGAAAATACTACAACTATGTTACCTGGAGAGCAAAAGCGTCTGGATGCTTTGAAGCCTGCCTTGGATGATTATTATACCTATTTAGAAGCTGCAATTAAATTGGGGTATAGCAATGATATAAACGGCTATTTGAAAATGGCTCCTGATTTTAAAGCTTCAGGGGATAAGGTTCAAAATGGTTTAAGGGACTTAATTAAATTTAACATTGATTTGAGTAAAAAGTCTGCCGATGATTCTGATGCATTTTACAGTTCTGCTCGTTCTGCCACAATTACTATTATCATAATTGCGGTATTATTCAGTATAATTTTTGGATATATACTTTCCCAGTTAATTGCAAGACCTCTTAAAAGGGTTGTTGATTTAGTAGGTGATGTAGCACAGGGGGATTTAACTAAAACAACGGATATCTTTAGCAAAGATGAAGTTGGAGTTTTGGCTAACTCTATTAATAACATGATATTGGATTTGCGTAAAACAGTTGGAAGCATCGTTCAGTCTGCTGAAAGTGTTGCTGCTTCTTCTCAACAAATTTCAGCTACAACTGAAGAAATAGCAAGCGGTGCGTATACTCAGGCAAATGATGCTCAGAGAATCACTGAATTATTTGCGGAGATTTCAAACGGTGCTGAAGGCCAATCAAAGGATTCACAAAAAATGGCGCAACTTTTCAAGGAGTTAAACATAGTAATAGATTCAGTTGCTAAGAAGGCAAAAGAAACCGCAATAATAGGAGAGGCTTTAGCCGAACAATCAGAAAATGGCAGCGTAGTTGTTAAAACTTCTATTGATGGAATGATAGGGGTAAGTGAAAAGATGTTTCTGCTTGAAAAGGATGCAAACAAGATTGGGGATATTATCAAGGTAATAGACGGTATTTCCAGTCAGACAAATCTGTTGGCGTTGAACGCAGCAATTGAAGCAGCACGTGCAGGTGAAAAAGGCAAAGGTTTCGCCGTTGTAGCAGATGAGGTACGTCAACTTGCAGAAAAAAGCAGCGAGGCAACTAAGGAAATTTCAGAGATTATAAAAGGTATTCAGTACAGTACAAAAAGTAGTGTTAAAGCAGTAAAAGAAGAGGTAGATAACTCTCATAAAACTGGGATAGCATTCAACACTATCGCAAATATGGTTGGTCAGGTTTCTGCAAAAGTAGCAGAAATACGATCAGCAAGTGATAAGCAGTCAGCGCAGTCAACAGAAGTTATGAAGTCAATCGAAAACATTGCTTCAGCTAGTGCAAACCAGTCTGCACAATCCGCCGAGGCTATGAAAGCAGTTGAAAGTATAGCAGGTGCTAGTGAAGAATCGGCGGCAGCAAGCGAACAAACTGCGGCAACATCACAATCATTGGCTAATTTAGCGGAAGAGTTAAATGATTCGGTTTCTACCTTTAAAATAAAATAACAGAAATAAATATAGGGAATTTTTGAGAAGGGGGTAACTTTACTCCCCTTTTCGTTGTTTACTTCTTATTTAAAAATACATGGAAAACATATTAAACCAAGGGACTCGCGGCATCACTGGCCCAGATACAGCATTGTAAGAGCAAAAAGACTTACCAGCCACCTTGCTTTAATTATGCTGATATCAAAGAAATTAGCAATGGAAGGTAATAAACCCATAACGCCTATTTCAGTATTTAAGATGCCAAGACACCTATGGTTAATATGCAAATCAGCATCCTATTCCGCTTTTCAAAAAACACAACTCCTATCGAAAAATTTTACCAGTAAAAAAATCACCCCCAAAGAAAAAGGGGGTGATTTTCTAATAATCTTCATTTCTTTTGGCTTTGTTAAAGTACCCTGTTGATTGGAGAAGAAATCAACAGACAAGTTCAATAGAGCCTATCAATTAAAATTTCCATTCCCATGTCTTATTTAATTTAATTCAGATTGTGCTTGTGTCAATCACGAATCGATATTTCACATCCGAAGATAATACCCGCTTGTAGGCTTCGTCAATTTGGTCAGCCGAAATGACTTCAATTTTCGGGGCAATATTGTGTTCTGCACAGAAGTTCAGCATCTCCTGAGTTTCACGGATACCTCCAATCATTGAACCCGCAAATGAACGGCGGTGGCCAATGAGAGAAAATACATTTACTGGCAATGGCTCTGCAGGAGCACCGACATTAACTAGTGTTCCATCAAGTGTTAACAATGAGAAATAAGCATTAATGTCAATCTTTGCACTTACCGTATTAATAATTAAGTCAAACGTTCCGGCAAGTTTCTCAAATGTTTCCGGATCGCTTGTAGCATAGTAGTGATCAGCACCAAATTCAAAGCCATCGTCTTTTTTGTTCAGCGTTTGTGATAACACAGTGACTTCGGCACTCATGGCATGGGCAATTTTGACCGCCATATGTCCAAGACCGCCCATTCCGACAACCGCTACTTTCTTGCCGGGACCTGCTCCCCAATGATTTAAAGGCGAGTATGTGGTAATACCTGCGCAAAGTAATGGAGCTGCAGCATCAAGTGGAATACTATCAGGAATCTTCACTGCAAAGTCTTCAACTACGACAATGTGGGTAGAATAACCACCTTGAGTAGGTTCACCGTATTTATCTACACCGGCATATGTAGGAACATTTCCTTTAAGGCAATATTGTTCTTCACCTTTTTTGCAATTCTCACATTCGCCGCAAGAATCCACCATACATCCCACACCAACCCGGTCTCCAACTTTATACTTTGTCACATTGGCGCCTACATCGGTGACAATACCTGCAATTTCGTGTCCAGGTACCAGCGGATAGTTTACAGGCCCCCACTCGCCGTGTGCGGTATGGATGTCTGAATGGCAAATGCCTGCAAATTTAATTTCTATTAAAATATCATGTGAATTAAGATCCCTTCTTTGAATCTCAGCTTTTCGAAAGGATTTGTCCGGACCATCAACAGCTCTTGCTTTTACATTTATCATTAAAAATAACCTCCCATAATTTAAAATTGCTGCAGTGGTTCTTATAAAAAGAACCTTATTCCATTTTCCTTTGTTTATCTAACTTTAAACATCAGAATGTGTTTTGACTTATTGAAATCTCCAAAGGATAAGATCTTTACATCTCAATTAAAGATAAAATCGATTCTTTAATAACACCTGTTAATAATTTATAGTATAAAAATAATTAAAACAAGATAAAGAACTAGATAATTTAATCCGTTTTGTTGTTTTTACAACAAAACGGATTAAATTGTGGATTATCTCAGTAAGGGTATGGTGTTGACAATGGCTAAAGTGAATAGAAGAATTATCAGGGCAGATATTAAACGTGCTACTGTTTAACTTCATTACTTGGACAAATTTGACCTGCTAGATAAGATTATTGAGGAACAAATCAGTAATATGGTTAACCTTTGTGAGTTAGAAGCTGAGATGGAATGGATTGAATCGACCGTATCCGGCATGCAATATCTTGAACGCAACTATTTGTTTTTTTCGACGATGCTGGCGAGTGAAGGGGCTGTTACTTTCGTACAGGTTTATTCAGCATAATATCGATGAATTCAAAAAAGTCGTAGATATAACAAATGGGAAAAATTTAGCTCAAAACGCAGATATCGTTGTCGAATTTGTTGCCAATGCTTACGTAGGCGTAGTGGAATGGTGGCTGAAAAATGACATGCCTCATTCACCGAAGGAAATGCAGAAAAAGTGGGAGATTTACTAGAAAGTATTATAGCTTATTCCGAATTGCAAAATGGTAACAATTGAGGAAGCGGGGCACCTTGGGCATAATGATAATTTAACAGCCTTCCTGGATGCCACTTTCGCCGCTTTAACAATCAAAAAAAAAGACCGCTGCCAACGGCCCTTGATTTTTATTCATAAATATTGTTTTAAAGTTTCCTGTAGTGTACCTTTAGTATCTGCATCTTCATCAAAACGGACTCCCGCGTGCACCATTTTTCTTACAAGCTCAGGACGAAGGCCAGTAAGAACTGTTTTGCAGCCCATCATTTTAACCCCAGCCAATATCATTTCAAAATGATTTATGACATCCCGTTCCATCATGGCAATACCAGAAAGGTCCATAACAAGTGTCTGTATTCTCGATTTTGCTATATCGTTTAAAACTTTTTCTTCAATTATTTGAATTCTGTAGGAGTCTATTGTCCCAATAAGCGGTAAAACAGAAACGTTACCGCTGACAGGTATGATCGGAACTGATAAGTGCTCCACCATTTCTCTTTGTTTTAAAAATACCGACTCTTTGTATTTGGCATAGTTAAGAAAGAAGTTATTTAAGAACCTGTCAATATTATCATTGATGTTTTTTTCTAAAATATAAAATTCTGACCGGTCATTCGTTATCTTTTTTTCCTCATCAAGAATACCTGCATAATGCCATAAGGTTCTTCTGATTGCTTGAACCCACTCTAATTTTAACTCAAGTGTTAATGCATGCTCCGCCCAAGCGATGCCTTCCTGTTTAGCGAACGCCACTAAATCTTGATCTTTCTGGTTAATTACATAATAAATCAATGTCCGGGCATTTTTTAACAAATCAATGTTTCCCTGATTTAAAATATCCGTGATTTTTGTTGAGACATTTACAGCTTCCGAAAGCAATTTGCGTTCAAATGTTTCCCCATGTTCGTGAATAAAAGATTCAATTTCTGTGCCCATTATCTGTAATGTTTCCAATAGCCTAGTCCCCTTTAATGAATGATATTTACTTGATAATTGTAAATTTATTATATTGCGGTTTTTCTTACATAGCAATTTTGTAACTATCTTAAGATAATTTTAAAAATGGTAACATTTACTTAAAAAAACCTACTCAATCGTAATTAAAAGAGGATATATTTAATAGTACTATGGATTATGTTAACTGAATTATGTTTATATCGAATTGCCACTTCCTAAACATTTTATTGTATGTAGAGCAGTAATAATTTCATATTGAATGATGGCTAACAGATGCATTAATAAAAGATTAGGCCCGCTAGGCGTTCTTCTTCTTATTGTACAATATGATAATCTATATTGTAAAAACTTAAATGAGTTTTTTTAACTAACGGGTGCATACATCGAAGAAAATGGTTGCCATCGCAGCTTCTCCGTTCGCTGAAATACAGGGGTAAAATTGCATGAATTTAATATTTGTTATGCTAGCGTGGGTCTTCCTTTAAAAATAAAGTGTTGGATTCAAATGGATTTTACGTGAATGTAAACATAGTTATATTTACTCCATAATGATATGATTGTAATTACCAAATAGGAGTGATTTAGTTGCAAAAGGAATTTTCTCAAATAATCAAAGATAATAAAAGCGTACATATTTTTTATTATATTACCGAACAACAATCATATTTAAATAATCTTATATCGTACATTCGTTCAGGGATTGAGCAGGATGACCACATATTAATTATAGAGAGTGAAAAAATAATCCTTCAATTAAATAGGCAATTAAAAGGTATTTTAACCAAGCAACAGATGTCCCAAGTTCATACTATTAATAATTTTGACTACTACTGTTCAAATGGAAGTTTTCAGCCGCATGTGATTTTTTCTTATCTGAATAATATTTTAAAACCTTTTTATGACAATGATTTATCTTTCCGTACCTGGGCTCATGTTGAATGGCATGAAGAACAAGAAAGTATATTGGCAATATTAGAAGAGTTTGAAAAGGAAGCAGACAGATTAGTCAATGAAGGGGGATTATATTTAGTTTGTGCATATGATTCGGAGAGAGTGCCTGAATCACTAAAAACGGCATTAATGAGCTGTCACGAATATATTATCAAAGGAGATAAAATCTATCCTTCTGCTATGAGTCCCTTGTAGGATATTAGATAATATAAATAAGTTGCCGGCAGAAACATTGTTACCTGGGCATTGTTGGCATAAGTTTGCTTCGTATTAAAGAGTTAACCAGTTTTTACTGGTTGCTCTTTTTTTATTGGACCTTTGGCCAGGGTAGAACATAGGGGTGTGCGGGAGTTTGATCTTGTCTACTAACTGATCGCCCCTTACTTGAAATTGAGTTACTCTGGAGTTATTCTTTCCTAAAATATTTCAATTGGAAAGGGCAGAGATACAAGAATATCCTGGGCCTGCTGGGAACCGGATACAACGCAAACTCTTTTAGGGCCAAAGTTGGGCAAAAACCTGTAAATCCTGCAGCAGCTTTGAAAGCTCATATCGAAGTGATATAGGCCAAGAGGTTATGAGTATAGAAACATTTCTTCTTTAAAGAGTTCAATAGCCTGGTTCAAATTTTTTAGGATGACTTGTTGTGTAACTGGTTTTAAAGGTTACAAAAAAGGGTATTTGTTAAAAAAGATTATACGTTTGTTGCTTCAAACATGGCTGATTCTAAATACTAGGGGGACAAAAATGTCCAGGGAAAACAAAAGAAAAAGATACTCGGTCGTTGTTGAAGGTAACGGTAAAATAGAACATTCCGTAATAATTGCAGAGAGTGTGGACATCATGTACTGGCAAGTACACAAGCTGTATGGGCATCTCCTAAAAGACGAAAACGGTAAAGATATTGGAAATGTTTCATTTAAAGAATCTGCATTAACATAAATGCGTAAGGCACTCATAAATGGGTGTCTTTTCTTTTTCAAAGAGGTTCAGCATGTAACATTATTCATTCATTCATTAATAATAATCTTATTACCTTTGGGAGTCATTTTGCCTTGCAAGCCTAGAAGTTAGTAAAATAGTGTTTTTAAAGTTTTATTTGTATAGTAAATTAATAAATTATAGGGAGAAATCATACTTAGATAAAGTACGGGGAAAAAGAGGGTTTTTTTAACTTTTGGATAATTTTATATTTGTCTGCAATAAAAACTAAATGCACATGGAGGGAAAGTTATGAAACCTGTCAATATACCGGATTTTTCAGCAAGGCCTTTTAATCTAACGGTAGAGCGGACAATGAATGCACAGCCAAATGTCCTTTTCAAAGCGTGGACAAACCAGTTTGACCGTTGGTTTGCGGCGCCTGGAAGCGTAATCATGCAGGGAGAAGTCAACACAGCCTTCTTTTTTGAAACTGAATTTGAAGATAAACGTTATCCTCATTACGGCAGATTTTTAAAGCTTGAGCAAAACAGCCTTATTGAAATCACTTGGGTCACTGGAGCAGGGGGAACAAAAGGAGCGGAGACGGTGGTTACTGTTAAGCTAGAGCCATACGGCAACGGTACGAAGTTGTATCTAACACATTCAGGATTTCCAGACGAAGAATCCAGGAATCAGCACAAACAAGCGTGGCCGTTAGTGCTTGAACAGTTGGACAGGAGAATGCTGGAACCTTCCTGAAAAGTGAAAATGATAGAGGCTTTGAAGGTCAAAAAGTTAAAATTTTATTCAGCTTAAGGACAGTTTAATGCAATAAAATTGCAGGAGGAACATGTTTTTATGGAGGTTCAAGAAGCAGTACCTAACGGATTTGAAATGGAGGTCAATGCGCCTTATACCTTGAATTATTTAATTTATATTCAAAATATATATCTAAACAGTAAAAATCAAGATAATGATGATCCTTTGTTTCCATACATTGATAGCTCAATGTGGGGTATATTAGATGAAGAGTTTGAAAATATCTTTAAAGAAGTATGGAAAGAGGCTGCAAATAAGAATTTCCAAAGTCGCATGTATGACCATAATGGAATATTAGACTTTGATAAAGCATTGTATCAAAAACTATTTGAGAATAATGTTATGGGGGCATTCGGGTATTCTGAGAGTGTTAAATCCTTTTTGGCTTGGTGGAATGGGGTATTTGGAAAGATAGCCACTGAAAGTGTGTTTGATAATGATAAAATGAATGAAGTTTATAGGGAACTTTCCAGATCTTTAGATGTAAATAAAAGGTTAAAGATAGATTTAATATATGATAAAACAATTTTAACTGGATATACTGAGAACTCTTGGTATGCAGTGCTGCCTATTAAAGATATTTATATCTCCCAAAAAAGGCCAAAGATAATATCAAAATTATTAAAGTGTTGTGAAGATGTCTAAATATCGTTATTTGGCTGATTATTGATTAATGCATACAGCCGGTATTGTACATTGCTGATTTCTGCACTTTTTTGATTGGAGGGGAGGACGCTTGACTCCCTGAGTCTTGCGTCTGAAGCGGAAATCAACAGGCAAGTTTATACAGAGTCTATTTTTTTATTGTGCTAAAGAGGTTAGTGGGAAGAAATGCTGTATTGGATTGTTTAAAAGAAAGAGTATTTCAATATTCCTCTAACTAACAAGGATTAGATTTATTATAAAGGAGGGTAAGTTTGATGTTGAATCGTGTTATTCAACAATTTGGACTGCAGGTACAATCAATTAACGAGGTTGAGGATTCCCATAGTTCAACAGTTTATAAATGTACTTTGTCTAATGGTGAAAATGTTTTTTTGAAAATCCCATATACAAAATTGAAGTGCCAGCGGGAGGCAGAAGCCTATGATATTTTAAAAGGAAGGATTTCCATTCCTGATATGCTGGGGTATTGGTCTGGTGATGAAGAATGTCCGGGTGCTTTTTTATTATCTGAATTAAAAGGAAAACCGCTGTCATTAATGGCTTCGCCGCTAGCCGCGTTTCAAGTTGGGGTCCTTCAAGCTGAGATGCATACTATCAGTCCGGTTGCAGGAAAAAAGTTAAATGCCATACAAAATGAATTTGCAGACTGGTCAAATTTTATTGAAAAACAATTTTATAGCTTTGCTGAGGATGTAAGTCTCGTTTTGGATGCGCATTTATACCAAAAGTCCATTGAAAAATTCGAGAAAATGAAAAATCAGCTTCCCGCTCCGGATGGACCAAGCTTTGTGCATATGGATTTTCGTCCAGCAAACATAATTGTTGATGATAACAGAGTTTCAGGACTTATAGATTTTGAGAGTGTAAGGTTTGGTTCAACAGAAATGGATTTCACCAAATTATACCGTGATTTTCTGCGCTTTGATTCCTCCTTGCATAACGCCTATCGGGATGGCTATAACAGTATCAGACCATTGATTGATTTAGAAAGTGTATTGCCTTTTTATCGATTTATGGATGCCTTCAATAGTATAGGATGGTGTAAACGCCGCGGAATTAAGAAAAATGCTTTATTTTTAGAAGAAAATGTAGCGAGTTTAAAAAAATTCATCCATTAATTCAGGTGAGTACACTGCATTCTTCTTCGTCAGTAAGCCATACTGATAGTTTCAAAAATGATGCAATGTTTTAAAGTGATGGTGAGTTGCCAAAACATAAGGAACACTTCAAAAATAAAGACTGAACTCGACTATCTGTTCCTCTTTCCAGAAAACGATCCAACCAGGCTCTAGCCATTTTTTATTCTGGAGAAGGCAAAGGGGGCTATCATCTAAATACTATTTTGTCTTTTTCTTTGGTTAAATCCTTACTTACTAGTTTGGGTGTTCCATTGGTTCAAATATAATTAAAAATATAAAACTTATAGAAAGCTTAATTATGGTATAATATGTTTTGCAAATCTTCATTTGCAATTTCCTCGCAACTCTTTTCCAGTTCAAATTTTCTTATCACCATTACGCATTAATTACCATACCAAAAAAGATACTTGAAGAGCTTTTCTGTCTGCGTAAAAAAATGGTTATTACCGTTTTAAGGCTTATGGTAAAAGATCTTTACCATAAGCAGGATGTCAACACGGATGACAGCTGTTTGAAAGGATGGATACCAGATTTCATGGTGCGGCAACTTAAAGCCTGCAATGGCTTTATGTGATACACCTTCTTTAAGGAAGGTGTATATAACCGAAAAATCAAACAATTAAATTAACATAGACAATAATAAAAATGCATGACATTCATAAAAATCTTATAAATTTCACTTGTATTTGAATAATTATGAAGTATAGTTTATATATCTGCAATTTACCTTTTTGGATATGCTCTAAATTGCTGCAGTGAAACGGATGCTGATGATTTTATGGCTGTTGCAGAATGAAGAAAATTTTATTCTGTATTTCATGTCGAGGCTTGAGCACATAGCTATGATTTTGCAGTATTTTCTTTTATAATAACATCTTCACTTCGAAATATGTGTATACCAAAGATACAGGCTTTATAGATGTGCCTTTATAGGTGTTAAGAGATGCGGATAGCAAAAAAAAGTTGTGATAAATTTAAATAGAGGAGAAATATCATCAATGATTATTCATGAAAAAGAAAGAAGCAAAAATAGTGTAACCCCTATTTTTGCTGTTATGCTTGCTGGTGCGGTTATTGCGTTTTTGAATCAAACGTTAATTAATATTGCCTTGCCGCAGCTAATGACACATTTTCACGTAGTGGCATCTACTGCAAATTGGCTGACTACTATTTTTATGCTTGTTAACGGCATCGTCATTCCAATCACTGCTTATTTAATGGAACGTTTTACAACAAGACAGCTTTACCTCGCATCTATGGGTCTTTTTGCTTTAGGCACGCTGCTGTGCGGAGTTGCTCCATATTTCTCTGTACTGCTGGTCGGACGTGTAGTACAGGCTGCTGGAGCCGGCATTTTATTTCCTCTTATAACGAATGTTATTTTTACATTGTTTCCTCCTGAACGAAGGGGATTTGCTATGGGGATTTTCGGTGTGGCGATGAACTTTGCGCCTGCTGTCGGCCCCACTCTTTCTGGATGGATCATTCAGAATTATTCTTGGCGTGTGTTATTTTTCGTTATTTTCCCTTTTGCTTTTCTTAATTTCATTGTCGCGATTTTCTTAGTAAGGAATGTGTCTGTAACGAGCAGGCCGAAGCTTGATAGATTAGGTGTCGCTTTATCCACCATAGGATTTGGCGGTGTACTTTACGCCTTTGCAACAGGCGGGACAAAAGGCTGGACAGATCCAGAAGTCCTTGTCATGTTCCTTGCAGGTGCTATAAGTTTGGCCCTATTTGTGTGGAGACAGTTCAAGGTTAACCATCCTATCCTTGAATTCCGCATATTCCGTTATCCCATTTTTACTCTGACAACCATCATCAATGTAATAGTAACGATGGCAATGTTTTCAGGTATGATTTTAATGCCGATTTATATGCAGAGTGTACGGGGATTCTCACCGCTGCAATCAGGATTAATGCTGCTTCCGGGCGGCATTGTCATGGGAATCATGTCACCTATAACTGGAAGGCTTTTTGATAAATTCGGTGCGAAGTGGCTTGCTGTTTCTGGTTTAGCGATAACGATAGTTACCACTTATGCACTCACACAGCTTGAAGTGACTACCACTTTTTCCTACGTTGTAACGATTTATACAATCAGGATGTTCGGAATGTCCATATTAATGATGCCGATATTCACAGCGGGGTTAAATGAATTGGCACTTACTCTTAATAAATATGGCACAGCTCTTGTTAACACGTTAAGAATGGTCGCTGGTGCTGTCGGTATGGCTTTCTTTGTGTCTATTATGACGAATCAGGGAACAAAGCATGTCACTGAAATCGTGACCAGGCAGCACATACTGCCAGCCGATAAAGCCCATTTTGCTCTTGCAGCCAGAGAGGGTGCTGTTATGGGTATAAATGATGCATTTATGATTGCTACCTGGCTGACAGTTGCAGCTTTTGCGCTTTCGTTTTTTATCCGCCGTACAGAACCTAAGGAAGACACGATTACCAATCGCCGGAAACTCTACAGCAAAGGTTAACAAGATAGATGTAAATGATATTTTGTACCGCAGAAAATCCGTCAATTTGCTGTTGTCTTGGCAGAACTAAATACAAAAAAAGCCGTACTTATATGAATGAAGTACGGCTTTTTCATGTTCGCAAAGCTTTTGTGGCTTATTTTGCCCCGCCAGCTTACTAAATCCTTTTAGATTTTCGTTAAAAATGCTCATTTTACCATGCATTACCACCACTCATATTGTTGTATTTATTTACCATTTGTCATCTTGGGAATGATGAGAGTAACGATTACCAAATAGCAGTGATTTCGCTGTGAAGAAATAGAACATAAGCTCACCGCCTATTTATGGCACATTTAGAGAAGCCATTTTTTTTAATTTCAATAAAGATTATGTTTTAATGGAATAAAGTGAAAAATTGAGAGGGTGACCAAATATTAGCATGAATAAGGTA
Organism: Peribacillus sp. B-H-3; assembly: GCF_048572925.1. NCBI lineage: Bacteria > Bacillati > Bacillota > Bacilli > Caryophanales > Bacillaceae > Peribacillus > Peribacillus sp. B-H-3. Next base: position 3,116,506 of record NZ_CP183879.1, on the reverse strand, counting down.
CGGATCATGACAATCCTTTCATCGTGTATAGCTGTTTTGTTCCTGGCTTGCTTTGGGTGGGCCATAATTGATTATTACGGCAAGCATAATAATGGATCGTTAGATAAACCAAAGAATTCTGCAAGTATCCCGACAAGCGATAAAAAAAGCATGGACATAGTGGCTCTGGGAGATTCACTGACACGGGGAACCGGTGATGATTCTGGGAAGGGCTATGTTGGATTAGTCACAGATAAGCTGAAAAAGAAATTTAAGACAAACGTCATTGTCCATAATCTCGGCATAAATGGCCAAACCTCTGTCCAGCTGGCAAAACAAGTAAAACAGAAAGAAGTTAAGCGCCAGCTTGCCGGGACAGATACAGTTATGATTACCATTGGAGGAAATGATCTGTTTCAAGGCGGCAAGACACTGTCTGACCTGACTCCAAAGAATATTAAAGCCATAGAGACGGGGTATTTAAAAAATCTGAAATCTGTACTGACAGATATCCGTTCCGATAATAAGGAAGTTACGATTTTCGTGATCGGTTTGTATAATCCTTTTATCGCTCTTCAGGACAGCAAGCTGACCAGTGCCATTGTTAGAGATTGGAATTACCAGGCTTCTGAGCTGTGTGCTGGATATTCTAAGATTGTTTTTGTTCCAGTTTTTGATCTGTTTCAGCTCTCTATTAATGACTATTTATATAGTGATAAATTTCATCCAAATCAGGCTGGGTATCAATTAATTGCAGAACGCATTGCCCCGATGATTAAGTGGGAGGGGAATAAACCATGAGCGGAGTTACACTTTCAGTGAAAAACTTGACAAAGACAATCGGCAAGCATGAGATCATTAAAGGAGTAAGCTTTCAGTTATTGAAGGGTGAGGTATTCGGTTTTCTTGGCCCGAACGGGGCTGGAAAGACCACGACAATAAGGATGCTGGTAGGATTGATAAAGCCTACATCAGGAAGCATAGAAATCTGCGGATATAATGTAAAAAAACAATTTACTAAAGCCATGGAGCAAATGGGGTGTATCGTAGAAAATCCTGAACTTTATCCTTACTTATCAGGCTGGGATAATTTGCTTCATTTTGCCAGAATGCTTCCTGGTATTGGCGAAGAGCGCATCCGGGAGGTCACAGAGCTGGTTGAATTAACGGACAGAATTCAGGATAAGGTCAAAACCTACTCTTTAGGCATGCGGCAAAGGCTTGGGATTGCGCAGGCTTTGCTAAATTCTCCTAAGATCTTAATATTGGATGAGCCTACTAATGGACTGGATCCTGCAGGAATCAGGGAAATGCGGCAGTTTATCAGGGACCTTGCGAAAAAGGAAGGACTGAGCGTATTGGTTTCAAGCCATCTGCTCAGTGAAATTCAGCTGCTTTGCGATCGGGTTGCCATCATATCCCATGGAGAAATAATTAAGGAAGACACTGTTGGGAACTTGCTTCATGCACAGGAAAAAATGAACTGGCGCCTCATTCCGCAGGAAAAGGGAAAGGAAGTCTTGGAAAAGCTGACAGAGGTGACTGATACAGAAGATGGTTATCTTTCTACTCCGTTTCATGAAAATGAAGTGCCGGTGTGGAATGAAAAATTGCTGCAGCAGGGAGTTAAAGTGATTGAGATGAACCGCAAACTGCCTTCTCTTGAGGATCTATTCCTGGAAATGACTGCAGGGGGAGGGCTTGGCCATGGATAAGCTTGTCCAAAACGAAATGCTGAAGCTGCTCGCCAGAAAACGTTTAGTCATTATAGGAATCATCATCGGTGTGCTGGTACTTTTATTTACGTATGCCCAATACAAGCAATCAGAATCACAGCGGGAAAAACTTGGAACCAAAGATTGGCGTACAGCCCTGCAGCAGCAAATCGTTGATACCCAGAACAGATTAAGCTCAAGCAGGCTTTCTGATGACTGGAGAAAGCAGCTGCAGATTAGCCTGAAACAGGAGCAATATTACCTTGATCATGATATCAATCCTACAGAGCCCGGGGCAGTATCATTCACCAGGATGTTTATTGAGAATGCCAGTGATTTATTTATTCCCCTGCTTGTTATGATTATAGCGAGTGATATGGTTTCTTCGGAGCACAGCCTTGGTTCTATTAAGTTGCTGCTTACCAGGCCAGTGAAACGATGGAGGATTTTAATGAGCAAATATATTACTTTATTGCTCTCTGCTTCCGTTATAGTGGCCATGGCGGCGCTTCTTGCATACGTGCTGTCAGGGATTGTGTTCAGTTATGCAGGCTGGAATGCACCGGTTATTACGGGTTTCAGTGTCAAAGCCGGAAATCTGGATACCAGCCATGTACGCCTGATAAGCCAGTGGAAATTCCTGCTGATGGATATGGGGCTAGTCTGGTTCGTGGCTGTTGTAGTTGGCACACTTTCCTTCATGCTTTCAGTGCTCATCAGAAGTACGGCAGCCGGCATGGGAGTTATGCTTGCTGCACTCATCTCAGGCGCGATTCTTTCAAATATGGTCTCATCTTGGCAGTCTGCGAAATATTTATTTATGGTTAATATGAAATTAACGAATTATTTAAATGGCGTTTCCCCTCCTATTAACGGAATGACCTTAATGTCCTCAATGGCAGTGCTTTTGATATGGTGGGCCATTGCTTTAATTGTATCCTTTACGGTTTTTACCAGAAAGGATGTATATTAATTTGTTCATTCACACTGCTTTTTGGTAAATGTGTATGGGGGATTAGTGGCAGGGTCTCCTCGAAGCAGACGCAAAGCTGTTATAAGGATTTGCGAACGGCCCAGCTGTTGCCTGTAGCTGAATCCGGCAAACAGATTTAACAGAGCCAAAATTTCATGATTAAAAAACCAGTTTCATATGCAAATATGAAGCTGTTTTAAATTTTGCCGTGTATTAAACCCTAAACAAGGGTAAAAAAGCGTAAGAAACATAAAAATTTCAGAATGAACAATACTAACAAAAATGACTAGGGGAGGGACGTCATCTTGGATGATCACCATTTAAGCGAAAAGAAGTTGCCAGTCACTTCTGTCACAAGCGGGGACGCAAAGTTTGTAACAGAAGATATTTATTGCTTTACTATTCAAATCGTCAATGTCTGTTTTATAGGAAAACCAGCCAAAAATCAAGAGTGGGTGCTCGTTGATGCAGGGATGCCAGGCTCTGCCGAAAAAATTATAAAGGAAGCGGAAGAGCTGTATGGAAAAGGCAATCCTCCAGCTGCTATTATCTTGACTCACGGGCACTTTGACCATATCGGTTCAATTGTTGATTTGATTGAATACTGGAATGCGCCTGTATATGCACATAAATTAGAGCTTCCTTATTTAACTGGACAAAAGGATTATCCTGAACCAGATTCCTCAGTTGAAGGAGGGATGGTCGCCAAAATGTCCAGGCTGTTTCCAAACGAGGGCATTGATCTAGATCATCATGTTTCACTGCTTCCGGAGGATGGAAGTGTCCCGGGGTTGTCCGGATGGAAATGGATTTGGACTCCTGGCCATTCACCAGGACATATTTCTCTGTTTCGCGAAAGTGACAGGTCATTAATCGCTGGAGATGCTTTCGTTACGGTTAAACAGGAAAATCTGTATAAAGTGATTACCCAGGAAAAAGAAATCAGCGGACCGCCGCGTTACCTTACAACAGATTGGAAAGCGGCAAAAGCTTCGGTTCTTAAACTGGAACAGCTAAAACCCTCCGCTGCCGTGACAGGACATGGAAGGCCGATGATAGGCACAGAACTGGCAGAAAATCTAGCCAGGCTTGCAAGAGAATTTGATACCATTGCCGTTCCTGATTATGGAAAATTTGTGGATTGATAATAAGGAGGGAATTAACATGGAAAAAGATAATAAAAAACAGCAAAACAGCTCATCTGAAATTGCAGGCAAGCAATTTGAAGTTGAAGACTATAAGAAAAATGATCAGCTATCCAGTGGACTCGCTGAAACTCATGAACAAGTAAACGATGATTATATGGCAGGGACAATTGACCAAAAAGCTAAAAGTGAGAAAGAGCAGTAAAGAGCTTTTTATCACGAACCAAAAAGGGCAGAGAGTTTTCTGCCCTTTTTGGTTTTTAGAGATATTTTTTGAACCAGTCCCGAATTTGCTGTACATGCTGCAGCTTCATTTTTGGAGCACCGCTTCTGGATACTTCATGTGTCTGATCAGGGAATGATACCAGTACTGCTTCTTTCTTTTGCCGTTTGAGTGCAACGTAAAATTGCTCGGATTGCTCAATCGGGCACCGGAAATCCTTTTCTCCGTGCAGCAATAGCAAAGGGGTTGTTACATTTTTAGCATATTTAAGAGGCGAGTGATGCCACAATTTTTCAGGATCATCAAGTATATTCCCGCCGACTTCCCACTCTGTAAAGTAATAGCCGATATCGCTCACACCGTAAAAACTCAGCCAATTGGATATGCAGCGCTGGGTGACAGCTGCTTTGAAACGGTCAGTATGGCCAACAATCCAGTTCGTCATAAAGCCTCCATAGCTGCCTCCAGTCACACCAAGCCTCTCCGGATCAATGAAGTCATATGTTGAGAGTGCATAATCCACTGCAGCCATTAAGTCTTCATAATCCATCCCGCCATAATCGCCGCGGACTGCATTAACGAATTCCTGCCCATATCCATGGCTTCCGCGCGGATTCGCGAAAAGTACGGTATAACCTTCTGTGACAAGCGACTGAAACTCATGGAAATAGCTATTTGCATACATAGCATGCGGGCCTCCATGTATCTCAAGAACCAGCGGATATTTCTGCCCATTCTGAAAATTAACTGGCTTCATAATCCATCCATGAATATCAAGACCGTCAGCTGACTGAAATACAATAGGTTCTGCCTTTGAAAGGAAGCGATCCTTCAGCAATTGCTCATTAACGAAGGTAATCTGTTCTTTTTCACCAGTGGAAAGATTATAGGTAAATAAATCTCCCGGCTGTTCAGGCAGAGAGATGGCCACTGCTGCATGGTGTGTTTCAGGGTTGATGGATAAACCATATACATGCTGAGAATCAAGGATGGAAGGATACATGGCTCCTCCAATCGTTCCATAATATACGCCTGTGTTTCCATGGTCGCTTATTAAGAAGTAGAAGCCCGCACTGTCTTTGGTCCATAACAATCCAGGGTCTGTCGAGCCTATCTGAAAATCGCCAATTGCCGCATCCCCGACTTCTACATCCCATCCAGCGGTTAAGCAGGATAAGGATTTATCTTCTGTATTATAAATCCAAATTTTGGCCAGTGTTGCGCCTCTATACTCCGCTTCATGCCCTGTCATAATAAGATAGTGGCCATCAGGAGACCATTTGGCGCCGTAAAAAACACCTCTGCTGTTTGTTATATTTTCCTTCTCCTTTGTTGAGATTTCCAAGATGAATACATCAGAAATATATCGATAATCGCTGTCTTCCGCTTCATCTGTATGATAAACCACTTTTGAGCCATCAGGAGACCAGCCGCTTGGATGATAATCCCTGTTTCCTTCTGTAAGGAGCTGGAATTCTTTTGTTCGGACATTCACAATCACAAGCTGCTGAAATACCTGGTTTAAGTAGCCTTTTCCATCAGCTTTGTATTTAATGGAATGATATATTAAACCTTCGCTTCGTTCATCCTTGTTTTCTTTTTCATGTGCCGATTCAAGTGATTCACTCGGTTTTAATCCGCAGCCAGTAAGGAGAAGGGCAGAGTCAGGAGACCATATCGGGGAGGTCGCACCGTATGGGAAATCTGTCAGCTGCTTTGCTTCACCGCCATAAGTACTCATAAGATAAATCTGATTTTTGCCTGTCCGGTTGGATAGAAAAGCAAGGCTTTGCCCATCCGGAGACCAGCGGGGAGAAGAGTGCCTGAAATTACCGAAAGTCCATTGAACCGTATTTCTAGACAAAAGGCTATAAACAAACAGATTGGAAAGATATTTATCTGTTTTTTCATCAATACTTGTCTGTACATAGGCAATAAGACTTCCATCAGGAGAAAGCTGTGGATCTGTTACCGATTTTAACTGATATAAATCTTCTGCTGTGATACCTTTTTTGTTCATCCAATTCATCTCCTAATAACTCTTTATCGTTACTATTTCGACAGCAGAAATATCAATACCTTTTTTAATGGGGGTTTTTCTGAATGCAAGCCAGAAATACAATAGATTAACATAAAAAAACCAGCCATAAAGGCTGGTATAAGTTAATGGTTATGGTGGCGGTGTCCGTAGTGTCCGGGCATTTTATATCCATTTTCCTTCAGCATATTATAATGCTCCTCAAAACGCTGAATGATTTTATCTCCTTGTTCCTTAGACATCATGCCATATTCGACATATTTCATAATCAATTCCTTCTTCTTGGCTAGAATATCTTCGTGGATGGAAGATAATTCACTCTTTTGTTTGTCTGTTAGCTGCACTTTCTCTGCTTTTGCTGCTGGCTGTTCATTTGCAAACACTTCGGAAGCAGAAGAAAGTGTAAACATCGAAATCACAAGCAGCAGAATCAAGGCTGTTTTTTTCATTAAGATAAGCTCCTTCCAATTAACCCTTTAAATAGGTTTTTCTTATTTTGTTCTTATAAAAAAAAATTATGTAGCTTAACCATTTGCCTTATAAAAATTTTTAAAATAATTGTTTTTAATTTCAAAAGAGAGGGTAATTTATAAATAGGTTACATACAAACTGAAAGGAAGATCTCATATGCTTTGGACAATAATAGGTATTTTAATTATTTTATGGATACTGGGAATGGTTTTTCATTTAGCAGCAGGATTTATTCACATTTTGCTAATCATTGCAATTATCCTGATTATTGTGAATGTTATCAAAGGCCGGTCAAGCAGGACCTGAATGACCAAAAAGGAAGCTGATATGATTCAGCTTCCTTTTTGGTTATTCCTCTATTCTTTTTTCTCCCATCAGCCGTTTATGAATCCATATGGCTGCCTGTGATCCATCACCCATGGAAATGGTTACCTGTTCGGAATGTGCTATTAAATCACCGCCAGACCAAATCCCGGTAACACTTGTTTCCTTCGTTCTGGGGTTCGTTGCGATATGCTGGCTTTCATTGAGCTGTACGCCTGCCTGAATAGCCAGTTCGTTATTCATCTTGTTGCCGCTAAAGCCTGTAAACCCTCTTTCAGCAAGTATCGTCTCACCGTCCTCAAGTGTTACTCCATTAAAGTTTTCTTCATCATCAATGAGTACTTTGGCGATTTTTTTCCAAATAATAGGGATGCCATTTTTTTTCAGTTTTATTTCAAGACCATCATCCATTTGCTTTTGATCGTGATTGATAAAAACGATGTCACCCGTAAAATACGTTAAGGTAAGTGCAGCTTCTGCCCCGGTATTTCCTCCGCCTAATACTAGCGTTTTTTTGTCGGCCACTTCATATCCGTCGCAATCTGGACATACATAGACTGAACGCCCAAGACAGGGACTTAGATTTTCAAGCTGGGGAAGGCGGTCAACAAGGCCGGTGGCAAGAAAAACGGTTTTGGTTTGGAAAGTGCCCAGATGTTCGGCAATGACTGTAAAATAATCCTTATGAGTTTCCAATTTTATGGCTTTGTCTTTTATAAATTCTACACCGTATTTTTCTGCGTGCCTTTTTCCAAGCTCGCGTAGTTCGTTCCCGCTGACCCCATCCGGCCAGCCTAATATATTATGATACCCTCTGCATATGCTGGAACGGCCATGGCCGGAATCAATGACAAGAATATTATGCTTATATCTGCCGAGCTGTATAGCAGCCTGCAGACCGGCTATACCTCCGCCAATGATTATGCAATCGTAATTTTTCAAAATTTCACCGCCTATAAATTTAATTGTTTGGCAACATCTAAACAAAATATACCACCCAAGGTCTTTGCATAAACTTTCGAAGATGCGGGTTAACTGCAGGATCAAAAGGGAAAGGTAAGTGTGTAGAGGAGACAGACAAGGAGATTAACTGACGCGGGGCGGGTTTTATGAAAATAAAAAAAGCAAAGCAAAAAGGAGACGCTGCGTATTGTCTCCTTTCAAGAATGTTATATTAAAACATGAAGCCATGATTATGATTCATCCTCAAGTGTAATCCATTGCTGTGACCATTTCTCGATTTCACGGATGATAGGCTCAATGGCAATGCCTTTTTCCGTTAAAGAATATTCGATCCGGACAGGAGTTTCAGGAAATACTTCCCGCTTTACAATGCCTTCCTGCTCCAGGTCCTTAAGCCGTTCAGATAAGATTCTGCCGCTGATTGGAAATGAAGATTCAATATTGCAGAATCTTTGAGGCCCCTGCAAAAGCTGGCTGATGATCATTCCCGACCACCGTTTGCTGATTATTTGCATGCCTTTTTCAAATCGCGGACATATAGAAGCTATGTTCACATGTATCACCTCTTGAATAATAGTATACCCTATTTAGTGAAAAAGTAACAATACAACTAATTAAAACAAACTTACTTGACGGAATGAAAAGAAAATAATATACTAACTTACATAAAGTAACCTATTTATTGCGAGTCAGCAGATTGCTTTATGTTAAAAGGGTTTTTATTCCAATGGTAAAAATGCAAAAAAGGTGGAAAATAAATAGCAGGGGGAGATAACATGGAATTTCATGACAACCGTCACACCCGGGCAGGACATGTGCATCTTGCTGTAAAAGACCTTCAAAACCTTAAACACTTTTACAAAGAAGTAATTGGCCTGAACATTTTATCGGAAAATGAAAAGGCAGTATATTTTACAGCGGATGGAAGGGTTCCTCTTGTTATTCTTGAAGAAAAGAGGGGGGCAAGTCCCGCAGATAGCAGGGCGGCCGGTTTATACCATTTTGCCCTCCTGCTGCCGGCGCGCCGTGACTTAGCCTCAGTAATGAGACATTTGTCTGAATTCGGATATCCCCTGCGAGGCGCATCTGACCATCAATTTAGTGAAGCTCTTTATTTAGATGATCCCGAAGGCAATCAAATTGAAATATATTGTGACCGGCCGAAAGAAGAATGGGATTGGCAGGACGGAGAGCTTCCATTTGTCAGTGATCCGCTTGATGCGGGAGGTATTTTAAACGAAGGCCAAAATCAAAAATGGTCAGGGCTTCCAAATCAGACGGTTTTAGGTCATATCCACCTTTTTGTAAATGATTTAAATCTGGCAAAAGATTTTTATTGCGATGGATTAGGGTTTGATATTACTATTCCATTCCGTAATAATGCCCTGTTTGTTTCCAGTGGGGGATATCATCATCACATCGGGCTAAATACTTGGAAGGGCCATGAAGCGCCCGCCCCGGATCCGGAAAGCTTAGGCATGCAATGGTATTCCATTATTTTTGCCAAAAGCGAGGAAAGAGAGTCTGCAATCAGCAGGCTTAACCTTGCCGGCCATGAAGTATGGAACGAACATGGAATGCCTTTTACTAGGGATCCTTCTGGAAATGTTATAAAGCTTCTTGTCTGATTCAGGCAAAATCCTAGGTTTATTTCTGCTTTAAGCAGTAAAATAAAAAAGTCTTTTAAGACAAATAATGAAAAGGTAGGTATTCAACATGTCAACTGTTTTATACATCACTGCACACCCTCATGATGAAACAACATCATTCAGCCTTGCTGCGGGTAAATCTTTTGTAGATTCATACCGTGAATCAAATCCTAACGATGAAGTGGTTCATTTGGATCTTTATAAAATGAATATTCCTCATATCGACGCTGATGTTTTCAGCGGATGGGGCAAGCTTCGTTCTGGCTCACAATTTGACCAGCTTTCAAGCGAAGAGCAGGCTAAAGTAGGCCGCCTTGCTGAATTGACTGATCAATTTGTTGCAGCTGATAAATACGTTTTTGTCACACCATTATGGAATTTTTCTTTCCCTCCAGTTATGAAGGCATATCTTGATTCAATTTGTACTGCAGGAAAAACATTCAAATATACCGAGCAAGGTCCAGTAGGGCTTCTTGGAGACAAAAAAGCACTTCATATCCAGGCTCGAGGCGGAGTTTATTCCGAAGGTCCTGCAGCTGATCTTGAAATGGGACACAGATACATTCAAGTTATCATGAACTTCTTCGGTATCCCTTCATTTGAAGGTCTATTTATCGAAGGACATAACCAATTCCCTGACCGTGCTGAAGCAATTAAGCAAGAAGGAATTGAAAAAGCGAAACAATTAGGAAAAACATTTTAATAAGAAAAAACCGCACTGGGGCTCTGCTCCGTGCGGTTTTTTCTATAGGGAGAATTTATTCATGGTTTGTATAAACGCAATAAAGGGTACAAAAAAATATATTGCATTTTAAGGAGGAAGGTAAGGATGGCAGCAGCTAAAAGAGTTGGACCCTATGTGTGGCTTGGAGTCGGAATTGCCGGTGTTTCTCTCTTATCGTCTAAAAGCAGCAGGGATAAAGCTGTAGGCTTTTATAATGGTATAAAAGATAAGGCCGTAAGTCTTTGGTCCCGGCAGCAGCCGCCCGTCCCCGATGCATTGGAAAAGTCTGGACATCCCGATCCCTATGACACAGACGATAATAAGATGGTCGATGAAGGCGCCATGTACAGTGTAAATTATTATAATGAAAAGGTTCACCATTAACAAATTTATACTTTACAAAAACGTCTGCATGTCAGGACGTTTTTTTTAAAAAAAATCGTTCCTGTAGTTCATTGCCTCATGAATAGAATGTAAAGGGCCGTTTTTCCGCTGCATGCAAAAGCACTGCTGAAATAATGTATTATACAACATTTCTAAACAAAGAATAGCATCATACTGCCAGGCAGGTGATGTTAAGTTATGTTATGGAGAATTTTTAAAGATGATATAAAAAGTGTGTATGTAAATTGGGCAGCGTTAATCGTAACCATGGGTGTTTTAGTGCTGCCATCTCTTTATGCATGGTTCAATATTGAATCTTCATGGGATCCCTACAGCAATACCAAAGGAATTGCTATAGGTGTTGCGAATAATGACAGAGGCGCTAATTTAAATGGAAAGCATATCGACTTGGGTGAAAAAGTGGTTCAATCTTTAAAAAAGAACCGTACACTCGGCTGGCAATTCACCAGTGAAAAGGATGCTAAAAGCAGAACGGAAAAAGGGGAATTCTATGCTTGTATTATCATTCCTTCAAATTTTTCCAGCCGTATGACCAGCGTATTGACAGATGTACCAGATAAACCAGTCATACAGTATTATGTTAATGAAAAAATAAATGCCGTCGCCCCGAAGATAACTTCTAAGGGAGCTAGCGGGATTGCAGAACAGGTGAGCAGGGAATTTGACAGAACCGCAAGCTCTATATTACTCAGTGTATTTAATGATTTAGGTAATGAGCTGAAGCGGGATCTCCCAATAATACAGCATGTGAAACAAATGATATTTTGGCTGGAAGGCGAGCTTCCGCTTATTAAGTATGCGGCTTCGATTGCTGAAAATGATGCTGTTAAAGCTCAGCAAATTATCCATACAGTTTCTGCGGGGCTTGAAGAGCTTTCGGGAATCAATCTAACTGGGGTAAATCTGCATCAAGCAGCGACAGACTATCTGGGTACTGTAAAGCTAGCTGTTGACCTTATCAAACCGCAGTTTAAAGAGAGTTTAAAAATATTATCTGCGAACTCAGCCGGCTTGGGTAGTAAATACGGTAAAATGCAGGATCAGTCTGTTTCATCTGAAGATAAACAAGAAATTATTCAATCAGCTAAATCTTTAATCGAAGCTCAAATTAACCAGATATCCGCAATGAAAAATATACTGGAACAGTTGAATAGCAGGCAGGGCGGGCAAAATCTATCTCCTTTTATCAGCAGATTGGATTCCATGATCAGCAATTACCGTAATCAGGCACAGTTGCTGGCGGCGCCGGAAGCTGGCGAAGCAAACGAGTTAAAAAGGCTGGAAATTCAAAATGGGCAAATGCTATTTAGCCTGATAAGTGATTTCGAGAAGGCTCTTTCACCTGAAATTACAATAGCCGTCAAGAATGCAAAAATACATGCAGATCGGTTAAGGAAAACGATTGATAAACAGCTCAGATCCATTCCGGAAACTCAAGATCTTCTCCGTACATCCAACAAGGCAGCTGCAAAGAGCCTTAAAGATATAAAACAATTTCAAATGCAGCTCCCATCTATTGAGCAGAACGTAAGGAAAATGGCAAATAGAATCAGGGAGTTTGAAAAAAATAATGATGTGAACCAAATCATTGGCCTTTTAATCAACGATGTTAAGAAGGAAAGCGACTTTTTTGCACAGCCAGTTTTGCTTAAGGAACATAAAATGTTTCCTATACCCAATTACGGCTCTGCCATGACACCTTTTTATACTACACTGTCACTATGGGTTGGAGGCTTGCTGCTTGTGTCTATTATGGCTGTAGATGCGGAGGTGCCAGGAGTAAAGCAATATCAGCTATATTTAGGGCGTTTCATGACTTTTTGGATGTTGGGGCTTGTACAATCACTAATCGTGACATCAGGAAATATTCTATTCCTTAATGTATATGCCAGTGATCCGTGGCTGTTTATATTGTCTGGAATGATCATTAGCACCGTATTTGTGCTTATTGTCTATACGCTCGTTTCTCTTTTTGGAAATATTGGAAAGGCACTCAGTGTTATCTTGCTTGTTCTCCAAATTTCAGGTTCAGGTGGAACCTTTCCTATACAAGTAACACCTGTATTCTTTCAGAAAATAAATCCCTTTTTGCCGTTTACTTATGCGATTGGCTTAATGAGGGAAGCGGTTGGAGGCAGTGTATGGAGTACAGTTTTCATGGATTGTGCAATACTAATCCTCATTTTTTTCATGTTTGCGGCTGCAGGGGCGCTTTTAAAGAAACCCCTTCAAAAACTGGGCCAGTCGTTTAAAAGAAAGCTCAAAAAATCGAGGTTGATTGAACATTAATTTCTAGAAAGCCTGTTGCTGGTGAATGCTGCCAGAAACAGGTTTTGGCCTTAACTGGATCATCGTCTGCATTTGGCACTAATTAGGAAAGAAACAGCATAGGTGTATAAGCAAACATTTAGAACTTTTAAATTTTAAAAAATAAAAAACTCTTTATTGTACTTTGAAAAGTTAGGGATTAAGATGGATAAGTGGATTGTATTTAATAAAGTCTAAAAAATAAAAAGGAGTTGATACATTTGAGTAGTAGTTCATATGATCCTGAACCCAGTCAGCACGAGGAAGCCAATATTATCTTGGTTATGCATGATGTGATAGCTACAGGAGTATCAGCTCTTAAAAAGGTAGAATTGCTTCCTCATTAGAAGAGGAGGTTAATAAAATGATTGAAATTTATAAAACAGATGAATCTAGAAATCTTGAAAAAGTAAACGAAATTACTAAAGGCTGCTGGGTGAACATGGTTGCACCATCAGAAGCAGAAATTCAGAAGATTTGCCTGGAGCTCCAATTGCCGCTGGACTTCTTTAAAGATCCTCTTGATGATGAAGAACGCCCAAGAATCGAAAAGGAAGACAAAGATATTCTGATCATAGTCGATTATCCTTATATTACTCATGATGAATCAGGATTTCCTATATATGAGACAATTCCAATTGGTATGATTTTCACTAAGGATTGTTTCATAACCATTTCATTAAAAGATACCCCTGTTTTAAGCAATTTTAAAAATAACAAAATCAAAACTTTTTATACACATAAAAAAACCAGGTTTGCCCTTCAAATCCTATTTGAAATATCCCTTTATTATCTGCGTTACCTCAAACAAATCAACAAAAAAACAAATGATGCAGAACGTGAGCTTCATCAATCCATGAAGAATAAGGAACTGTATACTTTCCTGGCACTTGAGAAAAGCCTTGTTTATTTCACAACATCCTTAAAGTCCAATAAAGTCGTACTTGATAAAATCCTGCGTTTTAATTATCTGACAATGTATGAAGAAGATAAAGAATTGCTTGAGGATGTTATTATTGAAAATACCCAGGCCATTGAAATGGCAGAGGTTTATACATCAATCCTGAGCGGAATGATGGACGCTTTTGCATCAATTATTTCTAATAACGTGAATATAGCCATGAAATTCCTTACTTCGATTACAATCATCCTTACGCTTCCAACCATGGTGGCAAGCTTTTATGGTATGAATGTCGGGCTTCCATTTGCGCACAGCCCATATTCCTTCATATTCACACTGCTCCTTTCCGTAGGTTTGGCAGGAGGAACGGCCTTCATATTCTGGAAAAAGAAATATTTCTAATTTAAATCCGGCTTAAATATGTAAAGCCTCACTTATTCCATATCTTTGGAATGAGTGAGGCTTTTTATATCTTCATCAACTTTTCAGTATTCTGGTCTGGTTCGTGCATGTGCTTTGGCTTTATTTTCGCATAAAAATAAGGAGGGATTTTCTACTTGTGAAGGCCTTCGATGAGGGAAAGATAAGGATAGAAAAGGAGGGGGACTATGGACAAAAATGATAAAATTTCAGCAGATAGCCTGTCAGATGACATCATAGATCTAATCAATTCGGCTTATAATGATGAAGGCAGTTCTCAGCAGGACAGCGATAAAAATGATTAACCAGCATTAAATTAAACCTTGAAAGCCCAGTGAAGAGAATCAATGGGCTTTCAATATTAAGATTTTTTTTGCTTTTTCCGTGAAGAAGGTTTTGATATGCCTGTTTCGTGATTCGTGGTGCCTTGTCCCTCAGGCTGTGATGAACCGAGACCAGCTCTAGATGGGTCTTGCTTTGTTTTATGATTCATGTTTTCACCTCCAGAACTTACTTTTCCATTTTGCTTTTCATTGTATACATATACTGTGACCAAATGGAAAGATTACAAAAGAGGAGGTGTTTTATTTGGCTAAAATTGGAGTTGAGCAATCCTTAGCTAATGTACAGCAGGCATTAGTTGAAAAAGGATATGATGTTGTGGCGCTTAATCAGGAATCCGATGCACAAGGCTGTGATTTTTGTGTTGTTACTGGCCTGGATTCGAACGTGATGGGCATGCAGGATACATCTATAAAAGGATCAGTGATAGATGCAAACGGACTATCTGCAGATGAAGTGTGTGAACAGATTCAGCAAAAAATGCAGTACTAACTAACAATGATTTTGAAGCACTGAAGCTGGATAGGGAAATCCGAATTGTCATTCGCATTTGGATTTCCCCTGGCTTCATTTTTTTGCTGAAGCGATTATAGGATCCACTGCTATTTTGACATTTCCTCTGACTGCCCTTGAAATCATACATGATTCTTCAGCTTTCTCAATAAGCCTTACCGCTTTTTCAACATCTATGTCAGAAGTCCCGGCCATCAATACAAGGTTAGGGCGGTGAATGATTTTTTTATATGTAAACACACCATTTGTGACATCCACAATTCCTTCAGACTCCATCGTAAGGCTTTCCTTCTCGATTTTGCTTCTCTCAAGCATGGCTGCAAGTGTAATGATGTAACAGGTTGCCGCCGCGCCCAGCAGCATTTCATCAGGATTGGTGCCCTCGCCGGGTCCATCCATTTCAGGAGGAATCGATATCTCGGTTCGGAGATTTCCTGCCTGAATGCTTCCTGTGCCGTTTCTTAGTCCGGGCCAGCTGGCCTTTAAGTGAAAATGATGCTCTGCCATTTATATTCCTCCCAAGATTTACTTCATTAATAGTGTAAAACAAATAGCATTAAAAGTATTCCGATTTGCTTTTAGAGTGGTTTAAGCTGCAAACTGTAATAGAAGGTTTGACAGGAGAGAAAAAAGGGTTATGTGTAAAGAAGGGTTTAACAATAAGTATGCAATAAAATAGTGGGAAAGGAGAAAAAGAATGATACGCTTTGAGAATGTGATAAAGCATTACCGTGATGGAGATTATGCTGTCAAAAATCTGCACATGGAAATAAAGGAAGGGGAGCTTTTTGTAATCATTGGCCCGAGCGGAAGCGGAAAGACCACTACGCTGAAGATGATAAATAGGCTGATGGAGGCTTCCTCAGGAACCATTACAATTAACCAGAAAGAGATTTCAAATTACAATATTCATGAGCTGCGATGGAATATCGGTTATGTTCTTCAGCAGATTGCCCTCTTTCCACATATGACAATTGCAGAAAACATAGCAGTTGTGCCAGAAATGAAGAAATGGGGGAAAGAAAAAATATCTTCACGCATAGATGAACTGCTGGATATGGTTGGACTTGACCACAATACATATAAAAATCGAAAACCATCCGAATTGTCAGGAGGAGAGCAGCAGCGGGTCGGAGTGATCCGTGCATTAGCTGCTGATCCTGAAATTCTTCTCATGGACGAACCCTTCAGTGCTCTTGATCCCATAAGCAGGGAAAAACTGCAAAGTGATATCCTAAAGCTTCAGAAAAAAATCAAAAAGACCATCGTTTTTGTTACCCATGATATCGATGAGGCAGTAAAAATGGGTGACCGGATTTGTTTAATGAAAGACGGAGAAGCAGTTCAGATCGATACACCGCAGAATTTAATCAGCCATCCAGTCAATTCATTTGTCCGGGAATTTACCGGAAGAAGAGAACAAAAAGAAGAATCATTAAATAAACCCATTGCTGATTTTTTGCATATTTTAACCGATGAAACTGAAATCGGCGGAAGTATTGCTTCCATTACGTCCTCTTCTTCACTCAGTGACCTGATCGGTTTGCTGGCGCATGAAGAAAAACTGGCGGTAGTTGAGGATGGGCGGGTCATTGGCATTGCGGCGAGACAGCGCGTACTCCAATATATGTCAGGTCAGCTGGCATCGAAGGGAGAAAAAGGATGAATACATTTACTCAAGTGCTTCATGACAGAAAAGGCGAATTGCTTCAAGCAATCCTTGAACATATTCAAATTTCATTCATTGCACTTCTGATCAGCATCATCATATCCATTCCGCTTGGCGTATATCTTACACGGAAAGAAAAACTGGCAGAATCCATTATTGGTGTTACGGCGGTGCTGCAGACCATTCCATCTCTGGCTCTTTTGGGATTGCTGATACCTTTATTTGGAATAGGAAAGGTGCCGGCCATCATAGCCCTCGTAGTATACGCTTTATTGCCGATTATCCGAAATACATATACAGGTATCAAAGAAGTGAATCCTGCGCTTATTGAAGCGGCTGATGCCATGGGAATGAATACAGCAAGAAGGCTTGTGAAGGTAGAACTCCCTCTTGCAATGCCAGTCATTATGGCAGGAGTAAGGACAGCCATGGTTTTAATCATCGGTACGGCTACACTGGCAGCCCTGATTGGAGCGGGAGGTCTTGGTGATTTAATCTTGCTCGGGATCGACAGGAATAATACTTCTCTGATTATATTGGGCGCTGTTCCTGCTGCAATCTTGGCCATTTTATTTGACAGGGTCCTCCGTATTTTCGAGAGAATTTCTTTTAAGAAATCTGCTTCCATTATTAGTGCAGCATTTGCGGCTGCCATTCTCTTATTGATCATCCCGTCAATCACAGAAAATAAAAATGACTCCATTAGCATAGCGGGAAAATTGGGATCTGAGCCGGAAATTTTAATTAATATGTATAAGCTTTTGATCGAGAAGGATACAGATCTTGAGGTAAACCTAAAACCGGGACTGGGAAAAACTCCTTTTGTGTTCAATGCGCTTAAAACTGGGAACGCTGATATTTATCCGGAATTCACTGGAACGGCAATTTCTACTTTCCTGAAAGAAACGGCAGTAAGTACAAACAGCAAAGAGGTGTATGATCAGGCAAGAGAGGGCATGGAGAAAAAATACAGCATGGAATTCCTTAAGCCTATGTCCTATAACAATACGTATGCATTAGCTGTGCCTGAAAGCTTTGCGAAAAAATACAATCTTACCAAAATCTCTGATCTTGGGGCAATCCAGGATAAAGTAAAAGCCGGTTTTACTTTGGAATTCAAGGACAGGGACGACGGATACAAAGGAATTAAAAAACTATATAAGGTGGATTTTCCGGAAGTGAAAACCATGGAGCCTAAGCTTAGGTACCAGGCTGTCAAATCCGGGGACATCAATTTAGTTGATGCTTATTCAACTGACAGTGAGCTCCAGCAATACAGGCTTAAGGTCCTGGAAGATGACAAACATCTGTTTCCTCCCTACCAGGGTGCTCCGCTCATGAAAAAAAGTCTTGCTGAACAATATCCCGGCATAAAAAAAGCATTGAACAAGCTTTCCGGAAAAATATCAGATGATGATATGCGTGCGATGAACTATCAAGTTAATGTGGAAAATAAAAGTGCATCACAAGTAGCCAAGACATACCTGAAAAGCCATGGGCTTCTGAAATAATAAAAAAACTTTAGCCGAAAATCCTTGCAATGTAAGCCTCTCTTCTTTCGTTTGAACAGAAGAGAGGGCTTATTTAATATTGATAATTAAATATGTTTGACAGACTCAACATAATCAATTATCTTTAAATCAAGATATTTTTATTGAAAGTAATTTTGATGGATAAATACAGGAAGTATTTAAATAAGAAGGAGCTGTGTGAATATGGAATTAAAGGGAATTCACCATGTTTCAGCCATAACAGCAAATGCTGCCGGGAATTTTGAGTTTTACACAAAAACCTTGGGAATGAGATTAATAAAGAAAACTGTAAATCAGGATGATGTTAGTGTGTACCATTTATTTTATGGTGATGAAATTGGTACGCCTGGAACAGAATTGACATTTTTTGAGCTGCCGCGTGCAGCACGGACACATGAAGGAAATAACAGCATTTCTGAAATATCCCTGCGGACTGCTAGTGATGCAGCACTTGAGTATTGGAAAAAACGATTTCAGGAAGAAAATGTTGAACACGGGGAAATCGAAATCCGTTATAACCGTAAAGCTTTGCCTTTCAGGGATTTTGAAGGCCAAAGACTTGTTTTGATATCAGAAGAAAATGAGAATGGGGAAAGTGGAACACCTTGGAAAAACAGTCCTGTTCCCGCTGAATTCAGCATTCTGGGCTTGGGGCCAGTTTCTCTAACAGTTCCTGAGCTGGAACCGACACATAAGGTTTTGACAGATTTGCTCGGATTTCGCAGAGAGGGCAGCTATCTTTCCAAAAATCATGGTCAGAGCGAAATCATTGTCTATGCAGCGGGAAAAGGCGGCCCTGGAACAGAAATTCACTTGGAAGAGAGAAAGGACCTGCAAAGAGAACGCCTAGGAAGAGGGGGCGTCCATCATGTTGCCTTTCGGACAGCTGACCAAGCCGAACTGCAGGAATGGATAAAAAAAATAGAGAATACAAAATTCATCAATTCAGGTCTAGTGGACCGATATTATTTCAAATCCCTGTATTTCAGGGAGCCTAATGGAATTTTATTCGAACTGGCTACAGACGGGCCCGGGTTTACTGCAGATGAAGATCTTAGCCAGCTTGGCGAATCGCTTGCACTGCCTCCGTTCCTTGAACCGCGGCGCAGTGAAATAGAAGGAAAACTCAAGCCTTTGGAAACAAAAGTGAAGAAACAGTAATTCATTTTTTAAAAGATGTTCTTAAGATACGAGGAGGATATAAAATGAAACATATTTTTCAAAAGGCAAGTTCAGCTGATGCACCAGTTTTGCTTTTATTGCATGGAACAGGCGGAACCGAAACAGATTTGCTGCCGCTGGCACAAATGATATCGCCAGAATCCTCTGTTCTTAGTGTTAGGGGAAATGTGCTGGAAAATGGCATGCCCCGCTTTTTCAAAAGACTTTCTGAAGGAATATTTGATGAAGAAGATTTGATTTTCAGGACAAGTGAGCTTCAGGAATTCCTACTTGAATCAGCAAAAAAATATGGATTTAATCAAAGTAATATTGTAGCTGTAGGATATTCGAACGGAGCCAACATTGCGGCAAGTCTTTTATTCCACTATAAAAACGCCTTAAAAGGTGCTATTCTTCATCACCCGATGGTTCCAAGAAGAGGAATTGATCTGCCGTCGATGAAAGATTTGCCTGTATTTATCGGAGCAGGAAGCAACGATCCCATTTGTCCGCGGGCTGAAACAGAGGATTTGTCAGCACTTCTGGAAAATGCAGGTGCAAAGGTCCAGGTGCAGTGGGAAAACTATGGACACCAGCTGACAAGGAGCGAGGCGGAGGCAGCAGCGAAATGGTTCAAGGATACTTTTCTGCTGAAATTATAAGAAATGATTGGTTTGCCCGAAGTGAATCTAAGGGTATGTTAAAGAGTGCTTTAACGATTACTTAGTAAAAGTACATGACAGGTGCGAATTTTGCTCTACACTTGGGGGAAGCTGTAAAGGAGAGAGTCTTCTGAAGCCAGGCTTTGATACTCGGCCGGACACTCCCTGGAGCCTGTTGTTCTGAAGCTGTAATCAGCAGGCTAACAAAGCCCACTATTAACTAAAGAGGTGCAGCCCATGATCGCCATTGATCCAGAAAAAATCAGCACTAAGGAGAATTATAAATTTCTTATTGGAAGCATTATACCGAGGCCCATTGCTTTGGTCACTACCCAATCGCATGATGGAATACTTAATATCGGTCCCTTCAGCTATTTTAATATTGTTGCTGCGGATCCTCCAATGGTGTCTGTGTCTGTGCAGCGGAAAAGTGGCATATGCAAGGACACTGCCAGAAATGCCATGGAAACAAAGGAATTTGTCATTCATATTATCGATGAAGATATCGTTTCAGATGCGAATGAAACGGCAGCAGAGCTTCCTGCTGGAGAAAGTGAGCTTACACGGACACATTTTTCCCTTGCAGAAAGCGATGTGGTCAAAGTTCCATCATTAAAGGAACCAAAGATTCGTTTTGAATGTGTGCTTGAACAGGCAGTACCTCTTGGCGGACATGAAGAGGCGCCTGCTTGTGACCTGCTGATCGGAAAAATTGTCCGTTATCATATTGCTGACGATCTTTATCAAGACGGAAAGATACATGCAGAGAAATTAAAGCCGGTCAGCAGGCTGGCCGGAAATTTTTACTCTAAGCTTGGTGAAATATTTGAGATAGCACGGCCAGAATAAGGACTTAGACCGCATCATTTATTTGGAAATGATGCGGTTTTATCTGACATTACACTTCTTGATGAATTAAGATGAAATAAAAGGAGGGTATTTTCATGATTATTTTTCAAAATGAACATACAACTGTATTTCAAAGTGCATTATACCAAACTGTCTCTGTATTCATTGAAACAGATCAAGCTGTATTTCTGACTGATCCTGCATGGCTTCCCGCTGAAGTGGAAGAGATAAGAAAGTTTGTTCATGAAAGAAGAAAAGGAAGGGCGCTATATATCATTTTTACACATAGCGACTTTGATCATATTATTGGATATAAAGCCTTTGAAGATGCCATCATTATTGCTTCGCAGGAATTTGCAGATAGGCCGGACAAAGAAGCTCCCCTAAAGCAAATTCAGGAATTCGACACCAAAAATTATATAACAAGAAATTATGAAATCACTTATCCTGAAGTGGACATCATGATACATAAAGATTCACAAAGTCTCGACATTGGTGAAGCATCACTCACTTTCTATAAAGCACCAGGGCATACACGGGATGGATTATTTACAATCGTAGAGCCTTACGGAATATTCATCGCAGGCGACTATTTATCTGACGCGGAATTCCCGTTTGTAGAAAGCGACTATGAGGAATACATAAAAACAATGATGAAAGCAAAAACCCTATTGGAAGAAAATGAAATCAGCCTGCTTGTGCCAGGCCACGGGACACCTGAAACCTTAAAACAGAAAATGCTGAACCGTGTCAGGGACTCGCATGAATATCTATTGGCCTTGAAAAGTGGAGGGCCTGATGTAGAAGAGCTATCAAAAACATATAAGTTCTTTGATGGGTTGAGGGGTATACATGAACATAATCTGAAGATGGCAAAGTAACAGCAAACAAAAACCGGCCCTTGCCGCACAGGCCATCTTTGTATTCATGGGATCGTGGAATGATTTCATGAAGCCTCTTATCGTATTATCGGATCCTGATCTTTTCACATTGCCTTTGGGACTGAATTCTTTCAAAGGCCAGTATATCAGTTATTGGAATTATATTATGGCAGCTTCAATGGTCTTTACGCTGCCCGTCCTTTTGATATATGCTTTCTTTAATAAGTATTTCATGAATGGCATTTCCTTCACAAATGATAAATAATCAGATGGCCTTGTGACGAGCAAGGCCATTCTTATGGAAAGAAGGGGCTTTAAATTGGCTGATGAAAAAAATTATGTCATTGAGGCAGAAAAGCATGTTCAAGAAAATGCGGAAAAGGGAAAAAACAGCCCATACAAGATGGCGTATCATATCGTACCACCTGCAAGCTGGATGAACGATCCGAACGGCCTGATTTATTGGGAAGGCTACTACCATGTATTTTTTCAATTTCACCCTTATGATGTAAAAACTGGCTGGATGCACTGGGGCCATGTAAGAAGCAAGGACCTTGTGCATTGGGAAAGGCTGCCGATTGCATTGTATCCGCTTGAAGAATATGATTGTGACGGCTGTTTCTCCGGATGTGCTGTAAATGATAATGGTATACTGACGCTCGTGTACACAGGCAACATTTTCATTGATAAAAAATTGGACGTAGTGGATGAATGCCAGTGCATAGCAACAAGTGTGGATGGCATTCATTTTGAGAAAGATTTGTCAAATCCTGTGATTAACAAACATCCTGAAACCGGGTCCGGCCATTTTCGGGATCCTAAGGTCTGGAAAAAAGACGGATACTGGTATATGGCTGTTGGCACCCGAAAAAATCATACAGGAAAAGTTCTGCTATACCGTTCTGAGTGTTTGAGAAACTGGGATTATATCGGAGTCATGGCGGAAAGTGATGAAGAAAAGGGCTATATGTGGGAATGCCCGGATTTCTTCGAGCTAGAAGGAAAGCAAATTTTGCTTGCATCCCCTCAGGGCATGGAGGCTCGGGGAGATAGCTATCAAAATCTCTATCAATCTGTTTATATGATTGGTGAACTGGATTATCAGAGCGGGAAATATAGCTATCATACCTTTAAGGAGCTCGATGGGGGATTTGATTTCTATGCTCCCCAGACATTCATGGATCATAAAGGCAGAAGGCTGATATTCGCATGGATGGATATGTGGGAATCAAAAATGCCATCACAGAAATATGGCACGGCAGGATCGCTTACCATCCCAAGAGAGCTCGTATTCCGTGAAAATAGGCTTGTTATGAAGCCGGCAGAAGACTTAAAGCTCCTTAGGGGGAAGAAGGCTGATATTCCTGCTTTCATATCAAAAGGGGAGCAACTCATTCCGGAAATTAAGGGAGATACTCTAGAAATATGCGTGTCGTTTGATTTAGCCTCCTCAGATGCCAGTGAATTTGGACTTAAAGTCAGGTGCTCTGAAGACGGAAGGGAAGAAACGGCAGTCAGCTATAGCCAAAAAGATGGTTACCTGACATTCAATAGGAATAAATCTGGAGAAGGAGATGGTGGTGTAAGAAGAGTGAAACTTCAGATGCGTGATGCCGCGGCTTTGACCCTGCATCTCTTTTTGGACAAATATTCCCTCGAGATATTTGCCAATGACGGTGAAGCTGTCATGTCAGGGAGAATCTATCCTAGTCAGGAAAGCCGGGATATTAAGATTTTTTCAGCCAATGGCACACTTTCTGTAGCATCCTTAGAGTGCTGGAACCTAAAAGATATCTGGGCATGAATAGGCAGCCATTCTTTTTTATAATTCTTTTTGAATTCCGCTGCAGGAGTGGACATCTGCAGCGGAATCCACAGTCTGTATTAACAGTGCCAGATTTTAAGGGGATGGCTATTTTGCATGTCAAATAACAATATTCTCCCCCTTTCGTAGCAGGGGCAGTTCTGCTGAAAATAAATCAGGATATTTAATTCCTTGTCCTGTATTCAGGCAGACTACAGTTTCATCTTCTTTTATCCAGTTTCTTTTTCTTAGCTCATATGCCGCTGCAAAAGTTGCAGCACCTTCGGGACAAATGAAATTGCCTTCCAATTCAGCAGCCTGCCGCTGGCTTTTTTGTATGCTTTCTTCACTTACAGAAATGGCATACCCGTTTGTTTCATAAAGTGCCTCCAATACAAGAAAATCGCCAATTGCTTTAGGGACATTGATTCCAAAAGCTTTTGTACTGGATTTCTCCCAGAACTCCGACTCTTTTTTCCTTTCCTTCCATGCCTTGACTATCGGTGCACATCCTTCAGACTGGACGGCCACGAGGCGCGGCAACTTTCCGGTAATCCAGCCTAGTTCCTTTAATTCAAGAAGAGCTTTATATATCCCGATAATCCCCACCCCGCCGCCTGTCGGATATAAAATAACATCTGGCAGATTCCAGTTAAGCTGTTCCGCTATTTCATAGCCCATCGTTTTTTTGCCTTCTATCCGATATGGTTCCTTCAGGGTCGATGCATCATAAAATTCATTTTCACAAACAAGCCTAGCCACGGTCTTTCCTGCATCACTGATCAATCCGTCAATAAGATACAGATGTGCCCCTGCAATGCTTACCTCCACTCTAGTAACGTAAGGGGCATCCTTTGGCATCACCACATATGCTTCAATGCCAGCACGGGACGAATAAAGTGCCCACGCTCCGCCTGCATTTCCGTTTGTCGGCATCGCAAGGGTGCGGACACCGAGTTCCTTCGCTTTAGAAACGCCAACCGAAGCGCCGCGTGCTTTGAAGGACCCTGTAGGAATGATTCCTTCATCTTTCATAAATAAGTTTTTAATGGAATAGCAATGGCCGATATTTTCCGTTTTTATTAATGGTGTAAAACCTTCTCCCAATGTTACAACATGATTCTCATCCAATACAGGAAGAAGTTCATGATATCTCCATAGTGAGAAATCCTTCCGATTGCTTACCTCATCCTTTGTAAGCCTATTTTTTAATTCTTGAAGATGATATTTGACAAGCAAGGGATATCCGCAATGGCATAATTGATGGATGCTATCGACAGAGAATACAGAATGGCATTTTGGGCAGTCAAGATGTGATGCAAAGCTATAGTTCATTTTTGAAACCTCCTTTGGATTTAGGGAATTATTTTCGTTAGTAAATGACATTGGTTAGTTGCTGTATCTTGTTGAATGCCTTTCACTTGAGGAATTAGCCTTGCAGGCGGGAATCAGCAGGAGTAACAGAGCCAAATAAAAAAAGGCTTCCAGCCCAAAACAAAACGGGTCAGAAGCCTTCGGTGGTCCGATTGGCAAAATTCATTTATCTGATAATTCATATTTTAATAGTAAGGAAGAAATATACATCTGTCAATGTGTATTCATTTAACTTACCGGTTAAGTCTGCATTAGAATTGAAAAGATGGACTTATTACTTAAAAAGTATTTTTAATAAATGCCATCTAAGCATCTATATAGAATTTGTGACAGATTTTGAAAAGTTTCGCAGAGATACAGGCAGAAGGATGTCCGGGCCGCCAGGATAGAAGTGCTTAAAACCATATTAGCAGCAATAATTAATAGGGCTTTTAAAAAGCGGTTGACATATTAGGGAAAAGCAGATAATATATACAAGGTTTATAAAACCAATAGGATTTGTCGGTTTTATAAAAAGATATACATACTATTAGGGGTGAACAGGTTGAAAAAAAGTCTTATAGGTATCACCAGCGCCATTTTACTTTCCTTGATGTTATCTGCTTGTGCAATGAACAGCTCAAGTGAAAAGGAACCTCAAAGCGGCAGTAATCAGAAAAGCACCGCCAATGTAAAAAGCACGGACTCAAAGAGTTATAGGGCAAATAATATGTCTGCCCTTCCTGCTAAATCCAAAGCCCGGAAAGATACATTCATTGCTGGAATTTCAGCACCAGGTGGAGTATTCCTGCCATACTTCTATGAAAATGGCTGGGATGGAAATGCTACTGACCCAATTTTTGCACCATTGGTTAACCTCGATAAAGACGGAAAACCAGTTGGGATTTTGGCAGAAAAATGGGATGTTTCAAAGGATCAGCTTACATATACCTTCCATTTGAGAAAGGGATTAAAATTCAGCGATGGTTCTCCTTTAACTGCTGATGATGTAGCTTTCACATTAACACTGCTTCATGATCCGGCCTATTCAGGAGGCCAGGATATTTCCCTGGCCAGCATTAAAGGCGGAAAAGCATATAAAGAAGGCAAAGCCAAAAGTATAGAAGGAATCAAAGTCATCGATAAAGA
The DNA here is from genome assembly GCF_048572925.1 of Peribacillus sp. B-H-3. Lineage (NCBI taxonomy): Bacteria > Bacillati > Bacillota > Bacilli > Caryophanales > Bacillaceae > Peribacillus > Peribacillus sp. B-H-3. Next base: position 3,090,354 of record NZ_CP183879.1, on the reverse strand, counting down.
AACTATTGAAATTACGACTGATAAAGTAAATGCCAAATCTCTTCTTCTCCTGGGCGGCCAGGTTTTATCTAAGTCCTACTACGGAAAAGACTATCAATATGGCAAACTGGATTATTTGAAAAATCTTTATCCTAAACCGCTTGGTGCTGGTCCTTACAAGTTCGAAAAGTATGTTCCAGGCCAGGAAATCCGCTATACGGCTAATGAAAACTATTATGCTGGAGCACCAAAAACAAAACATTTGATCTTCAAAATTATTGATAAATCAACATCGCTGCAGCTGTTTGAGACAGGGGAGCTTGATTATGCTGGCTTCTCTGCTGATGATGATACAGTTGAACAGCTTAAGAGCCTTGGATTCGCAAATATTCAAGTTTCCCCTGTAAATGATTACGGGCTGGTATATGTGAATAACACCCATCCTCAATTCAAGGATAAAGCAGTACGGCAGGCCCTTATTTACGGCTTGGACCGCCAAAAGATCGTGGATGTGAAATTCAAAGGCTACGGTCAGGTGGCGAACATCCCTGTATCGCCTGTTTCATGGGCTTATGATGATAAAGGCATTAATCCGTTTGAATATAACAGCAAAAAGGCGAAAGAACTGCTTGACGGGGCTGGATGGAAGAAAGGGAAAAATGGCATCCGCGAAAAAGAAGGCAAGCCATTTGTCATCCACTACCTGACAGCAGATGCAGAAGATCCGTTCATTCCGATTGCCAAAGAAAATTACCAGGATATCGGAATTAAATTCGAGCCTGAAATCATGGACTTTAATGCCCTTGTTTCAAAGCTGAATAAAAAGGATTATGACTTTGCGGCAGTTTCAACCTCTCAAATCCTTGATCCAAGTGATACAGTTGAGGAACTGGCGGCAAACAATCCCAATAATGCTGCAGGATATTCTAACCCAAAAGTGGATGACCTGATTCAAAAAGGCCTTTCTACACTGGATATTGAAAAAAGAAAGAGCATATATCATGAGCTTTATAAAGAATTAAATGATGATCCTCCATATATATTCTTGAATTATCGCCAAAGTGCACGCGCGGTGAGCGGGAAGGTAGAAGGGTTGAATCCTGACAATTATACAGGCATTAGTGCCAGCTTGCCGAACATCTCAATTACTAAATAAAAGGAGAAGTGCCTGGCATAGCCAGGCACTTTCATTATGGAGGAGAGCGTGATGAAACAGTATGTCCTGCAGAGGTTTCTGCAGATGATTGTCATTTTATTCGGAACATCTTTTATCATCTTTTTTCTTTTTGCCATGCTTCCTGGAGATTATATTGATTCAAATATCAATTTGACCCCTGAAAGGGCCCATGAGCTAAAAGCGCTGTACGGCCTTGATCAGCCCGTCCTAAAGCGGTATTTTACCTGGCTTGGAAATGCGATTCATGGAGATTTCGGCTATTCGCTCAAGCATCAGGAAAAGGTAACTTCCCTGCTTAATAAATATGTCTGGAACTCTTTTATTATCGCTCTGCTTGCTTTGATCCTTACATGGACCATCGCATTGCTTACCGGTGTGCTGTCTGCGATTAAGCAGTACTCCTGGTTTGATGGAATCGTAACTTTCTTTGTATTTGCCGCGATGAGTTTTCCGTCATTTTTTATTTCATTGCTATTTATTAAATGGTTCGGGGTAGACCTGCAGATCCTGCCGATTGGAGGCATGATTGATACCGGAAGCGAGGCCGGGGGATTAGCGCATATCCTGGAAGTAGTTAAGCATATGATTCTGCCAGTTGCAGTCCTGACCCTGCTTTCGATCGGTTCATTGACCCGCTATTTCAGGACAGGAATGCTCGAAGTGGTTCGCCAGGATTTTATTAGAACAGCCCGTGCCAAGGGTCTGAAGGAAAGAACCGTCATTTTTAAACATGCGTTAAGAAACGCGATTCTTCCTGCAATCACTCTGCTTGCATTTGAACTTCCCGGTCTCTTTTCGGGTGCCATCATTATTGAACAGATTTTTAATTGGCCTGGCGTAGGCAAAATTCAGCTTGAATCAGTCGGATTCAGGGATTATCCAGTACTCATGGCATTCACGCTTTTCCTTTCAAGCTTAACGATTATCGGGAATTTCCTTGCGGATATAACCTATGCAGCAGCAGATCCAAGGATAAGGCTGAAATAAAGGAGGGATAAAGAGTGGAGACAGGTAAAATCGTTGTACAAAAAGAGAAAACAAGCAGCACATTAAAAACACCAACATTATGGAAACAAACCTTCAAAAGGCTTAAAAAAAATAAGTTGGCCACAATCAGTCTGGTGCTTCTGATAATCATGTTTTTGCTTAGTTTCATAGGTCCGTATTTTTCACCATATCTGCTTGACAGGACCAATACGGCAGAAATTAACCAGCCTCCAAGCACAACACATTGGTTTGGAACAGATACCTACGGCAGAGATGTTTTGACAAGGCTAATGATGGCCGGACAAATATCACTCACAATCGGTCTCGCTTCCATGTTTTTATCGATTATTATTGGCTCGCTCCTGGGTGCAGTATCCGGCTTTTACCGGGGGATTGCTGATATGGTCATTATGCGCGTGGCAGACATTTTAATGAGCATACCCGGCTTGCCGCTCCTTTTGATCATGGGAGCCATCCTTTCTGAATGGAAGGTACCTGCTGAATACAGGCTTTATATAATCATGATCATGCTAAGCTTCGTTGGCTGGCCAGGGCTGGCAAGGCTTGTCAGGGGACAGATTCTTACATTGAAGGAACAGCCTTTCATGATGGCCACAGAGGTTTTGGGGCTTAGCGACAAAAGGAAAATCCTGCATCACCTGATTCCAAATACTGTGCCCCTCCTGCTTGTTGTAGCCACTTTGAATGTAGCGGGATCTATTTTAAGTGAATCAGCACTGAGCTTCCTTGGACTTGGCGTGGTTCCGCCTACTCCTTCATGGGGCAATATGATGGACGCAGCCAATAATTTCATGGACTTCAGAAAACGTCCCTGGCTTTGGATCCCGCCAGGCACTGCGATTTTTTTGACAGTCGTCTCGATTAATCTCCTGGGTGACGGGCTGAGGGATGCTCTTGATCCGAAAATGAGAAGGTAGGGAAATGGAATGGAAGAAATGTTATTGGAAGTGAACGGCCTGCATACTAATTTTGATACAGAAGGCGGGACAGTAAGGGCTGTGAATGATGTCAGTTTTTCTATCCGCAAGGGAGAGACGGTTTGCCTTGTCGGTGAATCTGGATGCGGCAAAAGCATCACATCCCTATCCTTAATGCAGCTTATACCGGAAAATGGGAGTATTACAGGAGGAGAAGTTTATTTTAAAGGAAGAAATTTATTAAAACTCAATAAAAAAGAAATCAGGCGAATCAGAGGAAACGAAATAGGCATGATCTTTCAGGAGCCAATGACGTCACTGAATCCTGTTTTTACGATTGGCGAGCAAATGATTGAACCGCTTCAGGAACACCTTTTGCTAAGCAAAAAAGAGGCTTACAAACGGGCTATGGAGCTTATCAGTTTAATGGGGATTCCTAATCCTGAAAAAATAATCAATATGCACCCTCATGAACTGAGCGGAGGCATGCTGCAAAGAATCATGATCGCAATCGCCATCAGCTGCGATCCTCAGCTGATTATTGCAGATGAACCAACAACCGCTCTTGATGTTACGATTCAGGCGCAGATTCTGGACATTCTTCGCAACATTAAGGAAAAATTTCAAACATCCCTGCTGATGATTACCCATGATCTTGGCGTGGTTGCTGAAATGGCAGATTATGTGGTGGTTATGTATGCAGGGAAGGTCGTGGAAGAAGGAAGTGTGATGGATATATTTAAAAATCCAAAGCATCCGTACACAAAAGGATTATTAAAGGCTAAGCCGGTGATTGGCGAAAGAAAAGAGCGTTTGTATACGATTGCTGGCCAGGTGCCTAATTTAGTAGACCTAAAAGAAGAATGTTACTTCGCTGACCGCTGCGAGCACAGCATGGATATCTGCCGCCTGCAGCAGCCTTCTTTCACGGAATTATCCTCAAACCATAAAGCAGCATGCTGGCTGTATGAAGGGACTGAAAATCATGGCTGAGACCCTGCTCGAGGTTACCAACCTTAAAAAGTATTATTCATCTTCTAAAGGAATGTTTAATAAATCAGCGGAGCCTGTTAAAGCAGTGGACGGAGTCAGCTTTACGATTGAAAAAGGCGATGCATTCGGCCTTGTAGGGGAATCGGGAAGCGGAAAGTCGACAATTGGGAAGACGATTCTCCGTCTGCATGATAAAACGGAAGGTGACGTGAAGTTTAAAGGAAAGGATGTTTTTTCTCTTTCCAAAAAGGAGCTTAAAAGTCTCCGTGTTCAAACGCAGCTTATTTTCCAGGATCCTTTCAGCTCATTAAATCCAAGAATTCGTGTAGGAGACGCCATCGGTGAAGCGATGGTGGAGCATGGTCTTGCCACAAAAAAAGATGTGCGGGCCAAGGTGCTTCAAGTAATGGAAATATGCGGTCTGTCGTCATATCAAATTGACAGGTATCCACATGAATTTTCCGGGGGGCAGAGGCAAAGGATTGTCATTGCAAGAGCCATGGCCCTGAATCCGGAGTTTATTGTCATGGATGAGCCTGTTGCAGCATTGGATGTTTCCATCCAGGCGCAAATCATCAATTTATTCAGTGACTTAAAACAAAAACAAGGCTTGTCATACCTTTTTATTTCCCATGATTTAAGTGTAGTCGAACACCTTTGCACTAAAATTGCCATTATGTATTTGGGGAATATCGTTGAGTTTGGAACCAAGGAGGATTTATTTTCAAATCCGCTTCATCCTTATACAAAAGCCTTACTGTCTGCTGTACCAGTTCCTGATCCTGCAATAAAACGGGAACGCATCATTTTAAAAGGAGATATCCCAAGTCCTGTTGACCCCCCATCTGGATGTAAATTCAGGACAAGATGCCCGATGGCTGAGGAAATCTGCGCTAGTGCGGTGCCTAAATATAGAGATCAAGGCAATGGACATTTTGCTTCATGCCATTTTGTCTGAATAATTAATTGCCCATAATGCATAGTATATGAGAATGAATAGGATATTGTAAAGCCTGCTGCCGTGGATGATAGGTCCATATGCAGCTGGCTTTTTTTATGTTATGAATCTTTCCGTGAGAACTGGGGCAATGTCATTAATTCCCTTGAGTAAGTTTTGCTAAAAGGAAAAATACTATTAAAATCGAACAAGATTACAGACTTCTCAAGTAAAAGAGAGACAAGGGTGATTGCATTGAAAGAGAAGCTGCATCATATCCATCTGGTTCTATTTATATATTCCATCCAATTCGGTGTAACCATTTTCTCACTGCCAGGTATACTTGCCAGAGAATTCGGGACCAATGGCTGGATTGCAATATTCCTCATCTTCTTCGTCGTTTTATTGGGTATTTTTCTGATAGGTGCGTGTTATCGACTTTCAGATGGCGACTTTCTCAGTACACTTGAAACTTCCTTGCCGGGATTTTTATCTTCGTCCCTATTTTTAGTATTGGCAGTCATATGGTCCTTGTATGGCTGCGTGATTGGCAAGCAATACATCATGATATTTCAAATGATTACCTTTCCCACGACATCTCCCATGCTGCTTAAATTAGCCTTTGCTGTTCTGACGTATCTGCTGGTAATCAAAGGTTTATATAATATTTCGAAAATCTCTACCATTATATTTTTCATTACCATCTGGATGCTCGTTCTTCTTGTGTATCCGTTTCAGGAAATGGACCTTTCCCGGTATACTCCTTTTTTCTTTAAAGACGGAGGACATTGGACAAGGGGGAGTATTTCGGTGTTTGCTTCTTTCCTTGGTTATGAGCTCTCCCTTTTATTTTTCCCATTCGTCAATAAAGAAAGCAAATTTGTGCGTTCACTTATCCTTGGCAGCTTAGTAACTACCCTTATATACGGAATAATATGTGTGGTTTGCTTTGGTTTTTTTGGTTATACATATTTAAAGGTATTGTTATTTCCTTTTATGGACTTATTGTCAAATGTCGAACTGCCGTTTGTGCAGAGGATTGAAAATCTCCTGTTCGCATTATTCTTCTTTAAAGTGCTGATTACCGTTGTTCTGTATTACTGGGGAGCAAAAGAATGTGCAAAAAGGGTGTTTAAGAAAACAAACGAAAAAAGGATATCTTTTGTCATTGTAACGCTTACGTATCTAATATCATTTTATTTTCAGACCATGGATGATGTGAATTCATGGCTCATGAAGCTTTCAAATATAGAAGCGGCTGTATGTTTCCTGCTGCCTCTTTTAGGAATTGCCCTCCTTTTATACAGAAAAAGAAAGAGGGAATATTATGGATAAACGGATAATCGTCACATTAGCAGCCCTTTTTCTTGCCGGCTGCAGCGACCAGAAGATATTGGAGGAGCAGGGGCTGGTTCAGGCGGTTTCGTATGATTTGGCAAAAAAACGACACGGATCAGATATACAGCCAATACATGTCGGAATAGCCATACCGATTATGAAAGGCGGCAGTTCCTCACAAAAAAACCTGGAGGCTGTCGCCAGAAGCAGTAAAGAAGCGAGATCTCTGCTGACTTCACAGACTGAGTGGAATTTAGTCAGCGGCCAGCTGCGGACTGCACTGATAGGAAGAGATGTTGCTGAACAGTCTATTTGGAAGCATTTAGATACTCTTGAGAGAGAGCCTTCTGTCAGCCAAAGGGTAAAGCTGGCCTTAGTAAAACAAAATGCATATGATTTGATGTCTTCTGATTTTAAAACTGGAAGCGGGACATTCTCTTATCTTGATAAGCTTCTTGAAAAAGGGGTGAAAAACAATGTGATCCCTGAAGTCACACTATATAAATTTGCCAGGGACTATTATGAAGATGGAATTGATCCTGTGATGCCGATACTTGTCAAAAAAAACAGCTCCATTGATTCGGATGGAATAGCATTGTTCCGCGGTGACAGTTATATCACGAGTCTTAAGCATTCTCAAGGAATTACTTTTACCATACTCACAGACCGGATCCACACGGGACAGGTGAATATAGAAATACCAAGCTCTGGTAAATCCCAGGCAGAGTTTGCAGCAATGAGAATTATCAAAAGCTATAAAAAAGCCAAAGTGGTACGGACAAAAACTGCAGAACGTTTTACGGTTCATATTTCAATTAAATTAAAAGGATCAGTTATTGAGTATTTGGGAAAGAAAGACTTAAGCAGTGAAAAAGACAGAGTCTATCTTGAAGCAGTAATGGCAAAACAAATTGAAAAAGACATGGTGAAGATTGCTGAAAAAACAAAGAAGTATTCCACAGATAGCTTGGGAATAGGAAGGTATGTTAAAAACAGCATGACGTATAAAGAGTGGAAAAACATGGATTGGAGAAAAATTTATCCAAAAACGAATGTGGTATTTCATGTTCGAATCATGATCAAGGATTATGGAAAAATTAAATAAAGGAAGAAAGGAGAGGAGGAAATGGATCTCTTTAAGCAGAAAGGTAAAATTCATACTAATGCAAAAGAAACCCGCAATAAGGCTCCATCTATGGAAGAAACATTACTTGAATTTAAAGATTGTGCAGATTTAAAAACAGTTTCCGTTGTGCAAGGCAATATAGATTATGTATATATCGATAATATTGGCAATGAAACAAAGATCAAAGAATACCTTACAGACATCTTCGACTATGGTTCGCAAGATTCGATTGAAAAAGCCCTTAAGGATACAAGGTATAAAGAAATAACACAAACAAGTGACCTATATAAAGACATCTTAAATGGAAATGCTGCTATTTTTCATGGAGGAAAAGCTTATAGTGTGAATATATTTGGCCCGGAGACACGCCCTGTAAACGAATCAGGAACAGAAACGGTTATTACGGGTCCTCACGAAGCGTTTAATGAGTCCCCAGGAAAAAGCTTGGGGCTTATCCGCAGACGGGTTAAAAGCACACATCTTAAGATCGTTAAATTGCAGGTAGGAGAGATTTCAAAAACGGATGTGTATGTTGCTTATATAAAGGATATTGTGAATATGGAATTTGTCGAGCTGCTGAAAAAGAGGCTCCTTAACATAGAAATCGACGGGATTCATGACTCTAACATGCTGTCTCAAATGATTGACGAAAATCCTTATTCGGTTTTTCCGCAATATTTGACAACTGAAAGACCAGACAGTGCGGCTTCTAAATTAATTGCAGGCAAGATAATCATCTTAATGGAAGGAAGTCCTTCTGTCATTGTCGCACCCACCAGTTTTTTTGATTTCTTTAATTCGCCTGATGATTATTATCAAAGGTGGACACAGGCTTCCTTTTTAAGGATCCTGCGCTATATAGCTTTTTTAATTACAGTTTTATTTACAGCCTTTTATGTTTCCATTACCACCTACCATTATGAAATGGTTCCGCACGATTTGCTGCTGACCCTGATTGAATCGAGGAGCCGCGTTCCTTTTCCTCCGCTTCTTGAAGCGATCATAATGGAGGTGACGATAGAATTATTGAGAGAGGCAGGCGCCCGGCTTCCTACCAAAATTGGCCAGACTATAGGCATTGTTGGCGGTATTGTTATCGGGCAATCAGCCGTTGATGCAGGTTTTACAAGCAATATATTAATTGTGGTTGTTGCAATATCCGCCATTTCATCTTTTGTTGTTCCGAGTTATATAATGAGCGGGGCAATTCGTCTAATCAGGTTTGGAATTATCCTTCTTGCGGGAATATGGGGCAACTTTGGCATTGTTGTGGGTGTTGCATTCGTTCTTATACATATGTCCCGCATTACGAATTTAGGCACTTCCTATCTTAATCCAGTTTCTCCTATGTTTTTTAATGATATAAAAGATGTTTTGATTAGGGCCCCATTTTCCATGATGAAAACAAGGCCTGTATCCTCTAAAACAAAAAACATTATACGCAATAAAATGAAAAAATAAGAGCATCATCCCAAGAGATAAAATATATGTCAACGTCGGTTTATTTTTCCCCATTGTCATCGGAATAAAAGTCCCCATTTATATCGGTTACTCAGTTACTTTGGCTGGGAACATTCCAGCCTTTTTCTTTTCTTTGAGGCGATAGGACTCTCCTTTGATATTAAAAGTGACAGAGTGATGAAGGAGTCGATCTAGAATCGCTGTAGCTAAAACATCATCCCCAAATACTTTTCCCCATTCAATAAATGATTTATTAGATGTTAAGATCATTGCCCCATTTTCATATCGTTTGGACACCACCTGAAAAAAGATATTGGCTGTTAGTTCATCAAATGGAAAATATCCTACCTCATCGATGAGGAGTAAATTGGGGCGGCTCCATTTGTTAACTAAGCGATGGAGAGTTCCTTTTGATTCTGCCTTTCGGCATTCTGATACCAATTCATCAGCCGTTAAAAATAACGCAGTGTATCCTTGTGTAATAGCTTCTACGGCAAAGGATATCGCTAAATGGGTTTTTCCTACACCTGGTGGACCTAATAGAATCCTATTTTCCCCGTTTGCGATGTACCTACAAGTCAAGGTTTCCTTCACACGCTGTTCACTTACACTAGGCTGAAACGTATACTCAAAATCATGGATGTTCTTCATGTAAGGAAGCTTGGCGCTCTTCATCCTCTTGGACAAGAGATTCCCCTGTCTAGCTTCAGTTTCTCTCAAAACAAGAGTGTGCAAAAAATCAAAATATGATACATTATTTCTAGAAGCGTTCTCTAAAAGATCATCTAATTGGTTGGCTATTTCCTGCCAACCAAGATTCTCTAGCTGCTCTTCGAGTTGGTTTTTCATATTGAATCACCTTCTTCCAGAGCAGCATAAGAAGCTAGAGAACGTGTTTCAACAATAGGAGTAGGGACATTTCCAGAATCTTTGGCCGCCAAACCAGTGGGATTCTGATGTTCCTGCTCTTTTCCTGTTTTGTGTAATCCTTCATAATGCTCTAGCTTCACATGAACACTCGTTTTACCCGTTAAAATAGGGTGTTGAGCCACGCACTCCTTCTCATCATAGATTTCAATTTGATGATCCAAGGTTACTTTAACCTTTACTTTGTGGCCCGCATACCGGAAAGGGACAGAATACTTTTTGCCTAAATAAGAGATGAAACAATCCCGGCTTACTTCACGTATCTCCCAATGACTAGTCGGGAAGAGGGGTTTTGTTCCCCAAGTCTGAAGAAACCTTTGTTCGTGTTGTAGGCGTTGAACCGGTGGTTCATTAGTTGTTTGATTCTTCTTTTGATTCGCTGTTTGATCAAGCCATATACGGATATCATGATTTAAGGCGTATATTGTAGGTTCATGTTTTCTTTGGAAGAAATTATTCTTTACATATAGAACCGTTCTTTCCACTTTCCCCTTGGTTTGTGGACGATGAGGTTTACATGCTTTTGGGATGATTCCATAATAGGCTAGAAAATCTTCAAACGTTCTATTAAATCGAATCTCTACTGGACTATGCTTCGTGACGACTGTTTTCATATTGTCATAGAGAATCTGTTCCGGTAGACCGTTAAAGTATGCAAAGGCATTCATGTGACATTTCATCAGTGTTTCTAATTTCATATCTGTTGTAAACTCCACATATTTCATTCTGGAATAACTTAAAACCATGATGAATGCATAAACTTTTTGAAGCTTACCATCTACTTCATACATACCTACATCCGCCCAATCCATCTGAGCTTGTTTTCCTGGTGCTGTTTCAAATCGTACAGTGGCTTGTTTTTTCGGTTGAACCCGATAGGGTTTTATAAACTCTCGGAGGATAGTTGTTTTCCCCTCGTATCCCATGGCTTGAATTTCCTCAAATAGAACCATGCAATTTGTCGTTCCTTCTTGAATCCTTTGAAGAAGATAAGGCTTAAATGTTTCTAATTTACTCTCCCTAACCTTACGCTTAGATGATTGAGGTAATTGATCTTGATTTATGTATTTACTTACTGTTTTACGATCAAACCCTGTCTCTTCAGCTATAGCTGTTTTTGTCCATCCTTTTTGATGTAATTCTCTTATCATAAAAAATTCCCCAGTCTTCAGCATCGTCTCAAACACTCCAACCCTCTTAAGTGATGAGACAATTATCTGTTATTATTGGGGAATTTTAAACCGCTGATATTGGGTATTTTAGCACCGTTGATGACAATATACAGAGTGTAATGAAGGGTCCTTTAAAAAGGGCCTTTTTCGTTACATCAAATTAAGGTATTGTAACAAAAAAGTAAACTATATTACAGCAAATAAGGACGTTAAAAAGCTGTCAATCCTGAGTTTTTGGTGAAAAGATGGGAATAGTTTAAGTGTTTTTCCAATAGAAGAAAAAATAGTGAATGAATAAGATTGCTAGAGAAATTTGCTGGAAGCTTGCTAGCTTAACTCTTCCTTCTAGAAAAACAGTAAGTTAGCACTTTCCTCTCTCCAATTTGGTTTATTTGTTTTTGCAATGGAAAAACATGGTCGTTTTATTACAAAAAATGCATGTTACGATAACTGTGCAAGAAACAAACAACCAAAGAATTAACGGGGAGGAAAATATACATGAAAAAGAAAATGATTTTCTCAGCAGCAGCTGCAGCAGCAGTAATCCTATCAGGTGCAGGGTTCAACCAAGCTAGTGCCGCTACTCAGCCTTGTCCGCAAGCCAAACCGGTTTCATTCCAGGTTACTAATCAGCAGGACATCCAAAAAATATTAAATCAGTATATGAAGCAATACAATGTACAGATGTCAGCAAATGCTGCACCACAATCACAACAGGCAGCTCCAGCACAACAGGCAGCTCCAGCACAACAGGCAGCTCCAGCAAAGGCAGCAGCTCCAAAGCAGGAAGCAGCTAAACCAGCATCTTCTTCTGATTCTTCTTCTTTAAGCCAGTATGAAAAAGAAGTAGTAGATCTTACCAATGCAGAACGTACAAAGCAGGGATTAAAACCGCTTGCAGTAGATACAGAGCTTAGCAAGACTGCTAGATTGAAATCACAGGATATGAAAGATAAAAAATACTTTGATCATAACAGCCCAACTTACGGATTTCCTTTCGACATGATGAAGAAATTCGGTATCAGCTATAAATATGCCGGAGAAAACATCGCTATGGGACAGCCTACTCCTAAAGAAGTTGTAACAGCTTGGATGAACAGCGAAGGCCACCGTGCTAACATCCTAAACGCTAACTTCACTCACATCGGTGTTGGATATGTAGCTTCAGGCAATTACTGGACTCAGCAGTTCATCGGTAAATAATATAATAATTATAGGTAAAGCCAAATCGTCCGCGGTTTGGCTTTTTTTGATGTAATAAGTTTTCTATAAGAAGAGTTCCTGTATAATAAATCCACCATCCTGTATGCCAGGATGATGGCACTCGTCATATTTCTTCTAATTCGGAAATAGCCACATCCGATTTTTCTCCTCCAGGTCCTCTTAAATGGACTGTTGCTGTATTTCCATCTTCGTTGATTCCGTCAATCCATACTGAAACACCATGATAATGCACATTAATTTCTGCAGAAGAAGATAATATTTGCTTGATTCGTTTTTGATCCATACTGATCAGCTCCCTATAAAGACATATAACTATTATTTGAAGTGAAACTGTGTTTTATTCATTTTGAAAAAATGGAGCAAATGTTTTGACTTTGTAAGCTTGCCTATCCATTATGGTGAATAAAGACAGAAAATAAACTTTTTTTACATATGTTTTTTTTGCTGTAAATAACAGATGATATTTCATGGGAGGTAACTATATGAAAAAAATTGGCTGGATAGGACTTGGAAGCATGGGAATGCCCATGGCAAAAAATTTATTAAAAGCCGGATTGCCGCTATTTGCCTATAATAGGACTGCTGAAAAAGCAGAAACACTTTCAAAAGATGGTGCAAAAGCTTTGTCATCGCCAAAAGAAACAGCTGAACAATCTGACATTATTATTACCATGCTTGCAAATGCATCAGCTGTAAAGGATGTATTAGAAGGAGAAGAAGGCATGCTTGCCGGCCTTAATTCAAATAAGATTGTAATTGATATGAGTACCGTGAGCCCAGAAGATTCAAAAGTGTTTGCTGAAAAGGTCCGGAAGGCAGGCGCCCATTTTATCGATGCGCCTGTATCAGGATCTGTCAAGCCGGCAGAAGATGGTACGTTATTGATCCTGGCAGGCGGGGACAAACAAGATGTAGAGCAAGTCCAGTATATTTTTGATGTATTAGGAAAAAAAACCATTTTCTTTGGGGAAAATGGAAAAGGCAGTGCCGCCAAACTATCCATTAACCTGCTCCTTGGTGTGGCCGTTCAGGGGATTTCTGAAGCCATGCTGCTGGCTGAAAGTGCTGGTTTAAACAAAAATGATGTCATTGAAATGATTTCAGAATCTGCTGTTAATACGCCAATTTTCCAAATGAAAAAAGAATCTTTTTTGAAAGAAGATTTTCCTGCTGCATTCATGCTTGAGCTTATGTCAAAGGATTTAGGGCTAATAACCGATGAAGCAGAAAAGAACCATATAGGGCTCCCGCTCGCTAAGGCTGCAGATAAAGTGTATGCATCTGCTAAGGAAAATGGCAAAGGAAAAATGGATCTTGCCGCGGTCTTTCTTGAACTGAAGCAAGGAACACGTATTTAATAAATCGCAGGCTATTCTTAACGGACTTGCCAGAAACTTTGTATTCAGAAAGCTTCAAATGGTAAAAAGTGAATCATTGAAAAAGGATTATCAAATTGGCCTATAGGAAAGGGGATCGTATCATGGAAAAACGCAAACTGGGTTCAGAAGGCTTGGAGGTTTCTTCGTTAGGACTAGGATGTATGGGTATGTCTGACTTTTATGCAGACAGAAATGACGATGAATCCATTGCCACTATTCAATATGCACTGGAGCTCGGAGTTAACTTTTTGGATACTGCAGATATGTATGGGGTAGGGAAAAATGAAGAACTTGTCGGCCGAGCCATTAAGGATCGCCGTAATGAAGTAATTCTTGCTACAAAATTTGGGAATGTCCGGGGGGCGGATGGCAGCTTTTTAGGTGTCAACGGAAGGCCGGAGTACGTAAAACAGGCATGTGATGCCAGTCTGAAGCGTCTTGGTGTGGATTATATTGATTTGTATTATCAGCATCGTGTAGATCCCGATACGCCGATTGAAGAAACAATCGGTGCGATGTCCGATTTGGTCAAGGCGGGAAAAATCCGCTATATCGGCATGTCTGAAGCTGCTGCTGAAACCATTCGCAGAGCCCATAAAATTCATCCAATTTCCGTTTTGCAGACAGAATACTCATTATGGAGCAGAGATGTTGAAGACGAAATTTTACCGGCCGTCATGGAGCTCGGCATTGGATTTGTTCCATACAGCCCGCTCGGACGCGGCTTCCTAACAGGACAGATCCAAAAGTTTGAAGATTTGGCTGAAGATGATTACCGCAGATTTTCACCAAGGTTTCAGGGCGAAAATTTCAACAAAAATATTAGCTTAGTGAAAAAAATCCAGGACATTGCCAATGACAAAGGCTGTGAAGCTTCACAGCTTGCATTGGCCTGGATCCTTGCGCAAGGCGAGCATATTGTTCCGATTCCGGGAACAAAAAGAAGAAAATACTTAAAGGAAAATGTTGAAGCTGTTAATATCAAGTTAAGCAATGCGGAGCTTGATGCCATCAATGAAGCAGCCCCAAAGGGAGCTGCAGCAGGACAGCGTTACCCTGAGGCAACAATGAAGGGCGTTAACATATAGGCTTTGATAACCTCTCTGGACGGTGATTCAGGGAGGTTTTTTTGCGTAAAGCTAATGAATTTTTTACATGAATGGAACGTTAATGTTACCATTGAAGCATGAAGGAAAGATTCAGCTGATAAAAAAGTGAAAGGCGGGGGATATGTTTATGAAAACCTATATCATTACCGGCGCTTCAAAAGGCCTGGGAGCTGCTATTGCAGAGCAATGCTTCAATGAGGGCAATCATTGCATTTTAATATCTCGGACAAACAATTTGGATTTAGAACAAAAAGCCAGACAAAAAGGAACGAAGATTACGTACATAGCTGCTGATCTGAAAGAGACGGAAAAGCTTGAAGCACTCATGGACATCGTTTTTTCTGAGGTGGGCAATACAAAAGAGTTATATTTAATTAATAATGCAGGCATTGTAAACCCGATTAAACCTGCAGGATTTTTGGAGCAGGAAAAAATGGAGCTTAGCATGAAGGTGAATTTCCTCGCTCCTGTTATTCTTTCAAACAGCTTTATTAATAGAACGAGACATATGGATATCAAAAAAATCATTGTGAATATCTCATCCGGGGCTGCTAAAAATCCTTATCATGGCTGGTCAGCATATTGCAGCACGAAGGCAGGACTTGAAATGTTTACAAGAACTGCGGCGTTAGAACAAACCGGAGAACCGAATCCAACCGTCCTGATATCCTTTTCGCCAGGTATTATGGATACAGAAATGCAGGCTGACATCCGTGAAGCTGACGAGAAGGATTTTGCAGAGTCCTCACGTTTCAAGGATTACAAAGAAAACGGCATGCTCAGGACACCTGCCCTTGTAGCGGAAAAAGTAATGGACCTGCTTCAATGGACACAGCTGCAAAATGGCAAATTTTACGATATTAAAGAAATGCTTTAACAAGAAGCAACAACCAAATGCCAGAAATCGAGCAATTATGCCTTAAGAGTGCATAATTGCTTTTTTAAGGAATACGGTTACTTTTACCTCTTTTTGAATCAAGGATCACTGCGGCTGTTGTGAAAAATTGGCTCTACTTTAAAGATTGTTGTTTTTTAATTGGTTCTGTGAGGCGATCCCATTGTTAAATCAACCTCCATGTTCCATAGCAACAAAGCTTTCAAAAATGAAAAAAACACAAGATAACGCCATAAAGAAATAAACGAACTAAAAATTCAGCGATTTATAGGGAGTGGGTAATAAAGCTAATAAATGTTTTAATCCACCTGCATTTCAGTAAAAAGAGCAGTGTACTCTCTCCTCGACTGCAATATTATCCCCGTTTGATCCAAGTTCTTGTCATACCTCTGGCTTCTTTATCCATAAACTTAATTAATACCTATTACCAGGAGGTGATACTTTGGGGATCCATGTTGTTAAAGCGGGTGATACTTTGTTTGAAATCGCAAAAAAATACCGGACAGATACTGCGGAAATCAGGACATTGAATGGCTTGCCATCCGGAGATGAAATTATCCCGGGACTTGCCTTATATATTCCTGCATCAAAAGTGGAGGATCGAATATATAAAGTGAAGCAGGGAGATGTCCTTGGGGAGATAGCGGCAAGGTTCGATGTGAGAATCCCTGCCATCCTTAAGGCCAATCCAGGGTTAAAGCCTGATGTTATAAAAATAGGGCAGCTACTGAAGATTCCAACCCGGTATAAGCTTCGTCTTAAAACTCTTTCATTTTCATTTCCTGCAAACGGAGGCGAGGTTTTTTCGGCACTTGAAAAGTCTGCAGAGCAGCTCACCTATCTTGCTATCGTCGCTTATTCCTTCACAAAAGAGGGATATGTTTATATCATTGGCAATGACAGCTCAATGATTGCCAAAAGCAAACAGCTTGGTGTCATGCCGCTTTTGATGATCAGAAACTTTCTTAATGATGAATTCAGCCCGGAGCTTGCAGGAGGCGTGCTGGATAATACAGAGTACCGGCAGCGACTGGTGAGGAGCATCATGTCATATGTGGCGGAAAAAGGCTATGCTGGGGTAAGCATGGATATTGAATTCGTTCCGCCTGCGAGCAGGGCAAATTATGTTTTGCTGCTAAGGGAACTGAAAAAGGCGTTAGGCCGCCTGGTTTTGCAGGTAAATGTCCATGCCAAAACAGGAAATATCCCAAATAACCGGATTGTTGGGGGACATGATTATGAGGAGATTGGGAAAATAGCTGATATTACTGCTGTAATGACTATTGATTATGGGTACCCGACAGGGCCGCCTAATCCAATATCACCGATTTGGTGGATGAAAGATGTTCTGAACTATGCAGTTTCCAAGATTCCAGCGAGAAAGCTTTTGACTGCTTTCCCGCTATACAGCTATGATTGGGAGATTCCGAGCAACAAAACAGCTGCAAGCTCCATGCTGCGCGCCCAAAACCGGGCGATCGAAGAAAAAAGCGATATTCATTATGACTTGAAGGCAGCATCACCCTGGTATCAATATTGGCCCAAGAAAAAGCAGCATGATGTCTGGTATGAAGATATCAGAAGCATAACAGCTAAATATCAGCTCATGGATGAATATGAAATAGCAGGTACGACTTTTTGGAGATTAGGTCTGGAGTTTCCACAAAATGATGCCTACATAAAGCAAAATATTTTAGTCCTAAAGTCATGATTTTTTTCAGAAAATATTGAATGTTTAGCGAGATGCGTTTATAATCCTAGTATCTTTGGATTAACCAATAAAAGGAGAACACCATGATCCGACGTTTTTATTCATATTATATTCCGCATAAAAAATTGTTTTTGCTGGACTTTAGCAGTGCTGTCATCGTCGCCCTGTTGGAGCTTGCTTTTCCGCTGTCAGTTCAGTGGTTTATTGATGATCTGCTTCCAGGAGGGGATTGGGGATCGATTGTTTTAGTAAGTGCCGGGTTGCTTCTATTATATATATTGAGCACCTTACTTCAATACATTGTTAATTATCTCGGTCATAAGCTTGGAATCAATATTGAAACTGATATGAGGCAGCAGCTTTTTCAGCATGTTCAAAAGCAGTCCTTCCGTTTTTTTGACAATACGAAAACAGGGCATATCATGAGCAGGATAACGAATGATCTCTTAGACATTGGCGAATTGGCACACCACGGTCCCGAGGACATGTTCATAGCTGTTATGACATTTATAGGCGCATTTTTCATTATGCTGGCGGTAAATGTGAAAATGGCGCTGCTTGCGATTGCCATTACTCCATTTTTGATTGCACTGATTATTTTCAGTAATTTAAGCATGAATAAAGCATGGAAAAACATGTACACACAAATCGCGGAAGTGAACGCGCGGGTTGAAGACAGTGTATCAGGCATTCGTGTGGTGCAATCTTTCACAAATGAAAAATTTGAAATAAACAGGTTTTCATTAAATAACAAAAATTTTCGCAATGCAAAGCTTCGTGCCTACAAAACAATGAGCTATACCGCATCTGCCATTTATATGATGACCCGTTTTATGACGATTGCGGTTTTGATATATGGCGCATGGCTTTGCTACCAAGGCCGGCTTACCAGCGGAGAGCTTGTGAGTTTTGTTCTTTATGTTAATGTGTTATTTAAGCCTATCGATAAAATTAATGCTTTAATGGAGCTTTATCCAAAAGGCATGGCCGGTTTCAAGAGATTTACAGAAATGATTGACATCCATCCTGATGTTGAAGATAAACTGGATGCCATTGAAATGGTTTCGCTTCACGGTGATATTGATTTCCATTCTGTAGCATTCGGCTATGACGCTGGCAAAAGGATTTTAACTGGCATTGATTTAACCATATCCGCTGGAGAAACGGTTGCTTTTGTTGGACCTTCAGGAGCAGGGAAAACGACTATTTGTTCCCTGATACCCCGCTTCTACGATGTAGATGAAGGGAGTATATTCATCGATGGTATTGATATAAGGGATATGTCCAAAAATTCTCTTCGTTCACAGATTGGCATTGTCCAGCAGGATGTCTTTCTTTTTACCGGAACGCTAAGAGAAAATATTGGATACGGGATGCTTGATGCTACCTTTGAACAAATAGAAGAAGCAGCACGGCGAGCCCATCTGGAGAGTTTCATAGAAGGTCTTCCGGAAGGCTATGAAACTCAAATTGGCGAACGGGGCCTAAAGCTTTCGGGAGGGCAAAAGCAAAGAATTGCGATTGCTAGAATGTTCTTGAAAAACCCGCCTATCCTGATTCTGGATGAAGCTACCTCGGCTCTTGATACGGAAACGGAAATGATCATCCAAAATGCGCTGTCCGAGCTTGCCAAGAATAGAACAACCCTGGTAATAGCCCATCGATTGGCAACAATCAGGAATGCTGACCGGATTGTGGTTGTTACAGAAGAGGGCATTGTTGAGCAGGGCGGCCATGAGGAACTGCTTCAGCAAGGAGGGATATTTGCAAAGCTCCACCGTGTACAATTTCAGCAGGCATAGACCATTAAAAAACAGCATTCCATTTGGATTGCTGTTTTTTTAACAGGAATGTCAAAGGATTTAGCTGATTTCTGCACATTGTTAATTGAAATAAATTCGTCAGATTCTTTGGGAATCAACAATCCAGGCGGCCACGCATGAACCTTACGGACTTCGACTAGAATCCTGCTGCTGATGGCAAATAAATGTGATAGATTAAGAGCAGTTTAATAAAAAAACGTGTCGCTCACAGTGGAGGTTTATGTCGAAAAAATTGAGAGGAAAAGCATGGTGTTTTAATTTAAAAATTCAGATATTTGTGTTAGATTTACACTATTGTGATTGAAGTAAGAGTTCCGGCCAAGTGAATAAAATAGTGTTCTTTATATGAGGGAGCGGTGTAAAATCATGCAGCAGATTGAGGACTTGTGGAAGCAAGTTGACGAAATGATGGAAAAGACGGACTTTAACGGATTATGGCACGGCTTTGAGCCTGTTGCATTTGCTATCTATAATAAGGAAAAAGTTTATCTTTGGAATCATCCTGATAACCTGGATGACAATATAACCTTCTTTCCCTGGAATCCCCAATTCAGCGGAGACGACTTAATTTTTTACCGTGATTATCCAACTGCTATCGTATCGACAGATCATTATCCCGAAATAGACTGTCTGTACCCGCGTTTAATGCAGGAGCTGTTCAGAGGCTATCAGTTTTTATTGGGCGAGGCACGATTTCCGGATACATGGGGAGGATTTCGTTATCCTATTTATCTGGATGCCATTGATTTGAAAATAAAGGAGAGAATATGTTTGTATGACGCCTGCATGGAAGAAGATGCAGCTTTAAAAGAAAAAAAGATCTTTGAATTTATATCTTTCAGAAGTCGCAGAATCAAGCTGATTAAGGAATTTGCTGCTTACGAATTCAGCCTTGAAACCGTTAAAGGTCCAGCTTTATATGTTCAATTTAAAGCACTTAGAAGATGCAGCAGGAATGCAGAAAGGACTCTTCTTAATCCATACACAAGCATCCTTTTTGAACAAGGGCAATCTCTTTTTCATTTAAAGAAAAGCTGTGCCTGCTCTGGCATGCTTATGTGTTTCCTTCTGGATGCCCTCTATAGAAATTGGCAATTTTCATTTATGAGATCTGAAAAAAGCCTATATGACTTTTTTTGCGATTCACTGTATTCCCTTGAACATCGAGGATTTTCTGCCCTTTAATGCGGGAAATAGGAGAATAAGAACGCATTGCTAGGGATGCTGAATTTTTTTACCTCAATTAAATGAATTGCTTTACAGCTAAGGCGGTGATGTTATATATTACTTTCTAGACTGTTTACTTGCTGCATGAGGGCATGTTTGTGAATCCCTCCAGCAAAAAATGCATAGGGGGAGTACAATGAAATTGCGTTTCTGCCGTGCAGTATCATCTGCATACCATTTCATCCTTTGAAGAGTTCGCAAGACAGTGCGAGCATTATATAAAAACTGCTGAAGAATTTGGTTCGGAGTTTGTTTTATTTCCGGAATTTTTCACTACTCAGCTCCTTTCCATCGGCAGCGAAGATGGCACTTCGCTTACGATAAATGAACTGCCGGGTTTTACAGAGCAATATAAAAGCCTATTTATGCGGCTTGCAGGCGACTATCAGATGCATATCATCGGCGGTACGCATGTTATTCAAAAGGAAGGGGAATTGTACAATACGGCCCATCTATTCTACCCGGACGGACGAATTGAAGAACAGGCAAAGCTGCATATGACCCCCACAGAGGTCGAAGAATGGAATATGGCTCCTGGGGAGAAGCTGCAGGTTTTTGAAACCGAAAAGGGAAGAATCGCTATCATTACCTGTTATGACATCGAGTTTCCGGAAATTGTGAGAATGGCCAGGGCAGAAGGGGCAGATGTGATTTTTTGTCCATCCTGCACAGATGACAGGCATGGGTTTCATCGTGTACGCTATACGAGCCATGCCCGTGCCATTGAAAACCAGGTTTATGTAGTAGGAGCAGGAACAACTGGATCGCTTCCCACAGTTGACTTTATGAGAGCGAATTTCGGAAGTGCTGCAATTTTGACTCCTAATGATATACCTTTTCCTCCGGGCGGAATCTTAGCTGAGGGTGAGATGAATTATGATATGATTGTAACTGCAGACTTGGATTTAGAGCTGCTGTATAAAGTCCGTGAAAGAGGTTCTGTTACTACATGGCGTGACCGCAGAACAGATCTTTATTTTGACTGGGGAAATAAGAATATACACTATTAGACGATGGGCTTGTGTGCGGCTTCAGTGCTGGCATGCAGGCTTTTTTGCATATTAAAATAACGGATACCTATTCCTTGTTCCACAAAAACGGAAAGTTCCGTAATTCCGGAAAGTTTTTCTCTTCGATTTTTTCCGGAATTGCGGAAATGTCATTTACAGACGGTTTATTTATCTCCATTTTTAGGCAAGCAAATGTTGGCATGAAACTTGCAAGTTATAATAGTGAACATCCTTTAATAATCGGCTTTGTTAACTTGTCTGTTGATTTTCGCTCCAGACAGTTTCATTCCGGAGGTGTTTGCCGGGCCCCAGCGTCGATAAGCGAATCTCACTGATTAAATCAATAATCTACTTTAACAAAGCCGAACATGAAATGGAGGGAGGACAGGGAAATAGCCTCTGCAATTTTATCATAATTTTATGAAAACGCTTTCTATAAAAGTTGGAGAAGGAGGAACTATATGGAGTTAGTTGTCATTCTTTTAGCATTAGCTTTGCTTATGTTTGTAGCTTACAGAGGGTTTTCGGTCATTCTTTTTGCGCCGATTTGTGCCTTATTCGCGGTTTTACTGACGAATCCTGATTATGTCCTTCCGTTTTTTTCTAATGTATTCATGGAGAAAATGGTCGGATTCATTAAGCTTTATTTTCCTGTATTCCTGCTCGGTGCCATCTTCGGAAAAGTTGTAGAAATGTCTGGCATTGCCGAAACAATTGCTAAGACTATCATTAAATTGGTCGGTGCCAAGCGCGCTATACTGGCTATTGTCCTACTTGGTGCCATATTAACCTACAGCGGAGTCAGCTTGTTTGTTGTTGTGTTTGCTGTATATCCTTTTGCAGCAAATTTATTCAGGGAAGCTAATATTCCGAAACGCCTGATTCCTGGAACCATTGCTTTAGGCGCATTCACTTTCACGATGGATGCTCTTCCTGGTACACCGCAAATCCAGAATGTTATTCCAACTACTTTCTTTAAAACAGACATTTATGCTGCACCTATCCTCGGAACAGCAGGAGGCGTATTTATTTTAATTGTCGGCCTACTCTACCTGGAATACAGGAAGAAGAAGGCTGAAAGGGCTGGAGAAGGCTATTATGGATTTGATGCCTCAGCTGCTGCAGCCGAAGCCCAAAAAGAAGTCATAAATGAGCCGGATCATGTTCTTTCTCCAGGGACACTGCCTGCTGGAAGGCAAGTACTTGCTTTTGTTCCGCTCGTACTTGTAGGCGTGATGAATAAAGTTTTCACTATATACATTCCAAAGTGGTACCCGCAAGGCTTTGATTTTGCCAAAATTAATCTGCCTTTATTCGGTAAAGTGGAGACTTCGGCTGTTGCTGCAGTGTGGTCCGTAGAGCTCGCACTTGCTATCGGAATTGCAGGAGCCATTTTGTATGATTGGAAAAAGATCAGGTCGAATTTCCAGAGTGGATTAAACATGAGTATCAGCGGTGCCCTGCTTGCGGTCATGAATACGGGAGCTGAATATGGGTTTGGAGGTGTGATCTCTTCTTTGCCAGGCTTCGGGGCAGTCAGCAAAGGGATATCAGAAACGTTTACCAATCCATTAGTGAATGGTGCTGTTACGACCACAGCATTAGCGGGCGTAACCGGTTCTGCTTCAGGCGGAATGGGAATTGCACTCAGTGCAATGTCAGAAAAGTATGTTGCCGCAATGGCAACATACGGAATTCCTCCAGAAGTGATGCATAGAGTTATTGCCATGGCATCAGGCGGAATGGATACACTGCCTCATAACGGTGCAGTCATAACATTGCTCGCTGTTACAGGTCTTACTCACAGGCAATCCTACAAAGATATATTTGCAATCACCATTTTAAAAACAGTGACCGTGTTTTTGATTATTGGTCTTTACAGCTTGACTGGAATCATGTAATTTCAAAAATACATTTCACCCTCGGCAGAAAATGGCAGGGGGGCAAAGGCGGGTGCATGAAGGTGAATTCTTTGAAAAACAAAGTGGCATTTATAACAGGAGCAGGAAGCGGTATAGGGCTGGCGATGGCACAGGCCTTTGCCAAAGAAGGGGCAAGTGTCATACTTGCGGATTTAAATGAAGAGGCAAGCATGCAGGCTTCTTTGGAACTTCAGAAAAAGGGACATGAAACGATGGCCCTTACCTGCAATGTGGCCAATGAAAGTGATATAAAGGTAGGAATTCAATCAGCGATTGACAGATTCGGAAGACTGGATATTTTGATTAACAACGCTGGCTTACAGCATGTTTCACCAATCGAGGAATTTCCCACTGAGACTTTTGAAAAACTGATAAGCGTCATGCTTACGGCTCCTTTTATGGCAATCAAGCATGCTTTTCCTATCATGAAAGAGCAGAATTATGGAAGAATCCTGAATATGGCGTCGATCAATGGATTAATCGGTTTTGCCGGAAAAGCTGCGTATAATAGCGCGAAACATGGTGTAATCGGATTAACAAAGGTTGCAGCCCTAGAAGGGGCAGGCCATGGAATAACTGTTAACGCAATTTGCCCGGGTTATGTGGATACCCCCCTTGTCCGCAATCAATTAAAGGATTTGGCGTCAACAAGGAATGTGGATGTCGGTAAAGTGCTTGAAGAAGTGATTTTTCCTTTGGTGCCGCAAAAAAGATTGATAGAAGTATCCGAAATTGCAGATTATGCCATTTTTTTAGCAAGTGATAAAGCAAAGGGGATTACAGGGCAGGCAGCGGTTTTGGATGGAGGATATACCGTTCAATAATTACTATGCTGTAAATCACCTGAAATTATTTGAATTTTATAATATTAACGAAGGCTTGCCTCCATATTTTGTTATAATGAATATACTTATTTCATTTTATGGATAAAGGATGAAGTTTATCATGAAGGTTGGCATTGAAATACTCCCGGCAGAATGGATCAGGGAAGTCATCCATTTAGTGGCAGAAAGGCTAGTAGTAGTAGACCGGACAGGTTACATCCGGTATATGGACAGTGCCTATTGTGAATTTCTCGGGATACGCGAGGAGGATGCAATAGGACGCCATGTCCAGGATGTTATAGAAAACTCGAGGATGCATATCGTCGCTAAAACCGGAATTGCGGAATTATCAGCGGTACAGGCGATTAAAGGGAGTGAAATGATTGCCAACCGTTATCCGCTGGTAGTTGATGATGAGCTGGTAGGCTCTGTCGGTACCGTTATGTTCAAAAATCCTCAGGAGTGGCTGGATTACTCCAGGAAGATTCAGCCCCTATTGGAAGAGCTGCATTATTACAAAAATAGGCTGGAAAAAGAACTGCAAAGCAAATATACGTTCAAGGATCTGATTGGATCAAACCCTCAATTCATTGTAGCGAAAAAACTTGCTGAAAAAGGATCCTGCAGCAGCTCGTCCATCTTGATCCTCGGTGAGTCTGGCACTGGGAAGGAGCTGTTTGCACACGCCATCCACCAGAACAGTACCAGATCAAGGTACCCATTCATTCGGATGAACTGTGCATCCATCCCTGAGCATCTATTGGAATCAGAGCTATTCGGATATGAAGAGGGAGCTTTTACAGGTGCAAAAAAAGGCGGCAAAAAAGGGAAGTTTGAGCAGGGCCATTTAGGAACTGTTTTTCTTGATGAAATCGGCGATATGCCGCTGCCAATGCAAAGCAAGCTTTTAAGGGTTTTGCAGGAAAAAGAAATTGAGAGGCTGGGCGGGAATGCTCCAAAAACAGTAGATGTCCGAATTATTGCTGCTACCCACCGCGATCTTGATAAGATGGTAGAAAACGGTGAATTCAGAAAAGATCTATATTACAGGCTGAATGTATTGAAAGTGGAAATTCCCCCTTTAAGGGAGAGAAGGGATGATATCTGGATAATTGGAGATATTCTTCTGAAAAAACTACAAAAAAATTTTAGCCGGCCAGAGATTTCTGTCTCTGCAGAAGTGGTTCATCTGCTTGAAAACTATAGCTGGCCAGGTAACATCAGGGAATTGGAAAATGTGCTTGAAAGAGCAATCAACATTTTGGATGGGCAGGAAATCCGCCATGAGCATTTGCCATTATATCTTCAGGATTTAGACATGTACGTAACGGACAATGGGCAGTATGCAACAGCCATGCCATTGCTCCAGGAAGTTTTGCCGCTAAAAGAGACAGTCGCTGCAGCAGAAAAAAAAGCAATCATGCAAGCTTTAAAGCTGGCAGGGGGCAATAAACTCAAGGCCAGCAAACTGCTGAAAATCGGCAAAACCAGTTTGTACGATAAATGCAGGAGTTACGGTATCCTGGAGGAATTTTAAATAGACCAAAACGGCTATTCATTTGAATAGCCGTTTTGGTCTCATTTCAGATATTAGCCGCTTATGCTAACTCATTTCTTGTGCTTAAGGATTTGTAGACCACATTCCTGCAGTTTTTACAAACACACGAGGATTGAGTTTTAACTGTGAAACAATGAATTCAGCAAGATCTTCAGGCTGCATGACTTTTTCAGGATTTCCGTCTGTCAGGTTTGTTTCGATGGCAAGGTCAGTTGCAACTGTACTTGGAGTCAAAGCACTGACACGGATATTGTGTTTCCTGACTTCAAGCATCAACGATTCAGTAAGTCCTAATACAGCAAATTTTGATGCACTGTAGGCACTTGTCACTGGTGCTCCTTTTTGGCCGGCAGAAGAAGAAATGTTTATAATATCTCCTGATTTTTGTTCAATTAAGCCTGGAAGAACAGCTCTTGTGACATTGTAAACACCCATTACATTAACCTGAATGATGCGTTCCCATTCTTCAGCAGACAATTCAAGGAAGCCGCCGAACTTTGCAATTCCAGCGTTATTAATAAGGATATCAATAGAGCCAATATCATTCTTGATATGTTCCACAGCAGATGTAACTGACACAAGATCTGTAACATCTGCAGCAGCGGCAGAATATTCAACCCCATATTGCTCAAGCTCTGCTGCGGTATTTTCAAGATTGCTCATTGTCGTGCCAATCATGCCGATATTTACACCTTCTTTTGCAAGGGCAATAGCAGCAGCACGCCCGATTCCCCGTCCTGCCCCAGTTATTAATGCTGTTTTTCCTTTTAATGAAGCCATATTGACACTCCTGCCTTTTTTATATTTGAAGCTGCATATGCAGCCATAGTACTTAGGCCTTCTTTACTAATTCCTGCATTTTTGCTGCAGCAGCTTTTTTGTCATCCTGTCCAGTGATGCCGCCGCCTACAATGACAAGATCAGGCTGTGCATTAAGAACTTCAGGAAGTGTTTCTAGTTTAATTCCGCCTGCAACAGCAGTTTTAGCGTTCTTTACAACACGTTTGATAGCCATTAAATCATTAAATGAGTTCTGTCCAACTGCCTGAAGGTCGTAGCCTGTATGAACACAAATATAATCTGCACCAAGCTCATCAAGCTCTTTCGCGCGTCCTTCTATGTCTTTTACTGCAATCATATCAACAAGGATTTTTTTGCCTTGTTTTTTTGCTTCTGCCACTGCGCCCTTGATTGATTCGTTTTCCGCAGCACCCAGAATTGTAATGATATCAGCTCCAGCTTCAGATGCTTTCATAACTTCGTATCCCGCTGCATCCATGATTTTCAAGTCTGCCAAAACTTTCAATGAAGGAAAAGCTTCTTTAATTTCCTTTACTGCCCTTAAGCCTTCGTTGATTACAACGGGCGTGCCGATTTCAACGATATCTATATGTTCTTCTACCTCTTTTATTAATTGTTTTGCTTCCTCGATATTTACTAAATCTAATGCTAATTGAAGTTCCATTTATAACACTCCTCTTATTTGGTTTTGAAAAATCTTTCTGCGGAATAGTTGTAAGTGTAACGCGTGATACTTCACTTGGGAAGTACGCACTTTTATTTTACATAGTGCTAAAAAGTATACTGTCTAATGCAGGGAAGAATTATCATTAGTATTGTTTGCAGACTGCGGCAAAAATAGCAGTGGAGAGAAAAAATTTATGGTGATTAAATTTGGATGCCAAGCCGTTTTGTTTGACTGCAGTGTTTCTTAGAGTGAAAATGTGAACATCCCCATGCAATAAAAGGGAATATGAGCAGAGGAAGGAAAGATATAAATGACAACTTTATTAGACACATTTAATTTAAAGGACTTACAGTTGAAAAACCGGATTGTAATGCCTCCGATGTGCCAATATTCTGTTACAGAGAAAGACGGAAAACCTAATGATTGGCATTTCTCCCATTACACTAGCCGTGCAATCGGGGGAGCAGGCCTTATCATCATGGAAATGACAGATGTAGAGCCTGATGGCAGAATTACTGATTTCGATCTCGGCTTATGGTCTGATGAACAAATACCAGCTTTTAAAAAAATCATTCAATCATGTCAAAGTTACGGAGCGAAAATTGGTATCCAGATTGCACATGCAGGCCGCAAAGCAGAAGATGCCGAACAGCCAGTTTCTTCTTCCGCCATCCGATTTTCCGAACAGTATAAAGTGCCCCGTGAGTTAAGCACAGATGAAGTAAAAGAAATGGTAGAAAAATTCGAAGCTTCATTCAAGCTGGCTGTTGAAGCAGGAGTGGATGTTATTGAAATCCATGCGGCCCATGGCTATTTAATTCAGCAATTCCAGTCACCCCGCACAAATAAAAGAGAAGATATATATGGCCAGGACAGAGGCCTGTTTGGCGAGGAAATCGTTAAAGCTGCACGCCGTGTTATGCCAGAATCCATGCCGCTCATTATGCGCATTTCCGCTATTGAATATGCAGAAGATGGATATGACCTTGAATATAGCATAAACCTTGCTGAACGTTATAAAGAGGCAGGAGTGGATATTTTCCATGTTTCTTCTGGCGGTGAAAGCACTTCTGGGCCTGCAGCAGCCGGTCCGGCCTATCAGTTGGACCTGGCTGATGAAATCCGTAAGCAGCTGCAGGTGCCTGTTATTGCAGTAGGCAGAATGGAAGGCTTTGAAATCAGCAATGAGGCAATAAAAGAAAACAAAGCAGATCTTGTTGCAGTGGGAAGGGGAATGCTGCGCAATCCATACTGGGCCAATGAGGCATCCTTGGCACTTGGAGGAGATGCTCTGACTCCTAAGCAATATCTTGCAGCCTACAGTATCAGAGATTAATTCTGCCTCCGTCCATTAAAACAGTAAAAGCTGCAGAAAACAAAATTGCCTGACAGTTATCTAACCGTGAAAAAATAAGCATGTAAACCGGGCTGCCAAAAGGCTGCCCGGTATTTTTTTAGCTATTTGTCTATTTATTTTTATAAGTAATTTTTCCTCCCAATAGTTTTGCTTGAAGGAAACATTTTTAGATTGTAGAATATAAATAAGTAAAGGCAAAAAAATTTACCTAGAATGTTTCCTCAGTGCAAAACTTATTTATAAAAGAAACTTATTTCAGGGATGGAGTGAATGAAGAATGAACGGTACAGAGAGGATTGAAAAAAAAGCCTGGAAAAAACAAAACAGCAGGGCCAGCCTGGAAGAAGTCCATAAAACGATACCCATAAAAAAAACAGGCAGTTTTTTCAGGAAATTGCTTGGATTTATCGGACCTGGATACCTGGTTGCAGTGGGATATATGGATCCCGGGAATTGGGCAACGTCCATTGCAGGAGGATCAGCTTATGGATATTCCCTGCTTTCAGTCATTTTAATTTCTAATTTAATGGCTATCCTTCTGCAGGGGCTTTCTGCTAAATTGGGAATAGTATCCGGCAGGGATTTGGCACAGGCGTGCAGGGACCATTTCAGCAAGCCGGTTTCCTTTGTTTTATGGCTATTATGCGAACTTGCCATTGCTGCCTGTGATCTGGCAGAAGTAATAGGGGCTGCCATAGCTTTGAATTTGCTGTTTGGAATTCCGCTCGTGTACGGAGTGTGCATTACAGCCTTTGATATCCTGCTGATTTTGCTTCTCCAAAATAAAGGATTCAGATATATGGAAGCCTTTGTTATATCCTTAATCGTCACTATAGCCGTCTGTTTTGGCATTGAATTATTTTTATCAAAGCCTGATATGGGCGGTGTTTTAACAGGCTTTGTGCCAAGTTCGGAAATCGTTTCAAATCCGGCCATGCTATATATTGCACTTGGAATTCTCGGAGCTACTGTTATGCCTCACAATCTGTATCTTCATTCATCTATTGTCCAGACAAGGAATTTTGATAATACAAAGGAAGGAAAGAGGTCTGCTATCAGGTTTGCAACAATAGATTCTACCATTGCCCTCATGCTTGCACTATTTGTAAATGCGAGCATCCTCATATTATCGGCAGCGGCCTTTCACAGCACAGGGCATCATGATGTAGCCGAGATACAGGATGCTTATCATTTATTGGATTCATTGCTTGGAACAGGAATTGCGGCCATATTATTTGGAGTGGCGCTGCTCGCTTCCGGCCAGAATTCCACTTTGACAGGCACACTTGCCGGCCAGATTGTGATGGAGGGTTTTCTCAATATTAAATTAAAGCCATGGCTGCGCCGTTTAATCACCAGGATGATTGCGATTATCCCGGCAGTGATTGTAACCCTGATTTCAGGTGAAAAGGGCACTGGGCAGCTTTTAATCTTAAGCCAGGTTATCTTATCACTTCAGCTATCCTTTGCTGTAATTCCTCTTGTCATGTTTACCAGTGATAAAAATAAAATGGGAGAGTTCGTCAATAAACCCTGGATCAAATGGCTGGCCTGGTTTACGGCTGCTATAATCGCTATCCTGAATGTTTATCTGCTGTGGGGAACATTTTTTTTATAAAATAAGGAAAATCCCTGGATATTGCGTGGCCTATGAAATTTCCCATTTTTTAAACTCCATTCAGACTTTAATATAGGCAGTTTTCGTAAAATTTGATGCCATGTAACAAGGGGGTGATTTCAGCACCAGGATGCTCGCTTTCCGCGGGGCGGGCGGTGAGCATCCTTCGGCTGCGATTGCGGGGTCTCACCTCACAGAACTTATTAAAAAACAACAATCTTTAAGAAAAGTGCCTACATATAAAAAGCTGTACTTATTCCACATTTAAATAAGTACAGCTTTTTTTCGTTCACGGCTCTCTCTTGTATTAAGTTCCCTTTTCTCTCACTTCAACCCGCTGTGCACAATAATGATATTAATTTAATGGCATAATCCTTAAAAATAAAGGTCTGTACTCCTAAGACTATATTGATTTTTTAAATAGTATCAAACCGATTGGAACAAATGGCATGAAAGGCCTGCGGCATCACTTCGAGCGCAGCGTCCTGCGGCGGAAGCCACCGCCTGATGCATTTTATCACTTAAGGAAGTTTAGCTGATTCGGCGGAAGGGTAATTAACAGTGACTAAAAGTTATAGTGTAATAGAAAGGGGAGGTCAATGTGCAGGAAAGCTTTCGCGTAACGGTAAATGGAGTCGAAATGGAAACAGATAGGGAGAAAAGTGTACTTGAAGTTCTCTTGAACAGTTCAGTTGAAGTGCCGCATGTTTGCTATCACCCCAGCTTAGGGCCAATTGAAACATGTGATACGTGTATAGTAAAAGTGAATGGCGAGCTGGTAAGATCTTGTTCTTCACATATAAATGATGGAGATATAATTGATACCAATACTCCGGATGTCAAAGAGGCCCGGATCATCGCCATGGATAAGATCCTTTATAACCATGAGCTGTATTGCACGGTTTGTGATTATAACAATGGTGGTTGTGAAATACATAATACCGTTAAGGAGATGAAAGTTAACCATCAAAGCATTCCTTTTGATCATAAACCATATGTTGAAGACAATTCCAACCCATTTTACCGCTATGATCCGGATCAATGCATTCTTTGCGGCCGCTGTGTAGAGGCATGCCAGGATGTTCAGGTGACTGAGACTCTATCCATTGACTGGGAACTTGAACGTCCTAGAGTCATTTGGGATAAAAATGTTCCTATCAATGAATCTTCTTGCGTTTCTTGCGGACATTGTTCGACTGTTTGCCCATGTAATGCGATGCTCGAAAAAGGCATGGTAGGTGAGGCGGGCTATCTGACCAATATTGCTAAACAGACCCTTCGCCCGATGATTGAAGTTACCAAGGGTGTTGAAACTGGCTACGGTTCCATTCTTGCCATCTCAGATATGGAATCAGCCATGAGGGAAGAACGCATCAAAAAAACAAAAACTGTTTGCACATTCTGCGGAGTAGGCTGCAGCTTTGATATTTGGACAAAAGACAGGAAGATCCTGAAAGTTGAACCACATGCAGAAGCACCGGCCAATGGAATTTCCACCTGTGTGAAAGGAAAATTCGGCTGGGATTTCGTCAATAGCCAAGAACGCCTTACAAAGCCGCTTATCCGGGAAGGAGATTCTTTCCGGGAAGCAGAGTGGGATGAAGCGCTGACATTGATTGCAAACAAATTCACTGAAATTAAAACACAACATGGTCCTGATTCACTGGCATTTATCACATCTTCAAAATGCACAAATGAAGAGTCTTATTTAATGCAAAAACTGGCAAGGGCTGTAATAGGGACAAACAATGTGGATAATTGCTCCAGATACTGCCAAAGTCCTGCAACCAAGGGATTGATGAGGACTGTAGGCTACGGAGGGGATTCAGGATCCATTACGGATATTCAGAATTCTGAGCTTGTCATCATAATTGGCTCCAATACTTCAGAAGCCCATCCTGTTCTTTCGACAAGAGTGAAAAGCTCGCATAAATTACGAAATCAAAAATTGATTGTATCGGATATCAGAAGGCACGAAATGGCAGACCGTTCAGATTTATTCTTCCAGCCGCGGGCCGGATCTGATCTTGTTTGGCTGTCAGCTGTAACGAAGTATATCATTGACCAAGGCTGGGCAGATCAGGAATTCCTCGATAAAAAAGTAAACGGCCTGGAGAAATATATTGAAAGCATCCAGGGCTTTACTCTGGAATATGCCGCACATGAAACAGGTTTGTCACAGGAAGTGCTGATTCAAATTGCCGAAATGATTCACGAAGCAAAGTCCTCATGTATTCTTTGGGCAATGGGGGTTACCCAGCATGTAGGAGGCAGTGATACCAGCACAGCCATTTCAAACCTGCTGCTGATCACTGGAAACTATGCCCGTCCGCATACAGGTTCTTATCCGCTGCGCGGCCATAATAATGTACAGGGTGCAAGCGACTTCGGATCAATGCCGGACGAGCTGCCAGGATATCAGCCTGTTACTGATGACGTTGCACGTGCTAAATTTGAAAAAGGCTGGGGAGTTAATCTTCCTGCGAAACCAGGGATGAACAACCACGAAATGATTGAAGCCATCCATTCAGGCAAATTAAAGGCTATGTACGTTAAAGGAGAAGAAATGGGACTGGTTGATTCCAACATCAATCATGTGCATGCAGCATACCAGGAACTTGATTTCTTCGTAGTACAGGATATGTTCCTGTCACGTACAGCGGAATATGCGGATGTTGTTCTTCCGGCAAGTCCAAGCCTTGAGAAAGAAGGAACATTTACCAATACAGAACGCAGGATCCAACGGCTTTACGAGGTATTGGAGCCGCTTGGCGATTCGAAGCCGGACTGGAAGATTATCACGGAAGTCGCCAATCGCCTTGGTGCAGGATGGAACTATGATCATCCAGCCGATATTATGGCTGAAGCAGCCATGCTGTCTCCAATCTATTCAGGTGTGGCGTATGAAAGATTAGAAGGATATAAGAGTCTTCAGTGGCCAGTTGCTGCGGATGGAACAGATACTCCTGTTCTATTCCTGGATAATTTCCCATTTGATGATGGGAAGGCCCGCCTGTTCCCGGTAGAATGGACTAGACCTGTCGAGTTCGGTGAAGAGTATGATATTCATGTCAACAACGGCCGCCTTCTCGAACATTTCCATGAAGGCAATATGACTTACAAATCCAAAGGGATTTCTTCAAAAACACCAAGTGTATTCCTTGAAATTTCTCCTGAGCTTGCCGAGGAAAGAGGAATAAAGGATGGAACACTTGTCAGATTGACTTCTCCTTATGGAAACGCGAAGGTCAAGTGCCTGATCACCGACAGGGTTAAAGGTAAAGAAGTATATCTTCCTATGAATGACTCGGGAGATGCGGCCATTAACCTGCTGACAAGCAGCCATGCCGATAAAGATACAGATACACCTGCTTATAAAGAAACATCGGCCAAAATGGAGATTTTGAAAGTAGAAGGAGTCAATCCATTGCCTAGAGTAAATCACAGAAATGGAAATCCTCAGCCGCAAATCGGTGTCCAGGTTCAGAAAAAATGGGCAAGGAAGGATTATACATTCCCAGGTGATGCTGTGAAGCGGCACAGAAAAGAGGAGGTCGGGCATAATGGCTAAAGCAATCAGGAATATTGAAAGAATTAAGATTTCAGAAGAGGATAAGCGGAAACAAGACCTCGAGGAAATAGAACATGCACTTCTGAAAAATAAGGATGCCATTTTAGAATCTTTGCAGGTAATGGAATATATGCAAAGCCGCGGGGTTTTAGCAATGATGAACGGCTTGCTTGGCCAAAGCGAAAAGGTGCTTGATATTCTGGTGAAAACGGCTGACAGGCCAGAAACGACCAATATGCTGAAAAATCTTCTGCTTATGGTCGGAACGCTTGGTGTACTTGATGTTAAGCAATTGGAGCCAGTCATTTTAAAAGTGAATTCAGGGATTGCGAGAGTGGCTGAAGCGAAGGACACGGAAGAAAAAACAAGCTATTTCGATCTGGTGCGTTCCCTAAAGGATCCGGAAATCAACCGGGCACTGACTTTCATGCTTACCTTCTTAAAAGGAATGGGGCAGGATACGAAGGAACAGGAAAGAAATACGATGGAGCCTCATCATCAGGAACATGAAAAAAGAAAGAACCGGGATTTACGGTAATGAAGAAGGAGGAGGAGGAGGGAATTCCTCCTCTTTTTTGTTAGCTTAAGTTTATGCAGCAATCTAATGGCAGGATCATTTTTATGCAGCATAAACACAACCTGCTCTTTTTATGCTGCAAAATGCGTTACGTTTCCGAAAAAGGGCAATATTTGTTAGAGTAGGGTAGTAAAGGGATGAAAGGCAGGTACAATCATGAATCAGGAATTATCCAATAAGAAAATTAAGTTAATTGCCTTAGATATGGACGGAACACTGCTTAATGAAAATAATGAGGTTTCTGAAGAAAACAGGAAGGCGATTAAAGCAGCGGAAGCCAAGGGAGTTAAAGTAATTTTAAGTACAGGAAGATCATATCCCCGCTGCAGTGAATATGCTAAGGCTTTAGAGCTTTCATCTTATCTGATAACGGTTAATGGCGGCGAAATTTTTGACAGCAGCGGCAAACTCATCGAGAGGACATCCGTAAATACAGATCTTGTGCAATGGATGTGGGATTTAAGCCAGAAGCATAAAACACATTATTGGGCGGTAAGCTCTGAACAAGTATATCGAGCAAATATGCCAGAAAATATCCATGATTCAGAGTGGATTAAATTTGGCTTTGATATCGATGATGACGCCGTAAGGGAAGAAATTCTGCAGGAGCTCAAAAACGATGGCACGTTGGAAATCAGCAATTCCAGTCCGACAAATATTGAAGTAAATGCATTGGGTGTCAATAAAGCTGTGGCGATTGAAAAAGTGTGCAGCTTTATGGGACTAGCCATGGAAAATGTCATGGCTTGCGGAGACAGCTTGAATGACATTGCGATGATTAAAGAAGCAGGCATTGGAGTTGCCATGGGAAATGCACAGAAAACAGTGAAGGATACGGCTGATTGGGTGACTGCTACCAACCGGGAAGACGGTGTGGCTAAAGCAATTCATAAATGGGTGCTTGACGTAAAATAATTAGGCTGTATTCTTAAAGATTGTTGTTTTTAATGAGTTATGTGAAGAGATCCTATTGTTAAACAGGGTTGATTGGAGCGTAATGTGAGTATCCTGCGGGATTAGCGGGAAAGGTGAGAGCAGCTTAAGGAGACTCACCGCCCGCCCTCGGTAATCAACCACCTTGATAGTGACAGAAAACAC
This sequence comes from Peribacillus sp. B-H-3, assembly GCF_048572925.1. NCBI lineage: Bacteria > Bacillati > Bacillota > Bacilli > Caryophanales > Bacillaceae > Peribacillus > Peribacillus sp. B-H-3. The sequence goes on along the minus strand of NZ_CP183879.1, from coordinate 3,054,948 downwards.
CAATAATAATGAGGTGTGTGCTAAACAGCATTCGCTTTTTTTAAAAAAAGCATTCTAACATCATTTAAAGGTGAAATAAATCGATAGGTAATAAATAAGGAGGGAACATGATGACAAAGGATGAGTATGATGTGATTTTGTTTGACGGGGTCTGCAATTTCTGCAATGGTGCCGTGAATTTCATCATAAGGCACGACTCCCTCTCACGGTTTAAATTTGCATCTCTGCAGTCACACTACGGGGAACAGCTTTTAAATCAGCATCCCCATCTGAAAAAAGTGGACTCTATAATTCTCCTTCGGGGAGGGAAAATGTATACACAAAGTTCAGCTGCTTTAAGAATTGCAGGTAAAATGGATGGAATAATTAAAGCGGCTGTACTTCTATTAATCGTACCGAAACCTTTTCGCGATTTCTTTTATAACATTCTAGCAAAAAACCGATACAAATGGTTTGGAAAAAGAGAGGCATGCCGCATTCCAACCAAAGAGGAAAGAACCCGTTTTTTATAAACTACCATAAAGGTTCTTCCTCCGCGGAAAGCCTTAGGCTGAAAGCCACAAACAGCTGAACAGCAAAAACAGACAGCATAAGGAAAGAGATATTTATTAGCAGCGGGAAATCAAATACGAATAATGGGAATTCCAATATTAGCGGAGCAATAAAGAGGGCAGACAATTTTTTTCGTGTTATTAAGGAAATATATTGGCAATGCCCGCAGTATAAACATGTCTTTTTTCTATTAAAAGAAAATAGAAAAGTGTAAGCCTGCCATATGGACCAGGTTTTTTTGCATTGTGTGCAAACTGTCATCTTAACACCTCCTCCTGTATTATTTTACCATATTTTTATTAAAGGTATGCCGAACAAAGAAAAACTTGAACTATTCCAGGTGTGAACGTATGATGAAATAGATATGATTTATTCTGAAAATTTAATAAAGTGGAGGCGTTTACTTTGAGAAAAAGTATCCCGGAATCATGGTGGAATGAATTGGAATTGCCTGTTATCTCTGCACCTATGTTTTTAATATCAGGACCAGAGCTTGTTAAAGCATGCTGCCTGAATGGTGTGATTGGCTCTTTTCCTGCTCCGAATGCAAGGCCCATCGAGGTGCTGGATCAATGGATGGGGGAAATCAGCAATGCCTTGGATGAGGCTAAACAAAATGATCCTCAAAGGAAAGTAGCTCCATGGGCCATGAATATGGTGGTTCACAGTACATATAGCCGCCTGGAAGAAGAGCTTGAATTAGTGAAGAAACATAAGCCTCCTTTGGTCATTACATCACTAGGGTCACCAAAAGCTGTAGTTGACATAGTCCATAGCTATGGTGGTGCCGTATTTTCAGATGTCAGCTCAGTGCCGTTTGCAAAGAAAGCAGCAGAAGCAGGGGTTGATGGACTTATTGCTGTGGCATCTGGAGCAGGAGGGCATGCTGGGGAAATTAACAGCTTTGCTTTTGTCGACAGTATCCGAACCTTTTGGGATGGAATCATTATTCTTGCCGGATCAATCACAACGGGCCGCAGCATATTGGCGGCACAGGCTGCCGGAGCAGATCTGGCATATATGGGAACCCGTTTTATTGTTGCGAAAGAAAGCATGGCAACAATGGAGTACCGCGAGATGCTTGTCGAAGCGTCCCAGGAGGATATTATTCTTACGAATGCTTTCTCAGGTGTTAATTGCAATATGCTAAAGCCTAGTATCAGCAAAGCAGGGATTGATCCGGAAACACTCGTGAAAAAGGATAAAGTGGAATTTGACAGTATGCAAAAAGAAACCAATTCAAAAGCCTGGAAAGATATCTGGTCTGCAGGCCATGGTGTAGGAGCCATTTCTAAAATTGATAGTGCAGCCGGCATCATTTCCGAGCTTAAACAGGAATATCAGGAAAGCTTAAAGAAATTGAATGAGCAGGCTGGAAGGCTGCAGTCTTTGACACTGACCGATATGTAAGCGTTTTATGTTGAGAATCAGAGCGAATGGGGGGATATCATGGAAGCGGTAAAAGGAATTGAAATCATTGAATTGACTGTGAAAAGCAACGAAAATACATTTACATTTAATCCGGTCTTATTGATTGATGAAGAATCTGTCCTGCTAATAGATGCAGGCATGCCATTTCAATCAGAAGAAATCCTTCAGGCATTTGAGAAAGAGGGAATCCCTTTTTCTAAGCTTAAAACCATTATTTTCACACATCAGGATCTAGATCATATCGGCGGTGCACCCACCATTCTAAATAAAGGTGATGGAAGCATTCAAGTATTGGCACACTTTTTAGATAAGCCTTATATTGAAGGTGTTAAAACACTTATTAAGGCAGATCTGAGCAAAATCTCTGAAGAGAAAAAGCGTTCATTGCCTAAGCAAATGATTTCATCATATGAAAATTTGCCAAAAGTGAAGATTGATAAAACGGTTGAAGATAGAGAAAAGCTTGATTTCTTTGGAGGCATGGAAGTCATTCATACACCTGGACATACGCCAGGACACATCTCCCTGTATCTGGAGAAAACAAAAACATTGATTGCAGGAGATGCCATGGTTATCCTTGATGGTGTTTTAAGAGGACCGATTGAACAAAACACGCCGAATATGAAAGAAGCTATTGCATCTCTGGAAAAAATTTTAGATTATGATATTGAACAGGTCATCTGCTATCATGGGGGCTTATTCCGGGGCAGTCCGCATGAAACAATCAAGAATTTGCTTGAACAAAATAAATAAAAAAGCAGAAGCACATCCCACTAGGGAGTGCTTCTGCTTTTTCGTTGAGGGTCTTTATTCTTAAATTTCCCTATCGCGATTTATCTCAGATGTGATGCGGCCTTCTGCTCCAGGCGCCTGATCTGTTTCGGAACGGTTGTTGTAGCTTTCATCATTCACTCCCCGCTCTTGATGCTCATTTGTTCCATCCCCACTATAGGATTTATGCTTTTGCTGAATTTTGTTGAATTTGCTGAAATCCTGATTAACCATGGTCATTCTCCTTTATATATAAAGTCAAAAATAGTCTGTTCGATTTGTGCGCCTATTATTCTGTTCAGGAAAACCACTGATCCTTTATATATGGTCCTGATCTTAAAGAAAATTGTTTTTTAATGAGTTCTGCGGAGCGATTCCATTATTAAATCAGCCACCTTGTTCCATAGCAATAAAGTTTACGAAGACTTATATCACCTCTGGCATTTTCCTTGCTTCCATCATCATATTTATAATGAGTATGCATTAGGAGAAAAAATAAGAGGGTGAAATTAATGGCAGCCATTCTGAAGGAGCTTAGAAGATGCAGGGAGTTGGGGATCAGAGGTGTTCTTGGAACAATTATATCGACAGAAGGGTCAACATATCAAAAAGCGGGTGCAAAGTGTTTTTTTTCGGAAGATGGATCTGTTACAGGACAGTTAAGCGGCGGCTGCCTTGAAGAAGATATAAAGGCACATCTAGAAAAAATCATGGATAATGGGATATCCGAGATAATGGAATATGACTTTCGTGATCCTGATGATATTCTTTGGGGACTTGGTTCAGGCTGTCAAGGAAAAATGAAGATTCTTCTTGAAGCCTTCTGCCCGGAAAATAAAAAAGAAGAAAATTTGATGTACGAATACTTTGAAGCTGGTGAAAAAAAAGAAATGCACCTTATAACCATTATCCATTGTGATGATAAATCCCGGATCGGATTAAAGTGGCTTCTGGATCCCTGTAGCAAAGACTTGCCTGTAACATTGACGAAGGAAATAGCTTCAGATTACTTGATTCAGAGAAGAAGCAGGAAAAACGGCATTTCGCAGATAATGGATGAATGGAATACCCGAATTTTTTTTGAAATATTGGAACCTCCACCACAGTTAGTCATTTTTGGTGCAGGACCTGATGCGATACCTTTATCAGAGATGGCTAAAATCCTTAACTGGAAGGTGATACTGCTGGATTATCGGCCTGCTTATGCTGATAAAGAAAAATTCCCCGGCGCAGACGAAATAATTGTTTATCCATCAGGGGAAGTCCCGGAAGTTGGGGGTAATAAAAATACATTTATAGTGGTGATGACACATCATTTTCTGCAGGACCAAAAAATTCTAGAGAAGTTAATGGCTTTCAATCAGCATTATGTGGGTGTCCTTGGTCCAAAAAAAAGAACTAAGAAACTAATCATGACAAGTGAACAGCTGCGCCTTAATTTCAAAAGCCGGGAAATCTGCAGTCCAATCGGCCTCGATATCGGATCAAAGTCTCCGGAAGAAATTGCTTTAAGCATTTTAGCAGAAATTTTAATGGTTTACCGGGGAGGAAGCGGGTCAAGGCTATATGAAATGAATGGGCGGAATACAGGAAGGTAAGGGGAGTGAATGCTATCGAACAATTAAAAAGCAGAGTATGGGGGATAATTTTAGCTGCCGGAAGTTCAAAAAGAATGGGATCTCCAAAGCTCCTTCTTCCATATCAAAATAAACCGATCCTCAGGCACGTTTTGGATAACAGCAGAAAATCGGCATTAATGGGAAGAACCATCGTGGTCAATCCCTATATACCAGGTTTAATGGAGGCAGCTTCACTCCCGGATATTGAAACAGTCTTCCTTAATTTCAATACCTCTGAGGGGCTATCTTCCTCAATTAAAGCAGGATTGAGTACTGTTCCTAAAGAGGCGGAGGGTGCGCTGTTTTTGCTTGCTGACCAGCCTTTGCTCACTTGCTGTGATATCAATCGGGTTATCGGCCACTTCTATAGAGACAAGACCCGTCCATTAATTGTCCAGGCAAGCTATCACAATCAAAAGGGGCATCCTGTGCTTTTTCACAGGTCATTATTTTTAGAGTTTAACAGCCTTACAGGAGAAAGGGGAGGGAAGGTGATTCTGCAGAATTATAAAAACCAGGTTGTATTTGCGGATATGGGCAAAAGTATTGAGCCTGATATTGATACAGTGAGTGACTATGAAGACCTGGCCATCTATGATAAAGATGATGAGCGTTTTGTCTGCGTATGTAAAAGATATCCATATCTTTGACGGCTGGAATGATTGGGAATGCACGGGTATTGAAAATTGGAAGGAATCAGTGCAGGGATGGCTCGATGGTTTAAAGGAAAGAATGTGACCCTCAATGTCCATTTTAATGATGTGAGAGTAAAAGAAGATGCAAATCTCGCATTTGTTGATTGTGCTGTTACCTTTGCCGCCCACAAGAGAAATGCTCGGCCAGTTGACGAACAGGTTCACGTTCTGGCTGAAAAAAATTTATTGATTCGTGGCTCATTACTCATGAGTATTCCTCTCTGCCGATTAGTACCGAAACAATTCAGGGGTTGTTTAGATAATTTTAAAGCTATAGGAGAGCGGTCCAGAGGCTGGAAGGCTTTTTTGCTGAGCACATCTATTGCGTACTGAAAGCAAACATAAGAAAATAGGTATAAGTTCCTTATAAATAACAAACTTAAAGATAGATGCATTATTGGAAGGAGAGGAAGAGTTATTCAACTTTTATCTGGCAAACATATTGTTGTAACTGGAGGATCGAGTGGTCTAGGTTATTCCATGGCAGAATCGCTGCTTGAAGAAGGAGCATCTGTGGCCATCGGTTCGCGTCATGGAGAAAAACTCGACAAGGCCGTGCAGCAGCTTTCTGAGAAGGGGCATGATGTGTACAAGCTGCCGATGGACGTGCGTTCGGAAGAATCAGTACAGGCTGCGGTCGATTGGGTCCGCGAGACATGGGGCGGTCTCGATGTGCTTGTGAATAATGCAGGAATCGGAATGCGGACTGTGAATGCTAAGTTTCTGACAGAGCCTCAGCCTTTTTATGAAGTGAGCCCTGACTCATTCCGAAATTTGGTTGATACGAATCTTACCGGTTATTTTCTTGCTGCCCGGGGGTTTGTTTCTTTAATGCTGAAACAGGGAAAAGGAAAAATCATTAATATTTCAATGAACCATGAGACGATGAAGCGGAGAGGCTTCGTGCCATATGGCCCCTCCCGTGCAGCTACTGAGTCATTGTCGTACATAATGGCTGAAGACCTCAAGGAGCATGGAATTACCGTAAACATGCTTTTGCCGGGAGGAGCTACATTAACGGGCATGATACCTGATGAAGCAAGAAAAGCCTTTGAAGGAAGCGGTAGCCTCCTGGAACCCGAAGTGATGAGGGATGGAATTATTTATCTCGCATCAGAAAAAAGTGATGGGATCACAGGAGAACGGATTGTTGCTGCTGAATTTGATCAGTGGCTGAAGGAAAAGAGATAAATAAATTGGAAAAAAGAAAATTAGGAAACTCCGGACTTGAAGTTTCTGCGACTGGGCCTTGGCTGCATGGGAAAGTCTGATTTCTATGCAGGGAGAGATGATTAAGAATCGATTAAAACCATACACCGTGCGATTGAGCTGGGAATCATTTTTTTGATACAGCTGATATGTATGGAGTGGGAAAAAACGAGGAACTGGTTGGCAGGGCTATAAAAGGAAAAAGGGATTCTGTGATCCTTGCTACTATATTTGGCAATGTAAGAGGCGAGGATGGTGCCTTCCTTGGAATGAATGGAAGACCGGAATACGTGAAGCAGGCTTGTGAAAACAGCCTTAGAAGACTGGGTGTGGAACATATTGATTTATATTACCAGCACCGTCTGGACCCAGATACACCCATTGAAATGAAAGACCGATCAATAGCGTAAATATCTGATTTTTTTAGGAGCCCAGATTTGGGCTCCTTTTTAAAAGGTGGTTTTAAACCAGTCGTGATTAGATAGTATATAGGGACATATTTTTAAGCAGAGGAATGGATGAATATGAAAACATAATAGCTAGAATAATGCTGGTTATATAAAAATCAAATAGGATGCTTTTTAAATTTCCTACTTCACACAGAAAGAATGATTAATTGTCCGAAATATACTGGTTCCAATTCTTCAATAATAAATACAAACAATAAAACCAGCACTAAGGTTAGTCAAATTAGCAAAAAAATGCAAGGTTTTATTAAAAAGAGGCGAAGATCACCCAGATTCAATAAGTTTATGTTTCCGCAGGATCCTCGAGAATCCCTTTCTGTTTCGTGATAATAAAGTTGTTTAAATCATATTAAAGTCGTTTAAAAAATAATAAAGTCATTTAAAACTAAACGTCAGTTATGCTATTCAACAATCGGGCCAGATTGTTGAATAGCACTTTTTAAAAAAATTGGTAAGAAGGAAGAGATCGTGAAGATTTTCACTTAAACTACCATGAAAATAAACTTCTGTAATTTAGTAAACGAGGCAATACTTAATAAGACGCAACTCATTCATTTTTAAAAAAGGGAGAGCGCCTGATTCATTGATCTATTGTAGGAGAGTGGACTGGATTAGGATGCTTCAGGTTCTTGCAACGTAACGGTGTATCCTAAACCTTCGAGTCTTCGGAGTGAATGTCGTACAATAGATTGCTGTCTTTGTTTATCAAAGTAGTCTTCGCCTAGGTCTACATACATTTCTTTTCGTATTAAGAGATAATAAGCTATTCTCATCATGGCATGAGCGACGACAATTCCTGCTCGCTTCTTACCTTTTCGTGATGCTGTACGCCGATACAGGCTCCAAGGTAATTTTTTGATCCTCTTACAGAATGAGTTGCTTCTGTTAATGCTGATCTCAAATATTTGTTTCCTTTTTTGGGTTTAGCTGATTTTCTTTTTCCAGCACTTTCGTTATGTCCAGGAACCAAGCCTGCCCAAGAACACATATGAGCTGCACTTGGAAACTGTTTTTTTATATCAGTCCCAATTTCGGATAAAATTTGCTCAGCCATTCTTGTAGCTATACCAGGAATAGAGTCTAATCGTTCTACATCTTCTTGATAGGAGCTTACTCTTTGCTCGACCTCTTGGTCGAGCATCTCGATTTGTTCTGTTAAAAAATCAATATGCTTTAAAATGGTTTTTAACATGAGGCGTTGATGCGAATTGATATAACCTTTAAGGGCAAGCTGCAGTTCATCTTTCTTCTTTTTCATTGTGCGTCGAGCAAAGTTTGCTAGTTTTTCAGGATCTTCTTCGCCTTCGGCAATAGCGTTAAGCATATCTCGAGCTGAAACGCCCCAGACATCCGAAACCACAGAACCCAGCTTAATGTTTGCGCCCTCTAACACTTTTTGGATGCGATTATGTTGTCTAGCACGTTCTTCAATAATACTCCTGCGATACCGAACTAGTTCGCGTAGTTCCCGTTGATTTCGATCTGGAATGTAACTAGCTTTTAGGAGTCCATGACGAAGAAGTTTGGCAATCCATTCTGCATCTTTCACATCTGTTTTACGTCCTGGCACTGCTTTCATATGTTGGGCATTCACCACTAAAAACTCAATATCCTCAGCTTCTAATAAATTAACAATAGGTTTCCAATAAACACTGGTACTCTCCATTGCAACATGAGTACAGTTATGCTGTTTAATCCACTCCACCAACTGTATTAGAAAAACAGTTTTTGTTGAAAACGTTTGAATCTCCTTTCCTTCTGGTGTCGTAACACATGCAGTAATATTGTCCTTATGTACATCCATACCACATGCTCTTTAAATGACTACTTCCATTGAAAACATCCTTTCTACGGCTCTCAATATAATTGGAGGCTGGTGCATCAACCAGAATAGGATTAATCTACCATGTGTGCTTCCCTTAAGGGAGCGACAGTCAGTGGTGCACCTTGGTCGTTGGAGTCAGACTAACGGATGGGCTCTAACGCACCATAGTTCATCGACCTTCCTCTCCCAGCCGTAGAATCAGTATTGACGGTTCTGAACCATTTTCATTCTCTGTGGTGAGGCGCTGTTTTTTGCGCTTCATGGATGGCTAACGGGTGCGTTAGTTTAAGAAGCTAAAGGCAGCAATTATAATCATTATTTTGTTCTTCCGCAATCGGGCGCGATTCTTGAATAAGGTTCGCTTTTATAATAGAACTAACAGGCTTAAGAACGGAGCTGTCTTTAAGGCAGCTTTTCCTTAATGAACTAAAGGGGAAGGTTTAAGAAGAGTAGATGAAGAGAGAAGGGTAATAACCATCCTGTGTAGAATCTATGAGGTAAAACACGGGAGGGAAAAAGAAATGAGACAGATTATTGCAATGGGCGGTGGAGGTTTTTCTATGGAGCCAGAAAACCTTTTACTTGATAAATACATTTTAGCTCAAGTTCAGAACAATTTACCGAAAGTATGTTTTGTTCCAACCGCTAGTGGAGACCAAACAAATTATATTGAGAGATTTTATAAGGCATATAAAACTCTTCCTTGCCAATCATCTCACTTATCATTATTTGATCCGGAATTTACCGATTTAGAAAGCTATGTTCTTGAGCAAGATGTGATTTATGTCGGCGGTGGAAATACGAGAAATATGCTTGTTTTATGGAAAGAATGGGGATTAGATAAAGCTTTGAAAATTGCATATGAAAATGGGGTTATACTTGCAGGTTTAAGTGCTGGTTCAATTTGTTGGTTCGAAGAAGGATTAACCGACCCATTGAATGCCCCTTTGTATAAGCTGGATTGTTTAGGATTCTTAAAGGGTAGTAATTGTCCTCATTATGATGGTGAGAATAAAAGAAAGCCTTCATATCACCAATCAATCCTAGAAGGAAAAATAAAAGAAGGTTATGCAGTTGATGACGGTGTGGCTCTTCACTTTATAAATGAAACATTATCTGCTTCTGTTAGTTCCAGACCAAGAACAAATGCATACTTTGTTAAATGTGTAGATAGTGAAATTAGAGAGACCGAAGTGAATACAAATTTCTTGGGCAGATAATTAGGATTCCTAATTAAACTAAAGGGCGCTATTTTCGAATAAGATGCGCTTTTTTGAAAGAGAGCAAATTAATTAAGTAACATTCTAATGAAAGAGGAGAAATATGGATATCCAAGAGGTAATTAAAGAATTAAATAATAAAGAAATAATCCATTCAAGTGCCGTTGAGTATGAACAATTAAATGGAGGCACTGTAAGTGACTTGTATCTCCTGAGTACCTATGATGGTGCAAGATATGTCGTTAAGTTGAATGAACCGCAAGTTCTTCAATCTGAGGCAAATTTTCTTACCTTTTACAAGGATTTATATCTATTACCTCGTCTTCTCTTTGTTGAACCATCAGATAATTACATAGTTTATGCATTCATTACTGGTTCTACAAATTATGTAAGAAAAAATAAACAGGAAGTGCTAAAAGCACTTGTGCAAGGGCTTATTAACCATTATAAGGCCGTGCCAAATGATATTGGTTGGGGATGGGCGGATGAATTAACAGATTCTTGGCAAAGTTTTCTTTTGAATGAAATTATTGAAGCAAATAAGATTTTAGATTCATACCTAGAAAAAGATGAGTTTACCTTTGTGCTTAACCTTGTCAAAAGTTCAAAAATAAATAACCTAGACAGAGAACCATTTTTATTGCACGGGGATTGTGGAGTGCACAATTTCATCTTTAATGATGGACGTTTAAGTGGTGTGATTGACCCGACTCCTGTTATCGGAGACCCCCTTTATGATTTAATCTATGCATTCTGTTCTTCACCAGATGATTTATCTAATGAAACGATCACTTCAGCAGCGAGTCACTTACTAATTAAAGAAAATATAAGTGAACAATTATTATATGAGGAAGTACTTATTGGATTATATCTCAGGTTAGCAACCTGTATTAGACATCACCCAAATGATTTAAATGACTATCTAAAAGCTTGGATTTACTGGAAGGATATAATCAAAGAAACATAATAGTTATTCTGCTAAAGGGCGCATTAGTTTAGTATTACAAAAAATAATTAAGAATTAATATCGTGTCAAATTTAATAGGAGGATTGCGAATTTATGAAAAGAGTAGATGTTACATATGTACTTCTCTTTGATGAATTTGATGAGAAAGTATTGATGGTTAAAAATAAGGGAGAAAAATCTTCTTACTACACACTTCCTGGAGGAGCAGTCGAGCAAGGGGAAACACTTGAAGAAGCTGCAATTCGTGAAGTAAAGGAAGAAACCGGTTTAGATGTAGAGATAGATGGTGTTTTTTCTGTAAGTGAAGCATTTTTCGAAGATAGAGGACATCACGCTATTTTCTTTACTTTTAGAGGTAAAATAATCGGAGGAGAAATTAATATTTCAATGCCAGAAGAAATTGAAGAAATCACTTGGATGAATTCTCAAAAAGCGGAAGATTACATACATATAACAAGCGATACAAAGGGACTGATAAAAAGTAAATCATCAGTGCCATATTTACTCAGAGAAAGAGTTATTCATAAGTCTTAATTATGTTTTTTTACGAACGGGTACTTTTGTTCAATACGGCCTATCTTCAGTATAGAAGGGGAATAAAGTTATTTAACTAATCGATATTAGTAGAAGTTTGTGAAATATTGTACTCAAAGTAACGGGTGCTTATGTTAATAAAGGGATGGCTGCGGCTATCCTGTTTTTTAGGCTAACAGGCAGGATATTTTAATAAATATTTCCAATTTTGTGTTTACCTACATTCAATATATATTTAAATAAGTAGATGCTTAAAGAAGAATAAAATATTTGCACTTTAAGGGGAAAATTGTATGTCACTTGTTGTTACTTTAATTATTTTTACTGGATGTTTGATTTTTGGATAAAACTCTGGAAAAGAAGTAGATTATTTTCACTTTTTCTTATAGTACCAGTATTCCTCATATTACTTTTTGTAGGATATTGTGTTTTCAATTCTTGGTATCATACAACTCCTGCTTCCTTGAATTTTTCTTACCACAATGAAAACGGAAGGTATACAATAACAGGGGTTTGGAAAAAACCGTTGGATGCTTATCGGTTTCCCACTGATTTTATTGTCTTTTATGTTATTACTCAACTTTCGCATACTGAAATAGGCAGATATGTCTTGATATAGTTGGGTAAGCCAGCTAGCTATTGTTGTAATTGACTTTTAATTAACTTTTGGATTTTCTTGTTACTCTCTTTAAGGGTATCTTCAAGAAGCTCGATTAATTGCTGAAGCGCATTAGCCCAATCAAGGTCACTGATGTTCGCAAAACATACCGCCCAGTGTTCTTTGGTCCGTGCTACATCGATTTTGCCAGGCCAGTACAATGTATCGTGTAAAGACAATCGTCTATGACAAATTAAGGAATCATAAGAACGACCTTGAAACTCCTTTTGGAGTTTTAATAAGGATTTCGTCGTTTAGAAAAAGACCTCAATGTCCCATCTCATGCTGTAAATTCTGATGATTTCTTGGTCACTTAACGTACAGTTTGTACTTAAAATAGCTAGCCACTCACTCTTTTTATTACGGTTGCGAACGAAGACCATTTTGACTGGAACCCCATTGGCTTGGGTGGTATATATGGAGCGAAGAAGCCCTTTTTTTCCTTGAATGGGTGTTGCTAAACTATAAAGTTCATTTAAACTGACACGATCACCATCTACAAAGTATCGTTGCTTTAAATTCTTAACCATGCCAATTACATCAAGCCCTAGTTCTTTGATGTTCTTAATGAGTGGTTGATGGGTAAATCCAGTATCCATCAACACAAAAGAGGCATCAACCCCAGCATCCAATGCACGTTGAATCATATCTGGAATTTGTTCTGATGGCTTCAGCTGCGATTATCGATTTTACTTGTTGTTCCGTTAATTTGGCTTGTTTTTGAAAAGTCCACAGGAATGAACGTGGCACCATCTGACCAGCACAGGGTAAGCATACGAAAGCCTTTATAAAAGAGCATTTTTTGAGAAGCATGATCGAAACAACGCGCTAGTAACTCGACGGATTTACTACGATTTCGATCATACGAAGAATCATCTAACACCAAGACTTTCGGTCAAATGTGGTTACCAAGGTTGAAACTTCCGAAATGAAATTATTTATAGCATTCCTAATAGAAGCATTTGATTTAGGGGAATAATGCTTATCTTAGTAGGCTTTTTTGTTACAACTACGGGTTATATGATTAGGATTTAATGAGATTCTAATATCTTAGTTAACAATTTAAAAAAACTTAGCTCACATTATGTGCTGATACAAAGCTGTTCATAAAATCAATGAGCTGCAGTTTTTTGATGAGATGCATAGGATCGTGTAAAGAATGGAGTGAACGGACTTTCTAATCACTACTTTATTCTATACTCTGCTAAACGTTTGTCCATTTCCCTTCTGTATATTTTACATATTCTATAAGATAAGGATAGGGGGAGCACGCTTTTAAACTATTAGTTATTGTCACCGGTTTCGATATTAATCACCGATAATCGTCCATGATTTTAATGGGAAAAGCGGATTTTTGGACATGCCAATTGTGGTGATCATGACGAATAGCTTGGAGAATGTATCGATGCTTAGGGTATGGTTACTATAGCAATTATCGGGATTTACCGATTTCGTTAATAACTAGCAGGGGCAAACCAGCAATGTAGCACACTCTGGATTAGAGACAGATTTAAACTGGCTGGACAAGTTTTCATTGCGGGTAGCGGTAAAACTGATATAACAATCTACTAGCAAAGACTAATTGCATCGAATTTTTAAAGTTATATGATACCACTTCCCTTACAACCATGTTGGCCGCTTTAATGCAAAGGAAAGGGGACATAAAATGAGTAAAGGTAAACAAGACAACAGCAAGGGCACAAAAGGGCTCACACCCAAATGGAAACTAGCATTAATGGCCCTGAAGGCTCCTATGCCTGAAATGGGAGTTACGAAAAGAGAACACGTTTGGAAGAAAAATAAGGCAACTTTGTGGTATTACCCTCCGGTTGAAAAAAAATACAGGGTGCCAGTTTTTATTGTTTACTCACTGATAAATCAGCCGGTCATACTGGACCTAGGACCAGGCATGAGCATGATCGAGGCTTTTGGTAAAGAAGGGTACGAGGTGTATCTACTGGATTTCGGCAGCCCTGGATACGAAGACGGAGAAACGAATATCGACAACTATATTCTGGATTATATTCAAAAAGGTGTCCAAAGGGCGCTTAGGCATTCGGGGGCAAAGGAGATAACAATCATCGGTTCCTGTATTGGAGGGACACTTGTTGCCATGTATGCTGCTGTAGCTGATGAACCGATAAAAAATCTTATACTTTCAGCAGCACCTGTAGATTTCAGCCACTCTCCGACATTTGATCAATGGGCAGAAGCAATTCGGGATGATTCTGCAAATTTTGATGAATTTCTGGATGCCATTCACATAATCCCTGCAGGCTATGTGAAAAAGGGAATGCGTTTAATTACCTCCCCAATATATTACTCTCCTTATCTCTCACTCCTCAACAAGGCCGATGATGCACAATATGTCGCCAGTTGGCGTCGTCTCAATGCCTGGACCAATGGGCACATTCCATTGACTGGGGCAGCTATAAAACAAATGATGCATGATTGGGTCAGGCATAATAAACTCGTCAAGGACACTCTTTATATTAAGGACAAAAGGGCTTCTCTGAAGAATATCAAAAGTAATCTCCTTGTGGTTACTACCGAAAATGAAAATCTAGTGCCATTTGAAATGATCAAGCCAGTAATGAACCTTGTTTCAAGTAAGGATAAAACGTACCGAGTTCTGGAACGTGGACATGCCACAATCAGTATAACCGACACTTTGCCTCTTTATATTGCTGAATGGCTTCCTTCGAAATCTGAGCCGATAAGAAAAGGGAACGAATTTTAATGTGCCACGGATTATCCAAAGGGGCCCTGAGTAATTCACTTTCTGTAAACAATATACACCTTAAGGATTGCCCATTTTCAGCAGAGTTTCTTGGGTACAGCTTGATCATTTCCTGACTGGTTTTTCGAAAAGAAAATCAATAGAAAGGCTGAAATAGGTATGGCTGTAATGTTCAATGTTGTTTAACTAGGGTACTTGCCTTTAAAAATAAGCATGAAAAAGCACCTCATCGTTTGGTATAGTTGATTTGTCGAGAATCAAATTATCCATACAGAAGAGGTGCCTCCCATATGATAGCGAATAATGGACAAATGGATTGGAAGGGCTTAGAGGAATCAGTTCGTAAAAGGATAAATAAAGAAAATCCCCCCAAATTGTCCCCGCAAATATTTGATGTGAAAACATCTAAAAAATTTAGTTTCTCTTTTGTTCTTTCGAAAAATGTGAGCCAAAAGGATATAAAAATTTATTATGTACATACAAGAGAAGAACCAATGGATTCATTGGAATTTTGGATTAAGGAAATTGAATTGAAATGATGTAAATAAGTTAAAAAAATTGGTAAGATCAACCCAAATATAAAAAGGTTTCCGAAAAGCTTCGACTTTAGTTCTGTATTTATAATCTATAAATTCATTTTCTCGGAGGTACGATGAAAACATTTATATATATGATAAGACACGGTGATTCACCAAAAGAAGGGGAAGAAAAAACAAGGGGGTTAACTGAAAAAGGTAAATTAGACGCTTTACGAATAGCTGAACTATTAAAAATGGAGAGTATTGACGCTGTTATCTCAAGCCCATACAGACGTTCAATCCTAACAGTTGAGCAGATAGCTAAGGATATAGGACAAGAAGTATTGATTTTTGAGGATCTTAAAGAAAGAATTTTTTCTACTGAAGGCACTAGAATACCTGACAAAGAATTATTCCGTTTGTTAAATAGGTCGTTTTCTGAACCCAATTTTACATTAGCGGGAGCAGAATCTAATTCTGGTTGCCAGACAAAATTATAAAAGTCTTAAAAGAAATATTAACTTCTTTTCGAGGGAAGAAAGTAGTTTTGGGCACTCACGGAGCAGTGATGACATTGATGCTGGGGTATTATGACAAAAAGTACGATTTGGATTTTTTACTTCATACATCAAAACCAGACATATACAGAATGGAGTTTAATGGACAGGAGTTAGTAGAGGTTAAAAGAATGTGGAATGTTAAACTGAGTCAATGATTCAAAAGTACTCTTTATTGAACAACCTTTTTGAACTAAAGGGTGCTTTAGTAAAATTAACTAAGTTTTATTTTTGAAGTCTCTTGTCATTTACCACTATTCAACAATCGGCGATTGTTGTATAACCTCTAGATTTAAACGACTTTTTTGTTTTATTTTTGGTATAGAAAAAGTGTTTTACATGAAAATTAAACAACTTTATTGTCACCAATCACTTGCTCCGCGTCAAGTAATGGGGACAAATATCATCATATTATTTCTCTTATCTCTTTTCGAGCGAAGAGTTCCAGTTTACGAAAGATAAAAACAGGCGTAATTGATGCCCGCCATCTCTGCGAACTGTACTATATAATAAATTAATATTTCGTTTATCGAGAATGTCTTTCATTTTACCCGATAAAAGGGAAATGTTGATTTTTTGGAGGCAGTTATCTTGCTTAATACGGCCAGGGCCAATAGAAATACAATTGAAAAAGCGATCATCTCCATGTTGGAGAATGATCGCGATCGTTTTACAGCTTTTCCATGTCTTCTATAATTTCGTCAATGGTCAGGGAAACATCGTTTGTGCGGCGGGCAATGGAAATACTGAACTCCAAAAGCTCTTTATATTTTTCAATTGAAATGGATTGATTGGTTTTTTCGAATTCATTCAGCTGCAGGCCAATATTTTGAAGGTGGATTAAAACTTCTTCCATTGAACCGCTATCGAAATCGATCATCATGATTCCCCCAATTCTTGTATGTCTACTACATATTTTATCGGAAAAATCCTAAAATATGTAATATGGTAATGATTTCTTAGGGCTGTGTTTTTTCCAGGGAATGTTTGCTACAGGCTATGCATAGAGAATATCACATATTAAACTCAAAAGAAACCATTCTTAGCTCGCTATTTTTTTTGCTTGTTTCCCGCTATTTCTGTCATTCATCCTGCTGAATATGAGGGCTAGTACTGAGCCGGAGATGTTATGCCAAACACTGAAAATGGCACTTGGGACAGCGGCGAGCGGCGAGAAATTTGCAGAAGCGATTGCGACCCCCAAGCCGGAGTTCTGCATTCCGACCTCCATGGCGACTGCCTTTTGTTTAGCCAAATCCATTCCGCATAAACGTGAGAAAAAGAAGCCGAGAACAAATCCCAGAGTATTGTGAAGCACGACAACAGCAAAAATTAGCCAGCCTGTTTTGGCAATCTGCTCCTGGCTTCCTGCCACAACAGCAGAGACGATAAGAACGATGCTGATTACGGAAACGAGCGGCATGGCCTTTTGGCCGCCTTTAGCTCCTTTGGCAAAAAACTTTTTAATAATAAACCCAAGAGCCAATGGAATAATAACAACTTGTACAATAGATAAAAATAAAGAACCAATGCTTATGTCAACCCACTTGCTTGCAAAAAGCAAAATAAGAAGAGGGGTAATAATGGGTGCCAGCAGGGTGGATACTGAAGCAATGGATACAGCAAGCGCGACATTTCCTCTTGCAAGGAAAACCATAACATTGGAAGACGTGCCGCTGGGACAGCATCCAACCAAAATTACACCGACAGCGACCTCTGATGGAAGATTTAAACCTGCTGAAAGAGCAAAAGCAAGTAATGGCATGATGAGAAAATGGCCGGCTACACCAAGCGCTACTTCCTTCGGCCTTTTGAAAACTTCCTTAAAATCTTCTGCAGAAAGGGAAAGACCCATACCGAACATAACAAGGCCGAGCAAAGGAACGACATAGGTGCCAATGCCTTTAAAATGCCCTGGAAATAAATAAGCCAATATTGCTGCCAATAAGACCCATAGGGTAAATGTTTTACCTGCAAAGTTCCCTATTTTTTCAATTGTTTGCATGTTGTGCCTCCCAAATATGTGAAATAAAAATAATTGTACTACATTTTCAGAATTTTACAAATACATTTAATTTTCCTGCTGATATTTTGAAATATAATCGTGAAAATAGTAGTTTACATTGTTAACTTTATATTAATGTGTTACTATAGATTCAGACAAAATGACCGTAATCATCATTTGGTCAAAAAGGAGGCAGAACAATTGGCTGTAAATCGAAAGAGGCAGATTACGGATGCTGCCGCAAAATCGTTTTCTATGTTCGGCTATAAAGCTACGACCATGGATCAGGTGGCTAAGCTTGCGAATGTAGGTAAAGGGACGATTTATACCTTTTTTAAAAATAAAGAAGAGCTGTTTGACGATATTGTTCACAGCATGGTAAAAGAAATGATCCAGGAAGCGGAAAGCGCCCTTATCCCTGATGCCCCGTTTTCTGAGAATGTACACCGCCTGCTGAGGAGGCTGCTTGACTTCCGAACTGAGCATGTTCTAATGATTAAGCTTCTGCAGGAAGAAAAAGAAATGGGTACACCAACGGTTCACGGAATGCTGAATCATATTGAAGACGAAATCATCGGGTATTTGAAAACAAAAATTGAGACGGCAATTGCTAAGGGACATATCGTGCAATGCGACCCTGAAATTGCTTCATTTATCTTACTGAAAACTTACGTATCTCTTGTATCCGACTGGGAAAGAAATCATCCGCAGCTTTCTTCAGAGCAAATTACGGAATTGATGGAGTTCTACCTAATGAAAGGATTATCAAAATAGATGATCCTTTCATTCTTGTTTAAAAATGACTGAATGAAGAATTCAGTCATATAGTGTTAAACTCAACTAATATGTACATGGAGATATAGTGCTTCAAGGAGGAAATTATGAATATATTTAAATCGGTTAAAGGAGAATATAGAAATATCTTTAAATCCCCGAAATTGCTCATTGCTGTCATCGCTATTTTATTTATCCCATTTTTATATGGAGGAACATTTTTATGGGCTTTTTGGAATCCTTATGGAAATGTCGATAAGCTTCCTGTAGCTATTGTTAACCTCGATAAGGGAGCTGACTATAATAACAAAAAATTAACAGTGGGTAAGGATCTGGCAGAAAAATTAAAAGAAAAGAAGACTTTTGATTTTCATTTTATCACTGAAAAAGAAGCCAATCGCGGCTTGCAGAACCAAAAGTACTATATGAAGATTGAAATTCCTGAGGATTTTTCTAAAAATGCAACAACCCTCCAGGATGATCAGCCAAAAAGCCTGAATTTAATTTATACACCAAACGAAGGTGAAAACTACCTATCTACAAAAATAGGCGATTCAGCCATTGAAAAAATTAAGAATGAAGTATCCGCTGCTGTTACGAAAACATATGCAGAAAGTATGTTTGATAATCTTAAGGATGTTGCAGGCGGTTTGGATAAAGCAAGCAAGGGTGCAGGAAAACTGAATAACGGCCTTTCAGATGCAAAAAAAGGCGCCGGTGATCTGCATAATGGAATAGGGACAGCAAAAAACGGCGCTGATCAATTAAACAGCGGCGCGGGTTCCGTTCATTCCGGTGCTGCAGAAATCCGGAAAAATCTTGAAACACTAGCTCAAAAATCAGTCACCTTTTCAAATGGCATTCAATCAGCAGCAGAAGGATCCAATCAGCTGACTAAAGGTTTGGAGCAATTCAGCACAGGCATCGGCAAAATGAAGGAAGGCCAATCCAAACTTCTTGAAGGTGCACAAAAATCACAGGCAGGTACAAAAGTATTATCTAATGGCCTCGATCAATCTTTAACTGGCATTGGAGTCATTCAGGAAAAGCTGCCTCAATTCACTCAAGGTGCAAGTTCACTTGCAGATGGAGCTAATACGTTAGCTTCGTCGCTGAATCAGCTTCAGTCTGGTGCCTCCCAGACTAAACAAGGAGCAGCTGCTGTAAACGATAATTTGGAGAAAGTTATCAGCAATGTTGACACAATGAAAAACGCAGCGGCAGATCCAGCCCAAAAAGCTTCATTGGAAAAGCTTGAGCAATCCTTAAACGCTATACTTCAAGGAAACCAGGGTGTGGAAACCGGCATCGGCAAGATTTCTGATGGGGCCGGCACAATCGCTGATAAAGGAAAAGCCTTTAATACAGGCGCAGCCAGCCTTCAAGAAGGACAGAAAGCACTGAGCAGCGGATTTGATCAGCTTGCAGGCGGCCAAAAGACACTGTCTGCAGGATCTAAAGAGCTTGAGGCAGGCCAGGGGCAGCTTGTTGCAGGATTAACGGAGTTTGGAAATAAAATTGGAACTGCCCAATCAAGTGCCGATAAGCTATTAACTGGCAGCTCCAATCTTTCAGCTGGCCTGAATCAGCTTGCAGGAGGATCCGTTCAATTGAAAGATGGAACATCCAAGCTATCAGAAGGATCTAAGCAGCTTGAAGCCGGCACTTCAAAGCTGTCCAGCGGTTCATCCAGCCTAGTAAACGGCATAGACAAATTATCGAATGGTTCAAGCGACCTGGAGAAGGGCGTTGGGAAGCTTGAAAATGGATCTAAGGACCTGAAAGATCAGCTTAAAAATGGTGCTGATGATGCAGGAAGCGTCAAGGCAAATAATAAAGTATATGATATGTTTGCGCAGCCTGTTAAAGTGGATGAGCAAAAAGTGAATCCTGTCAAAAACTACGGAACAGGGTTCACTCCATACTTCTTATCATTGAGCTTGTTCGTCGGTGCACTTATGTTCTCAGTCATTTTCCCGATGAGAAAGCCGGCAGTCAGCCCTAATAGCGGAGCAAGCTGGTTCTTCGGTAAAATCGGAGTGATTTTTACCGTCGGCATATTCCAGGCTCTTCTTGTTGATGGAGCTTTAATCTTGATGCTTGGGTTAGAAGTGAAAAGTCTCGGATATTTTATCATGTTAAGCGTGTTTGCAAGCTGGACATTTTTGTCCATGATATTCTTCCTTGTGGCAGCCTTTGATAATCCAGGGCGTTTTATTGCCATTCTTATACTCATTCTTCAGCTGACAAGCTCAGCAGGCACTTATCCGATAGAATTAGTGCCAGGCATACTGCAGCATGCTAATGCATTTTTGCCGATGACCTATAGTATTGCAGGCTTTAGAGCCATTGTGGCTTCAGGCGATTATGCTTTTATGTGGCATAACATCGGCTGTCTGTCCATTTTCCTTGTGGTTGCATTAGCGGCAGCTTTTGCTTATTTTCAGCTTTCTTTTAGAAAAAGCGTAAAAATCCATACCAAAAGTGAAGCTACAGAATAATTGAATAAAAACAGTGTCCCTGAATGAGGGCACTGTTTTTTTATGCTGTAAAATGACATTTTTAAAAGCATAGAGGTCATTTTTTGGCTCAAGTAGCGTCTAAAGAGGAAACAGCAGGCGGAATTAGCAAAAAAATCTTTTACCCAAAACAGCACCATAGAAACACAAATATGCAAAAAAAAATAGGGAGATATCGACAGCGATTTGCCAATCTGGACATCTTTGTCCTTGGAGAATGAATGGAAAAAGAGGTTTCTTAAAGATTTATGCAGGGATTGTAATTCATCGTCGATATTTGTTTATATTCTTGCGGTACTATCTCAGTTACTATATAGAAAGATAAACATTGCATACCTTTTACTTTGATTGCATCAGGAAATAAAGCTGCCAGGATATTTGTTACAACCGTTTGATATTATTTTATGCTTGCAGCCCGATTAAAAGAGGCGGAGGGATAGATGTTGAAAATATTCTGTATAGAAAAACCAGTTGAACATAGCTTGAAGATAGAGGATGAAATTTTGGTTGGCAGGGCTCATAGCGGTGATGGAGAGTCAACGGAACTGCTTATCCAAAGATACAGGAATTTTGTACGAGCGAAAGCCAGCCGCTACTTTCTGATTGGGGGAGATAAAGAGGATATCTTTCAGGAAGGTATGATCGGGCTTTATAAAGCCATTCGGGATTTCAAGGAAGAAAAGCTGACCTCCTTCAGGGCCTTTGCCGAGCTTTGCATAACAAGACAAATCATAACCGCTATCAAAACAGCCACACGCCAAAAGCATACACCTCTTAATTCTTACATTTCCCTGGACAAGCCTATTTATGAAGATGAACTGGATCACACATTAATGGATGTAATATCTGGATCTAAAATCAGTGATCCTGCTGAGCTGATTGTTAATCGTGAAAAAGCAGATGATATTCAGCTTAAGATGGGCGAGCTTCTGAGCGATCTTGAAAGAAAGGCACTGTCGCTGTATATGGACGGCCAAACCTATCAGGAAATTTCAATGGAGCTGAATAAACACGTTAAATCTATTGATAACGCGCTTCAGCGGGTTAAAAAGAAACTAGAAAGATATTTACTGATGAGTGAGGCAATTGTTTGATAAATCATTGCTCTTTTTCAAGAAAAGCTCCGCCTTCAGTGGAAAATGGTTAAGGTGAATTACTTTGAAGAAATTAAAGAACCGTGCTATGGGAGAGCAAATACACAAGTATTTGTTCTTTTTTTGGCTCTATTCATAAAGATTGGTGTTTCTTAATAAGTTCTGGGAGGAAATCAGGCACCTTGTTTCAAAGCAGTGAGGTTTTTGAAAACAGGGTTTTTGTGGGGCATATCTGCTGGAGTCATTAGACTAATCTCGAATTAGGAAGGTTGTAAACACATGAATATTAAAAGTGCAGCCGAAAAGGAAGATATTAGGAATACTCTTGTAAATATCAGGATGGAGTTTTACAATTTAAAATAAGTATAGCCATCCGGTATTTCATCATATTTCTGAAAGAGGGAGGGTGAAGGGAATGAAAGAACCTCATGAAACACAGCCTGCTGACGATTTTAATAATGAGCGGGAAAATGAGATTTATACGCCGATAGAAGATTATCAGAAAATAACGGCTGGGGCCCCATTTAAACGTGACAGCATGGATATCGGATCCTTTCCAAAGGGCATCAGGATCATTGGGTATTTCTTTGTATTTTTTATTGTCCTGACTATGGTATTTTCGATTATTCTTACTATTTTCAAGTCATGAAGATATAGTTGGTCCCTCTAATATGGTTTCTAATGTATCCGTGCAGATTTATCAGCAGAAAAACTAAATGTCTATTTGCTTTCTATTATGGTATCTGTTATTCTATAGAAGAATTATTTTTGTTCGGTACTTTAGATAGTAAAAGTTAACTTTACGTCTCGATGTTCCAACAGAGCAAGGATAGTATTATATTGTGCCTGGCGCACGAGGAGGAAACACAAATGGAACAAGGTAAAGTAAAATGGTTTAATGCAGAAAAAGGTTTTGGATTTATTGAACGCGAAAACGGAGACGATGTATTCGTTCATTTTTCAGCTATCCAAAGCGAAGGCTTTAAGTCTCTTGACGAAGGCCAATCAGTAACTTTTGAAGTAGAACAAGGCCAACGCGGACCTCAAGCTACTAACGTTCAAAAAGCATAATAAGACAGACCATATATAAAAAGACTCTGATCCTTCAGAGTCTTTTTTTTTGCACTGTTAAGGTTCAACGCTTAATTTAGCTCCATGGTGACTTGTGCAGAAAGCGGGTTATGGGATGAACCAAAAGCGCAGCAGCAGGGGGATACTGATGTCATGCAGGCAACATGCTTTTATTTTCTTAGCAAAGATCTTCGGAGTCAGCATTCACTCCAAATAGCAGAACAAGTATTTATGGTTTAGACATGATACCTATGTCTGCAAAAGTCTTCTTTATTTCTTTATAATAAAAACATCAGGAAGAATAAGGAAGCAATAAACTGATGATAAAAAAAAGCAATGAAACTTAAGAAAGCAAATTGCTCCATATGAAAAAGCTGATATAAAAAACAGTGTTTTGCAGATGAACAATACTTTTGTTCCATTTTTTGTTTTATGGATATTAGCATACAAAAGCTTGAGCATATCCTTTTGGCTGACACTAATTATTGCTATTCCTGCAGCAGGGTTTTTAACAAGGACCTTCATTATTTTCCATGATTGCAGCCATAAGTCTTTCTTTAAAAAATATAAAATATAATATAATTTTGGGCACCATAACCGGAGTATTGACACTTTTTCCTTATAACCAGTGGAAACACAGCCACTCCGTCCATCATGCCGCGAGAAGCAACTTAGATAAACGCGGACAGGAGACATTAGGGTACTGACTGTTGATGAATATGCAGCAGCTCCCTTCACAAAGCGTATTGCATATAGAATTTACCGCAACCCATTCATCATGTTTGGCATTTGCCCTGTTTATGAGTTTATTATAAAAAATAGATTCAACAGAAAAGGCGCAAGAATGAAAGAACGCATGAATACTTATTTAACGAATGTATTAATTGCTTCAGCTGTAGCGTTTTGCTGCTGGGCACTCGGGTGGGAAGCGTTCCTTTTGGTGCAGGGACCAATTATTCTGATTTCTGGCTCGATAGGAATTTGGCTGTTTTATGTTCAGCACCAATTTGAAGATTTTATATTGAAGAAGATCAAGATGGGGAATATGTAAAGGCCGCAGCTGAAGGAAGTTCATTTTTTACAGGCTCCCTAAAATCATGCAATGACTGACAGGCAATATTGGCTATCATCATGTCCATCACTTAAGTCCAAGGGCCTGATTATAAGATGGAAGCGGTACATCAGAATACTCTGCTGCTGCATAATGTTCCGACAATACTTTGATAACAAGTCTAACTTCCTTGCGCTACTGGCTTTGGGACGCCAAAAAAATTGTAGGATACAAAGCTGCATACGAAAAAAGAAGGAACATGAACGTTCCAAACCATACAATCAGCGGGAAAGCCGATTTGAATTGAGTTTGCAAAAAGGCAGATTGGAATGGATATTCCTTTAAGGGTATTCGTTCTGATGTGCCTTGTTGTGGTAATATAAACATACTCGGAGACTTTTTAGGTTTTAAGCAGAGGCTCTTTAAATCAACCATCTTGTTCCATAGCAACACAGTTTACGAAAACAGCCTAAGCAAATGAGGGTTATACCATGAAAATTAGAGAAGCAATTACACAGAAAAACTCAGGGGTTTCACCATACATATGGTGCGTATTAAGCATATTGCCATTTTATTTCATTTTCCCCGCTTCATCCATTCACCAGATCATCCTGGGCATTTCCCTTACTTTACTGTTCTTCATTTCATATCGCATTGCGTTTCTTTCGAAAGGCTGGCAGGTTTATTTTTGGCTAACCATCTTGATAGGGATTTCCCTCGCCTTGACCATCATATTTAATTATGTGTATTTTGCGTTCTTCCTGGCTCATTTTATAGGAAACATTAAAAAACGGCCTGCGTTTATCACCTGGTATTTCATACATCTTGTGACTACATCCGTTTCTATCAACTATAATATGATCCTTCAGGATAAGTTATTTTTAATGCAGCTGCCATTTATCATCATTACCTGGATCAGTGTCATTCTAATTCCTTTGACGATATACAACAAAAAAGAACGCGGTGAGCTTGAAGAAAAACTGGTTGATGCTCAAAAACGCATTTCGGAACTGGTTATCCTTGAAGAAAGGCAGAGAATTGCACGGGACCTGCACGACACATTGGGGCAAAAACTTTCTTTGATTGGCTTAAAAAGTGATCTTGCAAGAAAATTAATCTACAAAGATCCTGAACAAGTGAAAAATGAGTTGAAGGATGTTCAGCAGACAGCAAGGACAGCTTTAAATGAAGTAAGAAAAATGGTATCGCATATGAGGGGCATTAAACTAAAGGAAGAAATTATCCGCGTGAATCAAATCCTGGATGCTGCCCAAATCGAATTTCAATATAAACAGGGTGCTGAACTGGCAAATGTCCCTCCGCTTATTGAAAACATTGTTAGCATGTGTCTGAAGGAAGCCGTCACAAACGTGGTTAAACATAGCGGTGCTACAGAATGCAGCGTCAATGCAGTGCAAAAAGGGAATGAAGTATGCGTGACCGTGCACGATAACGGAACTTCTGTTATCACTGAGACGGATTTTATCAAGGGCCACGGCCTGATTGGCATGAAAGAAAGGCTGGAGTTTGTCAATGGAACACTCCAGATTTTATCTGGGAATGGAACTTCTTTGGTCATAAAAGTGCCTATTGTCAAAACTGCGGAAAAGGAGAGACCTTAATGATACGGATTGTACTTGCTGAAGATCAGCGAATGATGCTGGGTGCACTCGGCTTGCTGCTTGACCTTGAAGAAGATATGGAAGTCGTCGGGAAAGCATCAAATGGAAAAGAAGCCATATTTCTGGCCACCGCCCAAAAACCTGATGTATGCATAATGGATATCGAAATGCCGGAAAAAAGCGGGCTGGAGGCTGCAGAAGAACTGAAGGGCAGCGGGATTAAAGTAATTATATTAACCACCTTTGCCCGTTCTGGTTATTTTCAGCGTGCTTTAAAGGCAGGTGTCAGCGGGTATCTGCTAAAAGACAGCCCAAGCGAGGAGCTGGCTGGATCCATCCGCCGCATCATGGAGGGCAGAAGAATTTACGCTCCGGAGCTAGTGGACGATGTATACGGGGAAGAAAATCCGCTCACTGAACGGGAAAAAGAAGTTTTAGGACTTGTTGCTGACGGAAAAAACACTAAGGAGATTGCCGATCAGCTTTCGATTAAAGCAGGAACGGTCCGCAATTACATATCTGCGATCCTTGAAAAGCTTGAAGTTACAAACAGAATAGAAGCAATAACCCGCTTTAAGGAAAAAGGGTGGTTCAAGTAAAGACATTCCTATTATGCTATGGAAAAACTTCCTGCTGATGGTCAATTGCTGAGATCACCGAAAAGTGTGTGCAGAGCATTTTGGAAAAAACAAAAAGAGTGAATAAATCACTCTTTTGTATTCCAGGTATATAAATCCTCTATGCTGCAGTTTAACTCTTTAGAAATCGTCATTGCATTGTTAACGGACATAATTTGTTTGCTTTGATATTCTGTAAGCTGAGCTTTGGAAATACCAGTTTTAGCAGATAGTTCATCAAGTGCAGTGTTGTTTTTAATCAAAAGTTCTTTAAGCTTGCTTTTTTTCGCTTTATAAATTGTCAAAAATCACACCTCACTTTCATTAATGATAGCACGATGCCTGGAAAAAAGAAAGTTCCGCTGGAAAACAGCCCTTGAATCATCGGGTTTGTAACCGGGAACATTTGGGAAACAACATTCATAAAATGATATGCAAAGCAGTATCCATTTAGAACACCAATAATGACTTTCCTTTTTTACGGCTTCCCTTGATTGGTTTGCATTGACAATTTCTTATGCATTGAATATATTGGAGTAGTGAAGGTTTTTACAAATATTTTCCTGAAAAGGGGTTTATTTTATGTTGGGTGCTGTTCTTAACTAATCCGTAATTTCATACGGTCTTTCCGTGAAGCCGCGATTTTTAAGGAATCGGAAGGCTTGTTTAGGTATGCGGGGGATGAAGGTTAAGAACATTATCATGGCATAAGGTAGATGGAATTCTGCTGCTGTGTGTTTTCACGCAGTTTTTTTGTTGAGCAGTATCCAATAAAAGTGCAGGAAGATAACTATCCTGGCTGCTGCCCGACCGCAATGAACAATTGTTCATTGCGGTTTTTTGCGGTCAAAAAATTAGGAGGAAGCAGAGTTGAACGAACAAACATTGAAAATTTTAGGTTATGACAGTATTAAAGGCAAAATTTCTGAATACGCTCTTACTGACTCAGGAAAGCAAAAAATTCTCGCTGCAGAGCCAATAAGTGAAGTAAAAAGAATACAAGCACTGCTTGGGGAACTTGATGAGGCAATTGTAATCATTAAAAAGAGTGCGAGTGTTCCTTTATCAGGATTGGGTGGTATGGAACAAATTTTGAAGCTGCTCAAGAGCGGAAATATTCTTCGTCCAGAACAATTTGCTAAACTGCTGTTATTTCTGGAAAGCTGCAGTAAAATGAAGGGCTTTATGAGGGATAAGGAGTATATGGCACCGCGTGTTTCTTCTTATATATATTCTTTAGAAGACCTTAGGGATTTAGCTGGAGAAATATACCGCTGCATCCGGAATGGGATGGTTGCTGATACGGCATCTAAAGAGCTGGCCAGGGTCAGGAAACAAATCACGATTAGCAAAGAGCGTTTAAAAGAAAAACTTCAGAACATGCTAAAGTCCGCGAAATATAAGAATATGCTTCAGGACTATACTGTGAGCGAACGGAATGGGCGCTATGCTCTTTCTGTCAAAAAAGAATATAAAGGGAAAATGCGAGGAACCGTACTTGATATCTCGGCCTCTGGCTCTACTTTATTTATTGAGCCTGAAGAAGCTGCTGCCCTTCAGGATGCCATTTCGCTCCTAAAGGTGCAGGAGGGAGCTGAGGAAGATAAAGTTCTTGCTGTGCTTACAGAAGCTGTATTGACAAATGAAGCAAAAATTATCCTTGCATCAGAAATCATGATCCACTATGATGTACTATTTGCCAAGGCTAAATACAGCGTTTCGATAAATGGAAGAAGCGCAGAAATTAATGTTTCACACCGCATCAAACTCGTTGAAGCAAGACATCCTCTATTAGGGGATAAAGCTGTTCCGCTAAATCTGGAAATGGGAGACGGCAAACATGCCCTTGTGATTACTGGACCCAATACAGGCGGGAAAACCGTATCCATTAAAACAGTGGGGCTATTAACAGCCATGACTCAATCTGGTTTTCATATTCCGGTAAAAGAAGGAAGTGTAATTGCAGTCTATGAAAAAATTCTGGCAGATATAGGCGACGGCCAAAGCCTTGAACAAAACTTAAGTACCTTTAGCTCGCATATTGTAAATATTATTTCCATTCTTGAAGAAACGAATGACAGCACACTGGTCCTTTTGGATGAATTGGGCTCCGGTACGGATCCTGCAGAAGGGATGGGGCTGGCTGCAGTGATACTGGAACAGCTTTATAAAAAAGGAGCAGCCCTTCTTGCCACTACCCATTATAATGAAATCAAACAGTTCGCAGAAGAACATGAAGGGTTTATTAATGGATCGATGGAATTCGATCTTGAGTCGCTGAAGCCAACTTATAAGCTGCTGATCGGAAAAGGAGGAGAAAGCCAGGCTTTTGCCATCGCTTTAAAGCTGGGCATGCATCCTGAGCTTATTTCCAAAGCACATCATATCACATATCAAGAAGAGAAAGATTATAAAGGCCTATCAGATTCCCCGGTACGTTCTTTAGAAAAACAGCTTGCTGGAAGGCGTGCGGACCGTTTAAAAAAAGGAAAAGAACCTCGGGTAACAGAGTCAATACATTTTGCAATGGGAGACAATGTAAAGATTTCACCTCAGGGAGAAATCGGGATTGTTGAGAAAGGACCGGATATCAGAGGCGATTTTTCTGTGTTGGTTAAAGGTGAAAAACACAGCATCAATCATAAGCGCCTGAAGCTTTATATCTCAGCTCAAGAGCTATATCCGGATAATTATGATTTCTCAATTGTTTTTGACAGCAAGGAAAATAGGAAAATGTCCAAGTTAATGGAAAAAGGCCATATAGAAGGTGCATCTATTGAATTAGAAGAATGAATAAAAGATCTGTCGCAAAATAAAGCCGGCATTGAAAAATCAGGCATGAAGGGGTAAAACATCGGCTTTCCACTGAATGTCCCGATTGATAGATAATAGGAAGGCGTCAGATGCTCTGTAATCTGGCGCTTTTTATAATGGCAATGAAACCCAAAACAAAACGTTAAATGTAAGGATTTATAAAATTACCTTATAGATTTCTGCACTTTGCTGATTGGTTCGTACCCGCGACTGCTTGTGGCCTCTCTGACGAACACCGAGGGCTGTTTTGCGCCTGAAGAACATGCCAATTTAAAAGGAACTAAATTAAAAGTGTGAGCAAAAATTTTGAAGAGGAGGAAAATATGCTTTAGGGTTATAAAAAGGATGTAATGGGTAAATAACCATTACTTTATAATAATGATTAAAAAGTAGAGGCAAAATAGTTGAAAGTCAAAAAAGGTCAGAGTATAATAAACTTACAAGGTCAAAGAAAGTCAAAGTCAAAAATGAACCTTGCTGAATAAAAAAATAAATGACTATATCAAATTTTAAAATAACCTTAAGGAGGAGTACTTTATGTTTTGTGAAAAATGCCATCAAAATCAAGCTAGCATTGCAGTTAAAATGACTTATAACGGCCAGGCGCATGAATTAAACTTGTGCTCCGTTTGCTATAAAGAAGAACGAAATAAATTGGGTGCAGCCATGAATAACATGAACCCACATATGGGACAATTCCCTTTTGGCAGCTTCTTCCCTAATAATGGAGAAAATCCTTTTAATCCAAACAGCACAGATAAACGCCAAGAACAGAGGCAAACAGAGCAACAGGGAGGCGGCCTGCTTGATCAATTTGGCCGCAACCTCACTTCAGCTGCAAAAGCGGGATTAATTGATCCTGTTATCGGCCGCGATAAAGAAGTAAGCAGAGTTATTGAAATAATAAATAGAAGAAATAAAAATAACCCGGTGCTGATTGGTGAACCGGGTGTAGGTAAAACCGCAATAGCAGAAGGACTAGCGCTTAAAATTGCTGAAGGTGAGGTTCCAGTTAAGCTGCGCTCAAAATTGGTTTATATGCTTGATGTAGCTTCGCTAGTCAGCAACACAGGAATCCGCGGACAATTTGAGGAGCGGATGAAACAGCTAATCGCTGAGCTTCAGGAGCGTAAAAATGTAATTTTGTTCATCGATGAAATACATCAGCTTGTCGGAGCAGGATCAGCTGAAGGCTCCATGGATGCGGGAAATATCCTAAAGCCTGCTCTTGCCCGTGGAGAATTGCAGCTTGTCGGTGCTACAACTCTTGCAGAATACAGAAAGATCGAAAAAGATGGAGCACTGGAACGGCGATTCCAGCCAGTGCATGTGGATGAGCCTTCAATTAAAGAAGCGCTAATGATTCTGCAGGGCTTAAAAGAGCATTATGAAAAATTTCATGAAGTATCATATAGCTCAGAAGCTCTCGAAGCAGCTGTAGAGCTTTCACACCGCTATATCCAGGATCGGTTCCTTCCAGATAAAGCTATCGACTTGATTGATGAAGCCGGTTCTAAACTTAACCTGACCATTGAAAGCGGTCAGGAGGAGAATGTGAAAGAGCGGCTTTCTGAAATTTACAAAGAAAAAGAGCAGGCGCTTAAAGAAGAGGCCTACGAAAAGGCAGCTGCACTGCGCTCTGAAGAAGTGAAGCTCGAACAACTGCTTGAAAATGGAGCAAATGCAGAGCGTCCGTTGGTAACGGTTGAAGATATCCAGAAAATCATCGAGCAAAAAACAGGAGTTCCTGTCGGAAAACTGCAGGAAGATGAACAGGAAAGAATGATTCATCTTCAAGAAGAGCTTGGCAAGAAAGTTATCGGACAGAAAGAAGCAGTTAAAAAAGTAGCTAAAGCCATTCGCAGAAGCCGGGCCGGATTGAAATCAAAAAGCCGCCCAATTGGTTCCTTCCTGTTTGTAGGCCCAACAGGAGTAGGTAAAACCGAATTATCCAAAACTCTTGCCGCGGAATTATTTGGCGATAAAGAGGCAATGATCCGCTTGGATATGAGTGAGTACATGGAAAAACACAGTGTTTCCAAATTGATTGGCTCACCTCCAGGGTATGTCGGCCATGAGGAGGCTGGACAGTTAACAGAAAAGGTGCGCCGCAGACCTTACAGCATTCTTTTATTGGATGAAATTGAGAAGGCCCATCCTGATGTTATGCATATGTTCCTGCAAATCCTTGAGGATGGCCGCTTGACTGACGCCCAAGGGCGGACTGTGAATTTCAAAGATACCGTCATTATCATGACAAGCAATGCAGGTGCAGCAGAGAAGCCGAAGGTCATGGGGTTTGGAGCAAGCTCTGCCGTTGAAGAAGCAACCATCCTTCAATCTTTGGGCAATTTCTTTAAGCCGGAATTCCTGAACAGATTCGATAGCATCATTGAATTTTCATCATTGGAAAAAGAAGATTTGCTGAAGATTGTAGACTTGATGCTGGCTGAACTTTACGAAACAATCCGTGTTCAGGGATTGTCCCTGGAAGTCACAAAAGAAGCTAAGGATAAACTGGCTGACCTTGGCTACCATCCTGCTTTCGGGGCAAGGCCGCTTCGAAGGGTCATTCAGGAGCAGCTTGAGGATGCAATAGCAGACTTTATCTTTGAAAAGCCTGATGTGAAAAGCTTTAAAGCAGTCGAAGAAAATGGAGAAATAAAAATAACGGCCGCTCATTAAAAAAACCTTCTGGACGTCTCAGTCCAGAAGGTTTTTTTAATGAGCGGCTCAGTAGTACTCCTATTATATTGAAGGTGAATCGGCGCATCTAAGGGAATTTTCAGCGGCCAAAAAGGGTTTTTTTGCTCCTCGTTTTTCCAGCTCACCGAATAGGTTTTTATAGTTTGAAAAGGATAGTTCCCCTTTCAGATATTTTTCCTGTATATAATCTAAAAGCTCATTGGCATGTTGAGGTTTTCGGTTTTTATAACAGATAAAATGCTGAATCAATATTTCTAAAACCATGATCGCCCTCCGTTTGGTTTTTTCCAGTAAATAACTCCTTGAGAAATATAACATGATAAACGTCTAGAATTGTTTTTTTAGAAAATTTTAACTTCAGACAAATTCTTACAGTCTTTTTATAATATTTTTTAAATAAATTTCACAGCTGAATAGGCATGAAATAATGAAAAAAATAGCCAATCGTTAAAAATAAGCTAAATGGCACGTTAGTTTGACCAGACACATTTGTTTAAAAATGGAGCAAAATTCCGGGTGGATCCCGCTGCATTTTGTTATCACCAGGAGCATCCAACCTCTTCAGGAAACTTCAGGGAGGCAATGGGCAATTTATATAAATTCATGAATAAGTCACCTGAAATTGAAGTACTGGCACTTGCCCTAGAGCAGCGGCCGGGACTGAATTTTGTCGAAATCCATTATGTTGTTTCACAATATAAGGAGATGGAAGCAAGATTCCCTCATCAATATGCTGCCTTTAAGTCTGCTTTTATTTCAATGATGTTTAAGGTTGTGGAGCTTCTGAGGGATGGCCAGACAGTGACGCGGCTTGTCAAAGATATAGATTTTCAGGAAAATGAAATACTCGATCAGCTGAGTGAAATCAGGGACCATAGATGGCATATGCTTGCATATGCCTTTGAAAGGCTTGCAAAACTGTAAAATGATAAAGAGGAACTCCTGAAGAAATCGGGAGTTCCAATTAAAAAATCTCATTTTGCAATGCTGGCGCTAAGGGAAATCATATTTTAAGTGTTTTTCAGAATTTATAAAAAACAATTTACATAATATATAAGTAATAGGTATAATAGATTATATTATATGGGAAATTAAGGTAAAACATAGCGGCTTGTCATGCAGATTTCCTGATAAATGAGTTTTGAGAAGAGGGGACAAAGCTATGCTGTTATTGCCTAACTATGTGATTAATGAAGATACCATTTTAATTGCCTCACATTTTGACTCTGTAAGCAATTGGCATTCTAAAGTTATGGAAGGGAAACATATCTTTTATGTGGCTATGCCGCCATACAGAATTGTTGAGGAAAGCATTATTTATTACGGAAGCAGTATGTCTGGGGCCATTAAAAGCTCGCATTCCATCTTGGGAAACATTAAAATGAGTCCTATTCCGATTAATTTGAAACAGGATATCTATTGGTTTCCTTCTGTGTCTATGAAAAGAGATGATTGTGTATGGCTTGCACACCACCATATAGATGAAGTGAATAAGCTTTCTCCTAAGAGGACTCTCATTTTGCTGAAATATGGACACAGTGTCATTTTGGATGTGAAGGAACAAACCATTAAAGAAAGGGTATCCCGCACAGCCCATCTTCAATATTATTTAAATAAACGAAGCAGGGAAAAGTTCAGCTTTCTATACGAGCCGCAGCAGGGTTTTCACTTTGTTAAAGAAGCAGGCGAAGTCAATTACACGGTTAAGAAAAAATAAATCCATAGTGTCAATTAGGCGGCAGTATCATTTTTTTTAATAATAATATGCTGCTGTGTTTTTTTGATAGGCCATTTTCTAATTGATTGTTATTTTTTAATGGTTTCTGTGAGGCGATCACATAGGTAAATCGGGTTGATTGGAACGTACGGTGCGAGACGCCTGCGGGATTAGCGGGAAAGCGAGACCCCGCAGGCAGAGCCAAGGAGACTCGCCGGCCGCCACGCGGAAAGCGAGCATCCTGGCGCAGAAATCAACCACTTTGTAACAGCAGCAGTGTTTACGAAAATAGCCTTATGATAAAATAGATTTGGCATTTTAATCAATACAGTTAGAATAAGGAAGGAAATCAATTTGAATAAAAAAAGGTTTTTGGGTTTTGTTGCAGGCTATTTGACCATGAATCTGTTTTTTCACAGTATTCATGCATATGCAATGGGGATTAAGCTGGAATCCATGGGGGGAAGGTTAGGTGCTGTGGGTACAGGTATCGTGATCCTGATTATATTGGCAATATTCATAGAGAGGGTATTCTCCCGTTCCTTTTTTCACGGCTTTCTTGTATCCACCGGTCTTTTTCTTAGCTTTGATATTGTGGTGTTTCACTGGCTTTTCGGGCTGCACCGAATCACTAATGGTCCGGAAGCTAATTGGCTTGACCCGATATTTGTAGTTTGCGGCACAATAACTATTTT
The DNA here is from genome assembly GCF_048572925.1 of Peribacillus sp. B-H-3. Taxonomy (NCBI): domain Bacteria; kingdom Bacillati; phylum Bacillota; class Bacilli; order Caryophanales; family Bacillaceae; genus Peribacillus; species Peribacillus sp. B-H-3. The sequence goes on along the minus strand of NZ_CP183879.1, from coordinate 3,020,500 downwards.
CTATGGAATCAGGAGGGAACGGAAGATTGAAACAGGAAAGGATAATATCCTTTCACAATAAAAAATCCAGCATCTTTCAACTGGATTTTTTATTGGCTATTTTACTCTGCCAGTGATTTCTGTTTAAGGGGCAAGGCCGGATCAGTATAGAGCCGCCTTATAAAACCTTTTATTTTAGCTGGTCATTCAAAACACTTTCCTCTAGTACTGAAAACTTATCTCCATACACTCTGGTAATGTGATTTTCACCCCATAAGCAAAGAGAGTCTAAAATTCCCTTCAGGCTCCATCCGTATTCACTCAGCTCATATTCCACTTTAGGGGGTATCTGCTGGTAAATGATACGGTTGATCACTCCATCATCCTCTAATTCACGAAGCTGCTGTGTCAGCATTTTTTGCGTGATATTTGGCATCAGGCGCTTAAGTTCGCTTGTCCGTTTTTTTCCATGAGTCAGGTGGCAAAGGATGACACATTTCCATTTCCCGCCGATTACCTCAAGAGTTGCTTCGACGGATATATTATATTTCTTAGCTTGCATGTTTATTCCTCCTAAAAAGACAGGTACTAAAAAGTGCCTATATCACTTAAAAGTGCGTACTTTTAATAATGGTTGATATAGAGCATAATAACATTTGCCGGTTAAAAGGTCCATATGAGCCTTCCTTTTAGCTTGCAGCAATGTTTCATACACTATAACAATTTTTTAGGGGGATATAAATGATTAACGATAAAAAAAGAAGTACCCTGGCATTATTGGCACTCGCAGTAAGCGCCTTTGCCATTGGGACTACGGAATTTATTTCTGTTGGCCTTCTGCCGCTTATATCAAATGACATGCACATTTCCGTAACAACAGCGGGCCTTACGGTTTCCTTATATGCACTTGGGGTTACTTTCGGAGCACCGGTTTTGACTTCTTTGACCTCAAATATGCCAAGAAAGACATTATTGCTGCTGATCATGATTGTATTCATTATTGGCAATAGCATTGCAGCCAGTGCTTCGACAATCGGGATTTTGTTAGCTGCCAGAGTCGTTGCGGCTTTTTCACATGGTGTGTTCATGTCCATAGGTTCCACAATCGCTGCTGATTTAGTTCCAGAAAATAAAAGGGCCAGTGCCATTTCTATCATGTTTACCGGTTTGACCGTAGCTACTGTGACGGGTGTTCCGCTCGGCACTTTCATCGGACAGCAATTTGGCTGGAGATATTCATTCATAATCATTGTGGTAATTGGAGTCATTGCCCTGATCTCAAACAGCATTTTAGTTCCATCTGACTTAAAAAAAGGGGCTCAATCCACTTTCCGTGATCAGTTCAAACTGGTGACAAATGGACGATTGCTTCTATTGTTCATCATTACAGCACTTGGATATGGAGGAACATTTGTAGTGTTCACTTATCTGTCTCCGCTGCTGCAAAATATTACAGGATTCAAACAAGGAACGGTTGCGGGAATTCTTCTTGTCTATGGAATTGCAATCGCAATCGGAAACATGGTTGGAGGCAAACTTTCAAACCATAAACCAATCAAAGCTTTATTTTATATGTTTTTAATTCAGGCAGTAGTGTTATTCATTTTAGCCTTCACTGCACCATTTAAAATCGCTGGACTTCTTACCATCATTGTTATGGGGTTATTTGCCTTCATGAATGTTCCGGGTCTCCAGGTCTATGCAGTGATGCTGGCAGAGCGCTTTGTGCCGGGAGCGGTGGATGTAGCCTCAGCAATAAACATTGCTGCCTTTAATGCAGGCATTGCCATCGGCTCTTATCTTGGCGGAATAATTACTGAGTCAATTGGATTGATTCACACAAGCTGGATTGGCGGCTTGATGGTGCTTTCAGCTGTAATTTTAACAGGCTGGAGCTGGGCTCTTGAAAGTAAGGACAGCAAAAAGGCTGCTTAAACAATCAGTAGGGTTGTTAGTGGTGGGCAGTTCATTAAGGTAGTGATTTAAAAGGTGACAGAAAAAAAGAATTTTTTTCTCAGAATCGATCAGAAAACCTCTGACGCAATTGAACGCTGGGCATCTGATGAATTGAGGAGTGTTAATGCACAGATGGAGCTTGTTTAAAAAAAGCGCTGATAGAGGCCAATCGGGGATAAATAGGAATAACAGAAATAGTGAAAGGCGCACACATGCGGCCTTTCTTCTTGTATAAATGACGTTTGAAAGGGCATGGTAAAAGAAAAAACGGTATTTATTTATTTACAAACCCCGATGTTTTATATTACACTATGAAAGTCAAATCGTAATTGTTACGATTTCTTAAGGGAGGAATTACAATGATTAAAAAAATGCTGCCTGTTGTTATGGCTGCTGTCCTGTTCGCTCTTTCGGGCTGTCAATCCAGCGGCGATGAAAACGGGAGAGTAGGCACCGGAAAATTAAAGATCGTTACAACTTTTTATCCAATGTACGATTTTGCCAAAAATATTGCAGGGAATAATGCTTCAGTGAAGATCTTGATTCCTGCAGGTGTGGAGCCGCATGATTGGGAGCCATCGACAAAGGATTTAATCGATATACAAAACGCCGATGTTTTTATATATAACGGAGCATCCATGGAAAATTGGGTGAATAAGGTCCTGGAGTCCATTAATCAAAAAAACCTTACAGTCATTGAAGCAAGTAAGGGCCTTCCGCTTGCTGACGGAAAGGGAGAAGGAGACAGCAATGTCCAGTCGCTTGATCCTCATGTGTGGCTCGATCCTGCCCTGGCAAAAAAAGAAGCAGAACATATTTATAGAGGGCTAGTAAAAAAAGATCCGGCACATAAAAAAGATTATCAAAAAAATTATCTGTCATTCAGCAAAAAACTGGATGTGCTCGATGCTAACTTTAAAAAGACAGCCAAACATGCTAAAAGAAAAGAATTTGTTACCCAGCACACAGCGTTTTCATATTTAGCTAAACAATATGGTCTAAAGCAAATTGCAGTAGCAGGACTGTCGCCAGATCAGGAGCCCTCCTTGAAGGGCCTTGAGGAAATTGCCAATGAAGTTCAAAAACGCCATATAAAAACTGTGTTTTTTGAAACGCTCACAAGTCCGAAGGTCGCACACACACTCGCCAAGGAAGTTCATGCTAAAACAGATGTGCTGAATCCTTTGGAAGGTTTAACAGATAAAGAGCAAAAACAAGGCCTGGACTATATTGCCGTCATGGAAAAAAACAGAAAGGCATTAGAGCATGCCTTAAATGAATGAAATGTGAGCGGAAACCATTCCAGAAGGTTTCCGCTCACATTTTTTTTATATACAAACAAGAATTTGCCTTTCAAACAGCCCTTTTTTGGCAACACAGCGGTCTGAAATTTTAAAGCCTGCTTCAGCTGCCATATTGTCAATATTATCAATGGTGATGATAACAGCTTTAGCGGCTATTTTTCGTGCATGCTGCAAAATGGATAATTGTGATTCGGGTGTCGCATGTGTATAGAGATTGTACGGCATATCAATAATAGCAGCATCGAAATACTCATGGATTTCTGAGATGGGCCCTGTTGTCACATCCCCAGTTAATCCAAAATAAGCAATGTTTTCCCGTGAGCCATTTGTGACTAATGGATTTATGTCCCGTCCAACAATATCAATGCCCATGGACAGTGCCTCTACTAAAACGGTTCCGATTCCGCAGCATGGATCAATCGCTTTTTTGCCTGCAGGATGAGGAACGGCAATGTTGGCGGCTGCCCTGGCTACACGGGTGCTTAGCGCTGTAGAATATTCTCTGGGCTTTTTTAAATGGCGCAGCCAAACAGCTTCACTTTTCGTATATTTACCGAGATACCAGCGGCCTTCAAAGACACCGACACCAAAAATTTGCATGGGCTTGCTGAGATCTGCATTTCCGTTGATCCGCCAGCCGACATCTCGTTCAATTTTCAAACGTTCCTGGTATTCTATTTTTTTTTCTCTATCAAGATCATTGATTTTGATGAAAACCACCCTGAAAGTTTCGTCGTGCATATATATAGTTTCTGCATGCAAAAGAATGTCTGACAGTGTTTCTCCTTCAAATAGTATTTCAATTCTTTCCTTCATAAATGGGCTTCTGCTCGGATCAATTTTAACATTGCTTTTAATGACATTCTTTTGACTATCATGCCCGAAAAAAGAGCGCATCTCTAAGTGGCATAGAGACCTTTCTTCTGCATTGCAGACATAGGTATATATATAATCATGGCTGTTCTCAAGTTTATCCAAAGTAATTTCATCCTTTTTACATGTTTTCTTTAAAAGTACTGCTGATTTCTTTTCGCTGACTAACTAGTACTATACGTTATAACAGTATAGCAGACCAATACAAGCTTGTATGCAAAGTATGGAGGAATGAGCAGGGGCCGCAATGAAAAAACAGTACTTAAAATACATAGACGGCCATGTTTACCAAGATTCTAAAAAAGACAGCAGAAGCTGGTGGAAGAAACAGTGCCCTAAGAGAATTAAGATATAAAAAAAGCCGTAATTGTTCCAGAAATATGGAATATTTACGGCTTTTTTGCATGCTATTTTTTTGAACTGCTATTTCCGTCAATCGGTATGGAAATGAGCTGATTGGAGCCCATGGCATTCGGCATTTTCCCATCCCATTTTTCAATCCAGCTATTTTGAATAACTTCCTTGCTGATTGACTTTTTAATTGTTTCATTATATTCAGCAATTGCTTTTGCCTGTATTTGTTTTTTCTGAGCTTCTGCTTTGGCAATCTTAAGCTCAATCTGCTTTCTTTCTAATTCCTGTGCTGCTTCCACCCGCTTATCAATGGCTGCCTGTGTCGATTTATCAGGTTTTGGTACACCAAGTGTTAGATTGTCTACAGAAAAGCCCAGCCGCCCAATATCCTCAGAAAATATTTTCTGCACATTTACGGCCGCTTCAGACGATTTCTCTCCGTATGTATCGATGACAGAATACTTTGCGATTGCTTTCCGTCCTGCATCCCATAGTCTTGTTCTTAGGTAAGATTGTTCTATTTGCTCCACATCTATCGGGCCGAATTTGTTAAAAACGCCTACCACCTTGTCAGGCTGGATATTGTAATTATATGCAAAATCAATGGTTACATTTTTTCCATCAGATGTAGCGACTTGAATATCCCTGTAATTTACTGTCTGCATTCTGACAGGATAAACAGTAACCTTATCGAACAGCCCTACTAAGTGCCAGCCTTGGCCAAGCGTTTTATCTTGTACGCCGCCATTTGGGCTGTATACAACACCAACATACCCGTTTGGGATTTTCTGGATAAACAATGCGGTAACTCCCAGCGCAAGGACTAAAGCGACAGCAACAATGATTCCGCCAAGTGCTTTGCGGTTTAATCCTTTTTTATTTTTCGTTTCCATTTTTGTCCTCCTCTAAATTTTTTTTCATCTTCTTTGCTGTATCCCCGACTTTTGTGAAAGCAGGAGAAATGATCAGCCAAGCTCCCAAACATAACAGCAAAACAACAATTATTGAGCCAATCAGCACCTTCAATGAAATCGCCCCCCACTATCATTCTTGCATTAAATGGAAAAAAAGTCATTAGCATTAGAAAATTGATAATAAATGGACAGGAGTCACTAAAGATAATTATGGCTAGATTAAGAGATATGCAGAGGACATTTATTTATGTGAGGAAATCACAGAAATACAGTGGCATGGGTTACTTGTAATGGTTTACAGAAAAAACACTGAGTCAGCAAAAAAACCAAATGACAATGTTCAGTAGCGAACAAGAAGGAAGAATGGGAATTATCGAAAATTTCCAAAATTACTATATTATCAAAGTTTTGATTGAAATTGTGAATTCTACCTTCTATAATAGTGAAGTAAAGGTTTACATACTGTTTTGACGCATAATAAGGGTGAAACATTAAGAATATTCTGAGATAAAACATTAATCATTTATATCTCAGAATAATAAATGTAATTTTCTGAAATTCGATATCCCTTAAAAAGTAATTATGGGCGGTATATTGCCTTATACATACTACGTTAAAAAGGAGCTGCAAAATGAGGAAATTTTTAATTTTGTTTTCAGCATTTATGATGGCTATTGGTTTAATGGCTTGTTCTTCGGGGGATGAAGGAAATTCCGGCAAAAAGAAATCTTCTGCAGACAGCGCTGCAGATCAGCAAAAAGTGAAAAAATCACTTGTTCATCTTTACTCTGAGCTAGCGAACGCTATTAACAGCAAGGATGCTGACTTGAATACATACGAAGCATCAGGAGATAAATCTGATGCAAAGATGAAAACAAGCGCACAAGTCTCTGCAGCAGCTGTTGCTGAAGAACTGAAAAAAATAAAAATACCGGCTGAATTAAAAAATCAAAGCAATGATTTAGAAGCAGCTATTAAAGATTTTACAGATTCTTATCAAACTAAAGCAGACGAGCTTAAAAAATCTGCACCCGCGCTTGATGGAGCAAATGCAACATTCACAAAGGGCGAGGATAAAATGGGCAAAGTATTTGAAGATGCAAAGCTGCTTAAGCCAAGCTTGAATAAAGAAGTAAACGGCTGATTATAAAGCTTAAAAAATCCTGGTGCATCCGGGATTTTTTTTTGCCATCTTGTTATTAATCGTGCAGATGGCAGTATTCGTAAGCGAACTAACTTGTGGGATTTCAAATAGACTGCCAGCTTCTGGGTGTTAATGGTGCCGGAAATGATCTCAATTGGACATAGGGCTATTTTTTGAATAAACTGAATATTAAGTGAGATTTCTCAGGTTTATATGCATAAATGAAAAATACAATTAAGCTGAAAGCAGGGGAGAAGGATATGGAAAAAGCATTGGTACTTGGCGGCACACGTTTTTTTGGAAAGCGGCTAGTAAGCGCTCTTTTGGAAAAAGGAGTGGATGTTACGGTTGCCACAAGGGGTAAAAGCAAAATTTCTTTTGGAGATAAAGTTAAAACTATTTCCTTTGACAGAAATGATGAAAACAGCTTTTTCAGTGCCTTCAAGGATGGCAAGTGGGATGTTGTTTTTGATCAGATTTGCTATACAGCTAAAGATGCCAGGGAAGCAATCAGTGTTTTTGCTGATAAAACAGAACAGTACATATTCACGTCTTCCATGTCAGTGTATGAGTTTTCAGAAGAAATGCTTTCTGAAGGTGATTTTGATCCTTATCATTATAATATTCCGCAAGAACACCAAGATGTTTCTTATGGCGAAGGTAAGAGGCAGGCAGAATCGGTGTTTTGCCAGGAAGCCCCATTCAAAACCGTTTGTGTCAGGTTTCCTATTGTACAGGGAATGAACGATTATACAAATCGGCTAACCTTTCATATTGAAAGAATTGAGGCAGGGAAAGAGATATATTTCAGTAATCCTGAAGCCGCTATTTCTTTCATAACAGAAGAAGAGGCTGGGGAATTTCTATGCTGGGCCGCAAATGCTGGGATTGAAGGCCCAATTAATGCAGTTTCAAACGGCCATCTTACACTAAGGGAAATGCTGGGGCTTATCGAAAACGAAACTGGAAAAAGCTTCATTTTTGCAGATGAAAAAAATCAAGATAATGAATCACCTTATAATTTACCTGTTACATGGGTAATGAGCAATAAAAAAGCAAAAGAACTAGGATTTGCATTTACTGATGTCAATGTGTGGCTGCCGGGGCTAATTCATGATGTGCACCGAAAATAAATAAGTACATGAAAAAAGCCTGATTTCTCAAAAAAAAGGAGATTTCCGGCTTTTTTTAGGCTCTTTTTTTATAGATTGCTGTTATTTGAGGAGTTCTTTGATGCGATTGCATTTTAAATTCGGGTCTATGGTGCAGAAATCAGCCGCCCTGTTGCAGCAGAAAAATTGTATGAAAACAGCCTTTTTATATAAAGGCCAACAAGGAAATCGCAGCAGCCTCGCGGTTTATGAAGGCTATTTTTGAGTAGTAAAATTTACAGAATAAAAAGTCCTGCCAAAAAGTATTGACAGATGAATGCCGTGCTTTTATTATAAGGAATGTAAAAGCGCATACTAAGAAATTCCAAAAAGCAAAGGGGTAAAATATAATGGCATTCGAGTTAGTCTTTAATATTATATATATGCTTTTTTCTTCTAACAAAGATAAAAAGAAATAATATAATACGGGATTTTCTCCTCAAACAATCAAGACAAAGAGAATGAAGATCAAAGAAAGCAAATCTTTATTCTTTACTTAGTGAAGATGTTTTCCCTTTGCTGCCGCTTTCAAGAAAAGCAAAAACATAAGAATTTACTGCTCCATAATTTCATACCGGCTTATCAAGAGAGGCGGAGGGACTAGGCCCTGTGAAACCTCGGCAGCGGACTCCTTTATAGAGTACTGTGCCAATTCCAGCAAGCGTATGCTTGAAAGATAAGAAGAGAATATCATTGTGCATCCGCCTCTTCTTACATTTTGTAAGAAGAGGCTTTTATTTTGGCACCAAGACTGCATTACATGTAATACAGAGAAAGGAGCTGGAAACTCTATGGCTAACCAAACAGCAGAAGCGAGGAAAAGCTGTTTGATTGATACCTTGATCAATCATGGAATATATAAGAAAAACAACGTACATTTATTTCAGCTGACACTTTTGGAACTCGAAGATGAATATGCTAATATTATTGGGAAAAGTGCAGAATAACGGGCTCAATGGGAACATGCCTGTTTTACTGTACCACTATAAGTTGGCACAGTAATAAATGTTGTGTTTTCAGTAAATTGGAACCCTGCATGTAGAGATGTGGAAGTGTTTTTGCAGGAATTCAGTTATTTAACGCGCGTTCCTCCTATGTTTTTGACTCCTTAAGGCCTCGTTGAACCAATTCCCATTACTCCCCGCCACTTGTCATATTTCTTGGGATAGCCTAATAGGTCAGTTATTTCAGCAATTCTATTCCTTCTTTTCCCGTCGTTTATGGCAAGACAGATTCAACAAGGTTAAATCAACACAGGTTAATCTGTGTAGGCAAGAGCAATTAAACTAAATGGAAGAGGTGTATTAAATAATATCCAAGGAATGAAAGCAAGAGGGATCCTATTAAACCAGCTGCGAAAGAAGGAAGCCCTAACCGCTTGAATGCTGAGAGATCAACACTAAGACCGAGACCTGCCATTGCCATTGCAATAAGCATATAAGCCGCCAAAACAGCAAACCTTGATATATAATCAGAAAAAATCCCTAATGTATGGACGGAGCTTGCGGCTATAAAGCCGATAATAAACCATGGTACAGGGAGTTTTCTCCAGTCTCTTTTACTCTGTTCAGGAGCTTTGCTTTTCATAAAAAATCCGATCAGAAGAGCAACAGGAACGAGTAATGCTACCCTGGTCAGTTTAACGATGACAGCTAAATCTACAGCATTCTTTCCCGCAGGGGCGGCTGCAGCAATAACATGGGCAATTTCGTGCAGAGTGCTGCCGGCAAATATTCCATAAGCATGAGGTGAGAGGCCTAGTACTGGATAAAGTAAGGTATAAATCAAAGTAAAAATGGTGCCTAAAATGGCAACAGTAGCTGCTGCTATGGCAGTTACCTCATCTTTTGCTTTAATTTGGGCCGCGATTGCAACTACTGCAGCAGCACCGCATATGGCTGTTCCGCAAGCAGTCAGTACGGCAAGCTCCTTCCCGGCTTTGAACCACCGTGACAGCGAGTATACAGCGGCTAGCGTGAAAGCAATATGTATTGCAGCAAGTAAGAACACCATTGGCCCTGCATGCAGGATATCTGCCAGGTTTAATCTCATGCCGAGCAGAATGATTCCGGTCCGGAGCAATTTTTTGCTTGAAAAATTGGTCCCTGCTCTAATATTTGGAGGAACTGCAGCGGACGCCCTCCAGAGGACCCCAATCAGTATGCTAATGACTAATTGTCCTAATATACTCAAAAATGGAAGCTGCGATAAGTATTTCGCAGCTATGGCAATAAACAGGGTTAGCCCTATACCCAGGAAAAAACCTGAGGTGCTTCGGCCGTATAATTTTTTCAATAGTGTCCACTCCAAACAGATGTTTATAAGTATACTGTAAACGTATTAGTATCATAAGTTAAATATATTTAATCTATAGTAATCATTAAAAAAACTAATGATAAAATAAAATGAAGGGAGGAACTGCAATGATTACAGAATCCATGAAGGTTTTTACAGCTGTGGTTGAACTAAGGAATTTTTCCAGGGCTGCAGAGCTTTTGAATTTATCTCAGCCAAGTGTCAGTGTTCATATTAAAAACCTTGAACATGAAATGGGCGCCAAGTTAATTCAGCGTTCACCAAAGCGTGTCCAAATGACAGAAGCAGGTGAAATTCTGTATAAGCATGCCAAACAAATTCTTTTCCTTCATCAGCAGGCGAAAAAGGAAATAGATGATCTGACAAACCAGGTGACAGGAATGATTAGAGTTGGAGCTAGCTTTACCATCGGAGAATATATACTTCCGAAGATTGTTGCTGAATACACCGGGCAATATCCCAATGTAGATTTTGAAATCAGTATTTCAAATACAGAGGAAGTACTTAACGGAGTGCGTGAGAGCTTATTGGATTTGGGGCTGATTGAAGGTGATTCTTCTTATGATGATATCGAAAAAGAGTTTTTCCTCGATGATGAAATGGTTTTGCTGCTTCCTTCCGCACACCCTTTGTCGCAAAAAAAGGTAATTGAAAAGAAACTTCTTCAAAACCAGATTTGGATAATGAGAGAACAAGGTTCAGGAACGAGGACCTTCACAGACAGATTTATAGAGGAAAATAATATTACTGTGCAGCGGTGCTTCATTTTCAGCAGCAGCCAGGGAGTTAAAGAGGCGGTTATGGCTGGTCTGGGCATTTCTCTGCTATCCCGCTGGACAGTAGGCAGAGAGCTGGAAATGGGAGAGTTGAATATTTGCCGGGTTAAAGGCTGCCCTTTAAATCGGCATTTGTCCTTTGTGCGGCATAAGAAGCATGCACCCTCCAAAGCGATGGAAATGTTCAGGGAAAAAGTATTTAATTTGACATTATAAGTGCATAACTTTCCTATATTCAAATGTTTTTCCTTATGGTATCGTCAGTTAGAATCATTTTCCATATTTTAAATGATCCCATGTATTTTATTTAAACAATACAGTAATAAAGCCAATTATCCTTGCTGACTGGATCTTAACTTGGTTTGTCAAATCTGCAGTATTTGTAGGATTAAGACTGGTTTTCGATATCAAAAAGAAGAAAGCAAGGTAATAGCGGCTTCCATGTATGCTATAGTTTCAGGGTAATAATTATTTTAGAGTTGGAGAATGATTGCTGCTAAAAACATTCAGTATCTATAGGAGTTTTAACTATGAAAAAAATGTCTCAAAAAGTGGCTGCCTCAGCGATAGCTGCATCTATATTTTTTGCAGGGGGGGCTGTGGTAAAGCCTGCTGATGCTTCTGCAGCAGCTGTTTCAGCTTCGAAGTATCAAAATGTAATAAATACGTTCGCTGCTCATTATGCAAAAATTCTGCATAAAGTCGAAAGCTATAAAACCAGGCTGAACCCTGCAAAAACTGAAAAAGAGGCTGATAGCATTTATGGTGAATACATGAATTATCTGGACAAAGCAATAGACGACGAGTCAGACTTAATTGGATTGAATCATGATCTGCAGAAAATGGACGGCTATTTGTATGACACCTTGGTTACCATCTACAACCTTGAAGTGGACACAATTAATTATCTGCAAAAAGATTTATCAAAAGAAGAATATAAAAAAGCAAATGATAAAGCAGTTGCCTTTATAACAAAGCAAGACAGCTTGTTTAAAAAAGAGGCAAATATATATAAAGTAAAGCATCATATAAATTTCAGCAAAGATATGAAATATTTGCTTGACGATGAAACTGCAAGTACACCTCCGGTTAAAAATACCTATACCGTTAAAAAAGGGGACTCCCTGTATCAGATTGCAAAAAAATATCATACAACCTCTGCATAACTAAAGAAGCTCAATTCCCTTAAAAGCGATGCTCTTAAGATTGGACAGGTATTAAAGGTTCCAGTCCAGCCTGCGGCAGTAAAGACATATATCGTAAAAAAAGGGGACACCCTAAATGCAATCAGCAAAAAAGTGCATGTATCAGTTGCAGCTTTAATCAAAATAAATTCATTGAGAAATGATCATTTATCCATAGGACAGGTTTTAAAATTAAGATAAAAGGCTGAATACTACCAAAAATCAACTGGACATGGATTCTTCCATGTCCAGTTGATTTTTATTAATTAATACCCAGACCAGCACACCGCACCAATAATGATCAAAAGAATGAACAATACCACGATAAGTGCAAATCCGCTTCCATAACCGCCAGTTGCTACTGGAGCAGTATACCCATATCCGCATCCGCCAAAGCACATAATAAATTCCTCCTAATAAGTTTTTGAAGAATGCCTTATGCAATTCCTCCATATACCCTATGTCAGAAACAGAGATCCGGTTTGGACGGTGACCTATTTTTTATTTTTTTCAGTGTTTTATTTAGAAGGATAAAAGGTGCAGAAGGCTGCTGAAGCGGCTATACTGGATGTATCAGTTTTTTCAGCGCTGATATTTAAATTGCACTTGAAAAGTGGCAGGCGGCTATGCAGCGGCATAGCGGATGCCGGAAGCGGAAATAAACAGGCAAGATCCACAAATCCATAAAAAAAATCCTGTATAGAAATATGCAAATTTGAAGGAGTTAGTATGAATTTAAAGAAATTATTAGCAAAAGGGTATGCAGTGAGCATTTTTTCAATTGTTGTATTTGGCCTGATTTCTATTTTTGTTCATGGAGATAAGGTAAAAGGGTTTGATGATTCCATTATTTCCTTCGTCCAGGGATTCGAAGCACCAAGGCTGACTGGGATCATGAAATTCTTTTCCTGGATTGGATCTACTGAAATCGTCGCGATTCTTTCCATCCTGATTTTATTAGTATTATATAAGTTTCTGCACCATAGGCTTGAACTAATTCTGTTTATTGCAGTCATTGGCGGCACAGCTGTGCTGAATCAGGTTTTGAAAATGTTATTTCATCGTTCCCGTCCAAGCCTGCATAGACTTGCGGATGCCCAGGGCTTTAGTTTTCCAAGCGGTCATAGCATGGAGGCTGTAGCTCTGTATGGTATTCTGGCATTTTTGCTTTGGCGGCATATTCCTTCTGCATGGGGAAGGAGAATTCTTGTTTTCCTCAGTATTTGTATGATATTAGCAATTGGCATCAGCAGAATCTATCTGGGTGTCCACTATCCAAGTGATGTAATAGGCGCCTATTTTGCCAGCATTTTTTGGCTTACTGTTTCTATTTGGATCTTTCAAAGATATAAAGATCGTCAAGCGGGAATTAAGAACAAAGAAATTGAGTGATATTAAAGAGAAGATACCTATCTACATAGGCTTACAGACATCCAAATATTTTATTTAAGATTCCTCTTGTCTCTGGTTTAAGAGCAATAAGCAGTGATTGTTGATAATTATACTGACCGGAATAAAATCAGCCGTGGCCATTAAGCTGATAGAATTGGGAATTACCTTCGGAGACCTGAAAACGTTCAAGACAGTGCAAGATGCGCTGGAAAATATTAAGCAGATGCAGGGCAATAACTGATGATATTTTGAAGGTTTGCAGCATGAAAAAGCCTCCCGCTCCCGGAGGCTTTTTGCCGTTTTAAACACTGTTAAAATTAAGCTCTAAAGGCGGAGAACTCAGGTGGCGTTCCGCCGGGCCTCCTGACAGCTTGTATAATGCACTTGTCCGGATGTAAAGCTAATCCCTCAGGAGCCGTACATGTTCCAATCTGCCATGCATTTTAACAAAGCCTATAGGGCAGATGTTACATCGTTCAGCCTCAAAACTCAGCCCCTTTCGCTTAAGGTTTATGCAGAAAGCTTTGTTGATGGGGCTGGAGCTGCTTTTGGTGTTATCCGTTTATAAAAGACAATGCCGCTGGCAAGCAGTGCCATTCCAAGTATGAAGGTTTTAAGATCCGCTGTACCTGCATAGATGACCCAAAGGGAGTAAATGGTTGATAATCCGGCAATGATTCCATCCTGTATTCTGCTTTTTAGGGTGTGATAGGTTTCACCAGTCACCACCAGCTTCAGCTGAAAGACCGAAGAAATAAAATAAGGAACCAGGTAAGATAGGGTTGCAATGATAATAATAAAATCAAAGGCGGAAGAAATCGTATTGGATACGGTAGAAAAAATAAACAACTGGCCCAAAATGTTATTAACCACTAATGCGAATACAGGAATCCCCTTTTTATTCACTTTCATAAAAGCCGGCAAAAACAATCCTTGGCGAGCTGCCTGATATGGCACCTCTGCACTCAGCATCACCCAGCCGATGATTGAGCCGAATAAGCTGATTAATCCGATGCCAGCAAGCACTTTTCCGCCCAAAGGACCGCAAATGGCAGTCATTGCATCAATCAGCGGCTTATTGGAGGATACAAGCACATCATTTTGCAAAACACCCATAACTAGCGTGCTGATGCCAATGTAAATAGCAAGGGCAACAAGCATGCCAAGTGTTGTGGCTCTTTTAACATCCAATTGCCTTTTGGCGCGGGATGCAAAAACAACGGCAGATTCCACTCCGATGAATGCCCAAAGTGTTTTGACGGCCGCATGGTTGATTTGACCGAATATCCCGACTTCATGTCCATTTTCACCCGTTATTGGAGCGGCAAATGGAGTTAAATTAGCTTTTTGGAAGGCAAATAGTCCGATAATAATGAAAAGAAGAAATCCCGCTACCTTTGCTGCTGTTGCCAGGAAGTTAAGTTTTCCAGCTGTTTCAAGCCCTTTTAAAATGATGAAGTGAACTCCCCATAACAGGATGGTGCAGACTGCAAAAGTTATGGCATTTCCGGTCTTAAGCGTGAAGCTTCCTATTGTGAATAAAGCTTTCTGATTGACCATGACTGGAAAGAACGTGCTCAGATAGCCGGCAAATGTGGTGACAATGGCAACATTTCCTGCCCAGTTTCCAATCCAATAACCCCATGAAGACATAAAGCCTGATAGGGTTGATGCTTGAGAACCAGGCTTGAAAAGTTCCTTTGCATAAATTTGGGGGCCCCCGGATAAATCAGGCTTTCTAATAGCAAGGTTTCCAAATACAAGGGCTGTCATTAGCACGCCTAACCCAGTAATCAGCCATGCAGACATAACTCCGGCAGGGCTTGCTGCTTCGCTCAAGGATCGGGGCAGCATAAATATGCCTGAACCCACCATATTTCCGATAACAAGAGCTGATAAAATCCAAAAACCAAGTTTTTTATTATTCATTTTGCTTCTCCCTTTCTAGTTGTTTTTATAGTAATCAGCAGGAGATTTATGTTTTTTGTTCAAATAGTATAGTATGTGGTTTAAATGTGTGAGAATTTATTCATTTACCTGTAATAATATACGGCGATAATGCTTTTAAGTCAATGGAAATATTTTAGTTTGGCAGAGTGATGAAGGAATGTCCGGGATATTGGCTGAGAGTTGCAGGGCCAGAGGATTGGCACCTCAATAAGCAGATATGTTAGAATGAATTTACATATTAGAGGTGATATGATGAATGTAGTAAATATGGATAAGCAATTGCAAAGAATAACAGAAAGCATTTTAAGTAAAAAAGCAGAACTTGCACTGCAGCGGAAAAATGATAATACAGGAACATACACTGTAAATGAAGCCTTGAAAAAATGGAGAGAAAATTTAATAGAAATATATGCAAATTCTATTTATAAAGATAAGCAAGATACATTTGAACAGCTGAAAAAGTGGGGAGACAATGTTGTCCATCTGCTGGTTGACATGCAGCTGCCGCTGGATTTAGCCATAGAAGAGGTACGGTATTACCGGAAAACCATTGGTGAAATTATAAAAGATGAATCGATTGCCTGCCAATTTGATTTAGAATCTTTTTTTAATAATATTTCCAGGTTTGATTCAGTTGTAGACCAGGCTGTACACTGGCTGAGCCTTTCTTATGCCAGGAGCCATGCTGCAAGCTTGATTGTGGCCGAAAAAGCAGTTTATGAGCTTTCCATCCCGCTAGTAAGGGTCACTGAGGAAATTGGTGTTCTTCCTCTTGTGGGGGACTTGGATACCAGAAGAGCTCAGCAGCTAATGGAGCGGGCCTTAGCGCTTGGTACAGAATACAATTTAAAGGTCATCATCATTGATCTATCAGGCGTTGCTATTATCGATACCATGGTTGCCGACCAGATTTTTAAAGTCATCGCATCCCTGAAGCTTGTTGGAATTTCAGCAAGATTAACAGGAATCCGTCCAGAGATTGCACAAACCATGGTGAATCTGGGCATTGACTTCAAGGATATCCATACCTTTTCCAGTCTGCATCTTGCTGTTAAAGATATTATTACAATACAAGAATAAAATATATTAAAAAGCTGACATATTCCCTGTCAGCTTTTTTGTTTATCAAAAACGCATTGATAATCCTGCTATCTAATGGAGCACAATCCTTCGCCGGTTCAATTTAAAATGAGGCAGGGGAGCCGTGAGCCTCTCCATCATAAATATGGCCTAAAGCGCAATTCAGCTATAAGGATTTATAGTTAAGTATGATTCATAAATATTTCAACAGACGGCCGAATAGGATGTAATAACAGATTTTTTCAATTCAGGAAAGCAGGTATCGAGAGATGAAGGGGAAAATACATCGGTGCAATTGCCAGCAGCTGTGGTCGGTACAAACCAGAAAATCTAAAATTACAGCAAAATCGGTGCTTCTTCAAGGTGAATGGCTTACTGAAGTGAAACCTTGGAGAACATCTAACCCAAAAGGCTTTGTTTCGACGCCTTACAGTGTAAATATTATAATAAATCCTGCGAAAGAACTGCTGGAAAATTTCGAACAAGAGGAAAAGCTGTTATATGATAGGCAAAGAGTCCGGTTTAACCTGACAGCAGGAGAGCATTTATATTTTGCCAGTGACGGATCCTGCTATGTGCTGAAAATCAGGACAACTTGAAGTGCTGTTGTTTCATCGAAACAGCAGGCCGAATTTGGACTATTTTAAAACCGGCCTGCTTTTGTTTTTATTTTTCAACATATTTCAAAAATTCTTTCACTGCCCTTAAATATTCTTCATTTTCCTCAAGATATGGCATATGTGCGCTTTTTTCAAAAACATGGAATTGTGATCCTTCCACAAGTGTATGGTAATACGCCGTAGATTCTGGTGTTGCTTCATCATATCTTCCGCAGGTAAATAGTGCAGGTATACTGATTTCATGAAGCTTTGTTGTTACATCAAAGTGTTTGAGTGTGCCTGTCGGGGAAAATTCTGAAGATCCCCACATGCTTGTATACACCTCATTGTTCGATCCTTCAGAGCTTTTCTTTAAAACTGCCGGCCATGGTGATATCCGGCATACAAATTCCTGGTAATAAGCTTTCATCGCTTTTTTGTATTCTTCTGATTCTGTTGTCCCGTGTTCTTCACAGTGTGCGAGGGTATTCGTAATTTCAGCAGGCAGCTCTTTTAGCAGCCGGTCAGCATCGCTTTTCCAAAGTTTTGCGCTTAGGCAGGGGCTGGAGAAGATGACACTTTGGACTGCTGCTGGCTTTCGTTCTAATAAATAAGCAGCGGCAAGCATTGTACCCCATGAGTGGCCTAGAAGGTGGACTTGAGGGAAACCGAGAAAAGTAATGACACAATCAAGCTCCTCGATAAATCGGTTCAGATTCCATAACTCAGGCTCTGAAGGCCGATCTGAATTCCCGGACCCCAGTTGATCATAATATATAACAGGTCTATCTGCAGTGATTGCATCAAGGGCAGTCAGCGGATCATGTACAGAACCAGGTCCGCCGTGGAGAACCAAAAGAGGAGTACTGCTGCTGTTTCCACCGGCTATACGATACCAGACTTTGCCCCCTGGTACTTCAATAAATCCAACATCAATATTCATAATATCCGCTCCTTTGCCTTTTTTCATTTTGCTTCGGCACTCCATTGCCCCATGAGTACCACTCATTTTCATACATATTAGTTCAATGTCTAAAATTTGCCTTCACAAGCTGAAGTGTTTTTTCTTGGCTATTTCTCAGGTTTTCGATTCCGTCAAATAAAGGTTGTTAGAAGTACAGGTTTGTGTAAAGGGTGTTTCATAATTGAATTATGTAAACTTGTTGTTCACCCTAGATATGTAAATGTTCTCTTCTATCATAACAGGGAAAACTTTAAGAAGACAAGCAGGAGAGGGCATGTAAAATCCAGCTGTTTTTGAATTGAAAAGAAACTAAAAAATAAAAAAGAAAAAGTATTTGGCGGGCAGGATATTTTATTCTGATTACACCGCATTATACTTTTTCTTATAGCCTTGACGCACCGCGGTTAAATCCGTGAGCTTTGCTGCGGAAGACGATATCTTAAATCTGACGTTAAAAATACACCAACTGGAGGAAGGGTTTTGCTTGATTGAGCTAAAAGTTTTTTTCCAGCCTCAGGATAAAGTTTTGTATTGACATCAGCCGAAGCCACCCATGTGCCAGATTGCCCTGCTTGAGGCGATGGGTGCTTCATGACGAGGCGGCCGCTTAAGAGAAAATGGCGGGTACTGATAGGAGCGTCATCAAACATGGTAAGATTTCCTGTGAAGAAAGCATATGGAGAATTAAACGTAATCTGAAGAGCTCCTTCATTCCAATATCCTTCTATGGGCTGGGGTTTACCGCGAAAATTGATTGTGCCGCTTACCTTACGGCCGCTTATCGAGTTAATAGTTAGAAAACCCCAAATGACTGGCCTTCCGGCAATGTCAGCATGTATGGACCATATCGATGGAGAAGGCAGGCTGACACTTGAATCTTGAGGATTCGCCAAATGTAATCTCTCCTTTTTAAAAAAACTTGGGTAAGGCAGAAGAACGCTACAGTATATGCAGCATGCTGGAAAAGATTTATAAGTCTTTGCTTTGGGCTGTTTTGAGATCATAAACATCCATAGAAAGTGATTCTGGAAATGAGCTATCAACTCGTAAAAATAAACCCCTCAGTTCAGACAGCGATAAGTGGCATTGCCATTCACTTGAATGCTGTTTCCTTCTGACGGATTTACTTCCTGATTATCCAGGGAAATAAATATAAGCCTCTTGCCAGCAGGTGCGGCAGAGGCTTACTTACTTTTCAGAGTCATGGAGACTATTTATTAAAAGGAATCATTCATGGTTGAAGATATGCGTTATTATCTTTCCGGGCAAAGCTCATAATTCCTGCAATTAAGAACAAAAGAGCAGGAAGGAACCCGACTCCCAAGGAGATAAGTCCAATAGCCGCAGTACCTATTAGAAAGCACGAGCCAGCTACTTTTATTCGCTGCCTTTTAAGAAACAGAACCCCCGCCAGGCCAGCGCCTGCTCCTAATAAAGAGGAAATTGTAAGCATCCAGCCCATTTTATTCACTAAAGAAAGTGTTTCATTCAGATCAGCAGTATCAATGGAAGGATTACTGGAGACCGCTGTGTCAATTTGATTTTGCAGGAAATCCGTATTAATGTCGATGACAAGCATCAAAATGCCTAAAAGGGCTAAAAGTACAGATAAGACAATTCCTATAATTCCTAAAATAGATTCGGCTTTTCGTTTCATTCGTTGATTCCTCCTTATGACTGTTTTAAAGCGTGTACGGTTTTGTTTTCATGGCGATTGGACGGAAATTGAGCTGCAGAAGGCAATCAGATTCTTATTAACAAATATTTTCTGATTATAACAACAGTTATAAAACTACCAATTTTTGTAATAAAATTTAATATTCTCAATAGATTGCAGCAATGGAAGATTCCGTTTCATCAGCCTATGATGAGTTATGATTTTGACTGTCCAAGCATGTATATGCAAAACAATGGGAAAGTATCATTACTTGTATTGTTTTTATAAAAAATACAGACATGTTCATCAAACAGATTATTAAGTTGTACATACACTAATGGAAAGGCTCTTTTCTAAAAAATTGTTGTTTATTAATGGTTCTATGAGGCGATCTCATTTTTAAATTAGGTTGATTGGAGCGCAAGGTGAGAGACTCAGCTGAGGCAGGCTCACCGCCTGTAATAAGGAAAGCGAGCATCCTGGAGAGGGATCAGCCGCCTTGTTCCATAGCAGCAAAGTTTACGAAATAGCCAATGGAAAAGAAGGGGAATATTATGAAAAACAGCATACAAGTTGAGAATTTTGCAGTTAATGAGATTTCCGGGAATGCGAATATTAATTTTGGCCGAACAGTCCAAAACAGCCATACAGCTAATTTTAAAATTGCTGGCTTATGCCAGACATTCGGGAGTTATTCACCAGCGTATTGCTGTATGAAAACGTTCGTTTCTGAATTAGTAAAAAAAAATGACGGGTAAGCAATCCTTAAAATACTTTTGGTAAAAGCCCTGTTAATTTACACATTTGAATATTTAACTTATAGTTGTAGCTAACATAAGAATATTCAGGCGGGGTGTAAAATATGGGAACATTATTTTCAATCGGTGAACTGTTAATTGACTTTATCCCTATTCAAAAAGGGAGGGAGCTTAAGGACGTAGCAGCATTTGAACGTGCTCCGGGCGGTGCTCCTGCAAATGTCGCAGCTGCAGCAGCTAAATGGGGAGGCAGGTCATCGATGATTACCAAACTCGGTGAAGATGCTTTTGGAGATTTTCTGCTTGAAACTTTGAAAGAAGCAGGTGTAGAGACAGAGTATATCAAAAGGACACGTGAAGCCAATACCGGCCTGGCTTTTGTATCATTGAGGGAAGATGGGGAAAGAGACTTTTCCTTTTACCGCAAACCATCTGCAGACTTGCTGCTTAATAAAGATGAAATAAGCGGTATTGTCTATAACAAGGGTGATATACTTCATTTTTGCTCTGTTGATTTGGTTGAAAGCCCTATGAAGCAGGCCCATTTTCACACGATTCAGCAGGCGAAAACTGCAGGAAGTTTAATCAGTTTTGACCCAAATGTGCGCCTGCCTCTTTGGGACGATCCTGAAGAGTGCAGGTCAGCTATCCTAGATTTTATCCCGATGGCACATATTGTGAAATTATCTGATGAAGAATTGGAGTTCATTACAGGAATATCAGACGTTGAACAAGGAATTGCTTCTTTATTCAAAGGAGATGTCCAAGCTGTAGTATTTACAAAGGGAGGAAGCGGTGCAGATCTGTATTTAAAAAATAACAAATTCACTTCAACCGGGTTTGCCGTTGAAGTTATGGATACAACAGGTGCAGGCGATGCTTTCATAGCAGGACTTCTTTTTAAACTTTTGGATAAAAAGGCAGAATGCGGGAACCTCGGACAAATATTTGAAGACCATCAAAAAGAAATCCTTGATTTTGCCAATGCTGCAGGAGCACTTACAACAACAGGAAAAGGTGCTATTTCTGCACTCCCAGACAAAGCAAAGATCGAAAGACTTATCCGCGGATAGGCTTATTAAGCGATTTTAAGGTGAATGGTTTGTTAAGGTGTGGTTTGTTTTGAAATTCACATTAAAAAAGAGCTTTTCAGCTTGTATTCTTCTAAAGGAAGGCACAAGACTTTTCTTTCCTCGAAAAATAATGGTATTATAGGGACTGATTCAATTATAAAGGAGATGTTTTTAATGGCTAAAAAAGGATACATATTGATGGAAAATGGAGAAAAAATCGAATTTGACTTGTTCCCAAATGAAGCGCCTAATACGGTAGCAAACTTTGAAAACCTTGCAAATACAGGATTTTATAATGGAGTAATCTTCCACCGCGTCATTCCGGGCTTTGTCAGCCAGGGAGGAGATCCGACTGGAACTGGAATGGGAGGCAGCGGCACAACAATCAAGTGCGAAACAGAAGGCAATCCTCATAAGCATGAAGCAGGGAGCTTATCAATGGCACATGCAGGCAAAGACACTGGATCAAGCCAATTTTTTGTAGTACATGAGCCACAGTCGCATTTAAATGGTGTTCATACTGTATTCGGAAAAGTGACGTCCGGACTTGAAACAGCAAGAAACATGAAAAACGGAGACAAAATGGAAAAAGTCGAAGTTTTTGACGCTGAATAATCCGAGTTAAAGAGAGGGAGCAGATGCTTCCTCTTTTTTTAGGCTGTTTTCGTTCGATAAAAATCTCTTTTTTCTTAGAAGAATCACGAAGATTATTTATTTAGTATTACCGATGGAAGATAAATCTAATGCCTTTTTGAGTTCATCAGAATTTTTTGAGCCTATTATAACAATGTCTCCTGAAGCTAACCTTAATTCGACACCCTCTCTTCCTGTAATATTATAAAGGTGTTCTCCATTTAGATTAATACGAATCCCCCAACCTCCAAAACGTTTTAGCGAACTAAAAGAAACACTTTTATAATCCCGAATACTTTGATAATGAAAAACCCGGTATCCGAAATTGAAGGGGACAAATTTTATATATAACCCATCTCCACGGACTTCAGTTATCAACTTAACTTGGAACGCTAATAAGGGTATTATCAGACCGAACAAAACCCAAGTTATTACCAACTCAATATCCGACGCCGGTTTGTCTCCGAATTGAATTCCGTAAATAATCTGTTGGATAAACCCCCACCAAAAAATGCCTGAAACCAAAATTATCACTATGATATATAATAATTTTCTTGGTCGTTGAACTTCCCGATATAAAACAGAATCACAGTCTTTACTAATTTTTATCCACTCCTTTCTTGTTAAACAAAATCTGCTCTTTTAGTTAAATATAGGCTACTATAAAATAAAATACCATAAAAAGTAAAAATTGTGTTATTAAGGTAGAAACAATCCTTACGAAAGAGCCTAAAGAAAAAAGCCTTTTTTTGTGAAGGAAAACCTTAATGCGCGAATGGATTTTCATGCTGTCATGTGTTACTATAAATCCTTAACTAATAAGAGGACGTGAACAAATTGATAAAAATACAAATACCGCAAACCGATATTTCAATTAAACAAAGAAAGCAGCAGGCAGAAGAGGGAGAACATGAAATACCAAGCATCAGCGGCTTTATTGATCTTCATGAAATACCAAGGGACAAAGCCGGAATATTCATGTTTTTCAATAGGGATGACGAGCTGCTTTTCACAGGGAAAGCAAGAAAGCTGCGCCAGCGAGTAAAAAAGCATCTTGAAGATGCAGTTTCGCCTGTTAAAAACCATCGTGCTGAAATTTACAGAATTGATGTATGCATTGTGGAAGACCCGACAGACAGAGAAATATATGAAACCTTTATTATTAATGAATTAAAAGCGAAATACAACATCGATAAAGTATTTTTCAGATAATAAAAAAACCAGGGAGATGCCTAAGCATCTCCCTGGTTTTTATTCATCGATTGTTTTATTGTTTGACAAAGGCGCTTTTTCTGATTTAGGCTTCCAATTTTTCAGTTTTCCATTCAAATAATCTTTAAGAATGAAACGTTTCTTTTTGCGCTTTCTCTCTCGATTCTTCATGGAAAGTCACCACCATTTTTTGAAATCGTTAAAGGTGTAGCCTCTTCATTATACCTCTTTTTCATATCTCGCTTAAAGTTTTTGTGTTTTCTTTTGTCTCTCTGCTTAGCAATTGAACCTAAATTCTTAAGCCAGCGATAAGCTTACAAAGCTGGAGGAAATGAAGGGGCAGTTCTTATACAGGGCCATAAAGGCTGTTATATGGTATCATCATAGCTGGAGGTGCAGATATGTCCCGGATGCAAGATAAAATGTTTAACTGTGAAAAAGAGCTTACTCTTTCTGTAATAGGCGGAAAGTGGAAAATGCTGATACTGTGGCACTTGGGGAAACAGGGAACAAAGAGGTTCGGGGAGCTTAAGGCCCTCATGCCCGGCATAACCCAAAGAATGCTTGTCAATCAGCTTCGCGAGCTGGAAGAAGATTTAATTGTTTCAAGGAAGGTTTATCCAGTCGTCCCTCCCAAAGTGGAATATTCGCTGACAGAGCAGGGCTGGACACTTATGCCAATCCTTGACTCCATGTACAGCTGGGGGAAAAATTATATGGAAACAGTACTGGAAAACAGCATAGACACATCAAAGTCAATTAAATAGATAACAAAGGAAAATCTCTGCATGCAGAGGTTTTTTATTTTTGGCTTTGTTAAAGGACATGGTTGATTTCTGCACTTTGTTGATTGCAGCGGATTCGCTTGACTCCTGGGGGATTAGCGTAACAGGCGAGACCCCACAGGAGCCAAGCTATGAGGAGGCTCGGCGAACGCCCCCGGGAGTATTGCGTGTGTAGCGGAAATCAACAGGCAAGTTTAACAGAGTCTTATTTTTGAAAAAAAGAGCTATTTGATGGGGAAGTAAGTTTTTTGGGGTTACATAGTATTATAGCAGGCAGTAAAATGACCATAAAAAAAGAAGCCCTAAAGAGCTTCGTAGGCACTTTAGAGCTGAAATTTCTGTTTTTGCAAAAGGTAACAGTTTATAGCTTCTTCGGAGATCGTGATTTTTCTGGCAATATAACCTGCTGGATCGTCTGTTTCATCTGCAAGGTCATCTTTAATAACAGTACAAAGCATTGAAGAAACTCTAGTTAAATGATCAATGATATTTAACAATTCTACTTCTGTATCACTAGCATTTGACATGGTTTCCCAAGTTGATATTAGAGTATGAAGATTATCAAGCCTTTTGGCTGCAATTTGAAGTTCAGAAAAAGAGATGCTCATATTTAAATGCCTCCTTTTTTTGGGTATGTAGTTATATTTATTCAGGAGGGTACAGATAAATTCTTAGTTGCGAGATCAAATAGAATAATTTTTGCTGATTTACCAGGATAATGGCAGAATAAAGGGGGAATTATTCAGAAAACCGGACTAAAAAACAAAATGAAAAACAACTTTTAAAGCTTGAATTTCTTATAGCATAAACGATGAACCTCTTTTGTGATGCACATTAGGATAAGGAAATAGGATTTTAAAAAAAATGCTCTTTCTGTGATCAATTAACAGGCAGATGTTCTAATGAAAAAGAACAGAAAGAAGAATAATGCTGTTAATAGCAGCAATTACAATTGCCAAACTAGCAAATGTGCCTTCTAGTTCTCCGATTTCATAAGCCTTTGAGGTTCCTGCACGTGCTCCCATTCCAAGAAGAAGCCCCATAGCGGGGTGTTAATATGCGTCAATCGCATTAATATTGGCCCTAATACTGTTTTGGTCAATCCTGCAATGATGACATATACAGCTATCATGGCAGGTACTCCTCCAATAGAAGATGATATATTCATAGCGATTGGAGTGGTGATCGAACGCGGTACCAAGCTTATAATCAGAGAAGGGCTGAGCTTCATCCATGTGTCAAAAGGATAGAAGAGTCTATTGCCGTAAAGGCTCTTAACGCAATTACCAACATGATTTTTATAACTTGGAGGCCCATGATTTTCTTATATTGGATGAAGCGAACAGCAGAAGGGATAAAGAATAGCAGCATATCAGCTATAAGCCAGGATGCCCCAAGTTCTGCTCTACCCATTTGATTTTTATCCATTTAAGCTGCAAGAATAAAAATAATAGCAGCAAGCCAACAATGCTACCAGGGATAGGAAAATGCAGGAAACCGGACAAAATCTCTCCGGCAGCCAGAAAAAGGGAAATAAAAATAATTTGAAGCACTTTTTTTATCCATTTCATTTTTGATAAACATCACCTTCAATTAATATGTGAAGACATTCACAAAATAACAACGGCAAATGTGCAGCATCTGCAATAATCTTGCATATGAAGTTTCACTGATTCGAAATAGACGAAAAAAAGAGTTCTAACCCTCCGTTCAAGAAAATTCCTTAAGAGGCTTTTATGAAAGCTACCGTGGTTCTGCTGTTACTAATGTACCTCTATTTTCACTACTTTTTAGTAATAGCTGCAATCAAGAAAGGAAAGAAATATGTCTTCCCTTTTATATCATAAGCTTTGTTAAAGCTCTATGTTGATTTTTGACCAATTGTTGATTGAGGGGGAGGTGCTAGACTCCTGCAGCCGGAAATCAATAAATTTAACAGAGTCATATCATAAAAGTGATGCACCCAGATAAATGGCGGTGCACCACATTACTAGTGCAGAAACTTTATTCAGCAAATTCAGAATTTTTCCGGACTGATCAAGTTTGCCAGTTAATCGGCCAGCTATGCCTAGTCCATTGATCCCAAAGCCAGGATACAAAAATGCTCGTGCAGCCAAATGCCAATTTTGAAGCTCCTTCATAATGCAGGGAGCTGGTACCGATCACTCCAGCCGTATCCAATATGGCATGAGGATTCAGCAGGGAAACAGATAAAGCAAAAGTTATCTGTTTTTTGGCGCTTAATTCTGAAACAGCTGCGCCTTCAGCAGGTTTAGGTTTGCTTTTCCATGTTACAAATCCCATAAAAATCAAGAAGAAAATGCCCCCAGAATAGAGTGCAAGCTTAATCGGTGTGTATTCCAAAACCATGACGGAGACACCTAGTATTGCTATTGAGATGAGCAAGGTGTCACATATTGCTGCCGTTAAAATGACAGGCATAGCTTTTGAAAATCTGGGCTGAAGGGCTCCTTGATTGAATACAAATATATTCTGGACGCCTAATGGAAGGATTAAGCCAAATGAAAGGATAAAACCATGGATAATTGCTGCAAGCATGGATGAACCTCCGGGTTTTTAAGATACTTATAGTGTAAAGCATGGATGGGAAACTGTCTTTAAGCGAATAAATAAATGTACGGGTGCCATAAAAAGGGTATTTTTCCTGAATTGAACTGAAGCAAAAAATCTAAAGCAGGTGAAAAATGGATATAAGTATCGAAGTGTATATGAACAGCAAGGGAGGAAGGTTTATGAGAAAGAGCTCTTTCTCAGTAAAGCTCTCTGATTATAAAAAAAATCCAGATGAAACGGCAGCGATTTCTGCATATGAATGGATTCAGAGGATTAAAGAAGAACATGCAGAATTCACCGTTGACAAAGTAATTTACAATGGTGAGCATGACATCACAAGGATTGTGAGACAGCTAAAACCAGTTTTTCCGGATAACCTGCCTTTTTAATAAGCATGCAGTATGAGTAGGGTGCAGCTAATTACCAATACGCTCAATGGCCGATATTGATGCTTTTGCTAAAGAATTGAAAGGTTCTTATAGTCTGTCTGTATCTCTGCTTTTCGAAGTGGTTCAGCGCCCATATAATAATTAGAAAAGACAGCTATGAAAAGAAGCTGCCTTTTTTTGATACGTTTTGTTAAAGTTCTATCCGGTTTTGTCCAATAATTGAGCGGCGCGAAAAGCAAGCATTAATTAACATAAAAGAATAATAGAACTTTCAATAAAATAACAGAAATTGCTGTTACCTTATTGTGATGAAATTTTTCTATAAATGAGTTTAATGGTTTCAATATGCATTGCTTCATGAAAAAAACTAAATAAGAATGCTTCTCCGGAAGTATATAGCTTTATGCCAGCTTTATTTGTGAATGGTTCAGGAAATTTTATATCCATGCTGCTTTCAAGGAAAGAGCGGATCCTGCTTTTTTGCTTTGAAAGTTCATCAGCAATCTCTGACATCGAAGGCGGAGCATCCGACCAGTCAGCAGGCTTTGAACCGGCTTTAAAAAACTCTTCATATTCTTCCGGCAGGCCGCCTTCTTTACCTAATAGCCCAAAAACAAGCTTTTCCTGAATAAAGGCAATGTGCCCGAAGTTCCATCGGATGCTGTTGTTAAAGCCCTCTGGGACGATGTCTGCCGTTTCTTCCGGAAATTTTTTTATCAAGTTCTCAGTAATGCCGCGAACGGTTTCCATATGGCGGAAAATCAAATCTTCCAAAAAGATCCCTCCCTATAATCAGACTGTTTTCAATCCTGTCTGCCAGATTGAATATAACATAATGGTGGAATCGATTAAAAGAAAAATAAAAGAAAGAGTAGCAGTGTCTGAGAAAAACTCAGTCAGCCTATCATGTGCAATTCTTTTGGCCTATATGGAGCGTCAAGATTAACAATGAAAGGATAGTAAAGCTGGCGGCCATTAGTAGAAAGCAGAATTATTAAACAATCGAAGCAGGCAGCAGTTATTTGCCTTGCGTTGCTGATATTTGTTCCTATATTCTGGAATTTGATATTTTCATGGTAGCTATAAAAGATTCGATACATTTGTTTACTTGCAAACTCTTAATGAATCCCATGTTTCTGGATAAAGGTTGCCAATCTTTCTCCTGCAATAATAAAAAAAGAGAGCAGCGAATAGAACAGCGCCTGCAGCTGGATTAAAAAAAGAAGGAATTTGCGAATAATGGGAGGCGGGCAATCCTTAAACTTCCAGTGATATCTGTTATTCTATTATTTTTGCTATGGCAGCTGCTGCTTCTTCAGCGTTCAAAGTATCTGCGGAAATTTTATGATGGTGATAGGTGTATATTTCCTGGCGGGCTATAAACAGCTTGCGTATTTGCTCCATCGTTTTGTCTTGCAGGACAGGCCTGGTGCCGATAATTAATGGAATTCTTTCTTTCCAGAAGTCCCAGGACATCTCAATAAAAATAACAGTGCAATGAGCCAGGCATATATCCCGGATTTCTTTTTGCAAAAAGGCGCCGCCCCCCACAGAAATAACGTACATCTCTTTTTGGCTGAAGCGTCTGATTAACTCTTTTTCTTTTTCACGAAACGTCTTCTCGCCATATTTACTGAAAATTTCTGCGGCAGGCAGCTGAAATTCCTTTTCTATTTCCTCATCAATATCAACGAAATTTCTATGAAGCATTTCAGCCAATTTTTTTCCGGCCGTAGTTTTGCCGGCACCCATAAATCCTATTAATACAATACTTTGTACTCCCGCAGGAATTATATTATGTTTCATTCCGAACCCTCTTTTCAGTCATCAGCACTTTAAAGTAATAAAAGTATAGTATATACAAAGGATTTTGTAAAAGCCTTAATAGATCAAGAATAAATATTTGTTAATTGATTGTTATTTTAAAATATTCAAGGTAGAATATAAAGAAAATTCAAAAACATACAAGTTATGACAGGAATTAGTAGTTTCTTATCTCCCTGTAACAGAGAGCTGGTGGGTGGTGCAAACTAGCATAAAGATAAGAGCGAATTACCTCCTTGAACTTTTTCTGTGAACAGCAGTAGCAGGAAACGGGCGAATCGTTATTCGCAATGAGCGGAAGAGAAATCTTCACAAAGGGTGGTACCGCGTTAACCACGTCCCTTTTTTAGGGGCGTGGTTTTTGGTGTTTTATAAAATAGGAGGAATGAAAAATGGATGAGGGTATGGATACAATGACAGTTGAGCTGCAGGCAGAAATGGAGAGACAGTTTGAAATATACCGTGCAGGAACTCAAGAAATTATTCCGGCACATGAACTGAAAAGTAAAATAGCAAGGTCATTGATTACGAAGGTTCCTATGAAAGTGAAGCTGGGTCTGGATCCTTCAGCTCCTGATGTTCATTTGGGCCATTCGGTAGTGCTGAATAAATTAAAGCAGTTCCAGGATAACGGTCATGAGATACAGCTCATCATCGGGGATTTTACAGGAAAAATTGGTGATCCTACCGGTAAATCTTCTGCCAGGAAGCAGCTGACCACCCAGGAAGTGGAAAAGAATGCCAAAACCTACTTTGAACAATTTGGAAAAGTGCTGGATATGGAAAATGTGAAGGTTTTCTATAATTCAAAGTGGCTGTCAAAGCTTAATCTGGAAGACTTAATTTCTCTATCAGCTAAGATTACGGTCGCACGCCTAATTGAAAGAAACGATTTCTCAGAGCGTTTAACCAGCGGCAAACCGGTTTCACTTCATGAATTTTTTTACCCTCTAATGCAGGGATATGATTCAGTTGAACTGGAAACAGATATAGAGCTTGGCGGCACAGATCAGCATTTCAATGTGCTGATGGGGCGGCATTTGCAGGAGCAGTATGGAAAAGAAAAGCAGGCAATTATGCTGCTTCCCCTGCTTGAGGGTCTTGATGGAAAGGATAAAATGTCAAAATCAAAAAATAACTACATAGGAATAGAAGAAGCACCAGAGCAAATGTACGGAAAAATCATGTCAATTAATGACAGCCTGATGATCAAGTATTTCGAGCTTGTGACGAATTTATCTCCTGAGCATAAAAGAAGCATAGCTACTGGGCTTGAAAATAGCACCCTTCACCCGCGGGATGCCAAAATGCTTTTAGCCAGAACTATCGTCAGTATGTACCATAGCGAAGAAGCAGCAGAAAAAGCCGAAAAACATTTTCAGAGTATTTTCCAAAAAGGAGGGCTTCCGGATGAAATGGATTCTGTGGGGTGGGAAGGTGGAGAGATTGTCCCTATTATTGATCTTTTAGTGACATTACATCTGCAAACCTCAAAAAGTGAAGCCAGAAAAATGATAAAAAATGGCGGGGTTCGGATGAATGGAGAAAAAGTATTCAACAATGAATTGAAAGTGCTGATGACGGAGGAATTTGTGCTGCAGGTTGGTAAGCGGAAGTTCCTTAAGGTAATGCCATCTTAATCAAGAAACCCGGCTATACGTATAGCCGGGTCTCCACTTTCAATCTTTGACAATCTTGGATGGGTTATTGATTTTATACTTAGCTGGGACATCGAGGATGAATTCTTCTTCAGCATCTTTTCCTTTAGGCAGTGTTTTGGCGACAATTTTTCCGTCAAAGGAAAGTGATTCGCCAGGTGATAGCTCGAATTTTTTCAGGGTTTTGCTGTATGAGCACCAGGCAATTCCCGCTTCGATAGGCTCGTCCTGCTGAATAATAACATGTTCAAGTATGACAACTTCCTCATTTTCTTCTTTAAAATGATTATATGACAGGGCAAATTGTTTCACACGAGCAGTAAAGTGAACCTTCTCCTCAGGAAGCTCAAGCTTAGGTGCTTTATCTTTTTTTGATGAGGGAGCTGGCGCATTAACCGTTTTTTCCTTTGGCGGCGTTTTAGCAGGGGCAGCCTTTGCGCGCACTGGCTTAACAGTTTCTTCATCAGGAGATCCTTTGGTTTCTTTCCCGAAATTGGGAGACTGCATGTCCTTTAGAAAGTCCGGGAAAATGCATGTCAGGTTTCCATCCTGGAATTCAACAACGAGGGTATTAAATTGACCAGTTACACCGAATTCCTCATAGCCTTTAATGGTAACAAGGCGCTGGTAGGTTTTATCCTTATACCAAAATTCCCTTTTTACTTCCTTGGTGGAGCTTAGCCCCCATTCTCTTACTTTTTCCCCGTAGTGTGACTCATCTATGAATGTTATGTAATCTTCTTTTGGAGGCACATAGCCCGTTAAGCTGGAATCTTCAATATGCGGCAGTGTAATCGCCATAATTTCCACTTCCTTTCCTTTTTATAAACTGGAATATTTCATAACAATTTTTCATTTTCGTATTGCTTGTTTAATTGCCTCTATAACTCGTAAAATAGAACAGAAGAATTTTTTATACTTTCTTAGTGCATTTATTTTAACATGCTTCAATAAAGAAAGGTAAGTTTACATAACTGATGTTTATGGCGCAAAATTTTTCAATAATATATATTCAGGATTGAAGGTAGGTACAAATGACTCTGCAAGCATACACGGGTTTTGATGCAAATATAAAAAAGGTTCCGCAATTTTAATGAAGCTTCAACAGCCATTCTTGGCTTAATGAGCCGATTTATCGGAATCAATACGCTTTTCATAGCAAAAAACGATAAAAAGACAAACAATATCCTGAAGGTAGTGAACAAAAATAACCTATTGCTTGAGGAAGGTTCATCTTGGCCCTTTGAAGAAACATTCTATAAATTGAGTGTGCAGCAGACACGCTTCAATTAATGAATAGCCAACAAATAAATTAAATAATGATGAGTAAAAGTCTGAGTTCTCGAACTCGGGCTTTTTTAATTCCCGCAAAGCAGTTAAGGAATTCTTAAGGTTTGGGCCGTACACTGTGTTTATTAAAAGCGGGACTTGCTTTCTTACTTAATAAACAGGTATATCGTTTGTGAATGGAGGATGTTTACATGAAAAGATTAGTCAAAGGAAAAATGGATTTCTTGCTGATTTTGATTATTTTGCTTTCAGTTTTTCTGAATTTTTATAATCTGAAGAATGCAGGTTCAAACAGTTATTATAGCGTTGCAGTGAAAAGCATGATGACAAATTTTCATGCGTTCTTTTATGCCTCATATGATCCTGCAGGCTTTATTACGGTGGATAAGCCGCCGGTTGCTTTATGGATCCAAACACTTAGCGCATTGATTTTTGGATTCAGCGATTTTAGTGTGCTGCTTCCGGAAGCTGCAGCTGGCGTTTTTTCTGTATTTTTGCTGTATGGCATTGTCAATCCTTATTTTGGCAGGACAGCGGCTTTGCTTTCAAGTCTGGTGCTTGCGTGCTCACCTATTTTTGTGGCCGTTGTCCGGACGAATAATGTAGACAGTATTTTGATTAGCGTTTTGCTGCTGGCAACGTGGGTGCTTATGAAATCGGTACAGAAGGAAAAACCTTCATGGCTGATGCTTAGTTTGGTTTTATTGGGCATTGGCTTTAATGTGAAAATGCTTCAGGCATTTATGGTTCTGCCGGCATTTTATTTGTTTTATTGGATATCTGTAAAAAAAGCACTAAAGCAACGGTTTCTGCATCTTGCAATAGCCACGCTGGTTCTTTTTGCCGTGTCGCTTTCCTGGGCATTTGCAGTAGATTCCATGCCGGAGAATAAACGGCCGTACATTGGAAGCAGCCAAACAAATTCAGTTTTGGAGCTTGCTCTCGGGTATAATGGAATCTCCCGTTTGACCGGCCAAGACAATCGCATGAATAATCAAAGCAAAAAGCAAAATAGCAATCTGCAGGGTTCATTTAGGGGGTTTCAGTATAACAATGGAGGAAACCCAGGGAACGATGCACCGGATAACATCCAGCAGGGTCCGGCTAATATGATACGCCCAGGGCAGTCAGGAGGAATGTTTGGAACTGGAAATCCGGGAGTTCTGAGATTATTTTCAAAAGAGCTTTCAGGCCAAATCAGCTTTTTGCTTCCATTTGTATTATTCACAATGATTGGATTGATTGTCACGTACAAAAAAGGCAGGGAGGTTACAAGGCAGCATAAGTTTGCCCTCTTTTGGCTTGCATGGCTGATTCCAATGATGATTTTCTTCAGCATTGCGGGGTTTTTTCATCAATATTATTTAAGCATGATGGCTCCTTCCATTGCAGCCTTAACAGGAATTGGCTGGACCGTTTTATGGAAGTTATACAGGGGAAACGAAGGGATGGGGAGGTGGCTGCTTCCCGGAGGCATACTGGCTTCGTTTTTGTTTGAAGGTTTAATTGTTTATCAAAACAAAGAGAGTGTTTCACTCGGATGGGTATTTGCCGCAATTGTTGCAGGATTGCTGTTATTTGTCACCCTTGCAGCATTCAAGGAACATAAACGGTATTCCCGCTTCTTTGCTGTAGCAAGCATTTTTGCCCTTTTGGCGATCCCTGCTTACTGGACTTGGATCACTATTAATAAAGCGGGTAATGCAATGATTCCAAGTGCCGGCCCGAGTGCATCATTTGCTGGAAGGAATGGGTTTAACCCGGATGGCGGGCAGGGAAGGGGAAGAGTTTTGCACCTCGAAGAAGGGCAATTTGCCAATGGGAATTCTGGATTTTCACATCAAAGAACGCAGCAGGGGAGCGTGCCTGAAGATTCAGCACCTTCCAAGTACCCAGGGAGCAATCTAAATGGAACGCCTCCTTTCGGGAAGATGGAAAATAAGGCAGATAGTAAGCTGCTGAGCTTTTTGAAGAAAAACAGTAATGGCGAAACTTATATCCTAGCAGTTCAAAGTTCACAAGAAGCAGACAACATCATGCTGCAGACAGATTATGCCGTCATGGCCATGGGTGGTTTCTCTGGAAACGATCCTGCATTAACTCCAGGAAGACTGGCGAAATTAGCCCAATCAGGGAAAGTCAAATACTTTTTGATTTCAGAAAACGGAAGAGGCGGCGACAGTCAAAGCAAAGTAAATGAATGGATCAGGAAGCACAGCAGGGCGGTTCCAGAAAGCGAATGGAAGAGCAGCAAAAAATCAGGCATGGTGCCGTTTAGCCAGGGCAGCCAAACCTTATATGAATATGCAGGTAAGTAAAACGGAATTAACTTTGAATCTGAATGGTAGGCATTACAGCAGGTTTATCGTATAATAGGCGTTATCCTGAATCAGGAATAAAGTGAAAGCAAAGAGGAGGAAAAGTAATGCAAGTAGCGACGTTTGCCGGGGGCTGTTTTTGGTGCATGGTAAGCCCATTTGAAGAATTGCCCGGTATTGAGAGCATTATATCCGGCTATACGGGTGGACATGTGGAAAATCCGGCCTATGAAGAAGTAAAGAAGGGGACCACCGGGCATTATGAGGCTGTAAAAATCACCTTTGATCCGGAGCTTTTCCCATATCAAAAGCTCCTGGATTTATTTTGGCCGCAAATCGATCCGACTGACGATGGGGGGCAATTTCAGGACCGCGGCCCTCAGTACCGGACAGCGATATTTTTTCATAACGAAGATCAAAAACAGCAGGCATTGGCTTCCAAAGAGAAAGTGGCCGCCAGCGGAATCTTCAAAAAACCAATTGTAACAAAAATTCTTCCGGCAGCTGCCTTTTACCCAGCAGAAGAGTATCATCAGGATTTTCATAAAAAAAATCCCAAGCATTATAAAGAAGACCGGAAACAGTCCGGCCGTGATGAATTTATCGCAGAAAACTGGAAAACTGCATCTAAATAACATATCGAACAGCCGGACTGAAATCCGGCTGTTTTCTATATATTGCGTTTGCTTGCAAGCACTAAATTACACTGTTTTTAACAGAGTTGGAATCTGCTGCATCTGTGTCGACTAACCAGGATATTGGAGTGACAATCGGTGAAAAATCGCCATTTTGCTCGCCGATCCCCTGATTTCTCTTGTAGGATACAAAGATGTCAAATTGCTGGTTGGGTCCCATTGAGATGAAAGACGAATTATCTATTGTATTGATTTTTAATGCAAAGAGGTTTAGCACCATAGGTGAAAAAATCATCTTTATTCCTCCTGTTCCATTCATTACGCATCAGCTGGCAGCCCCCTCGAGCGGGAAGTTTTACTTTAAGGAGTAAACTTTTCTGCTGCAGAGTCAAGCATATCACCGTCAGATAAAATGCCTTTAAAATGGGGAAGGATGCATCCGCATCCTACCTGCTGGCCAAAGCTTTGATTTTTCTTGGCGCTTACATATCTGCCAATTTTCACTGTCGAACCAACAGATACTGAACTGGACTGATCCATGCTGATGATGTTTACACAGCTGATATTAAGCTGATCCGGTTTCATGCTCATAATATTTACTCCCTTCATGCTAAACATGGAAATCTCCTTCTTATTACCATATTCCATATCCAAGGGAAAGATGTTTATAGGATGAATTTTCTTATAGACGTTTTATAACAGCACATTCATGCCAAAATAAAGCTGTTATAAAAACGCTCACATGCTACTATAGGAATATAGACTTACGACTAAATCCTCTAGGAGATTAAATGATGATAACTACTCTAAAAACCGACCATGAAATCTTGTACTCTCTTGTTGACAGTGCTGCTTTTTTTCAATCGGCAGCTAAAGAAGATATTGCCATATCCATATGCGACAGGGAAAAGTGGCTGCTGCAGCTTGACCACCCCAATATCAAGCTGGGCATAAAGGCAGGCGATCCAGTTTCAAAGAAAGATGAAGTAATACAAAGCGCTTTGCGTGGTAACAAGGGAGCAGGCAGGCCCCCATTTGAAGTTTACGGCATTCACTTTTTTGGCAAAACAATTCCGATTTATAATGAAAATAGAATTATTGGCGCAATGGGCATGGCTTATAATATTGATATATTATTAAAATTGGAAGATTGCATTGAAAAGCTGAACTCTATTACAAGAAAGATTATGAAGCTGATCACAAGTATTGTAGCTCAAGCAGGAGATCTTTCTGGTACAAACAGCAAATTATATTCCTTTTCTGAAAAAGCAAGGGAAAACTCCGAAAATATTGACAGCATTTTAAAGGTGATTCAGCAGATATCACGGCAATCAAACATCTTAGGGCTTAATGCCAATATTGAGGCTGCCCGGGCAGGGGAAGCAGGAAAAGGCTTTAAAATTGTGGCAGAAGAAATCCGGAAAATATCGAAGGAAACAGAGCATTCTTCAGGTGAAATTAATGAATTCATCCAGGTAGTCAAAGATAATATAAACGAAATTACAGAAGGTGTTTCACAGATCAGACAGCTAAACAGTCTGCAGTCCGGGCTGATTAGCGATGTAGCAGCAACGCTGGAAAGCCTATCTGATATTATAGAAGTATTAAGCGATTACATAAAAATTCTGGGATAATATCAATATGAAAATTCTTCTGCCGCTGGACATAGGTGATTATATCTAAGATTTATTTGTACTTAGTGTTTGAAAATATTTTTTAAGCAGGGCATGAAAAATCATGCCCGCTGATTCTTTTAGATGCTTTTTTTCATCCCGCAGGTACGGCACTCGCGGATAAACACGAATTCCTTAACGGAACTCTTGAAGGTTGCATTATTGCAATTATCACACCGGCCGCTAATGGCATCTGGATAATCACTGTAATCGTAGATCACAGACGTATCGACACCATTAAATTCTTTTGCTTCTTTTGTCAAGTGGCTCACCTCTTCAGGTTCTATGTTACCATATTTTCTGCATTACTATTTAAAATGTACTGGCAAAAATCAATCTGTATTGGATTTTTAACTTTAATAATTGCTGCAACTCTGCGGTATACCATAGCTGCCTGCACAAATTTCTAAAAGCAGGGCTCCGAAAAATAACCTCCAGTTTAATATAAATACTGGTGAAGAGCCAGTAAAAACGAGAAAACTCCTGCTGCCATTGACCTATCCGCTTTCTTTATTGTATTTCTATTAGCCCTATTAGTGAATGATTAACTTAGAGTTCGCTTCAGCTTGAATCAAACATGCAGGCGTGACAAAAAAACATACTATAATAGCAGATGCCGGTTAGCCCGCAAATAATAATTAAGCCTTTATAGGCGTTATCACGTGCTAAAAAGATTGAAATTTCACAACATTGTCACATTTCTTATTCTGACTGAATGCTTAAGCCAGATCGGCATCTTTTCCCCTCATAGTGCTGAAATAATCAGAGATAAAAAAATGCACCTTTCAACAAGATTTGTACATACGGGAAAAAAACAATCAGAAAGCACACAATAACTGTACATATGAGAAGAAGCGGAAAAATACGGGGCAATTGTGCTTGATAATCCTGATCTTCCTTCGCACTGGCTGTGCAAATCATGGGCCTGCTGGAATGGAGCACAAGCAGCAAAAGGAAAGATTTTATTGTTCGCTGACGGTGATACATGGTTTGAAAAGGACGGGCTTGCAAAGGCAATCGATACATTTTCTTCAAACAAGGAAAATGGATTCTGGACCATTCATCCTTTTCACAAAATGATATCCTTTTATGAAAAGCTGTCATGGTTTTTCACCTTGTCATCTATTCTTCAGCCGGTATTACAGCCATATTTGCCCCCAAAGCACCCAAGTCTTCAGGGGGATTCGGCCAATGCATGATATGCAGCCGGGACGCCTACTTTGAAACAGGAGGGCATGAAGCAATAAAAAACAGGTAGTAGAAAATTTTTCTTATAAAACGGGCTGTTTCTAGAGGATATCCTGCCTTCGCAATCAGCGGAAAAAGTATCCTGAATATGAGGATGTACAATGGGGGATTATCAAGTGTGATATTTGGATGGGGAAAGTGTTTTGCTTCAGGATCTAAACTGACTGGGCCAGGTCAGCTGATATTGATCATTGCCTGGATTGCTTTCTCCTTTTCCTTTTTAGCTAACAGTGCTGATACTGCAGCAGAAGAACCGTTCGCATTTTGCCTGAATTACTTGGTTATCTCACTTTTGCTTTACCGCACCTTAAAGAAGATAGGAAATTTCACATTCGGTGATGCTCTGTTATTTCCGCTTCACTTGCTTTTTTTTTATTCTTGTATTTGTGTATTCGCTCATCTCCACATTTGTTCTGCGGAACGCTTCATGAAAGGGCCGTAAAATTGCAGGTAAAGGAACAGGATGAAAACAGTGGCGATTTTAATTATCGATGTTGTCACATGGGTGCTTATTCATTTTGCGGGGGCTTATGTATCTGTAAGGCTCAGCGTGAGCTTTCTTGATTCTTTTCAATGGCTTTACAGAACGAGTGCCTTGAAATGGCTATTTACCGGAAAGTAAGGATAAAAAGGTGGATTAGTGAGCTCCTGATAAAGGGGACTGGGTTAAGGGAGGCATAAAAAAAAGCAAAATAAACCTAAAAAACAAAGAATGTATCCGCTTGTTTTTGCTTGAAACAAGACGGGCAGAAATCTCTCACTGGATTCAGCTCCTCCCTTCGCCGATATTTTTTGTTTTCAATGATTTTTGGGCTGGCTGCATCATGATTGTATACGCATTATGCTTTAATCTTCCACTGATTGCCATCCAGCGCTATAACCGTAACCGCCTTCTAAGAATCTCGGCGCGGCATACCCGCCCGGCGCAACTTAAATTATAAAAATTTCAGAGGGAAACAGATCTCGCTTATGCTATGGCTGAAAAATGGGTGAACGTAAATAGTCAAAAT
This sequence comes from Peribacillus sp. B-H-3, assembly GCF_048572925.1. Classification (NCBI taxonomy): domain Bacteria; kingdom Bacillati; phylum Bacillota; class Bacilli; order Caryophanales; family Bacillaceae; genus Peribacillus; species Peribacillus sp. B-H-3. The sequence goes on along the minus strand of NZ_CP183879.1, from coordinate 2,981,827 downwards.
ACATACGATAAAGTGTTGGAAGATTTATCTCCTAAACAAAACAGCCGGGAGGGACTTGTAATGGGTGATGGAGCAGGAATTGGATATGGAGGCGGCTTTGCTTTTGTAGTCGTTCTATTCATTTTGCTGATTATTGTCGGATGTAGCTGTGGAGGCTACGGCGGCTACGGATATTAATAAATATTTAAAAGCAGCTTGATGCTTATTAAGCTGCTTTTTTCCTGTTTTTTTATACTGCTGATTACCTTTGCGGCCTTAATGGTTTATCCAAGACTTTATCTGGACAGAAGGAGCAGCTTAAAGTAGATTTACATTAGGTGACTTAATCAAAAGGAGTTTGATTGATGAATAAAATGTTTGCAAGTGATAATAATTCTGGAATTCATCCCAAAATACTTAAAAGCATTTGTGAAGCAAATGAAGGACATGCAGCTTCATATGGCGGAGACTTATACACCGGGAAATCACTTGATGCATTTAAAAAGCATTTTGGCGAAAATATTTCGGTGTATTATGTTTTCAATGGAACTGGTGCAAATGTGCTGGCTTTGAAGTCAATGACCCGGTCTTATCATTCGGTGATTTGCAGTACCATGTCTCACATTAACGGAGATGAAACAGGAGCGTTTGAAAATTTCACTGGAGGAAAGCTGATCACATGCCCTTCTGCAGACGGAAAGATTACTGTCAGCGGGATAAAGGAACTATTAAAGCAGGCGGATTCGCCGCACCGCAGCAAGCCGATTGCGGTATCCATCTCGCAATGTACGGAGCTTGGAACGGTGTATACCAAAGAGGAAATCAGAAGCATTGCCGATTTTGTCCACGGAAACGGCATGTACCTGCATGTGGATGGAGCACGCTTAAGCAATGCAGCAGCCCATCTTCAGTGCAGTTTAAAAGAAATCACTGCCGACTGCGGTGTAGATGTTCTTTCATTTGGAGGCACTAAAAACGGTTTGATGGCAGGAGAAGCCGTTGTATTTTTTAATCAGCACTTAGCACAGGATTTCTTATACATAAGAAAACACGGATTACAGCTTGCTTCTAAAATGCGCTTTATCGCAGCTCAATTTGAGTGCTATCTGAATGAAAATCTGTGGCTGGAGAATGCGAACCACTCTAATGCCATGGCTGTAAAGCTTGCTGATGAGCTTTCAGCAATCCCAGAATTCAGGCTTTTATATCCAGTTGAATCCAATGCCGTGTTTGCTGTCATGCCGGATATGTGGATTAATAAACTGCAGGAAAAAATTGCGTTCAGCATGTGGAATCCTGATTCATCAGAAGTGCGCTGGGTTGCTTCATTTGACACCTCTGATAATGATATTCACCAGGTGAGAAAAGCAATTAAAGAAATTGCAGAAGAAATAAGCTGACTGCTTATGTGCCATCATCACAAGGCTTAAGGAAATTTCTTAAGCCCTTTTATTGATTATAATTAAGTGATAAACTTATATTTAATTAAAAAATAAGTTTTTTACTTGTTAAATAGGTATAAATAATTTATCCTTAAATCAAGCAGGGAAGTGGAATAGATGACACAAAAACAGCGTTTGGAAAAGATACTTGATTGGCTTAACGTGCAGTATGAGATTACTGCTGAAGATATTATGGATGAGTTTAAGGTTTCCCGGGATACAGCAAGGCGGGATTTAGTAAAGCTTGAAGAAGACGGGGAAATTGTCCGGGTAAGAGGGGGAGCCATTTTATCTTCTCATATGTCAGCGGTCGCTCCTTACCGGGAAAGAGAAATGCCAAAATCCAAAGAAAGCATTGCCCGAAAAGCAAGCAAGCTCATAAGAGACCATGATTATGTCCTTTTCGATACCTCCACTACAGTCGAAATGACAGCGCGCTTAATGAATAGCAAAAATATTACCGCTGTTACAAATTCAATCGATATTGTTCAGATACTAAGTGAAAGAGAAGGATATACCACTTATTTGGCAGGAGGCAAATTCAATAGGTTTAACAGGAATTTTACCGGGTTTTCCGCCTCTGAAGATCTGAAAAAATATAAAACAAATGTTTTATTTCTTGGCGCATGCGGAATAGGAGTAGATGGGCTGACTTCTCCCGACGAAGAAGAGGCACATATGAAAAATAGCATGATTTCATCATCGGAGAAAGTGATTGTGCTTGCTGACTCCACTAAATTTCAAAAAAGATTTTTTCATGGTGTTTGCGGACTGTCTGATATCGATGTTTTAATTACAAATACAGTTCCGCATCATGAGATAAAACAGAAGCTTGAATTATTTGGAATTGAACTGATTATTACAGAAATAGAAGGAGGATGAAGGGATGAATGCAATTAAAACGGGTTTGGCTGGTTACGGATTTTCGGGAGCTACGTTTCACGGTCCTTTTTTAAAAACAATGGAGGAGTTTGATATTGTTAAAGTTATGTCCTCCCAGCCTGAAAAAGTAAGAGAAGATTTAGGATATATAGAAGTAGTTAGAGAATTTGATAGCCTTGTGGAGGATCCTGATATTGAGCTCATAGTCATTACAACACCCAATCAGCTTCACTACAGTATGGCAAAAAAATGCCTGCAGCACCATAAGCATGTCATTATAGAAAAGCCGATGGTCATCGATCCGGCAGAGGCAGAGGAACTAATTGCTCTTGCTGAAGAAAATAAGCTGATGCTCAGTGTATACCATAATAGACGCTGGGATAATGATTTTCTGACGATCAAAAAATTAATAGCTGAAGGCACATTAGGGGAAATTTCAACCTATGAAGCTCATTTTGACCGTTTTAGGCCGCAAGTCCGGGACCGCTGGAGAGAGAAAGCCGGTAAAGGGTCTGGCATGCTTTATGATCTCGGGTCACACTTAATCGACCAGGCTTTGCATTTATTCGGGGAGCCCCAATTTGTAATGGCTGATGTTTTTGCACAAAGAGAAAACGCAGAAACGGATGACTACTTTCACATTATTTTGGGTTATGCAACCTTGAGGGTAATTTTGCACTCAGGCTCGCTTGTAGCCGACCAGGGACCACGCTATAAGGTACACGGCAGCAAGGGAAGCTTCATTAAGTCTGGCATAGACTGCCAGGAGGATGCTTTAAAAGCAGGGGAAGTCCCAGGAAGCGAAAATTGGGGGAAAGATAAAAAAGAATGGTATGGAGAGCTGACTGTAATCAGGGAGGGACAGGAAATAAAAGAAAGCGTGGAAACCGTTCCTGGGTCCTACAGCAGATATTATCAAGGTGCGGCTGAAGCCATCAGGGAAGGAAAGCCCAGCCCTGTCAGGGGTGAAGATGGACTGAAGACGATTAAAATCATAAAAGCAGCCCTTGATAGCAATCGGGAGAAGAGAGCGGTATATCTGAATGGAGAAGGAAAATAAAATGGAAACCGGCGAAAAATTAGCAGAGATCTTAAAGCAAGAGCAAGAATTGCAGTTTGAACAATTTTCTCACGATACTGCTCTGACACTAGGGCAAATCCTGATAGATTTGGCCAAAAAGGACAGCAAATCAATTGCTGTAGAAATTTCAAAAAACGGGCAAAAGCTTTTTTATCATGCCATGGACGGCACTAGTCCTGATCAGGAGCACTGGATCAGAAGGAAAGCAAATGTTGCTGCACGGCATAACCACAGCTCGTATTATATCAGATTATATAATGAATCGAAGAATCGTTCCTATTTTGAGGCATTTTCTGTGAGCCCTGAGGAGTATGCGGTGCATGGCGGCTCCTTTCCTCTAGCTGTGAAACATGCCGGTGTGATAGGAACCATTACTGTATCCGGCCTAACTCAGGAAGAAGATCATCAGCTAATCGTAGATGGCCTAAAAAGAATTCTTCACTCCTGATAGAAGTGCCATCTCTTACAAAACAGGGATGGCACTATTTTTTGTTTTCACAGCACTCAAAGCCATGGATATTGACCCGTTGTGAAGTGACATAGTCTTGCTGTCAGGGTGATCCGCGGATTTTGATAATGAAAAAAACAGGAAATTACTAGATTAATAAAAATTTACTAAAATTTTTACTTACATGTTTTATTATTTTAGAATAGGGTAAAAAAGAATGTTTAACTAGAAAGGGGCCTTACATATGGAACATGCAATCTTTCATCCCAAATTAATTGATTATTTGATTATTTTGGTCTACTTTGCATTTGTTATTTTAGTAGGTTTTGCTTTGAAAAGCAAAATGAAAACAGGTAATGATTTTTTTCTCTCCGGCCGTTCAATACCAGGCTGGATCACCTCCCTGGCATTTTTATCCGCGAATCTGGGTGCGATAGAAATGCTTGGGATGGCGGCAAGCGGCTATCAATATGGAATGATGACGATTCATTATTACTGGATCGGAGCGATTCCTGCGATGCTGTTTCTTGGTGTATTTATGATGCCGTTTTACTATGGATCAAAAGCCCGGTCTGTGCCGGAGTATTTAAAATTCCGCTATAATGAAGCAACACGGGGATTCAATGCCATTTCTTTTGCGGTCATGACCGTTCTGATGTCAGGTATTTCCCTCTATGCCATGGCTCTTATTCTCAAAGTGCTGCTTGGCTGGTCGATGAATTTCAGCATTATTCTTGCTGCAGCAATTGTTTTGGTATATGTAGGAATTGGCGGATTAACCTCATCCATCTACAATGAGGTGATTCAATTCTTCCTAATCTGGATTGGACTGCTTCCGATCACAATTCTATCATTAATTGATATGGGCGGATGGAAAGGCTTGATGAAGCTTCCTGAAACATATACACACATCTGGCATGGCACATCTACAGCTGCCGGAAATGGTATGCATGTGGAGTGGATCGGCATTACGCTTGGCCTTGGATTCGTGCTTTCATTCGGATATTGGACAACCGATTTTCTAGTTGTTCAGCGTGCGATGGCAGCAAAGGATATGACAGCGGCACAAAACACGCCGATCATTGCTTCCTTCTTTAAAATGGCCATGCCTATTCTGACTGTAGTGCCTGGTCTTGCAGCACTTGCTTTACTTCCTAAGCTTGGCCCAACAAGCCACGCAGGAAATTTCGATATGGCATTGCCGCTTTTGATGGCAAAATATTATCCGACCGGACTGCTTGGTCTGGGGATTACTGCACTGCTGGCATCATTCATGTCAGGTATGGCAGGCAATGTAACAGCTTTTACGACTATTTGGACATATGATATATACCAGGCATACCTGAAAAAAAAGGCCACTGATAAACACTACCTGTTTATGGGAAGGCTTTCAACGATTGTGGGAGTGATCATCAGTATTGGAACAGCTTATATTGTGATGGGCTTTCCGAGCATAATGGATTATATGCAAACGCTTTTTGGTTTCTTCAATGCACCATTATTCGCTGTATTCCTTCTTGGAATGTTCTGGAAAAGAGCCAGTGCATGGGGCGGATTCTTCGGTCTGGTTACCGGAACATTGACGGCCTGCGTCCTGTACTATGGCCTTCCTGAAGACTTCTTTGCAAGTCCTGCCGCAGGAAACTTCTGGAGAGCATGGTGGGCTTTCTTTGGAGCCATTGTGGTAGAAATTATTGTAAGCCTGCTCACTAAGCCAAAATCGCATTCCGAATTGAAAGGTCTTGTTTACGGGCTCGGTGATAAGCTTTCTCACAAACATCTTTCATGGTACAGAAATCCGAAAATTTTGGCTGTCATTTCATTGATTATTTTTATCATCATTAACATTTGGTTCTTTTAGGGAGGAAAAATATCATGAAAAAAAATATTTTCCTGGATATCCGTATCAATATTGGACTCATTTTTTTAATTATTGGACTTATTCTTGTCATTTCAGGAATCATATCTCCGCCAACCTTGAAATCGCTTCACGGTCTAAATATCAACCTGATCTGGGGCGCTGTAACGGCAGTCATTGGCGTGATATTTTTGCTGCTGTATTTAAAAAGGCCGAATATCGACTAACATTTAAAAAAAACCTATCCATATTGGGGCTGTTGACAATCTAAAAGGAATATCCTGAATCTGTATAGAATCAATTTCTATACAGATTTTTTATTAGAGGGAATTTCTATGATAGGACGCAACGATGAGTACCAGAGCAAAATGGAGTTTATTGATTTGAACGATTTTGTTCCTGCTAATCATATTCTCCGTTTGATAATGGAGAATATTGACTTCTCTTTTATATACGATAAAATGGAAAGCTTCTATTCAAAAATGGGTAGAAAATCTTTGGATCCCGTCCTCCTTTTCAAGATGTTGCTTATCGGCTATCTTTTTAATATTGATTCAGAACGCGAACTTGAACAAGAGGTTCGTTTAAATCTTGCATATAGATGGTTTTAATTAAGAATGTAGGGCGGATCGTGGATACGATACTACTCCTATTCACCATGGATTAAAAACCTTAGGCATAACTGGGTATATCAGTCCCATTCAGTATGATACGGCATTTAATACAACCTCGCATAGGATGTTTACTTATAACAGAGAAAACGATACATACGTTTGTCCAAATAAGAAGAAAATGGCTTTTACACATTTAATGAGAAAGGGAGAAATATATTACAAGACCTATTCGGCAAAAAACAAAGCCTGTCCTTTCAGGCAAGAATGCTTCGGGGAAACAGCAACCAGAAGGACCATATCACGCCCTATCGCCCATGAGCTATTAGAAGAAAACAGGAAAAGGGCAAAAACAAGTGATTATAAAATGGTCCAAAAACTAAGGAGGGTGTGGTGTGAAGGCTCGTTTGGAACCATGAAAATAAAGCACAATTTATATAAGACATATAAGAGGGGCATTCAAAAAATCCATGAAGAATGCCTCTTTTCAGCGTTGGCACTAAATCTAAAACGGATGATAAAAGTAATGAACTAGCAGCAAAATATAAAGTTACATACTAAATAAACAAGCTGTAACGACAAAAAATCAAAATGGGGAAGGAGCAAAAGCTCTTTCCCCATTTTGTCAACAGCCCCATATTGGATGGTTTTTTTTAGTTTGCGAATTTTATAGTGTTTTGCAGAAGCATGGCATATATTTAAAGTAATATTTCATGCTTTTGAAGGGAGTTATTAAGGAATGCAGCAGATCAAGTGGTTAATATCGATGTTTCTCAATGAGCCCTTATGGTTTAAAGCTTTAATTTGTGCTTCTTTATTATCTTCGGTTATTTTCAGCAATTCCTATTTTTCTTATAACCCCTGCTTCCAAAGCCTATCTAAATTGGCTGCTTGCATCTTTTTTTGCGCATACGGAATTAGAATGAGGAGCAATCAAAAAATCGCGATATTCTTCTTCGCAGCAGCTGCTTATTGTATCTTTTTGTCTCTTAAAGCAGTAATGTATAGCTGATACAATGATCGGTAATCATTGTATCCTAGGTTCCTCAAAAAATGGCAGTTTTTTTAAAAGTCGCTGAAATTTCTCAATGCTGTTTTTTGCAATATGGGTATTAAGGCTTCTGAAGCTCTTTATGGAGGTTTGCACCATCCGCAGGTATGGCTGCAGTGAAGGACTCCATAATGCAGATAAAGAAAGCCTCTAAAGGAAACCTTTGTTAAGGTTCTTTCTTGAAAAAGTTGAAAAAACAATGAAAAGGACATTTAGAAAGCGAAGTATCATCATCCCTTAAAAAATATTGCTTCCATTCGTAATTGTCATTCTTTCCATAAAGATTTAAATCTTTATGGATTTCTATAGTATCGTAATCAGCCAATCTTTTTCGCACTTGCAGCTTGATTCTAGCTGCATGTGATTCTGATTTATTAAACTCCTTCAATACCCATCTTGGTGTAATGGCGAGCATCATAAAATCAAAATGCCTGCTTTTTCTATTAATATGTGCAGGAGTAGCACAGTACATGAAATATGGTTCACCATGAAAACAGAATTCCCATATGGGATTATGCGGATTATCAGGTATATCTTCAGGCCATTTGCTGGTATCCAATTCGCTCAGCATGTTCAGATGCTGCCAAAACAGCTGTTCATATTGCTGGACATTGAACGTTTTAATCATGCTTTGAGGTGTATTGAAAAAAATAATAAGAGAAGTGTAATTCCCAAAATGTCTTGAGTTCCTGCTGAAATCTTCTAATAGAAGGGCCAGCTCCCGGGTTGAGCATTCTTTTCTTGGATCACCTGCAAATCCATATCTCAGATGATTTAAAGAAAAGCCGATTGTTGCAGGAATACATGGAAAAGGGTTCTTTTTGTCTGTCATTTTTTCTTCAAACTTTAAAAGCGCTGTTTTCTCCCAATCAGCCAGCTGACTCCTTAGGGAGGGCTCATTAGTAAATAGACCTTTAATCATGATCACCTCGCAATTGCTTGAATATTATATTCAAGCAAGGTGCCGGCCGGTGAATGTCCAATTGATATTTCGGATAATTCCTTTCAGAATTATGGATGCACATTAAGCGCGAGTTTATGAATGTGCGTTTCAATCTGAAAATTATCAGGAAAAAGGGAGCGAAGAGTGAAATATGGTAATAGAGTCGGGGGATTAATTCTGAATAATTTCTCTTTAGTTAAAGTCGATTATTAAATGAAGAATATTAGGGGGAATGAGGAACTTATGCGACAAACCTGGAGTAGCCAAATTGTATGGAAGCAGCCATCAATGGGGAGAGGAACACCTCAATGATGGCTGCTTCATTGTTAACTGCTTTTTTCTATTAAGAAACCAATTTTACAAAGAAGCTTCTTTCTTGCTGTCTTGTATGGCCGCTTCAATAGCCGAAATGGTTGATTCTATATTATTATAAGTTTCTATTACAAATGTTTTTATATATGTTAACTCGTAGTAGCTATTTTTGTAGCAAACAGCCAATAGCGGCTGTTGGCCGTCATCATTAAAGGTCAGGGATATTTGACATTCATGATATTCCTTCAAGGTATCTAGCATGGTTTTAATGTGGTCTTTGGACATGTATTCTATGTCTCCCTTCTTTAACAGAGGGAAAGTGACTAAGAAAAGTCTGGTAGAACCCCATATAATTGCTAATAGAACTAATCATAACATAGATATGATATTTAAAATAGGGAAGCAGTTTTTATTCATTCCACGATTTATTATATCAGCTTAAAATGCTGGATGCTGTCATTACCGGTTACCTTACAGATCTGGTAATTGCCGTAATGGCCTTTCCGCTTTGCCCGTTGAATAGATAGGAGCAAATCAAAAAAGCCTTCTCAATATGAAGGCTGAATATCTGTAAAAAGCTTATTCACAGCAGGAATATCAGCTGGGGCCCATTTTAAAGAGGGGAGATTTCGTCTGTGAAGCCAAATAAGTTTGGAATGCTCACTAGGTTTTGGTTCGCCATCAATAATTTTGCAGATTATGCAAATGAGCTGTATGGTAAAACCTTCATATTCATGGGAATTTTCATGGTAAAATTCTTTTGCTTCGATGATACAATTTAATTCCTCATAAATTTCTCTCTTTAATGCAGAAAAAATGTCTTCATTTACTTCCACCTTGCCTCCTGGAAATTCCCACAAATTTGGAATGGACATTTCTGGTGACCGGAGAGCACAAAGGATTTCGTTTTGATTATTTTCTATTATGGCCGCTACAACTTTGATTTGTTTTTTCAATTTTAAAATCCTCCTTAGTGAAACTGAGTCTTTATCTTATCATTTTTAATCGGTTAAAGGGCTTCTTTTCACCAAACCGGGAAGTAATTGAAATTTCTTATTGACTTGAAACCCTTTCCATATATTATCCTTGCAAAGAGACTTATTGATAAAGCATCACCGATAATGACCGGGGGTTATGATATGGAAAAGAAGATTGTGTTTTTTGATTTGGATGGCACTATTCTAAATGAAAATAAGCAAATACCGGAATCCACCAAGAAAGCTGTACAGATTCTTCAAGAGAATGGAATTTCAACAGTGATTGCAACTGGCCGTGTGCCTATTATGTTCGAATGGATTTTAAAAGAACTGAATATAGATTCCTTTGTTTCTATAAACGGCCAGTATGTTGTATACGAAGGCAGCGAAATTTATACGAACCCGATGGATGCAGAGTTGCTTGCTGACCTCACAAATGCTGCTTCTGGCAAAGGCCATGCTCTCGCGTATTGCGGCAGCCATGCGGTGAATGCAAGTGAAGACAGACATGAATGGCTGGCTGAAGGCCTTAAAACCATGAAATTGGGCTATCCAGTTGTTGACCGTGAATTTTATAAACACACACCTGTATATCAGGCACATTTGTATTGCGGCACTGAGGACGATAAATTGTACTCAGAATTATATCCTGGCTATAAATTTGTAAGATGGGGTGAAAATGCCTTTGATGTTCTTCCGGAAGGAGCATCCAAGGCAATCGGAATCGAAAAAATTCTTAAAGCAGCCGGCATCAAGAATGAAAACAGCTATGCATTTGGTGACGGCTATAATGATATTGAAATGCTTGAAGCAATCGGCACAGGCATCGCTATGGGAAATGGGGTGGCTGAAGCCAAGGAAGCAGCTGATATGGTCACAGATTCCTGCTCAGAAGACGGCATTTACAATGCTTTGCTCAAGCTTGACTTAATACAAAAAAATGAAGCCGCATCCTCTGTTCAGAAAGTATAAGATATTAAAACAGCCTCAAACTGAAGAAGGCCTTTGCTTAAGGTTTAGCAAAGGCTTTTTGCTATGTAAACTCTTTTTGCAGTTTAACAGCCATTGACTAAATCCAACAAAAACTCTGTGTACCTTTTTCTTTATAAACAAGTATTGCTATAAAAAGAAATTAACAATGTGAATTCTAACGTTTTTAAGTGCTGAATGGAAATATTTAAAAATTTTTCTAAGGAAGCTACTTTTCTCTTCCAGAATGATATAAGAAGTATGAAACAATTTTCTTAGTTACGGAAGCATTTGTAATCAATAATGAAATTTTTAAAAAACATCTTTCAGCAAGTTATTCTGAGTAATAGGAGGAGTAAAATTAATATGACTAAAATAGAATTATTTCAGATTTTGAACAAAATAGCAGATTACTATGAATCTTTTTCCTTCAACAAAAGAAAAATTGAAAGCTGGCATGACGTTTTAAAGGATGCAGATGCAATAAGGGTGGAAAAAAATCTGCATCATTATGTTAAAAATTACACTGACCCTCCCAAAATAGCTGATTTGCTGCGCCAAGAGAAATCGAGGGATATACCTGATGCAAGAGAAACCAAGGATAGCATAATAACAGTGGGAATTCCTTCGACACTTGAGGTGGTACAGCAGGAATTAGCAAATCTAAGAAACATTCTTGGTATTCACCGGTAATATCTTTACTAATGATACAGAGAGGAAAGTCTCATTACTGTCATGTAAAAATAGAAATAAATGCTGGATTAATTTTTAAAAATATACCAAAACGATTGTGATAGTACTATAAAATAGTATTGATATTGATTTTATAAAATCGTGGAGGTTCCAAGTGATAAAGAAAATACATATACCATCAAATTTGCTTAAGACAAAGTCAGACATGTAAACGTATATCTGCCCTGCAGCTATCAAGAAGAAATCAGGGAATATCCTGTTCTTTATATGCATGACGGGCAATATGTTTTTCATGATAAAGAAGCGATTGGCGGGGGTTCGTTAGGTCTGGAAGAATACTTGGCAAATAATAAACTGGAAGTCATCGTAGCCGCGATATATCAGATTAGCGAGCAGCGTATGAATGAATATTGTCCGTGGCCAATTGGCAGGTACAGTAAAGAGGTAATGGGAAAAGGCAGTGATTTAGGAGGAGATGGAGGGAAATATGCGGAATTCATCGTGAAAGAGCTGAAGCCATATATAGATACAACTTTCAGAACTCTTTCAAATGAGACAGCTCTGGCCGGCATATCACTGGGAGGCTTGATATCATTATATGCAGCATGCATGTATCCTGAAATTTTCAGGCATATAATCGTGCTGTCATCTGCATTCTTCAGAAATCAGGAGGAAATAGAAAAACTGGTGGAAGGCTCTGAACTGAGTCCAATCATAAGCTTTTATGGTGACTGCGGAACAGAAGAGGCAGAAGAAGATGAAACACTCAGCAAGCTATTTTCAGCATCCAATCAAGCTGTATTTGAACTCATCAAGAAGAAAATCCATTCTGCGAGATTTTGTACCATTCAAGGGGGAGAGCACACTTATAGTGATTTTAAAAAAAGAGTGCCAGAATTGTTTACTTTTTTATGATGTGCTTATATAGACAAAGAACTGGAAGATTTCCTTCTAAAAGCTGATGTACTTTTACAGCTTTTTTTATTTTGGCTGTTTTCGTAAATTTTGCCGCTATGTAACAAGGTGGTTGATTTCCGCTTTAGGATGCTCGCTTTCCGCGGGGCGGGCGGTCAGCCTCCATGTCTACGCCTGCAGGGCCTCACCAACCTTAAGCTTCAATCAACCTGATTTAACAATGGGTTCCCTCACAGATCTCTAATAATCAACAATCCTTAAGAAAAGAGCATTTATTTTTCGCTCTTCAAGCTTATTAGTGTATGGATAAATATGTTAAAATATGAGTGAATCAAAATCAGGGTCCTCAATTTCTGAAACTTAGTTTTTTGTTATTGATTGAAGGCAAGGTTTCTTTGAATTGAAAACTGTTTGCCCATTTCAGATCCTCCGGGTGTGGCTAGTTTGTAAAAAAGAAGTGCCGCGTCTGAAAACCGGATCTAAAAAAATTCCTGATAGTTTCACAAGGGTAAATTGAAAAATTAAAACGAGTGAAAGAAGGCTGGAAATGTGGCTATGAAAATGATAAAACCTGTCGTCTTGTGCAGTGCTTTAATCCTTTTTGGCATTTCTTTGTTTTTCTCTCTTTATGAAGGAAGCGGCATTAACGAAGATACCAAAACAGCTGTTGACTATTTGAATGTACAGCAGACAAGCATAAATCCTGAACCAGTACCGCAGATCACCCTGTTTATCCGGACGATCAAATACTCACCTATTTTTCCGGCTGTTTCTTTGCTTAGTTTCCTGCTGGTTATGTACACAGCTATCTATAAGGAATTGAAAAAAAAGGGGATCTATGCGATTATCCTTCTTGGAACATTAGGGACTGTTTTTCTTATCATCAGTTATGGATTTTTTTCCTATTTTGTACCTATGACAGCAGGCACAAAATTATTTATGCTGCTATTCTTCAGCATGGGTCTTCTGAATTTAGTTTTTGCCGGATATAAAGGGGCAAACTTGTTTATGAGGGCAGAGTAGCCAAGGTTATAAATATGGTCATGCTCTGCCTGTATTTCAGCTGTAAAGCAAGCCGCCAATGTGATAGCCCAGGTATGCAAGCAAAATACCCGCTCCATAAGTGATCACAATGTATAGGATGAGTACTTTTTTATATTTCTTCATGTGCAGCTGAATGATTTCAAGCTTAAGGGTTGAGAAGGTGGTAAAAGCCCCCATGAAGCCTGTTCCTAATAAGAGAGTAAGAGTAAGATTAGCTTGTGAGCCTGTTATGAAACCAAGCAAAAAGGCCCCAGCCAAGTTTACCGCCATTGTTCCATAAGGAATGGATGAGCTGTGTTTTGCGTTTATAAATTTGCTTAATGAATATCGGGATATTGCGCCAAAAAAACCTCCGAGGCCCACCATGGTCAAGTGGAATAACGTCATGATTTTTGCTCCTCTCCGCTTGCCATGAAGCCAAGGCGGCTCAAAAGAACGCCTCCGATTATGCTCATAGCTATATACAAACCTCCCATGTAACCATGGCCATTTTTAAATAATGTGACCGTTTCTATGCTTAATGCTGAAAATGTTGTAAAAGATCCGACAAAGCCAGTTCCCAAAGCGGTTTTTAGCTCGGTAGGAATGCTGGTTTTCTTGAATAGGAACGTAGTCAGCCAGGCTAACAAAAAGCTGCCAGCCAGATTTATGCATAATGTTGCAAAGGGGAATACTGTTTTTTCAAATATCCATCCGCCAATTAGATATCTTAAAATTGCTCCTAGAATTCCGCCGAACCCCACGTATAAATACACCATTTACTAGCCTCCAAATATGTAATAAAAAAGACTCCAGCCAGCCCCACTGGCAGAAGCCCTCAAATGTTTGGCGGTTTTAGTCTTCCTCATTATAAAACCAAATTCTTTCTAATGGAACCTTTCAAAAGAATTAAATGGATGGTGAATAATAGAGAACCATGGTTTAGGCAATTCGCTTTACAAATTCGTCCGCATTTTTTAAAATATCCGTTACCCCTGTTGTGTATTACAAGATTATCCCGTTTTCATTGAAAATGGCTTTGCCCAGCCTGTATCGTGGATGGGATGTTTCAGTTTCTTCGGTCCGCAGAATGCGGAATCCATGTTTATTATAAAAATTTAGTGCCCTTGCATTTGTAATAGCTGCCCTTAGCTGGTATTCCATTATATTGTAGGATGCAAAAAACCTTTCTGCATAGCCAATTAGTTCACTTCCCATGCCATTTCCCCTATATTCAGGTATTAAATAAAATAAATTAACATAGCCGATATTTTCAAATTCGTATTCCTTAATCTGCATTTCTATTTGCCCCACAGCTTGATTGTTATGTTCAACAATAACAAGCCCGCCTGGAAATTGCTGAAGACGGTTTTCAATTTTTTTTAAATAATCCCATGCATTACCGAATTGGCTGGCATCTCCAAAGCTTACCGTATAAGAGTCTTTTCTGAATGAAATTATTGTACTGCTGTCATTTGGCAATTCTATATTTCGAAAAGTAAACATACTTCTGCCTCCTGTTATTTAAGATTCAATAATAAACATAAAAACCCTCATCTATGATACCTGCCTTTGAAAACTAAGATAGGCCGCTGTTATCGAAAGTGAGCAAAATTGATCACCTTGATATGATTGTAAAAGGCTGTTTTCGTAAACTTTGCTGCTATGGAACAAGGTGGCTGATTTACGCTCCAGGATGATCGCTTTCCGCGGGGCGGGAGGTGAGCCTCCCTCAGCTGGGCTTTGGGGGTCTCACCTGTCCCGCTAATTTAAGCAGGAGTCTCGCACCTTACGCTCCAATCAGCAGATTTAACAATGGGGTTGCCTCACAGAACTCATTAAAAAACAACAATCTTTAAGAAAAGAGCCTTGTAAAAAGACCTAAAAGTTTTCAATCTGATTCCTTAAATCATATAAAGTTTCTTCATTTTCCTTAAGATAAACAGATAAATCACTCACTTCACTAGCCAATTGAATTTCTTTTTCCCATTTATCTTCCTTGTTTACTTCTAAAATTCCCTTAACTTGTTCTGGACTCAAAATCCCTTTATCTTTTAATATTCTAGTAAGCCTTTGAATAATAACATCTTGATTAATGGTTTTTTGAATTAGATTTTGATATCTAGCATCAAACGTAACAAGTTCTGGGTGATTATCCTCCTCTATATCTACTTCTAACTCAACAAATGTCAATCTCAAATTATAAATCTCACCGTTTTTTGCATAAAGGATTTGTCCGAATCGGCCATAAAATCCTTTATTATTGAAAGTAGTATTAAAATAGTTTCCTTTTTTATTATGCTCCCAATAATATCTCTTGAAAGAATCAAATTCATCGGACTTTATTTCACAATCACTCACAAACACAATCCCTGGATGCATTTCCATTTCCACAAAGTCTTTAATCTTAATGGTAAACCCATTAAATTTGATATCCATACCTATGTTCCCCACTCTCATTTTAAATCACATAATAGTTTACCTTTAAATCCCACCATTAGGCTCACATTTGAGTGAATTGGGCGTTCAATTTTCTATATGTTGGATGTAGTGAACTAACCTTTTCGTTTGATGCCAAAATTAACTTCATAACCTCCTGAATAATTATATGACTATATATTATCATTTTCTCCCACTAAACTGCTCCTTTGCACAAAAAGAAAATAGCTGCACATTGTGGCAGACACACAACATGTCTTTCTATTATATAAATGCACAAACTTCATTCTCTTGTTTTTCTTAACAACTGGAGAAGTCTTTTTTTATCCATTTTTGTTTCAGTGCTGCGATAACTTTTAAAAATTCGAAAAATTCGAAAAATAAGTCAAACGTTATCCTACAAAGGACATTGTTATGGCACTATGATCATCAGGTTTGTGACTTAAGGTGCATAGACTGCTGTTTGTATACCCTATAACCTGATTATGTAAGGGTTTACATATTTTAAACTTGCTGGGAGGGCAGATATGAAATAAAACGTATGAATAATATCAGCGGTTTATACCATTTCAGGCTGCCTCATGTAAAGAAAGAAATATACATGCTGTTGCCTGATATGGCCATGTTTATTAAATCATGAAGGAATCTAAAGAATAGCTTGCAGCCGTCCAGTCATTAATTAAAAAAGCTTGGCACCGCTATGCTGCTGTATTCCCAAAGAGATCATTATCCAGAATCAATAAGGTAATTCCCAAGATCAGAATGGATAACATTAAAAACACTGCTTTAAAGCGCTAAGACTCGGAATAATAGTAACGGGAGGGGAACATATGAAAGGTATTATCAAAGTCATGCTAGTTTCACTTGCTGTTTCAGTAATCATGTTTTCGCAGAATTCAACTTTTAGGGTAAAAGCACAAATGTCACAATTTATTGGGCTAAAACACCTCATTATAGATGCAAATATTCCTCAGGTAAAGCGGGAACTTGTCAATAATAAAATGCAGCTAAAAGCACTATACGTGTATCGGGACGGGCATTTTACAAGTGCCGAAAAAAATGTGCGCTGGCTTTCGTCCAATAAAAGAGTTGCTGAGATTGACCAAAACGGGCAAATAACGTTCACAGGGAAAAAGGGAACTGCCTTAATTACCGTTACATCTGGAAATAGCTTTGATAAAATATCCATCCAGAAAAAAGGGGACAGCATAGAAATTCATAAAAATAAAAGCAGGCGCTATCGTGTAATTGAACAAGCCATTAAACACATGACTCTGGAGGAGAAGGTAGGCCAGATGCTGATGCCGGATTTCAGGACACAAAACGGCAAAGATGTGACAAGCATGCTGCCGGAAATTCAGCAACAGGTAAAAGATTACCACTTGGGCGGAGTCATATTATTTCGTGAAAATGTTGTAAATACCGAACAAACCACAACGCTTGTGCATGACTATCAGGAAGCATCAAGCAAATATGGGCTGTTAATGAGCATAGATCAGGAAGGCGGAGTAATAACAAGACTTCAGTCCGGTACAGATATGCCTGGTAATATGGCCTTAGGCGCAGCAAGGTCAAATGAAATGACTCAAAGAGTGGGGCAGGCTATCGGCGAGGAATTGAAGGCTCTTGGAATAAACATGAATTTGGCTCCTGATCTTGATGTGAATAACAATCCGGATAATCCAGTCATCGGTGTCCGTTCTTTTGGAGAAGATCCTGAGCTTGTATCTTCTTTGGGGAATTCTTACATTAAGGGTCTTCAAAACAGCGGGATCGCTGCTACAGCCAAGCACTTTCCCGGCCATGGAGATACAGCTGTGGACTCTCACTTGGGGCTTCCAGAAGTACCATATGATATGGACCGACTGAAAAAGGTGGAACTGTACCCATTTCAGAAGGCTATGAACGCTGGAATTGATGCAATTATGACAGCACATGTCACATTCCCTAAAATCGATTCTACAAAATCGATTTCAAAAAAAGACGGAACAGAAATCTCCATACCCGCTACACTTTCCGAAAAAGTGCTGACAGGCCTGATGAGAGATCAAATGAAATTTAAAGGAGTCATCATCACAGATGCGATGAACATGCAGGCCATCAGCGACAATTTTGGACCAGTTGATTCAGCAATCCGGGCTGTAAAGGCAGGCGCGGATATCGTGTTAATGCCAGTAGGTCTTAAGGATGTTGCAGAGGGATTATATAGTGCTGTGAAAAAGGGAGAAATTCCAGTATCGCGCATCGAGAAATCAGATGAGCGGATTTTAGCCTTAAAGCTGAATCGCGGCATCCTTAAATCTGAACATGAAGCTTCTGTTCAAGCTGAGATTCAGAACGCATTGAAGGTAGTAGGATCACCGCAGCATAAAACTGTTGAAAAGGAGGCAACAGAAAAATCGGTAACTCTTGTAAAAAATAATGGTGCACTTCCTTTAAAGGCAGCAAAAGAAGACAAAATCGCTGTAGTAGGAAACAGCTATGTGGAAGATTTGGCGCTGCAGGTTAAAAAACATCATGAAAACGTAATGGTAGTAAAAACGGCTAAACCGCTGTCTGAACAGCAATTAAGCAGTATCAGGGACGCTAAATATATTATATTGGGTACAAATACATCCACCGTTTCAGGAAGACTTCCGGCGAGTGATCAAATGATGCTCGCTAATCAGCTGACAGCGGGCAATATACCAGTCATAGGCATTGGAATCCGCAATCCTTATGACATCATGTCCTACCCGGATGCTGATGCCTATTTGGCACAATATGGTTTTAGAACAGCAAGCTTTGAAGCGGCCGTGAATGCAGCATTCGGAAGCCTGAATCCGTCAGGCAAGCTTCCGGTAACAATATTTAATCAAAATGGAAGTGTATTATATGCCTTTGGCCACGGATTAAGCTACTAGGAAGGAGGGGCAAATTTGAAAAAATTGCTCACCATTATATTTGCTGTGCTGCTCATTTCTTCGACTTTCAGCTTTGCTATGGCCCATAAAGGCTACAACAACACTCATTCAAAGCTGCGAATAGGTGCAGAAGTGTTATTAAAGGATAAGCTTAGCCTGATAAAAGGAAAAAGAGTCGGTTTGATCACAAATCCAACAGGAGTCGATCAGCAGCTTAACAGCATCGCTGATTTGATGTACAGAAATCCTGAGGTGAAACTGACTGCATTATTCGGACCTGAACATGGTATTCGCGGAAGCGAGCAGGCGGGAAAGTATGTGGAGTATTATAAAGATGAGAAAACCGGGCTTCCGGTATACAGTCTATATGGGCCGACCAAAAAACCGACAAGTGAGATGCTGAAAAACGTGGATGTCCTCGTATTCGACATACAGGATGCCGGCAGCAGATTTTATACCTATATTTACACAATGGCATTGGCAATGGAGGCCGCAAAGGAAAATCATATACCCATAATCGTCCTTGACCGGCCGAATCCGATTGGCGGGATAAAGGTGGAAGGACCGGTTCTTGAAGATAAATATTCGTCTTTTGTCGGAGAATACCCGATACCTGTAAGGCACGGCATGACGATCGGGGAACTTTCCAGACTATTCAATAAAGAATTTAATATTGGCGCAGATTTAACAGTAGTAAAAATGGAGGGATGGAAGAGGAACATGCTTTATGATGATACTAAGCTCCAGTTTGTGCCTCCTTCTCCAAATATGCCAACTCTGGATACCGCTATTGTCTATCCGGGAGCAGCATTGATAGAAGGCACAAATTTGTCAGAGGGCAGGGGTACAACAAGGCCATTTGAAACAATAGGAGCTCCATTTATTAATGGAGATGATGTGGCTGGAAAGTTGAATGCCATAAAACTGCCTGGAGTCATTTTCAGAGCCTCTTCCTTTATCCCAACCACCTCCAAGTATGTAAAGGAGCTGGCACATGGCGTTCAAATACATGTGACAGACAGAAAAGCCTTTCAGCCTTTTGAAGCTGGATTGTATATTGTTAAAACGATACATGACATGTATCCAGCTCAGTTTGCATTTAGAACACCGGACAGCAAAGGAATTTCATACTTTGATAATCTTGCAGGCACAGGCGACATACGAAAGGGAATCGAACAAGGAAAAAGTGTGGAGCAAATGGAGAGAGAATGGAAACGGAAATTAGAAGAGTTCATGAAAGTAAGGGAAAAATATTTATTGTATAAGTGAAAAGGAAGAAATCCTGGCTGCTGATGCCAGGATTTTTTTATTCTATAAAGCAGAAGTACTTAAATGCTGCATTGAATTTTTTGTATTATTTATCACTGTACAGCAAAAGCAATCTGTCTCCGCTGCTGCCTGCCGATAATGCAAGGAAAACTGTACTCACACTTTTTATAAGGGGTTCATTTACGGTGTTAAGTATGAAAAAAATTAGTAAAGCACACACAATGATTTTTAAACAATGTCCCCATAACACCCGTTTAGAATTTGTGATAAAGTTCACATCCTTTAAAAAGCATTATTTTTTCTTATTATAACAGTTTTATTCCTTATTTTAACAATTATTTATATATAAACCTGCCTCACTTATTTAGCGGGTGTTCCGCCAAGAGACTTCCACTCCAAACAGCACCCTAGAAATGTACTTTAACCAAGCGTACATTATTAGAGTAACGTTTTCCTATTTATGGTATTATATCCATGTGAAAAGATGAAGGGAGATTAATATCTTAAAACAACATAAAGAGTTTTATCCATTCATTTTAACTTTAGTTATGTCCTTAATTGCACTCTTTGTTATCTTCGTATTTAATGGCAGGAATTTTCCTGATATTAATCTATGGATTCCTATTTTCTTATATATTTTAATAGACATTGGATTTATTATGTCTATAATTCTAGGGGTTAAGTCTAAAAATAAAATAATAAAAGTTTTCAGTATCCTGTCGAATATCGCATTTATATTACCGCTGTCAATATGGTTATTGCTTTTACTGTTGGCAAATGGAATTTCTAAACCATAAAAAATAATGAAACCCAAACGAGGTTACTTATTTTTTTATTCATTTATCAATATTAAAATGAAACATAGCCAACATGTAATATATTGAAGCAGTTGTTCCATGTATGAAGTCTAAATAAAGGTGTAATCCAATAGGATTTTCTTTTGCTGATAGGAAGATGTAATACGTATAAAAGGGCAGCAATTCTTTGAGATTAAGAAATTTTAAATTTTAGTTATCTGAGGGGTGTGATGTAGTGGGATTTTATTATCTATTGTTACTTATAATTGGTATTGTGTGTATAGTGATTGGAGCGCTTAAAAAGGGTGTTTCCCGTTCAGTTAAGATCGTTATTTTTCTTTTTGTAATTGGAATTCTATTTATAGTAATGGCGCTTGTTTTATTGCTTCCGGGCAGCTCTGATGTTATTGCTGAACTTCTGAAATGGAATAAGTAAATCAAACTGATGCTGGTTTCTTCGTCAAAGGGGACTTATATCGAATATAATAAACATTAAAGCCGCTTTCCTAATGGAACGACTGTTTTTTTATTGGCTGTTTTCGTAAACTTTGATGCTATAGAAAGAGGGGTTGATTTTTGCTCCAGGATGATCGCTTTCCGCGGGGCAAGCAGTGAGCAGAGCATTCTCAGCAATGCCAGCGGGGTTTCACCTTCCTGCTAATCTAAGCAATAGTCTCGCACCTTTCGTTTTATTCAACCTCATTTAATAATGTAATCACCTCACAGAATGTATTAAAAAACAACATTCTTTAAGAAATGAGCCTTTTATATGTTGAGTCAGAAAAGGTCATGACTATTTATCGGTTTACAATATCCGTTAAAAATAAATTAATTAGAATATTTCCATTATTTCTTGGGAAACCGCAGAATACGACATAAAACGCTTAAAGAGGAATTTTTACGCGAATTTTCTTATTGGGGAAATATATTCAGTTGCAAAGGAGGTGTTGGCTCCCTAAACTTAAGTGTGTATGATATCGGAAATTTGGGGTAAATAAAGATTGAGTTCCTTCAATGTTTGATACATAATATAATATATGAGCATATATTCATATAAGGGAGGTTGGAAGCATGGGGCACTCACATAGCCATGATCATAGCCACTCACATCAGCCTGCAAACTTCGGCAGAGCTTTTGCAGTCGGAATTATTCTTAACGTGATTTTTATTGCGATTGAGACAGTGTACGGAATTACCAGTAATTCTCTGGCGCTGCTTGCAGACGCGGGACATAATTTAAGTGATGTATTTGGATTGGCCATTGCCTGGATTGCCGTATGGCTGGGAAAAAAGGCGCCAAGCAAAACAAGAACCTACGGATTGAAGAGAAGCTCAATTCTTGCAGCCATGCTTAATGCTGTATTTTTGTTGATTGCAATAGGCGGCATAGCCTGGGAGGCGGTTCAGCGTTTTTCTGCTCCGGCGCCGGCGGCAGGAGCCACAGTAATTATTGTAGCTGTTATCGGAATAGTTATTAATGGTTTTACGGCGTTTTTATTTATGTCAGGCAGAAAAAAGGATTTGAACATTCGAGGAGCATACATGCATATGGCAGCAGATACCTTAGTGTCTCTCGGAGTCGTGATTGCCGGATTTGTCATGATCTATACTGGCTGGGAATGGCTTGATCCGACAGTGAGCCTAATAATTGCAGCAGTCATTTTTATTGGAACATGGAGCTTGCTTAAGGAGTCTGTCAATTTGTCGCTTGATGCTGTTCCGTCAGGGATAGAAACAGAGGAAATCAAAAATTATCTGATGAATCTGCCGGATGTGATCGATGTTCATGACCTGCATGTATGGGGTATGAGCACCACAGAGGCAGCAATGACAGTCCATCTTGTACGTTCAAAGATTGAAGATAATGATGAATTAATTCTAAGAATGAACAAGGAGCTGCATGATAAATTTGAAATTGAGCATCCGACAATCCAAATTGAAAAAGGGACCTTTGCCTGTTCATTTGCGCCGCACGATGTTATTTGATAATTTAATCTAAAGTATGTAAAAAAAGCAGCATTCGCTGCTTTTTTTACATATGCTGTGAATGCTCGATCATCTGCTTCAAGACGTCGATGACATGCTGATCATCATGGGAGTAAAACATCGTGGTGCCTTCTCTTCTGAATTTTACTAACCGCAGATTTTTTAAAAACCTGAGCTGATGGGAAACAGTGGATTGAAGCAGCGATAATGTTTCTGCAATTTCATTTACAGAATGTTCTCCCTGAAAAAGAAGCTGAAGAATGCGCAGGCGTGTCGGGTCAGATAGCGCCTTAAAAGTCTGTGTGACAATAAATACTGTTTCTTCGTCTAATTCTTCATAGGGTATATTCTTATCTTTGTCAATCATACCAGGCTCCTTCTCTTATACTACATCCTATTATAGAAAAAGCCGGTATTTTTCTCAATTGATTGGATTAAAGACTTCTCCGGAAATAAAATTTACCTCAGCTATTCAGGAAATCATGAAATAAACTGTATCCCTATTAAGTTTTCCCCGGATACTTCAAAATGCATTTAACATCCAGCAAGTATGTCTCCCCCCCATCAAATTCAGCATTGAGCTTTAAAAGAGCTGAACTGAAAAATTATTTGACCGCTTAACGGGCAGCTCATATACTAATAGTCAAATAGATGCTTGATTGCAGATAGGAAGCAAAACTGCAGGGAAGTAACCTGAATTTACTTATTCGCCTTCAGTTTTGAAAAAGCAATGTGCCTTGGCTCTGCAAATATTTTGAAAGATGCGCTGAGTCCAGATTTTTTAAGGGTTTCCGGATTTAGACAAAAAATGAACGACATTTTTTTTTATTCATCTTTTTAAATTTTATATATTGAACTTTGTTAAAGCAGCTCTTGCCGCTTCAGGGGAGGAAAGTTGATGGAAGCAGAAAAACAGATATACCGGGTTTCAGGATTTACCTGTGCAGGATGTGCGAATACATTCGAAAAAAACGTCCGGCGCATCGATGGAGTAGAAGATGCAAAAGTGAATTTTGGGGCCTTGAAGCTTACCGTATACGGACAGGCAACGATTGCAGAAATTGAAACAGCGGGGTCTTTTGAACAAATAAAGGTTGTACCGGAAGGAGAAAAGGCAGAAGACCAAAAAGTTCCTCTTTACAAGCGGCATGCTGCTGTTATGCTATCCATTTTATTTGCATTAATAGGTTATTTTTTTCAGGGCATTTACGGCGAAAATAGCATGGCTGCTGTTACTGCATTTGGTGCAGGTATACTTTCAGGGGGATTCAGACTTTTTAAAGCTGGTTTAAAAAATCTCTTTAAGCTGGATTTTGACATGAAAACATTGATGACAATTGCTATTATAGGCGCTGCCGTCATAGGAGATTGGCGCGAAGGGGCTGTAGTGGTAATCCTTTTTGCTGTCAGTGAGGTGCTGGAATCTTATTCTATGATAAAAGCACGCCAATCCATTCGTTCCCTGATGGAAATTGCCCCTAAAAAAGCAATTGTCAAAAGAAATGATATAGAAATAAAAATTGACGTGGAAGATATTGAAGTGGGAGATGTGATGATCGTCAAGCCGGGGCAAAAAATCCCGATGGACGGAATCATATTAAAAGGAACATCATCAGTGAACCAGGCTGCGATTACCGGCGAGTCTTTGCCAGTCAGCAAAACCGTATCAGATGAAGTTTTTGCCGGTTCCTTGAACAGTGAAGGTTTGCTGGTAGTTCAGATTACAAAGCGGGCAGAAGATACTGCTATTGCCAAAATCATTCATCTCGTAGAAGAAGCCCAGGGCGAACGTGCACCTTCACAGTCGTTTATCGAAAAATTCGCAAAATATTACACTCCAGTCATCATGTTCATCAGCCTGCTGGTAATGACACTGCCGCCCCTTCTTGCTGGTGGTTCATGGGGCGAATGGGTGTATCAGGGATTATCGGTTCTTGTTGTAGGATGTCCGTGCGCCCTGATCATTTCGACCCCGGTAGCAATTGTGACTGCAATCGGTAACGCAGCCAAAAAAGGTGTTTTAATAAAAGGCGGAGTTTTCCTTGAGGAAATGGGATCATTAAAGAGCATAGCCTTTGATAAAACAGGGACTCTCACCAAGGGACATCCTGCTGTTACTGACATAATTATCTTGAACGAAAACTGTGATGCAAATGAAATTTTTTCTAATCTGGCAGCACTGGAATACAGGTCACAGCATCCTCTTTCTTCAGCTATCCTGAAAAAAGCAAAAGAGCTGAATCTTGATTTTCAGGGCATTGAGGTAGAAGAGTTTTCTGCACAAGCAGGAAAAGGCATTTATGGAACCATAAATGGTGAAAAGTATATCGCGGGCAAGCCGGACATATTTCATAATGGCTTGTTACACCAGCTGGAAGACAGGATTTTCAAAATGCAGAAACAAGGAAAAACCGTAATGCTGATGGGAACCCAAACCAGCATTTTAGCCATTATCGCTGCTAAAGATGAAGTACGGGATAACGTCAGAGAAGTGATACAAAAGCTAAAAGATTTGGGTATTGAAAAAACAGTGATGCTGACAGGTGATAATTCCTCCGCAGCATCTGTTATTGCCGCTGAAGTTGGAATCTCTGAATCCAAAGCGGAACTGATGCCGCAGGAAAAATTGGATTATATTAATAAACTGCAAAAAACCGGCAAAACCGCCATGGTAGGCGACGGGGTGAACGATGCCCCTGCTCTCGCAGCAGCTGCAGTAGGAATCAGCCTTGGAGGAGCAGGAACAGATACAGCGCTTGAAACAGCTGATGTTGTGTTAATGGCTGATGACTTAATCAAACTGCCCTTTGCAATTAAACTGAGCAGAAAAACGTTATGGGTGATCAAACAGAATATCGCATTTTCCATTGGAATCAAGCTTCTTGCCCTATTACTTGTCATACCAGGCTGGCTGACGCTCTGGATTGCCATTTTTGCCGACATGGGCGCTACATTGATTGTGACTGCCAATAGCCTGCGATTGCTTAGAGTACAGGAGAAAAAAGATTAGCTTTAGCCATCAGTGCGGGAATGCCTGCACTGGTGGAACTTTCACTTTATGGATAAAATAATACATTCACAAAGTTGTTAGAAGTACATATAAAATTCTTATTCTATTAAATGGTATGATGGAATGGCAGCTTCGGGGGAAGAAAGGTGGAATACATATGAAAAAAATATTGTTCTTTTTGGTAGGTTTATTTTTAATGGTGCCGCTGGCGGCATCGGCCCATACGGGTCTGGAATCATCTACCCCTGCAAAGGGTCAAGTTATTACAAGTAAACTTAAAAAAATCAGTCTTGTTTTTGAATCTAAAGTGGAAAGCCTTAGTACCATGAAAGTGATGAAAGGGGAAGTGGAAGTCCCTGTTTCAGTAAAAGTAAATGATTCAAATATGACTGGTGTATTATCAAAGCCGCTGGCAAGCGGTTCATATAAAGTAATATGGAAAATTGTCGGCGAAGACGGCCATCCGATTTCAGGTGAAATCCCATTCACTGTTAATGTCCCAAAAAAAGAAACTGAAAAGAAATTTACTGTTAAAAAAACAACTGAAAAAACAGCAGAACAAGAAAAAAAAGTAGCCAGTGACAATAGCAAGACGGGGGAAAAATCTTCTACTTCCACTGTGTTCATGATAGTACTGGGACTAATCTTGATCGCAGGCATTTTATTGCTGTTCAAAAAGAAGAAGTAAAGCATGACTGTTTTATTGCCTCTATCACATTTGATAAACTACTTGCTGTTTGCATTTTTGGCAGGACATATTGCATTGAAGTTTGTTTCAGAAGAAAAAAAACCAAAAACAGCTGTACCCAAACCGGCTCTGCTGCTGTCGGCACTAGGCATCATGATTTGCACCTTTATGCCGGTTTTGGAGGTGATTCGCTACTTTGCGGATAACTCAGGGTTTACCTCTGTATTACTATCAGTGATTACCGATTTTCAGGTGGGCAGGGCTTTTCTGGCCACTGGCTTTTCCGGTGCACTATTATGGCTAACGATACAATTGCGGGGCTCTAAATATCTTGAGGCATTTTGGATGCTGATCATGATTGCGGCACAGGGATACGCCTCACATGTAGCTTCTTTATCTTTTTGGACTGGTTTCGCCTCACATTCAGTGCACTTTTTAATGATTTCATTGTGGGGAGGCATTCTTCTTCATATATCCTTTTTCGCTAAAGGAGAAAAAAACTGGCAGGCATTTCTCCGCTGGTTCACACCATTTGCCATTTTAAGCCTGGTTTTAATTATTTCAAGCGGCCTGGTTTTAATGTTTAAAATCGTGGAACCCAGGGAGTATTTCATGTCCTGGGCCCTGCCGTATGGGCAGATGCTTTTGCTTAAGCACATCAGTATTATTCCAGTTTTAGCTATTGCTTTCATTAATGGCTTTTTAGCAAAAAAAGCAGAGAGAGAGAAAGCTTTTAACCCCGTATCATGGGTGAAGGCCGAAACCATTCTCCTGCTTGCTGTATTTTCCTTTACAGCTGTAATGGGTACGTTATCACCGCCGCATGATCCGGATATCACTGTTACAACAGAAGGGGCATCGAAATGGGCATCTTTTTTAATCGGAAAAGAAATTGCTGTCCCGATAAGCGTCCATCTGAATATATCCTATCAGGGGGTCTTTTTGTTCTTGATTTCCTTCCTGTTTTTAGCGATGATCATGGAAAGCTTCCGCAAAAAAGCATCAGCGCTGCTCGGTCTGCTGTTCGGTCTTTGTTTTATCGCATCAATATATTTTGGGATTATGCTTGATATCACTTTCTAATACAAACCGCATTCAATGGGATGCGGTTTTTTTGGAATTTTAGATTTTTTGCTCTTGCAGCAGCCATTAGGAAGGGAAATAGTCACGGAAAACGTTTCATGTTGTCTTTTTTTCGTTTGTGGTTTATCAGGCCTCACTTCCGCAGCCCGCACTCCAAGCAGGAGTCACGAATCTTCCGCTTACCTAACAATTGCCGATTCAATTGGCATGGCCTGTTAAATAAATATGGTCTTGTCACCTTCTTGTGCGACAAAGTCAGTTTTCTTATTGGTTGATTGTGCAGGGAATGTGCTATATCATACTATTTGTAAAAACAAAAGAGGAGATGAGGGCAAATGGCTCAATCAAATATAAAATTAGCTGTACAGAAATTCGGAAATTTCCTAAGCTCTATGGTCATGCCGAACATTGCCGCTTTCATTGCATGGGGATTGATTACAGCATTATTTATTCCTACTGGCTTCATCCCAAATGAAAGCCTTGCCAAAATGGTCGGTCCAATGGTCAGCTTCCTGCTGCCTGTGCTGATCGGTTATACAGGCGGTAAACTTGTACATGACCAGCGCGGCGGAGTAGTCGGTGCCATTGCAACTATGGGGGTAGTAGTTGGTGCTGGAATTCCGATGTTCCTTGGAGCTATGATTATGGGACCTTTTGGAGGCTACGCGATTAAGAAGTTTGACCAGTGGGTTGAAGGAAAAGTGAAAACAGGATTTGAAATGCTTGTAAATAATTTCTCTGCCGGTATTCTGGGCGGAGGGCTTGCTATAGTGTCCTTTCTTGCAGTAGGGCCTGCCGTTTCAGTATTTACAGGCTGGCTGGAGAATGGAGTGGAATGGCTTGTAAGTATGAAGCTGCTTCCATTAACAAGTATACTTATTGAGCCAGGAAAAGTATTGTTCCTTAATAACGCAATTAATCATGGGATTTTATCACCGATTGGTACAGAACAAGCCAACTCTACTGGCAAATCTGTACTCTTCCTTCTTGAAGCAAACCCTGGACCAGGACTTGGCGTGCTTCTTGCATATTCAATCTTTGGTAAAGGAAATGCGAAAAGAACGGCCCCGGGAGCAGCAATCATCCAGTTCCTTGGCGGTATTCATGAAATTTATTTCCCTTACATTCTGATGCGCCCGCTTTTATTCTTGGCAGTCATCTTAGGCGGGATGAGCGGAGTGTTTACACTTCTTCTATTAGGCGGCGGTTTATTTGCTCCATCTTCACCAGGAAGCATCATTGCCATTACAGCAGTTACTCCGCATCATGCAAGCGCATATATTGCTAACTTTGCAGGCATTTTGGTTGCAGCAGCAGTTTCATTCATCGTTTCGATCTTTGTCTTAAAAACTGGCAAGCAAACAAACGAGGATATCGAAGAAGCAACTAAAAAAATGCAGGAAATGAAAGGCAAGAAAAGCAGCGTAAGCGGAATATTGGCTTCTCGCACAAAGGATATTCCTCAAGACGTGAACAAAATTGTTTTTGCGTGTGATGCAGGAATGGGTTCTAGTGCTATGGGTGCCTCTCTGCTTCGCAAAAAAGTGAAAGAAGCAGGGTTGAAGGTCTCTGTAACGAATACAGCGATTTCCAATTTGCCTGAAGATGCCCAGATTGTTATCACACAGGAGGAATTGACGCCTCGGGCAGAAAATAAGGTGCCGGGTGCTTATCATATTTCAGTAGAAAATTTCTTATCCAGCCCAGAATATGATAAGTTAATTAATGAACTAAAGAACGGCGGAAATGAAGGAAGCCAACATGAAGAAGAGATAACAGCAGAGGATACAGGAGAAAAACCTGCGGATGACAGCCTTCTTCTTGAAAAATATATTTTCCTCAACAAAGATTTTGCCAATAAGGAAGAAGCCATCCGCTTTGCAGGACGTGCTCTTGTTGATGGAGGATATGTGGATGAAAGCTATATCGAAGCAATGATAGAACGTGATAAAATAACAACAACGTACATGGGTAATGATGTAGCCATTCCTCATGGTACAGAAGATGCTAAAAAGGCGGTGATCAAATCAGGATTCACCGTCATCCAGGTTCCAAATGGTGTCGATTTCGATGGTGAAAAGGTACGGCTAATCTTTGGAATCGCCGGCAAAGACGGCACACACCTGGAAATCCTTTCTGGCATTGCAGTCACTTGCTCTGATATGGCTAACATAGAAAAAATGGCAGAAGCCAAAACTGCGAAGGAATTAATGGAAATTCTTAACCAAAACTAAATCAGCAGCAATTTGAATAGAAAGGCGCAAAATGCGCTTTTCTATTCCTTGTTTTTCAGAGTGCTTAAATAAACTATTTCAGGAAATGGGCTGCGTGCATGTTTATTACGTCAAGGGAAAAAGCAATAATCGAATTGATCATTAAAACATCCGGGAAGCATACAGCACTTTCAATGGCATCATTCCTTAATGTTAGTGTAAGAACCATCCACAGAGATTTAAAAACGATAGAAAATACCCTTTCACATTTTGAACTAAAGCTGATTCGCAATAATAATGATGGCTTGATCATAGAGGGGAAAAACGAGCAGATCTTCCGCTTAATCCAAAAGCTTCTTGAGGTTCGGCCAGTTGACCAGACACCACAGGAAAGAAAGCTCAACCTTTTGATTATTCTGCTTCATGAAGGACAGTCCTTCAAAATTCAGTCACTTGCAAGTCAGCTTGCCGTCAGCGTGTCGACACTGACAGCATATTTGGATGAGCTGACAGATTGGCTGTCCAATTATAACGTGGTTTTAACAAGAAAAAGAGGCGTAGGCATTGAGCTGCAAGCTGGAGAAACAGAAAAAAGAAAAGCTCTCGCAAATTTCTTTCTGATTTATTTTAATGAAGAGCTAATAGAAGCACTGTTTTTGCTGGAAAAAGGAAATGTAGAAAGCGATAAAGTGATTCATTATTTTAATCCGGAATATCTTTCAAACGTTGACAGACTTTTGAGCGAATATATCAGTAAGGGGCAGTCCCGGCTTGCTGACAGTGATTATATTGGGTTGATTGTCCACATTTGCATTACAATGCAAAGAATAAAAAATGGATTCATAATGGAAGAAATTGAAACTGATTTGCCTGATGAGTTTCAATTTATGAAAATGCTTTGTCATGAAATTGAGGAGCAATTCAAGGTGCATTTTTCTGACAGCAGTATTCATTATCTGGCAGTAATTCTTAAGGGGTCTAAGCTCCAAAATGCTGATGCTGTTCATTATGACAGTGTCATGCTTGGACAATATATCCGGAATTTGATTACATACGTGTCTACACAGCTGCATGTTGATTTATCATCAGACTTTTCCCTCTTCCAGGGACTCCTTGCACACTTAGAGCCGTCCATTTTTCGGATTAAGCAGAAAATGGCGGTGTTTAACCCGCTAACAGAGGATATCAGAAGAAAATATCCTGTCCTGTATATGGCTGTAAAAAACAGCCTGGAAAAGCAGTTTGAAGATATTGACTTTCCTGATGGCGAGATTGCCTTTATTGTTCTTCATTTCGGTTCTGCGCTGCTTTTAAGAGAAGAACACATTACCATTTCATCTCTTGTTGTGTGTCCCACTGGTATCGGGACATCCAAAATGCTGGCAAGCAGAATCAAAAAGGAGTTTATTGAAATTGACTCTGTAGACGTTAAAACCATTAAAGAAATTCAGCATGCAGATTTGTCGCAATATGATTTAATTATTTCAACAGTAAGACTTCCATTTTTGCGTATCGAATATATCCTGGTGAATCCTCTGTTAAGTCATGATGATATCCGATCAATCAGAAGCTATCTTAGTACAAATATTAAAAGCTTTACCCGGAATAAAAAGAATCAGGGAAGGGCGATAAATGATGACGGAGGAACTGCCAGAAAAAAAAGAGGCATTTATGAAGTTCTTGATGAAATAAAGGCTGTCCGCGAAAGCATAGATTCAATCCTGAATAATTTTCATGTTTACCGCAGCATGGAAAGGGAAAATCAGAAGCAGGTCCTTGCAAAAATGATTGCTGAAGCTGAAAAAAATAAACGGCTCTGCAATGGGGAATCCGTCCTTAGAAGCCTGGAGGAACGTGAGAGAAAAGGTGGGCTTGGAATTCCGCATACCAGAATGGCACTCTATCATTGCAGGCACAGCGATATATACGAGATGATTTTCCAGGTGACTCGTTTGAAGGAGCCTATACCTGTAAAAGGCATGGATGGAAAGCAAATGGAAATGGAAAGTTTGCTGCTCATGATTGCGCCTGAAGAATTAAGCGCAAGAGAGCAGGAAATAGTAAGCCTTATAAGCACTAGCTTAATCGAAGATCATCAAAGTATTCTGATTTTTTCTTCGGCCAGCGAGGAAGCCATTAGAACAAAACTGGAAGACATTTTCTTGGATTATATCCAAAATAATTTGATAAGGAATGATTAATATGAAAAATGCAATACACTTCGGAGCAGGAAATATTGGCAGAGGTTTTATCGGTGCCCTGTTTTCAAAATCCGGTTACCATGTGACATTTGTTGATATCGCAGAAGGAATTATCAATCAATTAAATGAAGAAAAACATTATACCGTAAAACTGGCTACTGAAGAAGGGCAAACAGAAGTAATTGAAAATGTTTCAGGACTAAATAATCTTAAACAGGAAGAAGAAGTGATCGAAAGCATTAAAAATGCTACATACCTTACTACAGCAATCGGACCAAATATCCTGCCCCGCATTGCGCCGCTAATTGCCAAGGGAATAACAGAAAGAGTAAAAAGCAATCAAGATCAATTATATGTGATTGCATGCGAAAATCAGATTTCTTCTACAGAATTGTTAAAGGGGTACATTTTAGAGCATCTTGATGAGGAAACAAAAGCAAATCTTGATCAAGTATCTTTCTTTAATTCTGCGGTTGACCGCATCGTTCCTATCCAGGACAATCACGGTACACTTGATGTTATGGTTGAATCGTATTATGAATGGGTGGTAGAAACAAGTGAAAGCATTCCTCCAGTTGAGGGTATGACAATTGTACCAGACCTTGCTCCATTCATAGAAAGGAAGCTTTTCACTGTAAATACTGGACATGCGGTCATTGCCTACCTGGGTTACTTGGAAAACAAATCAACAATTGATAAGACACTTGAAGATGAAACCATTCTGCAGCAGGTAAAAGAAACACTGAAGGAAACTGGCGGCTATCTGATTCATCAATATGGCTTAAACCCAGAAGAACACCAAAAATATATCGAAAAAATCATTAACCGTTTCCGGAATCCATTCTTAAATGATGGAGTAACCCGTGTAGGAAGGTCTCCTATCAGAAAATTGGGACCAGATGACAGATTGGTCCGTCCTGCAGCAGAAGCAAAAAAAGCTGGCTTAGCATATACAAATCTTGCAAAAGCCATCGCTTCAGCACTATTGTTTGATTATCAAGAAGATGAAGAAGCAGTTAAGCTTCAGGATATGATTAAAGAAAATGGTGTCGCAAATGCTCTCCAGGAAGTCAGCGGCTTAAGCAGGGAAGATGAAATCTCAAAAGAAGTTATCAAGCAATATGAATTACTGAAAAAGTAAATAAAATAGATTTAACAAAAAACACACAGGCTCGGTACCGCACCCCGAAAGTTAGAGTGAAAAAATCTAACTTTTGGGGGTAACCACCCTCCTGTGTGTTTTTCTTATGCTCATTAAATGGAACATCAGTATATAAATGAGTGAACAGCCTTTTCAGTTTTTCCTCTTGAAAAAATCATCCAGCAAAAAAGACTGGATGATTATGTTCTGATTAATTTGGTGTATGGTTTATGTCTACCAGCCCTTGCTGGAAAGCATAATTAGTCAGCTGTACCCGGTTTTCCAAATGAAGCTTACTTAAGATATTTTTAAGATGGCTTTTTACAGTATGTTCCGAGATGAAGAGAGTTTCTGATATGACTCTGTTTGACAGTCCTTGTGCCACCAGCTGAAGAACTTCTAATTCTCTGGGGGACAAAGGATTATTATTGTTTGTTTCTGGTTTGTTCTTTGGGAATTCATTTAGAATGCGGAAGGCGATTTCTTTTGACATCGGTACTTCATCCAGTGCGAATGCTCTAAGATATTCATACCAGTGCTCGGACTGAATGTTTTTTAATAAATAACCTTGCGCACCTTGTTTTAAAGCATGAAATAGATTCGTTACATCGTCTGAAACAGTGATCATAACGATTTTGACAGAGGGGAATTTCATCTTTATTATTTTTGTTGCCTCAAGCCCGTCCATTACGGGCATTTGAATATCCATTAAAATAATATCCGGCATCAACGCTTCCGTAAGGCGGATTGCTTCTTGGCCATTTTTTGCTTCTCCAATTATTTTAAATTCACTGTACTCTTCTAAAATAATGCGGATTGCTTCTCTTGCGTGAGTATGATCATCAACAACTAGTATTTGAAATGGCTGCATCAATTAATACTCCTTTTTAAGCAAAATAATCGTTTCATTGTTAACTCGATTTATCGAGAACGTCCAGTTCATAGCAGCCGCACGATTTTCGATGATTTCGAGCCCGAATCCTCTCGATGATTGAATTTGAGCATCTGTAAAGCCGACTCCATTATCACGTATCTCACAGGTCCAGCCATGCTCAGATTCCTTTGCACTAATCATCATCTTATTTGTCTGAGCGTGTTTTATCACGTTCATTACTGCTTCTTTGATACAAGAAAAAAGTTCTATTTTCTCCTTAGCGGATAACCTGTCATCTGGTATTTCCCATTGGAAATCGACGCTCATTGAGTGATTGTTTTCAAGCTCTGACAAGTACGTTTGAATATTCTTCGTCCAGCTGAATAACTCAGGTGCCGGCAACTGTTTCAGATTTTCAATGGCCTGGCGTGTATCATCATATATCTGCTGCAATGTTTGTTTTGTTTTTTGAAAGTCCGGATGTGTCTCAATTGACGTTTTCTTTCCGAATTTATTCAGTTTAACAGATAGCAAAAATAAGGACTGAGCAATACCATCGTGCAGTTCCCGTGCCAGGTTTTCCCTTTCTAGGAGAGCTGCTTTTCTGGCCTTTTCAACTTTCAGTTCTTCCTGTATGCCTTCTAATATGGAAAATAGTTTCAATAGGAAAAGAATCGTAACTGCAAATACTATAACAGGCGATAGGATATTACCCATTTCCATTGATAAGTAAGGCAGTAAAAATACATGTCTAATATACTCCCACAAACCGATTGTGAAAGTTGGCAGTATTAAAATAATCCATTTTATTTGTTTATACTTCAAATCTTCACCTTTTTTCCGCAGCAATGTATTTATTTTAACATTTGTTCAAAAGATTGAGGGACTCTTTCCGGTAAATCACTCTTTAGAGTCATTGTTGTCAAATTGAAAAAGTTTATAATTGTAAACGGGTCAGCAAAGTCATTAATAATCATAAAGGAGACAATCAAATGAAGAAAGTAATTAAAAAATGTTCAATCGGAATGATATCAGCGTGTGCTGTTTTATTCATATGGGCGGGTGCAGCAAGTGCACATGTTACAGTCAGTCCAAAGATTTCGGCTCCAGGAGCATGGGAAACATACACTCTTAAGGTCCCTGTAGAAAAAAACATTGCTACGACTAAGGTGGCACTGAAGGTTCCTAAAGGTGTTGAAATAATGTCTTACCAGCCAGTACCGGATTGGAAAGTAAAACTGGATAAAGATTCTTCAGGGAAGACAAAAATCGTTACTTGGGAAGCAACAGGACCGGGAATTTCTGCGGGACAATTTCAGCAATTTTATTTTGTAGCAAAAAACCCTGACAAAGAAACTAAAGCAGCATGGGATGCGTTTCAATATTATAAAGATGGATCAGTAGTAGAGTGGACAGGAGATGAGAATTCTGATTCTCCGCATTCGATTACTGAAATTACTGCATCTACAGGGATTCCAAATGTAACTGTTCATGACGATTCTAAAGATAGAACAGATAAAACTATGAAAAAAGACACAAAATCAGAGAATTCACGTTCAAACACTCTTGTAATTACCCTGACCATTGTATCGCTGATTTTATCCGCTGCTGCTTTGATAATGGCTATGAGAAAAAAATAATTTTAAGTCAGGCATTATACCAACACTGTGTAATGCCTCTTTATTTGGGATGTAATGAAAGCCAGTTGCAGTCCTGCTTGAATTTAGCATTGCTAAAAAGATGATGATATTACAAGTTAAGGGAAAGGACTGATGATATGACAAAACATATTTGCAGATTGTGCTTGCTGCTGTCTGTACTTTTATTTGCCTTATTTCCGGACAAGGCGCTTGCACATGCTTCTATTATCCGCTCAAACCCGGGTGTAAATGAAGTATTACCGAAACCGCCATCAACTGTAGAAATACAGTTTAACGAACCTGTACAGGCAGGTTTCCATTCCCTGAAGATCCTTGATTCTTCTGGCAAGCAAGTAAATTTAACGAAGGCTCAGCTAAACAGCCATAATGATGCCATTTTAGAAGCACATCTTAAGAAGAAATTAAGCCGTGGTGCGTACTCCTTGCAGTGGAAGGCGGTTTCTGCAGATGGTCATCCTGTGGAAGGGGTAATACCCTTTGCTGTTGGAACAGGCGGTGAACAGGCATCAAAAATAAATGAAAAGAGCAATGATTTTTTTCCTCGTACAGATTTGATTATTTTGCGGGGATTGTTATATCTGAGTTTTTCTCTGTTCATTGGGATAATCATTTTCAATTTGTTTTTCAATAAGTTTAAAGGCAGAGAGACTCTAAAAACAATACATACAAAAAGCATGACAATTCTTTGGTTTTCTCTGAGTGGAATGGTGTTCAGCATAGTGCTGAGCTTGCCGATGCAGACAACTCTATATGCAGGTGTGAGCTGGGCGAAGGTTTTTAATGCGTCCCTCTTAAAAGACACTATCAGCCAAACTGGTTTTGGGTTATATTGGATTTTCCAAATGTTATTCCTGGTCCTGCTGATATTAGTCACATATATTGCAGCTGGCAATGGTTTTACTAAAAAATCATGGTTCGTGCCCATTGTTATTTATATAGCATTACTGCTTTCGAAAGCATCCACTGGCCATGCTGCCGCTTCTGAACATCGTGTCGTTACTGTTATTATGGACTTTATTCATTTACTGGCAGCATCAATATGGATTGGCGGGCTTTTCGCGCTGATTTTGCTTTTGCCAAGAATAAGATCCCAAAAAAACGATGGTGATAGGCAATTGTATTGGAATTCTATTCGCACTTTCTCACTGTGGGCAGCCCTTTCTGTGGCCGGTATCATCATAACAGGGATTTATGGAAGCCTCCTATATGTGCCTACCTTTTACTCCTTAGTGCATACGTATTATGGATATGCTTTATTGGGGAAAATCTTTTTATTTGTCCTTATGCTAATATTGGGGACAGTTCACTTTTTTAAAGGAAGAAAACAAGGGAAGAATGGAATTGCATATTCGATTTGGATTGAATTGCTGACAGGGGCGGCAATAATGGTTATTGCTGCTATACTTACCAATTTACCGGCAGCAGTATCAACACCGGGACCTTTCAGCCAAATAAAAGAGCATGGCAAATATGATGTTTCTTTGCATATTAGTCCGAATGTTGAAGGAGAAAATTCATTTTATATTGCAATTAATACCAAGGATGGAAAGCCCGCTGTCCAAATTGAGCAGGTTATTCTTACATTCACCCATACAAAAATGAATATGGGGGAAAGCTCAATGGCGGTTCCGCGAATTTCTCCAGGTAAATATCAAACCAAAAGCATGTACATGAATATGCCA
Source organism: Peribacillus sp. B-H-3 (assembly GCF_048572925.1). Classification (NCBI taxonomy): domain Bacteria; kingdom Bacillati; phylum Bacillota; class Bacilli; order Caryophanales; family Bacillaceae; genus Peribacillus; species Peribacillus sp. B-H-3. Next base: position 2,944,696 of record NZ_CP183879.1, on the reverse strand, counting down.
GGAGAATGGAAAGTGGCCGTACATGTATTAACCAAATCCTTAGATAGCTTCGATGTGGAATTTGATGCTTTTACTGGCACCCAATAACGATTCCATTTTCACTTTTAAGAAATGCTGCTCACAGTTGGGATATCTTTTTAAAGGGTAAATGGAAGCGTGAAATTACACTTAGTATTCGAAATTTCAAAAAGCCTTTCCATATGGAATAGGCTTTTTTGAATGCAGTAAAATGCTGAATTTAGATAAAATCGCTGATGTTTTAGCAATGGCAGCTTCAGCTTCTTCTGTATTTCTAAAGAAGAAGCTGCCCGCCCTTGAATACACTTGGCCGTTATCTGCTGGACATTTAAATGATAGTGTATAGACAATGGATTATCAATGCTGATGATAAGTGCCATGGCCGTGATGGTAACCATAGCCCGGGTAGTAACCGCCGTGTCCATAATGATAGCCATAGCCTGGATAGTAACCGCCATGTCCATGATGGTAGCCATAGCCTGGATAGTAACCGCCGTGTCCGTGATGGTAGCCATAACCCGGATAATACCCTCCGTGCCCATAATGATTACGGTAATCAGAATAATAAAGATTTTCCATTGCGTATCTCCTCCTCAAGGTGCTTAACATAGTGTATGTGTCTATATATGAAAAGGGGTAGGCAGGTGCCCATGATTTAAGGATGTGTTTTTTTGAATTAATTTTCTCAATATACATGCCGGATCAACCAATAATAATTAAAAATCAAGGCCATCATTTGCTTCATAACTGCCTCATTACTATTGCTTCAGCTCTTTTTAGCTAAATATTTATTTTCACTATTGTTTCCTGAATGATATTTATAAGTATCTGCCGAGGATAGGCAAGCGGGGAGTGAATCGGGTTTGATCTGATATTGCCTCAAGTGTGTGCCAGTAATTAAAACATTTATCATAAGAAAGGAAACCAGCTTTTATAAGGCTGGTTTCCTTTCTATCTAATATCAGGATTGATTAATTGATTCCTACTGCAGTGAAAGCATTTGTAACAGCTGTTTTTTCTGCACTGCTAGATCCATAAAGGTCAGCTGCCGATTGAATGGCTGCCGCTTTTGCTTGTGAGAAAGTGGCGGAAGAAGTCAGATAAACCGTGTTGGCGCGATAGAAAATAGCTCCTAATTTATCAATGCCGACTCCTGAAACGGTTACACCATGGAACGTGCCGCCAGCTGAAAGAAGGTAGGCTGCTTTATTGATGATTCCGCTGTTTGTATGGACGCCGCCATTATCCGCTGTGCCTGTGTAGCGGTTCGGATAATAATCAGGATCGCCGTAAGCAGCCGGATTGGACATCGAGCGAAGAGCATCCCCTGATACGCCAGGTGTGTAAATATCTTCACCAATCAGATAATCCGCTTTTGACGCCTGATATTTAAATTCCACAACTGTTCCGAAAATATCGGAAATCGCTTCATTCAATGCACCTGATTCTCCCTGATAAACCAGATTGGACTCAGAAGATGTCACAGCATGTGTCAATTCATGGGCGACAACATCCAATCCTCCTGATAATGGGATGAACGTGGAGCCGTCTCCATCTCCGTATACCATTTGTGCACCATTCCAGAAGGCATTATTATATCTGCTTCCATAATGGACGGTGGACTTTAATACAGAACCATAGCCGTCATAGGAATTTCTATTGAAAGTAGATTTATAATAGTCATACGTTTTTCCTGCATAATAGTGGGCATCTACAGCAGGTGCATCATTGGTTGCGCTGAAAACGTTGTCAGCATCCGCCCAAAGTGTTCCTGGTAGTCTTGAGGAATTGCTAGTGTTGTATGTGAAAATACCATTGCCTCTAGTATTATCCTGGAGGTAATACGTACCGTTTGATAATGTGGTATTCAGTGAAACTGAATTCTTAAGGACGCCTGTACCGGTTCCGACAGAGTTTGTCCCGGTAACTTCATCCAGGGTATTATATTTATTTAAAATCTCCCCTGTTTTTGCAGATACGAAATAATAGTAATTTCCTGGTTTTGGATCTAAAAAGTTTAAATTCACTTTATAGGCGAAATCTGCACGATCTTCTGCCGTATATACTACAAGTTCCGGATCTGGAGCTTGCTCATATTTTGGTGTGAAGCCAAGATCACTTTCCGCAATTTTGACCGCTTGTGAGGCCTTAATGCCTTTTTTGTCTTTTTTCTCAAGCTTTGTATCTAGATCAGATACAACCGTACCTGACACTACATTCAGTACACCATCATCTTTTAGGACAGCCGCCTGTGTGGAGCCGAAAACAGGGACGCCTTCAAATATCTGCTGAAGCTTCAGCACCGTATTTCCAAGCTCGTCCTTGCTCTTTTTAAGTAATTTGAAAGAATCCTTAGCGTGCTTGCTGCCAAGTTTATAAGATTGTTTATTTTTATCAAGGAAGTTATATAAAATCGTTTCAGGTGCTTCGCTTGAGGGAGCGGTCAGGTTTCCTGACTTGAATTCAGCAGAGTCTTTTTCTTTGTTGAATTTTTCTGTGCTTAAAACATTTTTAGAAGCGGCAAACGCTTCGGAATGCGGAAGAGCTGAAACCATTAATCCAAGAGATAATACAGTGCCTGCAACGATTTTAATTTTCAAATAATCCAACTCCTTTTCTGTAATATGGCAACTATAATATTAATCTACAGAATTATCAAAATGATTAAAATATTAAAAATGTTAATTTAATTAAACATATTGAAAAGTAATGGATATTTTAGTAGAATTCTTGCACATAAATATTCTTCTAGTTATATTTGATAAATAAACAGTAAAAGCTGGCATATTCTCATCAGAGAAACGCCAGCTTAATTATTCTCTGCTCTTTTAAAGCTCTAACAAGAGCTGAGCCGCTTTTTTATAATAATAATTTCCTTCTGCAAATAATTTCTGTGAAGAATATATGGACGCTTTAACGATATAGCATTTGGACATCAGTCTGATATCCTTATGAATACCCATGACTGCTATCGATTTTTCTATGTTTCGTTCAGCTTCTTGGAAGTCTCCGTTTTCAATGTCAATCTGTGCAAGGCAGTGCAGCAATTTGGCAGTGAATAATTCATCTTTTGAGAGAGACAGGCCCTTTATTGCTGCTGACTTAGCTTGATCAAGATGTTTGCACTCAAGGTATGTCTGAGCTAATTCATAATAATTGTTTACCATGTACCATTCATTTTCAAATGCCAGTGAATACTCCAAGCTGGAGCGCAGGCAGGAGATTGATTCAGGATAGTCGAGTAGAGCTCTGTACAAAATGCCTAAATTTGTTTGGCATCCTATCATCTCTCCCATGTTTTCTTTCTCATTAAAAAGTGCTAAAGCTGCTTTATTTGCATCTATTGCTTCAGCGGCTCTCCCCAAATTTAATAGAGAAATCCCTTTTAGCATTAAGAAGGAGCCAAGCGAATAGGTGATATTTTTATTTTTCATGATGTGCAGCGCTTCTTCAATGATGCTTAATGCCAGCTCATCCTGCCCTATTTTCGAATAACTGTAAGACAGGTTATAAAGTAATTGTAAATGAAGTAAACAATCGTATCTGCCGTAAAAATTCGATTTAATCAAGGCAGTGGCATATAATGAATGTTCAATGCAATTATGATAACTATTCAAACGGCAGTAATTCAGGGCTAATGCGTGATATATTTCAATATGATCGCTTATTTCAATAGGGGTTATATAGAGCAATGCTTCTTTATATAATAAGATGGAGCATTCCTTGTCAGTATGGCTTTTAATATCTGCCAAAAGCTTCAGGACCTTGCCTTTTAGGGAATAATCCTCGAGGTTTTCTATCAAAGTGTTTAAAGTCTCTTCAGCTTCAGCAGTTTTATTGCTGTTAATAAGCGCTGTGCACATTTTAATAAGCTTTTCAGCTTCAAACGGAAGGATTTTTTCCTCAGGATCTTTACTTTCACCTAATATTTCCCCCAAAGAAACGCCAAGCTTGCTTGCGATAAAATCCAGGGTTTTGATAGAAGGGGTTGTCTGGTTTCTTTCAATCAGACTGATCATGCCTCTGCTCAGGTTCGGACCCGCTAAATCATCCTGAGTGAGCCCCAGGGATTTTCTCCTTTCTTTAATTCTTTCTCCAAAATCAGCTACCATGAAAATCACCTATTTCTGTAAAATTTCCTATATGTAAATAATATCATTTTTTGCCATATATTAGTTGACATTTTTGTGAAATGTATAATATATTAACTTTATTAATCTATTTTACATTAAGGAGAGCTTTCTATGAAAAATAAGATCAAAGCACTAGTTTTATTTTCATTATTGATAGCAGCCGGCACTTCCGTATTTATTCCCCATTCAAACGATCTGGTTTCATCAGGAAAGCAGGCCAGCACCTCTGATATCGTATATCCTCCAATCTAAACAAACTTTATATTTCATGGTTAGAGGAGCGGTAGCTGCAGGAATCCTGGGAATTCCTGCAGCATAGGGCACGGCAGGGAGCATTTAATGTCTATAGCGGAAAATAAATTAATATTAAAATGTAAGAGACCGGGTTAACTTAACGTTAGCGCGGTTTTTTTCTGTGCTGATCACATTGAAGGAGATGGTTTTGACTTAAAGTGCTATAAGGGCATTTCATCAATGCCACAAAAAACTAATTAAAATATGCTTCGGGGTTTCGCACTTCAATTCAACCGCTTGGATATTTTAGTGGGAAATCTGGGTTTACCCAAACGATAAAAAATGTACTTTCAATGAAAACTCAATAAATTTACACATTTTTTGCATTTTACAATAAACCTCGGCAGAATATATGTTTTTGCGCTTCAACCCAATATTATGAATTCAAATCAAATAGAAAATCAGTAAGAAAGCCTTCGGTTCCACCATTTAACAAAAGGAATGATTATGTAAGTGGTATATATATCAGTTTTTCTTATAGCCATTATCTTGTGAAGATGGCAAACGGCGTCGTATAATGTATTGTAAGCATCTTTCTGGGAATGAATTTACTGCATCAGATGTTTAGTTTAACCAGTGAATTTACGTTTTGGCGGTTGTCACCGCATAAACTTCAGACTGTACAAAGTCTTGGGGCAGGGGACTGCCAGCTAAAGCAGCAAAGAGAAATGAAACTTGGGGGAGAAGTAGCATGAATCAAATTAAAAATGAACAGGAATACCGTGAAAAAATTAATGCCGATCAGTTAACGGTTGGAATCTTTACCACAACTTGGTGTCCGGATTGCAAGCGTATGGATATGTTTATTGACGAAATTATTTCTGAAAATAAAGATAAAACATGGTTTAAGGTGGACCGTGATGAATTCCCTGAAATATCCGACGAGCAGAATGTCATGGGTATCCCATCACTGCTGGTATTTAAAAATGGCGAAAAGCTTGCCCATCTGCATAGTGCTAATGCAAAAACAGCAGATGCTGTACGCGAATTTTTAGAAACTATATAATTACGCTGAAAAGGAAATCCATCCGCTGTGCTCTGGCGGGAGGGATTTCCTTTTTTTGCTTTTAGCTCTTTTCTTAAAGGTTCTGGTTTTTGAATGAGTTCTGTGAGGCGATTTCTTTGTTAGTGGCACATGCAAGGCAAGATAAGTAAAAATAAAACTTTAGAAAAATTAGTTTTTGCCAGTCAAATAGTGTGTTATTCTGAATATACAGAAATTGGAGTCGTGAAGAGGTGAAGAACATAATTAAGCTGTTTCGTTATGCCCTTTTTTTTCTGGGCTTATCATGCATAGGCCTTGGCAATGCCCTGGCTGTCAAAGTGAAATTTCTCGGCCTTCATCCCTGGGAGGTATTAAATGTCGCCCTTTACCAAAAATATGGATGGACCATCGGCACATGGAGCGTCATATGCGGATTATTCTTAGTCCTTGTTTCACTCATTGTCGACAGAAAGTATATCAGCATCGGTACCTTTTTGAATGCCCTTTTGATTGGCCCGATCATGGATTTCTTTTTGCGAAGCGGTTTATTGCCGCATGCATCTTCTCATATACTGATCAACCTTCTTATTCTGCTGGCGGGAATTATCATAGCCGGAATTGGGGGAGGCATGTATGTCGCACCTGGAATTGGAGCAGGCCCGAGGGATGGTTTCATGCTATCTATTGCAGATAAAACAGGCTTATCAGTAAGCCGTGCCAGGATAGCGGTAGAATGTCTGGTGCTCTTACTGGGTTTTTTCTTGAGCGGACCCGTTTTTGTAGCCACATTCCTTTATACGTTCATTCAAAGCCCTATATTTCAAACTTCATTAAAAATGTTCCGCATTCTGCTGCTCAATTTAGAAAAAAAGGAAAAGCTTCCTGCTGCAGAAATTACCCAGAAGGGTTAGGAAAAGGCACACATATCGTGTGCCTTTATACTTTTTAACCTCTTCCTGCTTGAAAGGATGGATATTTCGTCATTCCTCCATCAACAAATAGGGTAATGCCTGTAACATAGCTTGCTTCAGAGGAGGCAAGCCATGCGGCGGCGGCAGCTACTTCCTCTGGTTTGCCAATGTATCCCATAGGAATCATGCTTTCAACATCCTTTTTTTGCTTAGGATCAGCAAACTTTTCTGCATTGATAGGAGTGTTGATTGCACCGGGACCTATATTATTCACCCTGATGCCTTTTGGTGCGTATTCTAATGCAAGTGTTTCTGTCATGAGCTTAATACCGCCTTTGCTTGCTGCATAGTGCACAAACAGAGGCCATGGAATCATTTCGTGAACGCTAGACATATTAATGATGCTTCCCTTAATATTGTGGTTAACAAAATGTTTTAAAGCTTCGCGGCTGCCTAAGAAGGCACCGGTTAAATTTGTATTCAGCACTGAATTCCAGTCATCAAGCGAAAGCTCGTGTGAAGGAACAGCATTTTCGATACCGGCATTATTGACCATGACATCAAGTGTGCCAAAAGTACTGATGGCCGTTTGCACCAGATTGATGACATCCTTTTCGTCGTTAACATCTCCCTTTACAATCACTGCTTCTCCGCCAGCCTGCTCGATTTCCTTTTTGACCGTCAAAGCTTCTTCTTCATCTTTATAATAATTTACAACAACTTTGGCTTTTTCCTGGCCAAACCGGACTCCCATTGCTTTTCCAAGCCCTGTTGAACCTCCTGTAATCACAACGACTTTTCCATTCAAATCAGTATACATCAAACATTCCTCCTATTAAGTTTGTTATGTTCTGGATTTTGCGAGCCCAAGGAATACAGCACCTCCAATAATGAGGATGATACCAGCTGCAATACCGATAAGCTGCTTTTTTGTTTTCTTTTCTTTTAAAAAAATGATTCCGCCGAGCGTTGAGATAATTATGCCCATTTGTGAAAGGGAGAAGCTGGTGCCAACGCCTACTTTTGGCTGTGAGATGAACAAAAATAAATTTCCGGCTGCCCATATTAAACCAGCAATGATATTCTTCACCGTATACATATTGAACGGTTTATGCCGGTATGTAAGGATAAGGCCGCCAACGACCATTCCTATTGCCTGAGGCAATAGAGCTGACCAGCTATCAATGTGAAAGAACCTGATGATTACTACATAAACCAGATATCCGATAGTAGAAATAATCAGGGTGAAAATACCTTTTTTGAGCTGCCCTTGTTCTTCCGATTGATCGGGACCTTTAAGGGTGGTAAGGATAATGCCGATTACAATCAGCACCAGTGCAATGACGCCCAATATAATGGAGGTTTTAGTCGCCCATTCTTTAAAGGCGATTACTCCAAATAGTGAAGCGGATACAAGCTGCATCCCTGTTGAGATAGGCATGGTTTTTGAAACGCCCATATACTCTACAGCTTTTAATTGATTTCGCTGTCCAAGTGTCCAAAACAATCCTGAAATGAAACCAATGAGCAGGATGAAGGAAGTTAAGTGAGGATGTACAATTACGTAAATAACGATTGAAAAAAACAGTGCACCGATCGTTGTGCCAAGTGTTTGGCTATAAGGGCCTCCTCCGAGCCGGACGTTTACTAATACAATGCTTCCCCAAAATAATGCAGGAAAAAGAGCTAGCAGAATATCCATTATCAAACCTTCTTTCTGTAGAAGCAGCACATTGTCAGGCAGTCGATTATGCCTGGTCTTATTGTTTCTTTTTAGAGAAAAGTTATGTATGACTCACATTCCTTCCACATCCTAAATCCCGGCCATCTTTTTCGCTGACTGTAGCATTCTATATACATAGAAGGAAATAAAGAAAACAAATAGGGTTTCAAACAGACTCCATATAAAATTTTCGGACATTTTTAGGCCCGCAGTTTGCAAATACAGATTAACCAGATTAAGAAAGAAAACGTGGATAACATAAATACCTAAAGAATCAGCGCCGATTTTCGTGACAAATAAATTTTTTCCATGCTGATTGTATTGCAGGACGAAAATAAATAAACTGGCCGTCAGAAAAATTGTAGAAATGAAATATTCCCCGTGGCTGCCTGAGAGCTTTCTATCCAGAAGATAGGCTTCAATTACCTGCAATACTGCAAAACAGCTAAATAAGAGCACATATATTTTAATGGCCATTCTTTTTTTATTGATCTTGTCTTTATGTGAGGCAATGAAAAACCCTAAAGTACTGTAAAATAACCCGAAAAACAAGGCATCTCTAGTAGGGATCGGCATCTTATAAAACATCGTATACGACTGGCCTAATAAGCCTGCTAGGTTTAAGATCAAACTTGCCAATATCAAGAGGTGTATTTTTTTTAACCGGAAAAAAATATAGAGAATGAAAATGCTCCACACTAGGGCGGGAAGAAACCATAGTTGATATCCGCTTGTTCCTTTTCCGTAATATAAAAGGTCCAGCAGCGCAAAATCGTCCAAATAGTGCAAGATGTCATCGGTTGCTTCAGCGCCATGATGGGTCATAAAAAGGACACTAATATCATATATGCAATAAAAAAGAAACCATAAGGCATAAATGGAAAGCAGTTTCATCAAATATTTAATAAAATAGGTTTCAGTGCTCTTTGACCGGGTTATTTTTCTTCCAAATAAATAGCCTGATGACATGAAGAAAAAGGGGACGGCAAATCTAGAAAGGGCATCAAGCATATAAAAACCTGCCAAGTGATCTAAAGGAAAGGTGTGTATGACGACAACTGCAAAAATTGAGTAGAACTTTATATAGTCGATAGCATAATTTCTTGTATTGATGCTGCGTTCCATAATAACCCTTCTTTCTTTTCTATCTGTTCTTTACCGTTTATCATCCATTCATTTTTATACAACAAAAAATATGTTAACATGTTCACAAATGTAAACGCTTACTGTATAATAAGCACATATCATAAACGGTCCTGGAATAGAATCACAGAAAGGGGATGTTAGTTTGATTTTAAAAGAACTTAGCAGAAACAGTCTGCTCACAATCAATTTTTATCAAAACGGGCTGATGAGAACCTGCAGAGGTAGGGTAAGAACATTAAATACAATTGAACAGACACTTTCGCTTGAGGATGAAAACCAAAACATCTTTTTTATCCGGCTTTCTGGCATAAGGGAAATTTATTAACGTCATCAAGGTTTCTTCTATTCCTGCAAACCTTGCTGGCGTCATTTTTTTCTTATAGAAAGCAACAGGACATTAACAAAATTTTTTCTGCAGGAAATAAAAAAAAATTATAAAACATGTAAACTAGATGAACAATTTTTTTGAAATAGTGTTATAATATTTTAGTAAGCAAATTATATATTTTTATATTTACTATTTTTATAAGTGAAAAATGGGCGAATAGGTTTTTTTGTCCAATTACTATTTGTAAAGCCGGGCAGTTTGTGTTCTCTTTTTTTGTAATAGTATGTGTAAAGATTCACAAACTTATTGGCTGAAATTGGTCAAGAAGGAAATCTTGCGGGGACGGGAATGTGTTTTCCCGAAAAAATCAGCAGAATTGCTTATTGTAAAGGAGAATTGGAAATGTCAGAAACTACCACTCAAAATATGTCTGAACAAGCGAAAGTTTTAACAGCCAGCCAAGAAAAGCTTGATGTACTGGATCAGCTTTTAAAACCAGAGGTTCAGGAATCATTGACAGCATTAGTCGATCAGCTTCCAAAATTAACTGAACTAGTCGGTATTCTTACAAAGTCTTATGACTTTGCTCAAAGTGTAGCAACTGATGATGTTCTTAAAAGTGATACAGTAGGTGCCATTACAGAAATGGCTGAACCAGTGATCCACACTGCAAAGAATCTTGCAGCTACAGCTATTGAAGCAAAAGACCGTGCAGATGCAAGCAATGAAGTAATCGGTGTATTTGGATTGCTTAAATTGCTTAAAGATCCTCAGGCACAAAAGATGTTCCGGTTTGTAAATGCATTTCTTCAGGTTTCATCTGAACGCGACAACTTAAAATAATTTATTGTTACTATAATCAGTAAGGACGGGGGATATATTATGTCAAAGAAAATTGTCATCTTAGGTGCAGGTTACGGCGGACTGCTATCTGCTTTAACACTGCGCAAATATATGGATAAAACTCAAGCACAGGTTACAGTGGTCAACCAATACCCTACACACCAAATTATCACTGAGCTGCACCGTCTTGCAGCCGGGAGCATTTCTGAGCAGGCTGTTGCTATGCCTCTTGAGAAATTGTTCAAAGGAAAAGACATTGATCTAAAAATTGCAAAGGTTGATTCTTTCTCTGTTGATCAGAAGGAAGTAAAACTAAGCGATGGATCTGTTCTTTCTTATGATGCACTTGTTGTCGGACTTGGAAGCACTACTGCTTACTTCGGCATTCCTGGACTTGAAGAAAACAGCATGGTTCTTAAATCTGCTGCAGATGCAGTGAAAATCCAGCGTCATGTGGAAGAGCGCATCCGTGAATATGCAAAAACGAAGAATGAAGCAGATGCTACCATTCTTATCGGCGGAGGCGGATTGACTGGTGTTGAATTAGTCGGCGAAATCGCTGATAAAATGCCTAAAATAGCTAAAAGCTATGGAGTGAATCCAAAGGAAATCAAATTGATGCTCGTTGAAGCAGGCCCTAAAATTCTTCCTGTTCTTCCTGATCACTTGATTGAACGTGCAACTGCAAGCCTTGAAGCACGCGGCGTCACTTTCTTGACAGGACTTCCTGTTACAAACGTAGAAGGAAATACTGTTGACTTGAAAGATGGTCAAAAAATCGTAACCAACACATTTGTTTGGACTGGCGGAGTTCAAGGAAATCCTCTTGTGGGCCAATCCGGACTTGAAGTGAACCGCGGACGTGCGACAGTCAATGATTTCCTTCAATCTACATCACATAATGATGTATTTATTGCTGGAGACAGTGCGGTATACTTTGCTGCAGATGGCCGTCCATTCCCGCCGACTGCACAAATCGCATGGCAAATGGGCGAACTAATCGGCTATAATCTGTTCGCATTCCTTGAAGGAAAAGAATTTGAGCAATTCAGCCCGATTAATTCCGGAACACTTGCAAGCCTTGGACGCAAAGATGCTGTGGCCACGATCGGTGCAAATTCTACAGCTCTTAAAGGCCTTCCTGCTACACTAATGAAGGAAGCAAGCAATGTGCGTTATTTAACTCACATTAAAGGATTATTCAGCTTAGCGTATTAATAAAACCTGTTATTTAAAGCCCTGGTACACACGGTTATATACCGTATGTGTCAGGGCTTTTTTGTGTATATTTAATGGTGATAACTAATAAGGAAAGAAAAAAAGGTGGCCCATACAATGGAACTCCAAGGTTCAAAAAAATTATAGATTAGTAGTTTCCGTAAAAGCCTTCATTGCGGCTACGGCCGCAGCCGCATCTGTTTACGTTTGACGATACCTGCAGTGGTGATTTAGTATTCTTAACAGGGTCAGTAAGGCTAACTACGGTTCTAGCTATTGCTGCAGGAGCTACCTTAAATATCCGTAAATCTCACAGGTTTCAAAATCCACTGACAGGAGCAATAATTTTTTCTGAACCGCTTCCAACTGTTGCATTAGGTGTAGCGACTACTTCAATAATTCCATTAGATTTTGTGGATGTTTTGAATAACATAGATGAAGAGGTAATTTATACTCTTACCATAAGTGCTACTGCCGCAATTGCAACCACTCTTACTATTTCTACAACTTTTACAGGTGCAGAATATAGATAATTCAATAATCAATATCTTGATCTGGATGTATTTTTACTCCGGATTTTTCGTGTTTGTTTATGAGCTATGTTATAGGGGAAAACCTTCGTCTAAGTAAATGTGATGTTTTGGAAAAGAAGTTAATAGTATAGAATAATTTTTTTCTCATATATGGTGATTTAAATAAAAATATTAGGAAATTAAATATAGAAAGTTAGAGGGTGCTGAACATGCTTCCCAGAAGGTTTTATGGCCGACCCTAGTTATAACCAACTTTTTGTTCAGGGGTTTTTAAAAACATGGAGAGAAATGAATTAGAGGAGAGAGGGAATAAGAATTTTACTTAAGAAGATGTTTTATGAGTCTCTTTTTTAAGTAGTTTAACCCGAAACTTGAGAATACCGCCTATCAGGATTTCATCAAGAAGCAGCGAGGATAGCATACCAGTGATAAACCCTAATGAAGTTGGCATAAAATAAGTTGGAAACGCACCTATGCACAATAAAGAAATAATTACTTGGAGTATGAGGCAATTGATCGATGCTTACTGAAAAATATTCTCGTTTTTGCCATGTTTTCCTCTAGCCGTATTAGTCTGTTTAAATATCTTCTGTCCTAACTGCAGTATAAAAATATTGAAAGAGGGGGATATCCAGAATTCTTTATGAAGAATTAATATGGTATTTACCATATTCTTCTTCATCTGCTTTATAAGGACCTGATTTAAAAAAGCAGGCCCTTTTTGTTAGTATTATGATTTTGCCGGCATTTTTGCTTTGAAATGATACGGAACCATATCGTCTTTTATGCTTTCGAATGTATAGCCATTTTTTTGCAGATAGCTAAGAAGTTTTGGGAGGTATTGATATGTGCTTGGTTTTTCGTGCATTAAAATGACATTTGGAATCGTTTTAAAATTGTGTTGTTTTAATTGTTTTTCGACATTGCTGACATATTGCCCATTCCGGCACTGCCAGTCCTCACTGTCAATCGACCAATCCCAAAGCTTAAACCCATTTTGCTGAACCGCCTTCATATATGCGGGCTTCATGTAAGGGGAAGATCCATATGGAGTACGTATCAAATGGGTAGTAACACCTGTTACTGCTCTCAGCGTCTGTTGATCCTGTTTCATCTCTGCGACTACCGTCTCTTTAGATCTATAGATAAGATGTGCATTGTGGGAAACCCCATGCAGACCTAAAGAATGCCCTCTTTTATGCATTTCCCTTACAATATTTTGATGTTTTTTTATATTTGGATCCAATAAAAAGAAGGTAGCTTTTGCGTGATAATGATCCAATATTTTTAACAGCTTCATAGAATGCTGATCCGGCCCGTCATCGAATGTTAAATAAACGGTCTTTGAACCGCCATAATCCTCTATGGAGGGCTTAAGCCTTACCTGCTGGGAAGCCAGGCTGCTGATTTTCGGATATAAAGCAGCCGGAAGTTTTTCTTTTTTTACAATGTGATCGTTTATAAAATCCCGTTTTGCTGCATCGGTTTTTTTGTTTTCGCTGGCAATTGCTTCATTATCATGTGTTTCGCAATTTGCAGCTCCAAATATACCAAGTATGCCGGCTGCAAGGATACTGACTTTGACCCATTTTCTTGGTTTTATTTTCTTTTTCATAGTACTATCACCCTTTTTGTAGAAGCTTGTCTATCTCTATCATATATTGTCAGTGATAGGAAATCACTAAAAAAATACTAAAATTTTCAACATAATCATATATGAGGGCAGATAGAGAGATATTGTAAAAATGAATGAGTTTTTGAAAGATTAATTAAAAAATATCAATTAACTGATAAAGTTCAGGGAAATACTAGCTTTCCGGCCATATTAGCCATTCAAGGAAATGTAACTTTTTATTTCTAGCATAATACTGGTCTTTTTGCGTGAATCTCCATCCTCATATACTTCCTTTTTGTGGATTTTCCCATTGTAATTGTCCCGTCAAGATAAATGGCAATCATCATGCTAAAGATCTGTTTTTCAAAACCTGGGTTTTTTTTCTTTAATTTAGGGAAAAGACTCCGGTATTGTATGAATTAGAAGGGGGCAGAAGGAGAGAGGAAAGACAGTAGTGAAAAGGAGAGAGAATATATGAAACTAATGAAATTACTGATTACTGCATTTACATTCATTTTATGCATAAGCTGTACTCTTAATTCCGCAGATGCATCTCAGCTCGTCAAAGGATCAAGAGGGCATCATGTATTGCAGCTTCAAAAGGAACTGAAGCACCTTGGCTATTTTCACTCAGCACCAACTGGATATTATGGATCAATCACAGCAAGGGCAGTCAAAAGCTTTCAGCATGACTTCCGTATAGAAGCAGTCGGATTTGTAGGGCCCAGGACTGCCCGGAAGCTAGCGGACATTAATATGGCAGCACACACGGTTTACGGCGAGGCGAGGGGGGAAAGCTATAAGGGCCAAGTTGCCGTTGCGGCAGTCATATTGAATCGTGTCAAGTCCAGCAAGTTTCCAAATACATTACATGGGGTCATTCATCAAAAAAATGCATTCTCTGCTGTGGTAGACGGCCAATATACTTTGCAGCCTGACTCAACAGCCTACCGTGCTGTAAAAGCTGCCTACAGGGGATGGGATCCGACATATGGTTCGCTGTATTATTATAATCCCCGCATTACCACAAGTCAGTGGATTTATACACGGCCGATTACATATAAACTGGGTAATCATCAGTTCGCCCGGTAAATAAGCTACTGCAGTTCAAAAATTATCCCAAATGACAACTAATTTGAAAAGTAAATCAGGAAAAAAACTGTGGCATGCACCAATTTAATGGTAAATGAGTGAAATCGGTTGCAATTTTGCTGTACTATCATATAGAATAAACCTACGATAAATAGGCAGAGGGGTAATGATGATGGAAGCAGCAAAAATCGGTGACGCAATTTTATTCAATAAAAAAGTAAAAGGAATAGTCGAGAAAGTAAACGAAAACTCAGTGATTGTTAACATTACAGAAAATAAAACGGATGCCGAATATATCGGAAACAAGACAGTGGTATCTCATAAAAATTATAAAATCATTTCCAAATCATAAATTTTGCACGCTAATCAATAGGGCGCCCCGGCAGTAATTCATGCCAGGGCGCCTTTTGTATGAGTTGATATGTATATAAAGTCCAGCCATCAATTCCTATGCTTGACAAATCAGATGGGAAAATCGCTGCGGGGAAATGCTCTGCTATTTAAACATTGTGTTTTTTCAGATTAAAAAAACCGGAACAGAATGTACAAGCATCTTTTTAAAGCAGTCATATTATATGAAAGGACTTCCCCTCACTTGTTAATGGAAAGGAGGGATAGGTATATCTCCTTTTTATCATAATAAAGCAGCAAATCAGGAAAAAAACAGTGATTTTTTATCGGCAGAGGAAATAGAATCTATTCAAAAATGGATACCAATACTATGGAAATATCAATTTTTCCCAATCAGTAATATTGTAGAAGCTGCACGCTTGACAATGGATCTAAAGTATCCTTTTATAGAACATGGATTCAACAGGATGGTATTTGACATGGAAAACGGATATGTTCTCAAAATTGCTTTCTCCGATATGGGACTGAAAAGCATCCAGCGGGAATATGAACTTTACAAAAGGTGCCCGAAAGACGTTAAACATTTGCTCTGTGAAGTGAAAGAGCAGGGGTACGGGTGGATTATAATGAAAAAAATGATGAAAAAGCCTTCAGCGGATATCAAAACATCCTATAAAATTCTAGACCTGCACATGGAATTTTTAAAGCATGGTATTATTCCTGGTGATTTGCGTTTGGGAAATGTCGCTATTTCCGAGGCTTCAGAGGAGGAGCTGGTTGTACTGGATTATGGGTTATTTTTTATGCCTTTTCAAAACCCATTTTTCCTGTAGCGCCAGCAAGCAGTATTACTGCCCGTATATATAGAAATAAGGCCGGAGCATCCCGGCCTTATTGTTATTTGCTGACAGTATTCACGTTGTATTCTTCAAGTGTAATATGATGCCCGCTGATATACTTGGCAGCTGCCTTTCCTGTATATCTTAAGTGCCATGGCTCATATTTATAGCCTGTGATTGCTTGTTTTCCTTTAGGGTAGCGGATGATAAAACCATAACCTGCGGCGTGGGTCCCAAGCCATTTTGCTTCTTTCGTGTTCCCGAAGCAATCTTGCGCCGCGCATTTGCCATTCCCGCCTGTTACATCAATGGCAAGCCCGGTTTCATGTTCGCTTGTTCCAGGAAGGGCACTATAAGTTCTGGCTTTTTCAGAGCCATCTTTTTTTACATAATAGTTAAACAGCCCAACCTGTGTGGAGTGAGATCTGTAAGCAGAGACACCTAAAAGGTTAACATGCTGCTTTTTTGCACCGGCAAATAGCTTGCTTAAAGCTAATGAGGCTTCTTTTCTCATTTTTCGTTTTTCGGTCTTTTCCTTAAAAATAAAAGGAATCGATGTGTATACTAAATCCTTTGGTGTATAGGTGTCTGGCAGCTTGTTATTTTTGTTTACTAACACAGAAATGCTATCCGGTTTAGCAGCAACATGAATGGCATTGTCCTTGCCGGCAGACGTGGATTTTATATACTTCCCCGAGGCATACCCGGTTTTGCCGCCGTATGTCAGTTTATACCAGCCATTACTTTTCGTGCCTTTAATGTTTAACAATGTTCCCTTTTTCACAGTTCCAAGTTTCCTATAAGAAGTGGAAGGGCCAGTGCGGATGTTTAAATTGGCAGCTGCCGTATAATGCAGCACTTCCGCTTTTGCTGAATTGCCTGGAAAAACTTGCTTTCCCCCTAAACCGAACAGCATTGTAAATGCAAGCATGAGTGCTGTTCCAACAGGCAAAAACTTTTTCCATAGCACTTTGTTTATATTCATATTTTCAATCCTTCCCCAATGACAGTCTATTACTACTATCATCTTACCCTACCAAAAGCTGGTTTGCATCCTATTAAACTTTAATACATAAATTAATGAAGAACTCTTTTAAGATTTACACTGCCGGATTATGTTGTTTTTTAATAGGAGAAAACTATCGGTCACGTTAACCGTCCATATAGGAGATATAATTCATTAATATCATACAGGAGACAAGTTACTGCCATGCTTAAGGCTATTGAGGATTTCTTATGGATGGATTAATGTGGAAAACTGTAAAAAAAATAGCCCCTTTACCACAAAAGTGGCAGGAGGCTTGGATGGCACATTGAAAATTCCCCGGATTTCGAAAACCTTCAACAGATTTTACTTTAAATTAACTACTACCTTTTATCAGATTAAAAAAATCAGCATTTCATTTTTCTACGAATTAAGCGCAAGAGCCTTAACATTAATGATCCTTGTCATGGTTCTTGGGTGGATTTACATACTTTCCGTGCACTTTCACGCCAACTCCCTGGTCATACACCATCTTTCCCCCGAAATACCCCACAGAAAGAATTCCGGCTGCACACAAAACCGATAAAATGGTGCTTATAGCAAGCCATTGCCGGACCATAGCCTTGCTTTTTATCCTGAAGAAAACCCTATATGCTAAGATGACAAGAGCTAAAATAGTTGTTAAAGTTGCTAAGTTATCATGATAATGAAAAATATTAGTATTCCCTCTTGCATCCTGGCCAGGCCCAGTACCTATGGCGACCCATGCGCTTAAGAAAGCTGCAAGCCAAATCCAGTTTCCTTTTGGCGCGGCTTTCTTATGCAAGATAGCGAAGAATAAATCGTATAAAGCTGCCATTAAAATGATGACAATAGGAAAGTGAACAAAGATTGGGTGAATATGTGCGAAAACTTCATTTAGCATATTTTTAATCTTCCTTTACTATAGATTGATGTCAGTATAGGCCAGTGAAATTAGAATTCCATTAGAAAAAATAATTTTTTTTGATTTCAACTACTATGTGAATTCTTATTTATTTTAATCATTCTAATCAAATTTAAATCTTTATTGTTTAAAATAGAGAATAACTTTCCAAAAAAGTATATGGTGAAGGAGGAAGGTGAACGTCATGCACATATTAATTGTGGAAGATGATAAAGCACTTCAGAATATCATAGCGAAGATATTGGCGGAAGAGGCATATGATGTGGATCAATCTGAAAGCGGCGATGAAGGATTATTAATGGCCAGGACAGGTGTTTATGATTTATTGATAGTAGACCTAATGCTTCCCGGTCTGGATGGCATTTCTCTTATTAAGCAGATCCGTATGGGAGGAATGAATATCCCGGCGTTAATACTAACTGCAAAAGATAGGATTGAAGATAAAGTAAAAGGGCTTGATGTCGGGGCAGATGACTATCTTGTAAAGCCGTTTGCCACTGAAGAGTTTTTGGCGCGGGTGAGATTTGTTCTCCGGCGGGCTGGAAAAATCGGTTTGGAAGGAAAAATGGCATACGCAGGAATTATGCTCGACATTACCCAGCAGCAGGCCAGCATTACTGGAGAACCGCTTAAACTAACAAAAAAGGAATTTGAATTGTTGAGTTATCTTATGCAAAATCGTGAGCAAATATTAATTCGTGACCAGATATACGATCGAATTTGGGGAATTGAATCAAAAGCTGGGGAAACAATTGTGGATGTTTATATCCATTATTTACGGAAAAAATTAACACCATTTGGAATTGAGGAGCTTATACAGACCGTGCGAGGTGTAGGGTATATGCTATCGGAGGGATGATATGTTTCAAAAGACCCGATTAAGACTGGTTTTATTAAATTCAGCTGTATTTATATGTATAATCTGTCTGTTTGGCACTGTGCTCTACTTTTATATGCAATGGCGTCTGGAAAAACAAGTCGATAAAACGATTCAGGATGTGGCACGCCACATGAAACACGAGCACCTTGATGATATAGGGGAATTCCTAAATCCAGAAAATAATGAAGAAAACCATCGGCTTGTATATCTATTTTTAGGAAAAAATAGTGAAATTCAAAAAGAGATGCCCGAAAATCTGATTGCTGCAGGAGATTTATCAAAGCTAAAAAGTGAAGCGAAATCAAGTATTCCAAAAACTATAAAAAGCGGCGGGCTTGAATACCGTTCATTCAGTATACTGGTTAACAAAAACGTAAAATTGAATGGAACATCCATGTATATTAACAGGATTCAGCTTATTTATAATATGGAAAGAGAGAGGGAAATGCTGTCTCATTTGCTTACGGTAATTGGGTTCGGCATTATAATAAGTGCAGCTGCAGCAATACTGGCGGGCTTATTCCTTGCAAATAAAGCGCTGGTTCCCATACAGTCCGCATGGAATAAACAAACACAATTCGCTGCAGACGCATCACATGAATTGCGCACCCCTTTAGCTGTCATGAAGCTTAATTTAGAACGGTTATTCAGGCATCCAAAAAGCAGCATTGAACAGGAGAGCGAGAGCATATCCCAGGCAATTGGCGAAATAAAATATATGAGCAAAATGATTTCTGATCTTTTGATTTTAGCTGGATCAGACTCCAATCAGCTTGAACTGAACGTGGCAAGGGTAAATCTCGATGAATTGCTGAATAAAGCGGTACAAAGCTTTTCTGAGCTGGCAGCTTTAAAAGAAATTAAAGTAGAATCAAACGTTTCCTGCCATATTGATATTTCAGGTGATGAAGAAAGGCTTTATCAATTATTGATGATCCTTTTGGATAATGCATTGAAATATACGGAGGAAAAAGGATTCATTTCAGTTGGATGCTATGTAAAAGTATCTGCAGCCCATATTTCTGTAGCTGATACAGGAGCGGGAATATCAGCAGAGGATTTGCCATTAATTTTTGAACGTTTTTACCGTGGAGATAAAGCAAGGACAAGAGAGTTTGAAGGGACTGGTCTTGGATTGTCAATCGCCAAGTGGATTATCGAGGCGCATGGAGGTAAGATCCGGGCTGTCAGTGCATTGGGGAAAGGAAGCGAATTCCTTCTTCAGCTGCCTTTATGCAAAAGGTAGCCTCTTTTATGCTGCACTAATAGATATGTACTTATTGATTTCTGAGGCAAGCTGTGTGAACTATCTGTAAAGTATAATGGAACCATCTGGAAATCTCAGTCCCGCCCTTATTAAATTAAGGCGGGGCTTTTTTGTTGTTTAAAAGTTGAAAAGCACAGCAGCAGGGGTTGTTAAATTTATATTGATGTAGCTTAGAGCTTGAATTTATATCAAGGTGAAGTTTTCTAAAGAAATTCAAATGTTCACTTTTTATAATGAACAATGAATTGATTATGGAGGTCAAAACTATGGCTAAATTAAATAACAAAATGATTACATTATGCTCAGCTGCAGTTGGTGCCATCTATCTTGCGGGGTATTCAGCGACTGAACAAACAACAGACATGGCTATACCGCATCAGGCTCAAGAAATACAGAACTTGGATCAAGGAGGAAGAAATGTAAAACAGCAAAAGCAATCTAAAAATATGCCTGAACATAAAGCTGTCATTTATCAGCCGAAAATTTATAAAAATGGCACCTTTTACGGAACAGGAACTACCAGGATTGGTTCTGTGGAAGTTGCCGTTACCACAAAGCACGATAAAATTACTTCTGTCGAAATAACAAAATGCGATACTCATTATTCTCAGTCTAAAATAGACGGATTGCCTGAGCAGGCTTTGAAGAGGCAAAGCAGCAGGGTGGATTTGGTATCCGGTGCTACCCTAAGCTCAGAAGATTTCCAGTGGGCCGTGGAAGAGGCACTTCAGCAGGCAAAAATATAATTGAATGTGACAGGAGGAGCGGAAATTGCTGAAAAAGAAAATCGAGAGAAAGCTAATATGCATGGATACCGTCATCAGCTTTACAGTGGTTTCTTCAAAAAGCGAACAAGTCATACAAAAAAGTTTATCTCGTGTTTTTGATATTTTTCATAATATCGAAAGCAGCTGCAGCCGTTTCGATCCAGATAGCGAGCTTAGGCTTCTTTCATCTTCAACCGGAATTCCGGTCAAGGTAAGTGAAATTCTTTTTCAGGCCATTCACTTTTCAATTAAAATTTCTAAAGAAACAAATGGCGCTTTTGATATTACAGTGGGAAATGCCCTGGAAAAGCATGGATTTAACAAAAACTATTTAACAGGAGAAATAACCAGTTTAGACACCACGGAAGGATTGAACGGAACCTATAAGGATGTATTGATAGATGAAAAGAAGCGGACGGTGTTGCTCACAAAACCCCTTATCTTGGATTTAGGGGCTGTTGCGAAGGGGTTAGCCGTAGATTTAGCACGAAGAGAGCTGGATGAATTTGAGGGATTTTGCATAAATGCAGGAGGAGATATTTTTGCAAAAGGGGTGAATGAAATCGGAACACCCTGGAAAGTTGGCATACAGCACCCCTTGGATTCTATGCAGATCATTTGTAAATTAAAAATCTCGGATTGCGCTGTCTGTACATCCGGCAGCTATGAAAGAAAAAGTATAGCAAATAACGGGGTTCATCATCTTTTCGATCCAGTGAAACAGATATCGAGCAATGAAATTTTGAGCTGTACAGCTATTTCTCCATTTGCCATGCTCTCGGATGCTTTGTCAACAGCTGCATTCATCCTGGGACCCGAAAAAGGCTTAATCCTCTTGGAGGAACACGGAGCAGAAGGAATCATGATAACTCCTGCACTGGAAATGAAAGTAACAAGCGGAATAGAGAGGTATTATTGTGCATAATTTGAAACATTCACAGGCCATGGGAAATAGAAAAGAAAATTCTTTTACTAGAATGGCCTATCGCCACCCTGAGTATAAGAAAAAGAAAAACAAATTTCAAAGATTCATAAACACTCCGAAAGGCTATCTTATATTGATCCTAATCGTCTTATTCGCTGCCGGCATTTGGGGCAGCAGCCCTAGACAAGGATTAATAAATACAGGTTCTGCTATTATGGCAGCTGTCTTGGCCGATTTAGCTTTTGCAAAGTTGAAGAAAAGGCAGAAATTCAAGGTAGATGGAGGCATCATTTCCGCTTTAATTCTTTCAATGGTCCTGAGCACGGAGGTGCCTTGGTATCAGGTGATCATTATTACCTTTATCAGCATACTATCAAAGCATCTGATTGTTTTAAATAAAAAACCCGTTTTTAATCCCGCTGCCTTTGGGCTTTTAGCGTCGATTATATTATTTTCAAGCGGGCACAGCTGGTGGGGAGGCATGTCATTGCTTTCTCCATGGCTCCTTCTCCTTGTTATTATAGGCGGATTCGCAGTAACGGAAAAAGTGAACAAATTCCCGCAGGTACTTACGTTTCTGGGTGTATATTTTTTATTGTTTGCACTAATAAACCTGCTTCATTTGAAAATGACAGGAGAAGTCTTTCGTCCGCCATTTATAAATTCAACTCTATTTATGGCATTTTTTATGATTACAGATCCTCCAACTTCACCCGCAAAATATAAAGATCAAATCATCTTTGGGCTTATGGCGGCAGTAGTCAGTATAGCAGCTTATTTGGAGATTGGAGGATTAACCTATCTTCTGGACGGATTATTGCTCGCAAACATATGGAAAGCGCTGGCAGTCCCAAAAGGAAAAAAGCTTCACAGAGTAAATTGATAATGTAAACATACAGCCTTGTTATTAAGAACTCTGCTGGCCAGAATAGTCAGATGGAAACTGAACAAAAAGGATGCTTAGAATCTATGTAAAAGGCTATCGAAAGGTTTATCTCTTAAACATAGTTGTTCTATGTTATTATTTCCTCATATAAGACTATCAAAAGAGAGGAAACAATATGTCCAAAAAACACTGTTGCAGCAATATGACTGACAGGGTAAATTATATTTGCAGAAAACACGCAGACCCATTTGATTGTCCAGACACCTTGATTTTTTACAGTTCTAAATTTGATGAATACGGATTAATCGTTCACGATGGAGGGTCTTCATGTATAGATATTTCTTTCTGTCCTTGGTGCGGTACAAAACTGCCGTTATCAAAAAGAGAGTTATGGTTCGATACCCTTGAAAGATTAGGCTATGAAGATCCTTTTGAACAAGACATAACAGAAGATTTCAATTCGAATAAATGGTACAACAAATAAGCCTCTCCAATAAGGGGCTTTTTAGAAGTTTTCAGGAACCGTCCTCAGTAAAAGGAACGAGGATACAAAAAAAGCCATATCCCTTTAAAAAGTAGGGGATATGGCTTTATGAAGTTTGGTTTATTTTTATATCGCCAGGCTTATTGCACCAAAGCATCCTGCTGTGTAACCAACAGGCCAATACAAAATATCCTATAAGGCTTTTTCAGTTGCCTTTGGAAAAACAGGTCAGGATACTATCATAATAACTTTTCGCCAAGCAGGGATCCCATTAATGCTACTGCAGCTATGGCTGTTTTATTTTTTTCATCCAGGATCGGATTGACTTCAACAAATTCGGCGGAGGTAATGATGTTTTCTTCTGCAAGCATTTCCATCGCCAAGTGGCTCTCCCTGTAGCTGATACCGCCCATTACCGGAGTTCCTACACCTGGTGCATCAAGAGGATCTAATCCATCCAGATCAAGGGAAAGATGAACGCTGTCTGTCCTTTCCTTAAGATAAGCGATGGTTTCTTCCATTACCTTTGTCATGCCAAGCCTGTCTATTTCATGCATTGTATATACTTTGATTCCTTTATTTTTGATTAATTCTTTTTCACCTTCGTCCAGTGAACGTGCTCCAATAATTACAACATTTTCAGGTTTGATTTTCGGTGCGAAACCGCCAATGTCAGTCAGTGAGGGATGGCCGATTCCAAGGCTTGCAGCAAGCGGCATGCCATGAATATTGCCGGACGGGGAAGTCTCGGCTGTGTTTAGGTCTCCATGTGCATCATACCAGATCACTCCAAGATTAGGGTAGTGCTTGGCAGTTCCTGCAAGGGTGCCGATGGCGATGCTGTGGTCGCCTCCCAGCACTAATGGAAATTCGCCTCTTTCTATAGCACTATAAACTTCCTCTGCAAGAATGCTGCTTCTATCTGCCACCAATTCAAGGTTGCGCATATTAGTGTCCGGATCAATGACAACCTCTGGCCTTCCGACAGGTATATCGCCATTATCGCGCACTTCAAGGTTCAAGTTCTGCAATCTTTCAACGATTCCTGCATAACGGATGGCGCTTGGTCCCATATCAACACCCCGCCTCATTTGTCCCAAATCCATCGGCATTCCTATAATGGTAACCTTCTTATTCATATATATCTCTCCAAATCTATGTATAGTAGTCTATCTTTTCTGAAGGAGATAGATCCTATCAGACAATCATTTGCTTTTTTGACTTAAGCTGCAATTCAACTTCGATTTTAGTTTGCTGCTTTTTTATTTTAATAAAATAAATAATGTAGCAGGCAAGCATGAATGGAATTCCGCAATATAATGCCATGCGCTGTTCGGCATCAAAAGCGAGGCTGATCATGACAATACTGTTTAAAATAAGACCTGAAAGCGGAAGGAACGGGTATAATGGTGTTTTGAATTTCAAATCCTCAGCTCGTCCGCCCTGACGAAGGAACTTTCGGCGGAACGCCAGCTGTGAGGCTGTAATGGAAATCCAGCCAACTTGTGCTCCTAGACCTGCCAGTGATAAAAGCCAAACATAAACAGTTCCAGGTGCTACTACACTTGACAAGAGTGAAAGGCATGCCACACCTAAAGTAAGAAGAAGCGAGTTCATCGGAATGCCCTTCCGGTTGACTTTGCCAAGCACAGGAGAAGCCATTCCCTCTTTAGACAAAGAAAACAGCATGCGAGAAGCGGCATACATCCCCGAATTCGCTACAGACAATAGTGCTGTAAGAATTACAAAATTCATAATATCTGCTGCATACGGGATACCGATACTGTCAAATACAACAACGAACGGACTTTCGATTACTCCAGCTTTTTGCCAGGGAATCAGCCCTGCCAGGACAAAGATTGCCAGTACAAAGAAAAACAATGTTCTCCATACAGTCTGCTTGATTGAACGGGGAATCGTCTTCTCAGGATTTTCGCTTTCTCCTGCTGCAATGCCGATCAACTCGGTTCCTTGAAAGGAGAAATTTACCGAGATCATGGTAATTAACAGAATGGCAAAACCATTAGGGAAGAGGCCGTCTTTAAAGAAATTGCCGAGCATTGGGGCAGGCTGCCCGCCCTTCATATCAATCAGCCCGAACATGGCAGCTCCGCCGAGGATAATGAACATGATTATGGCAAATACCTTAATGCTTGCAAACCAGAATTCCGCTTCACCAAAGGCTTTTGCCGAAAGCGCATTTAATGCGAAAAGAACAGCCGCAAATAAAGCACACCAAATCCACACGGGAGAACCAGGAAACCACCTTTGCATAAGCTGTCCGGCAGAAAGGAATTCCACCGCTACAGTTACAGCCCAGCCAAGCCAATAGAGCCAGCCAACCGTAAATCCGGTTGCGGGACCAATGAATTTGGTTGTATATGTCTGGAAAGAGCCCGATACCGGCATTGCCACTGAAAGCTCTCCAAGGCATAACATTGTCAAAAACATAATAAATCCGCCGACTAGATAGGAGAGTATTGCACCAGCCGGCCCTGCCTGATTAATTGTATATCCTGTACTTAGAAAGAAGCCTGTCCCAATAACCCCTCCGAGAGAAATCATAAAGAGATGCCTGGACTTCATGGTCCTTTTCAGTTCATTATTTTGGCTGTATTCAGGTTTCATGATATCTCTCCTTAAACAAATGAGTAAACGCTTCCATTAGATGTTTTCATTATATTCTAAAATCTTAGAACAAGAAAGGGAAATATAATATATTCGTATAACAAATGGACAGTTGCTTATTCGTGCTGATAAAGGCATATTTACTAAAAAGGTTACCGGAAGCATCAAAATGACTGCTCCGGTATCTTGTCGGCTGAAAAAGAATATCCAATAGTTATTGCAATTATTGTAAGGCAGAAAGCAGTTTATGAAAGAACCTTCCTGATTTTTTCAATCGCCCAATCAAGGTCTTCTTTAGATATCATCAAAGGAGGGGCAAATCGGATAACCGTATCATGGGTTTCTTTGCATAATAGGCCTTCATTCTTAAGCAGTTCACAATATGGTCTCGCTGCTTCAGACAATTCCACTCCGATAAATAGTCCTCTGCCACGGACATCCTTGATTTTTGGATTTTTTATTTGTGATAATTCATCCATAAAATAGTTTCCGAGTTCAAATGAACGTTCAGCAAGTTTTTCTTCTTCCAATACCTGCAGGGAAGCGATTGATACTGCACAGGCGAGCGGGTTGCCGCCAAATGTTGAGCCATGTGATCCCGGGTTGAATACACCTAGGATTTCTTTATTTGCTGCTACACAAGAAATGGGGAATACTCCGCCGCCAAGAGCTTTTCCAAGAATGTACATATCTGGTGTAACATCATCCCATTCACAGGCAAAGGTCTTTCCGGATCGGCCCAATCCTGATTGAATTTCATCTGCTATAAATAATACATTGTTATCTTTGCATAACTCCAAAGCCTGTTTCAGGAAACCTTCAGGTGGAATGACTATGCCAGCTTCTCCCTGGATAGGCTCAATTAGAAATGCAGCAGTGTCTGGAGTGATGGCTGACTTTAATGCTTCCAAATCACCATAAGGGATTATTTTGATTCCGGGAAGCATCGGACCGAAGCCGCGTTTATATTCAGGATCAGATGAAAGGGAAACAGCTGTCATTGTCCGGCCGTGGAAATTACCTTCACAAACAATCACTTCAGCACGGTTTTCAGTAACACCCTTCCTATCATAAGCCCAGCGCCTCGCTGCTTTAAAAGCAGTTTCAACAGCTTCCGCCCCTGTATTCATGGGCAGGATCATTTCCTTGCCGGTTAATTTTGATACAGCTTCATAAAAAGGTGCGAGCTGGTCGTTATGAAAGGCTCGGGAGGTTAAAGTGATCCTGTCGGCCTGATCCTTTAATGCCTGAATGATCTTAGGGTGTCTGTGACCTTGATTTACGGCAGAATAGGCACTGAGCATATCCATATATTTATTGCCTTCCGGATCCTGAACCCAAACGCCCTCTGCCTTTGATATAACGATTGGAAGCGGATGGTAGTTATTCGCGCCATAATTGATTGTTTTCTCAATGATTTCCTGTGATTTTGTAATGATTGTCATTTGAAAGCCTCCTGTTATCATGTCATTGTTTCTTCATTTATGTATAATGCAAGTTTTATGCCAAAATGAAAATCAAGGCATGCTATGAATGAGGGCAGCTGAAACTGCAAAAAAAATTTGCATTGAATATTTTTTTTTGCACCTGTAGTGCAAATTTTTTTTGCATAATAGTTCATTCGCAGATAAAATAACAGAAACGTATGGAAAAGGAGAAAACATTCATGCACAAAACTTTTTTAAGTGAGATTTTTAAGCAGATTATCGATGAAATGGATATAGGTTTGCATGTTATTGATGAAATCGGCCAAACCATTGTATACAACAAAAAGATGATGCTGATGGAATCTATGGAGTTAATTGATGTGATTGATAAAAATCTGCTGGAAGTTTTTAAATTTAAAAGTGATCAAGAAAGTACACTTTTGCAGGCTCTCCACAAAGGAAAAGAAACAAAAAATGTTAAGCAAACATACTTTAATAACAAGGGAAAGGAAATTACCACCATCAATAATACATTTCCTTTGCTGATAAACGGAGAGATCAGGGGAGCGGCCGAGATTGCCCGGGATGTTACAAAGCTCGAAAAACTCATCAGGAATAATGCCGCAAGGAAAGGAGACACTGCTTATACTTTTGAAAGTATTATTGGAGAAAGCTCATTAATAAAAGAAGTGATAGAACATGCGAAAAGGGCGACACGAACGTCATCATCTGTTCTTATAATTGGGGAGACAGGAACCGGTAAAGAGCTTTTTGCCCAAAGCATACATAATGGCTCCGCAAGATCAGCTTCTCCTTTCGTTTCTCAAAACTGTGCAGCGATTCCAGACAATCTGCTGGAAAGTATTTTATTCGGGACAAAAAAAGGGGCCTTCACCGGATCTGTTGATTATCCAGGCTTGTTTGAGCAGGCGCATGGAGGGACTCTGCTGCTTGATGAAATTAATTCCCTCAATATCAGCCTTCAGGCAAAGCTTTTAAGAGTTTTGCAGGAAAGGAGCATCAGGCGAATCGGGGACAGCAAGGATATCTCGGTTGATGTCAGAATAATTGCGACAATTAATGAAGATCCGATAGAAGCGATAGCAAATGGCCATCTGCGTAAAGACCTTTATTACAGGCTGGGGGTTGTCACTTTGTTCATACCACCATTAAGAAATAGAATGGAAGATATCCAGCCGCTTGTCGAAAGCTTTATTGCCGATTACAATTCACTTTTTCAGATGGAAGTAAAAGAAGTTGAAGGAGAGGTGCTGTCTTCTTTTTATCAATATGATTGGCCCGGAAATGTCAGGGAATTAGAACATATCGTGGAAGGAGCCATGAATTTAATCATGGATGAAGAAAGCATAGAGTATGCACATTTGCCTTTTCATTATAGAAACAAATTTATGTTTAAACATGCAAAACCCATACAGCTGGCCGCCAAAAAAGATAGTAATCCGGAAAAAATTACTTCATTAAAAAAATATTTGAAAGAGGCAGAAAAAAGCTATCTTAAAAAGGCCTTGGATATGAATTCGCACAACATTACAAAAACTGCTGAAATGCTTGGAATCAGCCGCCAAAGCCTTCAATATAGGATAAAAAAATGAGTCTCGATCATAATTAATAAAATGAAGTGAAGGAGATGACCATAATTTAAGGGAGACATTTATGAGGAGTCAATTGCGTACGAAACAAAAATCTTTCATTAATAAATAATTTTCTTAAGGAGTTCTATATCCGAGTATATTAAGGTTTTGATTTCCGGAAACGGACATTTAAAATAATCGTTTGTAAGTTTTAACAGTTCAAGTGCCATGATGTTCTTTTCATTTTCTGAAATCACAATTATTACACCTCGGCTGTATATAGTTTTTTTAGACTATGGTATGATATCCTTTTTTATAAAATAATAAACATTTAGTTGCGAAGACCTTGATTTTTCCCACGGGGAAAATGTGCAAAAGGTGCTTACATCCTATGGAAGGGCTCCTGTGGCTTAAAACCAGAAATAACATGTTTATATGCCAGAACCGCTTTAACCAGTTAAAAACATTGCTAGCATATCTATTTAGTTTTATAATCATGGAGATATGCGTCAATCGGTTACTGGATATTCGTATAGATATATTTATATTATGCAATTACTCTAAATATTACACTTGGACTAGGAGGATCAGTTTGAGGATACCTATATTAAAATTAAAAGAAATGCTGCTGGTTTCAATACAAGTAGAATTAGATGATGAAAGTGCAATCATGCTTCAGGAAGATCTGTTAAAGAAGATACATGAAACAAGCGCAAATGGAGTGGTCATAGACTTAACTTCTTTAGATATGGTGGATTCTTTCATTGCAAAAGTATTAGGTGATGTTGTAAGCATGGCTAACCTGATGGGAGCAAAGGTAGTGCTCACAGGCATACAGCCAGCTGTTGCCATCACTTTAATAGAGCTTGGAATCCATCTTTCAGGCATAGATACAGCTATTGATCTAGAGAATGGTGTTGAGAAATTAAATAATTTATTAGGGTGAGGTGTTTGGTAGATTTTATGCTGCAGTCATTTGATGAAAGTGAAAAATCCATTGTTATCGACATTAACAATGAAATGGACATAGTCCTGGCTCGCCAAACAGGAAGAAAAGTCAGCAAAGAGCTGGATTTCAGCCTTGTTGATCAATCAAGAATAACCACATCCATTTCAGAATTGGCTAGGAATATATATAAGTATGCATTGCCAGGCAAAATCATTATAGAGGCCATTATAAAAGAAAATAAGCATGGCATTAAAGTGATTGCGGTTGATGAGGGTCCTGGGATTCCTGATATAAAAAAAGCACTTGAAGATGGGTATACTACATCTGGAGGCCTTGGTGCCGGCGTTCCTGGTGTGAAAAGGCTCATGGATGAATTTGAAATTTACTCTGCCGTTGGTGAGGGTACAAAAATTATCGTAAAAAAATGGAAAAAATAAATTTCGGTGAAAATAAACAACTAGGGAATACAAAACCTATGGAACAGGCAATGAAATATTTCGCAACTAGGAGCTATAAAGGTACCTGCCTGAATGATATTTAATAAAAAAGCTGGTAAAAATCCACAATCTATAAACGTTTCCATATCAAGGAATAATGATATCTGGCTGTCCTGCATGAGCATGAGCGAAAAATTTCTATGCTGGATGGCCGGTTTGCTGATTGAGAAAGAAAAACTTCCTGCCAGATAAAATACCATATACCTTTAGCTCCTCAGATAGTATTTAAGCTCTTCACCTTAAATACTATCTGAGAAAATGCATTCTCTCTATGTGCAGCTATTTTATGACAGCCCTTTCAATATTTGTACGGAAAACTGTCTGCAGGATAATGATTAAGAAAATATTATTATTGAAGAAGATGTGCTTTTTGAATGCTTCTGGGGAGAAATCTCCCCTGCTTAAGTACTGTTTTGACCTAAGGGCAGGCATTCATTTCATTAAGTGCCATACATATCTCAAAGAATAAAACTAATCAAGGGAAAAAAAGATGGATGAACAAAACCTCCACCTATATGACTACTTAATGAGCAATCTCTCGCGGATAACGGATGAATGGATTGCACAAAGAAATGAAGAATTAGGTTCTATTTATTCGAAAAATATGAGTGATGAAATAGAAGCTTTACTTCGCAGCCAAAACAAAATGACGAATGAGACAGTTGCGAGCGCTTTACTGGATGAAAGTCTTTTCCGCAAAAAGAAAGAAAATTGGGCGCTTATCGTAGCCGGCAGCAGGGCTAAGAGCAATACACCCATTCATGAAGTCTTAGATTCTATAAGTAAAGTCCGATCTATATATTGGAGGTTTGTCGGGGAATATGCAGACCTGCACCAAAACTTAATTTCCCAAAAAGTGCTGATATATTGGAGTTCTATTATTCATGGCGCTTTTGATCAATTACAAAGTAAGTTTGCTCACACCTATTTTTTGATCATGAATAAAAGGCGATCAGCTCAGCAGGCGCTGATCGAAGAATTAAGCTCTCCTGTTATTCCGGTTACTGCTACAAAAGGAATTTTGCCTTTAATCGGCGATATTGATACACTGCGTGCACAATTCTTGCTTGAATCCATACCTGCTAAATGTTCAAAAGCGAATATTGAACATCTTTATATCGATTTATCTGGCGTTTCCATTATTGATACAATGGTGGCACAAAAGTTATATCAATTAACAAAAATACTTAGTTTGCTGGGAATTGAGTGCCTGATTACTGGAATCCGCCCGGAAATTGTCCAAACCTCTGTCCAGCTGAGGCTGGACTTTACAGGAGTAAGCACGTTCAGTTCCCTGCAGCAGGCTTTAAGCAAGCATGCATTTGAACTGGGAAAAGAACTGCTTCCTATGTAAAATGGACATAATTTTATCTAATAACCAAAGACTCTTCTGCTGAAGAGTCTTTTTACATTCTGTTGCTGCTGCGGTTTTTGGTCATCTTTCTCCGATGTGCTCTCAAAAACTCAAACCTATTGGTTTTCTACAACAAAGGTTAATCGGCATTTTCATTGAAAGAGAATCTTTATTTAAACTAGTGCTCAGCTCTCAAACCTTTTCCTGAATGTAAAGTTAATTAGGATACCTTGTTAACGAAGATCCCGGTATAAAAAAATTCCTATTTTTTAACGTGAACAGAGCAGGCAAGTTTAAAAGGGCAGACATCTAAGTCAGGTGCATTTTAATGAAAGGCTCTTTTCTTAAAGATTGTTGTTTTTTAATATGTTCTGTGAGGTGATCCCATTGTTAAACCAGGTTGATTGGAGCGTAAGGTGCGAGACTCCTGCTTAGATTAGCGGAAAGGCGAGACCCCGAAGCATAGCTGGGGAGGTTCACCGTCCTCCCCGTGGAAAGCGAGCATCCGGGGCGGGAAATAACGAAAACAGCCTATTGAAAAAAAGGGAAATGAGGACTCTGAATCGAAACAGTTAGCAGACGGCAAAACCAGGAGGGCATAATGAATAAATATAGTTTGTTGGGCAAGTTTACCGTTCAAGAGGGGCAGCGGGAAACATTGACAGATATATTGCTGGAAGCAGCAGATTCCATGATGAATCTGGATGAATGTCAAATATATCTCGTGAATATTTCAGAAGTTGAATTAAATGCTGTTTATGTTTATGAAGTGTGGAGTGATGAAGGAGCCCATCAAGCGTCGCTGACTCTTGAAGCCACACAAACATTAATAAAGCGTGCAAAACCAATCATAACTGGCATAGAAAGAATCAGTACCCTCAAAACAGTGGGAGGAAAAGGCATTCAAACAGCGGGCAGGAATAAAGCTGGTTTAAAGGGAAAATCCCTCTAAACCAGCTTTTGGCAAGCTTCTAAGTTCATTTACCTTATTTTTTCACCCATTTATCATCACTGTTTTTTTTATATTCATGCTTTACAGCACTCCACGCCACTTTGAATGCGGTTTCTTCTTCCTTATATTCCTTGCTCGCTGAATTGAAGGCTTCTTTAAAAATTTCCTGGGCATGATGCGGAAGATTATCCTTCACTGCTTCAGGAAGTTCGTTTAGCGAATTGTATGGCATATTTTACTCCTCCTTTTATACTTCGTTAATTGCCTGCTTTTTTATTCTTTAAACGTATCTTAAAGACAGCATTCTGGGGAATGTACTAACAATGCATTTTAAAGTATTTATATTGTTTCCTTTTTTTCTTGTACATGAACACGAAGTGAAATTGTGGGAGCGCACATTTTTGACTGTTATAATTGAAAGCTGAATGGGGCAGAAGCTGCAGGTCCCTTAAAGTCTTCTGTTTTTAACAGGGGGGTCTTGCATCTTGATTTCAATAAATACTTGAATGCATACTCGGTATAGGAGTAGATATAAAAATCCCCCCCAGAAAACTGGGCGGGATTTTTATAATTAATTTTTATATGGCCTTAGTCCGCGTTTGTCTATTTCGTTTTTTAAACACCTGATAACATCCTTATCCTTTTCCGTCGATACTGCATTACGATATGAAACCACTAATTGCTCGTTGCTCATGATTTTCATTATGCATCCCTCCTGGTAAGGTTTTAAGTACTTAATTATTATATATGTTTTCAGAAAGTTTAAAAAGCAAAAAGAATTGTTAAATTTCGGATCAGCAGAAAGATAAACCTAAAATCAAAAACATAAATATATTATGTCAACTTTCCCCTGCCATTCTAACATGGAACTAAACGATGGATAGCCATTCATTCAGACACCACTAAAAGTAACCTCATTTGGTTAATGGATATATAAAGGTTACTAAGCCCGCTGCTGAAGAAATATAAGGGTTTATTTAAAAGCCAGCGAGGGAAGGGGACATACATATAAGAAATGCCGTTAAAATCCAACCAAATAAGGTTCATTATTTCTTTTTACATTTCTTCCAAACCATTCTTTGTTTGAAACTGCGTTTTTTTTACATGCTAATAAGGTATGGATGCATGATGGAGATATTATTTTTTAATATGTAAATTCTTGAAATGCTCTCTATATGATTTACAGGATTTAGGTATTGACAGGGAAATGTCTGTAATTGCAGGGCTTTTGTACAGCGGAAAATGTTCGGATAATTTAAACTAATTGATTTTTAGTAACCTGGACTGAATAGTCCTTGCAACCGCTATCATTAGGAATATAACTGGATTTATGGGATAATTCAGCTTGCGCCATTGATATAAAAGGCTTTATAGCTGTTCACAATATATACACAAATCGCTTGACCTGTTAAATGTAAAGAGTTATTATGGTTACGTTATGTTACCAATGTGAATATAAGAACAGTTAATTCGATCTTTAGATTTAAGGATCTTTTTATACAAAAGGGGGATTACCATGGATACCATGACCTTTGTTTTATTCGGGGGAACAGGTGATTTAGCTAAAAGAAAAATATACCCTGCCCTTTATAATTTGTTTATGGAAAATAAAATGCCGGATGTTTTTTCTGTGGTCGGTTTGGGAAGAAGTTATATGACGCATACTGAATTTCAGCAGTATGTAGAAGAGTCAATCAATACATTTTCCCGCAGCAAAAATAACGATTCTGCAAAGATGGAAAAATTCCTGTCAGCTTTCGCTTACACTACTTTGGATGCTGCAGACAAAGAGGATTTCACTAAATTGCTCGAGCTTGTTGAAAAGCGCGAACAAGAATTGCAAATCTCACAAAACCGTATGTTCTATCTGTCGGTTGCACCTAAGTTCTTCGATATTATCGCAGCCAATATTAAGGAAAGCGGATTAGGATCAGTTTCAGGCTGGAAACGCCTGATCATCGAAAAACCATTTGGACATGACCTTAAATCAGCACAAGAGCTGAATGCTAAGTTAAGCCAGTCTTTCGATGAAGATGAGGTGTACCGTATTGACCACTATCTTGGTAAGCCGATGGTGCAAAACCTTGAGGCACTGGAATTTGCTAATCCTGTACTTCAGGCGCTTTGGAATAACCAATATATCGCAAATGTCCAAATTACAGCTGCGGAAATCGTTGGTGTTGAAGAGCGTGCAGGCTATTATGATCAATCTGGAGCGATTCGGGATATGTTCCAAAATCACATGCTTCAAATGCTGATGATGACTGCCATGCATCTTCCTAAGCGGATTAGCGCCACTGATATCCGCGATGAAAAACGGAAGGTACTTGAATCTCTTCGTCCATTAACGGAGGAAGATGTTGCTTCCCAGGTTATTCGCGGGCAATATGCTGAGGGCGAAATCAATGGCAAAGAGGTAGTTGGCTATAAGTCAGAACCTGGCATTGAAGAGACTTCACAAAATGACACTTTCATCGGTGCAAGATTATGGATCGATGATGAATTCTGGGCTGGTGTACCTTTTTATATCCGCACAGGGAAAAGAATGAAAGAAAAGTCTACGCGCATTGTGGTTGAATTCAAAAACCCTCTAAAAGAGTTATATGGAAAAGGCAGTGAAGAAACTGCGCCAAATCTTTTAGTGGTTGAAATTAATCCGAACGAGGGTGTTTCATTACTACTTAATAGTAAAAATCCGGGGAACGGCGGAAAGATTGAACCAATTAAAATCGATTATGTGACAGATAACCATGATGTTCCTGAAGCATATGAGCTTTTAATTCACGATGCACTCCGCGGCGATTCAACTTTCTTTGCCCACTGGAATGAAGTTGAATTATCCTGGAAGTATGTACAGCCAATTCTGAATGCATTTGAAAAGAACCTGGTTCCGCTTCAATCATACAAATCAGGCTCTTATGGCCCTGATGCTGTCCATAACTTGCTTAAGGAAGATGGCTTCAAATGGTGGCTTGATGGTGAAGGCACTATCAAAGGAAATGAATTAACACTGCAAAAATAACGAAAACGAAAAAACGTGATGGGGGATTAAAAAGCATGACAACAGAAATCCAGCAATTAGCAGTCAATACTATCCGTACATTATCAATCGATGCTATTAACGCAGCAAATTCCGGCCACCCGGGATTACCAATGGGTGCAGCTCCAATGGCATATGCACTTTGGGCAAACCACTTGAACCACAATCCTGGAAATTCAAAATGGTTCAACCGCGACCGTTTCGTCCTTTCTGCAGGACATGGTTCAAGTATGCTATACAGCATGCTTCACCTTGCAGGCTATGATGTGTCAATTGAAGACTTGAAAGGCTTCCGTAAATTGAACAGCAAAACTCCTGGACATCCTGAAGTTGGCCATACTGAGGGTGTTGAAGCAACAACCGGCCCTCTTGGACAAGGTATTGCGACTGCAGTAGGCATGGCAATGGCTGAAAAGCACTTAGCCGGAAAATTCAATAAAGAAGATAAATCAGTAATCGACCACTACACATATGCACTTGTTGGTGATGGTGACCTTTCAGAAGGCATCTCATACGAAGCTATGTCAATGGCTGGACACATGAAACTTGATAAATTGGTCGTTCTTTATGATTCAAATGATATTTCTTTAGATGGAGAATTGAACCTTTCCTTCTCAGAAAACATCCAAAAAAGAGCAGAGTCTGCTAACTGGCAGTACCTTCGCGTTGAAGAAGGAAACGATGTAGAAGCTGTTTCTAAAGCAATCGAAGAAGCTAAGAAAAACACTGAGCAGCCTACACTAATCGAAGTAAGGACTATCATCGGTTTCGGAAGCCCGAAAGTTGCCGGTTCAAACAAGGCCCATGGTGCTCCACTTGGTGCAGAAGAAGCCCTTTTAACTAAGAAAGCTTACAGCTGGTTATTCGATGAAGACTTCTATGTTCCAGAAGAAGTGAAAGCTCACTTTGCAGAGCTTAAGGAACAAGGCGCACAAACAGAAAGCAAATGGAATGATTTATTCTCTTCTTATAAAGAAGCTTACCCTGAATTAGCTGATGAGCTTGAAAAAGCAATCAAGGGCGAAGTTTTAATTGATGCAAAGGATGTTCTTACTTTCTCACCTGATAAAGCAATCTCAACCAGGGTAGCAAGCGGAGAAGCAATCAACCATTATTTGAAAACTGTTCCTTCTATCTTTGGAGGAAGTGCTGACCTTTCTCACTCAACAATGACTGAGATTAAAGGTGAAGAAGCATTTGCAGTTCAATCAGATGCAGGAAGAAACATCTATTTCGGTGTACGTGAGCATGCAATGGGTGCAGCTGGAAACGGTATGGCTCTTCATGGCGGAGTAAAGCCATTTGTGAGTACATTCTTTGTTTTCAATGATTACCTTCGTCCAGCAATCCGTATGGCAGCAATCTCTAAATTGCCTGTAACGTTTGTGTTCACACATGATTCTATCGCTGTAGGCGAAGATGGCCCTACACATGAGCCTGTTGAGCATCTTGCGGCATTGCGTGCAATTCCTGGCTTGACTGTTATCCGCCCGTCAGATGCCAATGAAACAGCAAATGCATGGGCATACGCACTTCAGCAGACAGAAGGTCCAGTTGTGCTAGTTCTTAGCCGTCAAAACCTACCTGTATTTGAAGAAACAAAAGGCAATGTAGAAAACCTTAAAAAAGGCGGATATATCCTGACTGAAACAAACGAAAATCCTGAGCTTATCCTGATTGCTACTGAATATGAAGTATCATTAGCAGCAGACGCAAAAGCAGAATTGGAAAAAGAAAACCTTTCAGTACGCGTAGTTGCAATGCCAAGCTGGGAATTATTCGGTGCACAAAGCAGCGAGTACAAAGAAAAAGTTCTTCCATCTTCTATCAAGAAACGTGTATCTATCGAAGCTGGTACTTCACTTGGATGGGAACGTTTTGTAGGATTTGAAGGAAAGACAGTCAGCATCAACCAATTCGGAGCATCAGGAACAGGCAACGAAGTATTGGCTATGTTCGGATTCTCTGTTGAAAATGTTGTTAAAACAGCAAAAAGCTTGCTGTAATTTATACAAAAAGAAATAATTACATGATGTTTGAAGGAAGATATAAGCGTGAGCATATATCTTCCAAACTTGAGGAGGCAATTAGCATGCAAGTAGGATTAGTTGGTTTAGGTAAAATGGGATTAAATATCGGTATGAACTTAATCGATCACAAACATGAAGTAGTAGCATTTGACTTAAATGCAAGTGCTGTTGAAGAAATGCAAAAATATGGTGCTAAAGGCACTTCAAGCTTAAAAGAGCTTGTTGAATCTTTAGAGAAGCCAAGAGTTCTTTGGATCATGGTTCCTCACTCTGTTGTAGATTCAGTAATCGGCGAAATCAAACCTTTCCTTTCTGAAGGAGATATCGTGATTGAAGCTGGAAACTCTCATTACAAAGAGTCTATCGCTCGCTACAACGATTTGAAAGAAACTGGCGTGCGCTTTATGGATGCTGGTACTTCAGGCGGTATGGAAGGCGCTCGTAACGGAGCTTGCTACATGGTCGGCGGAGATCAAGAAGCTTGGGATATCGTTGAGCCTATCTTCCGTGATACAGCAGTTGAAAATGGTTACTTGTATGCAGGTAACATCGGAAGCGGCCATTTCTTGAAAATGGTTCATAACGGCATTGAGTACGGTATGATGGCTGCTATCGGCGAGGGCTTTGAAGTTCTTGAGAAAAGTGATTTCAACTTTGACTATGAAAAAGTGGCTAAAGTTTGGAACAATGGTTCTGTAATCCGTTCATGGTTAATGGAGCTTACTGAAAATGCATTCTCTAAAGACGCTAAGCTCGACGGCATCAAAGGAATCATGCAATCTTCAGGAGAAGGAAAATGGACTGTTGAAACAGCTCTTGACCTTCAGGCAGCAACTCCAGTTATTGCTATGTCCCTATTAATGCGCTACCGTTCACTAGATCAAGACACTTTTAATGGTAAAGTTGTCGCTGCACTTCGTAACGAATTTGGCGGACACGCTGTAGAAAAGAACTAATAAACCTGTTATTACGTCCTAAGGCACGTTACGCCTATTGTGCCTTGGGACCTTTTTTAGACATAAAAAATCAAATGGAGGCTATCCAACATGAAATTTTTCTTAGATACTGCAAACTTGGATGAAATTAAAAAAGGCTACAAAATGGGTATTTTATCTGGTGTAACTACTAACCCTTCTCTAGTTGTTAAAGAAGGCGTTAAGTTTGAAGACCGCATCGCAGAAATCTGCCAGGCTGTTCCAGATGTAGAATCTGTATCTGCTGAAGTAACTCCAATCGCTCTTACTGCTGAGGATATGATTGCCGAAGCTAATGAGCTAATTAAAATTAACGGCGGAGACAAAAAAGTTACAATTAAACTTCCTATGACTGTTGCTGGTTTGGAAGCTTGCCGTTACCTGACTAAAAAAGGTGTAAGAACAAACATCACTTTAATCTTCACAGTGAACCAGGCGCTATTGGCTGCGCGTGCAGGAGCTACTTATGTTTCTCCATTCTTGGGCCGTTTAGATGATATCTCTGAAGACGGAGTTCTTTTAGTAGAAAAAATTGCTGCTGTATTCCGCACTCATAATCTTGATACACAAATCATTGCGGCATCTGTCCGCCACGCAGACCACGTTACACGTGTAGCAATGGCAGGAGCACATATTGCAACAATGCCTCTTAAAGTAGTTGAACAGCTTACTAAGCATCCATTGACTGATCAAGGAATGGAAAAGTTCTCTACTGACTGGGAAAAAGTTGTAAGCAAATAATGAATGAAAACTGATTTACGGGGTGGATTTTTCACCCCTAAATCTTTTTTTTATCTTTTTTTAAGAAAAAAGCTCATAATTTAGAGAAAAAAAGGAGTAATGCCTTATGACTATATCTTTTGATTATAAAAATGCTTTGTCTTTTATGCAGCAAAGTGAAGTGGATAATCTTGGCGAATTCGTTAAAACAGCACATCACATGCTTCATGAAAAAAAAGGTCCTGGCTCTGATTATTTAGGCTGGGTAGACCTTCCTGAAGCATATGACAAAGAAGAATTTGCCCGTATTAAGGAAGCTGCTAAAAGAATCCGTTCTAATTCAGATGCTCTTGTTGTAATCGGGATTGGCGGTTCATACCTTGGAGCACGTGCTGCCATTGATGCATTAACACATACTTTCCACAATCAAATGAAAGATACAACGCAAGTATACTTTGCAGGACAGAATATCAGTCCTTCTTATATCACACATTTGCTTGAGCTTTTGGAAGGAAAAGATATTTCCGTTAATGTTATTTCTAAATCAGGTACAACAACTGAACCAGCTATTGCCTTCCGCATCTTCCGTGATTACATGGAGAAGAAATACGGAAAAGAAGAAGCTAAAAAACGTATTTATGCTACTACAGATAAAGCTAAAGGCGCTTTGAAACAGGTTGCAGATGAAGAAGGGTATGAAACCTTCGTGATTCCTGATGACGTAGGCGGACGCTACTCTGTATTGACCGCAGTCGGCTTATTGCCAATCGCGGCAGCTGGCCTTGATATCGACAAAATGATGGAAGGTGCAGCAGCAGCAGCTAAAAAATATAATAATCCCGAGCTAGAATCAAACGAGAGCTACCAGTATGCAGCAGTAAGAAACGCTCTTTACCGCAAAGGAAAAACAATTGAATTGCTTGTAAACTACGAGCCAAACCTTCATTATGTTTCTGAATGGTGGAAACAGCTGTTTGGAGAAAGTGAAGGAAAAGATCAAAAAGGTTTATTCCCTGCATCTGTAGACTTCACAACAGATTTGCATTCAATGGGCCAATATGTACAAGAAGGACGCCGTGACTTGTTAGAAACAGTTCTTCAAGTTAAGAAACCTGCTATCGATGTAACGATTCAGGAAGATCCTGCTAACATTGATGGATTAAATTTCCTTGCTGGAAAAACCATGGATGAAGTAAATAAAAACGCATTCCAAGGAACAGTGCTTGCACATGTGGATGGTAATGTGCCAAACCTTGCAGTTGAACTTGATGAGTTAAACGAATTCACTTTTGGAGAAATGGTATACTTCTTCGAAAAAGCCTGCGGAATCAGCGGCTTGCTTATGGGCGTAAACCCATTTGATCAGCCGGGTGTTGAAGCATATAAGCGTAACATGTTTGCATTGCTTGGTAAACCAGGATTTGAAGCAGAAAAAGCTGAATTGATGAAGCGTTTATCCAAATAATATTGCAGGAAGAGTGCCTTTGCCAGCGAACAGCTTTGCCCTGGCAGGGGTGCTCTTTTGCTTTTTATGGCAGGTCCTTTTATACAGCTTTTCATGTTGATTTTGCCTTAGGGGCGGAATACGGCAACGTAACCATAAATCAGCAGAAAACCTTAATAAAACAAAGTGCTGCCCGCTTGCTCCACTTTACTCCTTACAATCAACATGTTACTTTAAGTAACCGTCAAACTCGAAAGCTGGGACGGTTCCCTCCATCATTTTACAGCCTAAAATACCTGAATAAGTATTGACGAAAGACTTTGTTGGGTATAATATGGTTACATAAAGTTACCAAAATATAATATAATTAATTGCCGAAAGAAGGATTTTGCATCATGGATATACTACTGGCTCTTCTTCCTGCAATATTCTGGGGAAGCATTGTGCTGTTTAATGTAAAACTTGGGGGAGGCGCCTATAGCCAAACACTTGGTACAACCCTTGGAGCACTCATTTTCTCGATTATCATTTATTTCACTATTCATCCGGTACTGACACCTTATATTTTTTTAATCGGCATCATATCCGGCTTGTTCTGGTCACTTGGCCAAAGCAATCAATTAAAAAGTATTGAATATATAGGAGTCTCAAGAACCATGCCCATATCAACCGGCATGCAGCTTGTTGCAACCTCTCTTTTCGGGGTAATTGTGTTTAAAGAATGGGAAACTTCGACTGCTGTTATTTTTGGGATATTAGCTTTGGTATTCATTATCATTGGTATTATTTTAGCATCCTTAAATGACAAAAATGCGGAGAAGCAAAGCGGAAGCTTTAAGAAAGGGGTCATCACACTTCTTCTTTCTACTCTGGGTTACCTGGTATATGTAGTCATCGCCAGGCTAATGAACGTGGATGGATGGTCTGCATTATTTCCGCAAGCCATTGGCATGGTAATAGGAGGATTAATTCTGACCTATAAACACAAGCCATTTAACAAATATGCCATCAGGAATATAATTCCTGGCCTTATTTGGGCTTCTGGAAATTTATTTTTGTTCCTTTCGCAGCCTAAAGTAGGCGTTGCAACAAGCTTTTCACTCTCCCAAATGGGAATTGTCATTTCAACACTTGGAGGGATTTTTCTCTTGGGGGAAAAGAAAACGAAACGTCAGCTGATTAGTATTGCTCTGGGCATCATTTTAATCATTGCTGGAGGAGTTTTTCTTGGCATGGCAAAAGCCTGACATGTTCCCGTGCAACCCATCTTGCAGTATAAGCTAAATGATGAAAAGGAAAGGGAGGCATATTCTCCATGCAGCTATTAGATGCTAAAATCATCTTGACACAATATGGAAATGAAACCTATGTAAATAAAGAGAATACAGTTGAAATAAAAGAGCTCCAAACTCCTAAGGAGCATAGTCCATTTTACAGAATTCTGATTGGTATAGAGTATTTATTATTAAAAGAAGGAAAATATTATGACAGCCAAAAAAATTACTTTTGGCTTGTAATGGATGAGGATTTCATATTTCTTGTAATCGAAGAAACAGAGACTGAAAATATTTTTGCTCTAAAAAGCGAAGAAGAGCGTCAAGCCACTCAAGAACTTATTGGGAAATGGCTGATTCATACAGATGTTTTCAAAAATGAAGTACAAAATAATATAGATAAAATGAAAAATGAAAACGTAGTAACTGTAGATGATATATATCATGCAATGAAATCTATAAAATTTTTAGAAAAGCTCCTTGAACTGAAAACAGAGGACATTTTGTCGGCGTCTGTTAAAATATAATGTGACATTCTGCTGCAGCTTGCTGGTTCTGAAAAAGCTTGTCTGTCAGCAAGATTTGAGTGGAGGCGCACATACATGAATGAAAAGCAAATGGCTGGCGAAAAAGCGGCTGAATATGTTAAAGACGGTATGACAGTCGGTTTGGGAACAGGCTCGACCGTATTTTATACCATTGAAAAACTAGGACAGCTTGTTGGCGAGGGCCTATCTATCAAGGGTATACCTACCTCGGTTGAAACAGAAAAACTGGCGAAGAAGTGGGGGATTCCTTTAACGGATTTCGGAGAAGTGGATCATCTTGATATTGCCATAGACGGTGCGGATGAAGCCAATCCGGATTTGGTTTTAATTAAAGGCGGAGGCGGAGCGCTTTTAAGGGAAAAAATTATTGCTAATGCCGCCGATACTTTTATTGTTGTTGCTGATTCAGCAAAAATGGTCGAGAAATTAGGGAAGTTTCCTCTTCCAGTCGAAATTGTTCCATTTGGCTATAAAATGACAGTCAGGCATCTTGAAAAACTTCCAGGATGCAAAATGAAAATGCGTATGCATGATGATGTGCTCTTTGT
Organism: Peribacillus sp. B-H-3; assembly: GCF_048572925.1. NCBI lineage: Bacteria > Bacillati > Bacillota > Bacilli > Caryophanales > Bacillaceae > Peribacillus > Peribacillus sp. B-H-3. The sequence continues at coordinate 2,901,550 of NZ_CP183879.1, read as the reverse complement.
TACAGATAATGGAAATTATATTGCAGACTGCACCTTTGAAAATCTAGAAAATCCTCAAGAACTTGAAGAAACCCTTAACATGATTCCGGGTGTCGTTGAAAATGGTTTGTTTGTAAATATGACTCATACTGTCATTACGGTTGATAAAGAAAGCCGTAAAGTGGTTGAAATAAAAAAATAGCATAAAATATAAAGCAAAAACCATCAAATTGAGACAAAGCGATCGCTTTTTTGTCCTAATTTGATGGTTTTTTCGGTTGATATATGCAGTTCCAATCCATTCAATCCAATTGTGCCCGTACTGGCCAGGGCACAATGTTAAGGCTTATTTACCCATCCATTTCTCTGACCAGTCTTCAACAGCACGAAGCGCTCTTCCAAGCTCGACGCCTTTTTTTGTCAAGGAATATTCGGTGCGGACTGGACGGTCAGTGATGACGTTCCTGATGACTATTCCTAAGTCTTCGAGTTCCTTTATACGCTCATTTAGCATGCGCTTACTTAAATCAGGGATGAAAGAATGAATTTCACTAAATCTTTTGGGTTCAATCATAAGGGTGTGAATGATAAGGCCCATCCATTTCTTTCCTACAATATCATAGCTTTGTTCAAGTTTTTTACAGATCCGTTCAGTGCTTTTTTCCTCAGCCATACCAATCCACCTCTTTTTCATAAGATATTTTTGTGTATTTTTAGTAACAAGTACTCAATATGTTATCTTGTTTATTATTTCCTATTATTCGTATTATATCAGATTTATTACTGCAATTAAAGGGAAGAGAACCTTTAGGAATTAAAATAATTTTAAATAATGAAGGCACAAAAAATTACTTGGTTGATAAAAGTTCAAATTATCCTACAAGGTTTCAATGATCCGTTTTATTCAACCTATTGTTCACACTCCCTTTTGTTTTTTGCCTCAAGATAGAACGCTGCCTCTTAGTCAGCAAAGTACTGAAATTATCCGCCAGTTAGGTTTTCCCCAATAGAAGAGACAACCTTGAGCTTGGAATACAAAGGAAGAGAGAGATTTGGCAGGGGCAAACAGAAACTGATTTGCAAACCTATTTATTCTGGGAATACTTGCTAAGGAAAATACAGAAATGCTTGGTTCCATTATACCCCTTAAAACAGGGCCTTTATTTTAACCAATAGCATTCAAAAGTTAAATATGACTTTTTGTCATGGAAAGAAATGAAGTTTCGCTGGGCATAACTGATTGCCTAATTATTTAGTGAGCGTTTATAAGCATCATGTGATGTTAATAAAGCTGATTTAAGGGTATAAAAGTTAAGGTGCTTTAACTGGTCATTTTAGGAATAAAGGACTTATTTATCCTTTTGCATCATTGACTTTTAAATAAATTTTCAAGGGAGAAAACCATGTCATTAAAAATAACAAAAAAGAAAATCAAATCAAACTTTTGGATAGCTCCGGCCATATATGGCGTTGCTGCCGTTATTCTGGCGCTTTTGACCATGAAGCTGGATCGGTATCTGCATGTTCACCATCAGCTATATAAGCATATTCCGAGTATTTTCCTTACAGATAAAGAGCTTGCACATTCTATACTCAGTGCTCTTTCAACTTCGCTCCTTACTATGACTACCATAACATTTTCTTCTGTTCTGGTAGTGCAGACAACCTTTCTGTCTCAATTTTCTCCGCGGACACTTCAGAATTTTAATGAAAGCTCTAAGTCGCAAAGAGTACTTGGTACCTTTGTAGGAGGCTACATTTATACACTTGTTCTTCTGCTGCAGGTGAGAAAAAATGAATTGAGTGAAACGTTTATCGTCCCATCCTTTGCTGTGCTGGTGGCATTTATATGTGTAGGAATGTTTGTCTTTTTAATTCATCATGTTATGGATTGGATCAAGGTCGGCAACCTGATTTCAAATATTACGAAAGAAACTCTTTTGGCTTTTGATAAAAATATCAGCAGAGATAAAAAGCTTAAAACTATTAAAGATGATACTGAATTGAGTCTTGAAGATAATTCTTATAAGAGTGTGATAAGCCGCAAAAGAGGGTATTTGCAGTTCATTGATACAGTCAAGCTGGTAAATTATGCAGAACATAAGGACATTATCGTCAAGCTTGAAAAAGACAGGGGGAAATATGTAGATGTTGATACGCCCTTATTCAAGGTGTGGGGCAATAATGCTGCATTTGATGAAAACGAAATGCTTTCCATTCTTGCAATCACAGACGATCAGGAGTCAGTACATGATGTGGATTTTGGTATTCAAAAGCTTGTTGAAATTGCGCTGAGGGGAATCGCCCCGGGGAAAAATGACCCAGAGACAGCTATTAACTGTATTGAACAGCTAAGCCAAATTTTATCGAAGCTCGGAAAATATGATATATCCAACCCTTATCATAGAGATGGAAATAATAACATCAGGCTAATCATCGAAAAACCAACTTTTTTTGACTATCTGTATAAAAGCTTTTATCAAATCCGCCATTACGGAAAGTCAGATGTGTCTGTAATGATTTCGGTAATTCGGGCGCTCACTCTAATTGCAGAGACCAATGAAGACGATGTGAAAAATATGGTGAGGAATTTTACTGAATACATTGTTCAAGGATTAAAGAAGGAAGATTGGCTATTTCTTGATAGAGACAGAATGAATAGTGCTTTAAAAAAATTGTATACGGCATGCGGGCAAAGCGGACAAGGAGATTTACTTGAGATTGAATAAAACAGCCGCAAAATGGCTGTATACGAACTAAAAAAGCTGGAGACCAGGAAATAGCCTGGTCTCCAGCTTCTATTTTGTTAAGATGCAGTTACTGCATTAATTTTGTAATTGGTTTTGTCAGAAGAAGGAGAACGATACCTAATCCAATAGTCACAAAACCAATCGTGCTGAAAATTTCAAGATAGCCCAGCGATTGAGTAAATGCAGCTAACTGACCTGCTACAAAGTTAGCTACTGCAGAGCTTGCAAGCCATACACCCATAAGAAGCGAGGCTAGTTTAAGCGGTGCAATTTTGCTTACCATCGATAGTCCAACCGGTGATATCATAAGTTCAGCAAGTGTATGAAGGAAATAAGTTACTACCATAAACATCAAGTTTACTTTTAAAGAATTATCATTTCCTGTATACATAACAGCAGGCAGCAATACCATAAAGCCTAAACCGACGACTACCAATCCCATACCCATTTTAGTGGGAGTTTTAAAGTCTCCGCGTTTAGAGCTTCCAAGCTTGTACCAGACTGCTGATAAAACAGGAGCTAAGATGACTATGAAAAGCGGATTTAAAGACTGGAACCACGCTGTAGGAATTTCAAAGCCAAACACATTCCGGTCAATTTGATCTTGAGCATACAAAGTAAGCGAGCTTCCTGCCTGCTCGAAGGCAGCCCAGAAGGCAATTACAAACAGCGAAAGAATGACAATGGCAAATGTACGTCTTTTTTCTTTTTTAGTCAGTACAGCAGCATGCTTTTGAACAGAAACAGCGGGCTGCTGTTTGCTTGTTGGCTCTTTGCCGATATCGCCCAAGAAGCGGTTGGCAGATAAATTGAAAATAACCTGGCCCACAATCATTCCGATTGCAGCAGTAAGGAAACCATATTTATAGCTCATTAGTCCAACTACTAAAGGTGCGAAAAATGCCCCTACATTAATTCCCATATAGAAGATGGTGAAAGCACCGTCACGGCGCGGATCATCCTTGCCATATAGATCGCCGACAAGTGTTGAAATATTTGGCTTGAAGAAGCCATTACCGATAATCATGATGATAAGCCCAATGTATAAAGCGGTCATGCTCTGATTTACGAACAGCATGAAATTCCCGAGCGCCATTAATACTCCGCCAATAGGAATGGCTATTCTTCTTCCAAGGAATTTATCTGTCAAGTATCCGCCAATCATAGGCGTGATATAAACGGCACCCGTAAGTAAACCATAAATACTCATAGCAGTTGATTTATCAACGCCAAGTCCGCCGTTAGCAGCTGTTGCTGTCAAATAAAGCACTAAAATGGCTCTCATGCCATAATAGCTGAAACGTTCCCATGCCTCAGTTGCGAAAAGCATGTACAAGCCCGCAGGATGTTTTTTCCTGCTCTCTTGCTGCTTCACAGCCTCTTTCTTTATAGCCGTTTCCATAATTCATGTCCCCCTAAAAAAATAAAATACGCCTGAAAGTTAAAATGTTTTTTACATTTTCAAAAAATTCAAACGGCAGGAGCCGAAACTCACTAACTCTTACGTAAATTTTATTTTATTAAAAAAACAATATTTAAGCAATTGAATTATATTGGAAAAGTGATTTTTTTGCTTATTCGTTCTAAAAACTAGATATATCAGATATTTTTCTTGCAAAATTAGAAAGTAATTACATAAAAAGTATATTAAAAAATTTATTTTTATTTTTTGAAATAATATTATTTTTTTAAAGATTGAAATAAGTTAGATTAGAAAGAATAGCTGGGAGCTAAAGTTGTAATATAAAGCCAATATGCAGCTTCATCATGATTAAATGACAGAATTTAACCGGTATCGTTTAAAATGCATTATAATGAACGTAATTAAATAGATTATGGAGTTAATATGATGAATATCTTTATTTTTAATTATATTGTTATTATTTCAATTTCCGGCGTATTCAGTGTTTTATTGGGTATCCTGGCATTTTTGAAAAGAAGCAGGGTGAAGGGGAGTGGAACGTTCATCCTGATTAATATCACTTCCTGTTTTTATGTATTCGGGCATGCCTTTGAACTAACGGGAACTTCCTTGTCAGAAATAGAATGGATGGTAAAGATCCAGTATCTTGGCCTGCCTTTTATATCACCTTTGAATGTGCTGCTCGCTTTACAATTCATTGGATTGGATAAATATATAACCAGAAAAAATATGATCCTGCTATTTAGCGTTCCGGTGATAACCGTAATCATGATATATACAAATAGCATTCACCATCTGTTCTACAAATCAATTATCCTTCATAAAGAAGATTCCTATCTTTTGGCTGATTACAAAATTGGCATCTTTTATATTATTCATGGAAGCTTTACATTCGGATGTTTGTTTGCAGCTTTTTGCATCCTTATATGGCATGCACGAAGGGTGAAATCTTCCTACCGCTTTCAGCTTGCTGCTATGATGTCAGCGTTATTGCTGCCTATGACAGCTTCGTTTCTGTATTTAGTTGGAAAAGCCCCATATAATATGGATCCGGTCCCTACGATCATGTGCCTGACATCTGCTCTTTACCTGACAGCGATTTTGTCTTCCAATATGCTTGTTGTAGCTCCCATTGCGCGTGACCGTATAATAGAAAATATGCGTGATGCTGTCCTTGTTATGGATAAGGCTAATCTTATTGCTGATTTTAACGGTGCTGCCATTAAAATGTTTCCAGAGTTAAACAATTCTATAATCGGCAAGGAATTTTATGGTGTATGGGGAAATATGTTGCCGAATGCAGTGCTTCCCGAAGTATTAAGCGGGGATTCCGCTTCATTTGAGCAAGAAATAGAGTGGAATCGCAATGGTGAATTATCTTACGGGCTGCTTCACTCTTTTCCAGTATATAAGAATGCAAATCAGCTGGCAGGAAGAGCCGTCATTATAAGTGACATGACAAAGGAAAAAATCATGAGAAATACCCTGCAGCAAATGGCTTACAGAGACAGTTTGACTAACATATTTAATAGAGGATATTTCACCGAAAAAACTGCTGAAATGATAGAAACATGCAAAATAAGCAATATGCCTTTATCACTCATTTTATTTGATATTGACCACTTTAAACAAATCAACGATACGTACGGGCATGCAATCGGAGATGAAGCCATTAAGCATGTTATCAATATATCCAAAAAATTCATAAAACCGGAATATATTCTGGCCAGGTATGGAGGCGAGGAATTTGTCATCTCCCTTTCTGGAGTTTCTATAGAAGAAGCGGGGGGAATAGCCGAAGAAACCCGCAAAAAAATTGCAGAATGCCCATTAATAACAGATGGAAAAATTATTCATATAACTGCCAGCTTCGGAGCAGCAGAAATGAGCAATCACCAGAATCTGAATTCCCTGTTCCATGATGCTGACCAAGCTTTATATGAATCAAAAAAACGGGGAAGAAATACAGTGAGCATTCGGCCTGCTGCCCTTTATATTTAATCTTTCTTTTTGCAATACTAAAAAATGAAGCAGGAGGAGATCGAAATGGTAAATCTGCTGTTGGCCGGTACATGGCATGTGCACACAAGGGGCTTTGTCAAGGAGGCTCTGCAAACAGGAAAAGCCAAACTCAAAGCCGTCTGGGATAATGATGAAGTAAGGGGAAGGGCGGTCGCAGAGGAATTTGGTGTTCCCTTTGAAAGAGATTTGGCAGAAGTACTGAAAAGACAGGATATAGGGGCAGTGATGGTTGAATGTGCAACCACCATGCATAAAGAAGTGATCTTAATGGCCGCCCGCGCTAAAAAACATATTTTTACTGATAAAGCACTTGCCCTCACAGTAGAAGACTGTTTAGAAATACAAACTGCCATCGAAGAAAATGGCGTAAAATTTATGATTTCCCTTGAATCACAAACAATAGGTGCCTACCAATATGCTAAAAAGCTCGTTGATGGGGGAATGCTCGGCAAAGTGACATCTGTTTATTTCAGGCGGGCCCATCAAGCTGCCATCGATAAAAACATGCTGCCTCCCTACTGGTTCGATTCTTCGGAGACCGGCGGAGGAGTTACCCTCGATTTAGGATGCCACGGGCTTTACCTTCTGCCCTATTTTTGCGGAGAACCGGTTAAAGTCACTTGTCTAATGAATGAGCTTTATGGGACTGGAAGCGATGAAATATCCACGACTGTAATCGAATTTGCAGGAGGAGCAATAGGTACGGCCCACACATCTTTCGCTTCATACCGCCTGGATAATATGCTGGAGATTATTGGCACTGAGGGTATTTTAGTCATATCCGGCCATAATGAATCCGGCATGAGGGTGCTCCTGCAGTCCAAATCACTGCCAGGACACGAAGATCTTTCGCCAGTTGACACAGCTAGTCTTTTAAAGGATGCTCAGCTTCCAAGCGCTCAGTTCATAGACTTTGTTATAAATGAAAAAAAAGCACCTGATTATGATATGGATAAAGCAATTATGCTGACACGTCTGATAGAATGCGCCTATGAATCCGCTGAAAAACAAAAAACGGTTTTATATTAAGACTAAAATTAAAACAATTATTATAGGTAAAAAAAGGAATCTATTACTGGATTCCTTTTTCTGTATTGTTGTTTACATAATTTTATTATTAAATATTATAGCTAATGGGATTTTCAAAGAACTAAGCAAAGCACTATGTCTGTTTAAAAGCCGTTATGATGAACATAGCCTGATTTCATTCATATACTGAAACTAAAAGGCAGATTGCGGGGGGATAGCTTCTATGATTACAATAAGGATCGGAGAAAAGGAGTGCTTGTATTATGGAAATCTTGAAGGTTATTTCGAAAAGTTCCGCAGACACATCATAGGAAATAATAAGATGATAAACACTCCATATGGTAAGAAAAAACTAATCTATTCCGATTGGACCGCAAGCGGAAGGTTATATCGGCCGATTGAAAAAACAGTAAGCGAAAGATTCGGCCCTTTTATGGCAAACACCCATACAGAATCTAATTCTACTAGCTCTGTCATGACCCTGGCATATAAAGAGGCTCAAACTATCATCAAAAACCATGTTCAAGCCAGAAAAGAGGATGTCATTATCACTTGCGGTTCCGGCATGACCGCTGCTGTGAATAAATTTCAAAGACTTCTGGGCTTGAAAATACCGGAAAGGTTTCAAAATAAAATCAGCATCTTGGAAGAAGAGCGTCCTGTTGTATTTATTACACATCTTGAGCATCATTCAAATCATACTTCTTGGCTTGAGACCGTTGCCGATGTTGAAATAGTCAGACCGGCGAAGAATGGAAATGTTGATATGGATCACTTGAAGCAGCTTCTAGAAGCCTATAAAAACAGGAAGCTGAAAATAGGATCTTTTTCTGCCTGCTCCAACGTTACAGGAATTATGACTCCCTATCATCAAATGGCCAGGGTGATGCACGAATACGGAGGTATCTGTCTGGTTGATTTTGCGGCATCGGCTCCTTACACAGATATTAACATGCACCCTGAGGATGAGCTGGAAAAGCTCGATGCAATCTTTTTTTCTCCCCATAAATTTCTGGGAGGCCCAGGCACAAGCGGGGTATTGATATTCGATTCCGCTCTATATCAAAATTCTGTACCAGACCATCCTGGTGGAGGCACGGTTATCTGGACCGATCCCTGGGGAAAGCATAAATATTTTGACTCGATCGAACTGCGGGAAGATGGAGGTACTCCAGCAATCCTGCAAACCATCAGGATTGCCTTGTGCATCAAACTTAAAGAGCAAATGGGGACCGAGTTTATTTTAAAAAGGGAAAAAGAAATTTTGAATATTCTCCTGCCCGGAATACAGAAAATAAAAGGAATCACCGTATTGGAAAAAAACGCAGCAGAAAGGCTCGGCATCATTTCCTTTCAAGCAGAAAACATACACTATAATCTCATCGTCAAGCTTTTGAATGACAGATTTGGCTATCAAGTCAGGGGAGGGTGCTCGTGTGCAGGAACCTACGGGCATTATCTGCTGAAAATCAATAAAATTACGTCAAATTCCATTTTTCAGGAAATTGAAAAAGGAGACATGTCAAAAAAGCCTGGATGGGTGCGGGTTTCCGTCCATCCAACTATGTCGAATGAAGAAGTTTATGGATTCCTGCAATCCATGAAGATGATCATGGAAAATATTGAAGAATGGAAAAAAGACTACAGTTATGACAAAGAGACAAATGATTTTCAATTTATTGGGGAAGCAAGAAACAAAACATATAAAATGTTCCAGCTTGATAATCCATAAGGAAAATTGTTTCGGCTGTTTAATGAGCAGCCCTTTTTTTAGTATCAGGCATGGCAATTATCTAGTCGGTAAAAGCCCGCCTCGGGGTGCACACTTCGGCCAGCCACTAAGGAGGCGCAAGGTACCTTAGTGGCTGGAGGAACCGAGGAATAAAATTTTGCTCGGCGAACTGAAATCTGATACGAAGGCTTTATATAGGGATAAGGCTCCATAACAAGTCAAAGACCAAAACAACAAGGCAAGATAGTTACATAGACCTGGAAGTTATTGCGGATGCAAGAAAGTAAAGTCAAAAAGTTTAGCCGCAAAAAAGTATATGTAGTACATTAAAATTAGGGGTAATTTCACGCATCCCAATTCAAAAGTATGGATGCAGGCTGCTTGTATCTCTTTTATGAAAAATAAATTTTCCGAAAATTTAGTTTGCTGATTTCAATATTTTGGTTACAATGATAATAAAGGCATGTTGAAGCAGTGAGCGGTGTCTTCCTTCCAGAGGGGAGGGTGAGATTATGGACCTTGCAACTGCGACATTTGTTGTGGTGTTATTTGGCGTTATTGTTCAAATTGCATCGGCTGTAAAAAAATAACCCGCCCTGATAGGCGGACGGGCAAAAAATAACTCTGTGCATAAGGCAGCGCTCACTTGCGATTCATGTTTGGCCGCAGTATTGGCAGTGCTGCGGCCATTTTTAATCAAGCGCAAGCACGTTAAAGGCGCTTGTTTTTTAATTATATTCAAGACTTTAAAAAAATACGAATTACCATGAAAAAACAATTTAACTTTGTCCCATATTATACCATAAAAGATAGATAAGCAGTAAGATAAAATAGTGATATTTTCTTCGGCTGGCTTTGTCATGAAATGGTGACATGGTTTATAGCATGAACAGGAATAATCCTTAGTGAGAATCTTCTATATTTAAACAAGCCATTATCCAGCAAGGAGAGAAAAGATGAAAAGCGGAAAAGACATTGTTTTTTTAGTTGAAAGAGATTCCTGGATGCTTAGCGTACTGCAGGCCGCCGGGCAGCTTAACCTGCCTGACTGGTGGATATGTGCAGGCTTTGTCCGCTCAAAGGTTTGGGATGTGCTGCACGGCTATACAATAAAAACGCAGCTTCCTGATATTGATGTGATTTATTTTGATAAAACGAATATACAAGAAGATTATGAAAAAGAGCTGGAGCTGAGACTTGGCAAAATTCTCCCTGACTTGCCCTGGTCTGTTAAAAATCAAGCCAGGATGCATAAAGTGAATCACATGGAGCCCTATTCCTCATCATATGAGGCTATGTCTAATTTTCCTGAAACAGCCACAGCACTGGGAGTCCGTTTCAATGAAAAAGGCAAAGTGGAACTGGCTGCACCCTGGGGTGTTAATGATCTTCTGGCACTAGAGGTGAGGCCCACCCCCCTTTTTTCCAAGTCTGGTCCTTATCATCAGGTTTACAAGGATCGCAGGGCTAAGAAAGGCTGGGATCAAACATGGCCAGAAATTAAGATATTCAGCTGAATTAAACACAGGAAAGCAGGAGCCATGAAAAGGAATTATTCTTTACAACTTTTTTTTAGTATGCTATCTTAGATTCACATTAAAAGGTATTATAAAAACCTTCTTAATGAAAAATTACATATGTACGAATTTCACTAGGGGAGCCATTGGCTGAGACTGAACAATTGTTCTAAACCCTTTGAACCTGATCTGGATCATACCAGCGTAGGGAAGCTGAAAGAAACGTTTTTGTCATCTTTTATATTGGCATTGCCTTTCCGCCCGCTCCCTATTTCAGGAGCGGGCTTTTCATATTTCAAACGAAGGAGATGTATAACATGGAGGGTTACAGCGCATTAGCCAGCATCATTTCACAAAAAGCTGAAGAAAAGAGCGAGGAACTGCTGCAGCTTTTAACCCGGCTCATAGCTTTTCCGACAATTAGCCCCCCTGCCAGAAACACAGCCAGCATCCAGGATTATATGGACAGCTACTTAAAAGAACTCGGTTTTCAAACTGAGAAGTGGGAACTTTATCCCGGCGATTGGAACGTTGCTGGCGTTATGCCGGGAAAATCAAGCAATACATATAACAGTTTAATTATTAACGGACATGTGGATGTGGCGGAAACGGGGGATATTTGCGGGTGGGATAATAATCCATTTACTGCAAGCCTGAAGGGTCCCTATCTATATGGCAGAGGCGCTGCAGATATGAAAGGAGGTATCGCTGCCTCCCTGATGGCCATTAAGCTCCTAAAAGAGCTTGAAATCCCTCTCAATGGCGATCTGCAATTTCAATCTGTTACTGGTGAGGAGGCAGGAGAAACTGGCACACTTTCCTGCATCGAGAGGGGCTATACAGCAGACTTCGCTATTGTTGCTGATACAAGTGATATGCATATTCAGGGACAGGGAGGTGTTATAACAGGCTGGATAACCATTCAGGGCAAAGAAACTTTTCATGATGGACTCCGGTCAAGGATGAATACTGCAGGCGGAGGGATTTTCGGAGCAAGTGCCATTGAAAAAATGATGAAGATTATAGAAAGCCTTCAGGAATTGGAACGCCACTGGGCTGTGACAAAGTCGTATGCTGGTTTCCCTCCCGGCTCCAATACGATAAACCCTGCAGTTATTGAAGGAGGGCGGCATGCCGCATTCATTGCAGATAGGTGTTCACTCTGGATAACAGTACATTTTTATCCTGATGAAAATCATGAAAAAATCATAAAGGATATAGAAAATCATGTAAGGCGTGTGGCTGCTTCTGATCCCTGGCTTAGTGAAAATATGCCGGTTTTTAAATGGGGAGGGAAATCCATGCTTGAGGATAGGGGAGAAATCTTTCCTTCACTGGAGCTTGACCTAAATCATAGAGGAACCCAAACGCTAATGTCATCATTCAACGAGCAATTAACAGAGAAACCGCGTACTGGCATGTCTCAGACTGTTAATGATGCTGGATGGTTTGGCCATAAAGGTATTCCTGCAGTCATCTTTGGACCTGGAAAGCTTGAAGATGCACATGCGGTAAACGAAAAAATTGAATTTCGGCAATTAATCGATTATATGAAGGTCATGGCATTATTTATTTCGAAATGGTGCAACACCAAAAAGGAGGGTAAGGAATGACATTTACTCAAACACTGCATCGGAATGTACAGGAAATTTGGGCAAAAACACACCATCATCCATTTATTACCGGTATTGGCACTGGTGAATTGCCTGAAGAAGCCTTTATCAGATATATGAAGCAGGATTATATCTTTTTAATTGAATACAGCAGGCTATTTGCTCTAGGGGTCTTAAAAGCCCGTGATTTTCAGACGATGAGTGAGTTTTCCGGGATTCTGAATGAGACACTGCACGGTGAAATGGAGCTGCACCGGAACTACGCAAGAAAATTTGGTATAAGCTGCCGTGATTTGGAAGATTCCTCACCTACCCCAACAAACCTTGCATACACAGGATACATGCTTAATGCAGGACAAAATGGATCCCTTGCAGAATTAGCTGCAGCTCTTTTACCATGTATGTGGAGCTACTGGGAAATCGGGAGAATGCTCAAAAAAAAATACCCTGGCTCTGACGCACATCCTTTATACGGTGAATGGGTCTCAATGTATGCTTCTGAGGAATTCGGCAAGGTTGCACAGTGGCTGATCAAGCTCCTGGATTCACTGGCAGATGGAAAGCCTATGTTGGAACTTGATATTCTCACTGACCATTTCATGACATCTTCACGCTTTGAATATATGTTCTGGGACAGCGTGTACAAAGGAGATGATTGGCCTGTTTGACTATATGCTGTTAATAGAAAAACTGTCATTTGCCTTTCCCGCTGAAAAAGGCAAAAAACCTATTTTTATAGATCTGTCCATGAAAGTAAAGCAAGGAGAATTTGTTTCGGTCATTGGTGCCAGCGGTTCAGGAAAAAGCACTCTGTTTAAACTGATTTCAGGTTTGCTTCAGCCTGATAGAGGAGGTATTGCACTTAAAGGCTTGTTATCTAAAAATATACTTGGCAAGGTAGGATACATGCCGCAAAAGGATCTGCTGATGCCTTGGAGGACACTGCTTGGAAATATGCTTCTGCCGGCGGAACTTTCAGGGGCAGATAAAAAACGCAGCACAAAAGAAATTGTGGAATGGATTGACAGGTTTGGATTATCCGGCTATGAAAATGCTTATCCTCATGAGCTTTCAGGTGGGATGAAGCAAAGAGCTGCCTTTTTAAGAACAATTATGACAGGCAAAGACCTTTTATTGCTGGATGAACCTTTTGGTGCACTTGATTCAATGACAAAACGCAGCATGCAAAGCTGGCTGCTGGAGCTGTGGGGAGAGCTGGAGAAAACCGTTTTATTTATCACGCATGATCTTGAGGAAGCGATATTGTTAAGTGACAGAATTTATATACTTGGTAAAAAGGAAGGAAGCCTTAAAGAAATAAAGGTGGAATTTCCGAGGCCAAGGACTCCGGATTTTATTTACGAGCCGCTTTTTTTGAAGAAAAGAAAAGAATTGGAAAGGCTGATTCAGCATGAAGAGCACATGGAAACAATGGAGCAATAATTATGGTTTATTTATTCTTGCTGCAGTCATTTTTTTAAGTTTGTGGGAGTGGATGGTCAAAAGGGGGGATATTCCATCATTTATTCTTCCGGCTCCAACAGCAATTTTCACATCTCTTAATGAAAATGCCATGATCCTGCTGCAGCATGTGACTGTAACTCTGCAGGAGGTGCTAATCGGATTCATTCTTTCTGCAGCAGGGGGGATTTTGCTGGGTATAGCCATGCATTTTTCAAAAGTGCTGGAAAAAATTTGTTACCCTTTTTTGGTTATTTCACAAACTGTTCCCCTTATTGCGATTTCGCCCATTTTCATTATGTGGTTTGGGTATTCCATCTGGGGCAAGGTAGCTGTAACCATCTTGACAGCATTTTTCCCTATTGCCGTCAGTACATACGATGGATTAAGGCTAGGACAAAGTTCATACAGCGACTTGCTTAGGACAATGGGCGCCGGCAGATTTCAAATTTTCAGGAAAGTGCAGATACCGCTTGCATTACCTGTGTTTTTATCTGGCCTGAAAATGGCGGCCGTGTACAGCGTTGTAGGCGCAACGATTGGCGAATGGCTGGGAGGCAGTGCAGGACTTGGATATTTTAGTCGCAGAATGTCAGGAAACCTGCAGGCAGATGCCGTTTTCGCTTCTGTTTTTCTTCTTTCCCTGCTTGGCATGATCTTATTTTTTCTAATTACAGTTTTTGAAAAAAAAGTGCTGAAACATCATTTTCATGCAGAGAGCTAATTAAAGAAAGGAAACGATATTGATGAAAAAACTATTTATTCTTTTTACGGTTATTTGCCTTACATTGATCGGCGGCTGCTCAGGTGACAATCAGGCAGATAAGAAGCATTCAAATAATCATTTGCAGAAAGTCAGTCTGATGCTGGACTGGTATCCAAATGCCGTTCACTCATTTTTATATGCTGCACAAGAGAAGGGTTACTTTAAAGAACAAGGACTGGATGTGGATATTAAAATGCCGGCAGATACAAACGATCCATTAAGGCTGGTCGCCGCAGGAAAAATGGATTTAGCAATCAGTTACCAGCCAGAGATCGTTATAGCCAGGTCAGAAAATATACCGGTTAAATCGATCGGCGCAATAGTCAGGCATCCATTAAATACATTGCTGGTGCCTGCAGACGGCCAGGTGAAATCTCCAAGTGATTTAGAGGGGAAAATGGTAGGCTATCCATCCATACCGCTAGATGAAGCAATTGTACATACAATGGTAAAAAATGATGGCGGGAATCCCCAAAAAGTGAAAATGGCAGATGTCGGCTACAATCTTATCCCGGCGCTTGCAGCCAAGAAGACTGATGGCTTGATCGGCGGGTATATCAATCACGAAAAACTGCTGCTTGAAAAAGAAGGACACAAGATGAGAAGCTTTAATCCCTCAGACTACGGAGTGCCAGATTATTATGAGCTGGTGCTTGTTGCTAGTGATAAAGGGCTAAAAGAAAGACCGGGTGTTTATAAAAAATTCATGTCAGCCATTAAAAAGGGGCAGGAATTTGTACAAAAACAACCTGATAAGGGATTATCAATTCTATTAAAGCATGAAGAAAAAACTTCTCCGCTTGAAAAAGATATTGAAACCAAAAGCCTGAACATTTTATTACCTCTGATGGATGCGAAAAACAAGCCGTTTGGCTATCAAGATCCCGCATCCTGGGACAGAATAACAAAGTGGCTGCATGACAGTAAAGTGATAAAAACAAACGTTAAAGCAAGCGAAGCATTTGAAAACATTTAAGACGGGAGAGAGCAGAATGGATACGATAGAAAAAGTAAGGATGAATAATCCTCTTATCCATAATATTACGAATATTGTTGTAACCAATTTTACCGCAAATGGCTTATTGGCCATGGGAGCATCACCTGTCATGGCCCATGCACATGAAGAGGTTGCCGATATGGCGAAAATATCCAGCGCCGTAGTGTTAAACATGGGGACACTTGATGAAAAGGCAGTTAAGTCTATGATCATAGCAGGAAAATCTGCCAATGAACATGGTGTGCCGGTTGTCTTTGATCCGGTTGGGGCAGGAGCAACAATTTATCGTACAGAATCAGCAAAACGGATTCTTGAGGAAGTTCAGGTTACGATACTTAGAGGAAATGCTGCAGAAGCTTCCCATTTAATTGGAGAAGAATGGAACATAAAAGGTGTCGATGCTGGCGATGGGAAAGTGGACGTAATAAGCTTGGCACGGAAAACCGCCCAAAAGTTTGGCTGCATCTCAGTGATTACAGGCAAAGAAGATGTGATTACAGATGGAAAAACTGCCTACCTGTGCGGGAATGGACATCATATTTTAACAAGGGTAACAGGGACAGGCTGCCTGCTTAGCTCTGTCACGGCGGCATTTGCAGCCTCATCTTGCAATCCTCTAAAAGCAGCTGCAGAGGCTTGCGCTTTTTATGGAGTGGCAGCCGAGCTGGCAGCCGAGAAAACGCTGGTAGATGGCCCAGGAAGTTTCCAGATTGAATTTCTCAACCAGTTATCGAAGGTTTCAGTAAAAGAACTCGATGAAAGACAGAAAATCCGTGTTATCGAGTGAAAGGAGAGTACAAAGATGACAAAATGTAAAGCCTTAACAATTGCTGGTTCTGACAGCAGCGGGGGGGCAGGCATACAGGCTGATATCAAGACCTTTCAAGAGCTTGGAGCCTATGGTATGTCTGCCATAACAGCTGTAACTGCACAAAATACGCTTGGTGTCCAAGGAGTCTATCCTCTCCCGCCCCAAGCAGTCAGTGATCAATTAGACGCCATAGCTGTTGACATGGGATTAGATTCCGTAAAAACAGGCATGCTTTTCAGCAGTGAAATTATTAAAACAGTTTCAGAAAAAGTGAAAGAATATCGAATGAAAAACCTGGTGGTTGATCCGGTAATGATTGCAAAGGGAGGAGCATCTCTGTTAAAGCAGGAAGCTGTAAATGCGCTAAAAAAACACTTGATTCCGCTGGCAAAGGTAGTTACTCCTAATATTCCTGAAGCGGAAGCATTAACGGGAAGCTCTATTACTTCCTTGCATGAACGGGAACAAGCTGCAATCAGAATCTTTGAAATGGGAGCAGAATTTATCGTCATTAAAGGCGGACATGATGAATCAGGCGATAAAGTGATTGATTTGCTGTATGACGGGATTAATTATATCTATCTGGAAAGCAGCAGAATAGACACCAAACATACACACGGAACAGGCTGCACATTCTCAGCCGCAATTGCCGCAGAGTTAGCCAAGGGCAGCAGTGTCATAGATGCTGTCAGAACAGCCAAACTATTTATCCAGGCGGCAATCGAAGAAACTCTTTTCATTGGCGGAGGTCACGGGCCTACGAATCATTGGGCCTATCAGCAAAGAAAGAGAGAACAAGATTATGTTAAGAAATGATAATAAATCAGTCCGTGAATATCTGAAAGTTTATCTGATCATGGGCAGCTTAAATTGCCTGAAGGATCCCGTTCAGGTTCTGCAGGAAGCAATAGATGGCGGAGTCACACTTTTTCAGTATCGTGAAAAAGGAAAAGGTTCATTAAGCAAAAATAGTAAAGAAAAGCTTGCAGAAACACTGCAGGCCATCTGCAGGGAGAATAACATTCCTTTCCTTGTAAATGATGATATCGAATTAGCTATGAAACTTGATGCTGATGGAGTACATATCGGCCAGGATGATGATTCTGCTGAAGCTGTAAGAGCACTGATAGGGAAAGATAAATTACTGGGGGTTTCTGTGCACTCGTTAGAAGAAGCTGAAAAAGCCCTGCACGATGGAGCAGATTATTTAGGAATCGGCCCCATTTATGAAACAGCCACAAAAAAAGATGCAAAAGCTGCAAAGGGAACAGATTTAATCAAGGCTATCCGTAAAAAAGGGATATCTATTCCAATTGTCGGGATTGGGGGATCCATCCGGGAAATGCCGGAAAAATCATTGAAGATGGCGGAGACGGGGTCTCTGTTATTACCGGGATAACGCATCCAGCATCCTCAAAGAATGCCGCTGAAGAATTGCGGCATGAAGTATTCGGTGCAGCCTCACTATAAAACGGCAAAAGCAGTGATTTCACAGGATTTTACTGCTTTTTGCTATGTGTACTTTGGTTAACTCCCATATCATTCTTGTATAAGCTATTCCTTCATAGTGCTCTTTAAGCTATATTTAGTACAAGAGAGGAAAAACTGGTTTACTAGCCGGCAGAACTCCTATCGGAAATTTTACTAAAAAAACATAAATGATTATACGGAGAAAAATATGAAGCCATTTACTGAAAAAGTCATAACGATTATTCAAAATATCCCGGCAGGAAAAGTAATGACATATGGACAAATTGCCAGCTTGGCAGGAAGTCCGAGGGGCGCGAGACAGGTGGTCAGGATTCTTCATTCGTTATCTGAGAAGCATGACCTTCCATGGCATCGTGTTCTTAATGTTAAAGGGGAAATAGGATTTAAGGATTTTGCTCAAAGCAATGAACAACGGTTAAACCTGGAATGTGAGGGTGTTACATTTATTGGCCCTTATGCCATTGATTTAGAAAAACACAAATATAATCCCTTGAGCCACTTCTGAAACAAGCCATTAACATAAATAAAATAGGCTCTTTTATCCTTAATAATTGATTTCTGACAATTAAATTTCGGGGTTAATTATGAGCATTGTATCTGTTATCCGGGCCTGCGACAAGTTATCTAACTATTTATCGCAGTTATCAGGAAGCAAATGGCTGTTACGAAAGATAATGGTGTCATAACAAGCTTTTCCTTTTTACTTTTGGACATCGCATTCATTATCGTATTTACTAATAAATAACATGCAAAAAAGTAACAAGCTCCTTTAGCAATGTTTTTTAGAAAATCGACCGAGATTATATTGCCCGCTTGAAGTAAAAACAGGATTGCAGCCAATTGAACTAATGCCGAAACCGCACATGCAGCTCTCATTTGCTTTGGCATCACTTTATACTTGCCGCCCATTGCCAAATCTCCGTATGGCAAACCCAGAGCTAACAGCATGTACAAAATAGCAACTGCAAAAAAAGCAGCACTTCCAATAATTGCCGTGATCATTTTTCCGCCTCCATTAAATATTTTTATAATAATACTACACATATAGCCTTTTGAAAATTCAAGAATGACGTTTAGCATACTGAAAAAAAGGCATTGAAATACACAGGATTTCAATGCCTTTTTACATTGTAATTGACTAGAATTTCATTTTTTAGGCTCTTTTCCATATGGGTTACAGCTTATACTCGCCCTGATAAGTGGGGTGAATTCCACTATCCTGTTTGTTGAGAGGGAATTAGAATTCATGCTCAGAGTTCCGCTACCATCGTAATAATTCGGCTTATCTTCCAAGTTTTTCAGCTCCATCTTATTCTTTTTTACGAAACAATCTTACTTTTTGCGGCTGACTCAGATGTGCTTTTTAAGTTTTTTAACACATTGACGGTGAAGCAAATGATTCCCAGGCTCATAACTGTTGCACCAGCTGCAATGAGAGGCTCTACAGAGGAATTTCCCGATTCTAGCCAAATAAGGCCAAGCATCATAACCGGAAGTCCGATATTATGAAGCCAAAAATGAAACTTAGCGAGCTTTTTTTCTGCAAGTGCAGGGTACAGTGCATAAATAAGTCCCGATAATGCCAATGAAGTCCATCCTAACAAATTTATATGCGCATGTGACGGGGCATATTGAAACTTATGGGATATAGACATGAACATGCCAAAGCCAATTCCAATTAAGAAGTATATGACCGAGATTTTCAAAAATCTGATGCCCATTAAAACACCTCCAAATGTCCTAGGATAATTAGATTATATGATTTGTTTTCTGTAAAAATCAATATATTCTGAAAAAATAATGAGTTAATGGGCATTAACAGCGATTGGAAACTGATTACTTGCTGGAAGTCTGTTTGATTAAATACTGAAGAAGAGATCGAAGCTTTTGTTTTTTTGGAGTATTTAATTTAATGATACCATTTCCTTCTTCCTTTCTCGGATTGCCTAAAGTCACCGTATGCTGCATGAGTAAATTAAAAATTTCCGGCTCTGTGATCATGCGTTTCCAAATAGTTTCGTACTTTTCAATAATAAGCGCTGCAGCTCCGGATACATGCGGCGCCGCCATAGAAGTGCCAGACAAGACACTATAAGAGTTTACAGGATAGGTTGATAAAATCTGCTCGCCGGGAGCCACCAAATCTACTTCACTATTAGAATTGCTGAAAGAGGAAATTTGCTGCAGCAAATTAACAGAGCCCACTTCCACAACCTCCGGATATGCTCCAGGATAGCTGTATTCATCTATTGAAGCAGATCCATCTCCCTCATTTCCCGCTGCACAAACTACCAGTATATTTTTCCTGACGGCATGTTTTATTGCCGCGTGTATGGAAGGATTATCCTCTGGGCCTCCTAAAGACATAGAGATGACCCTTACCTTTTCTCCAGCCGGGCCTGTCCAATTAACAGCATATTTTATAGCTGCAGCGATATTTTTATCTGTACCTTCTCCATTTGCGTCCAATGCCTTCAAAGCCAAAATTTTCGCTCCAGGTGCAGCACCCGATACGCCAAATGAGTTCTTGGCAGCAGCAATTGTGCCGCTTACATGTGTTCCATGACCATTATTATCATTGTAATTTGCAGGAGTACCATTATAATCGCTGGTAAAATTGTATCCATCGATAACTTGTCCGATTAAATCTGGATGTGAAGCCTGGCATCCTGTATCAATGACAGCAACAACAATATTTTTCCCTTTATATCCTTCCTTCCAAAGAGAAGGAGCCTTTATCAGCTTAATTCCTGGAGGCACCTCGAAAACATCCGTTAAATTTCCTTCCTGCTTGAAGGGAATTAATTTATAAAATGACACCTTTTTCAGCTCCCTTTGCTCGTAGGACAGTAAACCAAGTAAAAGGATTCTGCCCTTATGGCATTCGCAAATATGAAAACAATCAAATCGAGCAAACGCTCATTGAAAGTTCATCTATTATGTTATGAAGCAAAAAGAGTTTTTGACATGAATGTTCGTCTATCTTTGCTGTAGGAATTACAAAACTTGTCCATTAGTTTGGCAGGGGAGAAAAACCATTGAAATACAGCAAAAATTTTCAGAATATATTGACATAAAAACATTTTAGGCAGTAAGATTGTAGTAACATAACAAAAAAATAATAAGCGAATAAAAACCGTTATACGATTTTGTAAGCGTTTACTAAATGAAGGCGGAGGATGCTGATGATTATCCATGCAATCGAAACGGCAGATCGGGAATGCATCGAAGAGCAGCAGCTGAAGGGTTTGAGGGCAACACTATCGCATGTATTTAAAAACATCCCATTTTACAGGGAGGCATTGGAGGATAGAGGACTCCATCCCAGCATGTTTCAGGATTTCAACGATTTAAAAAAGCTTCCATTTACAGAAAAAAAGGATTTGAGAAATCACTATCCTTTCGGGATGATGGCGGCTGAAAGAAAAGATTTATTGAGGATTCATGCATCTTCAGGCACAACAGGAAAGCCCACTATAATCGGATACACATCAAAAGATATAGAAAGCTGGGCGGAAATCGTGTCGCGTGCCATAGCTGCTGCAGGCGGAAGCCCTAATGATGTCCTTCATAATGCTTATGGATATGGGCTGTTTACCGGCGGCCTTGGTATTCATCATGGATCAGAAAAGCTCGGAATTGCCGTAATCCCGGCCTCCGCAGGAAATACTGACCGGCAAATCACACTAATTGAAGATTTGAAGCCTGATATTCTTTGTGCAACACCATCATATGCCCTGAATATCGCGGAAAAAATGCTCGAGATGGGAAAAAACCCTAGGCAGACTTCATTAAAATACGGAATATTGGGTGCCGAGCCATGGTCAGAGGAAATGAGAAATAAAATAGAAAATGTTCTGGATATCAAGGCCTGTGATATCTATGGCCTTAGTGAAGTAATAGGTCCTGGAGTTGCGATTGAATGCCATGAAGCGCAAGATGGCATGCATATCGCAGAGGATCATTTTTATGTAGAAGTAATTGATCCAATCACAATGGAGAACGTAGCAGACGGAGTTGACGGTGAACTGGTTTTTACCAGTTTGCAGAAGGAAGCCTTTCCGATTATCCGCTACAGGACGGGGGATATTGCTTCCATTACAAGAGAGGCATGCAAGTGCGGAAGAACGACCATGAGAATGTCCCGAGTGAAAGGCCGGATAGACGATATGCTCATTATCAGGGGAGTTAACGTGTATCCTTCTGAAATTGAGCACTGTCTGATGCAATTTAAGCAGGCTGCCCCGCATTATCAGCTGGTTATCGAACAAAATGGATCGCGCCAGGACGTGATTTTGTATGCTGAAATTACAGAGGACACATACTTGGAAATGAAAGGGAATCTGAGCTGTACGGCCGCTGAAGATTTAACACAGGCCATTCAGCTCCGCTTAAAAAACTCCTGTCTGGTAAACATGGAGGTAAAATTACTGTCTCCAAAAACCATTCCAAGATCTGAGGGAAAAGCTGTCCGGATTGTTGACTTAAGAAATATGGAACTGATCAGCCAGTCCACACAAAAATAAAGAACTTAAGTGAAAAGCCGCATAGAAAGGAGAAATCACATGGAGGGAACCGCTCATTCTGAAAGGATTTCCGAAGAGGATAAGTTTCATAGGTTCATGAAGAAAATTGAAAACGGGGAAAAAATAGAAGCAGACGACTGGATGCCTGACGAATATCGGCACACACTGATAAAGCTGATATCGATGCATGGAATCAGCGAGATTATGGGTGCGCTTCCTGAAAAGGAATGGGTTCCAAAAGCACCCACATTAAGAAGGAAATTAGGAATTATGGCCAAGGTGCAGGACGAGATGGGACATGGACAGCTATTGCTTAGGGTTACAGAGGATTTACTGGCCCCTCTTGGCAAGAACCGCAAGGATATTATGGAGGACTTATTCAGCGGAAATCTTAAGTTTCACAATGTTTTTCACATGGAATCGCCGACATGGGCAGATGCGGGAATTATTGGCTGGCTGGTTGACGGGGCAGCCATCATTACACAAACGAACATGCTCGGGGCCTCTTATGGTCCGTATGCCCGGGCACTTCAGCGGATTTGCGCCGAAGAAGTGTTTCATGCCCAGCACGGGGAATCGATCATACTGGCCATGACAGAGGGAACCAAGGAGCAAAAACAGATGGTCCAGGATTCCTTTAACAGATGGTGGCCGTCATTGCTGATGTTTTTTGGGCCAGCCAGTGCCGATACTACAGGGGCGTCAAAGCAGGATGTAACGATTAAATATAAAATCCGCACCAAAACGAACGAACAGCTGCGGCAGGACTTTTTCACCAAATACATTCCAAGGGCTCTGTCAATCGGATTAAAGCTGCCTGATGAAACTATGAGATTTGATGAGGAAGCAGGGAAATGGTTATACCAGCAGCCTGATTGGGAGGAATTTAAGCTAATCGTCAAAAATAAAGGGCCCAAGTCACAGGACAGGCTGCGCTTAAGGAAACTTGCCTAT
Organism: Peribacillus sp. B-H-3; assembly: GCF_048572925.1. NCBI lineage: Bacteria > Bacillati > Bacillota > Bacilli > Caryophanales > Bacillaceae > Peribacillus > Peribacillus sp. B-H-3. Next base: position 2,878,479 of record NZ_CP183879.1, on the reverse strand, counting down.
GAAAACAACAGCTGGGTACTGGAAGCATTAAAGCCGGATAATCAAAAGGCTCAATAAAGAGGAGGGTCACATTGGAGGGTAAAGAAAACAATTCCACGGCATTTTACGAGGTCTTTGAGATATTTAGTAAAAGAACACCTAACTCTAATATGCAGCATCAATTTAGTTTACTGGCTCCAAACCATGATATGGCCCTGATTTTAGCCAGGGAAAACTTCATGCGCAGAGAACCTGCTGCAGACATCTGGGTTGTCAAACGCTCCAGTATAAGAAAAATGACCGAAGAAGAAAGGGAAGTTTTGCCGCGTCTAGATAATAAAGATTACCGGACAGCAAAGGGATATAGTTATCTCAAGAAAAAGTGGCGGGGCTATGAACAAAACATGCTCGATGAAAAAGAAATACTGTCCTGGGGTGAAAATAAAGAATGATTATAAAGACAGCAGCAGACGCGAAAAATGAACAAAGCTATCACAAAGCCCTTAATGAATTGCTGCTTCAGCTGGCAGATGATGATTTTATCCTTTCCTACCGGGGATCAGAATGGCTCGGGCTTGCTCCCCATATCGAGGAGGATGTAGCTTTTTCATCCATCAGCCAGGATTTGATGGGGCATGCAGTCTTGTATTATCAGCTTTTGAGCGAGCTTGGCGCCGGCAGCATAGATGCCCTGGCGCACGAAAGACCTCCGGAAGAAAGGAGGAATGCCATTCTTTTAGAGCTTGTGAACGGAAGCGGCACATATCTGGAGGAACCAAGGTTTGACTGGGCGTTCACGGTAGTCCGCCATTATTTTTATGACATGTATAAAAAAATCAAGCTGGAGTCACTTATACATTCATCCTATCAGCCTTTATCACATGCAGCTGTAAAAATTAAAATGGAACAGCATTATCACCTTATGCATTGGGGCATTTGGTTTAAACAGCTGACAATGAGCGGCGGTGAAGCAAGGTCAAGAATGACTGCAGCTGTCAGCAGGGTGTGGAACGAACTTGAAGGTTTGCTGACACTTGGCCCACTGGAAGGTCAGATGGTCCAATATGGCTTGATTGAAAGTTGTTCCATATTGAAAAAGCGGTTCTCACAGCAAGCTGCTAAATCTCTTGAAGAAGTGCAGCTTGCCCATGGAAATTCTTATGGAATGATATCCGGAAATGGACGCGAAGGGGAGCATACCGCTGATATGGTGAAGGCATTAGTTACACTTTCAGAGGTTTACAGAATGGATGAGAAAGCTGTGTGGTAAGGCAAATACCCCAGCAGGAGGCAATGATGCTATATGACACGGCCAAACAAAAGTATGGAAGAAGAAATTTGGGAAGCGATGAAGTTTGTGTATGATCCGGAAATTCCCAATGTAAGTCTACTTGATTTAGGTATGATCGAAAGTGTTTCTTTTAATGATGGAACAGCCAGAATCGAAGTCCTTCCAACCTTTTCAGGATGTCCTGCGCTTGAAATTATTCGAAAAAACATCGAAAAAGCAATCCTGAAGTTAAACGGCGTGGAAAAAGCATATGCAGAATTTATTTTCCATCCTCCCTGGACAACAGACAGAGTCTCACTTTCTGGAAGGGAAAATTTGAAGAAGAACGGAATTGCTCCTCCCCCAGAATATTTGAAAGAAGATGGCACCTGGCATGTAAATTGTCCATACTGCAGCTCTCCTTACATCACCATTGAAAATATTTTTGGTTCAACTGCCTGCCGCAGCATTTTATATTGCAAATCTTGCAAAAATCCTTTTGAAGCAATGAAGTTTATTTCTGTAAATCTCTAAAATTTATAAACGATAAGGGAGAAGATAATATGTTTAAAATGATGGCTTTGTTCAAAAAACCTGAAAACCAAGAAAGCTTTGATGAATATTATTATGGCACACATATACCTTTAACTAAAAAAATTCCTGGGCTTCAGGATCTCCGCATTACTAAAATTACCGGATCACCAATGGGTGAAAGTGATTTTTATTTATTATGCGAAATGTACTATGAAAGCAAGGAAGCCTTTAAAGAGGCTTCACGGACAGAAGAGTCCAAGGCTTCAGGTAAAGATGTCATGAAGTTTGCCGGAGACATTGTGACATTTATGTTCGGTGAAGAAAAAAATGATTAATGGCGAATTTATTGAAACAGAGATACGGGGAAGCTTAGGCATTGTAAAGCTTAATAGGCCGAATGTACTAAATGCCTTGAACACCAGAATGATCTCTGAAGTGGCACAGACCTTCCTGGAATTCGAGAAGAATGAAAGAATAAAAGTCATTTTACTGACTGGAAATGGCCGGGCTTTTGCAGCTGGCGCGGATATTTCGGAGATGGCGGATAAAGATAGCATTTCACTTGAACTCTTAAATCAGTTCAAGGATTGGGACCATATCATTTCCATAAAGAAGCCTATAGTCGGTGCTATTAATGGTCTTGCTTTGGGCGGAGGTTTCGAGCTTGCTCTTTGCTGTGATGTTCTATTCGCCGCGGAGGATGCAAAATTTGGTTTTCCTGAGGTGAATCTGGGTATAATGCCTGGTGCGGGCGGGACCCAAAGGCTCACGAAAGCACTGGGGAGGGCACGGGCCCTTCAATGGCTTTGGACTGGTGACATGATGAGCGCACAGGAAGCCTATACATATGGGCTTCTTACAAAAATTATGCCAGGTGAGCTTTTGATGGAAGAAAGCCTGAAATTTGCTGAAAAGATTGCAGAACAGCCCATTCTTTCCATTCGCCTGATTAAGGAATCTGTAAACAAGGCCATCGACTATCCACTGCAGGAAGGAATGCAGTTTGAACGTAAAAATTTTTACATGCTCTTTTCAAGTGAAGATCAAAAAGAGGGCATGAAAGCATTCATTCAGAAACGAAAGCCTTCTTTTAAAGGAAAGTGAGGGTTAGGTATGTATGAAAACATCATGTTTGAAAAGAGAAACAATGGCGTGGCAAGGCTGACATTAAACAGGCCTCAGCAGCTGAATGCATTTACTGAAGAAATGCATATGGAAATGCTTCAGGCCCTGAAGGAAACTTCACGGGACGGGAATACCCGCTGCCTTGTCATTACTGGAGAAGGCAGGGCGTTTTGTGCAGGGGAGGATATACAAGGACTGGGTGAAGAAACCGATCATGGAGAAATACTGAGAAAAAGGTATAATCCCTTAATTTCTGCCATTGCAAATCTTGAAAAACCTGTCATCGCGGCCGTTAACGGAATTTGTGCCGGTTCCGGATTCAGCTTGGCGCTTATCTGCGATTTTATGCTAGTTTCAGAAAAAGCCAGCTTCGTTTCTTCCTTCATGAATATCGGGCTTGTTCCTGATTCCGGGCTGATGTATCTTTTGCCGAGACTGGTGGGGAGAGCAAAGGCGATGGAAATTGCCGTACTGGGAGAAAAAATATCAGCTATGGAGGCAAGGAGCCTGGGAATAGCAGGAAGGATTATATCTGAGGATTATTGGGAGAGTGAAATAGAGGGATTTTCTGCAAAGCTGGCTTTGATGCCAACCCTTGCCATCGGGCTTGTTAAAAGATATATGAATGAAAGCTTTTCTGTCACAATTGATGAAATGCTCTCAAAGGAAGCCTCAGCTCAAAGGATTGCAGGGCTTTCAAAAGATCACAGAGAGGGAGTGGCTGCCTTTTTTGAAAAAAGGAAGCCGCACTTTCAGGGAAGATGAACAAAAGGCGAGCAGAAATTTATGGGTAAATGCTCCTCTTTTATAATCATCTTTCTTTAAATGAAAGGAGAGTCAGATGATTGAACATATTGCAGTTATAGGCTCAGGTGTCATGGGGAGGGGAATTGCCTGCACAGCAGCAATTTCTGGTTTTACTGTCACACTTGCCGATATTAAAATTTCAGCCTTGGAAAGTGCGAAAAGAGAGATAGAAACGATTTTTTCCAAAGGAATTGAAAGAAAAAAGATTTCCGAAGCAGAAAAATCTTCTGCGTTAGACCGCCTGTTTTTTCAAGCCAGCATTGAAAATGCGGTTAGAAGTGCTGAGTTAGTCATAGAAGCAGTTACCGAAAACCTGGAAATAAAAAAGAGGGTATTTGAAGATATAGAAAAGTTTGCGAATGATGATTGCATCTTTGCTACGAATACTTCAACGATGAGCCCTACTGAAATAGCGGCTTTTACTAAAAGGCCAGATAAAGTAATTGCCATGCACTTTTTTAATCCCGTTCATAAAATGCCTCTGGTTGAAATTGTAAAAGGGCTGGAAACAAGCGATGAAACAGCTGAAGCAATAAGAAGAACTGCCGAGAGGATGGGAAAGGAAACTGTTGTCGTGAATGAATTTCCCGGGTTTGTTACAAGCCGCATCAGCGCCCTTGTCGGCAATGAAGCATTTTTGATGCTTCAAGAAGGCATCGGGACAGCTGAAGAGATTGATAAGGCAATAAAATTTGGCCTGAATTACCCGATGGGACCATTCGAACTGGGGGATTTAGTAGGGCTTGACACCCGCCTCAATAATTTAAATTATCTTCATAGCAGGCTTGGCGAAAAGTTTCGTCCTGCACCTCTTCTCATTCAATATGTAAAAGCGGGAAGGCTGGGGAGAAAATCGGGCAAAGGGGTATTTGAATATGGAAGTGACGGTACAAAAATAGAGCGATGAAAAGAAGGTGCGGATCTGGAAGAAGCGGTAATTGTCGATGCAGTCAGGACTCCAATAGGAAAATACAAGGGCGCGCTTAAAGATATCCGCCCGGATGATCTTGGTGCCATTGTGATTAAGGCACTGGCAGACAGAAATCCCCTGGTTCCTCTGGGTCAAATTGAAGATGTGGTTCTTGGAAATGCAAATGGTGCAGGCGAGGATAACCGGAATGTCGCCCGGATGTCCGCGCTGCTTGCCGGATTGCCGGTTGAAGTCGCTGGAACCACAATCAATCGGTTATGCGGTTCAGGTCTTGATGCATTCAATTATGCTTCCCGTGCAATTAAAGCAGGTGAAGGAGATATATTCATTGCCGGAGGGACTGAAAGCATGACAAGGGCACCGTTTGTCATAGCTAAACCAGATACGGATTTCCCGCGCGGAAGCTTTGAAGCACTGGATACTACCATTGGCTGGAGATTTATTAATAACAAGCTTGCAAATATGTACAGCACAGATTCAATGCCGCAAACTGCAGAAAATGTGGCAAAAAGGTACGGAGTGACAAGGGAAGATCAAGATGCCTTTGCATATCAAAGCCAGCAGAAAGCTAACGCAGCCATCCTTCAAGGCAAATTAAAGGAAGAAATTATCCCTGTTACATATAAAAATAAAAAAGGCATTGAACAAACGGTAAATCAAGATGAGCATATCCGTCCTGACACGACCCTGGAGAAACTGAGCATGCTTCCTCCTATTTTCAAGGATGGCACAGTAACTGCCGGAAATGCTTCCGGGATCAATGATGGTGCGGCCGCCCTTCTCCTAATGAGTGCTTCTAAAGCCAGGAAACTTGGCATTAAGCCAATTGCCAAATTCAGGTCTTCTGCAGTGAGCGGACTTGATCCATCCATAATGGGACTGGGACCTGTAGCTGCATCCAAAAAAGCACTGTTACGTGCATCACTATCAATGAAAGAGATTGGCTTGATAGAACTGAATGAAGCATTTGCCTCTCAATCTCTTCAGTGCATACGGGAGCTCGAAGCAGATATAAGCAAGGTTAATGTTAATGGGGGCGCCATTGCATTCGGCCATCCGCTTGGGGCTAGCGGTGCAAGAATCCTGACAACTCTTGTACATGAAATGAAAAGGAAAAATACAAAGTTTGGCCTTGCTACCATGTGCATAGGTGTCGGCCAGGGAATTGCGACCGTAATTGAACTGATATAGTGTAAGCTTAAGTGCATGTATGAGGAACCAGAATCACTGATTGCAGGGACAGTTAGAAATTCTTTGGGCCTGCAGAGATCGCTATGGTGTTTAAAAGAGCTGCGGGTGCTGGCACTGCGACGGAAAGAATCAGTCAGAAACAACAGAGTCTATGAATGAAGAACCTTTTCACGAAGTAGTGAAATTTTGAATGGATTGACTGATGTGATTGATACATGGGAAAATGCAGAAAGGAATAATCACATCAATTTAAAGGCAGTGAATGAAATGAATGGGAATTTGAATACCAGATCCATGATTTTTACAATATATGGGGATTATATACGCCATTATGGCAGCGAAATTTGGATAGGCAGCCTGATTCGTCTTTTAAAAGAATTTGGCCATAATGAGCAGTCTGTCCGGGCAGCGATTTCTAGAATGAGCAAACAGGGGTGGGTGATGGCCCGGAAGGAAGGAAATAAAAGCTATTACTTCCTGACAGAACGCGGCACAGACAGAATGGACGAAGCGGCAAAAAGGATTTTTAAATTAAAACCGGATAAATGGGATGATGAATGGCGCATGCTTATTTACTCGATACCGGAAGAAAAGCGGCATCTAAGGGATGAGCTGCGCCAAGAACTGATTTGGAGCGGGTTTGGCACAATATCCAACAGCTGCTGGATAACACCGAATTCCTTAGATAAAGAGGTTAACAGCCTTATTAATAAGTATGGAATCAGTGAATATGTCCACTTCTTCACTGCTCGATATGAGGGACCGGAGGAAAATGTACGGCTTGTCAGGAAATGCTGGGATTTAACCGGAATCAATGAAAAGTATCAGCAGTTTCTTTCTGATTATCAGCAAGAATATCATAATGCAAAAAATAAATTTCAAAGCAATGGCCTATCCGACGCAGAATGCTTTGTGCAAAGAACCAAGCTTGTGCATGAGTATAGAAAGTTTTTATTTATTGATCCGGGACTTCCTGAAGACCTGCTGCCAGAAAAATGGCTGGGCTCGCCAGCAGCTTCACTGTTCAGTGATTATTATAAGCTATTGGCTGAGCCGGCAAGCCGATTCTTTGAAGAGGTCTTTCAGGAAGGAAATGTGCTCGAAAATAAAAATTTAGAATATGACTTTTTTAAGCATCCGCTTCTTATAAAGGAATGAAAAAGGAAAATAGATTTGCTGTAATGCAGGACTGTGCTTCACTTTTGTAAATAGGCATATCCTGACTATTTACAAGGCAAAGAAACAGGAGCATCAATTTCGCGAAAACTCTTCCTTGAACTTTTTCCCTTTTTGGAAATATGTATCAATTGTAATGGCAATAACGGTTTTATCCTGTTCTGTTAACTCCCTGGCCACCTTGCCTGGTGAACCGAGTACAAGGGAATGCGGGGGAATGATTTTGCCGGCCGGAATAAAAGTGTTTGCCCCGATCAGAGATCCTTCACCAATGACTGCACCATCCATAATAGTGGAGCCCATACCAATCAAAGCTCCTTTTTTCACATGGCAGCCATGAAGGATCACATTGTGGCCAACTGAGACCTCGTCTTCTAGAATCAAAGGAAACTCTTCATAAAGATGCAGAGTGCAATTATCTTGTACATTGCATTTTTCCCCTATGGAGATGGGCCCTTCATCACCGCGTAGAACTGCATTGAACCAGACGCTTGAGTCTTTGCCGATTGTTACATTTCCTATGATTTTAGCCCCCGGCGCAATAAATACAGAGTTATCAATGCTAGGTGTTGTTCCATCAAAAGAATAAATCATACATTCCCTCCTCATCATAAAGAAAGCGCTACCAATCTATTATAACATAATAAAGGGAGGTTACTGAGAAATGAATAGACTTTGCAGGATACTGAATATTAGCGTTCCCATCATCCAGGGAGGAATGGGTAATATAAGCTCTCCGCAGCTGGCAGCCGCAATTTCAAATGCCGGGGCCCTGGGGATGATTGGTTCAGGAACGATGTCACCGCCAGAGGTTGAAGCAAAGCTTAAAGCCGCACTGGAAATGACAAACCGGCCAATTGCTTTAAATATTGCTGTCAGTGTTTCTCCATATACAAAAGAGCTGATAGATCTGGCAATTAAGTATAAACTTCCTTCTGTTTCGCTGTCAGCTGGAAATCCTGTCCCATATATAGATTGTCTTCACAATAATGGAATAAAAGTGATGGCCGTGACAGGAGCAGTTAAACATGCGAAAAAAGCCGCAGCAGCAGGCGCTGATATTATAGTCGGCGAGGGTTATGAAGCTGCTGGCATCAATTCACCGCTGGAAATCACCACTTTAGCTCTGATTCCCCAGCTGGCAGATGCTGTAGATGTGCCTGTCGCTGCAGCAGGAGGAATTGGTGACGGAAGGGGGATAGCCGCTATGATGGCCCTAGGTGCAGAAGGTGTCCAAATGGGAACACGTTTCATAGCTGTAAAAGAAGCGCCATTTTCGGAAACGTACAAACAGAGGGTTATAAATGCTGGTGACCAGGAAACAGTTGTCATCGGAAGAAGTGTAAATAGGATACGGCGGGTATTGAAAAATCCATTTATTAAAGAGATTTCTGCTAAGGAAGAAAAAGGCATGTCACTTAGCGAATTCAGCCGATTAACAGATGAAGAGCACCATATGCTCGGGGCAATTGAGGGTGATGAAGAAAAAGGTTATTGCAACAGCGGTCAAATTGCCGGCCTTATCAATCGGGATTACAGTGCAGAAGAGCTCATTAAAACAATGATTGACGAAATGTATCAAACCATTGACCGCCTCAAGAAATTAAGGGGTATATGAGAATATGAAAGACATTGACCTTATTTGCTGCAAAATGATAATATAACGTTAAATAAACGTCATTTTTTTTAGCGGCATACTATTTTTCAATCGGAATAATGTAAGCGATTACAAAAAATGAGGTGCTGATTAATGAAACCAGGAATGGAGGCAGGACAGCAAGCTGAACACCAATGTGCTGTAACGAAAGAAATGTTTCCCTGTTTTGAAGGAGAAGTCATTCACCCTGTTTATTCGACTGTATCCATGGTGCATCATATGGAATGGACGGCAAGAAAACTGATTCTGCCTTATCTTGAAGAAAACGAAGAAGGGATGGGGACTGCGGTCAGCATGAAGCATCTTGCGCCAGCAGCTGAAGGCAGTGTGATTACACTTCGGGCTGCTATCACCAAATTAAAAGGCAGCCTGGTGACTGCTGAAATCAAGGTATATGACGAAACACGTCTTATTGGTGAGGGCAGTGTTGTCCAAATTATTCTACCCAAAAGTGAGATTGCCAGAATTATAGACAGCAGCAAGAAATGCTGACTCAAAAAGAGCAGCCTTAGCGCCCTGCGGCAGACCTTTTAAGGAGAGAGCGCCCGGTCACAATTAAGTAATGGGAGGGCTTTCTGCCATTTTATGAAAAGGAGCTTACATAATGGATATTTTCACTAGTATGCACGAGCATGAACAGCTTGTGTTCTGCAATGATCCTGATTCAGGACTGAAGGCCATCATTGCCATACACAATACAACACTGGGGCCTGCGCTTGGCGGCTGCAGGATGATGCCTTATCAAAGCTTTGATGCGGCGCTGGAAGATGTGCTTCGTTTATCAAAAGGAATGACATATAAATGTGCAGCGGCCGATGTAGATTTTGGGGGAGGGAAATCAGTTATTATCGGAGACCCGGTCAAGGATAAATCACCTGCATTATTTAGGGCATTCGGCCAATTTGTAGAGTCGCTGAAAGGCCGTTTTTACACTGGCACTGACATGGGAACAGCACCGGAAGATTTTGTGCACAGCAAAAAGGAAACCAATTGCATCGTGGGAATACCGAAAGAATATGGAGGAAGCGGAGACTCATCCATTCCGACAGCCCTTGGTGTGATATATAGTTTAAGGGCTGTTAATCGGAGACTTTGGGGCAGAGATTATCTGGATGGCAAAACAATAGCGGTACAGGGACTCGGCAAGGTTGGTTCCAAAGTAGCGGAAATGCTGTTAAAGGAAGGAGCCAGCTTATACGTTACAGATATCAGTAAAAACGCCGTGCACTCATTCCTGGAATCCTGCAAGGAGTTTTCAGGATCTGTAAAAGCTGTTTCCGGACAGGACATTTACTCTGTGCCTGCTGACATTTTTGTGCCATGCGCCCTAGGGGGAATCATTAATGACCATACGATAGAAGTACTGAAGGCAAAAGCCGTGGCCGGATCCGCGAACAATCAGCTGCTTTATGCAAGGCATGGGGAGGTCTTATGGGAACGGGGAATTTTATATGCTCCCGATTATATTGTAAATGCCGGCGGGTTAATCCAGGTTGCAGATGAGCTTTATGGGCCAAACAATGACCGGGTTCTCAAGAAAACTCAAGGAATTTACAATTCATTGCTTGAAGTATTTGAGAATTCAGAGCGTGATTCTATCTGCACAGCAAAAGCTGCAGACATGTACTGTGAAAAAAAGATCCAATCAGGTAAGAATAGAAGCAGTTTTTTCTCTCACTATAAAAGGCCCAAATGGGATATTCATATATAAAAATTTAGGAGGAGAACCGATGAATTGCCAATTTCCCATAATTCAAATCATGGATGGAGATGGAAATCTGGTCCTCAAGGAGTTCCGTGATCAGATTTCCGGTGATTTTGTAAAAAAGGCATATAAACAATTGCTTCTCGTCAGGAACTTTGACAGAAAAGCCATCAGCCTTCAGCGGCAGGGGCGTCTTGGGACCTATGCACCTTTTGAGGGACAGGAAGCGGCACAGGTAGGGAGTGCGCTTGCTCTTTCAAAAGATGATTGGATGTTTCCGACATACCGGGACCATGCAGCAAGCATCACATTCGGACATTCACTTCCAAAAGCGCTGTTATATTGGAACGGACGGCTGGAGGGCTGTATTGCCCCGGAAGGAAAACATATTTTCCCCCCAGCTGTGCCTATAGCGACCCAGCTTCCCCATGCCACTGGAGCCGCTTTAGCAGAAAAAAAGAGAGGAACAAAAAATGCCGCCATCGCTTATTTTGGGGATGGAGCTACTTCTGAAGGAGATTTTCATGAAGGAATAAACATCGCCAGTGTATTTAAAGCGCCTGTAGTGTTTTTTAATCAAAATAATCAATTTGCCATTTCTGTCCCTATCCAAAAGCAAATGAATTCGGAGACCATTGCCCAAAAGTCGGTGGCCTATAATATTACCGGCTACAGAATTGATGGGAATGACATTTTTGCCGTATATTTTTATACAAAAAAAGCGCTGGAGCAGGCAAGAAATGGCGGAGGGCCAACACTGATTGAAGCAGTAACCTGGAGATACGGTGCCCATACAACAGCGGATGATCCAAAAAAATATAGAAACCAGGAAGATAACAATTTAAAAAGAGCAAGTTCAGACCCAGTTCTGAGGCTCGAGCGCTATATGAAAAACACAGGATTATGGGATGAAAGGCTGCAGCAGCAGGATTTAGAGGAAATACACAATAAAATAGAACATGCAGTTAAGGAAATGGAGGCATTTCCCCCTGCAGATGTTAATGATCTGTTTGATCATGTTTTTGAAACAGCACCATGGAATATTCAGGAACAAAAGAATGAGTATTTTAATCATTTAAGAGGTGAGACAGTATGACTCCTGAAACAAAAGTTGCAGCAAACAAGATGACAATGGTTCAAGCGGTTACGTCCGGGCTGCGCATCATGCTCAAGGAAAATGAGGAAGTTGTGGTCCTTGGAGAGGATGTCGGTGTAAACGGCGGTGTATTCAGGGCTACAGAAGGCTTGCTTGAGGAGTTTGGGGAAGAGAGAATTATGGACACCCCCCTAAGTGAATCTGGTATCATCGGCGTGTCAATAGGCATGGCTGTTAATGGAATGAAGCCAGTAGCGGAAATTCAGTTTCTTGGTTTTATTTACCCTGCCTACGAACAAATCATGACACATGCCACCCGCATCAGAATGCGGACAAAAAGCAAATACACCGTCCCGATGGTTATCAGGGCCCCATATGGCGCCGGAATCCGGGCCCCTGAAATCCATTCAGACAGCACCGAAACATTGTTTACTCATATGCCGGGGATAAAAGTGGTTTGCCCCTCTACTCCCTATGATGCAAAAGGGCTTTTGATTGCAAGCATAGAAGATCCTGATCCAGTGCTGTTTCTGGAGCCTCTCAAACTTTACAGATCAAACCGCGAGGAAGTTCCGGTAGGGAAATACAGGGTTGAAATAGGCAAAGCAAAGGTAGTTAGGGAGGGAAATGATGTTAGCATGATTGCCTGGGGTGCCATGGTTCAGCTGTGCTTAAAGGCTGCTGAAGAATTATCGGAAACAGGAATCTCATGTGAAGTTTTGGATCTCCGGACTCTTTATCCGCTGGACAGGGAAGCCATCGCAGCTACCGTCCAGAAAACAGGAAGAACCGTTATCGTCCATGAAGCACATGCAACTGGCGGTGTTTCCAATGATGTAATGGCAATCATAAATGATACATCATTTTTATACATGAAAGCACCAATAGAGCGTGTAACGGGCTTTGATGTTCCTGTGCCGATGTTTGCCCTCGAGGAACATTATTTGCCAACAACAGGCAGGATAAAAAAAGCGGCTGAAAAGGCGGCACATTTTTAGTAAAAAGGAGGAATAGTGAAAATGCTGGAAGTTAAACTGCATGATATAGGAGAAGGCATGACAGAAGGGGAAATCCTCCACTATTTTGTTAAAGCAGGTGAATCTGTACAAAGTGATCAGCCGCTTGTTGAGGTTGTTACCGATAAAATGACAGCAGAGCTGCCTTCTCCAGGTTCCGGTATCATTAAAGAAATACTGGTTCATCCTGGAACAACCGTTAAGGTAGGAACAACTTTAATGATTATTGAAGACTATGAAGATAAAGAAGGCAAACTACAGGCTGCCGCAGAACCTGCAGGACAACCAACCGCTCATGAACACTCGGCGAAAATTAAGGAAAACCGGATATTAGCTGCTCCGTATACAAGGAAAATTGCAAGAGAAAATGGAATCAGCCTAAAACAAGTTTTAGGCACAGGTCCGGCAGGAAGGATCACTGATAAAGATGTGTACATGTTTTTACACAAAAAAGAAGAGCCTGCCAAAAATCCTGAAATTGCACCTTCCGTTTCTCAATCTGTTCAAGAAGATACACATCAGTCAGCAGAACACCTTCTGAAAAAAAGCATCCCTTTTAAGGGGAGGCGCAGGCAAATTGCACAAAAAATGGCGCAATCACTTTATACCATTCCTCATGTAACTCACTTTGAAGAAATTGATATGACAGAGCTCCTTAGCTTATCCAAAGAAATCAAATGTCTGGGGCAATCAGTATCAATACCCGCATTTTTCGTAAAAGCTGTATCACTTGCCCTTGCTGACTATCCTGTTTTCAATGCAAAACTTGATGAAGAAAATGAATCGATAATTCTGGAAAACGATTATAACATTGGAATTGCAGCAGATTCCAAAGAAGGCTTGATTGTTCCTGTCATTATGCATGCAAATAAAAAGACAATTAAAGAAATTGACACTGAGATAAAGAGTTTGACTAAAAAAGCACAGGAAAACACCCTGAAAATCAATGAATTAGCCGGGGGGACTTTTACAATCAGCAATGTTGGGCCGCTTGGCAGCATTGGAGCTACTCCTATCATTAATTATCCGCAAACCGGACTGATGGCTTTTCATGCGACAAAAGAAAAACCGGCGGTCGTTGGCGGAGAAATTGTAATCCGTTCCTTAATGAACATCAGCATGTCCTTCGATCATCGCGTGGCTGATGGAGCATCTGCGGTTGCCTTTACAAACCGGTTCAAGGAACTGATAGAGCATCCTATTCTTTTTGTATTGGAGCTGGTGTAATGGTTGTAGGAGAGCTGGCACATGAAAGGGATCTAATCATAATCGGCGGAGGCCCGGCTGGATATACAGCTGCCATTAGGGCTGCTCAGCTAGGCAAAGAGGTTACACTGATTGAAAAAGAGGAGCTTGGCGGCATTTGTCTGAATAGAGGGTGCATTTCATCAAAATTTTTCTCACACTTGGCTGAAAAAGTTGATGAGCTAAAGCATATCAGTGATATTGGCATTAATACGAATGGATTTTCCCTGGATTATGACCAGTCTTTATTTTATAAAAAAACGGTGATATCAAACCTCCAAAGAGGGGTGGCTTCATTATGCCGTGAAAATAAAATAGAAGTAGTTTCTGGATCAGCCTCTTTTTTAGCCAACGACAGAATTGGCGTCGAAAATGGAGATGACTTTGAAATCTATACTTTCCAGAAGGCAATTATTTCAACAGGAAGCAAAATTATGAAAAGCCATGAAATAAAGGGACTTAATAATATTTTAGATGCAAGGTCGTTATATGAATTCAGTGATATACCGAAGGACATCGTCATCAATGGCGATGATTATATCGCCATTGAGGCAGCTTTCAGCTACAAATCGCTTGGATCTGATGTGTACCTAGTCATAAGCGGAGAAAATTTCCCCAATCTGGATGTTTCTATCAATAAAGAGCTGATAAGGCAGCTAAAAAAAGCTAAAATCAAGCTTTATAAAAATCTTTCTTTTGCCTCCATTACTTCAATAGGTGACAGGCATTTAGCAGCCTTTAAAGCAAAGGGAGGGGATAAGGCAGCAATCGAAGCTTCTCATGTATATATCCAGTCAGCACTTAAAGGGAATACTGGAAATATAGGACTTGAAAGAATTGGCATCAAGATGGATGAACAGGGCTATATCCTCACAGATAAAGAATGCAGAACCTGTATATCGCACATTTTTGCCTGCGGCGATGTTACCGGTGGCAGACAGCTTGCGTCAAAAGCAATCAAACAGGGAAAAACAGCGGCCGAAGCATGTGCAAATAAGCCAACAGAATGGAATGATACACTGATTCCTCATGTTATCCGAAGCCAGCCGCCTATTGCTTATGTCGGTTTAACGGAGCAGGAAGCCATCTCTCAGGGTTACAGGCTGAATATCGGCCAATTCAATGCTGCCGCCAATGGCTATGCAGGAATAACCGGCAATAAAGATGGACTATCCAAGGTTATCACTGATAAAGAAAACGACCTGATTCTTGGCATCCACCTATATGGCAGGCAAGCTCCGGATTTAATTGCTTCAGCTGCAATAGCTGTTGAAATGGCCGCAAGAGATGAAGATATTAAATTTCCTGTATATCCGCATCCAAGCAGCAGCGAGGGGCTGCTTGAGGCAGCAGAATCCCTGATTTGCCAGGCTATTCACCAGCCTCCAAAAAAAGAAAAAGTAAGTAGATAATACCAAAGGGGCCCGTCCGCAGATGCGCCCCTTTGGTATTATTTTTTACGGAGAGCTTACTGAAATTATTAAGAAAGCAACATTAGGAGGTTTTTTTCTGCATTGACCAGAATAATAAGTTATAAATCAAAAAAGATAGGAGAAATCAAAATGAATGCATTCGTTTTTGCATGTATAGCCCCTCATGGCGGAGAAATCATACCGGAAATAAAAGGAGAATTTCCGGATAGAATGTCAGTTACCCGCAGCAGCTTAATTAAGTTAGGACAAGAAATGGCACAAGCAAAACCAGATTCTCTCATTGTCTTGACTCCCCATGGAACAAGAATTAATGGGGCTTTTTCTATCAGTGATTCTGAATACATGGAGGGATTGATTGAAGAAAATGGATCATCTTTTTCTATGAAAATCTCAGTTGACAGAGACCTTGCGAAAAACATCGCGAAAAATGCTGCAGAAGCTGGAATTCAAACCGGAACTATTAACTTTGGAACATCTGCGGGTCCTTTTTCCTGTTTGCAGCTTGATTGGGGAGCGATTGTACCGCTCAGATTCATGCCTAATGTCCCGGCTGTAATCATCACACCTTCGAGAGAAATTTCCTATGAAGACCACTTGGAGTTTGGCAAGGTTTTAAAAATGGCGGCACTGGCTTCAAACAAGAAAATAGGATTAATTGCCAGCTGTGACTGGTCTCATACGCATCATGTGAATGGACCATACGGGTATCATGAGGATGCAGCCAAGCTTGATAAAGAAGCGATTTCACTATTAAGAAATAATAAACTGGAAGAAATGAAGGATTTCAGTAAGGATTTCATCGATCATGCCAAGCCGGATGGCATATGGCAGACACTGATTCTTGCAGGAGCAATCCAGCCCTATGAAAGGGAAGTCCAGGTTCTATCTTACGAAGCACCTACTTACTTTGGTTTAATCTGTGCAGCCATTTATCCTCAGTAATGCCGGGGATAAAAGCAGGCCTTCCCGCAGACTATTATTTGCATAGCCAGCGGGGAGATTGCAGCCCTTTACCGAATTAAACGTGAATAAAAATTCAGATTGCATGCAGGGGCATGCGTATACTGAAGGTAGTAAGATCATGACTTGGCGTGCAAGCAATATTACCGCCGTGTTTTTCAATGATTTTTTTGCAGACGAAAAGCCCAATCCCTGTACCCAGTTCCTTGGTTGTAAAAAAGGGTTCAAAAATTGTTTTTATATGTTCTGCTGCAATAACAGGTCCGTTATTGGAAATCATAATTATGCCTTCATTTTCAGCGGAAAATCCCTTAACCAAAATGTTCCTGGGCTTGGGCTGGGTTTTCAGGGCATCGATGGAGTTTATGAATAAATTAAGAAGCACCTGCTTCAGCTCTTCTTCGTTAGCCTCTATCACCAAATACCTGTCAATATCTATTGAAACATTAATATCATTATCTGCAGTGCTAGGGTATATGAGCATCTGTATATCTTTAATAAGAGCCGCAATAGAGATGGCGTCTCTCGTTTTTGGGTTAATTTCAGCCTTTGAAGTATGGAGGAACTGAGTGATCCTGAAATTGAGCTGATTGAGCTCATGCTCAATAATATCCAGGTATTTAATGTCCGGATGCTCATTTTTTAATATTTTATTAAAACCCATTATAGCTGTAAGAGGATTTCTGAATTCATGAACAAAGCTTGAGGAAATTTGCCCCAAAACCGCTAACTTGTCTTTATGGTTTTCACTGATGAAAAGATTTTTTTCTTTAAGCTCCTGATTTTGCAGGTTAGTATAGTATGAAACGGCATGATAGCAGAATAAGTTAAAAAGATGATTAATTTCGTCAATAATTTTCTGTAATTCAATTGCAGAAATTTCTGATCGGATAATATTTTTTACAATAATGCTTCTGCCCAGGTTTACGTTATAAACGAAGTCTCCTACATTAACATGTGCTTCAAGACGTTCGTGAGCCACTTTATTAGCAAGATCTTTAAGTTCATTCTGTGACAGCTTACCGGAAATCCCTGCAACAATAATTTGATACATGCTTGATCCGTTTTCCAGGATTTTTTCAAGAAAGGGATCGTGCTCATCCTTTTTTGCGGAATCAAACCACTCGGATAAAAAAACATCCTGCTGTTTTACCAGATGCAGCACTGCCAACTGATTGTAATCCTTTTTACCTGAAGACGATTCCATTTTCTCCACCACTTCCCCGAAAAATACGATCCATAAATAATATAAAGATATTCGACAAACTTTTTAAATATCCTTCATGTCAAGATACTTTTTTGGTGAGTTAATAGGTAAATAGATAGAAAGGCTGATTTATTCCGCAGTAAAATCCCTCTTGATAGAAGCTTCTCTTTTTTTAAAATAATCCAACATGACAGCTGCTCATTGCTTTTTTTAATGTTTTGAATGCCAGGGCTGCCATCTGCATAAAATGGTACAAAGCTGCATGAAGGATAAGAAAGGGAGATATTGCTTGAAAAATAAACGAAATGTTTCGGTGCTCCTGTTTTTAGCCTTAATTCTGGCCCCTGCTTTTTATTTGGAAACGTCTTCTTCTCAAGACTTGAAATCAAATCCGTTATTGATTGGCCAGGGAAGTGACGAAGCTGCAAAAATGGCTGCAGCTGTCCCTGCAGAAAAGCATTTGAAAAAGAACTATATCATGGAATTGGATGAAAGGCTTGTGAACACAAGCAAAGAAGCTGGCTACAGGGTAGAGACTTACCGGGAATATGAAATATATAAAAATCAGCAAGGGGAGGTTAAAGAAATTGTGCCAACTCCTCATTATGAGTATATCCGATATAAAATTTATAAGTAAACTGGCTGAAAAGCCAGTTTTTTTATATGACTCTGCTGATTTCCAAGCGCTCATATCCGGTATGCGTTCCGGGGGCCTCCTCGCCTCTTTGCACCAGCACGACCTATCTTAACTCGCTTAACCGCAGGACTCCTGCACCTTCCTCCAATCACCATTAGGCCAATGCGACTAGAAGCTTTAACAGTGCTTCTTAAAAAGAAAAATATATTGGCCAGATACATAATATCAAAATAAAAGACTGAATTATTTTACGATTTGTTTAATGAATGATTTTTAATAATCTTTATAATTAAACTAATTTAAGCTTCCCGCTAACGAAATTTGCTGAGAAAAATGGTTTTTCTTTTATTGTCAGAAGGGAGGGATTATCTTTAGCATAGTAAAATCAGAATCTATTTTTGTATTAGAGGAGGGAAAGCCATGAAAACGCAAATTGAGCATAACGGCATTGTTACTTTGACAAAGGAAGCTGCGAGTGAACTTAGCGAGAGCAGCCTATGGAATGATGACCTGAGACCTACCACAGCAAAGGAACATTCTTGGAAAGGCATAAACTTTGCCACCTTATGGATAGGAATGTGTTTATGCATTCCTGCATATACGATGGCTGGCGGGATGATCACGCTCGGAATGAACTGGTGGCAGGCCATTGGGACCATTTTTCTCGGCAATGTTATTGTTCTTATACCCATATTGCTGAATTCCCATGCAGGAACAAAGTTCGGAATTCCATACCCGGTATTTGCAAGGCTTTGGTTTGGTGATAAAGGGGCACACATCCCTGCACTGGCACGTGCCATTGTAGCTGCCGGCTGGTTTGGAATAAATACTTGGATTGGCACTGGAGCCATTGATACACTGCTTTCAGCATCATTTCCTGCTTGGGCCAATCTTTCTGGCCATACTGCCATTGTGTTTGCGCTTTTCTGGGCCTTGAATGTCGGAGTTGCCTATAAAGGCCCTCAAACCATGAAGCTGTTAGGAAACATTGCAGCGCCTGTTGTCGGAATTTCAGCTATCATTCTTTTAATCTGGGCATTCACCCATGCTGGAGGTTGGGGCCCGATTCTTGATAAACCTTCCAAATTCACTACTGCTTCCTCATTCTTTAAAGTTTTTTTCCCTGCATTAACCGGTGTAATTGCATTTTGGGCAACACTGGCCCTTAACATTCCGGATTTCTGCAGGTATGCGCGAAGCCAAAAATCTCAAATGGTAGCCCAAACTGTATCACTTCCTTTAACAATGACTATTTTTTCGTTCATCGGAATTGCGGTCACTTCCGCTGCTGTCGTAGTATTCGGCCAGGCAATCTGGGATCCTGTCGCATTGATTGCCAAGTTTCCTCCTTTCGTAATTTTTCTGGGAACCATTGTTATTGTGCTATCTTCTTTAACCATTAATGTAGGCGCAAATGTAGTGGCTCCTGCCCGCGCCATAGAAAACTTGTATCCTAAAAGAATAACATTTGGCATTGGAGCCCTTATTACAGGATTGTTTGCCATATTGCTGCAGCCCTGGTATATCATGTCCAATTTCGGCAATTATATTTTTGGATGGCTCGGTACCTATGGAGCCCTGCTTGGCCCGATAGACGGCATTGCAATCGCGGACTACTGGCTTGTCCGGAAAAGGAAGATGGCGCTGACTGAACTATATCAGAAAAATGGCAGATATAATTACCAGTCAGGGTATAACAAAAATGGCATATATGCTCTCTTAATCGGAGTTGCGATTCCTGTACTTGGACTGCTGATACCTGGCTTCAGGTTCTTATGGGACAATGCCTGGACTTTCGGTCTTTTCATTTCCATTTTTGCATATACTCTTTTAATGAGAGGCGACCGAAGCATTCTTCAAGCAGAAGAATATGATAATATGACAATTTATAAAAGAGGGTTGGAGGCTGGAAGCGGTACTGAAAAAACTGATGCCGTTATAAGCAAATAATTAACGTGAATAAAAGCATCTTCTAATGAAGGTGCTTTTATTTATCCATATTTTATATAGCCTTACAGTTTCTAACCCTGTCAGGAGCTGGATTTTTTATAATCTACCAATGCCAGTTAGGCATGGGAGGACACCAAGGAATATGCCTAGGTCCACAGATGATATGCTCATGGCAGCATTCATTAACACAGGATTCTGTATGCGGGAAATAATGCTGATGCATAAAAACCTGTTTGTTTACTGTTGTAGTATGACTTGGATGAATATGAGGCACAATATGCGGATATATATTTGTGTTTACATAGTTTTGAGCGGGATCATAAATTGGCGGATCCTCTTGGGCAGGGGCAATATGCGGCGGGCAAAACATCGGTTCGCATTGAGCATGTTGATAGTGATGGTGGCAATGATCGTGATAATACATGGGAAATACAACACCCTTTCTTTATCGTTTGGGTTTTACTTACAAAGACAGCATATGTAAATGAGTGTGCAGCTGCTCTAGTGAAACCGCCTAATTGTACCGATAGACTTTGCTTTGCTATGATTTCCCGCAAGAAGCGGAAACAATAATTTCTTTGAAAATCTTTTCTATGACACTGGGATATCATATGGGTAAAAATAATAATAAATGAAAGAAACAAAATCTTGCAGGAAAAAACATAAAAGACATGGAACATAAATAGTGCAATGAATTTTAGGCTGGTTAAACTAAAGATAGATGTTGGCCAGCTTTTGATTGAAGATTTCAGACCGCAAAAAGAAAGCTCCTGATGCGGAAATCAGCAGGAATGCAAACAAGGGGCCATAAAAAAGGAGTGTCATATAATATGCTTTCTAAATCAGATCTTTTAAAGGTTTTGGAAGGGAACAGAAGGCTGACGGTCCGTACCATAGAAAGCTTTCCCGAGAAAGAATTATTTCATTTTTCTGCAGCAGAAGGGATGCGCCCTTTTTCAGAGATGATCATTGAAATTTTGGGTATTGAACAAGCATATGTACGAGGAATAGCTTTAAACAAATGGGAATGGGAACCTGGCGGCATTAAAAGTTCTGCAAAAGAAGAACTTCTGACTGCATGCCAAGATATTAGGAGTGAAACGCTGAAGCTTTGGGAGGAAATCACTGAAGAGCGGCTTTCCGCTGTAGAAAAGGATCCCTTTTTTGAAGCACCGCCAACAAGTCATTTAAACCGGATATTATACAGTCTTGAAAATGAGATTCACCATCGGGGACAGGGATTTGTATATTTAAGATGTCTTGGTATCGAACCGCCAGCATTTTATGAGCGCTAAAATGGATATTTAAAAGCACAGCGAATAGCCCGCTGTGTTTTTATATGCCTCAATCATGCATTGTAAAATACTCATATGCTATAGAGTGTGTTTCCAATTTCCTATGATTTCTTTTAGCTGGCCCATATTCTGATTAAATTGCCCGAGGCGATGGCCATTGGCTCCAGAAGGATGCGGAAAACCATACAAATAAAAATGATTGGGCAATTTTTTCTTATTCTCCAAAGCTGCAATCACATCTTCAGCCGCTTTTCCAAGAGGTATAACCAGAAGCTGATGCTTCAGCTTTTCCAATTCGTTTGGAAAGCAGGTAAATGCATATGCTGATAACACAGGGGAACGGTGAATCTTCGGGATGTGCCCTGTGTAATTTTTATTCCGATGAAATGCAGGGTGCTTTATCACTGATGTGGTGTGAAGGAGGCTTCTTTTTTCATGAAACAGGGAAGATGACGCATCTAATTCCAAGGCATCAGCAATACCGCATTCATCAAGCATGCTTATTAAATTTTTTCTCATTGATCCAGAAAAGCTTGCAGCCATTTTTACCTCTTTAAAGATCTGCCCGGCTTCCATTCCTTTCGAAAGCAGCAATTTCGCTTCCTGAAAGGCTGTTTTCATTTGTGTCCAGCCAGGTGTGATGCCGACAATGGCAATTCTGGCTTCTGTATTGATAAACTCATTATGAGGGGAATAATAGATTTCCAGATCACGATCCTTATTGAGAAGAAATTGCTCAGTAAGCAAATCTTCTTTTGTGAATGTTTTATCAGATGGCAGATCATTGATTTTTGAAAGATAGTTCATGCTGCCTAGTCCCCCTAACAAAAAAGAAAAGCTACAAATAAGTTATACCACTGATATATGGGGCATATACCTGAATTTCCAAAAAAAATTTGCATAAATAGAAATAATAATGAAGTAGACCTTTCCTGTTTTATAAACAGATCGCCTGCTAATGCGGAAGGTAATAGATGGCGATAAAAAATTGATTTGTATGAATATCTTTCGGTTCCCCGGTTTATGCAATATTACGGTATGGAGCCATTCACTGAGATTAAGGGAATTCAATCAGAAATAGATTGGTATTCTTCTTTTTTCTGGAAAAGAAAAGGAGTGAAATGGGCCATTTGTAAAAGGAAGATGGGAGAATGATTGGCAGCTGCGGGTTTCATAACCGTGAGAGTAAACACTTTCGTGCAGAAATTGGCTATGAGCTGCATCATATTGGAGAAAAGGAATTGCCAATGACACTGGCCGCAATCCTTCTATATTAATTCAATGAGCTGAATCCAATGGGTATACAGGCATTCATTGAGCCTGCAATTATTGCTTCCCGCAGCTAAAAAACTTGGTTATAAGGAAGAAGGTTTATTGCGGAAATATGAATATACGGTCGGGAAGTTTCATGATTTATACATATATTTACTAATAAAAGGTGAAATATAAGAAAGATCTATAATGGTTATGATATCTCCCTTTTGCAGGAAAGGATTAATGAATATAGTTACCAGTACCTGTAGCACACATTTTATGCTTTCTGAAGTATTGATTGTCAGGAAAGCTGCGTATATAGCAAAAAATAACGTGCATATCTGTTAAGGTGCAAGTGTTTCTTTTATGTAAGAATCAAAGAAACGGAAAAATTTCTGGTCATAGAATATAATAATAAGATCGAGAGATGCAATATGATTAAAAAGAGGGATATAAATGGACCATGAAACTACCTTATGTTTTGAAACGCAAATCGGCAGGCAAAAGCCCAGCACAATCAGAAATAAACAAACATCGTGCCCATTCTGCAATACATCAGATCTGGAAAATATTATTGACAGAGAAGGTGACATTATCCTTCTTGAAAATAAGTTTCCAACTCTAAAAAACACTTTTCAGACTGTGCTCATTGAAACGGATCAGTGCAATGGGGAGTTTTCAGATTACCCAAGAGAGCATTTATATAAATTAATGAGCTTTGCTTTCAGGAAATGGGAGGATATCGAAAATACAGGGAAGTATGAATCTGTCCTTTTGTTTAAGAACCATGGACCTAATTCAGGAGGGACCATACGCCATCCCCATATGCAGATTGTCGGCTTAAAGCATGTTGACTATAAAGAAAATATTGCAAATAAAAATTTCGAGGGTATGGCTATCTTGAAAACAGAGGAAGTGGAATTTAATATTTCCACTAATCCTATTATGGGTTTTTACGAATTCAATGTTTCTATTCAGGATATAAAACATTTAGAAAAAATGTCAGATTGCTTACAAAACGGCGTGCATTATTTTAAAAATCACTTTCGCTCCAAAATAGAGAGCTATAATTTATTTTTTTATAAAATAAATGGTTCGTATAAGGGTAAAATTGTGCCCCGGTATGTCGCATCACCTTACTTTGTCGGCTATAAAATCCCTCAGGTTTCAAATGATATCGAAGTAATCGCCAATCAGGTTACGGAAATTTATTTTCAGGATGAAACTTAATTAATTCAATTTATTAAGGATGTGTAATCATTAAAAGTGATGGTAGTTTAAAAAACAACGAGAAAGAAACTATTGATTCAAAATACATACAGCAGCATTTAGCAAACGAGCGAACTTTTCTTGCTTGGGTCAGAACGAGCATTACCATTATCGGTGTTGGTTTTTTAATTACCAATCTTCATTTTTCCACTCTATCCAAACTGTTAATGGGTGACGTTTTTGCTGCCATAATCGGAATAGGCTCTATTGCAGCTGGAATAGCTGTATTGATTCTCTCAAGCATCAGCTATTTCAGAAAAGGAAAAGACATCAATCAGCAGACCTTCCGTTTTTCTAAAAAACTAATCATTTTTCTTTCACTTTCATTGTTAATCATTTTTCTTTTATTTGGCGCCTATTATCTGGTTGCGTGGAGACTAATGTAATTATTTATTTTCTAAGGCTCATACCAACATGACAGATTAAATAAGCCAGCCCCAAAAAAACGGTTCTTCCTTGAGGCAGCCGTTTTTTTTTGAGATTATTTTAATTAATTATTATATTGGAAGTTCATTGCGCTCCTGGTAAAATGATGTAAATAAGTGATAAGGAGGAGATTTGGTGATTACCTATCCAACATTGAAAAGCGAAGGAGTTATTGGTATTACGGCTCCTTCATCAGGAGTCGGGCGTGAATTGCACCAAATATTTCAGCAATCAATGAGACGTTTAGAGGAAAAAGGATATAGCATAATATGCGGAGATACGGTTTGGACACAGGAAAAGGCAAAATCCGCATCTGCTCTCAAACGCGCTTCTGAATTTAACAGCATGATCATGAACAGTGACATTGATATGATTTTCCCTCCATGGGGCGGGGAGCTGCTGATTGAAATTTTGGAACATGTCAATTTTGATCAAATGAAGAAAAAATGGATTCTTGGCTATTCGGACACTAGTGCATTGCTATTAGCCACCACCTTGTCGACAGGTATAGCGACTGCTCATGGTACGAATTCTACTGACTTAAGAGGTCAAACCTGGGATGATACTACAGCAATGTGGGAGAAGGTTTTAGCTCTTACACCAGGCGAAAGCATCACACAGATTTCCTCTGAAAAATATCAGACAGCATGGCAGCATGAAAATCCTTCAGATTGTGTATTTCACCTGAAAGAAGAAACTTATTGGAAAACGATCCCGGGCCAAAAAGCTGCAGCAGAGGGGCGCTTGCTTGGAGGATGTATAGATATCATCAGGCATTTGGTTGGCACTCCCTATGGAAACGTTGCATTTTTCAGGAGAAAATTCATTAATGGAGAACCCTTGCTGTGGTATCTTGAAAATTGTTCTTTATCTGCAACAGATCTTAGAAGATCACTGATACAAATGAAGCTTGCAGGATGGTTCACTGACTGTTCGGCCATTTTGTTCGGAAGAAGCTCCGCAAATGCACCAGTCGAGAATTACACAGCTGAAGATGTTTATCATGAGCTTTCAAGCGAGCTTGGCATTCCGGTTGTATATGATATAGATTGCGGACATATGCCTCCTCAAATGACCTTTATTAATGGTGCCTATGCGAGAATAGAATCAGAAAGCGGAAAAGGAAAGCTGGTGCAGCATTTTATTTAAGTATCCTTTTTGCTGGCTGCATAAGTATGTTGTCTATTTATTCTTAATTTATAGACAACAGACCTTGCTTTTTAATAGAATAATAGATGGAACCTTACTGGGCAGAAATTGATTTACGGGGAAAATTAAAGATATCCTGAAATAAAAAACTAAAAATAAGAGGCAGGAGCAAAAAAAGTTCCTGTCTCTTGTTTTCTGGGAACATCATACTTAAAAGAGGGGGAGTAATATGATTCGCTTTGGGATTGTGGGAACCAATTGGATTACGGAAAAATTTTTAGATGCAGCTAAAAGCGCAGAAGACTTTATCCTCACAGCAGTTTATTCCCGAGCTCAGGAACGGGCTGATGAGTTTGCGCAAAAATACGGAGCAGAACACGCATTTACAGATCTTGCAGACATGGCAAAAAGCGATGTAATAGATGCTGTATACATTGCTACTCCAAATTCACTTCATGCAGATCAAGCTACACTTTTCATGAGCAATAAAAAGCATGTCCTGTGTGAAAAACCTATCGCTTCCAATGCATTTGAATTACAGAAAATGATTGAAACAGCAAAAGAATATGATGTCCTTTTAATGGAGGCCATGAAGTTTAGTTTTCTTCCAAACTTTCAGGCATTGAAACAAAATTTACATCGTGTAGGGAAGGTAAGAAGGTATTTTGCGAATTATTGCCAGTATTCTTCCCGGTACGATTCTTATAAAGAAGGAATCGTACTGAATGCATTTGATCCTGCCTTTTCAAATGGGGCGTTAATGGACATAGGAATTTACTGCATTTATCCGATGGTTGCTCTTTTTGGCCGGCCTATACAGGTCATTGCAAATGGACTGCTCCTTGGAACCGGCGTAGATGGTGAGGGAAGTGCCATGTTCAAATACAATGAGATGGATGCAATTATCATGTTTTCGAAAATTACAGATTCCTCTTTACCATCAGAAATTCATGGAGAAGAAGGTACCATTGTCATTGATAGAATATCTACTCAGGATAAAATTGAGTTTCATTCCAGAAGCAATCCCAAAGAAGATATTTCTGCAGAACAAAATAAGCATACGATGTATTATGAAATTCAGGAATTTATTAATCTCATAAAAAATGCGAAGCATGAATCTGATAAAAACACCTTCGAAAATTCACTGATTACAATGGAAATTTTAGATGAAATCAGAAAGCAAATTGGTGTAATTTATCCTAGCGACAGGTAAATTTCTGGAGGAATAGACAAAGCTTTTTTGAAAGCAGGAAAAATAGTTATGAAACTCTTAATCTGCTTTGTTGCTTGGAGCTAGTACGCATGTCGGCAGAAAGGGGGAAGTTCCCCGCAGCTTGCGGCTGAAGCGTAAATCACTGGGCAAGGATAACGAAGCCTTTAAGAACGAATAATGACTGGCATTTAGAAAACAAATAAGGACCTGGCGGGATTTGAACCCGCAAGATGCGCAGAAGTTATATCAGAATAAATGCTGGCTGCTCTTCCATTTGAGCTACAAGTCCATAGAAATAGTTTGTTCATTGAAACGGAAATATATTCAAGGAATATGAATGTTGGAAAAGGATTTTTCTTTTTTATTATTGTAAAATGAAAGTAAATTTGATGACTTTGGAGCGGGGAGTATGGCATCAACAATACCTGAAAAAATACAGCATATCGCTTCACCAGGGGACCGGATGTTTTTTCATACACTAAAAGATGTTTTGCCAGATGATTATACCATTTACTATAAAGCTGAAATTCAGGAAAAACTTTATGATTTTTTAATTATTGGCCCGCAATTAGGAATACTGGTTCTATCTACAACCGATATTACAAAAAAATCCCTTCTATCAGTGGGCGATGATCAGTGGCATTATCTAGCTGCATCAGGGCAAAAAACCGATATGGAAAATCCGATGAAGCAGGCAAGAAGCCATATGGATGAAATAGTGAGTTTGTTAAGCATGGATAATAATCTGCTTCAACTTGAAGGAAAATATCGGTCACAGCTAAAAATCCCATATGGCTGCGGCGTTGTTTTTACAAAAATGAATGAGCAGGATTTTATGGCTGCCGGACTTTACTCACTGCTTGATCCTTATTTATGTTTTATGAGTGAAGAACTTGATAAAGATGAAGCCGGATTTTCAGCGGGCAGATTCACGGATAAATTGTTTGATATGATTGCAGTGCCTTTTCGTCTGTCTAAACCGCTTCAGAAGGAGGAAATCGACGCAATTTCTTATCATTTATTTCCTGAACTGCGGGAGTATGCGCAGGGAAAAGATGCTTTGCCTGATGAAACTATTTTTTTATCACCACATACTATTGATAACCCGATATCAAAACAAAAGAAAAGCAGGAGAAAGGCAAGTGTGCCTTTTGACATTTGTAAATACACCAAAAATTTATCCAAGAATTATCCTCATTGGAATATCCTTATCTTGGCTTTTAAAAGAAAAACCGCTCAAAACCTGCAGAAGCAAATTAACATTATCCTAAATGAACCTGAAGATTTATTTGATTTTGATTTTACCAGCCAGAATATTGTGAGTCCAAAAAATCACCAGAATATTAAAGTCCGGCATTTTCATTCATGGCTGAAATCCGAATTAATGGTCAAAGAATCATCTTTGTTCAGTTCAAAAGAAAATTGGGATCTGCATAAAAAGGATTTTCCGCAATACGATGCTATTCTTATAAAAGAAAGCCAGCTTTTTAGAGCCGAGCAAATTGAATTTATCAAAATGCTGGCAGGAATTGCCCAGATGTAAATAGAAAGTAAAAAAAACAAAAAAACTGAACCTGTCTCAGGCACAGTTTTTTTGTTTATTTCTTAAAACGTTCATGAATGTTGTTATATTTCATAGTGCCTGCTTCACCGAATTCGTAAAGTTCAAGAGACAGGGCGAGGTAGCGGTTTTCCATCATTAAAGAAAAATGCTTTTTCATAACCTCAAACAAATCCGTACAAACCGCCTGTTTATCTTCCTCGGACCGCCCTGATCCAATTTTACATACAGCATGCACAAAAGCATAGTCTTCCTCGCCATCTGCAACAAGATATTCTTTTAGTTCAATGGCCCTCAGGCGGATACCTCCAACTGGGAAGATGTGTGCCCATGCTATTAATGACTTACTGATTTTCTCAAGCAGGGAGGGGATATTCGCTTCTTGTTTGATGTTATCGGTGTATTCAATAATGAAATGCGGCATTTGCTTCTCCTCTTAATTTTTGGCTATTTCCTATTCTTCTGCAATCGTGTTTATCAGTTTTCCAATTCCCTCAATTTCGCAAACAACCTCATCTCCGGCTTTTGTGTCGACAGACCCTTTTGGTGTCCCTGTCAGTATCAAGTCTCCGCAATTTAATGTCATGAAACTGCTTAAATACTCAATCAATGCCGGGATGCCAAAAATCATATCCTTTGTGGAACCTTCTTGAGTAATCCTGCCGTTGACATAAGTCCGCAGTGTAAGGTTCATTGGATCTTCAATGTCCATGGCATCCACTATCCAGGGACCAAGGGGTGTGCAAGTGTCACGATTTTTCACAACCAGATTAGGCCTGTAATAGTTTTCAAGATAGTCACGGACGGCATAATCGTTTGCAATAGTATAGCCCGACACGTAACTGTATGCATCACAGGCTTTGATATTCTTTCCCTGCCTGCCAATGACAGCAGCAAGTTCGCATTCATAATGCATATAGGCAGCCTTGGCCGGACGAATGGTATTTCCGCGGTTTCCGATAAAGGTATTTGGCCCTTTAAGAAAAATGAGCGGCTCTGAAGGAGGTTTAAAATCCAGCTCCATGGCATGATCTGCGTAATTCAGCCCCAACGCAAAAACCGTTTTCGGCACTATCGGAGGGAGCCATACAACATCCTGCTCAGAAACCATCCTCCGGTTCGGCAAAGCAAGATAGCCTGCTTCAAAAACAGCTTCATGAATTTGTCCTTTATAAGCAACACGCGCTCTTTTCATGGTGATTCCTCCTTTTGAACAGGAGCTTCCGGCTGGACCATGTTTTCAATAAACCCAATCTTTTCAATGGCAATTTTCACCATGTCGCCAGTTTTTGCAATTGGAGGACTTGCAGGAACAGCGGCGAGCAAAACATCTCCCTTATAAAGTGTCATAAAATTTGTCACATCAGCTAACAGCTGTGAAATAGGACGAACTAATTCTCTTGTATTATTTTGATGCTTAAGTACTCCATTCACGTAAACAGAGATGGAAAGATTGTCAGGATCTTCAATATATTCTTTATCAATAATCCAGGGGCCGGCAGGGCAAAAGCCATCCCTGATTTTTTCTTTAATGGCGGGTCTGTAAAAACTTTGGTGAGGAATGCTGACATCATTTGCAATTGTGTACCCTGATATATATTCAAAAGCATTGTCAGGTGCTATTTTATAAGCTGTTTTCCCAACCACAATTCCTAGCGCGCCACCCATGGAAAGTCCAGCCTCCCCAATTGGAAGTGGAATCGGTGCATTACAGGCTATCAGGGTATTGGCAGGCTTAATAAAGAGAACTGGAGCTTTTGGAGGGTTGTTATAAGGAGGATCAAAGGTGTTTATTGAATCCAGTGCTCCCAAATAATTAAACATGATGCCATAAACAGTGCCTGTTATCGGCACATCTATTGCTGCTTGTTTTATTGACAGGGACTTCCCATTAAAAAATAATGTACCGGATTTGGTATCAGCACTAACTTTTTGCCGCTGTATCATTCCTGAAAATTTCACTTCTGCAAAGCTCAATGAATTTCACATCCTTTTTCGAAAAGGCTTTCAAACAAATCCATATTAATAAAAAGCCCGCTCTGAATTGAAAGGGTTTCAGAAAAAGCTATTATCATTATTAATATAATGTAAATCAAACTTATTTTCAAACTTTTCCAACAATTCATCTTTCACTATACCTTGCAGTAATGTCTCTCAGAGGGGCGTTCATTTTAAGTCTCAGCTATTGTTATTTTCAAATGAATGGATAAGATGCCAGGCGCTTTTTGAAAGATAGCGATTTTCAAGCCAGATTACAGCAGACTCTGATATTAGCGGTGTTTCTTTTATCTGCATGATGTGCAGGCTATCCATTTTAATTGACTGTAAAGCGGATTGAGGCATTATTGTTGCACCGACTCCGCTTGCAACTAAGGATAGGATCATGGAAGGATCGGGACATTCACAGACAATATTCGGATGCAATCCTTTTTTCTTGAATTCATCCAGTACTAATTCATACTGGCCAGTTCCGTTTATTCTGTGAAGCAATAGCAGGGGAAAGGAAGAAATTTGTTTTAATGTTATGGATTCTTCGGCTGCGGTTTGATTCTTCCATTCTTCCGGAAGAACGAATATATAAGGCTCCTTCGGCAAATGTATCATTGAGAAACCTTGGCCGGCCACCGGGAGGCGGATGACAGCCAGTTCAATTTCCCTTTGTTTTAAAAGCTCGCTGACTTGGTAGGTATCTCCTTCTCTCAGCTGAAAGCTTACTTGAGGATAATTTTCACGGAATGAGCGAATACGGGAAGCAAGGTGGGAAAAGCAAGATTTATTGGCACCAATGGTTAGAACTCCCTTAAAGCCTTTGGCCATTTCCTTCACTTCAAGAATGGTATCTGAAGCCTGGGAAAGCAAATGTTTTGCACGCTGGTAAAGAAGTTTCCCTGAAGAGGTTAATTCCATTTTCCTTCCATTACGCTCGAATAATTTTACATCAAATTCTTCTTCAAGGTGCTTGAGTTGCTGGCTGAGGGGAGGCTGTGCCATATGAAGCTTATTGGCAGCGCGGGTGATTTGGCCTTCTTCAACAATGGTACAAAAATAAAAAAGCTGTTTCATATCCATAAAATCACTGCCTTTATATATTTTTTTCATATGCAATGCCAATGATTTTTATATTTTTTATATAGAATAGCACATGGTACATTAAGTATGAAAGGGTTTTCAAAAAAAGTTGGGATTATATTAAAGATAAATACAGGAGTGATCTTCTTGTCAAAATTTGATGAAGCCAAGGCCATTCTCAGGGGATCAATAGCCCCTGTAATAACCCCCTTTAATGACGATGAATCGATTGATTATGAATCTTTTAAACATTTAATAAGCTGGCATATTAACAGCGGGACCCATGGCATATCTGTTACTGGAACTACCGGAGAGCCAAGCTCGCTGACTGCAGAGGAACGTGTGAAGGTCATGGAAACGGCTGCTGCAGAAATAAAAGGCAGAGTTCCTTTTATGCCTGGAACAGGTTCAGTAAACCACAATGAAACTCTTTATCTGACAAAAAAAGCCCAGGAAATAGGTGCCGATGCAGCCCTTATCATTGTGCCTTATTATAATAAACCCTCACAGCATGCATTATACAACCATTTTAAAACCATCGCTGATTCCGTGGATATACCTATCATCATTTACAACATTCCCGGCAGGACCGGAGTCAATTTACACACTGATACACTGGCAAGGATAAATGAGGACTGCCTAAATGTAATTGGCATCAAAGAGTCCAATAAAGACTTCGAGCATGTAAACCGTGTTTTGGCAAAGTGCGGAAGGGATTTTCTTCTGTACTCCGGTATCGAACTGCTTTGCTATCCTATGCTTGCAATTGGAGGAGCAGGCCATATCAGCGCTACTGCCAATATTCTTCCAGACAAGGTAGCGGAAATTTATAATGCATGGACCCGAAAAGACATTGACCATGCCCTAAACCTTCATTATGAGCTGCTCGAGCTCAATGATGTTTTATTTAAGGATACCAATCCGGCGCCATTAAAAGCAGCACTTGGAATGATGGGAAAAATAAGTCCTGTATTAAGAAAGCCGATGGACCTTCCGGAACATTCCCTGCAGGCTGAAATCCGCCAGGTGCTGAAAAAGTATGTGAAGCTGCCTGACAGTGTGAAGCAATAAAATAAAAATGATTATCCCAGTTTAGGGGGATAGGAGACACGTGAAAGAAACACTCTATAAAAACTGGGGATAGGAGTGAATGTATGCCATCCAAACTGACAGATCAAAAATTTGAAAGCATCATTTCAAGTATAGAAAATATCGAACATTATATAAATGGAGAATTTGTACCTGCCTATTCCAATTCGTCCTTCGCAAATATTAATCCTTTCACAAACCAGAAAATTAATAGCGTAGCGGAAGGCCGTGAAGAGGATATCAAAAAAGCAGCAGCTGCAGCAAAGGAAGCTTACAAAAATGGCCCATGGGGGAAAATGAAAGTTTCTGAGCGTATGAAGTATTTGTATAGGATTGCAGATATTATAGATCAGGAAATAGAAAGAATTGCAGTTTTAGAAGCTTTGGACACTGGACTTCCTGTATCCCAGACAAAAAACCAGACTGCTCGTTCTGCTGAGAATTTCCGATTCTATGCAAGAATGGCGGAGTCTAGACTTCATGGAGAAGCCTATCAGGCTGACGGTGAGTTCATTAATTATACGATTTATAAACCTGTAGGGGTTGTGGGGCTGATAACTCCGTGGAATGCGCCATTTATGCTGGAAACATGGAAGGTGGCCCCTGCACTCGCTGCTGGAAATACAGTGATATTAAAGCCGGCTGAGCTGTCGCCGCTCAGCGCGCATATTTTGGCACAGGTCATTGACAAAGCTGGCCTCCCAAAAGGTGTATTAAATGTAGTTCATGGGCATGGGGAAACGGCAGGAGCCGCTCTTGTGGCAAATCCCGATGTGAACGCCATTTCATTTACAGGGGAAACGTCTACTGGCACAGTGATCCTTAAAAATGCAGCAGATACACTGAAGAGGACATCCATGGAGCTTGGAGGAAAGTCCCCCTTGATCATTTTTGAGGACTGTGAATTTGAACGTGCTCTGGACGCTGCAGTGTGGGGCATATTTTCCTTTAACGGTGAGAGGTGCACGGCAAACTCACGGGTTTTTGTCCATAAAAAAGTCAAAGATCGTTTCATTGACGAATTGAAAAGAAGAGTAACAAACATAAAAATTGGCGATCCCATGGATACTGAGACCGAACTTGGGCCGCTGATAAATAAAGTGCATTTCAACAAAGTAAACTCTTATATTGAATTAGCGAAAAAAGAAGGATGTGAAGTTATCCAGGGCACTGTTCCCTCCGAAGCAAAGGCAGGGAATTTTGTTCCACCAACTGTTTTACTTCATGCCAGAAATGATATGAAAGTGTGCCAGGAAGAAATCTTTGGCCCTGTCATGGCTGTCATTGAGTTCGAAGATGAGCAAGAAGTAATTGCAGCAGCAAATGATGTGAAATATGGTCTCGCAGGATATGTATGGACAAATGATATCAAGCGCGGGCATAGAGTTGCCCAGGCAGTTGATGCAGGGATGATCTGGCTTAATGCGCAAAATGTACGCGACCTCCGCACCCCCTTTGGGGGTACCAAGGCCAGCGGAATAGGCAGGGAGGGCGGCCATTATGCCCTGCTTGAATTCTATTCCGAGCCAAAGGTTATCCACGTAGCTATGAGTGACCACCATATCCCCCAGTTTGGAAAATAAGGAGGAGAGATAATGCCAGCCAAGACGGGGAAAGAATATTTAGATCGGCTGAAGAAGGCAAATAACAATATTTATCTCCACGGCAAAAGAGTGGATGATGTTACTGAGCACCCTGGACTTAAAGGCGTTGTAAAATCAATGGCACAGCTCTATGACTTACAGTACGAAAAGCCTGGAAAAATGCTCTACAATTCACCATCTTCAGGGGAAAGTATAGGGATTACCTTCATGCAGCCCAAAACTATTGACGAAATTATCCTGCGGCGCAATGCCATTCAGGAATGGGCGATCACTTCATGCGGGATGATGGGACGTTCACCGGATTATCTCAATGCTGAAGTAATGGCGATGGGATCATCAAGCAGTTTTTTTGGCGAGGAAGATCCTTTGTTTGCTGAAAATGCAAAAATGTATTACGAATACGCAAGGGAAAATGATATAAGTTTGACACATACCCTGATTCATCCTCAGGTAAATCGGTCTAAAGCACCGCATGAACAAGGTGATGCAAATGTTGCTCTTCACCTGACTGAAAAAAAGAGCGATGGAATCATTGTGGACGGGATCCGGCTTTTGGCAACACAGGGGGGGATTACAGATGAAATTCTTGTGTTTCCTTCGACCGTCAAAAAAGCTGGAGAAAAAGATGATGCTTATTCTCTTGCATTTGCCATTCCTAATAATACTGAAGGACTGAAATTCATTTCAAGGGAATCATTTGACTACGGAAGAAATGGATGGGACCATCCTTTATCATCTCGTTTTGAAGAAGGAGATGCAATCGTTTCTTTTGAGAATGTATTCGTTCCGTGGGATCGTGTTTTTGTCTGCGGAAATTCATCCATCTGCAACCGTACCTTCAGGGAAACGAACGCTGTAGTCCATATGTCGCATCAGGTAGTTTCGAAAAATATTATCAAAACCGAATTTTTGCTTGGAGTTGCCCTGTCGATAATGGATGCGATTGGAATAGATCAGTTTCAGCATGTTAAGGAAAAAGGGACTGAAATCATGCTGACCCTTGAAGCAATGAAATCTCATTTATACCGGGCCGAACATAATGCCAAGCTTGATAAATGGGGAACAATGACACCGGAATACGCAGCCCTTGATGCTGCGAGAAACTGGTACCCGAAAATGTACCCGCGCCTGGTTGAAATTATTCGTGTTCTTGGTGCATCTGGATTGATGGGCATCCCGACCAAGGAAGATTTTGATTCTCAGGAAATAGGGCCGATTATCCAGAGGGGACTGCAGGGCAAGAATCTTGATGGCTATGAAAGGGTTCAGTTATTCCGGCTGGCCTGGGATTTAACGCTTAGTTCCTTTGGAAGCAGACAAATGCATTATGAATACTATTTCTTTGGCGACCCAATAAGAATGGGCATGACTTATTTTGATAACTATGAACAAGATTATGTTAAACAAAGAGTGAAGGATTTCCTTAAAAGCGCTACTAAACATGATATTTCGGCCATCTAAAGGAGGCAGTCATATGGCTTTTAATATTCTTCGTGCTGCAAGAGCCGTTTTGCATGTAACGGACTTAAAAGCATCCCGTGAATTTTATGTGAAGGGTCTTGGTTTCATAGTAACTGAGGAAGATAATTCAGCGATATATCTCAGGGGGCTTGAAGAGCATTGCCATCACAGCCTTCTATTAAAAAAAGCCGAAAGCCACTGTGCTGAAGTAATGAGCTATAAAGTTCATGGAAATACAGATCTTGATGCACTTGCGGCTGTTTTTGAAAATAGGGGCATGAAAACAAAGTGGCTCGAAAAAGGATCTCAGCATGCAATCGGGCGAGCTTTAAGAGTTCAGGACATATCTGGCCTTCCAATTGAATTTTTTTCAGAAATGGACCATGCAGAAAGGATGCTTCAGCGGTATGATTTGTATCAAGGGGCAAAGGTGCAGAGAATTGACCATTTCAACGGTGCGGTAACCGACGTGGAAAAAGCATGTGAGTTTTATATGAATGATCTGGGTTTCAGATGTTCTGAGTACACGGTTACAGAAGAAGAAAACATCTGGGCAGCATGGCTGTTCCGGAAACCGGGAGTGCATGATATCGCCTTTATGAATGGGAATGGCCCGCGCCTTCATCATGTTGCCTTCTGGCTTAGTGATCCTATGGCTCTCATTCAGGGCTGCGATGTGCTGGCATCGCTCGGATATAGTAAAAACATTGAACGCGGGCCTGGGCGGCATGGTCTTTCAAACGCTTTTTTCCTGTACTTAAGAGACCCGGATGGACACCGGATTGAATTGTATAATGGGGATTATCTGACCATTGATCCGGATTTCAAGCCCATTCGCTGGGATATTAATGATAAGAGGAGACAAACATTTTGGGGTGCGGCTGCACCGGACTGCTGGTTTAATGAAGCATCGGAGGTAATGGATGTTCATACCGGCAAGCAGATGGAAACTGCCAAGCCATCTCTTGAACAGCATAAACCAACCTTCATTATTTAAAATTAGCAGGTATCCATTTATGGATACCTGTTTTATTATCCCGCTATTAATATATTAAAACCCCTATCCCTAAAAAAAATTGAACTATCCTTGTCAGTTAAAATGGGATAAAATGTTTTATAAATAAAAACAATTGATTAGTGGAGGTATCTTAGTGAATATCAGGCTTTTAAACCAATCTGATGCAGAAGAGTATAAAAAAATCAGGCTTGAAGCTTTAAAAGATAGCCCAGAGGCTTTTTCATCCAGTTATGAAGAAGAAAAAAGCAATTCTATTGAACATTATCAAAACAGAATAGAATCCTATGAAGCCATGATTTTTGGAGCGTATGAAAACGGAGAGCTGACTGGAATTGTTTCACTGGTAAAAGAAAGCAAGATAAAGCTCAGACATAGAGCAAATATTTATGGAATGTATGTATCAAAGGAAAAAAGAAAGAAAGGCTTAGGCCGTGAGCTGATGAAAAAGACAATCAGCAAAGCAAAAGAGCTGAAGGATATCGAACAAATACACCTGTCAGTGACAAAAAAAAATGAGCCTGCTAAAAGGCTCTATGAATCCTTAGGGTTTGAAGTGTTTGGCATTGATAAAAATGCCTTGAAAATAGGAGAAGCCTATTTTGATGAAGACCATATGGTGCTATTTCTTTAAAAACAGAGCAGCCAAAATTTATGGCTGCTCTGTTTTCATTTTTGCTAAGTATTTCGCATAATGGATGGTATTCCTTGCAACATCCAGTTCACCATTGAAGATAACCGGAATTCCCGGTCTCCAGTTTACCTCGAATATCCAGAACTTCTGGTTTTTATCGATACCCACGTCAATGCCTAATTCGTCAAATGATATATTATCATATAATGTGGCAAAGTGCCTGGAGAATAAGACAGCAAACTTTTCCAGACTCCTTTTCATGTTGTACCACGAATCCTCAAACTCTCTTTTTAAAAATTCGTCCAGCAAACAGGAGTATCCTCCGCTGCTTATGTTGGAGGTTATGCTGCCGAGCGGTCCTATTCTCGGATAAATGGAGCCAATGACCCATTCACCTTCACCGTCCCTTTGAACATGTAAACGAAGATCATATACATGGCCGGAATTGATTTTGCAGGTTATAAAGGGCTGAACTAAATAATCCCGTTCTTCATATTTTTCGGCGATTACCTTTTGCAATTGTGATTTGCTGAGGCTCGATAAACTGCCTGCCTCATTTACTTTGAAACTATTTTTATTTTCTTTTTCAATGTAAAGAATTCCTCCTCCCTGGCGTCCAGTTACAGGCTTAAAGATAACTTGCGTATAAGTATCTATCATATCAAAAACTATTTGGGAATTACTTGCTTCTTCAGTCGGTATTAGGTATTGCGAGAAGTCCTTTCCACTTTTAATCCGGTTAAATACACTCACTTTGTTGCCGATTGAATGACTTGTAAAAGGAATTCTTTGTGCTAGATAATCATACATTTCGGAAGCCTTTTCGCTAATGGGAGGACTGGCATTATATATGACTTCAGGAAAGGGAAATTCCTTTTCAATCCATTGGCCGTTTTCATACATTTTTCCTGTAATGGTTTTAGTATTTATATTTACCTTTCCAGGCGTAAAGTAAAAGAAATCTGCACCTTCAGCCTTTGCAACGGCATTATACGCATAGGCTTTTATTACCTTCTCTGGATCTTCTCTATGATGAAGCATGCCAATTAAGGTCATTACATTTCCCTCCGCTCTAAATTGGTTTTCTCAGTAAAATATTAAGTAGGGCTTTTCCACATTCCCATTTCTTTTCAATTTGAGAACTTTTTATTAGAATCGTCATAATTTATTTTATAGGTTGTTTAAAAAATGTAATGTAGGTGGGATTAATCAAATAATGGACACGATTGTATTTGTTGCTACAAGTAAATCGGGATCCAGCCGGGAAGCTATCAAAGCGGCAGACCGACTGGGATATTTCACAGTACTGTTAACAGATAGAATTCAATTTATGGAGCAAAGACTGGAGTTTCCAGAAGTTCACCAAATGATATTCGCGGATTTCTCGAACATCAGCACATTAAAGGCAATCATAGCTGATTTAATCGAACAGGGAAAAGTCATTAAAAATATCTTTAGTTTTATGGATCCGTATGTTCATTTGGCAGCGTCATTGGCTGAGGAATTCTGTACAAGTGTGGTCTCGTCTGCTCCGATTCTTCAGATGGAGGATAAAGTGCTTACACGCAGCATGCTTAAAGATCTGCCTGTATCACCATATTTTTCCATTTATACTCCTGGAAATTCATTAAAAGATTTTGTTTTGGAGCATAAAACCAAGCTGCCTTTAATCATTAAATCTCCGATATCCGCAGGCTCAAAGGATGTGTTAATGGCCAATAGCAAAATTCAATTAAAGTCAGCGATGAAAAATCTTATCCGAAAATATGGAAAGAAACCAATACTGGTCGAGGAGTTTTTAACCGGTCCGCAATTTTTGGTTGAAACCCTGGTTCATGACGGAGAAGTGCATATCGCTGCAGTGATAGAACAGGAAATTACATTCCAAAAGCGATTCATTGTAACAGGATATATTTTGGATCCATTCTTAAATAAAGATTTTTATCATAATATTCAGCAAACCGTTCATTCTATTGTGGATACATTTGGAATGAAAAACGGTGCATGCCATATTGAAATGAGACTGGTAAATGGAGAATGGAAAGTCATTGAAATTAATCCCCGGATTTCCGGAGGTGCCATGAACCGAATTATAGAGGTAGGGTATGGAATCAATTTAGTTGAAGAAACAATCCAGTCATTTCAAGGAAACAAGCCAAATCTAAAAAGAAGCCATGAAAAATATGTATATGTCCACTATTTGACCGTGGAAAACGAAGGCAAGCTCATCAAAGTAACAGGAGCCAATGCTGCTGCTAATTTTCCTGGGGTAGAAGAGGTTTTTATAAAACCACGAAAAGGAAAATTTTTAAGAGCTCCATTATCGATGGGAGACAGGTACGGATATGTGATGGCATCTTCACACAGCAAAGAGGACGCAATGAAAATTGCACAAGAGGCCGCGAAGGAAATTAAATTTCACCTTGAAAACAGCCAGAATCCTGAAAAACCAAAAGAAGGGAAAGAATCAAAATGAATGAAGAAAAGTCATTAAAGAACGTGGTGCAGCATGCTGTTTTTCCAAACGTATCTATAAATAAAAAGCTAGTAAGTAAACTGAAGAAACAGCTGAATATAGGGCGGGGAAGACTTCATTTATTCGAGTCACAAATTATGGACAAAGATTAGGCAAACTCTTTTTGAAGTAAGTTATAGTCGAACTTCATTAACGTATATTGATAGGGTAGGCAATATCTTAAAAAAATAAAAAGTTAATGCTGACACCATTCAATGTGTTTTCAGCATTGAGAGGAGAGATAGCTTGAAAGCTCTATTTTTGGAACATATATTAAAAGCAATGGGAGAAACGCCCTCTGAGGCTCATGAAAATGTCGAAATTATCCATGTAACACGCGAGCTTTCTGAAGCAGGAAATAACACCGTTTATTTTCGTGTAAAAAAAGGCAGAAGACTGGATGGAAACAGGTTAAAGAAACATATAAATTTTTTCATAGTTACAGATGAACCCTTTTCTAATATGGAAATGTTATCTCCATACCAAATCATCATGGTAAAAGATGTGTTTAAAGCATTTTATGCTTTCACATCGTATTACAGGCATTTATTTGATATTCCAGTGGCAGCCATTACCGGAACCTGCGGTAAAACCTCCGTAAAAGAAATGCTTAAGTATATTCTCAATAAAGAAATGACTGTCCAGGCAACAAAATCAAACAAAAACGCTAACTGCTATAATTTGCCTTATTTGCTGGGCATTGACGAAAATACCGATGCAGCCGTCTTCGAAACGGCCATTTCAAGGCGTGGAGACATGATGGAAGCTTGCAGGTACTTTTTTCCTACCATAGGGATTTTCACGATGATTGGCATAGACCATACAGACAAAATCCGCACTTTCGAAGCGTATATAGCAGAAAAGGCAAAGCTGATGGAAGGCTTACAAAACAGTGGAACTCTTATTATAAATAGTGATGATAAAAATATTATGACAATAGATTTTTCAGGTTACTCAGGTAAACTTATTACCTATGGAAAAAAAGAGAGTGCTTTTTTGCAGATAAAAGAAATTCGTTATGAAAACGAATGCATGAAATATAAGTTGTCCTGCGAAAATCAAATATATGAGGGCACTATTCCAGGGCTGGGCGAGCATTGCGTGTATAATGCTGCTGCTGCAGTAACTGCTGCAATGGAAATGGGAGTCGACATACAGACTTCAATCAGCAGGCTTGAGACTTTTACTACATTAAAATCCCGTTTTCAATTGATTAAGGGAAAAAACGATATTACTATAATTGACGATACATGGAAATCCAATCCTGCTTCTTTGGAAAGCGGACTGAAGACTCTTAATGATCTTGAATTTCCATCATGCAGAAAAATTGCTGTATTAGGAAGGGTAGCAGCCCTTGGAAAATATGCAGATTCGGAATATGAAAGAATAGGAAAACTGGCTGCACAATCTGGAATAGATAAACTGATTACAAAAGGATCCCTGGCTAAAGATTTAGGAAAAGCAGCTATAAGTGCCGGGATGAAAAAAGAGAATGTTTTCAATTCTTCTGACCCTGAAGACATACTGGAGATATTTGATAAATGGCTTCTCCCGGGTGATATCGTTTATTTTAAAACTGGGGGAGATGATGAAGCGTTCGAAACATTCATTTCCTATCTGAAATAAAGAGATTAACTCATTATAAAG
The DNA here is from genome assembly GCF_048572925.1 of Peribacillus sp. B-H-3. NCBI lineage: Bacteria > Bacillati > Bacillota > Bacilli > Caryophanales > Bacillaceae > Peribacillus > Peribacillus sp. B-H-3. Next base: position 2,837,359 of record NZ_CP183879.1, on the reverse strand, counting down.
ATAACAGCGCTGCTGAAATAGCATCGCTTTTTTATTTTAAATTATCACTCCAAAAATCGATTTTTTCTAAATTCATAAATAAAAAGGATTTTCTCATAAATTCTGAGAATATATAATTACATGAAAAATGAGGAGGAACGTAGATGTTTCCCAACAAAGTAATTTCATCTTTCAACGAATTAGAATATTCCCTTTATAATTATATTACTCAACATGCTAATAAAGTGATATATATGCGCATTCGCGAGCTTGCGGACGAGACACATGTATCCACTTCCACAATCCTCCGGTTTTGCCGTAAAAATGATTGTGAAGGCTTCTCAGAGTTTAAAGTGAAGCTAAAACTGTATTTAGAAAAAAGGGCAGACAACAATTTAAAAAGCACACATCATGCATTATCAGAATTTGTTGAAAGAACCCTAAAGGGCGGATTTGAATCATATATCCAGGAATCCTCACACCTTATAGCACGATCAGGTAGCGTTATTTTCCTCGGAATCGGCAGTTCCGGCATTATGGCTGAATATGGAGCACGTTATTTTTCAAGTCTGGGAAAATTTTCTCTGTACATTAAAGATCCTTTTTTCCCAATACATAACAGGCTTCTTGAAAACAGCATCACCATTGCCATGTCTGTGTCAGGGGAGACTCACGAAATCATCAATTTAATAAAAAAGCTGAAAGAGAAAGGAAGCACGATTATCAGCATCACTAATCAGAAAAACTGTACCATTGCAAATATTTCTGATTTGAATATTTCCTATTATGTTACGGAGGAATACATAGAAGAATCCAACATTACCAGCCAGATCCCTGTGGTATACATACTCGAATCTATTGCACGTGAAATTCACAGGAGCGGTAAAAGGGAATAAAAAAACACCTTGTTTTTCAAATGTAACAATTACCAAGCAATGATACAAATTACATAATATTCAAAATTTATTTACACTATTTTTGAAAGCGTATACAATTTAATCAGGGAGGAGGAGATGTCAATGATGCATACAGGTAAGGGCCGCTTTCCTGATAACTTTCTTTGGGGTTCGGCCACAGCTGCCTATCAGGTAGAGGGCGCTTGGGATCAAGACGGGAAAGGGCCATCCGTTTGGGATACATACACAAAATTGCCTGGCACGACTTTTAAAGGAACTAACGGCGATGTTGCCGTTGACCACTATAACAGGTTCAGGGAAGATGTTGCATTAATGGCTGACATGGGGCTAAAAGCATACCGTTTTTCAATTGCATGGAGCAGGATTTTCCCCAAGGGGAATGGCGAAACAAATGAGCAGGGACTTTTATTTTATGATCAGCTTATTGATGAATTGCTAAGATATAAAATTGAGCCGATTATAACGATTTACCACTGGGATGTTCCGCAAGGTCTTATGGATGAATACGGGGCATGGGAATCAAGGCAGATTATTGAAGATTTTAATGATTATTGCATAACCCTTTATAAACGCTACGGCAGCCGTGTAAAGTATTGGGTCACTTTGAATGAACAAAATGTGTTTATCGGTCTTGGCTATAAGTCAGGAATCCATCCGCCGGGTGTAAAAGATTTAAAAAGAATGTACAATGCCAATCATATTGCTAATTTGGCCAATGCCAAAGCAATACAGTCCTTCAGGAGATATGTGCCTGGAGGTAAGATAGGGCCAAGCTTTGCCTATGGACCCAATTACCCATTCTCATGCCGCCCGGATGATGTGATGGCGTTTGAGAATGCAGAAGATCTTAATAATCATTGGTGGCTGGATATCTATTGCTGGGGGAAATATCCAAAAGCATCATGGAAGTATTTAGAAGAAAATGATCTGGCGCCTGATATCCATGCAGGTGACTGGGAGCTTCTTGAATTTGGCCGGCCAGATTTTATCGGCATCAATTATTACCGGACCGGTACAGTGGAAATGAATCCGGCTGATGGCGTTGGCCAGGGGGACATGAATACAACCGGCCAAAAAGGCACCACTCCGGAAAGCGGTGTTCCAGGAATGTACAAATCTATAAGAAACCCTCACTTAGAAGCTACCAATTGGGATTGGGAAATAGATCCCGAAGGTTTGCGCATTGGACTTAGAAGACTCACAAGCCGTTACGGGCTGCCTATTTTGATCACAGAAAACGGACTGGGCGAGTTTGATACTTTAGAGGATCATGACATCATCAATGATGATTACCGGATAGATTACTTAAAATCACATGTTGAAGCCTGCCAGAATGCTATAAATGATGGCGCCATGCTGCTTGGATATTGTACATGGTCATTTACAGACATCCTCAGCTGGCTGAATGGCTATCAAAAAAGGTATGGTTTTGTGTACATTAATCGTGATGAACACAGTGAAAAAGATTTACGGAGGATAAAGAAAAAAAGCTTCTACTGGTACAAAGAAGTCATCAAGTCGAATGGAAGTCATTTAAATTTTATTCCTTCACAAACTGAGGAGTCCAGATAACATCCTTAATAAAAAGCATAGGGGGAAAAATAATGAAAAAAATCCTGCTAGTATGTGCAGCCGGCATGTCTACAAGCCTTTTGGTGAACAAAATGAATGATGCAGCAAAAGAGAAAGGGATAGAAATTGATATATTTGCTTTGCCTGTATCGGAATGCTCCAGTGTTTCTGCAGAAGTTGATGTGGTGCTGCTTGGCCCGCAAGTACGCTACCAAAAACCGCAGGTGGATGCCATCATCGCTGGCAGGGTGCCTGTTGAAGTTATAGAGATGAGGGATTACGGAATGATGAATGGAAAAGCCATTCTAAGCAGGGCGCTGGATTTAATGAGCCAGTTTGAAGAGAATTGATCATTTTTATTATAGCTCCAAAGAAATTAGTAAATAGAAGCTTAAACCACTAAAGGGGGAAAAATGAATGGGATTCATGGCGGGATTTGAGGGGTTCATGGAGAAGGCTCTGGTTCCAGTAGCAGCCAGGCTCAACTCACAAAGGCATATTGTTGCTATACGAGATGCCTTTATCTTAGCATTTCCGATTACATTGGCGGGATCTTTGATCGTACTGCTGAACTTTGCCGTTTTAGCACCGGATGGATTTATTGCAAAAATACTTTTCCTGAATAAGCTGTTTCCGCATCTTTCTGATTATCAGCATATTTTCACACCTGTGCTCAATGGTTCTTCCAATGTGCTGGCAATGTTTATTGTTTTTCTGGTTGCAAGGAATATGGCACTTGCCTTAAAAGCAGATGAGCTTCTTTGCGGCCTGACTGCTTTATCCACGTTTTTCATTATTTACCCTGCCTATAAAGTAGTGGATGGCGCAAGCTTCCTTACTACGCAATGGCTGGGAGCTCAAGGCTTGTTCGTTGCCCTGATTGTAGGCTTGATTGTGGGTGAGCTTTTCAGCAGACTGTCAAAGTCCAAAAAACTTCAGATTAACATGCCTGCTTCTGTCCCGCCGGCAGTAGCCCGAAGCTTCAAAGTGCTATTTCCTATAATCATCATTACCGTAGGGTTTTCAATTGCCAACGCGATCATTTTAGAAATTTATCCTAAAGGTTTACATGAACTTATTTATGCAGTCCTTCAAACTCCTCTTAAAAATCTGGGAACCAGTATTTTCTCGCTTGTTATTTTGGCTATTGTATCCAATCTTCTATGGGTATTTGGAATTCATGGACCTAATACGGTGGCAGCCATCCGTGAAGCCATGTTCGCTGAGCCGAACCTTGAAAATCTGAATTATGTTGCACAACACGGATCTGCATGGGGAGCTCCATACCCTGTAACATGGGCCATCAATGATGCATTTGCCAACTATGGCGGATCTGGGATGACATTAGGTTTGCTGATTGCTTTGTTCATTGTTTCTAAAAGGAAGGATTACCGTGAAATTGGAAAACTTTCAATCGCTCCAGGACTCTTTAATATCAATGAGCCTGTTATATTCGGATTGCCGGTGGTTCTTAATCCAATATTGATCATTCCTTTCATCCTTGTCCCGGCCATCAATGTCATCATCGGTTATACTGCCATTACCACTGGACTTATTCCGCCAATTGCCTATCAGGTCCCATGGACAACACCTGGACCGTTAATAGCATTTTTAGGCACAGGCGGAAATTACGTTGCATTACTGATCGGATTTGTATGTCTGGCAGTTTCCACAATTGTTTACCTGCCATTCGTATTGGCATCAAATAAAGCCGCTTCCGTTAATAATTCAAGCAGCAAGAAAAATCAGAAAGACCTTCCAGCATAAGGGAAGAACGATGAATACTTATAAAATAAAATTTTATTGCGGGCAAATTTCCTTTGTCCGCAAATTCTTTAATGATTATCAGGATGAAAAGGTAAAGGCAGTTTTACTTTCAGAAACCAAAATAACAGCTGTTTTTGAGGTAGTCACTTCATTGACAGGGCAAGAAGCTGAGCAGTATTTAATGGACATATTCAAAAAATCGAAATACGGACCGGCTCTCTATTATACCGCTAGTTGTATACAGTAAGCATAGAGGTGAGAACAATCGAAAAATACCTTACGTTTGATATAGGCGGGACGGACATTAAATATGCTGTTCTCGACAAAGAAGGAAACTTCCTCCAAAAAGGATCTTATCCATCAAACCGTTTTGACGGTTCAGCTATTTTGCAATCCATTATAGATCGGGCTTTACAGACAGAAGGATTAACTGGCATTGCACTCAGTGTGCCTGGATTTGTGGATCAAAAAACAGGTTACATTGAGGTTGGCGGCGCTATCGGTGATTTTAACCGCTTTAATATCAAGGAATATCTGGAAGAACAGCTGAACATCAGCGTAAGTGCTGAAAATGATGTGAACTGTGTTGCTTTAGGGGAGAAATGGAAAGGGAATGCACAGAATGAAGCAGACTTCCTTTGCATGACAATTGGGACGGGAATAGGAGGAGCAATCTTTATCGATAACAAGCTCTATCGGGGAAGTTCAAATATGGCGGGTGAATTCGGATATATGATTACTCAGGGACTTCAAAATAATCTGGCCGGTAAATGCACGCTGAGCTATACGGGTTCAATATATGGACTGCGTGAAAGGTTTGCAAAATATAAGGGAGTTAAAGTGGAAACTGTTTCTGGCTTTGATGTTTTCGATGCTTGCGAACAAGGAGATCCACGCGCCCGGCATGAGGTTACTTCCTTTTACAATAGTCTGGCAATCGCTGTTTATAATTTGCTGTTCATGTTCAATCCGAAGAAGCTTTTTATAGGCGGTGCGGTAAGCGAGAGAAAAGAACTTATCAGTGAGCTTACATGGAGAATACAGAGTATGGGCTCATATGGAAAAGAATCTGCATTAGAACGCTGCGGTTTAAAAAATGATGCAGGACTGCTTGGGGCACTTTATCATCATTTTCAGGCTTGCGCAAGTAAGATTTAAAAGGCATAAGGGGAGGATCAAAAGACGATGGAAGAAATGGAATTAACGGCATTTACTATTATCTCAAACGTAGGGACAGCCAAAAGTCTTGTCATGGAAGCTTTATATGCTGCTAGAGAAGGACGATTTGATGAAGCGGAAAATAAGCTCAAAGAGTCCAAATCATATTTGATTGAAGGGCATAAATCTCATTCAGGCCTGATTCAGCAGGAGGCATCTGGAAAGAAACTTGAATTTTCCCTGATTATCATGCATGCAGAAGATCAAATGATGAGTGCTGAAACGATCGGCGATTTGGTTGCTGAAATGATTCTGATGTATAAGCAGATGGAGGCAATAAAAATCAAAATGGATGAGCGGCAGATTCAATAAGTTTATTATTTAAAATTTATTTACAGGAGGGCTTTTCATGAAACAAGGACTTAAAATAGTGACGATTGGCGGAGGCTCTAGCTATACACCAGAATTAATTGAAGGTTTTATCAAACGCCACGACGAACTTCCGGTCAGGGAGCTTTGGCTTGTTGATATAGAAGCAGGAAAAGAAAAACTTGAAATAGTCGGAAATCTTGCGAAAAGAATGGTTAAAAAAGCTGGACTACATATTGATATCCACTTAACCTTAGATAGAAGAGATGCATTAAAAGGAGCTGACTTTGTAACTACCCAATTTCGGGTAGGCTTGCTTGATGCAAGGGCAAAGGATGAAAGGATCCCTCTGAAATATGGAGTGATTGGCCAGGAAACAAATGGGCCAGGCGGTTTATTTAAAGGGCTGCGAACTATTCCTGTGATTCTTGGGATCTGCAAGGATATGGAAGAACTATGCCCTGATGCATGGCTGGTTAATTTCACAAATCCTGCAGGAATGGTCACAGAAGCGGTTCTCCGCTACAGCAAAATCAAGAAGGTTGTAGGCTTATGCAATGTACCGATCGGTATGAAGATGGGGATAGCTAAGTCACTCGAAGTTGATCCATCACGTGTGTCAGTAAATTTTGCAGGATTGAACCATATGGTTTTCGGTCTTGATGTATTTTTAGATGGTGTGAGTGTAAAACAGCAAGTCATTGATGCAATGGCCGATCCTGAAAATAAAATGACAATGAAAAATATAGCAGGGCTTTCATGGGACCCTGACTTTATTAAAGGGCTAGGAGTCATACCATGCGGATATCATCGGTATTATTACAAAACCAGCGAAATGCTTGAAGAAGAAATGGAAGCGTCGGCATCCTCCGGCACACGTGCAGAGGTGGTACAGGCTCTTGAAAAGGATTTGTTTGAACTCTATAAAAATCCAGAGCTTTCCATTAAGCCGCCACAGCTTGAAAAACGCGGCGGCGCCTTTTATAGCGACGCAGCCTGCAGCCTGATTAATTCCATTTATAATGATAAACGGGATATCCAGCCGGTTAATACAATGAATAATGGTGCAATTGCCAGCATACCGGATGATTCAGCTGTTGAAATCAATTGTGTAATTACAAAGGATGGACCTAAACCTATAGCAATCGGAGACCTTCCTATTGCAGTGCGCGGGCTTGTACAGCAGATTAAGTCCTTTGAAAGAGTGGCTGCTGAAGCTGCAGTTACTGGAAATTATAATACAGCGCTCGTTGCAATGACAATAAATCCTTTAGTGCCATCCGATACCATTGCAAAAAAAATTCTGGATGAAATGCTTGAAGCCCATAAAGAACACTTGCCGCAATTTTTTCAGAAAGCAGTACAGTAATTTTGCTAAAGGGACAGGGTGATTTTCCTGTCTCTTTTTGATTCTTCCGTTATAAAATATTACTACTTGATATTTATCTTAACCATTTCTAATTAATCGCCTCATTGTTCCTGCCAGATTCATACATGTAGCTTTACTATCTAAAATAGGCAAACATTCTACTCTTCCACTTACCAACATATTTGAAGGTTTGCTTTTTTAACTGTTAGGGAAATTATCCAGTATGGATGTAAAGATGCAGGAGGAATTGATTATGGATTTGAATACAGGAAAATTATATTGGAACGGAACACTCGAAGAAAATATGGAGTTTCCTCCATTAGAGGAAGATATCACTTGTGACGTTGTTATTGTCGGAAGCGGATCCTCAGGTGCTCATTGTGCCTATTTTATGGCTGAAACAGGACTAAAGGTGGTCCTTGTGGATAAAAGAGACATAAGCGGCGGAAGCACATCTGCAAATACCGGCCTGCTTCAATTTTCGAATGATAAGTCCTTGACTTCCCTTATAAATACTTTTGGGGCGGAAGCTGCAGTGCGGCATGTCAATCTTTGTGCCCAAGCCCTTCAGACTCTGGGAAACAAAATTGTTCCAAGCCTCGATGAAGATCCGGATTTCAGTTTTCGCAAAAGCCTTTACTTTGCTTCCGACAATAAAGATGTTCCAATGCTCCAAGAAGAATATCAGCAATTAATAAAATATGGTTTTCCTGCAACGTACCTGACAGAAAATGAAATAAATAAAAGCTTTCCTTTTTCAAAACCAGCCGCACTAATTACAGATGGAGATGCAGAAATTAATCCTTATAAAAATGCCCATTATTTAATTAAATATGCCCAGGACAAGGGGGTAAGGATTTTTTCAAACACCAGGATTAATGGGAAAATATTAAAAGAAAATAAAACGATATTATATACAGATCAAGGGTTTTCCATTTCTGCTGATAAGGTTATTTTTGCAACAGGCTACGAAGCACAGGAAGAGGTGTCAGACAGCAATGCTCAAGTAGTCAGTTCCTATGCAATTGCCACGAACCCTATCTATGATGACATCGGGTGGAAAGAAGACATGATGATATGGGAAACGGCACGGCCCTATATCTATGCACGCCGAACAGCAGACCGGCGCATAATAATAGGGGGCCTTGATGAATATACCACATACAGGAACAAAAGAGATTCCATGATCATTCATAAAAGAGATAAGCTTATTGAAGAGCTCATCAAACTATTTCCTTCGCTTCAGGGTAATGTGGAAGCAGAATTTTACTGGGGAGCTTTTTTTGGGGAAAGCAAGGATGGACTACCTACAATAGGAATGTATGAAAACTATCCAAATTGCTATTTCCTGCTGGGATACGGCGGAAATGGAACAGTGTACAGTATTATTCTTTCTCAAATCATCCGGGATTTAATTACAAAAGGATCACATCCAGACATAGAGCTGTACAGATCTGGCGGAAAAGCCCGGAAAGAGTCTATTGCAGCAATTTAGAAAAGCAGGCGCTAGCCTGTTTTTTTATTTTGATATATTTCCTGAATGCTAATAGATTGGTTTGGTAATTTATAATAAATAGTCATGTAGCTCATACTCGCAGATACTCAAAATCTGCAATGTATATTGATATAGGTGCATCCTCCAGAGAGGAAGCAGAAAGCCTTGGTATTGAAATTGGTACGCCGGTTACTTGGGAACCAAATTTTAAATTGATAGGCCCTGAGGAAAAGCCTAAAATCCGTTCTAAAGCATTGGATGATCGTGCAGGATGTACAGTAATGATCCAAGCTATGGAAGAATTAAATGAAACATCATTCGCAGGTGAAATTGTCCTTCTCTTTGCGGTACAGGAAGAAGTAGGCTTGCGGGGAGCTAAAACAGCATCAGAGCATATTATGGCAGACGCAGCAATAGCAATCGATACGACAGCAGTCAGTAATACCCCAGAAGAGACCATGGATCACAGCTTAATGCTTGGTGCTGGAACAGGAATAAAGGTTATGGATTTCAGTCTAATTGTACCTAGAACTATGAAAAATCTCCTTATTTCTTTGGCAAAATCAGAAAACATCCCATACCAGCTCGAGGTTTTCCCTGGAATCGGTACAGACGGCGGGGCAGTGAACTATGCAAATCGAGGCATTCCAACAGGCGTTCTTTCTATCCCTTCAAGATATGCCCACTCTCCTGCAGAATTCATCGACCTCGGTGATTTGGAAGCAACAAAAAATTTACTGAAAGCCTTTATACTCAGCATGGAGGAAAACCAATCTTTTCCATTTTGATATCCCAAATAGATAAACATAACAAAAAGCAGGGTTATTTCCTCCATGGAACAAACTCTGCTTTTTCGCTCCTATACTTAAACAGTCTAAAATAAAAAAGTAAATAATATCGTTTTTTTGCAAAGGAAATCCACTTCCAAATCAGGAGTCCCGTGATGTGATAATTATTGCAAACTAAAACTCTCAAAAACAAGGCAGCCCGGATTCTCGCGGGCTGCCCATAATTAGTTTTACTGTTTTCGCTGTTTTTTAGCTTTCTTAAAGAAAAAAAGCTCATATACAACAGGAACAATGATTAATGTTAACAATGTTGAAGATGTAAGCCCCCCGATTACTGTGATTGCAAGGCCTTTTGAAATTAAGGTTCCTGTAGAAGATGTTAGTGTCAATGGTATCAATGCTGTAATCGTTGCAAAAGCAGTCATTAATATAGGGCGGAGCCTAGTTTTTCCTGCTTCAATCAGCGAGTCACGGATTGTTATGCCACGGTCGCGGTTTTGCCCGACTCTGTCTACAAGCACTATGGCATTGGTGGTTACAATTCCGATAAGCATTAAGAATCCTATCATTACACTTACCGATAACGGCTCTTTTGTAATAAATAATCCAATTAATGAACCTACTGGGACAAATATGAGGGACGAAAGGATAACAAATGGTATACGTGCTTTTCCAAATGTGATTAACATAGTCAGATACACAAGACCAATAGCTACGGCAATTGCAATGCCAAGGCTTTGGAATACCTGGGCCGTATCGTCGCTTCCTCCGCCGCTTTCAAGTGACACAGATTTAGGAAGGCTAAGATTCTGATTTAACCCCATCAGATATTTTTTTCGTAACCGCCTGCACATCATTCCCTTTTACCTGTGCGGTTACACGGGCGTATACCTTGCCATCAAGTCTTTGAATAGAAGTAAAGCTGTCTGACTTTTTCACATTCGCCGCTTTCGATAATGGGACAGGGCCTTTATTTGAAAAAATCATCACTTTCTTCAAATCATCCGGCGAGTTAAGGCCTTCGCTATATGAAAGCTGGACGCTTTGAAGTTTTCCATTAAGCTTAAGCTCACCGGCATCCACTGGGCTCGTCTGGTCATTGATAGTACCGAGAATCTGTCCTCCGCTTAATCCAAGGGCAGCTGCTTTTTCAGGGTCTATTTCAACCAGATACTGAGTTTGTTTGTCTGAGAAATTATTTGTAACATATTTCAGGTCTTTGTCTTTATTCATGTAGTTTTCAACCTGTTTGGAAGCCTTTTGCAAAGCATCCAGATTGTTCGAATAGAGGTCGATATCTACATTATTATTAGTTGGGGGACCGCTGGTGTTGAGCTCTGCTATTGTAATTTTCGTTTTGGGAGCATCATTTTCGGTGATTTTTTCAAACTCTTTTTGAAGCTTTTTAATTGAAGCTTCTACATCTGCATTTTCTTTTAAATTAATAAAATAGCTTGCCTTATTTTCAAGCTTCAGGTTAGTTTGGTAATCACGGCTGCCGATGCTTGCCGTTACTTGTTTAACATACTCTTTTTCATCGAGCATTTTTTCGATATCCCTTGAAACTTTATCTGTTTTTTCTAATGAAGACGCTGCCGGGAGTTCAATGGAGGCGTTTAATGTGCGCTGTTCTTCATTCGGTATGAAAGTAAAGCCAAGAGTGGGCACTATGGTAAAAGAACCAGCTAACAATAATAATGAAACAATTAAAATGATGATCTTATGATTAAGAGAAGCAGATATCATTCTGCCGTAAACTCGCTGAAGAGCCCCTTCTCTTTCTTCCTTTGGTATTTTCTTGAAGGCAAACTTCGCCATAATAGGGACGATGGTTACTGCCACTAATAATGAGGCAAGAAGCGAGAAAACAATAGTCAGTGCAAAAGGAAGGAAGAACTTCCCTGTAATTCCCCCTACAAAACCAAGAGGGAGGAATACAACGACAGTAGTAATCGTAGAAGAGGTAACAGCCTTCAGAATTTCCTTCGTTGATTCCAGAATGACATTATTGGTCATCCCTTCTGGAGATTTACGTACCCTCCTGAATATATTCTCAATGACAACGATGCTATCATCCACTACCCGGCCGACTGCAACAGCCATACCGCCCAAAGTCATTATATTAAGCGACACATCCAGCTGTTTAAGGAAAATCGCTGATATAAGCAGGGAGAGAGGGATTGATATAATCGCAATTAATGTCGCCCGGATATTCCTAAGGAAAAGGAGGACGGCAATGGATGCGAATAAAGCTCCAAGAAGGCCCTCTTTAACAAGAGAAGATACAGATTTTTTTACGTCTTTTGCTGAATCAAGACCGATAGAATAATCGAGCTTATTGTCATATTTTTTTAATACCTTCATAACCCCGTCAGCCACTTCAACTGTATTGGCATCCTGTTTTTTTGTAATAGCCATAGACAGCGAGCTTTTAAGGTTATACCGCGTTTTTTCCTCCTGCTTTGTAACAGTTTCCACTTTGGCTATATCTTTTAACAAAATGGGCTTCGCTGCTGCCGGCTGCTGTCCTTGTCCTGCGCTGCTGCCGGGCTGTCCTCTATTCTTGGCAGCTGCCTGGGCAATGGTGGAATTAAGCCGCAAGCCTTCCAGTTCTTTTACTGTATCCAATTTTTCTTCTACGCGGATCGGGATTTTTACATCAGAATCCTTCAATTGGACCGCTGGGAATGAAATGAATTTTTCATTGATTTGATCTTTAATGGAGCTTAGGCTTAAACCGGATTCTGCCGCCTTTTTTTTGTCGACGGTTACCTGCACCAATTGATCCTTAAAGCCGCCTACTGAGACACTGTTCACTCCATTTATTTTTTTCAGCTCTGGGATAACATCTTCTTTAAGCAGCTTATCTATATTGGTTAAGCCTTTGCCAAATAGAGAAATATTGTAAATAGGGAAAGAGCCGAAAGACAATCGATTAAGCTTCACACTAACTTTGTCAGGCAAACCCGCATCTTTTACAAGAGAATTCATTTGCTGTTCAATTTTATCTAAATCTGTATTAAATGGAAATTCTGCATTCACAACTCCCACGCTTTCGTAAGCGGAGCTTTGAATGGTTTTGACACCCTCAATTGACTTGAATTGATCTTCTAATTTAGAAACTACCTGAGTGCTGACATCATCCGGTGAAGCACCTGGATACACGATCTCTGCGGTAATCTGCGGGAACTCAATATCAGGAAACTGGGTTACCTGAAGCTTTGAAAAAGAATAAATCCCTCCCAAAATAAATAAAAAAGAAATGATAAAGATGGCTACAGCATTTTTCAAACTGAATTTTGTTAAAAAGCTCATCCGGAATTTCCCCTCATTTCATCTTTGTATTTTACTTATCAAATGATAAACAGTTTGCAAACAAGTACAGTAAACTGGTCGGGCTATTTGCCTGTCAGGCCATAAAGTAGGACATGGACAACTAACTTTGCTTGCTTCATGGTTTTTTCCTTAATTTCTTTTTCTGTAAGATTTTTAATAGGAAAGGAGTAGCTCAGCATACTAAGTAATATATATGACATGCTAACTGGATTTGTTTCTAAGCCTGCAGAATCTTTTAGCATCCCGCTTTTCAGCCCTTCTTCAAAAATCCCAGCAATTGGCAGCAGATATGCGTTGAACCACCATTTTTCGATGGATGGCTGAAATTCTTCCGGCAGCTCGTGCCTAATATCATGAAACATTTGCGAAAGGTTTTGAGGACTGTTCACCAAAATATAGTGAATGACCTCGTAAAGCCTTTCTTCAATACTGCTTGATCTTTTTATGATTCGTTCAATGGCAGATTGAGCCGTCTTTAGCTCATCCTGCAAAACAGCCACATATAAATCATTTTTATTAGAAAAATGATGGTATAATGCAGGCTGTGTCAAGCCGCATGCTTCAGAAATTTTCCTTGTGGAAACTGCCCTGTAGCCAAGCTCCATAAATAATTTCCGGGCCGTGCTTATGATGGTGCTCCTGGTTTCGCCCATGCTGATTTCTGAAGAATCGTGTCTTTTTTTCATATTGAAGATCTCCTTTGCAAGCTCACTCGGAGCGTAAAACAGGCTCCTTTCTAAAAATGACTGAAATTAATTTATCAACTGATAAGGAAAAAATACTACAGGCCTCTTTTGGACCCTAAGTTACTTGAAGAATACCATCATTCTTACTTCATTACAATTCAAAACCTGCAGTGAATGTGCTAAGTAAAACTTTCGACAAAATAATCATCATGTGAATCAATTAATGAATTAGCTCCTTAAGAATACGTGGCCAACAGAGCGAGAATTATAAAAAAACAAAAAGGGGCCTCATTAACTAAAATGTCCCTTACAACGGGTACACTTTAAACTAGGCTCCTTTTTGTTTTATTGGGGGCTTGCAACAAAGCTATATCCAAGCTTTCTTAGCGTTTCGGCCATGATCTGATAGCCAAGGCTATTTGGATGGACCCCATCCATCGAAAGCAATTCTTTTTCACGGCCTTTAAAAGCTGCGTATATGTTGGCAATCTCAACGTGAGGGGCGCTGCCGAACTTCTGGATGTGCTCGTTGAAATTTGTGATCCACCTATCAGCTAAGCTGACTTGAGGAAGCGGATTATACAGATTAAGAATCCTGACCGCATATGGCGAATCGTTATTCCGTTTTATTTTATATATTTTAGATATAATCTCTGAAAAATTTTGCTGAGCAGAATCCAATGTTTCAAGGAAAATTTTTTCATCCCTATGCTGCTCATATTTTCTCAGGGCGTGAATTAAATCATTTCCTCCGCCTGTAATTGTTATCACATCTGCACTCTCTACCCACTGTACGACAAACCGGTTATTAAGGAATCTGGAGATATCTTCTGTTTCAATCCCCGTTCGGGCTTTGACCTGAAGAGCTACTCTTTCTTGCAGGTCCTCTTCCAGCATTTTTTTAAATCTTTGAACAAAACCGGGAGAGAAAAGAGGGGTTCCTGTACCGATTGTCAGGGAATCTCCCAAAGCTGTAAAGTGAATGGCCATATTATTCCTCCAATACACATTTTATATCAGCAGCTACTTTAGCTGAATTGACTTCTTAAAGAGCTTGACTTTACTGCCCTGAATGCCCGGTACCCAAGCTTATCGCCATGTGATAATGTCAAAAGCTGATGCTTATGCATAATTTCATCAAACTCTTGAGGGGCAGGAGGCATATTTGCAAAATCTGATATCGGCATCTCTTCTAATTCCTTTAATATGGTATTCGATTTAAGGATCTGTACACCTTTGAAATTCGCTAAATTATGAGCCTTCAGCCATTCCTTCTCTGTGAAAATTTCTTTCATTTGATAAAACTTTTTCAATTCTGCCTTTTCTTCTTTTTTTAATGAGGGTTCTGCAGTCATATCAATATGAAGCAAGACACCTCCTGTTTTAAGGACCCTGTAAAGCTCTCTCAGGGTATTATTAATATTCGTAAAGGCTATTGATGACTCGGCGATAATATAATCAAAGCTGCCATCATCAAATGGCATCGCCTCCATCGAACTTTGTAAGATCTGAATCGGAATTTTTTCATGCTTAAAGCGCTGTAAAGCTTTTTTGATCATTTCAGGATGCTTGTCAATAGCTGTAACCGGGCACGAAAATGTCCTGAAAAGATAGGAAGCTGTTTGCCCCGTTCCGCATCCGGCATCAAGCACAGTTGTCTTATCCGATATTTTTTCTTTTGCCAATATCTTCTTTGTAAGCCCGAAGCCTCCCGGATGGGCGCCTTCAATACCGTAAAATGCCAGGACATCCTGATAGGTCAGATTCACGGCTTCATCTCCTATTGAGTTTGTTATTTGTTTTTATACTATGTATGCAGTAATGAGATGAATGGGCATATATATCACCTTTAACAGAAAATCACTGTTTTTTAGCTCTATTATGTGTGTATGTCCATTCGAAAAAAAACCTCTTGCATATTCTATAAAAAAAGGAGGTGCATACCACATTATGGGAAATAATAACTACTATGGAATGTGTAAAAATGGTATCGGCAGAGCAGTTGAAATACGAACTAACCGGGGCACAGTTCACCGGGGCATTAT
The DNA here is from genome assembly GCF_048572925.1 of Peribacillus sp. B-H-3. Lineage (NCBI taxonomy): Bacteria > Bacillati > Bacillota > Bacilli > Caryophanales > Bacillaceae > Peribacillus > Peribacillus sp. B-H-3. Next base: position 2,821,878 of record NZ_CP183879.1, on the reverse strand, counting down.
TGAAAGGGTAACTCCTAACAAGGTTTACATCCGGCCTCTAAGAGGAGGAGGCAATAATTATCGGGGCTACGGTTATGGATACGGAGGTGGCTACGGCTGGGGCTGGGGCTGGGGCGGAGCAGCGGCAGGTTTCGCATTAGGCGCCATTACATCTCTTGCTTTTCTTGCATTTTTATGGTGAATGGAAAAATACAGCGAATTTTTATCAAGAATGTGCAGAGCAAAGAATACTGGAGAAGAGGAAGAAAATATTGTTAATAAGAGGTGCTTTCAGCGCCTCTTTACTTTTTTCCTGATACATAACATAACTGAGATACAATTAGCATTTACAGTGTATAGCCCTTAATCTTCCGATAAAGAATAGAAATGGAAGTAACCTGCTTTTTAGAGAAGCTTTCTCTAAATACCGGTACATAAGGAGATGTCAATATGAAACAAACAATTGCTGATTTATTAATCGATTCATTGCTTCATGCCGGAGTAAAACGAATTTATGGAATTGTTGGAGATTCCCTGAATGCCGTCCTTGATTCTATCCGAAGGTCAGGAAAAATCGAATGGATTTCTGTGCGCCATGAAGAAGTGGCCGCATTTGCAGCAGGTTCAGATTCCATTTTAACTGGAAGCATTGCTGTTTGTGCAGGCAGCAGCGGACCGGGAAATTTACACTTAATCAATGGATTGTATGATTGCCACCGAAGCCGGATTCCTGTACTCGCCATCGCTGCTCATATACCAAGCAGCGAAATAGGTGGAGACTATTTTCAAGCGACACGGCCGGAACAGTTATTCAAAGACTGCAGCCATTTTGCTGAAGTCATGACAAGACCTGAACAAATGCCGCGTCTTGTAACACTTGCCCTTCAGCAGGCAGTATCCAAAAAGGGGGTATCCGTTTTGGTTCTTCCTGGTGATATTGCGGCTTTGCCGGATACCGAAACAGTTCCTGACCAAGTCATCCACCTTACAAATCCAGTGATCCGGCCATCTGAAGAAGAACTGAGCCGGCTGGGTGAATATCTCAACCATGGCAACAAAATTACATTATTATGCGGGGCAGGGTGCGAAGGCTCTCATAGTGAATTGATGAAACTATGCAGTAAGCTTAAGTCTCCAATGGTAATCGCTTTAAGAGGGAAAGAACATTTAGAGTATGACAATCCATATTCTGTTGGCCTGACGGGTCTTATCGGCTATTCTTCCGGCTACCACGCAATGATGAACTGTGATGTTTTGCTAATGCTTGGCACTGATTTTCCGTACCGGCAATTCTTCCCCAAAAAAGCAGTCATCCTTCAAGTCGACATCCGTGCGGAGCATCTTGGAAGAAGAGCTGACTTAACAATGGGCCTATGCGGAAATGTCAAAGATACTGTAGAATGCCTGCTTCCATACTTAACAAAAGAGCATGATTCCAGCCATCTTGATAAATACACGGATCATTATAAAGAAGTTCGAAAGGGGCTCGATAAGCTGGCAGCAGGAAAACCAGGAAGAAAACCGATTCATCCTCAATACCTTACCAAACTTGTAAGTGATCTGGCAGAGGAAGACGCTATTTTTACTTGTGATGTAGGCACTCCGACATTATGGGCAGCCCGATATCTTCAAATGAATGGGAAAAGGAGACTGCTTGGGTCCTTTAATCACGGAACAATGGCCAATGCTTTGCCGCAGGCTATAGGGGCACAGACCTCCAAAAAAGGAAGGCAGGTTATTGCACTGTGCGGGGATGGGGGTCTTTCCATGCTTATGGGTGATTTGCTTACTCTTAAACAATATAATCTGCCAGTTAAAATTGTGGTGTTCAATAACACATCATTGAACTTTGTTGAATTGGAAATGAAGGCATCCGGCTATTTAGAAACAGGTACAAGCCTAGATAACCCGAATTTTGCTGCGGTCGCTGAAGCACTTGGCATTAAAGGCTTCCGTGCAGAAGACCCTGGAGAGCTGGAAGAAACAATTCGTTCAGCCTTTTCACACGATGGGCCAGCACTTCTTGATATCACTGTAAACCGCCAAGAGCTTTCTCTTCCTCCAAAAATCAAATTTGAACAAGCACAAGGTTTTACTTTGTGGATGCTAAAGGCGGTTTTAAATGGACATGGAAGCGAATTGATCGAACTAGCCAAAACTAATTTAAGGAGATAATGAGTCTGAATAAAGGAGAAACAGCATGGAATTTAATTGTTTCAGGATTGAGGCCAGTCTGGACGGGGATGGTGAATTTAAATTGAATGCAGTATGGAATGAAAAAAAACTCAGAGAAATTGACCAATTAGAAATCAGAGACATTTCAGCATTAAAAGATCATTATTCTATAACCTCGAGGCCATCTGGCAAAAGCAAATGCATCATTTCAATCGAAGATATATATGCCGGCTGGATTGCTGCACAATGTGAAATCAGCTTAAATGACATTCAAAATGGGAGAATTGATTGTGGAAATATTGAGATTGTAATGAGATGATCCTTTTCCCGCTTCCATTTGGTTAAAATTAGAAAACATAAAACAAGGCAATTTTTATCATCCTATTATAGTAAGCAATATCGAAAAAGGAGATGAAAACCCAATGACTGTAATCAACCAGGTCAAAACCACACTGGCAGGTTTAAAGAGCGCCCAAGCTAACTTTGAAGCTTTTGCTCTTGGAACAGATAACCAGCAAGCAAAACAGCTTTACCAGGATGCAGCCCAGCAAACCCAATCACTTGTTGATAGTCTTTCTCCGCGCATTCAGGAAATGGAGCAGGAAGAACCGCAATATAAACAATAATCCGCACCAAAAGGGGCTGGCATTCTCAGCCAGCCCTTTTATATGAACAATATGGATTGGTTTAATTATTACATACAACCCAAGACATCATATATCAAGATTAAAAGTAGGTGTTTATATGTCCAGCAGTAAAAAGAAAAAACTGACCCCTGTGCAGCAGGAATATCAAAAACTGCAATCACAGATTGAAATAAAGAGGCCTGTATTTATGAATTGCATACGGGCATTTGTAATTGGAGGTCTCATTTGCCTGATTGGCCAAGCTATTTCCTTAGTGTATATGCACTTTTTTAACTTTACAGGCCAGACAGTCGGAAATCCCGTTGCAGGTACAATGATCTTTTTGTCCATGCTTTTAACAGGATTTGGAATTTATGATCGGATCGCCCAGTTTGCAGGTGCCGGATCGGCAGTACCGTTGACCGGTTTCGGGAACGCTGTTATATCAGCTGCAATTGAGCACCGTACAGAAGGATTTGTACTAGGTGTTGGAGGAAATATTTTTAAATTAGCAGGTTCTGTCATTGTTTTTGGAGTTTTTTCCGCCTTTGTAGTTGCCATGATTAAGACAATCCTTATCAAGTGGGGTGGTTTATAATGCTTGCAGGACACCGTACGTGGATTTTCGAAAACAAGCCAGCAATTATATCCTCCTCAGCAATAGGGGGGCCTTTTGAAGCAAACGGGCCGCTATCAGATGACTTTGACCTGCTTCATGCAGATTTGTGGCTTAAACAGGATTCCTATGAAAAGGCTCATAGAGTTCTTTTAGAGGAAGCCTGCCAAAAAGCGATAGAGAAAGCTGGGCTTCAAAAAGAGCAGATTCAATTTTTCCTGGGCGGAGATCTTATCAACCAGATTACACCTACAAGCTTTGCGTTAAGAACCATGGGAACTCCATATTTAGGCTTATTTGGAGCCTGCTCGACTTCAATGGAAGGGCTCGCTCTTGGAGCATACCTTGTCAATACTTCCGGTGCCAAGTATTTAATGACCGGAGCATCCAGTCACAACGCAGCTGTTGAAAAACAATTCCGGTATCCCACAGAATACGGAGGGCAGAAACCTCCAACCGCACAGTGGACAGTTACAGGGGCAGGCGTTGCCTTGCTGAGTGACCAGGGAAATGGCCCTCGTGTTACATCAGCAACTGTCGGGCGCGTCATTGATATGGGATTAAGCGATCCTTTTAATATGGGAGGAGCCATGGCACCGGCGGCTGTAGATACGATTGAGGCACATTTTAAGGAAAGGAATATTGACCCTTCTTATTATGATTTGATCGTGACTGGAGACCTTGGGAGTATTGGCCATGAAGTGTCTCTGCAGCTGTTAAAAAAGCATGGAGTCAAAATTAATGAAAGTCAATACAAGGATTGCGGAATGATGATATACAAGAAAGGGCAGCCAGTTCTTGCAGGAGCGAGCGGTCCTGGCTGCTCGGCGACAGTTGTTTATGGCCACTTGCTGAACTCCATGAAAAAAGGAGAATTAAACAAAATTCTGGTGGTTGCAACAGGTGCTCTCCTATCTCCATTATCCTTTCAGCAAAAAGAAACGATACCATGCATTGCCCATGCAGTGTCCATTGAGTCCGACATGGTGCCGTGAATGAAAAACACATAAAGATTGAAGGTGAACGAAGGTGACAACAGCATCAGCAGTCAAACAGTGTCTTGCTAGCCTGAAGGGTATTGAATCTGAATTATCTGGCCTTGCTATAAGAACAGAAGATGAAGAATCACAGCGAAAACTCCATCAAGCGATGATAACTGTGCATGAAATAGTGTTGGATATGGAGCGCAGAGCAGGGGAAATGGAGCAGGAAGAGCCAACTTACAAGGGATTTTAACTCATTAAAGCAGGAGGTGTTAGGCATGCCTGATTGGATCAATATAATTTTCCGGTCTTTCTTATTCTTAGTTGTCCTGTTTTTTATTACAAAGTGGCTGGGCAAAAAACAGATTTCTCAGCTCTCATTTTTTGAGTATGTTACCGGCATTACAATCGGAAGCATCGGCGCAGAAGTGGCCACAAAGATTGAACACAGCATCATCAATGGAGTGGTCTCGATAGCAACCTTTGCTTTTGCGCCCTTTATAGTAGGCTTGATATCTTTAAAAAGCAAATCATTCCGTGGTTTTGTAGAAGGCAAAGGAACAGTATTTATTAAAGACGGCAAAATCATGGAGGATAACTTAAAAAAAGAAAAATACACTACTGACGAGTTACTTGAACTGCTTCGGAAAAAGGATGTATTTAACGTTGCAGATGTTGAGTTCGCCGTTCTTGAAGCAACCGGGGACCTGTCCGCAATGCTAAAAAAAGAAAAACAACCATTGACCCCCAAAGATCTTCAAATGAATATTGCACCCATTAAAGAATCCCAAGCTGTCATTATGGATGGAGAAATAATGGATGAACCATTATCTACAGCAGGGAAGAACCACAAGTGGCTGCACACGGAATTATCTAAAATGGGTATTACAGTTGAAAATGTATTTCTTGGCCAAATTGACTCATACGGAGAGCTGACAGTTGATCTTTTTGATGATAAACTTAAGGTAGCATCCCCGCAGGAAAGGCCGCTCCTGTTGGCATCATTCAAAAAATGCCAGGCAGATTTAGAGCTCTTTGCCCTAGGAACGGACTCGCAGGATGCTAAGAATATGTATCATAAAAACAGTTTAAAACTGCAAAAAGCGATTGATGATGTCACACCAATTTTAATAAGCTGAAAAAGCAGAGGTTTTTCAATCCTCTGTCTTTTTTTGCGACTGGAGTTTTGGGGCTTGTCCGTGATCCTCCAGGAAAAAAGAACAGATAAAATCTGTCCTTTTAACTATACGTTCCTAAAACTTTAGTATAGTCCTGCACATGAACATCCAATGATGATCAATAAAATAAACAGAACAACTATTAAAGCAAAGCCGCTGCCGTAACCGCCGTCACCCATATTTATACCTCCATTCCTTATTTAAGACCATAGCTTTTCTTAAGACCAGCACACGCAACCAATGATGATTAATAAAATGAATAACACAACGATTAGTGCAAAGCCGCTACCATAGCCGGTAGAAACAGGTGCTGTGTATCCATATCCGCATCCGCCAAAGCACATTGAATATTTCCTCCTTAAAAGGGTACTCGGAGCTGCATAAATGCAATTCCTAATGCTATGTTATGTAGCAAGACAGCAGTTGTTACGGACAATCATCCAGATAATTGAGAAAGGGCTTGAAGGATAATAACCCTTTTCAGGCATAAAACCAATTAAATAAAGAAAATTATTTGAAATAATTACTTACTCTTGATAAACTAAATAGTCAGTTTAATAAAAATCACGGTAAAGGAGAGTTAAAATGCCAAAAGTGTCGGATGATTATAAAGAGAAGAAACGCGAGCATTTATTGGAAAGCGCTTTAAAATGTTTTGGCGAAAAAGGGTATCAGGCAGCAACTATGGATGATATTGTTGTTTATTCCAAAACAAGCAAGGGCTTAATATATAATTATTTTAAAAGTAAGGAAGAACTATACATATCTTTGATGGAAGAACGGACGAGCAAGTCCTTTCAGCAGCTCATTGAACGATTCACTTCTATTTCTTCAGCCAAAGAAAAAATACAAGTTTTGTTCCGCATCTATAAAGAAAGACCGCAGACAACTGAATGGAGAAATTTAATCAGTGTTCATATGGAATTCTGGATCAATTCCGCAAAACAGGATAATTTGCGTGAAATTATGAAAAATCGGTACAAAGAACAATACAGGCTTTTTATGGCTAAAATTATAGAAGAAGGAAAAATGAAGGGGGAGTTTAAAAAAGAGGTATCTTCTGAAGCAGCCGGCAGTTTGTTTTGGGCAATGATTGATGGCATTTGCCTGCACTATTCCGTTGTCGCAGAAGATTACGCGTATAGGGAACATTTTGAAGCAGCTGAAGATATGTACATGAATTATCTCCTTCTCTAAAACCCCAAAAATCAGGCTGGACCAATAAGGTCCTCCTGATTTTTTAGTGATGAATAACTGAATAAATTCTCCGGGATTACCCATTTCTCCATAAAATTTTGGGGCATATTTTCTGCATCACATCGAAAAGATTCATTGAGCTTTACAATGTTTGAATGTGACCGTTTTGCATAATTCTAAAAATTGTTTGACATTTTCAGTGGCAGTGAATAAAATAAACTTAACAGTCAGTTTTGTTTATTTGAATAAAAAAAATGGAGGTTTTTTATATGATGGTAAATAACACATTAACAACCGATAGACTCGTGCTGCGGCCGTTCGAGCTTGTTGAGGATATGGAAGAATATGCATCGATAGCTGCCCAGCATGAGGTGGGGAAGTGGCTTCCAAAAAGAGGGGCATACACCTACGAAGAAGCAAAATCAATGATGAAACATTTTATCAGACATTGGGACGAGGAAGGATTTGGACCCTGGGCATTGACCAAAAAGGATGGTACTTTAATCGGACATATAGGTTTGAATAAAATATCAGACTTAGGAGAGGTTGAGCTTTTATATGCAATTGAGAAGGAAAGCTGGGGAAAGGGGTATGCAAGTGAAGCGGCAGCCGCTTCGGTTTCATTTGCTTTTTATACACTTCGACTTAAGAAATTAATTGGACTGATCAAGCATGATAATGATCGTTCAAGAAGAGTGCTGGAAAAAGCCGGAATGACATATGTGAAAGAAATCAGATGGCGGGGAATGGATTTATTCTATTATGAGCTCAACTGCAAAAATCCCCGGAAAGATGGGTAAACAATCGTACTTTTTATACACTAAATCTTTTTCTGACATGGGCAGCATGATGGAAATGCTGGTTATGAATGCTGTTATATTTTCCGAAACGGGAAGCACAGCCTGGCTTGCTGCAGTATTGTCGGCAAGAGTTTTCGGAGGGATTCTCTCAAGCATAGTTTCTGGTATTCTAGCAGATCGCTGCAGCCGGCGGCAGATCATGGTTTACAGTGATCTTATTAGAGGGGTTATAATATTAACACTCTGTTTTTTTCCTTCACCATTTTCACTGCTTTTAGCGGCATTTTTAATGGGAATATTCGCAAGCTTCTTTTCGGTAAGTTTCAATGCGGAGATACCTCGAATTTTTGGAGAAGAAAAGGTAGTTAAGGTAAACTCGCTGCTTTCAAGGCTAAGTGCAATTTCCATGGTAATCGGTTTTTTTGGGGCAGCTGTTCTTGCTGAAGTTTTAAATCCACGGGGTATTTTCGTTATAGATGCCCTTTCCTTTTTTCTTTCAGGGGCAGCATTGCTCAAAATTAAATGGAGTGAATTAAATAAACCAGTTTCTATGGCTGTTCAGAAGCATTGGATTAGGGATAGTCATGAAGCCTGCAGGTTTGTCAGGGATAGACCGCTGCTGTTAATGATATTTATTATTTTTCTATGTCAGACTTTTGCTGCAAGCTCACAAAATCTTGGAATTCCTCTTTTATCTGAAAGCTTGAGCTCTGAAAATATCTCATTTTATCAGGGCATGATATGGGGATGCTGGGGCCTTGGGTGTATTTTAACGACCATCATTGTTCCAGGAGTGAAACGGCTTCACCAAAATTTTTTCCTTTCTTATATGGTTTTTTCAATGTTCGCCTCAATTGGATTTATTTTATTAATGTGGAATAACTCCATTTTTTATATTACGGTGTTAGCTTTTATTACGGGAATGTTTGATGGAGGAACAGGTATCTTTTTTAATGCTATTCTGCAAAAAACCGAAAATCGCATACGGGGAAAAATCTTCGGCATAGCCAGCTTTCTAAATCGGCTGGGATTCGCTGCCGGATTTGCAGCAGCTGCTCAAGTGCTAAGGCATTTATCAATGCCTATGCTTGTTCTTTTTTTTCACGGGGGAATGATAGTAGCCGTATTATTTGGTTTCATTGTTTTGTTATCAAAAAGACAGGATGTAAAAAAAACCATTATAGAAAATGAATCTATATAAAAAATAATAATAGAGGAAGTGTTAGGAATGGCAATTAATCGCTTAACAGAAAAATTTGTGATTGTTAAATGTTCCGATGCGAAAATTCAGGATGTATACAGTGCTTTTGATGCTGGTTTTTCTGATTATATTATTCCAATGAAAATTTCTCAGCAGGTGTTCATTGATAGATTTTTTGGTCCTGAGGGAAATCAGCTTGAAACTTCGTATATCGCTTATTATGAAAATATACCAGCCGGTGTGATTCTAGGAGGAATCAGATATTTTGATGGTATAAAAACAATGAGGTGCGGGGCGATGGCCATTTCGGCTGAATTTCGCGGAACCGGGATAAGCAGGATTCTTTTTGATGCTCATAAAAAAGCAGCGGAGGAAAACAATTGCTGTCAGCTTTTTTTAGAAGTGATCAAAGGCAACGAAAGGGCTATCTCTTTTTATCATAAATGCGGATATGAAAAAATATACGATATATCCTATTTTGCAGCTGAAAAACCTGAAGAATTAATTTGTTTTCAAGCTCTTGACACAAATCCTTCAATTAGGATTGATAAGGTTGATTTTCAATTATTCAGTGCTGCTGTCGATAACTGGGATTTTCATATGAATTGGCAAAACGATTTGCCTTATTTGGAAAGCAGCGATAATGTCAGTTATTTTGCTGCATTTAATGATGAACAAGTGATTGGCTGCCTTTCTGTCAACAGTGGCGGAAATATCAGTTTATTATATATAGACAAAAGATATCGAGGAAAGGGAGTAGCAACCAAGCTTTTATTTGAAGGAATAACGAAGCTGAATGCAGCAAAACTCCAAGCGGGATTTCCCAATAATAGCCTTGCTGAAGGATTTTTTAAAAAAGCGGGATTCAAAAAAACAGCACTTGCTCAATATGAAATGTACCTCTTGCTTTAAAAGTGTTCCATTTGGAGCAGGAGCAAAACATGATCCCGCTAAACTGCCCGGGTCCCTTGTTATATTTATATCGGATAGATAATTAAGAGGGATTGAGATGCTAAAACTCAAAACTCAGGCAGAATACACATTCAAGGGGAGAGAGGGATGAAAAGCATGTTAAATGATTATGAATGGATGGAATTATATAAGCTGCAAAGACAGGAACTTGAAAGAAAAGCCAAAATGGCCGGTGAAAGGGCCGAAAGATTGATTGCCGCAAAAGTAAATGGTCTAAGAAGGGAGGCAATGACTCTAAGGGAAAATCAAGTATGCCTGGACTGCGAGTAATGTAAATATTGTCCCGGCAAAGCACATACAGCCAAAGCCCATATTATTAGGGCATTATGGCTGTGTGTGTATTTGTGATAGATGAAATTTTTCTTTAATACCCTTTTTTATAATCAACAAGATTTAGAGAAGGCACTTGTCCTTGTGCGTATTCTTTCAGATTAGGTATAAATATTTCCTCAATCAGCCGTTTATCATAATATTCTGTGGATCCTGCAGTATGGGGTGTAACGATTACATTTTCAAGCTCCCATAACGGATTATTTGCAGGAAGAGGCTCTTGTTCGAATACATCCAGTCCAGCGCCAGCTATTTTCTGATTCTTAAGAGCTTCAATCATTTCACTTTCAACAGCTATTGAGCCGCGACCGATATTGATAAAGAACGAGGACGGCTTCATTAAACTGAATTCATTTTTGCCGAACATTCCTTTAGTTTCTTCTGTCAGGGGTAGTGTGACCACAACATAATCACATTGAGGCAAAACGGTATGCAATTTATCAGAAGTAAACATTTCGTCTACAAATTCAGCTTGCTGGCCTGAGTGACGTACTCCAAGCACTTTCATACCAAAGGCTTTTGCAATTTTAGCCGTTTCAAGGCCGATTGCCCCAATTCCTAGAATACCAATCGTTTTCCCATGGATTTCTGCGTTCATATTGGCATGATCCCATCTCCTGGATTGCTGATTCTTGACATATGTATGAATTTTCCTGGTTAACGAAAGAATAAGTCCAAATATGGTTTCAGAGATAGGGTATGAATGTACACCATTTGCTCCTGTAATCAGTATATCCTTCATTTTCAGATCTTTAAGAGGCAAATTGTTAACTCCTGCACTCCAAGTTTGAATCCAGCGAAGCTTGCTGCTGTTTAAAACAGTATCTTTCACATTCGGATTCCAGCCTGCCAGAACTTCTGCATCATCCAGATGGTTTTCCCAAACTTCAGGTTCTTTGCCAGAGACCACTTCCCAATCTGGAATGATCTTTTGGATTTTTTCAGCAAGTGATTTTTCTACATTACGAGTAATTACAAGTTTACGTTTTGCCATATTTCGCTCTCTCCCTGCCTTTTTGTATTAGTGAAACCAATAACTTATTAAATAGAAAATATAATTTCAATAATGTAATTATATCAATAATAGCAATAAGAACGAAAAATAAGGGATAAAAAGCGCAAACTATTTGGCTTGCGCTTTTTATGCCCTTTAAGAACCAATTGTAATTTTATAGCTGCATGAATATTTCTTCCCTGGATCTAGTGAAACGATTCCTTTTTTATCCTTCAGTTCCCCAGGCTCTCCAGATGCATCTGCAATACCCTGCCACGGTTCAATACAGACAAATGGCGCCTCATTATGAGGTTTCCAAATGCCCGCGTAGGGAAGCCCTGCAAACTCAACTTCAACAAAGGATGAGTGTTTTTTTGAACGGAGGGCAATTTTACTCTGTTTGAGATTTTCAAAAATTAGAGCATCTTTTTCAAATAGATTATTGTTAAGCTCAAGAGTTTGCGAGGCAGGGGCAATTTGCCTTTTTTCAGGCAAGCGTGTGCCGCCCTCCAATTCAAATACTCCCATTTTCTCTTTCTCGCCAAAGTCTAAATAGTAATCCTCGAACTGTTCATCCTCAAACACAGGGCAGCGAAAAGCAGGATGGCCGCCAATTGAAAAGTACATCGCTTCCTTACCGGGATTATTCACTTGATATCTGACCAAAACACTATTGCCTGCTAACTCGTAGGATATTTCTAAATGAAAAGGAAACGGATATATTTCTAAAGTGCTTTTTGTAGAAGACAAGGTGTATGCATGTTTTGATGCATGAGATTCGCCTTCCTCAAATTCCAGATCCCTGGCAAAACCATGCTGGGAAAGGTGAAAATCTTTTCCATTCACATAATATGTATCCTTATTGACCCTTCCGACAATGGGAAACAGTACAGGAGCATGTCTGCCCCAAAAAGCCTTATCGGCCTGCCATAAGTATTCTTTGCCATTTTCCTTTGAAACGATACTGACAAGTTCTGCACCTTTGTCCTGCATTTTTACAATAAGTGTTTCGTTTTCAAGCTGTGATAACATGTTGATAGCTCCTTGCTTTCATAGATTTGTTCTTAGCATGCGCAATTTTTGAAATTAAAAGCCTGTTGCGCAATTTCCAGGTTAATTTACCAATCCTGCAGTAAAGTTAACATATTTTATACAAAATTTTCCCGATATCTGTAACATCATAATCGCCTTGTGCTTCAATCTCAGCCTTAAATGAATCATTTTGGAGGATGTTACAGAGAAATGTTAACTAAATGAGAGGTTTTTGGCATTTTTAAGCAATACCAAATCTATCGTTCAGTTATAAGGGGAATGAAGCCGCTGTTTGCCATTTTCCCAGTTTTTCAAAGCCAATGCCAATGCCTACATCTGCATGACCTGATGAAAAAGCCGAAGCACTGCTATAACGATTGGTTCCTTCATTATCATAGCCTGAGACGGCTGAAGGGGAATATGATGAAGACTTAATTGTTCGTCAAGCAAAATTTGTCCGACTGAAACTTTTCTGCGATTTAGTAAGCTCAATCCCTGCCTATTCAAACATTTCAAATCGTTTAACTTCAGGGGATTTCCCTTTTATACATAAAAGCCTGCCTTGCAGGTAACCAGATAAATAAGGATGCAAGAACAACTCAAGAGAAAATTCTTAATGTAAGGGACATTATATTCTCCAGTATCTCTATCAAACATATGCAAACTCACAATATCTTTTTCTCTATGATAAATGGATAAAACGCTATTCATGCTGCCGGCATATGAGCGGAGAGTTTTATATACCGATTGTGGTTCGATATGTTTTCCTAGCAAATCAAGTACAAGATCTTGGCAGCCTATGACTATTGTCTGGGCAGCAGCCTGTTCTCCGTTCAGGTATTCAATGGGAGGCGTTTGGCTCGGAACAGTGATTTCCGGCTGTTTAAATAATACTCCAAGTCATTCGCATGGATCCGCATTTGCCTTACATACGAAATACAGGCGGCTCGCCTTTTTCCACAAGATTATAAATCGTTAATTTAGAAACCCATAGATAGATATATTTCCCTCCGCCATTTATTTTATCTTACATGTATGTGCTATGTAAAACAGCTCACTCGGGAACTTGTGCAAAAGGTCCAGCACTTTCCGGCTAAAAATCATAACAAAGCTTTTTCATGACCCCCAAAAAAAGAACCGGCAGCATGCCGGCTCCATCTCAGGTAATTCTTTAATTATGACCAGACATTCCACCATTTTTTATGTTTTTTTGCAGCAGCAGCCTCTCTATAACCGGTTACCATGTCTTGAAAAGCTTCCTCACGTTCTTTGACTGCTTCAGTAAATTGCTGCAGATTAAGGTTCATAACATCTACCATGTGCTCTCTTTCATGCTGAAAGGTTTTCGACATGCTTGTTATATCCTTCTGGGCTTCTTTAACAGTTCGGGAGATTTTAGATAACATATTTTTACTCTCATTCATTGTGCTCCTTGAAGATTCCGTAATTTGCTGTGAAAGCAGTTCGTAAGTATCCTCCGAAGCTTTCGCAATGCAGTCGGAGATGGTTCCGAAAGTTTCGAAAGTAAGTTCCGAAGCTTTCTCAATAGTATCGTTCAGGATCTGAATTTCAGCTTGGCGTTTGTCATTTGAACGCTGTATCGATTTTGCAACTCCTTGGATCGTATGCATGTTTCCTTGATTGATGACCGTCTGAAGGTCTTCCACAATTTCAGTTTTACCATTTTGAATGACCCCTGTAATCTCCCTGATCATATCCTGACGGTAGTTTTCCATAACTGTTAGCATTTCTTCCATTCTCAAAACTTCTGGCGCCGGGGCATTAGGCGCGGGGGCGTTTGGCATCGCAGCAATTATTTCATTTGTTTCACTTGGCGTTTCGGAACCTCCGAAGGTTTCGGAAGGGTGTTGTGAAACGCCATTCAGGTGCTGCTCCAAAAGAGTTCGTATCATTTCTCTGCTAATATTTTTATCCCGCATTTCCTTGATCTTTTTCAAAAGGGCCATTTCCATTTCAGTGTAAAATCTGGCACCTTGCTTGGATCTTGGAATATGCAGGAGCCCCGTAAAGTCTTTTTCCCATTGTCTGATTGTACCGGTTGGAACATTGATTTTTTTAGAAACATCTTTTATTGAATATGCTCTGGTTATTTGATTTGCACTCATTAATATGTCAGCCCTTTCACAGCAAATTTTTATTGAAGCTTGATAGCATGTATATTCTCTCATTACTTTCAGTTTTTCCTGCCATCTGACAAAAGCTATCAAAAGAAGAAGGGATTCAGCAAAACCTTGTAAAAACCATCAATTTCTTTATGAAAATAAAAATTTCCATACTCCGAAAAGTATGGAAAGAACATTCATGAAGAAGAGCAGGAGCTGCAGGAGGAGCAAGAAGAACAGCTGGAGTCCGAACCAAAATGGCCTCCGCCATGTCCAGTGTCTCCGTGGTGCCCGCTTAACCCTTCATGATGTGAATGATGACTGTGCGGCAGCGGGATGTCATCACCAAAGATATGCTTGCAGTGAACTTGATAATTCCAATCATCTGTTTGTGCGAAAAATAAGTAGGCGTAACTTGCATCATTGTTATAACTATAAAGATTTTTCCAGTCGGCAACGTCTTCTATTTTGCTATTTTTTATCTTGGAAACAAATGACTCAAAAACACGCGATGTCTCGGGGTTTGCTTGCTGGTGCATATATTTATTTTTCAGATAAGACAGATTTTTATTTATAAATTCATTGAAATATTCCTGGCCTATTCCTTCTTTGAAAAAAGGTCCCCAAACAGAAAGAGAAGAATTGTCGATCGAGAATAACTGTACATAGCATAAGTCAAAAAATGTTCGTTCAAAGGGCTTGTAAACTGGTTCTGGGCTGGGGTAGTGGAAAATTTCATGCCCTGCAAAGTCCTTGCAGAATTGCTGGTACTCATCCGGATGATTTAACATGGTATGCCATAATTCATCAACCTTTGGATTAAACATTTCCATACTTTTGAAAATGGAGGCCATCAAAAGATAACGCTGAATTTCCCTCCAGTACAAGGAAGCCTGTGATTGAGACATCCTTGGAAATTTATTGCGGAATTCTGAATTGACCTTTTCCATATATTCATAGTGTAAAGCTTCATTCATGGATGAGGCCAGCGGCTCAGCAATCTCATGATGTCCAATGTTTTTTATATTTTCGAAATCAGCTTTGAAGTCTCTTTCAAATCGTTCATGTCTTGTGGCACCTCTTTTTAATTCCGCCTGAAGAATCAATATTAAGATGGCAGCGCCAATAATTAATAACCAGACCATCATTTCAGCCCTTCCTAAAATAAATTAGGTTAATATTTACAGATAACACTAATTATACCACACGGTCATCAGAGGAGGATGCATGAATTTTTGCAATCACTAGAAATACGTTAAGTCTTTACCATGCTGCCTTATTAATAGACTGAAATTTCAAAATATTTATTTGACAGATTAAAGAAGGGGACCTTACAATAAAAGAAGTTATTAGTGAATAGAGATTTGGTGAAAATTATGAGCCACACTGTCCAAATAGGAAAAATTGCTATTCTGCTTGCTTCCTTGACAGATGAAGAAATAAAGGGCTTTCTTCCAGCCTTACATTCCGTTAGATTTTGCCAGGGAAAAGTAGGCTCGATGAATATGCAAAAAATCATCTCTGCTGTTGAAACGGCTGCAAAAAGAAATAAATTGATTTCAGAAGAACATTACCGGGAAACACACTCCTTGTATCACGCGATTATCGAAGCAATCGAAGGTGTTACACGAGGGCAGATTGCAATAGGGGAAATGTTGAGAACGGTTGGTCTCAGGTTTGCCGTAGTACGGGGCAGGCCATATGAAAAACAAGGTGAAGGAGAATGGATTGCCGTAGCATTTTATGGAACCATCGGTGCACCTGTCAAAGGACTGGAGCATGAAACAGTTGGTTTGGGCATCAATCATATTTAATTAACATTGCCTAAAGTCATTAGCGATTGAGGGGGCGATGATGGCACTACCATGCCATTATCGCCTTTTTGTGCAGAAAAAAACGGGTTTATCAATTTCAATTCAGGAATATTCAGGAGGTAGGTACATGATTGAATTGTCAGGGCATGCATTGTCATTGGATAAAATCGAAAGAGTGTGTTTTGAAAATGAATTGGTTTCCATTAGCTCCGACAGCATGGAACGGGTAAAAAACAGCAGAAAGGCAGTAGAAAGAATAGTTTCAGAAAAAAAAACCATATATGGAATCAACACTGGGTTTGGCAAATTCAGTGACGTAACCATAGATGAAAGTGATGTAAATGATCTGCAGCTCCATTTAATCAGGTCACATGCCTGCGGGGTGGGTGAACCTTTTCCTGAAGAAGTGTCAAGAGCCATGCTGCTGCTGAGGCTAAATGCCCTGCTAAAGGGCTTTTCGGGAATCCGTCCCATAATAGCCGAGCAGCTGGCATCCCTTTTAAACAAGAGAATTCATCCTGTCATTCCGCAGCAGGGCTCATTAGGCGCATCAGGCGACTTGGCACCTCTCTCACATCTGGCGCTCGTTTTGGTGGGGGAAGGAAAAGTATTTTATAAGAAACACATCATTTCTGCAAAAGCAGCATATTTGCAAGAGGTCATGAATCCTATCAGCCTGCAGGCAAAAGAAGGGCTAGCCTTAATTAACGGGACACAGGCAATGACTGCGATGGGAGCTGTGAGCTGGCTGGAGGCAAGCAAGCTGGCATATCAAAGTGAGATGATTGCTTCGCTTACAATCCAGGGGCTTGAAGGAATAATAGATTCCTTTCATCCTGCCATCCATGAGGCCCGCGGATACCCGCAGCAAATAGAGGTTGCTAAAAGAATCAGGGACATTTTGCAAGGCAGCAGTCTGGTCACCAGACAGGGGGAAAAAAGGGTTCAGGACGCATACTCAATCCGGTGTATCCCTCAGGTTCATGGGGCATCGTGGCAGGCTTTGGATTATGTGAAGGAAAAACTTGAAATTGAAGCCAATGCAGCAACCGATAATCCCCTGATTTTTAACGATGGAGAATTGATTATCTCAGGAGGAAACTTTCATGGGCAGCCGATAGCTATCAGCATGGATTTTATGAAAATTGCAGCAGCAGAACTTGCAAGCATTTCTGAACGGCGAATTGAAAGGCTTGTTAATCCGCAGCTGAATGATCTCCCGCCCTTCTTAAGCCCCAATCCTGGCCTTCAATCAGGGGCAATGATCCTTCAATATTGTGCAGCTTCACTTGTTTCTGAAAATAAAACGCTGGCACATCCTGCAAGCGTCGATTCTATTCCATCCTCAGCCAATCAGGAAGATCACGTCAGCATGGGAACAATAGCTGCCAGGCATGCTCATGCAATTATTCAAAATACCAGGCGCGTTTTGGCAATTGAGCTCATATGCGCCCTCCAGGCTGCGGAATACAGAGGACCAGATAAATTGTCGCCTACAACCAGGGAATTTTATAACGATGCCAGAAAAGTCGTCCCTTCCATTAAAGAAGACAGGGTATTTTCAGAAGACATTGAAAACATCACAAAATGGTTAAAAAAAAATGAACTGAGCTGGACAATGACTCATGGAAGAGAAATTGTACTGCAAACATAAAAAATAAAGGGGGAAGAGATATGCCGATTGAAGCGAACCGCAAAATTACTGTAAAACGAGGGCTGACATTGGAATGCAAGGGGTGGGAGCAGGAGGCGGCTTTAAGAATGCTATACAATAACCTGGATCCTGACGTAGCGGAAAAGCCTGAAGACCTCGTTGTTTATGGAGGCATCGGGAAAGCCGCAAGAAACTGGGAAGCATTCGATGCTATTGTTGAAACACTTAGGAGACTAGAACATGATGAAACCCTGCTGATTCAATCTGGAAAGCCTGTTGCAGTTTTCAGAACCCATGCCGCGGCTCCCCGGGTTTTGTTATCTAATTCTGTGCTTGTGCCCAAATGGGCTACATGGGACCACTTTCATGAATTAGATCGTAAAGGCCTGATGATGTATGGACAAATGACTGCCGGAAGCTGGATATATATTGGTTCACAAGGAATCCTTCAAGGTACGTATGAAACTTTTGCCGAGCTTGCCCGCCAGCATTTTGGCGGTTCTCTGAAAGGAACAATAACTCTTACTGCGGGCCTTGGAGGAATGGGAGGAGCACAGCCGCTTGCTGTAACCATGAATGGCGGTGTCTGTATTGCAGTTGATACAGATGCCACACATATCAAAAAAAGAATTCAGACACGGTACTGCGATGTTTTTGCAGATTCTTTGGATATGGCACTCATCATTGCAAATGAAGCAAAAATAAAAGGCAAGCCCCTTTCCATCGGATTAAAAGGCAATGCTGCAGAAATTCATCATGAGCTGCTTGACAGGCAGATGCACTTTGATATCGTGACAGACCAAACATCAGCACATGACCCGCTGAATGGCTATATACCTGAAGGAATGGATTTAACAGAAGCAGAACAGCTTAGAAGTGATAATCCTGAAGAATATATTAAAAGGTCAACCCGTTCAATGGCAAAGCATGTAGAAGCCATGCTTGAATTTCAGCGAAGGGGGTCAGTAGTATTTGACTACGGAAACAATATCCGCCAAATTGCAAAAGATGCAGGTGTTTCAAACGCCTTTGATTTTCCGGGTTTTGTTCCTGCTTTTATCAGACCGCTCTTTTGTGAAGGAAAAGGGCCATTCAGGTGGGCTGCCCTATCTGGAGATCCGGAAGACATATATAGAACTGACTCATTGATAAACGAACTGTTTCCTGAAAATGAGGCACTCAATCGATGGATAAAAATGGCCCGTGAAAAAGTTGCTTTTCAAGGGCTCCCGGCAAGAATCTGCTGGCTTGGATATGGTGAACGAATGAAGATGGGTCTGGCAATTAATGAACTAGTGCGGTCAGGCGAGCTTAAAGCTCCTATTGTTATAGGGCGTGACCATCTCGACTGCGGATCTGTCGCATCACCTAATAGGGAGACAGAATCAATGAAGGATGGAAGCGATGCCGTAGGGGATTGGGCTATACTGAATGCTTTGGTAAATGTAGCAGCCGGCGGGTCATGGGTTTCCGTCCATCACGGGGGAGGAGTAGGTATGGGATATTCCCTGCATGCTGGAATGGTAGCAGTTGCAGACGGCACTGATCTTGCAGAAGAAAGGTTGAAAAGGGTGCTGACAACAGATCCTGGGATGGGAATTGTACGTCATGCAGATGCCGGTTATGAAGCAGCAATCAAATCAGCAAGGGAAAAAAATCTCGATATACCCATGCTATAAGAGAGGATGATGATTAATGCATGATCTTGTTGTTAGAAATATTAGCCAGCTGATTCTGCCTGAATCTTCTTTTTCCCCTTTAAAAGGCAAAGAAATGAGTGTTTTAAAAGTGAAGGAAAATGCTGCATTTGCGGTAAAGGACAAAAAAGTATCCTGGATCGGCAATGATGATGAAGCGGATTCTAAAAAGGCAGTACAATACATCGATGTACAGCAAAAAATGGTTTCTCCTGGACTTATCGATCCGCATACACATTTAGTTTTTGGCGGTTCGCGTGAAAACGAAATGCCTTTAAAGCAAAAAGGTATGAGTTATTTGGAAATTTTGGCGGGTGGCGGAGGGATTCTTTCAACCGTAGATGCAACACAAAGAGCTTCAGAGGAAGAACTTTTTCAGAAGGCATCGTTCCACTTGGAAAGAATGATTTCTTTTGGAGTCACTGCTCTTGAGGCTAAAAGTGGATATGGCCTGGACCGTGATACTGAAATCAAGCAGCTGCGTGTTATTCAAAGACTGCAGAATTCATTTCCAGCTGCCATTGTCCCGACTTTTCTGGGACCGCACGCCATCCCTCTTTCCTATAAAGGAAGAGAAGAAGATTTTTTAAATGAGATGATAGGTTTGCTTGATGAGATAAGCCATAAAAATCTCGCTGAGTTTGCAGATATCTTTTGTGAGACAGGTGTCTTTACTGCCGAACAGTCAAGAAAATTCTTAAAAGCTGCTAAAAGCAAAGGATTTGGCCTGAAAATCCACGCTGATGAAATCGATTCACTTGGAGGTGCTGAACTTGCAGCAGAACTTGAAGCAGCAAGCGGAGACCATCTTGTTGCTGTTTCAGATAAGGGAATAAAGATGCTTGGTGATTCAAATACGGTTGCAGTTTTATTGCCGGGAACCACATTTTACTTAGGAAAGGATACCTATGCACCTGCTAGAAGAATGATTGACAATGGGCTGGCTATTGCTCTCGCAACTGATTTCAATCCAGGAAGCTGTGTAACTGAAAACCTTCAGCTCATCATGTCGCTTGCCTCTCTAAAGTTAAATATGTCAGCGGAGGAAATTTGGAACAGTGTTACAGTCAATGCAGCCCATGCAATTGGCCTGAACGGAAAAGCCGGGACCATTGAAGTAGGAAAACCGGCAACCTTTGTCATCTGGGATGCAGATAACTATCATTACATTCCCTACCACTTTGGTGTTAATCACGCAAAAATTGTTTATTTGGATGGAAATAAAATATGGGAGAGACAGAAGAATGAAAAATTTCAGCTATCTGACTCCAGGTAAGGAAGTTTTATTTCAAGACCGTAATATGCCTAAAATTTACGATAGCCTGATTCCTTATTCAACAGGGATATCTGGAAAAACAGGGATTATTGGCCTGCCATATTCCCGGACATCGATTTCCTCTTCACAAGCATCTGAAGCCCCAAAAACAATCCGGAATTGTTTGAAGGGGTTTTCCGCTTATTCAGGTGAAAAAGGCCAGGATTACAGCGGAGAAGTTATCCTGGACTTTGGAGATGTACCAACACATCCCGCTAACATCGAAGAAACA
The DNA here is from genome assembly GCF_048572925.1 of Peribacillus sp. B-H-3. Classification (NCBI taxonomy): domain Bacteria; kingdom Bacillati; phylum Bacillota; class Bacilli; order Caryophanales; family Bacillaceae; genus Peribacillus; species Peribacillus sp. B-H-3. The sequence goes on along the minus strand of NZ_CP183879.1, from coordinate 2,800,960 downwards.
TTAAAAAGGCTCCGTATTTCTGTTAAAGAAATGCTCGGCACGTTTTCTTGTGAACGTCATATCATTCTTGGGGGAGATCATGGGATAACTTTCCCCGCTATACAGGCATTCCAGGAAATATACGGAACAATTGGTGTCATTCAATGGGATGCACACCATGATGTCAGAAGCTTTGAAGATGGCGGGAGAACAAATGGCACTCCTTTCCGCAGTCTAATAGAAGGAGGATTTATTAAAGGGGAACATCTTGTCCAGGTTGGCATACGTGATTACTGCAACTCCAAAATATATCATGAATACACAAAGAAAAAAGGCATTACCGTATATTCCATGGGAGATGTTGAAGAAACTGGCATTGTCCCTATCATAAGAAAAGAAATCAGCCGGTTATCGGCAGAAGCGGATTTAATCTATTTATCCGTTGATATGGATGTTGTGGATCAGGCCTATGCACCAGGCTGCCCGGCAATAGGGCCCGGAGGCTTAACAAGCAGGGAGCTTATAAAAAGTATAGCTGAAGCATCCCGCCATCCGAAAGTAAAAGCAATGGACATTGTGGAAATTGATCCTTCCAGGGATTTCAGGGATATAACAAGCAGGCTTGCTTCAGCAGCCATGCTGGAATTCATATTTTCATAATATAAAGGCTTTTTTTGTAAATTTTGCTGCTATGGAACAAGGAGTTGATTTCAGCTCTCCAGGATGTCCGCTTCCAGCGGAGCGGGCGGTGAGCATCCTCAGGTGCCTGCTGGGTCTCACCTTCCCGCTAATCTAAGCAGGAGTCCCGCACCTTTCGCTCCAATCAACCTCATTTGAAAATGAGGTCGCCTTATAGAACTGATTAAAAAACAATAATCTTTACGAAAAGAGCCAATAAAAAATAATTCAATGAGTGTATCCCTAAAATAAACTCTTACTCTAAAGGGCAGAATATAATATCACAACGAACTAATAAAAGAGGGATACTACATGAAAACTTACAGATATATGCTAAAGGAATCACTGGATGCTGCAGAATTAGCCGAAGATTTGAAAGTTCAAATTGCTGTCAACCGTTTTTGCGATGTGAAGATTAGCCCTGACGAACACCGAAATGAAATCATTGTTCAGTTGCATGAAGCTGATGGAACAATTGAGGACGTTGTGGAGATATTCATGGCCGATTATAAGACAGGTGAAATTATTGAATAACCGTAAATACCCTGAAAACAGCAGACAATTAAAATTAATAGCCTCCTGCCAATAAGCAGGAGGCTAAATTATTTAAAATACTAGCGGAATTTCTTTTACACCCCGTACAATCATTCCCGGTCTCCATTGCAATTCATCCGGATCAATGGCCAGGCGAATATCCGGCATTCTGTTTAATAAGGTATTAATGGCAATCTCTCCTTCTAAACGGGCAAGGGGCGCACCAAGGCATAAATGAATTCCTTTTCCAAAAGCAAGGTGCTGGCTTTTTTCCCGGGTAATGTCGAGAATATCCGGATCTTTGAAAACTTGAGAATCACGGTTGGCTGAATTTAGGGCTACAATAACATGATCTCCGCGTTTAAATTCAACATTCCGAAAAATCAGGTCTTCGCCTGCCCAGCGGTCAGTGCTGAATTCAACTGGGCCATTAAAGCGGAGCAGTTCCTCAATAGCAGTTGAAATGAGCTCAGGATTATTCTTCAGTTTATCCAACTGTTCCGGAAATTCAAGCAGGGATAGGATACCATTACCTATCAGATTAACTGTAGTTTCGTGCCCTGCAATGATTAAAAGAGAAACAAGACCATACAGTTCCTCTCCAGACAGTTTTTCTCCGTCATCTTCAGCATGAATCAGGTCATTTATCATGCCTTCGCAGGGGTTATCACGCAGCTGTGCAAACCAGCTTCCAAGGTAGGCAATGAATTCTGACATATGCTGGCCAACTTCTTCAAAGCTTTCTGCAGTTCCGCTTTCTATAAGGGAATTGGACCATATCCTGAATTTTTCCCTGTCTTTGCTGGGAACTCCAAGCATTTCGCAGATGACAATAATGGGTAGAGGAAATGCCAGATCATCAATTAAATTTAATTTACCTTTTCCTTTTACATCATCGAGGAGTTCATCCGTTATTTCCTGAATTCTATCACGCATGCCTTCAATCATTTTGGGTGTAAACGCTTTTTGTACAAGGCCTCTTAACCGTTTATGATCAGGCGGATCAGAAAAGAGCATATTTTGGGTAAAGATGCTGGTATGTGAGGTTGGTTCATCAAATAATTTCGTATAATCCTTAATAAATCTGCTGTCTTTTAGAAGTTCAGAGGCATCTTCATGCCGTGTAATCAGCCAGGAATGCATCCCCCCAGGAAGAATGGTCTTATAAATGGGAGCCTCCTCTCTAAGTTTTTTGTAAATTGGATAGGGATTTTGAACAAAAGAATCTGTAAACATATAATGTTGTCCATTTGTTATCTCTCCATTATTTTTAAGTTCCATTTTATGTTTCTCCTCCCCGATTGCTTCTTTTGCATTTTCAGTTCTAATATTTATTATAATACGAAAACTAAAAATTCCGAAAATTAAGTGTTTATTTTAGATTGTTTTTTTAGAATGATTTCTATACAAAGGGATAAGTTATAAGGTGAAGTAACCAGCAGTTCGGGTTATCTCTCTTTCACTACTATCGCGGATAGTTGAAAACATACGGGATTATAAAAGCGAAATAAAAAGGATGGATTTATATGCAAACTAACGTATATAGCACAGAGAATCTGCTTCACCTTAACAGCCTAAAAAGCCTCGTTCCCGAAATTCTGTATGCATATGCAACATATAACAGTGCAGTTCTGAAAGCTGGAGCTTTGAACAGAAAAGAAAAAGAAACCATTGCTCTTTCATTAGCATCTGCGATACAATGCCCGTACTGCATCGATATCCATACAAGAAGTGCCAAAACAGAGGGAGCTTCACTTGAAGAACTGTCTGAAGCTATATTTATTGCCGCTGCAGTAAAAGGCGAAAGCACATTTATGCAACAAGAAGAAATAACCGGCCAATCAAATGAATTAAATGAGTGCCAAGAAACCAGTAAGAATTTTTTTGATTCAGCCTTCCAGGCAGGAAAGCTGAGCCCAAAAATGAAGGAAATCATTGCACTAGCGGTTTCTCATCTTTTAAAGTGCTCTTTTAGCATTAAAAAGCATACAAAGAATGCAAAAGCAGCTGAGGTATCCCAGGAGGAACAAATGGAGGCAATTTTTATAGCTTCTGTCATTTGTTCCGGGGGAGTTTATATGCAAATGGCAAACATGATATCAGTATATAATGAATCTTGATAAAGTCCTGGATATTACCATCCGCAGCCCCTTAAAATAGGGGCTTTTTACTTTTCGCAGCTGTATTGGCTGATAAAAGTAACGTTTATATGGATGCTGATCATTATTTCTTCATATATTGGAAGATGAGAAGTCAATAATTTATGGAGGAAATCATGATATTAATAGAGGGGAAGCAAACAAACCTCGAGTCCCTGCAAATTGAAGGCTATGACTCAGAGTCAATTATTAAAAAAATGATTGCCTACAAAACGAAATATGAATATCCAAGCCTGAAATATTTGAGGTTCGAACTGTTTACACGCAGCAATATTTTAGAAGCCTCAAAAAAATTGAATGAGAGCGGAGCGGAATTTGAGACCTTTGAACATTCAATGTGCAATAAAAAATATTGGGACCGGCTGAATAATGGAGGATTTTTGCTAAAAAAAGACGTCTCCCCCGCATCAGCCATCTTAGATATCATAATTAATGGGGAATATTATGCATTTGAATGTTCAACTGCCATGGCAATAGTTTTATATATATCTGTAATAATGACCATTGGCAGAGCTTCGTTTAACAAATATTTCGAAGGAATACTTTTAATGGATGGACACTTCGATGAAGACCTCGAGCTGTATTCAAAAAAAGGCGATGATTTTTTGCCAGGTGATATATTGTATTTTAAAAATCCGGATTTTGATCCGGAACAGCCTCAGTGGAGAGGGGAAAACGTCATTTATTTCGGGAATGACAAGTTTTTCGGCCATGGAATAGGCATTCAAAGTTCAGCAGAAATCATTAGCTTTCTTAATGAAACAAGAGCAAAGGACGGAAGTGAATCAGCCTTTTTGACACGATCCATTACAAGACCTGATTTTATTTCGTTATATGATTTAAAGAACCTGTAAATGTATACAATTATATTCAGGCAATCTGAGCTTTTAACAACCAGAAGATTCAAATCCACTTTATCCTTCCTGTCATACACTGCAATTACCCAAGTAAAGGAATTAAAAAATAAGGAGCGTTATTGATGACAGGTGCTGCTGGCGGTTACGGGTACGGTAATGGTTTTGCATTATTAGTGGTATTGTTTATACTTTTAATCATTATAGGGTGCAGCTGCTTTAGCGGCTATGGAGGATTTTAATGGATTAATTGATCAAACGTCCTGCAATAATCTTGCTGCAAAAAGTGAAACACCCATATTTCTTTTTTTGCAGCATTTTTTTGCATCCAAAACTATGGGGCCACATGGCCACGGTTATCTGTTAATATCTTTATGGGCGGAGCCTGCGTTGATTGAATCTGAAGAGAAAATATTCACAACCAGCATCTCCCCCAGAACATTCGCCCTAATAAGGACGGCCTGATTAAGCGTATTGGCAAACTGGAAATCAGGGCCATACCAGCTGACCGTCGCATCTCTCCCTTTAGGTACATACGGAACAGCCCGGCTATGCGAATACCTTTGAACAATGTCCAATCCCGCAATATCTGCAGCATTAAAAAGGGTAGAAGATACCTGGCAGATGCCCCCGCCTATCCCTTCCGAAAATTCTCCTTTCACAATAACTGGAGCCTTTAAGTATCCCTTACTTTCAGTTCTCATTCCCACTGCTTTATTAAAGGAAAAAATCTCACCTGGAAAAACAACATAATTATTGAGTGCATTAGCAGCAAGGCTGATATTATGTGAGCGATTTTTGTTGCTGGCTTTAAAATAGGTTACATAATGTCCAATCCTTTTGGTCCTGATATTCGATAGAAGTTCACTGTCCACTTTAGGATAAATGGATATCATTGGTGTTTCCAGATGAACATCCCGTCCGCTGAAGAAGAATTCATAAAATTGCCTGGTGAATGCCTGCTGATAAAGCTTAGAGCCATTCTGCCCCGGCACGATCGTTCCCTGTCCATTAATCACTGCATTCTTTGGTGGCTGATAAGTCTGCTCATCAAGAATTTTAATGAAATTGCGGTATCTCTCCATATTTAAAACAGGAAAGCCTGGTAAGGGAATAGAAAAATCAGAACGGTCAGCTTCAGCAATTGTGCGGCCCAGATAGCTGACTGTCAAATGTGCAGATGAACTCCAAATATTCGAGATAAGTATTAAACTGCCGAACCAATGGAAAATCATTTCATGTATACACCGCCGTATATATTAGTCTTCATATAATTCCACCTATATTAATATAACCAGCTTAGACGATTGAATGTATACACTCCTTAGAAGTTTATTTTGCTCTGTACTGGTTGAATCTTCAATTGAATGATTACAGATTCAGCATGAATACTGGTTAATCAGCAGCAGTGCTGAAAAAAGGCGGGCAAACCCAAGAACAACCTGTCCATTTTAGGACAGCAAACATGTTACATAATGTCTACTAAAGTAATTTGAGGTTGGCTGTATAATCAATAGATATAAAATTTATTCAAAAATATTTATGAAAGTGGTGAAAATATGATTGCAGCACACTCGATAAACAGCAAGAGACTGCAGCAGCGTATAGAAAAACTAGCGGAAATAGGCAAGATCAGTGAAACAGGTGTCTGCCGGCTCGCATTGTCCATAGAGGACCGGCATGCTGTAGACATTGTCCGTGGCTGGATGGAAGAGGCTGGCTTGAAAACCCGGATTGATAACTTCGGAAATTTAATAGGGAGGCTTGAAGGCAGGAATCCTGATATGCCATCTCTTATGCTGGGTTCACATATTGATTCACAGCCTTATGGAGGAAGGTTTGACGGAACTATCGGAGTGCTTGGAGCCATTGAGACAGTACAGACCTTGCAAGAAAAGGGGATTGTTCCTGATATTCCAATTGAAGTGGCAGCCTTTTGTGATGAAGAGGGATGCAGATTCAATAAAGGGATTTTTGGTGTCCGGGGCATTTGGGGCGAACTTGAAGAAGGAGAACTACAGAGAGTGGATAAAGATGGTATCACAAGGGAACAGGCACTGATAAGTTTTGGATGCGATCCAACAAAATTTGCAGAGTCGCAGTATAAAAAAGGGAGTGTTGCAGCTTTTCTTGAGCTGCATATTGAACAGGGGCCGGTTCTTGAAAAATTAAATAAACCCGTTGGAATTGTGACTGGCATTTCGGGTCCATTATGGCTGACCGTCGACTTTACTGGCTTCGCCGGTCATGCAGGGAGTGTCCCTATGGATATGCGGAAAGATGCATTGCTTGGTGCCGCAAAAGTAATTGTGGCACTAAATGAGATTGCAGCCCGCAACCCAGATTCACCAGCAGTTGCAACAGTAGGAAACATTGAGGTATTTCCTAATTCCCGTAACATTATTCCTGAAAAAGTCAGTTTTACTGTTGATTTACGGGATATTGATATTGAACAGAGAAACCGGAATGAAATGGAGTTAAAACGGGAGATCCAGAAGATTGCCGAACAGCATGGACTTGAAGCAGTTATAAGAGAAGACACCAATACGGAACCCCGTTACTGTGCAGAGTGGATTAAAGAGACCATTCGCAATGAAGGCAAAAAAATGGGTATTGAGCCGGCTGAGCTTATGAGCGGACCTTTTCATGACAGCATGGTCATGTCACGTTATTGCGATTATGGAATGATTTTTGTACGCTGCAAAGACGGAATCAGCCACAATCCTCTTGAATATTCGTCGAATGAAGATATTGCACTTGGAACAGAACTGCTATACCTGACTGCATTATCCGTCATTGAAGCAAAAAAATAATTAATAAAAACAATGGGGGTGGCATCAGATTTCATCCCCGTATTTTTATGACCAAGGTGCTTTTAAAGGAAAAGCGATCCGGGGCAGCCGCTGTTTGCCTCCCGTCCAGAATGAAAACAGTACAGCCGGCTGAGTTTTTGAAAAACCAGAATGCCAGAGATTTTGATAATTGATTTTAATGTACATATTCTACAGCCACTTTTCTGCATGTAAGGAATTATTTTTTACACTATGTATGAATCGGCAAATTATATACTTACAAAGTGTTTAATGAATTGCATTCTTTGTCATTATAAAATAAGTGAAATGAATACTGATTATTCAGTATATTTTCTTACTTAGAAAACAGGAGGGGTTTTCATGACTGATAAAGTAATGATTGGGCTTATACAAGCGGCAAATGATATTCATGGAGACGAGCCAGTGGAAGTCCATAAAAAAAAGGCAATTGAGAAACATGTGGATTTAATCAGGAAAGCAAAAGAAAAATCGGCGCAGATCATCTGCCTCCAGGAAATTTTCTATGGTCCATATTTCTGTGCGGAGCAAAAAACTAAATGGTACGATGCAGCTGAAGAAGTACCAAATGGACCAACAGTAAAACTTTTTCAGGAACTGGCAAAGGAACTTAGTGTCGTTCTTATTCTTCCAATTTATGAACGGGAGGGAATAGCCACCTATTACAATACTGCTGCTGTCATAGATGCAGATGGTTCTTATTTAGGCAAATACCGTAAAAACCATATCCCGCATGTTGCAGCAGGAGAAGAAGGCTGCGGATTTTGGGAAAAGTATTATTTTAAGCCTGGTAATCTTGGCTATCAAGTGTTTGATACCGCATACGCCAAGATTGGTGTGTATATATGCTATGACCGGCATTTTCCGGAAGGTGCACGGCTGCTTGGGCTGAAAGGAGCGGAAATTGTCTTTAACCCGTCCGCGACGGTAGCTGGCACTTCTGAGTATTTATGGAAGCTGGAACAGCCTGCACATGCCGTAGCGAACGGATACTATATTGCCGCAGTCAATCGGGTGGGTACCGAAGCGCCATGGAATATGGGAGAGTTTTATGGCCAGTCGTACCTAGCAGACCCAAAAGGAAATTTTGTTGTCATGGCCAGCAGAGATAAAGATGAAGTTATTGTGGGGGAAATGGACAGGAAGTTAATACGGGAAGTCAGGGATGCCTGGCAATTCTACCGTGACCGGCGGCCTGAGACATATAAAGAAATGACGGCTTTGCTTCCTTAAATATATAAAAAAGAGAAGAAGGGAGAACGTTCATGAATAAAGCTGAAAGAATATCGCTGCATCAACTGGAACGGAATTTTGAAGAAATCGAACCTGCTTTGACTAACCGCCAGGCTATTGAAGAAGCAAATCGATGTTTATTTTGCTATGATGCTCCTTGTATTAAAGCTTGCCCTACAGACATAGATATTCCTTCTTTCATCAAAAAAATTGCATCCGGCAATTTAAAAGGGTCGGCTAAAACAATTATGACTGCAAATCCTGTAGGTGCAAGCTGTTCGAGGGTATGTCCTACAGAAGAGCTATGCGAAGGAGCTTGTGTGCTTAATCACTCCACCTCCCCAATCCTGATCGGAAATCTTCAAAGATATGCAACGGACTGGGCGATCAGCAATGAAGCAGTCCTTTTTAAGGCCGGAAAAAAGACCGGGAAGAAGGTAGCCATTATAGGGGGCGGCCCCGCCGGTTTATCTGCTGCCAGGGAGCTTGCTATTCTGGGACATTCGGTCACTATATTTGAGGCAAAGGAAAAAGCGGGAGGAATGGATACATATGGGATCGTTTCTTTCCGCCTCCCTCAAAGCATATCATACTGGGAAATTCAGCAAGTAAAAAACCTTGATGTGGAAATCAGGACAAATACGGCAATAGGCAAAGATATCGCAACGAAAGCCATCCTAGATACCTATGATGCTGTTATCCTTGCAATAGGCATGTCTGAGGTTCCAAAGTTAAGAATTGACGGCGAGGAATTAGACGGTGTTTATGATGCGATATCATTTGTTGAAGCCACGAAAACAGGAACACTTACCAAAGACTTAATAGGAAAAAAAGTTGCGGTAATCGGTGCAGGAAATACGGCAATAGACGCTGCCACTTGTTCTGTCCGCCTGGGTGCAGAAGACGTCAAAATCATTTATCGGCGATCTATTGATGAAATGACAGCCTATGACTTTGAATATGAATTTGCGATACATGATAATGTGGATTTCCAATGGCTTACTGCACCTGTAAGGATTATTTCTGATGGCCAAGGAAGGGTATCAGCAATTGAATGCATCAAAATGATCTTAAGTGAACCTGGCGACGATGGGCGGAGAAACCCGCTGCCATTGCAGGGCTCTGAATTCACCCTGGAAATAGACGCGGTTATCAGAGCAATTGGACAATCCCGTTATATATCTTTATTAGAAGAATTTGGTGTTGAACATAGAGAAGGAGTGGTCAAACTTATTGCTGATTCATATAAAACCACATGCGATAAAGTATATGCTTGCGGTGATGTGACTTTTGGAAAAGGACAGGGAGAAGCAATGGTGGTTTCCGCTGCACAGCAGGGAAAACTGACTGCCTATGAAGTTCATAAAAGTCTTGTAAGCGAAGTAACCGCAACTGCCTAAATAGCAAAGAAGGAGGCATAACATGGCTGATTTACACATTAATCTTGCAGGGATAAAATCACCGAATCCCTTTTGGCTTGCTTCAGCACCCCCGACCAATTCAGGCTACCAGGTGCAAAGGGCATTTGAAGCAGGATGGGGCGGAGCTGTATGGAAAACACTTGGAGACCCAATCTTGAATGTAACCTCCCGTTTTGCTGCAGTCGGGTTTAATGGCCAGAGAGTGGCAGGCTTTAATAATATTGAACTAATTACTGATAGACCCCTTGAAGTGAATTTAAAGGAAATCTACGAAACGAAAAAACGGTTTCCGGATCATGCCATTATCGCCTCATTAATGGTTGAGCCTAAACAGGAGAAATGGCATGAAATTGTTAAACGTGTAGAAGATGCAGGAGTAGACGGTTTTGAGCTTAATTTTGGCTGTCCCCATGGAATGGCGGAACGGGGAATGGGCTCCGCTTCAGGACAAGTACCTGAGCTTGTGGAAAAACAGACATATTGGGCAAAAGAAGCCGCACGCTCACCCGTTATCGTAAAATTAACTCCCAATATAACAGATATTACGGTAACAGCAGAAGCTGCGGTAAGAGGCGGAGCAGACGCCGTAAGTATGATTAATACGATAAACAGTCTTGCAGGGGTTGATATTCATTCCTGGAATACCATTCCTCATGTAGCTGGAAAAGGGGCACATGGCGGCTATTGCGGTCCTGCAGTTAAGCCTATTGCCTTGAATATGGTGGCGGAATGTGCCCGGAATGCACTTATAGATGTACCAATTTCTGGAATAGGCGGAATATCAAATTGGCAGGATGCCGTTGAATTTATTTTAATGGGTGCTACTGGAGTTCAAGTATGTACAGCTGCTATGCATCATGGTTTCAGAATAGTAGAAGATATGATAGAAGGACTATCCAATTATTTAGATGAAAAAGGCTTAGCCTCCGTCATGGACCTTGTAGGAAAATCCGTGGACCGCTACTCAAACTGGGGCGAGCTCGATTTAAATTATAAAGTAGCAGCCAGAATCAATACAGAGGTATGCATTAAGTGTAATAAATGCCATATTGCTTGCGAAGATACCTCACATCAATGTATCGATATCCTTACCGGAGAAAGTGGAAACTCTTACTTGCGTGTGCGGGAGGAAGATTGCGTGGGGTGCAATCTTTGTTCCATCGTTTGCCCGGTTGATGGTGCAATTGATATGGTTGAACTAGAAAGGCAGCTGCCGCCGATGACATGGAATCAAAGACAAAATGCAATTGGAATGCTTGGTGAAAGAGACCTGGTTAAATAGGAGGGTATACTATGAAAAAAATAATCCGAAACGGAAAAATTGTCACTGCATCAGATGTCTATAAAGCAGATATATTAATAGAAAACGAGAAAATATCATCTATAGGTATAAATCTAAATGCAGAAGGCGCAGAAATAATCGATGCAGCCGGTTCTTATATTTTCCCTGGCGGAATTGATCCACACACACATTTGGATATGCCCTTTGGCGGAACCGTTACAAAGGATGATTTTGAAACTGGAACAATTGGTGCGGCATATGGAGGAACGACAACTATTATCGATTTCTGTTTAACGGAAAAAGGGGAACCATTAAAAAAAGCCATCGATGTCTGGCATGAGAAGTCCAGGGACAAAGCAGTCATTGACTATAGTTTTCATTTAATGATTTCAGAGATAAATGAAGATGTACTTAATGAAATTCCTAAAGTAATTGAAGAAGAGGGCATCACTTCTTTTAAGGTGTTTATGGCTTATAAGAATGTTTTTCAGGCAGACGATGAAACACTCTTCCGGACACTTGTAACAGCAAAGGAAAATGGGGCCCTGGTGATGGTACATGCAGAAAATGGGGATGTGATCGATTATTTAACAAAAAAAGCACTTGAAGAAGGTAAAACTGAACCGATTTATCATGCATTAACCCGTCCTCCCGAAATTGAAGGAGAAGCAACGGGCAGGGCTGCACAGCTTGCCGGCCTTGCAAATTCACAATTATATGTCGTCCATGTATCCTGCCAGGATGCGGCCGAAAAAATTATAGAAGCAAGGAAAAAAGGGTTTGATGTGTGGGGAGAAACCTGCCCTCAATACCTGGTGTTAGATCAATCCTACATGGAAAAGCCCGACTTTGAGGGAGCAAAGTATGTCTGGTCCCCTCCACTTCGGGAAAAACATCATCAGGATTTTCTATGGAATGCATTGAAAAGCGGGCAGCTGCAGACCATTGGCTCTGATCAATGCTCCTTCGATTTTAAAGGGCAGAAAGATTTGGGAAGAGATGATTTCACAAAGATTCCTAACGGGGGGCCAATGATTGAAGACCGAATGAGCATCCTTTTTTCAGAAGGTGTTATGAAAGATCGGATCACCTTAAATCAATTTGTTGATATCACTGCCACAAGAGCCGCCAAGCTGTTCGGTCTTTACCCTCAGAAAGGAACGATTGCCGTTGGATCAGATGCTGACTTGGTTATATTTGATCCATCAGTAAAAAGAGTGCTTTCTGCAGAAACTCATCATACTGCTGTCGATTATAGCGCTTTTGAAGGCATGGAGATAACAGGGGAGCCTGTAACTGTTTTATCCAGGGGCAGTTTTGTCATAAAAAATAAGCACTTTGTAGGGGAGCCAGGAAAAGGGCATTATCTTAAACGCTCAAAATATGGAAAAGAATATAAAAGCAGGGTAGAAGAGCTTTCTTTATAGAAAAATCTTTTCCAGACTGAGCAACATCGACTGGCCTAAGTCAGCTGATTGCTTAAAATGTGCGGAAGGGTGAGCTGAATGTCAGATTTCCAAGAGTTCCTAGAGGAAAAAGAAAAGATTGATAGCCTGGTTAACCAAGGGTACAGAATTGAACATATTACTGAAAATCTCAGCGGGGCGTTTGTAGACTTTAAAAAATCTAAAGAAGTAAATGAATATCAGCAGCTTCATATTAAAACAGCAGAAGGCAGAAAATATTTCTCTGTATTATTATTAGAAGCAGCTTACAGCAACAAAAAATAATCCCCGCAAAAAGTGCGGGAAATGTCTAACCATATCCCTTTTTATCCTATTTTAGAGACATGAAGAAAATCATGTCTCTTTTTGATGTTAGAAAAACTGACAGTCCTATGGCTGAGATGCCTGATTTTTATTATAATTATAATAATATGACACAATCATAATAGGAAATGAGGCTGCAACAATGAATTCTTTTATTACAATAGAAGAAATCTTAAAGCGAAAACACTTTGATAAAAGCTGCATAGCAGCAGGAAATCAAGGAATACAGCGTTTAGTAAAGTGGGTGCATGTTGTAGAATCCACCCAAGTCAACCACTTGCTGAATGGAAATGAATTAATTCTTACCACCGGCCTTGGCTGGAAAGATGATGAATCATTATTTATGCCATTCTTACAAAAGCTGATTGCAGCCCAGGCCTCAGGAATATGCATAGAATTGGGCACCAATATTGTTAACATTCCTCAAGAAGCAATTGAATTAGCCGACCGCAGCAAATTTCCTATCATCCTTTTTCATCATGAAGTACCCTTTGTCGAAATAACCCACGATTTGCATTCCATCATCATTAATAAGCAATACCTTTTGATCTCAAACATTGAAAATTACTCCCAGGAGCTGAACAAAAACCTCTTGGAAATTGACCATTACGAGCAAATACTTAAGTTTTTGCAAAATTACTTGAATCTTCAGGTTTTAATTGTTTTCAATGATAATAAAACACTCGCTTTTCCTATAATAAGGGGAAAAGAGCTGACGTCATTGCTTGAACAGATAAAAGAATATGACCGCATTCAGCATACATCCATGTTAAAACAGACGGTTACAATTCTTGGAGAAAGCTATGCAGAACTGATCATTTGTGCCAAGAACCGCCTTTTGAACGAATTTGACCTCATTATTTTAGATCGGACAGCCACTGCACTTGCTCAGCATTTCTTAAGGGACTTATATGTGGAGGAAAGAAAACTGGCCGAAGAAAGCAAATGGATCAGAAGCTGGCTGGATGGCGAATATAGCGATGAGGTTGTCCGCAGCCAGCTTTCATACAGCCATCCGCAAACCAATCTTAATGGAGGGACCGTCTGCATTTGCAAGCTTCAGGCAGCTTCCAATAAAAATTCCTCAGTAGACCGCACATATTTTAAATTATTGTTCAGGACGGTTTTCGAACAAAGCGGTTTTCAGCTATTTTCTACTGAAATTCAGCATAATCTAATTTTTATTCTAGGCGATAAACGAATTCCAGATAATTGGAAAGAAAGGATGACCGATGCTTTTATCAGGATAAATAAAGCTGAAAACAGCGGGAGAAAGAGATTGATCGGTATTTCATACGGTGTTGGAAAATATGTAACTGATTTGGGCGATGTGTATAAGAGCTATCAATCAGCTAAAGAGACACTTCTTCTCCAGGATTCCCTTGCTGAAGAAAACAAAAGCTATTTTTATCAGGATCTTCATATGCACAGGATTTTATCTTTAGTCAAACAGCATAGCAACCTGGAGGAAACAGTAAATGAATATCTTGAACCAGTGCTGAATTATGACAGACGGAATAACGGTGAATTACTCAGGACTCTGAAAACCTATCTCGCCTGCAGCGGATATAAACAGGAAACTTCAAGCAGGCTGTTTATTGTCAGGCAAACCTTATATCATCGTCTTGAAAAACTGGAAAAGCTCCTCGGCCAAAATTTCATGAAGTCCGAGAAGCGGCTTGAGCTTGAATTCATGGTGCTTGCACACGAATATTTGACAAGCTCAAAAAAAAACCTGAAGCTCAAGGCAGAAATCTAAGACTCAGCTGGCGGGGGAGAAAATAAAGTCTTAGATCCATAATTTAAATGCCAGAGATGTAAAGCGATACTTGCCTTTTAGTATCGTTTTTTTGCTGAAGACTTTCATGGCAATTTTCTTGTACAGTGCAACAAACTGTAGGAATTTCACTCTTATTCTTTAACATAGTGTCTAATGAAGCTAATCCGTGCGGCTACTATAATAAAGTCAATATATATGACATTATTCTGGAGGGGATTAGCATGACAGTTACAAAGCCGGCAGTTGAGATTTTAAAGAATTTTGTAGGAGGAAAGTGGGTGGATTCTTCCAGCGAAAAACTTGAGGATGTGCCTAACCCTGCAACAGGAGAGCTATTGGCGAGAGTGCCTCTTTCCTCGAAAGAAGATTTAAATTCTGCTATTGCAGCGGCAAAGGAAGCGTTCAAAACCTGGCGTAAAGTTGCGGTTCCGCAAAGAGCAAGAGTTTTGTTCAAATATCACCAGCTTCTCACCGAAAATTGGGAAAGCCTTGCAAAATTAGTAACTCAGGAGAATGGAAAGAGCTATGAAGAAGCTTACGGGGAAGTGCTTCGAGGAATTGAATGTGTTGAATTTGCCTCAGGAGTACCAAGTCTGATGCAAGGGTATCAGCTTCCTGATATTGCAACAGGCATAGAATCTGGTATGTACAGATACCCTATTGGGGTCATTGGCGGAATAACACCATTCAACTTTCCTATGATGGTGCCTTGCTGGATGTTCCCGCTTGCGATCGCATGCGGAAATACGTTTGTCCTAAAACCTTCTGAAAGAACACCTCTTTTGGCAAACAAACTGGCTGAGCTTCTTAAGGAAGCCGGTTTGCCTGATGGTGTTCTAAATGTAGTGCATGGTGCACATGATGTAGTGAATGGTTTATTAAGCCATGAAGATATTAAAGCTATTTCTTTTGTCGGTTCACAGCCAGTCGCGGAGTATGTTTATAAAACAGCTGCCGCAAATGGCAAGCGAGTACAAGCGCTGGCAGGTGCTAAAAATCATTCAATCGTGCTTCCGGACGCTGACATGGAAAATGCTGTGAGGAATATAACCATGGCTGCTTTTGGTTCTGCAGGTGAGCGGTGCATGGCTGCTTCAGTTGTAGTTGCCGTGGGAAATGCAGCAGACGAACTGGTTAGCCGGCTTAAGCAGGCTGCCGATGGGATCATTATGGGGAACGGCATTGACAAGGATGTCTTTCTTGGGCCTGTAATCCGTGAAGCCCACAAAGAAAGAACACTTCAATATATTCAGCATGGCGAGCTTCAAGGAGCAAGGCTTGTTAGGGACGGACGAAAGGACGATTGTCCGGAAGGCGGCTACTTTATAGGGCCAACCATCTTTGACGAAGTGCATACGGATATGAAAATTTGGAAGGATGAAATTTTTGCTCCAGTTCTTTCAGTTGTACGAGTAAATACTCTCGATGAAGCAATTGAATTGACAAATAAATCGGAATTTGCAAATGGTGCATGCATCTATACGGATAGTGCGAAAGCCGTACGCCTGTTCAGGGATGAAATCGATGCAGGCATGCTCGGTGTAAATCTCGGTGTTCCTGCACCGATGGCATTTTTCCCTTTTTCGGGCTACAAAAAATCCTTTTATGGAGATCTTCATGCAAATGGAAAAGATGGTGTTGAATTTTACACTAGAAAAAAAATGCTGACAGCAAGGTATTGAAGATATTCTACAAAAAATGGAGCTGATAGAATGCAAAATACAGGGAAAACAAAGTCACTTCAGGAACTGGATGAAAAATACCTATGGCATTCCATGAAGGGATCGGCACCTGGACAGTCACACATGATAATCAAAGAAGGCAGCGGCGCATGGATCACAGATAGTGAAGGCAGCCGTTACCTCGATGGAATGTCCGGTTTATGGTGCGTGAATGTTGGTTATGGAAGGCATGAGCTTGCAGATGCAGCTTATCAGCAGCTTAAGGAGCTGGCTTACTTTCCTTTAACGCAAAGCCATGCACCAGCCATTAAGCTTGCAGAAAAGTTAAATGAATGGCTGGGAGAAGACTACGTAATTTTCTTTTCCAACAGCGGATCGGAAGCGAATGAGGCAGCTTTTAAGATTACACGCCAGTATCACCAGCAAACAGGAGGGCATAACCGCTATAAATTCATTTCCAGGTACAGGTCATACCATGGAAATACAATGGGTGCTTTGGCTGCGACTGGCCAGGCACAGAGGAAGTTTAAATACGAACCGCTTGGCCAGGGATTCCTGCATGTTGCTCCTCCTGATCTTTATAGAAATCCTGCTGATGCTGCAACTCTCGCTTCAGCAGAAGAAATTGACCGTGTGATGACATGGGAGGTAAGTGAGACAATCGCTGGAGTCATTATGGAACCTATCATTACCGGAGGAGGAATCCTTATGCCTCCAGATGGTTATATGGCAAGAGTGAAGGAAATTTGCGAAAAACATGGTGCCTTACTGATTTGTGATGAGGTAATTTGCGGCTTCGGCAGGACAGGAAAACCATTTGGATTTATGAATTATGGTGTTTCACCTGATATCATTACGATGGCAAAGGGTATTACAAGCGCATATTTGCCTTTATCCGCCACAGCAGTAAAAAGAGAAATTTACGAAGCCTACGCTGGGAACGAGGCATA
Source organism: Peribacillus sp. B-H-3 (assembly GCF_048572925.1). NCBI lineage: Bacteria > Bacillati > Bacillota > Bacilli > Caryophanales > Bacillaceae > Peribacillus > Peribacillus sp. B-H-3. Next base: position 2,783,808 of record NZ_CP183879.1, on the reverse strand, counting down.
TGACCGTTTCAGGCACGTTAATACGTTCGGAGGAAATCCGGCATCATGTGCTGTAGCTTTAAAAAACCTGGAAATCTATGAAAATGAAAATTTAATCGGACGTTCAAAGGAACTGGGAGAAAAACTTCTTTTGGATTTACAGGCTTTAAGAAAACACCCGCATGTTGGAGATGTCCGGGGTATTGGACTTCTTATCGGGATTGAACTGGTAGAGAACAAGGAAACTAAAGAACCCCTTCAGCTTGAAAAGGTGACCCGGATTATTGACAGGTGCAGGGAGAAGGGACTTATTATCGGAAAAAATGGAGATACAGTGGCAGGCTTTAATAATATCCTGCAGCTGGCACCTCCACTTAGCATTACAGAAAACGATATGTCCTTCATTGTTAAAGTTCTTAAAGAGAGTTTATTTGAGAGATAAACTAAATGGGCCATTAAACAGCTAAAATCCCTTTTGCAGGATTTTAGCTGTTTTACAATCTATTCCATTGCAGCTGTATTCCTGAAATAGACATTATTATATTTGTATATTAATTTACTAGATAGCATCGGACCTTTCCAGCAGCCATTCTCTTAAATAACCTGGAAGTTCCCCTCCCCAGTTTAATGATGAATGTCCGCTCTTAAGGAGATGGTATGTCTTATCTGGCATGGTCAGTTTTCCCATGACTGGAAGTATCATGTCGTGAGGAACCAAACGATCTTTTTCATTGGCAACAACCAAAATGTTTGCAGAAATGCTTTCTAATTCTGCGTTTTGCCCAGAAATTATAAGGCCGCCTTCAATCAGCTTATTTTTCTTTACCAGTTCATTTAAAATCTGTTTTATAAAAGCACCGGTCATCGGTACATACGAAGTGGCCCAGTGATTGAATCTCCGCCATTTATCGGCATATTCTTTATCATCCGCTTTTTCCAGCAAAGAGAAATAATGGGCAAAATATACTGGGGAAGTAATCAATCGCATTCCTGCTTGTATAGAATTTGCAGGCATAACTTTTAAAACATCAATTATATCCTCAAAACCTGCTGAATCTTCAAGCAGGGCTTCCATCCATTGATCAAAGACCTGTACTTTGCCGAAGTTAATTGGTGCTGCAGACAATATTAAGTTTTTTACAGGCTCTTCTGCTACAGATGCATAAATGGCTGCCAGCGTGCCTCCGAGACAAAAACCCATTACTGATATATCCGTTGCATTTGAATGCTTTAAGGCTCGCTGCACTCCTTTTGCGATGTAATCCGTGATATATTGATCCAGTCCGAGATCGCTGTCTTCATACCCTGGAATACCAAAGTCCATCAAATAAACTTCAAAACCCTGTTTTACCAATGCCTCAATTAAACTGTATCCTGGGGCTAAATCCAATAATATAGGCTCATTGACAAGTGAATATATTAAAAAAATTGGTACTTTATATTTTTTTTCTTCAGGCTTGTAGTACCATAGAGTTGCCTTATTTTTTTTCCAAATTGCCATCCGGTCTGTCATTCCCATGTCTGGCATAGGCTCTTTCAAAAGTTCAAAAAAATGTTTCAATTTACTGTCTTCCTGTTGTCTATTAATATTATCCATGATTATTCTTCTGCTTCATGTTTTTTTTCATACGGTTGCCATCATAAAAACCCTCAATTTTCTTCATTTTAATCTTCTCTGCTAAGCGTTCAAACACAGCAGATTGTAAGCTTTGTAATGTTTGGCTTTCTTTTTTCGGAGCTTCATATTGTCTTAACCGTGCATTTTCTGAAATCTTTAAAACTGGAGTTTCCACATTTCCAGATTTTATATCGTTAATTTGATCTGACAGCTCTAAAAGAGTTTCTTCTATTTTATCCACTTTTTCCTCTATTTGAATAGCCAGCTTTGCAACGCTTGCTACATCATTTTTAGTTGGAAAATTATAGATTATAGAAAGCTGTTCCATATTATTTTGCAGTTTTTTCAGAACTGGCGAAATTTCTTTACCTTCCTGATTGGCAAAAATAATAAAATCCTTTTTATTTAAGAGATCTTGAATGAAAGTATTAAGTTCCTCTTCCGTTTTTACTCCCCACTCCTTAAGTTTCTTATAAAAATCCTGTGAATCATTCATAATATTTCTCCTTTCTGATTTTTCAAATACATGCTAAGCAAGCAGATGTTAGAACCCTTAAATTCTTTATTATTATAGATAAGCATGTACGTAGTTGTGCTTAAAATAGGGAATAACCAGAGCCTTTTTTCCTGATTTTATAAATGATAAGGAACTTCTGGATGGAACAGCGAAAATAATTAATTAAATATGTTTCCTTTCGATGTTTTTTGAACCAAAATCACAGAAAAATCCCCCCGGCTGGGAGTTTACAATATACTTTATTAGCAGAAAATATCTGAAAATGAAGAACTGCTTCAAAAAAAACACTCTGCTTGAGCAGAAAATTTCAAATGATAAACAAAAGTAAAGCGAGCTTAAAAAAGAAACACTGCTTTTAAAGAGGAAGCAATGAGATTGCAAGAAGCGCAAAAGGAGCACCAGCTTCAAACAAATATGTTCGCTGAAATGAGTGCTTCTTAAAATCTCCATATCATTGACCACCTTAAACGGCAGCTTTCAGAGGTTATTCAAGAGAATAGTAATCTGAAAGCAGCTGTGCAGAGTGCAAATGAAGCTTTTGAAGAGGAAGCAAAAGAATTGGAAGAACTTCAAAAGGAATATTAACATAAAGCAAATGAGCTAGCTGAGGTAAAAAGTCTCATATCAGAATCAATATTAGAAGAATGGAGGATATACAAAAAGGATTCTGCAACTTGTACAGGAACTTTCCCGTTTAAATGAGCCTTATATGTAAGAAAGTTCAGAAGAGCAAGAAACTGGTGAAGGTACTGTAATGGCCGCCGCATTCTCTGAGCATGGCATACATGTGAGAAGAACACTTCTGCATCTATTCAGAATTTCTCAACAGAACATGAAACCGTATCAGCAAGAAGCCCACATGGAAAGCAGCAGCAAAAAGAAAAGTGAACAGGCAAAAATCCTTGGCATGCAGTTAATAGATGATAGAAATAACCCCCTGCTGAATTGAAGTTTCAAATCCAGCAGGGGGTTTTAGTTTTTTTTTTACTGATTCAGAAATTTCACACAAACTGGGTAAGGAACAGCCACATCTGATTGCAGAACCTTTAGCTTGCCTGTCTGTTCATTTCTGCTGTATAAGACAAGATTTCCAGTTTCCTGGTTGGAAGCTACAATGTATTTACCAGATGGATCAAGAACAAAGTCCCTAGGCCAGTTTCCTTCTGTTGAAGTATACTCAACGAGCTCAAGCAAACCTGTATCCTGATCGATGCTGAATACTGCAATACTATCATGGCCACGGTTTCCGGCATAAACAAATTTTCCGTCTGGGGAGATATGGATAGCACTGCCTTGGGAATTTTCTTTAAAATCGCCAGGGATGGCAAAAATATACTGCTGCTCCGTAAAGCTGCCATCAGCGGAATTATAGACAAGAGCTATTACTTCGTTTGAGAGCTCTGTCATCACATAGGCAAATTTTCCATTTGGATGGAATCCAATATGCCTTGGACCGCTTCCGGCATGTACGGTAAGAGTGCTCGCCTCAGTCAATTCTGCATCTTTCACTTCATATGTAATAATTTTATCTGTGCCTAAATCTATAGCTACAACATATTTTTCGTCAGGTGTGAAGCCAGAAAAGTGGGCATGTGATTTATCCTGGCGATCCTTATTAGGGCCAGATCCTTTATGTTCAATCAATGATACGGCAGCATTCACTTTTCCTGTTTCAGGATTTACTTTAAAAGACTGTACTGTTCCCTGATGATAGTATGCAAGAGCTGCTGTCTCATTGCTGCTGTCGACACTCACATAGCAAGGAGATCCGCCGGGAAAAAGCTGTTTGTTGATTTCACTTAGTTCTCCAGTATCGCCATTAATTGAATAAGCAGCAATTCCGCCTTGATCACCCTGTTTGGCTACAGAATAAAGATATTTATTGTTGCTGCTTACAGTTACATATGTAGGATTTTCAAGTTGGGCTGCAACTTTTACATCACTGATTTTTTCATTTTCAGTATCCAAAGTAAAAGAATAAATTCCTTTGCTGTTTCCTTTGGTATAGGTTCCAACATATCCAGTGAACTTTGTCATGGTAATTCCTCCAATTTCAGATTTAATTTATTTTACCACAAGCCGCTAATAAAACTATAGGATAAGGCTTATTCCTGCTGAAGCGAAATTTCTTTTAAGAGTTTTAGCGGATAATCCGCTGAAGAATGCATTCAAATACCAAACCAGGCAATGACAGGTGCTTAGGCTTTTGAATAGCGGCTAGGTTGTTCATAATTCTTGAGTCTAGCTGGAATTCATTAAAAGGAGTGTATTTAGTTGCTTCTTTATTCGAGCAAACGTCTTTACATAGAAAACGAAACATATTACCTTTAGATAAGCAATGAATATCCGACTAAATTTATAGGATAAGGAGTGAACATAATGGAAAATAGATATTCATCTTGGGGCCACCATGCAACAACAAGAGTTGCTCCACTGAATCCCGTTCAAATTCCGTTGGTTATCGGCGGTTCAATAGCAGCCTTTGTTCTGTTAATCAGTATTGTAAGAACTGCCAATTGGACCCAGGGAGCTCTTTTTATCATCGGGTTAGCTTTAGGGGCAACTTTGCTGCATGCCCGTTTTGGGTTTACCTCTGCATTCCGCAGGCTTATGTCAGTAGGAAATGTACAGGGTTTGCAGGCGCATATGCTTATGCTGGCTGTTTCCTCTACTTTATTTGCTATTATATAAAGCACAGGTTTTACGTTTACTGGATTAAAACCTGCAGGATATGTTTCTCCTGTAGGCGTTAGTGTAGTATTTGGCGCTTTTCTTTTTGGTATAGGGATGCAGCTTGGAGGAGGGTGTGCATCAGGGACCTTGTATTCAGTTGGCGGAGGTTCTTCGTCAATGATTCTGACTTTGCTGGCTTTTATCGGCGGTTCGGTTCTTGGGGCGTATCATTTTAAATTTTGGATACAGGATACACCGTCATTTCCTCCTATTTCTCTTGCTGAATCGACCGGTCTCGGATATTTTGGAGCTTGGCTGGTTCAGATAATCGCTTTTGCATGTATCTATTGGATCACCATAAAAATTGCAAAAAAGAAAAATCCTCCTACCATGAAGCCATTGCCAACCATGATGGGCTGGAAAAAAATACTGCGGGGGTCGTGGCCGCTTTATACCGCGGCGATTATTTTAGCTTTATTGAATGCCCTGACTTTAACCATAAGGGGTAACCCATGGGGCATAACATCCGCTTTTGCACTATGGGGCGGGAAGTTTTTGCTGGCAATGGGGCTCGATGTATCATCCTGGAATTATTTTTCGGGAGCAAACGGGGCAGCGCTTTCCCATACAGTGCTTGCTGATTCTACCAGTGTCATGAATTTTGGCATCATCTTAGGTGCTTTTATTTCAGCAGCTTTCCAAGGAACATTCAAACCAGGAAGAATCAGGCCTGGTGTGGCATCAGCTTCAATCATCGGCGGCCTTATGATGGGCTATGGCTCTCGTCTTGCATTTGGCTGCAATATCGGGGCATATTTTGGCGGTATTGCTTCATTTAGCCTGCATGGCTGGGTATGGATGATAATGGCGATGCTCGGAACTTCATGCGCATTGTTTATAAGGCCTTTGTTTGGGTTAAGCAACCCTAAGCCCAATGACTCTGTTTGCTAAAAACAGCTACTTGCTTATGATAGAGGCAGCAAGTGCAAGGCAGGATATGAAATAGTGAGTCAGTTAGAAGGTTCTATTGAAAATCACAGTTATGCAGCAATAAAACGGACCCGCAATGTGGTGTCCGTTTTATTGCTGCATAGTACATTGCTGATTGGAGCGGGGGCCGCTTAAATATTGGGAAATGAGTATGAAAGCGAAACCCTTCATGAGACAGGCAGATTTGAGGTCCGGCGAACGCCCCTTATTTCTCAAGCTTCTGAAGCGTAAGTCACCACGCTGAATTAACGGCGTCTTAACCTGTAAGATGAATCTATATTCAAGTTTGTTTATTATTACTGCATCTACTATAATGATACACGATAAATATAATATGAAAGAGTGAAATCTATGTATGATGCTATGATTAAGTCAATCAATGCTTCTGAACTTCCCGAAGAAGATGTGCTAATTAAAAATCTTCGTTCAAAGCTCCCTAAAGTCTATAACGGAAAAAATGCTGCAGAATTTGCGGACGCATTCAGAGAAGTCCTGAAAATAGGTATTGCCATGGATTATAAAGCCATGATGCTTTATTTGCCTTCCCGGCCTAAGCTGAGCCAAAACTTAGTTGCTCACTTTCAAAATATTAATAAAGCCATTGCTACCAGATCAGGAAACAAGGACTGGTTCCATGATTTGTTTGCCTTGTTCATTGCACTGCCTGGTATTCTCTCTTTATCGTGGGATGAAATTGAAAAGCATGTTATATCTCTAAATTAATAGGTTAAAAAAACGCCGTCAGATTAACGTCTGCCGGCATTTTTTTATGTTATAGAATGATCAGCCAGCCGATGATTTCGATGGATAACCGTATAAAGTATAATTCCTGCTATCAGCAGAAGGGTGCTTGTTGAGATAAAAACAGCAGAAAAACCGAAATATCCAGCAATAGCACCGCCCATTACCGGTCCAATCATATTACCAAGAAATCTGAGGCTGGTGTTGTAGCCAAGAACCTCACCCTGCATTGAAATTGGCGCTTCCTGGCGGATATATGCTATTCTGACTGGAATTATCCCGCCAATCGCAATTCCAAGCGCAAAGCGGACTGCCACAAGTTCCCAGAGGTTTGTTACAAACGCGCCAGGGAAGTAAACAATGGTGGATATAAAAAGCAGGATGACAAGAATTTTTATATAACCGTACCGGTCACCGATTTTCCCCCAATAAGTAGCCATTAATAAATTTCCAAGTCCCGCTGCAGAAAAGGCGATTCCTGAATAAAAAGCGAGATCAGTTTTTCCATGCAGCTCACTCACGTAAAGAGAAAGGATAGGCTGAATGCTGAAGTGCGCTATCTGAACAAGCGCGGAAATAAGCAAAACAGTTAACAAAACTGGATTCTTTACTATATGGGTAATTACTTCCTTGCTGGTATACCTTACAGATCGGCTTTCTTTGCTTTCTACCTTAAATTCTTTAGTAGCAAATACCAATAGAGCAGATATAAAAATGGATATTGATGTCCATTTAAATGTTGTCGAGTAGCCTAAAGAGTCAGCCATCAAGCCCCCAAGCATCGGCCCCAGCAAGGATCCGGTAATACTTCCTGTCTGCAGGGTGCCCAGGACACGCCCTGCAATCTCTTTAGGTGTTTGTGTGGATATGAAAGCTTGTGACATGGAAACAAACCCCGTAAAAAAGCCAGTAAGCATTCGCAAAACAAAAAGCTGCCACACAGATGTAACAAATCCCATTAAGAATATGGAGAGTCCCATTCCAAAGGCACAAAATATAAGAATTTTCTTTCTGCCCAATCTGTCGCCGATTCTTCCCCAGATTGGAGAAACCAAAAAGGCAGTGACAAAAGTTACGCCAAATGTCAGCCCTGATGAGTGCTGAATAAATTTTTCTGAATAATGGCCAAAAGTACCGATATAGAGAGAAAGAAAAGGAAGAACCATGGTCGTGCTGCCACCAATGAAAAAGTTTGCAAACCACATAATAACCAGATTCCGTCTGGCGTGCTGTAATTTTTTCATTTATCACACTACTTTCTAATTTTCGATTTCCGTAATATATATAGACTATTATTTCGTCACTCTAAATATTAGTATAAAACTATTTAACAAAGAAAGAAATAATTTTGCACCTTTCATTTTAGATGCCTCTTTTTCGAAACTGAGCATGCAGAATTTCCGGTGTCAAGTGCATCTCTTCATTCATTCAATGAGGTTATTCGATGATATAATATTAGACACACTCATTAACTTTTCGGGAGGGGCCATGAAAACATTTTTTGACTATATTGAACCAAGCGGAAAATTGGATAATGGAAAAATAACAAAGAGAGAAAAAATTTATCAAGGAATGAACGGGAAGTATGTAGAGAGATTTTACATAGAAGATGGCCAAAGTTATATCTTTAAACCATTGACCAATACAGATCAGCTTGGAAGAGAAATATGGGCCCAAGAGAGGATTTTATTGGACTTACCACCCGTCTATCCTAAAATTTTGGCGCACAGCACATCAAATGATCCTGAGGAAAGCTGGATCATACTTGAAGATATGGGGCCGCTGATCCATGTTTTTGAAGAAAAAATCCTTGCGGAAGTTGTTCAGCTTATGGTCCAGTGGCATTCTTTTCCTGTCGGAGAACTAGCAGAAATACCTGTAAAAGGTCCAAAGCCAGGTATTGAACATATCTCAAAAGCAGTAATAAAAAAAAAGGAAGAGATACTGGATCTTCTGAAAGGTTACTATATTTCGGAAGATTTGCTTCATAAGTTTTTCATAAAGTTAGAAGAAACAGTGTTTAATGATGAAATGGTGCTTTCACATGGAGATTTGCATCTTGGCAATTATGCAAAAACAAAAACTTCTATAGTTGTCCTGGATTGGGAACATGTTCACCTGAATTACAGGCATTGGGACTTGTATCATTTAATTGATATGTCTCATCCTGTATTCACTAAAAATACATCGAGTGAACTGAGAGAAGATATTCTAAATATGTACTGCAGGCTTGCAGACCAGCAGGGAGCTGCCATAGATCAAGAAAATTTCTTTAAAGAATATTTTATATTCTCGTCTGTTTTTTCAATTTGGATGATTCTTCTGATTTCCTCGGATTTATTAATAGAGAATTCAAAATGGCCTAAAAATCAATTGCACAGCCAGCTTGATGAAACCTTGAGCTCGCTTGCACAATGCTTAAATAAAGTATAATAGTCAGGTGCCGCTGCCCCTTGGATGACTTTTCATTCTGCTTATTTAAAGTTCTGTCATGAACAGGGCGATCAAAATATTTTAAGAAAATGGCTGAATCAGTGATCCATTAATTAATGTAAACATTGATGCTTTGTTCAAGAAAAATATTTTTGGATTATGCAAGTTACTAAATCACTTTTTTGGGGAAATAACAAAATATAAAAGGATTTAGGGAGTGATTGTCATGACTTCAGCAACCCAAATAAGCCAATCTGAAAGGTTTGAGACAGCTTTTAACAGGATACATAAATCACTTATGCATAATGTGAAAAATGCAAGAAGCGATAAATTCACCGATCTTGTTTATAAAGGGAAGAGCCACACGTTAATTCGATTTTATGAACATGATTTGTGTCAATTTGCCAAGCTTCGCAATGCCATTGTCCATGAAAAAATTGAAGAAGGCTATTATATAGCGGAACCGCATATTGATATTGTCGAGAAAATTGAGAGCATGGCTGATGAATTCGAAAAACCTCAATCAGCACTTTCTATTGCCACTAAACCTGTTTACTATTTTAATGAAGATGATAAATTGTCTGAAGTATTGGTGCTTATCCGTAAACATTCACACTCACGCTTTCCTGTTTACGACTCAAATGACTGTTATCTTTGGCTGCTTACTTCTGCAGAAATCGTAAAATGGATGGCGGATCACTTTTCTGAAACCAGCCTGGATCTAAATAGCATAAAAATTAAAGATATTCATACTAAGCGTTTCAGGCATTACGTTGAATTTACATCTCAGAACAGCACAGTGCTTGATGTGGAGGATATTTTTGAAGAATATCAGCGTAAAAATCGAAAACTTGAAGCTGTGCTGATTACCAAAAATGGAAAGCCATCAGAGAAACCAAACGGTATTATCACTACTTTGGATCTCCTGGAGGCAGAAATAAGCGAGTAGCCACTAAAAAAACGCCTGGATAAGGTAGCGGCCTCCGAAAGTTAGAGTGTAAAAATCTAACTTTTTGGGGTACCACCTAACCAGGCGTTTTTCCTTGCTTAAAACCTCAGCATGCCAGACAAGAACCAATCTGGTAATATTTCCCTAACTTCAACAAGCTTGTTTGCCCTAAGGCAAAGAAGAAGCATATAGTAAAAATGCTTCTTCTTTTTAGAAACGCGATATTAAACACCAGAAGTAAGCTTAGCTGCATGAATCAGCATAGGAATCAGGGAATTTCCCATTAATAGAGTTATCCACGCAGCAAAAATCATGGCAAGGGTCGAAAAAGTACCTTCCTGTTCTCCGTATTCCATTGCCTTGCTTGTTCCAACTCCATGGGCGCTCATGCCAAATGCCAATCCTCTGGCAATTGGTGATTCAATGGATAGCCATTTAATAGCAGAAGGGCCCATAATTCCTCCCATTATGCCAGTAACGATTACAAATACAGTAGTTAATGCCGGCAGGCCGCCAATTTCCTTGGAGACCTCTATGGCAATTGGAGTAGTAATTGACCGGGGAAGAATGCTGATAATTAAGTCTGGTGCCATTCTCAAAAGCTTAGAGAGGGCGAAGGATGATAAAATGGCAACAATAACACCTGTTGTAATGCTGGTAATAATTATGCCAAGGTTTTTTTTAAGCAGCGTCCTATGCTTATAAATCGGAATGGCAAAAGCAACAGTCGCCGGACCGAGCAAGTGAGAAAGCCATCTTGCCGAATGAATATATTGTGTTCCCGAAACATGCAGGGAGCTGATCAGGGCAATCAATGCCAGCGGGCTGATCAAAAGAGGATGCATAAAAAAGTATGACCTTCTTTTATATATTTTTTTTGCAATCATGTAAATGACATATGTTATTAGGGTGAAAAATACTGTGGAAATTATGATGCTTCACTTCTTTTCTTATTAAATATTTTTTCTGCAGTAAAAGCCGTAGCACCCATTACAATGAATGTGCTGACGCCAATCAGCAGGAGGGCCTTAATACCCTGTAAGCTCAGGATTTCATCATAATTCACTATACCGACAGCAGAAGGTATAAAAAAGAGGAGCAATTCAGCAAGCAGCCAGTTTCCGCCTTTTTCTATCCATTCAAGCTTTATTATTTTCAGCATCAATGCGGCAAATAACAAAATTAAACCAATCATTGAAGCAGGAACTGGTATATGAATAAAATGTTTAATCCCTGCACCTAGATAAAGGAAGATATGCAGAATTATTATTTGAATAATGATTGTAATAAGTTTCATTTTTACAGCACTCCTAAATAATAAAAAGAAGCGACACTTCGCTCCTCTGGTTAAAACTATATTACTATCATAATTATCATAAGTAAAATACATATTTAACATAATGAATATAACTTATAGTTATAACGTCATACTTGCCACCATAAAGTCGATGAAGGTCCTCCCAGCAATTGAAATGTATTTTTCTTTTTTTGTTATCAGAGCAAGATTCCAGGGAGAGACAGGGATAAGTTTAATGATTTTGATATTTTTTTGATCAGTGCGCCTGCATATTGAATCAGGAAGAATAGAAATCCCCAAATTAGCCGCTACCATTTCAGACATGAAATCCCACTGAGAGCTTTTAAAAAGAATTTTGGGTTCAAAGCCTTGCTGTATGAATTTTTTCCTCATGATTTCGTATAAAGCAAATTCTTCACTATAAAAAATAAAGTCTTCACCGTTTAATTCCTTTAGATGAACTGTGTCGCGTTCTGCAAAACGGTGTTCAGGGTGAACCAGCAATTTTAACTCGTCGTACACAATCGGGTGTATATTGAAAACTTCTTCATTAACAGGCAATACGGCCACGCCCATTTCAAATTCGCCTTCTTCAACACTCTTGACAACTCTGGCTGCTCCATATTCAGTTATATTGATTTCAATATTAGGATACAAACGGTGAAAATTAGCCATGACCTTCGGAAAATAAAGGCTGCCTACTATCGGCGGAACTCCTATATTAATTTCTCCTCTTGCCAAATGTGTCATATCATTTAGAGTTGTATGCATTTCATTTACTTGAGAAATAATTCTTTGTGCATACTCATAAACTACCTTACCTGCATCGGTCAGCTCGCTTACTTTATTAGAACGTAAAATGAGAGGCATCCCAAGTTCTTCTTCTAAACCTTTTATCATCTTACTGAGTGCCGGCTGTGAAATGTGAAGAGTCTGTGAGGCTTTTGTTATGTTATTTTGTTTGGCTACTTCATAAAAATACTTTAATTGGCGAAAATCCATAAAAACACTCCTTCTTCTTTATTATAAGTAACAATCTTGGAAAAAACCCTTGTGGTCTAAGACTTCTGCGTGATTAGCGGGACAGGTGAAATGCAGGCGCAGCTGAGAATGCAAATTGCCAGGCTGCGGAAAGCAAGGCATCCTGGAACGGAAATCAGCCGCCTTGTTCCAATAAACAATGTTTACGAAAACAGCTTAAAAAAAAGGAAGTATTAGATATTTCTCGGGAAAGCGCAAATAACGGCAAGACTCGCGAAAAAATGCAGAAAAGCTTTCGTTTTAACTTGCGGTTTTTTTGAATTATGCTAAAATAATTCGAGTACAGTTAACTTGATAAAAATCCGTTTAATAACGGTAGAGGTTGTTAGCTACCCTCTCAAAAAAACTAAGGAAAAACAGGTGTGCTTTCTTTAGCATTCCTGTTTTTTCATGTTAAAGGAGACTTATAGAATGAAAAAAGAAAAAGCCATAATTGTATTCAGCGGCGGACAGGACAGTACAACCTGCCTATTTTGGGCCATGAAGCAATTTGAAGAAGTTATAGCGGTAACTTTCGATTATAATCAAAGGCACAGCTTGGAAATACAATGTGCAAAGGATATTGCCAATGAACTTGGCATAAAGCATCATATCCTCGATATGTCACTATTAAACCAGCTTGCTCCAAACGCTTTGACAAGAAACGATATTGATGTAAAAGAAGGAGAAGACGGTGAATTGCCTTCTACCTTTGTACCAGGAAGGAATTTAGTTTTTATTTCTTTTGCCGCCATCCTGGCACGGCAGCTTGGCGCCAGACACATTGTCACTGGTGTTTGCGAGACCGACTTCAGCGGATATCCGGATTGCCGCGATATATTTATTAAATCATTGAATGTATCGCTGAATCTTTCAATGGATGATTCTTTCGTCATACATACTCCGCTTATGTGGATTGATAAAGCGGAAACATGGAAAATGGCAGATGAGCTTGGGGCACTTGACTTTGTCAGAAACAAAACATTAACCTGCTATAACGGTATCATAGCAGATGGGTGCGGTGAATGCCCGGCATGCTTATTGCGCAAAAAAGGGCTTGACGATTATCTCATGTCCCGAAAGGAAGCGTGATGCTATGACTGGTTTCAAAATTGTTGAAAAGCTTCAAAAAATAAATGAAGATATCCATAAAGAACAGCTTAAGTATCATCATAAAAGGGTGCTGGTCAGCAAGGAATTCACATTTGACGCTGCACACCATTTACATTGCTATGAAGGGAAATGCAAGAACCTCCATGGACATACCTATAAGGCAATATTCGGGATCAGCGGCTATACGGATGATACGGGTTTAATGATTGACTTCGGTGAAATTAAGCAAATCTGGAAAAATGAGATCGAAATTCATCTTGATCACCGATACTTGAACGACACCTTGCCGATGATGAACACGACAGCTGAAAACATAGTTGTCTGGATGTATGAAATGATGGCTGATTACTTAAAAAAAGAGGCCAAATGGACAGAAAATGGAGTAAGGTTGGAATTCGTAAGGCTTTTTGAAACTCCTACTTCGTATGCTGAGGCTAGAAGGGAGTGGATGGAGGTTGAGTAAAATACCAGTAATGGAAATTTTTGGACCTACCATACAGGGAGAGGGCATGGTAATAGGCCAAAAAACTATGTTTGTAAGAACGGCAGGCTGTGATTATTCCTGTGCCTGGTGCGACTCATCATTTACCTGGGATGGATCAGGAAAACAGGATATCCGACAGATGTCAGCAGAAGAAGTTTGGGAAGAGCTCCAAACTTTAGGCGGAAGCGGCTTTTCTTATGTTACCATTTCCGGAGGCAATCCGGCCCTTTTGAAAAACCTCAGCACCCTTATAGAACTGTTGAACACCCATTCAGTGAAAGTTTGTTTAGAGACACAAGGAAGCAGATGGCAGGATTGGTTTTATGACATTGATGAACTAACTCTTTCCCCAAAACCGCCAAGCTCGAAAATGGAAACAAATTTTACAATTCTGGATGAAATCATTAAAAACCTGAGAAACAATAATAAAGGGAAAAGCTTCAGTATCAAAGTTGTTGTATTCGATGAATTGGATTACGAATATGCACTAACCGTTTACAAGCGATATCAAGGAGTACCCTTTTACCTTCAGGTAGGAAATCCGGATATCTCAACGGCTGATAATACAGAGCTTACTATGATGCTGCTGAAACATTACCAGGAACTTATCGATAAGGTTATGGCAGATGGCCGATTTACAGATATAAAAGTCCTTCCTCAGCTGCACACTTATATCTGGGGAAACAAACGGGGTGTATAACCATCCCCCCTCGTGCAAAAAAAGTATTTTTTTCTGCTATGCACATGCCTTAGTTCCTCCAGCGAGCAATAGATCTAATATTTTACGGAATCAGTGCCGGAGCTGGGGAAAATATCTATGCAATAGTAAGTTTCAGCTGCACTATTAAAAGCACTTTTCATATCCATAGTACAACCAAGCCTGGCAGGCATAATGTCTGCCAGGCTGTATTTATGAGTAATAATCCTAAGTCATGTTTTTTTTACATAAACCATTTAAAATAGGGCTATGGCACCTTATGAAGGAATGAGTCTTCGAATATAGATAATGGAGGCGGAAGGATAATGATAAAAAATATTATTTTGAAAAATGAATCTGAGGTTTATAAAATTATGCATGATTTGATAGAAAAAGCTTATGTGGAGGCCAGTGAAGAAAAGCTATTGTTATGCATGGAATGCGGGGATGTTGATTTTTATATTGCACATTCCCACAATGAAGAACTTCAAGATGCCATAAGAGAAAATTTTGAGATTGATGAGTACGGAGAAGTCCTGAATGAAGAAAAATACCGGAAAATGCTTGATGATCTGCAGGATAATTTTCTCGAAATGCATATAAAAAGCGGACTGTTTGATTACTATCCCGCCGGTGAATATGATGTAGCAGGAGAAAAACGGCAATCAGAAACAGATATCATTGCCCCCAAAGGAAAATTTTCCGCTCCATTTGAAGATGCTGCATTATAGCAACAATTTATAAAAAAAGGAGCATCTTTACAGATGTTCCTTTTTTTACAATTTCAGACAATAGTTTGACTTCTTTCCACATTTCAGTATATATTTTTTATATAACGTTATATGTCAGAAAATTTACAAAAGTATTTCTATTCCTTATAATGTAAATTTTCTGGTACATAAAATTTAAAAAGAAAGGAGAGATGCTCATTGATTGAATTTTCAGGGGTGAATAAGTTTTTCGGCAATTTTCATGTCTTAAAAGATATTAACCTTAAAATATCTAAAGGAGAAGTAGTTGTCGTCATCGGACCATCCGGTTCCGGAAAAAGCACTATGCTCCGCTGCATAAACCGTTTAGAAAGCATATCAGATGGTGTTCTGACTGTAAATGGCATATCTGTTGCTGATCAAAAGTCAGATATCAATAAACTCCGCCGTAACATAGGGATGGTCTTTCAGCACTTCCACCTATATCCGCATAAAACCGTACTTGAAAATATCACAATAGCACCCATGAAGGTTTTAGGGCAGTCAGAAAAGGAAGCAAGAGAAACTGCGCAAAAATATCTTAAGAAAGTAGGAATTTTGGAAAAGGCAGATTCCTATCCTTCTCAGCTTTCCGGGGGCCAGCAGCAGCGTGTCGCCATAGCCAGGGGACTGGCCATGAATCCGGAGATTATGCTGTTTGACGAACCTACATCAGCACTGGATCCAGAAAGCATTGGAGAAGTGCTGGATGTTATGAAAACATTAGCCAATGAAGGTATGACAATGGTTGTAGTTACGCACGAAATGGGTTTTGCAAAGGAAGTTGCTGACCGAATCGTATTTATGGATCATGGACAGATTTTAGAAATGGCGGCTCCGGATCAATTTTTTGAAAGTCCCCGTGAACAAAGGGCAAAGCTATTTTTAAGCCGTATTTTAAATCATTAAACAGGAGGTAATAGTATGATCAATCCTAAAAAAATATTTAAACTGGCTCTGATATCAATGATGGCTGTACTAATTTTGGCAGGCTGCGGAGGGGAAAAAACATCAGGGGATGGAAAAGGCAAAGATGTGCTTGCTCAGATCAAAGATCGAGGCAAAATCATTGTTGGAGTAAAGAATGATACACGTCTATTCGGATTAAAGAACCCGAGCACAGGCAAGGTTGAAGGTTTTGACATTGATATTGCAAAAGCGCTTGCCAAAGAAATTCTTGGTGATGAAAATAAAGTGCAATTTAAGGAAGTAACCTCAAAAACGAGGATGCCCCTTCTTCAAAATGGCGATATTGATGCCATTATAGCTACGATGACCATCACTGATGAACGAAAAAAAGAAGTGGATTTTACCGATGTTTATTTTGATGCAGGACAGTCATTGCTTGTAAAAAAAGGGAGCAAGATTACAGGAATCCAAGATTTGAAAAAAGGGACAAAGGTTTTAGCAGTAAAAGGCTCTACTTCGGCAATCAATATCAGGGAAAAGGCTCCTGATACAACCGTCCTTGAATTTGAGAACTATTCTGAAGCCTTTGCCGCATTAAAGTCAAAACAAGGTGATGCTTTGACTACTGATGATGCTATTCTCTATGGAATGGTAGATGAAGATCCTTCCTACGAACTTGTAGGGGGCACATTTACAAAAGAACCTTATGGAATTGCCGTGAAAAAAGGAAACAAAAAGCTAGTGGATGAACTTAATAAAGCACTAAAAAAATTAAAGGATTCCGGAAAATATCAGGAAATACATGATAAATGGATAAAAAATTAACTGATCTGCTTTGATTGCTGCCTAACAGGAGGGGTTGCCCTCCTGTTAGTGCAAGAGGAGAGGATTTACTTGAATTTCAGCTTGTTGACAAATAATCTTGATATGTTTCTGGAAGGATTTAAAAACACTGTCTATGCAAGTCTTATCGCACTTGCAGCCAGCCTCCTTTTAGGTACCGTCCTTGCGGTCATGAGGATTGCTCCATTCAAGCCACTAAATTGGCTTGGAACCATCTACGTTGAATTTATCCGGAACATTCCGCTGCTTGTTATTACGATTTTTATCTTTCTTGTTTTTAAACTTAGCGGACTATATGCAGGAATATTAGGATTGACCATTTACACAGCATCCTTTGTGGCAGAAGCCATCAGGGCTGGCATCATGTCAGTGCCTCAGGGCCAAATGGAAGCTGCCCGCTCATCTGGCCTTTCTTATGGCCAGGCAATGCGGATCATCATTTTGCCTCAAGCATTCAAAATTGTGATTCCTCCACTAGGAAACCAGTTTATTAACCTTGTGAAGAACACTTCCATCATTTCCTTGGTTGCAGGAGCAGATTTAATGTATCAGGGTGATTTGATTTCATCCCGCACCTTCGTTGTGTTTGATGTGTATATCTTTGTTGCCATGTTTTATTTAATCCTAACTATTCCTTTGAGCCTTGGTGTGGGGTATTTGGAAAAACGCCTGGCTAGAAGCAATTGAAGGGAGGAGCCTATTGGACTTTCTAGGAGCTTATACACCGGATCATTTGAAATTTTTGCTGCAGGGTTTTGGAGTTACTCTTGAAGCAGCTTTCATTTCTATAGCATTAAGCTTTATTTTCGGAGCACTTATTGGGATAGGAAGATACGCAAAAATTCCATTTTTCTCCCGCCTTCTTGGCGTACTGGTAGAAATCATCCGGAACCTGCCGCTGCTTCTTATCATTTTTTTCACATACTTTGCTCTTCCAGAGGTAAATATTAAACTTGAAATCCTGCCGGCTGCAATTGTCGCTCTCACTATTTTTGAATCAGCCATGCTTTCGGAAATCATCCGCAGCGGATTGAATTCCATTGATAAAGGACAAATAGAAGCAGCTCGTTCTTCCGGCCTGAATTATGTCCAGACATTATGGCACATCATACTACCTCAGGCACTAAAAAGAATGATACCGCCAATTGTTAGCCAGTTTATTTCTCTTTTAAAAGATACTTCACTTGCAGTCAGCATCTCCCTGCCAGAGCTCCTGCATAATGGGCAGATCATTTATAGCCAAAAGATGTCATATCTTGGTCCCATTTTCATACTGATTGCCTTCATGTATTTTATAGTGAATTTCGCCCTATCCCGGATTGCTTATAGATTGGAATCCAAACGAGTATAGGAGGGAGAAGGACTGCCTGAGAAACCATGAACAATGATATGTAAAAGTCTTGCCAGTAACAGGCAAGGCTTTTATTATGTGCCTTCTAGTGGTGAATCTTAAAAAAATGTCCTTTTTCTATTTTTTAAAAGAATGGTTATAAAACAATGCAGGTTTCTGTACTTGCAGATTGGTTAATACGCCCAAATACAGGGGGAAAAGCGTATAAGAGAAAATCTATAGCCTTAAGAAAAGATGGAACTCAGAGAAGTCCTGTGAAGTCTTGCGCTGGGGAAATTCACAGACAAGTTTACAGAGCCAATATTAAATAAGTATGATATGGTATATATTACTGCGCCAAAAAGATATTAAAGATAATTGGGTGTACAAACATCTAAGAAGTCAGGTGTACAATAATAATGGAGTGATTATATGAGTAAAGCAAAAAGTAAAGGCGGAACGGGCAGAGGTACTGGCAAGAAAGGGTGGAACCGCTGGAAATCCAAGGCCAATAAAGCTAAAAGCGCTAAGCCGTATACAAGCAAAAATGTTAAAAACCAGGCTGGCAAGCCTGCCGGCAATAATAATGATGATAAGACCGAATGAATCATTAATATGACAAAA
Source organism: Peribacillus sp. B-H-3 (assembly GCF_048572925.1). Classification (NCBI taxonomy): domain Bacteria; kingdom Bacillati; phylum Bacillota; class Bacilli; order Caryophanales; family Bacillaceae; genus Peribacillus; species Peribacillus sp. B-H-3. Next base: position 2,764,842 of record NZ_CP183879.1, on the reverse strand, counting down.
AAGACCAGAGCTGCCAAAAGGCAGTTCTTTTTTCTCAAAACAACTTCATAAAAATGCAGGCTCTGTTGTCACCCGTAAATATTTTTTTAACTTCCTTCAAAGTTATGATGACAAATTGTTTATAAACTCTAACTTTTCCGTCAGAAGCAGCTGCACGCCTAATCAAGTGGTTAAAAATCGTTAAAATCCCTACTTCCTTCAGTAAATTCTGCACCGAACAGGCTTAATACTGAATAAATTATTAAAGGAGGGAGATCCCAATGGAAAAAGAAGATATAAACAATGAAAATCGATGTCATACCGAAAATTTAAATATAAAAACCTTCAATCGGAATGGCGGGGAAGATGCAGTAACCGATGGATATGGAGATTATGTGGAGCAGCTGTTTTCAGCAGACGCTTAATTCAAAGTGCAAAAGCACATTTTACTTGCTATACAAAAGGATCGATTATTTCGATCTTTTTGTATAGCAAGTTTAAATAAAACCCCCTTATTCCCAGCTTGCTTCCCGCTTTCCCCGGGAGTTTTGCAATCACGGCTTACAGACCACTTAGTTTAAAAACAATCTCTAAAAACAAACAAAGGAAATATATTAATAATAAAATGCATTACATACATGAGATTTTATATGATAACTTGCTGCACGCAGCAGGGTGCAGTGCTGCATCCCCGAGATATTTATTTTAAAGAAACAAAGAGGATTTTTAACTGCTGGCGTATACAGCAATCCATCTGCCAAACAAACCTTTAGATAAACCGATGTATTATTTCACAAAAGAGGAACTAATCTTATGTTTGCCGAATTATTAATAGAAATAGTTTTTAAAAGGAAGATTTACCTGCTGGAATTTTGAAAGTTATAGCTTTGGCGCACGTCTGATTATATAATCAGCCTCATAATGTTTAACTACAGGAGAAACTTTGTAAAGGTGGGTTTTTCATGAAAACTGTTATGGTCCGTCCAAAACTGAAACTTAAGAAAAGCAGTTTAGAAACAGTACTAAATATAGTCTCTGTCATATCAATAATGGCTTTAGCTGTTTATATTGTGTTGATTTGGAATGAGATTCCGCATACCATTCCTATTCATTTTAATGCAAACGGTGATCCTGATAATCATGAATCAAAAAATGTAATCTGGGTTTTTATAGCACTGAATATTGTAATATGGTCAGGCTTTTCACTACTGGAGAGATTTCCTCATAAATATCATTATTCCTTTCTTACAGAAGATAACACTGAAAAACAATATAAAAATGCCAGGTGCATGCTAAATTGTCTTAAAGCTGAGATCGTCTTGTTTTTTTCTTATGAATCCTGGGAATTCATCCAATTTCCATTAGGGAAATTAGAGAGATTGAGTTCAGGAAGTGTTCTGCTTGCTGTTTTAATTGTTTTCTTAACATTGATTTTTTTTATTGTCCGCTCATTTAAATTGAAATAGTGGATCCAGCTAGAGAAAAAGGCAATGGAATACGCATATATCCCACTGCCTTTTCTTTAGCTATTTTCATTGCTCCCGTTTTTTTCAGTCCATTGCTTTATACCATCATCCTCATCAAATTCTACAATCACATCAGCAACGCCTTTTTCTTGGCGGATGGCTTCTTCAAGCCGGTCCTTAATAACATCCGCTTTAGCAACTGTAATCAGTGGGTCTACCTCGATTTCCACCTCAACATGCAGGGTTTCGCCTTCTTTTATAACCGAAATATCCTGAATATCCTTTACATCTGGATCGCTTATTATCATATCACCTATCTTTTGCTTCATTTCTTCGTCAGATTCTCCAAGAACACCGGCTGCATTATCCAAAAATACTCTGCCCACAACAATGAACATCATGAGCCCGATTATTACCGAAGCAATCCCTTCTGCCTGGTGAAAGGGGGTAAAATGGGATAACAGGATGGCGGCAATTGCTAAAAGGCCACCTAGCGTAGCAACTGTATCTTCCATGAAAACAAGCTTTGTAGCGGGTTTTGCTCTTTTTAATGAACCTATGCTTTTGATTAATAACATCACGCCTTTTTCCTGGATGCCTGTCTCATGTGCTATTTCCCTGGCTGCTTTGAATAATACAAAGCTTTCCAGAATGACACTTAACAGCAAAACAGATAGGTTAATCAGGAGACCGGTGGATTTAGTGGGGTGAATAATATGATGAAAGCCTTCCTTGATTGTTTCAAATGACATGATTCCTACAATTAAGACGGCACCGAGTAAAACTAAATTTACCAAACGGCCAAATCCATTGGGAAATCGGGGAGTAGGGGCCTTTTTGCTTAGGGCTGAACCAATAAATACAAAAAGCTGATTTGCAGCGTCACCTAAACTATGCAGTGTTTCAGCAAACATGGCTACATTTCCCGTAAATGCATAAGCAACCCCTTTAATTATGGCAATGACGGCATTCACTATGGCTGCCAAAAATGCTGATTTGTTTCCTTGTTTCAATAAAACAAACAATTCCTTCATTAAATCATTCCTTCCATATACTTATTCATTTAAGAGTGCTATAAAATTAACTACAAGTAAAGCAATAAAACTCTTTTGAAAGCGCAGCTTAGTATAAATTTAAAAAACAAAGGCCCTTCTTCGCTAAATAATAATATTTGAAGAAGGGCACTATTATTATTTTCCTTTTTCCAAGATACAATCAGATAATTTTACAACTTTAGTTTTTCTTAAGAATTTATAACCTAGCCACAAAACAATAAAAATCGGTAAACTAACATATGAAACCAATATTCCCCGCCAGTCTATTGCTCCGCCAGTAAAGGCAGAATAATTTTGGCCAATTATGATAATAGCACAGAGGGTGAAAGCAAAAAGAGGGCCAAAAGGAAACCATTTTGCTTTGTACGGAAGCTCATCCATACTCTTCTTTTGAATGACAAAGGCCCGTCTGAATCTATAATGGCTAAGGGCTATGCCAAGCCAAGCTATGAACCCTGATAAACCAGCGGCATTAAGGAGCCAAGTATATACCTCACCGTCACCGAAGAGGGATGATAAAAATGCCAGGCAGCCTACTAGAGATGTCAATATTAGGGCATTTACAGGAATTCCTTTAGAATTGACCTTTCCTAGAGCTTTAGGAGCGTGTCCTTCTTTAGCCATATTCCAAAGCATTCTTGCCGCTGCATACATTCCAGAATTACCAGCAGAAAGGATGGCTGTAAGAATGATTGAATTCATTACAGAGGTTGCAAAAGCAAAACCCACTTTTTCAAAAACCAATGTAAATGGACTGACAGTAACATCATCAGATGCAGCCAGCTCAGGCGTTGTATAGGGGATAATTAAGCCGATTACAGTAATTGTTAAGATATAAAATAAAAGGATTCTCCAAAACACTTGTTTTACTGCTTTTGGTACATGTTTTTCAGGATTCTTGCTCTCGCCAGCCGTTACTCCTAATAATTCAGTTCCCTGAAAAGAAAAGCCAGCTGCCATGAATATTCCAAGTACTGAGAAGAAACCTCCATGTATCGGGGCATCAGCAACAGTGAAATTTTTAACTCCAATACTGTCTCCGCCCATGATTCCTGCAATCATTAAGATCCCAGTTATAATAAAAATGATGACGGTGATTACTTTTATAAGAGCAAACCAGTATTCTGATTCTCCAAAGCTTTTAACAGAAAGGATATTAATAAAAAATAATATAGCTAAACAAATGGCACTCCATAATATAGTTGGAATATCAGGAAACCAGTATTTCATGACCAATCCTACAGCCGATAATTCTGCTGCGATAGTCACTGCCCAGCTATACCAATAATTCCAGCCCATTGCAAAACCAAGGGACTCATCCACAAATTTAGATGAATACACGCTGAATGAACCTGCAATCGGCATATAAGCAGCCATTTCAGCAAGGCTGGTCATTAGGAAAAAGACCATGATGCCAACTAGACCATATGCTATCAAAGCACCACCGGGGCCAGCTGTATGAATTGCATTCCCGCTGGCGAGAAACAAGCCTGTTCCTATCGTTCCCCCAAGTGAAATCATGGTAATATGCCTTGCCTGCAGTTTCCTTTTCAGTCCATCTTTTGGTTTATTATTTGTGGAAGCTGCTGTAATTACTTTTTTGTCAGATTTTGCACGGGCTGATTTTTTTGCCGGATGCGCTTGTTCCATGTTGACACCTCAATTAGTCAGGATAAGGCTCTGTTAACGGTCCATGATGATTTTAATCTATTTTTGATGAAGTACCTCAAAAGGTAATCAGCAGACAAGATTAACAGAGCCAAAAATATACTATATTGCAATATAACTGTTTAAAATGTTTATTACCGTTTTTAAAATATGATAAACCAATCTGCACTTGATTTTTATTGGCAATAAACTAAGATAGACTTTCTTTTTATTTAAAAAATAGTTATTGAAGGAAAAGACAAAAACTATTACAATTATTTACAAATGTTCTTTCCCATCCTTTAGCTGGTATGAAAAGCTGCTGCTGATGGTTTATTTTTCATGGCCGTTTCTCAGTGGCCACTCATATATTTTTATAATTATGTTAGAATGAAGGTATGTAAAAATTAAAATTCCGGAAGGATAAGAGATTTATGAAGAAAATTCTTAAGGAAAAAGAGCCAGTTGGAATGCTGATATCACAAACTAGCCGTAATCTTCTGCGATTCCTGGCATTACAATTAAAAGAATACGAAGTTACTCCTGAACAATGGTCAGTACTGAAAAGTCTCGAAATTAATGATGGAGTTACTCAAAAGGAATTATCGCAAAAAACAGACAAAGACCAAGCCACACTAACCAGAATCCTGGATATCCTGGAAAGAAAACTCCTTATCGAGAGAAGGCCGAATAAAGAAGACAGACGTTCCTTTCTCATTCACATTACTGAAGCTGGAAAAAAACTGAAAGAACATTTGTATCCTTTTATAGAGGGCTTATATGGAAAGCAGCTGCTCAATGGGATTTCAGAGGAGGATTTAACTTGCTTCAGCAGGTCCTAATTCAAATTAACGAAAATACAAAAAAAGTCTTTGCCGCCGATAAAGAGTAACATATCCGTGGATCATAATGTTAAACCCGCATTCGGATGCAGAATTGATTAATTGTCTTCTGTACATTTGCGGAGATTAAAATGTCCTGCTTAAGCCTCTAAGACCTTCATAATATTTGCAGCCTGAATAGGGTTATTCAGGCTTTTTTCCATTTCCCCCAATTATCTAAAAGACTGCAACATTCAGTAGTATTTCAGTTTAGTAACAGTAAAATGACAATTATTAAGTAAAAATGATAACCCGCATAATTTTCAGACCTGGTTCGAAACGTTTATTAGAATACATATAAGGGTAAAAAAACATAATCAGCATTTTTACCGATAATAGTTTTATTATTAAGGAGGCCCAAGACATATGCCCACCATTGATATTGATCAGTTACTGGAAGAAACAGCAGAAATCGCGAGTGAAGATATCGAACTTGGCGGACATTTAATTGATATAGACCGTTTGCTGGAATATACTGATGATTGGTAAAAAGCATGGCATATAAAGCTCATGCTTTTTTTCTTTTTTGCTTTGTTAAAAATCTGCAATTTGCTGATTGAAATAGTTCGCTTAGCTCCTGGGTTTGATAATGGATAAGGTTATTAGCAACCATTAATTGTTAAAGGAAATAATATCAGAGAAATACATACTAATCTTCACTTGCTTTCGAAGCATAATCTGCTCACTCTAGGTTTAAATACATTCTTGAATTCTTGAAATCAATAGCCACAGTGATGAAGGGGGAAATCAGCTGAACCTTTTGTAACTTCGGATGAGCTAAACTAATGACTGAAGGGAAGGGGGGAGAGAATTAAACGAAGCGAACTTATTCGCCACTTTACTCTGTACTGATACAGCTACTAACTACAAGAAATTCGCTAAATAAAGGGTTTAAACCACGAGCATGCTAGTGACCGTAAAAAACAATACGCCGGTTCAATGGTGTTTAGACGGAGTATTTCCAAATTTATTTAGTGTTGTTTCAATTCCTTGACAATAGAAAAATGGAAAGCAATTTAATCAAGAAAACCGTACCGACTGTGAAACAAGCTAAAAGTTTTTCTTCATCTAGATGAAGTGTAAAAACTTCATAAACTCGATTTGATTTAAACATAAATGCCAAGTTGAGGCGAATTTAACTTATCAGAGGCAGGTAGGTGTCACCATACCATTTTACTATCAATCAAACTTTTCCTTTAACATAGCCAATTAAAAAAAGACCACCTGTTTGATGGTCCCGCTAAGCAGGTTGCTATTCTGACATCAGCACACATGATAATTTCTCGTATTTAAATAAAATTAACTTAGGCGCAAGCTGAACCTCTTTGGTTTTTTTGTATCCCAATTTCTCGTAAAAATAATGATTACGAAAACTTAAATAAGGGGTATACAAAGTCCATAATCTAACATTCGGAAATTTTTCTTCCAGAAACAGAATAGCGGCAGTACCAGCACCATTATTTTGATTGAAAGGAGAAATAAAGACTTTATCTAAGTGCATACGCTCATTATTACCCCTTACATCAATTGCACCGATAACTGTTTCTCCGTCTAGAATTGTAAAGTGATGATATTTTTTAATATTTTGAGCTAACTTTTCAAATGATTCACAAGCTGGATTAGTTTCAAAGTCCTCGTATTTTTCCAAGTCCTCTTGAAAGGAGGCTTTTTGAATTGGAAGTAAAATATCTATATCTTCCATTGTTGTTTTTCTGAATACAAACGACATATTATATCCTCCTAAATCCCTATCTTCCACTGCTAATATAGGTAATTTTTTGTTATTCTTCAATATAACCTCCAAAAACAATAAACTTTACGAAAACAGCCTCTGCAAAAGTAAAAGGGAGTTTCCGAGAAGAAACCCCCTTTTACTTTTGACTATTAATCCTCTCCTTTAATAACGCCTAGCACAGCAAACATGCCCACAAATCCTATGATAAGCAAACCTTTGATTATCCATAAAAGTGTTTCATCCATTCCTGAATCCTCCCTGATATGTAAAGATATAGATTTTGTAATCCGTTTACTTGCATTTTAATTCTGTTGATTGGAGAGTAACCGTACAATTTTATCTGGGACACAGCTCTCAAATTTCCATACGTTCAGCAAAACATTGCAAGGGATTATCTTTCGCCTGTTGAGGAAATTTTACATTCCTAAAAATTATAACATATTTTTCATTTATTAAAAAATTAAAAAAAATATGATTTTCAAGTTAAATAAAAGGGCTGTTTCGTAAACACTGTTGCATAAGGAACAAGGTGGTTGATCTCCGCTACAGGATGCTCTCTCTCCGCGGGGCGGGCGGTCACCTTACGCTACAATCACCCTGAATTAACAATTTTGAGAAAAGAGCCAATAAAAAAGAGGCTTCAAAAGAGGCCTCATATAAGCTATTACAACTTTAAAGCTTTTTTAGTTGCAGGGCCTGCAATACCATCTGCTTTCAATCCATTTGCAATTTGAAATTTTTTCACAGCACTTACAGTGTTAGCACCATATATCCCATCGATGCCTTTCGTGCTGTAACCCAGAGAGGATAGCCTGCTTTGAAGAGATTTCACCTCAGGTCCCTTGCTTCCTTTCTTTAAAACAGTGCCTGAAGGAGAAGGTACAGAAGAATCACTTACTTTATAGCCGTTTATCCGGGCAATCTCATTAAACGTTTTGCCAGTTGCTGCAATGATGACAGGAGTATTAATTTTCACTTTTGAAAAGAGCCATTGCACTTCGTTATTATACATTCTTATGCAGCCGGCACTCACATATTTTCCTATTGAACCAGGATTATTATTGCCATGAATGGCGTATGTGGTTCCCCATGTTCCTCTTGCGTTCAGTCCGAGCCATCTGTTGCCTAATGGGTTTCTGGGATCTCCTCCCGGTATATGTCCAGTGTAGTACGGACGATTGACAATCTTGTTCACAATTTTGAACTTGCCTTCTGGTGTGTACGATGAAACTTTCCCAGTAGCTACTTTGAAGACCTTCGAGAGACGGCTATTTTCATAATAACCCAGCTGATTGTTCGCTTTATTAATGATAATCAATTGGCTTCCCTGCCCATATGCAGGCTGTACAAAAAAGAATATAAAGCATGCAGCTAATAATAAAAAAACTGTTTTTTTCATGAATCCCCATCCTTTTTAACCATTTTCACCAATTAATTCTATGCGGCACTGCCTGTCTATGATGACGGTAAGAAAATGGTTAAAATTAAAACCGCGGGGTTTTCATATTAAAATCGGGCTTTTGCAGGCTTCATTTCACTCCTGTCTTTTTCGAAGGATTAAAAGTAAATGGTTACTTTCTGCACTTTTCTGATCTGGTGTATTTTCTTGATTCCCTGGTGGGTACCGTATAAGGCGAGGCACCACAGAAACCAAGCTGCGAAGAGGAATGGCTTCTGTCCTACTGAAGCGTACTATTGCAGACTTAAGCAGAAAAAGGGGAAATCTCTTCAAACAGAGATTTCCCCTTTATTTATAGTAAAACATTTCCAGTTTATCATCTTGTGTATGTATCGCCAATAATATGTTCTTTATTTCAGCAGGATCAATTTTCTGTAAAAGCCAGTTCATATCTTTTCCGATCAACTTCAGCTCTTCTTCATTAATTTTGCCTTCCTTGATAACAGTTACCGGCATATAGAAGGGGGCAACCTGCATTTTAAACTGCTTTGAAGTCACTGGATCATGCTCCGTTTTTAAAAAACATGAAACACTGCCATTTTGTTCCCACAAGGCTAAAGCCACTTTTTGAGGGTCTGTTACTTTTTCCCCCCGCAAGCTTGCCAGTAAATAGTCTAAAGAAATTCTTGCCCTCCGTAAATTGCGGTAAATAATCCGGCCATCTTTTATTAGAGGGAAGGGTGGAGGGTCAATAATGTACCTCAGAGTTTTCCATTTTAAACTTAAAAAAGAAATTGCCGTATATAAAAAAACCAGCACAGACATGGAAATGCTTGAACCCTTTATACCCAATCTTGGATCCGAGAGCGGATGGGCAAGAATGTTGCCTATTATGAGAGCCATAATGAAATCCAGCAGCCCCATTTGTGAAATGGCCCTGCGTCCCATGCATTTTGCTGAAAGAATCAAAAAGAAAAAAGAATAGACTGCTCTTAATACCCACTCCGCTGATTCAAGAGTTCCTTGTCCCTTAAAGAAGTCCATTCCTTCACATCCTGTAATCAAATAATTTCTTTGCTATTTTTTACAGCGGGAGTGTTAATTATCCTGTTTTCAACATTTTATTGCACTTTATCTCACAAAGTCCATAAAGTATAGAAAGATAAAAGGAGGGGGCAGGAGAGTGTCCAGGCTAAATGTTGATGAAATCCTGCATCAGGGGATACATGGGAAAAAGGAGATAAAACCGGATGAAAAAAAGAAATTTCTTGGAACCTTCAGGGAGAGAGTGATCGTTGTATTAACACAGGCCCAGGTTAGGGAGACTAAGCTTTATGAAGAAGTGGCTGGATTCATGAATGAACATAAAGATGCAAAATTGCTTCTGAATGGCAAAGTAGATGTTTCTCATTTGAATAAATATATAACTCTTGCATCGAGATATCATATTCCTTATAAAATTGTTATAAATAAAGAGGGGGAGACAAATCTAGGGCTGGTCCTTGCGAAGGAATATGCCATAGACAAAGAAGATATCTATCTTACGAAGAAGAAAGTACAAAAGCCGGCCCGCACAAAAGTAAAATGGTACTTCAAGCTGTACCGGTTCCTAATCCGAAAGCAAAAAAAGAGGAAAGCGCCATAACTGGCACCATTCCTCTTTTAGCCGTTCAATAAAAAGTTATTTTTTTTCATTGGATAATAATGATGGCTGCTTGCGCAAATATGCCGCCCAATATACTACAGAGATTAAAACAGCTCCGCCAATTGCATTACCGATAAATACTGGTACAAAGTTAGAAAGGTAATCCATCCACGTGAACGAACCTGCAAAAATAGCAGCTGGGATGACAAACATATTTGCAACAACGTGCTGGAACCCAATAGCAACAAATCCCATGATAGGGAACCAAATTGCAAGAATCTTCCCGCCAATGCTTTCTGCACTGTAAGCCATCCACACCGCAAGGCCAACCAGCCAATTACAGCCGACAGCAGAGACTAAAGCCTGTACAAAAGTAGCATCTAATTTGCCTTGAGCTACAGCAACTGTTTTATGCAGGAACGGACCAGCCTCTGTTAATCCTACAACATGTCCAAAGAAATATGCTACAAAAATTGCTCCAATAAAATTAGCAATCGTAACCCAGAACCAGTTTCTGATTAAGCTGCCAACAGATATTTTCTTCGACAGCACAGCCATTGGCACGGCCATCATATTTCCGGTAAGCAATTCTCCGCCTGCAATGACAATTAAAATAAGTCCTAATGGAAAGACAGCAGCACCCAGGAAAGACCCAAAGGTACCCCATTCCTTTGGTATATCAGCGATGACCCTTATATCCAGTAAAAACCCCAAAGATATGAAGGCACCTCCCAAAAAACCTAAAAGAAGCATACTGCTGATTGGCAGAGCAGCCTTCTTAGCTCCTGTTTCTGCTGCAAATTCTGCAATCTGCACCGGTGTTCTAAATCCCATCCTGTTTCCTCCTCGTAATATTGCAATCTATGATGACCCTCATAGCCCCGCGCTTTTCTATAAAAGCAGCTTATTTTTCCCAACGGAAAAAGAGAGCTATGGAGCCTATTTAAGATAGAAGGGGGGCTTCTATCATTAAACCGTAAATCATCCAGCAAGGGGGTGTTTATATTTCTATGTAAAGGCAAATTAAGCCGATTTTTCAAAATAGTATTTATAATCTATATGTTTACATAAATGGCCCGCCTCTAAACCTATTTAGAGACGGGTTCTTTATTATTTGATACTTAGTTTAGTTTCCAACATACTTTTGACTGCATTTCTTTAATTCTTTAATTCTTTTCCCATGCCTCTTAAAAAGTGAATTCCAAATCCTAAGGTCCTATTAATATCTGGATCATTCATTACTTTCATAAGGTCGCGGATTTTAATTTTCTGATTGCTTTTCAGGAAATCACTGCCTGAATCCATGCCAGCGACGGCGCCTTTTACAAGCTTTGTGGCTGCTTCAGAATCAGCGCTCATCAGCGCGCCTGTAGCTCCCATCAGTGTATTGATCAAATTGGTTACCGGTTCACGGGTTATTTGTTCAAGTCCGATCTTGGCTATTTTTTCTTTAGCAGTAATCATTGAATGCGCAGCCTGCAGGACACCAATATCATTCAATTCACCAATAATCCCCATAATCTTATTCAAGGAATCATCATTTTCTGCAAGAAGTGCTGTCAAATCTTCAAGCTTTTGCTGCCTTTGTTCTTCTTTTGTCAATACAGTTTTTTTAATGTAAGTAATCGGCTCGGCCACTTCTCTTTACTCCTCTCAATAGTCAGTGAGTGAAACATATCCTTCACGATTCCATTTGCGCTGTACTTCAACACCATTTTGCGGGTTGCGTTTTTTATTGCGCGGGTTCGAAGCCGGAAGAGGGGTTTCGCCATCTGTACGGATAACTTCCATTCTAACCTTTGTCTGTTTATAGGCAGGAGTATGGGTACGCTGATCCATAGCTGGGCCTGTAAGGAAGTTGATTGCTGAATCTTTATCAGTTGAATTCATCGGAAGATAAATTTCATTATTTTTTACCCGGTCTGTTACTAATGCATTTAACTTCAAGGCGCCAAATGGAGATACCAGACGGACAAGAGATCCATCATTTATGCCGCGTTCTTTCGCCAGCTCAGGTGAGACCTCGATGAAGATTTCAGGCACTTTGGATTGAATACCTTTTGATTTATTAGTCATATTACCTTCGTGGAAATGCTCCAGCATTCTGCCATTATTGATATGCAGATCGTATTCTTCCGGGAATTCAGCAGGAAGTACCCAATCAGAAAGGGCGAAGCGAGCCTTTTTATCAGGAAAATTAAATCCATCCACATATAGAAGCGGAGTACTCTCGCCTTCGAAACTGCCCCAAAGGAAACTGTTCCATCCTTCCAGCACTTCATAATTAGCTCCAGAAAACAGCGGAGAAAGGCTTGCCATTTCATCATAAATATCACTAGGATGGCTGTAGTTCCAGCCAGCACCAAGACGGTTTGCTACCTGCTGTACAATCCACCAGTCAGGCCTAGAGTCACCAAGCGTTGGAAGGACTTGATATAGTCTTTGAACACGACGCTCTGTATTGGTAAATGTTCCATCTTTTTCTAATGATGGAGTTGCAGGCAGAATGACATCTGCATATTGAGCGGTTCTTGACAGGAAAATATCCTGAACGACAAAGAATTCAAGGCTTGATAAAATTTCATGAACGTGGTTTGCATTGGAATCCACAAGTGCCATGTCTTCACCAACAAGATACATAGCCTTCATTTTTCCTTCTCCAATAGCATGAAGCATTTGAATATTATCAAGGCCTGGTGTTCCATCGATTTTAACTCCATACGCATTTTCAAATTTAGCACGGGCAACATCATCTGTAATATGCTGATATCCTGGAAGCCATCCTGGAAGTGTACCCATATCACATGCGCCCTGTACATTGTTATGTCCGCGGAGAGGGTAGGCTCCGGCTCCCGGACGGCGATAATTTCCTGTTGCAAGAAGCAAGTTAGAAATAGCAGCAGAAGTATCTGATCCCCCAGTGTTTTGCGTGACACCCATTCCCCAAAGAATACATGTACCATCAGCATCGCGAATAGTTTCAGCTACTTTGATTAGGTTTGTCTTTGAAATTCCTGTAATTTTTTCTGCATATTCAAGCGTGTATTTTTCTAGAACCATTTTGAAATCTTCAAAGAAGTTAACATTTTCTTTGATGAATTCCTGATCGTGCCAGCCATTATCAATGATATATTTCGTAACAGCCATCAGCCAAACCTGGTCTGTGCCTTGTTTAGGACTAATGAAGATATCAGAACGCTCAGCCATTTCGTTTTTCCGGAGATCCGAAACAATAAGTTTTTGGCCATGGAGTTTATGCGCGCGTTTTACACGTGTCGCTAATACCGGGTGACCTTCCGCAGGGTTGGCTCCAACGATGATAACAAGACCTGCTTGTGCAATATCTTTTATCGTACCTGCATCACCGCCCATACCGACTGTGCGGAATAAACCGTCTGTAGCAGGGGACTGGCAATAACGTGAACAGTTATCAACATTGTTTGTCTGGAATACCTGGCGTGCCAGCTTCTGAATCACATAGTTTTCTTCATTAGTAATTTTAGATGAAGAAATGAACCCTACAGACCCGCTGCCATATTGAGTTTTGATATTACCCAGTTTATTCGCTACTAAATCAAGGGCTTCATCCCAGGTAGCTTCAACAAACTCACCATCTTTACGGATTAAAGGAGAGGTGATGCGCTGCTCAGAATTCACGAAATCCCAGCCGAATTTCCCTTTAACACATGTGGAAATAGCATTAACTGGCGCCTCATGAACAGGCTGCACTTTAAGAATTTTGCGGTCCTTCGTCCAGACTTCAAATGAACAGCCAACACCGCAGAATGTACAGACAGTTTTTGTTTTTTTGGTGCGTGTTTCACGCATAGCGGCCTCAACTTCAGAAACAGCAAAAATAGTCGTGTAATCCGGTTCAACTTCTTTAATTAAATCAATCATCGGAGAAAGCAATTCATCTTCAAGACCAGTCATAAAGCCTGCTTCGCCAAGCATTGATTTTTCCATTAAAGCGTTGCAAGGGCAAATAGTCACACACTGCCCGCAGCCGACACAAGAAGATTCATTGATTGGCACATTGTTGTCCCAAATAACCCGGGGACGGTCTGCTTCCCAGTCAATCGAGATTGTTTCGTTTACCTGCAGGCTTTGGCAGACTTCCACACATTGTCCGCAGGCAATACATTGATTTGCATCATAGCGATAGAAGGGATGTGACATATCTACAGCTTCTGTTGTTACTTTAGGTGTATAAGGATAAGCCTGGTGCGCAATACCCATCATTTCTGCAGTATTATGTAGCTTACAATTTCCATTGTTGTTATCGCAAACCGTGCAATATAGCAAGTGATTTTCTAAAATGCGGTCCATTGCTTCTGTACGGGCTGATACTGCACCATTTGAATGTAAATCAATGTTCATTCCATCCATTGCAATTGTCGAACATGAACGGGCAAGCTTTCCGTCAATCTCTACAATACATGTATCGCAGGTTTGAATCGGATCCACCTCGGGTACATAGCAAATCTGGGGATGTTCAATTTGATTTTCATTTAAAATCTGCAGTACGGTTTGACCCGAAGCTGCCGAAAAATGCTGATTATTAATTGTAACTGTAATAGTTTTTACAGCTGTTACTGTTTGTTCCATCCTGCAACCTTCCTTCTTGAAAATAGCTCTTTATCTTTACTGCTGATTTTAAAACGGCAGATGCTTTCACCCGACCTTGCAGGCTCTTGGTCTCCTGAGAGGTCTCCTGTAATCCGCACATTCCACTCGGTGAAAATCAACATGTAGCTATGACAGAGGCTAAAAATAAAAAACCACCATGATAAACAAACCTTTAGGATATAAAAATCCAAAGGAAACGTTTACATGGTGGAATAGTTCATTAGCAAACCCTACCAACGTACCAATCCATTATATAAATACAGTCTGATAGGCCCCCAACAAAATCATTATTGGAGATCCAACTTGGCCATTATACCTCTGAATTTTGAAACTGACAACAGAAAGTCTATAATTAATCAATAAAGCCATAACGCTTTTCATTTTCAGAAGTATGATTTATTATAGAAAATTGAAATAAGGCTATCATTCATTTTATGACAATGAACAGAAGGTGTAGTAGACTGTGTCTAAAAAGGTTCATGAATTTAACGATATTATTAGAAAGCTGCGCAAGGAACTATTCGGAAAAGGGCCAGAGCGCATCACAACCGTTTTTGCAGAAAATATGGTCATTTCTACTTTGTATGGAAACTTGACTCCAACCGAAAAATTCATTGCCAAAACGCCTGAAGGACGTGAAATGGTTCATTCAGCCAGAACAAAACTCATTCAGGATCTCTATAAGAATGAGACACCTAAAGGCATGAATGAATTAATGGAAGCGACTCTTGTGCATTTATTTTCTGATATCAAGGTGGAAGAAGACATAGGCGTAAGTGTTTTTGTTTTCGATAAAAATATTATGTAAATGGAGAGAAATGTCATGAAGCCTCTAGCAGCAAAAAGAGAAATCCTTCGTTTTTCAAATGGAGAAGCAGAATGGATAGAAGATCAAGTTGTAACCGAATACCCGGTTACACTAAAGATTAATGGGAAAGAATTTGTCACGATGGTTTGTACACCAGAATATATTGAAGATATGGCAATAGGCTACCTGGCATCAGAAGGAGTCATTAAAAAGTATTCTGACATTGAACAAATATGGGTTCAGGAAAAGGAGGGCTTTGTACATATTAAGACAAATGCTATCAATCCTTACTTTGAAAACTTCCAAAATAAGCGCTACATAACTTCATGCTGCGGCATGAGCAGACAAGGCTTTGTTTTTGTCAATGATGCCCTTACAGCAAAAAAAATGAATGAAATTAATGTTACCGTTTCCCCTGATGATTGTTTCCGCCTGATGAGAAACCTCCAGGATTCGGCTGAGATGTTCCAAAAAACGGGCGGTGTGCATAATGCCGCATTATCCGACCTGGAAGGAAATACAGTCAGCAGAATGGATATCGGCCGCCATAACGCCCTTGATAAAATATATGGATATTGTTTGAAAAATAACATTTCAATCCAGGATAAAATCCTAGTTTTCAGTGGAAGGATTTCATCGGAAATATTATTAAAAGTTGCTAAAATCGGCTGTGAAATTGTTGTATCTAAATCAGCTCCAACCGAACTTGCACTGCAAGCTGCTGAAGAACTAGGCATTACTGCCATCGGATTTGTCCGAAATGAATCCCTGAATGTCTACACTGGGCATGAACGGCTGCGGCTGGGATGACTTGGTCACAAGAAAATATTAATGCTGACCCGCTTACGTTAAATAGGCTGGTTTTATTTATCGCTTTGTCTTTGGGTGAAAAAGTTGCATTTTAAACATATCCATAATTAAACTAATTCTCCGGAATGGATTCAGTTCATAAATATGAAGCTTTCATTAAAAAGAGAAAGCAGGCACTTAAGATTTCTGCCCGCTTTCTCCTTTTGATATATTTACAATTTTTTTATTCGCCATATGCTTTAACTGATAAAAGCGGCGGAAATTTTTGATAATCGTTTTGATAACAGAATATAAAGGTATTGCTATAATAATCCCGACAAATCCATAAATGGAGTTAGCCACAAGAAGCAATAAAATGATGGTAATCGGATGGATGCTTAATCTTTTTCCCATAACAAACGGTGTTACCAGGTGCCCCTCTGCCTGCTGTACAGCCAGCAGGACAATCAATACCTTAACAGCCATAAAGGGATCCATTTGAAAAGCAATTAATAAAGCAGGTATGACCCCCATAAATGGGCCAAGTACAGGAACTACTGTCAGGCATGTGGCAATTGCGGCAAGCACAAGTGCATAATCCAGTCCAATGATCAAGTAGCCAATATACATCAGCACTCCATCGACAACTGCTATGATAAATTGTCCGATTATATACGTTGAAAGTGTTTTATCAACATCTTTAAGGATTAAATTTCCTTCGTGGCATACTTCATCAGGAAGATATTTTAATAAAAAAGGCCTAAGCTTGTGGTCATCCTTCAGAAAATAGAACAAGAGGAATGGAACAATAATGAGAACTGCAGCTATGCTGGTGATTGTTGTAAATATCTCTATTACATTGCCTGCAATTCTTTTGGAAAGGCCATTAAAATAAGATAGAGCTTTTTCCTTTAAATTCGAATTTTTTAAAAAGCTTATATTATTGTGATCCAGTGCTTCCTGTGATTGATTTGTAAGCTCTTTAACCTTCTGAGGCGCTTTTTCGGACAAATTTTGGATTTGTTCGGCGATTGATGGGCCTCCAAAATGTATAATGGCAAAAATAATGCCAATGACGGCCAAGAAAACCGTTAATATACTGATTGTTTTCGGAAGGTATCTTGATAAAAGTGTTACAACAGGCCTAATTATGTAATAAAGCAGCCCTGCGATAATGATAGGAAAAAAAACAGTGGCAATTGTTTTCTGTATGGGCCACAGCACATAATCTATTTTCCCAAGTGAAATGATAATCAAAATTGTCAGCAAAATGCCCGCTGCATATTTAAAAAACGGTTTATTAATCCACAATCCATTAACCTCCCTATATAAATGAGAAATATTCCTCTCATCTTCTTTCATTCCTTCTTTTATCAAGATTTAAACTCAAATTGAAATTATTATTTCGAAAAAGGGAACTTAAAACGCGCAAAGTTAAAATAGTTTTATTATAATTGGAGCTGTGATAAAATATTTTGTTAATTTTTATTATTGGTATATCCCATTTTTTTCGCATGTAACACATACATTAATTCAAAGAAGGCGAATATTATGAAACAAACAGGGCTGGTCCTTGAAGGCGGGGGAATGAGGGGTGTTTATACCGCTGGAGTGCTTCGCTATTTAATGGAGAAAGAAACATATATACCCTATATAATAGGAGTTTCGGCAGGTGCCTGCAACGGATCTCCTATGTGGCGAGGCAGATGGACAGAAATAAAATTGTGAATATTGATTATATTAAGCATCCTGAGTATATTTCTTTTAAACGTTTTCTCAGCAGGGGAGAGTTATTTGGGATGGATTTTATTTTTGATAAACTTCCAAATGACCTGGAGCCATTTGATTTCCAGGCTTTTAGAGACGCAGATGAGAAATTCATCGTAGGAACTACTGACTGTGTTACAGGAGAACCTGTCTATTATGATAAACAGCTGCATTACAAGAATATGCTGACCATCTTGAGAGCATCCAGCTCCATCCCTGTGATGGCTCCCATCATCAATTATGAAGGAAGATATCTTCTGGATGGCGCCATTTCAGACCCGATTCCTATTTTAAAGTCCGAAAAAGACGGGAACAATAAAAATGTTGTTGTTTTAACAAGGAATAAGGGATATCTGAAAAAACAGCAATCCTTTAGCTGGTACATAAAGCGTAAATATGGCCAATATGAAGGTTTGATTCATGCCATGATGCACCGTCATAACATTTATAATGAGACGGTTAGCTATTTGGAAGATCAAGAAGCAAAAGGGAACGTTTTTATAATCCGTCCTGAAGAAAAGTTGGATGTAGGAAGAATTGAACGCAATCCTTTAAAACTAAACAAGCTGTTTCAAAAGGGCTACCATGAAACAATGCAGCATTTTCCTGCCCTGAAGGAATTTTTAAGCTAAGTTCCATAATCGTAGTGATGCTATAGTATATTTGAATATAGTATTTCTTGAAATCGTTTTAAAAGTTGTAACATTCCGAAAATTTAATAATTAATGGTTGAATAATCTGGCCACTTAGGAGTAAAATGACTTTTATAGATTGATAAACCTTTCACAACTAAATTATTCAACAAGGAGTTTTGGCAATGAACCAATTAGATATGGAAATTATTTTTAACAAGAAAAAAAAGGAAAAGCCTTCTTCGCAAACGCTGGAGTTTGGAAAGGTTTTTACAGACCATATGTTTATCATGGATTATACCAGAGGACAAGGGTGGCATGACCCCCGGATCATCCCTTACCAGCCGCTATCCTTAGATCCTTCAGCAATGATCTTTCATTATGGCCAATCGGTATTTGAAGGAATGAAAGCCTATTTAACTCAAGATAAAGACATTGTATTATTCAGGCCAGAGAAAAATTTCCAGCGGCTTAATAAATCCAATGACCGTCTTTGCATTCCTCAATTAGATGTGGATTTTGTTTTAGAAGCTCTTAAAAAGCTGATTAAAGTTGATAATGAGTGGGTTCCTGAGGCACCAGGCACATCCCTGTACATACGCCCATTTGTAATCTCTACAGAACCTTATCTTGGTGTAGCTCCATCGGACAGCTACAAGTTCATTATCATTATGTCCCCTGTGGGCTCTTATTATAAAGAAGGAATCCATCCGGTTAAAATAGCAGTGGAAACAGAATTTACACGTGCCGTCAGCGGCGGAACCGGTGAAGCAAAAACTGGAGGAAATTATGCCTCCTCGCTCAAGGCACAAGAAGTTTCCGAAAGCTTGGGATATTCACAAGTATTATGGCTCGATGGTGTTGAAAAGAAATACGTCGAAGAAGTAGGAAGCATGAATGTTTTCTTTAAAATAAATGGAGAAATTATTACACCTGAATTGAACGGGAGCATTCTTCAGGGAGTTACCAGAACGTCTATTATCGAGCTGCTTAACCACTGGAATATCCCTGTTGCCGAGAGAAAGATATCAATGGCAGAAATACGTGAAGCCTATCATGAAGGGAAATTGGAAGAGGCGTTCGGCACAGGCACAGCAGCTGTTATATCACCAATTGGAGAATTTCTCTGGAATGATGAAAAAATGGTCATCAACAATGGGTTAACAGGCGAAATTTCTAAAAAGCTTTATGATTCACTTACAGGTATTCAAAATGGAACGGAACCTGATTTGCTAGGCTGGATAACAAAAGTATTGACTGCAGAATCTGTTAAATAGATGGACCCGCTCTAACAGCAAGGGATGCATGCGGATTAATAACAAGCGCAAACAGCTCCATACGATGTGTATGGGGTTATTGCTCTGTTAAACATGCCTGTTGTTTCCGGGTACCGCAGCCTGACGAGGAGTCATGCCTCAGCATTCAAGCTTCTTTCAAAGTGAAGAAAACCAGCTATGTATCAACCATGTCATTTTTAAAGCTATAAAAAAGGGATACCGACAGGAGGGATCACTTGCGTGCGATAATCCTTGGAATTGGCGCAGCATTCTTTTTTGCCTTTACGTTTGTACTAAATAGAATGATGGATATTTCAGGGGGAAGCTGGATTTGGAGTGCTTCCCTGCGTTACTTATTTATGGTTCCTTTACTACTTATTATTGTATTGTTCCGGGGAAACTTCATTCAGCTGATGCAGGAAATGAGAAAGCAGCTTTCACTATGGATGATTTGGAGTTTTGTTGGCTTTGTCCTTTTCTATGCACCGCTTTGTTTTGCTTCTGCCTACAGTCCCGGCTGGCTGATTGCAGGCACCTGGCAAATTACAATCATATCTGGATCTCTTTTGGCCCCGCTGTTCATCAATATACGTGAAACACCATCAGGTTTTGTAAAAACTAGAGAAAAAATTCCCTTAAAGGGACTCTCTATGTCTTTCATTATTTTATTAGGAATTATGATTATGCAGTATGATCATGCTTCTAAACTTTCGTTAAAGGAAATCTTACTTTGCATCATCCCCATCATTATAGCATCATTTGCTTATCCTTTAGGAAACCGGAAGATGATGGAGGTTTGTAAAGGAAACGTAGATGCATATCAAAGAGTACTTGGGATGACACTTGCAAGCCTGCCATTTTGGCTTATTCTATTTGTTTACGGGCTTTTGAAGGAAGGCCTGCCAGGTAAAAGCCAGGTACTGCAAGCGGGCTTAGTTGCTTTATTTTCGGGTGTTTGTGCTACAGTATTATTTTTTGCCGCCACAGATCTGGTCAAAGATGATATTAGACTTTTAAGCGGGGTAGAAGCGACACAATCTGCCGAAATTGTATTTGCTTTGATAGGAGAGATGATTTTTATTGGAACAGCCTTTCCATCAAATAGTTCTCTGTCAGGATTGGGACTTGTCGTTTTGGGTATGATTCTTCATAGCATTCTATCCTCAAGACATGAAAAGGCTGTCCGGTATTCCAGGATGGATGATAAGGAAAAACCAAAGATAAAAGCTTGATATCATATAGGGCAGGGCAGAGCACCAAAAATACTCAAAAACAGAGAAAAACCGTTTCTGATTCCCGGTTTACAGCCGCAAAAGTATTTGACGGCTTGGAAGTCGCTTAAAATAGAGTTGTATATTGAACAGATAAGAAAGCATGCTGATCTGAGCCGTAATGAAATGGACGGAAACGTTTTTCATCGGTGATGATACCGACTCTATTATAGGTACATATTCATTTTCTAAATAAACAATATTATTGAAGGGGAGAGCTATTTAAAAGCTCTTTTTCTATTTCACAATGCATTACAGGAAACAATGTTAGAAGACCTAGTAATCTATAAAAGTATTATTTTTATTTATACAGCAAAAAGCCTATCTGCAGGTTTGCTAAACTTAAAGTTTAACTGCAGATAGGCTGGTTTGTTTCTAAAAAGAGGGGACAATTTATCTTTTACAAATCGTTCAAGACCGTACCATATATATCATATTCAGGAGTATCATTTTTTGATTGAGACATTTCAAATGCAGTAACGCTTAGTAAATTTTTTGATATTGAAGAATGATCAATATCACCTGGACTATACACCGCTGCGTCATTCTCTTTGTTCCACTGGCTAGGGTTGATGTTCACAGTAATCATCTCCTTTAGCTGAGAATGGAAAGATCCATAGTTTTTAAAAATCTAGCGCTGATCACCGGGACTATACACCGCTGCGTCATTCTCTCTATTCCATTGGCTGCTGATTACAATCAATCTAACCATCTCCTTTGGTGTTATGAGAATGTTAAATGCATTTCTTTTTAAAAAATCTAGCGCTGATCACCGGGACTATACACCGCTGCGTCATTCTCTCTATTCCATTGGCTGCTGATTACAATCAATCTAACCATCTCCTTTGGTGTTATGAGAATGTTAAATGCATTTCTTTTTAAAAAATCTAGCGCTGATCACCGGGACTATACACCGCTGCGTCATTCTCTCTATTCCATTGGCTGCTGATTACAATCAATCTAACCATCTCCTTTGGTGTTATGAGAATGTCTTACATTTTACTGTATACCCGGTATGAAGAAGGACAAACATTTAATCTGATAAATTTAAAAATTCTTTTTATTTAGCGAGCAGAATAGCCAGCAGCAAAGTACATTTGTAATAATGGTAAATCTTTATATCCAAGATAGATGAATCGCCTAAAAGATTTCTAAATATTCTTGTAATTAAAACTGTAAATCGTATAATAACTTTAATACCGAATTTCGGAATTTGCCAAGCCAATAAAGGAGCTTAATCATGCAGAACCAAAATAAAACAGTTATTAAGTCGATGGAAATTCTTAATCTTTTTCTTCAGCATCCCAAGTTAACCTTAAAGGACATTGCAGATCTCTCAAACATTCCTAAAACATCGGTTCACAGGATGCTAGGTTCCCTTATCGAGATGGGTTTCCTGGTCAGAGACAGGGCGGGTTATTATGAATTAGGATTGATGTTCTTGCAATTTGGCCAAATTGTTTCCCAACGGTTAGACATAAGAAAAGTAGCACTTCCTTTCATGCGCAACCTGCTAAACGAAACAGGAGAAGCGGTTAACCTGATTGTGAGGGATGGAGATGAAGCAATTTATGTAGAAAAACTGGATACCCAGCATCCTGTTAGGCTTTTTACGGCAATAGGGAGAAGGTCTCCGCTATATGCAGGTGCGTGTTCCCGCATCATCCTTGCCAACTTGAAAGAAAATGAAAGAGAGGAATATATAAAGAAAAGCAATCTCCTTCCGTTAGCTTCCGGAACGATAACGGATAAAATATTGCTGCAGCATTCTTTAGAAACAGCGAGAAAAGAAGGATATGCAGTAAGTTATTCTGAGCTTGAAAACCATACCGTTTCGGTTGCTGCCCCGATATTCAATCACGAGGGTGAAATAGCTGCAGGAATCAGCATTGCGGGAATTGAAGGAAATTTTGGAGAAGACCGCCTTACAGTGTTTATAGAGAAGCTCAAAAGAGAAGCTGCCAAAATCTCAATGAAACTGGGATACCGGGATTAGGTAGCGATTACTATAATAAGCAGTAGGGTATTTCCTGCCAGTTAAAGAGATATAAAGGGTTGCCTTCTTAGCAGAAACTATTTTTTCTGCTGCAAGAGCCTACTACAAAGAGGTCTTGCAGCAAACTAATTGTTAGTAAATATTAGTAACTTTCTAGTTTAAGCTGGATGCCTATCTTCACCTCATCCAGCCAATTTTCTCTTTCTATTAATAAACGCTCCGCCTCCATTAAAGTAATTTCCTGAAAGGAAATAGATTCACCTGGTTTGAGCTGGCCTAACAGGGGCACATCTGCGGAAGCAACGTGCGCTATCCGGGGATAACCTCCAGTTGTTTGCCTGTCAGATAAAAGGATAATAGGTCTTCCATCTCGGGGAACTTGAATCGTGCCGTGAGTTACAGCTTCGGATAACAATTCCTTTGAAACTGAGGTTTGGAGCTGCGGGCCTGAAAGTCGATATCCCATCCTATCAGAATGAGAATCAATTTTAAATGTTTTTTCAAAAAGATCTTTTTTAGCTTTTTCATCAAACATACTAAAATGCTGTCCTTTTATTACTCTAAGAATTTGCTGGTTTCTTTTTTGAAAAAAACCCCCCCGAATATGCCAG
This sequence comes from Peribacillus sp. B-H-3, assembly GCF_048572925.1. NCBI lineage: Bacteria > Bacillati > Bacillota > Bacilli > Caryophanales > Bacillaceae > Peribacillus > Peribacillus sp. B-H-3. Next base: position 2,741,255 of record NZ_CP183879.1, on the reverse strand, counting down.
CTGGCTTCCGCATAACCTGCTTTTTCTTTTTTTCTAAGATCTTGAAAAATAGAAGCTGCATTTCTGCTGGTACCATTGGTGAACAAGATATCATCTTTTTTTAAAGCTCTTCCGCGATACCCGCCAAATTCCGCTCTCAAGTAAGTGCTTCTGCTCCCTAGGACTTCCTCTGCTATCAATCCCCCGGAAAATGAAATATAGCATCGGCACCCCTGTTTACATGCCCCGAAAGTAAGAATGCTGTTTTTTTTGACAAACAATGGCTTCCATAAAGGAACAGCTTCCCCATTTATCTTAGGGCTAAGGTTTGCTCCTGTTATCGCCAATAGCATGTCTCTTTCAATTTTTAACTCCGGCCCGATTAAAGTAGCTTCAAGGGCAGCGTCATCTTCTTGATTTCCGACAAGCATGTTCGCTAATTTGTATGAAATTATATCCATTGCTCCTGATACGATAACGCCATATTTTTGATACCCATATCTCCCAAGATCTTGAAAGGTGGTTAAAAGACCTGGGCGAATAACCTTAATGCTCAATGTCTTTCCTCCTTAAACTCCTGAAACTCCTTTTCGTTAATAGGAGTAAATGTGACTATATCCCCAGCTTGAAGATAGCTTGGGCTGGAATTGGCCGGATTAAAAAGCGGAAGCGGTGTACGGCCAATGATTTGCCATCCGCCAGGCGTTGAAATAGGGTAAACCCCTGTTTGCTGTCCGGCAATGCCAACAGAACCAGCCGGTATTCGCAAACGAGGCGAAGATTTTCGGGGAGCAGCGATTTTGTTGGACATCCCGCCCAGATAGGGAAAACCGGGAGCAAATCCTATCATATACACAAGGTAATCACTTGATGAGTGGATTTTAACAACTTCCTGTACTGACAAAGAATGATGGCTGGAAACAAACTCTAAATCTGGTCCATATTCCCCGCCATAAACAACTGGAATGTCTACTTTTCTCCTCGTGAATTTTTCAGCACTTCCATTATCTTGAATAATATTCGTAATATAAGAATGCACTATTTTATAAGGAGATTCTCGATAACCGGAAGATATCCTGCTTTTTATTACAGCCATCGGATTATAGTATACAGTTATGCTCGCGAAGGCGGGGACACACTCGATAAACCCGGGAAATGGGGTATTTTCGAGATGTGCTGTTAAAGAACTGACCACATGCTGAAGCTCCGGATTAATTGTGCTGCCTAATTGAATCATTAAAGCGGAATCTCCTAAAGGCATAATTTTTAAATTTTCCTTTAAAATTTTATTCATATTATTATCCCTCAATTCCTATTTTCGGAACTATTATTCCGGATGACGGTTTCTTAATATTATAATAGTCTGAATTTACAAAAACAATAATTAAAGTGAAATATCCGCTATCAGGGGTTCTGCTGCCAATAAAAACAGGAAAAATCAAACAGGCTGAAGCTAATTTAATGCATAACTTATTTAAATTAAAAACTTATAAGTGTAAAAATTCTAAATATATAGTATTCTGATAATAGAAATTTCGGAATTTAAATTCCGCATTTCGGAACTTTTTTTACAAAAGGAGGAGGATTTTTTGTTAACAATCGATTTAAACTGTGACCTGGGAGAAAGCTTTGGCAGGTACGAGATGGGAAATGATGAAGAAATTCTTGATATTGTTACATCAGCAAATATAGCCTGCGGATTTCATGCTGGCGATCCAACGGTAATGCGCAAAACCGTAAACCTTGCATTGAAAAAGAATGCAAATATAGGAGCCCATCCGGGGTTTAATGATTTAACTGGTTTTGGCAGACGGGAATTAAAAATGGCCCCCCAAGAAATATATGATCTGATGATATACCAGATAGGCGCACTGCAAGGATTTGTTAAGGCTGCCGGCGGAAGGCTTAACCATGTCAAACCGCATGGTGCACTTTACAATATGGCTGCACAGGACCGGCTATATGCCCAGGCTATCGCTGAAGCTGTATACAGGATTCAGCCAGATCTTATCCTATACGGACTGGCTGGAAGTGAATTAATTAAAGCAGGAAAAGATGCGGGTATACATACTGCAAATGAAGTATTTGCCGACAGAACATACCAGCGTAATGGATCGCTCACACCAAGAACCGAAGAAAATTCGATGATAGAGGAAAAAGACCTCGCCGTTTCAAACGTCCTTTCAATGATAAAGAATAAAAAAGTCAAAATACATGATGGAAGTTATATACCAATAGAGGCAGATACCATATGCATTCATGGAGATGGACCAAGTGCCCTCGAGTTTGCCGTCCACATCAAGAAAGCGCTTGAACTTGAAGGAATCGGAATCAGAGGAATTCAAAGGTGATAATATGAAAAACAAAACCGAAGAGAGAGGAGTTTTCTGATGATTAAACTTATTGGCATTATAATTGTAGCCATTGGTTTTGGTTTCAGGGTCAATACCTTGCTCGTTGTTATGGCTGCAGGTATTGTCACTGGATTGGTTTCTGGTTTTTCTTTTAATGAGATCCTTTCACAATTCGGACAAATATTTATCGATAATAGGTATATGTCCCTTCCCATCATACTTACATTGCCCGTTATAGGCATTCTTGAGAGGCACGGACTGAAAGAAAGGGCAGAAGCACTGATAATCAGGGCAAAAGCCGCTACTGCTGGAAGAGTGATGCTGTCATATTTGCTTATCAGGGAAATTTCTGCAGCGCTGGGGCTGAATATTGGCGGCCACGCTCAAACAGTGCGTCCATTGGTTGCTCCAATGGCTGAAGGTGCTGCAGCTGCAAAGCATGGAAAACTATCAGAAAAAATCCAGAATGATATTAAGTCCCATGCAGCGGCATCAGAAAATGTTGGCTGGTTTTTCGGTGAAGACATTTTTATTGCAACGGGCGCTATTTTGCTTATGAAGGGCTATTATGATTCAGCAGGCCTGCACGTAGGAGTCTGGGACATGGCCCTATGGGGAATACCTACAGCCATTTCCGCACTATTACTTTCATGGTGGAGATTCAGCAGACTGGATAAAAACATTCACAATGAAATCCATGGAAAAACAAAAAAATCCAAAAATCACATTGCTTAAGGAGGTGCAGCCCATGAGTATCATTACACTGGAATATATATATTACTTGCTTGGAATCATTGTTGCTTTAGTAGCCATCCGGGTAGTAATGGATAAATCGCACCCTGCCCGCATAGGATCCTTTCTATTTTGGGGCATCTTTGCATTTACCTTTCTATTCGGTAAATTCATTCCTTCTTTGGCAGTCGGATATTTAGTTTTAATCATGGTCATTATTGCGGCACTCGGAAAGGTGAAAGCTGGCAAAGAAAGCGAGCCTCCCAAAGAGGAACGAATCTTGAATGCCAGCCGGATAAAAGGTAAGGTCTTCATTCCAGCTTTACTGATACCCGTGTTTACTGTAATCGGAACACTGACATTAGGGAAATTGCATATCGGTGGTACATACTTGGCAGATCCAAAGAATGTCACCCTTATTTCTCTTGGGTTAAGCACGGTGATTGCTTGCTTTGCGGCGCTTTATCTTACCAAGGCAAAAGCATCGGTGCCTGTTCATGAAGGGAGCCGGCTGATGCAGGCAGTCGGCTGGGCAATTATTCTTCCTCAGATGCTATCTGCCCTTGGCGGCATATTTTCGTCGGCCGGGGTCGGCAAGGTTGTTTCTGAAATTGTCGGCAATGTACTGCCAACACAATATGCCTTTGTTGCTGTTGCCGCATATTGCCTTGGGATGACTCTTTTCACTATTGTGATGGGAAATGCCTTTGCAGCATTTGCTGTCATTACCGGCGGCATTGGAATACCCCTTATTGTGCAGATGCATGGCGGCAATCCTGCCATCATGGGTGCATTAGGTATGTTCGCCGGATATTGCGGAACCTTAATGACACCAATGGCGGCCAACTTTAATATTGTGCCTGCCATGCTTCTGGATTTAAAGGATAAAAATGCAGTCATTAAGGCACAGCTTCCCATTGCACTGCCACTAATGATTATTAATATGCTTTTAATGTATGTGCTTGTATATAATTTTTAAAGGAGGAACCTGAGATGAAAACAGTTCTTGTTACAGGATTCGATCCATTTGGAGGGGAACAGGTAAATCCTGCCCTGGAATCAGTCAAAAAGTTAAAAGGAATTACCATAAGTGATCATGAAATTAAGGTAAAAGAGATTCCTACTGTGTTTCATAAATCCATTGATCACCTTAAGGAAGCGATAAGAGAAAGTGATCCGGCAATTGTTATATGTGTTGGACAGGCAGGGGGACGACATGACCTTTCTATTGAACGTGTTGCGATTAATGTCGATGATGCGCGCATACCAGATAACGATCAGAATCAGCCCATTGATAAAGAAGTCATAAAAGGCGGTCCTGTCGGATACTTGTCCACACTTCCAATCAAGGCGATTGTCAAAGAAATGAATGCTCAAGGAATTCCGGCTTCTGTATCGCAAAGTGCAGGAACATTTGTCTGCAATCACTTGTTTTACGGCCTGATGCATGAGCTTCATTCACTGCCTAAAAACATCCGCGGCGGGTTTATTCATATCCCATATCTTCCTGAACAGGCAATCGGCAAGGGATCCCAGCCAAGTATGTCAGTTGAAACCATTGTTAAGGGATTAAAGATTGCCATTGAAACGTCCATTCAATATCAGGAAGATATTGTAGCTGAAGGGGGCCAAATCAGCTAATTCAAAGGTATATTTAAACATCATGTTTGACCAATTACTTTTCGTACAAGAGAAATATACCTTCAGTGTAAATGGCAGAAAAGATCAGTAAAAAGGTGAAAAGCTTCCAGAATAGGCAGCTTTTCACCTTTTTTAAATGGCTGTTTTCGTAAACTTTGCTGCTATGGAACAAGGTGGTCTTTCCGCTTCAGGATGCTCGCTATCTGCAGGGCCGGCGGTGAGCCTCCCTATCTGCGCCCGCAGGGACTAACACCTGTCCTGCATTGACATAGGAAGTAATTACGATAATATGCGGCCAATGGATAAAGTAACCTGAAAGTGCTATAGTAAAGGTTATTCAAAAAACAAACTCAATCATATTTGATGGGTTTTTTTTCATTAAAAGGAAGATTAAAATGAATACAACTGTAGAATATATCAAAGAATGGCAGCAAGCACTTGTCTTTGAAATCCGCCATCTAAAAAAATTCGGAAGCACCAAATACCGGGTATTCAGCGGCCGGCTTTTAACGGCGGAATCTGGATTTACCTATTATTTTGACAGTAATATGGTACTTAAGATCCCTGTAGGCTCTATCGTAAAGCTTGAAAGGGGAAAGGAAAAATCAGAGGGCCGCATACTCTCATCTGAAGGCAAAAGTATAATCATTACATTTGAAAAGAACATGGGGGAATTAATAGGAGAAGCAAATTTGCTCCATGATCCCTGGGAGCTTCTTGAGCAGCTTATCGAAAGACTGCAGGAAAACAAAAAAAACAAAAAAAAACGGCTGCGCATAAAAAGACTCATGAATCCATCCATGCCTGCGAAACATCCTGAGGGCAAAACAAAAAGCAGTGTAGAAGAGGTTTATCTCAGAAGCAAATACAATCCAGTAACATATGTCTGGGGCCCGCCTGGCACTGGCAAAACCTATACATTAGCCCGCACTGCAGCAAATGCCTATTTTAAAGACAAGAATGTTTTAATATTATCGCACAGCAATCAGGCTGTTGATGTACTGATGAAGGAAATATCAGGGTTCATTAAGCTGAAAAAAAGGTTTAATGAAGGGGAGGTGCTTCGCTACGGATCACAGGCTGGAGACGAATTGAACAGTCACGAAGATATTCTCCCTTCAGCACTTATCAAAAAAGAATATCCAGGCCTTTTGGATGACAAGAACAGGTTAACCGGTGAAAAAAAGGGATTGAAACAGGATCTCAGTTCTTCATTCAGCAAAAGGGACTCTTCAGCACTTATTGAGATAGAAAAGAAGATAGCCAGAGTACTGGAAAAAATACGGCAAAAAGAGATTCATCTGGCAAAAGAGGCCTGCTTGATTGGAACGACCCTTGCCAAAGCCGCAGGAGATCCTGCTATCTATGAGAGAGAGTTTGATTTAGTCATTGTGGATGAAGCTAGCATGGCCTATATACCTCAGGCAGCATTTGCATCTGCTCTTGGCAGCAATGTGATTATCAGCGGCGATTTCAAACAATTGCCACCGATTGCCGCCTCAAGAAATCCTCTCGTAAATCAGTGGCTGAAGGAAGATATTTTTCATAAATCAGGAGTAGCTGATTCGGTTTCGAAAGAGCATCTTCACCCCCATTTATTTTTATTAAAACAGCAAAGAAGAATGCATCCGGACATTTCGTCATTTACTAACCGCTATATTTATCATTCACTCGTTGAAGATCATAAAAGTGTGCTGAACTCCAGAAATGAGATTGTTTCCCGTGCCCCGTTCAATAATAGGGCTGCTGTCCTTTTGGATACGAGTTTTACAGGTGCGCATTGCACGCAGGAAAGAATGTCTATGTCCAGGTTTAATCCGATGCACCTATTGCTTTCGTTTCAGCTGATTCACGAAGCATATGAAGGCGGCTCGCGTTCTATAGGTTATGTGGCACCATACCGGGCACAGGCTGTTTTCATGCAGAATCTCCTGGCTGATTTATACAGTGAAGAAATGAATTCAGCTGATATTATCGCTGCAACCGTTCATAAACTGCAGGGAAGCGAAAGGGATATCCTGATTTTTGATACAGTTGACAGCTATCCGGAGTCTCGTGCAGGTATGCTTTTAACCGGAAAAGAAAGTGAAAGGCTAATAAATGTCGCAGTCACAAGAACCAAGGGTAAATTCATTCAGGTAAGTGACCGATCGTTCATAAAAAAACACATTCACCATGGCAAAACACTGAGGCAGCTCGTTGATCATCAAGAAAAATACCATATGACGGCTGAAATTGATACAATCGGAAAATGGATTAAAAATCAGCATCCGAAGCTGCAGTGGATGCACGCTAAAAAGACCGATAAGATTTTTTCTGATATAAATGCCGCGGAGAAATCTATTATTGTTTCTCTTCCGGAAGGCACCCCTTTATCATCTCAATGGAAAAACCTTTTTAAATTAAAATCCGAGGAAGTCAGGATTACTGTGCTTTCCGGGACAGAATGGCCCAGCCTCGGGAATTATAAGGCAATACCGCATAATGTGCCATATCCATTCATTATTATAGATGAGAGGTATTTTTGGCTGGGTTTGCCCCTTGATCAATCTTTATACAGGGAGGCGCCATTTGTCACTGCAAGACTTGATTCCTCTGTGTTCTGCAGCCACTTCATTTCTCAAATTCCAGGAATTGGAGAAGAAAGCTAATAACTTGTAACATTAATCTGATATTTTATAATGAAGAAGAATTAAATAATTAAATAATATAAATCACATAATTTTTGGAGGCCATCATAATGAAAGTAGTTCAGAATATTACCGATTTAATTGGGGAAACACCTGTGATTAGACTTAACAGACTAGTACCTGAAGGAGCTGCAGATGTTTATGTAAAGCTGGAAATGTTCAATCCTTCTAAAAGTGTTAAAGACCGGGCAGCTTACAATATGATTGAACAAGCTGAAAAACAAGGTTTACTGAAAGAAGGAGACACAATTATTGAGCCTACCAGCGGAAATACGGGCATCGGGCTTGCCATGATTGCAGCAGCCAAAGGGTACCATGCCATTTTGGTCATGCCCGACAATATGACAAAGGAAAGGATTAGCATTCTTAAAGCATATGGTGCCGAAGTAGTCCTGACGCCCAGCGAGAAAAAAATGGGCGGCGCGGTAGAAAAAGCTCTTGAATTAAAAAATGAAATTCCTGACAGCTTTATTCCTCAGCAGTTTGAGAATCCGGCAAATGCTGATATTCATAGAAGCACAACCGCAATTGAAATTTTGGAGCAGATGGACGGCGAGCTCGATGCATTTGTAGCCACAGCGGGAACTGGCGGGACCATTACAGGCATCGGGGAAACACTTAAAAAGAAGCTGCCTGGAATTCACATTACTGTTGCAGAACCAAAAGGATCCCCGGTCCTTTCAGGCGGCAAGCCCGGTCCCCATAAACTTGTCGGAACAAGCCCCGGTTTTATACCAGCTATTTTAAATACAGCGGTATATGATGAAATCATGCAAATATCCGATGAAGAGGCAATAGACATGTTCAAAAAGCTTGCAAGCAAAGAAGGATTATTCCTAGGTCCTTCAGCAGGGGCTGCCGTTTATGCTGCCATACAGGTTGCAGTGCGGCTCGGAGCCGGCAAAAAGGTATTATGTATTGCGCCTGACACAGGTGAACGCTACTTAAGCATGAATTTATTTTAAGAACTCTATTAAAGGACTTGGCTGATTTCTGCGTTTTATAAATTGGAGCAGATTACCTTGGAGCCAGCGGGATTAGCAACAGGGAAACCCCGCAGACTCCGGATTCTTCTATTTGCAGAGAATCACCTTGAAATGTCTGCTGGTTCACAAACATATTTATTTGTCTGATTCATTATACTATTGATGACCTGTTTTTTTGAATTCTGCAGTTGATCACACCACTGCTGGATTCGCACATTGCAAATCAGCTAAATACATATTAAAAAGGCGGGATAATATGAAGACTTATAAACAACGTGAAGAAGTGCCGGTTCAGGATACCTGGAACCTGGACGACATATACAGCAGTCTTGACCTTTGGGAAAAAGACTTCAGCAAAATACTTGAATCTGCTGAAAAAATAAAATCCTTTGACGGTAAGATAAGTGATGCCGGCAGTTTACTGAAATATTTGAAGCTCAGCGAAGATACAGGGTATTTATACAATAAAGTATATGTTTATGCGATGCTTCATGTGGATCTTGATACAAGGAAGACAAGCTCTCAGGCATTATTGGATAAAGCAAGCCAGCTGGGGCAAAAGTTAAGCAGTGCTTCTTCTTTTTTCATGCCATTTCTGCTTTCACTAAATGAAACAACATTAAAAGGGTATATTGAGGAAGAAGAAGGACTGAAATATTTCGAGGATGATTTATTGGAATCATTCCGTTATAAAGCACATGTCCTTTCTAAAGAACAGGAACAGGTGCTTTCCCAGCTTGGTGAAGCCCTGTCATCTCCTCAAAAAACGTTCGGTATGATTAATAATGCTGACATCAAATTTGGGCTAGTAACAGATGAAAAAGGCAGTAAAGTCGAGCTTACCCGCGGAATGTATAGCAAGCTCATTGAAGATGAAAACAGGGAGAAGCGCAAAGAAGCATATAAGGCCTACTATGAGCCATATTTAGGGCTGCAGAATACAATCGCTTCTACTCTTTCAGCTGCTGTTAAGAATAATGTCCTTTTATCCAAATTAAGAAATTATCCTTCTGCGCTTGAAAAATCCCTGTTTGGAGATAATGTGCCAAATGAAGTGTACAATAATCTCATTTCGGCCACCAAGGAACATATAAAGCCCCTGCACAAATATATGAGTGTGAGAAAAGAGCGGCTTGGACTGGAGGAATTGCGTCAATATGATTTAAGCGTACCGCTTGTGAAAGGAGTAAAACAGGAAATTCCTTATGAAGAGGCTTACAAAACCATGCTTGCCAGTCTGAAGCCTTTAGGTGCAGAGTATCAGTCAGTATTATCACAGTTTAAGGAAAAACGATATATTGATGTAAGAGAGACTCCAGGCAAGCGCTCCGGTGCCTACAATCTTGGCCTTTATGGCGTTCATCCGTTCATTCTGCTGAATTACCAGGATGATCTTGACAGCTTATTCACACTGGCTCATGAATCCGGCCATGCCATGCATTCATATTTCAGCTCAAAGCATCAGCCGCAAATCACAGCCGGATATTCCATCTTTGTGGCAGAAGTCGCTTCCACTGTGAATGAAATCCTGCTTATTCGCTATCTGTTAAAAACAACAGAAGATACTGAAATGAAAAAGCATTTGCTGAACCATTTTATTGACGGTTTTAAAGGGACATTCTTCACTCAGGTCATGTTTGCTGAATTTGAAAAATTGGTACATGAAAAAGCAGAAAAGGATGAACCATTAAATGTAGATGTGTTCAATGAAACATACGAAAGCATTTATAGGCAGTACAATGGAGAAGAAATCATTCTGGATGACGAAGTAAAATATGGCTGGTCACGCATACCGCATTTTTACCGCCCGTTTTATGTATACAAATATGCCACTGGCTATGCATCAGCCATCACTATCGCTGACAATATTTTATCAGGAGAACAAGGAGCGCTTGACAACTATCTGAACTTCTTAAAAAGCGGAAGCTCGGAATATCCTCTGGATCTTCTTAAATCTACTGGGGTAGATCTTACAGAACCTGAAACCATTAAACATGCACTTACCATTTTCAGTGATTTAGTTGAAGAGTTCGCAGCTCTTTAATAGATGTTATTGCAGAACATTACACGGCAAGAGCCGCACTTATCCTTTTTTGGAAGTGCGGCTTTTACATGTGTTTTAAAAAGATGTAATTATAAAGTCCGGTTCATAGGCTGTTTTTGTAAATATTGCTGCTTTGCAACAAGGTGGTTGATTTTCGCTTGATGATGCTCGCTTTCCGATGGGCGGGCAGTGAGTTTACTCGGCAGCGGATGCGGGTACCGCTAATCCCGAAGTAGTTTCGCACTCTGCGTTCCAAACAACTATGTGATCGCCTCACAAAATAAAAACAATAATATTTAAGAAAAGAGTCTTTTAATAACACCAAATTGAATTAAAACAAAAGTGCGGAAAGTATCCAGCATCCGCCCTTATACAGCTCGGCATTCTGCAGAGAAATAAAAAAGGCCATTAAACACATGCTGACTTTAAAAACTTTTTAGGCAGTCTCTCTGCTATCCCAAGCTTTATAAGGGGTAATATCACTATCATTGCGTTAAACTAGCTAAAGATATGACCACAGCAGGATCCTTATAACCAGATGAATAATTAGCACAGGAAGGAGTATTCCATGAAATTAAGTATATTAGATCAATCGCCAATTCCAGAAGGAAAAACTGCTGCAGATGCCCTCAAAGACTCTCTTGAACTGGCACAAGCAGGAGAAAAATACGGATACAGCCGTTTTTGGGTGACTGAACATCACGATATGCCCGGACTTGCTTGTTCTGCTCCGGAAATATTGCTGAGTTATATAGGTGCACTGACACATAAAATCCGAATCGGTTCTGGGGCTTTGCTCCTTCCTCATTATAAGCCGTATAAAGTAGCAGAGCAGTTCAATATGCTGGCTTCACTTTTCCCTGGCAGGATAGATTTAGGCATTGGGCGGGCTCCTGGAGGTTCGGCAGAAGCAACTTCAGCTCTTTCTGATGCATTCCTTCAGCAGGTTTATAAAATGCCTGAGCTGGCAGACGAACTCCTGCATTTTCTTCATGCTGATTTTCCCGAAGAAAATATCTTTTCAAAAATAACGGCAGCCCCTGTTCCTCAAACCAGCCCTGTACCATGGGTCCTCGGTACAAGCGCCAAAAGCGCTAAGCTTGCAGCCGAAAGAGGAATGGCTTATGCATTCGGCCAGTTCATGTCTGATAAAGAAGGTACAGAAATTTTATCAATCTATAATGACAATTTTATACCTTCAAAAAGTTTAAAGGTACCTATGTCTTTGCTGACGATAAATGCAGTTTGTGCAGAAACAGCGGAAAAAGCGAGAGAAATAGCAGAGAGCAGCCTGCTGTGGAAAATAAATGCCTCTATCGGTACGGGAGGGAAGGTTCCTTCAAAAGAGCAGGCAAAAAAGTATTTCAAGAAGCATAGCACCAAAAGCAGCAGCGGACAATTGAGCTCTAATTTTATCATAGGAAATCCCGCTGAAGTAAAGGATCAATTGATAGGATTGCAGCAGAAGTATAAAACGGATGAACTAATGATACTTACTATTGCACATGATATACGTGACCGGATTAATTCCTACGAATTGATTGCCCGTGCGATTTTAGAATAACCGCATGTTTTCTGAAAATTCCGCTATTCACCAGCTTTGCGCAAAGCTTCGGACCAAGCCGTATCACGTGCAATTCTGTCTATTTTTTAATAAGATGGCACTATTGAAACAAAAGTAAAACCTATATGAAAGAAGATGAACGTATGTCTAATCAAAATTCAACAGGCAAAAAACAGATTCAGGATATACCTTTGTCCGTTTTGGATTTAGCTCCTATTCTTCAGGGCGGTTCTGCTGGCGAGTCATTCCGGAACTCCCTGGATCTGGCTCAGCATGCAGAAAAATGGGGCTTTAACCGGTACTGGCTGGCCGAGCACCATAATATGCCTGGAATAGCCAGTTCAGCTACATCAGTCGTCATTGGCTATATTGCCGGCGGTACCACCAAAATACGAGTGGGCTCAGGGGGAATCATGCTGCCAAATCATTCTCCACTGGTCATTGCAGAACAGTTTGGTACACTAGAATCCATGTACCCAGGCAGGATAGACCTTGGCTTGGGAAGAGCACCCGGAAGCGACCAGTTAACAGCAATGGCTCTGCGACGTGATGTCAGGAGAAATGGACAGGAGTTCCCAGAAGATTTGGAACAGCTCCGGAGTTACCTGGACGCAAATTCAAGCAGCAAGGCAGTAAGGGCCATTCCGGGAGAAGGATTGAATATACCGATCTGGCTTCTTGGCTCAAGCGGTTTTAGCGCTCAATTAGCTGCTCAGCTTGGCTTGCCCTTCGCATTTGCCAGCCACTTTTCACCTGAGAATACAGTTCCTGCCTTAAACCTTTATCGCAACAATTTTAAACCATCCAAGGTATTAGATAAGCCGTACGCAATGGTTGGAGTAAATGTTTTTGCAGCAGACACAACGTTAGAAGCAGCTAAATTGGCTACTTCCCACCAGCAGCAATTTTTGAACTTAATCCGCAATAATCCTGGCCCGCTTGCTCCTCCAGTGGAAACGATGGAGGGAATCTGGACAGAATATGAAAAAGCTGCCGTCTTGCAGCAGCTTAAAACATCCATCATTGGCGGCCCGGATGAAGTAGAAGAAAAACTTCAGGAATTCCTTAATGAAACCCAGGCAGACGAAATCATGGTTACTTCAGGAATATTTGATCATGCAGCAAGGTTGCACTCTTTTGAAATTTTATCAGCTCTTAAAAACAAGCGGCAAAACTAATAACAAAAACCTCCCATGGTAATCGGGAGGTTTTTTTATGATTCTATTCCTTATTGAGGGAGCAAGTAATATTCATATTTTGGCGGTTCGGCAAGGGTCTTTTTTATTATTTTCCCTTCTTGCAGCAGTTCCTGCAGCCCTTCTTCAATATCTTCCATCCTCATATCCCAAAGCTGCGCAAGCTTTGCAGATGAAATAGACATATATTTCGGACTTTTTGCTGATGATGTCAACGTCGGTTTATTTTTCCCCATTGTCATCGGAATAAAAGTCCCCATTTATATCGGTTACTCAGTTACTTTGGCTGGGAACATTCCAGCCTTTTTCTTTTCTTTGAGGCGATAGGACTCTCCTTTGATATTAAAAGTGACAGAGTGATGAAGGAGTCGATCTAGAATCGCTGTAGCTAAAACATCATCCCCAAATACTTTTCCCCATTCAATAAATGATTTATTAGATGTTAAGATCATTGCCCCATTTTCATATCGTTTGGACACCACCTGAAAAAAGATATTGGCTGTTAGTTCATCAAATGGAAAATATCCTACCTCATCGATGAGGAGTAAATTGGGGCGGCTCCATTTGTTAACTAAGCGATGGAGAGTTCCTTTTGATTCTGCCTTTCGGCATTCTGATACCAATTCATCAGCCGTTAAAAATAACGCAGTGTATCCTTGTGTAATAGCTTCTACGGCAAAGGATATCGCTAAATGGGTTTTTCCTACACCTGGTGGACCTAATAGAATCCTATTTTCCCCGTTTGCGATGTACCTACAAGTCAAGGTTTCCTTCACACGCTGTTCACTTACACTAGGCTGAAACGTATACTCAAAATCATGGATGTTCTTCATGTAAGGAAGCTTGGCGCTCTTCATCCTCTTGGACAAGAGATTCCCCTGTCTAGCTTCAGTTTCTCTCAAAACAAGAGTGTGCAAAAAATCAAAATATGATACATTATTTCTAGAAGCGTTCTCTAAAAGATCATCTAATTGGTTGGCTATTTCCTGCCAACCAAGATTCTCTAGCTGCTCTTCGAGTTGGTTTTTCATATTGAATCACCTTCTTCCAGAGCAGCATAAGAAGCTAGAGAACGTGTTTCAACAATAGGAGTAGGGACATTTCCAGAATCTTTGGCCGCCAAACCAGTGGGATTCTGATGTTCCTGCTCTTTTCCTGTTTTGTGTAATCCTTCATAATGCTCTAGCTTCACATGAACACTCGTTTTACCCGTTAAAATAGGGTGTTGAGCCACGCACTCCTTCTCATCATAGATTTCAATTTGATGATCCAAGGTTACTTTAACCTTTACTTTGTGGCCCGCATACCGGAAAGGGACAGAATACTTTTTGCCTAAATAAGAGATGAAACAATCCCGGCTTACTTCACGTATCTCCCAATGACTAGTCGGGAAGAGGGGTTTTGTTCCCCAAGTCTGAAGAAACCTTTGTTCGTGTTGTAGGCGTTGAACCGGTGGTTCATTAGTTGTTTGATTCTTCTTTTGATTCGCTGTTTGATCAAGCCATATACGGATATCATGATTTAAGGCGTATATTGTAGGTTCATGTTTTCTTTGGAAGAAATTATTCTTTACATATAGAACCGTTCTTTCCACTTTCCCCTTGGTTTGTGGACGATGAGGTTTACATGCTTTTGGGATGATTCCATAATAGGCTAGAAAATCTTCAAACGTTCTATTAAATCGAATCTCTACTGGACTATGCTTCGTGACGACTGTTTTCATATTGTCATAGAGAATCTGTTCCGGTAGACCGTTAAAGTATGCAAAGGCATTCATGTGACATTTCATCAGTGTTTCTAATTTCATATCTGTTGTAAACTCCACATATTTCATTCTGGAATAACTTAAAACCATGATGAATGCATAAACTTTTTGAAGCTTACCATCTACTTCATACATACCTACATCCGCCCAATCCATCTGAGCTTGTTTTCCTGGTGCTGTTTCAAATCGTACAGTGGCTTGTTTTTTCGGTTGAACCCGATAGGGTTTTATAAACTCTCGGAGGATAGTTGTTTTCCCCTCGTATCCCATGGCTTGAATTTCCTCAAATAGAACCATGCAATTTGTCGTTCCTTCTTGAATCCTTTGAAGAAGATAAGGCTTAAATGTTTCTAATTTACTCTCCCTAACCTTACGCTTAGATGATTGAGGTAATTGATCTTGATTTATGTATTTACTTACTGTTTTACGATCAAACCCTGTCTCTTCAGCTATAGCTGTTTTTGTCCATCCTTTTTGATGTAATTCTCTTATCATAAAAAATTCCCCAGTCTTCAGCATCGTCTCAAACACTCCAACCCTCTTAAGTGATGAGACAATTATCTGTTATTATTGGGGAATTTTAAACCGCTGATATTGGGTATTTTAGCACCGTTGATGACAGATGACATAATCATTGAGTGTATACGGCTATATAAAATTTCTTTTTTCATTCAAAATTCTCCTTTCTTGACTACCACAATTTAAATTATCCATTTATTCATTATATTTTCCCCCATTTTCGTTCATAATATTACAGATTCAAAAGGAGGCAGGCATAATGGCTTTTAACAATCCTGAGCAAATTGCACAAAAAGCAGTAGAGCACGGCTTCAAAAAAGTATCACTGCCGCTTACAAGCAAACTGCTGCTTGGATTTTTGGGAGGGGCATTCATTTCAATTGGATTCCTGCTAGACATTAGGGTAAGTGCAAATCTTCCCGAAGAATGGGGTTCATTTGGCACATTCCTTGGAGCTGCTGTTTTTCCAATGGGACTGATTTTGATCGTACTTGGAGGAGGCGAGCTGCTGACAGGAAATATGATGGCTGTAACAATGGCATTTTTTTCAAGAAAGATAACATTTACAAATCTCGCTTCCAACTGGTTTTATATTACCGTTTCAAACTTTATCGGTGCCCTGTTTGTAGCCTATATCTTTGGTCATGTTGTCGGCCTTACAGAAACTGGTCCTTTTTTGGATAAGACAGCGGCGATTGCAGGAGCTAAGCTTGAAGAAGGATTCATTGCAGCCTTATTCTCAGCAGTTGGCTGTAACTGGCTTGTGGGACTTGGAGTATGGCTGGCATACGGAAGTGATGATTTCACTGGTAAAATTCTTGGGATATGGTTTCCGGTGATGGGGTTTGTCGCAATCGGATTTCAGCATATTGTCGCCAATATGTTTGTCATTCCGGCAGCCATTTTCAGCGGCCATTTTACATGGATGGACTATTGGATGAATTTCATTCCTGTTTATATCGGCAATGCTATCGGAGGCGCACTTTTTGTAGCAGGCATCTACTGGCTCTCTTATATAAAAAAACTAGAAAATAGAAGCTGATCATTTTTAGGAGGCATGGAAATGAACGAAGAAAACTTTACAATACAGATTAACGGAAAAGAATGTTTATCTGAGCCTGGCCAAACCATACTTGACGCTGCAAAAGCACAAGATGTTTTCATTCCAAGCATTTGTTTTCACCCTAATTTAGGAAGTATCCAGACATGTGATACCTGCTTTGTTCATGCAGGTAACCAGCTGGTAAGGGCATGTGCGACAAAAACAGAACCTGGAATGATTATTGATACTTCTTCCCAGCTTGTCCAGGCTGCCCAATATGAAGGAATTTCAAGAATACTAAAAAATCATGAGCTTTATTGTACGGTTTGCGACAATAATAATGGAAATTGCACAATCCATAATACAGTAGAACTAATGGACTTGGCACATCAGGCGTATCCTTTTGAGGCTAAGCCATATTCACCTGATATGACACATCCTTTTTACCGCTATGAACCGGATCAATGCATCTTATGCGGCCGATGTGTGGAAGCCTGCCAGGATTTGCAGGTTAATGAAACCCTCACTATTGACTGGAGCAGGGAAAATCCGAGGGTAATATGGGACAATGATGTACCAATTGACCAATCATCCTGTGTATCTTGCGGACACTGTGTCACTGTCTGTCCATGCAATGCATTAATGGAAAAATCCATGCTGGGCGAGGCGGGCTATCTAACAGGCATCCCTCCTAAGGTTCTTGGGCCAATGATTGATATGACGAAGGAAGTGGAGCCTGGATACAGAGAAATTTTTGCCGTTTCCGAGGTGGAAGCAACTATGCGTCAATCTCGTATCAAGCGCACTAAGACAGTTTGTACGTACTGCGGGGTTGGCTGCAGCTTTGAAGTATGGACAAAGGACCGGCATATTCTAAAAATCGAGCCGCAGACAGAGGCTCCTGTCAATGGCATATCTACTTGCGTAAAAGGCAAATGGGGATGGGATTTTGTAAACAGTGAGGAACGGCTGACAAAGCCATTAATCCGCCACGGAGATGAATTTGTGGAATCAACATGGGATGAAGCGCTTGATTTGATAGCAGAAAAATTAGGCGGGATTAAAGAAAAATATGGTCCCCACTCAATTGGCTATATTGCTTCTTCTAAATGCTCCAATGAAGAAAACTACCTGTTCCAAAAATTCGCCCGTACCATCATGGGAACAAATAATGTGGATAACTGCTCCCGTTATTGCCAGTCTCCTGCTACCGCTGGACTGCTGAGAACAGTCGGAATGGGAGGAGACTCAGGAACCATAAAAGATATTGAAGCCTCTGAGCTGATTATTGTCATTGGCGCGAATCCCGCTGAGTCACATCCGGTTCTGGCTACCCGTGTTAAACGGTCGCATAAGCTGCACGGCCAAAAGCTCCTTGTAGCAGATATCAGAAAGCATGAACTTGCAGAGCGGGCAGATTTCCTTGTTCATCCTGAGCCTAGCACAGATCTTATTTGGCTAAATGCTGTTACTAAATATATCATTGATCAGAATTGGCATGACGAAAGCTTTATTTCAATGCGTGTTTCCGGATATGAGGAATTCAAGAAAAGTTTGGGACAGTACACTATTGATTATGCAGCTGAAAAAACAGGCATTCCAAAAAGCGATCTTATTAAAATTGCAGAAATGATTCATGAGGCAAAGTCAGCATGTGTACTTTGGGCAATGGGGGTAACACAGCACAAGGGAGCAACAGATACCAGCACAGCTATTTCCAATCTCCTGTTGATTACCGGTAATTACGGCAGGCCTGGAACTGGGGCTTTTCCTTTAAGGGGCCATAATAACGTTCAAGGAGCATGTGATTTTGGCACAATGCCAGCATGGTTCCCTGGATATGAAGCTATTGAAGATCCAAAGGCAAGAGAGAGGTACGAGAAAGCATGGGGTACTGCCATACCTGAAGTTCCTGGGTTGAATAACCATCAAATGGTAGAAGCCATTCATAATGACAAGCTAAAAGCTTTATATCTATTTGGCGAAGATATGGCAATTGTTGACTCCAACTCCAATCATGTCATTGATGGATTTGAAAAATTAGACTTTTTTGTAGTCCAGGATGTATTTTTCAGTAAAACTGCACAATATGCCGATGTAGTGCTCCCTGCATCTCCATCACTTGAAAAAGATGGAACATTTGTGAATACAGAACGCAGAATCCAGCGCTTTTATCAAGTTTTCGAGCCGCTTGGAAATTCAAAACCTGATTGGGAAATCTTCCGGGATTTAGCTAACAGGATGGGGGCAAATTGGAATTATCAGCATCCAAGCGAAATCATGGATGAAGCAGCAAGCCTTGCCCCATTATTTGCTGGAGTAAACTATGATAGACTGGAAGGCTTCAAAAGTCTTGTATGGCCGGTTGCTAAAGATGGGGCCGATACACCTCTGCTTTATAAAGATAAATTCCCTTTCCCTGATGGAAAGGCGAAGCTGGTCAGTGTTGAGTGGACGCCTCCTTTCGTTTCCGGGGAAGAATATGACCTTCATTTGAATAATGGAAGGCTGCTTGAGCATTTCCATGAAGGAAACATGACATATAAATCAGAAGGGCTTACACATAAAGTGCCTAATCCTTGGGTAGAAGTTTCACCTGAATTAGCTGCTGAAAGAAACCTGGAGGACGGTTCACTTGTAGGGCTAACTTCGCCATATGGCCATGTTGAGGTTCGGGTCATGGTCACGGAAAGAGTCCAGGGCAACGAACTTTACTTAACCATGAATTCATTTGAAGATAATGAAGCTGTTAACCGCCTGACAAGCAGCTATCATGATACGATTACCCACACACCTGCCTATAAAGAAGTTGGGGTCAAGATGACTGTAATCGAAAAAGAAGGGGAGCCGCCACTGCCACGCCATAACCATCGTTTTGGAAACAGAGTTCCTCAAATCAGTGTACGGGTTGAAGAAAAGTGGCAAAGAGAAGATTTTAAACCAATAACTGAACTTTTTAAGATAAAGGGGGATGAATATGGCGAAAGCAATCAGGCAAATTAATAAAGCAATTCCAAATTCTTTAGAAGAACAAAATCAAGCAGTGGCAGATATTGTGAAAGAGCTGGCAGAAAACCGCGAAGCTGTCCTGGCAGCAATAGGGGTTTTGAAAGGCCTTAATGACCTGACGATTTTAGAAGCAGCTAACTCTCTCCTCGAACAGCGGACAGAGGTTGCCGCAATCGCCATTGGACAAATCAACCAGCCGGCTGTCCATAACATTATTAAAAGCGCCATGGGATTATTTGGTTTTTTATCAGCAATGAATCCAAACGAACTTGAAACAATGCTTCAAGGCGTCAGCCATGGTATTAAACGCCTTTCCAAAACGGGACATCAGGGAGAAAAACAATCTTTATGGAAAATGCGCAAAAGACTCCGCAGTCCTGAAATACGTGCGGCTATGACCACAATGGTAGATTTCATGGAGGGCATGGGAGAAGTCTTTCTTGAAAATAATAAAAAGCATTGAAAGGAAGAGAAGAAGTGGAGCAGTGGAAAATGATTGTCAGCGGATTGGACAGCCAGGAAAGCGGTAAAAAAATCCTTCAGGCTTTAGAATCAGTTTGGGGTATCAATAAAGCTGAAATCGATCTAAAACATCGTGAAGCAAGCTTTTCATATGACAGCAGGATGGCTTCCCGGCAGGACTTTGAACAGGCAATACTGGACCTTGGATATGGGATTGAAAGTAATGAACAGCAATAGCACCAATGACAGAAAGAGGTAAAATCCATGTATAAATGTGAAATATGCGGACATCAAAAGGATATGAAGGACGAAGAGGTTCTGGTTGGTGAATCACATCTTTATTTGTGTGAAGACTGCATCAATGACAGAAGATATAATTTAGACAGCGATTCAATCATATAAGATCGTTTAGCGGGGCAGCAATAAGTTGTCCCGCTATTTTTATCCGGGTGTATAAAATTTTGCCCATTCCCTGATATTGATTTATATTCGATATACAAAATCTTTTAAAAGAGGCGTTTATTGTGACACTGGGAAAATATGAAATTTTTTATCAAGTGGTAGAAACCGGCAGTTTAACAAAAGCCGGCGAATTCTTAAAAATTTCACAGTCAGCAGTCAGCCATGCGATCTCTTCCCTGGAAAAAGAGCTGGGGTTTTCATTGCTTATCCGCAACAGGGGTGGCATTTCGCTGACTGCAGATGGTGAGAAGATTTTAATACATATTAAGGAAATGATGAACAGCTATCATAAATTAAAGCAGGATGCGGCAGAGATTTCCGGCCTCGAGACCGGCAGCATAAAAATAGGTTCTTTTTCATCCGTTACATCACATTGGTACCCGGGAATGCTAAAAAAATTTACCGATCAATATCCGTCGATTAAAGTTAACCTTATGGAAGGGAATCAGCAGGAAATATGCTCATGGATAGCAGATGGAATCATTGACTTCGGTTTTGTGAATTTGCCCCCAGCCGGAAATTTTGAAGTTTTAAATCTGAAAAGCGAAAAATTATATTTGATACTGCCTGTAACTCATAATCTTACACAAACAAGCGAATTCCCGCTTTCCATGCTGAAGGGGGAAACTTTGATTCTAAAAAAATCTTTTCGTGAAACCGTTCTTAAATTATTAAAAAAACAGCGTATATCACCTGGTTTTTCATACGAACTGGAAGATGAGCAAGCTATACTGGCCATGGTGGATAAACATCTCGGGGTCAGCATACTTCCGGAAATTGCTGTAGGCAGCATCCCTGCCGGTGTGAAAAAAATTCCGCTTGCAGGCCATCAAGAATACAGTTCTATCGGTTTATCCGCACTATCCTTTAAACGCCTTTCTCCTGCAGCAGAAAAGTTTATCGCCACAGTCACTCTTTGGCTGAATGAAAATTACCCGCTTAAATGAAACCACACCCGCCATTTATAACGGCTCTATATATTGACAGTAATTTAAAAAGAAGATTATGATTTAATCCAAGGTATTTGAATCATAATGTATTTTATAAGGCCAGCTTCGGATAAACATCCATTTTTTAAAAGGCTTTGGTTAAAGTACATTGTTGGTTTCTGAACTTTGTTGAGTGGAGCAGATTCGCTTGACTCCTGGAGGATTAGCGTTACAGGCGAAACCACTCAGGAGCTAAGCTGTGAGGAGGCTCGGCGGACGCCCCCGCGAGTCTTGCGTTTACAGCGAAAATCAATACACAAGTTTAACAGAGCTTTTTAAAAAATAATCTGTATTCTAAAAAAAGGGGAGAAGTATATAATGAGCCAAATTGTCATCATTTCCGGAAGCCCGTCCGCGCCTTCGAGGACCGACCTGATTCTTAAACATGTGCAATTGCTTGAAGAAAAGAATGGTTTTTCTGCGGAATATGTTTCAGTGAGGGATTTTTCAGCAGATATCCTGGCAAATGCCCGCTATGACAGCCCGGAGATTGAAAAATTATCACAAGCTATCCTGAATGCAGACGGAGTGATTATTGGATCTCCAGTGTATAAGGCATCATATACCGGAGTTTTAAAATCGCTGATTGATCTTTTGCCTGAAGGGGCTTTTAAAAATAAACCCGTCCTGCCAATCATGGTAGGCGGAAGCATGGCGCATTTGCTGGCGATTGATTATTCTTTAAAACCTCTTATAGCTATATTAAAAGGACAGCCGATCCAGGGACTTTATTTTATAGATAAGCAAATTGATAAAACAGATGAAAATATGCCGCTGAAAGATATGGAACTGATTGGCAGGCTGAATAATCAGCTGGAACAATTCGAAGAAGCGGTTCATAAGGAAAAGCATTTTCGGAATCGATAACGGAAGGCTAAAAGTTACTTAAGGAGCTGATTAAGCAAATCAGCTCTTTTTGCTGTTCTAAATTGCATAGAAGCTTCATGCAAAAATAAACCTGGTTTTTGCGTTGAAGACTGCATTTCAGGGCAAAATAACGTTTCAGCCATTTAAATTATTTAAAGCTAGTTTCTGAAAGCTGTCAAAAGGGGTATAGAAACAAGATTTGATAAAAAATTTGACAGACGGAGATTGATTGCATGAAAAAACGGAGAATGGATTTTGTATTTTTATTTATTTATATTTTGACCGCATATATGGTGTTGCTGAGCCCTGCAAGCCTTGCTATCAAGTACTTATTTGCTGCATTATATGCAGTGGCGATCATATCAAGCGTTTACTCTCTTATGCTTGAAAACCGTTCACCTCAAAATACACTTTTATGGATATATGTCCTGCTTTTCTTCCCCATAATTGGCTATATCTTTTATTTATACTCAGGGCAGCTGTATCTGAAGGGTTTCCTTTTCAGGAACAAAAGAAAAAACCATAGGGAGGAATGGCAGCGTTCTGTTTACAAAAAAACGAATCCTGATTTGTCCTTTTTGAATGACCATCAGCAATGCCTGGCAAGTTTTGCGAAAAATGAATCCCTGACAAGCATTAGCACGGCTTCAAGGACGGCGGTCTTAAAAAACGGCCAAGAAACCTTTTCAGAAATTAAGAAAAGGCTTAAAGAAGCAAAAGAATATATACATATTGAATACTATATTTTCCGGTCTGATCGTTTAGGCAAGGAAATCATCGATATCTTGATTGACAAAGCCAGAAATGGAGTAGAGGTCTTATTTATCTTTGATGCGGCAGGGAGCATGAAACTGTCTGTTAAGGAAATTGAAAACATGAAGGAAGCAGGCATTAAGGTCCATCCATTTCTGCCATTAAAGTACGGATTCTTTAACCAAAAATTCAACTTTAGAAATCACCGTAAAATTATTATTATAGATGGGAAAATCGGATTTGTGGGTGGATTGAATGTAGGCATCGAATATCTTGGGGAAGATGAAAACGTGGGTTTTTGGAGAGATACCCATATGGTTGTAAAAGGAGAGGCAGTATACACTCTGCACACCGTTTTACTGCTTGACTGGGAATATGTCAGCGGAGAGAAGGTCCTTGAAAAATACAGATGCTACGAACCTCCAGAGGAAGAAGGAGATGGAGCGGTACAGGTGGTGGCAAGCGGCCCTGATACCCAGCAGGGAATTATGAGTGATTATTATTATACAATGATTTCTTGCGCCACTAAATCTATTTGGATTGCCACTCCATACTTCGTCCCTAATGAATCGATCCGTACTGCTCTCAGAGTGGCTGCTTCCAAAGGAATCGAAGTGCGGATTATGGTCCCGGAAAAAAATGACGGATTTTTGACCCAATATGCAAGCCGGTCTTATTTTCCTGAGCTCCTGCGGGCAGGCGTTGAAATATACTCGTACAAAAAGGGGTTCCTTCATCAAAAAATAATTATTATAGATGGAAATATAGCCTCCATAGGTACAGCAAATATGGATATGAGAAGCTTTCATTTGAATTTTGAAGTAAATGTCTTTTTATTTGGCAGTACTTCTATACGTGATTTAACGGCACAGTATGAAGAAGATATAAAAGACAGCGAAAAACTGAAGCCTGTCCAGTATTACAAAAGAGGATTTGCAGAAAGATCGAAGGAATCATTCGCAAGACTTTTTTCAGGAGTGCTATAAATACGATGTCAGCCGTTAGAAAGGAGCTAAGATTAAGGTGAATGGAATAAATGACCACATTAAACACAATCTTCTTATATTATTTGTCGGTTTCAATCCAAGTCTTCTTTCGGGTAAAACGGGACATCATTATGCCAATCCCAGAAACAGGTTTTGGAAGATCCTATATTATTCTGGTTTGACACCTAAATTACATCATTTTTCAGAAGATGCTGAGCTGCTTTCTGCGGGATATGGATTTACCAACATTGTACACAGGCCAACAAAAAACGCCGGCGAAATTACGAAGGAAGAATATAAGGCAGGAAGAGAAGAGTTAATTAAAAAGGTCATATATTATAAGCCTAAAATTGTTTGTTTTGTCGGAAAAGGAGTTTATAAGGAATATTCAAAAAAACCTAAAAGCCAGTGGGGCATTCAAAGTGATTCAATGACTCACGGAACCATAGATTTTGTTGCACCTTCTTCGAGTGGCCTTGTCAGAATGAAAATGGATGAAATCATTAAAATTTACAGTGAATTAACTGCATTAGCTGCGAAATTCACAGGCTGATGATCCGATATGCCTAAATCGGATCATTTTTTTGTACTTTTGTTCCTTTGTAACTGTCATATTGAGACTCTTTGTCAGATATCATAAAAATATGCAGCTTTAATCTTTACTGCTATCTCTATGTCCCTTCCATTAAATGGGCATATGCTGATTTCGAACAGCTTATTGTCTGGCTTATTATCAAATGATTACTTTTTAACATAAACTATCTTATCCCTTAAATGGAATGGTTTTTTTAAAGCTGTTTCATTTTGAAAATCTCACAAAATGAAAACGCTTCTAAAATAACTTTGTTTCATTTTTTATAAAAAATCAGCATGTAATGATTAGATTAGAATCATTTGTCTAGAATAAGGATATTGGAAAAAAGTTCTGGAGGTGCAGATATGATGGATTGTGATAAAGCGATTACAGTTCTTGATACTATGAGGCTTCCAAATGGCACATATACAGCCAGCACTTCCCAAGATTACAGCTATGTCTGGATCCGGGATGTTGTCTATACGGTATTGCCTTTTTTGCAAGTGCCTTGCGAGCGATATGAAACAGCCTATCATTCAATGTTCGACTTATTTAAACGCTATGAATGGAAAATTGACATTCATACCGAGAAAAAGCCGGTATATCCTTTTGAATATATCCACTCAAGATATTCGCAGGATCTCAAAGAGATCAGCCAGGAATGGGGCCATGCACAGAATGATGCAATTGGAGCTTTTCTTTGGGGGGCAGGCGAAGGTGTCCGGCATGGCCAAAATGTAATAAGAGATGAAAAAGACCTTGAAATCGTTCAAAAACTAGTGCGTTATCTTGAATGCCTTCAATATTGGCAAGCAAAGGATAATGGCATGTGGGAAGAAAATATGGAACTGCATTCATCCAGCATCGGTGCCTGCGTAGCAGGACTTAATGCCGTAAAAATGCTGGTGGATGTTAAAGAAGAATTAATTCAAAAAGGTCAGGAAACACTCAGGTTTATGCTGCCCAGAGAAAGTGAAACAAAAGAAACGGATTTAGCATTATTATCTTTGGTTTACCCTTACCGCATCGTGGACCGCAAAACGGCAATGACTATTGTAAAAACCGTTTCAACCCGCCTCGAAAGGACATACGGTTGCATAAGGTATGAAAATGACCAATATTATAATGAAGGCAGTGAAGCGGAATGGTGTTTCGGGCTGCCGTGGCTCGGGTTATGCTATTTCGAATTAGGAATGTTTGATAAAGCTCAGGAGTATATCAAAAAAACAAAGAAAATCATTCCTGACAGCTGGGAAATCCCTGAACTTTATATTGGCGGAACAAACAGGCCAAACGGAAACACACCGCTTGCCTGGTCTGTATCATTAACATATCTGTTTTTAAATAAAATGAAAAATAAAGAGCTTGACTCCCTTGAAGCTTAATATTGCCAATTGCTGCCCTCCTGATATGAAGGAGGGTTATTTGTTTTTTCTAAAAATCACCATTACCTATATTCGGGATACAAAGACGCACTGCTTGCTTCAATTGCAAGGGGTTCATAATCCATTAAAAATATTTTTGTGAAATAATCTTTTTTAGGTTTCAGCAGAAAAAATAGTGGGTAATAATAGGTGTTAGACAAATTTGTATAATAAAAATCATTGTTTCGCAAAGGAAAATCAAAAATATATGTCGAATGTATTCAATAGCTATTTCAGGCTGCTGAAGAAAAAATAAATTAGAAGGCGGGGGTTTTGATTGAACGAGATAACGGAAGGTCATCCTGAAATATATCCTAGCGAGTTTGATTTATATCTTTTTCATGAAGGAACATTGTATGAAAGCTATAAAATGCTTGGTGCGCACCTTGCCTCCTATAAAGGGCAGGAAGGTGTCCGGTTTGCTGTATGGGCTCCTCATGCAAAAAAGGTTTCAGTTGTAGGAGACTTTAATAATTGGCAGGAAGATGCTGGCCATGAAATGAAGCTTGTCGCGGATTCCGGGATTTGGGCATTATTCATTGCCGGCCTGAAAGAAGGCGATATATACAAATACAAGATATACAGCTCTTCTGGCGGCACTGTTTTAAAAGCTGATCCATACGCCTTTTATTCAGAACTCCGCCCAAATACTGCTTCTGTAATTTATGATTTGGATAAGCATGATTGGCTGGACAGCAAGTGGATGTCTGAAAGAGCAAAAACAGATGTTTATCATAAGCCGATGAATATTTATGAAGTACATATGGGTACATGGAAGAAAAAAGAAAACGGTGTGCTCTATACATATAGGGAAATGGCAAGTGAACTAATAGACTATGTTGTTTCTGCCGGCTATACACATATTGAATTGATGCCCATTATGGAGCATCCCTTTGATGGGTCATGGGGATATCAGATTACAGGTTTTTTCTCTGTGACAAGCAGATTTGGCAAGCCTGAGGATTTCAAGTATTTTGTCGATCAATGCCATAAGAAAGGGCTAGGTGTCATTCTGGATTGGGTCCCGGCACATTTTTGCAAAGATCTTCATGGCCTTGGGAAATTTGATGGAACACCGCTTTACGAACCAACAGATCCCAATAAAGCGGAACGCCCGCTATGGGGTACATACAGTTTTGATTTTGCCAAGCCTGAGGTTGCAAGCTTCCTCATTTCCAATGCCATGTTCTGGATGGAGGTCTATCATATTGACGGCTTCAGGGTTGATGCGGTTTCATCGCTTATATACTTAAACCATGATAATCCGCTGCCTTTCAAGCTTAAAAATCAATATGGCGGCGAAGAAAATTTAGAAGCCATAGCATTTATCAAGAAATTAAATGAAGCTCTTTTCAAAAAATTTCCGGGTATTCTTATGATGGCCGAAGAAGCAACCGACCGGCCATTGATCAGTTCTCCGACAGATGCGGGCGGGCTTGGCTTTAATTATAAATGGAACATGGGATGGGCAAATGACATTCTGCGGTATATGAAGCTGGAAGTTGAGGAAAGGCCGTTTCACCATGATTTGCTGACTTTTTCCTTTTTCTATGCATTTACAGAAAATTACGTGCTTCCATTTTCACATGATGAAGTGGTCCATGGAAAAAAATCTCTGCTCGATAAAATGCCGGGAGATTATTGGCAAAAATTCGCTAATCTAAGGCTTTTATTCGGATATTTCATGGCTCATCCAGGGAAAAAGCTGGTGTTCATGGGAAGCGAACTTGCTCCTTTTGCGGAATGGAAGGATAAAGAGCAGCTTGACTGGATGCTTTTAGAGTATGAGTCACATACAGCTTTCAGCCAATATTTGAAAGCTCTTAACAAGTTTTATAAAGATTCGTCTTCATTGTGGCGGCTTGATCATGAAGCGGAAGGCTTTGAATGGATTGATGCGGATAACAGAAATCAGAGCATTCTGGCATTCATGAGAAAAGGAAAACGCAAAGGCGATTACTGTATAGTAGTTTGCAATTTTTCAAAAGAGGTATATATAGATTACCGGATAGGCGTTCCTTCAACGGGAAAATACATAGAGGTTTTCAACAGCGATGACATTTCTTTTGGCGGATCTGGCCAATGTAATGAAGAAGTAATTTCTGTCGACAAAAAACCTTATCATAATCAGCCTCACAGTATGGAAATAAAAGTTCCTCCACTAGGTGTGACTATATTTATGAAACAAACAAAAAAAAGACAGGGGAGAATGCATCATGGCATCTAAAAAGTGGATTGCAATGCTATTAGCAGGCGGACAGGGTTCAAGGCTCGGCGAATTAACGAAAGGGCTGGCAAAGCCGGCAGTGCCTTTTGGCGGCAAATACCGTATTATTGACTTCACCTTAAGCAATTGTACACATTCCGGCATCGATACGGTAGGAGTTCTGACTCAATATCAGCCGCATGTGCTGAATGAGTATGTGGGTAATGGCGGCGCCTGGGATCTAAACAGAAATTTCGGAGGAGTATCCCTGCTTCCTCCTTATTTAGGAAAAGATGGAGGGGAATGGTATAAAGGCACTGCGAATGCAGTGTACCAGAATACCCAGTTCATCGATCAGTATGACCCTGAATTTGTATTGGTAATCTCTGGAGACCATATTTATAAGATGGATTATAACCGCATGCTTAAGGAACACATCGAAAAGAAAGCTAAAGCAACGATAGCAGTGATTGAAGTCCCATGGCACGAAGCAGACCGATTCGGAATCATGAACACCGACGATCAGGGCAAAATTACAGAATTTGAAGAAAAGCCTGAAAATCCTAAAAGCAATCTCGCCTCAATGGGTGTATATATTTTCAATTGGAAGCTCCTTAAAAGCTACCTAAATCAAGATGAAAACGATGCTTCTTCTTCCAATGACTTTGGAAAAGATATCATTCCAAAGATGCTTGAAGACCATGATGAAATTTATGCATACCGGTTCGGAGGCTACTGGAAAGATGTAGGCACTGTTCAGAGTTTATGGGAAGCCCACATGGATTTACTGTCAGATACGCCTGCTTTCAATTGCGAAGACAGCCATTGGAAGGTTTACGCAGGAAATGCAAATCACCCTCCTCAATATATTGCACCAGAAGCGTATGTCAGAGAATCACTCATAAACGAAGGATCAATCGTTTTCGGCAGTGTGGAGCGTTCGGTAGTATCTTATAATGTACAAATTGGCAGCGGCTCGTCCATTAAGGATTCTGTTATCATGCCTGATGTAACAATTGGAAAGAATGTCACTATTGAAAGAGCCATTATCATGCCAAATACGGTGATCGAGGACAATACTGTGATAAATTCTGAAAGAGGA
This sequence comes from Peribacillus sp. B-H-3, assembly GCF_048572925.1. Classification (NCBI taxonomy): domain Bacteria; kingdom Bacillati; phylum Bacillota; class Bacilli; order Caryophanales; family Bacillaceae; genus Peribacillus; species Peribacillus sp. B-H-3. Next base: position 2,711,909 of record NZ_CP183879.1, on the reverse strand, counting down.
TCGGATGAAATTGTTTTAATCGGAGAGAATCAGCAGCCCAGCAAGGAATTACGTTAATATCACATCATAGGAGGTTTAAAAATGGACAACGTGTTAGGAATAATTAACTTAATTAATGAAAAAAGATACCTCAAGGAACTGACATCTTATCGAGAGTTTGCAGCAGTTCCTTTTGCCGGCCGCTATCGATTAATCGATTTCACTTTATCCAATTTTATTCATGCGCAAATTTCGCAGGTTGCCGTCTTCACAAAAGACAATACCCGCTCCATCATGGATCATTTGGGCTCAGGGAAAGAATGGGATCTCGACAGAAGAAGCGGCGGCTTATTCATTCTTCCTCCAGTTCACCCTGATGAAAAAATTAAGGGGGATCTTCAGGAATTTTATAACCATCTTGAATTTTTTGAGCGCACCTCAGCGGACACAGTGATTATTTCACCGGGACACCATGTATCTAAAATTGACTTTAATGAAATTTTGGAAGAGCATAGACGCAATAATGCTGACATTACCGTTGTCTACAAAGATTATGACGGAGAACCGGTCCAGAAACTGGTATATCATACTTGTTCAGTGGATTTTGAGGACAATATCCTGGATTTGGAGCTCTTTACTTCCCCTCAATCAGGCGATCATGTGTGTTTGGAAACCTTCGTTATTGATAAAGCCATTCTTATTGATTTAATCAAAAAGTGTGTGGAAAACGACGAATTTGATTTATTAAAAGATGCAGTTAAGGCTAATCTTAATAAATTATGTGTAAAGGGCTACCATTTCAAAGGGGAAATGCCTTTTATCCATTCACTGGAAACTTTCCATCAAAGCAATATGGAATTTTTAAATCCTGAAAAAATCCGTTCTTACTTTTATGATTCATGGGATGTTTATACAAAAGTAAAGCATGAAGCACCAGCTAAATATTCCAACACTTCAAGCGTTTCACACTCCTTAATCGCCAATGGCTGTGATATTGAGGGCACTGTGGAAAACAGCATCATTTTCAGGGGAGTTAAAGTTAAAAAGGGCGCTTATGTGAAAAATAGCATCATCATGCAAAAGGGAGAAATTGAAGAAGGCGCTCATGTTGAAAATGTCATTACTGATAAACAAGTGCGCATTACAAGAGATAAAATACTTATCGGCGAGTCACAGCCAAGAGTGGTTAAAAAAGCAGAAACTATCTAACGGAGGTCTTACCATGCATGTTTTATTTGCTGCATCAGAATGTGCCCCTTTTATCAAGACAGGCGGACTGGGAGATGTAATAGGGGCACTGCCAAAGGCTTTAAAAGAGCAAGGTGTTGATGTTAGCGTCATTTTGCCTAAATTTCAGGACCTCTCTCATGAATACAAAGAAGAAATGCAGCATATACAAAGCATTGAAGTGCCAGTAGGCTGGAGACATCAATTTTGCGGAATAGAACGCATTGTTTCTGAAGGAATAAACTATTATTTCCTTGATAATGAGTATTATTTTAAACGTCATGGCAGCTACGGGTATTTTGACGATGGGGAGCGTTTTGCGTTCTTTTCCAGAGCTGTGCTTGAGGCGCTGCCTTATCTTGAGGATAAGCCAGATATCCTCCACTGCCATGACTGGCAGACGGGACCTGTCAGTGTGTTATTGAAGGCACATTACAGGAATCATCCTTTTTATGAAAATATTAAAACGGTTTTCACGATCCATAACCTGCGTTATCAGGGTGTGTACCCTAAGTCGGTCCTGTCTGAACTCCTTGATTTGAGTGATCTATATTTTAATATAGACGGACTTGAGTTTAATGGAAATGTAAGCTATATGAAAGCTGGATTGGCATTTTCTGACATATTGACGACAGTTAGCCCTTCATACGCATCAGAAATTCAGACCGCATATTATGGGGAAAATATGGACGGCTTTTTAAATAAAAGAAATGACCAGTTATTCGGAATAGTGAATGGTATCGATGCACATACATATAATCCGGCAGATGATCAAAGAATCTATCAAAACTTTATTGATACCAAGGGGAAAATGGAAAATAAACTCAGACTTCAGGAGGAATTGGGTCTTACTGTCAGAGAAGATATTCCAATTATCTCTATGGTCACCCGCCTTGTTGATCAAAAGGGAATAGACCTAGTTCTGCATGTATTTCATGAAATGATGGGACTCAATGTCCAGTTTGTTCTTCTTGGAACAGGCGAACAGCAATATGAAGAAGCATTTAGAGGCTTTGCCCGTGAATATCCGGATAAAGTGTATGCCGGAACCTATTTTGACGAAACTATGGCTAGAAAGATTTATGCCGGGTCAGATATTTTCCTGATGCCTTCTCAATTTGAGCCTTGCGGGATCGGGCAGCTGCTTGCTATGCGATATGGCACACTTCCCCTCGTAAGAGAAACAGGCGGCCTAAAAGATACTGTGATACCTTTTAATGAGTTTACAGAAGAAGGAAATGGTTTTAGTTTTGCTAATTTCAATGCACATGACATGCTTTACACCATTGAAAGGGCTGTATGGTTTTACCGTTTCCAGCCTGAAAGATGGAAGAAGCTTGCTGAGAGGGCAATGGGTTTGGATTTCAGCTGGAACGCCTCGTCACAGCAATATAAGGAACTTTATGAATCACTTTTAAAATAAATAGTATTTCTAAGAACATGAGCTGAATGCCTGTCAGCTCATGTTCTTATTTTTTGAGGAGATTCCTGTGTTATTCTGATAACATAGAAAAAAGTTACTATAAATGCAAGCGGGGAGAATGTTAATATCATGAAATTAGTATCTTGGAATGTAAATGGAATAAGGGCATGTGTCAGAAAGGGGTTTTTAAGTTATTTTGAAGAAATGGATGCGGATATTTTTTGCATTCAAGAAACGAAAGTTCAAGAAGGGCAAATCTCTCTTGAACTCGATGGTTATCATCAATATTGGAATTATGCCATTAAAAAAGGCTACTCTGGCACTGCTGTTTTTACAAAAAAAGAGCCTCTATCCGTTAAATATGGCGTCGGGGTTAATGAAGAAGAACCTGAGGGAAGAATTATCACTCTAGAATTTGAAGAATTTTATCTTGTAAATGTCTACACACCTAATTCAAAAAGAGATTTATCAAGATTGGAGTACCGATTACACTGGGAAGATGAAATGCTGTCCTATCTCAAGGAACTTGATGCAAAAAAACCGGTTATATTATGCGGTGATTTGAATGTGGCACATCATGAGATTGACTTGAAAAATCCAAAATCAAATAAACAGAATTCTGGATTCACAATAGAAGAACGCGGAAAAATGACAAATATCATTGAACAGGGTTTTCTGGACACTTTTCGTTTTTTCCATCCAGATAAAACAGAAATGTATACATGGTGGTCTTATATGAGCAAAGTCAGAGAAAGGAATATTGGCTGGCGTATCGACTACTTTATTGCATCTCAGCGACTAGAAGAAAATCTGAAAAGTGCGGATATCCACTGTTCTGTATTGGGAAGCGATCATTGTCCAGTTATGTTGGAAACATCCTTTTAGACAGATATGATAATAATGGATTAAAAAGGGTATAATTATTATTGTCACATGATTGCCTGCTGTTATTTCCAAAATGTAAAAGGAGGAAACCCATGAACTCATTTAATGTAACTTTCCACCAGGAAGACCATGTTGATACAATGCAGGTCCAAAAACTGTCAGAAGAAGAATTTAAAAAATCGGTAATTGGCGGCATAAGACATTTATTTGATTTAGATACGAACATAGGCTATTTTGTTTTCATTGACGCTGAAGATAATGATGGAGATATTTCTTATCTGATTCTTCAATACGAGGAAGAAAATGAAGATCCAAGCGCCTGCTATTCTTTTGAAATGACAGATTTTTATGAGTTTATGGCTCTTTATTTGCAAGGTGCATCAAGCATTGAGGACGATGAAGAAGAAGAGGAAGAAGAAGAATACGGCCCTATACATCATCTGGCACATCTTCTTGTTCACATTTCTGATGCGGGAAAAGACCTTAAGGTGTAATGTAAAGAAATCCAGCAGGAAAGAATATTGTTAAAAAGCAGCAGCAGTGCATTTATGTACTGCTGTTTTTCCTGTTTCCATGGATGGTTCGTATGATGCAGATTCAACAACCCATTTACTATGCAGGATTTTGGATCTGCGGGTCATTCACATTTTGGACTTTGGGTTTAAAGGGTCTCAATTAGCAAACAAACCTTAAAAAGCTGATCATTTCCTCACATAAAAAAATCTATTACTTTGCCGTATGGAACCTGATTATTGGTAAAACAAGCAGAAATTCTTTTCAATAATCCTTATTGCAGGGAAGGCAATGAATCTACAAAGTCATCTGAGAGCCTAAGATAATGAATAAGATGGTGCAGTTCCTTAATAGAATTCTTGTCTGCTGGAGAAGTAGCCCTGCTGTTAATATTTGTCTTGATTCCGCTTTTTTCATTTGCCCCGGGAGAAAAGGAGCTGGATTCAGTTATATATGTTCCAGTGGGCGCATAAAAGCGGATGCCAATCACATTACTTGCTGCATTAATCAAGTCGGTCCCAAATATGACTTCCTTTGAGATATCAATGCCAAGCAAGTTGGCTACTGTTGGGTAAATATCCACGAGACCGCCCGTCATGTTAATAGTGGCGCCTTGATTGATGGATGGCACTTTAATAATAAGGGGGATATTCAAGTGATCCAGTACAGGATCATACTTATTCCTGAATATGTTTCCCGCAAGTTTTTCATCTTTGCTGCTTTTTGTCTGAAGCCCTTGATGATCTCCATAGACGGCTATGACAGATTGATTATATAGGCCTTCATTTTTTAATTCCTTGATGAACCTTCCAAAAGCATAATCCGCGTAGCTTACTGCTTCAATATATGAACCGACCATGGAACCTTCATATTCTTTTGGCAGTGTTATTGCATATTTCTTTTTTTCTTCAGGCAATTTATAAGGGAAATGGCTGGAAAGAGCAATGATATGGCTATAAAACTTTTCACCATCATGATGGAAGGCAGCCAGTTTTTTTACTGTTTTTTTATACATCACTTCATCTGAAACTCCATACGAAATAGGGTCTTGGCCCCCAAAATAGTTTTTATCGAAAAAGTCCTGAAAGCCTAATGAAGCATAAAGTTTCTCCCTATTCCAAAATGTGACGCTATTTGCATGAAAAGTCGCAGTATGGTAGCCATTCTCCCCAAGGACCCTTGGCATCCCCGGCACTTTTTTTCCTTCTGCTGCAGCTGACATTGGGATATCACCCTTAGCATATAATGACGTGTTTGTTATAAATTCGGCATCGGAGGTATTGCCTTTGCCCACTTGTGTATAAAAGTGAGGAAAGTAGAAACTTTCCTTCAAAAATGCATTCAAATTAGGAGTGACTTCTCGGCCGCCGATCGAAAGATTTATGAGGAAATTCTGGACTGATTCCAGCTGTACAATGATAAGGTTTTTTCCATTGGCAATTCCCTTATATCTGATTTTCCTTTCAAGTATACCTTGTTTCTCATTTGCCAGACTGTCTGCTGTCACTATATTTTCTTCCGATATTACGTGTCTTGCATCTTGCACTGCAGTCAGCAGCTGAAAGCCCAAAAATCCCAGCTGGTCATATTGATGCAGTTCACTAATCGTTTTGCTGCTGCTGACCAAACCAAAAACAGCATATGAAAAACCTAAAATAAGCAGGATATGCATTATTTTTTCTGAAAACAGCTTCGGAAATGTAATAGTAGGACCATTTAGAAATTTGTATAAAAGCACACCAAGTAAATCCGCAAAAAAGAGCAGATAGCTTATCCTGGTTAATGCAATAATACTTTCTGAGATTTTGCCCGCCTGATTTACTTGTGCAAGCGACTTATAAGTGAGAATTGAACTGTAATAATCGAAATACATCAGTTGTATGACTACGATCAAAGACAGGATGAAATTGGTTAAGAAACAAGCCGCAGTAAATGGCCGATGATTCATCCAGTACAGCATAAAAAACAGCATCAGCAAAAGAGCGCTTTCCATGAAAAATCCTTGTATATGAAAACTGCCCATCATTATGTAACTAGCGATACTAAATTTTATTATTAGAGATAGATAAGTAAAAATTCCTATAAAAGTTTTTTGGTTTGACACTGATAACACCTCTTTGAATATAGTCTCCTACACATGCTAACCATTTACACTATACAAGATACTTAGCTTTTCCAATATTATTCCATCATGGAATGATAACCAGATTTTCGGAAACAATAGGCAGACAGCCCTAATAGCCTTTGTGTATGTCTAAAAGTAAATACCCGCAATATAAATATACGGTTACATGCATGGACGGCCCCTAAAGGGTTCAAATTCACACATGGTTTTCAAAAACTTCAGCAAATAAAACAGAGGTGATTTTATGTTTAAGTTATATGCTTTTATACTGATTGCAGGCTTTTATACATTTGGAGTATTTACAAGAGGGTGGGATGATGCCTGGGAGTTTTCCATTTATTCAGTCCTTCTCCTTGTTCAGGGCATTGCAATATTCTTTGTTGGATATCAGACAATCATGAGCTATTCCGGTTTAAGAAGGTTCAGGAAAACCGTAGTGAAACCACCCGCCAATAAGTTTGCAATATTGGTTGCTGCACATAACGAAGAAGAAGTAATAGGTCAAATCTGCGGAAATTTAAAACAATTGGATTATCCAAGAGAACTATACGATATTTTTGTTATTTGCGATAATTGCAGTGACAATACATCTGAGGAAGTCAAGAAATCCGGAGTGCATGCTATGGTAAGAAACGATCCCGGCAAAAGAGGAAAAGGCTATGGACTGGAATGGATGTTTGAAAAATTATGGGAGATGGAGAAGCAGGGAACTGCATATGATGCTGCGGTCATGTTTGATGCTGATAACCTGGTGAGCAAGGACTTTCTTAAAATCGTCAATTCTAAAATTCTGGATGGACACGATGTGATTCAGGGATATCTTGATGCGAAAAATCCAAATGACACCTGGGTCACTAAATCCTATTCATTTGCCTATTGGTCAACTAACCGTATTTACCAGTTAGCTCGTGAAAATCTAGGTTTGACCGCCCAGCTTGGAGGGACAGGGGTGACGGTCACTACGAAGGTATTAAAAGACATAGGATGGGGAGCTACATCACTAACGGAGGATCTTGAATTCACACAGAGATACATTCTAAAAACAGGAAAAAGAGTTGCCTGGGCACATGACGCCAAGCTGTATGATGAAAAACCGCTGGGATTCAAGCAATCATTTAAACAGCGGATCCGCTGGATGCAGGGGCACTTTGACTGTATGACAAGATATTCTCTTCCTTTATTGAAGGATGGAATTATAAAGAGAAAATTTATGCTAATTGATTCAGCCATTTATTTAGCGATGCCATCACGGTCAATTTTGGCACTTATCTTGATGATCTTTACAGGCTTATCTTACTTGGGTATTTACGAAGCAAATGGATATCTCGGTGACATTATTGACCGTTCAATCCTTTTTGACGGCTGGATTTACGGAATTTTTGTGTTCTTCTACATATCATTGCCCATTCTGGCGATGGTACTTGAAAATAAAGGAAAGAAATTGCATTGGTTCTTTATTTCCTATTTGTTCGGGCTGTCATGGATTCCTGTAACTTTGCTCGGATTTCTTAAAAAAAATCAAAAAGAGTGGGCCCATACAAAACATACCCGCTCCGTTTCCATAGAAGAACTGGAGACAATGCATACTAATAAAGATGTTTTATACGGACAAAATCCAATAGAATAGACTGAGGGATTTTCATGAAATTTGGATGTCATCTAAGTATACGGGAAGGATATCTGGCCGCTGCAAACCATGCACTTGCAATTCAGGCTTCAGCTTTTCAGTATTTCCCTAAAAACCCAAGAAGCTTATCCATTAAAAATTTTGATGCGGATGATGCCGGCCGCTGCAGAGAATATTGCTTCGGACATCAAATCACATCCGTTGCACACACACCATATCCGACAAATTTGACACCATCGGAAAAAAAGAAGGAAATGCTCATTTCTTCCTTGCTCAATGATCTGGAGATAGCTGACTCTTGCGGTTCCATCGGGGCAGTAGTACACTTCGGAAACCAGACGAGCAATACTGACCCGCTTAGCGGCTATCAGCTTATCATAGAAATGCTGAATCGAATTTTAGCTAAATGGAAGGGAAAGTGTAAGCTGCTTCTTGAAAATAATGCAGGTCCGCCTGGATCATTTGGAACGACTCTTGAAGAGATGGTCCAGGTGAGGAAGTTAAGCAGTTTTCCGGATAAAATCGGGTTTTGTCTGGATACCTGCCACGCTTTCGCCAGCGGCATATGGAATGGGGATGATAGCAAGGCTTTTCTTACTAATGGAACAGACCTGGGATATTTTGGCGGACTAGAAGTCATTCATCTGAATAATTCCCTGTATCCCGCGGGACAGGGGAAAGATCGGCATGCCAATATTTTTTCCGGAGGTTACATTACTGAAGAGCAAATGCATTCATTGCTTTCATCTCCTGTGTTGCGTCAGATTCCTTGCATTTTAGAAACTCCGAAAAAATCAGAAAATGGGTATGAGCAGGAAATTATGCAACTGAATAAAAAATGGGGGATGCTGCATTAACCTGCCTGTAAATGTTGATGACGGGTCACGGATACCAAATTATGGTTAAAACTGTTAGTTTGCTGTCAATCAGGGTTTGTTCCATAGCACTAAAGCTGAATTGAGCTTGGAAAGCGAAGACTCCAATTCTTCCAGATCCTTCTTGGGCCAATTGTGGAGAATCGCGGCGTAAGCATCTGTACGTGCTTTTTTAACGGAATTAAAAACTTCCCTGCCAAGATCAGTTATCGTTATTAAACTGATTCTTCCATTTTTTTGATCGGGTGTGCGGGAGATATATTCCTTCTCCTCCAGTGCTGCAACCTGCCTGCTTGCTGTCGAAACATTCAATTTTAGCTCTTCAGCAATTTCGTTGATTCCCGCAGGATTTCCATTGATGACTTTGCTAAGTAAAATGTAGCCGGAACGGTCCAATTTTCCCAGTTTTGGGCTGATGGCATTTGTGAGCCGGTTAAGAAGGGCAATTTCATATTCAATAATATCAAGAATTCGATCCATAATATCCTCCCGGAAAATAATTGAGCTTTGCATAGTGAATACTATTAGCATACATTCATAAAAGGGATGGATGCAAATTTTTTTAAAATTCGGGGCCAGCCATTCTATTTATTTAAATTTGTCAGTATTGCCTGCTGCTTTGCTCGTTACGCTTCAATCCCTTTTAGGCAGGAAAACTGTATATATCTATAATGAATGAACCATTTTATTTATATTTTTATAATTATATTGTATAATACAAGTTGCTATTTGAAATATATAAAAAAGTGCAATATCATTAATCAGGCATGTCTAATGTCAGTCAATGATAAAAAGCAAGGAGGCAGCAGGAATGGAAGAAACACATTTTTCATACAAAACACTATCAAGGGAATTATACTTTCCTAAATTTTTAGTCATTTCCATTTTGACGATTTTTTCAATTGGCCCGCAATACTTCTTGAATCTTTCATTTACCATCAATCAGATAATCATTCAAAATGGTTTTATGGCAAGTTCGGACGATATGCTTTATCCCTCTATTTTATCAAATTTGGCGTTTGCCATTGGAGTACCGCTTGGCCCGGCATTTAGCAGGAAATTCGGGCTCAAACAATCCTATTTAACGTTGATCATTGTTTTTTTATTCGGATCGGTCATAAACCTCTTTTCGATTGGACTCGATCTTTTTGATTTAGGGAGGATCATTCAGGGCTTTAGCGCAGGTTTGTTATTTTTAACCATCCTGCCCGTCAGTCTCCGTTCCTTTCCCAACAAGATCAGAAACACATTTCTTTTTATGGCAATAGCAGGACTATTCGGTTCTTCTGCAGTCGGTGCTTATTTCGGCTCCATATCACTGAGATTAGACGCATGGAGATGGCTTTTTGTGCTTAATGTAATTAGCGCTTTTATATGCCTGATTGTCGGCATGCTTCTCTTGCCGCGTGACAACAAGGAAAGTCTTGATAAAAGGGCTTTTGATAAAAGAGGGGCAGTGCTATTGATTATTACCGCTGCATGTTTGTCTGTTCCTATGATAAATCTTCAAAAACTCGGGTTTAAATCTGGGCTTGTTTGGCCGTTTCTTGCAGCTGCTGCGGTTTTCCTGATACTATTCATCTGGCTGGATTCCAACCTGGAAAATCCTTTAGTGCCGTTTCGAACCTTATTTGCAGCAAAACCATTCTTCGGTTTTTTGATGGCGATAGGTTCCCATATTGCTTTTATTGTGAGCTTGGCAGGAGTAAATGGCTTTCTGCGCAATATTTTAGATACTGCCTTTATTTCACTATCTCATGTCTATCTTTCCCTATTTTTAGGTGTTGTGGTATCCGCACTAATATGCACATTTTTCTATGATAGGCTGGGAGCGGGTATATTGGGGATAATAGGGTCGCTCGCTATTATATATGTCAGTTTCGAGTGGCTTACTGTCAATGAAGATGCCTCACTGACAACATTATGCCTGCAATTTGGGACGCTTGGGGCGGGAATATCAATGGCTCTGGTTTCTGGTGCACTTGGAACAGCGCTTGCCGGGGATATACATAAGGCCTCTATGAGATCTGTTTCATTGCATTTTACTAGAAACATGCTAGGTGCCATTGCTGCACCAATACTAGGCTGGTTTTTAGCCATGAGAAATTCCTTTCATTATGAACAGTTAAGAAATCAGCTAAGCTTTGCAAGCCAGGATTTTCTGATTCAAATGAATGATCTGATCCGCAAGTTTACCGGTACAGGAATGTCTGCAGCCGATGCCAAAAACAAGGTTACAGCGGTCATCGCCGGTAATGCCCAAAAAAGTGCCCTTATGGATACTTATCATGATTCTTTTATGATTTTATTAGTACTGGGCATTATTATTTTAGCTGCTTCTATAGGCAAGGTTGCTACAGGAAAAGGACGTTCACTTGTACAAAAAGCTGCTCCTGTCACGGCCGAGGAAAAACCGCCTGTAACGCTTTTGCTTAATACACCTGATAAACATAAATAATGGAGAATTTGCCGCCCTTGCTAACGGCAGCAATGCTTTGTATAATAGAAAGAACTAAAAATGACTATGTTTTCTAGGGTTCCGCAGCATTTTGCTGGTCTGGACCGAGAGAAAACACGCAGCCGAGCTGTGCCACGGAGGGATAAAAGCCCGGGAGATTCTGTTCATTCAGAAGGCTCCCGGGCTTTTTGCGTTTTTAGGAATTTCTTAAATTAAAGAGGTGTAAAAATGAATGCTAGCTGGATAAAAATAATTATAGCGGCCTTTTTTGAGGTCATTTGGGTGATTGGCTTAAAACATGCAGACAGCGGCTTCGACTGGATTATAACTGGATTTGCCATACTAGTAAGCTTTTACGGAATGGTATCGGCCGGAAAAAACCTTCCTGCAGGAACTGTGTATGCTGTCTTTACTGGTCTTGGGACTGCTGGAACTGTCACTTCAGATATTATCTTTTTTCACGAACCCTTTCATTTATCGAAAGTGCTGTTAATTTTATTTCTATTAACAGGAATCATTGGATTAAAAGCGGTGACAGCGGAAAAGATTGAAGAAAGGAGGAAGAACTGATGGCATGGATAGCATTAATTCTCGCTGGTATATGCGAAATGGCAGGGGTAATGATGATTAATCAATTTCACAGAAACAGAAGCTTTCTTTGGCTGGTATATTTGATTATAGGGTTTGGAGCAAGCTTCCTTTTTTTATCCTACAGCATGAAGTCACTTCCGATGGGGACGGCATACGCCATTTGGACAGGGATAGGAGCATCTGGCGGAGCGGTTTTAGGGATGGTCTTTTATGGAGAATCAAAGGATTGGAAACGTCTAATATTTATTGCTATGATTCTTTGTGCAGCAATTGGATTAAAGTTAACCGAATAAGAAGATAGAAAGGGGAACCATAAAACAAGGCCCCTTTTCATAATTAAAATCATTCAAAGAAATCTGGATTTCGCGCTAAGTATCCTTCCCATGCCTGGATTGTGCCCTGATCAAGTTCATCCCTTGATGCACGCAAACGGGCTTTTGACCCCCCATAACCGATTTCTCGGATGCCATTTTCAAGATCTGAAAATATGCTGTCAGCAAAATCATCGAGCGGGGCACCAAAAGTGTGCAATCCTGCACCACCAAGATCTGTATTGACTGCAGGAGGGAATATTTCAACCACTTCTATATTGGTCTTTTCCAGCTGCAGCCTTAAGGAGATCGTAAAAGAGTGGATGGCGGCTTTGGTTGCACTGTATACAGGCACCCAGACACCCGGTGTCATGGCAAGTCCTGAAGAAACATTGATAATTGCAGCATGATCATGTTTGGCAAAATGAGAGGTGAACAGCATGCTAAGATGGATTGGAGCATCTACATTAATAGATATTTCATTGCGGTAGTAATTCCAGTCTTGCTGCAAATTCAATAAATTTACCCTTTGCTGAATACCTGCATTATTAACAAGAACGTTAAGACCTGGAAACTCGCTTACTGCCCAGTTGAAAAGCTCAATTCTTTGATTTTCTTCAGAAACATCGCAAACCCTTGTATGAAGTGCTGGAAATTTCTTTTTTGCCTCTTTTAATTTTGCTTCCCGTCTGCCCGCAATAATAACTGTACTTCCTGCTTTTAAGAAACGTTCAGCAAATGCCAGCCCAATACCAGATGCTCCCCCGGTTATAAGTACCGTATGTCCGGATAGTTTCAATTTATTTTCCTCCTCATAATACAATTTATTCTAAGAATATTACTCGATAATTCCAGCAGATTCCATTAATTAGACTCAGGCAAACAGGGAGAAATTATCCTATGCAATTTTCTTGCATTAACAAAATAGTGTTATGGATTTGAATAGTTCTTTAAAAATTCCGAATAAGATAAAAACCATTGTGGTTTTGCACAGTGTGTAATAATATATAATCATTCCAAAAAAATTATCCTTGTATAATATCAGTTGTAATGGTCTGATAGTTTCTACCTGGCAGCCGTAAAATGCCGGACTACAAGGAAGTATGCATAATAAAGCATCTCCTCTTTTTTCCTGTTATTTTCTAACACTAACAGGAAGAATAAGCTGGACGGAGCTCTTATTTTTTCATGCTTTCTGTCTATTTTTACGGCAAAAAGGTGAAAATATAAGGGCTTTTTCTATGGAAAACTTACTTCAGGAGTGTGCTGACATGCTATTTTTCTTAAACTTGCTGGGAATTTTCACAGTAATCGGCATCGTTTTTCTGCTTTCGCCAAATAAGAAAAACGTAAAGTGGAAATCAATCGGAATACTATTAGCTGCCGAACTGATTATTACATGGTTTATGCTGGACACCAAAATAGGGACAAAAACCATAAATTATATTGCTTCATTCTTTACGTGGCTTATTTCTTGTGCCAATGCAGGTATATCTTTCGCTTTTCCATCAATTATGGCAAATGATACAGTAGATTTCTTTTTCAGCGCTTTGATGCCCATTATTTTTATTATCACTTTTTTTGATATTTTATCTTACTTTGGAATTATGGGCTGGATTATTAATAAAGTCGGGTGGGTTATTTCAAAAATATCCGGGCTTCCTAAACTTGAAAGTTTTTTTTCCATTCAAATGATGTTTCTTGGAAACACGGAAGCTCTGGCTGTAATCCGCCAGCAGCTGGTAGTATTAAAAGAGAACCGAATGCTTACCTTTGGCATTATGAGCATGAGCAGCATCTCCGGATCCATTATTGGAGCTTATTTGACCATGGTGCCTCCGCAGTATGTTTTTGCTGCCATTCCATTAAATTGTTTCAATGCATTATTGCTTGCAAGCATGCTGAATCCACAGGAAGTGAGCAGGGAAGAAGATATAGTGTACATTCCGCCTAAATCGGAGAGAAAGGATTTCTTTTCAACCATTTCTAATAGCATGCTTGTAGGTATGAAAATGGTTATCGTCATTTTGGCCATGGTGATTGGATATGTAGCTCTTACAACCTGTTTAAATGGCATATTGGGATTTTTCGTCGATGGATTAACCATCCAGAAGATTTTCTCTATTATTTTCAGTCCGTTTGCCTTCCTTCTTGGGCTTAACAAAAATGATGCCATGTATGTTGCACAGCTAATGGGCATCAAGATTTCTACCAACGAATTTGTGGCGATGATGGACTTGAAAAAGCATATTAAGGATTTGCCGCCTCATACCATTGCAGCTGCGACAACATTTCTAACTTCTTTTGCCAATTTCAGTACAGTCGGAATGATTTATGGCACTTTCAATTCAATTCTTGGTGAAGATAAATCCTCTATTATCGGCAAGAATGTCTGGAAGCTGCTTGTCAGCGGCATGGCAGTGTCCTTATTAAGTGCTATGCTTGTCGGTCTTTTTATTTGGTAACAAACAATTAAGCCTTCCTTCTTAAATAGAGGGAAGGTTTTTGCTGTGCATTTTTTAAAGATTTCTTTAACCTTTTTGCTCTGTTACTATATGGTATATTTAGAAATTGTTGAATCCTCTTGAACCTCCTGCGGACGGGTGCCTTTTGCTGAGCAACTAAGATTAACTGATTAATGCTTTTAAAAATACGTTTTAGCCGTTTATATGATTACATCTCACCAGACCGGGAATAATTCCTGTAGAAATCTCAAGGGGCTGATGAAATGATTGATCTGGGTAAGAATCATGATTCAAGAAAAAATGGTGAATTAATATCAGAATTATTTGGCACTCAATTGAACGCCGAAAAGGCCGTTCAAGAAACAAATAAGCTTTTTCACAAACACAAAAACATGGAAACCAGGATTTCAAAGCTCTCCTTCATGGATAAAGCGAAAGGCCTGCTCGCTAAATTAACCGGTTTTAGCCACAGGGGAAATGACACTGAAATGAACGAAGGCTTATTTCCTAAATGGAAAAATATATTGGACAAGGAGTATGATACATTGCTTATTTCGATAAAAAAGGAAGTCAATGTGCTTGATTATGGTGCAGTCGGCGATGGAGTGACAGATTGCACCATGGCTTTTAAGAAGGCACTTGGCACAGGGAGAGTGAAGGTAATCATCCCAAAAGGAACTTTTATAACAAAAGGAATAAAATTGCCTTCCTGGACCATTCTTACAGGGCAGGGCGAAGGAGAAACCGTCATTAAGCTTCATGACCGGTCACCAAGGGGCAATAGGCTAATCACGAACAAAAATCACACCAAAGGAAATCGCAATATACTTGTGGAAAATATGACATTGAATTGGAATGCAGAGAGGCTTCCTCCTAATAAAAAGACGAGTTCAGGAAACAACCGGTCAAGCTGTCTTACATTTGCCAATGTTACATACGGATGGGCAAGAAACATCAAAGCTGTCAATCCTGGCTTACATTGCTTTGATGTTTCTTCAACAAAATATACTTATATTGGGGACGGAACCAAAAGTCCTGGAAGAAGCCGGTATATTTGGATTGATCATGTTCATGGCTATGGTTTCGGTGATGACGGAATCACAACCCATCATAGCGATAACATATTGATAACGAATTCACATATGTGCGATCCCAGCGGAAGAGCGCACCAAAAGGGATTTTCCAATTCGAATGGAATTGAAGTGGATGACGGTTCAACAAATGTTTGGCTTATGAATAATTCGACAGCACGGTGTTTTGGTGGAGTAGAAGTCAAAGCGCACCATAATGCTTCGGCGGCTGCAAATGTCACCATTATTGGCCATCTTTCTTTAAACGATAATAGATCCTACAATTTCCGGCATATTGGGCACCATAAAGAAACGGATCCTGAATCCAAAACTGCCTTTAATATTAGAGCAACCTTAATCGTGTCACTTGCACCGGTCTTCACTGAATTATATAAAGACTCAAGTCCAAGAGGCATGGTTATTTCCGCATATAAAAATGTAGCCGTTAATAATTTTTTGTTAATCGGCAATCCTGATTACGATTATAAACAGCAGCCAGTCATCGCTATCCAATACAGGGCACGTAATGTAGTGCTCAGCAATATTACGGTCAGAGGCTTTAATAAGGCCTCAAGTGCTATCAAGGTATTTGGGGGCGCCCAGAAAGCCGACCATGTTACGATCGGGCAGGTATGCTATGACCGGCAAGGCTCAAAACCCGTTGTCTTTGACAAAGACATTGAAAATATCAGCATAAATGATATTAAACCTAAGGATGAAAAAGAATTATGAAGGCCTGAGTTTTTTCTGGCTGCACAGCTAATTAATCGGCAACATCACCTAATAAAAGTTATCAGGCCATTCCTTAAAACACTGCTGTTTCCATTTATTGCAGAGTATTTCCCGTTGCATCAAAGCAAATCATAACAGTAATAGGAGGTGAATATTATGCCAAATCGCAATCAGCTTTTAGTTTCAGGTGCAGAACAAGCACTAGAGCAAATGAAATACGAAATCGCTTCTGAGTTTGGAGTACAGCTTGGGGCAGAACAAACATCAAGGGCTAATGGATCAGTCGGAGGCGAGATTACAAAACGTCTTGTAATGACTGCTCAGCAGCAGCTTTCTGGATTTTCTTCCACACGCTAATCTAAATAAATAATTATGGAATTGACTGCCTGCACTAGCAGGCAGTCTTCAGGTGCTTTCACCTCTTAACCTCATGTATTGTGAATTTAAAAAGCCTATTAAAAGGCTTGACGCAATTAATAGGCTTTTACTGATTCAGTTATCGATTAATAGCCGGATCCTCCAAACATGCAAGTGCATCCGATGATGATTAACAAGATAAACAATACTACGATGAGAGCAAATCCGCTACCCATTCCACCATATCCATCTGCCATATTATCCACCCCTTTGCGTAAATTCTTGGTGTCACCCAATTTATCTTATGCACAACAATCACGGAGGACAGGGCTTTTACCAAAGTACTTGCCTATTTTGGCAACATAAAAAGCGCAACATAACTTCTGCGCTCTTTTTTGAAGATGAACGGGCATTTCCCGCTCTACTTTTCCGTATTTCGGTTCAACTATGAACGATTCTGAAGACTCAAAGTTGAGCAATGGCTTGGAAAACTGGGGCACTTACATAGTATGCGTAGTTGTCCGAATTGGTCACCGGCTGCACTCAATGGAGTTCTGCATACAATGCATTAACGCCTGTGAAGCTTTGTAATAAGCAGCCTGAGAGCTATCGCTCCCGGATGGCTTTTTTCTTTTGCGCAATTTTTCGTACAAGCTGGGCTAACGTCCGTTTCACTTAATAACAACCGACAATAGGATATAACAAGCCGTAGTTTGTCCATTACGGCAATTCTATAAGAGGGGGATTACTATATGCCAGACTTGATGCGACACATGGGCCGCGAGGTTATTGTGAGGGATCGTGATGGTAGAGAGCATCGTGGGATAATGGAAGCCGTTGACCCACCACGGGGAGTATTTATTCGTACCGGGTTCAGGAGACGCTTTTTTCCTTTCTTTTTTATAGCTGCCGTTTTTTCATTCCGTAGAAGACGCATATTTTAGGAAAAATAGTTTCGTATAAAACAGTGGCATCGATTAAGTCGGATATATTCCGGCTTGTTTTTTTGTGAATTAAAAAAGCCTATTAAACGCAATTAATAGGCTTTTACTGATTCAGTTATCGGTTAATAGCCGGATCCTCCAAACATGCAAGTACATCCGATGATGATTAACAAGATAAACAATACTACGATTAGAGCAAATCCACTACCCATTCCACCATATCCTCCACCATATCCATCTGCCATATTATCCA
The DNA here is from genome assembly GCF_048572925.1 of Peribacillus sp. B-H-3. Taxonomy (NCBI): domain Bacteria; kingdom Bacillati; phylum Bacillota; class Bacilli; order Caryophanales; family Bacillaceae; genus Peribacillus; species Peribacillus sp. B-H-3. The sequence goes on along the minus strand of NZ_CP183879.1, from coordinate 2,694,074 downwards.
CCCCTTTGCGTAAATTCTTGGTGTCGCTCAATTTATCCTATGTACAAGCAATCACGACGGACAGGGCTTTTAATAAGGTTTTTGTCCATTTTTGCAACAAAAAAAGCGCAGGTGTTATGCTGCGCTTTTTAAAGGAGTTAATGTCTGGATCGGAGTCGTTATGGATTGTTTCGGCTTACTTTAACTTTTGCCGTAATATCGAAACGGACAAGGTCATCTGCCTTAAAAATTAAACGACTACCCTTCCGGAGAGTAGTTGCACATACTTACAAACACGAGGTAGTATATATGTATGCAAAAATAGTGGCGTTTGTACTGCGTCAAAATTATACATGCAAGGGCTTTCGAAAGTAGGTGGGAACATCATAGAGAGTAAACAGGACTGACGCTATCTGGTGAAGTTTTCGTTAATCTGACATCCGCCCTGCTCTCCTAAAGACTTTTCCCCGGCATATAAAAGGTTAGCAGAAAATGAAAAAAGGGCGCAAAGTCAAGACGACTAACCGACCCTGGAAACCCACAGTAAAAGTCGGTTCGCTATAGTTACAAAAGGACTCTTTTGTATTGAGAATGTTAGAACCCTACATAAAAGAAAAACTTTAACCGGAACTTATTTTGATTCCCTGTTGGTGTGATTTAGCTGCTTACAGCTAAATCAAAGGAAAAGAGGGGTATTAATGATTTATCAAATCAATAATAAAATTGCCTATAAATCCATAGAACCATTGTTAAAATTCACTGGAACAAATCCTGTTATACAAGGTGTAATGGAAGGCAGCAATCCCGGCAGAATTTATGTGGACGATCTCAGAAAACCGGAAGCGGCTTTGGTTTGGGCTATAAACGAAATGTTTTTCTTGATAGGAGAAGCAAATATACCGCATTTTAACAATTATTTAAAACATCTTTTCTTAAATGAAATCAAACCCGAGGCAATGGAAATAAGAGAAGAGATGATTAATCTTGAAACCTATCCTCATGAACAGTGGGAATGTGCTGTCATGGAGATTTTTAGCAAAAAAATAGGAATCGGCCAAAGAGTGCCTTTCTTATTTGATGAAGCTGCTTTCAGGAAGCAGCCACCAATTGAAATACCTGATGGATATAAGATTAAAACTATAAACAGAGATGTGCTTTTGGAAGATAAGGACCATGTGATTTTTCGGGAAATCTCAAAATTTTGGCCTTCAGCAACTGATTTTTTTTCACAAGGCATTGGTGTTTGTTCTATTAAGGATCAAAGTGTAGTTGGAACATGCATTTCGGCGTTTGCAAGCCGGCAGGATCATGAAATTGGCATTAATACTTCAGCTGCACACCGCAGCAAAGGACTGGGAAAAGCAATGGCGAAAGAATTTATCAGTATATGCCTAAAAAGGGGCATCATTCCGCATTGGACAACCGAGGATTTCCGGAAAGATTCAATAGCCATAGCCAAGAGAGCCGGCTTCACTCAGCTGCCAAGCTATCCTGTTTACTTTCTTCCCTCTAATGAATTGCTTTAGCTACTAATAGTATTAACCTTGGATAATGTGTGAAAAGGGGGCTTGAGTTGTGCAAACAAAGTTGATATTGACAGAAGGACTTCCCGGTTCTGGCAAAACAACTACTGCAGAAGCGATTTTCAGGCTTTTGAAGGAAGACAGCAAAGCAGCAGAATTATTTTTGGAAGGAGATCTTAATCATCCTGCCGACTATGAGAGTACCGCATTTCTATCCTTTGAGGAATATACTGCTTTCACGTCAGCTTATACGCCCTACCAGCATATGATCGCGAGATTTTCTGAAAAGCTGGAATGCGGGTACTTGATTTCTTATGCAAAGTTAACAAAAGAGTCTGCCATTCACATTCCCGATGAACTTATTTCTGTACTTTATAAGTATGATATTTATGAACTACCGCTTGATTTGCATATAGAATTAATGAAGAACAAGTGGAAAAACTTCACCGAAAATGCCCTCAGAGAAAATAGTGTGTATGTTTTTGAATGCTGTTTCATCCAAAACCCGTTAACTATCTGTATGGTAAAACATGATGCACACAGAAAAACAATACTTCGATATATTCAGGAGTTGGCGGAAATTATTGAACCCCTGCGGCCCGCAATAATATATGTGGAACAGCGTGATATTGACCTTTCTTTCAGAAAAGCTATAAAAGAGAGGCCATTTTCTTGGAATGAGAATTTCATCGATTATTATACTAAACAGGGCTATGGAAAAACCCATGGCTTATCAGGGATCTCAGGCACCATACAGGTTCTTCAGGAAAGGAAGAAACTCGAAGAATATCTGCTGCAGCGGCTGAAAATAAAAAGCGTGACCCTTAACAATTCATCTTTTAATCTGTCTTCACATACAGCGGCGCTTCATGATGCACTTCAGTTACTTATCGACTAACTGCTGCACCAGGAAGATTCGAATTTTGCGGGCTCCAGTATAATCACAATGTTTTTTAACCTGAAGTGTTATAACGTTTCAATGCGAGCGCCTATTTAGTCTAAGGTGCTTTTCTTTTTTGTTTTTTTATACAGGGAAATGTATCATTTGCTTCCAAAGATGACGCCAAAAATAAAGTAGAATGACGTACTTTAGCATATATTCAATGCAAAAAAGTAATGAGCACATTCAAACGTTTATTGAAAGCTAAAGCGTGCTAATTAATACATATAAACATAAAAGGAAGCATAAAAAATTGGCCAACATCAGCGAAGATAAAGTAGAAGACAAGCTCCAGAATATAGACGATCATAAAAAGGATGATATTTTATCAAGCTTTCAAGTCTTCAAGGATTATTTGGGAGAGAAGGTTTCAAAGGGAGAAAAATTAGGTCTTAATGAAGAGCAATTAGCTAAAACCGCTGAGAAAATTGCTGACTATTTGGCGAAACATGAAGAACAGAGAAACGGAGAAAAAAATGCTTCAGGAGCTTTGGAAACAGGAGACAAAGACGAACAGCATAAACTCGCCCATTTCCTTGTCAAATTAGTCGGTTAATAAATAACCAATGTTTGCTGCCATATTAATGTAAATATACAGAAGTATATCAAATAACTTAAAAAGGGAGGTTATAATGAAAACTTTGGCGGGGGACTAAACTGGCTCTTGGTCGGCCTATTCCAATTTGACCTCGTAGCTTCCATCTTTTGGGGACAGGATGCAGCAATATCCAGGGGTGTTTATATAATTGTTGGATTTTGCGCTATCTATTCACTAAAGTTCATTCCATTATTAAACAACCGCTACAGCAATAGAGATGTATAATAAAAAGTGAGTGACAATAGTAAGACTGCAAGCCTATCAGCTCATTATAAAGCTGATAGGCTTCTCATTGTTATCCTTCCAGGGCCATCGCTTGTAAGTTATCTTAATATCATGTATGATTTTTATAGAAACTATATTGCTGCAGGATTTTCTGCAGTAATATAAGTATATTAAAAATTTTGCTTCTTAAATTAAATAAGTATGCGTGTTTTGGGGGAGTCTGTCACTGCAGGCTCCTTTTTGCTGTTTTTTCATATTTATTATAGTTTTGGAAGCATGATTTGAAAGGGTGAAAGTTTTGTCTCAACAAGCAATTTTAGCAATCGGAATCTTCTTAGTTACTTACGGATTTATCATTACCGAAAAAATCCACCGCACGATTATCAGCATGATAGGCGGGGCAGCTGTCATTTTATTCGGGGTAGTGAACCAGGAAACAGCACTTCACCATATCGATTTCAATACACTAGGCTTACTGATTGGCATGATGGTTCTTGTTTCCATTACAGCAGAAACAGGTGTGTTTAAATACATTGCCATCTTCTCAGCAAAGAAAGTGAAAGGCAAGCCATTGTCCATTTTGGTTTCATTATCTTTGCTGACTGCAATCGGTTCAGCATTCCTTGATAATGTTACTACTGTTCTGCTTATGGTTCCAGTCACTTTAAGCATTACAAAACAGCTCAAAATAAATCCAATGCCATATCTGTTATCTGAAATTTTAATGGCCAATATCGGCGGAACGGCCACCATGATAGGAGACCCTCCGAATATTATGATAGGCAGTGCAGTTCAATCTCTTTCTTTCATGGATTTCATCTATAATCTGGCACCTGTCATTTTAATTATCACTATCATTACTCTGCTCATTCTTATCATGATTTACCGAAAAGACTTGAAAGTATCAGATGAGATTCGGGGTAGCATTATGAATCTGGATGAAAAAGAAGAAATTACTGATAAAGTGTTAATGATCAAGTCACTGACAGTTATCGGGTTAACCATTCTTGGATTCTTTCTTCACCAGCTTCTTACAGTGGAATCTGCCACGATAGCTTTGGCAGGTGCATTTATTCTACTGCTGATTGCCGGGGAAAAGCATCTGGAACAATCTCTATCAAAAGTTGAGTGGCCATCCATTTTCTTTTTCATAGGTCTTTTTGTATTAGTATCCGGACTTATTGAAACAGGTGTAATAGAAAAGCTTTCTGCCTATGCCATCAGCCTAACCGGCGGCAATGTTACATCAAGTTCCATTCTGATACTCTGGCTGAGCGCCATTGCATCTGCTTTTGTTGATAATATTCCTTTTGTAGCAACAATGATTCCTCTGATTGAATCCATGGGAAAAATGGGTATTCATAATTTAGAGCCGCTATGGTGGAGCTTATCTTTAGGTGCATGCCTGGGAGGCAACGGAACGCTGATTGGAGCAAGTGCCAATTTAATTGTAGCAGGGCTTGCAGAAAAGGAAGGCTATAAAATTTCATTTGTGAAGTTTATGCTCATAGGTCTGCCGATCATGCTCGTTACAATTACAGTCAGCATGGTATATATATATGTACGATATCTGATCTGAGGGGTGAATGTGATGTTGAATTATAGCGTGAATGAAAATCTGATTCTTTTGGAAGAAAGAAGGGGTGAAGAGGATTATGAATTCTTGATCAGCACAGTTGATGAAAAAGCACATAATACACTAATGGAACTCCGCTCTTTTTTTGAAGGTGATGATGTTTTCAGCGACGTTCTTTTTTATTCTTTAAAGAATAAGAAAATACAAGTCATCGTACGCAGGGATCTTTATGTATCTTTCATCCTCGGTTTGTTTAAATGGAAACTCTTAAAAAGGGTAAATTGGTCCCTGTAAAACCGCTGAAAAACCTTTAAATTTTTATTTGAAGGTTTTTCAGTGCTGTATTCAAAGTCTTTTGGTGAGAAAATACAGGAACCAGACAGCATGGTTCTGCTCATCTCTTGCTGCTCTTAAAAATTGCTCTCTTATATAGGGAGTTTGGGCTTTTTCAGCTATCTCATTATAAAAATCCACCGTATTTTGTTCATCCTCTATTGCAAATTCCAATCCCTTTTTATAGCTGACAGGGCATGCTTCCAGTATTTTGGGTTCTGGCCTTTTCCCTGTCAGCTGTGTATATATGGAGGAAAAGATATTCAAGTGCCTTTTTTCGTCTTTGCGGATTTCCAGGATACGATTTCTTTGTTTTTCAGAAGATGCATTTTTGGCAATCTGCCTATAGCAAGCAATGGCAGAGTATTCCCCATTTATCGCTTGCATAAGGTCATTTATCAGCTGGGCATCCTGTGTGGCCCTATCAAACATATCCGACTCGTAATACACCATGCAATCACCTGCTTTTTTGTATTCCATGCATGATATGAAAAAAGGGCTATTATTGTGATAAACATCCAAAAATATAATGAGGCTCACTTATGGCTAAGAAATGCATACAGCCAATTTTCACCCTATATAATATTTATTGATATAATTAGAGTGAATAGACAATCAGGGCTGTTCATTGAATGGCTAATTTGCAGCTATTACATAGAGGAGGAAATTTTTATGCTAAGTAAACAAATGGTTAAATTCCTGGGCAACGCCCAGAATTCTTCCCAGGGACAGGTACAGTTATTCGAACAAGAAAGGGAATATGTACAAAAACATAATCTGGCTGATGCCAGTGTGCTCGCAGAAGAGAAGGAAAAAAGATTTAAAGAAGCTTATATCGAGCGCTGCAATAAAGAAAGTGAAGAAATGATTGCTGAAGAATCCCCCGCCTTTTTTGAACACCCAATTGCATACTTTAAAGAACATGCTGGTGAATTCATTTATGTTGAATCAAAATGGTTTGAGCTGATTGGCGCTGATGCAGTATCTTTTGAATTAGATGATGTGTTTGGTACATACTCTGTACTTTTAGGTTTAAAATTGCAAAAAAAGTTTGATACATCCATCAGAGATTTTTTACATGCTGAATTAGCAAATAAACAGGATTCCTTTGAATTAATGTTCAGTACTCAGGACGGCTTATGGGATCTCAACTTCGCTTTAAATGATGTTTCCGGCTTTTCTGAAAACATGATCCTCGAAGATGCTTTTAATCTAATATACAGTTTCTTATTCCGGCTTGCTGAATATGCAGAGAAAACAGCCTAAAACATAAACAGTCAGGCAGGGTGAGGAGATAATAATGGCAAGAAAGACAATTGGGATTTTGGCACATGTTGATGCAGGCAAAACCACTTTTGCCGAACAGCTTTTATATCATACAAAAGTTATCAAACATAGAGGACGGGTCGATCATAAAGATGCTTTTCTTGATCATCATGATATAGAAAAGGAACGGGGAATCACTGTTTTCTCCAATCAGGCTGAAATGCGCTATAAAGACTCCTTGATCCAATTAATTGATACTCCAGGCCATGTGGACTTTTCTCCAGAAATGGAGAGGTCTATCATGGCCATGGACTTCGCTGTGATCATACTCAGCGCAGTTGAAGGGGTTGAAAGCCACACAGAAACAGTTTGGAATCTCTTAAGGAAACACCATATTCCTTCATTCTTTTTCATTAACAAAACTGACCGGATCGGTTCCGATGAAGGAAAAGTGCGTGAAGAAATTTCACTTGCGATTACCCAGGATGCAGTAAATATAAGGGGTTTATGCCATACAGGAGAGATGAATGAGGACTTGATTGAATTTCTGGCAGAAAGAGACGAAAATCTGCTGAAGACATACCTCACAGATGGCTATGATAGGGTAATGTGGATGAGTGCTATGAAGGAAATGATAAGACAAAACCGCATTTTCCCATGTTCATCCGGCTCCGCCCTGCAGGATGAGGGAATCCTTCCATTCCTGGATACCCTGGATTTATTAACAGAAACAGATTACAGCAATGAAGGCTTATTCTCCGGCAGAGTCTATAAAGTGCAACACGATAAAAATGGGACTAAAATTGCCTATATAAAAGCACTGACCGGAACATTATCTGTAAGAGATGAAATTTGCTATGGTCAAGGGGAAAACCGTACCTGTGAAAAGATAACACAAATCAGAAAATATAAGGGCAATACTTATATGGCAGCTGACAAAGCAGAGTCAGGGGAACTATTTGCCGTTTCCGGACTCACTAAAATTGTCCCGGGCGATGGGCTCGGCACCTTAAGTGAATCTAAAAATCTCAGTTTGGATTCTCCTTTGAAATCTAAGGCGGCATTCGACCCAGCTACCCCTGTAAGGGATGTTTTAGCATGCTTTACCATTCTAAATGACGAGATCCTTCCTTGAATGTAGCCTGGGAAGAAACAAGTCAGGAGATTACAGTCCAGGTAATGGGCAAAATTCAGCTTGAAGTGCTTGAGGAGCTGGTAAGAGAAAGGTTTAATATAGAAGTTTCTTTTAAAGAACCTGAGATCATTTATAAAGAAACTATTGGAACAGCGGTAAATGGTTTCGGGCATTTTGAACCGCTTAAGCATTATGCCGAGGTGCATATAAAGCTTGAACCCGGGCAAAACGGAAGCGGCATCACGTTTAGGAATGTCTGCTCTAATGATGATTTGCCTCCAGGATATCAAAACCTGGTAAAACAGCATCTGCTGGAAAAAAAGCACCATGGAATTTTAACAGGATCTGAATTAACCGATATCAAAATCACACTGCTTACTGGAAGGGCACATATTAAACATACAAGCGGGGGGGACTTCAGGCAAGCGGCTTACAGAGCATTGAGGCAAGGTCTAGAAAAAGCTGAAAATATTTTGCTGGAGCCATACTATCATTTTAAGATCACTGTGGATATTAATCATATGGGCAGAGTGCTCTCTGATATCCAGGCTGCTTTTGGTTTATTTACTACGCCGGAGCTCATCCAGAGTAAAGCTTTGATTACCGGAAAAGCGCCTGTTGCAACATTCATGGATTATAGTACATCACTTTCCTCTTTTACCAAAGGAAAGGGGACGATCGGCTTGGTTTTTGGAGGGTATCAGCCCTGTCACGATGAAAAGGAAGCCGTCAAAAAAATCGGCTATAGGAAGGACCGGGACCCTAAGTATACATCTTCATCCATTTTTTGTGCAAAAGGGCAGGGTTATTCTGTAACTTGGCAAGAAGCCGAACATTTGATGCATATATCAAATTAACACTGGGAATGGCGATATGCCATTCCCAGTTTTTTTTAGATGCTGGACAATTATATCAATTGTATTGAAGTTTCAATTGCTGATTCCCGTTGCATCTTTTTTTGACCCCAGCCGGAAACACAGATCGCGGGTGCGGATGCCCCCGGCCGCATACAGGTGATGGAATTTGCGGCTGAAATCGGCAGGAATGACTAAATGAGCTAAAATTCAAAGAAATTTATCATAATATATGGAAATATGAAGGTAAATGCAGACCAATGTCGAATTACAAAAAAGGAATTATATTACATTTTGTTAATAATGAGGGATAACATTTGAGAAGAGTTGTAATTACAGGTATAGGTGCAGTTACGCCTTTGGGAAATTCTATTGAAGCAACGTGGCGCTCAGCCCTTGAAGGAAAAACAGGAATCGGGCCTTTACTAAAATTTGACAGCAGCGGATTCACAGCAAAGACAGCTGCAGAAGTTAAGGATTTTCGTATGGAAGATTACATGCTTGTTAATAAAAGGCATAGAATGGACCGGTTTGCACAATATGCGGTGGCTGCCTCCATCATGGCTGTCAGGGATTCGGGGGTTATTGCAGGGAAGCATGCAGAACCCGAGAGGATAGGTGTATATTTCGGTACAGCTGCAGGAGGGCTGGAAAGCTTTGAAGAAACTTATAAATGCATGAATCAAAATGGGATACAGGGGTTATACCCTTTTGCCGCAACGATGGTCATTTCCAATATGGCAGCTAGCCAGGTATCGATTGCAATTGGTGCTAGAGGCTATAATAATACCTCTGTGCTATCCTGTGCTTCCAGTTCAAATGCGATAGGAGAAGCTTTTCGGGTCATACAAAGAGGCGAGGCGGATATCATGATAGCAGGGGGATCAGAAGCATCCATCACACCAATTGGAATCGGAGCATTTTGTGCCATGGGGGCCATTTCTTCAAATCCGGATCCCGCCACATCCTGCCGTCCTTTTGATAAAGACCGCGATGGACTTGTCATGGGTGAAGGATCAGGTGTTTTAGTTCTTGAAACTTTGGAGTCTGCTTTAAAAAGAGAAGCAAAAATATATGGAGAAATAGCGGGATACAGTACCGTTTCGGATGCCTATCATATCACCAGCCCATCACCGGGCGGAGAAGGATGTGTCCGTGCAATGGAACTCGCTCTAGCAGGGTCAGGACTTCACAAAAAGGATATAGACTATATCAACGCCCACGGAACAAGCACCCGTTACAATGACATTGCAGAAACCCAGGCAATAAAAACCTGCTTCCAGGAATTCGCGCATAAAATCCCAATCAGCTCTACAAAGTCAATGACAGGCCATATGATGGGTGCTGCAGGAGCTGTCGAAGCTATTTTTACTCTTTTGACCATCAAAAACAGCACTATACTTCCAACCATTAATTTAGTCACACCTGACCCGGAATGCGATCTGGATTATGTGCCTGCTGCAGCCAGAAAAGCCCCGGTAAAGGCTGCTTTAAGCAATGCACTGGGTTTTGGAGGGCATAATACCGCTTTGATATTCAAAGCATATTAACTAAAAATATCAGAATAGGTGAAATTAATGAATCATATTCAGGCACTGGAGAATTATATCGCTGCAACCAATACACACGTCTTCTCAAATGTTGAAAACCTACTGGCTGAAGGGGCCATCTACTGGTTCACTGACAAAACATGCACAACCAGGGATGAAATAAAAAAATACTTCGAACATGCATGGAATACCATTCAAAATGAGGTCTATGGGGCAAAAAACGTCCGCTGGATTGCCGAAGACAGGCATGTAGCTATTTGCATTTATACTTATACATGGAAAGGCATATATGATAATGCCCCTTCTGCTGGAAGCGGCAGGGCAACAAATGTTTTTGTGAGGAGCTGTGATGGTTCCTGGAAAGTTAAACATGAGCACCTTAGCGGCCTTTCAACCTTGTATAACATATAATCTCCTTAACAATAAAATCCCCCTGGACGATTCCAAGGGGGATTATTAGTTTTACAATTTTGGCGCCTCAGCCAGTGAATGTGCATCATCTTCATCCTTCTGTGCGAAGTCTGTGCCTAACAAAGCCTGATTCTGAACCTTTGAGGCTTCTTCAGTTTCAAAGCTGTCATTCTTTATTTTGCTGCTTTCTGCAGCAGATCCTGTAAATTTCTCAGGCTGTTCTCCTGTTTTCGATTTAATCATTGACTGAACGCTATTTTTCATTTTATCGATTGTTTCAGGGTTAATATAATTTTGAACCCCATTTATTAATTTATCACGGGCGTCCTTGTTTCTTAATAAATAAACGGCGCCTAAAGCAGCCGCACTCATTAGCATGTTCTTTCTCTTCATCATAATTTATTTCCTCCTATAAACGTTTAGTCTTATACATACCCATATGCTGTAACCTTAAACGCCAATCCTTGCTATTGATCTTTTTGTTCAAATCTTCACTCTTAACGGCTGAAAAACCAAGACAATGCAAAAGAATTGTATATATATGGCCAAATTCAAACAAATCAGACAAACCAGGCATTCTTTTTGAGTTTATTATTAGTCAGCCGAATGCTATAATAGTGATAAAAAAACCTGGAGGAGAAATGAAATCATCGCCTGTACCTAACTGGCTTAAAGTTACATACGGATGCATCGTTGCAGGCTGTATCATTCTTGCTTTGATTTATACTCCGCCTTCAGCGAGCGAAACGGTTAAGAATGCAACCTGGACTGAACTGGTCCTTCAGCCAATTGTTCAGGATCCGCTTAATTTAAAAATCTTCCGGGCTATTTTTTATTTGCTGATTTTAGTGGGATTTTTTTTATTAATACCAGCAGGGCTAGCTACACTGAGAAGATTTAAATTGTTTAATCTGGAAATAGAAGTGGTAGAGAAAGAAGAAGTCCAATCTGCAATAGTGGATTTGGTGGATACCTATGAAGCGAAATCAAATTATATCAGACAGCTAACATCACAAGAAACCTATCAGGTTATTGTGGATTTGTTCGTAGATTCTGCAGGAAAAGTAAATATCCTGGATAGCCTTGCATGGTTTTTAAGCGATATGAAATTAAATTACAAAGAAAACTTTCATAAAAGCATTAATTGGGTTATTTATGAATATAGAGATTTATCCTTCGGCCCTGTTCAGTCGGAGGAAGTAAAACCTTTTAAAGTCACTTCTCAGTCAGAGCATCTACTGCTGACGGCGCTTTCTGAAAATCAGCTTCAGACCTCAAATGGCAGCAGTGTCTTGAACAAGCTGAATTTAATGGTTTTTCCTTTTATAGCAGATCAAATCTCTCATGTAATTGTCATGTATGACTATAAAAATGGTTTTGATGCAATGGATGAGACTATTTTAGAAACCATTTACCGGATGGTGCAGCTGAGTGCTGATGGTATCGAATATTCCATTATGGCAAAGAAGCTGTATGACTTGTTAAATGAACAGGAATAGAGGGGTGTATCACTATGGCTGAGAATCAAGGAACGGGCCAATTTTTAACCGCCCATGAAAAAAAACTTTTAAATGAACTGCAAAATATTGAACTGGAAAGAAGTGAAAAGAGGGAAATTTCCGTGATGATCAAGCAAACCGGACATGCTCCTTCCCATAAAAAACGCAACTTGCGAAATTCAGGCGATAAAAAAAATAATCCTAATGTCCGTCATATTCTTTCTCGCCTGGGAATATAGGAGGGACGCTTAAGCCCGCTGCTCACCTAAAGAGCAGCGGGTTTTTTTTATATATACCAGTAAAAAAGCTGCTTGCAGGTTTTGCACCATTGATGATCGAACTGTATGTTTCAGATTTTCCAAAAAAATGACCGCATGAGAGGAAAACCGGCAAAATATAGGCGCCATAATAAATTATTACCGGTAAGCATATATTATATAAAAACGGAGGCACCTTATGAGTCTTAAGCATGTTATGAACTCCTATTTTTCAGGAACGAAACAAACACATACAAAAAAAGCAAGACAACTAAAAAAAAGGCCAGCAAGCAGGGAAGATTTAAACGGAAAAGCGATTTCCCACCCGCTCATCCACCAGCTGATCGTACAATACTATAAAAAGCGGCAATTTTAACAAGAGCTGAGTACAGCATAATGAACGATTTCATACATAAATCAATGGTGAAGCAGGCTCTTAAACTCTTCTAAAAGATGTACTATCTTGTCCCCATTACTAATACAATGTTATATCTGTTAAAGGAATGGGTGATGAAATGGAATACCTTATTACGAAAGAAATGCTGTCACAATTCATAGAGCTTAACCGAAAGAAAAAGGAAATCGAATTAAATCTGGAGCAATTGAAAAATGTGTTCAATCAATATTTTGATGATGCTTGCGGCAAAAATAAAAAAGGCGAAATGGTCATCAATGAGTTCAAACTGCAGAGGCAAATCAGGACAACCGAAAAGTATGAACCGGAAATAACAGTAAAGAGACTCCAAGAACTCCACTTGGAGGATTTAATTCAAAGAAAGCCTGACGATGCCAAGATAAAATCAGCTCTTCACCTGGGACTCCTCAAAACTGAAGATTTAAAAGATTGCATCAAAAGCAGCTCCTCACAAGCAATATACGTCAAAAAAATAGAGAATGAATAAAAAGCGCAAGCAACGAACAAAGACTAAATACACTGCGTCCTCTGGCCGCATCTATGTTCATTGTCAATAATATGAATGCCAGCCAGGCTCTTGCACTGGCTGCTTTTTCATTTTTGATACAATATTATTTTCATGATAGACCATACTAATCCTGAGTAGAAAAGCATTAAGGATGGAGGTGGAAAATAGATGAGCAATGCTGCAGGAGGTTCTAAAAAAAACAAACCAAATGATGCAAACCATGTGAACGCTGAAACAAAGGCATACCAGCAAAGAATGACTGAAATAAGAAAATCCAGTAATAATGACAGCGGCAAATCTTAAACAGCAAGCAATACACTTAAAGGTACACATGCCCAGGTCAAAAATCCTTTCCTTGCGGACAGCTTAAAAACCATACTGCAGCCTGGCCCTTCAGTCAAATGGGTCTGGCTGTCCATGGTTTAAGATTATATGAAGGTGACTTAGTTGACTTTGCTAACTGTAACAAATATAATTTCAGTATTCTTGTTGGAGAGGAATGATCCTGCGTGAATAGTGAATTTACCATAGCCGTTCATTGTTTAGTGTATTTGGCATATTTGCCTGATCATATGGCAAGCAGCGAGGAAATTTCACGAAATGTTTGCGCAAACCCTGCAAGAATAAGAAAAATAATGAGTTCCCTTAGAAAAAGCGGATTTGTTAAAACCAAAAAAGGCATTGGCGGCGGATATATCTTAGATTGCAGTGCACACGAGGTTACGCTTACAAATGTATACAGGGCCGTTTCGTTTGGTACCATGAAACCTAATTGGATTACTGGAGACCCCAAGCAGGACTGTCCTATTTCCTCGAATACCCAGGCTGTGATGGATCAAATTTTTTGTGAGGCAGAGCAGCAATTTGTGAACTACCTGGAAAGAAAGACAATAGGTGCTGTTTTGAACACAATTAAAAGCGGTCCATGACATACATTTAATCATGCGCGTACTGTATATTATTTTATTACAGTTACTTTTAGTGATTACGGTGTTAATCTGTAGAATATTTTCGGGTTCCCCTGCTTGAATAATAAGGAGCTGGCATTCAAGAGACCGCTCGCGTAGAGCCATCCTTTATTAATCTAAAAAAATCGGGAGGCTAAGGTAATGACTGATAAAAATACTGAGAAGAAAGAACAGATCCTGGGGGCCATGAATTTCAGGCATGCAACTAAAAAATTTGATTCTGAAAAAATAATTTCTAAGGATGATTTTAATTTCATTTTAGAGTGCGGAAGGCTTTCCCCAAGTTCGGTCGGATATGAGCCGTGGAAATTCCTGGTGATTCAAAACCCCGAACTGCGGGCTAAACTGAAGGAAGTTTCATGGGGCGCACAAGGACAGCTTCCGACTGCCAGCCATTTTGTCATTATTTTGGCAAGGAAAAACATGAGATACGATTCAGAGCAAGTAATGAACCATTTAAAAAATGTTAAAAAAATGCCTGAGGATGTTATTAAGGCCGCTTCAGTAAGATACCGCAGCTTTCAGGAAGATGATATGCAGCTGTTTGAGAGTGACCGTGCATTATTTGACTGGGCATGCAAACAAACTTATATTGCATTAGGAAACATGATGACTGCCGCAGCTCAAATTGGAATCGACTCTTGTCCAATAGAAGGCTTTGATTATGCTGCTGTGAACAAAATCCTGGAAGCCGAGGGATTATTGGAAAATGGCCAGCTGGAAGCCTCTGTTATGGCTGCTTTCGGATACCGGGCAGAAGATCCCAAGCGCGCGAAAACAAGAAAAGAAATGAAAGACGTTACTAAGTGGGTCATGTAAATATAGAATTTCCAATATAGAGACACTGGAGGAATACAAACATGCAAGCAAAATATAAACCCTTATTTGAAAGCATTGAACTGCTAAGCGGCATCGCTTTAAAAAACCGTATAGTTATGGCGCCAATGACAAATTTTTCTTCTAACCCTGATGGCACAGTATCCGATGACGAGGTGAAATATTATATTCGCCGTTCAAACGGCGTCGGCATGGTCATTACTGCTTGTACATATGTTACAGCAAACGGAAAAGGATTTCATGGAGAATTTGCGGCTCACACAGATGAGATGATCCCAAGCTTGAATCGCTTGGCATCTGCGATTAAGGAAAAAGGAGCAAAAGCTGTTCTGCAAATCTTCCACGCAGGGCGCCTGGCTATCCCTGAATTAGTTCCTGGCGGCGAGATTGTAGGTGCAAGCGACATTCCTGCTGAGGGTGAAGACAAACCTGTTCCCCGTTCTTTAAATGAAGAAGAGATACAATCCATAGTGAAGGACTTTGGTGAAACCACACGGCGTGCCATTGAAGCTGGATTTGATGGTGTAGAAATCCATGGAGCGAATGGTTATCTGGTCCAGCAATTTTTCTCTCCGCACTCCAATACCCGTGAAGACAAATGGGGAGGCAGCCTGGAAAAACGTCTTGCTTTTCCCTTGGCAGTTGTTGAAGAAGTTCAAAAAACAGTTAAAGAGCATGCAGCAAAACCATTCCTTGTTGGTTACAGATTTTCCCCGGAAGAACCTGAAACACCAGGAATCACAATGTCTGAGACGCTGTATTTAGTTGATGCGCTTGCAGACAAGAATCTGGATTATTTGCATGTATCGCTAATGGATTTCTGGTCAGCAGCAAGAAGAGGAACAGAGGATACCCGCCCACGGATTGAAATGATTAAAGAACACGCTGCGGGCAAAGTGCCTGTCATCGGTGTAGGCTCTATTTATACAGCAGATGATGCAGCTAAAGCTATGGAAACCGGTATTCCTATGATTGCACTTGGAAGGGAACTCATCATAGATCCTGACTGGGTAGAAAAGGTGGAGCAGGGACGAGAAGATGAAATTGTGACAAAAATAGATAAAAACGCCCAAGATGAACTTGTCATTCCCGATCCTTTGTGGAATGCCATTGTCAATACACCGGGATGGTTTCCCGGCGCAGAGTAAAAAAATATAAGGCAATCCGTGTTGCCCGCATATGACAGCCGTTTTCAATGTATATATTGAAAACGGCTTTTTTTCTTGTTTTCGTTTGGAAGATATGGTTTATATGTTTATACATCAGCATATGCTAAAAAAATGCTTGTACAATAAAGAAGGGATGATTTTTGATGAAAACAAACGTGGCTTGGAATGGAAACATGTCATTTACTGGAACTGCACCATCAGGACATGAAATCACAATGGATGCTTCCGAAGAATCGGGAGGAACAAACAGCGGGGCACGGCCCACGGAATTGCTGCTGAATGCATTGGCAGGCTGTACAGGAATAGATATTATTACTATTTTGCAGAAGATGCGATTAAATCCATTGTCTTTTCATCTCGAAGTGGACGGGGAACGTGCAGAGGACCATCCCAAACGATTTACCTCTATTCATATCCATTACTCCTTAGAAGGCGCACTACCGGAAGATAAGGTCATCCGTGCTATCATGCTATCAAAAGATAAATACTGCTCTGTCTCAAAGACACTGTCTGCAAACGTAACTGCAAGCTACTCAATCAATGGTGAAAAGGGAACACAAATGCTTTAACTGAAATTAAATCCACAACAGTTTGAATGCTGTTGTGGAAAATTCATTATTGCTTTTCAATTATTTCTGAATCAACGATGCGAAAATTATGTTTCTCCAGCTTTTTCTGGAATTTAGGCAAATCACGTTGAGCCTCAGCAGATAGTGTAATCATGACTCTTCGAAGCAGTGTGTCTCCATTATCAAATGTATGAATGCCCTCGATATTATATCCTTTAAAGGTTTCAGCAAGTATCAGCATCATACCTTTAAGTTCAGGTACTACAATAGTCAGGCTTAAGCCCCCGGTCTTTACGCCAAATCCGTCACGGAATAAATTCATGATCACACTGTGCGTAATGATGCCTTTAAACCTTTCCTCCGATGAAACCACGGCAAAAAAGGGAAGACGGTCGATATTAAAAACTGCTTTTAAAAGCGTACTGTCTTCTTCAATAAAGGAATTTTTTTCTGTGGCTACATCCAGCACTGAATCTGTATCTTTGCCACCATTTTCATAAAGATGTTCAATAAGATGAACTTTATAAACCTGCCCTTCATAATGATTGTTTTCTTCATTCACAACGGGCACGCAGCGGTAGCCTGATTCTCTTAAAAAAGACAGTGCTTCACCAACCGTATAGGAGCTAGGACAAACTCTCACTTTTTCCTTTGTTACATAATTATTCTTAATCAGCATAAGCTTCTCCCCTTCCTTAAGAGCAATAAAGTTTCTTATAAAGGTATCATAACAGGAAATGGATAAAAAGCACGAAAAAATTGACTTATTTTTAAATTTAAACTATTATGAATTTCGATTTATATTCAGCGTTGTTATTTCATTGGAGGTTTTATTTTGACAGTCAAAAAAATTGATCATGTGGGTATAATGGTAACAGATTTGAAAAAATCAATTTCATTTTACGAAGAAGTAATAGGCATGAAATTAAAAGCGTCTGTACCCCATACAGATGGAATCATCCAGCTCGCTTTTCTTGGATTCTCTGAAGGTGATGAAACGGAAGTTGAATTGATTCAAGGGTATAATGATTCCCTTCCTGAAGAAGGCAAGGTACATCATCTCGCAATAAGCACAGATAAAATAGAGGAAGAATTCAAAAGAATAAAAGATTCTGATATAAAAATGATTGATGAAGATATAACCCTGCTTCCAAACGGCTACCGGTATTTCTTTTTTCATGGCCCAGACGGGGAATGGATTGAATTTTTCCAAAGATAATACATGGCAGCAAAATAAGTGTAACCAGGAGTGCTTCTTAGAAGTGCTTCTTTTTTGTTTTCTGAAAGATAGTATAAGCTATTTATATAGATTTACAGAAAACTCATACAAAATATACATATCTCATGCAAACTTGTTAAATTGTCCTTACAACAGTTTGTTAGCATGAAGCTGTTGCAGGTCAGTCCTGTTAAATTGAAGCTGGGAGTGAATAATTTGCAGAAATTCATAAACATGAGTGAACTTGCTTATCCCGATAAAGAGAGATTTTTGGTTATTACAAACGCTTATCCTCATCAAGACCAGCTATATCGAAATGGATTCATCCATCGAAGGGTACTCTCATATATGGAAGAAGGCAGGAATATAGAGGTCTTTGTCCTTCATCCTTCATTTTCCAAAGCAGAAATTTATATGTATCAAGGTGTAACTGTCTATCGGGGCACTGAAGCAGACTTAAGAATTCTATTAAGCTATAAAGCCCACATGAAATGCTTAATTCATTTTGTGAATCCAAGCATGATTCAAGCAATTAAAGAAGTGAATCAGGGACTCCCGATTGTAGTATGGATACATGGATTTGAAGCAGAAGCATGGCACAGAAGGTGGTTTAATTTCCTGGAAAGCCCCGGCAGTCTCAGAAAAATCCTTGAAATGTCGGATACATATTACCATGAGCAGCTTTCTTTTATGAATTGGCTTTATCAAACGAATGAATTAGATATAACATTTGTGCATGTTTCAAGATGGTTCAAAGAGCATATAGCAGAATGTGATGCAAGAGCAATTTCAAAGAACGCAGTCATCATACCCAATGTCATTGATGACCATCTTTTTGAATATGAGGAGAAGCCGGTGGAAATAAGAAAAAAAATCCTGTCTATCCGGCCCTATGTTTCCCGGAAATATGCCAATGACCTGGCTGTACGTGCTATTTTGGCACTTTCTAAGAAGCCTTATTTCACGCAGCTGGAATTTTCATTTTATGGAGATGGAAAATGGTTTGATGAAACAGTTGCCCCCTTAAGATCTTTTGAAAATGTAACTATCCATCGAGGCTTTTTGCCGCAGGATCAAATTGCCCAATTGCATAAAGAGCATGGCGTTTTTTTGTGCCCGACCCGTTTAGATTCACAAGGTGTTTCCATGTGTGAGGCCATGTCGAGCGGACTGGTTCCCGTATCAACAAATATATCAGCTATACCGGAGTTTGTAGAGCATGATGTGTCAGGGCTCCTAACCCATCCTGAAGATTTTGAAGATCTTGCTGATGCATTGGAGCGGCTTTATTTTAACCCTGAGCTTTTTGCAAGATTGTCGAAGAAAACAGCTCATTCCATCAGGCTGAAATGCTCTAAAGAAACTGTTATTAAAAAAGAGCTGGAGATCCTTACAACTGGAAAGCTGGTGACTGCGTGAAACAAGATAACAATCTTTATTGGAATGAAAGATATATAGAATTGGAGCTGCAAATGAAGGAAATGATGAAAATGGCACTCGATACCATGGAGCGAAAAGAAGAAGAATACAAAATTCATGCAGCACTGAACAGGAAAGAAAACGGCAGGCTGATGCAGCAGCTGGATAAATACAAAAAGATTGATAAAGAAAGAAAAATCCTGAAGCAGGAAAATCAATCCCTCTCAAAAGAGCTTAGAAAACTGAAGCTGCTGGAACATAAATTTAAGGTTACATTTTTCGGGAAAATCACGTTCAAATATCTTGCATTAAAATCGGTTATCAAAGACAAAGTCATGCACCGCAGATAATAAAGGGAGGGTAAACATTGAAACAGCGTATCTTAATGGAAAAGAAAAAAATGAGAATCCTTTTATTTGGTTTTATCAATATGAATTCAATGGACGGTTCAGCAGTATTTATGTCTTCCCTGGCCTCTGTTCTTGCCCAGGATCCAAATATCGAAGTGGACCTGCTGCTGGCACGCCCCCATGTAAGAGATATCCTGCTACAGCCCCTTATGGAACAACAAAATATCAGGATAATCAATCCCTATGAAGATCCGTATTTTATTGCAAAAAGTCCTAAATGGATTCATGATCAAATGATCGACTTTGATTCTGCTGAATCTCTGATATCCCATTATTGGTATAAATATCACTATGACTGGCTTTTTGTAAGAAGCCTTGAAACGGCGGAAAAACTGATAAAACAGCTCCACATCCTGAAACGCACCTTCATATATGCAACAGGGCTGACTCATAAAAGCCAGCATATGAATGATGAGCAATATAGCCGGATTAAAAAATTGTACGATCATTGTGCATACTTTTTATGCCAGACAAAAGAAATGAAGGATTATACGATCAATAAGCTTAAGCTTCATAAAGAAAATAATAGGATAGCTATTCTATCACCAATGATTCCTGATGCAGAAATTGGACAAAATCCAATTATGTCCGGGCAAAGGCTTGTTTATACAGGGAAATTCGATCCTGACTGGAAAACACTGCAGATTATCACAGGCTTCAAGGAAGCAAAGCGGAAGATTCCCGGACTCACTCTTGATGTAGCCGGCGACAAATTCAAACATGATAAAAACAACCCTCTTTTCAAAAAATCAGCTGCCTATCTCCTTCAGCATACAAACGGCCTGACCTGGCATGGAGCTCTTTCCAGGTATGATGCACAGCAGCTGATCATACAGAGCGATGTAGGAATCACCTGGCGAACCGAAGAGATGGACACGAGTCTTGAATTATCCACGAAGCTTTTGGAGTACGGCATCTGCAAAAAAGCAGTGATCATGAATCCGACAAGCATGCACCTCAGGCTTTTTGGTGAAGATTATCCGTTTTATGCTGTTACAGAAAAGGATTTCCGCGATGCCATAGAAAAGGCATTTTCAAGCAGAGAACAATATATATTTGCTGCTGAACGCATGTATGAGACAAGCAGCAGATTCACTTACAAAGAAGTCCTTAAGGAACTTAAGCCCTTATTATGGAGTAAGGATATCAAGAATGCCGTTAACTGCTGACCGAATTGCAAAAAAGTGATTTATCTAAAACCCTGACTGAATTACATCTGAGGTTATAGATAACACCGGCTCTAGCCATAATAGAGCCGGATTTTTTTGATTGTGATACGTCCTTAGAAAGATGGGTCCAGCAATCTTTTTTACTTGTATTTTCTGAACATTCTAAATAGAATAGAAACATACATACTAACTGGTAGGTATGGAAATGTCTGCTTCATGTTTACTGGACCGACAATCATTAGGACCCGGAAGAAGAAGCTGACTGTACAAGGATTTAAAAACCATAAAGAAATGGAGCTGGCTTTATGTATTTGCGTTTATCCGATGAACAAAGAATGGTTCAAAAAACAATCCGCAAATTCGTTGAAAAAGAGCTGATTCCCCTAGAGAATCAAGTTCTGAGAAATGAAAGAGAAGGTAAACCAGGTCTTCATCAATCACAGCTTAGGGAATTGCAGTTAAAAGCCAAAGAAGCAGGTTTCTGGGGCATTAATACACCTGAAGAATACGGCGGAGCTGATATTGGGCAAATGATGCTTGCCATTGTATTGATGGAAGTTTCTAAAACATTTGTACCCTTTCAGTTTGGCGGCTCTGCAGATAATATTCTTTATTATGGAAATGAAGAGCAAAAAAAGAAATATTTGATCCCTACAATAAACGGCGAGAAGAAATCCTGTTTTGCCATGACTGAGCCAGGTGCTGGCTCTGATACCCGGAACATTAAAATGACTGCGGTCAAAGATGGAAACGCATGGGTGCTGAATGGAGAAAAAACATTCATAACAGGCGGGAATGAAGCGGATTTCGTCATGGCCATCGCTATTACGGATAAAGAAATGCATGAAAAAACTGGCCGTGAGGGAGTTACCTGCTTTATTGTTGACAGGGATATGGGCTGGAAATCTGAATACATTGACACCATGGGGGAATGGGGACCGGCAGGATTGGTTTTTGACAACGTCCGAGTGCCTGAAGAAAATATTCTTGGTGAAGTGCACGGAGGATACAAACTTGGACTGGAGTGGATTGGTTTTGCAAGATGGGTCGTCGGGGCTAGGGCAGTAGGTTCGGCTGAAAGGCTTCTTCAAATGGCAATAGACTACTCTAAAGAACGCGAAACATTCGGCAGGCCAATTGCTGATCGCCAAGCAATACAATGGCAGATCGCTGACTCAGCAGTGGAAATTGAAGCAGCCAGATGGCTTGTGCTTAATGCTGCATTCACGCTGGATCAGGGAGAAGATAACCGCCATCTGGCTTCCATGGCAAAACTATATGGAGCTAATATGGGGAATAGAGTTGTTGACCGCGTGCTTCAGATACACGGAGGGATGGGGTATACAAGGGAACTGCCGATCGAGCGCTGGTACCGGGAAGCAAGGCTTTGGAGAATTTATGATGGCACAGATGAAATCCAGCGAATGATCATTTCAAGGAATCTATTAAAGGGGCATGTAAAAGTTGGACAATATGTCTGAAAAAAAGGCGAACCTTGCCTTAAATATCTGACAGAAAAAAAGACAGGAGGAAACATGATGCCAGGAAGATTCGAAGGGAAAACTGCCTTTGTTACAGGAGGCAGCAGAGGAATTGGAAAGGGTATTCTACAGCTGTTTGCACAAGAAGGGGCACAGCTTGCATTCATCGACCTTGATGAAGCGGCCTTGAGCGAGACAGCGGTTGAATTAGAAAAACAGGGAATTAGGGTATATGCCAGAACTGCAGACGTTACAGATGCAACGCAAGTCGAATCGGCTATGAAGGAAGCTTATGAAACATTGGGATCCATTGATATCCTTGTCAATAATGCCGGGGTGATCAGGGACAATCTATTTTTCAAAATGAGTGATTCTGATTGGCAGCTGGTCATGGATGTTCATTTGAAAGGTTCTTTCAATGCTGCACGATCAGCACAAAAATATATGGTTGAACAAAAATACGGAAGAATTATCAATATCTCCTCCACTTCTGCCCTAGGGAATCGAGGACAGGCCAATTACGCAGCGGCCAAAGCCGGATTGCAGGGTTTCACTAAAACCCTTGCCATTGAACTGGGCAGGTATGGAATTACCTGCAATTCCGTGGCACCCGGCTTTATCGAAACAGAAATGACAAGAGAAACCGCCAGCAGACTCGGCATCACCTTCGAACAATTAATAGAAGCAAGCGTAAGCAGTATACCTGCAGGCAGAAGCGGAAAGCCATCAGATATAGCAAATGCGGTAGCATTTTTTGCTGATGAAGCATCTTCCTTTGTCAATGGCCAGGTGCTTTATGTAGCAGGGGGCCCAAAAAACTAAAAAATAGAGGGATGTGCATTTGCCTTGTTCAAAGAATGTATCGGCCGATCATCCAAAAGAGTTAAAAACATTGTAGAGAGCGGGGCTGTCAAAAAATTTGCAGAAGCAATTGGAGATCTTCATCCTATCTATTTTGATGAAGATACCGGATTAAGTTCAAGATATAAAACCAATATTGCTCCTCCCACTTTTCCGCGAGTCTTTGACTACGGGGAAATCGAAGGCATCCATTTGCCAAACAAAGGCCTTATTCACGGTGAACAGGTCTATCATTACGAAAGACCCCTTCTGGCTGGTGAAGAAATTTACTGTTATTCAACAGTAAAAGACTATTATGAGAAAAACGGATCTAATGGAGAAATGGGATTTTTGGTTTTGGAGAGCTTTGGTGAAAGCAAAGAAGGAAGTACCATTTTCTCATCAAAACAGGTTGTGATCATAACAGAAGCGGTCAGAAAGGTTTTGATGGTATGAAGAAACTTGCGGAATTAAAAACAGGAGAAGCACTTCAGGAAATTATGCTCGGCCCTGTCTCAAGACTTGATTTAATTAAATATGCCGGTGCTTCAGGAGACTACAATCCGATCCATACGATTGATGAAGAAGCAAAAAAGGCAGGCTTGCAGGGTGTTATCGCACATGGCATGTGGTCAATGGGCAATTTGGCCAAGCTATTCACACCTTACTATGAAGAGGGATTTATCAGGGATTATAGCATCAGGTTCAGAGAAATGGTATTTATTGACGATGTAATTACCTTAAGGGCTTCTTTAAAGGATAAAAAAGATACTATGCTGCAATTCAGTGTGGAAGCTGTTAATCAAACAGACAAAGAAGTTATCAAGGGCCAAGTTTTTTACCAAATATATTAAATTAGAAGATTATGACAGCGCTGTCATCAGGCGGAAGCATCTTTGAAGTTACACACTAGCGGAGGATGATGCCTTCATCCTCTTCCGCTATAAAAGGAGGGGCAATATGAATTTTGAGTATTCCAGCAAAGTAAAAGACTATCAGGCAAGACTTGAAACATTCATGATCGATTACATATACCCTAATGAAAAACTTTACAATGATCAGATCGATAAGGAAAACAGATTTTCTTCCATTCCCCCTATTATGGAAGAGCTGAAAGAAAAAGCAAAAGAAAAAGGCCTTTGGAATCTTTTTCTGCCAGATGGCGGCGCCTCACTATCCAATCTGGAGTATGCACCACTTTGTGAAATTATGGGACGTTCAAGCATAGCTCCGGAGGTCTTTAATTGTGCTGCACCAGATACAGGAAACATGGAGGTTCTCAGCAGGTATGGTTCTGAAGAACAAAAAGAGCGCTGGCTGAATCCATTATTGTACGGCGAAATCCGGTCTTGTTTTTCCATGACAGAGCCTGATGTAGCTTCATCCGATGCAGCAAATATCAAGGCAAGCATCACCCTTGATGGTGATGAGTACGTGATTAACGGAACCAAATGGTGGTCATCAGGAGCCGGTGACCCGCGCTGCAAGATTGCCATCGTAATGGGCAAAACCAATCCTTCTGCCCCCAAATATGAACAGCAGTCAATGATTCTTGTTCCTCTTGGAATAAAAGGTGTAAAAATTAAACGGACACTGTCTGTTTTTGGTTATGACCATGCACCGCATGGTCACGCTGAAATCCAATATGACAATGTGCGTGTGCCAGCTTCCAATATGATATGGGAAGAAGGAAAAGGGTTTGCAATAGCACAGGGAAGGCTTGGGCCTGGAAGGATCCATCATTGTATGAGAACGATAGGAGCTGCAGAAAGAGCTCTTGAAGAGTTATGCAAACGGGTGCTTAATAGGCAGGCGTTTGGAAAGCGCCTTTCAGATCAGGGAGTGATCCAGGAATGGATTGCTGAATCGCGAATGGATATTGAACAAGCCAGACTTCTTACATTGAAGGCGGCATATATGATGGATACAGTAGGCAATAAAGAAGCAAAAGCAGAAATAGCCATGATTAAGGTTGCTGCGCCAAATATGGCATTGAAGGTTCTCGACCGGGCCATTCAGGCGTACGGTGCCGCTGGTGTTAGCGATGATTATGTCCTTGCTTCCAGCTGGGCCAACATACGGACCCTGCGATTGGCAGATGGGCCAGATGAAGTCCACAAAAGAGCCATTGCACGCTATGAGCTCAAAAAACACATCTAAACAGGCTATTTGATTTTCTTAAGAAAAGGAGGAAGAGAGCATGCACGTGAGAGAACTATTTGATCTGTCAGGAAAGGTAGCTATCGTTACAGGAGGAGGAAGAGGGCTCGGCCTCCAAATAGCAGAAGGCTTTGCTGAGGCGGGGGCACATGTAGTGGTTTGCTCCAGGAAAGAAGAAGCCTGTCTTGAAGCCAGCCAGTCATTAAAAAGTCTCGGCATTCGCACCATGGCTATTAAATGCGATGTCACCAATCCAGAAGATGTTGAGCATGTAATAGGCAGAACCTTGGACGAATTTGGGGCAATTGACATATTAGTCAATAATAGCGGTGCTTCATGGGGGGCCCCTGCAGAGGAAATGCCTCTTGATGCCTGGGAAAAAGTGATGAATGTCAATGTAACGGGAACCTTCCTTATGTCTCAGGCTGTTGGCAAAGTAATGCTGCAGCAAAAATACGGAAAAATCATCAATATCGCCTCTGTAGCCGGAATAAAAGGCTCTGACCCGCGGTACATGGACGCTATCGGCTACAGTTCCAGCAAAGGAGCTGTAATTGCATTTACTAAAGACCTTGCAGTCAAATGGGGTCCCAGGGGTATTTATGTCAATGCAATCGCACCGGGATTCTTTCCTACCAAAATGTCTGCAGCTCTAATAGAAAAAGGCGGCAATGCCATATTGGCAGGCACTCCCCTCCGCAAGTTCGGCTCAAATCACGATTTAAAAGGTGCCGCACTATTTCTTGCATCTTCTGCATCTGATTTTATAACTGGAGAGACATTGATCGTTGATGGCGGATCACATGCCATGTAGCTTTTATGAAGTTCAATTTTAAAGAAG
Source organism: Peribacillus sp. B-H-3 (assembly GCF_048572925.1). NCBI lineage: Bacteria > Bacillati > Bacillota > Bacilli > Caryophanales > Bacillaceae > Peribacillus > Peribacillus sp. B-H-3. The sequence goes on along the minus strand of NZ_CP183879.1, from coordinate 2,667,923 downwards.
CTAACTGCAAAGATATTAATAAATTCCCGCAATCTATATAAAAGGAAGAGCCTCTATCGGAACTTACGCGCAGCACCAGCAGAAAACATGAGAGGATCATAGCTTATGAAGCAAAAAATTATTGAAGCAAGCATACACCTTTTCGATGGACAGGGATTCAAGGAGACTTCCATTCAGGAAATCGTGGAAAAAATAGGTGTGACAAAAGGAACGTTTTATTATTATTTCAGCAGCAAACAGGAACTTCTTAAGGATATTCATCTAGGCTATATTGATGATCTTATTATCGAGCAGGAAATGATTATTAATGAACCCGGGTTAAGCTGTTCTGATAAACTTCACAAAATAATCTATATGGTTATCTCAAATATCAAATCCCAAAAGAAAAGTGCACGGATATTTTTCAGGGAAATGCGTCATTTAAGTGATGAGCATATGAAGCAAATCAAACATAAACGCAATGTTTTTCGTGAAAATTACCAAAAACTGATTGAACAGGGCATATCATCAGGGGAATTTTCGGATGAATACAGGGCAGACATGCTTACATTCGGAATTTTAGGCATCACGAATTGGAGCTATAACTGGTTCAACCCAGAAGGTGAACTGAGCGAAGAAGAACTAGCCGATGTCTACACAGGCATAATTTTGAAAGGAATTAAAAGAAGCTGACTGCTGTGTTACCGGCATAATGAAAGAATTTCTTAGTATTACATGCAAAGGAGCTGTAGCCATGACTTCAGATGTCATCCCTGTCAAAAAAGGCGAAGAACTGGATAGTGCAAAATTGGAAGACTACTTAAAGAGTTCTTTAAAGGATTTACCCGATAGCCCTTTGGTTATCGAGCAGTTCAATGTAGGCCGTTCCAATTTAACATATTCCCTGAAAGCGGGAGACTGGGAGGGAGTTCTGCGCAGGCCGCCTCTCGGACATTTGGCGCCAAAGGCCCATGATGTAGAAAGAGAATATCATATATTAAAAGAAATACAGCCTCATTTCCCCGCTGCCCCAAAGCCTTTTCTATTCGCAGACCCAAGCTTACTGGGATATCCTTTTTTTATTATGGAAAGAAAGCATGGAGTAGTGCTTGACACAGGTTTCCCTGACAATTCAGCGGCAACGCCTGAACTGTGCCGTTTTATATCAAGGGCCATGGTAGATTCGCTTGGATCTTTACACTCTATTAATTATAAACGCACCAAGCTTCCAGAGATGACAAAGCCGGATGGTTTCCTTGAACGACAGGTACATGGCTGGATCAGCCGCTATCACCGTGCCGCCACGGACGAAATTCCAGGCGCACTTCAGCTTATGGACTGGCTGGCCAGCCACATCCCTATTTCACAGGAGCCGGTTGTCATACATTATGATTATAAACTGAATAATGCCATGTTTAATGAAGATCTTACGGAAATGATCGGTCTTTTTGACTGGGAAATGGCCACAGTCGGCGATCCGCTGGCTGACCTTGGTGCTGCGATGAGCTATTGGATTCAGCATGATGATCCCCCTCTTTTGAAGAAGGGACTGGGAGATATGCCAATAACCGCACAACCTGGATTTTTGAGCAGAGATGAATTTATCAAGGCTTATAGCAAAAAAACAGGAAGAGATGTTTCTGATATGAACTTCTACTTAACTTTCGCTTACTTCAAGCTTGCCGTTATTTGCCAGCAAATTTATTTCCGCTGGAAGAAAGGCCAGACACTGGATGTGCGCTTTGCTAATTTAAACGTATTTGTTAAGACACTCATTCAGCATGCCTGCCATGTGTCCTCAAATAGGATATAAACAATGGGATGAGGAGCGCAGTTTATGGCCAAAATACATCTTTTGCTCAAAAAAGAAGAAATAGACAAGGAAAAAAACATGGAAGATAAAATTGCTGTTGTATTTGATATCCTGTTAGCTACATCAACGATAACTGCTGCACTCACATTCGGGGCAGCTGAAGTCATTCCTGTCCAAAATGGTGATGAAGCAAGGAAAGAAGGGGCAGGAAGGGCGAATGACAGCTATATCCTTTCAGGGGAGTACGATGGCAAGACCATCGATGGGTTTCTATCGCCAAATCTAATGTCTCTTAAGGGAGCGGTGATGGGCAAGACCGTCATTTTATCCACAACGAACGGAACTGTAGCAATCAGGAATTCTTCTTCAGCAAAAAGCGTTTATGCCGCATCGCTGATGAACAGCCAGGCAGTTGCTGATCATATTCTAAAGCTTCACGAAAATGAAACAATCCTGCTGATATGCTCAGGGTCATCCGGAGAATTCAACATCGAGGATTTTTTTGGAGCCGGACACTTCATTGACTGTCTGCTTGAGAAAGATATAAAGAAGTGGGATCTTACCGATGCTGCAAGAGCGGCATATCTCTTTTATTGCGGAAACAGTAATAAAGCTGGCATCATATTAAAAGAATCAAGAGTGGGCCGGATGCTGTCGGAAATGGATTTTGAGGAAGAAATTGAATTTACAGCTTCTAAGAACATTTTTCAGTCTGTTCCTCTGTTAAAGGACAATAGTTTTTGCCTGCCATGACAAGATCCTCTGTTTAAAATCTCTATAAAATGCTATGATAACTCTGTTTTGGCCTTATTATAACAAAGGAGAGTTATCACGATGATAAAGACTTTCAATTTATTATTCACTGCAGGAACATTATCTGCACTGCTGCTGAGCGGCTGCTCCGGCACTGAATACCAGGGTTCCAGATCAGAACCTTCCCAGCAGGAACAAAAATCAAGCGTTGCCCCTCCCGAAACTAATGCGCCGGCAAACTCCAAAAAAACTGCTGAAGTGCAGGAACACACTAAAAAAGGCAGGCTTCCTGCTGCGATAGTAAGAGCTATTGACGGAGACACTGTAAAAATTAAACTTAACGGAAGAGTGGAAACGGTCAGAATGCTATGCGTCGATACACCTGAAACGCATCATCCGCGCCTTGGCGTACAGCCTTTTGGACTAGAGGCAGCACAATTCACGAAGAAAATTCTTTACTCTGGCCGAAAGATAGAAATAGAGCCGGGCATCAATATGGGCAGGGACAAGTACGGCCGATTGCTTGGCTATATTTACACGGACGGTAAAATGTTTAACGAAACTCTTTTAGAGAAAGGTCTTGCTCGTGTAGCCTATATTTATCCGCCAAACACGAAATATACCGGCCAGTTTTATGCAATCCAAAAGAAAGCACAGCAAAAGAGAGCTGGAATTTGGTCCTTAGAGAACTATGCTACAGATAAAGGGTTTGACACAAATGCTGCAGAAACTGCCCTTGACAAAAAAGGAACCAGCCGTGCTGCACATCAAAACTCTAAACCTTCAGTGGATCATTCATTGAACAGGGCATGTGATATTAAAGGAAATATCAGTTCGAGCGGCACAAGGATTTATCATTTGCCCGGACAGCATTTTTACAATGCAACAAAACCCGAAAAAATGTTCTGCACGGAAAATGAAGCGGTTAAAGCAGGATTCAGAAAATCACAGCAGTAATTGCAATGTTCAATATGGTTTACTCCGGCCATTTTGTTTATAAGGATTGAAAATACACTAGTATGGGAATCTATACAGTAGATGAACAATTTTCGCTGTATGGAAAGGAGAAAGAAAAATGGAACAAATAGAAACAGGCAAGGTGCTGCAGGTCGAGGATGAAAATGGCGGGAAACAGGATGTTGAAGTCCTGGGAACAATCAATATTACTGGTACAGAATATGCCGCTGTTTCCCTTGTGGAAGATATTCAGGAAGTTTCAAATGAGGATATTGATGTATTTTTTCTTAGAGTCGGCAGAGATGGAAATTTGACATCGATCGAAAGCGATGAGGAATTTGAAAAAGTATCAGCGGCATTTGATGAAGTTATGGCCGATCAGGAAGACTGAAAACATTTAGAGAAGGTATAGATCCCTTCTCTTTTGTTTTAACTGCTGGAATTAATTTCATTTGGGTATCTGGAAAATTTCTCTTTATATTTCTTCGAAAATTCAATATATTTGAAATAGAACCTAATTTTAATGCCTATGATATCACGCTAATAGGGCAGTATGCCTAAAGAAGGATGGGGAAAAAATGGATGGGGATTTTTTTGCGGATTATAAAGACTATATCGTTTTACCCGAAGAGCCAAACAGCAGCAAGCAGGGAACATTTGACCCAAAAGATTTTGAAGCCTTTTATATTCTGACTTTAACGCTTAATGATTCTCTCATTGCAAGCTGGTCGGAGGCTGAAAGATATGAAATAGACGCAAATAACAGCCTTGAAAAAGTACTTGAGGAATTTAACCGCAATCATAAGGATTTATTCCATCTTCAGTCACTGGAGTTTGACAGTGATAAGCCTTATTTTGTACTGGCATTATCCTGCAGGTCAAAAATCGAAGAATCAGAAGCTGAAACGGTTTTATGCAACATTGTTGAAAAGATGCTGACAAATCCTTTTTACATTGGACAAAATTGGTACAAATTCATCGGTGAAAAGGGCAGGATCGAGCGAAAGCTTTTTCTTTACTCTTATAAAGAATATAAACAGCACTCAAAGATTTTATAAGATTAACCTGGTATACATACTAGTTCCATGCAAAAGTCATTGTTCCTGTTATAGCTTCTTAATAAAATGTATTTATTATGTAACCCTGCAGAAAAGAAACTGCAACGAAGTATTGATAATATTTTAGGAATGGAAGTTTATCAATATGTACATAATGATTCAGTTAGGGAGATGGAACATGGAATCGCATGTGAAAAAATCACTGGAAGAATGGAAAGAAGAAATAAGCAATCTATTAAATGAGATTGAAATAGAGTATGAAGAAGTCAAACGCGAGCTGCAGGTGTACTCCTATAAGTTTAATATCACTAAGCAGGTGGTCCAGTCAACAATCAACGACGAAATCATCCGAAATATAAAAGAGCTGTATCATAAGCCTTTTGAAACAAAAGTGAACCAATTGAAAGATACCATAAAAGATCTGGAAGAAAAAAAGAAAGTGTTTCAGATGTTTGTCGATAAAATCGATAAAATCAATGGCAGAGATGAACATAAACCGTATGCCCCAGCTCAGTAAAGGCTTTTTAAAGAGCTTGCGGCTGCGGCTTTTTTTTCATCTTTTGAATATTCCATTTGAAGCACTGCCCGTAAATCGCCCTTTTAGCACCGATTTCAAGTATAATGGAGCATAGTCAGATTTTGCATATGTTATTTCATTGAGAAAATACTACATATAAGTCCGATAATATAAAAAAACGAGGTTTTTACATGAATGAAAGAAATTTTGCGGATTATCATTTAAGTGACGAAATTAAAAGAGCTTTGACTGTATTAAAGTATGAACAGCCTACAGAGGTTCAAGGTGAAGTAATACCAGATGCATTGAATAACAAGGATCTTGTTGTAAAATCCCAGACAGGAAGCGGCAAGACAGCGGCCTACGCGATTCCTGTCTGCGAAAACGTCATTTGGGAAGAAAAGAAGCCACAGGCACTTATTTTGACTCCAACAAGAGAGCTTGCTGTCCAGGTCCGGGATGATATCACGAATATCGGCAGATTCAAACGCATTAAGTCTATGGCAGTTTACGGAAAAGAACCTTTCGCTAAACAAAAAGAAGAACTGAAACAAAAAACACATATTGTCGTCGGCACACCAGGACGTGCAATGGACCATATCGAAAGAGGAACATTGGATTTAAGCCAAATCAGGTATCTGGTTATTGATGAAGCCGATGAAATGCTAAATATGGGGTTTATTGATGAAGTAGAAGCGATTATCGAAAAGCTTCCTTCAAATAGAGTGACGATGGTATTTTCCGCTACATTGCCTAAGGACGTTGAAAATCTTTGCCATAAATATATGAAGGATCCTGTTAATGTTGAAATTGAAGCGGCTGGGATTACAACCGATACAATCGAACATGTTTTAATTCAGACGAAAGAGCATCATAAAATTGCTTTGCTTAAAGATGTAACTGTGGTTGAAAATCCTGAAAGCTGCATCATCTTTTGCAGTACAAAAGCAAACGTGGATAAAGTTTATGCTGAATTGGAAGAAGCCGGATATTCATGTGAAAGACTTCATGGAGGACTGGAGCAAGAAGACAGGTTTGCTGTGATGGATGGTTTCAAAATGGGGAATTTCCGCTATCTTATAGCAACAGATGTAGCCGCAAGAGGTATTGATATCGATAATGTCACTCTTGTCATTAACTTTGATGTTCCTATGGAAAAGGAAAGCTATGTACATCGCACCGGAAGAACCGGACGTGCCGGCAAGAAAGGAAAAGCGATTACGTTTGCAACATCATATGAAGAAAAGTTCGTAAAATCCATTGAAAGATACATCGGCTTCCACCTGAATGTTAAAGAGGCCCCAGCTACAGGAGAAGTTGAAAGAAGCAGAGCGGCTTTTGAAGAAAAAATCAGCGGGCGCCGTGTTGTAAGAAATAATAAAACAGCACGTATCAATCAGGATATCACCAAACTGCATTTCAACGGCGGAAAAAAGAAAAAAATCCGTGCTGTCGATTTTGTAGGAACGATTGCAAAAATCCCTGGAGTCACTGCAGACGATATTGGAATCATTACTGTTCAGGATACATTGTCATATGTAGATATCCTTAATGGAAAAGGATCTTTGGTCCTTCAGGCAATGGAGAACACTACCATTAAAGGCAAGAAGCTGAAGGTCAGCAAAGCAATTAAATAAAAGAGGAAACGGACGGCAGCGGGGTGATAGAGCTGCCGTCCGTTTTTTTACAGCAGCATGAATTTATCAAATTAAATAACCAGGACGAATCATTAACGAAATACTTTGATGGATTAATTTAATAAGATAAGGCTCTTTATGGATTTACTGCATGATTCTACAATAAAAAAAGCACCTAAGGTATAAAAAAGAAGCCAATTCACGTAAGGGAACTGGCTTTTATAAGAGGAAGTTATTAATTATTGGGAGCGATCCGGTTCCTTTAAGAAATATAGGATAATAAATGCCGATATACCAATTTCCTCTAGAATTTCTCCTCCTTCAAAAAGTTTTAAAAGTCCCTCTCCCTGCAGCTATTAAGACAGCCAGCATTATTATGTGAACCAGGTTTCATCACTCATAAAATCCTGCATTGGTTGGTTAAGCCGAGAAGAAAGCTGCCACCTATATCAAGTTGTTTTTCCTTCTATTTGGAGCAAATCTATTTTTACTTTAGTCATCATAGGCGTTAATAAAGTGTGATATCCCAGTGCAATGGCAGAAGATATATACTCTTTACATATACTTGCAGATTAAAATTAACATAAACTAGTTAATCAGAACATTCAAAATCGCCATATCAGTAAACTTGTTGTATAATTATGGAAAAACCTTGCATCCTTCTCCCGTGGTTTCTCATCTTTTCGATTGATGGTAATTCATAACACCACCCTACAGGCCGTTAAATCAAATACTATAATATCATAGGGGGATTCTGAGCAGAATCCTATGTCAGAATGCCTTGGAACGCTGGGTGGCTTGGATGTTTGGTAACCCCATAGGAATAGCAAAAACCGTCTGAGCCGACGATACCCGTTCCGTTTTCGTGAATGCACGATAGTCACACGCGCATGTAGCAGCAGGTTAACTAAAGGCGGTCTGCAGGTGAATAGGGAAGTTTGCATCCTGACATGCGCCGCGTTATTGATGCGGTCATGTGAATATGCGTATATTGGAATAAACCATTAATCTCAGCGGCATGTGAACACATACCCTGCTGTTAATGAAAAGCCTAATGAGGGCAGACCCTTCCACGGGCAGCTTAGCCCCTGTCACATTCACCTCTGGACAGGAGACTTACCATACGCTCCTTGCGATACTTATTTACAGGAGGAACGACATGAAAAAGATTAGCATGATTTTCCTTGCCGTTTTAATGGTATCTGTTTTTACGGCTTGTTCAGGTGCAGGCTCGGATGCTTCTTCGACAGAGACAAAGAAAGAGACTGACACAACGGAAAAGGTAAAAAAGAAATCTGCCAATGACGCATCTAAGGATGAAAATATCCCTGGTCTTACTGATCCTGATGAAAAAGAAAAATTTAAGACGTACACCGCTTCTTTAAGTAAGAATTTGAAAGGCCTCGCGGATAACTTATCCACTCTTGCAGAGTTAAACAAGAACGCCATAGAAAATCCTTCTATCACGAAAACGGAAGCCTGGAAGACGACAGCTGAGACGAACCATAAGAATATGGAACAGCTTATACAGAATATTCGTTTGGCCAAGTCTCCGTCCATTACCCAAGATGTTCAGGACAAGCTCTTTCTTAGCATGGATGAGTATCAGTTCGCCAATGATAACTATTTAAAAGCCTTCAGCAAAATGGATACGTCTCTTATAGAAGCGTTTACAATCCATATGAACAAAGGACAAGAGTACTTGAATCAAGCCTTGGATAAGCTGAAAGCACTCACCAAATAACTAAATCACCGAGACACTTGTTACAAAATGATACAATTTATGTAACAAGGGATTTTTAAGCACAAGTATAAGCTGGCCATCAGGCCGAATTCTGAAAGTGAATGGGGTGCAGGTAAGAAGGACAGATGTATCAGGGAAGGATTCACCTCGAAGAATATCTGCTTCAGCAGCCGAAAATAAAAAGCCTGACACTCATTAATACTGTTATATGCAATTATCTTTAATGGAAAAGGATTTTTAGTACTGCATGCAATGGAGAATACAAAAATTAAAGGCAATAAGCTTAAGGTAAGCAAAGCAATTAAATAATACTTGAGAAGAAACCTTTCTGCCAAATATGGGTTTCTTTTTGTTTTAGATAAAATGTTAATCAGGACCAGGAGATAAATTTTCAAACTCTAAAAAATCATGAAAGGATATTATAATGTGTTCATTTACCGTAGGAGGGTACCGTATAATTAATAGGTATTTTAGGAGGGTAATTATGAGCTTACTAATTATTATTGCTAATATTTGTGTAGTGATTGGAATTATATCAGCATTAATCAATTTGGGAGATATTCTTATAAATCCTTAGCCTATGAAAATCATGAATATTGTTTGGGTTATAAATGGGCTTTATCTTGGACCTAATGGTATTTGGGCATATTGGAGCATCGGCAGAGTCAAAGTTAGACATTCACACAAAGATGGACACATTCATGAACATTCAAAAGTCCATAAAAAAATGAATAAAGAAAAGCCTATTTGGCAGAGTGTGTTTGTTTCTACGAGTCATTGTTCAGGCAGATGCACTTTAGGGGATGCTATTGGCGCACTCCAAGAAGTACCGAAAAGTTGTGTATTAATAATTAATAGACGTAACAGGGAAGTATCTATAGAAAGACCTGAAATCGAAACTTTTGGAGAAAATATTGGAACACTAACTAGAGAGGTTTTTGGACTAGAAGTAACCCAATCAGGCTTTCATAAATTATTGTTAGATGTTGTTGAAAAAATTGGGGATTTTGATTCTACCATTGATTATTTTAACGATGAATTAGGAATGGAAGCTCGCGCCATCATAAGGGCTCTATTATTATATAGAGACTGAGAGGATAGAAGAAGGCTATGAGAAAATTACAAAAACCAAAATTTACACCGTTGAATGTACTGTTAACTTGTATTAGCAACTATGAGGATGATGATTTAGTTAAGCGGATGAAATCAATTGGTAACAAAATAGAGGAAGCTTCTAACACTTTTGAAAAGAAAGTAAAAAGCAAAACTCTGCATACCCTGGAACCTCATGAAGGCGTTTCAGTAATTGTTACCCACATAGGAAATGAAAAATGTTTATAATGATAAATTTGCTAAAAAAGGACAACCTGGTCGTGATATTTACGTGCTATATTAAAGGCACCTAAACTTAATAAATGTCCTCTATGTGGTATAAGAGTGGTTTCAACCCTTGATCATCATCTTCCTAAGGCAAAATATCCAGCTTTGGCTGTTACACCTATTAATTTAATTCCTAGTTGCTATGATTGTAATAAAACTAAAACAGCAGCTAGACCTTTGAGAGCTGAGGAAGAAACTTTACATCCTTATTTTGATGATATTGAGGACGATTTATGGTTAGAAGCAGAAGTGTTACCCCAAAAACCACTTGGGTTCAAATTTTACGTAGAAAGACCAGATAACTGGGATGAATTAAAGTATAAACGAGTAAAAAACCATTTTAGCACTTTTAAACTGGGACCTCTTTATAGTATCTTTGCAGCTGAAGAGTTTTCAATGAGAGATTTAACGTTAAAAAAAATATTTGATAAATCAGGACCTACTGAATTAAAAACACAGCTTGAGGATTATGTAGAGAGTACTGAAAGGGTTCATTTGAACTCCTGGCAATCTGCAATGTTTCGAGCTCTTGCAAGGAGCGAATGGTTTATTAGGAATTATTTCCTATCTAAACAACAAAAAAAGGTAAATTGATTAAAAGATAATGTTGAAATTAAACTCAATTTTTGAAATAAAATACTACACAAAAAATCTAATAATTTACTAAAAAGTAGCTTATGTGAATTAGCTACTTTTTTCTTTTACCTATAAGTATGACCTGTATTTGGCAATTAAAAATTGCTATAAACGGCAGTATTTTTTATGAATGTGAAAAAAGCCCTAATACACAAGTAGTGCATAAAAACTTGCATATTTTAGGCTCTATATTTTTATTCCTTATTGTGCTATAGCACCCGTTCGTAATATAAGGTTAGCCAGATTTTTCTGGTTGACCTTTTTTCATATGGTCTTAATATAACGGTAGTCGGGGTAGAACGTCGCACCCGTGGGATTTAATCCCGTCAGCTAAACTGTTCACCCCCTACTTGTATAAGCATGTTTCAGGCTGGTTGGGACAACGATCCCGTTTAACAAGCGAACCTATGACATTACAAGAAGCCTTAGGGGATACCGACTAATATTGTATTTCTAGGAGGAGATAAAGTATGAATCCAGTCATTGGTCTGGACGTATCAAAAGGAGAAAGTCAGGTACAGGCATTTTTAGATAAGGGTAAACCATATCGTAAGAGCTTTAGTATTAAACACGATCTTGAAGGTTTAGGGAGTTTATTAGAATTCCTTCATGAGGTGGAGAGAGCAGCTGGCGGTTATCAACCTTCGGTTGTTTTAGAATCAACTGGGCACTACCATACTCCCGTTATTCAGTTTTTAGAGGAACAAAAATATGTTTTTATTATTGTTAATCCTCTTATCTCACACAGAGCTAAGAGCTCAAGCCTACGAAAGGTGAAAACAGATGCAATTGATGCTTATCACCTTTGTGAACTGTATTACAAAGAGGAGTTAGAGCCTTACAAGAAGCGTGGAATTCAACTCTTAAACCTTCGTAATCTAACAAGACAACAAGAGAGTATTGCAGAAATATCAGCGAAAACAAAGTTACAGCTGCATTCTCTGATCGATCAGGTATTTCCTGAGTATCGAGGGGTGTTTGGAAGCCTCTATTCAAAGGTATCGTTGCTTACTTTACTAGCATTCCCTACTTCAAAGGCAGTATTAAGTGTGAGTGATAAAGAGTTAACGGATAAAATAGCTTCATTATGTACAAGTCGTTCGGAGTCTTGGGCAAAGGAAAAGGCACAGAAGTTGCGAGAAGCAGCCCTTCGTAATCCTTTTCAAGACAATCTCTACCAAAGTCATATCTTTAACCTTGAGATCTTAGTTAAGATTGTTCTTCAATACCAAGAGCATCTATCCAAGATTGCGGATGAAATAGATGCTCTCGCTAAGGGAATTGAAGAATATGAGATCCTACAATCTATCCCTGGTATTGGAGAAAAAATCGCTGGAACGATTATTTCTGAAATCGGAGAGATAGATCGGTTTAATGATGCCAAGAAGTTAGTTGCATTCGCTGGAATAGATCCTAGTGTGTACTCTTCTGGAAAGTTTACTGCATCCGTAAATCGAATTACCAAACGTGGCTCATGTAGACTTCGCCATGCCCTGTATATGGCTGTTCAAAGTGGTATTCGGGATGCCCGTAAAAAGAAAACGACTGATGAAATCATTCCACGGAATAGAAGACTACGAGAGTTTTACGACAAGAAACGAGAAGAAGGAAAACCCTTCAGAGTAGCAATCATTGCCTGTGCAAATAAGCTCTTACATTGGATTTACGCATTATTAAAAAGTAGATCCACTTTCCAAGATATGTTTTAAAACCTATCTCTAACTAAATACGTCAAAACCTTCCAATAAGAGCATAAAGGAAGGTTATTTGGCATGAACATTTTTAGTATATCATGAGGTTATTAAACTTTTTATTGAAAAATGTTGACAAACTATTAGCTGGTTTAGTTTAAGTATATTATTCCACAAACATTCATAACTACCACTTATGATTGGCCCTTTATTCAATCAGTTCCACTTACAATTAAGGTGAAGATAAGGTAGCCTTCTTCCTGTAATCCTGCGGGGTTATGCCCGTTTCCTTTCGAAAAACATATGAAAAATAGCTTGGACTTTGAAAACCGCATACCATAGCTATCTCACTGATTGATCGGTTTGTTTCCAGAAGCATCTCAGAACTCTTTTGAATACGATACCGATTCAAATAAGTGTTTGGGGATTGACCAATGAACTTACTGAACAACTGACAACATCTGCTCCTGCATATTGAACCGGACGCTGCAATGTCATCAATTGAAAGCTTATGCTCATATTGATGATGGATGAATCCAGTCATTTTTCGAACTGCCATCCATAACTGATCATCGTTAAGATGTCCAGGAGCTTTTTGTATATGATCACCTACACAGGCGCATAGAGACATAGCCTGTGAAAGAAGACGAAGTGGATTGAATGAACTACTGTTCATTACATTGTAAATTTGATTCAAGGAAATTAGGACCTCGTTCTTCCAGGGGCTTTGAGGTGTAAGTAATATATAGTCTTCAGTATCTAATCCAAATTTTTCTTCTAGGTATACCTTTCCTCGGTGTGTACTTTCACCAAGGAGTGAAGGGTGGATTGTAACCACAATGAAAGAACAGTCAGCCTTATCGTTAGAAAAACCATAGTGTAGCCGTTTACTGTTTACAAAAATTCCATTCCCCTTCTCAATCAGTACTGTTTGTCCATTAACAAAATACTCCATTTTCCCATCTAACACTACGATAAACTCCAAATCAGGATGCCAATGACACGACGCTGCATATCTGTCAAATTGATGTAGAGCCCCCATACGTGCATAAAGTGGAAAATCAGGAAGGTTATAGTTCAGCCGTTCTGATAAATCGGAAAATACCTCAAGTTCAAATCTCATAGACACACCTTCTAAATTAATATACGATTTTGACAGAATTATATTCGATTTTGGTAGAATCTACAAGTGTAACTTTGTACAATTTTGATATTAAAAGAAAAGTTAGAAAGATGGGATGTGGGATGCGGGAACCTTTAAGGGTGGAAAAAACTGAGGATCGTCATTTTAGTCGAACGTTCAATCGCGCGTTGATCACACTTGTATTACCAATCGCATTGCAAAATTTAATCTCAGCAGCGGTAATCTCGGCGGATGTTGTGATGTTAGGAAAAATTAATCAGTCTGCTATGTCTGCTGTATCGCTGGCAGGGCAAGTAACCCTTGTGTTGACCCTGTTCTATATGGGGCTTGCAACAGGAACGGGTATCTTTACTGCGCAGTACTGGGGAAAGAAAGATGTAGAAGCCATACAGCGTGTACTAAGTATCGCCTGTATATTTTCATTAGGCATCTCGACTTTCTTTTTCATACTTTCGCTGTGCTTTCCAGATGATCTGATGCGACTATTTACAAATGACAGAGAGTTAATCAATTATGGAACGAAATTTTTACGAGCTGTATCATTTTCTTATATTGCAATGAGTCTTTCGCAAATGTATCTAACCGTGTTGAAGAGCAAGGAAAACGCAAACCTTAGTGCAAGAATCAGTTCAATGTGTCTAATTTTAAACATTGCATTTGACGCACTTTGCGTGTTAGTCTTTTTTCCCACTATGCCAGAAAAGGCTGTAACAGGCGTGGGTATCGCAACAGTTTGCGCTCGTTTTATCGAGCTTGGGTGCTGTATCATCCATTCAATAACACGCGGGGATGTCCAGTTTCACTTGCCTGTGCGTGATGATATGGAACGTCACTTGCGCAAAGATTTCTTGAAATACACCATACCGGTTCAGGCCAATTACATCATTTGGGGCGGTGCCTTAACTGTAACAACTACGATAATTGGTCACGTCAGCCCGGATATGGTTGCATCTAACTCCATTACATCAGTAGTCAAAGACCTGGCAATCGTGTTGTGCGGTGGTATTTCTATTGGCGGTGCAGTGCTTGTTGGAAAATATCTAGGAAACAGTGATAGGCAGATGGCAATAAAAGCCGGAAAAAAGATCAATTTGTACGCACTGATATTCGGTGTTCTAGCTGGTTTAACCATTTTGCTGCTGAAACCGGTAGTATTTCATTTTGTAAATTTAAATGTTACTGCTCGCGGTTATCTTAATGGGATGCTTTATATATGCGCCTATTATTGTATTGGTAAGTCAATGAATTCCGCTATTATCGGTGGCATATTCCCAGCTGGAGGAGATGCAAAATTTGGTTTTTGGTGTGATTTAATCGTTATGTGGGGAATCGTTTTACCATTAAGTTATTTGAGTGCATTTGTGTGGCACGTAACTCCTATTGTTCTTTATGCAGTGATTAGTTTAGATGAATTTATCAAACTACCTGTTGCTGTCATTCGTTACCGTCGATACAGGTGGTTAAACAATATTACAAGGAATTTTACCTGATAAGGAGAAGATGTATGATGACAATGAGAGAAAGAATTGCTTCGGTAAAACTATTTACAGATTACTGTGAGGGACTGCCTGAAGACAGGTCTAATGCTAAAAGAAGAATGATGGCATTTAATACGATAGGGCCGGATAATTTGGAGGAACGCGTGCGCCTGATGAACGAAATATTCGGTAAAGAAACTAAAGCTTGGATAGAGCCTCCGTTTTACTTCTGTTATGGAACTAACATTGAAATTGGAGAAGGCACTTATCTTAACTTTAACTGTAATTTTGTTGATGATACGAAAATTATTATCGGAAAGAATGTATTGTTTGGTCCTGCAGTAACAATTGCAACCGTAGGTCATCCAATAAACCCTAATTACAGAGAGTATATGTACGCTGATCCAGTAAAGGTTGGGGATAATTGTTGGATTGGAGCTGGCAGTATCATTTGTCCCGGAGTAACTATTGGGGAAAACAGTGTTATAGGTGCGGGAAGTGTAGTAACTAAAGATATACCCGCTAATTCCGTTGCTGTTGGTAATCCTTGCAAAGTGTTGCGCACCATTAATGAACACGATTTAAAATATTATTACAAGGACAGAGAGATCACTCAAGAAGATTTGGATGAGGAAGCCAGCTTGAGATAATAGTAGACATTGGGGGTAAATAATATGATTAAATTAGTGTTATCTGATATGGATGGAACTTTCCTAAATAATAACGGTGATTTCAACAGGGAGCTGTACAGGGATGTAAAAAAAATGATGAAAGAAAAGGACGTTGTTTTTGCTCCAGTTACCGGAAAACAATGTGAACGTGTAGAAGAGTTGTTTGGTGAGGATGCGGAGGATTTATGGATTTTAGGAGATAGTGCTACCCGAATCAAACATAATGGAAGATTTGTTTATGAATCACTGTTAAAAAATGAATTAGGGTTAGAAATTATCCATTTACTTGAGGAAATAAGACTAGACCATACTGTTATTGCGTGTACCAGAAACGGGGCATTCATAAAAGACAATTTGTCATCCGAAGAAGCATCTATTGTTAGAAGGTCTTATGCTCAAGTAAAACAAGTGGCGGATTTCAATGAAATAACTGAGGACTTTGTTAAAATTACCATTCACGACCCAGACCTTAAGTGTTTCGAAACTAGAGAAAAATTATCCCGGTATTTTGACCAAGCTTATATTATCGCATCTGAAGCAGCTTGGATTGATATAGCAAATGCGAATGTACATAAAGGAACCACAGTTGAACACCTTCAACGTTTATTGAATGTTACTCCTGAAGAAACAATGGCTTTCGGAGATGGCTACAATGATATAGAGCTAATGACTCGTAGTATTTATAGCTTTGCTGTTCGAAATGCCGTTCAAGATCTAAAGGATGCTACTAATTTCATTACACGTTCAAATGAAGAGGATGCAGTAATGAGAACCATCATTCAAATACTATCCTTACAATAAAAAGTACCGGGTAATCCTACCAACAGTAGGATTACCTTAGAAATTCTGTATAATAATGAAAAGTAAAGTTATATCTACTGAAAGTAGGTCCAAAATGAAAACTGAAAAAGAAAAGATGCTAGCTGGAGAAATTTACAATCCTGCTGATCCACTATTAGCCAAAGAACGTGAGGAAGCAAGACGAAAAGTTAGAATTTACAATCAAACATTAGAGTTCGAAGGAGAAAAACGGACACGATTATTAAAAGAGTTGCTTGGTTCAACTGGAGAAAACGTATATATGGAACCAAATATACGTTTTGATTATGGTTATAACACTCACGTTGGAGAAAACTTCTTTGCAAACTTCGACTGTACCATTTTAGATGTTTGCGAAGTAAGATTTGGACACAATTGTATGCTTGCACCTGGGGTACAAATTTATACTGCAACCCACCCACTAAATCCAACTGAACGCAATTCTGGAAAAGAATACGCAAAACCAATCTCTTTTGGAAATAATGTATGGATTGGAGGAAGTGCAGTAATAAACCCAGGAATAACTGTAGGAGATAACGTTGTTATCGCATCGGGTGCAGTAGTTACTAAAGATGTTCCAGATAATGTAGTGGTAGGTGGAAATCCAGCAATAATTATTAAAAAAATTGAATTATAGATTATCATAAAAAATGGCGCGTCAAAACTGATGATATCAGTTTCACGCCATTTTTTTGTCTATACTGCCCCGTTAGCCATCCATAAAGCGGAAAAATCACCGCTTCACCACAGAGAATGAAAATGGTTAAGAAGTGTCAATACTGATACTGACCTTAATCCAGTCAACCCTAATCCATAGACTTATTATTTATCGCTCTCCTCTTTTTTTTAACGTTTGAGTAGGGTCTTCTTAATTTTTGTCATTTTCCAATTTTGAAGAAACTTATTTTCATGATAGTACAGTAAGCATCGTTTCACAAATATGAATAAATATTAGTGTGCATACAGGTTTACCCGTAAGTAAAGATTCATAAAGATTAATAAACATACTGCCAAAATATACATCAGTTAATTGCCAGAAACAAGTATGACCTGCTTTTAGTATCAATTTAAAATGGAAAGGATGAAGTATAAGTCTTCACTTTTATTTTAATATTTTTAAACAAAAATAGCCAAAGGTATCATTTAAATTAGCCAACAATGTTGATGGAGATACAGTTTTTGATTTACTTCAATGTAACAAACCCTCCGTTAAAAGTTTAATTACATTGCATGAGAAAATAACAAATGAGATATTTGATATTCCAGTTAAAAGTATTATTAAAGAGAATGTAGAGTTTTTGATTCTCCTTTAAATATTAATAAAAATGAACTTAAAAACTATTTTGCAAAATATCTTAGATACTGCCCTCAGTGTTACGGAGATTATTTCCATAGCATACTACATCACTTTCTTCTTATAAAAAATGTCCTATACATAAATATCTTTTAATTGAGCAGTGTCCTAAATGCTTGCAAAAAATTAAGTACTCCATTAATAAAAATGAGCCATTTACATGTGATTGCGGATATTGCTTTATATCTGAAAGTAATTCCTTTACTCATTTCCTAGAAACAATGCGAAATAACTCAACTAAATACCAAAGTTTTATACACAAAAATAAAGTAGTACAAAGTTATTTAGCAAATAAAAAAATAAATGTATATATTAATGTGCAAACCTAAAAAAATAATCAAAATGATGATATTCTAAGCAGGATACACAGCAGCGCAGAAGAGGGAGTAAGGGCCAAAATCCTTATTAATTTAAAAAGTTATAACAGAATTAACAAAGAAGAGTATAGAGATATAAAAAAAGATATATTCTTTAGCTCTAAGGCTGTTTACAAATCCGTATCGAGATATATTCGAAAAAATTTTTTAAAAAAACATTTAAAGTGTATACGGGAATTTGTAAAATTAAGTCCTGGAAAAATACATTGTAAACAAGCAATGTCTTATATATATTGGAAGAGTATTTCGGAGAATTTATCTACGCCTTTACTAGTTGATAACGGAGTTCAAAAGGGAAACTTTTTTAGTCAATACATTTGAGTCATTTATGACATCAAGTTTGTGTCATTAGTCTATGGAGCTTGAACGGGGAAGCTTTACACGAATGACTATTTTTTCTAGTTTACATAATATATATTATAGGAAGTCATTAAATTTTATGGGATTTTGTCTCACAATCCAAGAATACTACTTATATTGAGATGAAACAGAAATTTTGGAATGATATCAGCTAAAATATCATTAATAAGAAAACAATTCATTAAACCTCCCAGTTTGTATGTATGTTTATGTATAGACTATAAAAATGAATTTTATGAGGAACTATATATGACTAATCTGGAACATTGTTAAATTTCATTCTCATCATATATTAATTCCCGGTTCATTATTATTTATTATTTAATAATCAGCTTAATAATATTATTAAAAATTTCGCTTGCTTTTTAGAATTTTTAACTTCCCTCTTTTCATACAGTTTACATAATATCTGCGATCAACGTTTTGCTGCCTGTTCAGATATTATATATGTGCTCAAGCAGTCTGCTGCAGTAATGAATGTGTCTATTTCAAATAAAACCGCCTTTGATATCAGGCGGCTAATTGTCTATTCTTCTGTTAAAGCTGTTTTTGCCAGCAATGATATAACTGCATCATCCATGGGCGGATTGTGAAGTCCTGCACGTACATCACGATAAAAACGCTGTAAGGGGTTTTTTCTTTGCAGGCTTTGTGCTCCTGCGATTCTCATGGCCATATCGACGATTTTAATGGCACTATTGGTAATACTTGTTTTGACAGCAGCCAAATCGACGGTAAGTTTTTCCTGTTCCTGCGGCTGCTGTTCCCATTTTTCAGCAACTGAATAAAGGAAATGCCTTGCTTGAAGAAGCTCAAGATCCATTTTGCCAATCAATCTTTGAACATTTGGAAGCTCTGCTATTGGTCCTGGCAAGCTGTTTGGAGTATACGTTTTGGCAAAGGAAACACTATAATCCCTTGCTGCAGCTGCAATTCCCATATAGCAAGCCGGAATATGAAGAAGCCATGGAGCACCTTTTGCTGATCGTTTAGTTTGATTTTCTACATAATATTTTGTATCTACCTTAACAGAATCCAATACCAAGTCATGGCTGCCGGTTCCTTGCATGGAGATCACATCCCACGTTTCTTCAATGCTCACTCCAGATGAATCACGATGTATAAGGAACCAGCCAATGGATTCGTCTTTTGGCACCCATGCACTTACGATAAAGTAATCAAGCATGGGAGAAAGGCTTGTAAATGTTTTCCTGCCAGTGATAACATAGCTGCCACCTTCCAATATGGCTGTAGTCTCTGGCCTTCCACCTCTGGTTGGGCTGCCTGTTTTTGGCTCAGTTGCTGCCCTGTTTACCAAAGCTCCTTTTGCTACACTCTTCATTAATTCTTCTTTGACTTCGCTGTTCCAATTTTTCCGTTCATTGATTTCCATGATGCCGCCTAAATGCCAGCCAATTGAAAGAGCTGTTGAGCCGGATTTCGATGCAATCAGTTCCTGCCCTAACAGAAAGTCATACAAAGTGCCGCCCCTGCCTCCGTATTCCTTAGGCAAAGTTAAAGCTGTATACCCAAAATCTTTTAATTCACGGATATTTTGGTATGGAAAACTTCTGCTTTCATCAAGTTCTTGTTCTCTGTAAGAAAAAGAGGCAATGGCTTGTTCCAGTTTATTGATATATTCTTTTTGTTCCTCTGTTTGAAAAAAAGACACCTAACTCATCCTTTCTTATGAACCGCTAAAATCCATTTTAACACTCCGCAAAGTATTGTATAAATGAAGTGACTTTATACTTAACTTAAATCTTGTAGAAATTTGCACCCATGATGACAGCGAAAGAAAATCAATAAATCGGCAAGATCCGCAGGCATTCGTGTCTGTGCCGCCCTTCAGAAGCTCTGAATACGCTTGTCCGGCCCCTGAAGTACTTCTTCTATAGTTTTTTCACCACAAACATCAAAGTGACCCTTAGAAGGTCCCTTCGATGTTTGTTTACATAATAATAATCTGGTGAATTATCATGTACCGAAAGTCTTCATCATAATCTGCAAAACTGAATGCTTTGCCTGTATCTGCATTTGTTTAATCACACTTACTTTGATTTGAACCTGTTTCTTCATTTTCACCTAAAAAAGTTAATACTGCCGAAATATATTTTTGGATTTCCTGTACCCGGTAGGCAGCAGAATCAGCTATTTGCTTATAATGATGTTCTCCTTCCGGGGTAATCCGAAGCTGGCGTTTAGTGCGTTTTTCGCTTTCCCACCAGCCAATCAACAGGTCTCCCTCTTCCATCTCGTGTGATAAGTCATATAAATACCCATTGCTTGCTATCCAGCCGAATTTTCCCTTTAATAGTTCCCCCACCTCACCCATATAAAATGTTTTTCTGTGGAATGCGACCTTTAGTGTACTATACCGGACCAAATCTTTGACGGAGATGATTTTCGAAAAGTAGCTTCGGTATTCTTCAGGGAGATCATGCTGCACCGGGGGATTTATACCAGAACCAGTTAGATCAAACATGAACCTGTCAATGACCTTTTTAACTTCTTTGAGCCTGACAGCAAAGTTGCCATGATACCAGGACAGTAATTCTTTGCCTTTTAAATTAATTTTATAAAAATTTCTTCCTTTATTCGTGTATAATTCTAAGTGACCAGATTCGACAAGATTATTGGCGATTTTACATAAATAGTCATAGCTATGTACCTTTCCAGTAAACATGCTTTTTAACTCCTGGTGGATTGCCCGCGGATAGTTAGCTTTCAATGATAAGGTATGCAGCAAAAAAAGAGTTAAAAATTCACGCTGGCTTAATCCAGTCGTTTCAACGGTTACGGCATCTTTTTGGCCTTTCTCCATTCTTTCATCCCCTATCTTTAGAGCATTTCGTTTAACAAACAGCTCGACAGAATATGTGTTCTATATCCCAGACAAAAATTCCTGCTAATATATAAATTTTAAGTTTATATGACTTTTACCCTCTTAATCGTAAATACATTCATTTTTCAAAATAATAATGATAGATGAGATAAATATATATTCTAGCGAGGTTATTTTTGAAATATTTTTTTGTTTGCTAACTATCCTTTGACTGATCATGAATAAAAAAACCTTGTTATAACAGGAACACACCGTTTTTCGGCCTGATTTTTTAACAATAGCCAGTTTCCCGGAATTGTAGCAGTTTATTATTTTATTTCATAAGCCGCTCTCCCTTTTGGAATAAGCAGCAAGCCATAATTAACAAATCTTTCCTGACTTATTTGATGAAAATGGACAAAAATGCTCTTTTTACCGGAACGAGAACTTATGTTCTGTTTTTGAATAATAATAAAAAAAAAGACCTGAAACCAGTGTGTATTCTGGCTTTCAGGTCTTTTTTTTATTGTTCAGTCAAAATTTTAGGGCCTTCTTTTGTAATTACAATGGTATGTTCATACTGTGCTGAGAGTTTTCCGTCCACAGTGCGGGCAGTCCATCCGTTTTGATCCATTTTAGAATGCCATGTGCCGGCGTTAACCATTGGCTCAATAGTGATGACCATCCCTTCCTTTAGTCTCATGCCTTTGCCAGGTTTCCCGTAATGAAGGACTGTAGGATCTTCATGAATGGTTTTTCCTATGCCATGTCCGGTAAAATCGCGGACAACTGAATATTTTTCGCCTTCAACATATGATTGTATGGCATGTCCGATGTCACCTAGCCTGTTGCCGGCCTGCGCCTGTTCAATGGCTTTATAAAGCGAGTTCTTTGTCACTTCAAGAAGGCGGGCAGTTTCATTTGATACTTCGCCGACAGGATATGTCCAAGCAGAGTCAGCTAAACCGCCGTTTAAATTCACAACCATATCGATTGTAACGATATCTCCTTCTTTTAGGGGTTTTTTCGTAGGAAAACCATGGCAGATTTCGTCATTTACTGAAGCACATGTTGCATACTTATAACCTTGATAGCCTTTTTGTTCTGCAGTAGCGCCATGCTCAGCTAGGTACTTTTCGACAAATTCTTCAATATCGGCGGTAGTAATGCCTGGCTTTATCATTTTTGCAATTTCCCTGTGTGTTGCAGCCAGCAGCTTACCTGCTTCGTGCATTAACTCTATCTCTCGTTCACTTTTTAAATTAATCATGTTTTAAATCCTCTTTCATTTCAATTAATTGTCCCTTATCACTTAAACAATCCTTTACTATCATATTCCTTTTCACTAATAAATTGCAACAAAAAGCCCGGCGGATCACACAGTTGGCAGACGCATACATATTGTTTTTGTATATTCTGCTCTATTATGATGCCTTTTCAGCATGACTCCTGTTCAAAGATGCCAAAAATCCCCGCTTGTCATACTCGGCAGGGATTTAAGATGCATTCTATTATTGTCGGCTGGGTCTTAATGTTAAGATTATTTTTCAGTAGTTCCACCGCTCAGAATATTTTCAATCAATTCAAGCTCATCCTGTGAGAAATCCAGATTATTAAGAGCTTCTACATTTTCTTCGATTTGGCTAACACGGCTGGCACCGATTAAGGCAGATGTTACCCTTCCATTTCTTAATACCCAGGCTAAAGACATTTGTGCAAGATTCTGGCCTCGTTCTGAAGCCAGGTTGTTCAGCTTTTGCACCCGGCTGATTACGTCTTCTGTGACCCGCTCTTCGCTAAGTGCACCTGTTGATTTAGAAGCTCTTGAACCGGACGGAATTCCATGAAGATATTTGCTGGTCAGCAATCCCTGCGCTAATGGGCAAAAGGCTATCGATCCTACGCCATTTTCCTGCAGAACATCCTGAAGGCCATCTTCAATCCATCTGTTCAGCATGGAATAGTTTGGCTGATGAATAACAAGCGGTGTGCCTAAACGATTCAAGATTTTAACCGCTTCTTCTGTTTGCTCCGCACTATAACTTGAAATCCCCACATAGAGGGCCTTTCCCTGCCGTACTATAGAATCCAGCGCACCCATGGTTTCCTCAACCGGAGTATTCGGGTCAGGGCGGTGTGAGTAAAATATATCAACATAGTCAAGCCCCATCCGTTTTAAACTCTGATCCAGGCTTGCCGTAAGATATTTTCTTGAACCCCAATCTCCGTATGGACCAGGCCACATATAATAGCCAGCTTTAGTGGAAATAATCATTTCATCACGATATGGAGCAAAGTCAGTTTTCAGCATTTCCCCAAACAATTCTTCTGCATATCCAGCAGGTGGACCATAATTGTTTGCCAAGTCAAAATGGGTAATTCCAAGATCAAAGGCTCGCCTTAGCATAGCCCGGCCATTTTCAAATGTATCAACACCGCCAAAATTATGCCAAAGCCCAAGTGAAATGGCAGGAAGCATAAGTCCTGATTTTCCGCTCCGATTATATTTCATACTTTCGTACCGATTTTCAGCTGCCTGGTAGACCATGTTTTCTTCTCCCCATTTCTTAGATAATCATCTTTGCTAAAAGAAACCTTACATTTCACAGAATTGCCAGCTCCTGTATAAATTGAACATCTCTATGAATATTTTCTGAGTTATCGGATTCCGTATCCAAAGGATAACAAAGATAGCGTTTACATTCCAGCAAAAAGAATGCAGATGACTTTCCGGTCATCTGCTTCTTTGAATATATTTTGATAACATGCATCAAAGCCAGTCAGGATTACGGGCTATTTCTATTCTTCCTGCAATACTGTTTTGGACTCAGCTATAAGAAAACCTACTTTGTTGTAATAGCTTCTTCAGAAATTGATTTCTCCTGTTTTTGCAGCTCATATGCCATTTTTTTCTCTATTTCACATGAAAGGCATGTGGTACGCTTTTTGAAAAATTCAGTATGGTATTTTGTTTCTTTGCATTCTTTGCAGGTGGTATATAACCTGCTGCTGAATATAGAGAACACTTCATAAATTGCCGTCTTTTTCAGCTCTACAGCATGGCGGTATTTAACAAGGAGATTGGCTGTATTGATAGAGTCTGCCAATCCGCTGTGCCATTTGCCTTCCATAGGGATCTCTCCTAATTCAATTGCTTTTTTCAGCCCTAAAACGTGATTTATATCCGACAGAGCCCGTGAAATTGGAAGCTGGATGTCATTGTAATTTTTTACCCAGCTGACATCAAATCTATTAACTATATAGTTATGCTGAATAATATCCAAATCTGATCTGCTCCAGCTGCATAGATGATAATCTTCTTCGCCTATCCACTCTTTTAGCTTCTTTATGGCTTTCTGCAGAGAAATAGCATTTTTCATTTCTTCCTTTTTCATGCCGATCATTTGGCGGGAACTCTTAGGTATATAATTACCAGGAGGCATAACATATTGCTGAAAAACATCAATAGCTTCTGATGCATTTGCTTCCATGTCTATCTTTACGGCTCCAATTTCAATGATATGCCGCTCTTGTCCCTTTTGATGAGTACGAATGGTTTCCAAATCAAAAACAATTGCATTCATGACATAAACTCCTGACTATAAATTTATTGCAATATATAAAAAATCAGCCTTTAATCAAGGCTGTGAATTTTTTTAATAAACTTAATTATAGCATACCATCTTAAAAAGAACGTAACGACATCTCATAGTTTCAAAATTACGGTGATCTTCCCTCTTAAAAGAAAGTGGTTAAACGTTATAGCCACAAATATCAATATGTTGCAGATACGCAAAAAAGCAGCCGCAGCTGCTTTTTACGGAACTTTTACAACGAAAGGAACAACGAAAACCTGTCCGTCTTGCTGAAATTGTCCCCATATTTTATAAGTCCCCTTTTCAGGAAATCTTGTCATGAAAGTAACCTGTGACTTTTTCCAGTCTGATTTCATCGGATGAATATGCAGGTACTGGTTCCAATCATCACTGATTGCCACACAATGCCCCATAGCTCCTAAATAAGGCTGCAGCCTGGCGGGTTTATTTGTTTTGGCATCTAGTATTTTGAAGGTCATATTCAGATTCATGCGGGCCATGACATGATCAAATGTTAATGTTACTTCTTTTCCATTTATAGTCTTGGTTAAGGATGTGTCAGGCACAATAGGCATTGCTGCAGGCTTTTCACCTGAGATATGCAGCACATGCTGGGCTACGCCATTATCGCCGCTTCCTTTAGGTGTAAATTCGGAGATGAGTTTGTAGTCCCCACCCGCCGGAAACTCGGCAGATATATCAAAGCGGCCATTCCCTTTATAAACAGGATGAATATGCGAGAAATATGTAAGGTCTTTGTTCACAATGATTAAATGCATCTTTTTTTCATGAACTGTATCGAATTTTTGAATAAGCTGGCCAGTTTTATCTTTAATAAAAATAGAGATGGGCACCTTTTTGTTTGGTTTCATTATATCGGGGGTTTTCCAGTCCGACCTGGTTGGTATTACATTCATATTCATACTGTTCTTATTATGATTCATATCCATAGGAACGCGAACGGTATTGCAGCTAGCCAATAAAATGGTGCAGCAAAAAAGGATCAGCACTAAAAAAAATCGATTCAATGATTGCTCCCCTTTCATGTATTGTCCTTTTATATTATAACAAATCTAAAAATCGAAGGTTCACAATTATTCTTTTGTCTTTATAGGGATTAATCATTATGTTTACCCGCAGCTGCCATGTCCTTTATGACAAAGCTGTTTAAAACAAACTTGCTCTCACCTTAACCTATCAAAACAGGCCATTTTCTTCACCTTAAAAGAAAATGGCCGCCGCTTATGGAAAAAGATTTATGTTTGAACATCAGCCAGCAAATCACATGGCTTCAATTGCCTGTTTCACAGTAGCATACACTTGAAACGAAGAAAAGTCAGCACCTGACGCTATTACCCTCGAAGCGAGTTCGGGCCTGATACCAGTAAAAACGACCTGAATGCCCAGCAGGCGAAGAACTTTATAGACATTGAAGATATGGCTTGAAACTGTTGTATCGATCGTTATTATTCCCGAGAAGTCTATAATCAGACAGGTAACTTCATGACCAGGGATTTTTGGTATAACTGTATTAATCAAATGATCAGCTCTGTCAGAATCAATAGATCCGATTAAAGGCAGTACAGCAAGTCCATCCTGAATGGGCACAATTGGTGATGATAACTTATCTATTTCATTTTTAGCCGTTTTGAGCATTTCCTGATTGCGGCGTTCAAAAGCAAATACTGTTTCATTAATGCTCAAATCCAGCATATGGTTGACCCTTTTTAGAATGAGAACGACCTCTTCTGTATTAAGCTGATGTTTTAATCCGATTTTCAGAAAATAATCTGCAAAGGCTATCCTTGTTTCTGGATAACGAAGGAGAATATCAGATATATGTCCTCCTGAATAGGCAGTTTTTTCGCCATTTTCCTTACTCCATTTAATCAAGCTTTTAGGTACAGAACCTTCCGTACAGGTAATGGATTCACCCAGGAATTTAAGAAATTCCACATACATCGCTCTTGCTTCATTTATGTCTTTTGCGGGAACCTCAAAATCAAATTTATTTATAATTTCATTAACAATTCCATCCGCTAAAAGATGTGCATGTTCTATCAGGTAGTTTGCGATCGCAGACAATTTAATCAAATTTAGGTCACGTCCCACTTCTTATGATAAGTTTATGGCTTAAACAGGCAAATGGAAATGCCTTTTTTGTTTATATATATTCATAACATATTTTTTTCAAAAGAGAAAATAAAACATGAAAAATTCCTTCATTATTTCACTAATAGGTTTCAATGACCTGGAAGCTATTAAAAATTTGTTTCTGCTGCTTCCTTGCAAAAAGCACCAAAATGAAAAGACAAGACAGAAACATTCCGCTATGTCTTACGGCGCTTGCTTATTTTCCAATCCCAGCAGTGCTTTCTGAAGATTGCCCTTCACTTCGATATCTTTAAAATCGATGCCAATATTTATAACAGTCTGGGCAATTTCCGGACGGACGCCGGTGACGATTGTCTTGACTCCAAGCAGCCTTAAGGCATCTATTACCTTAAAAATTTGATCAGCAACCATTGTATCGACAATCAAGACACCTGACAAGTCCACGATTAAGTGAGATAATTTTAATTTTCCTGCTTGCTTCAAGGTTTCTTCCATTAACAGGGCCGCTCTTTCTGTATCAACATTCCCGATCAATGGGAGAATGCCGACTCCCTGGGTAAGGGGAACCACAGGGACTGATAATTCCAAAAATGCACTTTTAGCATTTTCTAACGTTGTTTGATGATTCTTGATAAAAGTCAAACTAAAAAAATAGGCTGCTTTATCTAACAGGGGGTCAATAATGCTCCCAGCTTTGAGAACCAAATCAGCCGACATCCCTTTTTCCTTAATACCTTCGCTGACTACTTTCCAAATGCTTTTCCGGTATGCAGCTGTATCGAGCAATGCTTCATCTAAGGGAATGCCCAGATTGAAAATATATTCTCCGGTTTCCTTTCCCCATTTTGCAAGCCTTGCATCCAATGCTTCTTCATCATAAATCAGTTTAAGGGCATCTCCAAACATGCAGATCAAGCCGGCTCTCATTTGAAGGATTTCTTTTTCTATACTAGCAAACTGATGGCGTTCTTCTTCAGAAACTCCCTCCAATCTGCTTTCGTTAACTTCTTTCACTATAAATTCTTTATTTTTTATGATTAAATCTCCTAAGTAATTTAATTCAGTTTTCATTGTTTCCTCCAAGGAATAAATTAAATATAGCCTATTTATATAACACCACAATACTAAAAAATTGTCTATGTTAAGTTAATTAGCAGGCTGCTTTCAAATTGCGCAGAAAGCCTTAATTTGTAAAAATCCTTTAAAGGCCGAAGAAAATCATTAAAATAAATAGAATTTTTAGATAAATAATTCTTTTTAAGACATTTTTTCGGTATAATAGATCCTATACTAAATAAAGGGGGACGCATTATGACCAAGACACTGCTCAATGGCCCCTTTAAAGCTGACCATGTTGGCAGTTTTTTAAGGCCAGAAAGAATAAAAAGGGCCCGTTTGCAAAAACAAAACGGGGAAATTACCGCTGATCAGCTGCGTTCTATTGAAGACGAGGAAATTATATCCCTCGTTAAGAAGCAGAAGGAAGCGGGCTTATCTGCCGTAACTGATGGTGAGTTCAGACGCGCATGGTGGCACTTTGACTTTTTATCCGGACTAGATGGTGTAGAGCTTTATGAAACAGACACCGGAATCCAATTCAATGGTGTCGAGACAAAGTCACATGGAGTAAAAGTGACTGGCAAAGTAAAATTTGGGAATCATCCAATGCTTGAAGATTATAAGTTCCTTCACAGCCTGGCCGGAGACCATATTGCTAAATTCACCCTTCCAAGCCCAAATATGCTTTTTTTCAGAGGGAAGATAGAAAAAGAAGCTTATACCGAAAATGATGAACTTTTTTCTGACTTGGTTACTGCCTATCAAGATGCCATAAAAGCATTTTATGATGCAGGATGCCGCTACCTGCAGCTAGATGATACTTCTTGGTCCGTCTTTTTCTCAGAAAAAGGACAAAAGCAGATTAAAGATAAAGGGTATAACTCTGAAGAGCTTGCAGAGCTTTTTGCACGCTGCATCAATGAAAGCATTGAAGGCAAACCCGAAGATATGGCCATTACCATGCATATCTGCAGAGGCAATTTCAAATCTTCTTATACAGCAAGCGGCGGTTATGAAAGTGTATCTGAAATCATTTTTGGCCAATTAAAGGTTGATGGATTGTTTTTAGAGTTTGATGATGAATGTTCAGGCGGATTCGAACCCATGCGCTATGTAAATAGAAGTGACCTTCAAATTGTATTGGGCCTGATTACTTCTAAACATGGCGAACTGGAGGATTCCCAGAAAATAAAGCAGAGGATTTTGGAAGCTGCACAATATGTGAATCTTAATCAACTCTGCTTAAGCCCTCAATGCGGGTTTGCCTCTACTGAAGAAGGAAATCTTCTTACAGAAGAACAGCAATGGAATAAGATTAGGCATGTCGTTTCAATAGCCGGAGAGATCTGGTAATAACCATTCTTTACAAAAAACCTTCCAAAAGTCATATTTGGAAGGTTTTTTCATCTGCATCTTTTAGAGATGCTTCTCATCATTTGACGGCAAATAGGCCATCCCCTGGCTTACCAGGGTATCATAAGGAATCGTCACGACAGACCAGCAATCATCACAATATTGGTTTCCCATATTATTGTAGACAATTTCTTTTTTTCTTTTACACATAGAGCATTTCATCGGCAATCTCCTTATCATTTTTCAGAAGTATGCCCTAACAGCCTGCACTTTAATCAGCATTACCTTGCTTTTAGTAAATATTTATGTATTCCATACAATTACTTGTATAAAGAAAAAAGATAATTAATTGGAGCAAATTCTTTTAAACTATGCTAAAGATGGGATTTCCCTTGCGCTTTTTCTGTATCTGCTAATATGGCATATCCCTAGAATCAGTAAAGAATTTAAGTCTGAAATGAAGGAAATGGAAGTCAGGCATATAACAGAAACGAGACGGATAAAAACGAAGTATAATAAGGAAATGCAAAAGCTCGAAGAAAAGTCAGAAGTTGTAAAAAGGAATTAATGTCCAAAATTCAGACCCTTTATTTTTTTTTATTTAATCTCTATAAACCAGACACCCAATTCAACATCAAAATATGGATGTGATGCAGCCTGATAGGTTTCTTTGTCATCATGTTCATATAAGAAGGGCTGACCATCCGGATGAAACATTCTAAAGTGGTCTCCTGCCTTTAATTGTTCATAATGGGATTCTGTATAACTTCCATCTTTATGAATTTCGAATTTTTTAGGTTCTAATATGTCCATCAGTGAACACCTCCTGTTAGTGTTATGCCTTTTTAACGGATATTTTATACCTTGAGGCTTGTTGAAAGGCTTCTTTCAAATAAACAATAGCAATTCTGTAAAAGCACTTGAAGCTTACGCATTTGGGGACAATATTGGAAAAGCATTAAACACGCAAGCTGTAAGTATCAATTAATGGCGTTATTGCAGCATAAAAAAAACCTTGATTTCTCAAGGCTTCATGTTTAAATATCTATCAGATATGAACGCAGAGGATTTCACAGTCTTCATTTCCATCATTATAAGCAATATGCTCATGCCCTGCCGATATAAAAATTGTTTCACCCTCCGAAATCCTGTGTGTTTCACCTGTATTTTCCGTTACAATGGAGCCGTTTGTAATAATTGAATAAACATTTTCCCCGTGATCTGATATTTCAGAAAGAGGAATACGCTTACCAGGCGGAATAATGTTTTTTTGCAAATTAAAATTACCGGTTAAGGCACAATGTGAAAATACGGACCTCATGGAAACAGGAGCCTTCGGATTTCCTGAAGTGTTTCGATTGATAGTACTTGCATGTAATTCCTCCTCCTTAAGATCATCATTAGTGTTAAGCAGTAAATTTGTACTAATTAATTACCCTGAATAAAGGTTAATTAAACCTAGTTTTTCTAACAGGCTGATTCATAATGCCTGCAATCGCTAGACCTTATAGAGATGCAGCTTTCTATATTTGCTATTATAACAAAATATTTAGATTTTTCAAACTACACAACTTTTGAAAATAGCCTTTTAGCTTTGCCGGCTTATTTCCGGACATAGGCTTCTCCTCGATCACTTAGGGGTCAACATTCATATATATCTTTAATAGCATACAGTTAGACTCTTTGTTAAAAGCCGGCTAAAGCACCACACTGGCGATGAATTACATCTCAGTTTTAATACTTTTGAATGCCTGTTTGTACCCTTCTAAACCTGCTCTATCAATTAATCCTATGTTTCCGCAGTTCAGGCACCTATATGGCAGTGTGCCTCCGAAACCTGAAGCATGAGACATATAAGGCTCATCTCTTACCCCTTCAAATATTTTATGCTGATCAGCTAGTTCCCCTACCCCATGAGGAAAATACCTTCCATAAGGCTGTACAGCTCCTTTATTTTTGCAGCGCAGGCAAATGGCATTGTAGGCGACCGTAAAAAGTTCCGTATACTGTTTCAATGAATCACCCCTTAAAAAATACTGATAACGTATGTATATTTCCAGGGAGGCTGAGACATGTGCTTATAATTGAGCCCGACGGTGAAAATCAGCAAAAAATTAATAATCTCTTACAGAAATCTTCATAATTTGTTAACAACTATCATGTAACCTGTTTATATTGAGCTAGAAATCTTCTCGCTCAGTACCCCCTTTAATTATATATCTTTCAAATCTTGGCCTGGCATTAGCCGGGTTTTTTTGATGTAAAAGTATGAGCATAATGCACGAAAAAACCCGGATCCATAAGGAACCGGGTTAGGCATTTTTTATAAGCAAGCCGCACTTGCCGTAGTTAAGTAAGAAAGTTTTAAACCACCACTCCTCAAAGTGGGTGTTTGCAAAAACATTCCTGTACGTCCTCCGAGTCAGTGACTGAGGCATGACATTCCTGTTTTGATATAAAACTCCCTATTACAGCTTAAAGGTTAAAACTTTATTATCCATACGTACAACGCAGCTTGTGTATTTATATTACATGATTTGCGGTAAAAGCACAAGGTTAATGATCTGGTAAAATCATTTACAAAAACTTGCTATATTCAATTCATGCTGGTCTTTTTTTCGGAATGCTTTAATGTGCCCGGTTAATAGGCAATGTAAACTTCACCATTACTGCTGATCCCAATAGATTGAAAGCTGCTGGTAAAATCGGATTCCTCAATGATTTCCTGGTGTGCCTTGGCCCACTTTTCTTCACCGCTTCTGAATGCTTCCCGGTCAAGCACAAGTACATAAATGTCAATTTGTTCTCCATTTATTTCCTTTGTGCTTTTTAGGATAAAATCATCACCATATTTTTTCTTGAAATAAGCACTTGCTTCTTCGCTGCTTTCAAATGCAGGCAGCTCCTGATCATCTGTTTCTGTAATTCTTTGATGCAACTTATTACCCTCCTTTAATGAAACAATCCAATTATATATGATTTTCTTTAAAAATGGGTGGATAACGATTCTTCAAACACAATTTAAGAAGTTATTATACATGTTCCCAATGATTATGGACCAGCATGATTTCGCAAGGCTCTTTGCAAATGTATTAATGAAATGAACACAGAGTAAAAACAGTGTTGTTTTCATGCATGACAAAAAGCATGAGATATTCTCGCAGTATGTGCGAATACTCATGCTTATCAAGCTTAACAATTTTTATATGTGTACAGAATTTTTTGAGTAGTCGTTTTGGCGGGAAGGGATCACAGGATATCTAAATAGTGCTGCAGGACTCTTGGCGGGAAGAAATGCAAAGGCAGAGGGCGTAAGGATAAAATAGTTGTAGTGGGCATAACAGCGTCCTGCTGTGCTTGTTTCAGGCAGTTGTACATGGCTTTTCCGCCGACTGAATTGGCAGAATGAATGGTAATGCGGTTTGCAAATAGTTTTTCTCTGATCATCATCTGCACAAGCAAAAAACCATTTCTGGTTTTGCTAAGCAAGTCATGATCCAAAGATAAATGCTCAATCCGGAAATTCCGCAGCAGTTCCAGGCACTCATCAATCGTTTCTGCTAAAACATAACCAAGCGGCGCTCTTCTGTGGTCATCTAAGAATACACTGATTTTTTCCATTTTAACTCCTTCCCTTATACAAGGGGATAGCAAAAATCGAACCTGCCTTGGATAATATTATATTATTTATTAGTACAATACTAACACAATATTTGTTGCATGAACACCCTACATTATGATAAAATTTTACTTTTTGATAAATTATTTACATTTCGGAGGGGATTTTCCTTGAAATATTCAAGAGGGAATTAAAAATTGGCGGGCATGGAATGTTTATGCTAATTTACTAATAGTTCTGCAGATATGGAATATATCTTCTATGATACATATCCTTAATTTGCTATCATGGCATTTCATATATTCTGCGTATAATTTCATTAATTCTTTTATAAAAATTAACTTCTCGCTATCAAGGAATGCCATATTGTTCTCCTTGCATAAATTTACCCGTAAATTTAATTCCCCCAATATCAGTTTAAATCCTAATCCTGGTTTTACCTAATTTTAAGATGCCAGCATTACATTATTTCTAAAAGCATACAATCAGCTGAAGGATTACTGGTTCTTTTCCGGCAACTGCCGATTTTCCTTCAGCACCGATAATACTGCTTCTTCAATTTCTTTATACCCTGTACACCGGCAAATATTAGAAGAAAGCCATTCTGTTATTAAACTTTTATCTGGATTAGGATGATTAAGGAGCAGCCCGTGTATATTCATGATAAATCCCGGGGTACAGTAGCCGCATTGAAAAGCGAAATGATCGACAAACGCTTTTTGAATTGGCGAATCCACAAGTCCTTCTATCGTCGTTATATCAGAGTCCTCAGCTTCTATAGCTAAAACAAGGCATGACTTCATTGGCCTGCCATTCATCAGTATAGTGCAAGCTCCGCAATCACCATTGCGGCAACCTGGCTTTGCTCCTGTCAGGCCCTGTCTTCGCAAAACATCCAGCAATATATCAAAGGCTGTAATTGCTGTTTCATAAATCTTTTCATTAATTTTTATTGAAGCAAGATATGTATGGGCCATTATACATCACCTTCTAATAAAGTAAAAAAGTCCAACAGAGTATTTTTCAGCACAAATAACCGGTAGTCGCTTGACCCCTCTAAATCATTGAGGACAGGTGCAGGCAATTCGCTGAATGAAGCCAATACCCGGTCCCGGAATGATTTGCTCCTGTCATTTAAAGCTTTTTCCATTTCAAGTGAGCGAAATGGGAAGGAACACAAACCACTAAAGGCAAAGCGGAGCATATCTCCTGTTTTCATTGAAGCGACTGTTATCAGCGGGTACCCTGTATCCCACTGCTGCCTTCTTTTCACACTTGCAAACGGCAGATTCAAATATTTCGTGTGAGTGGAAATTTGCACTAAAAGCTCTCCTTTTTCCAGGAGCATTTCTTTTTGAAAAGCTTTCAGTATTGGTCTCCTTTTAATTCCATCCCTGGAGGCAATGTAAACCATACTGTCTGATAATAAAAAAGGCAGTATAGCTTCGCGGTAGAAAATATTTCCGCACATATTGCCTCCGATAGTTATTTTATTCCTTGAGGTTGCATCAGCAACGCCCCTAGCCGTTTGAGATAAAAGCGGAAAATCCTGTTTTTCATCAAACGAAGACAGCGGCAAGGCAGCCCCAATTACAAGATGGTCCTCTGCCATTTTATATACCTTGCATTCGGGAATGCCCTTGATGTCTATGAAGACATTTGCCGAAATCAGATTAAGGCGGCCAAGCGTTATGATTTCCGTTCCTCCGCTAAAGAAGATGGGTTTTTTTCCTGTAGAATCAAGGATGTAATATAATTCCGCCGCTTCCTGAATGGTTTGCGGCTTGTAATAATCCCGATCATATGAAATCAATTCCTCTCCCTCCCGTTTTTTCTTTCCAGATCGTTTCAGGAATTAATGGAAGCCGGGTCAAAGAAACTCCAGCAGCTAGGGATAAACTGTTTCCGAGCGCCGCAGGCATACCAAGAATGCCATGCTCTCCCAATCCCCTTGCGCCAAATGGAGCTTCTCCGTGCGGCAATTCAATAAACTCACAAATATATTCGGGTTCTTCCCCAAATCTCAGCGGCCTGTACGTTCTAAGCTGGAAATTAAGGACTCTGCTGTAATCATCGAAATAAAAGGTTTCCCTTCCGCCGAAGGCAAGGCCCATGCTCATGGCACCCATTATCTGCCCTTCCGCCATTTTTCTGTTTAAAACCCTGCCGGCATCCATAACCGAAAAAGCCCTTTTGATTTTATAGGTGTAATGACGCGTATCAAACTCAACTTCAACTCCCTGTGCACCTACTTCCCATTCAGGGCCCGGGTTGCCTTCGCCTGTTTCCTGATCCAAATACGTTATCCCCCGCAGTACATATTGTCCTTTTCCAAGCAGCGGACCTCCAATTGTATTTCCATTTGGAAAGGTATAGCCATTCACGATCTCTTCAAAATATAGTCCAGACGCAGGATCACTTCTTAAATACACCCTTCCGCCGCCAATATCAAAATCCTCTGCCGGAGCTTTCAGCACACATGAAGCAATATGCTTTATTTGCGATACCGCGTCTTTTGCTGCCTGTTCTGCTGCCCTGCCTGCCATCAGGATTCCCCGGCTTGCTACGGTTTTCCAGTGCTGAGGAGTACTTTTGGTATTCACATCCATTTGGACATGGACCTTTTCTATATCAATTTTCAGTATTTCTGCCACTATTTGCGCCAAAACTGTTTTCGTGCCAGTGCCAATTTCAACAACTCCCGAAATAAGGTTAACACTGGCGTCATCATTGAAGGTCAAAAATACTCCAGATCCCGAATTCACATCAATCGTAGAGTTTTTCCATACACAGCTTATTCCTTTAGCAATCACTTTATGATCGCCAGCCGGGATCATTTGGCCTTTATCCCAATCCATGGCGATTTTCAGCCGCTGGATGCAGGCAGGCAAATTCCCGACATTGCCTTTATTCAATAGAACTTGTGTCGGAGTGGTATGTCCCGGCATGATACTATTTCTCTCTCTTAAATCAAGAGGATCCATGTGAAGCTTTTTTGCAAGGATATCCATCGTCCTCTCAAAGGCGAATAATACTTCAGAATGGGCAAACCCCCTAAATGGCGATGCATATGGATGGTTCGTATACATGCACAGCGAGTCGCAGCTGATATTTTCAATGTGATAAGGTCCCGTGCAATCCACCGCTCCCGCCCTGCTGAGATCTGCCGCTTTATCTGCATATGCTCCTCCGTCCCATAAATAAAAAAGCTCTGCCGCTTGAAGCTTGCCGTCTTTTGTGCACCCGATTCTCACAGTAGCATCAAGGCCAATATGGCAGGGTGATGTAATCATATCTTCTTCACGGGAATTAATCACCCTGACAAGACGGCCGCCTACAGCCATGGAAGCAATGTAAGCTAAAAATTCAAGCTGTATGGAAGCTTTCCCGCCGTATCCTCCGCCTACAAACGGTGTTTTTACTGTGATTTTCCCGCTGTCTACACCAAAATAGTCGCTGATCAGACGCTTAATCATAAAAGGAGCTTGTGATGAAGACGTAATGATTACGTTTCCATCCTCCTTGATTTCACATAGCGAGCATCTCGTTTCCATTGCCGCATGATCAGAAGGAGAAAATGAAAAGTGTTCTTCCGCAATTACTTCACAAGATTCCCAGCCTTTATTCATATCTCCCTTCCTGATTTTGGACAGGTTAGCGATATTGGTGCCAGGAACCGGGTATGCAGAAGAAATTTTCTCATACATCCCGAGTCTTTCATGTAAAATCGGCGCTTCCTTTTTCAGGGCCTCTCTTGGTGTTTTCACATCAGGCAGAGGTTCATATATAACAGATATGGAATCTGCTGCAGCCTTGGCCAGCCCAGGTGTATCGCCTATTACTAAAGCAACTGTCTCCCCATAGTGTCGAACCCTTTCACAGGCAATAGGGTAACGGTCTCTGATTTCTTCTCCTGTTAATGGCAGATTTTCTCCTGTAATGACTTTCCATATGCCTTTCATGTGCGATGCCTGAGAATAATCTATCTTTTTGATTATGGCATGTGCATAAGAACTTACAACCTTATATACATGCAGCATTCCTGGTCTCCAATCATCTCCAGTATACTTCGCCTGTCCTGTTACTTTTTCCCAGGCATCTTTTCGAATCACGCCTTTTCCTATAACCTCCAATCCTACTTTCCACCTCACTTATCAGCTATTTTTTAGTTCTATGCCATTAAACTTCCCTCGAAATATTTTACATTTTCAGAACTGAACATAATCCATTTTATGCAAAGCCCTGGATACAAATGTTAACGAATCCTAAAATCAGGCAGGACAGCGCAACTGTATCTATGTACAAGCCCGTTTTTTTAAAATTACAGTATGGGGGAAACACACAGCCAAAAATTTGCATAAGATGATAGCAGCCCATGAATGAGATAGTTAGTGGTATTCATGGAAATTTCATCTTACTAAAGGAGTGTTATTATATGACTTTTGGCGGCGGTTATGGTTTTGGTTCAGGTTTTGCTTTGATTGTGGTTTTGTTTATTCTTTTGATTATTATCGGGTGCAGCTGTTATGGAGGATATGGCGGAGCAGCAGTTTAAAAGTACACATAAAAAGAAAGCGGAATTTTCTTGCTTCTAAGCAAAAAAGGATTATAATGAGGGTAAACTTGTCTGCTTAGGAGTTGAAAGTGCATGCTTTCTAATATTGGCCTGCCAGGAATAATTTTAATTACCGTTCTTGCATTAATCGTATTTGGTCCAAACAAGCTCCCTGAAATGGGCCGCGCAGTAGGTGCTTCATTGCGTGAATTTAAAAAAGCGACCTCCAATTTAGCTGATGACATAAAAGAAGATATTAAGATTGATATAGAACATGCTAAAAAGGATGCTGAAAAATAATCACAAAAGGCACCAAGGCCATCGCCTTGGTGCCTTTTTTTGGCTGAACCCCTCTTTGGTTAATCATGAAAGGGCTCAGAAAAACAGCCTGTTAACGCAGATTGGTAAATCGCCATGATGTCTTCCTTTTTAAGCGGAAGCGGACTTCTTGCCAAAAGGCGTTTTTGTTTTTCTCCTTCCTCTGACAGCTTTGCAATATTCTCGGGCAAGATTCCGTATTCCCTGAGGGTATCTGGAATGCCGACATCACAGACTATTCTCCTCAATTCCTCTACACATCTTAAGCTCGCTTCCTCTTCTGAAAGAAAAGCTGAATGGCACCCCATCGCATTCAGTATATCCGCCATTTTTTTCTTGCAGGCTTTACGGATATATCCCATTACATAAGGAAGAAGCACCGCATTTGATTCTCCATGAGAAAGGTGGAACTGCCCGCCCATAGGGTAAGCCAGGGCGTGGACACCCGCAACACCAGCATTAAAGAATGCAAGTCCGGCAATATAGCTTCCATGGCACATATCTGTCCGTGCCTGCTTGTCATTACCGTTTTGGACCGCCCTTCGAAGTGATCGTGAAATAAGGCGGATAGCATGAAGAGATAATGCCTCCGTCTCAGGGCTGCTGTTTAGGGAAACATAAGATTCTACAGCGTGTGTCAAAGCATCCATCCCGGTTGCTGCAGTCACTTTAGAAGGAACAGATAAAGTCAGCTTAGGGTCTGCTATAACTATATCCGCGAGCAAAAAGTCATGTGTGATTACATCCTTGGTTCCATCAAGGGAAAGAACGGAAATATTCGTAACTTCAGAGCCTGTGCCGGCAGTGGTAGGAATAAGAATTTTCGGCAGGCCTTTTCTTGAATCTTCCTTGTTCCCGTCAGGTTTAAATAATCTGCAGCACTTCCTCCCTGTACTGACAGGACGGCAGCGAGCTTGGCCAAGTCCAGTGTACTTCCTCCACCCAGTCCGATTACAAGTTCTGATTTGCTGTTTTTTGCATATGCTATCAACTTTTCCGCAGATTCCAAAGGAGGTTCTGGCACGATGTCAGTATACAATTCAACTTCATATCCGCTATCCCTTAGAGGATTTGCCACTTGATCTGTTATAGAAAGCTCATGAAGTACTGGATCTGCAACTAATAAAATGTTTGTTGCCTGAAACTTGCTTACCGCAGGAAGCAATTGGTCCATTGCTCCCCAGCCGACATAATTTAACGGGGCAAAAACAAGTGCAGCTGACATTTTAATTCCTCCTGTATATTCAGAATGCGCTTACATCATTCTTTAGCCATTTGAAAGAATTCAAGATGCCGAGTAGTATTTCCTTTATTTATAAATTGGGAGTCAAAAAATTAGAAAAACAACATGAAAAAGACGCCTAGCATATGCTGGCGTCTTTGATGCGTTTGCG
Source organism: Peribacillus sp. B-H-3 (assembly GCF_048572925.1). NCBI lineage: Bacteria > Bacillati > Bacillota > Bacilli > Caryophanales > Bacillaceae > Peribacillus > Peribacillus sp. B-H-3. The sequence continues at coordinate 2,628,722 of NZ_CP183879.1, read as the reverse complement.
GCGAAAAGACCGTTGGGCCACATCCCGAACGTGCTTAATAGCATGTCTTTCGTCTTATGCAAATTAGCTCATCGCAAGTAATATCTTATCATGCTTACCGCAAAATTACAAGTAACTATTTAAAAATGATACATTCAGCAAAACTAGTCCTACAATTCAGCATTCCTGAATAAATATGTACGAGCCTGTGTGTAAAACAATGGATGAGGTGAAGAGTAATGAATGCTATCTTAGGCTATATAATTTTAGGATTATCACTTGCAGCGCCAATCGGCCCCATAAATGCTGCCCAGCTCGATAAAGGAATTAAAAATGGTTTCTGGCATGCATGGATTTTAGGCCTTGGAGCAGCCTCTGCAGATATTTTTTATATTTTACTTGTATACTTCGGCCTCGTCCATTTTCTAGAAATCCCCTTTTTAAAGACATTTCTCTGGCTTTTCGGCTTTTTTGTCCTCTGTTATACAGGGATTGAAAGCATCATCAAATCCGGGAATATTCAAAATGACAGGCACCATAAGAAAGAATCCTTGATCAAATCCTTTTTCTCCGGCTTTTTCATGTCCTTATCCAACCCCCTCACCATTTTGTTCTGGCTTGGCATTTACGGTTCCGTACTGGCAAATGCTGCTGAAAAATATGAAACAAGGATGCTAATTATATACAGCATGGCAATTTTTTCGGGTATTTTTTTATGGGACATTACAATGGCATTTATGGCAAGCAGTGCAAGAAAATACTTAACCGGCTTTCTGCTTCGCTGTATATCGGTCATTTCAGGTTTATCCCTTATAGGATTTGGCATCTATTTCGGCTTTCAGGCATTTAAATTATTGTTTTTATAAATAATGAATTTTTTTATTCGGGATAACTTTTTTTAACACATCGGCAACATCATAAATAACCAAGTCTTTTATAATTTATCAATCTTTTTCATCAAAAAATATATGCTTTGCTTCAAGCATGTCACCAGCTGTGACAATTCCAAATGAATATTGCTTTTGCCTTCTTTTATCAGTAGGTGATCCAGGATTAAATAACAAACATTTATTTTCATGAGCTATTTTTGGAATATGGGAGTGTCCATAAATAATCATATCAACGTCTTCATCCTGAAAGGCAAAAAGCGCTCTCTTCTCTGTTGTCCACTTTTTGCCGTGACCATGAATTAGGCCAATTTTAAATTGTTTCACAGTTAGAATCAGTTTTTCAGGGAATATTTCTAAAATCTCCTGTGAATCAATATTCCCATAAACGCCTTCCACTTTTCCGTATCTGCACAGTTCTTCGTAAACCTCCATAGTCTGCCAGTCGCCTGCATGCAGAATCAAGTCGGCATTGTTTAGCTCTTTCAATAATATGGAGGGAAGTTTTTTTGCTTTTTTAGGCATATGAGTGTCTGAAAGGACTATAATTTTCATCAGAACGCCTCCTCTCTCTGTCATTTTACCCGCTCACAAAAAAGAGAACCCCTTTTTCTCATTGACGTAAGCTTTTCTGGTTTTTATACTTGATGAACAAAGAAAAGTGAAATTAGGTGAGTATTAGTGGATTTTGATGTTAAATTTCTTTCCTTTTATGTAGTACAGGTAGAAGGAAGCGGAGAACAAGCTGATAAAAAGTTCAAGCATTTTCAAACCATAGATGAACAGGGATATGAAAACAGTCCATTAAAGGAATTCCTGGACGGTGAATTGATGAAAGTCGCCAAAAGAAAGGCTGAACGCCATCCAAAAGCGGAACAGGTTCCTACTAAAATTGGCTTCTTCCTTGTAGAAGAAGGACATGAATTGAATTCAAACCCAAATTATAATTTATTTAACCGTGTACGTTTTGCGGAAACACTGGAAGCATTTCACGAAGAAAACGAACAATTTGTCCGCTCATATCTGGATACGAGTGCTGTCAGGGGCGGAGTTTTTATTGTGGTATCAGCCAAATTAAGCAGGTACTTTGATGAACCTTTTGTATTCTTGCTAAAATGCGATTTTGAGCCAAAAGTTGCAAGCATATCAGATGAACGCTCCCTCATCCGGAACGTTGAAATGGCAATCACCACAAAAAATATGAAATCTATTCAGTATCCTTATATGCCCGAAGAAGGAATGGTTGAAGAAGCCGAGCTGAAAATCCACCAGGCTTCTCATGCCCGCTATTTCGAGGACTTTCTTAAATTTGTGGACTATAAAGAATCTATGCCTGAAATCATGAAGACACAGGTCATGAATATGGTTCAAGAGCATGTATATGAAACCTTTGAAGACAACAGCGAAGAACTGAAGCAGTTTGAAGAAGACCTTGAAATATGGGGAGCGAGCGAAAAACGGGAAATCAGGGAACGCCTTGATACACACCAGGTTATAGAAGTAGTCTCCCAGATTGTCGAGCATACTCCAGAAGCCCAATTAAAAATGAAACTTGGAGAAACCGAAATCAAAGGCCTTCTCGGCAGCTTCGGAGATACCATCCATCTTGGCAAAATCAACGGCAAGTATATCCTGCTCGTGGAATCCGACTCCATCACCTTTGAAAAAGGCGTATCTCCGATAGAATTTCATAAGCCTGATGATCTGCAGGAGATTATTGATAAGATTAGTAGGAAGAGCTTCGAAGATTAAGGAAATCATTGAGAAATAAACCGAATTGAGACCTGCTAAAATGTAGGAAAAACATTGAAACACACGTGATAACATTGAGAAAAGTGACCGATTTGGTGACCCTTCATATGATGGAAAAATCGTTGGTATGATAAGTTATAACGACTCATTTAGTTAATCCATAATAAAAATTTCAAAAACACAGAATCCCTATTTATACCCAGCAATTCGAACTAAACTTAATGCCAAAGACTGCAGTCGACAACCTGACTATGAAGGCGACTCTTCATATGAAAAAGCCTGGGAATACGATGAAGAAAAGGGAGAATATACAGTACAATCAGTAAGCAAAATGATTGTGGAAAGCACATTATTCCCAGCTAATACTACTTATGATAAACTTAGATTTTTAGAGTTTCAAAATTAGACCAATTAAAGATATGAATAGAGATTTTTTTTATTGGTGGGGAAAAAATAGCGTACTTCCTTAATATAATTTAATCACAAGTGTACACGGCTTTTGTTTTATAAATTATTATTGGTTGATTTAAACCATAGAGGCTGGGATTTCCAGGAGGACATATTGAACCTGGTGAAACTCTAGATGAGTGCTTTAAACGGGAAGCACTGGAAGAAGGTTATGTTGAAGGAGAATGTAAGTTATTAGGACATATAATAGTTGACCATAACGAAAATCCATTATGGACAGAAAGTAGTCCATATCCTAAAAATGGTTTTCAAGTATTCTAAAAAATGAATATCATAAAACTGCTCGATTTGAAGGTAAATATGAATCTGCTCAACAAATGTTTGTAAATCCCAATGATGTTTCCTCATATTATCACAAATGGCACATTCTTTATCAGGAAATATTGGATTGTGCTATACAATAGCAAAGACCTTCTAATCACGAAGGTCCTTTTATTCTTTATATTATCAACAATATTCATAGCCTTTTATTTAAAAATAAAAAGAGGAGCAATTTAACTTTCCAGCCTCCTCTTTTGCTACATTTCTAAGATTTAATATCTTTTTAGAACAACATATAACGCTAAGCTTTAATCAACATTTTTAAGATTTGTTGACTTTTTGTCTTTGCGTCTATTTTTACAAACTAAAATATAATTATCCATCTATGGTTTTGCTTTCTTCGATTAAAGAGAATAAGTTTTGATATTGTTCCTTCCATTTTCTTTTACATGGTATAAAGCATTATCAGCCTTTCTCATTAATTCATGTCTTGTCGTTCCATCGATTGGATAAAGAGCGATTCCAATACTGGAAGTTGTTTTGAAGACATAACCATCAATATTCCAGGGTTCTTGAAGAGAGGAGAGAATACGTTTGGCTACCTTTAACACATCTTTTTCCTCTTCAACATCTGTCAGAAGGATAGTGAATTCATCTCCACCCTGTCGTGCAAGCGTGTCACCTTCTCGCAGACAGTTTTTTACTCTGTTGGAGAATTGCTTTAAAAGTTCATCCCCTATGTCATGTCCTAATGTGTCATTAATGTGTTTGAACTTGTCCATGTCCATATACATAACCGCTATCTTACGCCCATATCGCTCTGCTTCTTTTAAGGCTTGTTTTAACCTCTCTTTAAACATTCTTCGATTTGGTAACTTGGTTAACGTGTCATGATATGCCATATAGGATAATTTTTCTTCATACATTCTTCTCTCTGTAATTTCTCTGGATACCACTAAGAAATGGTTAAAACTATTTTTAATGTCAAAGACTGGAGTCACTTTTCCCTCCAGCCATATCCAATTCCCTTTTGTATCTTTAAATCGGTACTCAATCACACCGCCTTCTTTTGTCCTTGCCATTTCATCTAATTGACTACGCACTTTAAGAAAATCTACTTGGTGCATCCAATCTCTTGCACGATTCCCTTCATACGCTTCCGATGGGAAACCTAACACCGAGACATGAGATGGAGAGGCATATCGAAAGAAACCATCCCATTCAATGACACATACTAAATCCGTCATATTTTCTGTAATTAGCCGATACTTTTCTTCACTTTGACGAAGAGCTTCCTCTATTCGTTTTCTACTGGTAATATCATGATACATCATCAAAAATGCTGGATTTTCTTTATGTAGAATCGTAATTCCTGTCACTTCTATATCAATTTGAGTCCCATCCAGACGAATAACTTTTTCTTCAGTGGGAGCGATAGGTATACCCAATTGCGACCATTCTTTAATTCGCCTTTCAATGATATCAACCGATGTGGGATGAAAATAATTCGTAATTTTTTTTCCAAACAGTTCTTCTATAGACTTAGCACCTAATAGGTTAATACATGCTGGATTTACATATTGAATTACACCTGCTTGATACACGACAATGGGTTCTGGAGAGTATTCTACTAATTTCTTATATTGTTCTTCACTTTGTTTTAGAGACCTTTCCAATTGTTTCTGCTTAAATAATAAATCCATTGCTATTTTCCTCCTATGGTAACTCAGCCGTCCTTACAAATGCTAATCCTATGGTAACTCAGCCGTCATTAGCATTGCCTTAGACCTGGAGCTTTGCGTCCCTGACTTTCGTACAGGTTTGCCTTTTTCAAGGATTCTTTTCACCTTCTTATCTTTGAAAACGCCAAAACCATGAAAAATTGAGAATTATTTTATCGGCAAAATCACATGGATCGTTGTTCCTTTGTTTACTATACTCTCGATTATTAAAGTTCCACCATGTTCTCTGACTATCTTTTCACATATCAACAAGCCTAATCCAATTCCTTTTTCTTTGTTACTAAAGTAAGGTTCACCAACATGTTTTAATCGTTCTTCTGAAATACCAATACCCTGGTCAATAATACAAAATTTGATGGATTTATGAGAGTGACGTATCGAGTGAATGGAAATAGTCCCTCCATTTAGCATGCCTTCTATCGAATTCTGAAGAAGATTGATAACAACCTGTTTTATTTTGTTTTCTTCACAATGGATAGATGGTAGGTCATCCTCATACTGTTGTAAAAATTCTATGTTTTTCATAAGGGCTGGTGATTCAAATTGTTCAACAGTTTGTTGTAGAAGAGTGTTTACATTTACTTTCTTTTTTTCTGTTGATGGAGGCTTCGCAAGATTAAGAAATTCTCCTACAATGCTTTCTAATTTATGAATCTCAGATAATATTAAGTTTGTATAAGGACTATGTTGAAGTAACTGAACAAATCCCTTAATAGAGGTCAGTGGATTCCGTATCTCATGGGCTACTCCAGCGGCCAACTGTCCCACAACAGAGAGTCTTTCCGTTTTCCGTATGGCTTCTTCTGCTTTCCTGCGTTTCGAGTTATCACGAGCTACCACAACCAGACTTTCTACTTTCTGATTTCCATCTATTACAGGCGTTCCTTGAGCCTCGAGGTAAATCCAATTCCCATTCGCATGTTTATATCGAAAATCAACATAAAAGGATTTTTTAGTCAAAATAGAATGGTCGTATCGATTGAAAATACGAGGAGAATCATCAGGGTGAATCCAATCAAAGACTCTATTCCCTTCTAAATCATTTGGCGAATAGCCGAGTACCTTTTGGTGTGATGGAGAGGCATAGCGAATGTTTCCTTTTGTATCGATTACCTCGATTAAGTCCAGCGTATTTTCCGCAATCAGACGAAATTTCGCCTCACTTCTTTGTATAGCTTCTTCATTTCGTTTCCGTTCAGTGATATCGTGATACATCATCAAAAAAGCAGGTTTCCCCTCGTGACTAATGGTAATCCCTGTGACCTCTAAGTGAATTTGAGTCCCATCCACCCTTATAATGGTTTCTTCTGTTGGAGGTACAGGAGTTCCGATTTGATTCATCTCCTGTATTCGTCTTTCAATGATATGAACGGATTCAGGATGAAAATAATCCTTAATCGATTTTCCAACCAATTCCTCTAAGGACGATGTCCCAAATAATTGGATACAAGCAGGGTTAGCATATTGAATGAATTCGCCATGATACACAATAATTGGTTCAGGCGTAGTCATGATCAACTTTTTATACTTTTCCTCAATCCACTTCCTTTCGCTAATATCCACACAAGAGCCAATCACCTCATTGACTTGCCCACCTCTTCGGATAGGGCGTAACGAAGCAAGATACCAAATACCGTTGACTTGTCCTTCGTATAAAACTCTTTCTTCCCCGTTCCAAGCTCTTTGATAATAATTCCTTTTACTTTCTGCTTCTTCAAACGGAAGAAAATCAAATACTTCTTTCCCTACAATTTGTTCAGGTGTTAAATTGGCTCGGTAAAGCATTTCTCCATCACATAAGGTATGGAGAAAACGATTATTCTTTTTTATGAACTTAAAAATCATCCCCTGTTGTTGCCGAACTGTATCCCGTAACTCTTGACGAGCATTTTCTAATTCTTCTTCTAACCACTTTTGTCTATTTATTTCTTGGGGAATTCCTTCGCGATGAATAATTTGTTCTATCTCATGGAATTTTTCAACTATTTTATTTGGAGGCAACGGTTTACTAAAAAAGTAACCTTGTCCCATATTACAAAGGTGTTGTTGAAGAAAAACCAAATCATCTTTTGTTTCCACACCTTCAGCAACCACTTTTAGGTTTAACTGGTGTGACATCGCAATGATTGCCTTAACAAGTGTAGAATCTTTAGAGTCCTCGGTACAATGACGAACAAAACTCTGGTCAATTTTAATCGTATCAATTGGAAATTCTTTTAAGTATTGAAGGGAACTATATCCCGTTCCAAAGTCATCTAAACTGATTTGTACACCCATTTGCTTTAATTCCTTTAAAACAGGAAGAGCGGATGGAACATCCATCATCATACTCTCGGTAATCTCTAATTCAAGGTATTTAGAAGGAATCCCATTATCTTCTATAATTTGTTGAACCATTTCAACTAAATGAGGTTGAGAGATTTGACAAGCTGATAAATTCACTGCCATGACAAAAGGAGGTAAACCCATGTCCTGCCATGCTTTATTCTGTTTACACGCTGTACGCAGCACCCACTCTCCAATGGGGAGTATAAGCCCTGTCTCCTCTGCAAGAGGAATAAAATCTAATGGAGAAATCATACTTGTTACTGGATGTTCCCATCGAATTAACGCTTCCATGCCAACTATTTGACCTGTTACTAAATCAAGTTTTGGTTGATAATACAGTCTAAATTCTTCTCGTTCCAACGCTTGGCGAAGTTGAGTTTCTAATTGTGTTTTTTTATGGGTATTTTCTATATTGGACACCACTGTTTACCTTCTTATCCTTGTGAATTATTTTTATTATTTCTCCATCCGTTTGCCTGACTTTGAAATTGGTTCTTTTGTTTCATATTTTTTGAAGTGGATTTTATTTGTATATTTACTAATGGGTATATTAATTTCCATTCATTATTTATATCGGAACCTTTATTCTTTAAATCAAGAAGTCATGCCACAACCTTTCATTCCAGTATTTTCCCTTTCTTTTTTATTCATAAAAAAAAGGACCTACCTTATACCGGTTTATTTCCGTTTCACTCAAAGTTCCATCAGTAACTGGCTGACATAGTTTGGCACTCTTTAGTCCCTTTAGTTTTGCATCTTTACTTTTCAGATAATTTCCCCTTATCTATTTAATCAGAAAATTAGTCTCATGACTACTATAGTGGATACTTCTACCATTGCAAAGAAAAGTTAAAGATAAATTCTCAATTACTCAATAACACTCCTTTTAAAAAATCCCTTAAACTTTTTATCAACTCCTAAACAATCGTCAGTTTTTGTAGATAAAAGTCTGTAATATCTTTTATTATTTAGATGAAAAGAGGTAAGTAAAAGTTGTTCAAGTTTAAAAACATGAATATCGGGCTTCAAATAAATCTTATTGTTGCTTCTATTATGCTTATACTTTCAGCAGTATTGGAGTATATAGTGTATGGTCAAGTTTCAAGCGGTATAAAACAATCTGTTTTAACAAAAGCAAAGGGCGATGTAAAACTCGCTAATTTATACATAGAAAACAAATATCCAGGTGATTGGCATATTGAAAAAGGGAATCTCTATAAAGGTTCTTCCAAATGAAAGATAACAATGAAATAGTAGAAAACATTGGAAAATCTACTGGGGATACTGTAACTTTGTTTCAGTATGCAGCTCGAATTGCTACCAACGTAACCCTTAAAGGAAAACGAGAAGTCGGTACTCAAGCTTCACAAACTGTTACCGATGTTGTTATACAAAACGGAAATTCCTATTTTGGAGAAGCAAATGGTCTTGGAAATAAACACCAAACTGCCTATATACCTATCAAAGATAATCAAGCTCAACCGATTGATATGTTATATGTGGGTGCTTCCTCCGCTATTGTTGACCAAACGATTCACTCAATCTTTGTCATTTTCCAAACTGTACTTGCTATTTTAGTAGCCGTTGCTGTTGGTGTAGTAGTTCTGTACAATACAAGATTACGAAGACGCATTAACCGAAGCAGGGAAAGGTAATTTTACTGGAGATATTTCAGATGATGCCAAAGATGAAATTGGTCAATTAACCAGTGACTTTAATACTATGAAAACTGAATTATCTTCCTTGATTCAACAGGTAGGCGAAAATACGGAACAATTAAGTGCATATTCCATACAACTTACAGCAAGTGCAGAACAAACGTCTCAAGCAAATGAGGACATTAGCAATACGATACAAGAACCTGCAGAAAAACAATTCACAAGTATAGAAGAAACCTCCCAAGTGGTACAAAATGTTTCCCAAATCGTTGATTTAATAGATTGAACGGTAGCAGATAGTTCTTCTGCTGTAGCTGACACTTAAAATGTTCTGAATTCCTCGATGATTTTCTCCAATGGGACATCATAATATTTATAAAGTTTAATTAATGTGTACAAACGAGGTTTTTTATATTACCTTCTTCATTATTTCTAAGAGTATCACTATGTATCCCGATTTGATTCGATACTTCAGTTTTATTCTGTTGTTTTATCATTCGCAGACTTCTTAGACTATAACCAGATGGTAGATACATTATTATTTTTATTTGATTCTTTAAATAGTTATATCGGTCCAACCAGTATTATGTTTAGAATGCTAATCATTTAATTTGTGCAAATACATCATAAAACTGATATAGTAAGGTTATCCAGCCACCTTATCCCCTGTCCAAAAGAAGTATCGAATTCAATTTCAACTAATTTCAATGACAAAATCAAATACCTTATGTGCCATATTCCGATTTGTAATGTATTTCTCCAAAACCTACTGTTTATAAGTTATCTGTTCCTATACTTTGTGACTATTGCTTTTGGGAAATCCATTATCATATAAACAGCCAGTTTGTAGTAGTTGCTATTTACTCGTTGGTTCGATTCATATTTCTTGGTCAATAGGTATGCCTAGCTTTTATTACTTTCAAATCCGATGCCTTCCTCCCAAATGCCCTTTTTACATTATTAAATGGTTTAAATCCACGCCAAAAGTCACGTTTCTATTTTACGACACATTGATTTACAACTTCCCGCAAACCTTACTTCGCTATTCCGCAATATGTTTGCGTTGTTTTTGCTTGGAACTGTATTTTATAACAGTATTAAACGTGATATACATCTTTAATAGGTGTACGATAACGACAACAGATTTTCCACAGATTTCAAAAAACCCCTATGATATAAAACGGAAAAGCAATGTTCTACGCAGCCTTTCCAAATTAAAAAATACGGTAGTAATATTCTCGCCTTTCTCTCTGCTTTTTTTCATTCCACTGTGTCCCTCTATTTAAAAAACCCTTTAAAACTTAACTCCCCCAAAATAACAAAATACTCAGGGAAAAAAAGGTATAAAAAAAGCCACTCAAATCATGTGGCCTTAAATTTCAGAAAACGAGCTAATACGATTTCTGCCTGTCCGTTTAGAATTGTATAGTGCTTCATCCGCTTTGTTAATAATGTCTTTTACAGTTACGAAATCTTTAGGGTTTATCGTGACATATCCTATGGAAACTGTAATCTTTAAATCAACTTCATTAACAAACAATACATTCTGTTCCACAACTTGACGTATTCTTTCCGCAACTCTTCTGGCGGATGCGGAATTATAATTTGGCATAATGATGCTAAATTCTTCTCCTCCATTTCGAGAGATGATATCAACAGAACGACACGATTTTACAAGTATATCTCCCAGTTGCTTAAGAACTTTGTCTCCAACAGGATGCCCATAAGTATCATTTATCATTTTAAAATGGTCAATATCTATCATAATAAAAGATAAGTCTTCGTTATTTTTGGTTGCTTTTGACAAGGCATTATCTAATTCGCTATTGAATGTCCGAACATTATTAAGACCAGTTAGATAGTCTTTTTGAGCATATTTTTTTAATTGTTTTACGTTTTCTTTGCTTTGCCAAAGATATGATTTAAGGATATAAGTTCCAAAAGTAGCACCTGCAACAGAAAGTGCATATTGAACAAATATAATCGTTGCTAAATGAAAATCAGATATCACGATATAATGTCCAAAACCGATAAACACTACAAACGAGAGGACCATAAATATCCATTTTTTCTCCCTTTTTATGCTGGAATTACATATCATGGAAAATGCAATTGTACTCAAAGTAAGAACAAAAACATTACTAATCGAGGATGGTGAGATTTGATACATTGTCAATCTGAAAATAATGCTGATGGTAGTCGCTATAAAAGCAGATATCCATCCACCATAATAAGATGCTATCATTATAGGAATAGCTCTGAGGTCAAGAAGGAGACCATTACCTCCCTCTATTGGAATGCCAAATTGCATGAGAACAACACCAAAAACACCATGTAGTAGACCACCATAAATTTTGCGTTTAATAGACGCCATCGATGTAACTCCATCACTAAACAGGTATTTATGAATCATAAAAGTCAATGTAAACAATATTGTAAAATTTATAAAAAAGCCTTTCAGAACCATTATAAAATCCCTTCGTAATCGTTAAATTTTGATTTATAATAAATTATATAGTTTATAATGTGCAATCCACTTTAGACCACATCTTACTTTAGTAGAGTTAAAACTTTTGTCCATTGAGTCATGGATTATATTTTTTAATCGTACTTGCAATAAATTAATAAAAAATAATATTCCGTTAATGTATTAGAAAGATATCAGTTTATTTTTCTTTTACCTTTGCTTTTCTTCGTTCGGAAATATCACGAGCTATCACTATAAGATGTTTTACTTCATTCTTTTCATCCAATACAGGCGTTCCAACAGCCTCTACGTAAACCCAACCACCATTGGCAAGTCATATCGGAACTCAACATTACTGGGGGTTTTGGTTGCAATCATGTTAGCATATTTTTCTTGGATATGAAGGACATCATCAGGATGAACCATAGTGTATTCCCCTCATACCTTTCAGGCGGAAAACCTAATACTGTCAGGTGAGAAGGAGAAGCGTACTGTACCACTCCTTTTTTATCTAATACCCAATTAAATACTGCATATTTTCAGCAATGAGACGATATTTCTCCTCGCTTTTGCGAAGAGCTTCCTCTGTTTGTTTTCTTGCTGTAATATCTCGAAAGATTCCTTGGGTAGCTGGTTCTCCGTCATACCTAATTCTAATGGCTGTATCTTCTACATAGAACACAGCCATCTTGCCGAACCATTTTGTGTTCCAAAGGTTTCTTCTCCTTGTTGTAAATGCTGTATCCATTCGACAACTTCTTTCCGAGAATCGAGATGAAAAAAATCTAAAAGTGACTTTCCAAGCTATTCCTTTGGTTGATTAAAACCCAGGATTTTTACTCCTGCTTGGTTAATATATTGAATAAATCCCCTGGCAATTGACCTATGTATCCAATTCCTTATATCGGACTACTAATGGAAATGTTTAATCAAATTTCTTTGAACATTGGGGAAATAGCTAAATTAAAGTTGGGCAAATTAAACGAAATGTTCAATTGTTGTAGAAAGTCAAATGAAAAATTTATCGAGGTAATTTATGGAGAAGATAATCGTTATTTCAGAATATAAAGAAGTAAAGTTATTGTGGTATTAATACCTATTTTGTCACTGATATTATTACTATGATATTCTACATACGAGTTTTTGACATCTTGAAGGTTTTGGATAGATCGTTCTCTTCTTTAAGCATTGACAATCTTAATTTTTCTAAAAATTGCACCGTTACCCCTCCTGCAGGGCTCCCATTTACGAAAATTTGGCCGGTAAGCGTCGATGTGTTTCCTCCAGTACCGGTAGTGCATATGGTATTGGGAGAAGCATTAAAATTATTGATAGTGGCATTATTTTGTGAACAGTTGATAATAGTGATTGGCAAAGTGGCGATTGTTCCAGGACAATCTGGCAGTGTGGCTATAATCGTGCCTGTGCCCGCTCCGTTAGTTGCTATAAATACAGCTGTAAAATGACCAGTTGCATTGGTAATTGTTGTAGTTGGAATTAGGATGCCAAGAGAAGGATTACTTACGGATAAGCTGATAATGACCCCTGCCTCAGCAGGACTCCCGTTTATGAACACCTGGCCAATCATGTGTTATTTCCTGAATTCGAAGAACATAATATAAGCGGGTTAATACTGAAAACAATCGTTGCTGAGGGGTTTGCAGGACAACAAGGTTCAGGGATACAAGTATTCGCACAGCCGCTCCGATGGATATTCTTTAAGGGGACTGTTGTTCGGGTAGTAAAACAAAAACCCATCGAAATTAACACCTCACATATATAGGAATAGTTTTGTATATTTTAAATGACGAAATTGGTTGGACATTTAACACTGTAAATTCCTTATCTATACAGACTCAATCGGTGTCTGTTTTATGAGATGAAGGGATTACAACACGAAAAACAATCAATGTGAGATGAGAATAATGTGTAAAGAAAGGTATATTCAACTTTCAGCACGTCAATAACTTTCACAATCGCTAAAAAACTTGGTGAAGCGTTTCCAAAGAGTTGCAGCGAAATATCCGGACAATTATCTCTACTGGTTCCTTTGGAGTGAGCTTAGAAAACAATAAGGGTATGAAAAACTAGTTGAACAGAAGCTTAATTCATGGTGTGAAATTGTGGAATTGAAGGGCATAATAAAAAAATGAGATCTTACTTTAAAAATATTGAAGCGATTATAAAACCGATAATGATTATAATGATAAGCAGCCCAGTACCCTTCCATCCTAAACTACCAACCAAATCAGAAAGGTTGCTTCCTTGAATACTGCTTGAAAGATTTTTTAATTCCTTTTGTCTCATTCTCTCTCTTCTTTCTTCCGGTGTTTTTTCGTTTTGACTCATTTTCATCCCTCATTTTCTCCTTTTTAACACATTATATATAAGTAACCATATTCCCTGTCTAAAAACAACATTTTTTAAAAAAAGCCTTTTATTAATCCAAATGCAGATACTCCAGAACTATCTAACATAAATCCGGCAGAGACAGGAATACTTCAGAGACATAGCAGAACTGCTCCTATGCGGGCTTGTCATTGTCAGGATTTCAAAATTACATGTATCTCTGTCCCTTTACCCATTTCACTTTTCACTCCAATTTCATATTTGTGCAAATCAATTATTTTTTTGACTATGGAGAGGCCAAGTCCGTTTCCTCCAGTATCCCTATTTCTCGACTCATCAACCTTATAAAAGCGTTCAAATATGTGCATGAGGGCATCTTTCTCCATGCCGATTCCAGTATCTCTTATTTTTACAGTAACGCTTCCTTCCACAGAGTTGTATGCCTCAACTAAGATGGTGCCTCCTTTTGGCGTGAATTTTATACTATTGTGAAGCAGATTGATCCACACTTGACCCATCATGTCTGCATCAGCAGAGACCGTTACATTCTCAAGCGAGATATCCATATTTATTTCTTTTTCCATCCATTGCGGTTCATTGGCAAGAATAATCCGCCGAAGCTGATGATCTAATCGGTACTCATTCCGTGCCAAAGGTAAATGCTCAGATTCCAATGAGGTAAGCTTTAATAGATTTTCACTTAATTTGGATAATCTTATGCTTTCCGTTTCGATAATTCCCAGATAATGATTTCTCTGTTCCTGGCTTAAACCTTCATTCTTCAGCGTATGTGCAAAACCGCTGATGGATGTCAAGGGAGATTGGATTTCATGGGAAACATTCGAGATAAACTCCTGGCGCATCCCTTCCATTTCACCTAATTTTCCCGCCATATGATGAATGCTATTTACGATCTGATAATAGGGGTGATCATTATCCTTGTTCTCGCGAAACTGGTTTTTATAAAAAGAAAGATCGATATTGAAATTTCCTTCCGACATCATCTTCATGGCTTGAATCATCGGGAACAGAAATTTATTTTGTCGTGATTTAACCCATTGGATTTTTCTCAATATAGATATACAGCAGCCAAAGAAGATAAATCCCAAAAAGGAGCTTATTAACTGCCTGATAAATTCACGCGGAGTTATCTGGAGCCAATCATAGAACCACTCTGTTAACCAATAAGCAAAGGACCAGCATATGAGTAACATTGCAGCGACCGCAAGGATTCCCAAAAGCCGTTTTATGGTTTGAGGAACTTTCACGATTTCACCTCGAAACGATAACCGAGTCCGCGGATGGTAGTAATTTTAAAGGGAGAGGACTCATGAGAAAATCGCTGCCGCAAGCGATTTATGTGAACATCAACCGTACGCTCATCCCCCTCATAATCAAATCCCCATATGTCTTCAATTAATTGTTCCCTCGAAAAAGTTTTATTTTGATGTGTTGCGAGCTTAAATAATAGTTCAAATTCTTTTAAGGGCAGTGTGATCTCTTCATTCTCGATAAATACTTTATAAAATTCGCGGTTGATAACGACGTTTCCAATTTCAATATGTTTCGACAGGGTAATTTGATAGCGTTTTAGAAGCGCTTTTACCCTGACTGCCAGTTCAGCAGGAGCAAATGGCTTTACTAAGTAATCATCTGCCCCGAGATTAAACCCCTTTACTTTTTGAGCTGTTTCCCCTTTTGCAGTCAACATTAGGATTGGCAATGTATCGGCATAATAAGAGCGTACTTTGCGGCAAAATGCCCAGCCATCCATTTTCGGCATCATAATATCAAGTATAATCAAATCAATTTTATTTTTTTCGAGTAAGGAAATTGCAATTTCTCCATCAGCTGCCTCTACAGCTGATAAACCTTCTTTAGTAAGGATGATATGTACTAATTCACGGATATGAGGATCATCATCTACTATTAATATGTTTGCCATGATATTCAGTCCTTCTTTAATCAAATATTGATAACTGCCAAATCAATAGGCAGTTTTAACAGTGGATAGTCTTTATTTTACCATTTCTTTTATGCGCGGCGCATATAGGCACGTACCGTCATTGGAGCAAAAACGGCCACTATAGCTGCTGCTCCAATAAGAGAGTGTGCAAAGTCCCAGCCTATTATTCCAGAATTAGTTAAGTCTCTTACAGCTGTAACCAGGTGGGAGATAGGATTAATTTTCACAAACCATTGCAGCACCTCAGGCATTGTATTAGCGGGTACAAATGCGTTAGATAGGAACGTGAGAGGAAAGAGAATAATCATTGAAATCCCTTGTACACTTGAAACTGTGCGTGAAATGACACCGAAGAAAGCAAAAATCCAGCTTATTGCCCAAGAACAGATTATTACAAGAAGCCCTGCAAGGAGTACAAACTCTAAACCACCTTCAGGCCGGTATCCCATTATATACCCCATTGTGAACGTGAGTGCAGTTGCAATCGTATATCGTACAGTGTCTGCCAGCAAGGCTCCAGCTAAAGGAGCTATACGGGCAATCGGCAGTGATTTAAATCGATCGAACACACCTTTGTCCATATCCTCCCGAAGCTGTACACCAGTAACAACGGAGGTCGTAATAACCGTCTGGACGAGAATGCCAGGGATTATAACAGGCAAGTAGTTATGCACATTTCCAGAAATAGCTCCGCCAAAAATATAAGTAAACATGAGAGTGAAGATAATCGGCTGCAGCGTGACATCAAATAATTGTTCAGGTGTCCTTTTTATTTTTAGCAGGCCTCTGTATGCCATGGTTAATGAATTTCTTACTGTTTTCCGGAAGCTTGATTTGTCACGAAGCTTGCGGCTTTTGAGTGCCTGTATAGTTGTACCGCTCATATTGACTCCTCCTAAATATTAGATTTAATGGATACAGTTTCTGAATTACCCTTAAAACCAGCATGATTTCCAGTGATAGATAGAAAAACCTCATCTAAAGTGGGTTTCTGTACACTTAACTCTGCCAGCTGAATGCCAGCCTCCCTCAGTGCGATCAGCAAATCCGTTACCCGGCCGGCATCTGCCATGGGGGCGGTGATTTTTCCGCCTTCCGCAGATACTGCTGACTGGACATTAAGCATTCGTTCAACAATTAAGCAAGCTTGCTGCATAAATTGTTCGTTTTGAATCTTTAAATGCAAGGATGAAGTGCCGATTGATTCCTTCAGTTCATTTACTGTACCTTCCGCGACCACTTGACCGCGATCAATAACCGCAATCCGGTCCGCTAGTTCATCAGCTTCCTGAAGATATTGTGTGGTCAAAAGCACTGTTGATCCTCCACTTACTAACCGGCGGATGGTATCCCACATTTGATTTCGGGTTCTTGGGTCTAATCCAGTAGTCGGCTCATCCAGAAAGATGAGCGGAGGCTGGGAGATGAGACTGGCAGCTAAGTCCAGCCGGCGGCGCATGCCGCCTGAGAAATTTTTCAATGGACGTTTTGCTGCTTCCGTCAAACCAAATTCCTCCAGCAATTCCTGTGCCTTACGTTTTGCATCTGCACGCCCCAAGCCTAATAAACGTGAAAAGATAATCAGATTTTCCGTAGCGCTTAGCGACTCGTCGACAGAGGCATATTGCCCTGTAACACCAATTAATTGCCTGACAAGCTGCGGTTCCTTAACTACATCATATCCAAAAATCCGTGCTGTACCAGCATCTGCCTTAAGTAATGTTGCCAGCATTCTGATAACTGTTGTCTTCCCCGCTCCATTTGGGCCAAGTACACCATAGATCGTGCCAGCGCCAACGTTTAAATCCACCCCGTCGACCGCCCGATTATCACCGAAGGTTTTGACTAATCCATGCGCTTGTACAGCCAGTTCCTTACTTTCCAAAGTTACTTTTTTGCTTAAAAATTGATTCAATATAAATCCTCCCTCTTCTCTGCAGCTGATTATATAGGGATGATAAACCATTAATATGAACTGAATATGAACTGTAAACAAAAAATGAAATATAACCTGCAGCATATTCTCTTTTCCTTCTTATTAACAAATATACTGATTTATGTATCGCAAGGTAAATATGCTTGTGAAGCAATAATCCACCATATACCCTGCTGTTTTTATGCCTTAAATGTACAAGTACATTCTTGCGTATAAATGGCTTTTGCTTTCTGTCCTATAATTTAAAAATTTCGAAATAAATATCTACTAAACTCCATACCCCACAAGTAAGCACAAACAATATAAAAACATTTGTATTTGAAATGACAGACACATATGACAGTTTGCGACTGTCAAAATTCAATGTGTAGCAATTACCGAACTAAAAAAAGATAGTAAAGAAGGAAAATTGAAAAAATCGAACAAATGTTTTATAATATTTTTTCTGAAATAAAAAATCATAGAAATGTTGACTATGGAGGTATTGTATATGTATGTAACGATTGCAGACTTTATTAGAGAATGGAATAGGGAGGCAACGCTAACTCAAAAGGTTTTGGAAGGTTTAACCGATGATTCATTGAAACAAAAAGTTTACCCAGAAGGGCGTACTTTGGGAAGAATAGTCTGGCATTTTACAACAAATATTCCAGAATATTTAGCTCATTTCGGGTTGAAAGTGGATGAAGTAGAAAATGAAGGGAATATTCCAACCTCAGCTAAAGAAATGGCTGAAACCTTTAACCATATAAGTTCTTCTGCAATCAAAGTCATTGAAGAACAATGGACAGACGAATCTTTGAAGGAAGTGCAAACTGCATTTGGCAGAGAAGAAGCAAATGCTCAAATTTTAATGGGACTAATTAAGCACATCGTTCATCATCGTGGACAAGTTACAATTCTTATGCGTCAAGCAGGAATAAAACCTTTTGGGGTTTATGGACCACCAAAAGAAGATTGGATTCACTTAGGTGTAGAAAATCCACCACTTTAATATTATTACGAACCTGTTTGTTAGTAATAGGAATGGGAAACCCAATAGATATAGGGTTTCTTAATTTTGACCGATTATCAACATTGTAGTTTAACAGAGCCATAAATTAAAAGACAGTTAGGGTAGATTTTCTCCTCCCCTAACTGTTAAATGTTTTCTGTATCCAGAATTTCTACGGAAGTCAACTAGTAGACAGTTTAAATTTATTGACTACGTCTGTGAGTTCATTAGCCATATCGTTCATATTAGATGTAGACTTACCAACCAAATCGATTATACGCAACTGCTCAGCAGACAATGCACCTATCTCTTCTGTCTTTTGAGAAGAAGATGTAGCAATTACAGACATTTCATCTATTGTTGCTGATATTTGCTCTGCGCCTGCTGACATTTGTTCTACTGCCGCTGTTACTTCTTGTACTTCGTAATCCACCCCATCGTTCTTAACTAAAATATCTTTAAATGCTACCCCTGCCGATTTAACTAACTCAAGACCTGCATTTGCTTCTCTAACGCCAACTTCCATACCTTCAATAACTGTTTTTGTATCCGTATCAATAAGTTGTATTAGAGTAGAGATTTGGTTAGATGCATTTTTAGACTGCTCTGCCAATTTACGAATCTCCTGTGCCACTACAGAGAACCCTATTCCCTGCTCACCTGCTCTTGCCGCTTCTATACTCGCATTAAGGGATAAAAGATTTGTCTGATCAGCAATACCTGATATTGTGGCTAAGACATTTTCAATATCAGAATATCTTGACTTCATTACGGAAATATTTTCAGATGAAGAACCAACCACATCTTGAATAACCTCAACCTGTTTAATTGCCGACTCAATTCTGGAATACCCCTTATTGGCTTCAGCCACCGCCTCGGAGGACTTTTCAGAAACACTAGTTGCGCTTTCTGCTATCTTAGAAATAGATGCAGCTAACTCCGCAGTTGCTATTGCGCTTTCACTAGCACCCGTCATCTGTGATTGAGCTCCCTCACTCATCTCGGAAACAGATGCATTGATTTCTATTAAAGACGCTTTTGTTATACCAAAGGTATCTGTTAGTTCCTGAGACAAGGTGCTGACATTTGAAGTCGTACTTTGTACCGCGGAAATGATGGTTCTTAGGTTTCCCGTCATTGTAACTACTGAAGCTAAAAGTCGACCTACTTCATCGTTATAGAACGATTTTACTTTACGGATTTCTTTTTCGGCTGTGTGTAAATCATGATTCGCAATGCTCTCTGCAGTAGCTTGAATCCCTTTAAGAGGGTTTAACAACCTTCTAATCATCCAAATGCTAAATGCGATAGCGATAATAATTGCAAGCAGACCCACTAGAGATGTGCTAGGTAAACTAGAATCAACAATATTGTTCGTTATCTCATTCACCATTTTGGCGTCTGTGTCCACACCTAGAACCCCGATGACCTTCCCATCTTTGTTTTTGATAGGTGCAAAAGACGATAAGTAGTCCCCGTATTTCTTATCATGGACAATAGGTGTGTGGGTCGTTTTACCACTTAATACGGGTTTTATATCCTCATAAGTTGTTGTGACAGCAGACTCTCCAATAGGGGAGTACTCCCCTTCTTTTGCGTCCTTAGGTTCACCATCTACTAATATTTTTACTTTATTATCTGAATACTCTAAAGAATAAACATAGAGCGAACCTGTTAGCTCTCTGAAAGAATTCAATTGTTCTCTGACACTTCTGTAAGCATCGTTTTCTTCCTTAGCGTTTAAGAACTTTTCGTACTCTTCTGAGTTTACCTTATTTGCTAGTGACTCCGTTAAATGCTTACTATATTGAGATATTGAATCTTCAGTCGCTTTCTTTGTTTTAGAAACGCTTGAAATAACTGATAGTACCAGTAATATGACGATTAATAAAGACAAAAATGATGTGATACGTGAAGCTAAACTCAGAGATAAATATTTACTTTTCAACTGAAACACTCCTTTTATGAAACCCACTCCTCATAGTGACCCTCCCCCCGATAATCCTATGTCTAAGCGGTCAACCTGTTATATAAACGAAAAGTAGTAAAGCAGGTTCCCGCTTTACTACTCTCTCATTGCCTATCACCAACTACCAAAAGCTGTATGTTCAAATCCCATTGTGGTTAGCTGATAGTTCACCTCCGGCATATACGCTTCATAAAGAACTGCAGTTCTGTTTGACGGATTATATAAAGCGATCTGCCACTTACCTTTTGTTTCGAAGCACTGCTTACTGGATAAATAGTTTTGAACTGTAGTGTTGACTCCGTTGTAGACCATTGGCTTGTCCAGAAAGTATACGATATTTCCTCTTCCTGAAGGTCATCACCTGCACTAATTGATGTTAAGTTTACCTCCATCTCGAATACTGTATGCGCTTGGTACTTATCTAATATTGCTTCTGTCTAGTCCGCTGTTCTGTGTAAATATTGACTTTTTACCCTTTGCCATTTCCTATTCATCCTTGAATGTGTTGCTCTCCATTTTCAGCCCCAGTAACAAAATAATTTGTTTTATTACCCGACTAATATTATCGGCTTATTGTGACAAAAGTTTAGTATTTTTAAAAATCAAATGGACATTGCCTTATACAGGCGTAGCATAAAAACATTGTTCTTCTCTTAAGCTCTGGAATTTACTAGTGGACAGTTGGTTCTCAAGCGCCCCATAGTAGTGTATATACATATGTATATCATTAAAGCTTCTTCCCCTGAAAATTAGGAAAATCTGTATATACAATCATATATAATTGGAAATTCACCTGTACCCCATCGTTTTGATAGGCTTTGCCTAACTTCACACCTCAATTGGGAACAAAAACCCCTTATGCTCTTGAAACACCTATTGTGAGCTCGATAAAAGGGAAGCATGCGAACATCGTGCAGGATTAAGAATGCTTTTCAGCACTTGGCTCAACAAGGAAATTTCGGATCAATTTAAATTGCTTTAACCATTGTCATTGAAAAGGAGTGTCATTTCATTTATTCAAACATACTATAGAACTACCCATGTAAAACCCTCCCTGTATAAAGGGGGATTTGAAATGTCAGATGGAGCTGGAGTTGGTGGATACGGCGGCGGAGGCGGTTTTGCCTTTGTTGTTGTTCTGTTTATCCTCCTAATCATTGTTGGATGTAGTTGTGCTGGCGGTTTCGGCGGCGGAGGCTATGGCGGAGGCGGTTACGGTTACGGCGGTTACTAATACTTCTGCAAAAGCATTAACAAAAGTGGGTCCTTATTTTTCGGGACCCTTTTTTGTTACGCCAGAAAGGAGTGCCCAATTTTAGGGACTCATTTTAATCTCAAACAAAAGTCGGATTACGTAAAATAAAAAAGCTCCTTGATTATACTTGATCATATCTTGACTAAATTTTATTAAAGAATTTGGGCAAAAGGTAAGAAAGATAATACAAGAAGGCTATAGATTCATACCCCATCTATAACCTCTTATTCATTTCTTTTTTTCTAGGCGTATGGTAACCACAGTGAGAAGAACTCCTAGAAACACCATAACAGCAGCTACCCAAGGGGTGTGCTGTAATCCCATGATGTCCGCCGTAATTCCTCCGACGTACGAACCTAACGCAATTCCTCCGTTAAACGAAGCAATATTAAGAGAAGAGGCAACATCGACAGCACTGGGTACATAACGCTGCGCTAGGTTCAACACGTAAGATTGTAATACAGGCACGCTCATAAATGCCAACAGTCCCATAGCTGCCACCGTAATTAGACCAACTGCTTTATAAGGCGCGGTAAATGTAAAGATCAATAAGATAACAGCTTGTACGCTAAACATAGAAAGTAAAGCTTTAAGTGGTTTTCTATCCCCAAACCGTCCTCCTATGGTGTTTCCAATTGCAATGGCTATCCCATATACAAATAGGATAACACTCACTTTTTCAGCACCAATACCCATGATATCCTGAAGAATAGGTGAAAGGTACGTAAAGGTTACGAATGTACCTCCGTACCCTAGAATCGTCACGGCTAAGATAAGTAAAATTCTTCCGTTACCCGCTAATTTCAGCTGATCTTTATAAGATGGTGGTATTTCTGTTTTTAATTGATGACTTTGAATTGCAATAGCATTAAGAATAAGAGCAATTAAACCAATGAATGCAATTCCGTAAAATGGAAATCTCCAACCAAAAATATCACTGATATATGTCCCTAAAGGAGCCCCAATTGCAGTGGCAACCGTAAACCCTCCAAATACAAATGCAATAGCACTTGCTTGACGATTTTTAGGAACAAGACTTGCGGCAACCGTTGAACCTATAGCAAAGAACACACCATGTGCGAATGCTGATAGTATACGCCCTGTTAGTACGATACTGAAAGTAGGAGCAATAGCCGTTATGATATGCCCGATAATAAACAGAACGATAACGGATAATAGCACTTTTTTCCGCGGAACCTTTGCTGTTAGAGAAGTTAAAATAGGTCCTCCTACTGCAACTCCTATTGCATACATTGATACAATTAATCCAGCTGTAGATGTTGATATGTGAAATTCATTCGCAACTGCAGGAAGAACACCTACACTGATGAATTCTGTGACTCCTACACCAAAGAATGTTGCGGCCAAAGCAAATAGTGCAAATTTATTTCCATTTGACTTTGGCGCTGAATGTTCATTTCCATTCATGTGAAGACCTCCTAAGATGTG
Organism: Peribacillus sp. B-H-3; assembly: GCF_048572925.1. Classification (NCBI taxonomy): domain Bacteria; kingdom Bacillati; phylum Bacillota; class Bacilli; order Caryophanales; family Bacillaceae; genus Peribacillus; species Peribacillus sp. B-H-3. The sequence continues at coordinate 2,605,262 of NZ_CP183879.1, read as the reverse complement.
CTTGATTTCTTATATAGAATACCACCACAATATAATCAATAATAGTGAATGTAAATGATAATGTTATGCATTACTTTTGGATTATGGATTTTTGTGTATACCTATCTTGCCCAGGGATGGAGAATCTCAAGCTCCAGTTAGAGGCGTTTTAGCTTAAACTAAATGATTTTAATGTTATTGAAACCTATTATAAGTTTGGGTCTCAATCAGCTAATTATGTTAGTTTGGGAACGAATTTGAATCAAACGAGCCTTTAGGAGTTTATGGCTCTATGAAGTGACTGATTTTAACCAAAGATGGCCTTGTCTGTTTCGATATTACTGCATAAGTTAAAGTAAGCCGAACCAAGCCAAAACGACTCCGATCCAGACATTCACTCCTCTAAAAAGCGCAGCATAACACCTGCGCTTTTTTTGTTGCAAAAATGGACCAAAACCTTATTAAAAGCCCTGTCCGTCGTGATTGCTTGTACATAGGATAAATTGAGTGACACCAAGAATTTACGCAAAGGGGTGGATAATATGGCAGATGGATATGGTGGAGGATATGGTGGAATGGGTAGTGGATTTGCTCTAATCGTAGTATTGTTTATCTTGTTAATCATCATCGGATGCACTTGCATGTTTGGAGGATCCGGCTATTAATCGATAACTGAATCAGTAAAAGCCTATTAATTGCGTCAAGCCTTTTAATAGGCTTTTTTAATTCACAAAAAAACAAGCCGGAATATATCCGACTTAATCGATGCCACTGTTTTATACGAAACTATTTTTCCTAAAATATGCGTCTTCTACGGAATGAAAAAACGGCAGCTATAAAAAAGAAAGGAAAAAAGCGTCTCCTGAACCCGTTACGAATAAATACTCCCCGTGGCGGGTCAACGGCTTCCATTATCCCACGATGCTCTCTACCATCACGATCCCTCACAATAACCTCGCGGCCCATGTGTCGCATCAACTCTGGCATAGCAATCCCCCTTTTAAAGAATTGCCGTAATGGACAAACTACGGCTTGTTATATCCTATTGTCGGTTGTTATTAAGTGAAACGGACGTTAGCCCAGCTTGTACGAAAAATTGCGCAAAAGAAAAAAGCTCACGAGGGATAGCTCTCAGGCTGCTTCACAGGCGTTAATTTTTCAATTTAGGTCCTATTAAGTTATTTTATTTCAAGACTATCTTTTACAAATAGTCAATTAATTTTTATCAAAATAAAAACCGTCTTTCAAGAATATCTAGAACTTCGAGTTAATGGAGTAATATTTGCCTGCTAAATCAGATTCACTAAATTATTCTATACAGATTCAGGTATTTCTTTTAGATTGCCAACAGCCCCATAAGAGGATCTTTTTATGTTTTGATTTTTTAAAAAATACATAAAAAAAGTGAATTTACCGTTATCCAATCTAAATGCAACAATATTACTTTCCACACTTCAAAATAACAAATCGGTTTCAGTAATACTTACTGCTCAAAACAACTTAAAGGTGCCATATTAAATAATGGCACCTCAGAGCTTCATGCAATAAATAGAGTTCTCGCAAAAATCATTTTGGTCATTAATTGTTATCGAATCTTAAATCTATTTTTTCGATGTTCTTTTCGAAGAGGTGCTGTTTCGAACAATCTCTTCTCCTCTTTTGTTTCTGGTATTATTTTAGGAACAGGTATGGATGAGCCAGTTTGATCAACAGCAACCATTGTAAGAAAAGATTCTGTAGTCAATGTTTTTTTATCTGATAACAAGTCAGTTGAGAATACCCTAACATAAACTTCCATCGAAGAGCGTCCCGTTGAAGTAACGAAGGCTTCTAAACTAAGAGCATCTCCCACGGTAGCAGAGGTTAAAAAATCTACCGAATCTATTGAAGCTGTCACGACCACATTATTACAGTGCTTCATAGCCGCTAATGCTGCAATTTCATCAATATAAGCTAACACCTTACCGCCAAAAATGGTTTGCATATGATTGGTATCTGGCGGCAGGACCAGTCTTGTTTGAATTGTTCTTGAGCGTCCCGCTGAATAGGCTTTTTCCATTGATAGACCCCTCTTTTAAAATTCTTTATGAATATCCGGCGTGGTTATGAAGGAGTATGCACCCTTTTTTAATATAGCCTCCTTTTCACTTCTCACTATTTGACAAGCAAACTCTCTCTTGTTTGTTTCGCTGCTTCAACCATAATTTTAAGCGCTTCTACCGTCTCACTAATTCCCCGGGTCTTCAATCCACAATCAGGGTTAATCCAACATTGTTTTGAGTCAAGCACTTTAAGGGCCCGATTAATATGATTTCTTATTTCACTAATCTCGGGCACTCGGGGACTATGAATATCATAGACGCCAAGTCCGATCCCCTTGTCATACGTATTTTCTTCAAATACTTGAATCAATTCACCATGGCTTCTTGAGGTTTCAATTGAAATGACATCTGCATCAAGTGCACGAATGGTATCCATAATATCTTCAAAGTTTGAGTAACACATATGAGTATGAATTTGGGTTTCGTTTTTGACAAACGCTGTGGCAAGTTTAAAAGCATAAACCGCAGCATGAAGATAGTCATCCCATTTTACCTGTTTTAATGGCAGTCCTTCTCTCAGAGCTGGTTCATCCACTTGGATCATATGGATTCCACTTCTCTCTAGAATTTCCACTTCTTTTTGAAGAGTAAGAGCGATTTGATTGGCGACTTCATCGCGTGGAATATCTTCTCTTACAAATGACCAATTCAATATGGTGACGGGTCCCGTCAGCATTCCTTTCACGGGTTTGTCTGTTAGTGACTGGGCATACAAGGTTTCTTTAAGCGTCATTGGTTCACGATAAGACACATCACCATAAATAACTGGAGGTTTTACACAACGAGATCCATAGGATTGAACCCATCCTAATGTGGTCATTTGAAATCCATCCAGTTTTTCACCAAAATACTCAACCATATCTGTACGTTCAAATTCACCATGGACAAAGACGTCTAATCCAATTTTTTCTTGGATGTTAATCCACCGATGAATTTCTTCTTTAATAAAGCTATCATATTGATGATTACTTATTTCCCCCTTCCGACACTGTAAACGGTGTTTTTTCACTGCTTGAGTTTGAGGAAAACTGCCAATCGTTGTGGTTGGCAGAAGAGGAAGTTGAAAAAACTTCTCTTGAATGATTTGGCGTTCCTGAAATGATGCCTTGCGTTCTATTTTTAATGTTTGTGACTTCGCCATGTTTTCGTTAACTTCCAGCCTATTTTTTGATGACAGCTCATTTAACAACAAGATCGCATTCTGACTGGATGAGATCTCTTCTTGGATACTGTCTTTTCCGTTTTGTATCCCTTTCATTAAAATATTCACTTCACTTAATTTCTCATCAGCAAATGATAAGGCTTCCTTCAATATCACTTCAAGACCTACTTCATTTTTCACTGTCACAGGTGTGTGCAGCAGGCTTGAAGATGGCTGTATAATCAACTGTTCTTTAGAAACATAGGACTCAATTTCTTTTAAAAGGGAAAATTTTTTATCAAGATCTGCACGCCAGATGTTTCGGCCATTGATGACTCCAGCTGCGAGTACCTTGTCTTTCGGGAAACCATACATCTGTATAGAAGTGAGATTCTGTCCATTGTCATGTACAAAATCAAGTCCAATTCCCTGAACAGGCAGGGAAATGACTTCTTCGTAATGGTCGATACCTTCAAAGTAGGTTTGTAAGATCACCCGTATATCAGGTGCTGCTTTATGTAATCTGGCATAAACATGATGAAATAACGCAACCTCTTCTTTAGATAGGGTCGTAGACAAAATAGGCTCATCGATTTGTATCCACTGTACACCTTCTTCTTGTAATTCACGGAGTACCTCCGAATAAAGGGGGATAAATGACTCAATGACCGTTTTAAACTCATCCTTGTTATAACCTTTTGAAAGTTTTACAAATGTAACAGGCCCTAGTATCACAGGTTTACCTTCAATATCTAATTTTTGTTTGGCTTCTCTATAGAAATGGAGAGGTCGATTATCAACAAGAGCAGGTACTGCATCTTCAAGCTCCGGAACAATATAGTGATAGTTGGTATTAAACCATTTGGTCATTTCAGAAGCAACGGCCTCTTTTGTCCCTCGTGCGATATCAAAGTATGTTTTAAGCGGTACTTTCCCCCCACTGTATTCAAATCGCTTGGGAACTAACCCGAACATCATAGCCGTATCGAGCACATGATCATACAGGCTAAAGTCACCAACAGGAATAAGATCAATGCCTTTTTCTTTTTGTTTACACAGATGGTTAAGACGAATACCCTCTATTTGTGCCAAGAAATCCTCTTGTTCGAGTTTCCCAGCCCAAAACCGTTCAATCACTCTTTTCCACTCCCTATTTTCACCGATTCTTGGATAACCTAAATTAGAACTTTTAACCTTGCTCATCTTTTAAACACAACTCCTTCTTATATGAATTTGACCTCAACTAAAAAAATCTCCCTATTAGTAGAAAAGGGAGATTTTTACGCATCGTTAACTAGAGTTGAGACCTTCTGGTTTTCTCAACACGTATAATCACTTCCCTATCGTCCGTAGAGTACAAGTGCATACAACAGGCAGGTTTCCTGACTTAGAATCATCGCTCTTATCACCTTCCCATTTCATTCCAGAAACAGTGGTAAACGGATAAGTCGCTCTCCTTTACAGTGGCGGGACCGTGCCGGAATTTCACCGGACTTCCCTTTTAAGCTGAGCAAGACTTTGCACAGCACCTGATGCATTCTTTATTAAGTTTTTATGGGAAAATAACGGAATCAAAATCCTGTAGTAAAAAATAAAAACCTTTTCATTTATAAATAGAGAGGCCTTATTTGCCAGTAACCTCTCTTATTTCTCAAAGCCTCAATCGCTTTGCAGGAACTAGCCCCTTCTCCAATAAGACAAATTGAATGGTTGCCTGGCTTCAAACGGGCCAGTCCCTCCACCTCTCTGAATAAGAGTTTAAACATCTTTTCGTCATCTAATTAATTAGAAATATTAGCATTGCAAAAAGATTCTGTCAAATTAAGATTGTATTTCCTCTTGGGGTACCGCCGACATTTTCAAATAATATGCAACTAACCTGCTAGTTTGGCTGAATAAACTCTTGTAAATATAATACCATAAAAAGTAAATTTAACCTCGTCCCATTTAAAAGACAACACTCTTTACGAAAAAGCCTATTTGAATGTTATTCAACAAAGCTAAAGTGTGCAGAATGCCAGGAAAATTTAAGGTGGAAAGTCGTTAAGCTCCCAATATGTAATTCAGTCTATATGGTGATAATGCTATATCGTTTTCTAGGGTTCCTAGAATAATAAACCCCTATCTGAGAGATAATATGCAACTGACATAATTTGCGTCCTATACAGGGATGATTAACCATCTCTGGGCTTTATCCCTTTTCTTTTACAGATTTATGCAGAGCATTCCATGAAGTTTACAGTATGCAAAAAAAAGAAAGCCGGTTGCTATCAAACAGATAGCGAAACGGCTTTCTTACATGTAATTAGTTGCGGATGAGGTAATCGAATGCGCCTAAAGCTGCAGTCGCACCTGATCCCATAGAAATAATAATCTGTTTATATGCACTATTTGTACAGTCGCCTGCAGCAAACACTCCATCTAGGTTTGTAGCACCTTGCTTATCAACAACAATTTCACCGAAGCGAGTGAGTTCAACGGCATCGCCTAGCCAGTCGGTATTTGGCACAAGGCCAATCTGAACAAACACACCTTCTAATTCAACCCGCTGAACGGTTCCTGTATCCCGCTCAATGTAGGAAATGCCGTTTACTTTATCAGTTCCGGTAATCTCTTTTGTTTGAACATTTTTTAGAACTGTTACATTAGGCAGGCTGTAAAGTCGTTCTTGCAGTACAGCATCAGCCTTCAGTTCTGGCATAAATTCAAGAACAGTTACATGTTTCACGATGCCTGCGAGGTCAATTGCCGCTTCAATGCCGGAATTTCCCCCGCCGATAACCGCCACATGCTTTCCTGCAAAAAGCGGACCATCACAATGCGGACAATATGCTACACCTTTATTCTTGAACTCTTCTTCACCTGGTACGCCAACTTTGCGCCAGCGGGCACCCGTTGAAAGGATTACGGTTTTACTCTTCAGGACAGCACCGTTATCTAGTTCAAGTTCGACGAGGTCCTTCTTTTCTAACCGCTTGGCACGCTGCAGGTTCAATATATCAATGCCATACTCTTTAACATGTTCCTCAAGACTTGCGACAAGCTTAGGACCTTCAGTATATTTTGTACTTATAAAGTTCTCAATGCCCAAGGTGTCCATAACTTGGCCGCCAAAACGTTCAGCAACAATGCCTGTGCGAATGCCTTTGCGGGCTGCATAGATTGCTGCACTTGCACCGGCAGGTCCGCCTCCAACAACCAGGACATCGTATGGATCCTTATTAGCAAGCTCTCGTGCATCAGGACCATTTCCCATCTTCGCAAGGATTTCCTCAAGTGTCATACGCCCGCTGCCGAAAGATTCTCCATTCAGAAAAACAGTTGGCACAGCCATTATGTCTTTGCTTTCAACTTCATCCTTAAATACAGCGCCGTCAATCATGGTATGGGTAATGCCAGGATTGAGAATGCTCATTAAATTCAGTGCCTGAACAACATCAGGACAGTTGTGGCAGCTCAGACTGATGTAAGATTCAAAGTGATATTCACCCTTAATGTTTTTAACTTGATCACTTACCTTTTGATCAATCTTAGGAGGCCTGCCGCTGACCTGCAGCAGCGCCAGCACTAATGAAGTAAATTCATGTCCTAAAGGAATGCCAGCAAAGGTAACACCTGTGTCTTCGCCAATACGGTTTACGCTAAAGCTCGGTGTTCTCTCCAGTTGTGTTTTCTCTATTTGAATGTTGTTTGAAATGCTAGCCAATTCATCTGCTAAGGCCAACATGTCGCTGGATACTGCATCTGATCCAGCGCTGACTTTTAGCAGGATATCGCCTTCTAGCAATTCAAGATATTGGGCTAACTGTGCTTTTATATCTGCATCTAGTAACATTATCTAAGCTCCTTAAATTTTTCCTACAAGGTCAAGGCTTGGCTTAAGTGTTGCAGCTCCTTCTTGCCATTTAGCCGGACAAACTTCACCCGGATTGTTACGGACATACTGTGCTGCTTTAATCTTGTTAACAAGAGTGCTTGCGTCACGTCCAATACCGTCTGCATTAATTTCAACTGTTTGAATGATGCCGTCTGGATCAATGATAAAAGTACCGCGATCGGCAAGGCCTTCCTCTTCGTTTAATACATCGAAGTTGCGGGAAATCTTTTGTGAAGGGTCGCCGATCATAATATATTTAATTTTGCCGATAGCTTCTGAGTGATCGTGCCATGCTTTATGGGTAAAGTGTGTATCCGTTGATACGGAATATACTTCCACGCCAAGTTCTTTCAGAGTTGCATATTCGTTTTGCAGGTCTTCTAGTTCAGTCGGGCATACAAATGTAAAATCTGCAGGGTAAAAGCAAACTACACTCCATTTTCCTTTCAAGTTACCTTCCGTAACATCAATAAAATCTCCGTTATGAAAAGCTTTTGCTGCGAATGGTTTTACTTCTGTTCCAATTAATGACATAGTGATTTGCCTCCTAGATGTTTTAATATTTATAATCAGCTAGATTATAATAATTATAATTCGATATTTATTATTATATAAAATCTATTATGTTGTCAATAGGAATGCTTCACTTTATTCCGTATTAATTTTACTAGCTAACAATCTATAATATATATAACATAATATGGATTTCATGGTTCAGACCTTTGTGTGCCTGTTATTTCGGGTAAATCTTTTAGTTCTGATTTTACTTCTCCTCAGATAGAGTGCCTATGTAAACAAAAAATATTAAGAAAAACTAAATGAGAAAATTGTATGTAGTAAATGTATTTAGTATATCAATAATGTTCTTTTATTTAGATTGTTCAAACTAAATTGCATCCATTATGGCTAATAAATTGTTTTTATGAAAGTTTTTATACAGTATCAACTGCTTACTGTGTGAATGATCAGATTTTGGATTTAATTAAGTCCTTCATTGTACCGCCAGATCTTATTATGTGCAGTACGCTCTTACTTTTATGGTATTATCTTTTCAGGAACTTACATCAAAAGATCAAATTATTGAATATGAAAAGCTATTAGATTTAGGAAGGATATATATATAAAGGGGAAGTAAGATGAAAAATGTTGCTATTGCCAACATTGCAGATTTAAACAAAATAGTATGCATAGACAGTGAAATTATAGGAAACACAAGCAGAAGAAAATTTATTAAAAATGCCATTGATGCAGGACGTTGTATAATTGCAATGGAAGAAGATAATATTGTAGGATTTTTAATTTATGATACCAACTTTTTTGAGTGTTCATTTATATCGCTAATTATTGTATCACCGTCAAAAAGACGTAAAGGATATGCAAGTCTATTGATGGATTATATGTTGAGTATATCCACTACTGCGAAGGTATTTTCTTCTACTAATCGTTCTAACATTAGTATGCATAAAGTATTTGATTCAAATGGGTTTATTCAAAGTGGGATAGTTGAAAATTTAGACGATGGAGACCCTGAAATTATATATTTTAAATCAAAATAGTTATTTTGATTATCGGATTCTTAATTAGTATAGGTTTTTACCATTGTAAAATTAATTTGCTTTTAGCGGCCTGCATGTACGGAAAAATCTATAATGAGATAGGCAACTGAAAGGTTGTATACCTTCTGAACCGCAGTGTTGAACAGATGTTCCTCTCTTTCCATCTATCGAAATTATTGATGGAAGCACACAATGTCCATCAACAGACAAAAACTCCGCCTGTTTTATTTTTAGGCAGAGTTTATGAAGCTGCTTAGAGAGATTATATCTCAGGTCCTGAAGCATAAGAATTTCATTTCTCCCCAGCAAGCTCCATTACTTATCACAAATATTAGTATAAATGGGTAATTGCAAGTATTAATATAAGCATGTAAATCCCGAAGCTGCGTACTTTTAATATGAATATTAATTAAGTGGAATGTATGAAATTCAATAAAGCCAGAATAACTATCAATAACCCGGCTATTTTATTTACATAATTCATATATGGAGTAATTTTTGTTCTAAGAATGCTGACAGCAAAGCTTAAAATGGTCCACCAGGAAATGGCACCTAAAAAAACGCCGCTGATTAAAAGGATGCTTGTCTGAACGGGACTTGAGTTTTGTTCAAAGCCCAGTCCAGCAAACATTCCGGCAAAATTCAGGATGGTAACAGGATTAGTAATCATTAATAAGAGCGTTGAAGCATACATACGGAACAAACTGCTGCCATCCAAGTCAGCTGCTTTATTGGATGATGTTTTTAAAAATGTTTTTATGCCTAAGTATAGCAAGAAAAGACTTCCGATGATCTTAAGGTATAATTGCTTTTCAACTAAAAAGAATGAAATGGCAGAAAAACCAAAGGCGGCTATGCCAGCATAGATAATATTGGCTGTGGCAGCACCTAATCCGGTAAGAAAGCCTGCAGATTTCCCTTTTAAGAGAACCCTTTGAATGCATAATAAACCTATCGGCCCCACTGGAGCAGATACAGAAAATCCTAAAATAAAACTTTTGAGCAGTAGCATATAAAATATTTCCTTTCATAACGGTTCAATCATTATGATAGATAGATCCGATTACGCTGCTGGTCTGCCCATTTATTCTGATAATTTATAAAGTATAAATGAAATTGGAACCGAAGGCAGACAACAAGCTTTACTTCTCTTTAAAGAATATCGGTATAATAACTTGATTTAATAGTTTCTACAAGTCCTATTAATAATCAGGGTAGGCATGTATCAAGTATAACTCCTTATTAATGGAATTACCGATAATTCTTTGAAAGGATTATGCGTAAAACGACAGCGAAGCCGCTGCCGTTTTGCTGTCCCGATAATTCACACTCTAGGGCATTTAATGTGAATTCATTTTCACTTTATTAAACTATCAAATCTTGCTTTTAGCTTCTCAAGAACCCGCCTTCAGAGTGCATAACCTGCCCTGTGATCCACTGGGCTTCTTCACTTGCAAGGAATGCAGCTAAACGCGCCGCATCCTCAGGTTTTCCTATACGCCCCGAAAGGAACTTAGGCAGAAGCTGCTCCTTTATTTCACCTGTCATCCAGCCAGTATCGGTCGGACCTGGATTGATAGCATTCACGGTAATGCCCAAAGGCGCAAGTTCTGCAGACAAAGAAACCGTAAAGGCTGAAATTGCTCCTTTAGTTGCTGCATAAGCCAGTTCATTAACCATAGGGCCTAAAGCCTGTCCCGAAGTCATATTTATAATCCTGCCAGAAGCATTTTTCATATCCTTTAATTTGCGGGCAAATTCTGTACATAGCAGAAAGGTTGACCTCATATTAACAGCATATGTATCATCCAATATTTTTGCGTTTAATTCCTTGTAACTGTCTCTTACAGAATGTGCTGCATTGTTTATCAGGATTTGCGGGAAATTCATCACAGCAAACACCATATCCATAATTTGGCCTGCAGCTTCAGGCTGAGACAAGTCTATTTCCGCATGATTACAGTGTACACTATAATCCTGTATTTCTTTTTGGAAGCTTTCTGGCCAGCCTGTATCTGCAGACCAATGAGTGAAAAAGATATGTGCACCTTCTTTAGCAAACCTCCTGCAAATCGCTGCCCCTATTCCTTTGTTATGGCTCACTCCTGTAATGATAGCCGTTTTGTCATTAAGATAATAAATACAAAAACACCCTTTCATAGGAAAATTATTCTATTTATCATCATACTATCTATGACATATCATTTAAATAGATAGTGATCTGCTATTTGGAATCTTTTCCGGATTGTTCAACATATAGATTGTCTTTCGATCCTGCCACTGCATAAGAAATATCAGATACTGACAGGTTTTTCTTTTTCAATTCAGCCATAAGCCAATCTTCATTGAATCTGCTTATCGCAAGATTTCCCGTCAGTATTACACCATCCATGATTAATTCAATAGGGCCATTTTCTCTAAGCGCTCCATCCAAATCCTGTCTTGACAGCGGCTGGAACTGAGGCTTTTTTTTAACGGACAATGTTCCATTCACCTCAAGAATTGCGCAATCTGCTTCCTCCATATCGAAGATATCTCTGCCGCGCAGATCCTGCATGAGAGTATCCAAGGAGTAACCAATCTTTTTCATCGTGTTTTCATGCAGCTTTCCATCCTTTATTAAAACTGAAGGTTCACCTGCAATCCATTTTCGATACTTGAAGTTCCTTGCGGCAAGGATATTCAATATATAAACAATGGCCCCCATTAAAATAAGAGCGATAATAAAATACAAAAATTTAATTTTTATATTAAAAGCAAGATTTCCTCCAATAGTACCCATTGTAATCGATGCCACATATAAATGGTTCGACCTGTGGGCGATTGTCTGTTTGCCGATCAGCGAGATAAAAATCCAAAGCAGAAGAAAAGATGTAAAGGTCCTGATTATTATTTCTAGTGATCCCTGCATCCCTATTTCTCCTTTAAGAAAAACGAAATTGATAGCGAGAGATAGTTTGCTCCTAATGGTATATTTTATTCTGCCAGCATACTCCGCAAACCTATTAAAGATCAAAAAAGCCAGCAAATATTATATCCGCTGGCTTCATTTTAAAGGGCCTTGTTAAAGTAAATTATTAATTTCTATCTTTGCTGATTCGTTAAATCAATAATATGCTCCGGATGTCTTCCTCTGTAAGTGCAGCATTTTTTTTACTTTCTTCAGAATCAATAATATCTTCAATAAGATGCTTTTTTTTCTCCTGAAGTTCATTCATTTTTTCTTCAATTGTGCCGCGGGCCACGAGCTTAATTACCTGGACAATGTTTTTTTGGCCAATACGATGCGCCCGGTCTGCAGCCTGCATTTCTACTGCCGGGTTCCACCAGTTATCATATAAAATGACAGTATCGGCTCCGGTAAGGTTGAGTCCTGTCCCGCCAGCTTTCAGGGAAATCAGGAAAAAGTCACGTTCTCCAGAGTTAAACCTGCTGCAGATGTCCAATCTCTCATCCGGACGTGTGTGGCCATCTAGATAGAAAAAAGGATATCCTTTACCTGAAAATTCCTTTCCTATCAGCTCCAGCATTTTCGTGAATTGGGAAAAAATCAGCACTCTTCTGCCTGTGAGTCTGGATTCTTCTATAATTTGAAGCAGCTGGTTAAATTTAGCAGAGCTTCCTTCATACCCATCCACAAATAATGCAGGGTGGCAGCAAATTTGGCGCAGCCTTGTCAAGCCCGCCAGGATTTTTATCCGATTTTTCCGAAGTGTATCTTTATCAAGATGCTTTAATGTGTCATGCCGAAGCTTAGCCAGATAGGCAGCATATAGCTTTCTTTGTTCTGGAAGCAGGTCTGCTGTTTCTATAAGCTCCATTTTTCCGGGCAGCTCTTCGAGAATATCCTTTTTCAGCCTTCTGAGCATAAATGGGCGGATTCTCCTCGCAATCGTTTTTCTCGTTAGATTACTATACTCCTTTAAACCCAGGAATAATTCCGGAAAAACAACATGAAAAATGGACCATAGCTCCTCACTTGCATTTTCCACCGGCGTTCCAGTCAGTGCAAAACGGTGATCTGCTTGGATTTTTTTCACTGCCCTGGCGGTTTGGGTAGCAGGATTTTTAAATGCCTGCGCCTCATCAAAAAATACGGTATGAAAGCTTTGCTTCTCAAACCATTGGATATCCCTTCTGAGAAGAGGATATGAGGTAATGATTACATCCAATTCACTTATATTGTTTTGAAGCTGGATTCTTTCCGCTTGGCTGCCATCTGATACTGCTGCTTGAATATCCGGAGCAAATTTCATCATTTCACTCAGCCAGTTATATGTTAACGATGAAGGACAGACAACCAATGCCGGCTGCTTGTGTTTTCTGATTACAGGGAGCTCAGACACAAGATAAGATATGCTCTGCAGTGTTTTTCCGAGTCCCATATCATCTGCTAAAACCCCACCAAAACCGTACCCTGCCAATGCTTTCATCCATTTGTAGCCATGTACCTGGTAATCCCGCATAATGGGTTTAAGACTCTGTGGAATCTTAGCATCGAGCAAAGCGGGATTGCTGATTTTTTCAAGAAATTGCCGAAACGACTCTTCAAGAAAAAAAATATTGCTTTCCCCAGAAGCGTCAAGAAAAGCAAGGCTTTTTACAATGGGCATCTCCCATGAACTTTCGAGATCCTGCCTCTGTTTTGGAGCAGCATTCAAAAACCTGTTTATTTCTTCTATTTCCCTTGTTTCCAGGGAGAATAGTGACCCATTTCTCATCCTGTAATATTTCCTCTTTTCTTCTAAGGCGAGCAAAAGGTCATGTATTTCTTTTTCAGGAATTCCATCCATTTCAAATGTAAACTCCAGCCAATCTGTCCGTTCTTTTTTTATCCTCACACTGATTTGAGGTCTTGATGTCCCCTTAAAAATCCGGTTTCTTACTGCAGTTGTCGCATAGATCTGCACAAGCTTTTGAAGTTTTGGCACTGCATGATATAAAAACTCATATTCCAGCTCTTCGTTTTGCATAAAATAGCCGCCATCTGTTTTGGCAAACGAGCTGTCCTCTATTACTTCCAAAATGGATTCTTCTTTTTCTATATCTCTAACAAGGAGGGAACCCGGTGATTCCATGCTTTCCAGCGGATTAATCACTATTCCGCCATAGTGAAACTCAAGCCCGGCAAGCAGACGATTCTTCACCCGATCCAAATAAAGCTTTGCAATCAGCGGTGTTTTCATAACCTGTGTTGTAATTGCTTTTGAAATTTGGACCTGACCTAATTTTTTTAAGCCGGGAACTACTTTCTCAAGAAAAAAACCTGCCTGACTGCCTGAAATCGGAATGGCATGGTGTCCGGATTGCTTTTGCATTTGCTGTAATTCACAGAGACGTTTGAAGTCCTCATCTGTCAGCTGAAACAATTGCCCTTCACAAAAAACAGAATGATAGTCATCTAAAATTTGGACTCTCTGCATGCCCTCTATCTTGAGCTGATAGCCATTTCCCGCACTTTCTGAAAAGGCAAATTGCAAAGGAAGTAATTCTTTGGTTATTACAAGGCGATTATAGACATGCAGCTGATCTTCGAATTTAACCGAAGTAAAATTCGCAAACACAGGAGCAAGCAATTTCCATGCTGATGGAGGAATTAGCAATACTTCCTCACTGCTTGAATGAATATATCGATCTGAAGGAGAATTGCTGTATACTACATCGGAAATCACTTGAACCAAGTGCTGTAATACAGTGTCTGCTTCTTCCGAAAAGCAATGAAGGGATGGATTATATATGAAAGAATATGATGAGAAATCCCTTTCCCGCCTTTTTATATCTCTCAAAAAACCATGGATATGATTGATTTTTATTGAATTCAGTTTCATTTCTATACCTATTACGATCTTTTCATCTACATCGAGGAGTTTACATATGAATTCCGTATGGATCACTTGCCTGGTTTCGAAGTGCAGCTGGTGCCTGGTTGCGGGTATTGGTTTTTCGCTGAATAAATTAAGCCAGCCGTTTTCTCCTGCTTCACTCTCAGCAAATCCAGCATGCTTTGGATCTGAAAGTGAAGAAAGGGAATGTTTATGTTCAAAAATCGCCAGCAAAACAGCGGCAACATGCTGACACTTCCTTTGAAAGGAAGCAAGCGTGGGACAAGTACAGGATGTGCGGAAACCTCCGCTGTCCTCTCTTTGGACAATTACCCTGAACTCTTCTTTGCCAGTCACCGTTGCTTCACAGCGATCGGTATTGATTGTTTCAAAATTAACTTTTTTTGCTGTGTAAAAAGCCTCACCTCGTTTGAAGGAGACTGTTCCGCATAATTCTTTGATGATTTTCTTTGTTAGTTTTATATTCAAAAGATTTGCTCCTCCCGGTGAGTGTCTGTAACAAAAACCTAAATTAATGATACAATACCTGTTTAATATAGAGAAATGAAAAAACAATCAAAGGCTTTATTAGCTAGACAATTCTTGCAGTTTATATCCTGAACAATTGTAACACAATTAATGATGGCAGATAATAAGGCAGCACCCCCAGATTTCCTTGGCTGCCGCAAGTTTTTCTGGGGGTGCTAGAGAACAGTATTTTTTTATTATCAATATTTGTTAGAAATTAACCTTGCTTCATGGTTTTTTTTTAAAATTGTCACCGCTTCACCTTTTGATAAACTATCATAATATTCTTTAGGGACGGAAATCTTGTATCCCGAGGAAAGCAAAATTTCGTAATTTGTTTTTTCCACAACATTCATGCCCATTTCTTCTGCTACAATCTCTTTTGTTTTTTTATCTACATAATCTTTTTCTACAGACCCTGACAGTTCATTTTCTGCAAATCCTGAATATGAAAAGAAAAGGAAAAATCCTGCTGCAAGGTATAGGACATACACAATACATTTATTCACTTGTTAATCACCAGCCAGTCATGAAACGGAGTCATGCCATAGAAATGCATTTTACCTTTAACATGCACCATAAACGCTATTTTCATACAGTGGCTGGACATATCACAAGGGAAAACGAAAACTTTTTTTCCATTGCTTCCATATTCTCATGGTGCCTCTAAAGTATAGATATATATCTTAATGGCATTCCGAGTATTGTCTGTTATGTGGGTAACTTGTTCAGATGTTATATGTATAGTGCAAATATACAACATTTGCTTTGCTTCCGTTTATCCTCTTACTAGCTATTTCATAAAAATGATGTGGTTATGTAAATCAGTATTATCATCTTTACCAATGTAATTGGATACGGTTAATCCAAATTCAAATAGAAAGACTCATAAGAAATTTAATTTATGGATTCGTTCACTCGTTAAACTGGCTTTATATAAGTATTATTTTCAGCAAAAATGCTCCGAGAACGGAATAAATATGCAACCAAAGCAAAATTTTCATTTTTCATAATTGTTCGTCTGATATGGTTTTGAAAGCCTCTTCTTATTTTCAAATATTAGGTGAGGGTGAAAATAGTAAAAACTTTCTATGTTACATTATTTCTTCGATGTCCCATATTTTCAGCTGCCATTTTTGATTTTTCCTGCTCTGGGTTTGTATATAAAGCAGCAGTTGTTGTAGAAGTATGGCCTAGTTGCATCATCAGGAGGTGAATATCACCCGATTGCTCCATTAAGTTTGTTCCATAAGTATGTCTTAATTTATGAGGAGACATAGCTTTATTGGATTTAAATGCTTTTGTATACTTTTTGACAAGTGCTTCTATTGCCCTGTTAGAAAGTGGAGTAGCAGCATTATTAACTCTGGTGAGGAATACATAATCTAATTCTTCAGTAGAGCCTTTATATCGACTTACACAGACACTAGGTAATTCTTAACATCTTGCATGAAATGAGGGGACACAGCCACGACATCATGTTTGCCGCCTTTACGCAATACATGAATCTGATTTTCTTCAAAATCCAGGTCACGCAGCCGCAGGTTTGAGAGTTCACTTACCCGGATACCGCTGCCTAAAAACAGCGATAAAATGGCTAAATCTCTTTCTTAGTCTCTTTTAAAGTATATAATTTTCCTGGAATTCTCAGGTAGCTCGTTCTCATAATCATTTTTAACGAAATCAAGGAACCGGGCATCATCATCACCATTATGAAAAATTTTTTCAGATATTTTGGATGCCCTGGCGCTTAACGTTTCTTTAAGCTTGTTTACTTCTATTTTCAGCATCACATTTCTATAAAAATAAGGTTCACCCTCATCATTTTCCGTTTGGATAGTCAGGTACTTATAGAGAGAACGAAGGGCTGAGATTTTGCGATTGATTGATACTTTTTCCGCCTTTTTTGTTTCCTTTTTATTAATGGGTATGTTTCTCCGCTCAAGGAATTTAATGAAGGAAAGGGCTACTGCCAATTTTAAATTCTCTAAAACAGAGAGAGGAACTTCGCGGATGGTGGAGACTGTTGCAATATCTTCGACTATTAGCCATTCTAAAAACAATTTATTATCGAGTACATAATTCAAAAGGGTCGAGGGGGGATCTCATATCTAATTTATTATCGACGTATTCTATTATAAAGAAAGGCATTGATTTGACCAATTCCTCTTACTTATGTTCATGCACTTGACGTTGCCTAGTGTTGGCCATAAAATAACTCCTGATTGTCAATGTCATTTATGCGTAAAATTCAATTTTTACGAATAGTTGTTTACATAATTATATTATGTTTCTTTCGCTTGCTAGCGTAGCAGCTAAGATATGGCCAGGGAAGGTCTACAATTATTAGTTTTTTATAGGAACCTTCACATACTCATATTTATCTGGATACTGAAGTTCCAGTTTCTCAATCGCAGTTTCAGCAGCATCTTTAGTATCAAAAACCTCATCTAGCTTGATTGTTTCTTTATTTGTATTTAAGTCATAAACTCGGATTTTGTATTTCATCATAAAACCCCTTATTTAGAATTTTAGGATCTGCTTTGTATAGTCAGTAAAATCTCCGAGGTGATTTTCAACAATTTGCTGCAGGATGTCTATATTAACGGTCTGATAATCATGAACGGCTATGTTCCTAAACCCAACCATGGCTTTAAGGCGTTTAACTGTATGTTCATCAATAATTAACGCAGCGTGAAGCATATCAAACGCATCTCTGCTGGTTTGAGGCAACCCCAATCTCTGTTCAGCCACAATATGCATAGCTATGTCGATAGATGCTTCACAGGCTCGCTGGATATTAAGAATAATGGAGTCTTGTTTAGTGAAGTCTTTTAGGCTTCTTGCATCGTTGCCATAAACTTCTTGAATGCGTTTCATACAGCACTCAATAGCGCTAATCTTATTTAAAATTACATCATTTTTCTTAGTCCCGCTTTCAACAATATTTTTAATGATATCTTGACGTTCTTCATTCAACTTTGCATACATGCTGAATGCAGTCATTTGGAGGTTTTTAAGCAAAGTGTCATTCGCTGAATATATAATGGTACCGGTAGAATATATCTGGGCTTGAAAAACTGTGGATGCCGTGCGGATATTGACCAAATCGACCTCAATCTTCAGGGTATCCGCTAATTCTTGTGCAATTTGAAAAACTTCATATGTAGTAAGGTTTTGATCTTCACTATAAAAAGCAACATCGATATCACTGTCTTTATTGTTTTTTGCATAGGAACCAAAAACAATAATGAAAACTGGATCTATTCTTTTTATGAGAGTATCTTGAATGGTTTGAAACATCTCCGTATACATAAGACACGCTCCCTAATAATTATATGAAGATTATACCATATACCAAACGTTTATTCCTGTGTCCATTTATTCGTAAAAGAGAGATTTTACGCATAGATAAAAAAACTGATGAACAACTCTTTTCCTTATAATATAATAATCTCCTGCTCTCCTATCTCCCTCATGCAATTGTTTCTAGCATCTTGATTAATGCCATTAGTGCATGGAATATTCAAAGTAAAGGAATGTTACTGAAAATATTAAATAATTTATTGAGTAATAAAAGGTCCTCAAGTATAAAGAAAAGCTCTGTAGAGATCCTCCTCCACAGAGCTTTCTTCGAATCTATTACGCTTTTACAAAATTCGAGGAGTGACAGGCACCATACGTTACTTATGCTTTGAAAATAATCTGTTTTTTTTCCCGTCTGTTTTAACTCGGAATATGTCTTCATGACCATCTAATTTGTAGTAAATCCAATTATCCAATACATTTATATCTGATATTTCTTTTTGTATCAATAATTGATTTTTTTCACCATTCTTTTTCATTTTATATAAATAATAGTGATCACCTGCATTCAAGTAATAAATCCAATCTTTATCTACGATTATTGATGAAAACTTTTGATCAGTTATTTTCATTTCCTTACCTTTTTGTTTATCCACTTTATACAAGTGCTCATCTACATCTGTATAATAGAGATATTCCTCATCTGCATCAATAATTACCTGTAAATTTGAAACTGTATCATTTAGTTTTTTTACGTTTTCTCCATTTAGTGACATCGAATATAGTTTTCCTTCTTCACCATCTTCATCTATAGGTTTATAAAAGTAAATATGTTCACGATCAACGTAGAAATTCATTGTAACTTCCGGTTTTGGTGAATATATTTGAACCTTATCCGTCCCGTCCAAGTTCATTTTATAAATACCATTCTTAATCGAATCATAATAGTAAATCTGATCATTTTTTACTTGTACATAGTCAGCACCTTTGACTAATTTTTCTTTTTCTGTCCCATTTAATTTTATTCGATATAACATCGGTATATCCGAGAAAGGCATTACGGTATAATAAACCCATTACTCCAATACATTTAAATCTCCAAATCCTTTTGACGTGAGCTTTACCTCATTTGTCCCATCTTCTTCTTTAATCATAATAGCATTATTGCTAATAAGAGGAATATTGGAATCATTATACTTCATATAAATTAAAAGGTTGTCCTGCTTAGCGACAAATCCGTTATTGATTATATTCCCATATGAATTCCCTGTTAAATTAGGCACACCTTTCTCCCCAAATTCTTTATTGTGTTCATTTTCACACCCAATTAATAATAGTATCATCAAAATAACGTAGTATTTTTTCATTCTTTCATCCTTCTCATTAAAAATAACGAGCCATAAGTATATGAGCCCAATTAGGTGATTTAGCAGCAACAGCGTTGTTTACTTTCCATTGATTATTCCATTTTATTGACTTGTTTAAAACTTTCCCCGATACCATTAAACAATTCCTAATTCCAACACTATAGTGTGGTTTTTTCCTTTGAACCTCATACGCATAATCTAGGGATTTTTGAAAACTTCCTTTAATATATACAGATTTATCAAACTTGTATTTATAACCGTCATTATTCGAAATATACTTCAGAGATGGCTTACTTTTCTTCATGAATTTAACTACCACCTTTGGTTTTGACCAAGCAATATTACCATCATTGCCAAAATAAAAATAATACCATCCTTTCCCACTATTCCCTTTTCCATAGATAACTAATGATGTATGCCCAAAAACATTTGCTCCATTTGATGCGGTAATCCATATAGCATCATTACCATCTGAATCTATATAATTCACCGGATTATTATCAGCATACGTATACCCATTCTGTGAAGTTGGGTCATCCTCGTCACCTGGTTGCGGATCTAAAGCCATGAAGCTAACATTCTCTGGATTATAATAGCGTGCTTGAAGATAGTAATTATTTGTTTCTACATCGTAATAATATCCCGCATAACGAATTGGGTTAACTTGAGTCAGTCCACCGACTTCAGTTAATACATTTCCGTAGGTATCGTACGTATAAGAACCTACTTCTTTTCCTTCGTTATCACGTATCGATATAACATCACCGCGATGATTCGTCCAATAGTGATACACTTGTTCCTTCCAGTTACCACTTTCATCTTTTTCACGAATAATCATACCTATAGGAGTGTATCCTTCCCACTGATAATTACGATACTGTTCGATAGATTCACCATTCCATAGAACTTCTAATATCAATTGATTTCCATCGTAATAATATTCATGGGTTTTTTTGCCGATGATTTTTTTCGTCCGTAATCCTGCTTCATCATAGTCGTAACGTGCCACTTCTTTCCCTTGTAAATCAGTAACTCTTGTTTGATAGCCAAGGGCATTGTACTCATATTTGAATTTTTCATCCTGAAGCAAGTTCCCATCATCGTCATACTGATAGCCCTTACCATTTTTAGTTTCAATCTGATTATCTGCGTTAAACGTAAAGGTATCTGTTTTGTTAGTTAGTCCTGCATCAATCCATAGAGGGCTTTGTTGAATAACTCTCTGAAAAATGGCTAACTGATCGCACCGATACCGGGGATACCTCAAACAAATTTCATACAAATTGCATGTTCCCGATTTTCAAAATGTGAAATCAAACGTTGCTTAAATTCTTCTATCCCTTTCGAGCGATCGCGTGTATGATTTCGGTTTTGAATCAGTTTTCCCTTTTCGGTACTAACGCTATGCTCGGCAATCACTTCCCCTCCTAACTCCTTCCGAATAACCAGCGTTTGCCGTTCTCCTGGCTTGATCTCGATATGAACAAGATGTTCGGAGGTTGCACGATACGTTCCAAGCGGAACGGAATAACGGTTGGATTTAAAGCGTATTGTATTGTCCTTGCTGACATTCCTTGTTATACTTTGGGTATTGGTATTTTCATATGAAAGTAAGGAAGAGACTGGCTGTAAGTGTTGCTTTTCGAGAGGAAACACTTCAGTTGATCTTTTTTTTGTTGTTTGGTGAACATGATAGTTTCCAGTTCTTGCTAGCCACTGTAACGCTCGCGTATTCCAATCCTCAATATTGTTAAATACTCTGCTGTCAGCGAAATTCCCCTTTATGTACTTTACAACATTCTCAATCATTCCTTTTGACTCCGGATCGGCCTTACGGCTCAAGTGGACGTTAAACTTGCGTTCATTCACATAGCTCTGAAATTCAGAAGTTAAGAGTAACTGACCTGCATTTTCGCTCACTGTAATTAAATGGTCCTGATCATACACAATCTCTTCTGTACGTCCTCCGTAAAATTGAAAGGCATTTTCATGACATCGAATTGCATCCCTTGTTGTAAATGGCCGGTCCTGCCACTCCATATATTTATGACGAGAGTGAGCGAGGACAAAAGCGATAAAAACAGCTTTATTTCTTTCTTCTCAGTTGTTTTCTGTTTTGTTTCTCCCCAGTCCACCTGGAGTTGCTTACCCATCGGCTGTTCCGGAATTGCTTCATATTGCCGAGTAATTATTTTTTTCTCAATCTAATCAATCTCACGTATTTCTCTAACATAGGTTCGGACCGTACTCTCTCCAATGAGTATGTCAGGATATCGCTCTAAGAGCCAATCTCTGATTTGCGCTGCACTAAGATGGGGATACTCTTCAAGCCAGGCTATAATCGGAATCCCTGTAGGCATCAAACATCTTTCCTTTCCCTTGAAGCCGTTCCGTATACACTTTCGCCTCTTCAAATGTCATGTTCAAATATTTGTAAACTGTTGGCCTTGAAACCTTGAGTTCTTTTGCAATTTGAGACACCTTAAATTTACGTTTATGTAATTGATGAATACTCAGATACAACATTAACTTCTCCTCCAAAATCCTAACCTAATAAAATAACAACTTTTATTATTTTACTAGAGTTACAGGTTGATGAAGCAAAAATGTAAAATCCAATCAAGCGAATACTGTCAATTTCATTCTAGCGTTTACACCGTATAGCGGAGCTTGCGACAATCAGTCGTGTAACGTGCTACTTGCATTACCGAGACATACCAGATATGCTGGAAAAGATGGCTGATGAAATGATAGAAGATATTAAACATGCGATGAATGGCCAGCCGGTGATTGGAGACCCAATCGAAGATGAGGAACCTCTATGGTTAGTTTTGCTGCCTGAACATATTGTCCTGCATGCTAAATTTTATAAAGTTATATTAGCTTCAATGAGAGTAGCCATATTTACGGAACGTTTGTTAACCCTGTTAACTGACATCATTTTTGAAAAATTAGAGCGTATGGGGAATGATTCTTACTTTCGAATCTTCTAGCAATTTGGGCAACTGGCCGCAACAATTATATAGACACATGCCGTTTCTAGGAAATAATAGTGGCTAAACAAATTAATAATACACAATACGGGAGCTGTAAAAAAATGTTATCATTTTTCTTGACATGTATTCGAATGATACAAGGTTTGATTAATGCATTTAAGAAAAAGGAGTTTCAAGTCGTTTTTACGCTGGTTCTTCTTTTGTTGTTATCAGGCACAATCTTTTATCACAAAGAGGAAGGTCTATCTATACTGGATGCTTTATATTTTTGCGTGACAACTCTTACCACGGTAGGGAATGCTGAATTTGTTCCACAGACTAATATAGGAAAGATTTTCACCATAATCTACATATTCGCTGGAACAGGCCTTACTTTTAGCGTTGTTGGTCGAATCGCTGTTGGAATTTATCTCTCCAAGCAAAGGGACAACTAATTAAGACTATAGTCCACTGCATTCTAAAAACAAGAAGTTTTATTTATCACAGTATCTTCCCACTGCATTTTTGGACCCATCTTGTTATTGTTTCATTAAAAAATTTATAATATCTTTTAACTCTTCTTTTTTGAATAACTGTAACGATGGCAAATCCATTTTTAATACTTGTATCAATCCACTAATATAAACATCACTTAACAATTGAACAAGAAAAAAGGATGCCGCAACAGCAACCCCTTGTTCAACTCAAGCACCCGTTGGTTCTTTAAGAAATAGCAGTTTAATGGTATTGAAACCAAACAAACCATCCTTTTTCCTTACTTTTAGCTAAAAATATTTGACCTTGGCCTAAATTAGCTCCAGGTGCTTTGGGGAAATCTAAACGTACAAGCCATGATTTTTCAGCAATTTCTTTGCCACAAAAGGTCTTTGCCATTCCAAAATAGTCTTCTTCATCTTTATTGCCAACTGTTGCGGGAAAAGTTTTGGCAGTTACTTAATCCCACTTAGTATATATGTCTGGAAAATCATCTATTCCAGTTCCATAAGTTTTTGGTATTAAAGTATTTAACGCTTTTATTACCCCTTTTTTATCCTTAAGCGATGTTTTATCTAATTCACTTAACACAGGACATTCTTTAGGTTGTGCATATCCTTGAATTGAACAAAAAAACAACATCAGAATGGTAATAATCAATATATATAGAATTTTCATAAAACTCACCTCCGAAGTTATCTTTCCTAATTTTAAGAAAAATAGTCCAGTTTTTGAGGTGTAATAGCTCAATTGTTATTCAACTAATCTCCCTCAATAAACAAACACTTATCTCTTAATTACGCAGTTTTTCACCATATTGCTATCTAACTTGTTTCACCTTACAGATTTGATTAGAGAGAAAAGAACACAATCAAGCAGTTTACGAAGAAAATGAGCGCAAGAAACTAGCCAACCTTCGGTTAATTTCAAAAAGTTGGATAAATAATTATGTACGCACCAATGGATATCCACATCTCTTACGGGGGTCTACCCTCCCAAGTCTCACAGAGTCTAAGCTCCTACATTCCTTCGTTCAACCTTTCCATAAGGTGGATGTCGGTCATGCTGCCCCACAGGATCTAAGTCCTTACGTTAGTTGCGTTGCCGACTAATCCCATGCTGATTTTGTCCGTTCATCTTTTCAAACTTATTTGTTAATAGTTAGTTTTATAGTGATTAAGCTGCTATTGGTTCTTGGATAAATGCATGCATATGGGGGATGTCCTTCAACATCTTCTCCTCTTTAAACACAAACTGCTTCTTCCCAATAGAGAAGAGTATACGGATGAGCTTATTACACAAAGCAATTAAAGACTGCATCTTTTTCAACGGATTATCAGGTCTTGTTGTGTAATAATGATGCAGGGCTTTAAAGGCTTTATTCTTAGCTACTAGAATCATAGATGCCCGAAACAGTAGTGCCCTTAATTTCTTTCGACCACGTTTCGTAATCCTGGTTCTCCCTTTATGCTTTCCTGATGTATTTTCTTTTAAGCTGAGTCCTGCCAGTTTGGTTATCTGACGAGGATGATTGTATTCACTCAAATCGCCTACTTCAGCGAAGAAACCCGCCACTGTATCACGTCCAATTCCTGTTATCTCTAACATTTGATCAACGCCTGGAATATCTTGAAGCAGTGTATCCAGAGTTTGGTCAAGCTCTTCGAACTTGGCTTGAATGAGTTCATACTTTTGAATTAACGTTCTTAATTCCATTTTAGCCATCATGGCGCCCTGACGAATGCCAATCGAGCGATTGGCGGCTTCTTTTAAAGCTTGAATCTTCTTAATCCCTATACTACGTTTCACTGCTTGCCTTAGATAATCCAGTAATTCTTCATCTGTATATTCACCTATTTCGTAAGGTAAAGCATCGAGTTTTAATAAATGAAGAGCTGCCTTCCCTTCCCAACTTTTAAAAACGGTAAAGAACTCTGGAAAATATCGATCAAGCCAGTTGTGTACCTGTCCCTGCACAATTTGTAAGTCCACATTTAATAGATCGCGTAATTTCTTAGCCACACGCAGTTCCGCGAAAACCCCTTGTGGTATGGTTGGTTCAGCGTATCTACCATCTTTGACTAGTTGTGCAATGACTTTCGCGTCTTTTACATCATTTTTAGTTGGAGAGTTATCGTCTAACTCCTTACTGTGCTTGACATGTAAAGGATTGACCGTTACGAACTTAATCTGTTCCTCCTTTAGAATATGAGCTAAATTAAGCCAATAATGGCCAGTTGGCTCCATTCCAGTAATGACAGAATCCATTTCGCAAGACTCTTTTATTTGAATAATCCAATTAATAAATGTCCTAAATCCTTCTTGGGTATTATCAAAAAAGCAAGTAGATCCTAGCTCCATTCCACGATAATCCTGCGCTCTAGCTACATGATGATGTTTCGCAATATCAATGCCGACAACTAAGGTTTTAGGTGTAATTTGAGCTATTTTATGATTTTGATTATAATTCATGATGAGACCTCCGGGTAGATGTTTTGCCCTTTTTAGCTGGCCAGCTCAGGACACATTCATCTTATCAAGAGGTCTTTTTTCATTCAAACCGCATTTTCAGTTATTACAGGAATGCTGCCCCAATTATAAATGTTTCCGCAGAATATGGAGCGATGAGCGAAATGTCATACCCAGGAGAAGGACCTTATAAATTACCTAAATTCGTTTTAAAAATGGATTGACGCGATTAACAGCTGCAGAAACCAAAGGAGATATCAAAATAAATTCATCCGATCCGGGATGGGGAATTCCAGATATGGGTGGGTGGACCATCTGCACCAAGAACACCAAAGCAAGCAGCTGAGTCTATCCTGTGGTTAGCAGCAGCGTTTGGACCAAAAGGACCTTCCTGGGGATTCTTTAGAGATGGAAAACAAGTACATTGATAAAAATATGCTCATATACTTACGAATCTGTACGAGTCCATTAGTTTAATATGTTTACCATGTGTTTATATTTCCCGTTTGTATAATAAGCAGTAAACAACTAAAAGAAGGATAATATTATCCCCCCTTCTCATAGATTTTTATACATGCTTCTGTTATTTTATTTTAAAGGTAGAAACCGAATCATTTAACTCTTCCGCTAAATTAGCCAATGATTGTGATGTTGCCGCAGTTTGTTCGCTTGCTCACTAGCACCTGATATACTTTCAACTGCTTTCATAGCCTCGGCGGATTGTGCAGACTGCTTTGCACTAGCTGAAGCAATGTTTTCGATTGACTTCATAACTTCTGTTGACTGCGCTGACTGCTTATCACTTGCTGATCGTATTTCTGCTACTTTTGCAGAAACCTGACCAACCATATTTGCGATAGTGTTGAATGCGCGTCAAGGATGGATGTGAGCCCTAAGAGGCCTTTTTCGGTCTGCTGAAGAACCTTGGGCTAGACTGGTATGAAGTTGTTATTATAGTTTTTCTATCTATTTTATTTAATCAATTTTACCCGTTTATTTATGAATAATTATTGATTTTGAGGAATTAATAAATACTTCTTTATAATTATCACTATTATTGAGACACTATATTTTTCTTGTATACTTCGTAAAACTGAAATTTTACGCAAAGATAAAATGTAGATGAAGAATTCTATTTCTTATAATATCATAAAAAATTATTCTCCTGCTCTCTTATCTCCCTCATGCAAGTGTTTCTAGCATCAGATTAATGCAATTAGTTCATGGAATATTCAAAGTAAAGGAATGTTACCAAAGGATTTATTAAAGAATATCTCCATTAGGATGGGAACATATCAACTTAATTGGGAGGACCGATTCGGTCTAAATGAAGTTACCAACTAGAATCCTTGTGGGTTTTTAAACCAAGAACAGTTCTAAAATTCCCTTTACGTTGTACTAGGATTTTGGTATTTATAGAGTGTAAAGAGGCTACTTCTTATAAAGGCTGAAATCACTCCTTTAAGGCGTCTGTCAACGATAAGAGGACTATTTATCCTGAGTTCAACATGGGTCTGATATTTCTATTACGCTAAATTTACCTCATAAGGAGTTTATTGGATATGAAAAATAACTATTTTCTTCTAATTTTTATATGTTCAATGATTGGATTAATTATTAGATTCTATGCATACAGTCAATCTAGCTTAGGATTCAGTTCTTTTATTGATATCATTCCTTTAGTTATAATTGCTATTTTTGGAGCTATTGGCGTTTTTAAGAGTAAAAAAGGATGAAAAAGAGTGTAAAATAAAAAGATGTAGGCTTATTCAAGGCCGTTATGAAAGGCCATGAATAAGCAACATGGAAAATGCAATGAAAACAAGCGGCTGCCTCCGCAATTGTCACAATATAAAAATGGTAGATTGGCATATTTTTCACAGTGATTGGACTTGTCATAAGGTTCTTTCCCATGTCCCGCTAGAACAAAGCAGCGACGTGGGCGATAAAGCCTATGGAACCAACGAAAACCGCTCCTTTCTCACCTCTCATCAAGCAGCATATGCCATTCCACCCAAATCAAATACGGTCCATCCGTGGGCATGTGATTGGTGGGTGTATAAAGAGTAGTGATTATTATAGTATTTTTTTATACATTCGTAAGCAGGAAAGCCACAAATGGACTTTCCTACTTGGTTTACTTACAGTTTTTCTCCATTCGTTTCAATAACCTCTTTGTACCAGTTGAAGCTCTTCTTCTTTGAACGATTGAGCGTTCCATTTCCTTCATTATCTTTGTCAACATAAATGTAGCCGTAACGCTTTCTCATTTCACCCGTTGATGCACTGACAAGATCGATTGGTCCCCAGCTCGTATAGCCAATAATTTCAACACCGTCTTCAATTGCTTCCGACATTTCCGCCACATGCTTTCGTAAGTACTCGATACGGTAATTATCATTAATTTCTCCATCTTCTGCTGGAACATCGACAGCACCTAAACCATTTTCCACAACAAATAAAGGTTTTTGATAGCGGTCATATAATTGGTTGGCTGTAATACGAAAGCCTTTTGGATCAATAGTCCAGCCCCATTCAGACTTTTCTAAGTAAGGATTTTCAATAGAACCAAATACATTTCCAGAGGTCAGCTTGTTGATTTCTGGGTCTGTACTTGTTGTACGGCTGGCGTAATAGCTAAAGCCAATATAATCTACTGTATAATTTTTAAGAAGTGCTTCATCTTGCTCTTCCATTTCGATCTTTAGATTATTGTCCTTGAAAAATCTCTTTGCATAGCCGGGGTATTTGCCACGAGATTGGACATCAATAAAGAAGAAGGAATCACGGTCTTTTTCCATTGCGTCAAATACATCCTCTGGATCACATGAATAAGGATACGTCTGGCCAGCAGCCAGCATACAACCAATTTTGACATCAGGAATGATTTCATGTCCGGCTTTTATGGCTAATGCGCTGGCAACTAATTGGTGATGGGCCGCTTGGTACTTCACTTGCTTTTGATTTTCTCCCTCTTCAAACACAAGGCCTGCCCCAACGAACGGCAAATGCAGAAGCATATTGATTTCGTTAAAAGTCATCCAATACCTTACCTTGTCTTTGTATCTCTTGAAAAGAGTTGTCGCATATATTTCAAAGAAGGTAACGAGCTTGCGATTTCTCCAGCTGCCGTAATTCTTCACAAGGTTAACTGGCACATCAAAATGCGCAATCGTTACGACTGGTTCGATCCCATGCTTTAATAGCTCATCAAACACGTCGTCATAAAATTGCAGTCCTGCTTCGTTTGGTTCAGCATCATCTCCATTTGGGAAAATTCTTGCCCATGAAATCGATAAACGCAATGCTTTAAAGCCCATTTCAGCGAACAAGGCAATATCCTCTTTATAACGGTGGTAGAAATCAATCGCTTCATGCGATGGATAAAACTCCCCTTCAAGTGGTTCGTATGAATGCAGATTACCAAACATGATGTCAAAACGCTTTTTCCCTGTTGGCAGTAAGTCTACTGTTGTTAACCCCTTCCCATCTGCTAAATGCGCACCTTCTGCTTGGTTAGCAGCAATCGCGCCGCCCCATAAAAATCCTTTTGGAAAAGCCATCATAATCTTCCTTTCTTGTAAAACCAGGAAGAAAGAAATCGTTTCTTTCCTTTTTCCTGGAAATTTAGTTAGTTGTTTAATGTACTAGTTCAAATAATTGATCGCCTGTTTTCACTAGTTTCTGGTTAGTCAGCTTTAAGTCTTGCTCTTTATGATTCGTCACAACGATAGGGGTTGTTAACGACTTACCCGCTTTTTTAATTTGATCCATATCAAATTCAATAAGTAATTGTCCTTTTTCCACATGGTCACCTTGAGCTATATGTGCTGTGAAATATTTTCCTTCAAGCTGAACTGTATCCATTCCAATATGAATCAAAAGGTCTGCACCTGAGTCAGATGTAATGCCGATTGCATGATTCGTTGGAAATAATGCTGATACGGTTCCGGATACAGGAGCAACCAGCTTTCCTTCGAATGGTTCAATGGCTACACCATAGCCTAATGCACCAGTTGAAAACGCTGCGTCTTTTACTTGTGACAACTCCAGCACTTCTCCATTTAACGGACTTACTACTTCTTCACCTTGAAGCTTTGTTGCTGCTATTTCAACAGAAGCTGCAGTGATTCCTTCCGACAGACTGGAAGGCTGCTGCGCTTTATTAATTCCACCAAATAACATGGTTAGGACAAATGCTACGATAAAGCCAACGACGATTGAGATAAGTGCACCCCATAGATCCATTCCAAGCCCGTCAGGACTGATATATGAAGGAATACCGAAGATGCCAAGACCACCCACAATGAAACCCTTTACATTTGTAAAACCTGCAACCGCGCCGCCTATTGCTGCACCGATACAGCTGATAATAAAAGGCTTCTTTAACGGCAGCGTGATTCCGTAAATAGCCGGCTCTGTAACACCGAAGATGCCGGAGATGAAGGCTGGAATACTTAATGTTTTTAACTTTTGATTCTTTGTTTTGATCATAATGGCGAGAACCGCACCAATCTGTGCAAAGGATGCAGCAAACACTGGAGCTAAGATTGTATCATATCCCATTGTTGCCACGTTATTGATTGCAATTGGTATCAGTCCCCAGTGAAGACCGAAAATAACAATAACTTGCCATAATCCACCAAGTAGAATTCCTGCAATAACTGGACTTAGATTATAAATGAATAAAGATCCATGGCCTAATAGACTGCTTGCCCATGTTGCTAATGGACCGATCACCATAAACGTAACGGGAATAACGATCAGCAAGGTGAATAAAGGTACAACAAAAGTCTTGATTACATCTGGAATAAAGGTTCTAAGCCATTTTTCTACTTTAGCTGCAAAAAAAGTAGCAAGGATAATAGGAACAACAGATGATGAGTAAGACATTAAAATAACCGGAATACCTAAAAAGGTGATAAAAATAGGTGATGCAAACATGGTTCCTTCAAATAACGTGTAAAGCGGTTTACCAGCTGTTAATGTAGAAAGTGCCGGGTAAATTAACGCTGCCCCTATTGCCATCCCAAGAAACGGAGTGCCACCAAATTTCTTAATAGCCGTATAGCCTAAAAAGATCGGCAAGAAATAAAACAATGCATCTCCGGTGGCATTTAAAATTTGATACGTGCCGGAAGTATTCTCAATCCAGCCAAGTGCTACAAATAACGCATTAAAGCCTTTAATCATCCCTGAGGCTGCTAAGACTCCTAGAACTGGGGTAAAGATGCTTGAGATCATATCAATAAAACGGCTGAAAAGTGACCCTTTTGGACCCTCTTCTTCCTCAACGGTTGGCTGGCCTTGGAATCCACCTTCCGTCACCACTGCCTTATACACATCTGGTACTTGATTTCCAATTACGACTTGATATTGCCCTCCGCTTTTCATAACGGTTACAACCTCATCCATATTTTTAAGAACTTCTGTATTTGCCTTGCTTTCATCCTTTAATTTAAAGCGCAGACGCGTAATACAATGAACAACACTGGAAACGTTTTCTTTTCCTCCTACATTTGCAATGATATCTCTTGCTAATTGCTCGTATTTCATTTTCGCCCCTTCTTTCCTCATTTAATTTTTTCAAATAAAAAACCTGAACCGTCTAAAACACACACAAACAGCGCGTTTCAGTCAGTTCAGGTTATGCCCACTTAAGGTAACATTCCTTGAAGGAATTTATTAAGTTTTACTTGATGTGTGTAATTTATCATAAGCATTCAATTTTTGTCAACGCTTTCTTTTTAAAATATTTTACGAAATTTTAGATTTCCAAAAACCTCTTATTATATAAAAATTTTTAAAAATAGCGATTACAAAATTCTTGATTCAGTGAAAGAGGGATGTTATATTTAACGCAAACAAACACCTATTTAGGATTGTTACTGGTTATGCAGGCAAAACCTAAATCACGCAGACTATGAGGCTATGATGTCCTTATTACTGCGTGGTTTAGGTTTTTTTATTTACTTTTTATGAAAACGTAAAAGCATAGCTATTAAAAAATGGAGGGATTTCCCATGAGTAAAACAACATATCAATTTCCAGAAGGATTTTTATGGGGCGGCGCAACAGCTGCCAACCAATTAGAAGGTGCCTATCTTGAGGGTGGTAAAGGAATGAACCTGGCAGATGTAATGCCTGGTGGGAAAATTCGATTAAAAATGATCTCTACACCTGGATTCGACTTTGAGATCCACAAAGAAAAATATTCCTACCCAAACCATAATGGGATTGATTTTTATCATCGGTATAAAGAAGATATCGCTTTATTTGCTGAAATGGGTTTTAAAGCCTACCGTATGTCCATTGCCTGGTCACGTATTTTTCCTAAAGGAGATGAACTTGAGCCAAATGAAGAAGGCTTAGCATTCTATGATCGGGTATTTGATGAGTGTTTAAAGCATGGTATTGAGCCAGTTGTAACGATCTCTCACTATGAAATGCCCTTGCATTTAATTAAAGAGTATGGCGGCTGGAGAAGCCGTGAAGTCATTGCATTTTTTGAGCGTTATGCTACTACTTTATTTAATCGTTATAAAAACAAGGTAAAGTACTGGCTGACATTTAACGAAATAAATGGAGCTGTATTTCATCCGATTTTTGGACTTGGTTTTTCTCCATCTACTGAAGATGTTCGTCTGCAAGAAAGTTTCCAAGGACTACACCACCAATTTGCAGCAAGCAGTTTAGCAGTAAAAGCCTGTCACGAAATAATTCCTGGATCTCAAATTGGCTGTATGCTTATTTATACTCCCGTCTACTCGATCGATTGCAATCCATCGAACGTGTTGTACGCATTCCAGGAAGAGCAATTCTTTAATTATATTTGTGGAGACGTACAAGTTCGCGGAGAATATCCAGCATTCTCAAAGCGTTTCTTTAAAGAAAATGGCATCACGATTAACATGCAGGATAGTGATTTAGAAACAATAAAAAATTATCCAGTCGATTTTATTTCTTTCAGCTATTATATGTCACGCACAGAAAATAAGGAGAAAACAGCAGAAGAGAAAGCAACAGGAAACATCTTCTCAGGCGTGAAAAATCCATACCTAAAAGCAAGTGATTGGGGCTGGGAAATTGATCCTATTGGCCTCCGGCTCGCTTTAAACCAGTTATATGACCGTTACCGTGTGCCGTTGTTTGTCGTAGAAAATGGCCTTGGAGCACATGATAAAGTAGAAGAAGACGGAAGCATTAATGATGATTATCGAATTGATTACTTGCGTGGTCATATCGAAGCAATGGGTGAAGCAATTGAAGACGGTGTGGATCTAATAGGATACACCTCTTGGGGTTGTATTGATCTAGTAAGTGCGTCAACAGGCGAAATGTCGAAGCGTTACGGTTATATCTATGTTGACAAACATGATGATGGAACAGGCACGCTTGAGCGTAAAAAGAAGAAATCTTTCTTCTGGTACAAAAACGTGATTGCAACAAACGGGCAGGAACTATAAAAGTAGAAAAAGCAGAGACTAATAGTACTTCTGCTTTTTTACATTAACGACAGTGAGCAGGCCAAACTAGCTACCGTAAAAGAAAAATGATGCCCTAGTATACAAGGATATACGATTTATTTTCTTGCTCTAGAGATTATCAGTGAAGTACTCATTCTCACCTAAAGCTTACTCATTTTTTAGTCGAAGAACCCTTTGGTTCTTCGGCTCTTTTTTGTCTGTGTTTCTATATAAGATTTACAATTAAACCTCGGCTACCTTATATTAAAAGAGATAAATCCCTGTTTCTCACTGATTTTTTATAGGAAGATTAACCAGCAATCACGGGGCAAATTAAAGATAAAAAGAGGCATGATTGGTCAAGTAAAGATAATGGGAAAGCAATAACAGGCAAAATGAATTAGGCTAAGATGATAGGTGAATAGATATTGACAGTAAAGATTGAATATGGTAAAAAAGTAGTAACCGCTTTCAAAATAAATATAAATCAGGGTTGTTACTGATAAGCAGGCAAAACCTGAATTTGTGCTGGAAAAGCTTGTTTCCTATACACAAATTCAGGTTTTTTAATGCCTGCTAATAAGGCAAAGGTGTGGTATAAACAATGGAGATTAAAAAAGTATTCAATAATAATGTTGTACTAACCCAAAACAGCAAAGGCCAGGAAATGGTTGTCATGGGACGTGGACTTGCATTTCAAAAAAAAGCGGGTGAAACTATCGAGAGAGATAAGGTGGAAAAAACATTTGTTCTTGATAATCGCGGAATTTCCGACAAAATCGGTGAGTTGCTGCGGGAGGTGCCTGACGAGTATTTAACCATTGCAGACCGGATTATTACCATGGCAAAGGAGCGGTTTGGTGCCGGTCTTGACGATTATGCCTATGTGGCTCTTATGGATCATATCAGCTTTGCTGTCACCCGCCATAAGCAGGGCATGATTCTTCGAAACGCGCTCATGTGGGAAATTAAAAAGTACTATAAAGAAGAGTTTTCTATTGGCTTGCAAGCTCTAGATGTGATTGAAGAAGAAACAGGTATCCGCATGGAAGAAGACGAAGCAGCATCGATTGCCCTCCACCTTGTGAATAGCCGTGTATCAGGGGAAGGTCTTGATGCCGCTGTGCAAATTGTCAAAGTCGTTAACGATACGCTGAACATTGTAAAGTATCACTATAAAATGGAACTAGATGAAACCTCTATTAATTATGAACGCTTTTTAACACATCTCCGCTTTTTTGCCATCCGGCTTGTCCGCCAAGAGAAAACAGAAGTGCCGCCTGCGGATGATTTTATGTTTACGCAGGTGCAGACACGTTATCCAGAAGCGTTTACCTGCAGCGAGAAAGTTGCCTCTTATGTAGAAAAAACGTTTAACTGGTCTATATCGAAGGATGAAAAAGTATATTTAACGATCCATATCCACCGTGTTACGTCACGATGTCAGGAATTGAACCGGCAGGGTTAAACTTTGAGTGAGTAGTTCAAGTAAACAAGCTTAATCAATGACAGCATTATTTGGGTCAGCTTACCCTTATATGAATCTTGGCACTAATCTATTTACCAAAAAGAAACTGAATTAGCAGAAACAATCCTCATTGCTTTGCCCTCCGACGCACGCAACTGTCATCTCTGTTCGAAGGAGACATAAACGGTGAAGTGAACCAAAAGATATTAAGAAGAACTGAGTCCTGTATTGAACAGGGCTCAGTCCTTTTAATTTTGCTTTGATTCGTCTATGGTTGTAGTAATCTATATAGTTTTTCAACTCTAAGATAAAGTGGTCCATATTCTCAAACTCACGCCTGAAGATATAGCAGCTCAGATTTTAACAGACTAAAAAAATTCTCCATAACGGCACTGTCTCGATAGTTTCCTTACGGGACATACCCTGTGTAATCTGCTGGTTGTGTTTAAGCAAATATTGATATCAGGCCATCTTACCAGTCCTGATCAGAGTAAAGAATTGGTGAGTCTTCTTTTAGAAATGAATCTTCTTTTACACACCAGTTTCCTTAACAAATGACTGAATTATAAAACTTTAAATTGAATACCACTTTTCCTGAAATACAAATTTTATACATATTATACCACGCCTGTTGATTACCCAAAATTAGACAGACTGATTCTGTGGCAGGCGCGCTTCTGAAGAAATTCCGCGACAGCAGTTGCCACTATTTAGGGGCATTAATTAAAGGCTGTCTCATAAGGGGGTCATCCCCTTTTTGAGGCAGCCTGATTCGTCATTCCCAACAACTTCGCGCTAAATTAGTATTTAACGTGAAGTTAATTTTAGTTTTGATTCTATCCCTACTTTCTTTAGGCGTATTGCAAGTCTTTTCTTAAAATAAAATATTTGTAACAAACATTGTGGGAATTATAAAAAAAAGATAGACGGCTACCCAAAAAGTAATTTTTTGATTATGAATAATACTACCAATATCAACAAACAATAAAGTATAAATTAAAGGTGGTGGATAATATATTTGAGTTCATTGAAAAGTTAAATCAAATCCTAGAAACTATTTCATATTTGATTCCATTGATTTACTTTTTAATAAAGAAACTGATTATCTATATAAAAAAAACCACAGTGATTTCAGCTGTGGGTACAGGATAATATAAAATAAATTGATACAACCAAATACATAAAAGTCATCACTTTCGGAATGTGACCATTCCGTACCCACTTTGTCGACAATCCTCTGAAATTCAGATTTAAATAGTTATGTGTTTAAAGTATACTTCCTTCTTCCCAGTAAAAAGCATTTCCAGTCTTTCATGGAACACCTATGTTATTTGGGAAACTCAATTTAATGATTTAAATTTTGTATGTAACCAGTTCTTTTCTATGCCAAAAAGCAAAACCCACTTTTTTGATTTTATCCAATCGAATAAGTCACTAATTTCTTTATAGTCATCTTTAAAACGAATAAGAAATTCCAATGCTACTAATAGGTCATCACTTTCCACAGTTCTTTTTCTTTTTAACATATTTTTTATACGTTCAATTACAGGGTTAATGGCAGATTCATTTCCATGTTTATTAATAGCTAACATGGCATAGCCTTTAACATCGAAAGGCCTGTTTTGTAAAGCCTTTAAAAATATAGGAAGTAACGAAGTACTCCCTAATTCTTTT
Source organism: Peribacillus sp. B-H-3 (assembly GCF_048572925.1). Classification (NCBI taxonomy): domain Bacteria; kingdom Bacillati; phylum Bacillota; class Bacilli; order Caryophanales; family Bacillaceae; genus Peribacillus; species Peribacillus sp. B-H-3. The sequence continues at coordinate 2,569,037 of NZ_CP183879.1, read as the reverse complement.
AATGCCCACAAAGCTGAACATTTAACAGAGCCTTTGGGATGTTCAAGTAAATTTATAAGGTGCGGAATAGCTTTATTTGTACCAATCTCAGATAATACAGAATTTGCATAGTTTAGGTCATATTCATCTATTGACTCCGAAATAATTTCAATGAGTGCTTCCTCTGCTTTAGAACTTTTACATCCCCGTAATGCCTCAATTGCAGAATGTCTGACCGAAGAACGCTCATCACTGATAAATTTAATAATAGGTGAACAATCTTTTACATTCCTTTGTTCTGCAATTCGGCTAAGTATCTCCTCTATTGAATATTTATTCGTTTCTTTTTCCAGCCTTTTTAAAAGAATATCAGCTACACGTCTATCTCCAGTGTTTGTGCCAATTTTACCTAGTATGAAGTAAACATTTTCTCTCGTTTTTCTATCTTTGGAATTCTCTAATAAATTATTTAAAAAAGAAATATTATCAACATCCGTTAATTGTTCTGCTCTTCTGAAAGCTATCCAAGATGGAGAACCTTCACTTGTATAATATCCCTCACTTTCATTGTAAATAGTGTCACTGCCTGACATTTCTTTGATTAAATCTAACAGTTCTTTTTCAACCATAAATATTACACTCCCTAATACATTCGATAAACTAATGTTCTACACTCTAGTTTCTACATTCTGACTTTTAGACTAATCAAGGGGGAAATACATCATCACTAAATAGATTAACATATACTCTAACCATTTCTATGCTTGTTGCCCCAAAAACTGGTTCTTCTTTTGTTGTTATCAGGCACAATCTTTTATCACAAAGAGGAAGGTCTATCTATACTGGATGCTTTATATTTTTGCGTGACAACTCTTACCACGGTAGGGAATGCTGAATTTGTTCCACAGACTAATATAGGAAAGATTTTCACCATAATCTACATATTCGCTGGAACAGGCCTTACTTTTAGCGTTGTTGGTCGAATCGCTGTTGGAATTTATCTCTCCAAGCAAAGGGACAACTAATTAAGACTATAGTCCACTGCATTCTAAAAACAAGAAGTTTTATTTATCACAGTATCTTCCCACTGCATTTTTGGACCCATCTTGTTATTGTTTCATTAAAAAATTTATAATATCTTTTAACTCTTCTTTTGAATAACTGTAACGATGGCAAATCCATTTTTAATACTTGTATCAATCCACTAATATAAAAATCACTTAACAATTGAATAAGAAAAAAGGATGCCGCAACAGCAACCCCTTATTCAATTCAAGCACCCGTTAGCCACCCATGCAGCGCAAAATCAGCGCTGCACCACAGAGAATGAAAATGGATCAGGCAGTCTATACTGTTTTAATGCTGGCGAAGAAGGTCTTTGAACCATGGTGCCTTTGAGCCCATCCGTTAATATGACTCCAAGGTCCACGGTGTACCACCGACTGTCGAACCCTTTAGGGGTAGCACTTATAGGAGATTAATCCTTTTTCTGGTTGTTGCGCCAGCTTTACCTGATTTCATTTTAAGTAGAAGGGTATAATCACTCCATTTATCAGCCACGTTACATTCAATCCTTCAAGACGCACAGCGTTTTTTTAAAAAACTGGTTTTTCTGGGTTTGTTTTGTCATGTCGTTTTCCCGTTTTTATTTTTATGGGAGTTCAACAAGACAGATGAACATTATATATAGGATTCAAAAAATAAAAAAGTCAACAGAGTCTGCTGTTGACTTTTTTGCTCGCATTTTTTTATTACTACATTTGTTTTGCAATTGCAGTTAGATTATCAGTAGATGCAGCCACCAGTGCTGACACCATGTGTAATTTCTCCAAACACATTCGCAAGTGAATTCAACTCTTTGTCAATGTGAATACTTCCGTTCTTGATTTGTCCCATAGACTAATAACCTTATTCGATTCCTTCCACTCCATTGGACACAACGTAATAGCTTCAGCTACCGATAGGTTGAATCTCTGGATTCCTTTGTTGGTTTTTCGTTTACAATCTATTTGCTTTTTACACCTATTTATCCTTACTCATAACTTTTAATAAATGCCTCTACTTGTAAGGAATTTGCAAAATTTAAAATCTCTGTTTTAGTATAAGGGGATGCATAAGAGTCTGTTTGAATATCATAAGTTTGGATAATAATTGTAAATGGTTTATTTTTGTATGTTGTTTCCGAAGCAGCTATAATATATTTTTTCTGTTGTGGTTCACTTGAAAATCGAGAGTCTGGTACTAAACTCCATTTTCCTTGCTTCTCAATTTTTTTATGATTCTTATGTAGGTTAATATGACCTTCGAAAATTTGAGTATAATAATAATTATTATCACCGTTTGAACTGAAATATAGTGTATGAGTGGGACCAGAGGTTAATCCTGCATTTACAATTCCATATTCATCTGAACTGTCGGTTATTTCATTTTGAAGTTCTCTTTTTTCATTTTCTGTGAATATTTTGTTTGAAATAGTATTAGAGGCACCCATATTTAAGCTTGCCATTTGATTCTTATTGCCGTTTGGAGCATTTTGATCTGAACTATCGGCATATATTTCTTGAGAAAAAATGGTTGTGGCAATGAACAGTATTGAAACTACCAATAGAGTTAATTTTTTAAAATTCATCATAATATTCCTCCTTTACCATAAAAATACCATAAAAAAATAACGGAGGTAAATTAAAAACCAATTATTTCAAGTAATTTCTTTTTTGTGAATTACTGAGTTCTCCTGCTCCGTTAGTTCTCCTGCTCCGTTAGCCATCCATGAAGCGCAAATTCGGCGCTTCACCACAGAGAATGAAAATGAGCTAGAACCGTCAATACTGATTCTACGGCTGGGAGAGGAAGGTCGCTTAACTATGGTGCGTTAGAGCCCATCCGTTAGTCTGACTCCACCGACCACGGTGCACCACTGACTGTCGCTCCCTTACGGGAAGCACACATGGTAGATTAATCCTATTCTGGTTGATGCACCAGCCTCTAATAACGATTGCCGTAGAAAGGATGTTTTCAATGGATGTAGTCATTGAAAGAGCATGCGGTATGGATGTTCATAAGGACAATATTACTGCATGTATCATGACACCAGAAGGAAAGGAGATTCAAACGTTTTCCACTAAAACTGTGTTTCTATTACAGTTGGTGGACTGGATTAAACAGCATAACTGTACTCATGTTGCAATGGAGAGTACCAGTGTTTATTGGAAACCTATTGTTAATTTATTAGAAGCTGAGGATATTGAGTTTTTAGTGGTGAATGCCCAACATATGAAAGCAGTGCCAGGACGTAAAACAGATGTGAAAGATGCAGAATGGATTGCCAAACTTCTTCGTCATGGACTCCTAAAAGCTAGTTACATTCCAGATCGAAATCAACGGGAACTACGCGAACTAGTTCGGTACCGCAGGAGAATTATTGAAGAACGTGCTAGACAACATAATCGGATTCAAAAGGTTTTAGAAGGAGCTAATATCAAACTAGGTTCTGTTGTATCTGATATTATGGGAGTTTCATCGAAGGATATGCTTCGAGCAATCGCAGATGGTGAGACTGATCCTGAAAAACTAGCAAACTTCGCTCGCCGTACAATGAAAAAGAAAAAGGAAGAACTTGAATTGGCGCTTCAGGGATATATAAATCCACATCAACGTTTGATGTTAAAAACCATTTTAACTCATATTGATTTTCTAAGTGAGCAAATTGAAATGTTGGATCAAGAGATAGCGCAAAGAGTAAGCTCATATCAGGAAGATATAGAACGGCTCGATTCCATTCCTGGTATCGCCACAAGAATGGCTGAGCAAATCTTAGCTGAAATTGGTACGGACGTTGGAAACCAATTTCCGACTGCTGCACATTTATGTTCATGGGCAGCCTTGGTCCCTGGTCACAATGAGAGCGCAGGTAAAAGGAAGTCTAGCAGATCTAAAAAGGGAAATAAGTATTTAAGATCCGCCTTAACAGAAGCAGCTCAATCAGTAAGAGGGTCAAAAAACTATCTCGGTGCACTGTATAGACGCACAGCTGGACGAAAAGGAAAGAAAAAGGCAGCAATTGTAGTCACTCATGCGATGTTGCGAATCGCATATTACCTTTTAACCCGAAAAGAAATGTATGTTGACTTAGGCGAAGATTATTTTGATAAACAACGACAAGTTTCTATTGTACGCCATTCGGTTCGAAGATTAGAAAATTTAGGTTATACTGTGACAATTACCGAAGCTTCCTAATTCAATATTTGTAGTCCATAAACACCTTGATCAGGCGCTCCTCTCTTTTTTTTAAAAATCATTGAGCTGCGTCTATTTAAGTATTGCCATTTTCCCGTTTTCACAGAAGTTAATTTTCATGGTAGTTATACAACAAAAAAGCTGCCTAAGCAGCTGAGTGATCTTCAACTAACGCACCCTTTAGTTTATTAAGAAAAAGTCCTATTTATAAATTACTTCTTAAAATCCAAAACATCTTCTTCCGCGACTCCATTTGTAATAAATCCACCTATTAATTTAACTATTTTACTGTCTTCATCAAGTTCTACCTTATATTTTTGCTCTTCGTATATTTCAATACGTGGAGTTACATCAAATATGCTAACCTCTGAAAGTTTATTGTTTTCATAGATGTATTCCTCGTAGTAAAGGTCTGCGTACTCCTTTGTGGCACATACGCTACGTTCATACTTAACAATTTTCCCATTATCGTAAGTACATTTGGACACCGCATCAATGTGACCCATATTATCAAACTCTACTCCAAGAACAATATCATCGGAGTAAATCAAGAATTCTTCATCAAAACGGCTAACTGGAGTGGTAAACTCATTTACACCTTTTACCCTTATCAATCTATTGTCTGCATCGAAACCGTATTCATAAGAATATTTCCCAAAATCGGGTTTTCTTTTAAGTAGTTTACCTCTTTTAATATTTCCTACGATTAAATCAAATACCAGACTTGGACAATAATATCCTCTGTGAAGTGTTTCTCCACCTTTTGAATACTCAAAAGTGACAATTTCCTTTTCATTTGAATTCTGTAATTGGGAAAGTTTACTCGCAAACTCATTTCTAATGCTTACTAACTCTGAGATAATATCTTTGAACGAGTTTAATTTATCTTTGTCGATTTGAATATTTGAATTTTTCATTTGTTCCATCGCTGATTGTTGCAATTCATTCAGCATACGTTCAAAGTCATGCATTTTATCACCCTTTTAACAGTTCATTAATTGCCTTTATTATTATTTATTTACTTGTTGTTTGTTGCTTATTAAAATGAACTATCCTGCCCCTTTTAAGCAGAGTTAATTGCCATCAAGGCAACTAAAATCTTATTTGTAAGGAACTATAGTTCACATAATCACTGATTATCGATACTAAAAAGGGCTCTCCACTAGAGATCCCTTTTGGCTGGTTATTCAATTAAAGCGTCCGAGAGCAAATAGCAAATTCTTAAAAGGGAAACACTATTTATTTAGGGAGGTGAGTCCAATTGATGATATTAAAGTCGTTTGTAGTTTTAAGTTTTTTAACCTCATTTCACTCTGTTGAAAACCAAAAAGTTGTTCCTGCCCCACCTAAAATCATTAGCTTTGACACTGATTACCCAAAGAATGGAATTTGGGTCCAAATACCAAAAGGTGCAAAGAAGATAAAATTTAATGTGAGAGCTGAAAATACCGAAACCGTCTTGTTTTGGATTATGCCGACTGGCACTCAAACATGGAAAGAAAGAAAACTCATCGGCTATGACATTAAAGAAGATGATAAGGATAATCAATTTTCTATAACCTGGACAATTGAGCGACCATCCCTTCTTGACCATGTACATATACAAGCATTAGGTGAAGGAATAGCGAATGATACAATCAACCTCATAAGGGAGTAGTTTTGTTTTTCCTTATTAAATTAACCTGCCCTTATAGTTTCATAACCTTCAGCAACCTCCCTTAATGAACTAGTCGAGTAGAAGGGAACCTCTCTACCTTACGGTAGATTGTGTTCCTCCCCCCTCACAGAACCGTGCTTGCGCTATTTACGCACACGGCTCCTCCAAATCATCATTCACAAAAGCTTAATTTTTGCTATCCTTAATAGTTTAGTTTACATTTATAATTTCTACCTCAGTGTGTAGTAAATGTGTCCCTAGTAAGGGTGATAACTTGGTAGCAGCCTTTCCTCCATCGCATTACCCAACTTCATTGGTACTACGCTGCTATCCGACCCCCTACAACGGCATTTGGTTTCCTTGCTTATTATCACTTGTACACCATACTCTTCTATAAGAAGAGACCGGTAGGGTCTCCCGAGTTGCCATATCATATCAATGTCTGACGTGCCAAGGTCTCTGACTCCAGAGAGGTTTTATCCTTCTTGCCTTTAACGACGGATAAAATGTAGCTTTCTGCTGTGCTTAAGGCATCAGCCCTCTCGATTTACTAACATTATGGAGCTCAATCCCTTCAACCATATGGCTTTCGGCCCGCCATCTAACTGTCTACGCTTAAAGGCTAATGTTGCCAGTAGCCCTCCAAGACTCGCTACGAGTGAATGGCTAGTTCTTTCTCGACGGGAATCCCACCCGCTATATGATACGACCTAGGCTCGGCCGCACAAGCACCCTTTAGTTTAATCTCATACTTATTTTAAAGATGTTTTAAACACATAACTCACTTTGTCATAATTCATCCTATCTTCATAAAAACGGTGTGCATCTGTACGTTGTAACCATGAGGATAGGACTTCATACTTATTTTCTTTTGCCCATTCATGAACATATGTAAGTAATTTTTCACCGTATCCTTTTGACCGTAAATTAGTGTCCATGACCAAATCACAAACCCAAACAAATCTTCCATGTTCCTATCGAGATGTAGTATGTACCCATTATACTACTGGTTACTTTTTGGTGACCAATCGGAAGTCCCGTTTCCTTTCATCCGCGAAGATGGGCTTCCGGAACGTGCTTTTATGATCCTGGAGGCTTTTCTGTTGATACGCTGCAAAGCCGGTGATTTCGTCCGATTGCCAGATCCAGCGTGTTTGTTTATCGCCTTTTTCATAGTAATAGACATTGTTGTCGATCTTATTGTTGTTAATTTGATTGGTAGGACTGCTGATCAAAAGCTGTGATTTCCCGGCCACCATGATGTTGTTCTCAATCCTGTTTTGCTTTGTGTGGTATTGTATAAGCAGTTGGCCCCCGTCTTGAAATTTGGTATCGTTTTTATACAGGATGTTCCCTGTAATCCTATTTTTCACGGTGCTTCCTCTTTTGTGATCATAGCCACCAATTGCAATGCCTGCACTTCTGTTTTCATAAATGACATTGTTCCTTATCGTGACCGAGCTTGTGGATTTTCCGCCATGTTCACTGGCCGCTTCTATGCCTATATCATTCTGATAGACACGATTGTTTTCGATGGTGATCTGTTTTCCGCCATCGACATAAATACCGCCCGCAGAATAATGATTTCCGTAGGCCGGGTTTCCGTAACTGGAAATGTGATAGATCGTATTGTTGCGGATGATTCCGTTTCTCGCCTGGTCGAACTTCTCCTCAGTGGATACACCTTCGAATCCGATGATATCAATTCCGATGTTGTCGTTTCGCCTTAGGAGGTTGTCTGTCACCTTAAAGTTCGAAACATTCCCGTTTAACACGAGCGACTCACTCCAACCCAACTTCATGTCTTCCAGTTTGTTTCCTGAAACGATAATATCCTCGATCGCGTCCGGTGCATTGGTGCCATATACCGCAATTCCATGGGCGTTCCCGTTTTTATGCTGCGTTTCGATATGGTGCACATGGTTCCGTAAAATCTTGACCCCTTTCCCGCTCCCGCTGACGGAAATGCCGATGGGCACCAGGTCTTCCTTTTTGGTTTTATACTGCTTGATTTCAAATCCCTCGACCGTGACATAGCTTTTGTCATGGATCGAAACCAAGCCCTGATGGTCCCACGACACCTGAACGAGGCTTCCATCAATGGTCGCCTTTTCCTTCGGATACGATTTCAACGTAATAGGGGCTTCTTTACGCCCGGATTTTTTGATGACCACCTGTTCACGATAAGTCCCATGTCGTACATAGACCGTGGTACCAGGTTTTGCGAGATTGACTGCTTTTTGTATGGTTTTAAGCGGTTTGTTCCTGCTTCCTGGATTTTTGTCATCGCCAACAGGAGAGACATACAGTCCGCTTTGTTCTGTTTTCTTGGCTGCCATGGCGTGAATGGCCATTCCAATCGTACATACCATCAAAAATGACAACATGGCTTTCCATTTTCTGTGCATAGTCGTCCCCCCTTGTTGTTTATGTCGGTTTAAACGGGAAGATGTTTACCATTCGGTTCTTTTCAACTAACCTCCCTCAATAAACAAACACTTATCTCTTAATTACGCAGTTTTTCACCATATTGCTATCTAACTTGTTTTACTTTACAGATTTGATTAGAGAGAAAAGAACACAATCAAGCAGTTTAGGAAGAAAATGAGCGCAAGAAACTAGCCAACCTTCAGTTAATTTCAAAAAGTTGGATAAATAGTTATGTACGCACCAATGGATATCCACATCTCTTACGGGGGTCTACCCTCCCAAGTCTCACAGAGTCTAAGCTCCTACATTCCTTCGTTCAACCTTTCCATAAGGTGGATGTCGGTCATGCTGCCCCACAGGATCTAAGTCCTTACGTTAGTTTCGTTGCCGACTAATCCCATGCTGATTTTGTCCGTTCATCTTTTTAAATTTATTTGTTAATAGTTAGTTTTATAGTGATTAAGCTGCTATTGGTTCTTGGATAAATGCATGCATATGGGGGATGTCCTTCAACATCTTCTCCTCTTTAAACACAAACTGCTTCTTCCCAATAGAGAAGAGTATACGGATGAGCTTATTACACAAAGCAATTAAAGACTGCATCTTTTTCAACGGATTATCAGGTCTTGTTGTGTAATAATGATGCAGGGCTTTAAAGGCTTTATTCTTAGCTACTAGAATCATAGATGCCCGAAACAGTAGTGCCCTTAATTTCTTTCGACCACGTTTCGTAATCCTGGTTCTCCCTTTATGCTTTCCAGATGTATTTTCTTTTAAGCTGAGTCCTGCCAGTTTGGTTATCTGACGAGGATGATTGTATTCACTCAAATCGCCTACTTCAGCGAAGAAACCCGCCACTGTATCGCGTCCAATTCCTGTTATCTCTAACATTTGATCAACGCCTGGAATATCTTGAAGCAGTGTATCCAGAGTTTGGTCAAGCTCTTCGAACTTGGCTTGAATGAGTTCATACTTTTGAATTAACGTTCTTAATTCCATTTTAGCCATCATGGCGCCCTGACGAATGCCAATCGAGCGATTGGCGGCTTCTTTTAAAGCTTGAATCTTCTTAATCCCTATACTACGTTTCACTGCTTGCCTTAGATAATCCAGTAATTCTTCATCTGTATATTCACCTATTTCGTAAGGTAAAGCATCGAGTTTTAATAAATGAAGAGCTGCCTTCCCTTCCCAACTTTTAAAAACGGTAAAGAACTCTGGAAAATATCGATCAAGCCAGTTGTGTACCTGTCCCTGCACAATTTGTAAGTCCACATTTAATAGATCGCGTAATTTCTTAGCCACACGCAGTTCCGCGAAAACCCCTTGTGGTATGGTTGGTTCAGCGTATCTACCATCTTTGACTAGTTGTGCAATGACTTTTGAGTCTTTTACATCGTTTTTAGTTGGAGAGTTATCGTCTAGCTCCTTACTGTGCTTGACGTGTAAAGGATTGACCGTTACGAACTTAATCTGTTCCTCCTTTAGAATATGAGCTAAATTAAGCCAATAATGGCCTGTAGGCTCCATCCCAGTAATGTCAGACTCCATTTCGCATGACTCTTTTATTTGATTAATCCAATCAATAAATGTCTTAAATCCTTCTTGGGTATTATCAAAAAAGCAAGTAGTACCTAGCTCTATTCCACGATAATCCTGCGCTCTAGCTACATGATGATGTTTGGCAATATCAATACCTATTACTAAGGTTTTAGGTGTGATTTGAGCTATTTTATGATTTTGGTTATAATTCATAGTGAGACCTCCGAGTAGATATTTTGTCCCTTTTAGCTGGCCAGCTCAGGACACATTTATCTTATCAAGAGGTCTTTTTTCTTTCAAATCGTATTTTCACTTATTACAGGAATGCTGCTCCTTTAGTTGAAGAATCATTGATAATTTAAAGGGGTAAAACCCAATTTATGTTAATATTTATATAAAACTCTTTGGGGGATTTTTATATGTCACCAATATTTTTTGTCTTAATATTAATCTTGGTTGGTATTATCCTTATTAAACGCTATAACAAGTTACCACACTCATTAATTACTTTTATATTTGTTTTTGTGATGATGTGCATTATATATGGAATACCATATATATTTATGCTGATTTAAAGAGGAAATTTGGTTAAATTAGCGGTTTATTAATTTCCATCTTCTTCAACTAAACTGCCCGTTAGTGCAACAAGAAAAAGAGTCGCAGCTACGACTCTTTGTTATGCTAAAGCACCCTATAGTTTAAGTACATTTCTTCACAAACTAAAGTGAAAAAACGAGGGCGTCTTTTCCCCTTAATTCAATTAACTTTGGGTTCAGTTCAACAATTTATTGTTAATCTCTTGAAATCAGAGACCATTTCATCAAATTTATTTTTCTGCTCTAAAAATGGAGAGTGATTACTTTCTTTAAAAATATACAATCTTGAGTTTCTTAATCCTTCGTGGATTTCTTCAGAAAAAACCAAAGGGCATTGTGCATCGTATTTTCCGCAGAAAACAATCGTAGGGATTGTTACATTTGTCAGCTTGCTTTGGATGTCAAAATTGGGTAGGTCTTTAAACGAATAGTAGTCTAATCTCTTTTGCACAACTTTCCCACTACTCGGTTTTGAGAAGTATTCATCCCATCTTTCAGGACTATGTAATGACATACTTGTCCATTCACTACTAGCTTCTCTTCTCTCTTCTTTAGTTGAAGTTGAAGATTTTAATATTGAGAAAATCTCCTTTAATTGTTTATTTAAAGGACATTTAGGACAATACATACTTCCTTCGTGTTCCATATACCGCTTAGAAGAAGCTGCACCTCCAATTAATAACTTTTCAAGAGAATTCGGGTACATTACAGCATAAACTAATCCTAACATTCCCCCAGTTGAATGTCCTGCAAATCTCCATTGTTTATAATTTAGTGATTCTCTAATTGCCTCTAAATCTTTGACACTTTCACTCATACTTAGTTCGTCGTCATAAGAAACTTTGTCAGAGTTACCAGCTTCCTTTAAATTAATCAAATACACTTTAAAATGCTTTACAAAGGAATCTGCAAAATAGTTACCTAATTCATTAAACTCACTATACAAATGGGTAATACAAAGAGCTTCTCCACTTCCTTGAGTAAAGAATTCAAATTCTCCTCTAGATGTCTGTACGAAATTTTTCTCCCACATAATTATCCCCCCTTATTCCCCCTTGAACTCAATAAAATATGACTTGAATAGTTTCTATAATTTGTATAGAAAATCCTCTTTGTTCTTCAACTATCCTGCCCGTTAGTTGAGTAAAAATAATAATTTAAAACCGAATTACAATGTTTTCCTAAAGGAATAACACCATTTGTCATAATCTAATTTATCTTCATAAAATCGGTGTGCATCACTTCTTTGTAAACCTGACTCTAAAGCTACATACTCTGCCCCATTTTCATTAGCCCAATCATGTATGTACTTTAACAATTTCTCTCCATAACCAAATGACCGTTGAGACACATCAGTTACTAAATCATAAATAAAAATATGACGCTTATTATAAAAGTTAATTCTCCAACTTAATCCAACTAATGAAACTATTTTTTCTTCAACGTACATTGCGTATAGCTTGTATCCATCTTTACTCATATCTTGAAGTAACTCTATGTATGTTTCCTCTGTTAAATCAGTTCGTAATTGTTTCATAATAGGAAAAGCTTCTAACCACTGCTTGGTATTTGTTAACTCAAATATAGTTTCTAATGTAGAATTTGTCATAATTCAATCCCTCCAATTTTAAAATTCTCTCAAATTATACCATCTATTATTGTAGAATTTACTCTTCAACTAAACTGCTCCGTTAGCGGAACAACAGAAAGAAGGCTGCCGAAGCAGCCATTCTTTATTAAACTAACGCACCCTATAGTTTAAGTACAATATTTCACAAACGGAAACAACAATCTTTAGATAAGCCCTTTTGCAAACCCTATACTTTTTTCTACATAACCTCTATTTTTGTAAAACTTATGTGCGTTAACTCTCTCTGGTCGGTTTCCACTGTTTAGTCCAATACCAGTAGCTCCAATTTTTCTTGACCAATTCTCTGCTTCTGCAATCAGTTTTTTTCCTATCCCCTTACTACGATAACTTGAATTTACAACAAGGGCTACTATGCGAACATAACAACCGTCCATTTCATAGTAGTATCCCTTTAAAAGTCCAATCATCCCAACTACTTTTCCATCATAAGTAGCTAATAAGGTCTTATAATCTGGATTTAATTCTATATTTTTGAAACGTGTTTCCATATTTTCAATTGTAGTAGGATAACCAAGTTGTTCCATCAGAAAAGTTAATTCATTAATATCATTTAAAGTTGCATCTCTGATTTCCACTTTTATATCTCCTTTACTTTAGTTCCACTATCCATTCACTCATACCAAAAATTCTCCTTTTTTTCACCAGTTAAATATTAGTTCTACAATACATAAATTATTCCTTCTTAAATTAAACTAGCCAGTTTTTAAACAAAGAGTAAAGGCTGCCAAAGCAGCCATCCTTGTTCAACTATCGCACCCGTTACTTTAAGTACAATTCTTCACAATATTGCATTCAAAATAATAAAGTAGATTGATTTTTAATTAAGATAATAAGCCATTAATATGTCATCCCCATATGAACCATCTTCATATTTAATTTGATTTTTTTGTCTGCCTTCTTCTACAAAACCTAAACGCCTATATACTTTAATGGCTCTTTCATTGACTGAAACTACTTCTAAGCAAATCTTTTCTATACTTTTCTGTTTTTTAGCCCAACTAAAAAGAAATTCAATTAGTTTGGTACCAATACCTTGATTGGTATACTCTTCTCTAATCCCCATTCCCAATGACCCAGCGTGTTTTAAGCGTTCGTGTTCGTAACGGTTGAAGACCAGAAAGCCGACCACATTCCCTTCTACTTCAAAAACTATATAAAGATTGCTTTTCTCAAAACTTTTCCGTATTTTTTCTCTTTCCTTATTAACGTTACTCGGTATCTCATTTGGAGAAGATACAAAAAATTTGGATGTAGTTTTTGATAAAATAATTTCTTTTCTAATACCAATAATTGCTTCCGCATCAAATTCTTTCGCTAACCTTATCACTCAACCATCCCCTACCCTTTTTTTAAGTATATCAACGAAAGTACAAATGTGTTTCGTTAAGTGTATTTTTTCTTATTACAGGAATGCTGCCCCGTTAGTTTAAGTGAAAATCTTCACGATCTCTTCCTTCTTACCAATTTTTCTTTAAAAGTGCTATTCAACAATCTGGCCCGATTGTTGAATAGCATAACTGACGTTTAGTTTTAAATGACTTTATTATTTTTTAAACGACTTTAATAATGATTTAAACAACTTTATTATCACGAAACATATTAACAAGGTGCTATTTCACTTCATTTGTTAGGTTCTTTAGTGCACCATAATCAACTTTCTCTCGAAAGATTGTTCTGTATATACCTTTGATAACCACTAGTTGGAAAACATGGTATTTATCTATCCTTTCAAACTATTTAAAAAAGAAGAATTTCTAACACTCTTGACATGAATGGTGAGATCAATGGACCTTGTTTTCTTTATTTGGCAGTATACTTTGGGAAATTTCCATTTGGTAAGAGGCTGTTAGAGTTGGGGGCTAATCCTAACAATAGTGTGACAGTGGGACTTCTTTTTTATTTCTTAATCTTGTATAATTTAACCAGTTAGTTCAACTTTTTAATGACTCATAGTTTTGGGTTCATCATTGAAATTGGTCAATCATCAGAATGTATTGCAAAAAGGTAACCTTTAATCTACTTTGGCTGGTAGGGGGGTTATTTTTTTCTATGGAACACTCTCGTTTTATAAAGAAAGGAAGTATGAAGCACATGTTTGGTCGTAATGAGGCTTGTCCTTGTGGAAGTGGAAAGAAATATAAAAAATGTTGTATAAATAAGAACTTAGACGAAAAAAGTTTATGGAAAGAACGTGCTTTAGTGTTAGGCACTCCGTATCCTTTCAACGAGAAACTTGTAAATACGTTCTTAGCTGTATTTGATCACTCAGTTAAAGAGGCGTGGCGTGGTGCATGTCATGGAGTTTCTAGTATTCTCTATATTCTATTGAAAGAGCAAGGTATTGATTGTAAATTACAATTAGGATTCGTGAAAGCTGAGTCAGTTTCCTTTCCTTTCTGTCACTCTTGGTTAACTATAGATGGAGAAATTTTTGACGTTGGTCTATATCGTTCAAATCCTTCTAATCTTAGTCCAAATGAATATTTAAAAGTATCCGCCCCTATTTTCAAAGGAGTAAATCTTGAAACGAATCATCCTTCACCGATTCAATTTGGTGTAACCACAGAACGTATAGATAGAATTTATGAACAGCTATCTCGTATGACAATAGGTGAATATTTTAATGGATGGCCACTCCATAAAGATGGTTTTTGGGGTGAAATCATTCAAATTGCAAAAAAGCTAGATTTAACGGTGAATATGCTGGAACTACAAGAAAATTATTCAGATTTACCATATAAAAAAGCATAATTGAAATAATATTCCCTCATTTTTTTGGGGGAATATTAAGTGGGAACCTGATAAATTATGCCACTTTAGAGATTTAGCAATGAAGCCTCTTAGACAAAAAGTCAATAATTAGTCCAATAAATATCTGCGGCTTTATTTGCAATGTTACTAGAATTACCCCAAATTACATCAAATCCATGCTTTTTATAGAAATAATCTAGCTTATCAAAATGATCCTTGTCTGTATGGGAAATCCAACCTGAAATTGTATTAACAGAATGCTCTATAGCAAAATTGACTAATGAATGGAGTAAAATTGATCCGTAACCCCTTCCTTCATTTTCTCCAAAGACCTCTATATCACCAATCTCTATTGTATCACCGCTATTGTAAGTAGCACTCAATCGGATTCGGTTCAAAACGATACCTTTTTTATGAATTACTTTAAGTTCAATAAAAAACGGTCCAAATTCTTCTTCTTGGTCAAAAGTAGTACGATAAACTATGATATGCTCACCCCTGTTATGTAAAACATTTAAAATAGATTTCTCAGGGTCCCCTTCAATTCTCCTAATTTCCGTTTCTAACGCAAAATCTATATCCTTTATTTTATCTTTCGAATATTGTCTTTTATTCCTATGTCTATCCAAATCAAATAGAAAATCGAACATATATTTACTCCTTTGCTTACTTTTTCTTGTGGTTTCTCCTATCAAAAATATCGCTACTTATGCACCTTATAAACTTACTGTCATCAACGGTGCTAAAATACCCAATATCAGCGGTTTAAAATTCCCCAATAATAACAGATAATTGTCTCATCACTTAAGAGGGTTGGAGTGTTTGAGACGATGCTGAAGACTGGGGAATTTTTTATGATAAGAGAATTACATCAAAAAGGATGGACAAAAACAGCTATAGCTGAAGAGACAGGGTTTGATCGTAAAACAGTAAGTAAATACATAAATCAAGATCAATTACCTCAATCATCTAAGCGTAAGGTTAGGGAGAGTAAATTAGAAACATTTAAGCCTTATCTTCTTCAAAGGATTCAAGAAGGAACGACAAATTGCATGGTTCTATTTGAGGAAATTCAAGCCATGGGATACGAGGGGAAAACAACTATCCTCCGAGAGTTTATAAAACCCTATCGGGTTCAACCGAAAAAACAAGCCACTGTACGATTTGAAACAGCACCAGGAAAACAAGCTCAGATGGATTGGGCGGATGTAGGTATGTATGAAGTAGATGGTAAGCTTCAAAAAGTTTATGCATTCATCATGGTTTTAAGTTATTCCAGAATGAAATATGTGGAGTTTACAACAGATATGAAATTAGAAACACTGATGAAATGTCACATGAATGCCTTTGCATACTTTAACGGTCTACCGGAACAGATTCTCTATGACAATATGAAAACAGTCGTCACGAAGCATAGTCCAGTAGAGATTCGATTTAATAGAACGTTTGAAGATTTTCTAGCCTATTATGGAATCATCCCAAAAGCATGTAAACCTCATCGTCCACAAACCAAGGGGAAAGTGGAAAGAACGGTTCTATATGTAAAGAATAATTTCTTCCAAAGAAAACATGAACCTACAATATACGCCTTAAATCATGATATCCGTATATGGCTTGATCAAACAGCGAATCAAAAGAAGAATCAAACAACTAATGAACCACCGGTTCAACGCCTACAACACGAACAAAGGTTTCTTCAGACTTGGGGAACAAAACCCCTCTTCCCGACTAGTCATTGGGAGATACGTGAAGTAAGCCGGGATTGTTTCATCTCTTATTTAGGCAAAAAGTATTCTGTCCCTTTCCGGTATGCGGGCCACAAAGTAAAGGTTAAAGTAACCTTGGATCATCAAATTGAAATCTATGATGAGAAGGAGTGCGTGGCTCAACACCCTATTTTAACGGGTAAAACGAGTGTTCATGTGAAGCTAGAGCATTATGAAGGATTACACAAAACAGGAAAAGAGCAGGAACATCAGAATCCCACTGGTTTGGCGGCCAAAGATTCTGGAAATGTCCCTACTCCTATTGTTGAAACACGTTCTCTAGCTTCTTATGCTGCTCTGGAAGAAGGTGATTCAATATGAAAAACCAACTCGAAGAGCAGCTAGAGAATCTTGGTTGGCAGGAAATAGCCAACCAATTAGATGATCTTTTAGAGAACGCTTCTAGAAATAATGTATCATATTTTGATTTTTTGCACACTCTTGTTTTGAGAGAAACTGAAGCTAGACAGGGGAATCTCTTGTCCAAGAGGATGAAGAGCGCCAAGCTTCCTTACATGAAGAACATCCATGATTTTGAGTATACGTTTCAGCCTAGTGTAAGTGAACAGCGTGTGAAGGAAACCTTGACTTGTAGGTACATCGCAAACGGGGAAAATAGGATTCTATTAGGTCCACCAGGTGTAGGAAAAACCCATTTAGCGATATCCTTTGCCGTAGAAGCTATTACACAAGGATACACTGCGTTATTTTTAACGGCTGATGAATTGGTATCAGAATGCCGAAAGGCAGAATCAAAAGGAACTCTCCATCGCTTAGTTAACAAATGGAGCCGCCCCAATTTACTCCTCATCGATGAGGTAGGATATTTTCCATTTGATGAACTAACAGCCAATATCTTTTTTCAGGTGGTGTCCAAACGATATGAAAATGGGGCAATGATCTTAACATCTAATAAATCATTTATTGAATGGGGAAAAGTATTTGGGGATGATGTTTTAGCTACAGCGATTCTAGATCGACTCCTTCATCACTCTGTCACTTTTAATATCAAAGGAGAGTCCTATCGCCTCAAAGAAAAGAAAAAGGCTGGAATGTTCCCAGCCAAAGTAACTGAGTAACCGATATAAATGGGGACTTTTATTCCGATGACAATGGGGAAAAATAAACCGACGTTGACACTTACCATAAAAATACAACTCTTTGTTCTCCCTTTCTAACAATAAGTACACCAAACCTCCGCTTCTATTAGAATAATTGCCTGCTTTAAGACTTACATACAGTTATAAATGGAGGTGTATTTTCTATAATAAAAGGTAATTCAAAAATAAAGGGGGAAAATCAAAATGAGTTAGAATTTATTAAATTAAGTGATCGGAAAAGGTAGAATTCCTGTATCGTTGTGTAACTGAAAATCCAGAAATCGTTAAGTTTGCAAAGGAACGTGGGATTAAACTCAAAATTGTAAACATCCAGGGGAGTCAAACTTGGATAGAAATTAATATAAACATAAACACTCTCCAAGTTAATGGAGTAGAAAACCCAACTGAATAGAAAGCAAAAGACTGGTCCTTTATTTGGCCCCAGTCTGAATTTGTATTTAATTTACTATTACTCATTCAACCGAAACTCTTGTCTATTTTGCCAATCACAGATAAAACATTCTAGTTGAAATATATCTTCGAAATCATCACACAAATGAATTGCAGTTTCAAAGGAATCACCATAAAAACTTATTAGTCCTTTTAGGGATTTTCCATACTAAACTATTAAAATTTTATGTGCTTTATCAGGAAATGGTATTGCGAGATTAGTCTCTTTTTCTGACAATGCAGCAAATTTATTAATACGCTTTTCAAAATCCTTCATACTCCCATATACACCTGACAATTCACTTTGTTTTAATTCTTCATATTCGACTCTTTTAATCAGCACTATTTCCTCTGGAACAGTTATTACTAATCTGCTTTTAGTTTTTGCAAGATTTTAGCCACCTAATAATTAAAGTTTTTCTAAGAAATTAAACTTAAACAACAGCTAATCCCTTCCAGCCGCAGCTTGGCTCATAGCTATTTGAATTTCCATATTATCTTCATCTACTTCAGAATGCTCATTACTCTCACTAAATAAACTACCCATCATCATATTAAAGTGTGATTCATGGTTTGAATTCTTAAATATCTTCCCAAACACATCTAAGTAAGTCTTATTTAATTCTTGATTGCTATCCACATACAAGTCGTCGTTAACATGATGTGATCCATCGTTGGTCCATGATAGTAAAGAATTACATACTACCTTTTCTTCATCAGGAAACTCTTCAATAATTTCATTGACATCAATATTGCCAAAGAATTTGTAGTAGTTTTCCAATATTCTTCTCATTATGTTTGGAGTAGTAATTGAGTTCGGATTTTCTCTCAATTCTTTCCAAAGTAATTCATATGAATTTTTGATTGGATTTTCTCCATACTCACTTATGTGTGATTTGTTATAGGTCTTCCTTATAATCCAAAAGGTCTCATCATTTAACTTTTGACTACCTTTACCTTTATTAAATGAAATTTCCTTATGAAAATAAACATTGTGTGTCAAGATTATCAGTTGTTTAAAGTTCGAATCGTTATTCCGTACTTTTTTCTTTAGATTATTGATTAGGTTGCTCACCATAAATAATATGTTGCTGTCAAGACTAGATATTGGGTCATCAATCGCAATGATTCTTGAGGTATTAACTTTATCTTGTTCATTGCTACCATTAATGAGTTGGTAGAAATACAAGAATGTAATAAAGGTTTTCTCTCCTTCACTTAACGTCTCATTTGCATCTTCACCATTTTCTCTTGCAATTTTATAATTACCTTTTTCATCAGACTCGGCCAACTGAAAATTTGTGAATCCAAATGATTTAAGAAGCAAATTTATTTCATTAATAGAAGGTAAAACACTTGTAAGTTGATTCTGAAGCTCAATAGCCTCTTCTTCTAGTTCCTTTTTGTATCTCCCTTGTTGGACAATACCCTTTTTCATTCCATCAATAGCTCTATTCTCTTTTCTTAAATTACTTATGTAATAATCATTATTACTTTTATTTTCTTCCACGATAAATTGCCAAACATCTTTTACTAACATTGTTTTTTCTATTTTGATATTATCAATTACCCTATTTAATTCTGATATTTGAATATTCGCCTGTTCAACCTCTGATTTTATTTCCTCAACACAACTTATTATTGAACTTAACTCAACACTTCTACTTGGTTCATTGCCCTTCTTTTCAAGTAATTGAATATTTTCCTTATTGGTTGAATTTATTATTTCAAATTGGGAAGCTACTTTCTCTTTATTAATAAAAGGTATGTCTTCAGCAATAAGAAATTGGTACCTTTCAAAAAAGCTACTTGTTTCTTTTTTATATTTTTCTATGGCAGAGTTGAGAATTTGTATTTGTTCGGTGTATGTTTCATCAAAATACTCATCCAACTTTTTTTTAAAATCGACAGGTAGTACTTGTTGGCAAAATGGACATATACTGTCTTTGTCCTCTATATGTTTATGCCCTTGTTGTACCCAGTCACTGATATTTAGCTCAGAAATTAATCCAGCAATATCAATATCTTTTTTACCTATAATTCTTGTTTGAAATATCGATTGTTGCTCTACTGAACTTTCGTAGTATATCTCCGGAATTGCCCCAACCTTTTCACGGGAATTTTTAAAGACGGATTCCACTCTCTTAATTAACTCATCGTACGTATGTATGTCATTGTTGTTATTCGTTGCTTCATCCAAACATCTTTCCATAAATCTCTTTTTATTATTACGTACACCAGTAAAGGCATCTTCGAAAACTTCATCATATTTCTGCTTTAAATCCCAGCACTCATTTATAAATTTTTCATGTAAGTATTCTACTTTCCCTGCGTTTTGCTCTATGTTCTTTTCTAATTTGCCTATCCGCTCTTGATGTTTTTCAGCATCCTGCTTTTTTTGACCAATTAAAGCTAAAATCTCAGTAGATTCTTTGCCTAAAGTGAATATACCCTTTATATCATTACTTGCATTGAAATTCTCCTCTACAAAATGCCTATTATAAACAAACATGTCAAAGTCAGAAACGCCTGGTTTCCATTCAATACTGCAAGAAGAAAACTTTTCTTCTTCTCCATTTCTTAACAGTTCAGAAATAGCAGTCTTTCCTGTACCATTACTTCCATAAATGTAATTGATCTTACCCAAATTCACCTCAATTCCTGTAGCATCATAAGATGCGACTTCCTTAACCCTAATCTTTTCTATCATTCTATTACCCCCTCCTAACCTTTTTTTATTTCTAATATTTTTGCCTAATGTCAATTTCTATTTTACAGGAAAAGTTTTACAAGTGTAACTATAACACTAAAAATCCCAACAGTTTATTTCCTTTTTAGACATTTTAGTTACAAACAAAAAAGCATCCCCAAATTTACAGGGATACTCCTTATCTAAACTTCCATAAAATCAATATTGGAGAAAAGACTAGAATTGGGGATGGCATTACAATTAGGAAACATACTGAATAGAGATTTGAAATCCTACGGATTTATGGAATGGGGAGACTTCTGAAACCCTTATTGGACAAGGAATTGAACAGATATTGAGCAAAAGAAAAAGACTGGACCCATATTAGATCCAGCCTGGATTCGTATTGATTTTACGATTTTATTAAATAATTTTCTGCCCGTCTTGTTTTCCACGCTCTTCCCTCTAATATACCAACTATTTAGCAGAAGGTACCGACTTTTTAGCTTCGGGAAGATGAAAGTGACAGTGAGATATAGCAGAGAAAAGAAAAAGAATAACGAAGAAAAAATATCTTCCGTTTGAAAAGAATCGATAAATCTCACCCTATTTCAATTTTCCTAAAACATAACCCAAGTCTTCTTTCAAGCGTTCATAGACCTTTTTCCTTAACTCATCATCATCGCTAATGAACATATGTAAAGCCGAATTACTACTACTAAAAAACGGAAGATTCTTTCTCCCTAATCTTGATAATGCTTGATCAGTTTTCTTATAATCTTCCTCAGCCTTATTGGGATCATACTGGTTATTTCTATATGGTATTTTGACCACTGAAGGTTTACTCTTTCTTATATCAATAACTGGTTCCCAAGTTATTTCAACACCACCGCCAAAATCGTCCTGCCTGTAAAAGTTAATATTAAATTTTATTGGCCCCATTGTATAGAAAGGGAGAAATCCCTTTAAAGATGTAAAGTAATTTTCTACTAAATATCTATAAGAGTGCTGATAATGCTCATAGTAACAAGCAATTCGTTTACCTAGCTGCTGATCACTCCATAGTTCCCATGTTTTCACAGTGTTCTTTTTTAATTGTTCCCATCCAATATCAGATTTCGGTAACAAATATTCTTTTGGATTTATTTTTAATTCTTTTACTCTAAAAACGGTCAATAACATTCGTATAACATCCTCTGAATTAAAATAACCGTATTTATTTAAAGAATTTGCATACCCAATAATATCCTTTTTCATAAATAAACTAATTAAATTATCTGCTGAATGTTTATACAAAGAAGGCTTTCTAGTATTATCGTCACCCAAAAAAGAAAAACGCTCGAGAGGTAACTTTCTTAAATTCGCTTCTATTTGCACAACTGCCATTTCCGGTGGTTCAATATCAAAAAGTCTCTTCTTATCCAATATTTCAGCCAACTGTTCTTTTATTGAATAAAGTGCAACTTCTCTTGCAGAATCAATTCCCATATCTGTAGCTTGTAAATTTAGGAACCAATGATTGCCTCCCCTAAAAGTCTTTATCGGTATACTGTCGTCGTTCCCTTGATTATCTTTCGTGTATATCCGTGGCCCACCCTCGTAATCTCTTAATATTACTTCTAGTACTTCCTTATTAGCCTCTGGAGCAAGTAAAAACCTAAAGTCAATTGCTGGTGTACTGAAATCCATACTTCCCTCGATTATTAACTTCAAAGGAATAGAAATTTCGTCCTCTTTTAATGAATACCACGGATAGAAATATTTTTTAATAGATTTAAAGTGACTATCTATTATTTCTAAATAACTTTTTCTAACTTGTTCAAAATAGTTAAGTGTATATTCCATAGACCAAATTTCTTTTAGCTGATTAGTAAAATCAAACCTCGCCTCTAGACATCTTCTGTATAGATACAAATTATTCTTCTCTAAATAATCGAGAAATATCTTCTGCCTATTGTCTCTTTTTAGCAATCCTGCTAAGTAAATGAACACTTCATAGTAAGTGTCATTTTTGTCATATTCCATTGTAAACCCTATCAATTCATCATCTGATACTTGTGATATGTTTAAAGATAAAAAGTATTCATGGAAAGATGGGTGAAAGAAAGTCAAACCCCCATTATCTTCAATTAATAAGCCAGTGTCCATTAATTCTTTTTTAACTATTTCAACTTTATCTCTTTGCAAAAACGTACAAACAGATTCTGAAAACTCTACTCTAGTAGGGAAATCTCTAAAAGTTCGCTTAGCATACTCAGATAATATTAATTCCTTAGTCGATACATCTATTTGAAAAGGAGTTACTAAGCCCTTTTGATAATTTCTCTCCGCCATAAGGTAACTTATATAACTAGCATATAGTTCCGCTTTGTTTTTCGGAAGCGATGTGCCACCAGTTATTTTTAAAACAGAAACAGTCATAAATAGAAATAATGGATTTTTTATAAGACTTCTTAGATTACCATCAACACTATGCAAAGTTTGCCATCCAGGTAAATTGAGTTCCCTTTCAATGTATTCCCTTATCATTTCATCATCTAATTTATCAATAGTATATTCAGAGAAATGCGTATACAATTGCTTATAATAGTTTTCCTTTCTACAGGTCACTAAAATATGTGCGTCCTTAATTTTAGACACCTTAATTAGCTCATCAATTAGTAAATCTGCTGATGATGTTACTTCATCAAGACCATCAACAAGAATT
Source organism: Peribacillus sp. B-H-3 (assembly GCF_048572925.1). NCBI lineage: Bacteria > Bacillati > Bacillota > Bacilli > Caryophanales > Bacillaceae > Peribacillus > Peribacillus sp. B-H-3. The sequence continues at coordinate 2,545,483 of NZ_CP183879.1, read as the reverse complement.
AAAAAATTACCAGCAATTAAATCTTGTTCTACTTGTTTTTCGTCAATAGATGGTATTGCATACCTCAACTCTTTTAGTATTCCCTCAACTAAATTAGAAAATGATCTTGACCAATTTTTCGCCTTTAAAATAATGGGTATTTTATTTTTTTCAATTAATGGATTTTCAATCATATCTTTCGCCAGCATTGATAATAGATATGTTTTACCCCCACCTGGTTCAGATAGTATAACAGCGGATTCTTCTTTATTTAGTAATTCAATATATGACTCTAGCTTTTCACTTCGTAGGTTATCTTCAGTAAATCTAAAAGTAAATCCCAGACCAACTGCATTATTTGATTGCCTATCCAATTTTCTCAAAATCGTATTTTCGAGCTGTTGGTCTAATTGCCCTTGTAACATAGTTAAATATGCTTCATAATACGGTTCATTTCTTCTTTCAGTAATGTCTATCCCAATAGCCTTAAAGTATTCCTTATATAAATACAAACTTACTGCAGATAGTCTACTTGCTTGTCCACCCTCCTCAACTTGTTTTAATAGGACAGCAACGGCATGACTATTTAATACTAACGGTGCACCAGATACTCCACTATAATCTCTAATATCATCATTCTTACTTAAATCGACATTCCATTCCGATTTTAATACACGGTAATTATCTGCATATACTTCATTTTTGACTTGTAAATCAATAAAAGTTCCTCCCTCTCTTCTTGCAGGGGGGTATCCAAATGTTTCACACATCAAAGAGGTATTGAACTTAAAATCAATACACTTTATTGGGGTAACACCTTCTATCACTTTATTTAACCTTAATGCAATAATTTGTTGATTTATACAGTCTTCATCAGGAATAATTGGTTCTACATCAATTTCCTCAACCTGGTTATTTACATTAAAGAATAACTTAATAGGCATTTTTTCCTCGAAAAAGTCAATAAGAGCATGTGTTGCAGTTATTGCAATTTCCTCTGAAATCATGAATGCGGTAGCCGTCTCCTTACCACATACTAATTTGGGAACGGCATGTTTCAATTCAGTCTTCATAATTACCCTCCTCACAATTCAACTATTGACACTGCTTTACCTTTAGAGATTTGAACCTCGTAGTTATATTTTTCTTTCCATCTAGCATTATTTAATAACCTTGAAGTGCTTGTTTGATAATTAAATACAAATGCCTTTGGTCTATGTCTTTGATAATAAATAATCCTTGCGAGTGAATCAAAATCAGGATGTCCGTGTTTATCGCCATTAGTTGAAATTAAGAATAACTCAGAGTTTAAACTCTCTATAAGAGCTCTTGTTATGTTTCTTTTACTTCCATGATGTGACAATTTAACCAAGTCAAAGTGCTTCCCCTCTAATCTAGCAATGTTATCATCAATAATGTCAGGATGAGCATCTGCTAAAAAGAGCAGCCTTTTGTTCTTGTATTCAATAATAAACGAAATTGAGGAACCGTTTACTACAGAATTATCAATTTCTTCTTTTAAATTTTGCAAAACAATATTTTCTATATTTATTTCATCATAGATACTAGCACTTGATGAGATATTACTTTCTAAAACTTTTTGTTCCTCTTGTCTTATCAAATAGAATTCATAAGCATCATCGAATATTTGCTCATTACTCAGCGAAAAGTTCATTTTTTGTTTCTTTAGCTCTCTTAACCATGTCCGAGATAATCTTTTTAGTTTATCTGTATTAGGTGATAATAAGGTAAGAGAGTATTGGTCCTTTACAACAGGATTCTTGTTTTCGTAGTTCACTGCCTTACCACCAAAAGATTCATTCCAGAGGTATCCACCTTCCAATATTAAAGCAGCTAACATAGAGCCCTGCTTTGCACTAATGTCCTCATGACGGATTCCAGCTTGCCCTATTCGATGTCGCAAAAATGAACTCCCCAATTCTACTTCTCTATTCAAGATTGTTAACTCTTGCTCGGTTATTTTCTCAACCTTTTCTTTCTCAAATTGTAAGTGCCTGTAACTGTTATGCCATATTTCCTTAATCTCTATAAAAGGATCGTTATTATTTTCTTCTAAAAATGCTAATGCACCTAGAATATGATCCTGGTCAATATGCGTTATCACCATTAAATCTATTGCTTCACCATTGTTTGCAATATTAAGTAGTTCTTTTTTTAAAAAGTCTCTATAAGTTTCTGTATATCCACAATCTATTAAAATATGTTTTCTATTTTCTAAACCTAGTGATACTAAAAAACAATCCCCGTTATTTGCAGGAAACATTTTTACAGTAATTTTTGAATTTGACATTTAATCCCCCTGAACCTAATGCCTTTTTACCTATTTTCTCCATTTTATCACAATTCAATAATTATTCTTCTTTAACATATTGATATAAAATGAAAAGTAAATTCAGTAACAAGATATGGTATTGCGAATGCTTGAGGCTGAGTATGAAAACTTGCTTTTCTTGAAACCAATACATTTAAAACATAGAAAGGAATGAGAATTCCCCCTTCCCCCTATCTGCCAACTATGTCCTCCAATAAAATTGCATTCTAACGCCCATCCCCCTCAATCCCTTATCTTAGAAGGGCACACGCCCTCCTGACCATTACATCACGATTCTCTTCATAAAATAATTACGTTCCCGCTTTTTTCGCATTTCCAATCGAATTTGCAACGAGTTTTCACTGATTTTGAGAAAAAAATTTGGTTCCAGAATAAACGGAAGAGAGTCGATTCCGAATGAGATTCTAATCCCGCTTGGAGAACTAACGAAAAAACGCCTGAAATCATTCGACTCTATTGCGTGTGGAAACCAACTGAAAAGGATAGGAGATAGCCTGAACACTTACTGGACAGGATTGTAAACGTACAGAAAGAGGGAAACAAATGGATTAGGATTGGAAACTGATCGAAATGGAGATGGGACTGATATTGGTTTGTGATGATGTTCATTCCAATTTTTTGGAAATAAAAAAAGGAAGGTCTACCGGGAAAAATACCGGAAAAACCTTCGGAACTTAGAATGTAATTTTTATTTAAGAACCCTTAATTAATACTAGGAACTTTTATTTGAAGACATCTAAAGCTATTTTTCAGCTACCGCTTCATTCTTACAATTACAAAAAGAGCGACGGAATAACCGTCGCCTAAAAAAATTAACTATTTATTCTCAAACAAATCATTTAAATCAACTTTCAAAAGAGTCCTTAAAGATTTTAGCGTATTAAAAGATGGGGAGCAATTACCTTTTTCTATATCACTTAATGTCCCCTGGGAAATCCCTAATAATTTTGCAAACTCAACTTGTGTATAAAAATTATCTTTTCGAATCTTTTTTATACGATCTCCAATTGAGTTCATAAAGTTACTCCTTCATTAGAAAGTTCCAATAGCCAACTTTATTTTACGATTACTAACATTAATTTCAAATTACCGAGATTATTTTACGATAACCGAGTTTATTTTACATCAACATCTCTTTAGCATCTGATCTTCGCCGCTCACCATACCGCAAGTCCAGCATCCTAGACGACCGGCTGTACCTCCACAAGACTTCCCTTGTTCTGATGAAATTTTCATCGCACACTCCATAATTCCTTCACCATACTGAGTTGATAACTCTTCTATTGTCGTTCCCCACGGTAATGAAGGTGTATTTTCAAGTAGGTTAAACCATAATTCATCAGAGCTAATAAACTTCAGAGGACTTAGGCACATTACTTCCTTGAAATCGCTATGTTTTGACCACAAAGATTCCTTAGACAGTTCGAATTTTGCTATTGAGCTGGCCCTCCTGGCTGATTCTTCATTTCGAACACCCAAGTTAACTGTAATTTGGTGACCTTCACCCATAATTACTGAAGGAGATGTAGCTAGAAGCTGTTTAATTACATCTTTGCTCCCATCTATCTTGAGAGTAAAAGTGCACCATCTGCTCCTTGTATTTGGCGTAGGTGTAACTTAAAGCATAATAATGTCACAGTGACACCTTTATGCTTTAATTATCCAATGTCAATCTTATGCTTTAAAACAAAACAAACACAGCCATAAAGCTGTGTTTGTTTTGAACGAATTTTTAAAACAGTGTTATAAGTTGAACAGTTCTCCTATTGCAGTTTAACGACTTGATTAGAGTATCCTAGTCAGGTAACATAGATGCGGAACAGCCAACACCCATAAAAGGAAAGTAACCAGTTTTTGCTTAGCAGCCAAGACGCCTAATATATCGATTATCTCACTCACGTCTTTCCTTAGCTCACTCACATCTTTCCTCACTTCCTCAAACATTATGTTTACAGCATTAAGAATATTAATGCAACAAATTTGGGACTATGCTCAATACATAGGAAGGAATTTGTTGATTTACAATTCATTACCATTTTGTTGTTTGACATAAAGCTTCTAATAGACAACGACTTTTTCGAGTAAGCTTTTTTCACTATCTTTAATTTAATTTTTCTCTCTTTTCACTATAAATAATGACTTCATATTGATCTTCTTTAATCATATGTTGTGCTTTCTCTGAATCAAGGAACTCCTGGACTGTTTTTTCAATTTTATCTACAACATCATTTACATCTGGATCTGTAGGTGATAAATTCGTCTTAATTGAAATGGTAAAAGGAATTAATTTATTTGAATAACCTACCATCTTTACTTTATATTCAGGTTTTGCGGTTAAACCGTCAGAGATAGTATTAACGATAGGCAACCATCTATCTTCTCGTTCTCGTTTATAAGGGTCATATGTGTGTACTTTTATTGAGAATTCTCCCATTTGTTGCTGTCTTAAACTTTCAACAATTTGTTTTTTAATGTCTTCTGTTCTCGTCTCCGTTTTGGGTAATTCAAATTCAATCAAACCATTATTAATTCCATTTTCTTGCCCCAGAGAGTTGTAACCATATTTTTGTAGTACTTCTAAAACTACATCGCTTATTTTTTCGTACTCCTCCCATTCTTTCTTTTCATCAAAAGTCGGTTCCTCTATAACTGGAGCTCTTGACACTTTTATTTCGTAGGCATCAAAATTTCTAGATTTCAATATATCTCTAATAAGTTCTTCTACTGACAATTTAACTTGATTAAAGTATTCATCTGAACCAACTATCATTACGCTTACCTCTTTAGGTTGAACAACAACACCTAATCCGTCCCATTTATATCCCTTTTCATCAAGAGCCTCACTAATTTCATCAATTACTGGTTTAGATTCAATTAACATATTCAGATATGGAATTTTAGAAGCTATTTTTGCCATAGCTGGAGATACAAATGTTGAGCCAATGAAAAGAACACAAGCTGCAGCAAGGGATAACGAGAAAGTAACCGCCTTTTTTCCAAACGTTCTTTTTTGCTTCTTTACGTCAATTCGAAACGCATTCCAATCTTTATCAATTTGTTCTTCTATTTCTTCATTAATACTTCCATCAACATATCGCTCTGGCAGTTCCTCAATAAATTTTTCAAGAGTTTTAGGAACCTGTAACTGGTCTAATGAATGGATAATAACTTCCTTTTTATAACCCATTAGTCTTAACCTCCTGAGAAAAACTGTTTGATTCTTTAATTGTTTGAGCTAACTTTTCTTTTCCCCTTTTCATCCTAGTCTTTACTGTATTGATATTTTCATTGAGAATGAGAGAAATTTCCTTCACGGTCAACTCTTCAAAAAAATAAAGAAAGATGGGTAAACTCTGTTCTTTTTTCAATTTCATTATATGACCTATCATTTCATTTTTGTTTTCTTTATTGATAGCAATATGTTGGGCAGATTGAGTTGTCATTTTCATTTTGGCTTCGCTATTATCATCCATATCAATATGTAAAAGTCGATTATTTTTTCGATAAATGTCTATAGAACGTGAATAAACGATACGGTAAAACCATGCTTTAAAATTTGTCATATCCTTACTTTTCATAATGCTAATATAAGCTCCTTCTAGAGCATTTTGAAGTGCATCTTCTGCGTGTTCTTTTGATCTAAGTATAAGATAAGCTGTTTTATAAGCAGATGGCAGCAAGTCCTTTACCAGTAGACTAAATGCCTCTTTATCTCCTCTCCTTATTCTTTCTACTAATTCCTGTTCCTTCTTCAAATGGGGAACCCCCTTTTATTAATTCTATATAGTATAACGATATTAAACGTTCGTTTGGTTTCATTTTGTCTAATTTAAATATCGATATCATCTTTGTGATAAACAAAGTATCGCGTAATTACTTTATACAATACTTTAACATGATCAATTTTATAGATATGGAAAAAAGGATCTTCAGGTCGAATCAAAGATCCCTTTATGCTACTTGTTCAACTCCCCATTAATGGATGAACAACCCTTTTATTAATGTTTCTTCCACTCTAATTTATTTAAAATATATTAATTACATAGTTCATTCTCTATCCTCCTCAATTAACTCCGGTAAGTGATCCACGTCTTTGAATAATTTATTTGATTATTAAGAAATAGCCTGAATTTATCCCAAGTAAAGGATTTCCTTTGGCTTCTTCTGTTTAGCCATTTAAATAGTAAGCTCTCGATTTTCTCTTTAATTGTTAACAGTTTGGGTATTATCCGTGATGCAATAATAGTTGTAATAACCTATTAGTGATTGTTTAAATCTATCCATAATCATATGAATATCTTTATTCCTATTATTCTTCAGCCATTCTTTAGTTTCTCTTAGTTTGCCTTGGACTTTCCTCCTGCTGGTTTTCCGCTTTACTCGGAACTTCCCGTGCTTACTTACCCCACAATAGTGTGTAAACCCGAGGAAATCAAAGGTATCCGGTTTGCCAGTCCCGTCACGTTTTGCATTCTTTTCCGCAAATCGTCCGAAGGGAATTATTTTAGTTTTATCCTCGGCTATTTCCAAGTTAAATTTCTTTAATCTCGCTTTTAATGAATGGAAGAATTGCTGGGCTTCACTTTTATTCTGAAAACAACAAACAAAGTCATCTGCGTATCTTACTATATATGCCTGGCCTTTACATTGTTTCCTAACCACTTTTTCAAACCATAAATCAAGAACGTAATGGAGATAGACATTGGCTAATATGGGAGATATCACTCCACCTTGCGGTGTGCCATTGTCTGTCTTGTATTTCTTACCTTCCTCCATATATCCACCTTTAAGAAACCTGCTGATTATTCTCAGTAGGTTAGTGTCAGTGATTCGGAGTTTCAAGAATTCCATCAACCATCTGTGGTTAACGTTATCAAAGAAGCCTTTAATATCTACATCTACTACATAACTTACTGCTCTCTTCTCAATATACTGATTCAGTATTTTCAGCGCATCGTGGCAGTTTCTATTTGGACGGAACCCAAATGAGCAGTCTAGAAAGTCATTTTCATAGATGGCATTTAGTATTTTCGTAATGCCTTTTTGAACAATTTTATTTTCATGTTCCGGTATTCCCAATGGTCTCATCTTGTTTGAGTTGAGTTTTGGGATATACATTCGTCTTACTGGAACAGGACGATAACTTTTGCTTTTAAGCCTACTTACTAAGTCCTCTATGTTTTCTTCCAAGCTGTCACTGTATTGTTCTTTTGTCGTTCCGTTGATACCAGTTGCCTTTTTATTAGGCAATTCATGATGACACTGAGTTAGGTATTGCTCATTCAATAAATGCGCAAGAGATGTGAAATTCATTTTAGGCTCGGATTTTGCTAACTCTGCTATCCTTAGTAGTTTTGTTTCCATTTATTATACCTACCTCTGTGTGTAGTAAATGTGTCCCTAGTAAGGGTGATAACTGGTAGCTAGCCTTCCCTCCATCGGCATTACCCAACTTCATTGGTACTACGCTGCTATCCGACTCCCTACAATCGGCATTTGGTTTCCTTGCTTGTTATCGCTTGTAGACCATACTCTTCAATAGAAAAAAGACCGGTAGGGTCTCCCGAGTTGCCGTATCATATCAATGTGTAACGTGCCAAGGTCTCTGACTCCAGAGAGGTTTTACCCTTCTTGCCTTTGACGAAGGATAAAATGTAGCTTTCTGAACGCAGGTAAGTCATCAGCCCTCTCGATTTACTAACGTTTATGGAGCTCAATCCCTTCAACCATTTGGCTTTCGGCCCGCCACCTAACTGTCTACGCTTAAAGAATCCCACCCGCTATATGATACGACCTAGGCTCGGCCGCACACCTACCCCGTTAGTGCAAAAAGAAAAGAGCCAGAGACTCGTTAATAATCTTCAGCTCTTGCACCCTATAGTTTAAGTATATTCTTCACGATCTTACTTTTACACTAAACTAAAGGGTTGCCTAGCAACCCTTTAGTTTAGTTCACTTGTTAGCTTAATATCGTTAAAACATAATTTACAGATTTTTCAATGCTTCTCGTCTACTAAGTGGCTTTAAATTATTTAAAGAAACAAACTCTTTTACAACTAAGGGATTTGTTTTTGCATATTCTCTCAAGATCCAACCTATTGCTTTTTGAACAAAAAATTCTTCACTATCAGCCCTATTAAGAATATATTGAAATAAGCGTTTTTCATCTGTTCGATTCTTGTAATAAAGTTGATATAGTAACGCTGATCTTTGTAACCAAAAATTCTCATCTAAAATCCATTGATCTGCATATTGAGAAATTAGTTTTGGATAGGCTATAAACATATAACCCATTATATGAGGGGAAAGCACATCCACAGTATCCCACCATGACTTATTAACTAATAAGGAACTTAACCATGGCATATCGTCGGGGGTGAGATCCATTTTTACTTTGTCAAGTATATCGAGTGCTGCTTTTTGATACTCTCTTTCTGCACGTTCCCACAATGTAAGAATGACATCTTTTAGGTAATCTTTTTTCGGTACACCAAATTCACTTAAAAAATGTTTCGTTAGTTTTCGACGTATTGGTGTTCGAATACCTAAAAAGTCAAACTGGTTCCTCAAGTAATTTTTAGACCAGTTAGCATAATCCATATCAATATGTTGGGTATATAGTTTAACAAGTTCCTCAACGTAACTGTTTATTATGACCATTACTTAGCACCTAGTTTTGGAATTTCTTTATATTTTAAGCTGTTCTTCAATTTCTTCTCCTCTATTACCAAGGTATATAGCTTTTTTTTCTGGAATAATCACACGATATGTGACAATTCCTGCATCGGCAATCTCTTTTAAGAAGTCTAAGAAAGGTAGAGAGATGTTTGAGATTGCCTCAAGTACCTTATTTCGATTAAAGTTATCTGAAATTACCAAGTTTACTTGGGAATCTGTTTTAAACTCTGAATATACTCCTTTATATGTTGCTTGCCCTGTTGCAACTTCTATTTCGTATTCATTTATCCCTCTTTGGGACAATTCATCTAAGAATTGAGAAAAATCGATTACACCGTTACTTCTTCTTCGGATAATTTCTTGAAACTCACTTTCTGTTATTTTGTCATTCATGAATAGTACCTCCAATTATGATTATATTCCCTTAACGTCATCATAATTATAACCTTGGTGATACTTCTTATTCTTGTAAAAATGGGACATTATCTTTATCAAATGAAAAGAATTCACTCGGTGTTGAAGCAGTATGCTTTCGAAATTCTTTTATAAAATGTGATTGGTCAGTATATCCAGCTTCAAAGGCTATATCTACAAATTTATTTTTTTCATTCGCCAAATTTATGGCATATTGAAATTGTACAATTTGTGAAAATGTCTTAGGGGAAATACCTATTCTTTCAGTGAATTTTCGTCCAAATTGCCTTCTGCTAAGAATTACATCTTGGGCTAAATCATTAATTCGAATTGTGCCATGCGTCGATATGATTTCTTTTATAACACATGAAATCCAAGGGTCAGCCTCTACAGTTTTAAATTCATTCCATAACATTTGCTCTACTAGTGCTAAAAAATTATATGGGCTTTCATCTTGTATATTCAAGATTCTATCCCAGTCTGATTCTTTCATCCAAAAATCCATTAAACCAATACTAGTTCCTGCCACTTCTTTAGGAAGAATCTTTTTCCACTGAAAAAGAGCTTCTGGCTTAAAAAAAACTAATACAGAAGAAATATTCTCTGTAGCCTGAAAAGTTTTTGGAGCTGAATCAATACCTGTTATTCCAGCACTTTCAAGTTTCCGACTTTGATTTCCACTTAATACATTAATTTGGCCTAAGTTTTGAAATCCCATTACATGAAAAATATCAGGATAAACTATATAAGGTTCTTTTGATCCTTTACCTTGCCATACTATTTTTTCTACAAATGGAGCTAATCTCTTTGGACGAATAACTATCATTGGAGTTCGGCCTTTCTTCAATCTTTTCTGTTTAAAAAGCAGTATTAAAAACAACCATGGGGAATGCTACATTATTTTTTCAATTACTATTAGTATCTCTTCCTCTACACCATTTTAACAGACTAGAGAATTTCTATATTCAAAAAAATCATAATAACACTTTTTGTTTTTTATTTAGCTAAGTGACCCGGTTACTTGTGTCACTAGTCGAGTAGAAGGGAGCCTTTCTACCTTGCGGTAAATTGTACTCCTCCCCCCTCACAGAACCGTGCTTGCGCTATTAACGCACACGGCTCCTCCAAATTATCATTTACAGATTGTAGCTAATTTCTTTTCTTAGATCATAAATATTCACTTTGATTTTCGGTGAAGGTAGTGGATATTTATTAAGAAATAGCCTGAATTTATCCCAAGTAAAGGATTTCCTTTGGCTTCTTCTGTTTAGCCATTTAAATAGTAAGCTCTCGATTTTCTCTTTAAAGTTGTTAACAGTTTGGGTATTATCTGTGATGCAATAATAGTTGTAATAACCTATTAGTGAGCGTTTAAATCTATCCATAATCATATGAATATCTTTATTCCTATTATTCTTCAGCCATTCTTTAGTTTCTCTTAGTTTGCCTTGGACTTTCCTCCTGCTGGTTTTCCGCTTTACTCGGAACTTCCCGTGCTTACTTACCCCACAATAGTGTGTAAACCCGAGGAAATCAAAGGTATCCGGTTTGCCAGTCCCGTCACGTTTTGCATTCTTTTCCGCAAATCGTCCGAAGGGAATTATTTTAGTTTTATCCTCGGCTATTTCCAAGTTAAATTTCTTTAATCTCGCTTTTAATGAATGGAAGAATTGCTGGGCTTCACTTTTATTCTGAAAACAACAAACAAAGTCATCTGCGTATCTTACTATATATGCCTGGCCTTTACATTGTTTCCTAACCACTTTTTCAAACCATAAATCAAGAACGTAATGGAGATAGACATTGGCTAATATGGGAGATATCACTCCACCTTGCGGTGTGCCATTGTCTGTCTTGTATTTCTTACCTTCCTCCATATATCCACCTTTAAGAAACCTGCTGATTATTCTCAGTAGGTTAGTGTCAGTGATTCGGAGTTTCAAGAATTCCATCAACCATCTGTGGTTAACGTTATCAAAGAAGCCTTTAATATCTACATCTACTACATAACTTACTGCTCTCTTCTCAATATACTGATTCAGTATTTTCAGCGCATCGTGGCAGTTTCTATTTGGACGGAACCCAAATGAGCAGTCTAGAAAGTCATTTTCATAGATGGCATTTAGTATTTTCGTAATGCCTTTTTGAACAATTTTATCTTCATGTTCCGGTATTCCCAATGGTCTCATCTTGTTTGAGTTGAGTTTTGGGATATACATTCGTCTTACTGGAACAGGACGATAACTTTTGCTTTTAAGCCTACTTACTAAGTCCTCTATGTTTTCTTCCAAGCTGTCACTGTATTGTTCTTTTGTCGTTCCGTTGATACCAGTTGCCTTTTTATTAGGCAATTCATGATGACACTGAGTTAGGTATTGCTCATTCAATAAGTGCGCAAGAGATGTGAAATTCATTTTAGGCTCGGATTTTGCTAACTCTGCTATCCTTAGTAGTTTTGTTTCCATTTATTATTCCTACCTCTGTGTGTAGTAAATGTGTCCCTAGTAAGGGTGATAACTGGTAGCTAGCCTTCCCTCCATCGGCATTACCCAACTTCATTGGTACTACGCTGCTATCCGACTCCCTACAATCGGCATTTGGTTTCCTTGCTTGTTATCGCTTGTAGACCATACTCTTCAATAGAAAAAAAGACCGGTAGGGTCTCCCGAGTTGCCGTATCATATCAATGTATAACGTGCCAAGGTCTCTGACTCCAGAGAGGTTTTACCCTTCTTGCCTTTGACGAAGGATAAAATGTAGCTTTCTGAACGCAGGTAAGTCATCAGCCCTCTCGATTTACTAACGTTTATGGAGCTCAATCCCTTCAACCATTTGGCTTTCGGCCCGCCACCTAACTGTCTACGCTTAAAGGCTAAAGTTACCTTTAGCCCTCCAAGACTCGCTACGAGCGAATGGCTAGTTCTTACTCGACGGGAATCCCACCCGCTATATGATACGACCTAGGCTCGGCCGCACGCCTGCCCCTTTAGTTCCATAAGAAAAAGCTGACTTAAAGACAGCTCAAATCTTCAGCTAAGCACCCTTTAGTTCAAAAAGGTTGTTCAATAAAGAGTACTTTTGAATCATTGACTCAGTTTAATATTCCACATTCTTTTAACCTCTACTAACTCCTGTCCATTAAACTCCATTCTGTATATGTCTGGTTTTGATGTATGAAGTAAAAAATCCAAATCGTACTTTTTGTCATAATACCCCAGCATCAATGTCATCACTGCTCCGTGAGTGCCCAAAACTACTTTCTTCCCCCGAAAAGAAGTTAATATTTCTTTTAAGACTTTTATAGATCTTTTCTGGCAACCAGAATTAGATTCTGCTCCCGCTAATGTAAAATTGGGTTCAGAAAACGACCTATTTAACAAACGGAATAATTCTTTATCAGGTATTCTAGTGCCTTCAGTAGAAAAAATTCTTTCTTTAAGATCCTCAAAAATCAATACTTCTTGTCCTATATCCTTAGCTATCTGCTCAACTGTTAGGATTGAACGTCTGTATGGGCTTGAGATAACAGCGTCAATACTCTCCATTTTTAATAGGTCAGCTATTCGTAAAGCGTCTAATTTACCTTTTTCAGTTAACCCTCTTGTTTTTTCTTCCCCTTCTTTTGGTGAATCACCGTGTCTTATCATATATATAAATGTTTTCATAGTACGTCCGAGAAAATGAATTTATAGATTATAAATACAGAACTAAAGTCGAAGCTTTTCGGAAACCTTTTTATATTTGGGTTGATTTTACCAATTTTTTTAACTTATTTACATCATTTCAATTCAATTTCCTTAATCCAAAATTCCAATAAATCCATTGGTTCTTCTCTTGTATGTACATAATAAATTTTTATATCCTTTTGGCTCACATTTTTCGAAAGAACAAAAGAGAAACTAAATTTTTTAGATGTTTTCACATCAAATATTTGCGGGGACAATTTGGGGGGATTTTCTTTATCTATCCTTTTACGAACTGATTCCTCTAAGCCCTTCCAATCCATTTTGTTTATACTCTTCATATCTTGTACGTTTAACATTTGATACTTTCTCATTATTAATAACATAAAAGACAATAAAATCAGTGGGAAACCGATACGCATCCAACGGTTTTTTCCAAACCCCTGTTATTGTATACCTTCCGTTTTCATTGTGGTAAGAAAAATTCAAGGAAGCAGGAGTTGTATGATACCAAGAATTGAAAACACAATATCCTACAAAAAGTAATATGAGGAATACTGGTACTATAAGAAAAAGTGAAAATAATCTACTTCTTTTCCAGAGTTTTATTCCAAAAATCAAACATCCAGTAAAAATAATTAAAGTAACAACAAGTGACATACAATTTTCCCCTTAAAGTGCAAATATTTTATTCTTCTTTAAGCATCTACTTATTTAAATATATATTGAATGTAGGTAAACACAAAATTGGAAATATTTATTAAAATATCCTGCCTGTTAGCCTAAAAAAAACAGGATAGCCGCAGCCATCCCTTTATTAACATAAGCACCCGTTCGTAATATAAGGTTAGCCAGATTTTTCTGGTTGACCTTTTTTCATATGGTCTTAATATAACGGTAGTCGGGGTAGAACGTCGCACCCGTGGGATTTAATCCCGTCAGCTAAACTGTTCACCCCCTACTTGTATAAGCATGTTTCAGGCTGGTTGGGACAACGATCCCGTTTAACAAGCGAACCTATGACATTACAAGAAGCCTTAGGGGATACCGACTAATATTGTATTTCTAGGAGGAGATAAAGTATGAATCCAGTCATTGGTCTGGACGTATCAAAAGGAGAAAGTCAGGTACAGGCATTTTTAGATAAGGGTAAACCATATCGTAAGAGCTTTAGTATTAAACACGATCTTGAAGGTTTAGGGAGTTTATTAGAATTCCTTCATGAGGTGGAGAGAGCAGCTGGCGGTTATCAACCTTCGGTTGTTTTAGAATCAACTGGGCACTACCATACTCCCGTTATTCAGTTTTTAGAGGAACAAAAATATGTTTTTATTATTGTTAATCCTCTTATCTCACACAGAGCTAAGAGCTCAAGCCTACGAAAGGTGAAAACAGATGCAATTGATGCTTATCACCTTTGTGAACTGTATTACAAAGAGGAGTTAGAGCCTTACAAGAAGCGTGGAATTCAACTCTTAAACCTTCGTAATCTAACAAGACAACAAGAGAGTATTGCAGAAATATCAGCGAAAACAAAGTTACAGCTGCATTCTCTGATCGATCAGGTATTTCCTGAGTATCGAGGGGTGTTTGGAAGCCTCTATTCAAAGGTATCGTTGCTTACTTTACTAGCATTCCCTACTTCAAAGGCAGTATTAAGTGTGAGTGATAAAGAGTTAACGGATAAAATAGCTTCATTATGTACAAGTCGTTCGGAGTCTTGGGCAAAGGAAAAGGCACAGAAGTTGCGAGAAGCAGCCCTTCGTAATCCTTTTCAAGACAATCTCTACCAAAGTCATATCTTTAACCTTGAGATCTTAGTTAAGATTGTTCTTCAATACCAAGAGCATCTATCCAAGATTGCGGATGAAATAGATGCTCTCGCTAAGGGAATTGAAGAATATGAGATCCTACAATCTATCCCTGGTATTGGAGAAAAAATCGCTGGAACGATTATTTCTGAAATCGGAGAGATAGATCGGTTTAATGATGCCAAGAAGTTAGTTGCATTCGCTGGAATAGATCCTAGTGTGTACTCTTCTGGAAAGTTTACTGCATCCGTAAATCGAATTACCAAACGTGGCTCATGTAGACTTCGCCATGCCCTGTATATGGCTGTTCAAAGTGGTATTCGGGATGCCCGTAAAAAGAAAACGACTGATGAAATCATTCCACGGAATAGAAGACTACGAGAGTTTTACGACAAGAAACGAGAAGAAGGAAAACCCTTCAGAGTAGCAATCATTGCCTGTGCAAATAAGCTCTTACATTGGATTTACGCATTATTAAAAAGTAGATCCACTTTCCAAGATATGTTTTAAAACCTATCTCTAACTAAATACGTCAAAACCTTCCAATAAGAGCATAAAGGAAGGTTATTTGGCATGAACATTTTTAGTATATCATGAGGTTATTAAACTTTTTATTGAAAAATGTTGACAAACTATTAGCTGGTTTACTTTGAGTACAATATTTCACAAACTTCTACTAATATCGATTAGTTAAATAACTTTATTCCCCTTCTATACTGAAGATAGGCCGTATTGAACAAAAGCACCCGTTCGTAAAAGTCGAGTAGAAGGGAACCTCTCTACCTTACGGTAGATTGTGTTCCTCCCCCCTCACAGAACCGTGCTTGCGCTATTTACGCACACGGCTCCTCCAAATCATCATTCACAAAAGGTTAATTTTTGCTATCCTTAATAGTTTAGTTTACATTTATAATTTCTACCTCAGCGTGTAGTAAATGTGTCCCTAGTAAGGGTGATAACTTGGTAGCAGCCTTTCCTCCATCGGCATTACCCAACTTCATTGGTACTACGCTGCTATCCGACCCCCTACAACGGCATTTGGTTTCCTTGCTTATTATCACTTGTACACCATACTCTTCTATAAGAAGAGACCGGTAGGGTCTCCCGAGTTGCCATATCATATCAATGTCTGACGTGCCAAGGTCTCTGACTCCAGAGAGGTTTTATCCTTCTTGCCTTTAACGACGGATAAAATGTAGCTTTCTGCTGTGCTTAAGGCATCAGCCCTCTCGATTTACTAACATTATGGAGCTCAATCCCTTCAACCATATGGCTTTCGGCCCGCCATCTAACTGTCTACGCTTAAAGGCTAATGTTGCCAGTAGCCCTCCAAGACTCGCTACGAGTGAATGGCTAGTTCTTTCTCGACGGGAATCCCACCCGCTATATGATACGACCTAGGCTCGGCCGCACAAACATAATTAAGACTTATGAATAACTCTTTCTCTGAGTAAATATGGCACTGATGATTTACTTTTTATCAGTCCCTTTGTATTGCTTGTTATATGTATGTAATCTTCCGCTTTTTGAGAATTCATCCAAGTGATTTCTTCAATTTCTTCTGGCATTGAAATATTAATTTCCCCTCCGATTATTTTACCTCTAAAAGTAAAGAAAATAGCGTGATGTCCTCTATCTTCGAAAAATGCTTCACTTACAGAAAAAACACCATCTATCTCTACATCTAAACCGGTTTCTTCCTTTACTTCACGAATTGCAGCTTCTTCAAGTGTTTCCCCTTGCTCGACTGCTCCTCCAGGAAGTGTGTAGTAAGAAGATTTTTCTCCCTTATTTTTAACCATCAATACTTTCTCATCAAATTCATCAAAGAGAAGTACATATGTAACATCTACTCTTTTCATAAATTCGCAATCCTCCTATTAAATTTGACACGATATTAATTCTTAATTATTTTTTGTAATACTAAACTAATGCGCCCTTTAATGGAATAAGGATTGTTTTTATCTAATTTGTTCCTGAATCTTTTGTATAACTTCTTTATAAAAAGTAACTTGATGTGGAACGAATTTACCCCTGTTTACACTTTCTTTAATTATTTGCTTTTGTCCATCATCATTTATTTTAAATCCACTGATTTCGGTTTCACCTTTTTCTCCAGACCAAAGTTGAGCAAAATCAATAAATTTAGTTTTTACTATCCCTGAAACCTCGTCCACTTGAAGTGTGAAGTCATCAAAGATATTTCCGCATTTATATAAAAAAACGTTTGCTAATTCTTTATCAATAAAACCTTCTTGCACAACACAATAATCAATTACACCTAACTTTATTAACTCCTTAAAAGATAAATCTATACCAATTTCTTCTTTAATTTCTCTTACTCCATCCTCAACTGTTTCATCAGCTAATAGATGTCCAGCAGCAGTTATATCTAATAGGTTAGGATAGTCTTTTTTATTTTTACTACGAAGCTGTAAATAAATATAATCTATTCCTTGTTCATTACTGATAAACGAACAATGAAACGCTTCGTGCCAATATCCAATCCTGTGAACATCACTCCGAGTAGCTATACCTATTAGATTCTTATTATCATCAAAAATCTTTAATTTCTCTTGCTCTCCCATAAAATGCCCCCATAAGTCACTTATCTTTCTATTTCTGGTTCTTAAACTACTCAGCTCAATAGTGAAGCTTAAATGCTTGGAAACCTGCACCAAAAATAAAGAAAATTCCTATGAAAAGAATTATAAAGTAATAAAATCCCACAACATCACCTCATTTTTTATACGTTATCCATTTTATACTAACATAAATATCCATTTAATTAGGGCGTACTTTTTTCAATTAACCTGCCCCGTTAGAACAGCGAACCTTATTCAAGAATCGCGCCCTTTAATGGAATAACTATGCTGTGTTCGTATTAATTGTTGCTGAAGCAGACATACTGTTATTATGATTGAATCTATTATGACAGAGGTGCTTTTTATGTGGCTAGAGATGTACGAACAGTTCGTGGACCTTTCCGAACACGATAAATTAAAGTTTTTCAACGCTATAAAAGAAGATTCTCCTGAAGTTCTGTTAAAACAGCCATTTCATAGTAATGACGATTGATTGTTGTACCATCTTCCTCGTACAAATGCTTTTTCCAACGTTTTGAAATAAAATCCACAGGCGAGTCATTAGGCACTTTTCGCTTTCCGGATTCGTACACATTCCTCGGATAATCTCAACAGCTTGTAAAAGTGGCTCATTTGCCTTTGTAGAATGAAATTCCAATACCCTTAATAGCGTTGGCGTATATTTTCTAAGTGAATAAAATCGTTTTTGCAGTAAGTCTAAATAATCATAGTCAGCTGGGCGTGCAAGTTCTTGGGCTTCTTCCACGGAAGAAACAAAAGAGTTCCATTCAATAACAGATTCCAAAACCTCAAAAACGTCTAATATCTCTTCTTTAGCTTTGATTAATGCTTGTCCGATGTTCGTAAAGTGTATGACTTTTTCATTCAGCTTTTTTCCGTTTTGTTTCTGAATTTCCTCTTGAGCCTTACGACCTTTTGATAACAGACTTAGTATTTGTCTGTCATGAATTTCAAACGCTTTATCTGTTAACTCCTGAGTAAGTTGTAATAAATAGACGGTTAATATTGAATATCGTTTATTTTCTTGAAAGTCACGGAATGCATAAGGCTCATATCGTGAACCTAAGCGAGATAGCTGTAACAGGCGATTGCGATGCAAATGACTAATTTGTACCGTTTCTAATTCCATCCCTCATATGTATTCGAGTCGTTCTATTACTTTTAGAAATGTTTCGGGTGAAGGATGACCCAGTGGCTCTTTTAACCAACCCAATATCGTTTTATTGGATTCGGATGGATGTTGTGAGGTAATAATCTCTTCAAGTTTTTCTTTTTGCTCAATTGTTAGAGATTGATTAACCGTGTTGAATAACTTCTTTTCAGCCATTGCCCTTGCTTCCCACACCATTCTTTCAAGTGTAGTGATAGCAGGCAGTATGATTTTGTTTTTTCTTAGAAAATCTATACATTCATGTAGTAGATGAATGGCATCACCATTTTCCAAAGCTAATTGATGAAGGTGCTTAAATGTCATTCGATATTCTTTTAGAGTAAAAGTTACAAAGTCGTATTCATTTCGAATTTCTTTCAAATGATCCCAAAGTGTATTTTCTCTTTGAGGATAAAGACTAAGCGAAGATGGAGTAGAACCGATTTGTTTCGATATATAATGTATGACTGAATCTGGGATGCTTTTGATATGAGTGTATGGCCAACCGGGATACCGAAGAATGCCAATTGAACGGCGAACCCTAAACGGTTTTCTTCTCTCCTTCGCTTATTTATAATTTCTAAATCTCGTTTGGAAAAAGTGTAGTAGCTTCCTAGCACCCACTCATCTTCAGAAATTTGTATAAAGGCTTGTCGCTGTTCCGGTGTAAGTAATTCTCTACCTCTCGCCATTTTCATACAGTATCATCTCATTTCTGTGATTATTCAGTTAATTAGTTCAATTATATATCAATAGAGTGTACTCTATTGATACAAGTGTAGGAGACTGATAAAATCATAGTTAAGAGCGTCTCATAAGACTTGTCTCAAAAATGAGGTGATATTTTGCGAAAAATCGGTTATATACGTGTCAGTTCAACTAGCCAGAATCCTTCAAGGCAATTTCAGCAACTGAACGAAATCGGAATGGATATTATTTTTGAAGAAAAAGTTTCCGGAGCAACAAAAGATCGTGAGCAACTTCAAAAAATGTTAGAGGATATACAAGAAGGTGACATCATTTATGTTACGGACTTAACTCGGATTACTCGTAGTACACAAGATTTATTTGAATTAATCGATAGCATACGGAGTAAAAAGGCAAATTTAAAATCCTTAAAAGATAAATGGCTAGATTTATCAGAAGATAATCCCTACAGCCAATTCTTAATTACGGTTATGGCGGGTGTAAACCAATTAGAACGTGATCTTATCCGTATGCGGCAGCGTGAAGGAATTGAACTGGCTAAGAAAGAAGGAAAGTTTAAAGGTCGGTTAAAGAAGTACCATAAAAATCATGCAGGAATGAATTATGCAGTAAAGCTTTATAAAGAGGGAGATATGACTGTAAATCAAATTTGTGAAATTACAAATGTGTCTAGGGCCTCATTATATAGAAAGCTATCGGAAAGGAACAGTTGATGAGTTATACCAAAAATCGGAAATATATAATAGAAAATAAATTTCATATAGAGGTGGAATTATATGCCTAAAATTGACAATATGTTAGCAATTCTATGGATGCTTCGTTCAGGTGAAAAAATTACTGCAAAACAAATTTCAGAAAAGTTAGAGATGAATATAAGGACTGTGTATCGTTATATTGATACAATTTCAACAAGTGGCGTACCTATAATTTCAGAACCAGGACATAACGGTGGATACACTTTATTGAACAATTTTATTGAGGCTCCTCTTTTTTTTGATTTAGAGGAGCAAACTTCACTATTTCACGCTGCTGTTTTTGCAGAAGAAGCTGGATATTATGGAGGTGAAGCACTAAATAGGGCCATTTCAAAACTAAGTAAATACTCAAATCAAGAGCAGGAAACAAAGATAAACCAACATTTAACTAGTCTTGAAGTAATAAGTCGATTAAGTTCACTCTCTATGGAACCTTTTTTGAAGGAGTTGGAGCAGGCCGTAGCTGACGGGTACTCAGTAAAAATTCTTTACCATAAAAGTGGCGAAAAGCAATTAAATTATAGAATGGTCGATCCGTACAGAATTATCTATTGGAATAATAAGTGGTATGTGATTGGATTTTGTCATCTTAGGAATGATATCCGTAGTTTTAGAGTAGATCGAATTGAAAGTCTAATGCTAACCGAAAATAAGTTTAACCGGCCAGAAAATTTTTCAGCACGTGACTTTTTTATAAAAAGTCTTCTTCCCACTATAGAAGATAAGGAAGGGATTATTTCTTTGGTTATTAATGGGGATAAAAGTGTATTGGCTGATATTTGCCAACATTGGTTTTTAGGACATTATTTACAAGAAAAGACTTCAAATCAAGCAGTTTTCCTTCTTGAAAAAGATATGATACATACATATGTACCTTATTTACTTTTACCGTACAATAAATCTATTAAAGTTATTGAGCCAATAAGTCTTAAGAAAAGACTTATTGAAGTTCTGTCGGAATTAATAAAATTTCATCAAGTATGATAACTTCCCTGACGTTAACTGTCAGGGAAGTTATATTATAATAGCTATATCAATTGTGATTGGAGTGTTATTGGATGCAAACAAAAAAAGTTTTTCTATATGTATTTAATACAATGTCGGACTGGGAATATGGATATTTAATTGCTGAACTAAACTCAGGAAGATATTTCAAAAAAGATTTAGCACCTTTAAAAGTAATTACAGTAGGAGCTAATAAAGAAATGATTACTACTATGGGAGGACTGAGCATAAAACCAGATATTTCCCTTGATGAATGTACTCTTGAGAGTAAAGATCTTTTAATTTTACCAGGAGGGGCTACTTGGAGTGAAGAAATACATCAACCTATCTTGGAAAGAATTGGCCAAGCTTTAAAGCTTGGCACTATTGTTGCTGCAATTTGTGGTGCAACTGAGGCCCTTGCGAATATGGGATACTTAGATACTAGAAAGCATACAAGTAATAATTTAGAATACACTAAAATGGTATGTCCTAACTATAAAGGAGAAAAGTTCTATGAGGTGGGATATGCGGTATCTGATGCGAATTTAGTTACTGCATCAGGAATAGCTCCTCTGGAATTTGCGATGGAAGTACTGAAAAAATTAGATGTATTTGCACCAGATACATTACATTCATGGTATAACCTAAATAAGACTCATAAACCTGAATACTTCTTCCAGTTAATGAATTCAATAAATAGCTGAGCTAAAAAATCAACTTAGCAGTTTTATATTAGTTCAAATAAAAATAATGAAGTAACTGAAAAGCTCACTTTCTCTATTTTGTTTTGCAGAGAAGTTTGGCTTTTTAATTTGGAATTTCCTTATCGTTGTAAATCCGCATTTTCCTGACGCTACCCCTAAAAGTGAGAGAACTATCGTAGTTCAGGCGATAAGATACACCAAATATGTTAGAATAATGGATTTATAGGAAAAAAATTCATCTTCAAAAATAAATAAATTCGGCTTTGTTTTGCGTATGGTAACGCATTTTAAACATAGGAATCAACAACCTTATTGATAAATATTATCTTATTACCGCGGTGAATAGTAAAACTAAGGAAAATTAGGGCTGTCGAGAGGTTTCTCGACAGCCTGAGCAGCACTTAGCTTTTAATGGTGATGAACCTTTTATATTATTCTTTTTGGAATTTCCTTTTTATCTAGCTCAAGTTCTATTATTTTTTCGTACATCTCATTTGTTAAAAAAATTGCAATTTGATCATTCCACTCATATAAAGCACATAACCTTTCTTTCGACCCTGATTCTTCCAGAATTTTATTTATAATACTAAATGCACGGTGAGTATTTTTTTCAATATACTCTTCACTTTCTAAATCTTTTTGTGAATAAAGAGTATAATTTTCGCCATTAACTTGAATTTCATATTTTTCTTCTGAAAAATTTTCATGGTTAATAATAAGTTGAACTCCTTGTTTCCTTAAAAAAGGTGTAATTTCTTCGAAAAATGCACCTACACCTCCTTCGGATAAGTCTTCTTCATCAGCCGGAAACTCTCTTCCTATATCTCCATAAATATAGCCGGTTTTAATTGCTTCTTGTTTTGCTTTATCCTTGTCTTCTGAGTAATCTAAATATTTATAAAACCCTAGTTGATCTAATTCATCTATTAGCTTTAATAAACTCGTATTGCCAATATTTAAGTCCTCCTTTTTAGTTCCCTCTCTTCCCCATGCACTCTTCCATTTCATATATTCTTGCTCCCTTTACAGAATATTGTTTCTAAGTTTAGAGACTTTATAATTAACATTAAAACACATTATAGACATAATGAAATAGTCCATTATCTTCAAAATCAATAACAGAGACACTAAAGTAACCACTTAGTGTCTCTGTTATAATATAGGATAATTACCTTTTTGAATTTAAAAGGTTGCCAATTCTATACCTTTTCTTATAGCATCTGCTAGTTCTCCTGGAATAAAAGTATCACCTAAATCAATCCTACTTTTTAAAACGTATGATCCATTTCTTTCCCTTCTGAAATATTTCACACTATAGCCTTCCTCTTTATCCCACACCACATTTATCATTTTTATTTTTTCATTTGCCTTTTTATAACCTTTAGATTTTCTTATTTGGTCAATTAGTGGTTTTTTCTTTCGATCTGGTTCTTTTGTATGACACAACTTTAATGTAGAAAGGGCTGTTTCCGCTACAAGGTCGTACTCGGGACTTTCACCCATTAGAGTTCGCCCATGCTCGGCGAAATCGAGTAGAGGGAAAATAAGTCATTTATTTTCGCCCCTCTCACAACACCGTACGTACGGTTCGCGTATACGGCGTTTCAGTTTATATCACAGTGTGTACTTTTAGATAATGTTCTAAAGCAGAGGGGACTCCCCTCTGCTTTAGTCTTTTGTTTGAGATTGCTCTTTGGACGACTTTTGATAATCCTATGAATCGGTAACCTTTTCGACAGTATGTTAATCCTTTCGCTTCTTCCTCCGGAATCCCTAGTTGAATAAGCGATTTGATTTGTTTCTTCGTTACTTTCCATTGCTTCCAGATGATGACCCTAATTCTAGAGCGAAGCTTTTGGTCTATTCGTTCAGTCACCTTTTTCATGTTTGCCACTCTGAAGTAGTTTACCCATCCAAGTATCACTTGTTTCAGTTTCAATATTCGGTAGTCTAGTGAAACACTCCAGCTCCGTTTTGTCAGTCGTCGAAGCTTCCTTTGAAACTTCTGTACCGAACTAGGATGAGGTTCCGCTTGATATCTCTTGTTAGTAATGTCGTAGTAATAGCCAAATCCTAAGAATTTTAATTCTTTTGGACGTGAGATTCTACTCTTCTCTACGTTGACTATAAGACCTAATTTCTCTTCAATAAATCTCACAATTGAGTTCATTACTCGGTTCGCTGCTTTTTCACTTTTCACAAAGATAAGGGCATCATCAGCGTATCTCACGAACCTCAGTCCTCTTATCTCTAGTTCCTTATCGAGTTCATTTAACATAATATTACTCAATAGTGGACTGAGGTTTCCTCCTTGCGGAGTACCGACAGGTGTGTCTTCATATTTCCCATTCACCATGACTCCACTGACTAAGTATTTTCTGATTAGCGAGATGACATCTCCGTCTTTTATTGTGTTGGAGATAATTCGCATGAGTTTATCGTGATGGACGGTATCGAAGAATCTTTCAAGGTCAATGTCGACTACCCAATCATGACTATCATTCAAAAATTCCAGGCTTTTAATAATCGCCATTTCACAACTTCTTTTTGGTCTGAAACCGTAACTGAATTCGCTGAACTGTTCTTCAAATATCGGACTGAGAACTTGATGAATGGCTTGTTGAACGACTCTGTCCACTACTGTTGGTATTCCCAATTTGCGCATCTTTCCGTTTTCTTTTGGGATTTCCACTCTTAAGGCAGCTTGTGGTTGGTATTTTCTTGTTCTGATGCGCTGACGCAGTTCATCCTTTTTCTCTTTCAGATATTGCTTTAGTTCGTCGACTGTCACTCCATCGATCCCACTTGTACCTTTATTTTTATAGACACGTAAGTAGGCTTCATTCATATTTTGATTACTTAGAATTTGTTCTAAAAGTTCCACACTCGTTTCTCCTTCCCTCTCACGTAGTGAGTGCTAACTCCCTTTTAGTTATCTTTTGAGATACGCTCATATTTTCACCATTAACACATTCGGAGTTTTCGTCACTCACGCATTCGTGGTGTTGAAACACTATAAATTGTTCAGCCCTTCATGAGTGTACTCATTACTATGGCTTCTGCTGACTTCTTGCGGCTAACCTTTTTCGACTGTACTTCTGTACATCCGCAAGACCTCCCAGGGTAAGACAACTATCTTTCCTCTTTTGCTCGCCTGATTTACCCTACAAAGTTACGCACATCTTTTGGACTTTAACTTGTTTGGGAGTCTCGTCCCTTTATAGAGCCTTAGTATCAGGTTTCTGTTCGTCGAGTCAAGATTTTATTCCACGCTTCCTCCAGCCCTTACCTCACGATAAGTACCTTGCGCTTCCTTAGTGGTTGGTCGATGTGTACCCCCACAGTGGACTTTCACCACCTAGATAGTTGCCATGCCTGGCACACCAAAAAAAGATTGCCATTAAGGCAATCTAGGTCTAAACAGAATCTTTTTTCTGGTAGTCGAGAATTAATTTGTCTAGTTTTTGGCTAAAAAGAATGGTTTCTCTACTGTTTAAACCTTTATTGATAGCAATTTTTACTAATTGGGATTGCATTTGTGCTATACGGTTTGATAGTTCTTCCTGTATTTCAGGCATGTGCTTTCTCCTGGTGTTAAAATATATATAAAGGTTATTATGCGATAAAATGCAGGATATTGGAAGGGAATTTACAACTTTTACTGTTTTTATCTAAATGTAATCTAGATTTGTTACGGACGAGTAGAAGTTTGACCAAACAGCCTCTTCATAGCTACCAGATCAGGTCTTCTTAATGTACGGAAATATTTAAATTTGTACATTCGTAAAAAAAGCAAAAAAGGCAGTTTTCCAAGCTCTTTTTCGCGTCAACTGGTCGAATGTATAAGTGTAACGACTCATATTGAATAGAGTATTGTAAGCCTTCGTTATTCACTCCTGTGGGACTGCCTTTTTTTTGGAGGCAGTCTTTTAAATAGTAAAGAGACCCAGTCCTTCTTGTTGACTTGTAAATTATCTTAGCTTCATACAAAATGAGTGAAATAATATGGGTGATGGATATGCTGGAGATGGTAGTGGATTTGCCTTAATCGTCGTACTGTTTATTTTGTTAATCATCATTGGCTGCTCTTGCTTCTACGGCGGTTGGAATTAAGTAAAAAAGTAAAAAAAGCCTATGAGACATCTTAGCTTCATAGGCTTTTGTATCTAAAGGCGGTCCGAAGACTGCCTTTGACTACCTTAACACCATCTCCACAGCAGCAGCTTGCTCCGATTACGAATAAAAGAATGACCTAACCCATAAGTACGTCTCCGACACACGTAAGGAGTTGATTCTTACAGCCTACTGACAATGGGGCATTTGCAAAGTTACCTTTTTGACATAGATAAATTTGTAAATTATGATGTTTGTCCAATCAAATTTTTTTTGGCCACATACCCTAAAGGGAGTGCTAAACAAGAAGGAGGGTAACTAATGGGTTGTTTCGGTGGATGTGGATACGGATACACAGAACCTGTCACTACTGCGCGTGGATATGGCAGTGGTTTCGCATTGATCGTTGTATTGTTCATTTTATTGATTATTATTGGCTGCACTTGCTTCGCCGGCGGTTATTAAATAAAATTGTTTAAAAACAAAGGGGACGGCCAATTTGACCGTCCTTTTTTGTGAGTAGTTAGCAGTAGCCCCCGTATCCATAAACACCTACAAATCCACCACAGAAACTTGCTCCGATAATAATTAGGAGGATAAATAAAACAATTATTAAAGCAAAGCCACCGCCAGCAAAGCCAACACCGGCAACTGCACCATTAGACATACTCTCAACTCCTCGTATTTTTTTGTTTTAGAGGAGGTACATAAATAGGTTAATACATACTATGTAATAATTGATGTAACGACACAACCCCTTTACTTCTTTATGGCAACGAGTAATTATTTGGTCAAGTTGGTTGAATGACCAGTCCATCAGATGAGATTTGCATAATATACCATCGACATATTCTTCACTCTTGGATTGTCTCTGTGCAAAGAGGCAATCCATACATTTTTATTGAAGTACACAATAGCCCTTCCATTTGGCACGCTTGTACATAGTATAAAACGAGTAGTATCACTCACAAATTAGAAAAAGGAGCTGAAATAATATGGGTGATGGATATGCTGGATATGGCAGCGGATTCGCTTTAATCGTAGTTCTAGTTCTGTTCATTTTGTTAATCATCATTGGTTGGCTGCTCTTGCTTCTACGGCGGTTGGAATTAAGTGAAAAAAGTAAAAAAAGAGGATTGCTCTTATACGGGACATCCCTTTATTGAGGCAATAATTGTCAGCAATATTTTTATTCTACTTAACATAACATCCGGTTTAGAAAGTCATAAAAAAGAGAAAACCCTAATTCAAAAATATTACTAAAAACTTCTCAGAAGAACGAACAAGGATATAGCCTGATAAAGTAAAAGGGCTCTGTGTTAAAAACACAGAGCCCTTCTTATGTAAGGCGGGAAGATAATATAAAAAACTCTTCCTCTTCTTAACTTCCCCCAGAATAATCCCATTTCAAATTATATTTAGGTTAGATAATGAAACAGTTGATATTATAAAGACCACACATATTAGACATATCTAATATGTGTGGTCTAATTCAGTTTCTTGAACTAATGCATCCGTTAGTTGAACAAGCACCTTTCACCTTATCTTTTATTGCACAAAATCTTCTAAATGTGCAACTAAATCCTGCCAATCATTTCATGTTTCTCATTAAATATTTTAATAAGGGCATCATAAATCAAGTCGTTAAATGAGGAGTGTGTCCAATGAAAAAAATATTGTTTTTTATCTTTCTTTTATTGATTCCTTTCTTCTCCTTTCAAATAAATGTGTCCGCATCCACTAAAAGTCGTGAGGAATATGAAAAAACTGGACATGTTATTTGGGAAGTTAACACAAAGGAAAAATTAGTTGCCATTACTTTTGATGATGGACCTCATCCGTTTTTTACCCCACAAATACTTGATATATTAGCTAAATATGATGCTAAAGCCACCTTTTTTGTAGCTGGTAATAAAGTAATAAGATTTCCTGAACTATTAAAACGGGAAGTAAAAGAAGGACACGAAATTGCCAATCATACTTATCATCATATTTACGGAAATATTACATCAGCAAAACTATCATCAGAATTAGAAGAAACAGATAAAATTATAAAGAAGTCAGTTGGTTTAAAACCGACTCTTTACCGCCCAGTAGGTGGTTTTTATAATGATTTAATTATTAATACTGCTTTAAAAAACGGAAAAGATGTCGTTTTATGGTCATGGGGTCAGGACTCTCGTGATTGGGCAAATCCACCCGCAAGTCAAATTTATAACAATATAACAAAAGGAGTAAAACCAGGTAATATCATTCTATTTCATGATTGGCATGGTAGTGAATATACTCAGACTTCTCAAACCGTTATTGTATTAGATAACATTTTGGGGTTTTTATACGATAGAGGGTATAAATGTGTAACTGTATCTGAATTGCTCTACCAGTCGACACAAATAATTCCAGACTCTTTTGAAATTTATCCTACAAAAAGAGAAAATTTTCGCATAAGGAGTCAAATGCACATAAAAGAGAAATAGATTATCATCTCTCTTTTTCCACTAACCTGCCGCGTTAGCTGAAGAACAAAAAGCTGATGTAGCAGCCCTCCTTCTTTAACTAAACCAGCTAATAGGAGTCAAGAACTTCTTAATAAAATATTTGTTCTTCCGTGTTATACTTTTGAAGGAACGCCAAATAACCCTCCAAATACCGTTTGGAAGGTTTTTCATTAGCTGTTTTTTCTTGTTGATTAATTGTTTTGGTAACAAACACCTTGAATTTTTAAGTTTTTTTTACCCAAGATATTAAGGTTCAGGAAATGAACAAAAATTTAATAAAATAAGGTGATGTAGATGAAGACAAACATGGATAAAATTTTACCCGTTTTCGCTTCAGTTGGAGTAGGTATTGCTGCTTATCAAATGTTGAGTGGAAATGGCGGGAAAATGAAAAATATGATGCCACTTGCCTCTAACATGATGGGAATGGGGACTGGCATGCAAGGACAGAATCAACAACAGTCCGGAAATCAATAACGCATATAAAAAAATGAATTTCCTAATTAAGGTAATTTTTTTCTAATTCGTAACTACTTAGGTCAGTTGAAAGAAAACTGACCTCTACCAACTAACATAATAGAATTAAGCAGATTCCTTCCTTGTTTTCGAACAGTCGAAATGAATCCACGTATGCGTGCAAACTGTACAGCACCTTTTTCCGTGCGAAAAGAACCAGCAAAAGGCACAAGGCCATTCTGAAGAAACCGTAAAATGTCTGCTTTGTACAGGATGAATCTTTCAGCTAGGTTTGCTGCTTTACTCTTGGCTTTCCGCCCTCTCTTTTCCGGCTCATCAACTTTGAGAGGTGGACGCCATTCCCTTGTACCCAAGTTGCATTGATTCTACCTGTCCTTTCTTTTAAAAATAAGAAATAGAGTTTATTGAACTTCCTCTAATGTTAATCACATTAGAGGTTTTTATTTGTATTTTTCTGTATTCAACTAACTCGCTAACGATTATAAATTCAAAACTCCAGTTAATTCCGACGTTTTTTTTATTTTTTAGGCTATGTTAAAGTTTTTGGTTGTTTTCGCATTTGCCTCTTTATTTTTGGTAAAACAATTATTGTTAGAACCAATTAATTAGGAGGACACAGAAGATGAAGGCAGCTGCTGAAGTATTAGTTGATGTAATGGAGTTGTCGGATAGTGATAAGGAGTATTTACTTGAGGCACTAAAACGGTACCTTACTCCTTCGATTGCTACACATGGTGCACTAATCAATGAACTGAGAGAAAAGAAATACAAGGAAGGTTTCGTTTGTCCTGCTTGTAATAGTAAGTCAGTAATACGATACGGCAAAAGAGATGGTCGTCAACGATACCGCTGTAAAGATTGCAACAAACTAAGCAGTGATTTAACCAACACACCACTTTATCGAACAAAAAAGGCTGATAAATGGCTGTTGTTCATTGAGTGTATGATTAATGGTCTTTCATTAAGAAAAGCAGCCAAGATAGTAAAAGTATCGCACGTCACTTTATTTTATTGGAGACACAAAATCCTTTCTGCTATAAAGAACATGCAGTTAGATAAATTTTGAAGGTATTAACAATCCTGCTACCTTAGAGGAATAAGCTATTGTAAATACAATACCATAAAAAGTAAATTTAACTTTGTCTTATTTAGCAACAATCCTTACGAAAAGAGCCTAAAATTTTGATTTTTCCAATCTATATACCAACCAAAACCATTTAAAAGATGGGCAAAATAATCCTCATCTCTCCGCCACCTGTTCTCTAAGCTAATTTGTATAGTTCCTTTAAAGCCGTTTCCTAGCCCTGTCTAAAGCATAAAATTTGATTTTGGGTATAAAGGGAAATAATATAGAGATATCGCAAATTATCAATATCTTTTTGTTCGATAAGTTTATACGCATTCCAAGCAAATTAGATTTTATTAAGATCAGAAAGGGGCGAGCACCTGGCACCGACCAATATACAGCAAATGTATTGCGGCAGCGGGTTGCTGGTGAAAAGCTTGTAATGTATATCTATAAATTTTTTTGTTTAGAATATAAAAAGTGCCTGTCAAAGAAACTTTTGTAGTCTATGTTATCCATTTGCGAAATAGCAAAACCCTTTAACAAACTTGATGTAAACAAAAGGAGAAAAAAGATGAATCCAAAATATGAAGCTGCTTTTAAACCATTTACCTTCCGTTCTGGAGTTGAAATAAAGAACCGTATTACAATGGCACCCATGACCAATACGGCGGCACATGAAAATGGTGAAGTATCAGACGAAGAAGTTGCGTATTATCAAGAACGTGCCGGTGGTGTAGGAGCGGTAATCACCGCATGCACATACGTCACCAGGAATGGAAAAGGATTCCCGGGTGAATTTGGTGCAGATTCCGATTCCCTAATCCCTAGTTTAAGACGCGTGGCAACAGCTATACAGGAAAAAGGTTCAAAGGCGATTTTACAAATTTTTCACGGTGGCAGAATGTGCCCGCCTGAAGAATTGCTTGATCGTCAACCAATTGCTCCAAGTGCGGTAGCAGCGGAACGGGACGATGCCGTGGTACCTCGGGAAATGACAGCAGACGAAATCGATGAAATTATTAAAGCATTTGGTGAAGCAACCAGAAGAGCAATCGAAGCTGGGTATGATGGAGTTGAAATCCATGGTGCCAATACGTATTTGATTCAGCAATTCCTTTCTCCACACTCAAATCGCAGAACTGACAAGTGGGGTGGATCGCTGGAAAAACGTATGTCCTTCCCGCTTGCTGTAGTTGACGCTGTTAAAAAAGCAGTTTCAGACCATGCAACCAAACCTTTTATCATCGGCTATCGGTTATCTCCTGAAGAAAGAGAGAATCCCGGCATCACCATGGAAGACACATTGCAATTAGTGGACAAGTTAGCAGACCAGGACCTGGATTATCTCCATATTTCTGTCGGCGGCTTTTGGAAAGGATCAATCCGTGATGATAACGATCAGACATCCCGAGTTGTTATGATCCAGGAACGTGTCGGCGATCGTGTTCCTGTGATGGGTGTTGGGATGCTGCGGACGCCCGATGAAGTGTTGAAAGCATTTGAAACAGGTGTACCTTTAATCGCTTTAGGTAGGGAATTGATAATGGAACCTCAGTGGGTACAAAAAGTACAAGCCGGTGAAGAAGACAAAATCCGTACAACATTATCTAAAAAAGATCAAAAAGAACTGGCTATTTCTGATAAAATGTGGGAGTACTATACTAGCATCCCTGGCTGGCTTCCTATTGTATAAGGAGGAGTTCACTTATCTCATTCCATCTCTCCTTCCTTGAATTATTCTACCAAAAATGGGAATCGTGATGATGCTTGTCCTTGCTCAGCGAGTATAAGAATAAACTAAATAAGACGGAACATTTTAAAGGGAGGGAAACCATCTTAGTGGTTTCCCTCCTTTATTGAGTGTTAGAGCTGAAAATCAGCCATAGTTATTTGTTTATGACTAGAAGTTATTGTTAATATATAATCAACAATAGACGCCCATAGAAAGGATTGGATATAAAGTGAACCTGGGATTAAACGATAAAACGGCACTCGTGACAGGCGGCAGTAAAGGTATTGGAAAAGCAATTGCCGTCGCGTTTGCCTGTTTTTGCTGAAGAACTGGCGGGGCGGATTCGGCTAAGGCTGTGGGTCCGGATGCATTCCTGGTGTTCTATGCCGAAGAAGGAACCGATTATAGTTTGAAGATTTAAATGTGCTTTATCATATCAGTGTAGTTTATTGTATACCTTTATAAACATATTAGGTGTGTACGTATCCATAGAAAAAGCATTCCAATAAGAAAGATTGCCAAAAAATGTCGTCGGGAATTACCAGCCTAAATTACAAAAGAAGAGTATTGTATTGAAAACGAAAAAAAGCCAAATAAAGGCTTTTTTTCGTTTTGTTAACAGTAGGCTCCATACCCGTCTCCCGGGCCAACTTCTCCATAACTACCACAGAAGCTTGCTCCTATGATGATTAAGAGAATAAACACTACGATTATCAATGCAAATTCACTACCAATTCTACCCAGCTACACGTTTTTTTTGAGGAGCCATATAAAATGAGTTGCAAGGATTTAAACCATATTATGCTGAAAATGATAAAGGGATACAGATTTTAATATGGCCAAAAAAAACACATCTCACTTGGGTAATTATCTATCCTCTCCCTATCATGGACACATACACTACTTTTGAAGTTCTTATGAGGAGGGATTATAAAATGGATAGACAATTTTATGGTGGATACCCCGGGATGATGGGGTATGGATACCCCGGAATGATGGGATACGGATTTCATGGCATGCCAGGTTATGGTTTTCCGGGAATGATGGGGTATGGGTACGGTGGATTTCATCACTACGGGGCTGGATGTTGTTATCCAATCCATCATTGCTGCTAAAAATATCGTATTAATAAGCCCTGGAATGATCAGTATTCCAGGGCTTTTTGAATTTGGCTCTGTTAAATTTTAAGGTTCTTACGTCTTTTTGGTGGATATTATTAACCCTAAGCTATTGTGCTATCTTCAGCGAAAAAAAGTTATGTTCATATTCTTTTACATGCTGAAACGCAAATAATAATACCTTTATCCCTGCACGTCCGTACATCATTCCTTTGATATTTTTCAACTTGTTTATGGTTCCTTCTGTTATGCCATTTGACCAAGGTAATGTTATCGCATAATAAACAGCCTTCCGATCACCTCTTACGCCGTTAATAAATGTTTGAAAGTGAGGAAAAGAGGACTGTTGGTGCTCGATTAACCATTTTCTAAGACCTGATGAATGTTTTTCTTCAAATAGCCGCCTGAAAGATTGAATGAATGTGCAGATTTTCATTAATGATGGAAATGCCTCTAAAAGTTTGGTATGCAGGGATTGGAATGCTTTCTTATGGCTCTGAACGCCTTTATCCCAAAGAATTCGTATGAGTGCTGGTTAAGATTCAATGTTGACGGCTTCTTATTTCGAGTATCATGGCGTTCGTCCGCAATCATGTAATTTAGCGTGTTGCGATATCCATCAAATCCTGCCTTTCTACAGGCAGCTTCTATATCATCGCTCTTTGATCCACCTGCCATCATGCTTCGGATAAGTGGAAGATATCGGTCAAACACAGAAGTTCGTTTCAAGGACGGTTTCGATGTCACAGCTAAATCAGTATAGACCGTGTTACGGGAAATACCCAGCTGCTTTGCGATGGCTGTGATGCTCTTGCCTTCTTTCACCACCTAGATAGTTGCCATGCCTGGCACACCAAAAAAAGCCCAGCCTAAAGGCGGGCACACTAGTTTAACTGATCGGTTTAGCATGCAGATGGCTGGTCAACCACACTCGAATTTACCCCATTTGTAATGCTGGAAAGATTATTATTGGTTATGAAGCCCCCAGAGTTGTTGGAGCCTGAGCCGTGAAAATATTTGGAAGTGGTTTTGGGTGAATTGTTAATCGAGTTCCCGAATTGAACTGTTGCCGAACCGCCAACGTTAATAATCTGAATAGGCATATTGCACATATAAGTCACTTCCTTCGCTGTATGTGCAGATTATTGTAGGGTATGCTTTTTGAATGGTTTTGGGAACAGGATAATTAAATCGACGGCTATGACGGCTGGGTGATAACCGCTTACATTTCGGGCACTGAGCATGTGTTGAACAGACTTTTAGAACGGCAAACAGTTCGAAAAACAGTTATAAATGCTTCCACCAATTTTGCGTAAGAACCAACGTTAATGTTGATATTTCATCAAAAGAAAAGAACCCATTTATGAGTTCTTTTTGCAGGCATCTTCTTCAACTATCCCGTTAGCCATCCATGAAGCGCAAAAATCGGCGCTTCACCACAAAGAATGAAAATGTATTGAATCTGTCCATACTGTTTCTAAGGCTGGGAGAGGAAGGTCGAT
Organism: Peribacillus sp. B-H-3; assembly: GCF_048572925.1. Lineage (NCBI taxonomy): Bacteria > Bacillati > Bacillota > Bacilli > Caryophanales > Bacillaceae > Peribacillus > Peribacillus sp. B-H-3. The sequence goes on along the minus strand of NZ_CP183879.1, from coordinate 2,511,146 downwards.
CAACTATGGTGCCTTAGAGCCCATCCGTTAGTCTGACTCCAACGACCACGGTGCACCACAAACTGTCGCTCCCTTACGGGAAGCACTCATGGTAGATTAATCCTAATTCTGATTGTTGCACCAGCCTCCAATTTTCAAGCCTAGAAAGGAAGATTTCAATGGATGTAATCATTGAAAGAGCATGTGGTTTGGATGTCCATAAGGACAATATCACAGCTTGTATTATGACTTCAAAAGGAAAGGAGATTCAAACATTTTCTACTAAAACAGTTTTTCTATTAAAGTTAATGGACTGGATTAAAGAGAATAATTGTACACACGTAGCTATGGAAAGCACGAGTGTTTATTGGAAGCCTATTGTTAACTTATTAGAGTCCGAAGGAATCGAGTTTTTAGTAGTGAACGCTCAACACATGAAGGCTCTTCCCGGACGCAAAACGGATGTTAAGGATGCGGAATGGATAGCCCAACTTCTTCGCCATGGACTTCTTAAAGCTAGTTTCATTCCTGATCGAAACCAACGTGAACTACGGGAACTTGTTCGCTATCGCCGAAGTATCATTGAAGAACGTGCCAGACAACATAATCGGATTCAAAAGGTTTTAGAAGGAGCTAATATCAAACTAGGTTCTGTTGTATCTGATATTATGGGAGTTTCATCGAAGGATATGCTTCGAGCAATCGCAGATGGTGAGAATGATCCTGAAAAACTAGCAAGCTTCGCTCGTCGTACATGGAGACATAGTCTAAGACTCCCTATGTCACTACAATAAGTCTGAAGGACTTTAATGGCAGGTTAGTTGAAAGACAGTCGCGACTTAAGATTTTTTTCTAGGGCTAAAAAAGTAAATTTGCTAGATTTATTTATATTAGAGTTTTTGAAATAGCATTAATAATTGATGAAGTACTTCTTTTTTCCCTTTCATTTATTACGACTTTTCACTCCATACAATTTGCTTGTTAAAAAAAATCATAAAAAACCAGGGACACATTGCATTTTATTAGCACATGTTGTCCCTGGTTGAAATTTCATTCTTAATGAGTTATCGTATTGTGAATAACGCTTTTGACCAAGTAACTACTTGATCTAACATTTGATTAACTGATTCCTCTTGTACAGCTTTTGGTTTAAAGTCAGTACCGTTTTCGAAATCAGTGAATAATGATAATGCTGGGTGAACACGAACATCTGCAACCAACAATTCACCTAAAATCCCACGCAAATGTTCTGCTGCACGAGCACCACCAACTGAACCGTAAGATACAATACCCGCTGCCTTGTTGTTCCACTCTTCACGTAAATAGTCTAAAGCATTCTTAAGGGCTCCTGTAATGGAGTGGTTGTATTCTTGAACGATAAAAACAAATCCATCTTGATTTGCGATAACTTCAGACCATGCTGCTGCACCTGAAGCGTCTCCACCTTCTTCGCCTAGTAGTGGCAATTTATAATCTGCGATATCAATAACGGCATAGTTTGCATCACCGCGTTTTTCAGCTATTTCTTTTACCCATGCACCAACTTGAGGACTTACGCGTCCTTCACGTGTTGAACCTAAAATTATACCAATGTTTAATTTTGTCATTGTTTCTTCCTCCTCTTGTTTTACTCCAAATAATTTATTTAAAAATCCCATTTTATGATTTCACCTCCTTACAGGTATTCTTTCTTAATCTTCAATATACTGCGTACTGTATCAATTGGGAGAACTATTTGTTCAATTTGTTCTCGTTTTGGTTCAAAGAATGGAGGTAAAGATAGTTTTTCACCTAGTGTTTCATACGGCTCATCTTCCATAAAACCAGGACCATCCGTTGCTAATTCAAAAAGAATAGAAGGTGCAACATTAGTATATAAGGAGCCAAAATAGTATCGCTCTACATATCATATCCGGAATTTTTTAGATTAAAGCCTTGTAAACGTTGTTGCCAAGCATCTAAGTCTACTCGTCCCTCTACATGGAATGCTGTATGATGCACTGTACCAAAACCTTGTCGAGCTTGAGGAAGCACTGTATTGTATTCAACGATAACTTGTGCACCATTACCACCTTCCCCCATCTCGAATAAGTGGAATGAATTTTCTTGAGCCACTTCTCTCATTAAGAAAACTTTCTCCAACACCTCTTTAATGTGATCAAAATAAGAAGTACGAATAAAAATTGGACCTAAGCCTGTAATTGCATATTCTAAAGGAATGGGTCCTTTTTGCCATGGAGTTCCTGAAGCAACTCCTTCATTATTTTGATCTGATATGAGTTGATACTGTTGTTCATCAAAGTCAACAAACGATAATGTCTTTTTACCAAATTGCTCTTTGATGCCCATATGTTTTACTTCATATTTATCAAAACGTTTTACCCAATAATCCAATGCAACATCATCTGGTACTCGGGAAGATGTTTTAGAAATTTCATTTGTTCCATGTACCCCTTTTGGAATACCAGGAAAATCGAAGAATGTCATATCTGTTCCCGGACTTCCAACATCATCTGTGAAGTATAAGTGATATGTTTGAATATCATCTTGGTTTACTGTTTTCTTAACTAGGCGTAAACCTAGTATATTAGTGAAAAAATCATATATTTTTTCTGCACTGCTCGTAATGGCAGTTACGTGATGTAGTCCTCTCAATTTCTTTCATTAATATGCCCTCCAATTTTTAAAAATCTTGAAATCAAGATATTACCCCAAAAAAAGATTAATGATTTGTTCTCTCTGTAATCAATCGTTTTAATAGAGTATTGTTTCCTTGAACTTATCGACATCTAATCAGCTCGCTGCATAAATAGATTGAAATGCGATGATATATTTGTTAAATCTTCAGCCCTTAGACGTTGATGATTCCGGATAAGGTCGTTGGCTTGCTGACCGATATTGGAACAGAGGAATTTGCTCATTTAGAAATGATTGCAACCATGGTTTATAAGTTAACCAAAGATGCAACACCTGAACAGATGAGAGATGCAGGGCTCGGAGATCATTATGTAAACCACGATAAAGCCCTATATTATCAGAATGCTGCCGGAGTGCCCTGGACGGCCAGTTATATCCAGGCAAAGGGCGACCCGATTGCAGATCTGTATGAAGACATTGCGGCTGAAGAAAAAGCAAGGGCGACCTATCAGTGGCTGATTGATATTTCAGACGATACCGATTTAAATGATGGACTGCGTTTTTTAAGGGAGAGAGAGGTCGTTCATTCCATGAGGTTCCGGGAAGCTGTAGAGATCTTGAAGGAAGAACGGGACCGAAAGAAAATTTTCTAACACACCAGGGGCTGTGTTCAGCACAGCTCTTTTCTTATAATCATTTTAACAGCCTTTCCATCATTACGTATTGACAGCGGCCAATAGATGTCAGCTTGTCCGCAATCTATAAAAATTGCCAATTACAAAGCCGTCTCAATTTGGGATAATCAGTACATACAAAGAACATCCAAGGTTGTGTAAAATGAGAAAGAATTATAGAGTGTTAGAATTTATTTTGTTTGTTATAGCTTTTATAAGTACCATAATCACCTTATTCATCGTATATAAGGATATGAATAACACTTTTTCTACTAAATATATCATGGGTTATCTCATTTATCTTTTATTCTATGTGATATACATATTTACTGCATCTATATTGAATGTGCGGAAACTGAATTGGAAGGAAATTAAAAAACGAACTGTAAATGCATTGACTTTATTTCTTTTATTCAGTTTCACAATCTATATTTCTAATTATTTCTTTCATCCAGCAAAAAATAATTCTTATGGGTTCTTGATTACCGCATTTGGCACGGCCCTCGGCTTATCCTTTATGGATCTAGCCTTCCTCAGGGGGAAGAAATCCTAAAAGACACCCAGCCGGGTGTCTTTTTAAGGCTTACCTAATTTTCTCAGGCAGATGCTTCCTTGATGTTCACATGCCTGAAAAGATTGACCGCAAAGAAGATGACACCCAGCACCACTGCGATGGAACCCGCAATGGCAGCACCAAGTGCAGACTCCATTCCAAATGTCTGAGCCGCTATTCCCAGCATCATGACCGGCAGGCCGATATGATGAAGCCAGAAATGTGCCCTGCTCAATTTTGTGTTAGCTGCCTCGGGATAAAGATGATAGAAAAAGCCGAATAATGCCATGGACACCCAGCCTAATAAATTAATGTGGGCATGAACCGAGGCTAAGCGGAAATCATGGATGATTCCCATCGTTAAACCCATCAATATCCCTATTACAAAATAAATGCCAGCCGCTTTTAAAAATGACTTCCCCAAACTTACCCCTCCTACAAAAGTAATGGTGTCCCATTAGATTATAGTCAGGATTCTGGAAAAGATGAGCAGAAATTACCAAAAGCATGGTATTTTTTTAGCAGTCATAAAATGAACCTGCCGCTAAAAGAAAATTTAGGGTTTAGCGGATCACAAATGATCTGTTTTTTTGGAATAGCTGTGTCTCCCCTTTTCTTTATTATACTGTTCCTGGATATTTTTTTCACGGTTTCTGGCATTATGGTCTTCTGGCAGCTTATTATCATCTTTTGTAGCAGGATTTGATTTTACGCTCATGATCTCTCCTCCTTCCACCAAATATGATATTAAGCTTTGTAAAGGGAGGACATATTATTCCTGCCAGCCCTTGCAGACATCCACCCATTTCATATAAGCGGAATACTCTTCCATCTCCGGAATGGTCAGTTCAATTGCGCTGCTGCCGCTCCCGCAGGCAGGAAAGACGGTTTGGAATCGCTTCAAGGATTCATCAAGATAAATCTCTACCCCGTCATTCACAGCAAAGGGGCAGACTCCTCCTACCGGATGGCCAATCAGGGGTTCCACTTCTTCCCCTTTCAGCATTTTGGCTTTCACACCAAATTCATCCCTGAATTTCCGGTTATCCACTTTTGCATCCCCTGCAGCTACGATCAGGATCACCCGATCTTCTAAATGAAAAGACAGCGACTTGGCAATTCTTTCAGGTTCACAGTTTAATGCTTTTGCTGCCAGCTCCACTGTTGCGCTGGATTCCTCAGATTCAATGATTCGCACTTCCATTTCATATTGTTTAAAGTACGCTTTTACTTCTTTCAGTGACATGTATTCCACTATCCTTTTACTGATTTATGATTAAAAATTCATGCTCTAAGATGCCGCTTTTTTCTACGGCTTGTACCGCCTCTTTTAAAACTCCTTCATCCTGCACCATCGCAATCCGGACAAATCCTTCCCCAGATGGACCAAAGGCACTTCCAGGCGTCACCAATACTCCTGCTTTTTCAATCATATCCATGGCAAAATCCATGGATTTTTTATAATGAGAAGGAATCCTGGCCCAGATGAACATGGTGGCTTTGGGCTTTTCCATCTCCCATCCTATTTCCGTGAACCCTTCACAGAGGACGTCCCGTCGCTTTTTATATGCCTCCCTCGCTGTTTCCACACAGTGCTGATCACCTGTAATGGCAGCGATGGCCGCCTTTTGAACCGGCAGAAACATGCCATAGTCCATGTTTGACTTTAGGGCTTTTAATTGAGCCACAACCTCTTTATTCCCTACGCAGAAACCAATCCTGGCCCCTGCAAGGCCATAGCTTTTGGATAAGGAATTGAATTCCACACCGACTTCCTTTGCACCCGGAAACGAAAGAAAGCTTTTGCCTTTCAGGCCGTCAAATACAAGCTCACTATAGGCATTATCATGAAGAATGATGATGTCATATTTTTTTGCAAATGCCACTAATTCGGCATAAAAAGAATCGGGTGCCACTGCAGCAGTAGGATTATTGGGATAAGACACCAGCATAAGTTTGGCTTTTTCTGCTATCTCCGCCGGGATATCGTCGAGCCGGATCACATTTCCATTCTCTTTTTTCTGTGGCATATAATATAGCTCAGCTCCTGCAAGCAGCGGTCCGTGAATAAAGGCAGGATAAGCTGGATCCGGGACCAGCACCAGATCTCCCTCATCTACAATCGATAATGAAATATGGGTGAGTCCTTCCTGGGAGCCTAATAATGAACAAATTTCTGTTTTTGGATCAAGTTCAACATGATATCTATTCTGATACCAGCCGCTCACCGCTTTCAGCATGCCACTCTGGTCGTTAATCGCATATATGTAATTCCTTTCATCGAATGCTGCCGAGGACATAGCCTCAATGATATGTCTGGCCGGCGGGATATTGGGCGTACCGATGCTTAGATCAAATACAGGCTCCCCCTTCACCTCACGTTTTCTCCGGATTTCTGTCAGCTTAGTGAAAATACTTTCCCCAAACAGTTCCATTCTCTTTGCAAATTTCATGGGTTCCTCCTTTATGAAGTTCATAGTTCATATACTTGAGTATTTTTACATTATCCTATCAAACAGCCTCTTTTGTCAAAATAGTCTGAAAGACATGGTAAAGAAAAAGCGCCCATTTAAGAAGCGCCCTTCATCCATATCAATCCATCACCAATCCTCCATCCACCACCAGGTTCTGCCCCGTGACTGCCCGTGCCCATGGAGATGAGAAGAATAGTGCAGTATCCGCCAATTCCTCAGGTGTTGTTACTCTTTTTAGCGGAGTCGCAGACCGGATGATTCCAAACACCTCTTCAGTCGTAACACTGCTTGCATCCGTCTGCTGAAGAAGGCCTCCGGAAATCATGTTGACCGTGATGCCGTACTGTCCGAGCTCCTTCGAAAGATTGCGGGTAAAGCCCAGCAGTGCTGCTTTGCCGGTAGTGTATTCATGATAGGCAACCACTGGATTCTGAAACAAATTGGTGCCGATGTTGATGATCCGCCCAAACTCCATTTCCTTCATATCAGCCGCACATGCCTGTACCGTGTTTAAAGCACCCTTTATACTTCCCTCAAATTGAGTGTTGAACCCGTCCCATTCCAACTCAAAAACATTCTTCTGGGTAAGGGGATTAAACTGAAAATCGATCAAAGCGTTGTTCACAATGGTTGTGATTCCGGTATGAAAGTATTCCTTTGCTTTAGCAGCCATTTCATGAACTTCATTTTTGTCCCGAACATCCGCCTTTATGGCAATAACCTTGTTCCCTAAATTCTTGGCAAGCTCCTCGGCTTTTTCTTTGCTCTTATAATAATTAATCACCACATTTGCCCCTTCTTTTGCAAAAGCGGCTGCTATGGCAGCACCCAAACCCCTTCCCGCACCTGTTACCAATACAGTTTGTTCTGATATCTTCATATTTGCTTCCTCCTCTAATATAAAAAAACTAGGACACAGAAAGGTCCTAGTTTTATTCACTAAAAAACTACTTCCCTCCGCTGGCATGATCCAGATCAGGTCCATAAGGGTCAAAAAGCTCCTTCGCTTTTTTCTCAGCCTGGAATACAGGCTCCCCTAGTAGAATGCTATATACGGTTGTTATCTTTTATTTTATAACTTTATTACCAAATCGGAAAGGATTATGAATTTGCTCTATTTTTTTAAAAGAAGGGAAAATGCAGATGGATCTCTGGATCAAAGGGTTGTCCTCCTTTATGGTATGCTCAATTCTAAACCTTGGGCTTGTTCTTAATTCCTTCCATAAACCTTTTTTCGAGAAGTGCTCATTTTTGTTCCTGTGAACCCGTCTCTGAACCAGCTTTCATCTGATCGGCCTTCATTTTGGTCTTGAGACCCTTCCTCTAAACCATTTCCTAACGGATCCGCCGCAGTTTTGGTCCCAAGAACACTGCCTGCATGCGCCACTAATTACACCGTCTGAACCTGAATTCCCTTCTCCTTCAATCCATCTTCATACAATCCCTCAATCTCTCCATTCGTAATGACCAGGCTGATATTGGAGAGGTCGGTGATGTGCGCGAAGGTGCGCACCCCGAATTTGCTGGCGTCTGCCAGTAGGATCGTCTGGTCAGCGATGTTCAACATATGCTTTTTTAACAGCGCCTGGAATTCATTCGAATCTGTCAGCCCTCTTTCGAGATGGACTCCCTTGCAGGAGAGGAAGGTCTTATTGACATGATAGCTGGAGAGCGAGCGTTCTGCGAGCGGACCAACATAGGATAAGGACTGTGGAAGAAGCTGCCCTCCAGTAGAAATGACACGTATCTGTTCTTTTTTGCTGAGCTCTACGGCCACTTTGATGGAATTGGTCAGCACGGTCAGCTGCATATCCGGCAGCTCCTTTGCCATATACCAGGCCGTCGTGCTGGCATCCAGCACGATTTGATCTCCTTCTTCAATCAGTTGGATTGCTTGGAGGGCAATTCGCTTTTTTTCTGAGGCATTCTTGATTTCTCTTTCTACATAGGAAATCTCAGACTCTTCTTTTTGTACACTTACAGCGCCTCCATGGCTTCTCCTCAGCAGGTTTTCCTTTTCCAGCTTTTCCAGATCTCTGCGGATTGTCTCTTCCGTGACTGAAAAAATTTTGCTCAATTCGGTTACCCGGACACTCATCCTCTCATTGACTAACTCTACAAGCTTTCGTTGACGTTCGGCTACAAGCACTCCATACACCATCCTATACTTTATTTATGTTTGTTTGTTTTTGGATATTCTTTGTTTTGATAGTTGGATTATATCATTTCATTCACAAAACAAAAATACTCACCTGTTTTTTACTGGATATTTTATTTTTTAAAAAAACAGCCCCACCAACAGGGACTGTCATATTCCATTATTCATTTGTATGATTGCCAAACGTTTCATTCCAAATGAAAAACCTCTTATCCTTGTTTGACAGGCACCGAATGTTGTTCACAATAATAATCCCAGACTGCCCCGAATGCCCTGCGTACTAATTTTGTCAGGGCTCGTTATTTAAAGGAACTCCCGGTTTCTTTGAGAACCGTCTGGCAGCTGCCACACAAAATACAACGGCAATATTCACTGCGACAAGCAGCCAGCTGACTTTCTCATGGAGAATTACAGAAGCAAGCAGAAGTCCAAAGAAAGGCTGGAGAAGCTGCAGCTGTCCGACTGCTGCTATGCCGCCCTGGGCAAGTCCTCGATACCAGAACACAAAGCCAACAAGCATGCTGAATATGCTGACATAACCAAGGCTGAAGAAGGCAGGATGGCCTATGCCCTTCCACGTGACCGGAGATAAATACAATGAGAGCAGTAGCATAATGGGCAGCGACAGAACAAGAGCCCAGGATATCACCTGCCAGTCCCCCAGCCTGCGTGAGAGCCTGGCTCCTTCTGCATATCCGAGGCCGCATACGATAATCGAAAACAGCATAAAAGTGTCACCAGCCGATGATGATTGTCCTCCCTGGAAAAGGGCATAGCCAGTGACGAGTAAGCTGCCTGCAGCAGAAAAAATCCAGAACGCCGGACGGGGATGCTCCCCACCCCTGAGTACTCCAAAGATTGCAGTCGAGAGCGGAAGAAGCCCAATGAAGATAATGGCATGGGCAGAAGGTACATATTGAAGGGCTAATGCGGTCAGCAGCGGAAACCCAATGACCACTCCAAAGGCCACGACTAAAAGAGGGACTATGTCGCCCCTTGAAGGGCGCTGCTGCCGGAAGACTAGAAGAAGAGCACCTGCCAGTACACCTGCAATCGAAGCCCGGCAGACAGTGAGGAACAGCGGATCAAAGTCTCCCACTGCCAAGCGTGTTGCGGGCAGTGACCCGCTGAAGATGAGTACTCCTATAAACCCATTCACCCATCCATTTACAGCTTTGTTCATTCACTTCACCTCGTATCTTATTTTTTGATCATGGAACGTCTTATCAAACTCCTTGTTTATGGATTACAATGACTATAAACTGGAAAGATTTTTTAGCAAATAGCCAGTTTTCGTAAAATTAGCCATGCCAGTTAGGAGAAACCACACATGGATATCACGATTTTTTTAAATCGAGGAATGGATGCTCCGCTTTATCAGCAGCTCTATCAGTTTTTTAAAGAAAATATTCATAAGGGCAGGATTCAAAAAGGAATGAAGCTTCCTTCCAAGAGGGGCCTCGCATGTCAGCTGTCCATCAGCCAGACAACCGTAGAACGAGCTTATGAACAGCTTGCCGCTGAAGGTTATATTGTGAGTAAGCCAAGAAGCGGCTGGTTTGCTGATTATGAGGATTCTGATTTTCCTGACATTCATACAGTGGGCAGAGGATCCATCAACCCAGAACCAAAAGAAAATAAACGATTGATCGATTTTCACTATGGAAATGTGGATTCTGCCCGCTTTCCATTTTCCTCATGGCGGAAATGCATGGTCAACGTTTTAGACCAATTTGGTCCAGAGCTTTATCATCCGGGACATGTTTTAGGAGAGCTGGAACTGAGGACCCTCATTGCAGAGCATCTGTACCATTCACGCGGCGTCCACTGTCTCCCTGAGCAAGTCATCATCGGTGCCGGGAACCCTGTCTTAATGCAAATTTTATGTAAAATGTTTGCCCCTGGCAGTTCCATAGGTTTTGAAGACCCTGGTTATCCAAGAACGAGAAAAATTTTCGAATTAAATACTATGAAGGTCCTTCCGATACCGGTGGATGAAGAAGGAATCTGTATCGAGAAACTCCAGGAAGATCAGCCAAGTCTTGTATATGTCACGCCTTCTCATCAATTTCCGCTGGGAACAGTTATGACAATGAACAGACGAATTCAGCTCCTGAAATGGGCGGCAGAAAATGAATCATACATTATTGAGGATGACTATGAGGGGGAATTTAGATACAGCAGTCTTCCTGTTCCATCCCTGCAGGGCCTGGATCAGCATAGCTCTGTCATTTATATGGGCACCTTTTCAAAATCCCTCCTGCCTTCACTGCGCATCAGCTATATGATTCTGCCGAGGCCGCTCTTAGAAAAAGGCAGGGAAATCACTTCTTTGTATAAACAAACGGTATCCTGCCACAGTCAGTTAACCCTGACTGAATTCATTAAATGCGGAGAATGGCAGAGGCATACAAACAAAATGAGAAAATTATACCAAAGAAAAAGAGGAATTCTATTAGAAGCCATACAAAGTGAGTTTGGAAGGAATGTAAAGATCCGCGGAGAGAACTCTGGACTTCATCTCCTGCTGGATGTGTACTCTGCCTATCTGGAAACAGAGCTGATCGAGAAGGCAGTAGAACATGGCGTGAACATTTATCCTGCTTCTCATTTTTATAAAACACAGCCTCCTCCTTCAACCATCTTCCTTGGTTTCACAGGGATTTCTGAAGAACTCATACGAGAAGGCATAGGAAAACTAAAAGCTGCCTGGGGGCTATAACACGGCAGCTTCATTGTTCCTGGTATTTAAAATTCTATCAAAAATGGATGTGCAGCCTCATCCAGGCAGTACTGAATTCTTTCCCTGAAATTCCGATAAGTGACCATTTCCAGCGCTTCTTCTATAGGATAAAATCCTACCTCTAAACTCTCCGGTGATGTCTCAGCCCTGCCTCTAATCGGTCTGGCCAGGAACAAGGTATTGCATATTGAACTCTTCACATTTTGGAAGATGCCGCAGAATATGATTACTTCAATATCGATTCCTGATTCCTCTTTCACTTCCCTGATCACAGCATGCTTCAACGATTCTCCTTCTTCCACCTGGCCTCCCGGCATTTCCCAGCCGCGTCTGGGTCCCTTGATTAATAGATGTGTAAATGACGGATGTGCTTTGACTCATTCCTCTGGTAATTTAAGTTATGTAAATATTTTACTATAATAAAATATAAAGCTCTTTTCTAAGAGATTGTTGCTTTTTAAAGTTCTATGAGGCGATTCCATTGTTAAATAGCCCAGAGGCAAATGATCAATCCGCAAACTGCTCTCTATATTTTTTTGGCGTGTGACCGTATTTATTCTTAAAAATCCCATAAAAGTAGCTAATATTATCATAGCCGGCCATTTCGATGATTTCAGCAGCAGAAAGACTTGAGCTTTCAAGCAGCTGCTTCGCCTAGGTGAGGCGCTTTTCCTGGACCAGCTCTTTGAATGTATAACCCGTCGCCCTTTTTATATGCTTGCTTAAGGAATAATGAGTTTATTCCAGCTTTTAGACATTTTATATAAAGAAGCCTCCCGGTAATGTTCATCAATATACTTCATGGTTTGGACCATGAGATAATGACGCGGCGAGTGATGCTCCGTCTTTTTCAGTTTATCAGAATGCTTTATGAGTTCGATCATTAGCAGTCCCATATAAAGCTTGATGGAGGAATCTGACAACAGAGTCGGATACATGATTTCATCAATCATTTTCCGGATCAGCTCCTGAATGCTCTCGACATCCGAAACGACTTTTAGTTGTTTATATTTGGCCTGTTTTGGTTTTGTCGTATGTGATACATTAAACTCTCGTGGTTCATTCTTTAAATCCTGAAGATTCCATCCATAGTGATATTCATCAAAAAAAGCCGCCAGTTTGGCAGCCCAGTATGTAATCCTTACATTAAATTTTATTTAGCTTCCTTATCCGGCTGATGGATTCCAAAAAGATTTCCTTCTGGATCTAAATAGTATCCCTGCCACGCCATCCCCGGAAGTGCATATTTGGCCATGGCAGTCTTTCCGCCATACTCCAATATTTTGGCTTCTGTCTCAGCATAATTTTCCACTCCCATGGTACAAGCAAAGCCATTCAATGCCTGATTCGGTTCCGGCGGCGCGCTCTGCCTCTGCATCAATGCGCCATTAATGCCGGGGTCCTCCTCCTTACCGGTAACCGCACCGAAGTATGGCATGCCGGCGTACTCACTCCAATCCTGGAATTCCCATCCAAATACCTCACCATAAAATTTCCTGGCCCGCTCCATGTCGCTAACATGAATCTCGAAATGAACTAACCTTCCCATAATGGCCTCCCTATTTGAAATATTCGGTGTATGTATACGTTTACAGATTCTATCTATTATTATATACAGGATCGAATTAAATTCAATGGCAGGCAGTCAAGGAATCATAGAAGTTCTTTATCACTTTGCAGAGACAGAAATTGAATAATGGTTTTCATGACAGCATCTTCTTCATTCGATCTAGTAATAAAATTGGCTGCAGCCTGAATTTCTGGAAAGGCATTTCTCATAGCAAAGCTATATGTACCTGAAGCCATAAGTTCCATATCATTATATCCATCGCCGAAAACCATCGTCTCTTCAGGAGTGACGTTCAATATTCGCTGCAATTCAGCAATTGTGCTTCCTTTATGTACTTTAGCATTCGTAATATCAATCCAGGATGCCTCAGAGGCGACAATATAAGCGTGCTCAAAAAAGGCCGACAGCTCCTCCCTTGTCTCTGCACATTTGAAAGCCGGATCATGTACAGTTATCTTGATAAAATCATCCGGGATCTCATTAAAATCTGCCGTTTTTATCACATTTGCATATGACCTCCGCACAATCGCAAATTCTTCAGGAGTTAAGCTATCCTTCACAATTGCTCCTTTTTTTGTACAGGCAATAATCGTATGATCCAGACTGATTTCTTCCAGGAGGTTAATAATTTCCAGCCCCAGTTTATTTGCCAGGAGAGATTCATAAACGAATTGTTTATTGTGCTTTATCCGTGTTGCGCTATCCCCTAATATCCATAAATCGGCTGCGTCATCGCCGAATAATTCTTCTATCCTCTCACATTGCTTTCCAGTACATGGGGCAAACACGACCCCCTTTTCCTTCATGATTCTTTTAGTCTCTTTGTAGTTCTCTATTAAAATCCCCACTATTGTTCAAGAAAGTCCCGTCCATATCTGTTACAACTAATTTAATCATTTTACTTCCCCCTTGTGTATGAGTAAACTCTCATTCCGCAAACTTACATTTGGACTATATCGCTTGCACATGAATCCTTTGTTTCCATTAACCTTTTCTTCTTCAATAATGTATTTAACTTTTCTGATGTTAAAAGCATCAACCCTACAAAAATAAAAATCCAGTATGGAAAGATTTTCATTGTTGAATGGGATGCAATGAAACCAAGAAGAGGAGGCATAAATGTGCTGCCTGTATAGGCGACCGCCATTTGATAGCCCATTATAGTCTGGGAATGCTGTTTTCCAAAGCGAGCGGGTGTTTCATGCAGCATACATGGAAATATCGGTGCTAATCCTAATCCAACTATAATAAAACCAGCGAGTGAAAAAACGGATGGCAATGGCAGGATGGTAAGGATAGCTCCTGCTAATGCTGTTATTTGACCCATCCGTATGAGAGTACGGTTCGTAGTTTTAAAGGTAATAAAGCCAGTAAAAAATCTTCCAATTGTTATTCCTGCATAATAAAAAGAAACCCATTGTGCAGCAGTACCTGCAGATAGCTCCTTTACATTTACCAGAAAGCTGCTTCCCCAAAGACCCACGGCTGCCTCCACCCCGCAATAAAACAGGAAGGAAACCATTGATAATTTAACTCCTTGTATTTGTACAGGCTTTACTTGTTGGGGATATTCCAAATTAACTTCACCGCTAGAATCTTTTTGACCATTTCCGTTTTCTTTCCCTCTGTTCCATAACGGTAAAGTGATGAAAAGGATTGCAACTAATGCAAACTGAATCCCAGAAATGGTAAGATAGCCATTTCTCCATGAATCTTGTCCTGATATGAAATAGGACATAATCATAGGACCTGCAGTGGCTCCAATTCCCCAAAAACAATGCAGCCAGCTCATGTGATGTGCCTTATAATGGACAGCAACATAATCATTTAATCCTGAATCCACAGCTCCTGCACCAAGCCCAAGTGGAATCGTACAAACGATTAACCAAACGAGCGAAGGTGCAAAATAAAACCCAAGCAAGCTAACAGCCGTCATTAAGCAGCTGACCAGAGTCACCCTGCCTGTCCCAAACCTTTTAAGCACTCTTCCGCTGACTAAGCTGGAAATAATCGTACAGCCTGCCATTGCCATGAAAAGTAATCCAGCCGTTTCAAGCGGGGGACCAAAGTCTTTTTGCATCACCGGCCATGCTGACCCCAATAATGAATCAGGCAGTCCTAAGCTGATAAAAGCCAGGTAAATAATGATTAATAGAAACAGAGCCATTTTTCATCCTCACCTTTTTAATTTTTGATTAGTAGTTTGGATTGATCTTACCTCCTTACCTCATACTTATTAAAGACGTTTAATAGGTATCCAAATAAAAACTTATTAAACTTCTTTAATAAGTGAAGAAAAATTTAGGCCTGCTAAACCATTGTAGAGGACCCTTTTTAAAGGAAGGCAGCTTAAGCCAGCAAAAGATTCAAGCATAAATTTTGCAATCCAAGTAAATAGTCTTTTTTCCAATCACTCGTAATAAGCTCCGGGAGATGTTCAGCAGGAATATAATTCGAGCTTACTGAAGCGATTTTTTCCAGAATGGCATCACCTGCTTCATCATCACAAAAAATGATGGTATGCGGGTTAATCATCGCAGTAAATGCTGCCACTAACCTGCTTATGGCATCAATTTCACGGTCCCCAGCAATTACTAGTTTTTTGGATTCACCTTCGTTTTCCAATGCCTGCCGAAAATTTCTGTCATTATAAAGTGGGACAAATGAAACCTCGCCTGAGAAAAAGCTTCTTCCCCGTACAACATCTCCGTTTACCATGATCCCTGCCCCAGGTCCATTTTGACCGGAATACAAATAGATAAGGGAGTGTTTCTCCTTCATTCCCATGTTGTTGTGAAATCCAAGAACAGCAGCATTCATGTCGTTCTCTACAATAACAGGAACAGAAAACAGTTCCTCATAGTATCCTTTTAAATCAAAATCTTGAAGCTGTTCGTAGCCTGGTATATAAAAAACATGTCCGTTATCCACTGAACCCGGTACGCCGATGGCGATCGAACAAATCTTAGGGAACCGTGCCAATAAACCCTCAATGCAGCGAGTCAATGCTTCCAGTCCGCTATCCATTAATACACTATCTGCTTTTCCATCTTCCTTACATTCTCCCACACAATTAAAAATGGTATAATTCGTTTCTGTTTTCTCCAAAAATATAGCTAAGCCTAACATATATTCTGGATTGTATGTATATCGTTTTGCCCGCCGCCCACCGCTGGAATCATCCAGGCCGGCCAGCAGGATTTCCCCTTCGCTTTCCATCTCAGATAGAAACTTGCTGATGGTAGGGAAGCTGATTCCTAAGGTTTGGCTGAGCTCCACTTTTGTTGTGCTTCCAAGTTTTAAAAGTGTGGTCCGTATCCCCCGCATCATGACCCCCTTTAACGATTTGGGAGTCGCTAATTTTTCTTTCAAAACATCACCGCCTAAAAACTTATTAAACTTCTTTAATAAGTTATAATGTAACCTTATCATAGTATTTTGATCATTTTCAAGAAGATTTTAGCAAGTATTTTTTCATCAGCATAAAAACCACAGGGTGGCCGTAAAAATCCCCGTTGCTCTCTCTTGTGAATCCTTCCTTTTCGCAAAAGGAATATTGGGATTTCCCTGATATACCGTCAACGGATAAAGGCACTATAGGTGCCCCTCCAGGTTTTTGCTGCTATAAGGCGTATTTTTTTAATATCTGTTTTTTCATATCTCTTACTAAAAGCATGATGGCTCTCCTCCCAGGCTGAAGATTTTGTTTTGGCCAAAAAAAAGCCGTTTGACAAACGACTTTTTTCATATCATATTATTGTTTTCGAATCTGTTTCCAAACGTCCAAATAATCTCTGATATACTTCCTCGGCAAAAATCTCATATCCTTTTTGCGTTAAATGAATGCCGTCATCGCTGATTAAATCCTTTAAATCTCCTGCATACTTAATTGCACTTCTGACATCAATCATAAAAACATCCAGCTCTTCGGCAATTTTTTTTAGTGCCCGATTATAGATACTATGCTGATGCTCGATTCCTCCCGCTTTACAAATACAGTTACTCACTATAGAACTGAAATTTTCCGTGATTCGTTTATAGTAGCGAACTGGATCTAAAGGCGGCAGAGTTGAAAGAATAGGTGTCATGCCCTCACTTTTTATATTCATGACCATGGACTTCAGATTACCTAAATACCGATCCAGCGGCACTACTGCCTGATGCTCCCCATCCGGATCTTTAGCAACATCCGCCCATGCAAAGTCACAGTCATTGCCGCCTATTTCAATAATCACATAATCAGGTCTCTCCCCAATTACATCCCGCTCGAATCTCTTCATAAGAGAGTCGGAATTGTCATTAAAAACCCCTTTATTAATGACCGTAATCTGGTCCTCATTTTCATCTTTACTATTTTTCAAGATTAACTCCTGGAGAATTTTTGGATAATTATTCTTCAAAATTCTCAAGCGTCCATTCAAGTACGTAACTCCCCGGGTCAAACTATCACCAAAGCACAAAATTTTCATAATCTTCCTCCTATTAACCATTACTCTTTAATAATATAAGGTTTAATAGGATATTCCAAGGATGCATTCTTTGTTTGTGTGCTATAAATCTTCTTCGGCTTTTGGACTACTTTCCTTTGTCGATGCTTCAACCTGTCCGTACCGCAGCTGACTTCGGACTGGTTACCGCATTTTACGCTCTACCCTGTCCGAACTCATCTATGCTTTAATAAACTTACCGAGAGTTCACTCAAATCGAAAACATCATGTAAGACAGTTGAAACTCCTTAGTTAAAATAAACGCTGGCTCTTAAAAAAGCTCTCTGTACACACCAATTATTCAATAAATTTTCTTTAAGAACGGTTATGATATCACTGATTAACTATCCTCTACTCAACATCAACAGGATAATACCGATTCAATATCCCCACGACTTTGAATTTCATTTTCACACCCGAATCGGCTGCCTGTGCATAATAAACCGAAAATAAGAGATAATTCCTCTTTTCCAATACCTTTTCATATTTCCCGTCTATCACTAATTGCTTCCCAAAGCCCCGAAGACTTTCATCCCTCTTCAATTCCTTTGCTGCCCAGCGTTCGAAACGGGCTTGTGTTGGGTTTGAGATAATAAAGACCAGGGCCATGAAAATCAGGAATAAAACCGGCTCCACGTACTTTTTTCTAATTAAATACCTATTTGTCATTTGAATTGACTCCTTTAAAAAGATCATACAGTTTTACGCTTATTCCTGATAAAACCTTTATATGACAATACGAATAACCCTTCCATTTTATTTGAAGGGTTAAAGCAGTTTTTATCATTCATCTTTATTCTTGGAACCTTAATATCAGGATCAATATCCGTCTGTTGGAAACAGGGATGTAGATGTTTGTTCCATTCCTTTGGCAGGAGATTCTGGCTGTATCCTGGTCATTCCAGAGTGCACTATAGGCTATAGAAAACAAATAGATACTTAAAATACTGTATGAGTATTTTGTTGAAGTGCGCCTAACTCATATAGAATTGCTGCATCGCTATTTTCACACCATAGTTCTTTCACTTTTTCGTTGTCAAATAAGAAGATATCATGATTCCCGACTCTTTTACTCGCTGATTCTCAGAAGGGATATTAAACCACCCTCCAGTGTAAGTCATCCAACCCGTATATCTTACTACTAATTTATTGTCTTGTTCTATCAAATCATTTATTTCCCACTCATCATCCTGGAAAACTGAACGATACCATTTCATGAAATCCTTCATATTTTCTCTTGAATTTTCCCCATTTCTTGAATGATAGACGAAATCCTCTGTTGTAAGTTCGTCTAATATCAGTAAATTTCCTTTAGTAAAATATTCTTTAAACCATACTTCTACTATTTTCTTTTTTGAAATGCTAATCATTTGGCCCTCCTAAAATAACTACTCAATCAAAATGATAGCCTTTTCATTTATTTAAGTAAATATAATTTCTTCTTAATGTCCAACTAATCCCAATGGACAATCGTTTGATAAAGAAATCTGTCTCGAATAGAGACAGATCCTTTGCTTATAAATCATCCACTACAATATAAGCTGCTTTGACAGGTCCATGAACCCCAACGACCAGGTTCAGTTCGATATCCGCCGAGTTGCTTGGTCCGGTAATGAAGTTAATGCATGATGCTACATGCCAGGTCCTTTCGTGGATTTCCCTCATCTTCCGGGCTGCCTGTGTCATCCTCGGCACAAGGGAGCTTTTCGGAATGAGCGCAATATAGCAAGCTGGCAGGAAGCTGACGGTTCTTCCTTTATCCTTGCTGCTGTATAAAACAACCGTACCCGATTCCGCTAATGTCACTTCACTGATTGTGATTCCGATATTGGCCTTTTCTGCTTTGACGATATTCTCCACACCTTTTTCATGATCCCACTCGAAAACATCGATCTTCCTTTCGGGCCACTTTTCCTTGAATAGAGGATCTAGTCCCCACTCGGAGAAACGCCCGTCCTTCCAATGGACCACGGGCCCACCGCCATAGCCATGTACCACCCCGTCCAGGGTTTCCGGAAGATGCTTTAAGTCGGTTGTATACAGAGAGGTAAGGATTTTCTTGCATTGCTCCCTCAACACCTCCAGCAGCTGATTCTGGCTGTATCCCTTTAATACTTCATCCTGAGGTCTGTATTTCCAGACGGGCCGCTCGAACGGACCCGAATTCCTCTGGCGTCCCAGACTGCCTGCGATTTTGTCTAAAAACGCTTCACGATTTTGGATGGTTCCTGCCATATCATTCGCCGCCTTTCTCACGGTTTTTAAACCAATCTCTGAATCTCTCTTTATTCGGGGCCGGGAAATCCCTGATCTCTGTCCATGCCTTCAAAGGGCCGGGTCCTTTGGATATTTTATCTCCTGATGTAAAAGGCGACATGACCGCCGGTGCCATTTTTGATCCCCATTTATATAATGCAGGAGAAGCAGCGCCCAGGCCGAATGCCTTCATCGCAAGCTTCTCGGAGATTGGCGCCTTTCCTTAGCGGAATCTTTACAGGGCAGACTTCTGTACAGGCCCCGCATAGTGTGGAGGCGTTCGGAAGCTCTTTATATTCTTCATAGCCCCCAAGAAGCGGTGAAAGGACGGCTCCGATTGGACCGGAATAAATCGATCCATAGGAATGGCCGCCTACATGGCGGTAGACCGGACAGACATTCACACAGGCAGCGCAGCGGATGCATTGCAGGACCGACTGGAATTCCCCTCCAAGGATTTTGGATCGTCCATTATCCAGAATGACGAGATGAAATTCCTCCGTGCCATCTACATCCATCTCCTCCCTCGGACCAGTCAGGACCGTAATATAGCTGGTCAGCTTCTGTCCGACCGCGCTCCTGGTCAATAGGGAGACGAGTACCTCCATTTATTCGAAGGTAGGCACAATCCGCTCCGCTCCATTCCCATCACGGTAATTTGAGTCTTCGGCAAAGCCGTCACTAAATCGGCATTTCCTTCATTTGTGACCAGGCTGAAAGAGCCAGTTTCGGCCACGGCAAAATTGCAGCCCGTGATCCCAATATCCGCTGTCAGAAACTCGCTGCGCAGCATCTCCCTGGCATGGCCGGTAAGCTCCTCCGGAAGTGAGGTTTTCGTATAGTCCAGTTTTTCCGTAAAAACATCGCGGATCTGTTCTTTATTTTTATGAAGCGCCGGGACCACGATATGGGAAGGAGCATCATGATCATCAATCTGGAGAATATATTCGCCAAGATCTGTCTCCACCACCCTGCAGCCTTCCTCCTCCAAAACAGCATTCAAACTGATTTCCTCCGTGACCATGCTTTTGGATTTCACAATTTTTCTGGCAGACTTTTTCCGTAAGATACCACGGATATAATCATTCGCTTCTTCTTTTGTCTGGGCAAAGAATACATGACCGCCTCGCTTGGCGACATTCTCACTTAACTGTTCTAAATAATAGTCCAAATTTTCAAGCACATGCTGGCGGATTTCTTCCCCGTGAGAACGCCATTCCTCCCAATTCCCAAGTTCTTCAGCGGCAATGCGCCTTTTCACTCCCATTCCGTCCTGGGCGGCGGAGACCGCTCCCCGCATAAAGCTGTCTTGAATCCCCTTATCCACCCGCTTTTTAAATTGATCGCTGCCTATTTTCATTGCCATCAGAATTCCCCCCCTTATAGTCCGTGTCAGCGGTTGTTTAAGACCTCGGCAATATGTAATACCTTGATCGGCTTATCTTTCCTCTCGATTCTCCCGCCGATATTCATCAGGCAGCCTGCGTCTGCGCCAATCAGGTACTCAGCCGCTGTTTCTTCGATATGACAAACTTTTTCATCCACCATCTGTTCAGAGATCTGTCCCATTTTCACAGAAAAGGTTCCTCCAAAGCCGCAGCATTGTTCCTTTCCTGGAAGCACAGTCAAATGTAAGCCCTTAACATTTTCTAAAAGTTTCATAGGAGCTTCTTTGACTCCAAGCAGCCTCGTCATATGACAGGAAGTATGATAGGTGACATTACCCTCAAACACAGTCCCTACATCTTCGATTTTCAATACATCCACAATAAATTGGGTAAGCTCGAAAGTTTTCACGGCAAGCCTTTCCGCTTTCTCTTTCCACACAGGATCTTCTTTAAAAATATGGGGATATTCATGGAACATAAATGCGCAGGATCCAGAAGGACATACCACATATTCAGAATCCAAGAAGGCATCAATCATCCGTTTCATGGCTTCTTTCGATTGTTTTGTATAACCGCTATTATAGGCAGGCTGCCCGCAGAATCCTTCTATATAAATACGGCTCTATCGGTCTTTTCAACTCTCCCAACATTAAAAAGAGACGGATTGTCCCTCTTAAGATAAAAATATTAATAATTTCCCTGTTCTTGATTTTAATGAAAAACATTCTCATAGATTTTGTCTGAATTTGTCCTTCATGGAAGTGAGCTCCTGCCAGTATTCATAACTGAAACGCTTCTTTAATTCTTTGGGCGGTTTCTTCTGCATTCAATCTAGTATTATTAATCCTTATGTAATGCTCTTCTTCGATTTCTCCTGGATTCGAATTCAATCTCAGCCTTTCCATCGTGCTCAGGAGATGTCCTTCTGATTCCCCGATGTTCCGTTTAGTTGGTTTATGCTGAAGTCTGTGGGGAGTTCTGTTTCGAAGCAGCCTTTCCTCTACATCCGCCTCAAGCTCAACATAGTAGATTTCCGCCCCTTTGGACCTGAAGATATTGGTTATTTTTTCGACATATTCCCAGTCCCTTTTTTGGTCAAACGCCCATACATAGGTGAAAATCAATCCATACTGGCTGGTCGTTGAATACGATTCAAAGACTGATTCTCTGAATGAATTGGACAGCTGCCACATTTCAGGAGTGAAGCCAAAGAGCGGCTGAAGCAGATCGATGGTCATATGGTTGTGGAACAGTTTTAATTCAGTTTTCTTCTCCAGCTCCTGGCCAACTGTCATTTTACCTATAGCCTGAGGGCCGAATAATAATATAAATTTCATGTTTTTTACTCCTGATAGTTTCAGATTATTTTCCCCATAATCACATATGGATCCTGACCGGTATAAAAGTTTTCTTTCACTGTCTCCCATTCTAATTTCTTATACAATTTCTGTGCTTTGACATTATCAGCCTGAGTGGTTAAGATGGCTGTTTTGGTTTCTATATCCTTTAGTAGATTTCTGACTAATAATTCTCCAAGACCCTTAATTCTAAAAGAGGGATGTACCGCCAATTCCACCACTTCAAAGCAGTCCGAAAGCCAAAACAAATCTACGGATTTGCATAATGATGAGCCGTATGATGATATTTTAATCAAGAGCTTGAAAGCCGCTCTCTGAACCATTTCTTAGATGCCACGAGGACATTTTGGTCTTGAGAAGCCCGCTCTGAGCCATTTCTCGTATTCCATGATGGAGTTTTGGTCTTGAAATTCATCTAGAACATTCGGGAAATAATCGGGAAATGGGGACAGTCCCCCATCGGGAAGTTACCCATCAGGAAGTCCCCCACTATCTAAAGAAGGATTTACCACAATCTGGATAGAATACATATGAAGAGATGCTGTAATAAGGAGGATGCCCATGAAGGTGTTGAGCTGTTTGATTCCTGCGTTATTTATGTTATCAGGCTGTGTTTCTGACAGTCCCGAAAAGCCTACTAAAGAAGTTTATGTATCACAAAAGGACATACCGAGTTACTTTGATTCTTCCATTATGAAGGATGTGGATTGGAATGAAAGCCCCGTTTTTTCGTATGATTCGCTGGAGCTTCGCGGCGAGGAAGGAAAAGTGGCCATCCTGTCTACTCCCTGGAAGGCGGATACAGTGAATAAGTATATGTGGTTTCTCTTTGGAGATTCGATCCCCTCTGGTAACTTTTCTGTGATTGCGGTCAAGAAGGATACCGGGGCGGTCAGCAAGGCGCTTGTTCTTCCGGACTCAAAACAGCAGGGATGGTCTATCGGATCAGTCGGAACCGCTGTTGACCGCCGTTTCGATATGCCAGCTGCCATGAGTCTGCCTTCAAAAGGATTATAAACCTTGAATGCGTACATTGATGAAAAACTTTATGGTCAGATTGTGGTCAGCGTTGAAGCTTAACAGAGCTTCATGAACTAGGACCTAAACGAAAATACCGGGCCATTCCAGCCCTCTTTGGCCCCTTCTTTGAAATGATCACCCGTATATAAGGAGGTGGTCCGCCTCCAGAATTTTTCCGCTGGCATGTTCTCTTCTATGACTGATACCTCCCAGGCACCCCGATGCTGATCAAATAATTGAAAGGCTGCCTGCCGGCCAGCTCTGTATCTCCGATATTTTTTTAAGATGAAGAATTCGGCCATAGAATAGTATTCTTCTATTTTCCGGATCAATGCAAACCCGGCGTATTTCCCCCCCACCATAATAAAATATGGAAACCTGGTTTCATCCGTCCAATAATGGTCGATATATTTATAACCATACTCTCCAAACTCATTGACATCCTCATCTGTAAACTCGCTGAAATCGTACTGATACAGTTCCATAAGCTGCCTTAAGGCCGCCTTTTTCTCATACGTGATTCGTTCTATTGTAATATCCATTTTTCAGCACGTCCCCATTCTTTTCTAAAATTCTCAGGAAGATTATCTGACAACTTTATCCTCCAGTTGACCCTTATAACGATATAATAACGAATTATTCAGTTAAAAGGATAGAGAGGGAGATGGGAATGGAGAATTTTATGAAAATGGCCATACAGGCGGCAGTGGATAATGTGTCAGAAAATCATGGCGGGCCTTTCGGGGCCGTAGTTGTAAAAGGCGCAAAATTGTGGGATCGGCCGGAATGAAGTCACGTCCTCCAATGATCCAACGGCACATGCAGAAATTCAGGCCATTCGGTCTGCCTGCGCCAATCTGGATACCTTCCAGCTCGAGGACTGTGAAATTTTTTCAAGCTGCGAGCCCTGCCCTATGTGCATGGGGGCCATTTTCTGGGCAAGGCCGAAAGCTGTGTATTTCGCATCCACGAAGGAGGATGCGGCGGCAGCCGGCTTTGATGACCAGTTCATTTACGAACAGCTTGCCCTCGCGGCGTCAGAGCGCCAAATCATCATGAAGCAGCTGTTCGTCCAGGAATCCCAGGATCCGTTTCAGGCATGGGTTACCTCTATCACAAAAATAACATACTGAAATCCAGCGGGGTGGTTTGATGAATAAAGAGCAATTAAAAAAGCGGATCGTCGTTGCAGCGGGGTTGGAGCCTGCTGATACCGTCATAAAAAACGGACGAATCATCGATGTATTCAATGGGGAAATCATAGAGGGAGATGTGGCCTTGGCAGATGATATTTTGCCGGGATCGGAAGCTATGAGGGAATACAGGTGATTGATGCAGAAGGTCTTGAGGCCGCCTACCGGTCGGATGAAAAAGGTAACGCCAAATGATGCATATGCCAGCAATAAACTGACGAAAGAATCGTCATTTGGGAAAAATAATTTATTAAAAACGAGTGCAGCTACTGTCCCATATAGAAAAAAATCATAGAACTCTATGGTACTTCCAATTAGACTGGCAAATAAAATCTTTTCAGATTTCTTATCTAATTCCCGGATTGACTCATTTAATACACCTCATTATTATTTAAAAATGGTGATAATCAATTATTTACTGAATTTTCAAAAAAATTAATTCATTCGGAAGCAATAGCCGTAAAACATAGGAAGGAGTTCCTCTCCCTTTTGGAAGAGAGGAGGTCCTATCGGCACCATTGGTTTATTAATTTACAATTTCATTGCTGACAATTTTACCGTATTTCCCTTCAAAGAAGGTTAATGGCTCACCATCACGAATGACGATATCGGTTACTTCGCCGATAAATAATGTGTGATCTCCGGCAATGTGCTTACTTTGTACCGTACAGACGATGTTTGCCAGCGCATCCTGAATCACAGGCATTTCACTAATCCAGTCAAATTCAATATTACGTTCTTCTTTAATCTGTCCAGCAAAATACATCGAATACTCCTGCTGCTGCTCTGACAATATATTCACCGCAAATTTTCCGGTTTGATTAATTTTGTCCAGCATTCTTGCTTTTTCACCTATTGACACTAATACTAGTTTTGGATTCAGCGAAACCGACATAAAAGCATTTGCCGTCATGCCGTGTGCCTCTCCTTCAATATTTGTTGTAATCACAGTTATACCTGTTGCAAATTTACCCATCGCGGTTCTGAACGCTCTATCATCCATCAGTTGATGACCTCCTTAAAAGTAAACTCCGTTTTTGTTTTATGCGGCATCTGTACGGGACTTAAGAATTTTATCGTACAATCTCCCCCCAGATTCAGGTATCCAGCTGTTCTCCGATTTAATTTCCAAACTAGAATTTTTTCTGCTTAATAAACCCTGCCATGTTTTGTCTCCGTAATTGATATCCACACGGTATATACCAGGTGCCGGAAGCATGAACTTTTTTTCTGCGATACATCCCAAATAGTTATCGTGACTCTGCCTATTCTGCTGTTGAATGGTGCCCTTGATCTCATAAAATTCGCCTAAGTAATCAGGTATGAGCTGTACATTTCCTTCTCTTAACAGCTTTCGGATCATTGGCGAACTAATTTTTTGATCGTTGTGTGATTTTTTAGAAACGATTGTTACATCGAATTCACTTATCTTGCTGGACTCCTTTAGATAATCAACGGTTCCTTGAGCTTTCCGGCCAAAGGTAAAGTCAAAGCCGACCACGATGTGCCTGGCTTGAAGTCCTAAAATATATTGGTTTATGAAATCTGATGGCGAAAGGGAAGCAAATGCCAAGTCAAAACTTACAATGAAAAGTCGTTTCACTCCAAGAGCTGCCATTTTCTCGATTTTAGAGGGCAAAGGTGTGATATATTGCATGTTTTTCTCAAATTTAATAACTTCATTGGGATGTGGATCAAAGGTCATTGCAGTAAAGTTAACATCCAGCTTTTTAGCTATTAGTTTCGCTTCATTTATAAGAGATTGATGGCCCAGATGAACGCCGTCAAAAAAACCTATTGCCATTACGTGAGGTTCCTTTGTAACCATCGACCCGGCTATTGGATGTGTTACATGTATAACTTCCATTTGTTTCACCTTCTAATCATCATGATTTCCTAGCTGTATTTAATTCAGGGTGTAAAACTGTGATTCTTATCTTACAGATGCTGTCTCTTTGCTTCTAACTGCATCATGGTGGATGGAATCTCCTGCTTTAAGCACCTGCTTAATCTGCTCTGCTGATAAAACACGGGCAAAGCCCCTTCTCATCGTCCTAATGGTCGCTTCATGGGCAAGTGCATTGTCAGTCGCATTTATATCTTCTCCAAATAGGATGTTGTAGTTTAGAAAATAACCGGTTCTAGCGGTCGACTCACAGCAGAAGTTAGTCAATGTTCCGCTGATAATAAGAGTTTTAACACCTAAATTCCGGAGTACATAGTCCAGGTCGGTACCAGCAAATGAGCAGTACGCATGTTTTGCTCTAATGACCCGCTCATTCGGCAAAGGGTAAATACCTTTGTATATATCCGCTCCTGGTTCACCCTCTTTGATGGCGCCATTTTTGATTGGCTCCCAGTATTGATAAAACCCGGCGCTGCAGTCTTGTGCGATTGTATGGGCTGTGTAAATAACCGGTATATCGAGGTTCCTGCACTCTTCAATAACGTTTTTGATACGTGGAACCATCCGGTAGGCTTCTGGAACACACATTGGATGGGATGGATTGACAAAATCCTCCTGCATATCAATCACCAATAGAGCACATTCCTCTTTTTTAATCTCAAAAGACCAGTGTTTATCGGTGTTATAGTCCTTTTCCGCAAACTCGATAAATTCTTTTTCTCCGGAAAATACACCTTTTGCTTCAAGCTGATCTGGCTGAAGCAGGTCTTCCTCTGTCCGATTGTAGATCTTTAAAAAGTCTTTAACTACTTTGCTTTCCATTTATAGTCCTCCTTGAATTTGATTATTTAGCTTTTTCGATCAAAAATAACTATCTAGTTATAAATTGTTAGCTCTGTTAAACTTTCCTGTTGATTGCAGCGAAGGTCACTCGCTTTCCGCGGGCGGTCCGGGAGCCTCCTCGGCGTTAAACGCCTGCGGGGTCTCCCTTGTCCCGTTTTCCCCGCAGGAGTCTCGCGCCTTCCACTCCAATCAACACAGTGCCAAAATCAACAATGAACTTTACATAGCCAAATTCTTAGATGCTATCATGGTTCGCTGTAATTTTTACAAATTATGCGTAGTAGCGGACTTCAAAGATTTTGCAGCCGTTTTTTGAAATCCACGGCCCATGCTTCATTCCTGGCGGGCGAGTAGCCACCATGCCTGCTGTAAACTCTTCATTCAATTCTAAATCAATGATTGAACCTTCAATAATATAGAGTTCTTCCCAAAAGTCGTGAATTTGTACGCCATTTGGTGATGTATCGGTTTCAGGCTCAAATTGCAAAATGCGGGTAGCTACCCCTGTCTCAGGGTCGGCTGCAATGACTCTTTGGGATAATCCTTTAACATTTTCAAATTGTTCAACTTCAAATTTTGTGTATGCAGTGAATTCAAGCTCTTGTTTTGGCATGGTTATTATTCCTCCTCAGCATCTTTTAAAAGTTGGACTTTATATGAAAGAGTGATTTTTCTTTCGAGTTTCCTGTCAAATAATTCTGCCCTGAACGCTTCTCCAAAAATAAACTCACCCTCTATAAGTGGCGGCGTTCCGCAGAACAAAGCCAGATTGGAACTGTTGTATCCGCGCTCTTCAACAATTTGCAGCAATTCGGCAGGAGATAGAAATGAACTCAATTTCCCTTCCTGGTACAAGGCTTCTTCGCCGTTAATTGTCATCCAGCTTCGTAATTCAATCTCGCCCATATGCTCCTCGATCTCATCAAGCTTCCATAATTCTTTGCTTATTGGCTTTGGGCACACCTGCTTGGACTTTTGGATGGAGACTGCTTCAAGTACGCGGTCAGTATGGTCACTTCCCAACCCTAAATACCTAGTCCCGTCTATATCAAGTAAAACAACTTCAACCTCGCCGCTGCTATGATCGTTCACCACAGTAATTGTAGAGTCGGAGGTCAGCAACGCGGGAGTGAGATCGTATAGCATGGGAATTCTTGGCGGGGCAGGAACTCCCAATTCTTTTAATTCTTCAATATGCTTTCTTGCAGCATCCTGGTCCTTCGCGGTATAGCCAGCAATGACAAGCCGGTCAGGCGTCCAGTTCTTATCCTTATTTTCAATTTGAACTTCCATTTTTCATTCCTCCTACAGACTATACTGTCCTCACTTTAAGGAACCAATCTTACATTGCTTCTTATAAAACCCGGTGTTTCAGCTGCGGAAAAACCTCACGAATCGAATCTATTTGCTCCAGGTTTATTTCAGTTTTAAGCACGGTTTCAAATTCGCCTGCAGACGCAATGACGACACCCCATGGGTCGACTACCTGGCTGTGGCCTCCCAGCAGTACATTGTTTGTTTTGCCGGCGCAATTGCTAGAAATTAGGAAGCATTGATTCTCAAGGGCACGCGCCGCATTGAATAATTTCCAGTGCTGAAGCCGTTGATGCGGCCATGCGGAAGTGACCAGAAAAATCTTCGCTCCTTCATCTACCTGCTGCCTGAATAATTCTGGAAAGCGCAAATCATAACATGTAGAGAGACCAATTTTTCCAAATTCGGTATCAATCACTGCAGGCTTTTCGCCGCGTGTCAGGATTTCTCCTTCCGCTGAGCCGTATCGGAATAAGTGAATCTTACGGCTTGTTCCGATCAGTTCTCCTTCACGGTTAAACACGACGCTTGTGTTGTAAAACTTATCCCCTTCTTTTTCAACAAAGCTTCCGGCATGTATATATGCCCCAAGCTGCTTTGCTTTCTCTGAAAAGTGCTGGACAAACGGACCATCAAGCGTTTCTGCTTCTTTTCTATACGAGTCAAAGGCAAAATAACCTGTTGCCCAAATTTCAGGCAGCAAAATCAAATCCTGACCTTCTAACCCGTCCAAAATCCCGCTTACCCTTTGAATTCTTTCTTCTTTTGATTCATTATCCTTAATTTCAACTTGTACAGAAGTTATTTTCATAATTTTCCCTCATTTTTAAAGGCTCTTTTTGTAACATTGTTGCTTTTATCTTAGATTGAAACGCACGTACATCATTTTCAGGGATATTCATACATCGATATTACGAAAAGATGCCCCGAAGCATGAATAAATCTGTAATTACGCTGTATTCGAAAAACAACAATCAATGCGAAAACAGCGTTTTTAAATCATTTGTTCTCCCATTTTTTGCGGAATCTGATAGCTTTCCAGAAATTGATCTACCAACTGAACCACTTCTTCGTAGCGATAGTTTCTGAAAGCATACCCTTTAGTTACAAATGGGGCACCATTATAGAACAACTCGTATTGCTGGTGGCGGCCCCCAAACTCTGAACCTATGACGTCCCAGGCGAGTTTGAATAATTTCACACGTTCTTCCGCAGACGCACCGGGAGATTTGATATAGCGTGAGATGTCATCCTTTGTTTCAGCATTTATCATTTCTTTATAGGTAGAAGGTACTTGAAGAACTCCCCCACCTACTAAGTCTCTTAATATATGGATCACTTTAGGATAAATAGAATCCTGTAAACCAACGACTCCATATAAAAATCTGCGATTCGGATAAACAGTTCCGTTTTCATCCGTCATATAATTATACTCGGATGCCAGCAGCATGCCTTCAATAGAAGCAGCGATGGAAGCTAATTCTCCCAATTTCTCCTGTACTGGCGGCAATTTATCAATTCCGTTCATGGCAGCCACTTTTCTGGCAATTCCAATGATAAATTTAAGTTTCGTGACAAAACGGATTTGCGCCTGACTGTTCCCATAAACATGCGCTGGCGTCTCATGAAATTGAGCTCTTACTATATCGATGTTTCGATAAGCGAAAACATGCTCCCATGGAATAAACACGTCGTCGAAAACAACCAGTGAATCGCCTTCGTCAAATTGTGTAGATAATGGATAATCATAGGTACTTGGCTTATCAGCTGCAAAACTTGGTCTAGAGTATAATTTTAGCCCTGGTGTATTCAGCGGCAAGACAAAAGACACAGCATGTGCTTCATCACCTGGGCGAAGAGGTGAAATACAGCTTACAAAGAGGTAGTCGGATACTGCTGAACCGGTCCCTAACATTTGTGAACCTCGGACAATGATCCCATCTTCCTGTTCTTTATAGACACCGACAGCTGTAAATTCATATTCTTGCTCATGTGAAGCTTTACTTCGGTCTGTTTGTGGAGGAATAATTACATAGCTTAGATATAAATCATTATCCCTGGCGTACTTATAGAAGTTTAATACATTGTCTTTATACATTTGTCCGCCTCGGGCAAAAACATCAGGTGAGCTTGCAAATCCAGCCAAAAAACCAGCAACATGATCCGGGCTTCTACCAACAAACCCACAAGTTGCATTCGCCCATTTTTCAATGGCTTCACGTCTTTCTTTAAGCTCTTCTATGCTTTTTGGAATCATATAAATTTTGTTGGCTATCGTGCCTTCTTCTGTTATGTAGGTCATATTTTGTTTTTCATCGGCTGCTATGTCATAAAGACTCGCAACCGTTTGGGAAATACCTTTAAAGGCAGGATGTGTCGTAACATTCTCCACCCGTTCTCCTCCAATATATACACAGCGGTTATCCTTTATCGAATCTAAATATTGCGCACCTGTTCTGACCAATGTAATCTTCCTTTCTAGAAACAATTTTTATAGTAATCTATGTTTTTTGATTGCATTGGAACTTGAGCTTTTCACTATTTTCCTGTGAATTTCCTAAGCTGACAATATATATTCAGAGTGTATACGCTTTCATTTCAACCAAAAGACATATCCGGACAAATGTGACTGACTAGAGGAGACTTCCTGCTTTTTGATATGAAATTCTATCTTTTGAATATGGAAAATTATCTCCCCCTTTCGAGTGGGATTTTTTTATCTGTCTTCAAAATTCAAGGCGCTTTTAGAATTGCTTAAATGATCTAAGATAAATTTTGAAGCCGATTCCGAATTTTTTTCCTCAATGGAATGGATGATTTGCCTGTGTTCCCCTAGCACTTCCTTCATTCTCCCTTTTCGGCTAACTGCCTTTAATCCCATCAATTGTGTAAGATTATGGAGATTAATTAACACTTGCTCCATCAATTTATAATTGGAAAGTCTTGTCAGTGTGAGATGGAATTCCTGATCTAAATCAATAAAATGAATGTTATCGTCATTATTCATTGCTTCTTCCTGCTGCAGAATTAAATGCTTAAGCAGCATTAGGCCTTCTTTTGAAACTTTGGTAGTAGTAAGCTTTTTCATAACTTCTAATTCGATTGAACTTCTTAACAGAAAGATTTCATCTTGTTCCTCTTGAGATATTTTTCTTACAGTCAGTCCCTTTCTTGGGATTGAAACAAGCAATCCTTCTTTGACTAAAGTCTGTAAAGCTCCTCTAACAGGTGTTCGCGACGTGTTTAGAGTTTCTGCCAGCTGAACTTCTGTAAAGACTTCGTCTCTGGTAATAGCACCATTTAATATTGCATCCAATACCTGCTTATACACAATATCCTGTGTCGTTTGCTGTTGAATTGGCTTCAAATACCGTTCTTCCAATTAAATCGCCCTCTTTAGAAATAGAGTCCGGGATTACCAGGACAACTGTTTATGTTTTATGTATACATTGTACATAATACAGTGTACACGAGTCAAATAATAAATTTAAATTTTCTAAAAATTATATAGTAACGATTTGTATCCCGCTATCTACTCCTGTGGGAAAAGGAGTTTCGCACAAAAGCTCACCAAGCTATGTTAAACGTGCCTGTTGATTTCCGCTCCAGGCACTCGCTTTCCGCGGGCGGTCCGGGAACCTCCTCGGCGTTATACGCCTGTGGGGTCTCCCTTGACTCGCTTTTCCCGCAGGAGTCTCGCACCTTCCGCACCAATAATCAACAATGAACTTAAACATAGACCTGAATGCTAATCAAAAATTCGCACCATGGCGCCCTGAAAATAGGTAGTGCTGTCTCGATAATAGAAGTAGTGCGGTTTTGTCTATAAACAAAACTATATTTTGAAAATCGATCCTTCCCAACATTAAAAAGGCTCAAGGCTGGCAGCCTTGGGCCTCTGTTGTTGATTTTTTTGCAATTACTAATCACCAAGTGCAGTTAGTAGTTTTAATTAGCGGATTTCCTCAAGCTGAAACGTTTCCCCGAGCCATAAAACCACTTCATTAACCAGGGCGTCCAGAATCAATTTTCCGGCTCTCGCGCTTGCACCGCACGGCGTTCCAAAAACACCGGTGGAGCTCACTGCCTTTACTCCCTTAGCCTGCATAGTCTCCATCCAGCCTTGATCGTCTCTAGTATAACCCCTCACAGTTTCAAATTCACGCACCCGTTCCTCACCTAACACATGCAGAGCCAGGCTTGTTTCAAGCGCTCCTGCATGGCTGTCAGTTGAAGCAAGCTGCAATCCTGCTTTCTGGCCGGCGTTAAACATAACGTTAAGAAACCGTCGAAAATCGGTATAAGCTTCTATATGAATCCCTTGCAAGGCAAGTTTGTTATCATCGGCAAACTCCCCTAGTAAACTGAAATTTCCGCCATGAAAACTCAAAAGTCCAATGCGAGTCAGACCCATGCGGTTAAGTGTAGTGATATATGCTAGAATTTCAGTTTTCAGCGTTTTCCGGTCAAGCGTAACAGTGCCGGGAAATTCCACATGATGCTCAGATAATCCAGCCATGAGTGTTGGTGTGACTATGACTGGCTCTCTAAAGCGTCGGGCTGCTTTAGCAGCAAGTACTTCGACCATGGCTGAATCAGTCACCAGCGGCAGATGTGGACCGTGCTGCTCCAATGCTCCTACTGGGATCAAACCAATCGCTCCTATTTCCCTGGCAGCCGCAGCGGCTTCAGATGAAGTTAAATATTTCAGTTCAATAAAACTCATGATAGCTGCTCTTCACCTGCTGGCGCTTGAGCCTCGGCAACGGCCTTAGGCAGAAACACGTCATTATAGGTGATTTTCCCGGCTTTCCGTTTTTCTTCTGCATATTCACCGCGATTAATGAGCTTTAGCGCATTTCTTTCTCTACGGATTTTTTCCCTCATCAGATTGGTAGCTTCTACATCAACTTCATAGTCAGTAGTTAGACCCTTTAACCGCTTGTGTACTATAACCCCATAATTTTCCTTCGCACTTTCAACTGACACGAGCTGGCGTAGAACATCCATACGGATGGCCTCAACATCCCGTTCCAATGGATCGCCCCAACCGCCTCCACCTGGAGTCGTAACCCGGATAACATCACCAGCTTTAACAGGGATTCCCTCCTGGC
This sequence comes from Peribacillus sp. B-H-3, assembly GCF_048572925.1. Classification (NCBI taxonomy): domain Bacteria; kingdom Bacillati; phylum Bacillota; class Bacilli; order Caryophanales; family Bacillaceae; genus Peribacillus; species Peribacillus sp. B-H-3. Next base: position 2,477,479 of record NZ_CP183879.1, on the reverse strand, counting down.
AAAACTGGATTAACTTCTCATCTGGAGTGCCAGGATTAATCCATGTTCCACCAGGCAGACCAGGGCCTCCTCCGTTTACACCAAAGCAGCTGAAAGCTGTCCGGTCCACATAGGTGACATAAAACCCGTCCGTTAAGATATGGATGTCTTTCACATAACCCATTCCACCACGGTACTTCCCGCATCCGCCTGAATCAGGATTAAGAGCAACTCTCTCAATAACTACAGGATACCGCTGTTCGATAAACTCGGTTGGCAGATTCTTGGCATCATTAACCATGTCCACCGCATCGGTTCCATCAGCGTATGGACGTGCTCCTGATCCGCCGCCGAATACCTCACGATAAAGCCATGGCTTTCCGTCTTTATCATAGCCATATACACCGTATACTTGAACACAGTTATTATCCGCAGTCACATTCCCGTCAAAAGCCTGGGCCAGCGCAGCACCATAGGCACCAAAACTGCGGAACCAGCACTGCATCCGATTAATAACTGGAGCCGGATACTCCGATGTCAGCACAGTGCCTGGCGGCAGTTCACAGCGGAAAACCCTTGTAACACCCTCATTAATGACTGTACCAGGTGAAAATTGGGAAAGGAAAGAGCCCACCCACTTGGACAAAAATCTGCCATCGTTCGGTGAGTTCAGCGGACCTTCTGTCTGAGGATTAGTCCCTGTCCAGTCCAAAATAATTTTCGTTGGATCCTTGCGGATGGTAACCATCAGCTTCACTGGATCCTCCATGTTAATTCCGTCGTTATCCAAGAAATCCTCTCCTGTGAATTCGCCATTTGGGAACATCGGCAATATTACATTTCTGACCGCTTCTTCACAGCGATCCATCAGCTTGTACATAGCAGCTTCTACTATATCTGCACCCAGGCGGTCGCAAAGCTGTTTAACCTGGCGCTCAATGAGTCGGCAGGCACCAATGAACGCATCCAGATCTCCCTGCATGGTATCTGGAAAACGGGTGTTCCGGAGGACAATTTTATAAATATCCTCCTGTGCCTTGCCCTTGCTGTACAGCCGGACAGGCGGTATTTGGATTCCTTCTTCAAAAATGCTGGTAGAAGTAGTCGGCCAGCTGCCAACCGATCTGCCGCCAACGTCCTCTGTGTGTCCAAAAATCATGCTGAAGCCGATCAAGCGGCCGCTGTGAAAGATCGGGATACATATGCAATAGTCCGGCAGATGGGTAATGGTACCATGTGAATCGTAAGCGTCATTGTATAAAAAGACATCTCCCTCATAAATATCTTCAAGAGGAAAGTGAGCACGTACTGCGTCCGCACTTGCACCCCATGAAACAGAAGTTACATTATTACAGTCTACCGTACAAATGGATGCGCGATAATCATGCTGCTCACGAATAATAGTTGATCGGCCTGCAAGTTCAACTGCAGCCTCCCCCTCTTCCACTGCAGCCTCGAGTCCTCCCTCAACGACATCCAGAGTAATGGGATCCACTTTCTGCTTATACTTCTCAATACGAGCCCATTCTTCATTTGTGCGCGGCCATTCTTGCTATCTGAATGGTTTGTATTCAGGGGTCTTATAAATGGATGTATCAAAAATATGAGTTTGCTGATCGTTTGTCATCCTTGTACTCCTCCTTTTCTGGTAATGAACAAGTGGCCGAATTCATTTACGACTACTTCCCATCCAGGCTCCACCACAGTAGTCGTATCGTACTGTTCAATTACTGCCGGTCCTGCAAGCGGCTCAGAGATTGGTTCGGTCGGACGCTCATACACCGGGCAATGGACATAATCTGACACTGAATTCACAAATAACGGGCGCGTGAACTTCAGCAAGTCACTCCATCCTCCCTTAGAGTATGGTTTCGGACGCTGCCTTGGCGGTGCAAGCTGTCCAAATCCAGTTACTCCGATATTCACGATTTCAACCAATGATTTGTTTTCATAAGAATAGCCGTACTGACTCTCATGGGCGGTGTGGAAGTTTTTAAAGCTATCAGCAAGTGAAATGGAATCATCCGAAATTGGAAGCGGAACTCGAATTTCAAACGCCTGGCCGACATAACGCATATCAACGAACGCCTGCAGGCGAATTCCTGAACTTTTAAAGCCCTGGCTCGCTAAATCCTCGATAACTCGTTCCCGAACTTGTAAAAACTCTTCTTGCAGCTGATCTTCATTAAGTAAATCTTCCCGCTGTACATCCGTAATAACATGATCAACACGTACATCGGAATAGAGAAGACCTGCAGCAGCAGTAGCCCCTGGTGCCATTGGAACAAGAATGCTATTCATGTCAAGCGCATTGGCAACCGGTGAAACCAATAGTCCGCCCGCACCTCCAAATGGGAACAATGTATAATCACGCGGGTCACGTCCTCGTCTGACTGATACAACCCTTATACCTGCTGCGATGTTTTGAGTAGCAATTTCTAATATCCCTGCAGCTGCTTTTTCAACAGTAAGTCCAAGCGGATCAGCGATTTTAGTCTTAATTGCGTTATATGCAGCCTGCCTGTCCAGCGGAATCGACCCTCCAAGCAGGTAAGGCGGTATCCTTCCCAATACTAGATTTGCATCAGTTATGGTCGGCTCTGTTCCTCCACGGCCATAACACACAGGTCCAGGAGTGGAGCCAGCACTTTGCGGCCCAACCCTAAGAGCTTTGCTTCCTGCAAGCCATGCAATGGAGCCTCCGCCCGCTCCTACTGTGGTCATGTCGATCATCGGTGACTTAATATCATATATGTCTATTTTGCCTTCAGTGAGGAGCCGAGGGATCCCGCCTTCAATCAAGGCCATGTCAGTGCTTGTCCCTCCCATATCAAGGGTAAGAACGTCCGTAATTCCAGCTGCACTAGAAATAGCAGCGGCTGCAATTACTCCAGCTGCTGGTCCTGAAAGTGAAGCTGCAATTGGCCTTTTAATCAGCTCGCTGGCTGTGGAAACGCCGCCGCTCGATTTCATTACATAAAGCGGTGCCTCTGTTCCTGCTTCCTTGGCTCTGTCACTTAGGCGGTCAAGATAAGTCGAAAGAAGAGGCATAAGCCCTGTGTTTAGACAAGTAGTAAGCGTCCTTTCATACTCCCGATATTCACGGATAACATCAGAGGATATCGACACAAAGCATTCTGGATATTCTTCCTGAATAATTTCGCGGGCCCGCTCTTCATGTGCAGGATTCTGGTAGGAGTTAATAAAGGACACTGCGATTGCCTTTACTCCCATTTCACGGTATTCCCTCGCTGCAAGCCGAATCTGCTCCTCGTCAAGCGGCCGTAAAACTTCTCCTTTATAATTCAGGCGCCCGTCCGCCTCTCGAACTAATTCCAGAGGAACAATCCGCGGCGGTTTGATCCAGTAGCTGATAGCCCCAAACTCGCCGGGAACATTCTGGCGGGCCACCTCTAGCATATCCCTGTATCCCTTTGTAACAATAAGGCCAAGCTTCGAGTACTTTCCTTCTAATACAGCATTTGTTGCTACGGTCGTCCCATGGAGCAGCATGGTCACTTCTTCAGCTGCTTCTCCGATTTCATCCAACACTCCCTGTATTGCATCAAGGAAAGCTCGGGAAGGATCATCGGGTGTACTGGACGTTTTAAATACCTTCTCCTCGCCAGTTATATCATTGAGTGCTACCAGGTCAGTAAATGTCCCTCCTGTATCTATACCAATACGCCAACTCATTTTTTTCTCCCCTTTCTGGATCCATTCATCACACTGTTACGAAAGCGATTACAGAAAACTGTGCTTTCTGCTTGCTGCCCTTAGTTTAGCACCCACTTTGAGCTGTTATCTGTTCATTAGTTACATTCAGATGAAATTTTTGTTAATTTTGCGAAAATTTAAATGCATAATAGATTAGGCTTAACATGATGGACAATCAGAAGCGAGGTTATGTAATGAATAAGTATTATAAACATCCTTCTTTTAATACATGGCTTTAAGCAGTTACATAAGTGTACGTAAGGTAAACTGTGGGCCGCGGTCAGGTTTTATTCAATTCCGAAAGCTGCAATCCTCTCAAGCGCCTCTTGATTAATCACGGAGATAGTACCTTTTCGGAGATCAACAATCCCACTTGTGCGCCACCCATTGAGCAGCCTCGTCACCATTACCCTTGAAGTACCCATTAAAGCTGAAAGCTCTTGATGGGTAATGGAAAGAGACCGAGTACCTGCAGGTTTCCGAGTAAGGATTTCAACCAGGATGCGAGCAAGCCTGACTTCCGAGTGGTCAAAAGTCAAACTCATCATTTGGTTACTCAGCATCCAGACCTTATGTGCAAGTGATTGCATTAATCTCAATACGAAATCTGGCCGTGTACGGTTCATTTTCTCTATCATATCCCAGGAAAATGAGCTTACATTTGTCGGTTCCACCGCTTCACCTGTATACCAATGGTTACACTGCTGAAAAAAAGGAACTTCTGCAAAAAACTGTCCTGATTCTGCGAATGCAATTACTTTCTCGATACCATCCGATCGAACAATAGTACCTCTTACATGGCCCTTGTGAACATAAAAGAACTGATTCGCTTTCTCTCCCTGCCGATTAATAATCGTTCCCCGAGGGAAAAATATAGGCACTGCCAGGTCCACTATTTCGTCTGGGAGCGGTCCGAATTGCCGGGGATGGAAGGCTTCCTCAATTGTATGCTGCATTTCCATAAGCCCCCTTTCCAATCGTGCTTATTAACTCCATTTAATTCCTGAACCATATTTTTGGGCCCTCCACTTTTTTATTTATAAGGATTTTCCTTAAAAGGAAATATCATTAAACCATCCGCATTATTTTTATTTACTCCACCACTTAACTTAGTACTTATAAACTATTTATTTTGCGTTAGGTTTCAGGCTGCTAATCTTTTATCGTTCGTAGGTTAGTTAATTTTCAAATCAAAATTTATATTTTTGCTCATAACCGGTTTGCCTTGCTCATAATAGTGCCATTTTCTTACTCTTAATCTATCTTAATTTACTCATAACCCCTCCTCCGATCAAGGCAGTAACCACCCGTGATATTTGCTTTTCATAGAATAATCTAAAATAGCTGATAATAAATAAGACTTCAACCCCACTCCTTTGAATACCTGCAGCTTATCTTCATGAACTTGTATATATTTTTTCTTTCCTTCTGGGTTTTAAGGCTTGCATTCATGATCCTATGGTATTACCAATGTAAACAAAAAATAAGACGGTGAATCATTTCACCGTCTGGAAATTCCTGTATTGTCTGATTGATTTCTGCTTAAGGGCGGCTGCGGAGCTTCTAAAACCACCCGTTTATCCAAATACAATGATTACATTAAAACTTGAAATAAATAATCTTTAATTCAAGATAAATTTAACATGTATCTACTTTGATTGTCAACACTTTATCACAATATTTTTTGAAAGCTATAATAAATCTAATTTAATGTTCCTCGTTCCTACTCCTATAGCTTAGATAAAATTTCAATTTCGGTTATAGATAACCTCCCTAACCACTTTAATCTACATACTAAAACAGAACAATGAACCCCAGATCTTATGTGTACCATTGAGGTAAAATAAAATTATTGCACCAAAATAAATTATTTCGAGATAACTTTATGTATTCCGGAAGTGTTTTAAACAGTAATTAAAATCAGTTTCTTTACAAAAAAACAACCTGGCAGAATATCCTGCCAGGCCGAAAAATCAGTCGATTCCGGCAAATTGCTGACTCAGGAAGAACTGGATTCTGCCCTCAAGCTAGTTTTGGGAAATGAAGTGCCTGTTCAGCAGGTTGATGATACTGCCTATGCGGAGATCATGAAAGGTGCAGGAGTACCGGATTTTATCATTACTTGTAGCCAAATTGATTACATGAGATAATCAGGAAATTATTAAGTCTGAAACAAAGAAGGTGACTATTTTATATCCATAAGCAGCCGCTTTGCTGTCGGTATTCATATACTGACTCTTATTGACTTAAATAAAGATGGGATAAGCTCGTCGGAATATTTAGCAGGAAGTGTCAACACCAATCCAGCTGTAATCAGAAATATCATGGGAATGCTTAAAAAAGCAGGATTAATAGATGTTCAGCCCGGAGTTGCAGGAGCAAAACTTGCCAGGAGTAACCCTTTATAAGCTCTCAGACTTACTAACATTATTTAGGATTGTTTGGCGGAAAAAGGTAAGACATACCTTAACAACTTTATGGGTATATATGGATATACAAAGAGGTGCCTCTAACGAGTGCACCTTTTGTTTTATGAATTGTATATTTTTCTGTTTAAATTCACGATATCCTTATGTGAAATTTCAACTTCTTTTTTTCTGCAAGGAGCACCGAAAACATTTCCATCACCTTATCCCGTAGTAAAGGTGCTTTTTCTTTATTCGCCCTTTTCAACGCTTTCGTTAGTTCATCTTTTGTTAGCTCTGTACAGTAAGCAGGATTTCCTGGCTTAGAGTGGACGAAAATTGTATGGTTCTAGCACTTCATCCCTCATGCACTTCGTGCACCGTAGGAATTTTTATATTTTTATGAAGTTAATTTGATGGGTATAACCGTTATTGTTCTCTGTTGGATAAAGACAAGCTTTGATGTAGCAAAAAAAGACCACCGTAGCAATCTTCGTCCTTCTCTATTCTAGTTATTTCTCATGCATCAACTTTGTCTTTAAGCGATTATACGAAATGCTCATCTTTTCAATGGCCCAATCCTCTAAAGCTTTGTTTAATGCCCCAAAATCACCTTTGGTTTAAATCCGTGGCATCTTTTTGTTTCCATTCCAATTGCTTTGAACGGTTAAACTTTCATTCAGTTCTTCTTCAAGTATAGCTTAATACTCAATCGGGTATTTTTGAATTTATGTAAATTAGTCGAACCTAAAAATCTAAATTATTTATGGTGGTTTAACCAGTCAGTCCATTGTTTCAGAAGGTATTCAGACTTGCTTCAAACGTACATTTTTTTTAGCTTTTGGTACATATTCTTTTACCATTTCTTTCGCAAAATTAGCAGCATATCCTTTTCGTACCATAGCCCTTGCACTTTATTTATTTATCAAAAATACTAAAATAATTTGAGATGCTATAGTCGAAAACAAATTAAACATACTATGTGATAACCAAGCTGATAAAAAACCATATCTTAAGAAAAATAACGTACTAATTAAACCTGGTAAAAAGTAAAAAGGAAAACTTTAAATGCTGGGACCATGTGCAAATCCGAAAAACATGTTGACAACAATGATCCAGCATATTAAATACAGCTTCTTGTGTTTTATGATATGTTGTTGAAACTCACTAAACAAGTCTTTTGGAATGTTGGCAAATAGTAGCGCTGCTTCTACAAACAACAAATACCTAAACAAAAATTCTTCATTAAACGGACCGATTGTGATTGTTCCAAGCATCAGGCCAAGATTACTAACACCTTTTATTGTAGTGATTTGATTCGACCCGACACCAATCGGGCTAAAACCCAACCAATAAGGGACATATTGATATAAATTAATTAAAAAAGCCATTAGAATACCTGTTAAAATTGGTAAGCAAATTGAATGGGAAATTTCTTTCTTATATAAGATAAATCTAGATAAAAAACGTTTTCGAAATGATTGGAAAAATATAGCAAACGTCCAAATCATAAGAAAAGGAGTGATAAAAACATCGCGTGACACCTCCGATCTTAGCTAACACACTATTCACTGTCTCAGTAGATGAGCTTGGTTTCGGTAACTTTGAAATACGTGAACGTGCTGCCCGCACATGTTGTAACCCTCATACTGGAGAAGAAATTCAAATAGCAGCTGGGAAAATCTCTGCTTTCAAAGCTGGAAAAGCTATTTTTTGGAAAATAAATACACTTACAAAAAGGAGTGGGAACCTCCTGCGAGCAAAAAAGACCATCTTTTAAAGACGGCCTTTCTTTTAAACTAGATCTGCTGTTAATGCCATAGAGCGATTTTGGAGGCTATCGGAACGTAGGCTATAAGCAACTACTTTCTTCTTATACTGTTTGACTACATCCACATGATCACTGTTGCTGTACAAAAACAACCTGACATCCTTTTTGCCTTTTTTGGTATCAATGACTAGTGGAGTCCCGCCGTTCTCTGGATGCAAAAACATTTGTTCATTTCCTGGAAATATATAATATTGTTCTAAGAATGTACCTTTGTTAAAAAAATCAATGACTTGAGCTGCATCTTCACCTTCCAGGTGTTTTCCCTCGAAGGTCACGACGGTATTCGCATCATTAAGTTTTGAATGCATTTCAAACTTGCCTGTAATCCATTTCACTGCATCGGATGGAAGACAGGAAATCAATATTTTTAATAGCCCAAAGAGAATGGTCAAAACCAAAGCAAGACCAGTCATACTTCATCATCTCCGTATTGTTCTAATTTGATATTTTTAAATAATTCATTTCCCTTTTATAATAAGCCTACTATTTTTAGATTGCACTAATATGTGAAATATGTCACAAAAATTCAATAACGTTAAATTGCCAAGTGGCGATATGAGCGAAGGGAAAATTGATAACATAAAGAATGTTGAAAAAACCACGATTGTACAGTAATTGGTAATTCCCCAACTGATAAATAATACGATTTTTAAAGTTTCGACTTTCTTATGAGGAAACTCATTCTACAGTGAATCCAGTAGAAATAGTTATCACTTTGAGCAATAGGCGCGCATAGATAATTCTATTGCTCGCTTTCTTTTATGTCTTTCTTATTAAGTTAATCTGGTCTAATTTTTGATGTTGAGGACTTAGTGATGCTGCCTCTTTCGTTACAGGTACAGAATAGTTCATGAATGAATGTCCATTACATTGTAAATCTCGGAAAAGGCCTGATTCTTTTTTTTATGAATAAGTAGTCAAGGTAAACACATTATGAGTCAGAGTACCAGCATCTAGCTGAAACAGATCAGAAACTCAGTGAATTGGAGCAAATTCGTGTGAAAATTCAGTTTCTTACCGAACACTTTGAGCACTGGTTTGAAAAAAGAGAAGGTGAATGACCTTTTATTAACCCTTATTAGTAAAATGGTGATTCCTCTAATAACAGCATTGGACTTACTCTCAGCTTCCACTTCATTGCTACTTTTCATTATCTCCATGACTTGGGCTTATATAATATTAGAACGGTCATTTTAGATAATAAGACAGTGTTCTTTTTTATTCCTCATAAAGCTTTCAACACCGCGCGTTATAGTCTAATTGTCTTTGTTTTTCATCATCCTTTTTATTTTAATCTTCTTAAGTTCTCTCCATAATTTTCAATCCTTACTTAATAGCTAAATGTTCCTTGATAACTCGAATTGATATAAGCTGATCATCTTCCGCTCCTTGAACCTGGAGTCCCGCCTCAATATTTTTCCGTGTTTAAACTAAATTATCTTTTGTTATGATTTCTCCTGGAATGAAAATTGGAATTCCAGGTGGGTAAACCATTACAAATTCCGAAATAATCCTTCCGGCAGACTTTGCAAAAGAAATAACTTCTGTGTCAGCATAAAAAGCCTCTCGTGGCGTTAAAGCCAAAGCAGGAATATTCGGTAATAAGACAGAGCTATCAGCACATTTGTCCACCTGATTAATATACTCTCTTGAAAGGTTGGTTAACGCAGTAACAGTGTTAATAAGTCTTTATCGGTATCTCCTGGTGTGACAATACAAAGAATCTTATAAAGATCAGATAATTCAACCTCAATGTTGTAATTATGACGAAGCCATTTTTCAACGTCGTTACCAGTAATCCCAAGTTCTTCCACCGATATTAATAGCTTAGTAGGATTCATTGAGACTGCAGCACTAGATTCTAGGACTTCATGGCCCATGCAATATAAATGAGGAATTTCATTGATTTTCGAACGAGTTTCTTTTGCTTTTCGAATTGTATCCTCTAATAATCCTTGTCCTTCAGTAACAAACGATTTTCTAGCAACATCCAATGAAGCTAATAATAAATAGGAAGTCGAAGTTGTCGTTAACATACATAAAACAGATTGAACCCGCTTGGGTGAAACAAGATTACCCCGCAGATTCAGAATAGAACTCTGAGTTAGAGAACCACCTAATTTATGCACACTTGTTGCAGCCATGTCGGCCCCGGCCTCCATTGCAGATAATGGCATTTCCTTTGAAAATGAATATGCGCCCCATGTGCTTAGTCAACAAGTACCGGAATATCTCTTGAATGAGCAATTTTTACAATCTTTTTTAAGTCTCCAGAAACACCATAATAAGTTGGGTTGATAACCAAAATAGCTTTGGCATCAGGATGGAGGTTTATTGCTTTTTCGATAGAATCCGGTGTAATCCCGTGAGAGATACCAAAGCGGGAATCTACTTCCGGATGGATAAAAACAGGTATAGCACCTGAGAAAACAATCGCACTCATAATGGATTTGTGTACATTTCGCGGGACTAAAATCTTATCTTCAGGATTACAAACGGACATAATCATGGCCATAATCGCCCCGCTTGTCCCCTGTACAGAGAAGAAAGTATAATCTGCACCAAATGCTTTTGCCGCTAATTCCTGTGATTGTTTAATAATACCTTTTGGAAGGTGTAAATCATCAACGGTTCAATATTAATTAAGTCAATTGAAAAGCATTCTCACCAATAAATTCTCTAAAGACAGGATCCATTCCATTTCCTTTTTTATGGCCGGGGATATGAAATTGGATTGGATTTTGTTCTGCATGTTTTTTTAGGCCCGTAAATAACGGAGTTTCAAACTGGTTTAACAATTTGCACACACCCTTTCTCATCCTACGTGTTGAAATTAATAGTCAAGTTGTTATAAATGATTAAGATGGTCATCAAAAATATCCTACAAAATGGAACCAATCTTACGAAACCGGGCACTAACTAATATAGTGAAATTTTATAAATAAGTTTTTGTAAAAGAACAGGTCCTTCCCCGAATAGGGCTAAGCCATAATCATCTAATCAATAATCCAAATATGAGTTGTTTGCGGGCATATTACTCCATATCACAGTTGTGAATTTATACACAAATTAGAATCTTCCCTATGGTTAAATCTTTTCTAAAAATCCACTACTCTACAATAAAGGATTTTTTAAAATAGTTAACCATCCAATCTTACGCTTTTTTCACCATCCATTAGTAAAGAACTATGTTAATATCATGATTCCTAATAGGAAATACTCGACAAAAAGTCCTTACTCTACTTCTTTAGAAAATAAATCCACCAATTGTTTGATTGTAGGACTGAGATTTACTAAGAAATAAGCTTCTCTTATTCTTCTAAAAGTATCGTTGCCCTGAATATAGGACTGTCCTCCAGAAAAGAGCATGTCAGTATGGGTTGCTTTCAGCGTAAATTTAGCCATTTCCAATCTAGTCAGTAAGATGTCCTTCCAAATACTTGAAAGGTCTGTAGATCCCGCATGAGAGTAAGTTTTGTTCCGAAGACTTTCAAGTTCTCCTGACAATTCCTGTATTTTCGGTTTAAGAGACCTATTACCTTCACTATTTCTAGAATAGATATCTTTTAAAGATTGTATTGCAGCATGAGAAACCCCAATCCCCAGAGGTATTTGATATAAAACCAAAAATGGACGGACCTTTTGTATGAATGTGTCGGCATTTTGGGAAATAATCCAATCATCTGGAATGAATACATGGTCAAAGGAGCAGGAATACGTACCGCTCCCCTTTAATCCAATAAAATGAGTTTTCTTTTCCGATATGAGTCCCTTTGTATTCAAAGGAAGGATTCCTATGATTCTTTTTTCCTCATTCTGTGAAGCCACAATTACAAACCAGTGGTCATCATCTAGATTAGAAACGCTTGGTAAACTTCCGGTCAAGAAATATCCACCCGCAGTCCTTTCAGCCTTCAAGCGTATATTCTCCAATCCGGCATAATATTTTAATGCGTTTGATAATCCAGTTCCACCCAGTATTTCTCCTAATTCAAGGGCTGGTAATAAATCGTTTTTTATAAAAGGATTACTGCTCAACCTCAAAGCAGTTAGTGCGGCTAAATGACACCATTCTGTAAATGCGGATGTCATGCAATAGTTTGCTGTCTCTTGGATTAAATCAATCTCCCTGTACCGTAAACTTCCCTTAGGTAAACTTGTGGAATGAAAGAAGCCATTTTCCCCTAGAATGTTCAGAAATCTTTTGGGGTAAAGTCCCACTTCGTCCACTTCTTGAATAAAAGGTTTAAGATGCTCCTGAATGATTTGGCCTAAAACTGTCTTATCTATTTGTGTTGATATCACCTGTGCCACTCCTAATCTTTAAAAAAATGAAGGGACCCTGACCACAATAAAAATACTTGAATCGTGAGAGGTCGACTCATTTAAGCTTATTATTTCTTCCTATACAAATTTTTTTATTTCTGAGTGTTACCAATAACTTAAAAACATCAGGCCTTGCATAATGGCCAACAGGATTAAATTCCATTTGCTAAGCGATTTGTTTCAAGTCCAGATTTGGTGGTATCAGTGTTTCTTCCCGTCCCCAGTCTGGTTCTGAAACAGAATCCCCAAGCCGCCAACAATGGCCTTACACGACTGTACATTATTCTCGGTATAGAACTTAAAATCATCATAAAAAGCTAAATTCTTCAGACACATGTCCTAGTTTACATATTTATTGGCTGAAAAAACCTAATACCTTCCATTCAACGTGCCGAACGGTTGATTGTTGATTCCCGTGAATCTGCCATAGGTGTTTCAAATACAGGAAGCGTGCTGTCATCCCATTCACACCAGATAACCTGTTCTGCCGGGTAGGTCTTATCTAAGAGAATGACCTCTGGATTCATGAAGAATCACTGTGCAATAGAGAGTTCCCCTACTATTTTTCCTGATAGCCTCAATCCCCCCATCACATGATAACTCCTGCTTTCCCGAGCCTTTACGTCGTTTAACCATGTACCTCCTAATATCTATACCAATCCTTCTTCCCCGTTCTGTCCCGTTGCCAATAACCCTACCAAAGTATAAATCTTTAGGATAAGCAGGAATAAATGGAAGGATAACTATCTTCTCAAATTTATTTAATTTGGCGTAAAGCTAATGCAAACCTTTTAATTCCCATATCAATATCTTCCTCTTTCTCCCTAGCAAATGTAAAACGAACATAGACTTTTTGCGTTCCCATGGTCGATCCAGGAACATAGATGACTCCATTTCGTATGGAATTCTCGAGTAATTGACCTTCATCATGCCCTTTATTGATCCTGCACCAAATATGAATTCCGCCTTCTGGTATTTGAAATTCGACACTATCCTCCAGATAGTCCTTCATACTGATGACAATTTGGTCTCTCCGCAGTTTTAATTGTTTCACCAAGCGGCAAATATGATTCGAAAAATACTCAGATTCTAAAAATTCTTCGGCAATCCACTGCGTATAGCTACCATGTCCGAAATCAATTTGCTGTTTCGCATCAGATAATCTTTCAATGACAGACTTTGGTCCATGGATCCAGCCAATTCGCAAGCCTGAAGCCACAATCTTGGACAAAGAACTAATATATAATACATTACCGTGCACATCCATCGACTTTAAAGGACTTGCCTCTTTTCCTGTAAAGGAAGTTAAACTGTACGGATCATCCTCTACAATCGGGATTCCATATTGAGAGGATAAATCTAAGATTTTTTTCCTGCGTTCTTGACTAAGGTAAGCTCCCGTAGGATTTTGATAGGAAGGATTTAAAAAAATTATTCGAATACGGTGTTTTTTATACAATGATTCTAAATCATCTGGATTGATTCCATACTGGTCGACTGGTAGATAAAACGTCCTTATTCCTGCCGATTTAAATATAGGGAGGCCATAATGATACGATGGATTCTCTAACACAATCGCATCCCCCGGCTTTAAGAGACATTGAACGATAAGATGCAGCGCCTGCTGCGCACCTGAGGTAACCAGGATGGAGGAGGAATCTGTTTCAATTCTCCGATATCTCTTCACATGCTCTACAATGGTATTTCTTAGCCTTTCACTTCCCTGGGGGTGATCGTAGCCCAAGCGGCCAGTAAATGGCCTGCTAGCTGCAATTTTTTGTAATGAGTCAAGGGGGAATAAATCTTCAGATAACTCCCCGCTCGCTAGATTTATCAGGCTATGGCCTTCTATTTCCTTCCTGATTCTTTGAATCACCGGCATATTCGGCAAGAATGAGCCAGCTTCCACGTACCGGTTCCAGCTGGGGATGCGCTTTTTGGTAAGTCCCCAGATATCCTTGCTTATTCTTGTTCCACTCCCCCTTTTTCTCTCGATAAGACCAATTGACTCCAATTCATCGTACGCAGCGACTACTGTACTCCTATTTACTTGAAGCTCACTTGCCAGCTGCCTTTCGGAAGGCAGGAGCTGATCGGGAGGAAGGATCCCATCCGCAATTCCATTTCCAATAAACTCAGCGAGCTGCTTATATATAGGCTTTTTTTGTTTCCTATCCGGTCTCCAATCCATATTTCAGCCCACCCCTTGAAATTAAAATTAAAAATAACCTATCCTCTTAAAAAGAAATGATAGGTTTATGTTTCTTACATTTGATTTTTTTTATGCAAACCACCTAATATAGACGGCAACTGAAATAATAGAAAGAATAATGACGACAGCATAAATCAAAGCTAGATTAGTGATGTTACGCTTAGTTGAATTGCTGTACCCTTCATCCCCTTTACCGGCCACCATAAGAGTCGCAATTAGAGAAATAACAGAGATAATGATAACCAAAATATAAGCAACAGTCATCTTTCGCACCTCTATATGTAATTATAATATCCCATTATACGAGTTATAGGACTAAAAGGAACCATCCAATTCAAATAATCAAAACCCATCCACTTGAACAAAACCCAGAAAAGTTTTATACTGAATTGCTCTCTAACTTCTTCTGCCACTTTCTCACAAGCAAAAGCTGCAGCCATTCAATCGGCAGCTGACCTTTATGGATCAAGCAGTGCAGAAAAAACAGCCGTTACAAATGCTTTCACTGCAGTAGGGATCAATTAATCAATCCTGATATTAGTTAGAAAGAAACCAGCTTACTAAAAGTTGGTTTCTTTCTTATGATAAGTAATAAGTACAGACACACTTGCAATTTTGGTGGAACAAATATCGATCTTTGCTTCCCCTATCATTTTGTAAATAATAGTTTTTTATATTCCCTTTGAATTATCTTCGTAAAATTGATATTTTACGCAAAGATGGAGATTCGGCAAATTCTTGTAAGAATAACAATAAAATGGAGAAGCTTCCCTTTTTATATGAGCGCAGATACCCTACCTTAGATTAAAAAGTACCCTTATGCATATTGCACACGGGTACTTCATTTTTGTTAAATATAATCTACCAAGTCCATGCTACCCTGAAATTTAAGAAACTTACTTTTAAATAAATCAATGTTATCAGGTGGCCATTGAAATATTACATGAAATGGAGTAGGCTCCGCAGTTACGTTTTAGAAAATACCTCACCCTTGTGCTCGTCCCAATATATCTGAAATTCATTATTGGAATTGATAATTTTTTTATTGTTATTTATTAATGTAATCTCAAGAGGAAATATGGCAGATGTTTTATCGGAAAATATCCATATTATCCCAGGTTGAGCTAAGATAATAAATATTCCATTCCTTCTATCACCCATGAAATTAAGTGTTTTTCTACTTATTGTATTATTGTCACGCTCGGTCAAACTAATTTCATTTAATTTTTTACTTACACTTATAGTATCCTCTACGTTTAAACCTATTTCACTTATGTTTAAAATACTTTTAACTGAAAAAGCTCAATACTATCTTCAGCGATTTCATACCTTGAAATAAATTCTACTATATTACCAGAAGGATCATAGGAAATAAAGAGCATGGGCAGGAAAATGAGCAAAATTAGCTTCATCTAATCCATCTTCAACAAGTAAACTTACTCTTTCTTTTGCCCATGATTTTGCTTCATTAAATTTGTTAGCTGGTATGTTAAAAGCAAAGTGATAATAGGGGTTATCTTCTACATCTTTTGTTGTAAACTCAAATTCACCTGCACCAACAGCAATTCGAAAGCTATTCTTATCCTCATTAATTAGAGAAAAACCTAACGTATTAATATAGAAATTTTTCATTTCCGTTAAACTGTTTGTCTGTAAAACAATCGATTTAATTGCCATTGATAATAACACCTTCCTTGTTTATCAAATTATGTAGTAAGTCTATTTAAATAACGTATCGTTACTCTGAATAAAACATAATTATCCATTTTAATCCAAATTTATTTATATACTAATTCATCTTATTGTTGCAGTTGTCACCTCGAAATCTTAATTGCTTGTAACTAACCTCTCTCCCTCAATAAAGAAAGCAAAACCGTTTTCTTCGGATATCTCAGTATTTAATAGTAAGTTATATACCCTCTTCAAAGAAAAAGAATTGGTTCGAGGTGACATTGCTGGATGTACTGGGAATTTTTCAATCTCTTATAGATCGTACATAAATAGCGAGCCATAGGTTAAAGTAAGTTGAAACAATCCATAACGACTCCGATACAGACATTAACTCCTTTAAAAAGCGCAGCATAACACCTGCGCTTTTTTTGTTGAAAAAATGGACAAAAACTTTGTTAAAAGCCCTGTCCGTCGTGTCTGCTTGTACATAGGATAAATTGAGTAACACCAAGAATTTACGCAAAGGGGTGGATAATATGGCAGATGGATATGGTGGAGGATATGGTGGAATGGGTAGTGGATTTGCTCTAATCGTAGTATTGTTTATCTTGTTAATCATCATCGGATGTACTTGCATGTTTGGAGGATCCGGCTATTAACCGATAACTGAATCAGTAAAAGCCTATTAATTGCGTTTAATAGGCTTTTTTAATTCACAAAAAAAAAAGCCGAAATATATCCGACTTAATCGATGCCACTGTTTTATACGAAACTATTTTTCCTAAAATATGCGTCTTCTACGGAATGAAAAAACGGCAGCTATAAAAAAGAAAGGAAAAAAGCGTCTCCTGAACCCGGTACGAATAAATACTCCCCGTGGTGGGTCAATGGCTTCCATTATCCCACGATGCTCTCTACCATCACGATCCCTCACAATAACCTCGCGGCCCATGTGTCGCATCAAGTCTGGCATAGTAATCCCCCTTTTATAGAATTGCCGTAATGGACAAACTACGGCTTGGTATATCCTATTGTCGGTTGTTTTTAAGTGAAACGGACGTTAGCCCAGCTTGTACGAAAAATTGCGCAAAAGAAAAAAGCCATCCGGGTGGGATAGCTCTCAGTCGGCTTATTACGAAGCTTCACAGGCGTTAATGCATTATATGCAGAACTCCATTGGTAATGCAGTCGGTGACCATTCGGACAACTACGCATACTATGTAGTGCCCCAGTTTTACAAGTCATTGCTCAACTTTGAGTCTTCAGAATCGTTCATAGTTGAACCAAATTACGGAAAAGGATACATGGAACCGGATGCCTTTAAGCAGAGCCATTAAAAAAGCTAATCAAAAATCGGAAGAAGAAGAAATTCAAATAAATATTGGTTAACAACTTTCAGACTATGTACCTTAAGATAATCCAAAAATCTTCATGATGCTTGAAATTACGACCTTAAATGTGCGGACCAGGAAGCCGATCTTAGAAACCATTAGCCATTTATCAGCGGAAGTCTGACGGAAAACTCACTGCCCTTCCCTAGTTCACTCGTAACCTGAATGGTGCCTCCGTGGCTTTCCGCAATCCACTTTGCAATGGCAAGTCCAAGTCCATGTCCTCCTGCTTGCCTTGACCTTGACTTATCTGACCGGTAGAAACGTTCAAATATCAGGCTTCGATCCTCAGGGAAAATCCCTATTCCGGTATCTTTCATAGTAATAAGCAGTTCTTTTTCATGAAGAGATAGGGTGAGATTTGCTTCTCCTCCATTCGGGGTGTATTTAATAGCGTTATCCAGCAAAATATACAATAACTGAGTAAGTTTTTGTGAATCTCCATGAATCAACAAGGTCTCTGGGGCATTTATGGTTAGTTTGATTTGTTTCGATTCAGCTAATGCCCCCACCGCATCAAGCGCCTTTTGGGCTGCAAGCCGAAAATCAAATTTTTCTATTACAAGCTCGACAGCTCCCGAATCGGAACGAGCCAAAGTCAATAAATCACCAACCAATCCTGTCATCCTATTTACTTCATTTTTCATATTAAACAGCAGCTTATGAGAGTAATCTTCTTCATCGGATTCCAATATCATCTCCATTGCATTAATGGATGACAGCATGACACTTAATGGTGTCCTTAATTCATGAGAAGCATCTGCCACAAATTCTTTTTGTCTGGAAAAAGCATGAGTAATCGGGACCATTGCCTTTTTGGACATAAAATAACTGATAATCAGAGCCACCCCTAAAAAAAGAACCGCCAAACCTGACAAAATAATTAAAAGCCAATTAAACAGCTGATAGGCAAATGAAACCTCTTTTCCAATATAAACAGTTCCAACTCTTTCTCCATTAGAGATAATCGGATGGCCGGATATCATTAAGCGAACAGATCCTTTTCTTTTGATAGGCTCAAACTCCGGTTTTCCCGATTTTCCTTCTTTCCTGTCTTTTCCTTTTGGGCCATGTCCAGAAAATGTGACGTTCAGTGTCTTTTTTCGGATTTCATTCGGTGAAGCCTGCCACCCTTTAACCGTTCTCAAAAGCTCTGGCCGGAGATCAGGAATCCTTTCATTGCCCGAAACCAATTGCCCAGAAGGATTGACGATATAATAGAAAAATTGGTCAACGTCCTGCACCACAGATTGTTGGGCCTGTATTTCGGATAAATCAGACTGATGCAGGTTCCTTAAATACATCTCAATGCCTTTCGCTTCTTGATTCACTCTTGTTTCCAGTTCACGTTCCTGGTCTTTAAAGATAGTAGAATATAATAAGGCATAGACGACAATAATGAACAATATCAGAAAAATCATCAGCAAACCGCTGTATAACAGGGTTAGGCGTAATTGAGTCCTTCTAAATAAGTCATCTTTCTTTTGTTTTTTAAAAGGATGCAGAAAATGGATGTTTTCAGCTTTCAAATTTATACCCCACTCCTCTTATACTTTGAAGTAAATCTGGTTTTCCGATGATGTAAAGCTTTTTCCGCAGAAGCTTTACCGTTGCATCGATTGTTTTGGTTGACACATCTGCATCAAAACCCCAAATCCGGTCTAATATAACCTCTCTGGTCAATACTTGCCCTTTATTTTGTATCAATAGATCCAGCAATTGAAATTCACGCGGACTTAATTGAACTTCTTTTCCTCCTTGGTCAACTGTTTGGCTTGTCCGATTTAACACCATATCATGAACAGAAAGCTGCTCTTCAAGAATGGGAGCATAATTCCGCCGTGAGAGTGCACGTATGCGGGCCAGAAGCTCATCAATCTCAAAGGGCTTAATAAGATAATCATCTGCACCTGCGTCCAATCCCTCTATCCGGTTTTCTACTGCATCCTTTGCTGTCAGCATTAAAACGGCCCCGGAATAACCTTGGCTTCTAAGCCGCCTGCACACAGAAACGCCGTCTCCATTTGGCATCATCCAATCCAGTATCAGTACATCATAATGAGATGAAACAGCATAATCATAGGCATCTTCGCCTTCCATCACCCAATCAACCCTATACCCTGCCTTTTTCTTTAGCATAAATCCAATTAATTCACCAAGCTGCAAGTCATCCTCAGCCAAAAGAATGTTCACGCCAATCCCCCTTCTCGCGCAAAATGTTTTATTGATATATGTAATATAAGTATAAAGTAAACGAACGAAAGCGGATAAACAATATGAGTCTGCAGCAGAGTTTTTCTATTTTTTTTCAAAATAAAGAGAGATGGCTGAAAGAAACCATCCCCTCTTACTCATGCAAACATATTTGGATTTGTATTAATCACTGCAGCTCTTCAAATGGAAGGTGATTCACCCCTAATTTCGCTAATTTAGTTTTTGCATCCTTTACAAGGGCCTGGGCCTTTGCCTTTGTCGCAGAATCTAAATTAGCGAACGGATCTTCATGACTTCCCGGGTTTCCTCCTTTTTCAGGAAGGGTCACTCCAAGAGCCTTCAGCTTTGTTTCGGCCTGGTCATGCGTGATGCTGCCTTTTCTCTCTTGATCCATGATTTTTTGGGCTTTAGCTTTTGTAGCAGAATCAAGGTTTGCCAGCACATCTCCATGACGCCCCTCAGGAAGGGTCACTCCAAGAGCCTTCAGCTTTGTTTCGGCCTGGTCATGCGTGATGCTGCCTTTTCTCTCTTGATCCATGATTTTTTGGGCTTTAGCTTTTGTAGCAGAATCAAGGTTTGCCAGCACATCTCCATGACGCCCCTCAGGAAGGGTCACTCCAAGAGCCTTCAGCTTTGTTTCGGACTGGTCATGCGTGATGCTGCCTTTTCTCTCTTGATCCATGATTTTTTGGGCTTTAGCTTTTGTAGCAGAATCAAGGTTTGCCAGCACATCTCCATGACGCCCCTCAGGAAGGGTCACTCCAAGAGCCTTCAGCTTGGCTTCGGCCTGGTCATGCGTGATGCTGCCTTTTCTCTCTTGATCCATGATTTTTTGGGCTTTAGCTTTTGTAGCAGAATCAAGGTTTGCCAGCTGGTCCCCATGCCCGCGATGTCCGCCTTTTCCTGGAAGCTGTACACCTAGTTTGGTTAGTTTCCCTGTAAGATCTTTCATGATGGCCTGGACCTTTTGTTTGGTCACATTATCCGAAGAAGCCTGTACATTCGCTGCCTTTTCTACAGATACAGTCGATGTAGAGGCTGTATTTGATGCAGCAAATGCTTCCACTCCTCCACCAATTATTCCTAAAGTTAAAGCCCCAGTCATTACGAATCCAACGATCTTATTTTTCCTCATTTTCATATTTCCTCCTTTGAAATTTCAATTAATTTTTCTTTTAAGAGTTGACTCTGTATAGCTCTAAAAATCTGTTTTGCTGTGGCACAAATATTACTTTACTATCACTTGGTGAAAGTTTGGTGAAAGGGCATAAGTGGAAGATTTTATTTTTCTTGTATTTCAACCGCCTCCCTGATTCTGAATATCTGCGATGATCAACAAGCTGTGTATATATGTACTATAAGCGGCAATGGTGAAAATAAGGTGAAAACAGGCAATTACAATAAGATATTGGGATCAAATGAAAAAACTGACCCCCAAAAGCTTTTTAAAACGGCTTTTTTCCTCTCTAATATCTATCTGCAGTTTCAACATATCATTTCATTTAAAAATCCAAAAACTTATATCAACCATCCTTAAGGAACAGTCCTTTTAGTAAAATATGTGTTTCAATCATAAAAAAAACAGCAGCGGATATTTCCCAATTGCTGTTCTAGCCTATCACGCTATTCCCCTCTCAATTCCATTTCAAGAGGAAGCCACTATTGATTGATTCCTTTAAATTGACGACTGATTGCTTCGGCCATACTCTTAATACAGGCCTCTTGGTCAAATTTCAGCCTTACTGTGTTTAATTACAATCTGGAATCCATCTTCCTAAATTCTTTTTTGGCAGTTATTATAAAAATGAAAGCTATTGGCAATGATCCGAAGTACCGGTAATATGCCCATGAGAAATCGTTTCATTGTCCGGCAAACAGCTGGATTCGGGCATATGAAATTGTTTCTCGGACCATACCCGCGAAAGGATTAAACACTAACTAAGGGCACTCACATCTCTTGACTGCCGTTTCTTCCTTAATACCCGCTTTTCCAAATAATAAGTAGGGATGATGATTGCTGCCCAAATCGCAAAGTAGTTAAGTACCACAAGAAATGGGCTGCTGCTGCCGCCATGCTGATCTTTTCCATGAAAGTCTCCATTTGGCGGCCCAGGACGTGAATTCGCTGTATCCCCTGAATTAAATGTCTGCCTGCCCTGCTGCATTTGCTGCGAATTGAAATCACCATTGCTTGATGAAACTTCAGAGGAAAACCATTGAATTCCTCCTGCCAAAATGGCGATTGATAGGACAGCTCCTGCAATAACACCCTTCCTGAGTCTTCCTTCCTTCGACTTAAACGCCCTTTTACAGATACTCATCACCCATTGCCAATGTACCCCAATATGAAGACCCACCAATGCAAGTGTTGCATCAGCAGAGAAACTGTGAATGCCGCGAATCGAGGGGCTCCCTTGAATGGCGAGACTTGGAACTGCCACCCTTGAAATCAATATTCCTGTTATAATGACCGTTGCCATCGACATTAATAGCAGGAGATTTAACAAAAAACTTAATCGTGTTTTGTTCGGGAGTTTAGAGTCACCAATTTTTTGGGCTGTATTGATCACCCAGCGGTAGTTCAAACCAATGTGTATAAGAATGACCGCTCCTATTACCAGTCCTGCAATTTCATGAAACGGCAAACCGTTTAATACTCTAGGATTCATCAGCAGCACAAAAGTAATTGCCATCAATAAATCCAATACAATTTTTGTATAATTCTTTTTCAAATGAATTCCTCCGAATCGAAAATAAAATTGCATGTTCGCCAAGCCAAGGAGTGTATTTTCATGGCAGCAGAAAGATGAATGGATAAATGGCTATATCTGCATGAAAAAACCGCATGCCCCGGCTGATTTTGTCTATATTATATTTAACCTTAAAAACGGCTAATATGGGTTCCGGTTAACCTGCTATATTCATGATCAAAGAGAGAAGGAAGCACCCACCCCATTGGGCACTTCCTTTAGTGACTGCTTGATTCAGGACAAAATTCCCTCTTTTTCATTTTTAAGCTTTTCATATTCCGAATTCACTGCTTCGTCACTGATAGAATGCTCATCCAGAGAATGATACTGAGCTAAAGGAGCATAAAATTGTTGGCCGGACTGTACTTCTGCCTCCATCAGTAAGATTCGATCTTCTGCTCGGGCTATCCCCCTAGCAATTGAATCTGTTTGAACAGAAACCGTTGATTTTTGAATTTGTTTAATCGACCTCGCCACATTGGCCCTTGAAGCCAAAAGGATTTTCTTTTGCTGCATATATTGATAGGTTTCCATTAACTGCTCCAGTTTTTCCAAAAGGATTTGTGTTTGTTTTTTAATGGATTCAAACTGTTCCTGATAAAGACTCAGCTGCTTTTCACCGGTGAGTTTTTCTTGAATAGCAAGCTTAGCCATCGCCTCCTCTTCCTGATTAATAGCTAGCTTTGTCTGGCGTGTCCGCTTTTCCACTAATGCCTTTGTTTCAGAAATAAGAGCCTCTTGCTTTTTTTCTGTAAAAATTTGTGCGGCTAATGCCTTTTGCCCTTTTGCAATTTCATTCTCCATTTCCCTGGAGTATTCATTGAGCATCGCAATCGGGTCTTCAATCCTATCTAATCCTTCATTGATTTCAGCCATTGTTATCGTTTTTAACCTTTTAAAAATACCCATCTTATTCATTCTCCTTTTTACTAGCAATATTTTTTCCCCACTGATCTAAGACTCTTGCATTCTGTGACACAGCTGGTGAATGAGAGCTTAGCAAAGCTGTGTCAATAAACTCGTTCATAGATGAAGCTTTTGTTTTTTTTCTAAACCATCTTACTAGAAAAACTAGAAGAACAAGGACAGCCAGTCCCATAAGAAGTCCCAGCCAAAAGGAACCTCCCTCATGGGGGGGAGAGTCCATAAAATGGCGATGGCCGTCAAATCCTCCTTGTGGCCCATACCCGCCTGCTTGTCCCCCTCGCCCATGACCACCATGCGGTTCACCGGCAAAGACGGGGTGGCCGCCTGTCATGTAAAGTAAACGGAACACGAAAATGGCTGAAGTGAGGATAATACCCCAAAAAACCACCTTTTTCTTATTCATGCTTTTTCCTCCTTTCGCTCTTTAATAATTAGTAGTTTAAAAGGGAATGGTGAAAACTTGGTGAAAAATAAAATATTTTCCATTTGTTTTTTAAAAAAATAAACCTCGTACAAATCCGAACGAAGGGTTACTTGGCATCGTTGTCATTTAAATGATGTTTACAACCGATTGTCAGGCTTTTCCTGATGAAGACCATAGAATGATTTTTTCACTTCCCTCCAGCGGCTGATATCATCGAGGGCCTTTTACCTGTTTTAAGCCTTTCTCATTCGCAGCCAGCCGAAAGTCCAGCCCCTGGTTACAGCGTCCAGCTGGCCGGCCGCCTCTATTAATCGTTTCATATGTGTATCCAGGCCTGGATGGACCTCAGAATCCCTCCTATCATATGGCTTTATTTTTTTAAAAAAGCTCTGTTAAAGAGTATGGTTCTTACGTCTTTTTGGTGGATAGTATTAACCCTAAGCTATCGTGTCATCTTCAGCAAAAAAAGTTATGTTACTATTCTTTTACATGCTGAAACGCAATCGATTTAATAATACCTTTAACCCTGCAGGTCCGTACATCATTCTTTTGATATGTTTCAACTTGTTTATGTTTCCTTCTGTTATGCCATTTGACCAAGGTAATGTTATCGCATAATATACAGCCTTACGATCACCTCTTACGCCGTTAATAAACGTTTAAAGTGAGGAAGGGATGAATGTTGGTGTTTTAGTGTTTCCTAGATGAACGGAACAAACTTGCTAGTTCATTAAGATTCGCTTATATTTCTAATTTTTGAAGTTGAGATTCGATCTACAGCGAAATTAACTTTTGTTTTATGGATAATGGTGCATTCGATTTAATTACCAGCTTTTAGAAACATACTGTTTTACTAGATCTTCTATTGTACCCCTCGATACAGGCGATGCTGGAAGGAATCAAACGGGAAATCGGTTCCCGGCAGCAATCAAAAAAGGCCTGATGCTTACCCTCCTCCCTGGACTAAATAGAAGAAACACGACTTATTTATTGGGTAGAGACATCACAAAACCTCTACCCTCTCAATATTGTTGTACTAAGTTAAATTGGTTCACCAAAATTAAATAAGTTGAAAAAAGCTTCATTCTTAAAGGTTTTTTAGCTACTTAAAATAATCTAAGTAAAAAAATAACATAAGCCGATAATTTCAAAGCCCTACCTATCTGTATGAAGAAGGAATTTTCCGCTCATAAACTAAAGACGAACGGGATTCTTATAGTAGCCTACTAAAATGTGCATTTCTTCAATAGGAATGCCCCTATTTTTTTATGATGATTAGGTGCATTAACCATTTCAATCCCAAGTCATACAATATAACAAAGTTTTCCCTAACAAACCCAATAGAGGAGCAAATTATGAAAAACAGAAATATTAAACAAGCGGGTGGGAATGTGCCTCAACCTATCCGAAGTGATGGAGCTGGAGCAATGGACTTAGGCCCGCGTGACATTATGCGGGATCTTCAACATCCAGATATGCTCGTTCCACCAATTACTGATGCAGGGTTGCTTCCTAATTTGAAATTCTCTTTCTCAGATACATCTATGAAATTAGATCACGGAGGGTGGTCCCGTGAGATCACGGTGAGGGAACTTCCTATAGCAACCACCCTTGCTGGAGTAAATATGAGTTTAACGGCCGGTGGAGTTCGTGAACTACACTGGCATAAACAAGCAGAATGGTCTTATATGCTATTAGGTCGGGCCCGGATTACTGCGGTTGACCAAAATGGACGAAATTTTATTGCCGATGTTGGCCCGGGCGATCTATGGTACTTTCCACCAGGAATCCCACATTCGATTCAAGGGTTGGAGCATTGCGAATTCCTGCTCGTATTCGATGATGGAAACTTTTCCGATCTTTCCACTTTATCTATCTCCGATTGGTTTGCACATACACCTCAAGATGTTCTGTCTGCTAATTTCGGTGTGCCAGAGAGCGCTTTTAACTCAATTCCTTCTGAACAGGTATATATCTATCAGGGGGAGGTACCAGGTTCACTGGAAAGTCAAGAAGTCCAGTCACCCTTCGGAGAAGTTCCTTTAACCTTCAAACACGAGCTGTTGAAACAAACACCAATTAAAACGCCTGGTGGTAGTGTAAGAATTGTGGACTCTACTAACTTTCCAATTTCAAAAACGATTGCTGCGGCACTCGTTGAGATTGAACCGGGTGCAATGAGAGAAATGCATTGGCATCCCAATAACGACGAGTGGCAATATTACCTTACAGGACAAGGGAGAATGACTGTATTTACTGGAAACGGTGCGGCTCGTACATTTGATTATAGAGCTGGTGATGTCGGATATGTACCCTTTGCTACTGGACACTATATTCAAAACACCGGTACCGAAACATTATGGTTTTTAGAAATGTTCAAAAGCAACCGCTTTGAAGACGTGTCGCTGAATCAATGGATGGCACTGACTCCTAAAGAACTAGTTAAGAGCAATTTAAATGTTGGATCAGAATTGATTGATTCTCTACGCAAGGAGAAATGGGCTGTAGTTAAATATCCAGGGTTTTCGTACTACCCGAAAAACAGGTAGATAAGAGTAGTTTTGTCATCCATATAGTTGTGGAGATTTACGACCACGCTGCTGAGATTACACAAGCTGTTATAAAAGCAAGAGGGGAAGCAATTAATGGCGAAAAGGAATTGATAGAAACTTACTTAAGTGGTGAAGCTGTTTCCAAGTTATATCAAAAAACATTTAGAGTACAATATGACCATTTAATTTATTATGAGGGTGTCGTGGGTAAGAATTATTTTCATCCACAATCAAACTACTGTTAACCAAGTGTATTTTTACAACATTCAACCTTTTTATGAATTTCCTTGAGTTTTTCATCTACTCTCTAAGTTACATTGTGAAAATTCTCACTTAAACTAACCGATGTTTTTGTTTAATATCAATAAGTATAAATAAGTCAAAAATATGCATGTTTTTATTTCATTTCTTGCATATTTTCGGCTTTTTTATATTCAAAAAACATACAGCCATAAACAGCATTTCTTAATTGCCAAATACAACAGAAAAATTGATCTGGTTTATTGGAGAGCGAGAATAGTGAAAATCACTAAAATAGTAAATGAAAGTAGCTTCTTTAATCTAAATTTTACCTAATTCCCCTGCAAGTAAGATTGTTGTTTTACAGGTACATCATTATCTTCATTGGAATCGTTATAAAGAGATAAGCAAAGAAGTTAGCGAATTCACAGAATTATTTGTTGTTGTTCAATAACACAAATGGAAGGACCTTACTTGAACCTAATTGATGAACGAATACAGCCACTTTGAGATGGCTGTTTTTTTTATACCTCGCGTAAGAACTTCACCGTTGAAGGTCTTTGTAGCCCCTTTATCCCCTCTTATCCGGTATACTGTTGAACAAAGAACTGGTGGAGAAGATGAAGTTGCCTATTGTTTGTGGGGTTGATACGAACGGGGGAACAGTGGTTTATGACAAGGTAGAACACCCCCATTTGCTAATCGCCGTGGAAACAGGTTCCGGAAAATCCACTCAGCTGCGCTCTGTTCTTACATCACTAATTACAACACTTCGTTCGGAACGATTGAAGCTTTATCTTTGCGACTTGAAACGTTCCGAATTCCGTATCTTTCGGAGGGTTGAACACGTTGAATGTGTCCTTGTCAGCCCTTCTGAAACACTTCCGATTCTGCAACATTTACGGAACGAACTAACAAAGCGCGGCGATTTATTGGATACTCATGAGCTATCCCATATTGATGATTTACCGGACCGGCCGCCTTACATCATCCTTTACATCGATGGAGCCGCTTGACTTAAGAAGGAGAAGGCCATAATGGCTATTGTAGATGAGATAAGCGCTATTGGAAGCCATTGGGGTGTGTTTCTCATTTTGTCGATGCAAAGGCCAGATTCTAAGTTTTTAGAGGGAGATTTGAAAAATAACCTAACTGTCAGGATGGGATTCATATGTGCGGTCAGGAAGTGAAAAATTGAAAGATAACGGAAGAATGTTATTAAAATTTAAAAGCTTCTGACGGCGATACGGTGATTGATGCAATATTTGAGGTGTTGGATTAATAAGAAAACGTGACTTAGCAATATTAAATGATCTCATACGATTCCGCTGCCTGACCCGGTAGATATTATAGATCTTCATTTTACCAGGCTGAAAAAACCTATCACATGCTGCAATGGGGTTCTGGAAAGGTTACGAAGAGACGGGCACATTGAAGTAAACACTACTCAGCAGCCATATATCTACTTTCCTGCTCCTGCTCCCATCAAAAAAGACTCTGCTAAAATTCCGCATTTTCTTAAAAACGTTGAGTTTTATAGAGAGGCCTCACAGTATGAGTACCCTGAGTCTTTTTCTGTTGAACCGAAATAAGGGAAGGGATACATGGAACCGGATGCCTTTATGATTTGGAAACGCGCGCCGTTCTTCGTGGAAATCCGACGCTCTATTTATTCGGAAAAGGTAATGAATGATAAGTTTAATCGATATGTTTCGTATTTCATGTCCAATGAATGGAAGCACGAACCTTGGCAGCCTGCAGACAAAAAAGTATTTCCTAAAATCATCTTGCTCACTGACACCAGGTTCAATATTCCCCGGCATCAGGCGGTCAATTTCTTTCAAGTGCAGAACATTAAGCAATTTTTGACCTTCGTTTCTACCCCACGAGAAATTAAAAAAGATGCGTCACACCAACAGGGAATCAATATAAGTATCGGTTAAAGTTTTTCTTTTATTTAGGGTCCTAACACAAGCATGTGCGACTACTCTCCGGAAGGGTAGTCGTTTAATTTTGCGCAAATAAGGCAGATGACCTTGTCCGTTTCGATATTACGGCATAAATTAAAGTAAGCCGTATTAAGCCATAACGACTCCGATACAGACATTAACTCCTTTAAAAAGCGCAGCATAACACCTGCGCTTTTTTTGTTGCAAAAATGGACAAAAACCTTATTAAAAGCCCTGTCCGTCGTGATTGCTTGTACATAGGATAAATGGAGTGACACCAAGAATTTACGCAAAGGGGTGGATAATATGGCAGATGGATATGGTGGAGGATATGGTGGAATGGGTAGTGGATTTGCTCTAATCGTAGTATTGTTTATCTTGTTAATCATCATCGGATGTACTTGCATGTTTGGAGGATCCGGCTATTAATCGATAACTGAATCAGTAAAAGCCTATTAATTGCGTCAAGCCTTTTAATAGGCTTTTTTAATTCACAAAAAAACAAGCCGGAATATATCCGACTCAATCGATGCCACTGTTTTATACGAAACTATTTTTCCTAAAATATGCGTCTTCTACGGAATGAAAAAACGGCAGCTATAAAAAAGAAAGGAAAAAAGCGTCTCCTGAACCCGGTACGAATAAATACTCCCCGTGGCGGGTCAACGGCTTCCATTATCCCACGATGCTCTCTACCATCACGATCCCTCACAATAACCTCGCGGCCCATGTGTCGCATCAACTCTGGCATAGCAATCCCCCCTTTTAAAGAATTGCCGTAATGGACAAACTACGGCTTGTTATATCCTATTGTCGGTTGTTATTAAGTGAAACGGACGTTAGCCCAGCTTGTACGAAAAATTGCGCAAAAGAAAAAAGCCATCCGGGAGGGATAGCTCTCAGGCTGCTTATTAAAAAGCTTCACAGGCGTTAATAATGAGCAGCAATTTTCGCAAATTGGGATTTTGTTATGGATTCGCTTAATTATACCCTCCCAATCACTATTTCATATTCAAAAGAGGGCCGGCTTTTATCTAAGATTGGGAATGTAGATAGCGTAGAAATGGAAACTCGGAAAATTAGACTGGATTTATTAAGCAGCAGCATCGACATTCCAATAGATTGTATAAGGTCTGTGGAGAGGATTGGACATGACACGGATACCTGAGCATGACCAAGATATTTTTGAACAAGTACTTTACTTACCAATGTTGTTGAGTATTTTAAAACGTGATCGTATGACCTTCAACCAATCTCCTTTTAAATTAAAAAAACCATATTTGGTAATGATTGAAGGAACAATGAAAAAGGTTCAGAAAGATTTAAAAGAAGCTCGAGATTAAATGAGGGCAAATAAAATGAAAATCAGTGAACTTAAGCGCAATGGTGATTTCACTATGTATAGTTTTAAAACGTTGAAGACCATTAAATACTCTTGACCATTTTCTTTTTATAATCCTTATGGACACTTTGTTCTTATTTATTCTTTTAAAAATTGATAGCGATTTCGCAAAGTTATATCGTATAAAAAAGAAACCCAAACGTGTTATCCAAGCCGTTTGGGTTTTCATTCTATGAGAGATCTCCATACTTGAGGTTTCTTATGTTCACTTCATCCTGACAGGTTTTGCAAATGCCATTATGTCCATCTGATTTAGTACGATTCCGGTGAAAAACAGATAAGCTTTTTGGATTCTTGCACATCTGACAAGTTTTGATTACAGTGGATTTTCTAGTCATTCGTATCACTGCGTTTCGATGGATGACTGATCTCCGATACAATAATAAACCTATCATTCCTATGAGAACTATTGGTTTTGAATCAATAAATAGCTTTTTTTTCATGAAGTAACTCCCTATCCTTTCTAGTTTTTTCCGCCATTTCCTTATTAGCTGCTTGCGGTGTCACAAAAGAAAAAACTGAGGAAAATCAAGATTCAAAAAAGACCGAAGAAAAATCCTATACTGTTAAACATGCAATGGGAACTACTAAGATTAAAGGGACTCCAAAAAGGATCGTGGTCCTTACAAATGAAGGTACAGAAGCATTATTAGCATTAGGGGTTAAACCAGTTGGTGCTGTGCAATCATGGCTTGGTAATCCTTGGTACGACCATATTAAAGATGATATGAAAGGTGCTGAAGTGGTTGGCGTTGAGAGTGAAGTAAATGTCGAAAAAATTGCAGCGCTTAAACCTGATTTGATTCTTGGCAACAAGTTACGTCAAGAGGCAGTATACAAACAGCTTAGTGCAATCGCTCCAACCGTTTTTTCAGAAACACTTAGAGGAGATTGGAAGGAAAACTTTAAATTATACGCCAAAGCATTAAATCTTGAAGACAAAGGAAATAAAGTATTAGCGGCATATGATAAAAAGGTAGCTGATTTAAAAGTAAAACTTGGTGATAAAGCAAATCAGACCGTTTCTGTTGTACGTTTCATGGCCGGGACCTCCCGTATTTATTATACAGATTCATTTTCCGGTGTAATATTCGATCAACTTGGGTTTAAACGTGCACCCCAGCAGGAAGCCCTATTTACACCAGATAATAAGCTTGGCAACCTAGCAATAGAAGTAGGTAAAGAAGTCATTCCTAAAATGGATGCGGATTACCTCTTCTACTTCACCTATGCCCCGAATGGTGACCAAGAAGCGTTGGCTACAGCAAAAGATTGGACACATGATCCTCTTTGGAAAAATTTAAATGCCGTGAAAAGTGGACATTCGTTTGAGGTAAGTGACGCCATTTGGAACACAGCTGGAGGCGTTCTGGCAGCTAACACTATGTTGGATGAGCTTGGAGAATTATTGCTTAAGTAAAACGAAGTAAAAGTACAAATTATTAATGCAGAAAGGTGGGGCTTGCGTTGACCCTACCTTTTTTTGTTTATTATTTTTTCAGGTACCATCTATTAAATTAAGGATACAGAATTTAAAGAGAAAGGGAACCAGCATCGTTGAGCTCGTTCCCATTAATCAATTTTCATTCTTGTTGAAGTGTATTATTTTTTTATTAATAACTAGAAACAAAATGGCTAACTCAAAGTTGAAGGACCTATTCCGTATCATTATTCAACACCCTCTAAAGGGCCAATATATTCTATATCATCGACCTTCCACCCCTTCCCTTCAACAAAAAGCAGCGCTGTTTTGACAATGATCTTTTTTAACTGATGACATCATTATATTGAGTTTGAAGGGTGAATTCATATAAATATTCTGCTTCCCGTGCATTTTCCTGGTGCTCAAAGGGCATTAATCCTGTCAAAGTGGAAGACACGGATGACTTGGATCTCGGGAGTCGTGAACCTGATGGATATGGATGGGGTAACCTGCACAAACTCTGTCGGAACAGATACAGGGGTTCTTAAAAACACGGTCTCTCTTAATACAACTTAATCAAGCGGAAAATACTATTTACAGGATAATACGAGAGGCTACGGTTCAACATTAAAATCCACCGTCCATAATGGCAGTAACTATAACAATGCCTTCTGGAATGGTTCACAAATGGTATACGGAGATGGAGACGGTTCTCCTTTCATTCCTCTATCAGGAGGCTTGGATGTTGTGGCCCATGAATTGACACATACCGTAACATTTTCACAATCCAATCTGGTTTATCAGGGAGAATCAGGTGCATTGAATGAAGCGATTTCCGATATCTTCGGGCAAATACCAGGCGTCTAAAGCGGATTATCTGATTGGTGAAGATATTTATACTCCAGGCGTATCAGGGGATACCCTTCGTCGACGTCCAACCCGGCTGCTTACGGCGATCCTGATTATTATCCGAACCGTTACACAGGCACAGCTGACAATGGCGGCGTTCATACCAACAGTGAATCATCAATAAAGCAGCCTACCTATGCTTTCAGCTGGCGGCACGTTCCATGGTGTAACCGTTTCAGGAGTCGGCATTTCCCACTTAGTATGCTATCGTGCGCTAAACTCTTTAAAAAATTAGAATCTGTAAGCTTAACTCCGGTTATCCCTTTCCTATATTCAATAAATGTTATGAGCTTATGCATGTATCCTTCCTATTAGTGGAACATAAAAAGAGAACGGTTAAGCATAACTGGTTCGGTTGACAGGGAGAAAACAGCAAAAAGTAAAACAAATAGTAAAAAAAAAGGGCAGCTAATTCGCTGCCCTTTTAACATCCAAACTGGCATAGACTTAATAACCCTTATTTGGACAAATGTTTATATTCAACTATTTCGATTTTAAGACCGTGATTACATTTCTGCTTATTAATCTTTCCACTGTCACAGGATGGGGATACTCTTATCTTAACTAAATCTTCTTTAACATTATCATTATTTTTCGAAGGAATATTAATTCTTACTGCTACATCATAAGAATGATTGTCTTTGTACTTTATACCGACGATTCTTTGCCATTCCCAGCCAAATAGTTCATCGTCTCCATACTCTTTTATCACCCTTTTATCAATAGTTGGTAATACAAGGTCTGAAACAATATCCTCTGTTGTCACATACAAATCTTCTGCCTTTGGTACGGTTTTCGCTTTAACAGTATGCATTGGGGTAAAAGCAAATACAAAAAATCCTAATAAGATTAAGCATTGTTTAACCATTAAAATTCACCTCATATTTACTTTCACCCCTTATTCTTCCCTAATTATTATTGTTTATCAACTCAAATCCTGTTTGCACAATACGGTCTTTAAAATTACCGTAAATAGATTAAAAAACCTTGTCAGCGATACCTAAACGATCAACAGGAGTACCCACTTCATCTTTCGTTTTGAATAGCAAACAAAAGTTTTAGTATGTTTGTAGGAAAGTGAGAGCCATTTGTGCATACATCGGATTAAAGTTTGAGCAAATGTAACTCTTGCCTTAAAGAATATATCTCCATTGTGATGGGAACATATCAACTTCCTTTGAGAGTATCACCTCAATTTTTTGGTGTTTAAGTTTACTGGTACATCACTTTCTTTAGAAAGTACACTTACTTCAATAAAATCTTTCCCTTAAATCCACTCTTCACCATGTTCACGAATGAATTGAAGTTCCTTTTGATAATGTTCAAGATGCCCTTCATCCACCATTTTTTGAAAAGCAGCATCACCTGCACTTGCTTTTTTTATCATGTATTTACATAAACCTTCTACTCGGAGCAATACCATTTCTAAAAACCCTTTTTCCATTCCCTCAACACCATAGGATTCAAAAAACAATTTAACCCTCTGCTTAATACGGTCCGCATCCTTTAATAGATCATAATAAACTGCCTCACCTGTTTCATTATGATAAAGTCTACTTAAAGGAACGCAAGTGTAAAGAGTATAGACTATATCCCAAAGTCTTGGGCCAGGAGCAGCTACATCAAAATCAATAATTCCTACTGGCTTTTCGTGATTAAAAATAATGTTATATATAGCAAAATCATTGTGACATACAACCTCTATTTTATTAGGAGTATTATCCATTGGTTTCCACTCATTTAATAACGGAAAATCACTCACAGCATCATGATATAGGCGAAGCATTTTTGCTATTTCTTTTAATACATCATTAGACCACATATATTTTTTTAAAGGATAATTTCCGGCTTCTCCTTCAATAAATGATAATATCTCTCTATTTTTTTCATCAATGCCGAAAAACTTCGGTGCATAATCTAAACCTTTACTTTCCAAATGCTGAAGTAGCTTATGAATTTTAACACTATCAGGCTTTAATTCTCGTCTAACAGTATCTCCTAAACGATATACGCTTGAGACATTCCCTCCTGTTAGCTTTTCTTCGTTTTCGTTTTGACTTTTCATTATAATTTCCCCCAATTTAGGGATTTTTTGATTGTATCAATAAAGATGTATTTTACCCCACATGTAATATATAAAAAGGTCTCCTTGGCATGGGATAATTTAATTATCACATCATGAATCCCTTGAATGATTTTAGGAACAACAAATAAAATATCTTTAGAATAAAGGACTGCAGCACCTCTATCCAAGTAAATAATCATTTCAAGGTATTCCACATATGTAGTATCGATTCCCCTTTCTTTACATCTCTAATTTAAATATTACCGAATTTCGAGGATTTTTTATACAATTTTGGATTATTATAAAAATACCAATTACTCTCACTGAATAAGCTAACTACTTTCCCATTCATCGCAATTATAACCTGCTTCATTCCAAATAAACTTTTCAGATTCACTAATATCCTTTTTCTACAAAAGAGGTACACCAATTTGTAGAATGGAAAAATTGTTGAAGTTATCGAGGTGCGCTTATCTCCGTAATTTGAGAAGGCTTCTTCGATTCGTTGGCTTGAGTGCTTCCTCGCTAAATAGTTTTGTTTACCTAATGTTCAACATTTGTCCAAATGGTTTAAAGAGCTCATTAAGCATTTCCGTAGGTCCATCCATTTCTGGAAAGAAGACGAGAAGAATACAAAGCATCCAACCCAAGATTGCTAAGGCTATATAAGAAGTTTTCTCTTTCCTCTGATTGCGATCCATTTTTGGCCATTGAAAAAAAGTAACAAGCGAAACCAGTACCGTTATCCCGAGGACCATAGCTGCTTTCATTATTTTTTCACCTCTTTGTCCAATTGGTCCACTGCTGTAGTATTTAAGCCAGTTTCACGAATATGCACTTTTATATTTGTTTTCACATTAACCCGCGGGAGGAAACTCTCCCAATTATTTTTTACTTTTTCCCATTCTTTTGGGTATTTACGGTGAAATGCATCTCCAAATCCAAAGGCGTCAATTCTCTTTTTATCCTTAACCTGCTTTAGTGCCTGATTAATACTTTTTTTTATCTCCGCCTCAAAAGCCTTTTCTACCCGCCTCGAAACTTTCTTGTTCATAATATCGAGTTCACTCCCATTTTGAACAATCATTCCGTCGCTTTCGATATGCACAGTAATGCTCCATTTTCCTTTCTCGATTTTCGGGATTAACTTTGTTGATTCTCTAATCGAATCTAACGAAATCGTTTTTCCTTTTATGGGGTGTGCGGTAATAGTAGGAACATCAATTTGATTTCTTACCCACAATAATCCTCTTGATGCACTGTCGTTGATGCGACTGATCATTTTGTACTTTTTAAAAATAGCCGTTCCCGTTATATATGTTATCGATTCGCTCTTTTTTTCACCTTGTTTTTGCGGTAATTTTACAACGATAGGCAAGACAGCTCCACCTGAATCTCCTATTGACATTTGTTCAAAATCTTTAATTGTTATATCCTGAGTTAAACGCATTTGAGATAGCTTTTGCAGAACGACCCCTATGTTTTTCTCTAAAGGAGAGTTCAATGCCAGAATGTCGGCTGCTTTCCCGTCACTGACATATAAATGAGCACGTTCTCGGGGTTCAGGGTGACGGTTTAAAAAATCAATTTGGGTTTGAAGATCTCTTTTTCTTGCAAGTTTCTCTCCTATAATGAAAACTTTGCAGTGACCCCAGAATATCTTTCGTGGCAACTTTTCCTGAAGCTTTAACGTAGCATCCGCAAAATTATCACCAATCGCTGAACTTACAGCAACCTGTGGTTGACTGCCTCCACTTCCACCAATGCTCGAACCCTGCTGCCCGCTACTTGCAAGCGGACTGAAAATCTGGACAGTCAATTCGATTTTTTTGTCCTTGTGTTTATCTATTGCAGCACCAACTATTATTGATAGATCATTCAACTCTTTACTGTCCCAGCAGCCTGTAAGTAACAACCCAATTGAAAAAAAAAGAAAAATAGAACATATAACTTTTTTAACTCGAGATAGGTTTAAGTACATCCTTTTCTTTTCCTTCCCTTCAAATTGTTCACTCTATATTTCGTCCTCTTCGTTCGAACTAGGCTTTTGTCCAGTGGATTGGCGATACTTGTTGTACTCACCGGTAAAATGTGGGCGAGTGTTTAACATCCACCACGGTGCCCGTATTAACACATCTTTCAATTCGCGATTTTTCAACGGAGCAATCGGGGAAAGGTATGGCACACCAAAGGAATGTAATTTACATAAGTGAATCACAATTGTGATAACACCAAGCATAATGCCTAGCAAACCTAGCGTTCCAGCGAGAAGAATAATAGGAAAGCGCAATAACCGTAATGCAATTCCCTGTGCATAGCGTGGGACCATAAACGAGGCAATGCCTGTAAGTGCAACAACGATCACCATCGGTGCAGAGACAATCCCTGCTTGAACTGCAGCCTGGCCGATTACAAGCGCTCCAACAATACTAACCGCCGCACCGACCTGTTTCGGGAGACGAAGTCCCGCTTCGCGCAATGCCTCAAATGTTATCTCCATCATAAGGGCTTCCACAAAAGCAGGAAAAGGTACGGTTTCCCGTGAGGATGCCATGCTTAATAACAAGGTGGTAGGCACCATCTCCTGATGATGGGTAAGAACGGCCACATATAACGATGGCAGTAAAACGGACACTAGCATAAACAGAAATCGCAACAAACGAATCGCTGATCCATTGAAATAGCGGTTATAATAGTCATCCGCTGATTGAAAAAAAGAAAAGAAGCTTACAGGAGCAATTAAAACAAAAGGAGTTCCATTGACTAAAATAGCCACTCGCCCCTCCAAAAGATTTGCCGAAACTACATCAGGACGTTCTGTAGTCAGCAATTGTGGAAAAGGAGAAAGGGGATAATCTTCAATCAATTCTTCGATATAACCGGTTTCTAATACACCATCAACTTCAATACGATTCAGCCGGCTTCTGACTTCCTCTATCAGTGATTTATCTGCAATACCTTCAATATAGGCAATGACTACACTTGTTTTCGTATAGCGCCCGACATTCGATGATTGCATTTTTAGGTCAGGGCTTTTAATTATTCGCCGAAGCAAGGAAGTGTTGACCCCTAATGCTTCTACAAATCCTTCCCTTGGCCCTCGAATCACTGATTCTGCCGAAGGTTCTTCAATACCACGCTGTTCCCATTTGGCTAAGCCTAATGCAAATCCGCGTCTCTCTTGCTGCATTAGCAGGACAGGATTCCCGATTGAGATATTCTCTATACACTGTGCGAACTTATTAATTTCCTTTATTTTTGATAGATGTACCTTTTCTTCTAAGACATCATGCGGGCTGACCTTCCCGAGTGATTTCGACATAAGTGTGGCAAGCACATTATTTTCGATTTGTTCAGTATTAGATAAACCTTCTATATAAATAAGCGCTGCTTTTGTTTCGCCTCCTATCAAAAAAGTTCGGAATGCCACATCAAAGCAATCCTCGTATATGGAGCGAAGAATTTGTAAGTTTTTATACAAATCGGAGTGAAGCAAATCGTCTTTATTCGTAAATTGCTGTTGTTTAATTGGTTGGCGCTTATGCATTAATTTTTGAATTTTTTTAAACAACAGAGGACAGCTCCTTATTAGTACTTTAATTTCAAAACTGCAAAATCTTATACACCTTTTGAAAAGGACGTATTAATCCATTTTAGATATTGAAGACTTGTTGCTAAGCCTGCTATTGGCTTTTTTCTTCTGTAAATCTCGCTTACGAAATTTAGCAATAAGCAGTAACAATGCAGGAAGTACAGTTGACATAAGTGGCACATATAAAGGGAAAACAATCTCGGAAAATTCAGTCTGTTCTTGAAGGTTATAGAATTCCCATATACTGAATAGTGATATTAAAAAACCAAGCGGCAATATGATTGGCTTAAAATCTGATAGCCGTAACCATTGGGCAGTCCCTAAAACGAGTGCATAATAAAAAACTGTAATTTTGATGAACGCCCCAAGCAGCCAAACAGCAATGATTGCTGCCTCAAGGTGTTCGAAAAAATCGGATAAGCTGATATAACGTATAGCCTTAAAAACAGGATAGGTATAACTGAGTGTTAATTCACCAAAGAGGAAAATATTCAGCAGATTGAGACTAACGAGACTTAACATAACGGCAAAAACTGTGATTATACTCCACTTCACCGCCTTTTGACGATCTTTTAAATAAGGAAGAAGCATGGCCATAAGGAAGACTTCACTGAACCACGCCTGCGGGGCAAAGGCTCCCCTAATTATGGGCATCATGCCATTCTCCATAATTGGAAGGACGGTCTTAAAGTCCAGGTCCTTAGAAAGCAGCATCATGAACACAGGAATAGGCAGAATAAAAAGAGGAACAAAAATCAGGGCCGCTCTTCCTATAACCTCCACACCACCACTAACAGCCATGGCGGATACTAGGATAATACTTCCAATGATTACCACCATCGGAGTTTTTGGCAAAAAAGAAATAATAATAAAAGTGGCATATTCCCTCATGATAAATCCACCAAGGTACAGAAAAAACAGAATGTAGGCAAATCCAAGGATTTTGGCCAGGATTGTCCCGATTATATGTTTGCTGTATTCTATTATAGTTTCGTTTGGATAAATTTCATGAAGTTTATACAATATAAAAATGGTGAAAAACCCCATTAAGGAACCTAGTATCGGGGACATCCACATATCTCGTCCTGCATATTTGCCTGTAATCGCAGGTACAATGAGAATTGCTGTTGCATAAATAGTCGGATAAAGAATAAGTGCCATTTGAAATGCAGATATTTTACCTTTCTCGATCATCTATATCCCTCGTTTATTTTTCTTCTAGTATCTCCCTTATTTCTTTAAAAATTCCTTCCGCTATTATTGGAACAGAATTTTTGTGTTAAATATATTTGGATATCAGTTATATCTGAATATCGGAATGCTATTGGCAAAGGCAACTGGCAATTAAAAAGGGAAAAAGACTTTCCAATTTTATAGGAAGCTCTTTTCATTACTTTCATGCTGGCTCCATGGGTTAAAGGATATGTTCAATCTCAAAAAGGATTTTCCATCCATAATGTTGAATTACACCATATTGACAAAACTAACCTATCCGTAGTTCAATAAACCGAGTCAACAAAAAAATAGACATGAGTTAATAAGCTCCAGTTTTTCAAATGAGCTAGATAAGCATCAGACACTTGCTCTGTAAGGACTTCTACTATGTGATCCTCCGTCCTATCCTCATTCCATGGTGCAATTGAATTTTCTGTCCATCCTAATTTCCCAGAGGGATCTACTGCTACGGCATAACTTTTAGCATCTTTATTTGCAATATAATCAGTTCTAGAAATCATCGGAATGTTATCTTCCTTTAGATCTAATTGATGTCCGAAAGTAAAGTGTTCCTCCATGGTAATCCTGCCACAAATCCATGCGTTATATCCGTAACGTTCATGAATTTTTGCGTATTCGTCTGAAAAGAGATCTGCTCGTTCCGTTTTCAAATAATCTCCAACCACTTTGCCATCCAATGAAGTTAGCATGTGGCA
This sequence comes from Peribacillus sp. B-H-3, assembly GCF_048572925.1. Taxonomy (NCBI): domain Bacteria; kingdom Bacillati; phylum Bacillota; class Bacilli; order Caryophanales; family Bacillaceae; genus Peribacillus; species Peribacillus sp. B-H-3. Next base: position 2,437,569 of record NZ_CP183879.1, on the reverse strand, counting down.
GATAATATAGGGTCTTTCCAATGTTATTCCTCCTTTAAACTAAATCGAGTAGGAGGCGCGTCACCGCGCCGACCTCTCACACCACCGGCGGTTCGAAAGTTTATGAAATCACTGTATGAAGACTTTTCAAGCCACGGACAGCCCAGTATTTATTATTCATTGCCTGCTGATGTAATGCTGGCGTATTGGAAAGGCGCCAGTATCCCTTACGGGTATTGGCGTTTATATACGCTTCTCCCCTCATTATTCCAAGTTTCATCAAGTTTCTATATTTTGTTTTCATTTTCTTCCACTCTTTCCAGCGGCAGGCTCGCGGTCGACGCCTTACGTGAGAATCAATTTTATGTGAGTACATTTTGATATCTCCGATACCAAAGTAGTTTCCCCATCCTTGAATCACTTCGTTTACTTTCTTAATTCGAAAGTCCATATCAACTCCCCAGTTACGGTTCGTTAACTTCTTTAATTTCTCTTCAAATCGTTTCTTCGACTTCTTTGGCACGAATACTCTTATTTGTCCGTCCTTTCTTTCGATAAAAACTCACACCTAAGAATATTCGTGCTATCGGCTTTCCCACTGCGCTCTTCTCCTCATTCACCTTTAGTTTCAGTTTCTTTTCAATGAATTGAGTGACACCAGCACCAGCTTTTACTCGTTCTCCTGCTTTTTGGCTTTTAACGTAAATATTACAGTCGTCTGCGTACCGGACGAAACGATGACCTCGACTCTCTAATTCTTTAACCAGTTCGTTCAACATAATTTTGCTAAGTAATGGGCTTAGTGGACCTCCTTGCGGTGTTCCTTCTCTATTTACCGTCACTACGCCATTTTCCATGATGCCTGCCTGCAGGTTTCTTCTAATTAATTTCAGTGTTGGGCCTTCTTCAATGAACTTTCTAGCTTGTTCGATTGCTTGGTGAGCGCAGCGGTTCGGTCTAAAGCCATAACTGTATGGACTGAACTGATTCTCAAATATTGGCGTTAAAACCTGAACGACTGCCTGTTGGAAAGTACGGTCTGTAACCGTTGGGATACCGAGAAGCCTCTTTCCTCCGCTTGGTTTAGGGATTTCTACTCTTCTTACTGGTTGAGGCTTGTATTTTCCTTATTTTATAAGCTTTATTAAGTCTGTTCCATTTTCTATTAAGTAAAGGCGAGTAGCTTTTATATCTTTCACATCGACTCCTGCTGCACCTTTGTTTCTTTTAACCTTCTTAAAAGCTTGGTTCAGATTATCCTCGTCCGTAATATGGTCAATGATTGTAAGTTGTGATTTCATATTGTTCCCACGTTCTCAAGGTTGCACGAGGTTAACTCCACACTTTATGGAGGAATCCTGTTTTCCGCACGTTCTTCCTGTCATAAAGTCATAAGTTGGCTGTGTCTTTGTTTCCTCGCAAATCGCTCTAACGTGGTCGCTCCTTTCGTTCCTTCCTTTCCAATCCTGCGGACTCGTCCTGGAGCAGAAACCTCGAATGTGATTCGTGTACCTCAGACCGAGGGTTTGCCTAGAGCTTCCTTCAGATTCCACGTCACCATGGACACCCTTGCTTTCGGCTAATGGTTCGCATATCCCAACGCCCATAACGGACTTTCACCGTCTAGTTGATGAACATGCCTGGCACACAAAAAATAATCCCTCTTAATAAAGAGGGATTTACAATTAAGCATGTGCTTCTTGATTTGAAGTTTTTACAATTTCTAATGACTTGATATGGTAACCATCTACCTCCATTACCTTAAACTCATAGTTTCCATTATATATCTTTTCACCTTCGGCAATATCCATTTTTTGTGACAATAAACAGTTTTATTATGATTGGGCTATACCTGTGATAACTACTGATACAAATTTAATAAATCAAGGTAAATCCTTTAATATAGATGGAATCGTTGGTTTTATAGGGATTGATTATAAAGGGAATCAAGCAGCATGCTTTGCAAGATGGTTTACTAATATTGAATTATCTGTTTTAAAAGGGAGTTATGAGGAAGAAGATATTTTGTTAATTTTTAAAAACGTTAGTGCCAGTTGATGAATACTTTATAGAAAGTTTAGGCAAGCAATCTTTTTCTACTAGCAGCTTTACTTCCCGTTTCAAACAGCCAAAATGGGATAAAGTTGATGAGGTTACACGAGTTTCATGGTATGAAAATGATATTACATTTCTAAAAAAGTTGATTATTGATATTCCGATATCTATTCCTCATAGATATGATGAATTTTTTTTAGACTCCATAGGATATCAAGATCACCCCACAGGTACAGAATTACATCTTTTTTATAGGTCTCAATTAAATTATACAGATGGATTATGGCTTTGGATTGCACCCCAAAATTTATCTGACCCTCTACCTAAGAGTACTGGACATTGGATTGTCAACACTAAACTAGACAGTTTTTATAAGGTGTCCCAGTTTATACTCGCTAGGGCTTATGTAGCCTAACGTTCCGTGAATTCGAATGTGATTAAACCAATGAACATAATCCTGAAACTCTCTTGTTAACTCTTCTAAACTGGCAAAATGGCGACGTTTTACGAACTCTGTCTTGATGATTTTAAACGTTGCTTCTGCCACTGCATTATCATAAGGGCAACCCTTCATGCTCAACGATCGTGTGATACCGAACGTCCTCAGAGCGTCGTCAATCAGCTTGTTTTTGAATTTGCTGCCACGATCCGTATGAAAATATGTAATCTTTCGAAGGTTCCTGTTTATAGACGATAAAGCCTGGTAAACCAAGGCCGTATCTTTATTCGGTCCCGTGCTGGAGCCAATGATTTCGCGATTAAAGAGATCAATAAAGACACAGATGTACTGCCATTTCCCATTGACTCTTATATAGGTTAAATCGCTTACCACGACCGCAAGCTCTTCTGCCTGGTCGAATTCACGATTGACTTCGTTCTTTTGATTGGATTCATTACAGCTCTTACTATGCGGTTTGAATTGGGCGACCGTATATGCAGAGACAAGTCCCTGTTCATCCATTATTCGGCCAATCCTGCGTCTGGACACCTGATGCCCAAGCTTTTTCAATTCAACCTTGATTTTTCGTGTTCCGTAGTTCTGGAGGTTTTTATGGAAGATGTCGATGACAGAGGATGTCAAATCGTCCTCGGAAGCTCTCTCTTTTGCTTCATAATAGTAGGTGCTTCTGGAAAGCTGGAGGACTTTGCACATTCCTGATATCGAGTATTTGTGGTGGTTATTTTTAATCACATTTACTTTCGTCCTAGTATCAGCGCGGCTTGCTTTAAAATATCATTCTCCATTTGAAGCTGCTTGTTTTCTTTGCGTAGTTGGATCAGTTCTTTTTCGTTTGGTGATAGATTGTCTTTTTCCTTGAATGAACCGGTCTTCAGGCTCTGACTCACCCACTTATCTAAGGAAGAAGGCGTAAGATCATATTCCCGAATCAGATCCTTTCTTGGTTTTCCATTTTGGTAAAGCTGAACAATCTGTTGCTTGAAATCCGCCGTAAATGTCCGGCGTTCTTTTTTAGTCATCGTAGATTCTCCTCTAGTATAGTATCTGTAGTCTACTTGACCTTAATTTTTCTGTCCAACTTAGTGTAGCCTATCTAGGGTCTCCCGAGTTGCGGTATCATATCAATGTATAACGTGCCAAGGTCTCTGACTCCAGAGAGGTTTTATCCTTCTCGCCTTAACGAAAGATAAAATGTAGCTTTCTGCTGTGCGTAACTCATCAGCCCTCTCGGTTTACTAACATTATGGAGCTCAATCCCTTCAACCATTTGGCTTTCGGCCCGCCACCTAACTGTCTACGCTTAAAGACTAAAGTTACCTTTAGCCCTCCAAGACTCGCTACGAGCGAATGGCTATTTCTTACTCGACGGGAATCCCACCCGCTATATGATACGACCTATGCTCGGCCGCACATGCACCCATTAGTTTAAGTACAATGTTTCACAAACTTGCTTTAAAGTGAAACAATCTTTAATAATTAACTGAAAATGTACCATTTCTGATTCCATTCAAAACCCCTCACACATATTTCTGTTATTTTGCATATGTAACTTTTGAGCCCTATGGAAGTGGTTCATTTACTCTAAATGTATATTTGCATGAATTATGTGGCGGCTTGGTGAACCGTCTATTTTTTATTTTCCTGATTGCTTGTCCAATCATAAATTCTAAATTGAAATAAGATACAGTATAAGTTCTCAGGAGGTGATTCTATGTCTGGTTTCGAACGTGAACGAAATGAAGGTGAAAGACACGAATTTGAGTGTTGCCGCAGATGCCATGAGCACCGTCATCGTCATATTCATCACCATTTCCACCATTTCGGCAATCGCTATTCTCATCGTTATTGGGATGAGTTTTTCCGGGATTATTAACCTCGAGTAAATTGCGTTTTTCTTCAACTGGTAACAAAAAAGCCTATTAATGATATTATCCCCTTTAAATAGACAGTGTAAAAAGTCCGTAAAGTTAACTGGGGTGTTACACTACTGTTTGGAGGGGATTTTTCTATGGCTATAAAGGGACAAAATTTTCAACACTACACAGAAGAATTTGAGTTGAAAGCAATTGAAATGTACATAAACGGGGAAGGCAGTTATGATTCTTTGTCTAAACATTTGGGACTAAGGAGTTCAACCCAGTTGAAAAATCGGGTGAAAAAGTTTGAAGAAGGCAAGCAGCTGATAGACCAAAGAGGGAAACATTCGTCTACCGATAATCCCTTTAAAGGACGGCAAAAAATGAAGTTTCAAAGTGTAGAAGAAGAACGGGATTATTATAAGGCTCAGGTCGATTACTTAAAAAAGCAGTATCCAAATCTTCACGGGGCGGTGAAAGTAAAAAGGCAATAAGATTCCAAATCATTCATGAGATGAAAGGAACATACCCTTTAACCTGGTTAGTTGAAATAGCGAAGGTTCAGCGATCAGGTTATTACAAATGGGTGAAAAGTAGTAAGGTCCGTGAAAAGAAGAAGGAACAGAATCAGAGTCTAATGGATGAGATACTTTCCATCCACCTCAAACATAAGGAATTTGGTTATCCAAGAATGATGACTGCACTGAAGGAAGAAGGATTCGAGGTCAACCATAAGAGGGTTTACCGATTAATGAAGGTGATGAAAATCCAATCGGTGATTAAAAAGAAATGGAGATACTTTGGTAAAAAAGGATCCACGGTTTACCCGAATTTGGTTAACAGGGAATTTAAAGAGAGAAAGGAAAATGAAGTATTAGTAACGGATATTACTTACATCCCATTCCAAAATCGTTTTTATTACCTGTCGGTTATTCAGGATATATATAATAACGAAATTGTTTCGTGGAAGATATCCAACAGGAATAACATGAAATTGGTTTTGGAAACCGTGGAAGATCTTAATAAAAAAAGAAACGTGCAGGGAACCATCCTCCATTTGGATCAAGGCTTCCATTACACGTCTAAGAAATACAACAAACGATTAAATATGGCCTATTGGGCAGCCACTCTCGCAAAGAAACTGCCTAGATAACGCCTGTGTCGAAGCGTTCTTTTCCCACTTTAAAACAGAAATGTTGTATCAAACCGATTGTAAAACAGAGGAAGAATTAATACAAGCGATAGAGACATTTATGTATGAGTACAATTATAAGAGATTCCAAAAACGACTTAACCATCGTGCTCCAGTGGAATTCCGAATCACGATGGCTGCATAGTCTTTTTTAGAGCTGTCTACTTGACGGGTGTAAGTCCATAATTGGGACAGCCTTTTTAGACTAACCTAGTTAAATATAAAATAAAACACCTTCGAAATGGTACACTTAATTCAAGTGCAATTCGAAGGTGTTTTTGCGAGGGCAAAAATGTATATTCAAGTGAAACGAAATGGGCACAGTCCTCTTCCGCCCCCAGTGACAATGGCGGTTTTGCCGCTTAAATCAAATAATTGCTTGATATTAATGTTAAAGCCCCCCCAGTCGGTACACTTCTCCACAAAAATGAAATCTATCCGTGGTCCTTATTAAAAATGTCCTCAGTGATGATCCTTTCTTCCCCGTGTTTCCACTTAGATAAATAATCGGTTGTTAAATCCCTTTTATAACGTTGCTGCTTGGATTATTCTATATCTCCTGCAATTTGTTTTCTCTCCTCTACCACCATTCTTAACCCGCCCTTTGGCCTTAAAGTTATTGAAGGAAAAGGTTTCACTATTTGCCCTGGTGAAAGTACTAATTTATACTTTTGAAGTATGGCCGCAAGAACAAGAACGGCCTCCATTAAGGCAAAGTGATTTCCAATGCAGACCCTTGGCCCGCCGCCAAATGGAAAATAAGCAAAGGATGGAATCGTCCTAAGGTAGTTATTTTCAAACCTTTCAGGAATAAATTTTTCCGGCTCCGGAAAAAATTCGCTTTTTCGGTGCATAATATATTGGCTTGTAAGCACCATATCGTTTTTCTTGAATTTATAGCCATTTATTTCGATATCTTTTTCAACTTTTCGGCCAGTAAAAAACCCAGGCGGATACATTCTTAAGGATTCCCAAACAACATTTTGAGTGTATGTCAGCTTCATAAAGTCTTCGGGTCTCGGGCTTTTGTCCCCTAACAATTCATCAATCTCCCTGTACAGTTTCCCTTCTGCCTCTGGGTTTTGTGAGAGTAAATATAATGTCCACGATAAGGCGTTGGCAGTCGTTTCATGCCCGGCAAGAAATATCGTCATCAACTCATCACGGACCTGCGTGTCCGTCATGCCAATTCCATCCTCTGACCTGGCAGCCAAAAGTATCTCCAGCATATCCTTTTCGCTACCCATACCTTCTCTTCTTTCTCCAATCAGGCTGTATAGGACGTTATCAAGTTGTTTTACTGCTTTTTTAAATTTGCGATTGTTTTTGGTTGGAATCCATAATGGAAGGCTAAATAAATTTCTCATTCTTTTAATAGCCATTCGCATAGAAGTTTCTATTGAATCACCAATAATCTGATAGCCATCTTCGAACTCTTTGCTGAACATGGTTTTTGATACAATGGCAAGAGTAAGATCCATCATATCGTGAGTGATAATCCGCTCCTCTCCACCTTTCCAGGCTGATGTATAGCTTTTAGCAATGTCTATCATATCCTGGCCGTACTTCATGATATCAGTCTTTTTAAACGAGGGCTGAATCATTCTTCTCTGACGTAAGTGAAATTCTTTTTCACTTGTCAGTAACCCCTCACCTACAATAGGTTTCATCGACTTAAAATCGTCTGACTTAACAAAATGATTTTGCTTAGTGACAAGTACTTCTTTAATCATCTCTGGATTTGAAATAAAGTACACCTTCTGAGATGGGCCAAAACGGAATTTGGCTACCTCGCCATACTCAGCAGCCAGGTCAGACATGAATCCCAGTGGATCAGCCTGGAACATTTTTGTATGGCCTGTAAAGAACTTTCCTTTAGGACCCAGAGCCTTCTTTTCTGCATTGTCCAATTTTGTAATTCACCCCTGATTTTTGTATGTAATCCTATCATATGGGGGAAAGAAACTATTGCTTGTACTTTTCGCAGAAAAATTTGCATCTCCCAATATTAATTAAGCCTTCCCCTTCCTATGGAAATATCAAGGAAGGATGCATGCCATTATCGGGACATTTAATTTCAAAGCGACACCTACATTTTCTTAAAATGAGTATTTTACGCAAAGATAAATTGTTAGTAAAAAATTCTATTCCTTATAATAAGAAATGATTCTCCTGCTCTCCTATCTCCTTCGTGCAAGTGTTTCAAGCATCTTGATTAATGCAATTAGTGCATGGAATACTTAAAGTAAAGGAATGTTACCAGAGAATTTATTAAAGTATAACTCCATTAGGATGGGAACTTATCAACTTCATTGGGGGGATCGATTCGTTCAAAAGAAGTTTCCAACTAGAATCCGTGCGGTTGTTAAACCAGAATAGTTCTAAAATTCCCTTTACGTTGTAAATCCTCGTTTGGCTGGTACGGTGCCCCCATATGAAAAAGCTGCTATAGAGACACCACCGATCTTCAGCTAAAGTACTCGTTAGTTGTATAACTGGGGACACACCCATTTGAAAAATCAATCAAAATAGACAGGTTCATGTGGATTATGTAAATGTTTAAAGGCCAATTGAATTTGTGATTCTGTATTTCTAGCTATTGATAATGATGGTAGTTCATTTTCAGCAAAAAAATCAACTGCACTCGTTTCAATTCCTTCTTTAGGTTGTCCACCAATTATTTCACATAGGATAAACATTTTATAAACGTGATAAAGTGAAGGGGGGTGTGGATGACACTTCTTATCAAGGACACCTAACAATTTAATTGCTTTAACATCAAACCCTGATTCTTCCTTTACTTCTTTGACTACAACTTCACTGGGAGCTAATCCTATGTCGCCCCAACCTCCTGGTAAAGACCAATCTCCATCAGTGTTTTCTCTAACCATTAAAATCTTATTATCTCTAAAGACAACTGACCTAATATCTACCTTAGGAGTCGCATAACCAGTTTCATTGGCAAACAGTTCTTTTATTACTGTCTTGTTCATATCTGTTTGATGCGACAATATTTCAACGCTTATATTTCTCACCAATTCAAATCTTTCCATGTCATATGCATCTTTGGAATAAGTTAATCCCGCCTGTGCAATGGATTGGAGTTGTTTCGCCCATTCAAGCCATTTATGTTCTATTTATTTCACCACCAATTCAATAATACCTAAATATTACCATAAATACTTGGGAGTTGATAATAACATATTCAGCTAACCTGCTATGTTAGAACAAGAAAAGCCTTACTACTTTCTTGAAGCAAAGCACCCGTTAGTAAAAAAATATATGTTTTTTACTGATTTACATTGAAGTAATTATCGTAGCCAAAGCAAATAGTCCGAGTATAGATAAACCTAAAAAACAGGTGACTAAAGAAAAAAGAACTGCAATATCGGGTACTCTGTATTTAATAAAGACGTAAATTCCAAGTGGAATGCCAAAAAGACCTGCTTAAATCCAATATAAGTAAGCGATTCCCGGACTTAGTTCCGTTAATTCATCTTTAATCCAATATGTATATATGAAACTAAACTGATAAAGCAACGATATCATCGAAAGTCCTACAAGTACTTTTTTCCTCATTATCTCACCATTCCTTCATTTCAATATTTTACCACACAGAATTAAGCTACCCTGTTTTTGGCTGGATTCTCCATAAAAAGAGGCTGCCTAAGCAGCCATTTCTTCACCAACTAATGCACCCTTTATTTGAACAAGTATGAATTTTTATAAAAGTGTATCGATTTTTCAGCAATAACCTTTCCCGTTACTTATGCATAATCTATTATTTCTACTTTAAAACCATGACTACAACGAATTTTTGGGCTGTCACAAGATGGAATGAAGACTCAACATGTACGAGTTGTTATTTCAGACCATCATGTCAAGGAAATGCATGCCCTTTAGAAAGAATAAAATCGAATAGTACACCTTGCCCATTATTAAATGCTACGGTACACTTATAAACCATTCCATCTGAACCTATCACAAAAGAATTTGGATCGCTGCGTAGCATTCTGAACCATTCGGCCTTAAATTTTGTTTATAAAAATCGAAGTTAAATCCCCTACTTTTAGCTAATTCATATTAAGGGAATAATTCTTTTGTGTCGCATAAATGGACAGCGCCGTTTTGTTCTCCTTTGAGATTTAATACTGCAACAAAATGTAAAGAAAATCGCGTATCCTCTTTAAAATTCTTTTCTATTAAATCAATGTAATCAGGCATAACACCAGCCACTTCTTGATTAATATTAGAACGGAGTATCACACTAAAATCATGATCGGTTTCTTTAATATGGATAAGATTATTAAGAATTGTACTAAATGTTTTTTCTCCATCTTTATGCCCTTAAACAATTATATATAGACTGATTGGGTATAACTCTTTATTTATGCCAGTTTTATATTTGACCTGATTTTTATGTGTATCTTATGTAAAAAGACACTCCTATGAGTGTCATAGTGTTTGGCGCATCATTGAAATTAAGGAACTACTGGAAATTCATCTCTTATATCACTAAAATCATGATTAATAATTTCAACTAATTCAAATTCTTTGTTCTCATATTCGAATTTCAAAATGCAACAATTACCAATTTTCGCTTGTTGTGTAATTGAACTAGTATGTTCCCAATTTCTCATAAAATTTTTACAAGATGCTCCATGAGAGACAGCTAAAACAACTTTATAATCTTCTTCCATTATTTTTTGACAAGTAGTAGTCATTCTTAGTTGTACTTGTTTTTGATCTTCTCCGCCAAACTTAACAAAGAAATCATTATAAGGCAGTGGTGGGTTTAAATCTTCACTTTCCCCTTCAAATGTTCCAAAATTCCATTCCTTTAATCCTTTTAGTCTTGTATATGGGATATCCGTTATAATTTCTAAAGTGTCACTCGCTCTTTCGGATGTTGAACAATAGGCATGATCAAATATAATCTTATGATCCTTAAAATAATTTGCAGCAGCCTCTGCTTGTTTAACTCCTAATTCCGTTAGAGGTGAATCACACCAGCCTTGAACTTTCCTTCTTTTATTAAATAATGTTTGTCCATGTCTCATTAGATATAACGTCTTATTCATTCATATCCCCCTCATTAAATTCTAAAAGAACATTTTTAAAAAATTCACAGTAAAATTTAATTTCTTATATATTATCCAACAAATTGTTGTTGAGCGTTATCATAATCCTCTTAAATCCTTGCCTAATACTCTTATATCCCCGCTGGTCCAAGAAACGCTTTTAATATCAAGGATTTCTATTAATTTCTTACATATATCTATATTATCAAAGAACCTAAAAATTCGATAAAATCACAATTTGAATATTTAAAACTATTCTGTCATTCTACAGTACTAAAGAACTCAGTATATCCGTTCATTAAATCCTTATCTGGAAAGTTGATTCGCAGGACTAAACATGTAGGTTCTCAGTAAAATAAAAGCTAAACTTAATATCAAGAATAGAAATCCACCTAATACGACGTACTGTGTACCCATTCCTGATATAACTAATCCGCCTGCCGATGTACCGGTTGTTACTCCTAAGTTACCGGATGCTAGAAACAATCCATTCGAAAATTCAGGGGCTTCTGGAGCTGCAGAAGTAATCCAATATTGACTAATATTATTTCCTATAGCCACTGCTATTCCAAAAATCAAAACAATTAATGCCATAGGTACAGTGAACTGTCCCATTAAGAACAATAAGATGTAAATGGCCCCTAATACGAATGGAAAAGATGCTACAGATTTTATGGCATTTTTAGTAAGCAACTTCCCGGCGACGATGTTTCCTATTATACTTGCCCCACCGAATATGAATAACACTAAACTAATCGTTTTTCCGGGTATATTCGTAATGGTTTCAAGATACTCAGCAAGGTAACAACTAACTCCATACATCGCTGCATTTATAAAAATGACAGCAGCAATGGATAGCCAAGTAATTGGTTTTTTTAATACACTTAATTGATATCCATATGAGATTCTTTCCTTAACAGGCATAGATGGTACAAATAGTAATATAGCAATGAATGCTATAGCATTCACGATAGTAAAGAATAACATTGCCATTTCAAGCGAAGTTGTACTAGCAATAAAACTAGAGACTGGTGCACCAAGTACCATCCCTCCCGTTACTCCCATAAATACTTTGGAAGTAGCTTTTGGAGCTTCTTCCTGGCTAACTGATGCTGCTGCTGCTGTCAAAGCTATTGAGACATAGACTGGATGTAAAAAGGCTGGAATCACACGAGCAATTAATAATATTGTAAAGTTTGCTGCAAAAATGGAGACAATGTTACCCAGAACGAAAACACCAAGTACAAGTAACATTGCCTTCTTGCGATTTATACCCGAAAACAATAACGGTAAACTGGGCCCAGATATTGCAACAGCAAGTGCAAAGAGACTCACAAGAAAACCTGTTTTGGATATACTAACATGAAAATGATCAGCAATTAAAGGTAATATTCCAACAATACCCATTTCGGTATTCAAGATTCCGAAAACACCTATTGTTAATATAAATATAAGAAAATTATTCCCTTTAGCCATAAAATTTTATCTCCTATCTTCATTAATGATGAACTATTAAAATTAACATTGATTAATCAACATCTGTTTATTATTTTAAATAGAAACTGGCTGATTTCAATCGTTAAATGAAAGCGATTTGTTGTTTATTGAACAAATGAATCGAAATTGTTAATTAGCTATATGAAAGCTTTTTGACCTCTCAATGTCTAAAGCGGATAGAAGAATTACGAAAAGGTTATTGCAGAATAGCTCGGTATTTTATTAGACAGAAATTTATAGTAATTTATCTACATTTCAAAAAAAAGTAAATAACCTGAGTCCATATCTATGTGGGACTCAGGTTATATTTGTGTTTTATCTTGGCTGTTACTTGATTTGTAGATAAATGAACCTTACTAAACAAATTTTTCTTTATTTGTATTTTTACTTGACTCCTTTAATGACGGGGACTCAGCCTCAACAAACAATCATCTTCACCGGGCTTATCTGCCTCGGGAAGTATTAGTGGTAATCAGATCCAAATCCCCTTCAATGGGGTACACATTTCTCAATTTTTCATTCGAAGTAAATACTACATCCACAGAACTTTCTGGTTCATTAAAAAAATACAAGCTTTGTCCTTTTAAACATGCTACAAATAAATGATTATCAAAAAATGTAATTGCTGATGGAGCCCATGTATCGTTTCCTGAGTGAAGGTATGTCTTTTCCATCCCTTCTTGTTCCTCATCGCCAGTTATAACTGGTCAACCATAATTTTTTCCAAGCTTAATGATATTCATCTCATCATGAGCAGATTCGCCATGCTCCGAGCTGTACATAATTGTTCCATTATCATTCCAAGCTAACACCTAGAGATTGCGATGCTTATATGAATACACATAAGAATTAGGGAATGGATTATCCTCTGGAATTGAACCATATATAATCATTCTTTATATTTTTCTGCTGAATTATCTAATCTTATGCAAATTCTCCTTTGTGCACCCATCCTGTCGCTACATATAAATATCCGTCAGGACCAATGGTAATTCTACCGCCGTTGTATAGCTCATGACCTGGATTTCAAGTAGTACATTTATTTCCTTCCGGGATTCACCGTCATATAACACCTGTATAACCTTATTGGCCAATCCTGAATCTGTTCTGTACCTATGATATAAATATGCTAGTCTACTATCTGAAAAATGATCTGCAAGAGCTAAAGTAAGCCACTTCCCCCTTCTGTACAATAGGATCAGACGTTTGGACAACGTACCTTTCAAGTTGACCATCCTTCATTACGGCAATTTTTCCAATAAGCTCAGGCATAACAATGAAATTATCATAATTTTTATACCCCATGGATAATGCAAATTATCAGCCAGCACTTCTCCCCCCCCAGTCTTCCGTTGACATACCTATGAATCGAGATGCTGTACTGATAGTTTCTGTTTCCGTAACTGCAGAAGTCTCTTCTCCCGTTGCATCAGTTCTATTAGGCTCCTTTTTCACTTTGACAATCAGTAATACAAGTATGAAAAAAAAATAGTATAAATGTTTCACTGTATTGTTATCTCCAATAGAAGCTTAAATGTTCGTTGTTCTTTTAATAAATTTAAAAAAGTTTTACTAAAATTACTGTTTTATTTTATTATTAGCTGTTGTAAACATTTCCTGCAGATAGCTCCATCAGTCATGGATTCTTTTTTTGTGAATAGTTGTGCAATCTTTATAAAAAAGTTCTATCAAAATATTTTATTAACAGTGATATAAAAATGTTTTATCTAGAATTATCATTCTAAAAGGGTTAAACTTTTTCAAAAAACGGTTCGACTTTTTATAATCAGGGCAACTTTATTTAAAGTCGACACCTAGTAGTAAGATTGAGGATGAACTGTTAAATTTGATTTAAAAAATCTAAAAAAACATTTTCATTATTGAGATTTCATCTATCAACTGATGCAGAGCTATTTTCCAGTTTTATTTTTCTCAGATTCTGGATAACGATCTCCTACAATTTTAATATTCTCTAGGACTTCATTAATCTCTTGCATTTCATCCTCTGAAAATTCAATTTCCGCGGAGATATTATTTTCTTTAATTCGCTCAATTTTTGTAGTTCCAGGAATAGGAACAATCCAAGGTCTTTGTCCCAGTAACCAAGCTAACGCAATCTGAGCTGGGGTAGCGTTCTTTTCTTTTGCTATTTGTCCTATAAAATCGAGAACTATCTGATTGGCTTCCATCGCTTCTTTAGTAAATCTAGGTAATCCTGCTCGATTATCATTTTCACTAAAAGACATATTTTTATCGAGTTTTCCTGTTAAAAAACCACGTCCTAAGGGGCTATAAGCAACAAGACCTATTTCGAGTTCATCTAAAACCTGGAAAATTTTCAATTCACTTTCTCGCCACCACATGGAATATTCACTTTCAACAGCGGCTAAGGGTTCTACAGAATGAGCTCTCCGGATAGTTTCAGCACCGGCTTCTGAAAGACCCCAATGTTTTATTTTACCTTCTTTTTTGAATCTTTGAATGGTTTGCGCGACCTCTTCAATTGGTACATTTTGATCAATACGATGGATATAATACAAATCAATATAATCTGTTTTTAATCGTTTTAGAGAGCCTTCTAATGAGTGACGCAACGTTTCTGGACGGCTATCAGGTATGTTGGTCAAACCATCAATTTTAAAGCCCCCTTTTGTCGCGATTTGCACTTTATCTCTGCGTCCGAATAAGGCGTCCCCTACTAATTCTTCATTCGTATACGGTCCGTAAACTTCAGCCGTATCATACATCGTTATTCCTGAATCAATCGCTGAGTGAACAACTGAAATCATTTCATTTCGATCTTTTGCAGGCCCTCTATGGTAGTTCAGTCCCATACTACCAAATCCAATTTCGGATGTTTCCAATCCGTTTTTTCCTAAAATTCTTGTCTTCATAATTTTTACCCCAATTTTCAAAAATTCTTAGCTAGTCAGCATCAAAAACAACAAAGAGGAGCTTTTCTACCTCTTCAACATCTGTCATTCTTCAATCCAATTGATACCTGTTTGAATTACCAACTTAATAAAAAATATCAACAATTTTGATTGATTTTAACGATTGCAAGCATCCTATGTCATTTTATAATTATTGACCTCTAGATTTTTCTACAACAGTCCGAGCAGGTTGAGGTGTAACAGAAAGTTAAGATAATCCAGCACACCCTTTTGGAGTCATGTTCACATCGATAGCTATTAGGGAGTTCATTTCGACACTGTATTGATCAATTCCTTTTATCTTAGCTCCATCTACCAGTCAATACTTCTGTTCGATCTGTTGCAGGCGAAGGTGTTCTTGATAAATTAGAAATTTCTTCATACATTTCATCTGTCATTCTAAAATCGGCAGCAGCCAAGGAATCTTCTAATTGGCTTAAATTACGCGCTCCTATGATAGGAGAAGTAACAACTGGATTAGCCATTACCCATGCAACTGCTAAGGTGGAAGGTTTCACATCATGTTCTTGTGCATAATTAGTGAACTCTTCAGCTGTAACATAATCTTCATTGGCTCCGTAACGGTCTTGGTAGCGGGCATTCTCTACAAGGCGCCCCTTCTCAGGACGTTTATTCAATCCATATTTCCCAGTAAGAAGTCCACCTCCAAGTGGGCTATAAGTAATGACTCCGATTTGTTCAGACTTCGCCAAAGGCATAATTTCAACTTCTGATTGGCGTTTTACGAGATTATACATAGGTTGGATTAATTCAAAACGAGCAAGTTGCTCTTTCGCAGAAATTCCTAATGCTTTTGTGATTTGCCACGCTGCCCAATTGCTTACTGCTGGGTAAAGAATCTTTCCTTGACGCTGTAAGTCATCGAGTGTCCGCAGTGTTTCCTCCATTGGAGTTTGTTCATCAAAATCATGGACGAAATAAAAATCGATATAATCCGTCTTTAAGCGACGTAGGCTATTTTCAATACCTTTCATCATATGTTTTCGGGACAAGCCTATATCATTCACATCAGCACCCGTGTTCCAAAACACTTTTGATGTCAAGACTATTGAATCACGCTCATGTGCAATGCATTCACCTAAAATTTCCTCAGAACGCCCATAAACATCGGCAGTATCGAAGAAGTTGATACCAGCTTCCCGACAACGTTTATACATGGCTTTAGATGTTTCTTCGTCAGCATCTCCGCCAAAAGACATTGCACCAAAACATAAATTTGAAACCTGAATTCCTGTTTTTCCTACTGTACGGTATTCCATAAATAATGTACCTCCAAAATTTATTCGTTCTTTTGTTAAATGAAGGTTAATCAAGTTTTGTTACATACTTCATCCAAAGTTCACCATCGGCCTAATCGTTCTCCATAATAAATGGCCATCTGCAATATTCAATATCGCCCGGATGGAGTTCTCTTGCTTCCTGTCCCCATTCCTTATAGTAGACACGACCTTGTGTTACAAGGAGGGTCTGTCCGTCCTCATTCATTACTGGTTTATTTTAATTTCCCGCCAAATACCGGGAAGAAGCTATGCTCACCATAATTCTTGATATGCTCTACATTCTTCAAAGTCTCCATATCTGCATCGCTTATAGCAAAATCAAGATCTGCATTGTTTCTCATGTGATTCGGATTTGCCGTCTTAGGAATTACTACAAGACCAAGCTGGATATCATAACGCAGGCAAAGCTGAGCAACAGATACTCCATACTTATCAGCCATTACCTTTACCTCTGCATGATCGAGGACTGCACCGTGTGCAATTGGTGAATATGCCTCTACCAGGATGTCATTCTTCTGACAGAATTCAATTAGTTCCAAAGGAGTATTGCTCACATGTGCCAATACCTGATTTACCATAGGCTTGATCTCACAGCTTGCTACAATATTCTCTACATCATCCTGTAGGAAGTTAGAAAGACCGATTGCCTTTACCTTGCCTGATCTATAAGCATCCTCCATTGCTTTCCATACTTCTTTGTTTTCCTCGAAGTAGCGGTGCCCCTCTCGGAACTCCATCCAAGGCTGCGGGCTGTGGATAATCAGAAGATCAATGTAATCCAGCCCCATCTTTGCTAAAGACTCATCAATGGACTGCGTAACTGCATCATAGGTCTTTGCTTCTGCAGCAACCTTTGTCGTGATGAAAAGTTCTTCTCTTGCGATACCGCAAGAACGGATTCCTTCGCCTACACCAGCTTCATTCATATAAGCCTGGGCAGTATCAATATGACGATATCCGATAGATACCGCATAACACACTGCCTGTGCTGTCTGTGCATCGTCAAGGAGCCAGGTACCAAGACCTAATTTTGGAATTTTTACACCATTTGATAATTTGTAAGATTCGTTAAACATGCTTTTGTCTCCTTGAATTGTTATATTTTTTATAGTCCTTGTCTTAAATACTTGTTTTTCCCATCTCATTAGAACTTTCTTCAAATGAAATATAGATGCTTGACTCTCCAGCGTTTATTGTATCCATAACAGCTTTGACAATCTTATCAGTAAGTTCTTTCATTTGTTCTTCGGTCCTTCCGGTAAAAGTTTTTACAATAATATGTGGCTTCGCCTATTTTACTCTCTTAATTTTCTGGAATAATTTCATTGATGCAAGCTAATGCGTTTAGTGTTCTCGGAAAGCCCATATATGGGAGGCAGTGAGTGATGGCGGTGATCAACGTTTCCTTGTCATTGCCTACATTTTTGTTACCAACCACATGGGACTTTACTTGGCTTTCACAACCACCCAGCGTACTGATAATACAAAGTGTCAATAACTCCCGTGTTTTCAAATCAAGTCCCTCGCGAGTGTAGAAATCTCCGAAGCAAAATGCGGAAAGGTATTCCTGCATATGCTTTTGATTGAATGGGGCACTCTCTTGCATTTTCGCAATGATATCACCAAAAATCCCCACCTGTACGGATAGTCCTTTGTCAAAGCGATTTTCTTCATCTACAGTCTTTTGGCATTCAACTGGTAAAGTAATATTCATTGCTTTGAAAACCTCATTGACTTCATTGATGGCGTTTAATGTTTTAGGAAATCCGATGTATGGAGCACACTGATAAACGGCCTCTTTAATTTCTACAGGTGTCAGTCCAACGTTCAGTCCAGCAGCTACATGTGCTTTGAGTTGCTGCAACGTTTGGTTCGTTGTAAGCACGACCACCGTGATAAGTTCACGCTGTTTGTCATCCAGATTTCCCTGATAGAAAACTTCTCCAAAAATGAAGCGTCTTAGAATGTCATGAAAATCAGGGTCGGTAGTATATGCGGCAGGTTCTCTACCGCCAAATAGATGTTTGCACTTTTCCTTACTCTTTTCAATACGATTCATAAATAACCTCCTTCTTGGATTTAAAACCTAAAAAAAATTAAATATTGTTTGATTAATCAACATCTGTCTATAATTATAAAAAGAAAAAGGATGCTTACAATGGTTAAATGAATGCTTTTTGTTGATTATTCAACAAAACAATCTGAAATGTTTATTATTCTTAGGAAAGTTTGGTGTTCAATTAATGGCAAAAGTGGATAGAAGAATAACTAAAAGCCAAGAAGCCATCAAAAAGGCTGTTATCGAACTAATGATTGAAAAAAATTTTGATGACATTACAATTCAAAATATTGCAGATAGGGCAAATGTAAACCGAGGGACCATCTATCTTCATTACTTGGATAAGTTTGATTTACTGGATAAAATCATTGATGAACATATTAATAAACTAAGGGTATTGTGCGAATCATCAGTAGAAATGGATTTAGATTTTGTAGATTCGAATGTAGGCTGGTTCGAATACTTTGAGAGCAACTATTCATTCTTTTCAACGTTGTTATCAAGTAGTAAAGCGTCTGCTTTTCGTAGTCGGTTCCAAGAGCTTCTCATCGAAGAAATGAAAAATGATATTGACACTACAAAAGTGATAAATCGAGAATTGAATGAAGAGGTTATACTTCAATTTATTGTTACATCCTTTGTAGGAATTGTGGAATGGTGGATCACAAAAGGGATGCCTTGTCCACCTCGTGTAATAGCAGTACAGCTAGGGATTTTGTTAGACAGGAATTTATAATTCCTTTCGGGAGCAGGCGCTTGATTTTAAAAACAGTCAGGGTATAGTAACTTCTACTTTTCCTTTGATAAAGATCTGCATCATCCAAACTTCAAATCAAAGAGACAATCGGATAATGTGATCCGCCAAAAAGACCTCATTTAAATTCAGGTAGGAATCCTGAATATATCCCAGCAGGCGATTATGCATTTTTGCAATGACAACACCATACTCTGAGCGCCTTGTAGAAATGCTATTTTAAATATGTTCAGTAACGCTTGAATAAAAATGTACATATTTGCTTTCGTTATACATACTAGTCATGAGGTGACTAGCTATGTATCTATCATTAAATGTCGAGGTTGATTTTGAGATTAAGAGTCTTTCTGACTTACCAAAAATTAAACAGATCATGGAGCATTTGAAAATGAAAATTAATAAGAGTAAATTGGCAGAGGAATTAGGGCACTAGCCTAGTTAGGCTGGTATGTGGCGATCTTTTTTTAGATGACGATATGATGGAGGTTCTAGCCATAAAAAAGCTTGTGGAGAATAAAATAAGGGCTTTCTCCACAAGCTGACAAGAGGTTTCATCTTGTCTTAATTACTTTATACAATAGACTTTCCTGCCTCAGCTAAAGCATAGTGAATACCATGCTGGAGGGTTCTGAAGCATTCAAATTTTGAAAGGTTAATTCCGGATTGAGTTAGGGTGATACCCAATTCTGCAGAAATCCCTACCAATATAGTCTTAATACCAATTAAAGAAGCAGCTGCTCCAATTTTTTCGATAAAGTTGGCAGTATACTGACTTACTTCCATATCTAAACCAGTTAGATCTAGTACTAAAAAGTTTGCTTGGTATTGAGGGAGGTTAAACAGCGTATTAGCTATTAAATCTTCAGATCGTTCTTCATCATATTTCCCAAGAAGAGGAACAACCACAATGCCTTCTAATACAGGGATAACCGGGGAGGATAATTGTTTAACTAAATCCCTTAATTCCTTTGTCTTTTGTTCAACCATTACCTCAAGCTGCTTTATCTGTTCCGACTCTTTCTTCCTCGATAAATCATGGATATTATCTGTTACTGTTATATCGGATGGGTAATATTCAATAATGCTGTATTCATGCCCTTCTAGTTGGTCTTGCACAATTCTATACCAGATCTTCGTACCAAATAAACCAGTGAAAATCCCCGCATAATGAGCCGCTAAATATAAACCGCTCTGTTTTTTCCCCTGAGCTAAGTTAATCTTATATTCCCAGCTGTCTTTAATTTCTGCAATAAGCGTTTTGGATTGAAAATCAAGTTCCCTGATCTCTGTTCTTCCCCAGCCTGCTGACGCATATGTATTGGTAATCCTTTTTGCTGCTTCAATTACGCTTAATTGCTTCATCCTTTCAAAATATTCACCAACCACAAGCCCCTGACGATAACCAGTAGTCTCAAACACAAGTTGGGTAGCCTCTTCTCCCGAAATTTCCTCAATGGTATCAAAAAAGGTTTTCATTGCACTTGAAATCCAGAATAAGACCGCGTCTTCTCCCTCAAAAGTAAATTTCCCTTTATCTAAATCCCAGCCAAAATCTAGCCCGCCAATATTAATGTTAGTATTATGATTCATTTAAAATTCTCCTATAATATATTTGGTTTACTTAACAGAATTATTATAGCATTATGATATTAATTATAAAATTAAAGCCGCCTGCATTTGGTATGGACAAAACAAAATAGGTTGCCGAAAGCAGCTCTATCTTCTTAAACAAACGCACTCAGTTACTTTAAGTAGAATTCTTCACATTCTTGAAAAGTATCCAAAATGACGGCTGCTCTATTGATTCTGCTACTGAAATTTTTAGTGAGGAATGGATATCTGATGACGAGTTTTTGTCACCGAATCTGAAATTTATGGGAATAACAAACTCTATCATCAATTGAAAAAAGAACTTCGAATAAGAAAAAAATAGGGAGATTTTAGTCTTCCTATGTTTTCATTCATATTATTTGTCTGTTTGTTGTTGCTTCTTTTTCAAATACTCCGCGCGTATTTTTTCAAGTTGCTGCTTTTTATCAAATTTGGCAGGCGTCTGTTTTTCATGATACTTTGTCACAGCTACCTTACCTTTGGTATCCAATTGATATTTTCCCAATTTGTTCACCTACTTTTCTTGTCTTTAAAGAGAATCTATTCAACAAATATAATATACCTTATTTTACCGAAGTAAACCTTATTACTTTATCAGCGTGTATTATCAATTCGTTCATTAATTATTCCTCGTAATTCATTTTACCCTATCTATCATCTTTGAGTGGCTTACAATAAAAAGGAATCAAAAGCGATAAATCCATCCTGTGCATTAGTAGCTCGTTCATCTTTAATTTCGCCATGACGATGGCAATGAATTCTGAAGATACTTTGCGATAGTGGTTTTCCCGGAACTCGATTCACCATTCAGAATATTTACGTCTACCATTTCTTTAACCTCTCTTTTGAGTATATTCTTAAGGGTTTCTTATGTCGTAAGGTACACCTTAACGCTATTTCACAGATGAGTTAATTCAGAATAGACGTCCATTACTTAAAGAGATTTTCACATTTTGAATTGGGGTAATGTTAATTCGTTGTTGTTATTCAAATATAACACGCTCTATGCAGAATAATAAATTTGAAGTATTCATTATATGCAAATCGCGTTTGTTTTTTATAGCCTTTAACTCCTTTTTGCGTCCATAATAAACAAAAATAAAAGGGCTGCCTCAATAGTCCCTCCCCATCAAGTTTAAAATACAATTTGTAAGTTCCTAAATTTTCTTCATTCTATATAATTGGTAAAAAAGTAATGATGTAATAAAAACTATATTGGGTATAAGAATCCTTACTCCACGCATCAATGAAAAGACCAACACTATTCAAATTTAGTTCTAGCTTACTTTTGAAGATGTTATTCGAAAACGTTATTTTGATTTTTTTATTGTTAGGTTTGATATACGATTTTCTACTTTCTGTCATGAAGCTCTGGCTACAAATTTCAGAACTGCGAATATTCCTCTTTTGTTTGCACATAATAAGTTAGAACACCAGAGTTAAAAACGCATGTATTACCTTCAAGGAAAAAAAGAGCCTTAATCCTGGGCTCTTTTTTTCTTCACCTAATATTTGACTTTCCATTTTTATTACAGTAATTGGAATAAAGTTAGTTGGTCGGAATCAGGAAGGAATTTTAGTGTATATAAATATGTATATCATGAAAAGCTTCTCCTCCTAAATTAGGATAGATCTGTAAATGCACTCATATATAATTGGAAATTCCCATGTACCTATCTTTTTGTTAGGTTTTGCCTAACTTCACATGCCTTGGGAAAACCCATTCAACACGCCTATGGTGAGCTCGATAAGGGGAGGCACGCGAACCCACTTGCTGGATTGAGAATGCCTTCAGCACTTGGTTCAACAAGGAAATTTCGAATCAATTTATTGCTTTAACCAATTTCATTGAAAAGGAGTGTCATTTCATTAATTCAAGCATAATATGAACCTACCCATGTAATACCCTCCCGAAATAAAAGGGGGATTTGAAATGTCAGATGGAGCTGGAGTTGGTGGATACGGCGGCGGAGGCGGTTTTGCCTTTGTGGTTGTTCTGTTTATCCTCCTAATCATTGTTGGATGTAGTTGTGCCGGCGGTTTCGGCGGTGGAGGCTTTGGCGGAGGCGGTTACGGCTACGGCGGTTACTAATACTTCCCCAAAGGCATTAACAAAAAGGAGTCCTTATTGTTGGGGCTCCTTTTTGTTGCTCCAAAAAGGAATTCCTAACCAATACAAAAACGGATTAAGTAACATAAATATGGAAAAAAACCATGTATCTACCCAAAGTGAGTCATTACTTTAAGAATGGTAATGAGTATTTATTCAGGGTATCCGCTAATTCTTGTGCCATTTGAAAAACTTCATATGTAGTAAGTGTTTCATCTTCACTGTAGAAAGCAACATCGATATCACTGTCTTAATGTGTATTGTTTTTTGCATAAGAACCAAAGACAATAATGAAAACTGTATTTATTCTTTTTATGAGAGTATCTTGAATGGTTTGAAACATCTCCGTATACACTTGCTTATACAGCTTTCTCTCTTTCACCTTTTTTGTTTCTTTACTGTTGTTGATGGCTTCCTCCTTACCATCCAAAACAGTTTTTCTTTTCTTTTTGGTTCTAATTTTTAGCAATTCCTTGGTATGGTGAATATAGTATCGAGAGCAAGGCATTCACCTTTACGTATGGGCAACTGTAAAACCAGCTGCCTTGCTCCGCTTATTTCCCATTACATGTCAACTACAAACGAAAAGTCCTGTAATGAATAAGGGAACTCCATAATTAATTAACGGGTTCTCTTTACGGGGAGTTTTGTAATAAAAACACCTATTTTCGCACCAGTTCCAACAAATGCTTCGACACTAAAAAAAGTTAAAACGCAAAAAGAGCATCGATTTTCGATGCTCTCAGATTGTCGACAAAGGGGGTACGGAATGGTCGCATTCCGTACCCCCTTTTTGATTTTCCTTTAGTTTTTACTCAATCTAGGTAAAAAATGACCCCTACCAGGTGTTGCTTAGGCCCTTTCGGGACCTACCCAAGTCCAGTTTGCTATCTTCTTTGCGTTCATGGCAGCGAAAGTAAGCATCGCCTGCATCGACAATTTTTTAAGTCCCCTTAACGTTGTCCAACGCATGCCATGCTTTTCTTTTGCGTCTGCGAATACACGTTCAATGGTTTCTTTACGTTTCGCATAGACGGTTTTTACTTCTTGGTGATGCCGTAGGTGCTCAGTTTCTTCCATATAGGCTTGCCAAACATGGCGTGTCACCACTTTTTGATGGTCTTTGCTTTCTGTACACTGTGCCAAAAAAGGACATGCTGCACAGATGTGCTTCGGCGATTTGTACTCGCGATAGCCCTCTTTATTGGTTGTCGAGTATTTCAAGACCTCTCCCGCCGGGCATAGGTAACAATCATAGTGTTCATCATACACATACTCGTGCTTACGAAAGAATCCTTCTTTCGTACGTGGTCGTGTATACGGCAAAGCAGGTGTCATCTTGTTTTCTAGCAGGTAATTCGTAATCGCAGGTGTTTTATAAGCGGCATCTGCCGCAACAGCTTCTGGCTTTCCAACATGTTCAACAACTTGTTCCACTAACGGTTCAAACATATGACTGTCATGTGTATTACCCGGTGTTACAATCGTACTGAGGACAAATCCGTTTCGATCCGAGGCTGCATGAAAGGAGTAGGCAAACTGCTTGGTCCGTTCATCTTTTACGTAATACCCGCTTTCTGGATCCGTTGTACTTTCTTTGATTTCTTTGGATTCTTCTTTATTAAATTTATCAGGAGGGAAGGGCTTTTTCCCGTGATCTTCACGGTCTTGATTGATTTCCTCTTGCAGACGTTCTTGATAAGCGCGTGTTTCTTTTCGAACGACTTTCTTTTCAAATTTGCGCTTGTTCGCGCTCGCTTTCACATGCGTAGAGTCAACGAAAACGTGCTCTGCACTAATTAGCTTTTTTTCCATGGCCGTCTTTAAAACACGATAAAAAATCTGTTCAAACAGCTCTGTGTCCTTAAAACGGCGTTCGTAGTTTTTCCCAAATGTAGAGAAGTGCGGCACTTTATCATGAAAACCGTAACCCAAGAACCAGCGATAGGCCATGTTGGTCTCGATTTCTTCTATCGTCTTACGCATGGAGCGAATACCAAAAGTATATTGAATGAATGTTAACTTTATTAGGATAACTGGATCAATACTTGGGCGGCCGATGTCTGAATACATATCTTTCACCAAATCGTAAATAAAAGAGAAATCAATGGCCGCCTCTATTTTACGAACTAGATGGTCCGCAGGCACCAGTTGGTCTAAAGCAACCATTTCGATTTGATCTCGTTGAATGGAATTATGTTTAGAAAGCATGGTCATCACCTCAAGATTGGATTACCTCTATTTTAAAACAAAGAAGACTGTAGGCAAACCCGCTTTTTCGGGTTTGTCTACAGTCTGAGAGCATCGATTTTCGATGCTCTTTTGGTATGAAAATGTTTTAAATGTTGCTCATTTAATCCCCATATATTCAATCTTAGTCCAATTCACACTTTTATCCATTTCATATGTCTCTGAGGACTTCTTATAATTCACTTGTAATTTATCGTTGGTAATCCATTTGATTTGAAATTGGTTATCTGAAACAAATGTTTTCCAGATTTATTCGGTAGCTCCTCATCGACATCAAAAAGTGATAACTGATAGGATTAGGATGTTCCTGTTGTAGCACCACAATCTCGCTGAAAAATATAAGCTACTTTATCTTCATTCGGTGACCGTAACTTTTGAACAATCTCGTTTCCACACATATCTCCAAATAGTTTATCAAGTATATAACTACCCGAAAGATAAAGACCGAAAAGAACTATTGCTATTATCAAAAAAAGGTTTTAATTTCTTCACCCATTTATTTTTCATTGTTTCGACCTTTCCCTATTATGAGTTAACGTAAATATATTATATCTTTAATATCAAAAACTTTATCTGTAAGCCCTAATCGTTGTGCGGGTGTTAATCTTTGTTTATCTCCAGACTGGGGTATCGCCAACATTTCGGAAATTTTGTACGCTAAGCAAATTCAAACATAAAAAAGTCGAATTCCCTGTTCGTTAAGGAACCGGCTTTTTTATTTGACTTCTTCAAGTAAAGTTACTTTAAGTGTAAATCTTCACAATATGTTTCTTAAATCAAACAAGCAAAAAAGCGATGCCTTTAATTAAGCATCACTCTCGTAAATTGAATATAAATTCACTTTTTTTCCATTACAGCAAAGTAATTATTTTCACTATCTGCAAAATTAAAGACTCTACCTGAAGGCATATTTACAATTTCTCCGACTGTAACGTTTTTGTTTGATTGCGCCGCTGTGATACCCACAGGCAAATAATGCCTGTAGCTGCATCCGTAGCCTGTCCTTTATCTTTGCGATCAATAATTAGAACCTCAACACCCATTTTTGCTAACTGATAAGCTATTGATGCCCCAAGAATGCCAGCCCCAACTGCCATACCTTTTTCATACTGCAATACTCTCTCCCAATATCTTTATAAATTCCTATCCTATATTATAACTAATGGTCCAGGTAATTATAAAACAACCGGAGTGTACTCGGTAAAGGGAAAGATGTCTTGCATGTCCAGCTTAAAATTGTGTTGTAAACATAAACGTTGGCTTTGGGCAGCTGCCCCCCGCCTAACCAAAACTGGATGAAGCGTCCTATATGTCCATCTCCCACCATTTTTGTTCTTCTTGTTTCATCTGTTTCTCGGTTTGCTGAGGATAGGCGGTCCGGAATTTATGATGGTCAGCTGGGATGATTTCTACCATTTTTGCAATCATATCTTCCGGGTCAAACTGGTTGTTTAAGCCCTCTTCCGCCTTTTTTATATCCTCTTTTCTCGTGAAGTTTTTCTCTTCATCGTACCATTTCCATAGCTCTTCTGCCGCGCGATCATTAAAACCTGTCTTGAAGGAACCAGGGTTAATGGTGGCAACTTTTACTCCAAATCCTTGAAGTTCCAACTGAAGAGTATGGGCAATTGCTTCAATCGCGTGCTTTGTAGCGGCATATGGACCGCCATATGGAGATGCCAAAATTCCAGATTCTGAACTCATAAAGACGATTTTTCCGCTTCCCTTTTGAACCATCTTACGTGCAGCTATCTGTACTGTTTCCAAGGTTGCGAAAACATTTACCTCAAAGAGTGCCCGAAATCGGTTCATCGGCACTTCCCCGAGCGGCCCTCGTTCATTAATGGCAGCATTTGCAACAAATACGTCAAAATCATACTTCTCTATCTGTTCCAGATCCAAAGGGTTCGTAATATCGACTTTAATCACCTCTATATCCAGTTCCAGGTCATTTGCTTCCCGCAGAAGGTCTGTTTTTTGAGAAGTAAGCTCTGTAGTGGCAATCACACGGTGACCTTTTTTGGCGAGACCAATTGCTGCGCCTCTGCCCAGCCCGGTGCCTGCACCAGTAATGAAAATTGTTTTGTCCATGTTAAATTCCTCCATTCGAAATAGCATGCCAATTTATTGTTCCCAATTGTAGTAAGGGCAAACCGAACATGCGCAACTTTACCATTCGATTCCTGCAGGATTAATGATGGCGTCGCTGTAAAAAAACCGGCGGTGATATCTTTTTATCTGCTGTAGTGCTATACCGTCTATATGTACCCGGTCGTATAAGAGCATATCGCCTGACAGTTGCAATATAGGCCTATGGCCCAACCAAACAGAAGATAGTAACCCATAAACCTGCAATATTGAAAATTTATCATCGTACATGCATTTGAGTACATAAACGAAATTCATCACATCTTTATTTATAATGAAGATGATGAAAGAACGGATAGCTATAGAGCTGAAAATATGCTTTGTGAAAGAGGATGGGTTCGAAATAATTCACATGATCCAGTTTATCTCAAATATTGATCTGGTAAGGATTTTTTTTACAAAACCCTTGGCTACCAGGAGCAGCTGAATTTGTGCAAAGTGGTGGGATGTGGTGAACAAAGTTGATTTTCAGACATAAAAAAGACCCCCAGCCAAATTGGTTGAGAGCCTTTGAAGCGTTCATTGTTGCGAAGGACTCGTAGTACCTTGAGACGATTCTTCATATCAACATTTTTATGCAGCATAATTTCCGCCCAAAACCGGTTCATATCCGTTATATCAGCAATAAACTGTATATCTAATTGTTCATTTCGCTCAAAAAGTAGTCCATCACCTTAACAAAGCTTAACAATTCTTAGGAATTCTTAGCACTGCTGGATTATTCAAACCACTCCCTTCGCCGGGATATTTCATTATTTTAAGGGCTATTTTAGCATTAACTTGAATAACAGTTAGTGAGACATAGAAAGAGCTTGCTTCCAATAATTTACATAATTATGTTAAAATAGTTCCTTCCGTGCTTTCACTTTGCGCAAATCGATGGGTTCCTAGACTTTATCATGGAACCAAAGGAGTGATAATGATGACAACAGCAAAAGAAAACCAAGAGATTCGAAACCTTATTAAACAATCCCAACTCTATTACTGGGAAGTTTGAGAACAGCTAGGGGTACATGAGAAAACCTTTTGCCGATTATTACGAAGAGAATTAGCTAGCGAGAAAAGGATTTTAATAGTAGAAGCAATCCAATTGTAAAAATCACAAACACGCACACTCAATAATTAAAATTTGGAGTAATCAATATGATCATAAAAGGTACTAATGAAGAGGAAACATTTATTGCAAAGCGAAACCATGATTTACTTGAGGCTTCAGATCTAGAAATTATATACGTAGGACCGTATGGAGTTCGGCAGATTTATATTTCTAAAGATAGAGAAGGAACTTTTGGATTTTCAGTCAATTCAATGGACAATCATAAATGTTAACCCTAATGGTGATTATTTTTTTACCACCAAGAGTTTCAAAAATTCCAATAAAGTGCTTAAGAGGAAATAGAAATCGTTAAATTAAATTGAAAACTCACTAATATTATTAATATAGTTTTCACTTAAGTTTTTATTCGGAATCCATTTTATACTAGGAGTTGTGGAAAGTGAGGTTTCCAGCGCTGATTTGTACTTTTATATGGAGTGATGGACGGCTTGAAATTGGACTTGAAAATTTAAAGAGAGGAATGATTTCCATCCCTCCTGTAACCAGTTTATATTAATCATGTAAAACCTTTATTCCAAATTGCTGTGCTGTTTAAAAGCCTGGCTGTTATCGACGTGATTTAAATCTGCATACAAAAGGCAAATGGTATCAAACACAATATGGGCACATTGATCAAACAATGAACCAAGAGGCTGTATGGTTTCCGTTTCACCTTCACGGCGGAATTTAGTCGCAGCAGGGATGTGGACAAGATGGCTTGAAGATAACCCTAAGCCTGATTCTTTTTTGGTTGAAATGCCAACAACCTCGCAGTTAATTGATTTTGCTTTTTCCGCAGTCCATACTACACTTTTAGTAGTGCCTGAACCGGAAACGGCTACAAGTGTATCTCCTGCACCAATGGAAGGTGTAATCGTTTCTCCAACAACAAAAACAGAAGCGCCCAAATGCATTAATCTCATGGCAAACGATTTTGCCATGAGTCCCGAACGTCCTTCGCCAATGACAAAAATCCTGTTCGAGCGCTTTAATAATTTAGCAATTTCAGATAAATTCTGCTGATCAACTTGAGCAAGCACTCCATCCATTTCTTTTAATATGATTGTTGTTTTATTCATTTCCATCACCCTCCATTGATTCAATAATACGTTTGAACTGTCTTGCAGCAGCTGCGGGATCTTCTGCTTTGGTGATGGCTGAACCAACAATGGCTACTGCCGGATTCAGATTTCTCATTAAGGCTGGCAGCGACTCGGGGGTAATACCGCCTGCAGCAGCGATTGTAACAGCTGAAGACTCTGCAGGCTGTGGCCGCTGATTTGGGCTGCCGCCTTCTTCCAGCTCATCCCGGCTTGTATGATGACAGAAGATCCCGTCTTTATATTTCATCAAATCTGCTTTTTGATCTGCAGATGTATTTAATAGGTCAATCATTACACGCTTGTTCAATTTGCCGGCTGCGTCAAAGCAGGCATCAATGGTAACCTGTGGCGAAACTCCCATTACAGTAGCCACATCTGCACCTGCCTCAAAACACATTTCAAACTCATACCTGGCATTATCTATGGTTTTGCAGTCTGCAACAATGATTTTATGGGGAAAAGCTTCTTTCAGCTGTTTTATGCTGTCTATGCCAAATTCCTTTATAAGAGATGTGCCAACCTCTATCCAATCGACAGAATCCTCGGCTAATCGGGTAATTCGGATGGCTTCCTTTATGGTTAGTCTGTCTAAAGCCAATTGCAGTTTCATTATCAATAACTCCTTTAATTTTAAAGTAAACCGGTTTAGTAAATAGGCAGGGAGATTCCTAAAACACCTAAACAGGCAAATTCTATCATTTGCCTATTTAGATGATTCCCTCCATATGATGCTGCTTGGGAAAATGACGGTTTCAGGATCCACATCTTCCTTGTTGATCTGTTTATATAATATTTCTGCAGCCTTTTTTCCCATTTCATAAGCCGGCTGGGCAATCGTTGTTACTGGTGGATCTGCCAAATGGGCGAAAGGAATATTATCAAAAACAATGAGTGATAAATCCTTTCCTATTTTAATACGTCTTTCCTGCAGGAATTCCAGCACTTCAAGGAAAACCAAATCATTTCCGGCAAATAAAGCTGTCGGCGGTTCTGGCAGATCAAACATTAGAGATAAATGTTTCTTAAGCTCCTTTATTGGAGCATTTATTATATATTCATCTTTAATGGCAATATCTGCTTCCAGTAAGGCTTGTTTATAACCAGCCAGCCGCTCAATTCTGGGGCTAATGGTTAATGGCTGAAAGGCTGCAGCTATTTTATGGTGTCCGCTTTCTATAAAATGCCTGATTGCTTCATACGCGGAACTCTTATTATCCGTAACAATAGAAGGCACGTTAATTTCTCCTGCAGATCTATCCATGAATACTACCGGATAGCTTTCTTTCTCCATCACTTTGTAAAGACCGGCATTTTGTCCAGTCGGAAAGATAATCAAGCCATCAACTTGTTTTGCGCGAAGCATTTCTATATAATTTTTTTCTTTTACCGGATCATCATCTGCGTTGCATACTATTGCATGTATGTCATGATCATGAAAATAGTCTTCAATCGAACGGCTGACTTCTGTAGAAAAGCGATGTACGATATTCGCAACAATAATTCCGATCATGGATGTTCTTTTTTGTTTGAGGCTCCTTGCTAAATAATTAGGCTGATATTCCAATTTTTCAATAGCCAGCTCAATTTTTTTCTTTGTTTCAGTTCCCATGTATTCATAGCGCTTATTCAAAAACTGTGAAACAGTGCTTTTGGAAACACCAGCTTCTTTGGCAACATCGGCCATGGTAGATTTTTTCATTGCATCTTCCTCTTTCATTAATCCCTGGTTACATTTTATCCCACTTTAACCGGCAGTGAAACCCCCGCAATGGAAGTTTCACTTTTTCCTGATTCCCGGTAATTGTCTAGTTGGCTTGGCTTGAACCGGCAAAAAGATTTTTGCGGACATAAAAAGTAAGATACTAAAAAAATTGAAACCTAAGTTAGAGGAGCTTCTTGAAAAATTGGTTCACTTTTTGCAGCCTGCATAAATCTCTTGGCATTCAGGCAAATTTGTTCTAAGTATCTATCGGTCATTTCTTTTTTTGTATCCACTAATGTGCTGCCGGCTCCAATTGCAGCAGCCCCTGCTTTTATGAACTCACTCGCATTTAGGAGATTTATCCCTCCTGTCGGCATCAGCGGGATATGCGGGAGCGGACCTGCAAGGCTCTTTAAGTATTCTGGCCCCCCAACATTTGCGGGGAAAACTTTAACTAAATCTGCTCCATATTCATAGGCACTCAGAATTTCCGTTGGAGTAAATGCACCTGGAACACTGATCACTCCATACCTCTTTGCCATTTCAATCGTTTCTCTTTTTAAAGAAGGAGAAAAAACAAACTGCGACCCGGCCAAAATGGCTTCTCTGGCTGTATAAGCATCAAGAACAGTACCTGCGCCTATCAGCAGCTTATTGCCGAATTCCTCACATAGCTTTTCAATTATTTTCATTGCTTTGGGTGTTTCCATTGTGATTTCCAGTGCCGTAACTCCCCCAGCCTCCAATGCTGAAGCTATCGGTAAAATATTTTCGGGTTTAGCACCTCTTATAACTGCTACTACCGCTCTTTTACGTATTTCCTCTGCTCCCATTTCTGCAGCCTCCTTATTGTTTTCCCCTATTACAGCATTCCATTTATTAAGCGCTTACTTTAAAATTCTTTTTCTTTGAGGGAGTTTTAGCTCCCCTTAATGCCCAGATAGTCAGCAAAGCCGATAAAAACAAGGATCCGGCCATAAAGATATAAGATGCTCCGAATCCCCCGGTTCTTCCATTAAGAAATCCCACAATATAAGAACCAAGAAATGAGCCTAATGCCCCCATGCTGTTGATTAAAGCCATAGCACCTCCTGCAACATTCCGCGGAAGGATTTCAGGAATGATGGCAAAGAATGGTCCATAAGGAGCGTACATGGCACCTCCTGCAATTATCAATAAAATAAATGAAAGCCAGAAATTGCTTGTTCCAACTAGATATGAGCCATAAAAAGCAATGGCTCCGATTAATAAAAACGGCCATACAAATGCTTGGCGATTAAGTGTTTTGTCAGAGAAATAAGACGAACCAAGCATTAATAACACAGCCAGGATATAAGGAATGGATGATAACCAGCCGATTGTGACGATATCCATATTGGGAGCCGCTTTAATGATGGACGGCAGCCACATAACAAAACCATAAACACCGATGCTCCACAAAGCATATTGCAGACTGAGCAGGATCACCGTTTTTGATTTAAATGCATCACGGTAATTTTTAACTTCCTGCATTCCCTGCTGTTCTTTTAACAGCTCCTCTTCAAGCTGCAGTTTTTCTTGCCTTGAAAGCCATTTTGCATCTTTCGGTTCATCTTGGACTACCTTCCACCATATAAAAGCCCAAATCAGTGCTGGAAACCCTTCAAAGATGAACATCCATCTCCAGCCAAAGGAGTTTAGTAAATATCCGGATAAGATACTCATCCATAAAACAGTTGCAGGATTACCCAATATAAGAAACGTATTAGCACGCGATCTTTCTGCTTTTGTAAACCAATGGCTTAAAAAAATGAGCATGGAAGGCATTACAGCACTTTCCACGACTCCCAGCATAAACCTGATGACGAATAAAAGCTTAATATTTGTTACGAGTCCTGTTGCCGTTGCTAATCCGCCCCATAAAATTAATGACCAAAAGATAAGCTTTTTTGCACTTTTATTATCAGCATAATAGGCACCTGGGACCTGGAAAAAGAAATATCCCAGAAAAAACAGAGAGCCCAATAAAGACGAGATGCCTGGGGTGATGTGCAGATCTGCCGCCAGGCCAGAGGCAGCTCCGAAGCCGTAATTGGCCCTATCCAGATAGGCCAGGCTATATGTAATAAAAGCAATTGGAATAAGGCGCAGCCATCTTTTTTTAGAAAGAGTATTTTTTTGCATCATTTCATCTTCCCCCTATTAATGATTTATTTAATACATCCTTCAGCTCGTTCTTTGTGGGATATCCGTCATTATCACCAGGAGATTGCACAGCCAGCGAACCAATTGCATTTCCTCTTAATACAGATTCATAAACAGATAGATTTTCAAGAAGGCCGCTAATTACACCGACTGCAAACCCGTCTCCCGCACCCACTGTATCTATCACCTTATCAGCCTTAAAAGATGGGATTGTTCCTTTTTCTTTCAGTGATTCATAATAGGCCCCATTTTCGCCTAATTTAATTACAACAAGCTTAACGCCTTTTTCTAAGTAAAAGCTTGCTATATCGCCAGGATCCTGGAACCCTGTCAATATTTCCCCTTCTTCAATTCCCGGAAGAAAGTAATCCGCTTGTACTGCAATCGTGTTTATTTCTTCAATCATTTCCTGCTTTGAATTCCACAAGGAAGGACGAAGATTAGGATCAAAGGAAATCGTGTTTTTCTCTTTTTTCATAAAAGATAACGCTTCATGTGAAAATTCCCTGGCGCTTAGTGATATGGCTAACGGTATTCCTGTCAGATGCAAATGCCTGGCTTTGCTAAAGTACTTTTCGCAAAAATCGGATTTTTCCAGAAAACTGGCAGCTGAACCTTTTCTAAAATATTGCACTTCCGGATTTCCCTCATCAACTCTGGATTTAATCTGAAATCCAGTTGGATGATCTTCATCCGGCAGTACACAACTGATGTCAACGCTTTCAGATTTAAGTCTCTGAATGATAAAGTCCCCAAAGGCATCTCTTCCCACCTTGCTTGCCCATCCTGCACGAAGGCCGAGCTTTGCAAGCCCTATAGCTACATTTGTCTCAGCTCCTGCCAGTTCACGATTAAACTGTTTTACTTCATGCAACGGGCCTTTTTCTGCAGCAATAAACATCGCCATAGCTTCTCCAAAGGTAACTACATCTAATTCCTTCATGCTAATGACCAGCTTTCTTTGTTGGATTTTTTCATAAAATCTACATAAACTTTTGTTCTTTCTTTTGGCTTTATGGGAAATTCAAGGGCTATTGGTATGTCTGATGGTAATTGCCTTAAGAAATTCCAATAATCTTTTCCTTCCAAAGAAATTGGTTCCGTTATCAGCACTCCATTTCTTTCTGCAACCGATTTAAGATGCAGATAAGACACATAAGGGGCAAGCTCGATAAATGCGGCTTCGGCATCTTCACCCGTGTAATGCCAATTCCCTGTATCAAATGTCATTCTGACAGGTACATCGTATTGATAAGCGCTTTCAAAAAAACGGACTAACAAATCTTTCCTCCCTCCATAAAGGGTTTGATCATTTTCGATAAGCAATTGAATTGGAATGTGCTTTGAAACCACTTCGTTTAATTTTTGAAAATCTGATTTACTTGGTTTAAAGCGGCCCAGCGACACTTTTAAAAATTTTGCATTCAAGTCAGCTGCTTCGTTAAATACTTGAGTCAAAAGTTCTTTATTTAACACCTGATCTTCATTCCATAAGTAAATTGGAGCCGAATAAACAGCAATCAGCTTTCTTTTTTTTATTTCCTGCTGAAGTTTTTTTAAAGGAGGATCTTTTTCAAAATTCAATAACTCCCTGCGTATTTCCACTCCATCTGCTCCTGAATCAGCAATAAATTCAATAAACGCTTGCTGTCCCAGCTTTTGTACATCTGATTGTTCAAATGCATTCAAATGAACAATAATATTGCTCATTTGATCTGCCCCTTTAAACCGGTTTAGTAAATCGATTTATTTGAATTATATAGATAATGTAAGCGCTTTTTAAATATTTTTTTATTTTACTTTTAGTTCATTTATCAACCTGAAGCAAAATCCACTTAAAAAGAGAATCCTGGTATTCTCCTCTTAGTTAAGGCAAGTTATGTTATTTAGTAAATTAAGGATATGGAAGGGGAAAATATATTCTATCGAGGTATAAACTAAAATATATATATTATAAAAAAAAAGCCTATCCCTCAATAAGGAAATCGGCATTTTCTTTTGGAAATTCAGTATTTAAATAGTGTTCTTCAGCTTTCCAGTATCTATTTTTAAATTTTTCGGTTTTTTTTTGAGTTTCCGCATTTTCCCGAAGAAACCTTTTTTCTTTAGAGCAATCTAGAAACACGAGTAAATCAAAGTGGTTTCTCCATTCTTCTCTTTGCAGGAATACTCCTTCAATAATGATTACACATCTCTCTGGGAGATTAATATCGCGAAATTCACAATGATCCCTTTCTTTATCATAAAACGGAAGACTTAGCGTCTGTGCGGATTTTAGTTTTTTGAAAAAATGGTGTGACAGCCATTTTACATCCCACTGCAGGCTGTAATATTCGTACCACTCTTCTTCTCCTGTGTTATACCGCTTTTTTCTTTCCACAATATGATCGTCAATATGAAAAATAACATATGAAATATTGTCCTTTTTCAAATAGTGACTTAATTGATTCACCAGCGTTGTTTTGCCAGATCGGCTTAAGCCATCAATTCCAGCGATATAACGATTTACTGTATGATTTTCTTTTATCTGCTTCCAAAGAATATTGATATCATTTTCCATTTTTCTTTCTTCCCCTTTGTTAATTGATAGGTTAATTTGTACAATCAAATTTTACTGATTGGGTTAGATAAACTACCCTTCTAAGATCCTGTAATAATCACAGAGCACTTTATAATCAAATTAATTTATATATTTTTAGCAGAAGTTTATATTAGTAATGACTTATGATTAATCAGGAGGAACAGATATGAAATACATCGTTATAACCGGAGCGAGTTCCGGAATTGGTTATGAAAGTGCTAAAGCATTTGCAGCGCGCGGAAAAAATCTGATTATCATTGCCCGCAGAAAAGAAAAACTGGAGGAATTAAAATCGGAAATTGCCTCTTTTAACCCAGCATTAGATGTAGTCATCATGACCGCTGATTTGTCTGTTGCTGAAAATGCTCATGATTTGTATGAAAAACTCCGGCGTTATGAAATTGAAACCTGGGTTAATAATGCTGGGTTTGGAAATTTTGCATCAATTGCTAACCAAAACCTTGACAAAATACAGACCATGCTGCATCTGAACATTGAATCTTTAACCATATTGTCATCCCTATATGTCAGGGACTATTCAAATTTTGATGGTGCACAGCTTATCAATGTTTCTTCTGGAGGGGGATACACCATTGTTGCCGATGCCGTAACTTATTGTGCCACTAAATTTTATGTAAGTGCATTTACAGAAGGACTTGCCCGGGAACTTCAGTCACAAGGGGCTAAATTGAAAGCTAAGGTCCTTGCTCCTGCTGCAACGGAAACAGAATTTGCGAAACATGCTTTAAATAAAGATGACTTCCAATACGAAGGTGCGATACCGAAATATCACACATCAAAAGAAATGGCAGGATTCTTGCTTGATTTACATGACAGTGAAAAGACGGTAGGCATTGTAGATGGCCTTACCTACGAATTCCAGCTAAAAGACCCGCTCTTTAATTATGCTGAAAGGTCTTCAAATAGGGATTGACAGAGGTATTTAACCGATAAATAAGTCTTTGATCACACGCTGCCAACATCGAGATTCACTGCCAGCTTTCTGCTGGAGGTTCAGCGGTTCCCCTCCGCTCGCGATTCCTGGGTATCTATAACACGCATCTTCCGATCCATTCATCAGCAGGAAAATTTTTCAAAACAATAATTAATTTTGCCTGCTTGATTTTTTTAAGTAAATGATTTATATTAATTGAGCCATCAACAATTGATAGGTCAACTAATATTAAATTAAAAAGGAGGCATATCTTGGCCGATTCATGTTCTGAAAAAGCTCTTATTCTATATGCTTTGCATGAGCTGCACAAACAGGTTAGCCCAAAATTCGAAAAGTGCACCGGCATAAGCCAGTCACGCCTGGATTTATTGCACGAGCTTTGCCAGGCTGACGAAATCAGTCAAACTGCTCTTCAAAAAGAAGTCAATATTGACAGTGCCGCCGTTACCAGGCATCTAAAACAGCTTGAAACTGCAGGCATGGTATCAAGGCGAAGAAACCCGGATGATAATAGAATCACATTGGTCAAGCTCACAGATCATGGACGCAATGAAATTATTTCCATGCGTGATGAAAAAGCATACTTTGTAGCTCAAATGCTTGATGGTTTCTCAAGCGAAGAATGCAATCAGCTTTTAGATATGCTTAACCGAATGCAAAATAATATTAAACACATCCGGTCTTAATCTGAATTACTTTCATAAAAGGAGAATACATCAATGACAAACACAACATACATCAACGACTTTAAAGAAATCATTACAGGACGCCGGTCCATTAGAAGCTACGATCCTTCGGTAAAAATCAGCAAAGAAGAAATGGAAGAAATCCTTACAGAAGCGACTCTTGCTCCTTCCTCTGTTAATATGCAGCCATGGCGTTTCCTCGTCATCGAGAGTGTGGAAGCAAAAGCGACATTAGCGCCGCTTGCCCGCTTCAATCAGCCACAGGTTGAAACATCTTCAGCAATGATCGCAGTATTCGGAGATCTTAACAACTTTGATTATGCCGAAGAAATATACAGCAAAGCAGTCGAAATGGGATTTATGCCGCAGGACGTTAAAGAAAATATGATGAATAGCCTTACAGCTCATTTTTCTTCTCTTGCTCCGGAAGTTAATAAAGAGTCCGTTTTAATTGACGGCGGTTTAGTATCTATGCAGTTAATGCTTGCCGCCCGTGCCCATGGATATGATACTTGTCCGATTGGCGGATATGAAAAAGATAAAATTGCCGAAGCTTTTGGATTAGACAAAGACCGCTTTGTGCCAGTAATGCTGATTTCAATCGGCAAAGCAGCAGGAACAGGCTATCAGTCCGTCCGCCTTCCGCTTGATAAAGTTGCACAATGGAAATAAAAAAGCAGCCTGAACTAGCGGCAGTTGTAAAATGCTGCGCAGGCTACAAATTGAAATGTGCACGAAATAATGCTGAATAATGAGCTGCAGCACTTCTCTACAGTGCTGTAAGCTACACTGAAAGGAATGTTAATATGTTAATCATTCACGCAGGATTCACTATAGACTCAGCAAAACACGAGGAATTCTTAAAAGAAATCTCACCGCTCATCGATGCTTCAAGAGCCGAGGAAGGAAATATTTCTTACGACTTATACAAGCACACAGAAAAAGAAAATGTATTTACAATGGTAGAAGTATGGCAGGATTCGCAGGCTGTTGAAAGCCATAATAAAAGCCCGCATTTTACATCTTTTACAGCAGCAGCCGGCAATTTTCTGACTGCTCCATTAGATGTGAAAGTTTTTAACGGAGAGCCCCTAAAAAGATAAATTCAGCAACATTACTCAGCAGCTGCATTAGCATATTACTTTTGCAGCTGCTGAGTTTTATTGTATTAACCTTAAAAAGCACTTTTCGTTTACTATTCTTTCAACAGGATTCCTCTCTTGGAAATTTGTCAATCAATACGATTATGGAAGCTCTCCGGCCCTAAATAAACGCCCTCCCTGATATACTCTCTGCTGTGACATGCCATTTTCGGCCCATTTCAAAAGGCTCGCTGCCGTAAAATACTGTTTTTTGTCAATGTATATATACGACATCTTTTCACTTGGTTCAGATTCATTTTTTTCAGTATGTAAAATGACCTCCATCTCCGGGACAGTTATACCTAAAACCTTAGATGCTTCTTCGATTGTAAGTAGGTAATGCCCCTTATTCTGCTCTTTTGTCTGTGAATTAACAGAAACCATACTTGGCTTTGCGGAAACCAAATAACCTCCAATAATAATGCCCAACGATATTATTAGTGCTGATATCCAATTATATTTATTTTTCATTATCACTTACCTTTCTTAGAGAAACAGTTATTATGAATAAATTGGTTATGATACTTATCTCTGTATTATAACTTGATATGGTTAATTATGGAATATATAGTTTTCACCAAAAGGTTATTGATTAATTTGGTTCAATAAACATCCGTATTATTAAATTTTGAATTACAAGTATTTTAAAACTCATGTATACCCTAGAATGTTCTTCGAAACAGTTTCAGAACTAAAATTTCACATCATCTTTCTCCAGTCCTTTTCTAACAGACTAAAGGTAACAATATCCTCATAATGGTCATACAGCCACTGTCCGTCCCTTTTTATGCCCTCCGCAGTAAATCCGAGTCTTTCAGGCACCTTCATGCTTTTTGTGTTGCCTGCTGCACATTGTATTTCGATTCGATTTAACTTCAGTTCATCAAATAAATATCTTGTTAAAGATTGTATGCATTTGGTGATAATCCCATTTCCTTGTGCATTTTTAGACAAAAAATAACCTATGCCCGCTGTCTTATTGTTCCAGTCAATATATTGCAGACCAATCATGCCGGCTAATTTTCCATGAAATCGGATACCAGCATCAAATCCATTATTATTTGCATAATTTGTAAGCCATATAGGAATGATGGATTCAAAATCCGCTGCTGATTTTCTCTTATCTACCCAGAGCAGCCACTTCCTCAGATGCTCTCTGTTTTCATCAATAAGCTGGTATAATTCTTCTTTATGATGCTGCTGCAATAGCTCTATTTCAATCTCTTTATCTACCCTAAACGAAAACATAGGCAGTTTTCCCCCTTGTCTGCTAAAAGAAGTATTGCTTTAATTTTATATAAGCACCATCCGTGTTTGCCTGCATAAACTTATCTGTACAAATAAGTTTATGATAAAGGATGGAACATAAATGGCTGCAAATATTGATTATTCCTCTCCTGCCGCACAATTCACCTATGATGTAAACAAAAGCAATACATTTAAAAAAGATAAGCGTAACTTCATTAATGTATTAGGAATTAAACAATTGAACACGCTTGATAATGTATCTTTGCTGGACATTTTTTTAAGCGCGAATAATGTAATTGAGCCACACTATCACCAAAATGCTTCTGAACTCGTTTATTGCATTTCGGGTTCTGCTGTTGTTTCCATTTTCAACCCATTTACTAAACAACTTCAAAACTATCCCATCAGGCCTGGGCAGGTTGCCAATGTCCCACATGGCTGGTGGCATTATGAAGTGGCTGACGAGAATGAAACACATCTGCTTGCCATATTTAATGCATCCGAGCCTGAAGTTATTTTAGGTTCAGACCTGCTAAAGTTCACACCTGCAGATATTATGGCAAAAACCTATTGTATGGATGAAAATCAATGGAAAAAGACTATAGCACCTGTACAGCCCAATACATTTATCGGTCCTGCCAAAAATTGTGCCGGCAGACATGATTACGGGAACTATTCCCGCTATCATAACCAGCAATATTATCAGAATCCCCCTATGCACCCATATGAACCATACAATTACCCCCGCTGACATCACATATTAAATTAATTCACTTCCCTCTGTATGATGAACGAATCATACTAAAAGCAGCTGCAGGCGGGCCATTTTTAAGATGATGCCGGATGATATCAGCGCACTCTGCCGGTTTGTGAATGGATGTGTCTATTTCAACATCATAAATTCCGGGGACATGGACGGCCTCCTGCCATAATTCAACAGGAGGCGGCACTTTTCCGTCCGCACCATATCCTTTTTGCCATGTCTTAATTCTTCTCTGCATAACAACATCGATAGGACAAAACACACCGGCAAATAATACTGGAAGCCCCTCCAAAATGTTAGCGCACATTGGAAGAATTCCAAGCGGCTGCGAATAAGCATTATGGTGTCCTACATCACAAACAACATGAATTCCAAGCCTGCTGTGGCTGGCAATCGCTTCATACATAGCCTGGTAAAGGTTCACAATGAAAGGCTCGAGATCTGGCCGCTCACCTCCGGGACGCAGCCCTATTCCCGGCTGAAAGCGTTCCGGAGTCATTTGCATAAAATGATCTGTGCCCAGGTTCATCCATATCCCCTCAAAGGTTTCCTGGATAACCGCTGCTATACTGGACTTTCCGGATCTTGGAGTCCCATTTAGGATGATAATTTGTCCATATTTTTTTACCGGCAGCATTTCGTCCCTCCTTATTTAAATAGTTATCTAATAGCAGAAATGAATAGATTTTCACGAATGGGGTAAATCAAATTTGAAGGGGTGAACAATATGAACAAACAAAAAAAAGAATTCGATTACTCGCTTGATTATGACAGCATAGATTTCCGCAAGCATCCAGAATTGTACCGTGTAGACCGGGGGGAGCAGGGAGTCTTGATGGTAGAGCCCTATAAAAGTGAAATACTTCCCCATTGGCGTTTTAAAACTCCGGAAATAGCAGAAAAGTCTTCAAATAAAATTTATCAGCAGTTCCTCGACTACAAATCCAGCAAAGATTTCGTCGGTATGGACATGGCGAGAAAATTCCTTCAGATGGGCTATACAAGGGCTCGCCGCTATACCAATTATAAAGGAGGAAGAAAATATAAACAGGACGGCGAAGTGAAAGAACGGCAAAACGATCCAGTCAAAGCTAAATCAGCAAGCATCTTCATGGAAAAATGGAAGCTGGCAAGAGAGGATCAAGATTACCTCGCACTGAAGAAAATGCATTAGGAGAAATATGGCTGAACTATAGGACAGGGGCACCTGACGTATTACAAGAATGCCATCAATACCTGATTGCCTCATTTAATTAAAGTTCAGTGTTTCTTCTGCAAAACCAAATATCCCCTCTATTATTTATAAAAAGGATTTCATCCTTAGATACATTACAACTTTTAACTTATCTAATTTACAAAAAAACAAACTACTCTGATAATTAAATTTAACACAATAACCATCAAAATAATATGCCTTTCTTCAAGCTCCTATGCAGCTGATGAACAATATGAATTTCTTTTAAGAGCCCTAAGCCGTGAGTTATCAAATGACGGATGGTGAACAAGAATGATTGGATACGAGACGGGGAAGTTTTTTATTTCCTGCCATCTTTATCTTTCGGAATGCCTTAAAAAACTTGTATTACTTTCCTCTTTTTTCCATAACAATCTTTGCGCAAAATCACACATACCAATCACTTCTTTTTGTCCGGCATGGTCCCGCTACGTCCTCCTTCATTTGAACAGTGTCAAGTGATGGCCTTCTGAGAATATCAATCGTTGGTTTACTTCACATCCAGCAAGCTCTGTGTAGTTTCCTTAGCACTCTGTCTTCCAAGAGGCTAGATTGTTACATTCTAAAACAATGGTTTTCTAACTGTTAATTAAAACAATAAACATTCGTTATTAAGATACTTAACGGTCTACTCCATCTTTGAAATGCTTATTCCAATTCTTATCTCCCTTGTGCTCAATGTCTTCCGCAGTTTTTTCCAATTCCTGAAAGATAATATGTTTCAATTCAGCTAAATGCTCTTGAAAACTCGTTTCCTCTGTAGGATCTGGGCTGATCCCTGCTACAGCGTTTACAGCCACTAACCTTCTATGTTCTTCATTCAGCTTATCTATCGCTTCAAAAAGGTGGAGTGTGTACTTAGCCAGATCTTTATGCTGATCTGGGAGCCTTTCCTGGAACTCTTGAATTTTTTTAAACATTATTTTTCCCCTTTCGTATTTTTTCTTTAAGGCTGCAAAATGGGTAAACTGCGCTCTTAATATTCTCATCCATTTAAGTATGCATACGCAATTCACCATATTTCTTTGAATCTGTTTTGTTAACCCTTCAAGATGGCATTTACTTATTAACCAATACTTGCTTCGTCCCCTTAATGCTGTTCTCCACACAATTAGCCGGCAGTGAAAGAAATCTGCAGTTTGGCCAAATGGCTTAAATAGCAAAATTGTGGAAAAAGCCATTGGCGTGCTTATGCATAGCAAGGTTTCCCTTCCCTATGCATTCTATTTCCCAAGAATCTTTTCCATTATAAGCATAATAAATAGACCTCCATGAATGACTGAGTGCTTTTTGCTTTTCAAAACAAAAAAGCCCCCTGTTCAAAACGGTCTTAGCCTCATCCCTTCTTCATATGCAAAATTAACCTCTAAAAATAACGGGTCCTCCGTTCTCAAATATCTTGAGAATTGTCTGATAGGAATTTATTAATATGCAATTCAATCTACCTTATGTTTATTCATCATGCAGAAAGAACCTGTTTAGGATTATAATCACCAAGTTGTATTTCTCTGCAGGCTATTTTCATTCAGATGATTTTAGGCTGGTTTCAACATTTCTAATAATTTACACATAAAAGGGCAGCCAGTTCTTCCGCAAACTGGCTGCCCCGCTGAGCAAAAAGAAAGCAATCAAAGCAATAAGACTGCTTCCAATATTTATGGTACTTTACCTGTCCAAACGATGTCTATCCTTAATTTTTTACTTAAATAGAATAATTTGTAATTAAAATGTTAAGCCACATATTTTACATCATAGTAAATGCCGGGCAGGAATATCAAGATCATTCCTTGCATATTCATTTATAATGAAAAGCCTGTACGACAGGCCCAGCGTGTCGTTTATAGAAGGGGGAAATTCCATGTTCAAGGAAAAATTGCAGCTTGCTATACTAAAAGAAATAAAAACGGGCAATAAAAATTTCACAAGGCAGAAACTGCAATTCAGCCCAACTCTTCTGAGTGAAATTATTTTTGATTTAGTGAAAAATCGCTTGATAGCAGATGCAGATTTTTACAGAGACGGAAAATATGACCTATCCACTGCAGAGCTTACTTTAATCGGCGAAAGGTACCTTCATGAGCATTCTGATATGCTTTGTGATTACAAAGGGCTCAGCAGTATTGAAGACTGGCTGAAAATAGATATCAAAAGAGGCTGATCAAGGGACTTTTCCCTCAAACAATATAAGCGGATCATGAATTTTTTAGTGCCATTCCCGCTCTTTAGGCCTGCTGTTTTTCTTGTTCTTCCAGAAAGCTGCGCATTTTAACAAGAT
This sequence comes from Peribacillus sp. B-H-3, assembly GCF_048572925.1. NCBI lineage: Bacteria > Bacillati > Bacillota > Bacilli > Caryophanales > Bacillaceae > Peribacillus > Peribacillus sp. B-H-3. The sequence goes on along the minus strand of NZ_CP183879.1, from coordinate 2,393,314 downwards.
ATTCCGGGCCATCAAGCGGATCTTTTACAATCATTTCAATGATCGTCAATCTATCCGCATCTTCCGCAGCTGAAATTGCATCCTCCAGCTCTCCATTTGTTTCAGCACTCTTATACAAGGCACCTTCTCCAAAAATTTCAGTCAGTTTTTCGTATTTCCATTCAGGAATATTATTGTAATCTTGGTTTTTTGTTTTTACATTTAAATACTTTTCAATTGTATATCCCTTGTTATTCAAAATAAATATAATTGGCTTGCAGCCATTTTCCAGCATAGAACTAATCTCCTGGACTGTAAGCTGAAGCGAGCCGTCGCCGGTAAATAGCAGGACACGCCGATTTCCAGATGCCATGCAGGCGCCGAAAGCTGCCGGTATTCCATAGCCGATGCTTTGCCATCCTCCCTGGGCTATATAAGATGCCCCTTTTGGCAACTGGATTTGTGATATGCCATAAGAAAATGTCCCTGTTTCAGCGACAACAATGTCATTTTCCTTAAGGCTATTTTTTATTATAGGATAGTATGTTCTTGCCTCTAAGAGCTGTTCTCGTTCAACTGATGTACTTTCGTAAGGAAATGAAGGTTTTACTGCTGGCTCAGTATCTTGATACTGCAGTTCCATCAGGGAAAGAAGCATATCACCGGCCAGGATGTTCATGTATTGTGCTTGTCCCACTTTTACTGAACCTGGATGGATTTCAATAATATTCTCCTGATTTAATTCAGCAGTAAAATTGGCGGTATTAACATCTGACCAAACCGGACCTATGATAAAAAGGCATTCAGCTTCTTCAATAATCCGTTTCACGGACTCACTGCCGAATTGGCCATTATACATTCCAATATACAGAGGATGAGTTTCATCAAAGCCTCCCTTGCCCTGCATCGTTTGGGCAACAGGCAGCTTTACATGTTCTGCAAATTCCCTTACTTGTTTTTTCAATCCAAAACGCATGGTATCCCTATCAGTTAATATGGCAGCATTTTCGGCATTTTCCAGAAGCTTCCCTGCATGATTGATGGCGGCCTTCAGAGACTCTTCATTTGTTTTCAGAGGCTCATCTTGCTGTCCTGAAAGTTTATGGATTGGTTTTGTGACCAAATCAATACTGACCGACAAATACACCGGCTTTTTTGTTTTCTTTGCCGTCAGTATAGCAGCTGGGATTCCCATGCGGCATTTTCAGGCGTTAATATAGCTGTGTATTCAGTAATATTTTCATACACCTTCCTGAATACATCATAATCACCGTCCATAAGCGTATGGTGCATCAGTTTTTTTGATTGCTGGTCCCCTGATTTTGGTGAACCGACAATATGGATAATAGGCACACTTTCGCTATAGGCCCCTGCGACAGCATTACATGCGCTCATTTCTCCTACCCCAAACGTCGTAATCATTGCTGAAATTCCTTTTTCCCTGGCATATCCATCAGCCGCGTATCCTGCATTCAGCTCATTTTTCGCGTTAATGAATGTCATGTCATTTCTATTTTCCAAAGTATCTAAAAGGGTAAAATTATAATCACCCGGTATCCCGAATATATGTGTAATACCTTCTTTTTTTAAGCAATCAAATAAAAAATCGCCAAGAGTGGCGTTTTGATTAAAATTTTGTAAAGATGACAAATTAATTCCTCCCAGCTATTTTTATTATTATATACCACTGGATATTTCCGCTAATCCGGTTTATAGCATAACAAAAAAAAATAAAACATTTCACCCTTTAAAATGTATAATTTAGTAAATGTTACTTTTTATAAATTAATAATACTAGCGGAGAAATCGTAAAGGCGGGATAATTCTGAACGGTCATTACCAGTTTTTGTATGTCGTTTTAATTGTAGGCTTCTTTTTATATCGAAGAATCAGGCGTTCCATTGGTTTTCAGCCTTATAAAGCAAAAAGGCTGATTGCGAGGACTCTCATTTTTTCATTACTTGCCTTATTATTAATTGCCGGATGTGTAAACCACCCTATTTCCTTTGTGTATACACTAATTGGAATAGCTCTGGGAGGGATTCTGCTATTCTACGGAATCAGGCACAGCACCTTTGAATTACGCAGCGGAATCATTTATTACAGGACTTCCATTTGGGTAGAATCTCTAGTACTCCTTCTATTCCTAAGCCGTTTTATATTCCGTTTTCTTATCCTTATACAAATAATGGGACAGCAGAAGAACAGCTTAAACAGCTCTCAGTACTCCCAGCATTTCATGAAAGATCCATTAACAATCGCAGTTTTTTTCATTTTGGTTGTTTATTACATTGGCTTTTATCTTTTTGTTTATAAAAAAGGGAAAATCAAGAACCAGGAAAACAAAACCACACTGATCAGCTAATAAAAAAAGACAGGGCTTTGGGCACTAAAGCAGCCTAACTCCTGTCTTTTTCAGGTTTTTCAGCAGCTTAATGTGAACCATTTATCTAATTAAATTGATCTAATCAGGCATTATGCTGCGTTATAATCTTACGATGTACTGATTTCTTCTAAATTACTATGATAAGGATTAGTTAGGGGGAAGTTAAATCTTCTATCGAGGTATTGAGTGCAGGATGGAAGAGTCATTTCGAAAACGCGAGTATATGTTTGATGAACACTATGACCGTTACCTCAGCCCCGCGGGAGAGCCATAATGTTAAAAAATCAAGAAGGTTTGATGCAACCCTTTACAATCTCCTACTAATTTTTTGAATGTATCGAGTTTTTTTGTAAACACACTAGAAAATTGGGCATTATATATATGCAAATTATTAATTTTAAAGAGTTTTGTACTCGAAAGCAGAAAACTGCCTGTGGCGGAACTTACAGTGAACTCTGAGGCAAATATATCTGATAATGATTTTAAAATAACTCATTATCCTAACATCGTTTTATCTGCTGAAGCAACTGAAGAACAGATTCATCTGCACAAAGAGCGACAGAAGCAGCAGATAAAGGGTGTGATGTCGGCAATATATTGAAAAAAGCAGATGTTAAAATTGATGTTCAAGCCAAAGTTACTTCAAAATGATATTATTTCAGTACGTAAACGTCAGTGTATAAGAAGATAAAGATTAATATCGTTATAACGTAAAAAAGACTATCGAAGTTGGTTTATACTGGCGTACCCACTCAAAGAAAACTAAAGACATGTTTTGGCATTTATTATTTCGATCAAAAGAACCAGTTACTTTATTATGAACTGGCTCTTTACTGGTCATGTAAGCATCAGTGCTAACGATACCGTTCTTCTTTAAAAGGATTTGCTGTCATCGAATAGCCAAGCTCTTCCCAAAATCCTGCCTCGTCCACCTTCATAAACTCAATCCCTGACACCCACTTGGAGCCTTTCCAAAGATAAAATACTTCTGGTGGAATAAACCTTAGCGGATAGCCATGTTTTGGATCAATATCCTGCCAATCATTATTTTTATCCTTCCAACGGTATACAAACAAAGAATCGTCCCCTAATAAGGGCTCGAGCGGCAGGTTTGCAGAATAACCAAATCTGTCACCATTGTAGTAACCGTAAATTTTGATGTATTTTACATCCTCATTGATTTCAACAAATTTCAATAACTCCCTTAGTGCAATTCCTTCAAATGAAGTATCAAATTTAGACCAGGTGGTAACACAATGCATGTTAACGGTTGAAATGGTCTTCGGAAGCTCCATGAATTCATTATAGGATAAGAACTTTTCTTCTTTTACCTCACCAAAAATTCTGAAATTCCATGTGGCTTTATTAAACTTGGGAACATCCCCATTGTGTAGTATCGGCCATTTTTGTGTTTCGAATTGGCCGGGTGGAAGCTGCTTTCCCATAATACACCATCCTCTATTGTTTTTGATAAGTCAGTTTTGAGCCACTTTTATATCATTTGATCACATAAAAAATGAGCCACATGATTTCCAATTCTATTGACCTCTCTTATGATAGGAAGTGACCAAACTTACTGCGTTTGAGAGGAAGAACTGCATGATCGAAATGGCTCAATTCCATAATATCAAATTCTTAAAAGATGTTGAAGGGCTATCCCAAAGGCAAATTGCGACAAAACTTAGAATTTCCCAAAACACCGTAAGTAAATATCTTAAAAAAAACACTGCACCAACAATTGTGTTGCGAAAAAAACTTGTTCGGAACTAAGGAATATTCTCCCCAAACGTGTAAAACCAATCATTGATCAGTGGCTTGAAGATGATCAAAAGACTTGGAAAAAGCAAAAACATACAGCCATCAAAATTTATAAGAGAAATGTAGATGAATATGATTTTAAAGGATCTGTCTCCAATTTCGGAAAATCGTTGCTTGCTGCAACTGCATTTACTTATTCTGTCTTATTCATCTTCAAGCACCTCGTTATTTTATTATTAGATATGTATAAAAGATAGAAAGTCATAAATCTTTTATTATTCAAGGAGCAACAAAGAACGAAGAAAGTCCCCTATTGTTTGGAAGGACTTGTTCGTCATGCACAATTTCGGTAGTTTTTTACATAAAAAAAGACAGCAGAATCGCCGCCTTAAATTTAAGTTGCATCATTAGATAAAACTATGTGAGGATAATGGATAATTTTAAATTCATTATATGATATATTTGCCTTTGAGTTCACTGTAAGTTCAGCAACAGGCAGGTTTCTGCTTGCAAGTACAAACGTAAGAGTTGCTGTATAACAAGTAGTTACCGAAGAAACAAGAATTTCTTTTGGATTTGCTCCATCCCCGCTTCCTACTATTGATACAGGTATAGCAATTTTCGTTTCAAGGAAGTTAGCATTACGCTTTCCAATTCCCTCTTACTCCGTCATTCCAAACAGCGTTCACATTTACTTTCATAATAGCCATATTTATGATTACTCAGAAAAAATAATGGGTAATCGCAAATTTTTCACGAAAAAGAAAGTTTCCATACACGGTGAAACTTAATTCAAAAAATCATTTGTATAAAGTTTAACGTACTACTTTAACAAGTTCATTGATGGAGTTTAACTTGGAAGAAAGCTCAATAAACCATGCTTCATCCCCCGTTAATAATGCCAAGTCTATCAGAAATAGAATTTGTTCCTTGTTTACGGCCTTAGAAAGTGGAAGTTTCCTAACATTTTTACTTAAAGTAGAAATTGTTTTGCCAAGCACTTCACGATTGTCACTCGTAGCAACCGTTACTTTAACAACTCCATCGAGAATACTCTGAGACTCAATATAACCAATTATTAATTCCCCATCACTTAATTTCCCCTTAATCCAATCACCTGTTTTCAAAACAGAATCACCATTCGTAAACATCCTTTTTCACCTTCTTAAGTTATTTTTTGTATTATATGAATGTACCCAAGAAAGTACCTATTTTTAAGCTACAGTGATCGGGGATTTATCACCCAGATGAACCTGTAATTTTTTTATGATAATTAAGAAGTTCACGGCCATTAGTCACAGCTTTTGTTCTTGATTTACAAGATCGACAACTTCTTTAATTGTATAGTTCTTTAAATACACACCCAAATGTTCCTCAGCGCCTAAGAAAATTCCAAATAATACACTTTTCATATTCGCGCCCACAATACACTTTTTATTTGAATCAGGACACTTAGGCTGCAGAGCGCCTTCAGAAGTTATCATATATATATCCCAAAGATTAACTTCGCTAAGGTCTAAAGTAAAAATAAATCCGCCGCCGGTTCCTTCTTTTGATTTTATAAATCCATGTTTTTTTAACAAGCTTAGCACTTTGCGAATGCGTACCGGGTGGACACCAGCACTCTCTGAGATAGCATCACTTGTTGACATCCGGTCTGACTGCAACGCAAGAAAAGTTAAACTATGAACGGCAAGCGTAAAATCACTATTCATGGCCCTGCCCCCTAAGAAATAAAAAAGCGCTTTTAGTATACTGTAGTCCTTTTCACTTTTTTTAATAGTTATAACATAATGTAATAATAAATATTACAGTTTGGATTGTCAAGCAGTAATGGAAACATGCTGTAACCACTTTTTCCATGAAAAAGCAATTCTTAGTTTTAAACGTTGAGGGTTTGAAATATTGCTTTTTATTTTTTCATATTACTTGGCGACTTTTTGCCATTGCATGTTTGAAAAAGTGCAAAGCCTATGGGGCAAAAAACTGCAAATTTCTTCATCGTATTAATCCAACCTTATTTTAAATTTCTGATGTTTGACTAAGAATACCGACTGTAGGTAAGAAAGTACAATCATAGCGATATTTATCTAGAAAAAAGTGATTAAATAAATGGAGTTCTCGGAATCTACTTCTTCGCTTTGGTTAATATTGAAGAATCTTTTTTCCTTGTTCAAGAAACGGATCCGGATAATATACAAAGGAAACAGTTCCCCTGCTTTAATGTAAAAAAAAAGAAAACATATATTTTATTGATCTAACATTTTATTTGTTTAGATATTTTACTTATAGATCTTTTTGATCAACGTTTAGTTCAATCAAATTACCATCTGGGCCGGTACGAAAATCCGAGGGAATCCACTTTTTTTCAGGAATATCATAATAGTCCTCCACTCTAATTGAAAAAGTGACCTTCTGTGTTGGTTTCGCTTTATCTTGACGAATCGTCTCTGAAATCGAGCTCGACTATCAAGTGGCGCTGCTGCCCCCTATCTCACAACCGGCACTTTGAAAAGGACGAGGTATTTCTTCAAAAGTAACTTTCCCGTAAAATTCTTTTCCTCTCCCATTATTAATACTTACATTGTGGAGACATTTATTTCTAATCTAAACCTTCACTTTTTCTTTTTAGATATTTTATTTTAACCTTAGTCATTTTCGAACCAAAGATCACTAATCCCCTCCTCCACAAATCTAACGGAAATAGCACAACCGCAAAATGAAATGAGAACTTTTCAACGGTGCATACCCACTAAAGTGAAATTTGAGAATATCAGTTAATTTTTCTTGACTCGATAAACTGTAAACATTAAAATTACAGTAATTCCTTTCGAACTGGAAGCAACCAATTTGAAAAGTGCCTTTTAAAATAGTTTAGTTTTTTAGGGACATTTACCAGACCTTTACTTAGTAATGCCTATACTGTAAACTATTTTATTACAGTACGTTTTATAAAAAACAAACTGTATTTTTTATTACATTAAAAGGAAGAATAATTTTGATTTTCTGTATGCATTAAAATTATAAGAAAAAATTGGAGGATATAATAATGGCTATCTCACACGTAACAGATCAAACATTTAGTACTGAAATTAAAGAGGGCTTAGTTTTAGTGGACTTTTGGGCACCATGGTGTGGTCCTTGTAAAATGATAGCACCTGTATTGGAGGAAATCGATGGTGAAATGGGTGACAAAGTTAGAATTATCAAGCTTAATGTTGATGAAAACTCAGGAACAGTAGGAAAGTTTGGAGTCATGAGCATTCCAACGTTGATTCTATTCAAAGACGGAGTGGCTGTAGATAAGGTTATCGGGTTCTATCCAAAAGAAGCTATGACAGAAATAATTTCAAAGCATATGTAATACAGACTTTTAGAAAGAGGATAAATCTATATCTGAGCATACACAAAAGTATTTGATATACCATTCTCATTGCTAGACCTTTCACCGATTGCGCGTTGGAAGTTCTCCAGTTGATGCTTTTCGCAACACACTAGAACTTGCACAGCTCGCAAATTGTTAACGACCACAGGTAAAAATACGAATATATGAAAAAGTGTTATCAACAAATCTTTTTCTTTTTCAGGAGGAAAAAATAATGAGTAAAAAAGCACTCTTAATTATACCGCCAGAACGTTTTAATGAAGATGAGTTATTCAAACCAAAAGAAGAGCTTGAAAATGCAGGAGTCGAAGTAACCATTGCCAGCACCGTGTCAGGTGAAATTACTGGTGACTATGATGGGAAAGTAACTGCTTCGGTTATCTTTTCAGACGTATCGCCCACGGAATTTGATGTTGTTTCGGTAATTGGAGGATCCGGTACAAATGATCATTTATGGGGAAATCAAAAATTACAAGGCTTTTTGAAGCAAGCTTACATTGAGAAAATTCTCGTTACTGGAATTTGTGCAGGGGCTGTAACAGTTGCTAAAACTGGTTTGCTTTCTGGAAGAGAAGCAACTTGCTATCCAGTAGATGTTCAAAAGAACGAATTGAAAGCTGTTGACGTTAAATATGTTGAACAACATGTTGTTGCCCATGATGATATTATTACTGGCGATGGTCCACAAGGTGCGAAAGAATTTGGAAAAGCCCTTGTTAAAGCATTACGTTAGTTCTACATTAAAACTTTTGGTAAAATAAAATAATCAAGTGTTGGTTTATATTATTTTCACTAAAAGCAGTATGTAATATTGATTTCAGATACAACCTAAAAAGAATTTTTTAAGGAGGATTCATATAATGACATTAAAAGGAAAACGTGTGGTCGTAATAGGAGGTACTTCTGGTATCGGATTATCCGCAGCAAAAGCATTTCTTGATGAATCTGCTCAAGTCATTATTGCAAGCCGTTCTGATGCAAAACTATCGGAGGCAAAGAATGTAATTGGTGGTAATGTGGAAGCGTACAAAATTGATTTTCGCAGTGAAGAAAAACTGGCTGACTTTTTTAAAATGGTAGGGAAATTTGATCATCTTGTCGTTACGGCAGGTGAAGGTGCAATGGGTCATTTTAGTGACTTACCTGTTGCGGATGTTAGAGAAGCGTTTGATAGTAAGTTTTGGGGGCAATACTTAGCCGTTCGTGCTGCTATTCCGTACTTAAATGATACCAGTTCTATCACATTGACCTCTGGTGTTTATGGAATCCGTCCACCACAGGGAGCAACTACACTTGCTTCGATCAATTCAGCGATCGATGGGTTGGTTAGGGGGCTTTCAGTAGACCTGGCCCCTATACGGGTAAATGTTGTTTCACCTGGTATCGTAGACACCCCACTCTACGGAGGGATGCCTGACGAGCAAAGACAAAATTTATACAGCAACATTGCACAGCAGCTGCCTGTTAATCGCGTAGCACAGCCTGAAGACATTTCTGAGGCCTACGTGTACTTAGTGAAAAATGGTTTTACAACTGGTACTGTTCTTCTTATTGATGGCGGGGCTCACTTGGTGTAAGTGAGTATTATAATGTTATTTTTGTGGCTATACTACAACAATGTATAGCCACATTTATTTTTTAAATAATAATCCAATTTTTCAATAAATGGTAATAATTGAAGAAATGCAGTTCGAGAAAAACAAGGTGAGATATGAAAGGAATGATGAAAATGAGTTTACCTGACCATGAAAAAATAGTAAGAATTAAGCATACCCTTGAAAAACGTGGAGTAACTTTACCTGATGGAACCTTTCTTCCAAGTATTGGTCAAGGAACATGGTACATGGGTGAAAATCCTCAAGCGAAAAACAAAGAAATCAAAGCTTTGCAGCTTGGAATAGAACTAGGCATGAAGCTAATCGATACGGCTGAAATGTACGGAAACGGCGATTCCGAACGTTTAGTTGGCGAGGTAATCAAGGGGCGCAGAGATAAAGTTTTTTTAGTATCGAAAGTATACCCTCATCATTCCGGGTTAGATTTGATTGAAAGCGCATGTGAAAATAGTCTAAAACGACTTGGAACAGATCATCTTGATTTGTATCTTTTGCACTGGAGAGGCCGTGTTCCTTTAGAGGAAACGATTGAAGGAATGGAAAGACTGCGCAAGGATGGTAAAATTGTGAGATGGGGAGTTTCTAATTTTGATACGGATGATATGAAAGAGTTGTGGGATACAGCTAACGGAAAAAATTGTGTAACAAATCAAGTGTTATATCATCTGGGTTCCAGAGGAATTGATTATGATCTCCTGCCATGGCATCAAGAACATAACATGCCAATTATGGCCTATAGTCCCCTGGCCCAAGGAGGGACCTTAAGAAGCCAATTACTAAGCGATCCAACCCTCATTGAGATTGCAGAAAAATACAATGTGCAGCCATTACAAATTGCTCTTGCGTGGACCATTCGTTCGAACAACGTAATTGCTATCCCAAAAGCTGTTAAGGAAGAACATATTTTAGCCAATGCTCAAGCTGCTACTATTCAATTGACCATAGGAGATCTGAACAGACTTGACGAGGTATTTCCAAAACCACTAAGTAAAATACCTTTGGATATTATATAAAATGAATGGGGACAAAGGATCTGTACTCTTTGCCTAGGAGAACTTGTCAATGTCCCCTTCTCAAACTCTGATTTGTCAACAGAGTCCTAAAGTACATTTCTTCACATGCTTTCCCCATTTGATTCCTACAATTTATAGCCAATTTCACGAAGTGTTTTAATATAAACGATTCATCATCACTTTTTGTGATTTACAAAAAAATAAGAGAACATTTTGGGATTCCTGGCAATAACGAAAGCCAAGAAAGAGATTTTACAGTTTTATCGCTATTATTAGGCAGCTGAAACCGTGTAAATGAACTTACAAACCTTGGGCTTCGTGACCTGGATTTTGATGAAAATCAAATTCATGTACTGCGTAAAGCTGGCAAACATGATGCAGTGGCTGTTGCCCCTCTTTCCATGAGTTCGATAATAGAAAGACGCATAATTTCCCTGGTACTTTTAGATAAATCTTGTACTGTGGGCTGTAATTCAGGTAGAAAATCCTTACGTTTCCCCTTTTCCTGAATATCCTCTCTTGGTATTCCCAGTTCACAGAAATCACAATAGTAAGAGGAGAGCAATTGCTTTATCCTGCTTCCGCAATAAGGACATGTTTTCATACTCCTTCCCCTTTTTTTATCAAATTCGTTTTTTCCTAGAACGAACTATTTAATACTTATTATATTCCTTCATTATAGAACATATGTTCTTTTAAATAAAGCATAAAATGACTCACTATTACTATCTGTTTCTAAAATGTTACGGCTTCCATTATTATGGCAGCCAGACTGCAAAAAATAACAAGGGCATAGCTCGTTATTTAGATGACTTATCTTCTCTCTAACTTTTTAATTTTACTCTTAACTGAGTATAATTCGTCCTGGTACCGCGTGAAGGGGATTTTGATAAAATTGGGTATTTACCGGAAGTAAGCGATTAGATATAAATGGAGTGTAAAAACGAAGCTTAGTGAGTTTTCCAGGTATAAATCTTTCCAACTTATTACGAACCTTGATTCGGGAAATAGCACTTGCGACGAAAGCCACCCATGATGATACTCCATGCTTACCAGGAAATTCTGTATTCACCTTGTAGAAATTGTTTATCAAACTCGTAAGCATATTTACATCAATTTGGCTATTAAACCTAGAACATTAAAAGAATACTTTCCTTGTCTGCTAACTATACCCAACCTAAAAACAAAAAACGTTCAAATAAGGATTTTAAAAGGAAAATATCAAAAAGAGCTCGTCAAATTAATAAACTGATGAAGAGAGTACGGAATTTAACCATTCCGTACCCTTTTTGTCTACAATCTAAGAATCCCATAAAGGATTCCCAACTCAAAATATTATTTTGCTAAAATAAAGACTATCGGTGGTCTTTTAGTAAAATGACTTCCTCCACCGCACTAACAATATCCTTCCGTGTCAACTTATAAAATTCTTTTAAGTATTCGACTTTCCCAACCTGGCCAAATTGTTCCTTGACCCCAATTCGTTTCAAATGTGTTGGACAATGCTCACTTAATACCTCAGCTACTGCACTTCCTAAACCACCGATAACATTATGATTTTCTGCCGAAACAACCGCTTTTGTTTGTTTTGCATATTTGACAATCAGATCTTTATCAATTGGTTTAATTGAGAACATATCAATGACAGTTGCTTGAATTCCCAAACCCTGCAGAAGGTCTGCTGCCCTTAACGATTCTGCAACCATAATGCCGCTAGCGATAATTGTCACATCACCGCCTTCACGGAGAACCTTTCCCTTGCCTGATTCAAAGGTTTCACCTTCATCATAGAGTTTAACGGCATTCTTTCGGATAGTGCGAATATAGTGGATTCCGTACTCTTTTTCAATTTTCCTAAGTAAGTAGCCCAGCATTGTAGAATCGCTTACTTCATAGACATAAGCATTTGGAATCAGGCGAACGAGACCCAGATCTTCAAATGCCATATGGGTACCACCGTTATGTTCAGCTGTGACTCCCGAATCGGAGCCTAAAATTTTCAAATTTAGTTTTGCATAGGCGCCTGAAACAAACAACTGATCGAAAGCGCGACGTGTAGCAAATTGAGCAAATGTGTGCAGATATGGAATTTTACCAGTAAGGGCAAGGCCGGCTGCAACTCCCATCATATTAGCTTCCATAATTCCGCAGTTAATTATTTGATTAGGTATTTGATTGATAATTTTATTTGTTGAAATCGCGCTCATTAAATCAGCTTCTAAGGCAATTACATTAGGATTGTTTTGGGCCAAATCTAGAAGTGTATTTGCGTATATTTGGCGCATTTCCACTTTTTCAAGTTCATAAGATTGGAAGGATGTTTGAATCATAACTTCACAGCCTTTCCAATTTTATTTTCTAACTGCACAATGGTTGCTGATATTGCTTTTTCATCCGCTTGACTTGGCCGAATATGATGATTATCAAACTTTTCTTCTAGATAAGGAACACCTTGACCTTTTACAGTATCCAAAATAATCGCTATAGGCTTAGCACTTTGTACTTTTCCTTTTTCAATTGCTTCATAGATTTCTTTTAAAGAACTGCCTTCCACTTTTACAGTAAAAAAGCCAAAAGCATTAAACTTCTCTTCAAAATCAAGAGGATCAATAATCTCCTTTGTTAAACCATCAAGTTGTTTCTTGTTGTCATCCACAAAGATAAAAAGTCGATTTAGTTTGTGGTGAGCAGCAAACTGAACAGCCTCCCAGCACTGACCTTCATTTAATTCCCCGTCCCCCACAATGCAAAAAGTAAAATTCTCCTTATTAGTTAGCTTATGGGACAATGCCACACCAACAGCTGCGGATATCCCTTGGCCTAATGACCCAGTTGTCATATCAACTCCAGGTGTTAAATTCCTATCAGGATGAGATGGGAGTATTGTTCCGTTTTGGTTTAAAGTATAGAGGACTTCCTCTGGGAAAAATCCTTTTAAGGACAAAGTTGCATAAAAGGATGGGCCGCCATGTCCTTTTGATAAGATAAAATAGTCCCGATTTCCCATTGAGGATTTCCGGGGTCAACCTTCATCACTTCACCATATAAAACTGATAGTACTTCAATAATAGATAAGCTGCCTCCGTAATGACCAAATCCTAAATGAAATAGTTCCTTTAAGGTTAACAATCGAATTTCATCCCGAAATAGTTCTAGATTCTTATAGTTAACACTCACCCATATTCCTCCCCGATGTATTTTGGCATGTAAAGAGTTATTATTGCTATGAGCTCTTTAGGGTATTTACTTTATTAAATATTCAATAAATTTAACCGAAGCCTAGTCACCCTTAGTTTTGAAAAAAACCAAAGAATAATCCTCACCGATGATAATTAAGCTGTAAACCTCAGTAATCATTCCTTCAATGTAGGTTAAGCCGCTTTTTGCACCTAAAACGAAAGTGAAATAAAAAACATTATATATGTTTTATGTTAAAAAATTGGTCAAGAAGAGGCAGCCTAATTTTTGGTAAGCTGCCTTTTTATAAACCATCCAACACTAGTCGTTTATACTTTCGAGTAAATACTTTACCGCCCATTCATGAGGAAGTTTAATGGTTAAAAACAAGATAAGAAACATTTTTTTTGAACAAACTGGTTTAGCTAAACCTCACATCTCATCGCGAGGTTATTATATAAGGAGGTGATATTAAGCAACTATACTCGAGTCATTAGAGTTGGCCCGTTTTTTACTCTGTAATGTGATAAAACTGGCAAAAGCGAGGAGAATTGCACAAACCACGATGGTCAGGATATATGCACCCGCTACTCCCATCTTCGCGATGCTGCCTGCGAGGATACCAACCCAACAGAAATCAGCGTCACCAAAAGTAGTATTCTCTAGACCTAAATGGCCTAAGAATGCTAAAAGCAATGCCGGTAATAAAGTAATCAGTAGACCATTCACAAAAGCTCCAACTATAGCCCCGCGACGGCCACCTGTTGCATTTCCAAAGACACCCGCTGTACCTCCATCAAAGAAATGTGGCACCATACCTGGAATAATTAGCGCCAAACCAAGCGGGCCCATGAAAAACATTCCTATGATGCCACCAACAAGACTTGCAATAAAACCTACAATAACCGCGGTTGGTGCAAATGGAAATACCGTTGGGCAGTCAAGTGCTGGTAATGAGTTGGGTACAATTTTACGAGCAATCCCTTCAAACGCTGGAACAATTTCAGCGAGCATCATGCGCACACCCATTAAAACGACAGCAATGCCTGCTCCAAACGTTAAACCTTGAGTAAATGAGTACATGATATAGTTACTGTCCTCTGTATATTTCATAATAGAGTTTGCACCAGCAATAACCGCTAGAATAACATAGATGATAATCATAGTGAGGGTAGTCATGACCAAAGAGTCTCGCAAAAATCCAAGTTTTGGTGAAACTTTGATTTCTTCAGTAGTCCGGCTGTTTTTCCCCACCAACTTTCCAATAGCGGCAGAAATGATGTAACCCAGCGAATTAAAATGACCAAGCGCAAACTCAGCACCCCCTGTCACCTTTTTCGTAAATGGATGTAACAAGGCTGGCATTATGGTGCCGATAGTTCCGAGAAAAATTCCACCTAGAATTACTTCATTGGCCCCTGTAATACCTGCACTTCCAAGAACAACGGCCAACACGGTTGCCATAAAGAACAAGTGATGACCCGTCAAATAAATTTTAAAGGTGTGATGCGCGCTAGAATCAAATTAATAACAAATCCCAAAGCCATAATAATGGCTGTTTGAGCCCCAAACGTTTTCTGGGCCAATGCAACAATCGCCTCGTTGGTAGGAATTACGCCACGCAAATGGAGCCCGGACTGCACCATGTCGCCGAGTGGAGACAAGGCACCAACTATAATATTGGCTCCTCCACCCAAAATTAAGAAACCCACGATGACCTTTAGTGTACCGGAAACGACATCACTTATAGACTTCCGTAACGCAATGAGACCAATTAACGCCATAATACCAACAAGTAATGGAGGCTGGCTTAATATCTCATTAACAATAAATTGCAATACTACCATGGTCAATTCCCTCCCTATTTAGGTAACACCTTCATTAACTTTTCCTTCATCTCTTGTTTATCAACGTAATTTTTGATTTCAATAATTGGAACATGTTTGTCTGCCAGCAAGTTGGAAAACTCTGAGGAAGTGACAATAATGTCCGCAGGCTCCGATTTTGCCGTACCAATATCTGACGTGGCAACGGTTGCATTGATCCCCAATTCCCTTAATACACTTTCAATCGTCATTCGGAGTACCATGCTACTTCCAAATCCCATTCCACACACTGCTAGAATTTTCACCATACATCACTTTCCCTTCTTATTTACACTTTTGTTATATTAATACCTCAGATATAATATCTATTATTTCTTGTACATTCCGAGCGTTACGAAGATCCAACATCGACTTGTCATCTGCCAACAACCGCATTAAGTCTGCCAATGCCTCCAAATGCTGGTGTTGATCCACTGCGCCGAATGCGATTGCAACATCAACTGGATCATTATCCTTGTGCCCAAATCGAATCCCTTCTGAAAGTGTAACTAAACTCATACAAACACGTTTTACACCATCTTGTGGTCTTGCATGCAGAATAGCTACCCCAGGAACAATGACCATGTAGGGGCCATTTTGGGTTAAGGAAGTCTTCATCGCATCAACGTATCGGGGTTCTACAGCTCCCGTGCTAACGAGCATATTACCCACTATTTCAACAACTTCTTCCCGATCATGGGCGTTATATTGAACTTTAACACTGTTTTCAGTTAATAAACTGTGCATTCTGTAAACCTTCTCTCCATCATTAAGCTCAGTATTTAATTGATTTTCTTGCCTGAAATCGTCCTTGATTGTCAGATAGGGAATCATTTGGGACAACATCCTGTCAATTTTATCCTCTACTACGTCTACCCTGGAAATCTGAAATTGTTGCTGAATAGTTTCCCTAATTTTTGCATTTAAATCTAAGACGGCCAAAGGTAAACCAGTCATCCCATATTTTTGCCCTACCCAATGGCTAATTCTGTCACGGTCAATCTCAGGTAGCAGTGGATTAACTACGATGTATGGGAACTGCACTTGACCTAAAGGTACTGTCGAGACGATTAAATCTGCGCCAAACTGTTGTACATCCTGAACTTGAGTCATGTCGATGGTGCGCAAGACATTTAAATTGCTTAGATTTTCCTTAATTCGCGAATGGAGAATTTTACCTGTCCCGATTCCGCCAGCACACACGACTATGACATTGATTTGACTTTTATCCATTTGCAGGTGAGGCCTACTTCGTACAAGAGCCGCTCCAAAATGCAACGCGATAAAGCCAATCTCTGCAGTATTAATGGATTTCCCCAGAAACTCTTCTAGACACTGCCCGGCGATGACAGCCGTATAATATTCCAATGCATGTTCCGACTTGATATCCTTAAGTAAGTCATTCTTGATAGAAATATCGTTTAAAAGACGGTACACCATAGGCTTTACATGAATCATAAGGCCATGAATCAAATCCTCATCAGCACTCAGCACCATACCTAAAGCTGCATCAACTGTTGTCAACATCTGCTTAACTAAACCACCCACAAATGCATCTGTTTCTAAGTTATAGTCCTTTTGCACATCGAATTGAGTCGGGGTATATGTTCCAAGCAAGTATAGAGTAATGAAAGCAACCTCTTCTTCTGGAAAGTCCAGTTGGAACACCTCACGCATCCTTACCGCAAAATCAGTTGCAAACTCATATTCCTTTGTATCCTGCAGATGCTTAAGATTCTTTTTTGTAAATGAAATCATCTTGCCTGATCGAATTCTTTTCAACATAATCGCTAGATAGAATAAAAAACCTGAACTTGAAAGTTAATGTTCGAGGGTATTCTGTAGCTGTAATTTGAAGAATTCCTACCAAGCTATCCAGGTCATCTTGGGTCACCAAAGACCATAGGACACAGGGATCAGTTTGCTCACGTAACATAAGACTAATTTCCTCTATCCCGTCTAAGAGAGAAATTTCCCCAAACCGTTTACATGTCTCAATTGAAAGATTGTAACAGGCATACCGTAAAAATAACTCTTGACCTTCCACTTTTGCCCCGTAATGTGGCTTACGTATGAGTTGAAGGCCAATTTCAGTCAGCCATGCTTCCGCCCTGTCCATGTCCCCATATATCGTGCGCGAACTAGCATTCAGAAGATTCTGAATTTGTTTAACGACAATTGGTTGATTCTCCGTCAACAACACCGCGAGCAGACGGTACATACGACTGTTGGGGTCTGATTCGTAACTATTAGTACGTGCCCGCATTAACTGCTGTTTTAAATAAGTTTTCTGCTTTTCGTTAAACTCCAGCCATACACCTGGCCGTTGATGTACCAACCGAATCCCTAACGGTTCACATGCCTGGGTGATATTCTCTAAGTCATACCGAATGCTTCGGTCACTAAGACCATATCGAGCAGCCAAGTCACGAGTAGTTATTTTCCCTGACTGCTCAAGTAAGTCCAGTAAGATTTCTTTAGAACGTGATTTAAGAGTTGTCAAGTTCGTATATGGTATGTCGATTTTAGCACTCTCCCTTCGAAAATCACGGAAATGTATTGCAGTAATTCCAATTAATGAAAACCCTTACATTTTTTATTTTATTTGCATTAATATACAAAATCAATAATAAAAATTTGCAATTTATTTCCGCTATTATTCCGGAAGAAGAGGTTTGTTTTTTTATAAAACAAACGAATTAACTGAAATACAAACATGCAATATCCACATATAGGTTTAAGGATTAGGATAATACAATTGAGAGCAAGAAAAGAAGCAGAATTTTACCCGCTCCATTCATGGATGTACGAATGCCTATGATGACGGGATCGAATGCATACCTAAAGCGTATGATTCATATCATGTATCGAATCAGTCGAGAGGGAGAGGACGCAGATGTTGAAAATCACTCTAGAGGTCGCCAAAGTGTTGATTCACGCAGCGGAACTCCGGGCAAGGGAGCTCGGGATCGCGGAAGTGATCGCCATCGTAGACGATGGCGGGAATTTCGTTGCTTCTCATCGGATGGACCATGCCTGGCTGGCCAGTGTCGACATCGCCCATAATAAGGCATGGACGGCGGTCGCGCTAAAAATGCCCACGGCGAGCATTGCTCCGTTGGCGGTCCCAAACGGGGAGCTTTACGGGATCAATACGACCAACCACGGACGCGTGGTCGTGTTCGGAGGGGGGATTCCGTTGTCGTTCGAAGGGAGAATCGTCGGGGCGGTCGGCGCAAGCGGCAGTAAGGTCGCAAACGACATTGAGGTTTCGAAAGCGGCGGTCCGGGCTTTCGAAACCTATCCGAAGGCGCGGATCGGGTCTTCCTGGAGATTGCTGTAAACCTGGCGGTTTTAGCCCTATAACGAAACTAGGTCCCGCCAATATTGACGATAAATCAGCTAAACACATGGGGCTGTCCCTCAGGGTACAATACCCCGTGGCACAGCCCCTCTTCTCATGCCATCATTTAAGGCTTCAGGACGAATTTAATGCATTCGTCCGCATGGTTGTAAAAGGTGTTGTACGCGTTATGCGCCTGATTGAGCGGCACTTTATGCGTGATGATCTCCGTCGGATTGAACTCGCCTGCCATAATTTTTTGATACAGCATCGGCATGTAATGAATCACGGGCGCCTGTCCCATGGTCAGCTTCACGTTTCGTTCCCAAATGTTTCCGAACATGAACTGGTTGTATTTAGAACCGTATACCCCCGTCATCTGAATCGTGCCGAATTTCCGCACCGCATTCATCGCGATGTTGATCGGGCTGAGCGTTCCGCCAACCAGCTTGGCCTTCTGCTCTTCCTCCTCCAATGGCGTCTTCTTGCCGTCCATTCCGACGCAATCGATTACGACATCCGCACCCCCGCCCGTTATTTCTTTTATATGCAGCCCCATGTCTTCGAAATCTTCAAAGTTGAAGATTTCGACCTTATTCATTTTTTTGGCATGGTTCAGCCGGTACGGGAGATTGTCGACCGCGATGACCCGTTTGGCCCCTTTCATCCAGGCGAATTTTTGCGCCATCAAGCCGACGGGGCCGCAGCCGAGCACCACCACCGTATCCCCCTGCTTCACGCCGCTGTTGTCCACGCTCCAATAGGCCGTCGGTAGCACGTCGGACAGGAACAGGAGCTTCTCATCCTCCAATTCGCATGACTCTGGAATAACGAAAGGCATGAAATTGCCGTACGGCACGTAAAGCAATTCGGCTTGTCTGATGTGGATATTCAAAAAGGAATACTCGGATTATTCTAGTGCACCACAATATTTTATTTACATGAATTCTGAGTAAAATCCAAATCCAGCTTTCACTTTTTAGCGTTGTTTTGGAAGATGTATTATCATGTCTTTTTGAAGGCTTTTAATCATTCGCTCAGCCAGTTTCCAAATAAAAGAATTGGTGATAAAAGCAGGATAGTATCCCATTCTTTCTCGTATGAGGTTCTCTAAAACAAAACATTTCCGTGTCATTTTTTCATATTCGATAAACGTATATTGTTCCCCTTCCCTATATTCAAGAGCACCTTGTTTTATAGACTGAACAAAAATGTATCTCTGCTTATAGAGATTCGCTCGTTCTTTCCTTGCTAATTTCAATAGTAATACAAGCTCGATTATAGAAAAGCGCATAATTTCCCTGGTACTTTTAGATAAATCTTGTACAGTGGGCTGTAATTCAGGAAGAAAATCCTTACGTTTCCCCTTTTCCTGAATATCCTCTCTTGGTATTCCCAGTTCACAGAAATCACAATAGTAAGAGGAGAGCAATTGCTTTATCCCGCTTCCGCAAAAAGGACATGTTTTCATACTCCTTCACCTTTCTTTTATCAAATTCATCTTCTTAAAACGAGCTGTTTTTACGTATTATATTCCTTTATTATAGAACATATGTTCCTAGAAGTGAAGCGTAGAATGTCTCCCTATTACTATCTGAAGTCATATTTACAACCAGAAATTGGTTTATTGGCCTTTAGGCTAAATTAATAGAGGGTGGATTTTGATTGTTACATTAACTAACCTCCTATAATATAAAAATGCCCTCTTTTCAGAGAGCAGCAAGTAGATAAGATTATTCAACCCTTAAGGCCTTTCCAATGTATATTGTGTAGTTTCTACATTCTTTAGCTTGCTGAATTATACTGCCAAGTTGCATACTTAACTTGATACCGCGTCACCTTTCACCAAGGTATCATAAACAGGTGTCAACTAGGTTCGTAACTTCTGAATGGATATTCGTTAGGTATCTTTTAAACTACAGCATTATAGGATACCTCACCAAGTCCATCAAATTTCACTGATACATAGTCCCCTGCATTAAACAATACCGCCTCGGTTATTGCTCCAGAGAGTACAATTTCTCCCGCACGTAGCTTTTGTCCCTTCCTATGTGTTTATAAATATGACAAACTGCATCATTAAATTCTGGAGTACCTTTCAAAGTATAACCGTATTTGTTAATGTCTTTAGCATGCTGAACAAGCGCATCAACAACAAAAGGAGGCAGCGGTAAATCGGGACTTCTTACACTTAAACCAATTAAGTCTTTCCCTTTTTTATTTGCCTCATGTTTTCTGTTGGATAACTCTGTAAAGATACCTGTTGTGTATATCATGATTTTTTCTGATGGGGCTATACATGAACCATTCTCCTATCCTCAATACCTGTAAAACCAGTGCGGGCAACATGCTCATTATTTAAGTTTAAATATTCGAAAAACTTATACCAATACTTTTTTTCTTAAACCTGATATTCATTCCTATGAGAAGGGAAGTCAGGTCTTCTAAGGTTGAGGAAACCCGTAATGGGCCTGCATCTAGAGGCCGTAAACCGATTTTTTCCGCCAATGCCATCACTATCTCTTTTGCTTCCGGGCTGTCCCCTGCAACCAAGGTATCCCCGCTTAGTTCTTTATCCAGATCTTGCAAAAGGTAAGCTGAAATCGTATGGAATGCAGATACCACTTGCGTTTCTCCTCCTACCAATTCCTGTATTTTTTGTGCTACCGACCCTTCAGGAATTCGTTCCGTTGTCGGGGGTTTTCCTGGAATGAGTGCAACCGATGTATCTACAACGACTTTGCCTCTCACGATCCTATGCAACCCTTCCATAATTTCATCGATCGACCGAAACGGTATCGTTAAAATAATAACGTCTCCCTTATCTGCGGCTTGAAAATTGTCGAGACCTTCAATATTAATATCCGGATTTTTCTCTTTTATTTCATTAGCTGCATGTATTGCTTTTTCCATTGACCTTGATCCAAGTAAAATTTGATAACCTGCCTTCCCAAGCCGAAGCGCTAACCCTTTTCCTTGGTTTCCCGTGCCTCCAATAATACTTACACGCATAATATCACCTTCCAATTTGGTAGAATATCAATCCAAATGAGTTCAAAAAGTTTCCTGACCCGTCAGTAATCTATCAAAAATTTGATGTCTTTCCAGAAACTCTTTGGTTTTCGTCCCTTCTCCCATAGTCTGTAACAAAAGCAAATCCTCAACTGTATCTATGTCATAGGATAATGTATCACCATGGAAGATTGTGAACTCTACCCCTGCCTTTTTAGCCAAAAGACAATGCTTTTCCTTACTGTCTACCCCAAAAGCAGTAGGTATGACTCTAGGAGGGGATAATACTAATCCATTGGTTCCTATTCCTTTGCTACATGGAATAACAGAAACAGGAATATTTCTCACCATGTTCACCATATTCCCTACTTCATTCCCTGATATCAATGGGATATCTGACGGAAAAATGAAAAGTTGTTGAACATCGTCAGGTAGTGCATCCACGACAAACTTTATTGCTTGATTCATTCCTTGAACTTCTTTTTCATAAAAAATTTGAATGCCAAACTGTTGAGCTAAAACAATAGCCTGGGGATCACTCGTTACTATACCTAAAGCGCCAATTTCTGGTACCCTTGATAACGTATTCAGTACATCAAATAGCATCGATTGAACAAGGCAAGAGCGTTCATATAAAGAGAGCCAGTTTTTAAGCCTCGACTTTGCCCTGTTCATCGGTTTTTGCATAACAATGGTCATATTCACTGGTATCACTCCTTATAACGAACAATTCTATGTAAGCCGCCTTTATTACTCCTATAAATTCTTAATGATTCCCCTTTTTACAACGATTGTCCACTGAAAAAAGGGGAATTTTCACATTAACTTTCCCCAAAGAATAAAAGGAGGAGAGTTTACGCCCCAATGACCGATTCTATAGTTTCCTCAATATTAGAACCAAAGGTAAAAAGAACAGGGCAATCAATACCGGCCTCCCGGTAATCCCCAATCCGTTTGCGGACATGCTCAGGTGTACCAGCAGCTGCCAGATCATCGACTACCTCTTCCGTGATTAACTTTGCTCCTGCCTCCAAACCTCCTTTATTCACTGCTTCTTGTACCTTGGCCAGGTATTCTTCACTATATCCAGTTTCCTGGACGATATTTGGAAAGCGAGTCAAATACATCGCAATAAATGGCCGTACACGATCACGGGCCAAGTCGTGATCGCGATCTACAGAGGTGATGAGCCCAATCGCTCGATCAATTTCAGATAGGTCCCGACCTGTCCGCTTCGCACCTGTCGAGAGACGATCAATTGATCTGCGGACGTAATTGCAAGAAACAAAACCGTTCATCAGTACGCCATCAGCGGCCTCACCAGCATATTCCATAGCCTTTGGACCTGTGACGCCAAGATAGATTGGCATGGCTGGGCGGAAAGGGGTAAACTCCAGCTTGACATCTTGGACATTGACAAACTCTCCTTGGAAGTTAACTTCTTCTCCAGCAATGAGACCCTTAGCAACATGCAGATATTCACGGAGACGGGTGATCGGTTTAGCGAAGGTATGCCCCTGAGGTTCCAAAACCAACGGAGACCCGGGTCCAACACCAAAAATTGCCCGTCCACCCGAAAGTTCATCGAGGGTAGCATACGAAGTTGCCAGTATGACTGGATTGCGAGTAAAAACGTTAACAACCCCGGTACTGATTTTAATTTTTCGGGTAGTGGCAGCGATAGCTGCAGCCGGGACAAACCCATCTCTCGCAAAGCGGGTTTCCGCCACCCATGCAGATTCAAAGCCAAGAGATTCAGCAAACTGTGCAATTTTAACCATCTCAGGAACTGTCGGTTCACCAAGAAATGCAAGACCCATTCGTTTCATAAAGTCATTCCTCCTAATTTGGTTTATCATGATATCATATTATTTTTAAGTGAAGAGCATTTTTTTGCCTAGAATCACCTCCTCTAAAAGGGCATTTTCTTAATCTCCATCAATACAACCAGTTAAAATACTACATTTACACTCTCCTATTTTTTCAAACTGATGAACAACAGATAGCACTAAAACAAAGTTTCAATTTTTAAATGAAATGGGGATAAGTCGGATATTTGGTCATGAATTTAGATTTTTATATTAACGGAAGAGGTCCATTTCTCTTGGCCTTATTAAATCTTTACCGGTACCATTCCCATCAGGGTAAGAATAACCTCTAATGACTGCAACTGGCACCCCATCACTTTTTCCCATAACTAATTCAGCTGCGGAAGCAATCTGGTCAGCCACAGCTATTTCTGTTGCCTCTAACTTATTTCCAAATTGATCAAACTGACCTTTATAATCTTTGATTGCAAGCATCCCGCTAACACCTATAGCAATATTCGTTTGTCCATTGCGCCATGGGCGTCCAAAAGTATCGGAAATAATCACCGCCAATTCCACTTGGTAATAATTTTCAAGAGATTTTCTTATTTTTTCTGCGGTTGCGTCCGGATCCTTCGGTAATAACAGGGCCATCTCTTGGTTCTCAATATTTGAGCGGTCAATACCTGCATTGGCACAGATAAACCCGTGTTTTGTTTCCATGATAAGGACACGGTTGGTAATTTTTATTGGACTAGCGGATTCACTTAGGATCATCTCTATTTCATTTGCGGTTTTATCCGAAGATTCGGAAAGTTCTATCGCTAATGCTGATGGATGAAAATCTTCTACTGCTACTAAACAACCTTCTGCTTTGGAAACTATTTTTGAAGTGACAACAACAACATCTTTATACTCTAATTTTTCCCCTTGTTGATTGAGTGCCCTAATGATAAGATTTTCCAGGTTGTTTCCTTCTTTTATTGTAGGCAACCCTTCAACACCAATTATTTCAATTTGATTCATGAGACTACTTCCTTCATCTATAATTATTCTAGAATTTACTGATTAACAATATATTCATATGTTTTGTTTTAAAGCCTTTGCTTTGATATGGTCCGCAAATTCTACAACTTGGTTTGCCAAAGATTCCTTTTTTTCATCTGAGTCCATGATTGTATTTGTGACTAAAACTTCTAAACCTCTATTTTTCAATTCACTAAAGTACTGTTCATCTTGGAAATCAATAACGATGCCATCCAGGAGCCCCTCATAATAATCAACTATACCAGCAGGGGACACCTCAATATTCATATCTCTCATCATTCGATCTGCAGGACCTTTGATTACCCCTCCATTAACAATAGGGCTTACTGCCACTACCCTAGCCTTACTTTTCTTAATCGCATCCTTTATTACTGGTAAGGATAAAATGGGTCCAATACTCACCAAAGGGTTACTTGGAGCAAATAAAATAATATTAGCCTCCGCGATTTTCTCAAGAACTCCAGGTGAGGGAGAGGCATTGGCAGCTCCATGATATTCAATCTTTAAAACTTGATCAGACATTCTTCGCTGAATCAGATATTCTTGGAAATGGAAACGTCCTTCTGGAGTATGGATATACGAGGCAATCCGATCATTGGACATCGGGAGTATTTTTAATGAAATGCCTAATTTCTCACATAGTTCTTTTGTAATTTCAGTTAAGGAAATACGTTGACGTAATAAATGCGTTCGATAAATATGTGTAGCTAAATCTTTGTCTCCTAAGTTAAACCAGCAATCTTGATCATAAAGGTTTTTAAAGACATTTTGAGTGTTATAGGTTTCATCTTTAAAACCCCAACCTTGCTCATGAATGAGACCCGCTAGTGTATAAAGATTAATATCAATGTCGGGTGAAATATAAAGTCCAAATCTTTCAAAGTCATCTCCCGTATTAATAACAACCGTAACATCCTCTTTATGTTTAGAAGATGCTAGGCCTTTAACGAATTTTGATCCTCCGACCCCTCCGGCTAATGTTAATATCATGATTTCAGCACCTTTCTTTCTATATTGTAAGAGGAAAAACAATAGATAGTTTCCAAATATTTTTTGTTAAACAACTATTATATATTTCTAAAATTCTTCTTGAATTTTAGTTGTGCTATAGTTCTATTTTTTAATACAGACCATAATATTACAAAAAAGACCGTATTTAGTACTCCTTTAATTAGGTTAAAAGGGATGTACACTGGAAGTAAAAGAGACTGTACTTCTTTAAAGGGAGTACCAAATTCTATAGGCACGATCATCATATTCAATGGAATCATGATCAATGCCATAGCAATCGAACCTGCGACTCCAGAAACCACAATGTTAATTTTTTTGTTAACAAAAGACATGACTAGCAAAAAAGTGGCAGATGCACAAAAGTTCATAAAAATTCCAAATATACTGCTGCCATTCGTAATGAAAAATATAAGATTCTTTACTGTTAAAGCCATTAATCCTGCGACTGGCCCATACACAATAGTAGCTATCATTAATGGAATATCACTAGGCTCAAATTTCAAATAGGGAGCTGCTGGGATGATTGGAAAACCCAACCACATTAGTACAAATGAAAGGGCCCCTGCCATACCGAGAAAAACCAGTTTATAAATTGACACTTCCTCCATCTCCTTTGCTCTGAGTTAGTGGCAGCTAATTAGAGTAGAAAACCCCTTGCAAATTAAGGGGTTTTCTGTTTTAACTGTTATTGTTATAAAAATTACAGCTGATTTACATCCAGTCGCCACCAAACTTAACTGAACTAATAAATTTATTCGCTTATTTTATGGGAGATTTACTTTGCCCAAAGGTTTCCAACACCCCAACATATTCTTTTCTCTCTGGGTATTTATAGGTTTTTAGTTTGCTTGTTTTCTTCCCTAGATCAACAATGGATTCAGCAAATTTCACAGCCGCTGTTACCCCATCAAGAACCGGTACACCTAACTCTTTTTCAAGGCTATCAGCAAATTCGGCCATGCCTGCGCAGCCAAGTAAAATAGCCTCTGCTTTATCTTCCTCCACAGCTCTTATTCCTTCCTGCCTTAACGTTTCAATGCCACCTTCAGGATCTCTTTCAAAATCAAGGACTCCTAAAGGAGTACATCTAATATTTAAAACACGTTTACTCATTCCATAGGAATCAACGAGGTCTTCCAACATCGTTTTAATTCTTGGTAACACCGTTACAATCGAAAATCTTGCAGCAAGCATGGATGCTAAATAAAGTGATGCTTCAGCAATACCTACAACAGGTTTATCTGTTACTTCTCTTGCCGCATGAAGACCAGGGTCGCCATAACAGGCAATAACATAGGCATCTACCCCTTCTTCCTCCCCCTTTTTAACCTCTTCCAGCACCCCAGGGATGCTTAAGTACTCATCATAAAAGGATTCAATAGAGGCCGGGCCCATTTTGGGACTAACTGCAAGTATTTGTGTATCAGGCCGTGAGGCAGATTTGGCTGCATGTTCAATTCCTTTTGTCATCTCCAAAGTGGTATTCGGATTGATTACTTTAATTTTCATTTATTTTTCCTCCCCAACTATTTCATCATTTTTTTATCCAAAATCAGTTAACATATTTCTACTTCTTATTGCATTTGAATCTAGATGTTGGGATTGGGTATTGCTAATTGAATCTTTCATTTGTTTTTATTTAAGTAAAACTTGATTTTCACCTTCACCTACTGTTACAGACTGGCTTTGGCTTGAACGCATCAAGAAATAATAGGCAAATCCGCCAACTATTATCCCCAAAAACCAGTTATAAGTATAAAGAGACTGTAGTGCAGGAACGACAAGTCCAATTAAGGCGACAATGACCCCTAATCCCATTGCAATAAATGCCCGCGGATTCCATCCGTTTCTATAGGTATAATGCCCTTCCTTTACGAAGAAACTATTTAAATCATAATTTCTGTTTTTTATTAAATAGTAATCTACGATCATAATTCCTGCTACGGGTCCTAAAGCTCCTCCAATTGCTCCCGCAATATTAAAAACTGAAGTTGCATTATTAAACCAGAGCCATGGTGCAAAAAATACACCAATCACAATTGAAATAAAACCAGCTTTTACAAAATTGAGTTTACTAGGAATTAAATTGATTAAATCGTATGCCGGAGATACGACGTTTGCTACGACATTTACAGAGAGCGTTGCAATCAATAAGGCGATTGCCCCCAATAAGACCACAATAGGATGACCCTTAAAATGAAGCAGAAGTTGTACCGGATCGGTGATTGGTTTGCCAAAAGCAAAGACTGTTCCCACGGTAATGATGATGCTCATGAAACCAAAAAACGTCATCATCACTGGTAACCCTATAGCCTGGCCGATTGCTTGGTCCTTTTGGCTTTTGGCAAAACGTGTGAGGTCAGGAATGTTTAATACCAAGGTAGCAAATCCACCTATCATCCCGGTAACACCGATGAAAAAGTTTTTCCAAAATTCCCCTCCAGAAAGTTTTGCCGGTACTGAGAAAATGGGTCCGATACCATGTGCTACTTTTATAGCCCAAAAAACCAATCCTAAAGCTAACACAATGACTAATGGGCCAGCCCACAATTCAAAATTCCTAACCCGCTCCATCCCATGTGAAATCACCCAGGCATGCAGCAGCCAGAATATCGTAAAGCCTATCCAATCATTTAGCCCCATCCCCAAAAACGTGTGGGTTCCAAGGGAAACCCATCCAGGATAAACTACACTAATGACTGCACCAACTGCTTTACTACCTACATACGTCTGTACCGAAAACCAAAAAATGGCTATAAAAGCTCGAATTAAAACAGGGACATGGGCCCCTTTAAAGCCAAACGATGCCCTTATCAAAACAGGGAATGGTATACCATATTTGGTACCCGCAGAACTGTTGAACCAAAGCGCCACAATCAAGAATACGTTAGAAAGTATAACAGCAGCCAATGCTTGCCAAGTGCTCATTCCAATTGCGATCAAGCTTCCTGCAAGCTCATATGAAACAATATTGTGAATCATGCCCATCCAAACCATCGTGTAAGATGGCCAGCCCCAATTTCTCTTTACCTTAGGAACTGGCGCGAATCTTCATTATATAAAGATGGATCCGGATTAATAACGCTGTCGGAATTTGTTTCCAAACAGACCACCTCACTAAAATTTTTTATTAGACATTATATGGTGTTAGCACCTTTCGTGGATAAAACATCTTATAAGATTCCTCGTGGCAGATAATGGTATGAAATTATTATAAAATATTAAATATTCTGATAATGTTATCTGTATAAAATCCTTGTATGGCAGTCAATTGACCGCCATACAAATTTATATATGTCTGAGAATCGTTTCATAAAGTACATTTGTTCCTAAGGCAATATCATCTATTTCTGCCCATTCTTTTGGCTGATGGCTGATTCCGTTTCGGCAGCGTACAAACACCATACATATTTCTGTAATTTCTGCAAGAAACATAGCGTCATGTCCTGCCCCGCTAACCATTATCGGGGCATTGATACTCAGTTCCTTACACGTCAGGTTTAATGACTGGATAAGTTTGTCTGAACATTTAACAGGTTCCGCCTCCACATTTTTTTCAATTAAAAACTTCAAACCTCTAACTCTGCTTACGTGTTCAATCTTTTTCTCCACTTTTTGAATAATATCATTTCGTCTTTCCAAATCTATATCCCGTATATCAAGTGTGAATTCCACTGATTCAGGGATAATGTTCGTTCCCCCAGGAAAAACGGAAATTCTGCCAACAGTTCCTACGGTGGCTGCATCTGGATCACTCATACAAAGAGTTTCAACCTCTTTAATGACTTCGGCAGCGCCTATCATCGGGTCTCTTCTTAGGCTCATCGGAACAGTTCCAGCGTGTCCTGCTTCCCCAATTAGCTTTACATTAAACCACGAAGGACCTGCAATACCGCTGACAATCCCAATGGGATAATCGTTCCTATCCAAAAAAGGGCCCTGTTCAATATGCATTTCAAAATAACACTTTATGTCCCCGGGATTTCTTATAGATTCGTTCATTAAATCCGGATTAATGTCAAATCCGAAACTTTTTAACGCATCGTACCTGATTACGAGGTTATCATCTACCTTATTTAAATCATCTTTTTTTACTCTTCCAACCATCCCCCTGCTGCCGAACAGTCCATCATTGAACCGGGAGCCTTCTTCTTCACAAAATGCAACGACTTCAATTGGATAATCATGGTCTATACCTGACTCTTGAATCGCCTGAACCACTTCGATTCCTCCGAGTACACCAATTACGCCATCAAACTTACCGCCATTACGCACGGAGTCAATATGAGAGCCAATCATGACAGGTGGAAGATTGGGATTCCTCCCCTCCTTTCTTCCAATTAAGTTTCCAAAATGATCGTGGGTCACAATTAGACCTGCCTCTTTCATCCATTTAGAAACTAAAAGGTTAGCTTCTCGATCTTCAGCTGACAAAGCAAGCCGCTGAACGCCATTATCGGCAGTTTTCCCAATTTCGCCAAGTTGTTCTATGTGGAGCTTTAACCTATCTTTGTTGATCACGACTGTTTTCATCATAGCCTCCAGTTATAAACTCTAACGATTTCTTAATTCATTTGTTTTCTCATAATCTATTTTTTCTTGCTCAGTAATGACCACTCTGTATTCATGTAAAGCAATTTCTTTCGAAATGAATTCATCCAAGAAATCGGCCAGCACCTTTTCAGGAGTCCTTTCAAATGGATTGCCATAGCCGCCGCCGCAAGGGCCCACAAGTTGGATCGTGCTTCCTTCTGTTGCCTTTCTATTTGGCAGTTTTGAAGGCAGCTTCACTACTTTTCCTGTCTCCATGTCACGGATGGATAAGCTTCCAACAGAACCGGATTTTCCTTCATCAAAGCCCCATGGCGCAAATTTATATCCATCAGCCTCGACTGAAAAGCTTCCGTCTGCCAAGAAAGTCACTTCCCGAATAGAGCCGATTCCCCCGCGCCACTTACCAGGTGCACTAACGTTATCCCTTAACTCATAACGGTTAACCCTTAGAGGATAGTGGGATTCAATATCTTCAATCGGATTGTTTCTGGTGTTGGCATATAATGTATCGACTGCATCCATACCATCTTTTCCAAAGCGGCCGCCGTAACTTCCCTCCATAATATCCATGTACACCCAATAATTTTCGTCTTCACTCTTCCCGCTAAACGCAACCACTTGAAGATTGCCTACACCTGCACTCACCTGATGTGGGACGACCTGTGACAAAGCCTTCATCAATGTATCCGCCACGATATTTCCTGAGTTGAAACGGGCGATTGTCGGCGCCGGAAAAATCGGATTACATAATGTACCCTTTGGTGCGACAATCTTTATTGGCCTTGTGAGTCCTGTATTTTGCGGGAAATTCCCATAAATAGTCGAGTCAAGTAAAATGGAACGAAGAGTCAGATAAACGGCAATATCAACAGTACCCACTAATGGCATATTGATTGGTTTATCTGAAACTTGAGGGGAAGTCCCTGTCAAGTCAACGGTTAAATCACTTCCATCCACCTTGACCGTTACTTTAATTCTTAATTCCTTTTTGGAAGGATCTTCACTATCCAAATACCCATCTAAAT
The DNA here is from genome assembly GCF_048572925.1 of Peribacillus sp. B-H-3. Lineage (NCBI taxonomy): Bacteria > Bacillati > Bacillota > Bacilli > Caryophanales > Bacillaceae > Peribacillus > Peribacillus sp. B-H-3. The sequence goes on along the minus strand of NZ_CP183879.1, from coordinate 2,362,335 downwards.
AGCCTTCAGCAGAATACTCACCATCAGGGAGCTTTTTAATCGCATCTCTCATCATTTTCTCTGAATAGTTCATTAATTCCTCACTAGCTGCTCGAACAGTTTCCAACCCGAATTTTTCAATAATTTCGATATAGCGTTGTGCACCGATTCTAGCAGCGGCGATTTGCGCTTCCATATCCCCTACAACTAGCTTTGGCGCGCGGATATTATCCTTTAAGAAATCCCAAATATAGCGGTTTTTCACGCCTTTTTCATACACTTTTATCGCCTTGAATTGAAGCCCTTCTGCATATGCATCCACCGCATCTACTATGCCGCAGCTGCCAGGCGTGGATGCCCCGATATCTAAATGGTGAGCAGTGGTGACAGAAAAGCCAATGAGTTCATCCTGATAAAATACAGGAATACAGAATCCAACATCCGGTCCATGCGATGCTCCATGATAGGGGGAATTGTGCATAATGACATCACCAGGATAGAAGGTGTCGTTTCGCTCTTCCATAATTTCCCTAATACCCGATACATATCCTGGAATTGGGCCTGATTGCAACGGTGTACTATGCGAAGATTCACATAATTGTTGTCCTTTAAAATCCACTAGTGCGCAGCCGAAATCCTCTGATTCCCGAATAATACTGGAATAGGACATCCGGGCGAGCTTGTGGCCCATCTCCACAGCAACATTCTCCAGTGCACCAAGGACTACCTGAACGGTAATGGGATCAATTTTCTTAACTTCTGTACTAACTTCACTCATGATTTATACACCTACCTTGATAATTATATTTCCGTATTCTTCGATATAAGCGGTACAGTTTGGAGGAATAACAGTTGTCGTATCTTTTTGAAGGGCGATGCACGGCCCGCTGAATTCGACTCCAACAGGAATCCTTTCCCTCTGATAAAATTTGGTTTCTACTTTTTCAAGATTACCATTGATATTAAAAATGGTTTCACCCGTTTTTACCAATGCATCCTCTAACGTATTTTCATGATGGATAACCTGCTTTTCGATTTTTGGCATGTATCCTAAACCAGTAACACGGATATTGACAAACTCAATAGGGCTTTCAAGGAAATTATGGCCATACTCGATTCGATGACTTTCGTGGAAATTATCCAAAGCTTCGATAATCGTTACCTTGTTAAGAGGTCCATTTGGCAAATCCACACGCAGTTCATATCCCTGACCGGCGTAACGGCAATCCGCACTTCTTTGGATCTGAATATTCTCCTCAGAAACACCATCATCTTTTAATTGTTGAATCAACTGGCTTTCTAATACGGAGAAATCTTCATTCAAACGATCAAAATCAAGATTGTTGCTTAACATAAATTCCGTTTTGATGACGTCATACTTTAAATCTGTTGTAAGCAGGCCAGTGGCAGAGTTAATTCCTGGATATAACGGAATAATGACCTCTGGTATATTTAAAATTTGTGCCACATCTACAGCGTGAAGAGGACCTGCACCGCCAAACGCAACCAAGGAGAATTCGCGCGGATCCTCGCCCTTTTGAATTGTTTTTTCCCGAATCGCATTGGCCATATTGTTATTCATGATCTGAAGGATGCCTTCTGCCGTCCTTTCTCGGGAAAGCCCCAATTTTTCCGCTAATTCATCAATGACCTTATAGGCAGCATTCGTGTAAATTTTCATTTCGCCGCCAAGGAAATTGTGCTCGTCGATTCTTCCAAGCACTACGTTCGCATCACTTACAGTAGGCTTTAACCCGCCGTGGCCATAACAGGCTGGTCCCGGGCGAGAACCTGCGCTTCTCGGTCCAACCTTAAACGCTCCGCCTTCATCGATATGAGCAATACTTCCCCCACCTGCTCCAATCGTATGAATATCGATCATCGGTACCATGACCGGATAACCCGCAATCCAGGTGTCCCGAGCAGATGATTCGCTGTAGCCGCTATCTGTGATAATACCAATGTCAGCACTTGTGCCGCCTACGTCGAAAGTAATCAACTTTTGACGGTTTGTCAGTTCTCCGGCCCATGCTCCCCCAAGAATACCGGCTGCTGGACCAGACAACAGTGTATTTACAGGCTTCTCTGATACGGTTTTAGGAGTTGCGACTCCGCCGTTTGAACACATGATATGAAGCTCTGCAGGGATGCCTGAATCCTTTAACTGTTGTTCAAGACTTTGAATGTAGTTTTTTACTTTTGGTCCTACAAAACCGTTAATCGAAGCGGTCGTAAACCGTTCAAATTCGCGGAATTGTGGTGATACTTCTGATGAAACGGTAATAAAAGCCTCAGGGTATTCATCTTCAATAATTTCTTTAACCCGCTGCTCATGTGCAGGATTAATATAGGAAAATAAGAAGTTGACAATAATGGAATCAACTCCTTTTTCCTTTAAGGTGGCAACCGCTCCCCGAACCTGCTCTTCATTTAATGGAGTAATGACCTGATCTTTCACAGGACCCATTCTTTCTGCAACTGCCACTCGATTCCTTCGTTGTACCAACGGTCTATCCTGCCAGGGGATTTCCTGCATAATGGAATAATTCTGCGGTCTTTGATGACGTCCGATGTGTATAATGTCACGATAACCTTCTGTGGTGATCATACCAGTGTTTGCACCGTCATTCTCAAGAATGGCGTTTGTTGCAATCGTTGTTCCATGAAAAACATGGTCAATTTGATGTTTATCAATATTTTGACGTTCACAAAGTTCGAGTATTCCTTGAACAACCCCGTTAGATGGATCTTCTAAAGTGGTTGGAACTTTGTGAATCGCTGTTATCCTTTTTTCAGTATCGCTGTAGATGACATCTGTAAAAGTCCCACCTACGTCTACGCCAAATAGTTTCATAATGGACTGTCCTCCTTAGTTAATTTACTCATTGTTAATAATGCAAGAATCGTGCCAAACTATAAAACTCATATAATAAGGCTTATATTAAAATAAATCTCAACGAAATTGCAATTCTGCAATTTAGTGTGTATTCCCACTGTTCATTTATTTTGAAATATTCAGAATATAGTAGGTGAAAATTAATAGATTGCATAGTCACAACGTAAATTGCAATTTTGCAATATTGATTTTATACTTCTGCACTTTTCTTGTCATCGTAGAGGCATCTACCCCTAATTTTTTACTTGCTTCCTTCATGGTTGACGACGTTTCCAGAGCTTCGATTATCATTAGTTTTTCTAATTTTTCCATTTCGTGCTTTAAATTTCCTCTATATAAATGGTCACCTTTAGTTGATATCTTTAAAAATTTTTCTGGAAATCCTTGAGCCCTATGTCCTCACCGTGCGATGTCACAACGAGCCTTTCAATCATGTTCTGCAGTTCCCTTACATTTCCCTTCCACTCATACTCAGTAAAAATTTGCACCACTTCTTTATCAATCGTTTTAAACTGCATGTATTTGTCACAAATTTTTTTTAAGAAATGACTAATAAGAAAAGGAATATCTTCTTTTCGTTCTGATAATGGCGGAATCGTTATCGGAATAACCACCAAGCGATAGTATAAATCTTCACGGAAGGTTCCCTGCTTGACCATCTCGTCTAAATTACGATTTGTCGCTGCGATAAATCGCACATCAACATTTACAGGTTTTGTTTCTCCAAGGGGGATAAATTGTTTCTCCTGTAACAAATGAAGTAATTTTGCTTGTACATTCAGAGGCAATTCGCCAATTTCATCCAAAAATAGAGTCCCCGTATGGGCCGCAAGGGCTAATCCTTTTTTCCCCTCTTTATTTCCGCCAGTAAACGTGCCCTTTGCATAGCCAAACAACTCCGACTCCATTATGCTCTCTGGTATCGCTCCACAATTGACTTTTACAAAAGGAGCATTTTTTCTATTACTTAAATCATGAATCGTTCGAGCCACAACTTCTTTTCCTACGCCTGTTTCTCCATGCAAAAAAATAGTGGCATCCACATCCGCAACCCTGCAGGCAAGGTCATATACCTTTTCCATTGCCTTTGATTTCACAATCATTTCCTTATTATTTTGTTGTAGAATCCTCATTTCCGTCTGGTAATATTCCAGCTCTATTTTTGTCTCTTCTAATTTTTTTTGAAGATTAGCCACCTCTGTTATATCTTTTGATATATTAATTACTTTACTTAAAGTTCCGTCCGGATTAAAAATGGGATTACCTTCTACCATTAAACGGCGCCCTGATTTCGTCATTTGATTCATAGTAATTTTTCGCTTATTTTTAATGACGTGCTGTGTCGAGGATCGATCAATGATACCCTTTTTCTCTAAAACAGAAGCAGATTTTCCTATAAAATCAGCTTCCTTTACACCTAATATTTGCTCACAAGCATTATTGACACGTAAAACCCTTCCCTCTGCGTCTGTAATGGTGACCAATTCCCCGCTTAAGTTCATAAACGCTTCCAGTTCTTGTTTTATTTCAATTAACTTAGGAGAGTTATAAATAAAGTTCTCATAGACCTTTTTATCCAAAAGTATCATTCCACCAAGTTCCCCTATTTTCAGTGAACTACACATGATACACAATTCATTTGTAAAAGTGTAATTCCTTATCTCAAAACCACCCTCTTTTATCACTTTTATAATATTACTTCCAGGCAACACATCTTGAATCGGTTTATTATAGGGTTTCTTTAGATTAAGAGTTGTTTCACATATTGGGTTAGCGTAATGAATTTCACCTTTGAAATCTACTAAAAGCAAGCCAAAAGGAATATTTTCTCCTAAACGGTTTAACGATAACAAGTTTCCATCTCCTTTTATCTTTTAAAATCATTTATAAATACACTTGTTATAAATACTTTATAATATTCAGTTAATAAATGACGGATTCCTTCAATGATTGTTGAAAATTAGTATGAGACCGATAATTTAGGATCAAATTGAGTATTTATGCAAATTGAATCTCTTAATTCCGTTGTTTGTAGAAATTCTGTGCAATTTATGTGTAATCTATATTTTTATGAATACTGATGGAGATAAGGGTAGGGTGTACAGTTTATCTTTATTTAAGTATTTTTCCCATACACTCCATATTGTGTAAAATTTAATTAACAACAATGGGATGTTTGCCGTTAATTTTTCATTTTCCTGGCCAATTTCGTATTAAGTGGAGAAATAACTTCTTGTTCCATATTTTGAAATTTTTCATTTTAAAACTAAATATACCAACCACTTCGTGGAATGGATGGTGTATTTAGTTCGCAGTCTTATATAATTTTAACCCCTATAAAAAATAACAAGAATTGAACAAACGCCATTACAAGCAAACACAGCAAATTTACAGTTTTATTTAAGTTCCATTTCATACTTAATAATTGAAGGGCTACAAATAAAATAATTGTTGGGATCATAGCTTCCAAATAACTTTTTAACTGATAACTGAAGGGAATTTTATGCAGAAAGTCCTTCCAGGTATCTAATAAAAACCAAACGTAGTAAAAAGGCCCGACGACTTTCTTACTCTTCTAGAAAATCCTTATGAAAGACTTGATACGTCTAATAGTATGATCTGAGAGGGATTTGAACCCCCGCCCCCTACCCTTTCAATTCTAGATGGCACGTTTCCACTAATTTCTCAAAGTATGCCCAAACCTACTGGTATCAAGGGTTTGGGGAGTTTTCTTATATTTTTTGTATCCCCTTGGTTTCTAGTGTTTTTTCGAGTATGTGACCAATTTCGTGACCAGTATAAATACTATATTTTCTCTTCGACTTCCGAAAACAAGAGCAACAATTGCATTAATTTTTCCGATATGATACACATCTTCTTTGGCATTAAAGTAGATTATTTTAATAGTATATTAAACATATAATATAAAGGGTAGAATTCATTTTACTTTGAACTCTACCCTTAAAAGCTAGCTTTTTTATTTCTTTCATCATTTTCTATTAAATCTTTAAATGATAACAAGGTATCTTAATTAACACTAGCGATATTCCAGAAGTTATTTCTAATAAATTCATATATACCAAATTAACAAAGTGCACCTCTTCCTCTTGGATGCATATTGCTATATAATCTATTATCATGGATTAATAAGAACTACATATTATGGTCAATTCATCTGAAACCTTTTCATTTTCGAAATAATCAGCTAATAGATTAAACCAGGATTCACTTGCACGGACATGTTTTCATCCTTCATTCTCTCCTTTGATAAATCATTTCTCCAGATATACGAAAGAATGGAAAAGAAACAGAAAAGGAATAAGAGGTTTATCCATTATTTGTATATTTAGTATCCGAAGGGTATAATATTGGTAAAAATACGGTGAATGATAGAAGTAACCCAATATCGTATGAGGGATTTTCTCCGGTGAGTAAACGATTTCCTCGTGAAACCATAACCTGACCAGACGAAAAATCGGCTAAACACATGGGGCTGTCCCTCAGGGTACAATACCCCGTGGCACAGCCCCTCTTCTCATGCCATCATTTAAGGCTTCAGGACGAATTTAATGCATTCGTCCGCATGGTTGTAAAAGGTGTTGTACGCGTTATGCGCCTGATCGAGCGGCACTTTATGCGTGATGATCTCCGTCGGATCGAACTCGCCTGCCATAATTTTTTGATACAGCATCGGCATGTAATGAATCACGGGCGCCTGTCCCATGGTCAGCTTCACGTTTCGTTCCCAAATGTTTCCGAACATGAACTGGTTGTATTTAGAACCGTATACCCCCGTCATCTGAATCGTGCCGAATTTCCGCACCGCATTCATCGCGATGTTGATCGGGCTGAGCGTTCCGCCAACCAGCTTGGCCTTCTGCTCTTCCTCCTCCAATGGCGTCTTCTTGCCGTCCATTCCGACGCAATCGATTACGACATCCGCACCCCCGCCCGTTATTTCTTTTATATGCAGCCCCATGTCTTCGAAATCTTCAAAGTTGAAGATTTCGACCTTATTCATTTTTTTGGCATGGTTCAGCCGGTACGGGAGATTGTCGACCGCGATGACCCGTTTGGCCCCTTTCATCCAGGCGAATTTTTGCGCCATCAAGCCGACGGGGCCGCAGCCGAGCACCACCACCGTATCCCCCTGCTTCACGCCGCTGTTGTCCACGCTCCAATAGGCCGTCGGTAGCACGTCGGACAGGAACAGGAGCTTCTCATCCTCCAATTCGCATGACTCTGGAATAACGAAAGGCATGAAATTGCCGTACGGCACGTAAAGCAATTCGGCTTGTCCGCCCGGATAATTTCCGTAACGTTCGGTAAACCCAAAGTAAGCTCCCGTATCCACTTGGGGATTGGGGTTGGAGTTGTCGCATTGGCTCTCCATTTCATGCTGGCAGTAATGACAGCTGCCGCACGAGATATTGAACGGGAGCACGACCCGGTCCCCTTTTTTGACCTTTGTCACCTCAGGGCCCACATCTTCGACGATGCCCATCGGTTCATGTCCGACCACGTATCCGGTTTGGGCTTGAATCGCCCCCTGGTATATATGGAGATCGGAACCGCATATGGCGGTCGAGGTGATCCTGACGATAATCCCGTCTTTTTTCTGAATCGTCGGATCCGCGACCTGCGTCACTTGCATGTTCTTTATGCCATTGAAAGTTACAGCCTTCATAATCACCCTCCTGTTATAGCATGCCTTGAATTTGCATGCATGCTTCTATTATGGAACTGGAGAGTGAGGATTATACATTCGATGTACGGTATTTTCGAAGCCGCGGAGCGCCTAAGAACAAGAAAGGAGACGGAAGACGAAGCGTTAATGAGTAGTCTAATATTGCCCTCACCGTGAATAAAAGAGAATATTTTTCTAAAATGTGATCATCCGGTATGAGGTTATAAAGTTCAGCGTGAAATGATAGAGAGTTTTGGGAGGAATCTTTTAACATGAGTACCATCCTTCTTACTAAATTAATTCTATTTTAACAAAAAGACGCCCAAAAGGACGTTTTTCCAATTAATGTATTCTTTTTGCAAGGCTCTCTAATGGATGCCTTATTTTTCAATCTTCATCCTCGTCCTTTCTAATAAATAATCTAAATAACTGTTCGGTTGTTTTTTCAAGCAATTTACCGGTTTCTGTAACAGCTTTTTCTAAATCCATTGGCCCGTTTATTATACTGAACGCAGCAGTTAAACCTAATTCATGCAAAGGACGGATATCTCCTTCAACGGTTCCAGCTATTGCAATGATGGGGACCTTATATTGTTTCGATAGTTTTGTTATACCTGAAACCACTTTACCATAGGCGGTTTGCTCATCCAATTTTCCTTCTCCTGTTATAATAAGATCAAATTGTTGTTCTTGAAAAAGGGTTGATAGATTTAATGTCTCTATCATGAGTTCTACTCCGGGTCTCATTTCTGTTTGACAAAACGCATACAGCCCTGCCGCAGTTCCCCCTGCTGCTCCCCCCCCCTCTAAGTTATGAATTCGTCTACCTGTTTTTCTGTAGACAACATCTGCGAATACGTGAAGGGCCTCATCTAATTTATTTACTAATTCTGGTGAAGCCCCTTTCTGTGGACCGAATACATGAGATGCCCCGTTTGGACCAATCAACGAATTACTAACATCACAAGCAATTCGAAAATGCGCTTCTTTTACTCGTTCATCTATGTATGTATCATCAATAATTGAAAGGTCTTTAAGTGCAAGTCCTCCATTTTTCAACTCATTTTGTTCTTTGTCTAAAAAGCGATAACCGAGCGCTTTTAAAATTCCAGTTCCTCCATCATTTGTTGCACTACCTCCTAGACAAATAATGAAAGAACGAATTCCTTTCCCTAAAGCGTCTTTAATCAATTGGCCTGTTCCATATGTTGAGGCAATCGCAGGGTTTAACTCTTTTGACGTTAACAATGGCAAGCCAGAGGCAACTGCTAACTCAATAACAGCCGTCTTTCCGTTCCCGATAATACCAAAGTGGCCGTTAATACTTCTTCCTAGCGGGTCATTCACTAAAACTTTTTCAATTTTGCCATTTGTTGCGGTTACCAGTGTTTCGAGTGTACCCTCACCGCCATCTGCCATCGGTATTCTTAATGTATCTACATCAACTTTCGCGCTTTTAATACCGCGTTCAATATGCATTGCGACATTTTCTGCTGATAAACTCCCTTTAAATGAATCTGGTGATATTAAAATATGCATTAAACCCCTCCTAAAACCCTTATTGTATAAGCTCACTCTAACTCTATTAAAATGAATTTAAGTTTGTTGAACATATTGATTCATACACAAAAAGACATCAAGATTTATTTCTATGCTTTGGAAATCTTTTAGAACTCAAACCCAAAAATCATGGCCTTCACTTCGTCCGACTAACCCTAAGAACTTTAGAACCTGGAACGGTTTAAAAAACAAGTTGGAAATATTATATTCTAAATGTAGATTCATAAAAACCCCTTGTTAAACAAGAGGTTCTTTATGTGTTTTCTATAACAGAACATTATGCTAAGTGAGTTTGGGCATTTATTTTTGTATTTTTCCTTTCCAGTTGAGCTCGTCCAAGAAGATGATCTGCGGTTAAATAAGCCAATGCCATAATAGTCTCTGTCGGGTTATATGAAGGGAGGGTAGGGAACTGCCCTCCACCTACTGCATAAAGTCCTTTACACTCATGTACTTCTCCAAATGGATTGACAACTGATGAAGATGGATCCCATCCCATTCTGTGAGTACCTGTATCGTGAACAGAAATATGATAAGCAGGTGTTGGTGAATCTTCCCACCAATCGATCATTCCCATCTCCTGTGCGATTTTTCGCTTGATCTTCATAAAATATTCCACCGTCTTGCGATCATAATCAGTCCAATCATGGGTAATTCTCATGGCTGGCTGACCAAACTTATCCTTCACTTTAGGATCCAGGTCAACGTAGAATTGTTTTGATGGTAAGGAAGAATGCTGTGAGTACATCTTGAAAAGTTTCCTATAATTTTCACTCATCCAATCTTTAAAGCCATCCCCCCAACGAGGGACATGAGGTGGGAGACTATGAATAATTTCCATCGGTTGCATATCACCAGTCCAGGTATTGATAGGAGAACCCCAAAGAACGCCCTCATCATTGTCAGGAATTAACTCGGATGTTAAATCGTCTAGAACACTCCCTGATTGGAGGGACCCCATAAATGGATTTGTCCATTCAGGTAATAATCCAGTAAACCAACCATAGTTATGCATCGCCAAATGTTTACCTACATGACCACTCTCATTAATTCCTGAGGCCAAAAGTAATCTGGCATTCTCAAGTGCGTAACAGCCCAAGATGACAATATTAGCTTCAAGATCAACAACTTTCCCTTCGGAATCATAGTAGGAGACTCCACGTACTCGACCAGTGGAATCCTTATTCACTCGAAAAACTCGAACATAAGGGCGGATTTCCAAATTTTCAGTCTCCATGGCTGCGGTTTTAACTAAATCATGAGTAGATACTTTAGCGCCAACATGGCAGTGATAACCATGGCAAAATCCACAATTGGTACAAGCCGACCTACCCTTATAATTTTCAGTCGCAATTGCTGATGGGGTAGGATATGGATGATAACCTAACTTAGTAGAAGTTTCTACAAAAAGGTTATCCGCTGCTGCACGTGGTAAAGGAGACATTGGATAGCCTCTATCGCGAGGTGATTCAAAAGGATTACCATTAGGCTGAATTTCGCCTTTAATATTACCCGCCTTGCCCGATACTCCTAGTTCCCACTCAACTCGGTCGTAATACGGCTCCAACTCCTTATAACCTATAGGCCAGTCAACAATAGTTGTATCCTTAGGTAACGCTGACTCAGAAAATCTTTCAATGATTGTACTCCGCATGTTAAAATCTTTTTCACGAAATCTGAATGCGGCTCCACCCCATGAACGAGTGCCACCTCCCGTTCCTATAGATGGAGGTGTCTGGAAAGGATCACCTAGTCCCAGTTTGTTAGAAGCCCAAGGAAGAATAGAACCCTTTTTGTTTTCGTTCGGTCTCCATGTAATGGGGTCAGATCCCATGTGAGGGACCATTGCACTCCGAGTATAGTAACGAATTTCATCAAACTTTGTTAGGAAATCTGCATCCTGGTAGAACGCTCCCTTCTCAAGACCAACGACCTTCAAACCAGCACGAGCCAATTCTGTTGCTATGAGTCCACCTGAAGCACCAAGACCTACTACAATTGCATCTATTTGTTGAGTCATAATTTCACCTCTGTTACCACTGGTCTATGTTCCCTTTGGATATCCGTAAGGGTTTTCACCTTAATTTGATTAATATTAAAACCTAATTTCATCTGTTCCGGAGTATAACCCCATTGTGCACCAGGGAATCCAATCAACTTCCAACCGATAGCATCACGATTTCCTCCATAAAGAGGGTCACCAAAGGTTCCTTCCATTGTATGTTCATATATAACAGCAAAGAATTGTGCCAGTACACTGCCCCCTCTGTCTGAACTCTCACCAGAACTTAAGGAGTCTTCAGCTACAAATCCCTCAATAGCACGAAGAACCTGGTCCTGTTGTTCCTCATTAAGTGAGACGAACGCATCACCATGATTCTTTTCACAGTACCTTTGGAGCTCCATCAAACCCTGTCTATAAAATGTTTGAAGATGTTTAAAAAAACCTGCGAGTGATTGGTCAATAAAATTGACCGCCCTTGCTTCTTTTGCACCAGGACTTTCAAGATCACTCGGTATGAGCCGGGAGGCAATTGCTTCAACTGTACTTGCTTCGTCCCTGTTAAAAAACATGAGTACTTGAAATTCTTCGCTTTTGTACATTTCTTCCTCTCCTTTAAACTCTACTCTACTCTCTTAAAGTGAAATGGAGAGAGAAATCTCTCCCCATATATTCATATTTTGACGTTTCTTAAGTTACCAACTCAAACCCTCGCCTTTGAGAGTGGAAGTTCTTTAAATCGTCGTGTATTTTCTGTAATGGCTATTTCAACCGGCAGTCTCTCCATACTTGAAGCGCCATAGAATCCATCAATGCCCATGGTGTGTTCTAATATATATTCGACGTCCTGTACCTCTGCAATAGGACCGCCATGGCATATCACAAGTACATCTGGGTTTACTTCTTTCGCCGCATCGTGCATGGCTTGAATGATGTTGGCGGATTCATCAAGAGTCATTACACTATGCGCTCCAGTTAATCCACTAACCGTCGTACCAACATGGGCAACTATGATATCAGCTCCTGCTTCGGCCATAGCATGCGCTTCTTGCACATTGAAAACATAGGGTGTAGTTAATAGGTCTAGGTCACGAGCTATTCTAATCATCTCTACTTCCCGATCATACCCAAGCCCCGTTTCCTCCATGTTTTGGCGCAACCGTCCCTCATAGAGTCCGACAGTAGGAAAATTTTGCACACCTTTAAAGCCAATCTTTTTTAATTCTTCCAGGAAACTAGGCATCGATCTAAATGGGTCCGTACCACAAACGCCTGCAAGTACAGGTATATTCTTCACTACCGGTAATACCTCTCTTGCCATTTCAACTACAATTTGATTTGCATCCCCATAAGGCATTAAGCCAGATATTGAGCTCCGTCCCGCCATTCTAAATCTTCCAGAATTGTAAACGATAAGAAGATCCGCACCACCAGCTTCTGCACACTTTGCTGAAATCCCAGTACCTGCACCGGCACCGATAATTGGTATTCCTGCTGCCACTTGATCCTTTAATTGCTTCAATATTTCTTTTCTACTCATGTCTAAGCACCTCTTCTTTTCTTATTTTAGCTTTATAGAACTGGTTTAACTTTCTCGCCATTGCCTCAGCAAAGTCTGAATCGTTAATATTTGAGTCCATTACTACCAAATCAATATGTGAATCGAGTGTCTCCTTAAGGTTCTGGATTAATGCCTGATCCGCTTCAGGATCATGGAAAACCTCCCCTTTTTTTGAGATTGCAGAGACGCCATTGAGTGGGATAAAAACACTAACTGGACCTTTTGCCTGGTTTATTTTATTACCAATTATTTGTCCCAATTGAGCGCACTCTTCCACTGTAGTGCGCATAAGAGTAACATTCGGGTTATGTTTATAAATTTTCCGTCCTTGGAAATGTCTTGGTACCGTGTTTGCCGGTCCGAAATTCACCATATCTAGAGCCCCTAGCGAAATAATTTGCGGGATACCAAGACGTCCGGCCATCTCAAGCCTCTCTGGACCCGCTGATAGCTCCCCGCCAACCAACTCATCAGCAAGCTCAGTAGTAGTAACATCCAATAAGGCATTAATGAAGCCATCTCTCATTAGTGCTTCCATCGCCCGCCCTCCGGTACCATTAGCGGAAAATACCACTACCTCGTATCCATTCTCTTCAAGCCACTTACTGGCTTTTGAAACACAAGGTGTTGTAACCCCAAACATAGTAACAGCAATTAATGGTTTATTTTGTTTTATTGGACGGTAGGTTTTGCTTGCTGTTGCCATTCCAGTGATGGCGACTGCAGCATTGAAAATTATCTTTTCAGAGATAGAATTTATACCGGCAATGTCCACCACTGAATACATCATAGTGATATCCGATTCTCCTACATAAGGCCTCGTATCACCTGAAGCGACAGTAGATACCATTAGCTTTGGCACCCCAATCGGTAGTGCACGCATCGCTTGAGTCGCTATTGATGAACCACCAGACCCTCCCAATGCAAGAATTCCATCTAAACGGCCTTCTGTATAGAGTTTACGAACTACATTTGTTGCACCGACTGCCATTGCCTCCATAGCTATACCACGATCGTTTCGGCTTATAAGCTCCTCGATATCGGTCCCTGCGGCACTAGCAATTTGCACTCTGGTTACATCAGCTGGAATCTGAGGTTGTCCTAGAACACCAACATCAACAAGGATTACCTCACAACCTCTGGCGCGAATAATCTGATTTACAAAGTTATGTTCGTTACCCTTTGTATCGAGTGTACCTAAGACTACAATCGTTGCCATATACGAAATCCCTCCATTACATATACCTTATCGCTTTGGTATCTCACCAAGTGGAGCGATTCTGCAGTCAGGTAACTCACGCAACTCCGCCTCGGGACCAGTTGGTGAATAAACAACAAATGATTTCATTGGCTCCCATCCTGTATTGATGGTGTAGTGGTATCTGCCTTCTGGAACATAGACTGTGCATCCAGCGGATACCTTCTGTATCACTGGGTTGCCATTCTCATCCTCCACCATCTGTTCACCTTCACCAGAAACAATATAAATGATCTCCTCTGAACCAGGATGATTATGTCGTTCATGCCCTTTACCTGGATCAACAACTACTATTCCTGTACTAAATCTTTCAGCTCCAGTGACCTCTGGAGTGGATGTCAGTTTGAAACAGCCCCAATCGAACATCAATGTTTCTACATCATCTGGCCTTACATACACCTTTTTATCACTCACTGCAGCATTTGATCCTTTTTCGACACTCATAGTATTGGCCCCTTTCTTCTTACAAGATTTAACGGTGTTTGATCCAGTTTGTTTTTCATTTACTGTCGTAATTCAAGTGTAAATCATTGATAATCTGGATTAATTTTTTAGAGTAGCTAGAAGACTACTTGATTCCTGGTGCTCCTAACTCATCCTTTATTTAGACTTAATCAATAAACTTTTATTCGCCTCATCGACCAATGGCTTTAGGTACTCAAACGCTTGACGTGCCACATTGTCTGGTTCAATATCACGGCGATCAAAGCCAAGTTCCATAGCTAGGTATCCGTCATAATTAATGTCCTTCAGTGCAGAGATAAGAGAGACAAAATCGCCTCTTCCCTGCCCAGGAGCTAATCGATCATTGTCAGATATATGAATGTGGTGAAGATTCTCTCCCATGCTGTACACGTAATCGGTTGAAACTTCTTTACGGTGAAGAGCATGGAATGTATCAAACATAAGTTTTACATTTGGTTTGTTTACCTCTTCCATCAACTCAATAGCATCATCGCAACGATCTACCAGATTACTGTCAAATGGTGTTGGTTCTATAACCATCGTTACACCATAATCCAATGCAGTTTTAGAAATCTCTCTCAGAGCTTCTCTGCTCCACTCCCATGCTTGTTTTCGGCTAGTACCGAAAATCTGCCAACCTGGAATATAAAGTACAGTTTTGCCTCCCCAATAGGCACATAACTCAATAACTTCTTTATAATGCTCAATAGTATGTCGTCTCTCCTCAGGGATAGGGGAAGCTACGTTATGACCAGGCCCTCCGCTTAGAGCTGGAAGCATGCTTGACACTTCTAACCCATAATGTTCTAATATTTTTTTTATGTTCACACGTCTTTCTGTTGACAAAGTAGGTGGATAAGCGTGTGGACTGGCCGCTCCTATCTCAATTCCGTCGTAACCGATAGCGGCAATCCTCTTAATTACTTCCTCAAGCGGATAAGCAGGTAACCATACTGGAAAACTTGCATAAGGCCAAGTGTTAAATGATAGTTTCATTGTCATAGTAAACTTCCTCCTTTTATTTGCTAGATTAATAGGTAGTGCCTTTATATTTTTCCACGTTCTCTTTTGTCACAACAGGTGAGTCTAATTTAATCATCTCTGGTAATTTTTCACCGGCTAACGCCTTTGCTGCTGCAATAATGCTCATAGGAGTAATCACCGGATAAACAGTAGTAGAATCTATGACCCCATTCGTAATGTCATCAAATGCCGCCTGTTGTCCATCTATGCTGATCACTTTAATTTCATTCTCTCGGCCTGCTGCCTTTATCGCCTGTATGGCACCAAGGGTCATAATATCCGCATGTGAAAATACTGCATCAATCTTCCCTTTAGGGTACCGTTGCAATAGATCTTCCATCACCTTTAGACCCTGTGCCTGATCATAGTTAGCACTTTGACTCGCAATCACTTTAATTCCAGGGGCATCTTTAAGCGCTTTCATAAAGCCTTTATGTCTATCAATTGTTGGCGAAGCTGAAGGGCTCCCTTGCAATTCAACTACATTTCCTTTCCCATTTAAACGGGACACTAGGTCCTTACCCGCATTCATTCCCAAATCTAAATCATTTGCTTTTATTGTCGTAAGAACTGGGGCGTTGACTGTACGGTCAATTGCAATTACTTTCACTCCCGCAGCCGTTGCCCGTTTAACCGCAGGGGCTAAAGCATCTTTCTCTACGGCGTTTATAATCAAAACTTTAATTCCTTTGGAGATAAAATCATCCACAAGTTTAGTTTGGGCAACTGGATCATTTTGGCCATCGCCTACTAACAATTCAATATTAGGGAAATATTTTTTGACGGCTTCTTCAGTTCCTGTTTTAATAGCTACACCATAGGGAAATGTAGTGGACGCTATGGCCATACCTACCTTTCCTTTAATGGAATCCCGTGAAGCCTTAAGCTCCAGTGCACTTTGACATTCGGAATTGCAGTAAAGACCGTAATCAATAGGCCCTTTAGTAGAAACCTTAACAACCTCTTTAGAAGAGTTGTTACTGCAAGCCGCCGTTACAAACAGGAGCATCGAAAAAACTATTATTGACACAGTTCTCTTAAATTTCATTAACTCTCCCCCTTATCCGATTGGATCGATTATAATCATGTAATTAAGACTTCACCCCCCTATTAATTTTAAAACGTTAAAGTCCTCTCCATTGTTGTTTAATAAGCTGCTTTAATGCAGGAGTTGTGAACAAGACTGCAACTACGATTATTATTCCCTTCGCTACCTGTTGGTTGTATGGAGATACTCCCAATAAATTCAAGAGATTCGCAACCATCGCCAGCAATAATGCCCCTAGTACTGTACCTCCAACTCCTCCTCGGCCACCCATTAAGCTGGTTCCTCCAATGACAACCGCAGCAATACTATCTAGCATGATGGCACCGTCTGCGGTCGGATGCCCAACAAAAAGCCTTGATGTATTTATTAATCCTCCAACAGCAGCACATAAACCGCTGATGGCATAAACCATTAGTAAGATACGAGTAGTTCTGACTCCGGACAAACGTGCGGCATCTAAACTTCCTCCAACTCCATATATAAACCTACCAAAAGATAAGTATCGTAACACCATCCAGGCAACAAGAGCACTCAATATGAACAAGATCACTGGGCCTGGAATTAACCCGATCCCACCATTACCTAACATGTCTACAATCTTGCTATTTGTCGTGAAAGTCTGAGGTGCACCATTCGATAGAAGTAAAGCTACCCCATTACCTACGGCCATGGTAGCCAGAGTCATAATAAAGGGTTGAATTCCAAAGAAAGTAGTGCCAATTCCATTGATAATACCAATTATAATGCCTACCAACATGACGATTAAGAGTGCTAGTGGAACCGCAACACCTTGGTTTATCATCATTGCAAAAGAAACCCCGGAAACCGCGACGATAGCCCCTACTGAAAGATCGATTCCCCCTGTTAAAATAACAAACGTCATCCCTATAGCAACGACTCCAACAATGGAAGCCTGACGAGCAACATTGATTATATTTTGCATATTGAAGAATTCTGGTGTTAACAGTGCAGTAAATATAAGAAGAGCGATAAAAAGAAGGAGAGTTACTCCATATTGCTTAAAAAACTGCCTAAAGACATTGTTGTTATCTGTTTTCAAAGTTTGAACAACATCTGTGGGATTTATAGTAGTTTCATTTTTCACTTATTCGTCCCTCCTACAGCATATTTCATGATTTCTTCCTCAGTGGCTGACTCGTGATCCATCTCACCAGAAATTTGACCTTTATACATCACTAGAACGCGGTGACTATTTTCAAGAATTTCAGGCAATTCTGATGATATTAAAATCACAGACATTCCCTGTTCACAAAGTTCCCTAACCACGGTATAAATTTGGGCTTTGGCCCCAACATCGACACCCCTAGTCGGCTCATCAAGAAGGAGAATACCAATACCTGACTCCAACCACTTAGCGATGACGATTTTTTGTTGATTCCCCCCTGATAAACTTCCGACCAATATCCCCAAATGCGCTAACTTTATTTCTAATGACTCTACATGTTTCTTTGCTATAATTTGTTCCTTTTTGTTATTAATTACTTTCATCTTAGTACTCGCCATAAAGATATTTTGTAGACATGAAAGATTTTTAAACAACCCTTGTCCTCCTCGATCTTCGGGGACCAAACCTATTCCAATGTTAATTGCCTGTCTAGGGGAGTTAATTTTAACTTGACGACCATTAACAGTCACTTTCCCAGAATCTATGGGATCAGCTCCAAAAATTGCTCTTACCAACTCAGTCCTACCAGCTCCTCTTAGACCCGCGATACCCAACACCTCTCCCTTATTGAGGGAGAAATTGATGTCATGAAGGACGCCTTTACGTGATAGACCTTCAACCTCTAGCACAACTTGCCCTTTTTCATAATTAATCTTATTGCGAGGAGCAATGCTTATGTGACGTCCGACCATCATCCCTACCAATTCGTCAGGATTCGTCTCTTCAATGCGGCCGTCACCTATCTGTTGACCGTCTTTTAAAACCAAGTACCTATCTGCCAAACCAAAGATTTCATTTAATCTATGAGAAATGAAGATAACCGCTATACCGCGTTTTTGCATTTCTTTCACAATAGTAATTAGCCGATCCACATCATCTCCGCCTAAAACTGCGGTCGGTTCATCCAAAATCAAAAGGCGTGCGTTACTATAAAGTGCTTTGGCGATTTCTAGCATCTGTTTTTGTGCAATGCTTAGGGTGGAAACCGGCATTTTTACTGGTAGTTGTACCCCGAATTCATCTAGGAATCTCTCAGCTTCTTTATGTAATTCCCTCCAATTAATACGTCCTTTAGTCTTGTGAAAATTAGTAAAAAAGAGGTTTTCAGTTACCGAAAGATCGGGAAATAAGTTAAACTCTTGGTAAACGGTTACAATTTCACTTTTTTCTGCATCGAGTGGAGTATGAAACTCCACTTGATTCCCATTGATTAAAATCTTTCCTTCATTTGCCTTAATTGCACCGGAAAGAATTTTAATTAATGTGGACTTTCCAGCTCCATTCTCTCCTACAAGCGCTAATATTTCACCAGAATGAATCTTTAAGTTGATGTTATTGAGCACTGTAATGCCAGAATAGCTTTTTGTTATATTTTGCATCTCAAGAAGGGGAAGATTTTCTTTAACCTCCATAAAAGACAGCCTCCTTTTCTTTAAATTAATCCATTCAACATACATGAAACCGCTTACAAACTTTATAAATTAGTTAGATGTCCTAAAATATTAAAAAGAAAAGATACCATCTTTGGTTTTCTTAAGTGAATCTTCGATTATTTTATCAACTGTTAAAACAGCGGCACCTATTATTCCACCTTTTTCACCTAAGAAGGACTGCTGTATTATTAGGTTACGTGTAGACAATGGCAATGAACGGTGATAGATAGCTTGCCTTATAGATGCCAAAAGTACATCACCAACTTCAGACACTCTACCCCCTATACAAACTAGAGAAGGATTAAAGAAATTAATGAGACTCGCTATTACATTTCCAATTTGAAAACCACATTCTCGGATTAGTTCCACAGCACTTGGATCTGATTCTCGTACTGCACGATTAAAATCCTCCAGGCTTAACTTTCCATTGGTCTCCATTAGTTTTGCAAGTATCTCACTTTGTCCATTCCTAGCAATTTCCTCAGCTCTTCGAACAATCGCTCTGCCGCCTGCAATTGTTTCTAAACAACCACGATTCCCGCAATAACAAAGCAAATCCTGCCCTATATTTATGTGCCCAACATCACCTGCACACTCAGTAGATCCACGATATATCTGACCATTGAATATAATTCCTGCACCGATTCCATTACCAATCTTCAGGAAAATGAAATTATCAATACCAGAAACTCCCTCAACAGTACGCTCCCCAAGTGCCCTCGTATAGACATTATTGTCAACATAGCATGCACAATTAAATTGTTGGGACAAGAACTGAAGAATTGGGTAGCGATCCCACCCCGGCATGATAGGAAGTGATGCAGGTAAACCAGTGCTATATTCCACTGGTCCCGGTACTCCCATACCTATTCCTTTGATTCTTGAAATCTCTATGTTACTTTCGTCAAGTAAGGAATAGATCATTTCTCTAATATGTTCAAGTACTGCTGCAGGTCCTGTTGCTACGTCTATTTCACTTGATTTTGATGATATAACACTACAGTTCAAATCTGTTATTCCGACCTGAACATGAGTTGACTCCAAATCAATTCCAATTATGTACCCAGCTTCATGGTTGAACGATAAGAGTCTTGGTCTTCTTCCGCCAGTAGAATTTCCCATCTCTACTTCGATTATCAGGTTACTCCTAACTAGTGTATCGACATGTTCTGTTACCGTTGCTAAACTAAAACCTGTTGATCGCACTATATCAGCTTTAGAATTTGGCTTTTTACTCTTCCAAATTGCTTGTAAAACTTTCGTCGTTCCCGGCGGCATATTCATCCTTACCCTCCCCCCTCCGTAACTATGAATTCTTTACATGAAACTTCTAAATGTCCACTTTTTTAAATCATTGTATTAAAAGTATAATGATTAATTGAAAATGTATACAGAATATTCAAAAAACTATTTTATACTCTTTAATTTAATACACCGACTTTTTACAGTCAATGTGAAAAAGTATAACAATTAATTAAAAATGTATACCGAATATTCAAAAAACTATTTTATATACTTTAATTTAATACACCGACTTTTTACAGTCAATGTGAAAAAGTGTAATAATTAATTAAAAATGTACATAAGAACTTTGGATGATCCTTTTATATAAAGGTTAAGTAAGTCAGACGATATAACTTCAATAAAAAATTTGTCAGGTTCAATGAATGTATGCGCCGGCTTTATTTCGCTTATTTTCGCAAAAATATGGGGTTATAAAATATCATCATTTGCCTTTTCCTATTAGGTTACTTAAAATTCATTTGGGTTTCACTTTTTTTATTCAGTCGCCATTTGCCTAACCCTGTTAGCCTTTATGTGACAACTTATTGGTCTTACCCCTGTCAAGTAGACAAATGGAAAAAGCTATGCGGCTAACGCGTGTCGATGTTCAATCGGCGCGCGTTTTTTTAGTCTCTTTTGAGTACGTCTGTAATTGTCTATATACAACTTCTCAGTTTTAAGGTGTGAGAATAAGGAATCTACAAAAAAGAAAGCGGCGGATAAAATGATCCGCCGCAACAAAAGAATGATCCTAAAATACTAGTGATCATCCCATCAACCCCATCATCCATCAGCTCTCTCGTTGGCTCGTGACAGTTCACGGGATGAACTTCATGCCGTACTTGTGGGCTTCCTCGACCTTTTGCTTCGTCATGTAAGGCTTGTAGTTTGGATCAGTTACCTTGCCGTTCTAAGGATCACCATGTACTGGGGAAATAGCACTTGCACCGAACGGGTGGGCTGCAGCGACAAAATCGCCTCCGATGTCATCGATGTCGATTCCGCCCAGCCATGTTGATGCGCCAGGCTTACCAGGCTGAAGAACTGATCACCTTTAGTCAATGCGAAAATCGGTAAGCGCGGATAGATTTGATGCCAGCGCATGAGTGATCCCCAATCGGGGCTTTCGATCGTTACGCGGTTAACCATTCCAGCTTTACGAACCTCCTGGGCAACTTTCTGTACAAACTCTTCACGTGGGGCCGTTTCATTCGGTGCTCCGGCCTCCACTTTTGTCTCGACATTCATGTGTACCTTGTTGGCATGGGAAAACTTGACTAAATCGAACACCAGCTCAAAGCGGCATGCGGGCGCCGGTATTCAGCTGCTGGCCAGGGAATGACGCCTGCCTCAACGAGCCGCAGTTCAATGTACGCACCTCGGCCAAGGTGAGGTCCTTTATGTACTTGCCGACATATGGATACATGGGATCACCAGGAAACGCCGGACCCGTGTCCTGACACTTGGAACCCGTAATCTGACGATCGTGGGTAATCACAGCCTGATGATCCTTCGTGATTTGCACATTCATCTCAAGGGTACTGACACCCACTTTGAGGCCTTTTGGAGAAAGATGCAATCGTGGACTCAGTGGTAAGCCCGATACCTCCTCGGTGCGCCTGCAGATCGATCTCCTTCGGACTGCCCGCAGTGTAAGACTGGGTGCAATTTCTGCATCCGATGCAGGTGTTACAGCCACTTGGTTGACAGCTGAGGTCTTTCTCATTAAGCTTTAAATCTTTATACATTTACCTGTTCTATCCCTACTCGAACGTTGAGTAGGTTTTTTATTATGCAAAGACAATCGAGTAGAGGGAAAATAAGTCATTTATTTTCGCCCCTCTCACAACACCGTACGTACGGATCGCGTATACGGCGTTTCAATTTATATCACAGTGTGTACTTTTAGAAAATGTTCTACAGCAGAGGGGACTCCCCTCTGCTTTAGTCTTTTGTTTGAGATTGCTCTTTGGACGACTTTTGATAATCCTATGAATCGGTAACCTTTTCGACAGTAGGTTAATCCTTTCGCTTCTTCCTCCGGAATCCCTAGTTGAATAAGCGATTTGATTTGTTTCTTCGTTACTTTCCATTGTTTCCAGATGATGACCCTAATTCTGGAGCGAAGCTTTTGGTCTATTCGTTTAGTCACCTTTTTCATATTTGCCACTCTGAAGTAGTTTACCCATCCAAGTATCACTTGTTTTAGTTTCAATATTCGGTAGTCTAGTGGAACACTCCAGCTCCGTTTTGTCAGTAGTCGAAGCTTCCTTTGAAACTTCTGTACCGAACTTAGATGAGGTTTCACTTGATATCTCTTGTTTTTAATGTCGTAATAATACCCAAATCCTAAGAATTTTAATTCTTTTGGACGTGAGATTCTACTCTTCTCTACGTTGACTATAAGACCTAATTTCTCTTCTATAAATCTCACGATTGAGTTCATTACTCGGTTCGCTGCTTTTTCACTTTTCACAAAGATAAGGGCATCATCTGCGTACCTCACGAACCTTAGTCCTCTTATCTCTAGTTCCTTATCAAGTTCATTTAACATAATATTACTCAATAGTGGACTGAGGTTTCCTCCTTGCGGAGTACCGACAGGTGTGTCTTCATATTTTCCATTCACCATGACTCCACTGACTAAGTATTTTCTGATTAACGAGATGACATCTCCGTCTTTTATTGTGTTGGATATAATTCGCATGAGTTTATCGTGATGAACGGTATCGAAGAATCTTTCAAGGTCAATGTCGACTACCCAATCATGACTATCATTCAAAAATTCCAGGCTTTTAATAATCGCCATTTCACAACTTCTTTTTGGTCTGAAACCGTAACTGAATTCGCTGAACTGTTCTTCAAATATCGGACTGAGAACTTGATGAATGGCTTGTTGAACGACTCTGTCCACTACTGTTGGTATTCCCAATTTGCGCATCTTTCCGTTTTCTTTTGGGATTTCCACTCTTAAGGCAGCTTGTGGTTGGTATTTTCTTGTTCTGATGCGCTGACGCAGTTCATCCTTATTCTCTTTCAGATATTGCTTTAGTTCGTCGACTGTCACTCCATCGATCCCACTTGTACCTTTATTTTTATAGACACGTAAGTAGGCTTCATTCATATTTTGATTACTTAGAATTTGTTCTAAAAGTTCCACACTCGTTTCTCCTTCCCTCTCACGTAGTGAGTGCTAACTCCCTTTTAGTTATCTTTTGAGATACGCTCATATTTTCACCATTAACACATTCGGAGTTTTCGTCACTCACGCATTCGTGGTGTTGAAACACTATAAATTGTTCAGCCCTTCATGAGTGTACTCATTACTATGGCTTCTGCTGACTTCTTGCGGCTAACCTTTTTCGACTGTACTTCTGTACATCCGCAAGACCTCCCAGGGTAAGACAACTATCTTTCCTCTTTTGCTCGCCTGATTTACCCTACAAAGTTACGCACATCTTTTGGACTTTAACTTGTTTGGGAGTCTCGTCCCTTTATAGAGCCTTAGTATCAGGTTTCTGTTCGTCGAGTCAAGATTTTATTCCACGCTTCCTCCAGCCCTTACCTCACGATAAGTACCTTGCGCTTCCTTAGTGGTTGGTCGATGTGTACCCCCACAGTGGACTTTCACCACCTAGATAGTTGCCATGCCTGGCACACCAAAAAAACAGGCTCTTATGGGAGATCCTGTTAGTATAAGTCATATAAAATTAAGCTTTTTGAACGTTAGCAGCCTGAGCTCCACGAGCACCTTGCTCAACGTCGAAAGTAACCTTTTGACCTTCGTCTAAGGATTTGAATCCTTCCCCTTGGATAGCTGAGAAAAGTACGAATACGTCGTCTCCACCTTCACGCTCGATAAACCCAAAACCTTTTTCTGCATTAAACCATTTAACTGTACCTTGTTCCATTTTTGTTGCCTCCTAGTGTGCTTACCACACTATTTGTTACTATCCTTGCCCAAAGTGATTCTCAAGACGAAAAGTCGATACTCGTATACACCGAACAAAAAATAATTCTCTCTTAGCATTTCAGTAAACAATGGTTTTTGCAATCGTTTGAAATATAACGAAGAGTCATTTACCAATGGAAAGATGCTTTAAATGATGATTAAACCCGGTTGCTTTTCCTGAAATTTAGTAGTCATACATAAAACAACCAGATTTTTTGGTTTTGGAAAAATAAGCTTGGATTCCAATGCGGGATGTTATCCTCAAAAACAGCTCTTTTTGGTTCCTGCTATCCATTCTTTGTTCTGCGGGAACCAAATAGCCGTATGCCCCGCTCCTTCATTAGTACCAGCAAGAATGCAGCTAGGAAGTCATCATTTGGTAACTTTACACTAGTGGGAAGTATGACAATTGCCAAAATAGTCACTTTTTTTTCTTATCAATCGTTCTTTTTACACACCTCATAATTTGCATACCTTTTACTTTTATCATTATTTATTTCCCCCTGGTAATCACAGCCCTATCGATCAAAGAGTGTCTCAGTACTTATGCAGGAGTCTTTACACGCTTCCAATCCATTCAACAATGAGCATTAACACCGTCTTCTTCATAAAAGGGCCAGTTCTCGATTAAATTTCATTCAAAAATCATTGAACAAATGGTATAGCGGCCCCGGTAGGAACTCCATTTTCCGGTGAACGGCTGATATAAATGAATGGGTCATTGCTAGGAAATGCCGATTTTTCCTTTACTTTTTCATGAAGAGTTTCGATATCTTCCTCAGTTAAGAAAGGAGATAAATGTTCGCCTAAAATAAATTCTCTGTTCAGAACAAGATGGATATTGTTGATTGAAATGGATAGATTGTCCAAAAAAGAATTCCACCTCTTCACATATGAAGAGATTTTAGAACGTAACTGCAGAAAAAAGAAATCTAATGTTTCATTCTCATCTAGAAGCGCATTAACAGAGCTAAATGTTTCCATGCATCCTTTCTTCCCGCAGTAACAAGCAGGACCATCAGGATTAATCGTCATATCATAGGTGTAGCTCTACCGTGTTCATCATAACTAACGATTGTTAAAAATAAAGTATCATCTTTTACGATACCACCTGGTCTTCGAGGGAAGTATGTAGTATTCAAATCTCGTTTCCTAACACCCTTCATTTGTTTGTAATTCAAGTCGCTAGGAATTCAGTCTTCCCCCGTTCCTTCAAAATTCAACCAAATACCTGCAACATCATCAACTTCATCTGAATTTTCAAGTATTGATTCAAATAAATCTGGTTGGACAATTTTCTTTAGCCCAGCACCCCTCTTTTTACTATTTGAATAGGTAACTGTTTTATCTCTTTGGTTTGCTGCTAATTGTGTTACGTGTTCAACATCAAAAAGGCTGCCAGTCAGTCAGTTTTCCCTGACATTCTGGACAGCCCTCTTGGTTCTTACCTATTAATCAATAAGGATCAGCTTCATGGCTTTTCTTTACGGCATCTTCTGTTGCTTCGTTCGCAGCTAATGAACCTTGGCCATATTTCGATTGGCCAGCTTCACGTCCTGGAATATTGTTTTCCGTCTTCGATTCTTGTATTTCTTTCATTTTCATTTCGATACCTTCCTGCACACGGCGGCCATAGTCTTCATCGGCTTGTGTGAAGTGCTCAATCATGGAATCCTGAATTCGTTTGTCACATACCGCAAGCGCTGCAGACAGGTTATTGATTAATTCATCACGCTCCCAATCTTCAAAGCTGCGGTACGTTTCGCCCGCCTGTCCATAGTTGTTGGGCCGATCAATCGGTTCACTCATTGCCGCAGCATTATACGTTGGGCGGTGCTGTGGACGTTCTTCTTTGCTTGCTTCCTGATAACCACCGATCATCGACGGCTCATAGTTGATGTGCGGATTTTCCCCAGACTCTTTTGGATCACGAATATCCATTTGGCCGCGATGCTGGTTCGTCCGGACAGGCGCTTTCGGTGCGTTCACAGGCAATTTTAAAAAGTTCGCACCTACACGATAACGCTGCGTATCAGAATAAGAGAAGGTACGGCCTTGCAGCATTTTATCGTCTGAGAAGTCCATTCCATCAACCAGAACCCCTGTACCGAAGGCGGCTTGCTCAATTTCCGCGTGGAAATCCACTGGATTGCGGTCAAGGACCATACGGCCCACCGGCAACCATGGGAACTTGTCCTCCGGCCATAGTTTCGTATCATCGAGCGGATCAAAATCAAGTTCCGGATGGTAGTCGTCCTCCATGATCTGTACAAAGAGCTCCCATTCCGGATAATCTCCGCGCTCAATCGCTTGATATAAATCTTGTGTCGCATGAGCGACGGTCTTCGCTTGAATCTCACTTGCCTCTTCTTGTGTCAGGTTGCGGATACCCTGCTTCGGCTCCCAGTGATACTTCACCAGCACAGCCTCACCTTTGTCATTCACCCATTTATAGGTGTTTACACCCGAACCCTGTATGTGGCGGTATGTCGCTGGAATACCCCATGGAGAGAACAGGAATGTAATCATATGCGTTGCCTCAGGGCTACGGGAAACAAAGTCGAACATCCGCTGCGGATGCGACACGTTCGAAGCCGGATCAGCTTTAAACGCATGGATCATGTCAGGGAACTTCATAGCATCACGGATAAAAAAGATTTTCAGGTTGTTCCCAACCAGATCCCAGTTGCCATCCTCCGTATACATTTTTACGGCGAAGCCGCGCGGGTCCCGTTCTGTTTCCGGCGAATCCTTCGCTCCTGCAACTGTTGAGAAGCGAACCATTAACGGTGTTTTCTTCCCGGCACCGGAAAATACTTTTGCACGGGTGTACTTCTCTACAGGTTCATCTCCAACTTTTCCGTACGTTTCAAAATAACCAAATGCTCCAGTTCCTCTTGCGTGTACGACACGCTCGGGTACCTCTTCCCTATCAAAATGGGAAATTTTTTCGATAAAATGATAGTTCTCAAGAGTGGCTGGACCTCGATTACCAATTGTACGGATATTTTGGTTATCCGTCACAGGATGACCCTGACGCGTGGTCAACGTTTCACGTTTTTCGTCTTGCCCGCTTGAAGCATTGATATCTTTGTTCTCTGCCAAAATGAAAACCTCCTAAAAGTTATTCAACACTATTTTAACCTTTATCTGAATATTTTTACAGTAAAAAGGGTTCCCATTCCTAAACCTAGTTTTATATATACATATTCAAGAATACTTGCGGAGCAAATACGATAAAACTTCCCCATTTATAGATTTTTATGGATCAAACCCGAGCTGGTTCCTCATTTTTTCCACTCTCTGATTTATCACTATTTGTGGTACGGTTCACCGTAACGCATATAAGTACTTAAGATTATGCTGTTCCCAAGTGAAAGTAAAAAGAGCCAAGGAAATGTATCTCCTCAGCTCTTATAATTAAACATATTTGTTTTTACTGGTTATTTTTTGTTTTCACAGTCACTTCAAAGCCATCAAAAGAGGTTCTAGCCGTTTACGGCACGCTTTGTATATATGGCCGTATGCGGTATAAGAAGCTCCAGGAACAAGAAGCTAAAAGAGTATTATGATCGAAAACGAAATGAAGGAAAGCCTTCAAAAGTAGCGATGATAGCTTGTGTTAATAAGCTTTTACACTGGATATATGCAATACTAAAAAGGAATGAGCAATTCCTAGACTTGGCTTAATGAACAAGAAAAAATCAGTTTATGAAAAACCTTCCAATTGATATATGGAGGGTTATTTTATTTGAAGACACTACTGATTTGCAGAATGAATTATACTCAAGTCTTGAATTCCGTGTTAAAGGCAAGTATTAACCATTATTATTTTCAGTGAAATTTTTTAAAGCTGATAATTTATTGTCCCAGTATTCCTCAAAATAATGAAGCCAGTTTTTCAGCTCTTCCAAAGGCTGCGGTTCGAGGCTATACACAGTTTCACGCCCTGCTTTTTCGCTTGCTGCAAGGCCCGCCTGGCAAAGAACCTTCAAATGCTTGTTAACTGCAGTACGGCTAACCGGAAAGCAGGACGTTATAGCTGCGATGGACATTTCCTTTTCAGCAAGCATAATTAAAATACTGCGTCTTGTGGGATCTGCAATTGCATGGAACACATCATGCTTTACCGTTGAATGTGTCAACTTATGCCTCTATTTGTGCTGGAAGTTTCTCGGAAATAATCTTATCCCACCCATTGTCCATAATGGCGCGCACTATTGCATGAGGCTGGCCAAATTCCGTTGTTCCATCTTCATCCCACCCTGAGTGAATCAATGTGAACAACGTTTTTTCATCTTCAAGCTTTTTCAATTTGAATGTAAGGTGCCAATCCTTGCCCCATTTAATTCCTACACGGTACGGGGGTTCCAGTTCTGTTACAGTGCAGGGAGAATCTCCAAATTGTCCAGTTTGAAGAACAAAGCTTTGTCCTATTACAGGCTCGAAAGTATTGGGCATCCACCACGAGGCAATGCCCTCAGAAGTTGCAGCAGCTCTCCAGACTGTTTCAATTGGTGCATTCAGCACTATAGTTTTTCGAATCTCAGGCATTTTCTTTTTCATGATTGAACATTACCTCCATTTTTAGCGCATATAAATCTGCTGAATTAAATATAACACCTTTTGGTTTCATTTTAAACCTTATTGTTGATTTTATTTTTTGGCATAAAAATCAGTTTAAATTTAAAGGCATTTCACGAACCGCTACCTCATGTTGTTATATAAATTTTCATCAATAATATATACCTTTAATTTCCTCCGTACCTCTAGCCGCTTTAAAATTTTTGTGGTTTAATGAGTGGTTTAAGCAATCCACTTGGATTATTTTTAGGTATTTAAATTTATTCAGTTTATAATTCCTGACGTAGTTAATAAGGTGTAATATTGCACTGAAGGAACTAGTAGGCACATTTGATATAAGCTTTTAGGAATGCAGAAGAATTAGACAGTTTAAAACTGCCACCTTGTCATCTTGAGGTGCCCACTATTTTCAAAAAAATTATCTAAATTTCCCTTTTCACCATCATTCATCCATCTCACTTTAGATAGCCATGATATCCTTTCCCTTCCATACCTTATCTTGGCCTATTTTACTCTTGCCACCAAAGTGTTCTTATTCAGTACCGGCTTGAATAATGCCAATAATCTGCAGCTAATGTAAAAGAATATTACAATGCGGTCTTGCTGTTTTGCATTGTCGGGGGACATCTTCACTCAAAGGTGGCTAGAGATACTGCGGAGGATGATGATATAGAAAGTACAATCAGAACAAAGTTGATAAATATAGAGACTCAGGATTCTAAAGGAGCCTGGGTTCTTTTTAGGTAATGACTATTTCCCTAGTCAATATTCTTTTTCTTTTACCAAAATAGACATTTTGTTCAAATCCCTTGGTTTAAAATGTAAATAAACAGGAAATAAGAAACTGATGTCCATATCAATCTATCTACAAAGTCCATTCAAACGTAGCTATTTCGCACTATTTTTTTAACATTTTTACTTTGGTAAAATTTAGTCGGAAATATTTATATTCGATTTTTACAGGAGGTTTAACCATGGAGCAGAATGAGGCACGATTGAACAGCCTTAACAGTGCAATAAGCCAGCTGGATGGTGTGGTGAGAGAATATGAAGAAAAGGTGCGGCGCCTTAGTACCGCTAAAAGCCAGATATCCAGCGAGCAGGAAGAATTTCAGTCAAACAGGAATCTTATAAAGGAGCCACAGTTATCCTCCGATGCCTGGGCAGGCAAGCATGCAGAAAGTTTTGAGGAAATCCGTAATGATATGGACAGCGAATTCAGTCTGCTTTCCGGCGAGGATACACAAGCAATTTTAAAAGATATTGAAACAAAGATTACGTACTATGAAAGTCTTATATCCTCTGCAGCCTCAAGGATATCCGGACTTCGCTCAGGATTTTATGAACTAAACAATTAGGGAGAGATAGCTGATGACTGAAATAAAAATTAAAGACCAGGAAGTAACGGCTGTGTTCCAGGAATTAAACAGCAGGCTTCAGTCGTTTGAAGTGGTAAAGCTTGATAATTCCCTGACAAACACTTCCATGGACTTCGCTGCCGTCATGGAGCAAATCGAAAGCTCCTATTACCAGCATATGACTCAGTATAAGCAGCTGCTTTCCAATTTCCAGCAGGATGCCTTGAAAAAAATACAGGAATTCATTGAAAAGGAAAAAGAAGTCGGTGAAACCATCAGCAGCGGGAGGTAAACATGAAATCGATAGATGTGTCTGAAATATTTACGAGCATTAATCAGTCACTTCAGCAAAAGAAAAAGGAAAAAGAACATATCTTGGATATCCGTGATGCCGTCAACAAGGTCATTGACCTTGGGGACGCCCTTGAAGGAAGCGGCGGAAATGCCATTAAGGATCATTTTACAACCATTCATATCCCGGCCATCCTCCTTCTGAATCAATTTCAGCAGACGTATATGGATGAGCTAAAAAAAGTGAAAGAGCTGATTTCAGATTATGAAACTAAAAGCGGACTTGTCCGTGAAGATTTCATTGAGAATGACGTTAAGCAAGGCCTGAATAAACTCGGAATTGTCACCCAATCCATTGCAGAATCCATTAATAATGAGCTTTCCAAAGTGAATGACCTAGTGAGTTCAACCCCCTTGGATATCAGCCGGATGGAATCACTGCTGAAAAAGGCTGTCACACATAACCAGAAGACCGTGGAGGATTGGCATAAACTGGACAGCAATGCAAATAAATCTCTGAAGGAAGTAAAAAGCACTCTGGATGACGTCGGTCAATTTCTTTCCAAAATCAAAGGGTGGAGCAAGGACGGAGTTTTCTTAAGCAAGGAAACTTTAAACAAAATTGACTCCTATCTCGACAAGAATGATTCTATTTCCAAACTCATCGATTCGGCAATGGATTTATCTATCGAACAGGGCGATTCCACCTTTCTTGGTATGGTTACAGACTGGCTGGATAAGATTGGGAAAACAACAGGGGGACGAGATGCGCTAAAAGGAACAACGGCTGCGGTCATTTTATTAACCAAGAGGTTGGAGTTTATTAAAGATGGTACTGGAAATTTCAAGATACGTTCCACAGATGGTTGGAAGCAGGTCCGTGGAAAATATGCAGATCCTCTGGCAGCTGCTTTGTATAAGGTCATCAAAAATGGAAGCAGTAATTCCATTCCATTTGTAAGGAATTATTTCCGTAAATATCAGAATGCGCCGAGCCGGATGCTGCGTGAGCTGGTAGGATTAAACCCTGGGAATAATAACCAAAGTCTAAGATCGATACTAAAGGAACACTTTCCTAACCTTAAATTTGTCGAAGAAGGAGTTGAAAACTATAAAAGATTCCCCGTTGATGTACCCGCAACACTAAAACAATTTGTTACTGTAACAGGGCTGTCAGGTGTAATGAAGAGAGTTCCGTATTTAGGCATGGGTATCTCTTTAATCACAAATGGTTCAGAGTTTTTTAATGATGGGAATAAATATAAATCTACTTCTGAAAAGGCTGGACGTTTGGCCGCAGGGCTTGGCATGGATGCAGGAGTCGCTGGTCTTACGACTGCTGGAGCAGCACTAGGCACTATGATCTGTCCAGGTCCTGGAACATTGATTGGGGGAGCAGTTGGAGCAACAGTTGGTATCGTGTCTTCTATGGCCCTCGAGGATAAAGTTAAAGATCTCGGTGAAGAGGCTGGTAAATGGACAGAACATAAAGTCAAATACATTACCAAGGCTGTTTCTGAATCTAAGGAAAAAGTAAAAAAATTCATAACCGGGATATTCAGGTAGATAAAGAATTGGAGGGTGTTTAATGGATACTATAAAGGGGATTTCATTGTCAACAAATGAACTTGCTTCTGTTCTGGCACTTTGCGGTTATGAATCTATGGCAAGTGACGTTATTGACAGTCAGCATTTGTTGGAAAGCGAAGAAGAATTCAATAATTTTCTCAAGGCAAATGCGGCTTCACTAAAAATGAAAGGCTTTTGGAACGAAGATCGGTCAAGCCTTATTGAGGAAGGATTAGAGAGTCTAATAACTCTCCTTGTTCATTCTAAGAAAAAAATCAGAATCATTAGAGGACAAAAGGTCACTTTTATCCATTTTCTCGATCAAAATAACTTATTGCTTCAGAAAATTGCCGAAGGTGAGCACCATCTTGAATTGACTGGGATACAGGACTTAAAAAAAGTTCTGGATAACTTCTTCGGCGGCGGACAGATTTCCGGATGCGGAATTAGTAACCTAGAAACACTTAAGCTGGATGAGGAGATTTTTAATCAGCTCCATCAATTTACAGATGAGGATGTAAACAGCCTGCTTGCAGAGAATCTTCCTTGCTCCCTAAAAGCATTTTTGGAAGACTTCAAGGTTAATTCCTATGAATTCGATAATGCTTCCTTGATGGAAATGAATTTCAAAGAAGACTATCTTGGAATAAATCAAGTATTTTTCTATCTTAATGCTGGCAGTTATATATGGCTGCTTGATTATGATAAAGTAGAAGAAAACGAATTACTGCTATATCAAATGGCATCTGAGGATTTTAATGCTTTAATGTTCTCTACTGTAAAAAAATATTTTAAAAACTAGCATAAGGATGATTTTATTGAAAAAATTGATTGGATATGGGACGGCTTTCATCTTTTTAACCATTATTGCCTCTCTGCTGCTGGGCGTGGATATTCCATTGCCAACCAGCTATGTTTGGCTAATTTTATTTGTAAATTCGATCTTTGCATTATTCTCAATTTTTTTGCCAAAACCCATTCTTTATCTCTATGAACTTAATGCGTTTGAAAAAAGGGATTCTGTCATTTCCTATTTTTTTAAGGTGCTGGCACTCGCTTTTTCAGGCTTGAATTATTACGCACAAAACGCTATTTACAGAGCACCATTTATTGTTAGCAGACTGCTTAGTATTGCCTTCTTCTTATTTTTATTGTGGCAGATGATTCTATTAACAATGGTGATAGGTTAGATTAGACCGATCTATTATTTTTTACTATTTAACCAAATACATAAACGAATTCACTATGAACGGAGGCTGTATGTTGAAAGCTCATGCTTTAGAAGAAATACAGCAGGAACCTAAAGATAAACCCTTTTCCTTATTTAAAAAAGCAAATATTGCATTCGCATTTTTGGTTTGCGCCATGGGTGTCAATTTCAGCCGCTGGAGTAATGATGCCTGGTATGCAATTTTACTAATGGTGATTGGCTTTGAGATGTTTACCTTAGTGTTGATGTGTATCGTAAAGCTGAAGCCCGGTAAAAAGCATTAATGAATTAAATGTTGAAATTTATTAAGTAGAGGAAGAGGAAAAGCTTATGTCGTTTTTCAAGAGATTATTCAGCAAACCAATAATGGAGAATGAAGAGTTAATGAAGGAATTAATTCTTAACGGTAAGGCGCTTCGAATAAACGAGATCATCTTAAGAAAGGCCCTTCCCTTTTTTGAGGAACAAGCAAAAGCGCTTAGACCGCGGGAATTTCACCCCTGGCTGGAAGATTGGTTCTACTCTCCCCGTGTGCTTGAGTTTGTTTATTCCCGATACACTTTGGAGGATTTTGATCAATTATCAAAGCAGCGTAATGCTAATTATGATTTTTATGTGACGGACGTGATGGGTGAGACTCTGATTGAACAGGAAAAGTATCCGATTGAAGTGAATCAATTTACTGCTGACCAGCGCACTGCTTTTTTTGTTACAGCCCTAATCATTAAGGATTTAGTAGGAAACTCCATTCCCTATTAGTCAACTACCCACCACTTAACGACCTTACATTTTTTTGAAGTGAGGGCTTGTGTCTGTTAAAATTTGACAGACACAAGCCCTCATAGAGAGCAATTAAGCTTGTTCCAACCCAGTAGTGATATCATGCAATGCTCTCCTATCTTAGTGTGGCGGAACAAAATGACGGTTGACTTCGTCTCTGCCGCAAGAGCTATACTCCTGAGGTAGCTACACCAATTTGTTCAATTCCTTTACGGTGTAGATTCATAGCCACCAATACGATCATCATTTGATTGAGGTCATAGTCTGGAAGTTTACATGCAGCCAAAGATCATTCATGGCCATTCGATGTATCTGACTTGTAACAAGCGATTACGGTTTTCATCACAGAATGAGCCATTTGGTTTTTTAGTCCAGCTTGATTATCAGAAACATAGATTTGTATTTTCGGGGTAATTGCAGACATTATTTTACCACCTTTCACTAATTAAATCATACTTGTTTCATAATAAGAACAAATAACCTAAACAGAGAAAGGAGAAGGTAAGGCGGAAGTTTCAGATACTTTATATTATATCTTGACTATCTTAACGTACCATACCGTATCTAACGGCACTTCCTCCCCCATTTATCGTTAGGCTATGCCCTTCACGCAATTGAAGCAGGGGTATCCTCGCCGATTATAGATGAAAAAAATAAAGGCTACGGTAGTACATCATTGTATTAACCTTAATCGCTTGGAAGCAAACATAAAACCAGAAAAACCCGAAATATCCAAAAGGAAATCTTTCTCCCTAATTACAAAAGGCCATATCGCCATTTTCTTCCTGATTGGCTGCTTATTAATCAATGCTGGCAAATGGGATGATTATGTCTGGCTGATGGCAGGAATTTTACCCTTGGATAGAAGAGTGGTATTTCTCTCAGGAATGCCTTCAATTTGTGTATACGCATTTCAGTATAGAAGACCTCGATCAATTATCTCTGCAACGGGATAAAACGTATGATTTTTACATAAATGATGTAATCGGAGAAACGTTGATTAAGGAGGAAAAATATCCGGTAGAGGTGGATGAATTTAATCCAGACATTAAAACTGCTTATTTTGTGACAGCGCTTAGGATAAGGGATATTGTTGGGAATTCTCTTCCTTATTAACAGTGAAATTAACGGGGAAGCCTCTTTTAATAGGATGAGGACTAGGAAATAGTGTAGCGGTTATGGTTTTTCCATACTTGTATTGACCCTTTTGTCAATAAAGCTGAAGCCGCTGCAAAAACTATGATAAGGAAAAACAGCATTCAATAGTTTAATAGTTTGTTTTGGGATGCTTTCTTAATAATTGACTCAGAAATGGACGTATGAATATGCATACGTCTTTTTCTTTATAGCCATTGATATCATTATTATGATGTCAGTCACTCTTTAAAATTCAAATGACTCCCTCACTTAGGATCATCGGTTGGAGGTTTAGATTATTGAAAAAAGTAATTGGATATGGACCGCTATTATCTTTTTAACCATGATTGCCTCTATGCTGCTTCTTAAAGGCAAAATGATCTTTTTACGAAAAAAAGCCAAAAAGGAACTAAATTCGTTCCTTTTTGGCCTGGCTATTAAAAAATCTTTTTCCTGTCTCTTTCTTCTTTTAAAATTTCTACCGCTTCCCGGAAACGCTGGGAGTGTACGACTTCCCTTTCGCGCAAGAACCTTAAACTGTCATTTAAATCACTATCGTCTGAAATGTCAATTAGCCATTGATATGTAGCTCTTGCTTTTTCTTCTGCGGCTATATCTTCATAAAGATCGGCAATCGGATCGCCCTTAGCCTGAATATAGGCAGCAGTGAAAGGGACACCTGCAGCGTTATTGTAAAATAAGGCACTGTCATGACTCACATAATGCTCAGCAAGCCCAGCTTCTTTTAATTGCTGTGGTGTAGCATCTTTTGTTAATTTGTATATCATTGTGGCGATCATTTCCAAATGTGCGAACTCTTCAGTGCCTATATCATTGAGGAGCCCTACAACTTTATCCGGAATTGTGTAACGCTGATTTAAATAGCGAAGTGCTGCTGCCAGTTCTCCGTCTGCTCCTCCGTACTGTTCCATCAAATACTTTGCAAGTGTGGGATTGCATGTGCTTACTTTTACCGGATACTGAAGTTTTTTTTCATAAAACCACATAAATCCTTCCCCTTTGCCGTCCTAAATTTGCCATGGCCAAGGATTTCTTCCCCAGCCCCATTTAGCATCTGTATAGCTATTTCCATATTGCTGAAGAGGCCCGAATTTCGTTTCAAAATTTGTCTTAAGGTGCTGGGAATATTGGGCATATTCATTATACTGCTGCATCGCCTGCTCATCTCGCGGATGTGTATCCAAATAAAGAGTTAATTCTACAAGCACGAAATCCGCTGCCTGAATTTCTTCCAGCTCCTGATAATATTCTGGAGGCAACTGTTTCATAGTCAGCCATTCTCCTTCGCTTTATAGGGGTTTTCATAATAATCCCAAAGAACCGGCCATAAAGTGCCCTTCATCAGCGCTTCTTTAGCAGGATATTGCTGCAAATTCGGGGGCTGGAAACCCAAATATAGATTTGGGGGAGTTGAGTAATATTTAACTCCCATAGGCCTGCAGGGATCGAATAAACCATGAAAAGGCTGATATCCCTTTAATGGAGTGAATGAATAATTAGCAGTATTGTCCACTCAAAACACCTCTTTTATTGTCTATCTAACAACAGCATATTCATCTGGATGGAATTAATGCCAAAAATAAATAATAGTTATGGACGAGCCTTTCCCTGAATATCTGGCATTCTTCAAGTTATTCTGCAGGAATTTTTGCAGCACTGACAGAATTAATGATATGGGATAAATTCAAAAACAACGGAAAGGAGATTTTTATTTGCATACAACCTACAATAATCGAGAAGATATTAAAGATTTCATTACAGAGAACAGACAGCTATTTGAGGAAAAATTATTATCAGAAGCAGTAAACGTAGCAGAAAAAATAAATGATATTTTAAGGACCGGTAATATTGATCTTTTAAAAAATGCTGAAAGACTAGTAATTTATATAGTAGAAAGCAATAAAAAGGAACTGACTGATTTTGCCCGGAAGGAAGGAATAGCTTGGGCACAGCATTCTCTTACACTGTCATTTAAACTGGAATGGGTCCAGGCTATCAGAAGAACGCTGTGGGAATTTTTGTATCAGTTTGAACTAAAAAAACTCAAGCCGAGTGAACGCGAAAATTTTTTTTCATTGGAAAAAAGAATTAATGACAGCATTGATCAATTTCTTAATAACTTTTTTATTAGCTACTCTGATTACAAAGATGAATTAATTAGCAAGCAAAGAAAGAATGTTGAACATCTTTCGGTTCCGATCATTCCGATCAGCGAACAAGTCGCTATTCTTCCGCTGATTGGCTCTATTGATTCATACCGCATGGCAACAATAGAAGAAAAGGTATTGAATGATATTGCAAGATTCAAAATTCAGTCTTTAATTATGGACTTATCCGGTATAACCGATATGGATGTCGAGGTTATTGACAAATTCCAAAAAGTTTTGGATGGCATCAATATGATGGGATGCACAGCGGTAATAACCGGATTGCGGGCTGAACTTGTCAGAAAAATGATCCATCTCGGCATTTCCTTTGACCGGAAAGCAGTTACTAAAGGCACGCTCCAGCAGACAGTCCAGGATTTTATAAAGCTTAATTAGCACGTGCGCCATAAGCAAAATAAAAAAGGCCACGAGCAATCGCTCTGGCCTTCCATACTTATTTTCAGCTGAGTAAAATGATTATCATCTTTGTGTGAATGCGTAAGCCCCATAAGCAATGCTTGCAGAAGCTTAGCTTTTACTTTTATTTCAGTACCAGCTTTACATTCGATGATCCATATTGCTCTTTCAGCTCATAATATTTATCGCTTACTATTGTAAAGTCCATACATTTCCCGCTGATGATAACCTGTCCATTTTCCTTGTCAACAACATCATAGGTAATTTTACTTTTGCCAAAAGTTTTATCATCTACTTTTAAAAGTATCATCCCTGTTCACCCCGTCATATGAATAGAAGCAGGAGACATGATGCAGAGTTTTCTAACTCCTATAATAATACAAAATATTCAGAAAGTATAGAAAAATTTGACATAATTATGAATAAAGCTTTTTTTTATGATTTTATCTGATAAAATAAGTTAATCCACCATTCGATTAACTTATTTACCTTCCTTGTTTTCATCATAGGAATCAATATTAAACAAATTGTACGAGTCATCTGTTTCAATTCCCTCAACTGGCAGTGGAGCTTCATCAGAATTGTGCCCTTTACGGCGCCGATTCACATCCTGGAACTCCCCTTCAAGAAATTCTGCCTGCCCATGCGAAAATATAATTTTGACTTCATTGTTATTTGCGTCCGTTGCCTTTAAAAGAACATAACTGTCTGATGCCTCACGGAGTGTTACATTGCTAAGTGTTATATTCATGTTTTTCAGTTCATATCTTGCTTTCATAATGATACCAGGGCCTCCATAGAATTCACTCATAAATTATAAATAAATCATAACATTTATTTTCTGTTTGCGGAATTAATATCCACG
Source organism: Peribacillus sp. B-H-3 (assembly GCF_048572925.1). Taxonomy (NCBI): domain Bacteria; kingdom Bacillati; phylum Bacillota; class Bacilli; order Caryophanales; family Bacillaceae; genus Peribacillus; species Peribacillus sp. B-H-3. The sequence continues at coordinate 2,323,622 of NZ_CP183879.1, read as the reverse complement.
GGCCATTTGAGAGCTTTTACTTAGCATACTGATAAATTCCTTACCGTATACTATGAAGAAAACATTGAGGAGGGTTCTAAATGAAAAAAATTGAGATCGAACATGGATTGTTATCCGAGATTCTTGATTCAGGAATAGAGGGCTCCGAAAAAGATGATAGAGAGCTCCATGATATCCTTAACGAGGTACTTGAAGTTCAGTCCGAATTTTAGTTTACAATTGTTTGCCTTTAGAATCTAAACTTCCTTAAACAATTACAATTCTGTGTTTTTTTGGGGGCACTCTGTTATCAGTATTCCAGGGTGCTGCCCCTCTTTGTCACTATTATTACTCCCCCACTTGCTCATCTTTATCCGATAATGATCATTTACAGGTGCTGATCCTTTCAGCTTTTGCATTTCCCTTTAAAATCCCTGTCAACTGGTATCCTCAAAATATGACTCATATAACGTTCATCCTGATCCTGATTTTCAAACTGGAGTTGCCTAGATCCAAGCCATAACAGTGATTAAGCTACATGCTGCGTGATATTCCAAAATATGAAATGCTTTGTTAATACTAACGGTTTCTGTTATGAGGGGCAAAAAGTTTTTAGCACGTTAAAAAATAAGCTGAAAAGTAATTAAATTGAACGAGAAAACGGCTGCGGTTTCGATGCCGTTTTAACATTATTTTTAGTAAGATCCAAGGAAATACCAGTTTTCACCCATTTTTTCAATGTCTTTTGAATCAGAGTCAAATGCCTTTTTAGATGGCTTTTGGTCATTTGGCGTATATGCGAATCCTGAAAAGTTATCCATGATCCCACGATAAGTAAAAAAGAGAATGTTATAACCATCGCCAGATTTCTCAACCACTACTTCACCGCCGCCACTAGAAAGATGTTCGAATTTCTTGGGTAAATGAATGAGTGAAGAATTGTTAGATACATCCGGTGTGAGTTCTCCGTTCTCAACCATTTTAGCTACCTGTTCTCTTTCGGATTTGTTAATTTTGAAATCAATATACAATATGATTTGATTAAACGGAACAATAAATAGGATGAGGATTGTGATAACTTGGATGACAATAGGTTTCCAATTCTTATTTTTAAAAAAGCTTATAATTGCTCGTACCGTAATATAAATAAAAAATCCAAACACTAATAAAAGAACGGGTAAAATCAAAAACGGTGTTACAATATCTATTATTTTCCATTGGAAAAACATATATAGAATGACTAAAACACTGCTGATTATTGATAATTGTAGTATTTTGTTTTTTTTCATTTTTGGCTCTTTTCTTAAAGATTGTTGTTTTTTTATGTGTTCCATTGTTAGGTCAGTTTGATTGTAGCATAAGGTGCGAAACTCATGCTTAGATTAGCGGAACAGGTGACCCCCCACAAGCGCAGCCGAGGAGGCTCACCGCCTGCCCCGCGGAAAGCGAGCATCCTGGAGCGGAAATCAACCACCTTGTTTCATAGCAGCAAAGTTTACGAAAACCGCCTCATTTTTTTACTGACTCCCATGATTAAGCTTATCTCATATAAATTATATCTTTTAAAGTGTATTTTAAAAGGGATAGGTTCAGCCATTCCAGGTAAATTCAACAGGTGCAAATAATAAGTCATTAAATTTTGTTCAAACCTTTTTGGAGTCATTGCTAATTTCAGTGCTAATTTATACGCTATAATAGCATAAACATTGATAAAATCAACAAAAATAAAAGAGTTAAATCGTTGCGATTTCACTCTCTAAATGTACTGCTTATTATTATTTTGCACCTTAGAAGGGACCCGTTGAATACAGCATCTTTTATATTTCCTTATGCAAAGGGCACCCTATACATGAAGGAAAGGAGGTCAGTTAATGGCACGCGGTAAAGAGTTCGAGCATAAGAAAAAGGGACATCCGGGAAAGTTTCCAGCTAACACCCAAACAAAACAGCATACAACAGAAGCTCAAGAAGATGAAGAATTTCTAGTTGTACAAGAAGCATTTAAAAATCGTATTGAAGATGCTGACTAAATTAAAAAGAGGATCCTGTCTTAGAGGCAGGATCCTCTTTCAACTATGCTAAAATGCATGAGCAATGAAGTACATCAATTTAATGTTTTTGTGCCATAAGTGCTATATCGGTGAAAGAAATATCAAATGGGTAATATCTTACTTTCAGGAAAATGAAACACAGTATCTAGGGGGGGAAATAAGAAGGATTACGAAGCAGCTAGAGCTGCAAATTGAGGTGTTTTTCCTTTCGTAACATCCAGATTTCTTAAGAAATATCTTTTATTCCGCCTAATTCTATAGAAAACACTTTTTGCTTTTCATCTTCGAGAAATAATGTCTGCTGTATAACATTTAATTTATGGATCTTCCCTTTACAAGTCTTTAATGAACCATTTTTATAATAATTTATTGTTAATATCCTATTCTTCCTTAGTTCTCTGAGTATCATAGCTGTCTCCTTTTTGTTAGATTTATTATTTATATATTTCATTATACATGCTGCCTTCCAGTTTGTGTTTGAACAATATGTGAACATTTGAGCAAACTCTGCGCAATATTTTGTAAGCGCAATTATGTTTTGCATGTCAAGTGAAGCTTTATTTTGTCTAGAAACTAAAATTGGCTTCTATTCATTCTTTCATACTGCTATAAAGATAGTGTTAATTTTGTATTAAGTGTATACTAAGCCCTAAATTCGGTTAAATACAGCTGGAGCCTGCAGGATAATGCCTGAACAGCCACTGTTTCCTGCAGGTTTTAAGGTATGAGGACACAAATTTTACTGTATCCCTCGTCCATTTCACTATTTCCGCCTCCGCAATCTTGGCAGCATTTATGCAAGCAGAAAAAAACAGAACGGACAAGAATTATTAAATAAGTAAATTTTTTCTCTCCTGGAGGAGCTTTACATTATTTTCTTTTTCGAAAATTTTAATGGCTTCTTTTATGCAGCTTTGCTCGGACTCTGCACCATTCTTTTTTACCCGTACTGGTGTATGCCCATTGGCGAATAAAAAAATCTGATCGTCTGATATTTGAAGGCGCGCATCTACCGCAACTGTTTTTGAAAAGATTAGTTTTTTGATTTCCATATCAATCACCCCTTATTAGAGATAATTCGACTTGAAAATAATAATTCCTCTTCCACTTATATGATTTTAAGCTGTGCTGTCTTCTGCCAAGCTTTTATTCTAAGATTTCTTGGAAATCATTTTTTGCTCCAAACTCGTAATGATGGAGGCCTGTCGGCTGCACCATGAGGCTTTTTCACTTCTTCCTGGATTACTCTTTCTATAAATCAGGCACTGTAAAACTTGCCTGTTGATTTCCTCTTCACGCACTGGACTCCGGGGGTTATTTATGTAAAAGAAAGAAAAAGCCAGCAATGATTGCAGGCTTTTTCAACTCTTTTTGGCAAAGCAATACTGCTTGAATCAGGAATGAAAAAATTCTTGCCTAATGAAAACTGAAACTCCGAAGATTCCTAAATCGGTACAGGAAACCAACAAAAATCCATTTCTCAATAAACATGCTACAGCATCCCTCAGTCTGCTTCCTTCAGCTAAGTCATTCCTGCAAGGATTGGCGCTCCCAATGATGGTAGCATCTACTATCGTACGGGGCTCCAATAGTCTTAATGGGTTGCGCTGCCAAAGTATAGTCACTACATCAGGCTCTCTTGGAATGATTGGAGAATTGCTCAATATATCCACCTCTTTTTCTTAAATTCCATATAGCTTATGCGAACGTAAAAGAGGTTGTCTCATTCTTTGTCACGGTTATATCAGTAAAAGGTGCGGATTTTTAAGCCTTGATTTTGAAGTAATTACTCATATGATAGGATAGCCTTTTGTGTTTATGATGGAGTCTCATTTTTTCACAGGTTTAAAAAACATTTACTGCTATTCCCGGATATGCCCATGCCCATAAATAAAATATTTAGTTGTAGTCAATGCAGGCAATCCCATAGGTCCCCTGGCATGGAGCTTTTGGGTGCTTATGCCAATTTCAGCTCCATAGCCAAATTCAAAGCCATCCGTAAATCTTGTCGAGGCATTATGGTAAACTGCAGCAGCATCTACAAGGGTTAAAAATTTTTCTGCATGTTTTTCGTTTTCAGTAATAATGGCCTCTGAGTGTTTCGTGCCATATTTGTTGATGTGTTGAATTGCTTCCTCCACATTTTCTACTGTTTTAATGCTCAGCTTAAGGGCCAAATATTCTGTTGACCAATCCTCTTCTTCTGCTTGTTTCGCTTCAGGAAAAGCAGCACAAACGGTTTCATCTCCATATATTTCAATTTCTTTTTCGTGAAGGATGTATAAAAGGTTCCTTCCATGCCTCTTAAACCATTCTTTTTGTATTAAAACACTTTCAATAGAATTGCAGACGGAGGGACGCTGTGTTTTTCCATTCACAAGGATGCGGACTGCCATATTTTCATCTGCCGTTTCATCGATAAAAATGTGGCAATTTCCAGCACCGGTTTCTATAACTGGAACAGATGATTCTTTAATCACTGCATCAATCAGTTTTTTGCTCCCCCTTGGAATTAGCACATCTAAATATTCCCGCAGCTGAAAAAATTCTGCTGCGGTTTTTCTGCTGCTGTCTTCAATCAGCTGTACCGCTTGAGAAGGGATATCCGTTTCACTCAGCGCATCTTGAATGACTTTTACAAGCGCCATATTGGAATGTGCGGCAGACGAACTTCCCCTTAATATAACCGCATTTCCTGTTTTCAGGCATAAAGCAGCGGCATCAACAGTTACATTCGGACGTGCTTCATAAATCATTCCGATTACACCAATAGCTATCCGGCATTTTTTAATCAGGAGTCCATTATCTTTATGGATCGTTTCAAGCACTTCACCGATGGGATCGTTCATTTCAATTAATAACTGGATGGCCTCTGCCATATCATCAATTCTTTTTTCGCTGAGCATAATACGGTCCAATATAGAAGCTGAAAAGCCTTTCTGCCTGCCTGAGTGAAGATCCTTTTTATTTTCATGTATAAGAAAATCTTTATTCTCAATAAGCTTTTGTGCAATTATGCTTAGAGCCTCGTTTTTTTGCTGAGAAGTTTTTCCGGTTAGTAAATAGCTGGCTTTTTGTGCTGCTTTACCTTTTTGGATTAATTCAGTCAATTCAGTCATTCCTATGCCTCCCTTATTAAAAATTCACCCATTTATCCCTGTGAATCACTTCGATTGATCCTGCCCCTAAATCTGCACTGCGTTTCCCCATGGACTTCCTCAGCTCTTCCCCTGAATAAAGCACTTCCCCTCTGCCAAGAAGGCCATTAGGGCCATAAACTTCAACAACATCTCCCCTATTAAAATAGCCTGAAATATCAAAAATCCCTGATGGAAGCAGGCTGCTCCCCTTTGATATGAGTGCTATTTCTGCTCCTTCATCAATAAAAATTTTTCCGGCTGTTTGTGAATGAAGGGATATCCACTGTTTACTGTTTGCCAGCTGACTTAAATTCTCCCTTCCGATATATGTGCCGTCCCCTTTCCCTTCCAAGATCTCCAATAATTTCAATCGTCCGGTCCCCCCGCCAATAAAAACTTTCACCCCTAAAGAGAGAGCTGTTTTTGCAGCTTGAAGCTTTGATTTCATGCCGCCTGTTCCTATTTTCGTAACTGTTCCCTGCGCACCTCTGAGTATATCTTCGGTTATTTCAGGCAAGCAGCCAATTTTTTTGGCTGTTTTGTCTCTATGGGGATTGCGGTCATATAACCCATTTACATCTGTCAGTATAATAAGCTGATCGGCATGTACTAAGCCGCTTACAAGGGCAGAAAGCATATCGTTGTCTCCAAAAGTCAATTCAGTAACTGATACGGTATCATTTTCGTTAATAATAGGCAGTATCCCCCGCCCAAGCAGTTCAGACAATGTTGAATAAGCATTTTGATAACGGTCTTTCTTGGAAAAATCATTTCTTGTTAATAAAATTTGTGCAGGTATGATTTCAAAATTGCGGAATTGTTCCGTGTAGGATTGTATCAGGATGCTTTGCCCGACAGCCGCTGCTGCCTGTTTTCCTTTAACTGTTACAGGCCTTGATGAGTATCCAAGTTTTTTAAAGCCGGTTGCAACTGCACCCGAAGAGACAAGTACAACTTCATGGCCCGCTCCTCTTAATGCCGCAACAGCCTGGATATGGTCGGAGAATTTTTCTTCATCGATTTCTCCATATTTATCAGTGATGGAGCTGCTTCCGATTTTCACCACTATCCGCTTTCTCATCGATCATCCTCCTGTCTGCACTTCTTGTTTGAAAACTTTATTAGATACAAAAAGCCCTTTTCATCCTTATATTTAAAAAGGACGAAAAGGGCAATTTTTCCGCGGTACCACCTTAGTTGGATACAATGCTATGTATCCCGCTTGATTTGATAACGCTAATAATTAGCGCCTATGCATTTACACAGGACTCAAGAAGCAGGTTCTGCGGTTTCATTGCTGCGGGTATTTCAGCATCCTACTCCGCTCTCTGTAACATAAAATTCCGCATACTAATCTTCTTTCAACGTTCAAATATTTTTTTATATTATGCAAAATATTATCCATCGTGTCAAACATTTTTTAATGCAGCACCAAGGAAGTCCAAAAATTAAAAAATGCTGCCGTAAGTCATTTTAGCTATGTTCACTATTCAATATATATTTCGCCATCTTCATTAATTTCAATGGTCTGAAAACTGGAGGGAAAATCTGTTCCGTGAACGATTTCAAATCTGGCCAATTTTTCTTGTCCAGATCTGTAGGCCTCTTCATTCAGTACTAAAACATAGCTGAATATTTCCTTCCCGTCTTTTTCCTTTTTGTTTTTATATGTAAAGTGGTCCATATAATATTGCTGAAAATATTCTCTAGCTTCCAGATGATTTTTAAAAGCAGGAAAACTTTTTTGTTCTTTATACGTTATTTTTTGAAATTCCATGATCTTTCCTCCAAATTGTATATTTCTTCTGAAAGGAAATGCTGCGTTCTATATTTACTATAGAGAAGCACTTTATACCTATATAGCAAATTTGCTGCGTATATAACTAAAAAACCAGCTCCCGATAGGAAACTGGCTTGGGATAATAGTATAAGGAAGCCGCACTTGCCGTAACTTGCAAGAAAGTTTTAAACCACCACTTCTCAAAGTGGGTGTTTGCAGAACCATTCCTGTCGTCCTCTGCCTTGACCGAGGCATGACATTTCTGTTTCGATATAAAACTCCCTATTACAGCTTAAAGGTTAAAACTTAATTATCATTACGTACAATGCAGCTTAATAGTATAATACACCCAGGTAAGCAGGTTAATCAATGGTAAATTATTCATAATGATTATATTCAATTGCAATAACGGCAGTTTTTATTTAAGCACTCGCTTAGCTCCCGCATATCGGTCACTATAATACTTTAACGATAGTGACTGAATTCTTACTCCCTTTGAAGCGGCGGCAATAAATTGATTATTACCAAGAAAAATTCCGACAAAAGAGACCTTCTTCCCATCAATTTTAAAAAATACAAGGTCTCCCTCTTTTAACTCATTCTTTTGAACAGGAGCCCCTATTTTATATTGATCTTTAACTGTACGGGGAAGCTTTAGCTTTGCATATGAATGACTGAAAACATATTGGGTAAAACCTGAAGCATCGAACCCACTTGGAGCTGTTCCTCCCCATTTAAACGGCTTCCCTTTTAATAAACCCGCAGCGGCTGCAACTTCCTGCCCAGGAGAAGGACTTGCTTTGGCACTTGAGGAAAAACCCAGCACCATTGAAAATGCTAAGAAAAATACGAATACTGCAGAAAATAATTTTGATAATCTTTTTGAAATCTTCAAAAACGAACAACTCCTTTTTAATAATTTCATAGAAAAACCACATTGACCAAGATATGATAAAGAATATGAAATATTCTCGTTTAAACATTTTCAGAATAATATGATAATTAATTTAATATTATATTATAATTATTTTAAATAACTATTGATTTTAAACTGATAAATGTTATCATTTAAACTATCTTACTATTTCATGAGGTGATTGATAATATGACAAAAAAACTTACTACGAGCTGGGGTGCTCCCGTTGGAGACAATCAAAACTCAATGACTGCCGGCCACCGCGGACCAACATTGATCCAAGACGTACATCTATTGGAAAAACTCGCGCATTTTAATCGGGAACGCGTACCTGAGCGTGTTGTGCATGCCAAGGGTGCAGGAGCACATGGATATTTTGAAGTTACCAATGATGTATCTAGCTATACTAAAGCCAATTTCCTGTCCTCTGTCGGGCAGCGCACACCTATGTTCATCCGGTTTTCAACTGTTGCTGGAGAATTGGGCTCTGCTGATACAGTCAGGGATCCACGCGGATTTGCCGTAAAGTTTTATACAGAGGAAGGAAATTACGATCTGGTCGGGAATAACACTCCTGTCTTCTTTATTCGCGACGCCATCAAATTTCCTGACTTCATTCATACACAAAAAAGAGATCCTAAAACACACCTGAAAAATCCGACAGCTGTCTGGGATTTTTGGTCCCTTTCTCCTGAATCACTCCACCAGGTCACGATTCTGATGTCTGACCGCGGCATTCCAGCGACATTCCGCCATATGCATGGATTCGGAAGCCATACATTCAAGTGGGTAAATAATGAAGGAAAAGCTGTTTGGGTAAAATACCACTTTAAAACTGAACAAGGTGTAAAAAATCTAGATGTTGACCTTGCTGCAAAGCTTGCAGGAGAACATCCTGATTACCATACCGAGGATCTTTTCAACAGCATAGAAAACGGGGACTTTCCGGCATGGAAACTATACGTCCAAATTATGCCTGCTGAAGATGCAGACACCTACCGCTTTGATCCTTTTGATGTAACCAAAGTCTGGTCTCAAAAAGACTATCCTTTAATCGAAGTGGGCCGTATGGTTCTGAACAAGAATCCTGAAAATTATTTTGCTGAAGTGGAACAGGCCACTTTTTCTCCTGGAAGTTTTGTGCCTGGAATAGAGGCTTCACCGGACAAGATGCTTCAAGGGAGATTGTTCGCTTACTCAGACGCCCACCGCTATAGAGTAGGAGCCAACCATAACAGCCTTCCAGTCAACCGCCCTAAAACAGAAGTGAATAACTATCAGCGCGATGGCCAAATGCGTTATGATAATAATGGCGGGGGATCGGTATATTACGAGCCAAACAGCTTTGGAGGCCCGTCAGAAACCCCTGAAAGCAATACTTCTCCTTTCAAAGTGGAAGGAATGGCACAATCTGTTTCTTACGATCATAACGACCATTATACGCAGCCGGGAGACCTATACCGCCTGCTGAGTGAGGAAGAAAGATCAAGGCTGATTGAAACAATTGTGGGTGCCATGAAACCAGTTAAAACTGAAGAAATCAAACGCCGTCAAATACAGCATTTCTACAAAGCTGATCCGGAATTTGGAACACGGATTGCTGCCGGCTTAGGGTTGCCGATCACTGTTCCGGTAAACGTGAAATAGTATTTCACATCCATTCTCATTTAACAAGCATCATTCTCAAAAAAAGGCATCCATTTCTCTGCGGATGCCTTTTTTTTCTGCTATTTATACTGCCTTGATGTGACTAACCCCGCCTGTTCATCAGGCTCTCTCCAATTTCTTTTAGAAAAATTCATCTGGACTTCTAGTATAATGAAAAAATTTATTATATAGTGTAAAAGATTGGAATATTATAATCTGTTTTATTTTGTTAGGAGTTTTATAAATGGACAATGACCAAAATTATTTAGCTGAATTAAAAAGGTTAAGAGAAGAAAATTCTTTTTATAAAGAGCTCATTGATGAACTGCCCTTTTCCTTTTCCTACTATAGTCAAAAATATGCTAGAAAACTTGAAAAAAGTTTAGAAGAGAGTACTTCCCCGGTTATAGCAGAAACGAGTTTGGACAATACCTCCGATAAAAAAAACTTGCTGCAGATTTCATCTGCCTTCGACCCATTAGACGAAATGGAAGCCATCCTATTGCCTATATTGGACCAAATACCCCATCATATCGTTTTCATTGACCAAAAAGGGTATATAACTCTTTGCAATACGCAGGCTGCCAAAGACCATAGTGTAGACCGGGGTGAAATAACCGGGAAACATATCCGTGACTTAATGAAAATTCCCGATGAAAAAATAATGATCCTGGAATCTCTTCGAATGGAAAAAGAACTGGTCAACCATGAGATATGGGACCGCAACTATTATAATGTAAATACAAAAATCATCAGAAACCCGGACGGTTCAATCAAGAGGGTTGTGGGAGTATTTTACTTTCTTCATGCCATAAAGGAAGCAGAAAAACAAGCACTTGCCGGACGGATTGCAGCAGGCATTGCCCATGAAATACGGAATCCCCTTACAACTGTCCGCGGTTATTTACAGCTGCTTCAGGGCAATTTAGGCCCGGAAATATCCGAGCTGTTTACATCACTTTTGATTCCTGAGATAGACCGGGCCAATAACATCATCTCCGAGTTTCTAAGCATTGTCCGTCCCGCAAAGGCCCATGATGAACGGCTGAATGTTGAGGAATTTTTTGAAAGCTATTTAAACAAATTCATGAAAACCCAGGCCCTTCTCTTTAATGTCGAATATATCTTTAATAAGGAAGCCTGTACAAAAAACCTGTATTTCACTGGTGATAAAGAAGAGCTTCTTCAGGTTTTTATGAATTTATTCCAAAATTCCGTCCAAGCCAAGGGGGACCTGGATCTAAAGGTGAACATTACATTAAAAAAAGCAGACGATTATATTCAATTCATATTTGCAGATAACGGCCAAGGCATTGATTCCAAAATACTGGCAAATATCTTTGATCCATTTTTTTCTACCAAAGATTCTGGAACAGGATTAGGTTTATCTGTTTCACGAAATATTATTGAAAGCCATAATGGCGTGCTTAGTGTATCCAGCAATGAGGATGGCACAGCCTTTTTCATTGAACTGCCTCTAGCTGAAGAAAAAGCTAACTGAAATATTCTTGAGTGAAGAATATTTCAAAGATTTGTAGACTGGTTTTAGGATTGGATTCTTTCCGGATCCTGATTAATCAGTTTGCTAATATAAATAAATCCCCCTATGCTGACTATAGTAAAAGACCATGAGATTGCCTGTTTATAAATGATTCCATGGTCAAAAGCCTCTACCCCATACTTCTTAATAAGCAGCACCATCACAAAGGATAATACCAATTCCCTTGCTGCGAACAACATCGTAATCAATTTGAAAACGTATAAAACTTTTTTTTGCAAAAACAAATCATTCATGCTTGCCCTGTCATTCCCCTGCATTTCTGCTAAATCCAGAGAAAGCAAAAGAGCTGCGGGCTTATTTGAGAAAATCGTCAGCAAAAAAAATAGCGATACAGCAATTGAGTAAAAGACATTATTCCACAGCAATTGAAGGGCCGAGCCGGCAAGGAAGTCTGAAGAAGTTCCTATGATGAGGGATGCCAATATGAAGATGCCCGTGAAGTTTATTTTTTTTACTTCATAAAAGCGGAAGGCACTGTATAATATTCCGGGAATGGATGATGCAAGTATTGTATTATAATCACCCAGGTAACCCCTTCCAGCATTCCAGACTATTAAAGGAATCGCTGCATAAAAAATGATATCCAGCAGGATTAAATATTTTTTCATACTCTCTCCTTTTTACTTTTATCAATATTTGGGAAGTAACAGCACCACTTCTCTGCTCACTCTATGTTTATTCTTTCTTTTCAATACTTTTCCTTTTATTATATAATGAAATAGACATAAATTTTTGAAATATCAATTAATACAGAAAATTTTACAGGGGGTTTCATATGGATTCAAATCAAGCAGTCTGGTTTCCGCACGAAGAGGACATGAAGCAAACCAGAATGTATAAATGGATGGAAAAACTGGGGATCACAGATTATGATGCTTTTTATGAAAAATCCATTGATGACTTGGCCTGGTTCTGGGATGAAGCAGTTAAAGAATTGAATATCACATGGAAACAGCACTACAGCAAAACACTCGATTTAAGTAAAGGGCTAAAATACCCTAATTGGTTTTCAGGCGGCAAAATGAACATTTGTGATAATGCAGTGGACAAGTGGGCTGTCAATGCAGAGACTAAAGCAAATAAAGCACTTATATGGCATGGTGATGACGGCAGAGAAATTATCTACACCTTCGAAGAGCTGGCAGAAGCAATTGCAAAGGCTGCCTCCGGATTATCTGATTTAGGGATAAAGAAAGGCGACATTGTCGCCATGTACCTTCCAATGATACCTGAAACTGTCATCAGCATGATGGCCATTGCTAAAATTGGCGCTATTTTCTCTCCTGCATTCTCAGGATATGGAGCAGAAGCTGTAGCAACCAGGATAAACAGCGCTGAAGCAAGGTTTCTAATAACAGCAGATGGATACCTTCGCCGCGGTAAAATCGTAGAAATGAAACAGGAAGCGGACAGGGCAGTCTCCATGTCACCTTCCGTCGAGAAAGTGATTGTCGTTAAAAGATGCGGATCTGATATACCGTGGGATGAAAAAAAAGATGTGGCATGGGAATCTTTATTAAAAAATGAAAGCACTTACACATACACAGATACAGATGCAAGTGATCCTGTCATGCTTATTTATACTTCAGGTACCACAGGAAAACCAAAAGGAGCAGTACATACCCATTCGGGCTTTCCAGTCAAATCAGCTTTTGATGCTGGAATCTGCATGGATGTCAAGCAAGGAGATACCTTTTTCTGGTATACCGATATGGGCTGGATGATGGGACCTTTCCTTGTGTTTGGAGGACTGGTGAATGGAGCTTCCATCGTTTTGTTCGAAGGAACTCCCGACTTTCCGGAACCAGATAGAATATGGCAGCTTGTTGAACGATATGGAGTCACCCATCTCGGCATTTCTCCTACACTGATCCGCAGCCTCATGAAACACGGGCCTAAATGGGTTGACCAATATGATATGGATACACTAAAAATGATTGGTTCCACCGGTGAACCGTGGAATCCAGAGCCTTGGATGTGGCTATTTGAGCATGCCGGCAAAAGAAAGGTTCCCATTGTAAATTATTCAGGAGGCACAGAAATTTCAGGCGGCATTCTTGGAAATGTACTCTTAAAACCAATTTCGCCGATAACTTTTAATGCCGCCCTTCTTGGCATGGATGTTCATGTTTATAATGAAAATGGCGAGTCTGCCCTGAATGAGGTAGGAGAATTGGTGATTCTGAAACCATGGGTGGGCATGACCAATGGCTTTTGGAATGAAAATGAACGCTATGAAAACAGCTATTGGAGCAGATGGAAGGATACATGGGTGCATGGAGACTGGGTCATAAAAGATGATTATGGCTTTTGGACCATTACCGGACGTTCTGATGATATCCTTAATGTTGCTGGAAAAAGGCTTGGCCCGGCTGAGATGGAATCAGTCCTTGTTGAACATGACTCCATTTTAGAAGCGGCAACAATCGGAATCCCGGATGAAGTTAAAGGAGAAACCGCGGTTTGTTTTGTTGTATTAAATACAGGAGCTATTTTTGATGATCTTTGTAAAAAAGAATTGTATGAACTGGTGTCAGCGCATCTTGGAAAATCACTCAAGCCAAAAGAAATTTATCATATTGAAGAGCTGCCAAAAACAAGAAATGGAAAAGTCATGCGCAGATTACTCAAAGCATCCTTTTTGAATCAAGATACAGGTGATGTTTCCTCACTTGAAAACCCTGAAATTCTCGAAAAGGTTAAAAAACTAAATACAGAGATACCAGAATATGACCGAAAAGAATAAAAGCCAGCCAAAATATATATATGATTGCCATTCTGTTCTGAATCAATTAAGGATTGCCGTCCATTCAGCCAAGGAAATGCTGAAGCAGACACCTGAAAATACGATGGACTGGAAGCCTGCAGAAGGAAAAAGAAGCATCCGTGAAATGTTCGTCCATCTTTCGCTGCTGTGTGAAGCCGATTTGCTGATTTCACAAGAAGCTGCATTGGAGCATATGCAAGAATATTATAAACAGCACCAGCTTTTTTATAAAGATGAAATACTTGCATCTTTTGACCGCACCTTCGAGTGTTTATCAATAAAAATATCCGCATATAATGAGGATGATTGGAAGAGAGAAACAACATCTTACTGGGATGTTTGTTATCCGGGATATGAATGGCTCCTGGAAATACTCGGGCATTTTTATCATCATCGCGGACAGCTCCATGCCTTTCTTACCATCAAGGGCTGCCACATCAATGTTTCTTTATTTCAATAAAAAGGGGGAAGGCTGATTTTTTTCAGTCTTCCCTCTTTTCCATTATTTCCACCAAGTGTCATAAACTGATATGGCTTCATTACGCTTATGTTCTGTTTTAAGATACCAGCTCTCAATTTTTTCTGCGGCCTCTTCCCTGATTTCCTTGCCTTCTAAGTAATCATCAATATCATCATAAGAAACGCCAAGAGCTACCTCATCCGGCACTAAAGGTTTGTCATCCTCCAGGTCGGCAGTCGGTATTTTCATATACAGCTTTTCGGGAGCACCAATTGATTTCAGGATAGCTTTTCCCTGCCTTTTATTTAGGCGATATAAAGGCACAAGGTCAGCAGCTCCGTCGCCATGCTTTGTGAAGAATCCAGTTACTGCTTCGGCTGCATGGTCAGTTCCAAGAACCACACCATGATATAAACCGGCCAGATCATATTGAACTTTCATTCTTTCGCGGGCTTTAACATTTCCTTTTAAGAAATTCGACAGCGTTTCCCCAGTTGCCTCTTCAACTGCCCTGACACTTGCATCAACAGAAGGCTTGATATTGACTGTGATATTCATAGATGGCTTTATGAAGGCAAGTGCTGCCTGGCGGTCATCTTCATCAGCCTGAACTCCGTATGGAAGGCTGACCGCAATGAAGGAATAATCAGTTCCGGCTGTCTCCTCATTCAATTCGTTCACAGCTGTCTGTGCGATATATCCGCAAAGAGTAGAATCCTGGCCGCCTGAAATACCAAGCACCAAGCTTTTCAGAAAGGTGTATTTCTTCAGGTAATTCTTTAATAAATCCACACTTTTCCTAAATTCAGCCTGAGGTTCAATTTCCGGTTTCACCAGAAGTTTCTCAATGATTTCTTGTTGGATTTTCCGCAATTTCGTTACCCTCTTTCTAAATAGAATTATATACAGTGAACCTGAATTAAGCATAAAGCTTCAACAGCATTCACAAATACACGAAGTGTCTAGCCCGGGGGCTAATTATTTTTAATCAGGTTATCAACATTTTCCTTTACTTCTTTAATATTTTCCATTTTATTATTCCAGCATTCCTCGCTTAGATCCACAGGATATTCTTCTGCATTCAATGCCCTTTTATATTCGGGCCATAGCACGTCCAAATTATGTTTGGAATATGTTCTGATTTCTTCTATATCAGGCATTTCATACACTAAGCTGCCAGCGTCAAATATATCTTCATGCAGATCTACCGCCTTATAGTCGGTCACAAATTTGCTGAGAAATGTATGAACCGGGTGAAACATCTTCAGTTTTTCTTCATCTTGAGGGTTTTCGCTCTCCATGGCAATATAATCCCCTTCCGAATGATGATTAAATGAATTGATAATCCTGTAGACACGCTTAAGTCCTGGAGTAGAAACTTTTTCAGGATTTGAGGAAATTTTGATGGTATCCATCATATTCCCTTCCTTGCCTTCAATTGAAACCATTTTATATACGGCTCCAAGTGCCGGCTGGTCATATGCGGTAATCAGCTTTGTACCTATTCCCCATATATCGATTTTCGCTCCCTGCTGCTTCAAGTTGATAATGGTATACTCGTCTAGATCATTTGAAGCAACTATTTTTGTATCCTTGAAGCCTGCTTCATCGAGCATCTTTCGTGCTTCTTTAGATAAGTAAGCAAGGTCTCCGCTGTCGAGCCGGATGCCCAGGAAATTTATTTTATCTCCCAATTCCTTTGCAACACGGATGGCATTCGGGATGCCTGAACGCAGGGTATCATAAGTATCAACTAAAAAAACACAATCTTTATGGGTTTCAGCATATTTATGAAATGCTTTATATTCATCCTTATATGCTTGAATCAAGGCATGTGCATGTGTCCCTGAAACCGGGATGCCAAAGATTTTCCCAGCACGAACATTGCTGGTTGATTCAAAACCAGCTATATAAGCGGCACGCGCTCCCCAAATTGCTGCGTCCATTTCATGGGCCCGCCTTGTCCCAAATTCAAGGGCAATTTCATTTCCCAGCACTTGCTTGATCCGGGATGCTTTTGTTGCAACGAGTGTTTGGTAATTCACAATGTTTAATAATGCTGTTTCTACCAATTGAGCTTCTCCTAAGGGGGCTTCCACCCTTAAAATCGGTTCATTGGCAAAAACAAGTTCCCCTTCTTTCATACAGCGGATATTCCCGCTGAATTTCAAACCTTGGAGATATTGCAGAAAGTCTTCTTTATATTGCAATTCCGATTGCAAATAGTGTATATCTTCTTTTGAAAAATGGAAGTTTTCTATATAATCAATAATCCTTTCCAGCCCTGCAAATACGGCGTAGCCGCTTTCGAAAGGAAGACTTCTGAAAAAGATTTCAAAAACAGCCTTTTTATTATGTATACCATCTTCCCAATATGTTTGTGCCATATTAATCTGATATAAATCTGTATGCAGTGCGAAGCTGTCATCTTGGTACTTTGTGCTCATGTTCATTTCCTCCCAAAGAGAGCATTTAAGCCTCTCTCTCTATCACAATGCCGATCTGGCTATTCAACCCGGCATAATTTATTGCCCCTTATTCAACATGCTGTGGCTGGTATGCTTGCCTCTTTTTTTTAATATAGTCTCATTACCCCAATTAATAAACCCATTATATTGTACCCTTAATATAGTGAGGGGGAAAGTTTTTTTCCACATTGACTGTTACTCGTCAGCAGCGACGTCCATCTTATATCTTTCTAAAAATCCTCCGTACAATTTTTTATCATTAAACTTTTGGGGAAGCACTTAATCTTTCTGCTCATGTTTGAATCATGTACTATTAAAAAATTTCAAAAACCGCATATGCCTTTCTTTTTTAATGGCTGTTTTCGTAAACTTTGCTGAAATGGAACGAGGCGGAATCCGCGGTGCGGGCGGCGAGCCACCCGAAATTCACAGTCCTGGATTAACAGAGCTTTTTAATTAGTACATATAGTATACTCTTTTTTAAAATTTTTCAACGGATGAAACACTATGTATGCCAAACCATACCCTATCATTTCTGTTCAAGGGAAAAACCCGGCATAGCTGCCGGGTTTTGTAAAGCAAAGCATCAGACTGGATAGACACCATGCTTTCTTTCTGTAAAGGTCTGCTGTTTTGTGCTATATGACTCAAAACGCTTGATCAATTCATTTCTCAGCTCATCCGGCTGTACAATGCTGTCAACGATCATTTCAGATGCAAGGCGGTAAATGTCGATATCCTTCCTGTACTCTTCACGTTTCAATTCAATAAATGCTGCTCTCTCTTCAGGCGGAAGAGCATTTATTTTGTTTGCATACACGGCATTCACAGCGGCTTCAGGGCCCATTACAGCAATTGAAGCAGATGGAAGGGCAAGGCAGCAGTCAGGTTCAAAGGCAGGGCCTGCCATCGCATATAATCCTGCTCCATAAGCTTTCCTTACAACAACTGAGATTTTTGGAACGGTTGCTTCACTCATCGCGGAAATCATTTTAGCTCCGTGCCGGATGATTCCTGCTTGTTCTACCTTGGTTCCAATCATGAAACCTGGAATATCCGCTAAAAAGAGGAGCGGAATATGAAAGGCATCACATAATGTTATGAATTTGGCTGCTTTGTCTGCAGAATCATGGAACAGTACCCCGCCCTTTACTCTTGGCTGATTGGCAATGATTCCAATTGTCTGTCCATGTAAACGGGCTAAGCCTGTAACAAGCTCTGGGGCAAACAGTTTTTTGATTTCACAGAACGAATCCCGGTCAATCAGCCGATTGATCAGATCATACATATTGAATGGGGCATTCTGGTTTGAAGGGATGATATCTTTTAATGTTTTTTCATATTCAGCCGGAAGCACAGCTTCAATGGGTTCAGGTTTTTGCTGATAGTTCGAGGGGAAATAGGATAAATAGCGCCTTGCATACCCAATTGCTTCTTCTTCAGACTTAACCAGCACATCTCCGCATCCCGAAACTGAACAATGCATCTTAGCCCCGCCCATTTCTTCCTCGCTTACTTTCTCGCCAATGACCATTTCAGCCATGCGCGGCGAGCCGAGATACATGGAAGCATTTCCTTCCACCATCACAACAATGTCACAAAATGCAGGGATATACGCTCCACCTGCAGCAGATGGACCAAAAAGAAGGCAGATTTGAGGCACTTTTCCGGAAAGCTTTACCTGATTGTAAAAAATCCGGCCTGCTCCCCTTCTGCCAGGAAACATTTCTACTTGATCAGTAATTCTTGCACCAGCTGAATCTACCAGATATAAAAGTGGAACGTGAAGTTTTTCAGCGGTTTCCTGTATCCGGATGATTTTTTCAACCGTTCGGGCCCCCCATGATCCTGCTTTAACAGTAGAATCATTAGCCATCACACAAACCGTCTGGCCATTGATCTTCCCTATTCCTGTTACAACTCCGTCTGCAGGAAGTCCCTCACTGGCACAATTCGCAAAAAATGCATCTTCGATCTCTATTCCATCATCAAATAAGAGTTCAAGTCTTTTACGGACAAACAGTTTACCTTTCTCTGCATTTTTTTCATGATATTTCCCATGTCCGCCCTGGCTGATTTTCTCGACTGTTTCATTCAGTTTTCCAAGTAATGTTGACATCGTGACAGCTCCTCTATTAATGGCCTGTGTAAACTGGCTTGCGTTTTTCTTTAAATGCTTGAAGCCCTTCCAGCCTGTCATTCGTATCAATAATAGTTCCGTAGCATAGCTCTTCAATTTTCAAACCTGCCTGCAGGCCTGTCTCAGCACCCTGGTTGATCGCTTTTTTTGATGCCCTCAAGGCAAGCGGAGCATTTCCGGCGATTTCACGGGCAAGGGTCAAAGCTTCTTCCATCAGGCTTTCGTTACTTACGGTTTTGCTGATTAAGCCTATACTTTCTGCTTCTTGGGCATCAATTCTTCTTGCAGTAAATATCAGTTCTTTTGCCTTTGCAACCCCGATAAGCCTTGGAAGCCTTTGTGTTCCTCCTGCACCCGGAATGATTCCGAGTGAGGTCTCAGTAAGCCCAAAGCTGGAATGGCTTGAGGCAATGCGGATATCGCAGGCAAGTGCAAGCTCAAGCCCTCCTCCAAAAGCAGAGCCATTCATTGCACAAATCACCGGAACAGGGAGCTCCTCCACCCTATTAATGGTTTCACGGATCAGGGCCACTGTATTCCTTACTTCAAGCTCATTCATACCGGCACGTTCCTTTAAATCTGCTCCTGCACAAAAAACTTTTTCTCCGGATCCCGTCAGTATAAGACAGCGAATGAACTCATCTTCATGAATACTCTGCAAAGCAGCCTTCATTTCATTCAGCATTTGCCTTGATAATGCATTAGCAGCCTTTGAACGGTTCAAACTCAGAACAGCTATTCCAGATTGATCCTTATTTAATTCAACAGAATGCACCATACTATGCTCCTTTCAAATACTGCCGCGCATTTATTTAGTCATTTAATTGATTGTAAATTGCCATCTGGTGGCTCGGCAGCGGTTTATCCAGTTCATTTTGCATGATCTGTGCGGCTTTCATCAGTTTCCTTGAGTCAATGCCCGTTTTAATCCCCATATTCTCAAGCATATGGACAAGGTCATCTGTTGCCAGGTTGCCGCTTGCACCTGGTGCATATGGACAGCCTCCAAGACCGCCAAGAGAAGCATCAAAAGTTTCTATTCCAAAATCAAGGGATTTCAGTACATTTGCAAGTGCCATTCCATGTGTATCATGAAAATGCAGAGCTAATTTGCTTTTATCGAATCTTGTAAGTGTTTGCTGAAGAACCTCCTCAACCTGTCTCGGATTGGCGATTCCTATTGTATCTCCAAGAGAGAGCTCGCTGATCCCCATGCTAAAGAGCTCCTCGCACACCCTGAATACCTGGTCAAGAGGTACTTTTCCTTCATAAGGGCAGCCAAATACGGTTGATACGTACCCCCTGACAGTCTTGCCGTGCTTCTGTGCAGTCTCTGCCACTTCTTTTAAGACTGGAAAGGTTTCTGAAATTGATTTATTGATATTTTTTTTGTTGTGAGTCTCGGTTGCTGACATAAAAACCGATATTTCATCCATACCAGCGTTTAAGGCAGCTTCCAATCCTTTCATATTTGGCACAAGGGCAGCATATACGATACCCTGGTTTCTCTTGATGCCTGCTGCCACTTCTGCTGCATCGCCAAGCTGGGGAATCCAGCTTGGCCTGACAAAGGAAGTTGCCTCGATATAAGTAAGGCCTGTTTCTGATAAAGCGTTGATCCAGTCTATCTTTCTATCTGTAGAGACAATAGCTTTTTCATTCTGAAGCCCATCTCTTGGCCCAACCTCTTTAATTGTTACTTTTTCTGGCCATTTCATTGCTTTCCTCCGCTCTATTTATTCAATAATAGCGAGAATGTCTCCCTCGTTCACAAAGTCCCCTTCGCTTACTTTTAATTCTTTAATATTGCCGTTTGTTTCAGCAGAAATTGGAATTTCCATTTTCATTGATTCCAGAATAATGATATCCTGGCCTTCTTCTACCTTTTCATTTTCTGAAACCACAATCTTCCATACGCTTCCAGCCATGCTTGCTTTAATTTCTTCCATCTTTAAATCCCCCATTTCTTATGTTGTCGGCAATGATTTTTTATAGTATTTTTCAATATAATCTGTTGTGGTGTCTCCATTTGCGAATGCTTCATGAGAGATAATCTGTTTTAGCATAGGTATATTCGTTTTAATACCAGTGATTTCATAGTTATCCAGTGCATCCTTCATTTCCTCGATTGCCTCATTCCTTGAAGCCCCTTTTACCACAAGCTTCGCAATCATAGGATCATAAAACGGAGACACTATAGAAGCCGAGTGGATAGCCAATTCATGGCGTACATTATTTCCTTCAGGAAGTTTAAGATCTGTTATCTTCCCTGGTGATGGAAAAAATGTATTCGGGTCTTCAGCGTAGATCCTTACCTCTATGGCATGCCCAGACCTTTTAACATCTTGCTGAGTAAATGCAAGCTTCTCCCCGGAGGCAATCAAAATCTGCTGCTCCACTAAATCCAGTCCCGTAATTTCTTCCGTAACCGGGTGCTCTACCTGAAGCCGTGTGTTCATTTCCAAAAAGAAAAAGTCCTGATTTTCATCCACTAAAAATTCAAGTGTGCCCGCATTGGTATACCCGATGGCTTGAACCGCTTTTAAAGCAGCCTCCCCCATCTTCTGGCGGGTAACTTCATTAAGGAAAGGTGATGGGGCCTCCTCCAGAACCTTTTGATGGCGGCGCTGAATGGAACACTCTCTTTCCCATAGATAAACAGATTCCCCATAATGGTCTGCCAGCACCTGTATTTCAATATGACGGGGCTTTACTATTCTTTTTTCAATGAACATGTCACCATTACCGAAAAACATTAAAGCTCTTTTCTGGTTGCCTTCAAATGCTTTTCTAAGTTCCGCTTCATCAGAAACAGCCTGCATGCCTATTCCGCCGCCGCCAGCTGATGCCTTCAGCATAATGGGATAGCCAATGGATTCTGCTGCCCTTATAGCTTCTTCCGCATTTTCAAGCGGCTTCGAAATCCCGGGTACCAGCGGAAGTCCGGCCTGCTCCATTGTCTTTCTGGATTCAACTTTATTGCCCATCTTTTCAATCACTTCGGGTTTAGGCCCTATGAAAATTAATCCCTCTTTTTCACAGATTTCCGCAAACTCTCTGTTTTCGCTTAAAAAACCGTATCCCGGGTGAATGGCATCACATTTAAAGGTTTTTGCCGCTTCCATAATTCTCTCTATGTTCAAATAACTTTCCTGTACCTTGGAGCCTCCTAAAAGGAAAGCCTCATCCGCTTCCTTTACAAAAGGGGCATCTGAATCTGCTTCTGAATGGACAGCCACAGTGCGGATCTCCATTTTTTTGCATGTCCGGATTATTCTTGAGGCGATTTCCCCTCTGTTTGCAATCAGTATTTTTTCAATCATGCGACATCCTCCTTCCAGTTTTTTGGAATCAATCGTATAGGACCCTTTGCTGGCGGAATTGTTAATGAAATTGTCCCAAAACATTTTTAGATTGCTCCCGCAGCTTATACTTCTGAATTTTTCCAGAAGCCGTCATGGGATATTCTTTCGTGAATTCTATATATCTTGGAATTTTATGTTTCGATATATTTCCATTACAATAGCTTTGAATTTCTTCTGCCGTAAGTCCGGAATTTTCTTTAGGAATAATCCATGCCATCAGTTCTTCTCCATATTTTTGATCAGGTACTCCAATTACTTGTACATCCATCACACTCGGATGCTGGTAAATGAACTCTTCCACTTCACGGGGATATACATTTTCGCCGCCCCGAATGATTACATCCTTCAAACGGCCGGTAATCTTACAATAGCCATTTTTGTCCATGACTGCTAAATCTCCTGTGTGAAGCCAGCCATCTTTATCGATGGCAGACTTTGTTGCATCGGGATTTTTATAATATCCCTTCATAACATGGTATCCCCGGGTGCATAGTTCGCCCTGCTCTCCTCTTTCTGCTTCCTGATCTGTTCCAGGCAGCATGATTTTCACTTCAACATGCGGAAGCGCCCTTCCTACAGAGGTAACCCGCAGTTCTATATCATCATCACTTCTCGTTCCCGTTATCCCGGGCGATGACTCAGTCTGTCCGTATATGATAATGATTTCATTTGCTCCCATTTTCCCCACCACATTTTTCATGACCTCTATCGGGCAGTTGGAACCTGCCATGATGCCAGTGCGCAGACTTGTGAGATCATATTGATCAAAGTCCAAAAGATTGAGTTCTGCAATAAACATAGTAGGAACTCCATGCAGTCCTGTGCATTTCTCATTTTGCACCGTTTTAAGCACTGTTCTTGGATTAAATTCCTCAACCGGGACCATTGCTGCCCCCCAGGCCACACATGCCATCGTCCCAAGCACACACCCGAAGCAGTGAAAGAAAGGAACAGGGATGCACAGGCGGTCTTCCTTAGTCAATTTCATGCAGGATCCGATGCTATGCCCATTATTCACCAGGTTTGAATGTGTAAGCATCACTCCCTTGGGGAATCCTGTCGTACCTGATGTATACTGCATGTTGATCACATCGTCCGGACTCATCGTCCTCATCCGAAAATCCAGCATCTCTTCTGTGACCGAAGCTGCGCCTCTTAAGAGATCATTCCATGAGAGAGTTCCTGGGTACGCATTGTCTGAAAGCACAATTACATTCTTTAATTGAGGCAGCTTTTCAGATTGCAGCTTTCCAGGCTGACAGGTACGAAGCTCAGGCACAATTTCGTAAAGGGTGTCAATGTATGAATGATCCTTGAATTTTTCCATTAATATCAGCGTGCTCGAGTCGGATTGCTTCAGCAGATATTCAAGCTCGCTTTTTCGGTAATTCGTATTGACCGTTACAAGGATCCCGCCCATTTTCCCTGTTGAAAATTGAGAAATCAGCCACTCAGGCTTGTTGGAAGCCCAAATTGCGATATGGTCTCCCTTTTCAATTCCGAGTGACATAAACCCTCTAGCAGCCTGCCGGCAAATTTTTTCAAACTGGCTGTAAGTATAACGCAAGCCCAGATCGTGATAGACAACCGCTTCTTTTCCCCCTGCCTCCCTGGCAGTGTTTTCCAGCAACTCGCCAACCGTTACACGCAACAATTCAGACATTAAAATCCTCCTATTCAGTGATTATTTGCAGAGACGTCTGTCGAAGCGGAAGCTGTCAATTTTTTTAGGCTTATATAATTTCAATCTATGATTCTCTTTACTGATGGGGAGGATCAGCAGCCTAACTGCCTGGCAATGACAATTCTCTGAATTTCCGAAGTTCCTTCCCCTATTTCAAGGAGTTTGGCATCCCTTAAATACCTTTCCACTTCATATTCACGCATATATCCTGAACCGCCGTGAATCTGGATGGCTTGATTGGCTGTACGAAAAGCCATTTCGGAAGCGTAAAGCTTTGCATATGCTGACTCTTTTGTAAAAGGCTTCTTTTGATCCTTCAGCCAGGCTGCTTTATACACCATGTTTCTTGCCAATTCTATTTCCATGGCCATATCTGCAAGTTTAAATTGAATGGCCTGGAAATTGGAAATCGGCTGGCCGAATTGCTGGCGCTCTTTAGCGAATGAAAGTGCCCTCTCAAATGCCGCCTGGGCAATCCCTACTGCAAGAGCCGCAATAGAGATTCTTCCGCCATCCAGAGTATACAAAAATTGCTTAAAACCTTTTTCCGGATCTCCAAGGATATTTTCCTTTGGCACCCTGACATCCTGAAGTATGATTTCACAGGTATTCGAAGCCCTTACTCCCATCTTTTCATAATTAGAGTTTATGGTCAGTCCTTTCGTATCTGTCGGAACCAGAAATGCTGAAATAATGTTTTTCCCTCTGCTGTCTTTTCCGGAAACTGCCGTAACCGTAATGGTGCTTGCGTAGCCGGCATTTGTTATCCAGCATTTTTCGCCGTTCAGCACATACTCATCGCCTTCAAGCACTGCACGTGTCCGGGTTCCCCCTGCATCAGATCCCGCATTAGGCTCTGTCAGCCCAAACGAAGCCAGTTCCTCTCCTTTTGCAAGAGGCACCAAATATTTTTGTTTTTGCTCTTCAGTTCCAAAATAGTAAATTGGGCTAGACCCCAAGGAAACGGCAGCCGCATAGCTTAAGCCAGTGCCTCCGCATGCTTTCCCGATTTCTTCCACCGCAATGGCATAAGAGACTGTGTCGCCGCCAGAGCCTCCATACTCTTCAGGAAACGGAATGCCAAGCAGACCTAGTTCCCCTATTTTTTTAAAAATATCTTCACCGAAACGGGAATGCTGATCAAGTTCAATAGCTTTAGGCTTAATTTCTTTTTCAGCAAAGTCTCTTACCATTTCTTTAATCATTTGCTGTTCTTTTGTAAGTTCAAAATTCATGATAATCCTCCTCGGGATATTGTATGTGCTTTGAGACCGACCGGTTGGTCTGCCGAAGCCGAATGTAAGCGCTTAAATTAAATTGAAAACAAAAGATTTCAGAGAAATTACCTCTTTACTGCTCTGTTTTTTTTGCTTGGTCGGTCAGCAGAGATTGGAGAATCAAATCGACAAAGATGTCACCAATTTCATCTATCGTTTTTTCTCCGTCTTTTTTGTACCATTTATATGACCAATTCACCATGCCCAGTATGCTCATGCCTGTTATTTCTACCGGCAGCTCTGGCCTAAAGACCCCCAGTTCCTTGCCTTCCTGGATTACTGCAAAGATCATTTCTTTATAACTTTTACGTTTTCGTCTTATTGCTGCTTCATATTGAGGCTTCAAATACATGCTTTCCTGATAAAATACCGAGATGTGGGGTTTATAGAGGTCGAAAACTTTTACAAAAGACTTGATGATCATTTTCATTTTTTTTGCAGGAGATGCACTTGCGGCTATTGCTTCCTGCGCCTTTGTTAAAACATATGTAATGAACACATCATGAATGACAAACAATAGCTCGTCTTTCGACTGGAAATGATGATAAAAGCCGCCCTTGCTTGTACCGCATTCCTTAACAATTGTATTAACCGTAACACCATGATAGCCATATTCCTCAAAAAGATGAAGTGATGTTTCGATGATTCTTTCTTTTAAATCCGTAGGGCATCCGCTCCCCCTGCCATGCAGGCATAAGGCTTGGCTAATGAAGAATTGCCAGCGATAGATTAATATTAACAAATAAACTGAAAATAAGTCAATTTCTTAATTATTAAAATAAATAAAATTTTAAGAAATGCATCTGCCGCAATCTGCACTAAAAATGCCTGCTGATATCAGCAGGCATACTGGGAACTACACATTCATTTTCTTTTTGCCGCCCATATATTGGCGTGGTGTCCCATAATACATTATTTTATTGAATTCCGGGAAAACCGATTCAAAGGTGACATAAATCGGGCTGTCCACCAGCCAGGGAAAATGCTGAAAAAATACCCTGTCTCCATATATAATCGCTTCCAAAGCTGTCGGTATTTCCTTCTTAAAAACCATATATCGCACTCTTGATATATTTTCATCAAATTCTCCGCTGCTGATATAAACATTGCCTGAAAGCAAGAATTGTCCAAGACGCGGCTCCCATTCTGCAAGGAATTCATCTCTCAGCTGGGGATTAATGCTGCCTTTGTCATACGAAGTGCCGATGCCAAGAAACAGTTCACCTGTTGCATCAGAATGTGTAAGTGTATATTTCCTGCCGTCTGCCGGCATGCTTTTTGTCGCAGGAGGTCTATAGGTGACAAGCAGTTTTTCTGCATTGAAGGTCATGGGAGGCCATTCTCCTTTTTAATTCCGGGTTTACCTTATCCTATGCCAAATGCCCAAAAATGGTTAATATCTGCCCTATATTTTCCGGATCTCCGCTGAAATCATTTGCCATTTGCCATTGGTGTATTCCCAATCGGAGATTACCTCGGCCAATGCATCTGCATGGTAAGCGCCGCTTATTCTTTGTATGCCCCTGATACCCTTTTTGTTTCCACTTACCTTGATAATTTTCAAAGAAGAGTATGTATCAATAAGAAGTTCGGCTGGTTCATTCAAACGGCCCTTTTGATAAATGCCAAGCCTCTCATATTCCTGCTTTCGGGAGGATACATCCATGATTACCGGTTTATGATTCTTCAAGGTAATCTTAGCGAGATATCCGTCCAAAAACTCCCCGCCAGCACTAACAGGAGGAGGGACCGATAATTCTTTCACGCGGCCTCCTTTAAAACTGAAAGTATACCCTTTGACAGTCCCCCCACTCCCGCCTGTGTCTGCTTGTGCAAAAACATCACAAACATGGTCTCCGTTAAAATCGGCAAAGAACAATGAAGGATTATATCCTCCTTCAAGGGGTACCTTTAGAAAGTCCGGAGGAGAATTGACCGTAATAAACATTTTCTTTTGAAATTGGCTTTTTGCATCATACGGTATTCCTGAAATGGCAATTTTATCAGGGATTCCATCTCCTGTAACATCCTTCTCTTTAGAAACCAGCAATTCCCCATTTTCATAAAGAGTTTTCTCAGCAGATGCCGGATAACTGAAAATGGCAAAAACAAAAAGGATAAGATAACTGGAAATAAGGTGGGCTTTTCTTGGTTTCATCGTATCATTCCTTTCAGATAAAGGATAAATACTATTTATTCGCTTCCTTCTGCTTCAAATATCGATTATCCTTCATGAACATTCTCCAAAAATAGAAGAACCCCGGAAACAAAATCGCAAAGCCGACGATATAGGTGGCAAAAACAGCTCTAAAAGAATTGGGGTCCGTAAAGCCAGAGTGGATGGTCACATCGGGATAAACCATATAAGGCAAATGCGCTTTTCCGTAAACATAGCTTGCCAGCAAATACTGCAGAGTAATTGAAACGACAGCAACCCTTGGCATACCTTTAATATTTTTCTTTGAAAAAAACGGCAGATATAAGGCAATCCCTCCTATTATGAAAAAAAGCAAAGAGAATAACAGGATAGGCAAATCATCCATCATCTTGTTGTACAGCCAGGCTTCTTCATTTCTCAGGGTAATCATGATCAAAAATGCCATTAATAAAGAAATAGGGCCAGTTATCATGGCATCCTTTCTATAAACCTTAAATGCCTCAAGTTCGTTCGCTTCCTTGGAGTAATCAGACAGCAGGAGCGATGACAAAAACAGCGTGCTGCTGATCGCAAAACCAATAAAGGCATATTCATTCGGACTGGAAAATAACTCAGCCAGCTTTAATGTCTGCTTTCCGTTTACTGTTGTTACAAAATGGCCATGAGTGATAGGTAAAACACTGATTAGAAGTACCGGAATCAGGATCCCGGTGATCCCGGTAATATAGGTCAAAATCTTCTCATAATCAATCGCTATATGAGAGAAAACCAGAAAAGCGCTTCGCAGGGCAAGCAGCAAAAGTATGAGGCTCCCTGGCAAAAGCAGGATTGTGCCCAGTGTAAAAGCTGCACCGGGAAACAAACTATAGATGGCAACAACGAGCGCGACGATAAATGTGTTGGTCACTTCCCATGTCGGCGATAAATACCTGTTGGCAATATTGGTGGCTCTTGTTTTTTCACGGTTGAAATAAATCATGGACCAAAATCCTGCGCCAAAATCCATGGTTGCCATAACAGAGTATATAAAAACAAATCCCCAGAGAACGATACTGGCTATGACTGCATCTGACATAAAAATCCTCCTTAAGAATTAGAATCCAAAGCCTGATTGTCTTTTTGCTCTGCCTGATGAATGGCATCCAGCGCACTGTGCCGCTTAAAATAATACATAAGCACAAAAAGTACGGATACCGCTAAAATCAGATAAACAATCAAAAATAAGATAAATAGCAATCCAAGATTGGATGTCGATGTAACCGACTCTTTCGTTGTCAGGAAATTATAAATCGTCCACGGCTGGCGCCCCGTGCAGGCAAAGATCCAGCCGCATTCAATAGATAAAACTGCCAGAGGGCCGGAAATTACAAAGAGCCACATAAGAAAACGCGGAAATCTTTCTTTTTTGAACCATTTATCCCAGATTATCACCGCAGCTGCCAGCAATATCAGCAATGAGCCTATGCCTACCATTGTATTGAATAGGGTATGGATAAATAGCGGCGGCCAATGTTCTTTTGGAAAATCATTCAGTCCTGTCACTTTTGTATCAAAACTGTTAGCTGCCAAAAAGCTTAATGCCCACGGGATCTCAATTCCCCATTTCACAGATTGTGTCTTTTCATCTGTAAATCCTCCAATTGATAGCGGAGCATGTGTCTGTGTTTCAAACAGACCCTCTGCTGCAGCCAGCTTTTCAGGCTGGTATTCGTATAAATGCTGTGCAGAAGCATGTCCGTTCAATGCTGTAAACAAGGCAAAGATTCCTCCTGCTACTACGCTCAGCATTAAAGCTTTTTTATGAAATACATACACTTTAGATCCAAATCCCGCTTTTATCATTTTATAGGCAGAGACAGAAGCTACGACAAAGGCACCGGTCGTATAAGCTGATAGAGCAACATGCAGCGCTGTGACCAGGAAGCTGGGATTGAAAAAGGCGGCCCATGGATGAACATCCACAATTTTCCCATTTTCAATTCTGAATCCTGTTGGAGTCGCTTCAAATGCATGGACATTTGTAATCAATACGGCAGAAAATAAAGCTCCCAATGCAACCAGGCTTAAACTTCCGATCCGCATCCATGGTGCCACTCTGTCTGCAGCATACACATAAATAGACATAAACAGGGCTTCAACGAAGAAAGCATAAATTTCTATTTGGAACGGCAGCGTCATCACCCTGCCGATCACCTCCATAAAGCCAGGCCACAGCAATGTCAGCTGTACTCCTGCAATCGTTCCAGTAGGAATTCCCACTCCCAGCAATACGGCGAACGCCCTTGTCCACCGCTGAGCCATAACGGCATAATGCAAGTCCTTTTTTCTTTGATACATGATTTCCGCAGTCAAAATCATAAATGGCAAACCTACTCCTATTGTTGCAAAAATAATGTGAAAACCCATCGTGGTCCCAAACATAGACCTGGCAATCAGTAAATGATCCATTCGTTTTTCTTCCCTTCACTCTTAAGGTGTTTCTTATTATTTCCAGAGAAAGAGAATCTATGAAAAAATCATGCCGATATTTCGAATTAATTATTCAACATAGCTTCTTGGAATGCAGAGAGGAAATGAATTTTAATGTTTTTTATTGGCTCTTTTCTTAAAGATTGTTGCTTTTTTAATTTGTTATTGAGGCGTTCCCATTGTCAAGCCAGGTTGATTGGAGCGTAAGGTGCGAGACTCCTGCGGGATTAGCAGAACAGGTGAGACCCCGCAGGCGCAGCCGAGGAGGCTCACCGCCTGCCCCGCGGAAAGCGAGCATCCTGGAGCGGAAATCAACCACCTTGTTTCATAGCAACAAAGTTTACGAAAACAGCCTTTTTATTTAAGTCCAGAATTTAATTAGTATACAAATTATATTTACACCTATAATTTTTACACGTATAATAAGAAGGTGAATTAAAAGATGGGGGATGGATAAAGACCATGTTTAAGGATGAGATAGGGTTTACTGCCTCATCAACCAGCAAAAAAATACGGGGATTGGTAAGTAAAGTATTGAAGGGATATAACATTACAGCTGAGCAATGGACCGTTTTAAAAGAATTAACCTTTGTATCCAGTCTCAGCCAAAAGGAATTATCCGCAAAAACCGATAAAGATCAAGCTACCTTAACAAAAATATTGGATTTGCTTGAAAAACACGATTTAGCCACAAGAATCCCGAATCCTGAAGACAGGAGATCTTTTCTGGTGGAAGTCTCTGAAAAAGGAAGAAGTACTGTTGAAGCAGCTATGCCGGCAGTGGAGGATATGTATGGCGAAATACTGCAAGGAATAACGGATGAACATCTTCATTTATTTATGAATATTCTCGTTACAATACAAAGAAATATCAGTAAGCACGAAGCATCAAATTGTCTTACGGTATCAAAGAAAGAAGGATAAATTTTGAAACAGCAAGCACCTGTTAAATTATGGACCTGGCAATATATCATCATTATTATTATGACTTTTTTATTTTTCCTAAGCCTTCAGGCACTTATGGGCGGCTTCCCTGCTTTTGTCGGGGAGATTACACATGATCCCGCAAAAGGCGGATTGATGACAACTTCTTTCATGCTCGCTGCTATATTTACAAGGCCGTTTATCGGTATTTTTATGCATAAGCTGAACATGAAAGCCACATTAATTGTGACATTGCTTTTTGTATTGATTACAATCGGTTTAAGTTTTGGCCGTGCCACCTTTTCCATTTTAGTGATGCTAAGAATACTGCAAGGAATTTCTTTCGGTATTATCTCTACACTTTTTGCGACATTTGCCACTAATTTAATACCTTCTGCTCGAATTGGGGAAGGTATAGGCTATTTTGGAATGGCAACTAGCCTTGGAACGACGTTTGGACCTATGATTGCTCTTTCTATGCTGCATTCATATTCATTTAATAAACTGTTAACCGTAATGCTCTTTGTAACCCTGCTCACTGCAGCAGGAAGCTTTTTTATCAAAAACAATCAGGGTGCCCCAGCTGCCAAACCAGTTCCGGACAAGTCCCTTCTCGAATTTGCCTTTGATAAACGCGCCTTTCTTCCATGTTTGCTTGTAGCCCTGTTTTATATTACTTTTTCAGGAATCGTGAATTTTATTGATGGTTTAGGAGCGGCCAATCATTTCGGAGGAAAGGTTTCTGTATTCTTCCTGATTGTAGCTGGAATGATGGTATTCACAAGGCCGTTTTCCGGTAAAATATATGACCGCTTCGGACATATATTTTTAATTTATCCTGCAAGTGTCTGCGGTATCATCGGCTTGATTCTCCTTGCTTTCACACATAGCTTTGCCATGCTATCTGCAGCAGCCATCTTTTACGGCATTGCTTATGGAATCATGCAGCCGACCTTCCAGGCCTGGGCTGTCAGCCGGGTAACCCCTGAAAAGAAAGGGACAGCAAATGCCATGTCCCTGAGCTTCATGGATTTAGGCATGGCAATCGGAGCCGGAACTCTAGGCAATGTTGCAGTAGAGATAGGCTATAACGCCACTTATGGATTATCCAGCTTCTTAATCTTTCTGCTTGTGTTTTTATATATGGCGTTCAGCTTAACAAATAAAACTAAGAAAGAACAATTAAACCAAAGTGCATAAGAAAAAGGTCCCCATTTTATTCGGGGGCCTTTTTGTGATTTTGAATCTTTCACAGATTGATGGAATATATCCTTGCTTCGTGTGGATTTAGCATAATTTTTTCCGCTTCATCTTTGACACATTCATAATTTGCGAGAATCAGCTTTTTATTTCTATCAGCTAACTCCTCCGGCAGCATAAACTCATTTTTATTATCGCTATGATTTAAGATGATCAGAAGCATTTCATTATCCAATTTTCGTGTATATGCATACAATTCAGCATGATTTACTGTCAAATCGTGATAATCTCCATAAACCATTGCTTCTGTATCTTTCCGGATGGAAATGAGTTTTTTATAAAAATTCAAGACAGACATTGGATCTTTCTGTTCATTTTCTGTGTTAATGGTTTTATAATTCGGGTTAATCCCAATCCATGGAGTGCCTGTTGTAAATCCTGCATTACCCTCATCATTCCATTGCATCGGAGTCCGTGAATTGTCTCTGGACAGCGGCTGCAGGCTCCTTAGAACTTCATCTGGATGCTGCCCCTTTTCCACTTCTTCACGATATTTATTTTTCATGGCTATATCCTGATAATCCTCAATCTTATCGTAACGTATCCCAGTCATGCCGATTTCTTCGCCTTGATAGATATAAGGAGTCCCGGGAAGTGTATGGATTAAAACTGCCAGCAGCTTTGCTGACTGCACACGGTATTCTTTGTCATTTCCATACCTGGTAACTTGTCTTGTATGATCATGATTATTAAGAAACTGCGAATTCCACCCTTTTCCCCTCAGACCATCATTCCAATCCTTTTGAATGCGCTTAAATCGGAGCATGTCCCATGCTGGCATTTCGTCGGCAATTTGAAAGTGAAATAAAGTATTTAATTCATTTCTGTCTTCACCTACATATAACAAACCTTCTTGCGGGCTGACAAAAGGAATTTCGCCAACCGTCATGATATCATAATTGCTTAATACTATATTATGCATTTCCTGTAAATAATCATGAATACCTGGATTATTTGCCAGGTATGATAAATTAAATGGATCATCCGCATCAGGATATCCTTGCTTCTTTGCAAGTAGATTAATTACATCCATCCGGAATCCATCAATTCCTTTATCCAGCCAAAATTTCATAATACGGTATATTTCCTGGCGGACATCAGGATTTTCCCAATTCAGATCAGGCTGTTCTTTTGCAAACGAATGAAAATAGTATTGATCCGATGTTTCGTCATAAGTCCACGGTGAAGGTGCAAAATAGGAGCGCCAATTATTCGGCGGTCTTCCATCTTTTGGATCTTTCCAAATATACCAGTTTCGTTTAGGATTATTTGCGGATGACTTTGATTCCAAAAACCAAGGATGATGATCAGAAGTATGATTGACCACCAGATCCATAATGATTTTCAGCCCGCGCTGGTGTACTTCCTTTATCAGCCTTTCAACACTGGCCATATTCCCCGCCTTCTCCATGACTCCGCAGTAATTGGATATATCATAACCATTGTCTTTATCAGGTGATTCATACATTGGATTTAGCCAAATGACATCTATGCCAAGATCTTTAATATAATCCAGCTTTTCTATCAATCCCTCAATGTCTCCTACTCCATCTCCGTTTGAATCAAAAAAACTCCTCCAGTATACCTGATAAACGACTGCTTCTTTCCACCATGTTTTTTTCATATGCTCCCCCTTTTTTAAAGGATCTGTTATATTGTCTCTCGATTTCCGCAGCCGCACTTCCCCCAGAAATTTCATTTTTAAGAGAGCCTTTATTTCGCAACTACCAAGTGTTATCTTTATCTTTCTATTATTCATCACGTGCAAACAAGCTAAAACTACGCATTGATTACTCCTGGATACTTCTTTTATAGCATAATTACGCAGGAATTGGAAAGTTTTCCGTTTCTGAAGGCGGTTCAAGAAAGGGTACTTAAAAATGGTAAGCGCCATCAATCTTTCCTGTTGAGGTCCGCTCAAAGGAATCCGCATTCAGGAAGAATATTGCACACTGTGTCCCAATTTCCGGAATGCCAAAATCAACCTTGCAAATGTATCAGGACCAAACGAAAAAATCCCTGAACAATTAAATGCTGTTCGGGGATTTTCTCTATCGCTCCGTATCTCTTAAGACTGTTCGATGTTTGGATTGGAGTCTTCTAAACTGATTTTCCAAATTTCAGCCGCTTTTCCGCTTTCTGTTTCATCAATGATAAACGATCCATTGGTATAGCGGTCGGTGAACCTTAAACTTCCAGCATGGGAACTTTCAATTGTCCCCTTTTCCGTTCTGATAAAAATGGTGTCGCTGTTCACAACGGTTTCAAAACCAATGACCCGGTGCGGGTGAGACTTTAATTCCCTTAGCACAACGACCCCGCGTTTGGCACGGGAAGACTTTTCAAATTCAGTAAGCTTCATTTTCTTAATCGCGCCTCGCTGGGTGACAACCAGGATGCCATCTGCTGAATTCTTTTGAAGCACCTTTCCGCCTACGACGAAGTCTCCGTCTTTTAGGTTCATGCCTTTTACTCCGGCAGCCCTGACACCGACTGCACCAACTTCTTCTTCATCAAACCATAAAGCAAACCCATAATGGCTGATCATAATAATGGATGTGCTTCCATCTGTAAGATGCACATCGGCCATTTCATCATCGCCTTTCAGGTTGACGCCGACAAGAGGTTTGGAATAACGCTGCGCTTTATAGGAACGCAGCTCGGTTCTTTTCACCATTCCGTTCTTCGTCACAAATAACAAATATTGCTGCTGTTCAAAATCCTTAATCGGGATCATTTTAACTATTTGCTCATCACGGCTAATTGGCACAATGTTGGCAATATGCTGCCCTGTTTCTTTCCAGCGGATATCCGGGAGCATATGAACTGGACAATACAGGTAATTCCCTTTGTTAGTAAACAGCAGGATAACATCTGTTGTATTGGCTTCCGTTTTCTGAAGGAGCCTGTCAGAGTCCTTCATGCCGAAATCAAGACCTCCTGAAGCGGCATACGACCTGAGAGAAGTTCTTTTCACATATCCTTCCTTCGTGACTGTGACCATAACATCTTCGCTGGCTACCAATACTTCCAGATTAATTTTTATTTCTTCTATTTCATTTTCAATTCTAGAACGGCGTGTATCGTTATATGTTTTTTTAATGCTTTTCAATTCTTTTTTTATGACTTGAAAGAGTGTTTTTTCATTGTCCAGAATGGCCTGCAATTCTTGTATCTTGCGGTTTAGCTCTTCTGCTTCTGACTGAAGTGCAGTGATATCCGTATTGGTCAAGCGATAAAGCTGCAGGGATACGATTGCTTCAGCCTGCGGTTCTGTAAATTGAAACCTGCTTATCAGGTTATCCTTGGCATCCCGTTTATCCTTGGATGAACGGATGACAGCAATAACCTCATCTAAAATGGATAACGCCTTCATCAATCCATCTACAATATGTGCCCTGTCCTGTGCCTTTTGCAGTTCATAGCGTGAACGGTTCAGGATAACTTCTTTACGGTGGCCGATATATGCATCAAGAAGCTTTGGAAGACTCATTAACATTGGCCTCTTTTTATAGATGGCCACCATATTAAAGTTATAGGCTATCTGAAGATCTGAATTTTTATATAGATAATTCAGTACGCCTGAAGAATCTGCTTCTTTTTTCAATTCTATGACAATCCTTAATCCGGTCCGGTCCGATTCATCACGAACCTCGGAGATTCCCTCCACTTTTCGGTCGAGCCTGAATTCATCGATTTTTTTGACCAGATTTGCTTTATTCACTTCATAAGGGATTTCTGTCACAACGATCTGCTGCCTGCCTCCGCGCATATTCTCTACTTCGGCTTTGCCGCGAATAATAATTTTGCCTTTTCCGGTTTCATAGGCTTTTTTAATGCCTTCAATTCCCTGAATGATGCCTCCCGTCGGAAAGTCTGGCCCTTTTATGACTGTCATTAATTCATCGACAGTCACATCCGGCTTGTCCATTCTCATAATGGCTGCGTCTATAACCTCTCCTAGCTGGTGAGGCGGGATTTCTGTTGCATAGCCTGCTGAAATTCCAGTTGATCCATTTACCAGCAAATTAGGGAACATTGCAGGAAGAACAACCGGCTCGTTTGAGGTATCATCAAAATTGGGAATGAAGTCTACCGTCCGTTTATCAATATCACGAAGGAGCTCTGCCGCAATGGCAGATAGCCTTGCTTCTGTATAACGCATCGCTGCTGGCGGATCGCCGTCAAGGCTACCATTGTTGCCGTGCATCTGCACCATGACATTTCGGAGCTTCCATTCCTGGCTCATCCTGACCATAGCATCATACACTGATGAGTCTCCATGCGGATGATAGTTCCCGATTACGTTACCTACCGTCTTGGCCGACTTTCGGAAACCTTTATCATTTGTATTCCCTTCCACATGCATCGCATACAATATGCGTCTCTGAACCGGCTTTAGCCCGTCCCTTGCATCAGGGAGCGCACGGTCTTGGATTATATATTTGCTGTATCTCCCGAACCGGTCTCCAATAACCTCTTCCAGGGGCAAATCACGAACTTTCTCTTCTAAAGACATTAAATTTTGACCTCCTCTGATATCGACATATTTTCATTGTCCAAAATATTCGACTCTTCTTCGAGACCAAACGCTACATTAGCTTCAATCCATTTTCGGCGCGGCTCTACTTTGTCGCCCATAAGGGTTGTAACCCGTCTTTCTGCACGTGCTCCATCATCGATTTTTACACGTATTAAAGTTCTTGTTTCCGGGTTCATGGTTGTTTCCCAAAGCTGGTCGGCATTCATTTCTCCTAAACCTTTATACCGCTGGAGCATATAGCCTTTCCCTACCTTTTTGATTGTATCCTGAAGTTCTTCATCACTCCACGAATATTCTATTACTTCCTTTTTCCCTGTCCCTCTGCTGACCTTGTACAAAGGAGGAAGCGCAATGTATACCTTGCCTGCTTCAAACAGCGGCTTCATATATCTATAGAAGAATGTAAGGAGCAGCACCTGGATATGGGCACCGTCAGTATCCGCATCCGTCATAATCACGATTTTGTCATAATTGGCATCTTCCACATTGAATTCCGGGCCTACCCCAGCCCCTATTGCATGGATAATGGTATTGATTTCTTCATTTTTAAAAATATCCTGCAGTTTTGCTTTTTCTGTATTGATAACCTTTCCCCGAAGAGGAAGAACAGCCTGAAAACGGCGATCTCTGCCCTGCTTGGCGGAACCTCCTGCCGAATCACCCTCTACCAGGTACAATTCATTTTTTTCAGGATTTTTAGATTGGGCGGGCGTAAGCTTTCCTGATAAAACAGCATCAGATTTTTTTCTCTTTTTACCGCTCCTGGCATCTTCACGGGCCTTCCTTGCTGCTTCACGGGCCTGAAACGCCTTAATGGACTTTTTGATCAAAGAGCTGCTCGTATTGGGATCTTCTTCAAAGAAGTATGCCAAATGCTCTGTGACAATACTGTCAACTGCTGAACGGGCCTCACTTGTTCCAAGCTTCCCTTTTGTCTGCCCTTCAAATTGAAGAAGCTCTTCAGGGATCCGGACGGAAATAATGGCAGACAAGCCTTCCCTTATATCTGTGCCTTCCAGATTTTTATCCTTTTCCTTCAGCAGACCCGTTTTTCTGGCATAATCATTAAAAGCCCTGGTCATTGCTGTTTTAGCCCCGACTTCATGTGTGCCTCCATCTTTTGTACGGACATTGTTAACGAAGCTCAGAATATTTTCTGAATAGCCGTCGTTAAACTGAAAGGCAAAATCGACTTCAATATTGTTCTGTTCGCCTTCAAAGCTTACCACGCTGTGAAGGGTATCTTTTTCTTCATTGATATATTCTACAAATGCTTCAATGCCATTTTCATAATAAAAATTATCATGGTGATCATGCCGTTCATCTATTAATTCAATCTTCATTCCTTTTAAAAGAAACGCAGACTCTCTTAGACGTTCACAAAGTGTTTCATAATTATATACGGTAACCGAAAATATGGATGTATCGGGCTTAAAATGGATTTTAGTTCCCGACTGATTGGTTTTTCCTATTTTTTCCAGGGTAGTTTCTGGTTTGCCTCCATTTTCAAATCGCTGTTCGTAAATGAAACCATCCCGCTTGATTGTAACAACGAGCCATTCTGAGAGGGCGTTTACCACAGACGCTCCCACACCGTGAAGCCCTCCGCTGGTTTTATAGCCTCCCTGGCCAAATTTCCCTCCTGCATGAAGGATTGTCAAAATGACTTCAGGTGTCGGCTTGCCGAGCTTGTGCATTCCGGTCGGCATTCCCCGGCCCTTATCTGTCACGCTGATACTGTTATCTTTATGTATTTTAACGATGATGTGGTCTCCGTAGCCAGCAAGCGCCTCATCCACGGAGTTATCAACAATCTCATATACCAAATGATGAAGTCCTCGTGCATCGGTGCTTCCGATATACATTCCTGGACGCTTCCTCACCGCTTCCAGGCCTTCAAGGACTTGAATCGCATCATCATTATATTCGATTGTACTAACTTTCTTTGCCACAGAAATTCCCCTTTCCTTGCAACAACAACATTTCTGGGCCGTATCATTCAGTATGATATGACTCATAAATAAATAGGCTTTATATTATTAACTTCTTATATGCTAAGTATAATCCAAAAGAAGAAAAAGAACAAATGTTCTATTTAATGTTTTCCATCATGATCACCATGACTACAATGACATGTAAATATTCCTTTGCATCTTGGCATCTAAATATGCTTCTTGTTTTCGATTGTTTTAATTTGGAATCCATAAAAAAAGAGCGGGTCTTTGTCCGCTCTCAGCCTTACTTTGTAAGGGCATGTTCCACTTTGATGCAGCGATCCATGATGACGGTGTAACCTTTTTCTGTTAAGAAATTATACGCTTCTTCATTTTCAAGCCCCAGCTGTGCCCAAAATATATCCGCATCGACTTCATCAAATTCCCTGGCGATCTCCGGTAGGTATTCGGAGCGGCGGAAAACATTCACAATATCTACATGTCCTTTAATGTCTTTTAAGGAAGCAACTGCTTTCACTCCAAGAACTTCTTCGACAGAGGGATTTACCGGTATGATTTCATATCCGCTATCCTGCATGGCCTTTGAGACCATATAAGATGTGCGTTCCGGATTATCTGACAATCCGACCACAGCAATTACCTTGGCCTTTTTTAATATACGGCCGATTTCTTCCCGGCTTGGAATATTCATTGTCATGATTTTCAGCTCCTTAGTTTTATTCTATTTCTCGTTCAGGAGGCATAAATCCTGTTTATCTTTAAATTTTAGCATATAAACAAACAGGAGAAAAATCTTTATTAGCCTTTAATATAGATATATTGCTGACTTTCCCGCTGTTTACGTGCATATTTCTCTTATAGACGGCTTTCTTTGCCCTGAAGAGTTATGCTTCACCCCTGGCTTTTCTTCTGTAAACAAATTTCGTCCACTGATCTGCACATATGGATACAAATGAGCCAAACACAAGACCATTATTGAGCAGCGAAACTACAATTGGCGGAAGCCCCTGAAAGGCTGTGCCGGGAACAAACATTAAGCCTACTCCGCTCAATAGCGACACGCCGATAACCGTACGTATTCTATTTTGTTCTTTTTCCCTTTCAAATTCGG
Organism: Peribacillus sp. B-H-3; assembly: GCF_048572925.1. NCBI lineage: Bacteria > Bacillati > Bacillota > Bacilli > Caryophanales > Bacillaceae > Peribacillus > Peribacillus sp. B-H-3. The sequence goes on along the minus strand of NZ_CP183879.1, from coordinate 2,283,967 downwards.
CAAACGCCATGCCTAACATGCCTGTAAACACTACAAATGTCACTGAATACCCTACCGGAATCGGCACGGCTGTAAAAAAAGCCATTACATGCGGAAAAAAGCTTGAAACAGCAATTAAGATGGAGCCAAGCAGAAACGGGAGCCTGGCGGTCATCCTTGTTGCAGCAATAAACCCTGCAGCCCCTGATATCGGGACAGGGCCAACTGCACTGAACACCCCTCCTAATATCTGGTTTATACCAGCTGCCATGCCAGCTGATTTAAGATTCGCCTTGCTGCTGCCTGGTTTTATTGAATTCAGAGCCATTTCTGCTAAACGGATGCTTGCTATCATATTTGTCAGCAAAAGCAGTGTAACAAATACTGCTGTCATGATCATGCCTGAATTAAACTTTGGGGAACCAAAAGCAAACAGCTTCGGCAGTGAAAACAGCTGATCTGGGGAATAGTCAGCCTTCTTCGCTGCTCCAAAAACTGCAAAAAGAAGCCAGCCGCAGGCAAGGGAAATTAACACTCCGTAGCGCCGGATGGATTCCTTTTTATGTTTTGTCACATAAAAAGTGATCAGCACAGTCAACAGGCTTAAACCGGCAATTTTCAAATCAACTTTATTTCCTGTATACCCCAATCCAAGCATACCGTTTAAAAATGATTTGCTGAGCTGCATAACCAGAAGAAGCAGATAGATACCCATCACAACAGGCGTAAAAAGGCGGCTGATCACTTTTATCAAGCCCGCTGCACTAAGTATGATAAAAAAGATGCCGCTTGCAATCAGAGCTGTCTGAAGGGCTCTTAGGGTGTCTGAACCTGATGCAAACAGTGTAGTGCTGAAACTTGCGTAAAGGGCAAACACCCCCCACCATAAACCTGCCGGCCCTTCATTAATAGGCAGCCTATGCCCGCAGGTTACCTGGATAACTCCAGCAATGCCTAGAACAAATATTGTCCTTTGAACAAATTCAGCTGCTTCATGACCCGTTAAACCGAATAAGTCAGCAATCGCAATAGGCGCTACGATTGAAGAAGCAACCATAAAAGCAATCCATTGTAGAGCGCCAAATAAATTTTTCATAACAATCTCCCGTTTTCATCAACTAGTCTACTACATTACTATTTTAACATAACTGCCTATTGACAGGGAAAAAACCAGGTAAATTTTGGATATAAAGTGCGGACAATATTACATGGTTTAAAGCTTTCATTAATAAAAGCCTAAGAATACATGGAATAAAAAAATCTCATTGCCGATGGTTTTTTTGCATAATCATGATAAAATATAGAGTACCTTGCTTATTGGCTAAAGGTATACATGCTTTTTGGATAAACGTACATTAAAATGACAATCCGCCAAAAGCAATCATACATACAAATAAATACATATAAGAAAGGGCTGCAATATGTTACTAATTATAATCACAGTGGCGCTTGCCTACCTGCTTGGTTCTATTCCGTCCGGCTTGATTATCGGCAAGATCTTTTATAAAACAGATATCCGTGAACATGGAAGCAAAAACCTGGGCGGCACCAATACTTTTCGGACGCTAGGCTTTAAAGCCGGGATGGCTGTAACCATAATGGATATATTAAAAGGAACATTGGCCACTATGCTGCCTATGATGATTGGAGCACATATCCATCCCCTTTTGGCAGGAGTTTTTGCTGTAATCGGCCATATGTTCCCTGTTTTCGCAGGGTTCCGCGGAGGAAAAGCTGTAGCAACTTCAGGAGGAATCGTACTTGCCTATGTACCCCTGCTATTCGTTGTAGTATTAGCCGCCTTCTTTATTGCGCTGTACTTATCAAAATATGTTTCTCTTTCCTCCATGGTGGCTTCAATCGTTTCACTTGCCTATGCCATGATTTTTAAGTGGAGCGACTGGCCCCTGATACTCGTCCTTGGAGTGCTGGCCATATTTATTTTTTATCGCCACCGTGCAAACATTAAACGGATTCTGGATAAAACCGAGCCAAAAGTAAAATGGATTTAAAAATATATTTCCGCCCTCACACTTCAAAACATAGGGGCTGGCTTTTAATTTGTGCAGCTGACAGTACTGCGAAAAGAAAGGAGCTAATATGAAACCTCTGCAAATATCGGCTGAAACTGCCATTAAGCTTTCAAAATCACTATCAGTGCCAATTGAACAGATCATGCATATGCCTCCACATATTCTTATAGCAAAAATGGCTGAAATGGAAGCAAAGGAAAAGGAATAAAGAGCAAGAATAGAGAGAGCCATCGAAGGCAGGCAATGCCCGAGATAAGCTCTCTATTTTTTTGTCCAGTTCTTTTAAAATCCCCCTGCTCACTTCTGGTGATGGACTACTTTATTAATGACCTCATGAAAAAGCTCCCACTCAGTAATTTGCTCCTTTAGTTCGCGCACCCCATTTTTGGTAATGTAGTAATATTTCCTGCTTGGCCCCTCCAGAGAATCTCTCCAATAACTTTTAACAAGTTCTTTTTCTTCTAATTTTTTCAAAGCCGGATACAGCATTCCTTCTTTAAATAATAGGTATCCATCACTGATCCTTTTTAATTCCTCTATAATTTCGTACCCATACATATCACGGTTCTTTAAAATTGAAAGAAGCACCATTTCTGTGCTGCCTTTCAGCAATTCGGATTTACGCATCCATTCTGCCCCCTTAACTATATCGTATTATTATATACCTTTAATTTTCACTACATATTAATGATATGTAGAATTGCATCAGTTATTTTTGATACCATACTGTAAGCTTCAATCAAAATGAACTAACCCCCGCCAACCCTTATAGAACTGATATTTTATATTACCAGTGTCACTGGAACAGCCGAAGAATTGATATCACATGACTAGCAACCCGTTATCTTAAAGTAGCATAGTTTATATCTATATTTTAACACAATATAGCAATTCTTCTGAATTTTTGCGCCAGCTGATTTTTAAAGAGAGATAAATGATTCATATGATTCAAAATTTGCAAAGGCATCCTGTCAAGGTATGCCTTTATACTCCCTTACATGCCACCGGAACCATCGCAAGTGCCAGCTTCCTGCCCGGATGATTCATCGTTCGCTTCTTTACTAGCATTGCTATATACTATTGTTAATGACTAGTGTGAAGGGAGACTTTGCTATGAAAATATTTATTAACGATGAAGCAGCAGCATGGTATAAAGACGAGCTGGCGTTAAAAGAAGGAGATGCTCTCCGTTTTTTCGCCAGATATGGAGGATACAGTCCTATACAAAGCGGATTTTCATTGGGAGTCAACAATACAGATCCCGAAAATCCAGCTGCCCAAACTGAAAAAATGGGCATTTCATTCTTTGTTGAAGAAACCGACTCATGGTACTTTGACGGAAATGACTTGCATATTGAGTTTAACCGGAAATATAACGAACCAGAATTTTTATATAAAAAATAGGCCCTATTAATAATAATATCTATTGAATCCAGTTTAGAAAAACCGATATATTATTCCCAATAGACTCAGCGAAGTCAGCAGACTTCGCTGAGTCTATTTAAATACCGTTTTTACACCTTTTATTTTATCTATGTCTGTAAATTTAGTCATAAGAAATGCACCCCAATTGTTAGATTGGGGTGCATTCCTTATGACTCCGGTGGTTTTTATGAAGGGCGAGAATTGCGGGCACTTTTCTCTATTAATTTATCAGATATACCTTCCTTTTCGAGTATATCTCTTTGTGAGGTACCTAATAAATCGAAGTGAGAGTAGCCATCTTTCCGATGGTGGATCCACTCTTTCTTCAATCCATATTTTTCTCCCCAGGCTTCGAGCTTTTTTAAATCGCCGCAGCCCACTTTTGTGACCGTTGTACAACCAGGAAAACGGTCATCAAGCCAAAAATGGGTCAGAAATGCAATTTCCCCTTTTTGGATTTTATTTTTCCATTCCAAAAGATCTTTTCTTTTTATCCCAAAAGCCAATAATGTTTCCTCCTTTTTCAATAAACAGGCTGCAATCATTTACATCAGCACGGGCTCTTCCCTCATCTCCTGCTGATAGCTGGATATACCAATTAGTGTCATATTTGCCGGTATAACTGGGAAAATCCGCTCCCATTACTTTTCATCTGCTTTCTTATTCGATTCGTAAGCTTCATGCCAATCCGGGAACACCCTTTTAATGGAGATAGGCCTGAAGCTGTCTTTTTTTACACAAACATGCGAGGAAGTGGCTGAAACAGCAAGATCATTTGACTCTGTATAAATTTCATAACCATAAATGATCCGTATGCCATCATAATGCTCTATCCATGTTTTAACTAGTGCTGTCTCTCCGTACCGCACTGGACTTTTGTAGGAAACATTTACATCAATTACTGGAGATATAATTCCGTCTTTCTCCATCTCTGCGTAATTAAAACCAAGGTCCTTTACCAGTTCTGTTCTGCCCAGTTCCATCCATACAATATAGTTTGTATGATACACCACTCCCATTTGATCCGTTTCCGCATATCTCACTTCTATTTCCTTTTCTGAAATCAGCAAGTTAATCCCCGCTTTCTGCTTTTTTGAATGCTGCTTTGATGTCTTCTTTTTTCAGCAGCGATAAATTATTTTGTTCTTCCATTAACTCTGGCTCTCTAAATAGACGGGAAGACTGCAGCTGGATGCTTTCATCGATTAAATTTGCAGCAAAGCGCCCGTTTCCCTTTACCGGCTTTCTTCTAAGGTTTTCTAAGAGCAATAATTTTGCATCATCTGCAAGCTCATAGTGATAATTCCCTGCATAGCTTTCCATTATTGAAATCAGCTCTTCCGCTGTGTAATCTTTAAAATTAAAGAACTTTTTAAATCTGGAACGAAGGCCGGGATTGCTCAGCAGCAGGCTTTTCATTTCTTCCGGATAGCCAGCCAGGATGACAACAAGATTTTCATTATGTTTAGTCATCTCATCTACGAGCGTATCAATCACCTCTTTGCCAAAATCGCCTTCAGTGTGGCTTAACAAAGAATATGCCTCGTCGATAAACAGGACGCCGCCTAGAGCTTCTCTTATCTTCTTCTTTGTTTTGATTGCAGTTTGCCCTACATATCCTGCAACAAAATCCGCCCTGCTTGTGACAATTAAGTGGCCGCGCTTCAGCATTCCCCTTTCTTTTAAGAGCCTGGAATATATTTTGGCAACAGTGGTTTTCCCTGTGCCGGGGTTTCCGGTAAAGACAGCATGCAGCTGTATTGGAACACCAGGAAGGGATCTTTTTCTGCGTAAAGACTGAACCTCAGCAAAAGAAGCAAGTGTCTGAACTTCCTCTTTTATTTCCGAAAGCCCTATCAGCTGATTTAACTGTGACAACGCTGAAACCGAAGCATCATTTTCTTGTACTTCAAAATCATCTTTGCTGAGCAGTGTATATTGAAAGATATCTTCATCCAGTCCTTGTTTTGAGCCTTTTTTAAAAATGGCCTCTGTAATGATGTCCTTAACGGTCCGGGCATTTCCGAATGTTTCATCCACTTTTTCTTTTTCAATTCTTTTTCCCAGTTCAATCCTGGCTTCACTGGTTAAAAAATAATCATTTTCCCTTGCTGTTTTTTCAGCGATCAGCAGCAATTCTTCTGTAGAGAAATCTACAAGATGAATATGGTTCGCTTGAGGAAATCTGCTGCGAAGTCCAGGGTTTGCATTCAGGAATTGCCTCATTTCATCCGGGTAGCCAGCAAGTATAACCGCAAATTTTCCGGAATATTTTTCGCTTGTAATTAAAGAAACCAGTGTATCTATTGCAGTTTGGCCATAATCATTGCCTGACTGGCCATCCCGCTTAAGGCTATAGGCTTCGTCAATAAACAGAACTCCGCCAATTGCCCTCTCAACGGCAGCCTTCACGTTTTCTTCCGTTTGCCCGACATACGCTCCAATTAGCTGAGAACGATCGACTTCATATACCTTCTCCTGAGGCAATACACCAAGGCTATTATAAATCCGTGCAAAAAGACGAGCCAGCGTCGTTTTACCGGTGCCCGGATTCCCAGTCAAAACCATATTCATGCTTTGCCCGTCTTTTGACCTAAACCCCATTTCTTTTCTTCTTTGCTGATACTGCAGAAAATGATAATAATCATTCACTCTTCTTTTTACCGAGGATAGCCCTATCATGTTTTGCAATTCATCCAGCGGGCCAGCATCCTGTTCTGATTGTACATCTAAGTTCTCACTGAAGATTTCATTCCAATCAGATCTCAGGCTCCCAAGGCGGCTGATATGTACCTGCATATCAAAAAAATGAGTAGAAGTGTAAAATACCCCGGTAATCGATTCACCATATTCTTTAGATGCTGCGTGGAGCCCAGAAAGCTCTAAGGAAATCTCATTGGCCATATTAGCCAAATCCTGATATTTAGAAACCAGCGGCTCATTCCCAAGTTTTTGGGCGCGTCCAATTCCAACTTCTAAATCACGCACAGCCGTATCCAGTTTTCCAAGGAATATTTCGCATTTTTTTATATATTCATCCGCTATCTTCTTTTTAGCCGTACGGTTATCTGTTTCACGGATTATAGGGAAAACAAGGGGTTCTGCCAGATCTCTGAATTTCTCCAAATTTGACTCTGCCAGCAGTCCATTCACTCTTTGGTTGTCCGGATCCAATTCACTCGCCTTCCTCAGCCATGCCTTATATAACGAATCTTCACCATACCTTTCTTTTTGGGACTGTGCAAGCATGCCAAATAACTCCGACTTTAGCTTATCAGCTTTACTGCCTGGCTCATCATAAAGCTGGATCAACTTTATTAACTCCTCTTGATTTTTAATGTAACCGAGGCTTTCTAATTCATTAGAAAACCGCGCTGCTCTTTCTGCTGCCATTTCTTTTATCTGTTCTCTTGTTTCCAGCTTTATCACATCTTTCATTCCTGCATTCTATATGTAATTTTATCATATTTTCACCGTCTTACTTATTATTGTGCTCTAAGGGGATGAAAAGCAAAAAAGGAAGAAAGCTAATGCTTTTTCTCCCTTTTTTCCAAAAATGATGATCGATACATTTATTATTGATAACCGTTTTTTCGTGCAGCGTCTTCATCTTTTATTTCATTCCGCATCCCCTGGATGCTGTCTCTTCTTCTTTCATTTTTATCCATAATTTGCTGCTTTTCATCCCCTGTAGCAAATTCTAGAGACTCTTCCGCCCTATCGATGTTTTCAATTGTATTTTGGACAGCGTCCTGCAATTTTTCTACATTATCTGAACGATCGTCGGGATTTGGCTTGTTATATGTCATTGCATCATTACCTCCACAGTGTTTTGTAAGCATTTTAAGTTAACATAATAAAATTACAAATAACTAAATTAAATCCAGTCATTCACCCTTTGTCTGGATAACTTGAGGATGCTCCCCGGATTTATCTCCCATTTGCTTTCCTTTATTATTGCCAAATGACCTTGATTTGGTACCAATATGGCTTGGTGTAAAATGTTTAGAATCTTTTTTTGGATTGCCCATGTTTATCTCCTCCTTTTTTTTATCTTTTACTTAAAAAGAGGAAAAATTACTGACATATTTTGAAGGTTACTCAGCCTTTAACATATGCCTGTTTTCCAGCCGTTCTTCAATTTTTTCCATCTGCTTCAAATCCTTTAAAAGCTCCATTTTGTTTTCAAGCACTAAATCTTCAAACGATCTTTTTCTTCTTTTCATAATTTCACCTTTTTCGTTGTATTTAAAATCAGTATCTCCAAATTTACATAAAATTATGACATCATACCACCAAAAAAAGGCATGCCAGGTTTCCGTCATAGGAAACCTGGCAATGCCCAAATACTTATTTTAATTGACCTATGCTTTTTTTCATTACATCAAAATTAATGGCCCCAATAAATTTTTGCCGAATGATCCCTTTAGAATCGACTAAAAAACTGCTTGGAACAGCAGCTACCCCATATCGTTCATTCACTGCTTTGCTTTTTTCCTGATTATCCAAAAGAATGGGAAAGGTGAGTCCCATTTTCCCTGCATAGCCTTTTACGTCATTTTCAGGATCAATATTTATAGCAAGAACAGCAGTGTCCGAGGCGGATTTTTTATAAAATTCCTCCAAGTGAGGCATTTCTTCTTTGCAAGGCTCACACCAAGTGGCCCAAAAATTGATCAGTACCTTTTTACCTTTAAATTCTGAAAGCTTTACTTTCTTCCCTTCAAGCGTATTAAGTTCAAAGTCAGGTGCCTTTTCACCAATTTTCATACTTCCCGATTTCTGTGGGCCTTCTTTCCCCTTTTCTTTGCCATCATCCATAGCCTGAACAATAGCAACGGTGATAAGAAGTATAAGAACAGAAGCCGCAATAATTTTTTTAATCATATTAACCCCCTGTTAAGCTTTATAAAACAAGGTAAAAAATCCAAATTTTAATTCTTTGTTTTGATAATAACAAAAATCCCCTTTTATATACAGAAAAGTTGATTACAAAAAACGGCAAACCAATATAAGGTTTGCCGTTTCTGATTGCCTTAAAACTTTATTTACGCTTTTAACTTGTCGCGCAATACCATTTGAAGGATTCCGCCGTGGCGGTAGTAATCAATTTCTATTTCGCTGTCAAAACGGACAAGTACATCAAATTCCTTTTTATTACCGTCTTCGTCAGTTGCAGTCACTTTTACTATATCGCGCGGTTTAACATTTTCATCGATAGCAACATCAATTGCTTCTTTTCCTGTTAATCCAAGGACTTCTGCATTTTCGCCTTCTTTGAATTGAAGAGGAAGAACTCCCATCAATACTAGATTAGAACGATGAATGCGTTCGAAGCTTTCGGCAATGACTGTTTTAATACCAAGAAGGTTTGTTCCTTTTGCAGCCCAATCGCGGGAGCTTCCCATACCGTAATCTTTGCCGGCCAGAACAGCAAGGCTCGTGCCGTCTGCTTTATATTTCATGCATGCATCATAAATCGCCATCACATCGCCTGTCGGATGATATGTCGTAAATCCGCCTTCTGTGCCTGGAGCGATTTGGTTGCGTATCCTGATGTTTGCGAAGGTTCCGCGCATCATGACTTCATGGTTTCCGCGGCGTGAACCGTAAGAGTTGAAATCACGCGGTTCAACACCATTAGCACGCAAATATTTCCCTGCTGGTGTATCTTTTCCAATGGCACCTGCCGGAGAAATATGGTCAGTCGTTACTGAATCACCAAATTTGCCGACTACACGCAGTCCGGAAAGAGGGTTGACTGTTCCAGGCTCTGGAGATAATCCTTCAAAGAACGGAGGATTTTGAATGTAAGTCGATGAAGTATCAAAAGAATATAATGCTTCATTGCTTGTATGAATTTCATTCCAGCGTTTGTTATCATTGAATACTGTTTCATATTCTTTGCGGAACAATTCTGGAGTTACTGTCCTTTTCACAACTTCATTGATTTCATCTTGAGACGGCCAAATGTCATTAAAGTAAACATCGTTGCCGTCTTTATCCTTGCCAAGAGAATCTTTTTGCAGATCCACATTCACTGTTCCAGCAAGAGCATAAGCGACGACTAATGGAGGTGCAGCAAGGTAGTTAGCTTTTACTAAAGGATGAATCCTTCCCTCAAAGTTACGGTTTCCTGATAAAACAGAAGTTACAAGAAGATCTGCTTCTGAAACTGCCGCTTCGATTTCCTCGGCCAATGGTCCAGAGTTCCCAATGCAAGTTGTACATCCATACCCTACAATATTGAAGCCTAATTTATCGAGATACGGCTGCAGGCCAGCATCACGAAGATATCCTGTAACTACTTTAGATCCGGGGGCCAGCGAAGTTTTGACATAGTCCGGCACACTTAGGCCTTTTTCCACGGCATTTTTCGCAAGCAAGCCGGCACCAAGCATAACGTATGGATTTGAAGTATTAGTGCAGCTTGTAATGGCCGCAATGGCAATCGCACCTGTTTTCATTTTCGATTCATGGCCATCAGCAAATTTCACTGTTACCTCTTTATCCAGTTCAGATGCCTCAAGACCGAAACCTTGATTTCCCAAAGGGGCATTAATAGCCTCTTTGAAGGATTGCTGCATTTGGGAAAGAGGAATCAAATCCTGCGGGCGTTTTGGTCCGGAAAGGTTTGGTTCAATGTCAGCCAGATCAATTTCCACAACATCTGTGTAGGTCGGATCTTCTTTATCAGGAGAATAGAATAGTCCATTTTCCTTGCTGTATGTTTCAACGATTTGAATCAATTCTTCATCACGGCCTGTCAGGCGGAGGTAAGCGATTGCTTCACTGTCAACAGGGAAAAATCCGCAAGTAGCTCCATATTCTGGCGCCATATTGGCAATGGTTGCACGGTCAGCCAATGGTAGATATGAAACTCCAGGACCAAAGAATTCAACGAATTTGCCGACAACTCCATGTTTACGGAGAACTTGAGTTACCTTTAATGCAAGGTCAGTAGCCGTTGTGCCATTTGGAAGCTTGCCAGTCAGCTTAACACCGACAACCTGAGGCACTGGGAAATATGATGGCTGTCCAAGCATGCCTGCCTCTGCTTCAATTCCCCCTACGCCCCATCCTAATACACCGATGCCATTAATCATGGTAGTGTGTGAATCTGTACCAAAAACAGTATCAGGGAAGACTTCATGGTCTCCATTTGGAGTTTCAATTGAATGAACTACATTAGCCAGGTATTCCAGGTTTACCTGATGGACAATCCCGGTTGCAGGCGGTACTGCACGATAGTTATTAAAGGATTTTTGTGCCCAGCTTAAAAACTGGTAACGTTCGGTATTACGCTCGAATTCAAGATCCATGTTGACTTCCAATGAATCGAGAGTTCCAGCTTTATCAACTTGTACAGAGTGGTCAATGACCAGATCAACTGGAATTTCAGGATTAATTTTATCCGGATTTTCACCCAATGCAGCCATCGCATTCCTAAGGGATGCAAGGTCAACTACAGCTGGGACACCCGTGAAATCCTGCAGGATAACACGTGAAGGCTTGAATGGCACGTCAATATCTTTTTGTTCGCTAGTTCCCCATTTAGCAAGATTTTCAACATGCTCCTTGGTAATGACTCTGCCATCAACCTGGCGAAGCACAGCTTCAAGCAATACCTTAATGGAGTATGGCAGCCTGGAAACTTTTCCGGCACCTGCTTTTTCTAAAGCATTCAAATTGTAAAAATTGTAGCGTTTTCCATTAAGATCAAATGATGAACGCGCTTGAAAAATATCATTTTTCGTCATGTTTTCTTACCCCCTGTTAGGAATGTCAGATAGTAAATCTGAGCATAAGAGTAAACATGGCCTACAAAGAACAGCCAAGTTTACAAAAATAAATAATTGTTTGGCGAAAAGTTTGAATATTCTCCCATCCTCACTTTTCTCACAATTAAATTTTAATATAGAAATAGATATAAGTAAATATCAAGAAAGTTATTGTTTTTGATAAGTATTCCTTATGGTGATTTGGTTTGGTAATTCCTGAGGCAATTTAAAGCCGGTACCCTAAAGGAAACTTCCATACCGCTCCCTTTTTTATTCACAGTACATATTATTCTAACAAAACAAATTTATCACTTGCATAATTAACTTTTCTTATCACACCCTATAAAACGAAACTTCCATTTCAGGGGGGTTTTACTGCCGGTCTAAATGGGATGAATGGAGGTAATTCTTTTGTCAAATCGAAAAGCTAATCACGTAATCCCTGGGATGAACGATGCAAAAGCCCAAGGAATTGGGGCTGGATTCAATAAAGAGTTTCAAAATGAGCCCTTAACAGAAGAGCAAAAACAAAATAATAAGAAGCGTAAGAAAAATCAGTAACATTAAAAAAGCAGTACCGTCATTCTGCAAATCGCTTCAGGGTGTGCCGTTACTGCTTTTTAGTGGTAATTTAGTATCAATAAAATTAATACATCATACTTTAATATTAATTTTTTTCATACTATAAAATTAAAAGCAGGCTGCTTCACATGAAAGCAGCCTGCTTTTAATCTGTTGTTATCCTTCAGCATTCAATTCGCTTAATATGCCGCTGATATCCTTTTGAAATTGTTCAAGCTGTACTCGCTGATGCTCTGAGGCACTGCCAAGAGCCGTTTGTATCTGCTGAAAAGCTTCGTTTGCTTCCTGTTTCAGATGCTGAAGCTGATGTCCATACCCTGGACTATCAGTGATAATATCAACATAGGCATCCTGGACTTGCTTTACGCTTTGCTGCGCTTCTTGAAAAGTTCTCCGCTTATCCTGATGATTTAGCATATGCAGCACTCCTTTTTTCGTTTTCAATACTATAATGTGCCGACATTCAGTAAATATGTATGTGAGGCTCTTCTTAACACGAAAAAAGCAAGGGGAACAATAGCATAAAATAAAGAAAAAAGCCAATCTTAATAATCAGGAGGGGTAAACAATGAATAAAAACGATGGAAAAGATATCCGAAGAAATGCACCTAAAGGAGAAAAATCAGGACAGCCGGCTCCCTTAAGCGGTTCCCATAAAGTAAAAAATAGGAATCATTCCCGCCAAAAGCATAACAGCGGACATGATATGTAGAAAAACATATGCCCTGCATTGGATAGTTCCTTGAAGTAAAAGGAAGTCATCTGAACATCGGGTTACCTTTCGAAGCTCAAAAAGTAATTGCAGGCTAAATTGCAAAGAATTAGCCTGCGATTTCTTTGCTTATATACGTGCCTCCCTCTCTACACTTCTTATGATTTCACTACATATACTATCCAAAGGCAAAACGGAGGTAAGTGTATGGGGAATCAGCAATCCAATGAGGAACTTGAAAATGATAAAATTGACGAGTGGATGTCAAGGTATTTTTTAGACCCTGTTACCAGCTATCTGGACATAATGACTTTTCGGATGGATTTGTACGAATCAAGTGAGGAATACATCATTGAGTGTTTGCTGGAAGTTCCTCATATGGAATCAATTAGTGTGATTTTCAAGGGAGATACAATTATCGTTCGTGTAAACAAAAAAGTTGCTTGCCAAAAGGAACCGGCCGGCAATTTCTTAGAAAGAAGCATCTGCTTTCCTTATTCTATAGAAAATAAAAAAATCACTGCAGAGTTAGAAAGCCACATATTGACCATTAAAATTAACAAGCATCTTGAAGAAAAAAACAAGAACGATATTCTTTACATTAAAAGCGAATGAAAAACAATTCATTCGCTTTACTTTTGTTTTTCAAGCGGCAGCTACAGTGAAATGAGTGCGCCGATTGCACCGCTGTATTCTCCCCTATCAGGAAAATGCGCCTCACAGCCAAATGCGGCACTTGCCTCTTTCACTGCCTGCTTAAGCGGAATATTGTTAACCAGAGTTCCTCCAATAAAACAGATATCTTTTAAGCGGTTTGCATGCGCAGCCCCTACTGCTAACAATACTGCAGTCTCAGCTATCATGCCCATTAATGATGCAGCGATATCCTCTTTTGCCGGATTGCCCATTTGTGCAGCTTTTCCAAAATTACTTGCAGTAAAATGACCGGGAATAGGCGGGTTCTCTTTTCCATAAATATCCCTGACCTGCAAATCCGCCTGGGACCTGTCACCTTTTGCCGCATATGAAACAAGCTCCTTAAAGTTAGCCGTTCCCAGCAGCAGTGAAGATAAGCCGGTCAGTGTTCCTCCGCCCAATCCGCTGCCTGAAATCCTTTTTGATTCTGTTCCATGTAATAAGTAAATGGATGTGCCGGTACCGATGGAAACCAGGATCTTTGCTGCCGTATTTTTTTCCTCTCTGGAAAGCAGAAAAGCCGCTCCGGATAATGTCATTTCAAATTCATCTGCATAGCTGGCTTTAATCGGGAGCTTGCTCTGCACAAAGGCAGCTTTGCCTCCTGTTAAACCAATTTTTGCTTCGCGGCCAACCATTGCGATCCATTGAAGAAGCATTTCTATATCACTGTAATCATAAGCTTTTACATGAAGCTGCCCCTTTTCTATATATGCCAGTTTTAGCAATGAGCCGCCTGCATCTATGCCGATTGATTGAACCATCACCTTTCCTCCTGTCTTTAATATTAGCCGGTGAAGTGAAACTCTGTCCGGCTGCCCTTTTGTGTTGAAATGACTTCAAGCTGTGCATCTATCCGTTCTTTTAATTCAGGAACATGTGAAATTATCCCTACAAGGCGTCCGCTGCTTTGAATATCCATCAATGCTTCTATTGCCTGATCCAGCGATTCCGGATCCAGCGTTCCGAAACCTTCGTCAATAAACATGGTTTCAAGTGAGATTCCGCCCGAATGTGATTGCACTACATCTGCTAAGCCAAGGGCCAGGGCCAAGGCTGCTTTAAAGCTTTCTCCTCCTGAGAGGGTTTTTACGTGCCGTTCCTGGCCTGTATATTGGTCATATATGGATAACTCCAGACCGCTCTGAATATTTTTCCTAGTCGGATCAATCTTGCGGAGAAGCTGATAACGGCCACTAGTCATTTTAATCAAGCGCAGATTCGCTTCTTTTAATATATCATCAAGGAAAGCAGCCAATACGTATCGCTCAAAAGTAATTCTAAAAGGATTCTGGCCTTTGGAGATTTCATGAAGATGTCCGATTACGGCAAACTTTTCATCAAGTTCCTTTTGCTGAAGCTTAATTCTTTCTAAATCAGCTTTTATTTTGTTATTTTCCTGAATTGCTCCGGCAAGTTTCGAAAACAGCTCTCTGCACTCCGCAATTTGGGAATCAGCTGTTTCGAGCCTCTTTTGCATTCCATTTATATCGGGCATGCTTATTCCTTTTAAAGTTAACTCAAGCTGGTGATAAAGGCCAGTTACCGTATGATATTTTTGTTCATAGGCAATTATTTCGTGCTCTATGGCAACAATCTCAGCTTCTGATTTTTTTGAAGCTGTATATGCGCCATAAGAATCAAACCCCTGCTGCAGCAGCTCCTCCTTAAAACGATTCCTTTCCCCGGCCAGTTCTTCAGCCAAATTCGCTTCATTCCCTGAAAGAGAATGTATGTTAGCGGAAAGGACAGCTTCTTCCTGTATGGCTTTCTGAAGCGATGTCAGTGAGCGGTCCAGAGCCTCCTGGAGCTCTTTTTGCTTATTCTCCATATTTGTACACGCCAGATGATATTTTTCAGGTGTTCTAATTTCTTCAGGAAGGCCATCTTTTAAAGAGGAAAGCTTTGCCCGGGCTTCTAAATAATGCAACCTGGCTTGTTCTTCTTGTGTTTTCAGCTGTTCAGCATCCATTATAAACTTATTTTTTTCTTCTTTAAGCAGTGCCAATTGATTTTCTATTTTAGGCAAATCATCCCTTTTCAGCCGAAGAGCATCTGTCTCTTTTAGAAGAATTATTTTGTTATTTTTGGCATCAAGAAAATACTCGTTGATTTTATCTGCTTGAAAAGCTGAAATCAGCTTTTTCAATTGCTCTGTTTTTTGATCACAGTCCTCCAAAAGTGAGGAATATTTTATATCCGCTTTATAATATTCCGCTTCGGCTTTGCTTTTCTTTTCTTCTGCGAGCTTTAAAATTTCCTGCTGCTTTTTCAGCTGGGCCTCTGAAGGCATGGATAAGCTACTTGCTGCCGGATTTGGATGGTCGGCTGCTCCGCATACAGGACAGGCTTCACCAGGAATCAGTGACTGGGCCAATAAACTGGCCTGGCTTCCCATCCAATTGTGATTTAGCTCCTCCATACGGCTTCTCTCCTGCAAGAGATCGCCTGAAGCCAGGTTTAATGCTTTTTCTTTGTTAATCCGTTCTCTTTCAGCTATTTCCGTCGTTTGAAAAAGCTCCATAAAATAGGTGATTTTATCCAAACGCTCCTGGTTTTTTTCTGTTTCTCTTTCTTTTCCAGCATAATTCACCGCAGCTTGTTCACAATGTCTTTTTTCTGCAAGCAGCTTTTCTTCCGTTTCTTCACAATTTTTCAAACGTTTTTCTGTTGTGGATTTTTTTTCCTCAGTGTCTTTCCAGGATTTTTCTGCCAAAACGGCAGCTTTGCTGTATTGGCTAAATGCCTCCACAGAACCTTTCAGCTGCTGCAAACGGTGTAATTCTCTTGAAACCTCTTCTCTTTCGCTGCTTCTTTTTTTCTCAATTTCATAGTTTTCTTCCAGAAGAACCTTTTTCTCTTTGAGGGTTTCAGCATTTTTCCTTTGTTTATCTAATTCTTGCCGGACTTCATTCAGCTGTTTGCCGATTCTAAGGTAAAAATGCTCCTGCTTTTCTAAGGCAATTGCACGCTGGGCCAGAGCAATGGCTGATTTTTTTTCATCAATTTCAGATTTTCGCAATTCTAAAGACTTTTTTTCCGTTTTCTTTCTTTCAAGCTCTTGAAATGTGGCGATAAGCCCCTCTGCCCGGATTATTTCCGCTTTTATTTCATCCCTTATATTCTGCCTTTGAACATTAGCGACTTCCAGGTTTTGTAAGTTCATTTCATTTTTGTATAATTCTTCAGTCAGCAGCGGCAAGATATTGTTTTCATTGGGATCTTCTGCAGCGATATACATTCTTAATTCTTCGTTATCCCCTGGCTGAATGTTCCTTATCAGATAAACTCTTTCCTGACGGGATCTATCGCTTTGTTTCTTTAATAATGCAGCTTCTTCCTTCAGCTTTTCTTCAATATTTTTATACATTTCTGTATGAAAAAGCTTCTGGAGGATTTGCTCTTTATCTTTGCTTTCTGAGGTCAACAGTTTTCGGAATTCTCCTTGCGGTATCATTAAAATCTGCCTGAACTGGTTCGCATCCAGACCCATCAATTGTTTGATCTTTTCTTCCACTTCCCTGACATTGGAGCCCAGCAATTTTTTGCTGCTTTCTTCTATTTCATACAGTTCAGCCTTTGCATTTACAATTGTAGTGCCTTCGCCCGATTTCTTTCTTCTTTCCTGCTGGGGTGAACGTACTATATAGTAGGTTTTCCCCCGTAATTCAAAGGTCAAGGCAACCTCTGTCAGCAGATCACTTTGGGCAAATTGACTCCGGAGCTCCATTCCATTTCGATCTTCCCCGCTTGCCTTTCCATATATGGCAAAGCTGATTCCATCAAAAATAGTGGTTTTGCCTGCTCCTGTTTTCCCCGAAATTACAAACATGGTCCGGCTCTCAAGTTCTTCAAAATTAATAGTTTCTTTTCCGGCGTATGGACCGAATGCCTGCATGACTAGATGAAGGGGTCTCATTTTAGCGCCTCCTCTTTTTTTACATCCTCAATGACAGATGTCATAGCATCCCGTTTGAACCTATCGAATTCCCTATCTGTCATTTCCCGGTAAAATGTTTCAAAAAGTTCTAGTTCAGACTTTCTATCATCTTTAACGGAAGAAAAAGATTGCTTTCTTCTGCTGTCAATCAAATCCCATTTCCTCTCCAAATGAAGCACATTCGGATATATCTTTCGCAATCTGCTGATTGGATCCAGAATGGCACCTTCATCAAGCAGAGTAATTTTGAGATAATCATCCAGCTTTTGAGACTGATAGAATCCAGGATCAAGCAATTCTTCCATGTGTCCCTCAAGTTCTCTCATATCCTTTTTTGCCTGCACTGGCCGATATGACAATTCAAAGGACCCGTCAGCATCCATATTAATAATAGAAATCGATTTCCTCTGCCTGGCTTCTGAAAAAGAGTATTTCATAAGAGAACCAGAATAGAAAATTTTTGGATCAGAAATGGCATCAGGACTATGTAAATGACCTAAAGCTGTATAATCAAATGCATCAAACAAATCGCTGTTCACACAGCCTGTCCCGCCAACTGACAAGACTCTTTCTGAATCGCTGGTTTTCCCGCCTAAAACAAAGGCATGCCCTACAAGCACGTTAGGCTCGTTAGGATTCAGCGTGTTCTCTATTTTATGAATCATGGCCTGCATCGCATCCTGATGTGAGTGTATACGCTCGTCATCAAGGAGCTGTCTTACCACACCCGGCTCTGTAAAAGGGATACAATAGAAATTAACTCCTCCTACATTCACGGGCAGAAAATTATCATCCAGCTTTCCTTGTAAATAAAGCCCGCTGTGTCTGTACCAGGATGAACCAAATGATAGTCTTTCAGCGCTATCATGATTTCCCGAAATCGCGACAATTGGAGTTTTCATCTCCACATTCAATGTAAATAGCATTTCATCCAGCAAATTAACTGCCTCTGTTGGAGGTACCGACCTATCATACAAATCCCCTGCTATAATAATCGCATCCGGTTTTTCTTCCTCTACAATATTTATGAAATGAAGCAGCGCCTGCCGCTGGTCTTCAGTCATGTGTACTCCATGAACGATTTTTCCCAAATGCCAATCTGCCGTATGTATGAATTTCAAAGTATTTCACTCCGTCCCTATAATGATTTGATTGTATTATAACAAAAAAACAGCTTGGGCACATACGTTCCGGATACACCAACTAATGGAAACTCTGGCTTCATGGCCTGATTTCCAAAAAAAAAGCACACTTTTTTAAGTCTGCTCTTTCCCTTAATTAAAAAGGTTTTCATATGTATGGAGATTCACCTTCCGCTCCAACAGCTTTTTCCGTAAAAATTTATGATCCCTTTTTGGAGTAGCCATGATATATCCCCGGATGACAATATCCTCAGTAATCATAGGAGCCTTCTCTTTTATGGCCAATTCACCGATCTTTCCTGCTATTTTCTGCCTGGCAACATCCCTGAATAGCTCGGGCACTGGACTTACCAAGTCCTCCAGCAGCTCCTTTTGCTGCTGTGGCCACAGCTTTTTAGTCATGCCGACATAATATTCCTCCCAGTCCATGTCCGATTTCCCATCATTTTTCGGCATCCTTTTAAGGAATTTTCGAAACATAAAAAAGCCGCCTATACTCATCATGGATACCAGGACCACTACCCAAAAAAGAATAAACCACAAAAACCACCCATCAAGCATGATGTTTTGCCTCCCTATTATTGCAGAATTTTAATATATATCTCATAAAACGGAGAATACTTTCCAAAGTCAGAACCCATTTATTCGCGTCATTCAGTCTAAGAACCTATTTGTTTTTGGACCTTTCCTGCTGTTTGCTATATAAATATTAATTATTACCATTTATAATTGTTCTTTTCCATTATACTGTATGTTGCCAAAAAACTGAAAGTATAAAAAAATCTTACAAAAGAATGCAATGGGCCTTTTTTCATGATACAACTTTATTTATACTCACAAGAAATATGCAGCATGAAGATATTCCAATATTCAATAAAATTTCTATTTTAAAGGCTCATTTCTTAAAGATTGTTGTTTTGTATTCTGTGAGGCGATTCCATTGTTAAGTCTGTTTAATTGTAGGGTAAGGTGCTAGACTCCTGCTTGGATTAGCGGAACAGGCAGACCCCGCAGGCGCAGCCTGGAGACTCACCGCCCGTCCCCGCGGAAAGTGAGCATCCTGTAGCTGAAATAAACCACCTTGTTACATAGTACCAAAGTTTACGAATACAGCCTTTTTAAAACAGAGCAGTACGTTTCAAAAAAAATGAAGATGCTGGGAGATTAAAATGAAATATTACTTCAAGTTAAATATTGTAAGTATTATATATGCTCTTATCGTATTTATTCCAATTGAACTTATGGTGAATGTTTATAGAATTGGCAGGCTAACAAGCTGGGGGATTAATGCAATTCATTTTTTGACTTTTGTTACGCTTCTAATTGAAATAATTGCTGGCACAATTGTCCTTTATTCCTCATCTAAAAAATGGCTGGGCAGAAGAATAGCAAACCTTTGGACTGCCATCTTATGGATACCCTATTTCATCCTTTTAATTTATGTATTCGTTTCTTTATTTCCAATAACTTATGGTGGAGACGACCCAAATTCAGCCTCTGGCCTTTTCATCATTGGAGGATTAATAGTGTATCCATTTTATATACTAGTTCTTAATCTTTTTTGCAGGACAAGTAATAAAAAAATTTAACCTTGCCTATTGAACAAAATTAAAAGGCTCTTTTCTTAAAGAATGTTGTTTTTTAATAAGTTCTGTGAGGTAATCCCATCGTTAAGGCAGGTTGATTGGAGCGTAAGGTGCGAGACTCCTGCGGGATAGCGGAACAGGTGAGACACCGCAGGCGCAGCCGAGGATGCTCACCGACCGCCCGCGGAAAGCGAGCATCCTGGAGCGGAAATCAACCACCTTGTTCAATAGCAACAAAGTTTACGAAAACAGCCAATTAAAAAGAAAACAGCTTTGCTTATAGCCTGCAAAGCTGTTACAATTTATTACTTTTTTAAATGAAATGGTACTGTGGTCACAACTACATTACGCTTATAAAGCAAGTAAGCGCGAATCAATAGGCTCGACTGGTTATGAAGGATATTATGCCAGCTTTTCTTCGGTATGAACTGAGGAATCAGCACCGTGACCCTGTAATTCGATTCACTGGCCTTATGTTCTACAGTATCAATGAATTTCGTTAACGGCTGAATAACACTTCGATAATAAGAATGCAGAGTAACAAGCCTGACATCCGGCTGCCACTTTTTCCACTTCTCTTCGAATGATTTTTCATCTTCACGTTCAAAAGCAACATAGACAGCAATGACCTGGTCGGCTGTAAGAGACTTTGCATAATTGATTGAGTTTTCAACAACATGTGTCATACCGGCTACCGGCACAATGATGATATTTCCTTCTATAGGAAGGATGGGCTCGCAGGATTTTAAGCTTAGCTGCTCGCCTACTGCATCATAATGCTTCTTGATGCTGTGAAACATTAAAACGATAAGAGGCAGGAAAATCAGCACAGCCCATACCTGCCCAAACTTGGTAATAAAGAAAATCATCATGACCGTAAAGCTGATCAGCGCGCCAATAAGGTTTGTGATTAATTTTCCCATCCAGCCTTTTGGCTTTTCTCTGACCCACTTAACCAGCATGCCTGTCTGCGACAATGTAAATGGAATGAACACTCCCACTGCATATAAAGGAATAAGCTGTTCGGTCTGCCCATTAAAAATAATAATCAAAAGGATTGAAGTAGCTCCCAATGTAATGATTCCATTTGAATATCCTAGCCGGTCCCCTCTCATCGTAAACATTCTGGGGATGAATTTATCTTTAGCCAAATTAAAGGCAAGAAGAGGAAAAGCCGAATAGCCTGTGTTGGCAGCCAGGATTAGAATTAAGGCTGTTGTTCCCTGGATGAAATAATAGAAAATATTCCTTCCAAATGTAGCTTCAGCAATTTGTGAAACGACTGTTTCCTCTGTTTTAGGCGTAATTCCATAATAATAGGCCAAAAAAACAATTCCGGTAAACAGCACAGCTAATAATGATCCCATTGCCATTAATGTTTTGGCTGCATTCTTCGGAGCAGGATCTTTAAAATTGGGTATTGCGTTCGAGATTGCCTCGACTCCTGTCAGTGCAGAACATCCGGAAGCAAAAGCCCTCAACAGCAGGAACAGCGAAATGCCGGCAACAGGGGTCCCAAAATGCGGATGAAGATTAGACGGTACATCTCCGGAAGTGATATGGAATAGCCCGACCACTAGCATTATGAATAATGCAAGCACAAATAAATATACCGGGTAAGCAAGGATTGAAGCTGATTCTGTAATCCCGCGGAGATTCAGTATCGTTATAAAAATTACTAGCACCACCGCAATAGGCACCGTATATGGATGCAGACCCGGAAACGCCGATGTGATGGCATCCGTTCCTGCAGACACGCTAACTGCTACTGTCAGTATGTAGTCAACAAGCAGCGATCCTCCTGCTATTAATCCAGGATTTCGGCCTAAATTTTCTTTAGATACTACATAAGCCCCGCCGCCATGCGGATAAGCGTAAATGATTTGCCTGTAAGAAAGAATAAGTGCTGTCAATAAAAATAGGACACCCACAGCAATAGGAAGGGAGTACCAAAAAGCTACTGCGCTTATTGTTATTAATACAAGCAAAATCTGTTCGGGACCATAAGCCACAGAAGACAATGCATCGGACGAAAGAATCGCCAAGGCTTTCAGCTTATTAAGCTTTTGATCGCCTAGTTCATTAGACTTCAAAGGCCGGCCGATTAAAAGTCGTTTAACCGCTGATAACATAGTACACCACCATATTCATGTTTTGTTATTATAGTACCCTGTATACATAACTTAAATCGCCGGGAGACTATAATTCTAGAGAAGAAGTGATATGCGGCTAAAAAGAGACAAAAAAAATCCGCAAGGCATAAACAAGCAGCCCTGTGGACATAAAAATGCATAGTCACACCAGCTTCACCTTCTTCTCCTATACGCCTACGGAGTTAGCTGTCGGATTTGGGCCAAAGAGTAGCCCTACCTAAAAAATTAGGATTCACCCCAGTGGCAAGAATATGCCACAAAAATGGTTTCCCCGTTCGAATTGATTCAGCGATTTAGAAATATGAAACTGTTGATATCATACCGTGACGTTCTAATTTTGTAAATAAAAATTTTGTTTGGCATTAATTAATTTTATTTATGGATTGCTCTTGAATTTGATGTTAACAAAGCAGATGCTGATAATGATTAAACAAAGTCCCGCGAGAAGGTTTAACGTTATAGTTTCGTGCAGCAGAAATGAACTGCAAAAAATGGCAATGAGCGGAATAAGGAAAGTATAAGAACCTACTTTACTTGCTTCTCCAGAACCGACTAATGTGAAAAATGCAAGCCAGCCAAATGCTATTACAAATACTGAGATAAACAGCAGATTTGAGACAAACGGAACATTCCAGTCAATGTTTCCCCAGTTTTCTGTACTTGAACCCGCAGCCAATAAAAATAAACCTCCTATTAGGAGCTGCAGTGTTACCATCCAGATTGAGTCCACCCTGTCACTTGTTCTCTTGACATAAACCGTTCCAAGACCCCATCCAAGCGCAGAAATAAGCGCAAATAATATACCAGCTGCAGATATGCTTCCAGTAAACCCTCCAGAGCTAATAACAGCGACACCTGCAAAGCCTAACACCAGGCCAGCAATTTTCAGGGGATACATGGACTCCCCAAGCCACATCCATGAAAATATTCCAAGCAACACAGGTTCAATAAATACAATTGCAGAAAAAAGCCCTGCTGGCATATATCCTAATCCTACCGTTTGAAAGCCATAAAAAACGATAATATTAAGAACGGCTGAAATAAGATAAGCTTTCCAGTTTTTCTTGAAGTTAAGCAGCCTGTAACGGGGCAGTGCAACTGCAAGCAGAATGATTCCGCCTAAAATTGTTCGTATTCCCGCAAATAATAGCGGCGGACTATAGCTTAAAGCCATTTTAGACAGCGGCCAATTAATTCCCCACATTATAACAAGAAAGGATAGAATCAAGACCGTCCTTTTTTGTGAAAGTTGTTTCATGTAGATGCCTCCTTTAAAAATCATACTTACCAATATTACTGCAATACGTTAAATTAATAAAATAATAAGCCTGGAAAATTCAATCAAATTTAAAAATGATACATTTTTAACATGTTCACCAGGAATGAATAATCATCCAATATTTACAATGGTATTAAACCATGCATTTTAGGAAGATTAACATGTAAGGAGGTGAAAACACATGGCAAATCGCAGCAGCAACAACAACCAATTGTTAGTTTCAGGTGCAGAACAAGCTCTTGAGCAAATGAAGTATGAAATCGCTTCTGAATTTGGTGTACAATTAGGTGCAGAAACAGTAGCACGCGCTAACGGATCAGTTGGCGGAGAAATCACAAAACGTCTAGTAGCTACAGCTCAATCACAATTAGCTGGGCAAGCAGGTACTCGATAAAATTAAATATTAATGGCTTAGACTGCCTGCACATGCAGGCAGTCTTATTATGTTTAGTTATAGTCTGCAATGTAATTTAAGTTGATCAGGATTGTATCAGAATGCCTTTGTTTTAATTAATTATGTTAACTGCAGTTAAGTTTAATTTTATTTTCCTGTCTGCATGAGGAAATCCGCAGAAAAGATTGACTGAGCCAAATTTTAAAAAATCCACATGTGTTACGTCATTATAGGGCGGCACTGCAGTGTATACGATCCACTTTTATAGTCGTACACTGTCTTCTGAAAATCCCAAATAATTGCTTTGTGCATATTAAAACCAGCATTCAGTTAGCACTTGCATTGTAGCTTCCTGCTATCACAGGACGTCCTGACTTCTCTGCTGCCACACAAGCAACGGTTTTAGCAGAAGTCCTTAAAACCAGCACCTATCCCCTCCAGTCTATATGCTCTATTAAAAACCCTTTAAGGAGGCTAACCGGCAGATCACTTCATGAGCCTTCATTCGTTTCATTCCGCTCCGCGTGCATACTACCCGCTCCAGCGTTTACTCCTTTGCTTCAGTTTATTTTTCTGTAAAAATTCGGGAGTTGGCAGCTGGGATTAGTTTCTTATTTTGACTACTATAAAACTTAGTTTCCATATAAAAAAGACCAGCATTTTTGCTGGCCCTTCGTCTGCTTGGCGGCGTCCTACTCTCACAGGGGGAGAACCCCCAACTACCATCGGCGCTGAAGAGCTTAACTGCCGTGTTCGGAATGGGAACGGGTGTGACCTCTTCGCTATCGCCACCAAACTATGAGGAACGTTGTTCCTTCAAAACTAGATAATAGAAGAAGATTTTGAACTTCAGGAACAATACATGCTGTCTGGCTGCGAAAGCCAAACCGTACGGCTGCTTCGCTTCTTCTGTCTGAGACGTCCGTCTCTTCCGCCAGAAGCTCCATCATCCTACCGGTTTATGCAGGCTTTCTCCGCTTTTCAATTTGGTTAAGTCCTCGATCGATTAGTATCTGTCAGCTGCACGTGTCACCACGCTTCCACCTCAGACCTATCAACCTGATCATCTTTCAGGGATCTTACTAGCTTGCGCTATGGGAAATCTCATCTTGAGGGGGGCTTCATGCTTAGATGCTTTCAGCACTTATCCCGTCCGCACGTAGCTACCCAGCTATGCCTTTGGCAAGACAACTGGTACACCAGCGGTGCGTCCATCCCGGTCCTCTCGTACTAAGGACAGCTCCTCTCAAATTTCCTGCGCCCACGACGGATAGGGACCGAACTGTCTCACGACGTTCTGAACCCAGCTCGCGTACCGCTTTAATGGGCGAACAGCCCAACCCTTGGGACCGACTACAGCCCCAGGATGCGATGAGCCGACATCGAGGTGCCAAACCTCCCCGTCGATGTGGACTCTTGGGGGAGATAAGCCTGTTATCCCCGGGGTAGCTTTTATCCGTTGAGCGATGGCCCTTCCATGCGGAACCACCGGATCACTAAGCCCGACTTTCGTCCCTGCTCGACTTGTAGGTCTCGCAGTCAAGCTCCCTTGTGCCTTTACACTCTGCGAATGATTTCCAACCATTCTGAGGGAACCTTTGGGCGCCTCCGTTACTCTTTAGGAGGCGACCGCCCCAGTCAAACTGCCCACCTGACACTGTCTCCCGCCCCGATCAGGGGCGCGGGTTAGAATTTCAATACAGCCAGGGTAGTATCCCACCGACGCCTCCACCGAAGCTGGCGCTCCGGCTTCTCAGGCTCCTACCTATCCTGTACAAGCTGTACCAAAATTCAATATCAGGCTGCAGTAAAGCTCCACGGGGTCTTTCCGTCCTGTCGCGGGTAACCTGCATCTTCACAGGTACTATAATTTCACCGAGTCTCTCGTTGAGACAGTGCCCAGATCGTTACACCTTTCGTGCGGGTCGGAACTTACCCGACAAGGAATTTCGCTACCTTAGGACCGTTATAGTTACGGCCGCCGTTTACTGGGGCTTCGGTTCAAAGCTTCGCTTGCGCTAACCTCTCCCCTTAACCTTCCAGCACCGGGCAGGTGTCAGCCCCTATACTTCGCCTTGCGGCTTCGCAGAGACCTGTGTTTTTGCTAAACAGTCGCCTGGGCCTATTCACTGCGGCTTTTCCGGGCTATTCACCCTAAAAAGCACCCCTTCTCCCGAAGTTACGGGGTCATTTTGCCGAGTTCCTTAACGAGAGTTCTCTCGAACACCTTAGGATTCTCTCCTCGCCTACCTGTGTCGGTTTGCGGTACAGGCACCCTTCATCTCACTAGAGGCTTTTCTTGGCAGTGTGGAATCAGGAACTTCGGTACTATATTTCCCTCGCCATCACAGCTCCGCCTTCATGGAAACGGGATTTGCCTCGTTTCCGGCCTAACTGCTTGGACGCGCATATCCAACAGCGCGCTTACCCTATCCTCCTGCGTCCCCCCATCGTTCAAACGATGAATAGGTGGTACAGGAATATCAACCTGTTGTCCATCGCCTACGCCTTTCGGCCTCAGCTTAGGTCCTGACTAACCCTGAGCGGACGAGCCTTCCTCAGGAAACCTTAGGCATTCGGTGGAAGGGATTCTCACCCTTCTTTCGCTACTCATACCGGCATTCTCACTTCTAAGCGCTCCACCAGTCCTTACGGTCTAGCTTCAACGCCCTTAGAACGCTCTCCTACCACTGACACCAGAGGTGTCAATCCACAGCTTCGGTGATACGTTTAGCCCCGGTACATTTTCGGCGCGGAGTCACTCG